>NZ_JACRVF010000009.1 GCF_014306105.1 Pontibacter cellulosilyticus | reverse complement strand
CAGCCAGCCAGTAGCTCCCCGTTGATAGATCACTACTTCACCATCAGTGGCATTGCTTACCCAGAGTTCCTTCGTGTTGTCCTGGTAGGCAACATACCCTGGCTTAAAGCCTAAGGCAAGTGTTTCTGTTACCGTTGTAGATGCTACATTGATGATACTGACTGTCTGCGCACTTTCATTATCTACATACATGTTGCCATCACTAGCCGGCCAGGCCCCTACAGGTTCCTTGCCCACTTGAAGAGTCTTTAACACTGTCTTGGACAAAGGATCAATCACAGAGATGGATGCATCATTGGTATTGGCAACAAAGGCTAGTGCACCATCTGTTGAGAACGTGACTTCAGAAGGGTCCTTGCCTACAGTGATTACTGCTTTGATAGACCAATCAGCTGTATCAAATACAAGCACAGTACCAGAATTCTCATTTTGCTGTCCGAGCCATAGCTCATTCCCGGCAGCATTGAATGCTGCATTATGTGGCATACTGGGTAAAAGGAGTGTCTGCTTAACTAAGCCGGTTACTGCATCCAGAATTATTACCTTAAATGACTTGTCGCTGTCATCCATACCCCCATGTCCGCCGCTTAAATCAGTGGAAGTGATCGCAACAGCAAGTGTTGTTTTATCAGGGCTTATCGATATGTGGTGGGGCGCTACGGCATCCTGTAGTTTGATCGTTTCTGAAAGTTGATTTTCACTTAGCCTGATAACAGCAATTGATATTATCGAGCCCATTTACGACAAAAGCAGCCGGGTAAGTTAGGTTCAAGGGTGTCATCTGCTCGTCGTGTACCATGAGGTCATTACAACCTGTTAGGCTACCGGCAAGTGCTAAGGCCCCAATAAAGGATGTCCCGAATTTATGCATGAGGTTATGAATTTGATAGGGGCTGCGAGAACGTAAGCCCTGCTTCCTGATTTGACTAAAGATGATAAAGAAGGGAGCACTTTTTAGTACTGCTCCCTTCTTTCATGTTAATTAAGCACTTCTTCGTTGCTACCACACTTCAGCATCTTCTCTCCAAAATAAGGATTCTGGATCTCTTTATTTGAGCTCAGCCAGTAGGCTCCCTGGTCGTTGTTGGCCATCGGGCAATGCTGGTAGTATAAGGCTTGATCAGCAGCACCAAACGCTTTGGTCAGGGCAAAGGTCGCTTCAGATAATAACTCCAGCTGAGCACGCTGTAAATCCAGGTCAGCAGCCTCGGCCATGGCAGAAGCAGCCTGTGTTACCTCACTCAGGCGTTCTGCTGCAAAAGTTTTCTGTTCGCCTTGTAAAGCCGATACATCTACTTTTTCAGCAGCAGATACGATGGCTTTGGCATCCATCTGCGCCTGCTGCGCGTCAGAAGCTACCAGGTTGTCTTTTAATTTTAGATAGCTGTCTACTACAGCAGAGATTTGCTCCTTTACAGGGCTCGCCACCGACGTATAGTTCGGCACTTCTACGACCACTTTTCCTGCGGCAGGCTGCGCATCGCCGTGCGCCATACCTTCGTGGTGTTCGTGGTTTTCTGTTTCAGTAGTTGCGGTAGTCGCTTCCTGCTTATTTTCAGAGCAAGAAGTAAATAGGAAGGATGCCAAGGCAGCTGTTGCAAATGTCTTTTTCATTTTGTAGTTAGTATTAGGGGTTAGAAATTTATTTAAATTGGTTGATAAGCACTAAAAGTATAATAACGGCGACGGTACCTATAACAAGCCAGCGTAGCCACTTTTGCCACTTACTAACTGGTGCTTGGTCACCAGTCTTACAACAGTCTTTCATAATACATTAGTAATTTAATGTTGATGGCCTGCCATGGGGTTAGTACCTTTTTTGAGCACAAACTCGCTATACAATAGGTATGCTCCGGATACGACAACTTTATCGTTTTCCTTTAACCCGGAAAGGATGGCCACATTGTCTGCACTTGTTTCCCCTAGCGTCACCATTTGGGCTTTAAAAGTATCTTTCCCGGACTGCACCCACACATGCGCCCCTTTTTCATCACGGATGACAGCATCAGTCGGTAGCACCAGTGTAGGGCTTTCATCATCCGAGTTTTGCATGATAATATTGGCCTGCATGCCTGGCAGATACTGATCATTTGGATTTGGCAATTCAGCACGTAGTATCGCTACCTGGCTACCGGCCCGAAATTCCGGGCTGATAAAAGTAACCTCTGCCGTTACCAGCTCTTTTCCAAATCCTTCTACTGCTACCTTGATCGGATCACCTTCTTTCACACTAGCCACTTCCTGGGGATAAATTTCAGCTTCTACCCAGATCTTGCCCAGTTTACCTAATCTATATAGCACCCCACCTTCAGCTACATACTGGCCTTCAGCAGCAGCAACTTCGGTAACCACACCACTGGCTGGAGCTACAAAAGTTATCCGGGAACTTACATTTCCGGTTCTGGCCAAACTCCTGATCTGACCTTGGGTTAAACCATATAAGAGCAGTTTCTTTTTGGCTGCTTCCAGAAACGAAGCAAATCTTGGGTTTTCATTCCCAAGTTCACGGTTTTGTGCCAGGGCCAGCAGGTATTCGCGCTGCAGGGTTAGAAGCTCTTCAGAATACAATTCGTACAGCGGTTGCCCTTTTTGGATCGTTTGCCCACTTTCTTTCAGGTGCAGCTTTTCAATGCGACCTGCAGCCCGGCTACTGATCACATCCGTTTGTGTTTCATCCAGTACCAACTTGCCGGTAAGTATAGCGTTGCCACCTACGGAACCAGCTTTAACACGCATGGTTTTAATGTTTCCTAGCTTGATCTGGTTTTCCATCAGCACCAGTTCCCCATTCTCTTTACCCGTTTGGGATACGGGTACCAGGTCCATGAAGCAGATAGGGCAGGTACCCGGTTTATCCTGCACAATTTGCGGGTGCATCGGACAGGTATACGTTGCAGTTTCACCTTCTGCATGTGTTTTTTCTTCTACCGAGCAGGCAGCCACGGCAAAGGCTACCAGCAGGAAGAGTATGTTCAAATATCGTCTCATGGTTTTCTTTTTAGTTTCGAACCTTGATAAAACTTTCGCTGTCTACCAGGAACTGCGCATTTGCAGCTATTGTATCCGCTTGCGTTAAGCCAACTGTGATCTGGATCTTGCTGCCTACATCCGTACCTGTAGTAACCGCCACTGGCTCAAACACGCCATTCCTTTTTATGAAAGCGACGGTCTTGGTACCTATATCCAGCACTGCTACACTAGGTACCCAAAGGGCAGTGTCTGTACTATATGTTGCCTGGCCACTTACCAGTTGCCCTACCATCGCAGCTTTCATATTGCCTGGCAAGTACACGCGCGCCTTGGCAAAATTCTCTCCTTCATCAAAAAAGGGTTGCAAGAAATCTATGTTGGCTTTTAGCTTTTCACCAGGTACTTGCGGAAAAGATATTACCACAGGAGAACCTTTTGCTAATGACTGCATCTTACCTGGGGGAATAGTAAACTCTGCCCATAACTGCGCAACATTTACTACCCGCAACAGGGGTTGCCCTGTAGTTACATACATACCCTCGCGCAATTGTATGGCCTGTCCAGCTGGCGTACTGGAGGCTGCTGGAGTTGTAGCAGCGTTACTACCTCCCATGGCGTCCATACCCCCACCAGCGCTGGCAGCTGGTGCTGTAGCGGCACTTGCCCTAGCAGCAGGGGCCGAAGCGTTCAGGTCGACCACGTAGCCATCGTAGGGGCTGTAAAGCGCGAACGTATAGCTTTCTTCCCCTGTGCGGATCAGGCGGTTGATCTGATCAGTAGTAGCACCCAGGTACTGTAGTTTTTGCCTGGCAGCAACGATCAGCTGCTTGTCTTCCGGAGCCGACTGCACTAAGTACAGCAGCTCTTTTTGGGCCGTGATCAGATCCGGACTATAGACTTCCATCAGCTTTTGTCCTTTGCGGATCTGCTGGAAATTATACTTGATGAATAGCTTCTCTATACGACCACTTACCCGCGCCGGAACAGAATAAACCCGTCGTGGATCGTAGGTGATAATGCCATCCAGCTGCACTGTGGCTTCCACAGTCTTTTGCACAGGTTTGATCATAGCAATGTTAGAAACTACGGTCGTATTAGTTGGTTTTAACAAAAAAGCAAGGTCTTCGGTTAGCTCAACACCTTCACCTTGTACAGCTTTAGGAACTAAGTCCATGCCGCAGATAGGGCAGGAGCCAGGTTCGCTTTTGACTACCTGCGGGTGCATGGGACAGGTGTATTCCGTTTCCCCCTCTGCATGTGTTTTTTCTTCTACGGAGCAGGCGGCCACGGCAAAGCCTACCACCAGGAAGAGTATGTTCAAATATCGTCTCATATTCAATTTTGTATAAGTAATAGCAGGATTGTGTGAGAAAAGCTTTAACATTCACTCATCCACATTTCCCAATACACTAGTTATCTTTCTAGCTCCTTCTCGTAGCTTACCGTCATCTGAAAAAGAGACAGCAGCAACTTGAGATACTCCATCTGCGCCATGTTCAGAGCTTCCCAGGCATCGATTACCAAAGGCAATTCTTCGTTGTTTTGCTCGTAGGCCAGTATGGTCACATCATAGTTTTTCTTTAATGCCGGTATGATTCTATTATTGTAGTTGTCTACCTGCTCTCGCATGGTATTCAGCTCCAGTGCCATGTTACGGGCCATCCCCTGCGCTTCGTTTAGCATCGCCTCACGCTCGCGCTGCATAGCTTGTATCTCCAGGTTCATGGCTTTGGTGTTGGCCTTGTACATCTTCGACGACCAGGGTGCGATCGGAATGGAGATCATCCCCATCGCGGTAAACTGCTGTGGCATCATCTCATCACGCGGGTACATGTGATCAAAGCGAAGTTTAAAGTCCGGCAAACGTTCTTTCTTTTCCATCTCTACATTCAGCTGCATGGACTGAATGGTTCTGTCGAGTTGGCGGATGTCGCTGCGGGCGCCCGCTAGGTAAGTGGTATCAACTGCAAGCGCAGCAGGCGCAGGTACAGCGATAGTGGTATCAATTTTATACTTCTGATCCTTTGGCAGGTTCATCAGAATGTTGAGCTGCACGTTCTGTTGTTCGATCTGCGAAGCCGTCATCACCTGCATGTTCTGCACTTCGTGCAGCCTGGCTTCCGCTTTGTAAACACCGCCTAGCTTGCCCTGACTGTAGGGGTAACGGATTCGTGCCAGCTTGAGCATAAACTCCATAATGCGTTCATTGTCTTTTAATACATCAAGCTGTTTTTCAAGCACCACCCAATTGTAATAAGCGGTCTTGGCCTGGGCGCGCAGGTCGTTATAGGTGACATCCTTTGCTGCCTGCTCAATACCAGCTCTGGATTTCATG
Organism: Pontibacter cellulosilyticus; assembly: GCF_014306105.1. Taxonomy (GTDB): domain Bacteria; phylum Bacteroidota; class Bacteroidia; order Cytophagales; family Hymenobacteraceae; genus Pontibacter; species Pontibacter cellulosilyticus. The sequence continues at coordinate 58,370 of NZ_JACRVF010000009.1, read as the reverse complement.
TACTTTTCTTTCGCGCGTTGCTTTATCGGGTTTGGAATGTCCTGCTCGGCTGAAACCATCCACGCACCTTTGTCGCGCTCTTCCATGATCTCAGCACCGGGATAGGGGGCCATGAATACGCCAGCACCGACCATCGGGGCCATCCAGCTTTTAGCGCCTTCCGCGTACGCATCCATCGCCTTTGCGCGGTAATTGTACTGCTGCAACATCGGGTTATTGTTGCTGATGCGCTGCAGCACACTGTCTAGGTTTAGTATTTGTTGCTGCTGAGCCAGCACCGGAGTGCCAGCCAGCAACATCACAAACACACACAACCAACTTAATTTCTTAATGCTTAACATCGTATATATCTAGTTTACCGTGTTTTTTAAGTTCATACTCTTTTGTCATTTCAAACACCACGGGCGTTACCAGCAGGATGTGAATGGAAGAGGTAAATACACCCCCAATCAAGGGCAGCACGATTGGCAGCATCACGTCAGTTCCTACACCGGTTGCCCATAGCACCGGGATCAGACCGAACAGCGAGACAGATACCGTCATGATTTTAGGTCGTAGGCGTTTCACAGCCCCTTTAAACACATAGTCGCGGATGTCCTGCTTCGTGATCGTCTCATCGGAGTTACCTTTTGTATCCGTCAGTTCCTTCATCGCTTCGTTCAGGTATACCACCATCAGCATCCCCGTTTCGATAGCCATGCCAAACAAGGCAATAAAGCCTACCGCCACGGCTACAGACAAATTCACGCCATAGAAGTAGACGATGAACACCCCGCCGATCAGGGCAAAGGGAATGGTAATCAGACTAAAGAAGGCTTCTTTTAAGGAGTTAAAAGAGAAGTATAAAATGAAGAAGATGATCAGCACTACCAGTGGGATAATGAGCTGCAGGGTTTGATTGGCGCGTACCTGATTTTCCCATTGGCCGCTCCATTCCAGGTAATAGCCTTCCGGTATACCCGTTACTTCCTGGTTTATCTTTTCGATCGCTTCCTTTACCGTACTTCCTAAATCGCGGTCACGTACGTTAAAGAGTACGGCCCCACGCAGCTGCGCATTCTCCGAGTTGATCATGGGCGGGCCATCGGTAAACCGAATTTCTGCTACCGATGATAATGGGATAGTTCCTGCTGCAGCTGTCTGGATTGGAATGCGCTGAATGCGGTCCACGCTGTTGCGATACTCCTGCGCCAGGCGCACGTTGATCGAAAAGCGCTGACGGCCTTCAATGGTATTGCCAATAGGAGTGCCACCCAATGCTGATTCTACAATCAGGTTTACATCATCTATGGTTAAACCGTAGCGGCTCAACGCTTCCCGGTTAATGTCAATCTCGAGGTATTTGCCACCTGTAATAGGCTCTACGTACAGGTCGTTCACACCCGGCACATCGCGCAAAGCACCGCGTACTCTTTCAGACACCGCAGCTATTGAATCCAGGTTTTGACCATATACTTTCACACCCACATCGGTGCGGATACCGGTAGCCAGCATGTTAATGCGGTTGATAATAGGTTGGGTCCAGCCGTTCACTACACCTGGTATTTGTAGCTTACTGTCCAGCTCGCTTATAATGTCCTGTTTGGTGATGCCCTCGCGCCACTCGGACTGCGGTTTAAGCATGATGATGGTTTCGATCATGCTGATAGGGGAGTTATCGGTGGCCGTGCTGGCGCGACCTGCTTTTCCTAATACACTTTCCACTTCCGGCACTGATTTGATGATTTTATCTTGTACCTGTAGAATGCGTTTGGCTTCGGCGTTGGAAATATCCGGTAGCGTTACGGGCATAAACAGGATGGAACCTTCATCCAGTGGCGGCATGAATTCGGTACCCAAACTGAAAAGCATGGGTATGGCTACCAGCAGTGCCAGGATGTTGACGCCGATGGTGGTTTTACGCCACTCCAGGCACCACCTCAACAGTGGCCCGTACAGTCGTTCCAGTACCCGGTTGATCGGGTTGGCGTTATCTTCCTTGAATTTCCCTTTCAGGAAGAAGGAAATCAGTACCGGTGTGAGGGTGATGGCTACGATGGCGTCCACGATAAGAATAAAGGTCTTTGTCCAGGCCAGCGGACCGAACAGTTTCCCCTCCTGGCCGGTGAGCAGGAACACCGGGAGGAACGACGTGATCACAATTACGGTGCTCCAGAACACACTTGGTCCTACCTGCTTGGCTGCCTTTTCGATGATCCGGATTCTATCTTCTTTTGATAATTTCATTTTTCAATTTTGAATAACTGATACTAATCCTCTTCCATCCATTCTTTACCCTTCTGTGCATCTGCTAGGTGCCGGTAAGCATTCTCTACCATCACAATGGCATCATCCACAATCACACCTATCGAAAGGGCAATACCTGTCAGCGACATGATGTTGGAGGAGATACCGAATGCGTTAAGCAGTATAAAACCGATGGCAACAGAAAGCGGCAACTGGATGAGAATAACCAAAGCACTTCGCCAGTGGAACAGGAACAGGAATACGATCACAGAAGCCACCAGCATTTCCTCTATCAGCGTCTTTTTGATAGAATCTATAGACTCGTTGATGAGGCCGCTGCGGTCGTACACGATGTTGAATTTCACGCCTTCCGGTAAGCCTTTAGCTACTTCGGTCATCTTCAGTTTTACATTGTCGATCACCTCGTCCGCATTCTCGCCGTAGCGCATTACTACTATACCGCCCACTGCTTCGCCTTCACCGTTCAGGTCAAATATACCCAGGCGGCTTTCACCTGTCATCTGCACGGTTGCCACATCGCGTACCCGCACCGGAATGGTATTGTTCGTAGCAATTGCAATGTTCTGTATTTCTTCAGCCGACTGTAAATAACCGGTAGTTTTAATTATGTACCCGATGTCGGAAAGCTCGAATTTGCGACCGCCAGCCTCGTTGTTGTTAGCCCGGATGGATTGAATAACCTGCGGAACAGAGAGTTTATAGTAGGTTAGTTTATTTGGGTCCAGCGTGATCTGGTACTGTTTCTGGAAGCCACCAAACGAGGCTACTTCACTCACGCCTTTCACGTTTTGCAAACCGAATTTTACATACCAGTCCTGGATAGCGCGCTGCTCTCCCAGGTCCATGCCGGGGGCATCCAGGGTATACCATAAGATGTGACCTACGCCAGTTCCGTCGGGGCCAAGGGTAGGGGCAACGCCTTCGGGCAGCATATTGCCTACTGAACTAAGGCGCTCCAATACCCGCTCTCGGGCCCAGTACACATCGGTCTCATCCTCGAAAATGACATAGATAAAGCTCATTCCGAACATGGAACTGCCGCGCACATATTTCACCTCGGGCAAACCCTGCAGGTTGGTTACAAGCGGGTAGGTGATCTGGTCTTCGATGATCTGCGGGCTGCGGCCCATCCATTCTGTAAAAACGATCACCTGGTTCTCAGACAAATCTGGGATAGCATCTACCTTGTTTGTCTGTACCGAATATAAGCCCCAGCCGAAGAGCGCCGCTGAAATGAGCAGCACGATATAACGGTTACGGAGCGAAAGGGAAATTAATTTCGCAATCATGTAAGTTTAAATAAACCTTAACAAATAATGAGGTGTCACAGTAAAATGACAAGTAAGAAGGGATGCCGAAGAAGAAAGTATAGGCATAGTAGCCGCTAGCCTCCGGAAAAGACACAGCTACGCCAGCCAAACGATAGCATCCGGAAAGTAAAGGTTATAGCAGGAAGGATTGCACCAGCACCGGTATGTCGCGAGCCAGTGGGGGAGCTTCGTAGAAAGCGTAAGCAGGCTTAGGATCAGCCTCAAGAGTGAAGAACTGAAGTATAACGACTTTAAAAGCGGCTACAAATTTCAGGTCCAGGGTTTTGGTAAGTAAAAGCGGTTTTGAATCGGGAGTTGCATTATCATGCTCGAAAACCAGTGTATGGTCGTCGCAGCATTCAGCAGCAGCTGAGGCAGGAACCTGGTGGCAGGGTGGCAGCGTTTCTTTTTCCTGCTCCATCGGGCAATCTGCTTTAGCCCCAAAGAAGGCAAGATCTTCTAACTCCCCGCTGCACAAGTGCATGCCCACCGAAATGCCTGTCGAGGAGACGAGCACCAGCAGGGCTAGGGTGAGTAATAGGATCCGCTTAAGTAGCTTCATGGTTATAGTTACGCTACGGCAAAGGTAGGAGCAAACGCGTAATTATTTTTACAGAATTCTAAAAAACTTTTACATATTTATGGAGTGTTGCTCTCTCTTTATCGTGCCAGACGTTCATAAGATGCTTGTAATCAGTAAATAGAGGGAAGTTCTTTCTGATTGCCTCCACCTATTGATTGTCTTTATTTTTGCACAAATCAGCGAAAGCCAATAGGAAAGCTATATTAAAACCTACTGTTCGAAGGTGGCTTTATTGCCGTTTGGGAAGGCTTATCTACAGCAGCTTTTGTCTTCTTGGATAGGTGGGCACGGTACGGTGCCGTAGCTGCAAAACACGCAACAATCTCCCGGCTTGGGCTTCAAAATAACGTCACATTGTTGGCATTGATAGAAGTACTGGCAAGCGTCTGTAGGCATTTGCTCTTCTTTCTGGTGCCCGCAACTAGGGCAGGTAATGGTAGATACTCGTATAGTAGCAGACATTTTATTTCAGATTAACTTGAGTTACTTTGTAGCCTGTGGCGCTTACAGCTTTCTCAATCTGCTTTACGTCTGTTTTGGTCTTGTCAAACTTGACCAGCGTGTTACCATCGGCATAAGAAGTTTCTACCTTTAAAATACCCGCTAGCTTATTTACTTCACTGTTTACATGACCTTCACAACCAGCACAGGTCATGCCCTTAATTTTAATTTCCACAATTTGCACATTTGATTTATCAGCAGTTGTTTGCTGTCCTTGTAATTGTGGGTAAAATATTTGCGCATAGGAAGGAAATGCCAGCATGGCTGCGGCAAAAAGAGACACTAGGAATAAAAAGGTTTTGCTTTGCATAAAATTTGATTTAAGGTTCGTTTTGCAATCACAGTCAACTTGTTTGCTCGGCATGAGTTTTTGATACCACGCAAAGGCCAGCACAAGTGTTGTCAATCCAATAAGGTAAGGGCGCAACGGCTCCAGCCAGGAAAAGGAGACAGCTAAACTACTGGTAGTACCGGCAACTAACGCCACTAGAGGCGTAATACAGCATAGGGAAGCACCCAAAGCCGCAACTAGACTGGTGCCAAGCCATATCTTTTCGGTAGGTGCACCACTGCTTTTCAGGGAGTTTTCTTGGGTTTTCATAAAGCGCTCTTAACGGTTTGGTTTGTAAAGAAGTCAAAATGTGGCTGGAGTAATATCTCTGATTCGGGGGTGAGTGCATAGAAAACTGTTTGAGCTATCTTTTTCGTGGTGACTAAATCACCATCCTTGAGCTTGCGCAAGTGCTGGGAAACAGCTGGGACGGACATAGAGAGAATGTCGCTTAGATCGCAGGGGCATAATTCGCCTTCTTCCTTCAGTAAAAACAGCATTTTAAGGCGAACCTCGTTTCCTGCCAGGTTCAAAGCGCTGGCGACAGACCCCAAAGGATCTCTTAGTTCTTCCATTCTGCGCTTACAGGAGTTGAGCTGTTTTTCATTGGCAAAAACTCTAATGCATGCTGTTTGTTTCTTTTGCTTCATATGCTGAACATTTATCTTTTAAAGACAAAACTGTTCAAAGGTAGCTCATTTTAAGTATTTAAGCAAATGCTTAAATACCCCTAATCTATCGCTCATGCTATGAAGTTTAATCACTGGAATATTCAACTTAAATAATACTGACTACATGACAGTAATAACCTAGACAATCCTGCGGTTTGTCTTATATATAGAGCAGTAATTGATCACCCGCAGTTTTCAGGATAGAGATAATCGGAGTGACAGTATTAATTCTGTGGCAGCTGGTAAAATAGGATTTCTCTTTTTTGAGTGGCTGAAAGTATATCTTCCAAGCTATGAGGAAGTACTGAAAGAAAACAACGCATTCTTAGTGTTTCAGCCTCAGCTAAAAAGGTATGTTCGTCATTTGGAAAGACATAATACTTAATACCAGACTTTAGCATCAGGCGCCGCTTATAATTCATCATCGTTTCTTTGGAATTCTCCCCTTCACCCGATGGCCAATCTATGATGGCTATTGGCTCATTTTTAGCATTACAGATGGTAAAAGTTACCCTGGTCTTCAGAAAATAATCAAACCATGCATCGTCCTTGGTAGGATAGACAGGGGAACGATGATGAATGAAGGTAGAGGGCGCCAGGTTCGGATATACTCTTGGGAAATAACTTAGCAGCTTGCCGAAAAAAGCGTGCTTCGGGTGGTTAACATTAATGACTGGCCTCGTATAGGCAGGTTGTTGTTCCAGGTCAAACAAACTCTTGTAGTTGACACGCAAGTAGTCAGTACAGTCGTCGCAGTTTACGGCATGTTCGCCTGCTGCGCGCAAAGCAATCAACTTCCGGCGATTAGCAACAAGCATAAGGCTATGACAGAGGCTACATGAGATTTCAGCCTTACAGGCCAGTGCTACAGTGTGCTCCACACTGGTAACATCGCAGCGATTCTCGTTGGCCAGCGCTTCTAAGGTATAAGTAAAAGATGTTGCGTGTTGCTGGGTTTTTATAAATGTCCAGTACTGCCGGCACATTTCCTCAATGCGCTTGCGGCTTTTTCTTTTAAAGGTCAGTCTTGGAGATTGCTCTGTTATCATGTCCTTGCTGTTAAGGGTGCATCATGTTGTAAAGATAAGCACAACTTCTTTATAATGACATATATGTCATTATAAAGAATGCCACGTTTTTACAGCTTGCATCCCAGGATGGCAAGACTTAGAAACGAACAGCTCATCAAGGCCACGGCTGTACGCCTTAAGCGACTCAGAGAGCATAAAGGGGTGACGCTTGAAGCCTTCTTTCATGATACGGGTATCCACCTGGCACGGCTCGAGTCAGGACGGGCCAACATCACACTTTCTACCTTAGAAGCTGTTTGTCGCTACTTTGGAATCTCGCTAGCTGAGTTCTTTTCCGAAGGGTTTGAAGATGTAGCACCTGCAGGTGATGCATCGATGCTCTAACTGATCATCAAAGCTTACCTTGAACGATAGCCCATAGCTTTTAATGCAAGTGGTGCTTGCACAAATACCAATAACAGGCATATATACTTTGTTGACATGATTTTGACCTTCTTAAATCTTAATAGATAAAAAGGCGCTCAATTAAAGTATAATAAGAAGTCTTATAATTATTCTTATGTTAAATAGAATTGAAGATATGTCAGAAAGGTACATTATCAGGTTCTGCCATATAACTAGCTAAATAATCCTTATTTAAAATATTACCCATAAATGGCTTGGCTTTCTCACTTTCCACTATAATCTGATTGGTATTTTCAGGTAAAGATAATTTTAATGCGATAGATTTTCTTTCCGCTTCTTTGTCATCGTTCCATACAGGTCCTACACAAAGCAATCTAACATGGCTTTTTTGCTTCAGTGCCTGTGATAAAATTACATTGACATACTCATCTGCGAACGAATACCCAATTGTCACAATCAGCTTTGCATCATTAATGCAGGCCCTTCTAAGTTCAGATGAATAGTAAAAGTAGGGATCAACAGATGTCATTTTATGCTGTATCCCAAAAATTAGTTCCGGATCATCCACAGGGTCATCACTTATATAGAGCTTCTCATTCTCTGTGTACCAATCAATTGATCCATGCAACTTGTACAGGAAGAAGTGCTTGCCCTCCGTATTCTCAAAATTTGAAAAGTGCCAATCTCTGGTTCCTTTATTGAACCCTACCTCTACGTTCCGAGTTCGACCTACTACTCTTTCAAAACACAGATCATAATTCAAAGTAAAGACTTTAATGAGTTCGCCTATTTCCCCTTGTAGACTGTCAAACGCTTCATAATAGCTGGCATTGTCATAATTCTTGATTCTCACCCACTCATTCAGTTGCTTCCTTATCAGGTTTTTTAGCTTTGTGATATTGCCAAAATTGCTGCCAGCTAAGTCTAACAGACGGATATTCCATGCCCCTATGAAGGGATACATGATATTCTTGTCTCGTTTCTCTATCTCTGTAATTACAACAAGCAGTTTCTCTACATTGAAGGTCTCTCCGAATCTACCAAATATACCGTCAGAGTAATGAATACTACTTTTTAGATAGTAGTATAGATCCTTATACTGTTGCCACTCTTCCTTTTCATCAATCAATTTCTCTATATGGGTTACCATGTGATTAGAAATAGGAATATTGGCGTCTACGCTGGCACCAGCGCCAAATAAAAAGAGCAGATGCTCACCTTTGATCTCCATAGTCACAGTTTTTACAAGAACCAAGGTCTGTCATTTGAGATGGCCCCTTCGTCATACTCCTCTAGCTCCTCGAAAGCCTTTGTGTATTCTGTAATGATTTTAGAATAATAGATTGATATTGGAACTGATCTAGAGTTGAAACCTCTCCAATTTGCACCCGATAAATTCAGTACATCCTGAAGGTAATCCCGACTATTGGGCTCATTATTATCCGTAAGATTCAGAAACTCTAAGTGAACCGGGTTGGACAATCTCTTATCAACCACCTCTTTACCGTAGAGAAGTCCTTCGAACCATATGAGAAACTCTCTCTTAGAAAGCTGCACGTAGCTACTCTCATAGGGAACTAAGGTATTATGGCTGCTATAACCAAAGAATTTGTTATCCAAGTTAATTTTTATGGCTACAAAGTTCATCTGTTTAACTTGCTCTACAGCCTGAGTTAAGGCCTTTATTTCAGACCGTTTAATTTTGAAAGGGAGATGTAATACGCAAGTTTTATAGCTATCGAATTTACCAGACTGTAAAAGGATGACTAGATTTTTCTTCAACTGCTCTAAGTAAGATTCTTCTTCAACAGCTTCAGCCAAAATATCTAAACTTTTGTAGAGCCCGCTTGAGTCCAAGCAAACTGTATAAGCAAAATATTTCGTGGTCTTTTTTGTTTTAGGATCTCTTTTGTGTGAACTGCCTATCCCCAGTATCAAGCAGTTGCTGTTATTTGGCTTTACTAGCCAAGGAATGCCTCCCAACTTTGAGAATATCTGCAACGCAAGATTAGATGTCGACCACTTAAGGGCATTTTTAGCGCCAAGTTTCCTGTAATTTACCACCTGCAGTGCAATATTCTCTTTTATAAAATGATACTTCAAAAAGTAGTAATTCTCTGATGCTGTTTCATCCTTGTCTTCAGATGAGTAATCTTCAATGTAGATACCTATAAACTTTGTTTCGGGGCTCTGTCGCTTAAAGTCTTTGACTTTTTCTACAGCTTTAAGCAAAGCCTGTTTGCTGTAATCTTCAAGCTGTATACGTTTGACACTATCAAGTCCAAAATCAAGCTTAAACATGATTTCTAGTCCTGGAAATGTACCGGGGTTAAGTTTCCCAACTAGGCTCAAGTATAGATCATTCGCAAAGGACCTATATTTGTCTTCGAAAATAAAGATAAACTGCGTGCTTGCGCTCACTCGTTTATAGGGGCCGTAGTTTCTTATACCCTGAAATTGAGAGTAAGAAGTACTGCTATGATGAAACATGTATTCCTTTTTTCCTAATTGCATGCACTGCATGGCACATAACGCGTGGCTTACTGTTATTTCCAAATCATCGGTGATCGGGAAACTCTGAAAGTCATTGTAAGCGCTTCGAAGAAAAGATTGTAAAAGACGGTATTTGTCAGTGTAATAGTTCTTGTTACTGTTACCTGCTTTATCTAAACTTAAGCTTAGCTTTTGTACTTCTTTATCAAAAGGCACATCTGCATTTTTAATAAACTTATAATCAACAAGAAACCCATATTTACCCTTTGACTCTAAAAAATAGGGCATTAAAAATATGACTCTACGGCCATGGCTGAGCTCATCTAATGTAAACTCAATTCTATCCCCATTATATTTAGACTCCGCTAGATTAAACGGTAAAGATGAACTCTTTCGGAGTTGATCAATTAGTTTTACTGTTAAGAGCTTCTTCGTTAAATCGCGAGATTCTAAAAAGAACACATCGTAAGGTTCAAAACCTTCTCTTTGATGAAACGAGATCAAATATCCGGTTCTATCTCTCGAAGCATTTTTATCAGTTGGCAGTGAATATGTGTAGAGCGTGTCATCATTGACAACTGTATCTGTTCTCAGTTTTCTATAAACTCGGAATGAGAAGTCACGCTGCTCTATCGGTAAAAAGTTTAGCTTAATCTCTGCCATCAATTTCAGTTCTTATTGAAGATATATTTCTACTTGTTTTAATCCTTTGTAAGGGTTAAGCAGATAATTGTGCCTCTAAATAGTTGCCTTTCCCCATAGCATTGCTAAGCATTGACTTTATAAGGTACACTTTTATTCACACTACCTAGAGGTATACTCCATCAAGGCCTTCCCTTTTTCGGTTGTGTAGTACTGTTGCTGTGGACTGCTCAACTTATCCTTGATTGTCCGGTCCAGTAGGCCTAGCTCAAGCAATGGATCAAAGTACCTTCTTGCGTTGTCTGTGTGGTTGGCTAATCCCAATCCTTGCTCCAGTATCTCTTTTCGCTTTACTGGCTTGGTTGCAAACTCTAGCACCTTCATTAACTCCTCTCCTATTTCATTTACCATGCTCTCCAAATCTGAATTTGCATCTGCACCAGTAACATATCTGAAAGCTTCCACAATTTTATGTTTGTGCTTAGCTTGGTCGTTAGCTTGGTCGCTGCCTTGGTCGTTAACGACTAAGCTTGCACCTAAGAAAGCCTGATGGCAAAAGATCTCAACCTCAAAGAAAGAACGGCTGTCGTCAGTCCTGAAGGACGGCTCAGGGGAGCCGTTGGCATCAAGCGTTCGTTTGATGGTCGGTATGCCCGTCGCCCTGCCCTCTGTCAGGTCAAGTTCTTTCAGGAAATCGCCCAGTCGGCGGTTCCGGTAGCGCCGCGGCCTGATCTTGCCAGTGTCCAAGTCTTCCTGCCGGATAGAGCGGTCCGGACCACCGTAATTCAGGATGACGATGGATGTCGGTGTGATGCGTATCTCGACCTGCTCCCGTACCTGATAGTCCCGGTGATAAAGCGCATTGGCGATTGCCTCTTCCAGGGCGGCGTAGGGGTAGTTTGAGATACGGACCGACTCAGCCCTGCCCTGCTGCTTGATGACCTTTTCCTGAAGGAAATTCGTTTTGAGCAGGTCCAGCGTCCTGCGGATCATCGACGGCACAGGCCCTGTTATCCTAGGGAACTCCGTGAACTCCGGATAGCCCTCCCCTTTCGGGAAAGAAACCACATCCACCCAGGTGGCTGGGAAGAATCTGTCAGGCTGCTCGTTAAACATCATCAGGGCCACATTTCTGGGGAAACGATGCTCCGGAGGGCCTTCAATAAGTAGCATTTGCTCCAAAACATCGACCTTATCCATCATCCCTGTCAAATTATGTAGCCTGCTGCCGACCTTCCTTAGATGATCTTCCACAAGCACCATAGAGATGTCGTCTAGGCTCGCCTGCGTGTTGGCGCGGTCATCGAAGGGAACCTGGTTGGCCAGGCTGATAAGCTCCTGCTGCGTCTCCTGGTCTGCCCTGACGGAGCTTGCGTATCGGCGCACATAGTAGGCATACCTCTTCTGGTTGGCGGTAACCTGCTCGGGCACTTCGTAGGGGCGGCTAGAGCCGCCGGGAACCCAGATAATAAGGATCTGCTGCCCATCCACTTCCTCTATGAATACCTTGGGGTTATAGATTGGCCTGATCAGGTTGTTGAACCCGATCATCTTCTTCTGTATTTCGGCAATTTCGGCAGAAGCCAGCCCTTTCACCGGGCGCTTTGCCACGCCGTCCTGCTCCACGATTCCCACAATGATGTAGCCGCCGCCGGCATTGTCAAAGTCATTGGCAAAGGCGCAGACGGATCGGTAAATGGCATCGGGGTTCCAGCCTTCCTTGAACTCAATGCGGTCTGACTCTACGGAGCGGTGGTGCAGCAGGTCTTCTATGTTTACGTGTAGCGGCATAAGGTAAAAGTAACACCAACGGACCGGATGAGCAACTATTGAAGATGCGCATTTCAGAGTAGGCAGTAGTTTCGCTAGCCGCCGCTGCTACCGTCAAGGAAGGCGCCTAATTTCTGTAGCATCACCCTGCTTTATTTACAGGGTCATTTACAGGGTCATTTACAGGGTCATTTTCATTTAAAGTGTTACTATCACTATAATCAGACAGCGCGAGCAGGAGATCTGGGGACGACAAAAAAGCGATGAAAATGAAGTTATCAAAAAAATGTTTGCCCCAGCCCCCTTTTTCTTGATCGCCTGAGCGCGAGCGTCGGACGGATGGCGCCGCATCCGCAGTTTGCGTGATGCTTGGCCGGTAAGATCATGGAGCGGAAAAGGCGGTGGCGCGGTGGGAAAATGTACATGTTTACGGCCGGCACGTCCGTTGCGGACAAAGTCCGCCGCTGTCAGTGCGCACCGGAGTTAAAGCATGTAAATCACTGTGCGCCAAGCGCTACAAAAAGCAGTAACTGGTAACATTTGCAGCATTTTGTAATATGTGCAACAATTGCTGCCGGTTACAGCAAATGCGGAGCAAAAAGCGGTAACCGTTTCTGCAGCGGCGGCAGATCACCTCGCAATTCCGTACTTGCGGACTAACTAATCAGCAAATTTCCTAAATCGCTGTGTGCCAAAGCAATGCATGCTTCAATGGAGTCCGCATGCAGCAGGCAGGTTACCGCTTGAAAATACCGGTTACCGCTGTGCCGTTTGCGTCTGTCGCGGCGGCACCACAATATGTCGTGACACCGCCGTAAACTGTCGCGCCTGCATTTTAGTCCGTAAGGGCGCGTATGCAGCGCCGCGACACCGCAAACCAGACTTTTCCGGTCAGTGCGGAATGCGCCGGAAGTTCCGTCAACCGCAATGCCAGGACGGAATCCGTGTTTGCGGCCGCAGCTACATCAAGAATCAGCCTTGCTAGCAGGGTTACTTCGCCCGTAATGTAAACTGTGGTTTACAAAAACCTGCTTCTTTGTAAACCACAGTTTACATTACGCTTGTGATGGTAAGCAGCAATCCGGCTACGCTTCAGCGCGGAAATATAGATCAAGGCATTTTGTCAAGTTTAACAACAGAAAAACTTGACAAAATGCCTATGTGCCAACCGTAGTCGGGCGCACGTTTTATCCGACATTTATCCGACATAAGCCTCCTTTATCCGACAAAAGGCGGGCTGCTCGAACCGCATCCGGTCAACAGATAGGTTGACGGAGTGCGCCTTCCGGTCAACATATCCGTTTACTTTTCCGGTACTTGCCGCCGCAAAGGGACTCCTTGTATGCAGCAAGCTCTATATTTTCTCCCGCTTTTTTCCTATACTGCATCCTGTAAAAGATCAGTCCACCGGAAAGCAAACTACAATACCCGCATGAGCCTTGCCCCTACCCTAGCCATCCAAAACTTCATCACCCGCTGGAAAGCTTCCGGCGCTTCGGAACGCGCCAACTACCAACTGTTTCTGTCCGAGCTGTGCGAGTTATTGGGCGTGGAGAAACCGCAGCCGGCCACCGACAAGGTGCACGAAGCCTACTATACTTTTGAGCGGCCCGTAGTGTTTGACGATGGCGAAGGCAAGACGAGCACCAACTTTATTGATCTATATAAAAAAGACTGCTTTGTGCTCGAAGCCAAGCAGGGCGCCGACAAGGCAAGTATAACCGAAGCCGAACTACTGGGCGGAGAACGGGCAAAGACCAAAACCGGCACCGCCACCCGCGACACCCGCACCTGGGACCGCGAAATGAAAAAGGCCAAGGAACAGGCCTTGCGCTACGCCCGCTCTTTGCCGACTACCGAAGGCTGGCCGCCGTTCCTGGCGGTGGTGGATGTGGGCTATTGCATTGATCTGTATGCTGACTTTGCGCGGCAGGGAAAGACCTATGTGCCGTTTCCGGACCCGCAGAACTATAGAGTAACCTTAGAAGAACTGGCCCAGCCCGACGTGCGCGAGCGCCTGCGTTTGCTCTTTACCGACCCGCTGGAGCTGGACCCGAGCCGACGTGCCGCCCGCGTAACACGTGCGCTGGCCGAACGGCTGGCAAAACTGGCAGCCTCGTTGGAGAACACCGGCTATACACCGGAGCAGGTGTCGGGTTTTCTGATGCGCTGTTTGTTTACCATGTTTGCCGAAGATGTGGAGCTGTTACCAAAAGATTCTTTTAAAGAGCTCTTGAAGCTGTACCGTCAGAACATTCAGTATTTCCCGAGTGCGCTGAAAGCCCTTTGGGAGAACATGGATAAAGGAGGCTTTGCACCGGCGCTGCACAGAGAAATACCACAGTTTAACGGCTACCTGTTTAAAAACCCGGAAGCCTTACCTATCTCCGAAGCGCAGCTGGATCTGCTGATCGATGCTGCTGATGCAAGTTGGACGGATGTGGAGCCTGCTATTTTTGGTACGTTGCTAGAGCGGGCGTTGCAGCCGCGCGAGCGCCACAAACTAGGTGCCCACTACACGCCCCGCGCCTACGTGGAGCGCCTGGTAATGCCAACCGTAATTGAGCCGCTGCGCGAAGAGTGGGAAGCTGCCCGCACCGCATCTGCTATACTGGAAGACAGCGGCGACGAAGCCGGAGCACGCAAAGAGATCGAGAGCTTTCATAGACGTTTGTGCTCGGTGCGCGTGCTGGACCCGGCCTGCGGAAGCGGCAACTTTTTGTACGTCACCCTGGAGCACCTCAAAAGGCTGGAAGGCGAAGTACTGGAGTACCTGGAGCATTTCCCGCGCCAGTTAAAGATGGACATGACAGGCGGCTTTACCGTAACGCCGGCGCAGCTGCTGGGCCTGGAAGTAAACCCGCGCGCTGCAGCCATTGCCGACGTGGTGCTCTGGATCGGATATTTGCAGTGGCACTTTCGGGCACACGGCTCGGCCACCCGCCTGAGCAACCCTATACTTCGCGAGTACGGCAACATAAAGCAGCAGGACGCAGTGCTGAGCTACACCGACCGCAAACCACGCCTCGACAGCAATGGCCAGCCTGTTACCCGCTGGGACGGCCACAGCACCAAGCCGCACCCGGTTACCGGCCAGGAAGTACCCGACGAAACCGCCCGAACTATAGTTTACGATTACCTTGACCCCAAACCCGCCACCTGGCCCGAAGCCGATTTTATAGTTGGCAACCCGCCGTTTATTGGCCCTGCCCGTATGCGCGAAGCCTTGGGAGATGGCTATACCGAAGCACTCCGAAAAGTATACAAAGGCGCTGTGCCGGAGAGTGCAGATTTCGTGATGTTCTGGTGGCATAAAGCTGCTGAACTTGTTCGTGCTGACAAGGCAGAACGTTTCGGGTTTATTACTACCAATAGTATAAAACAGACCTTTAACCGCCGCGTGATAGAAGCACAGATGCAGGCAAAACCACCGCTATCCATCACACTTGCCATTCCTGATCATCCTTGGGTAGATAGTGCTGATGGTGCAGCTGTAGAAATTGCTATGAGTGTAGCTGAAAAAGGAGAAACTATAGGTAGGCTCTTATCTATAGTTTCAGAAAGCAAAACTGATGGACTTGAAGTGCAGGTTAGTTTTAAAGAGAAACAAGGTAAAGTTCATCCTGATTTTACTATCGGTGCAGCTATAGTTTCAGCTAAGACTTTAAAGGCAAATGAAAATTTATGCAGTCGTGGTGTTCAACTTATAGGCGCAGGATTTATAGTTGAGAAAAGTAAAGCTGAAGAATTAGGGTATGGAAGAATACCTGAAATAGAAAACTTCATTAGAAATTATAGAAACGGAAGAGACTTAACCAGCAAACCACGTGAAGTTATGGTTATTGATCTATTTGGTTTAACTATAGATGAAGTAAGAACAAAATTTCCCGAAGTTTATCAATGGGTATATGAGAGAGTAAAACCGGAAAGAGATCAGAATAATAGAGAATCATATAGGAAAAATTGGTGGATTCATGGAGAAGCAAGGGGTAACTTTAGACCAGCTCTAAAAGGTCTTGAAAGATACTTAGCTACAGTAGAGACTTCTAAACATCGCTTCTTTACTTTTATTGATAAATCTGTACTTGCTGACAATAAATTATTAGCTATAGCTTTGGAAGATCCATACTTCCTTGGAGTGATGTCAAGCAAATACCATGTTACTTGGGCTTTAGCAGCTGGAGCAGATTTAGGTGGAAATACTCCGGTTTATGTAAAAACTACTTGCTTCGAAACCTTTCCCTTCCCTGCCGCCACCGAAACGCAGCAGGAGCAGATCCGAAGTATAGCCGAGCAGCTGGACGCGCACCGCAAGCAGCGGCAGGCGCAGCACCCCACCCTAACTATAACCGACATGTATAACGTGCTCGAGAAACTTCGGTCGGGAGAGCCGCTGAATGCCAAAGAGCAGAAAACCCACGAACAAGGGCTGGTAAGTATACTGTTGCAACTGCACACCGAATTAGATGCCGCCGTAGCCGCCGCCTATAGTTGGCCCACCAACCTGCCCGAAGAAGAGATACTCGAACGCCTGGTTGCGCTAAACAAAGAGCGCGCCGCCGAAGAAGCTCGCGGCCACATCCGCTGGCTCCGCCCCGCGTACCAGAACCCGCAAGGCACCCAGCAAACCGACATGGGTATAGAAGCAAAAGCCAAAACTATAAAAGCCACCGCCAAAGAAACCCTAGCCTGGCCTAAAACGCTTACAGAGCAGGCACAGGCTGTGCAACGAGCTCTGCAACTACACGAGCGCCCGGCCACCGCAGACGACCTGCTGCACCAGTTCAAACCTGCGTCAAAACAGCAGCAACCGCAGCGTCTGCAGCAGATCGATAGTTTGCTTCAAACACTACATGGGTTAGGCTTATTAAGAAAAACAGGGCAGGCACAGTATATAAGATAATCTAAAGCAATGGCTAAAAGTCAAATCAACCTGATAGGGAATCACCCCTCCTACCCTCATCCTTATGAGCGATGGCTTGCATGTAATGATGTAGCTAGAACTTCAAGTAAATGTCATCGATCGCTAACAGCACTTATACCTTCATCAGATCAAGCATTGATCGACTGGCTAGCAAATAAGCTAGTTCATCATCATTACACTGATTTTCGATTGAGAAAGTTAAAAGAAATGTATAGCACACTGGGATTCCCAAAGTATGCTGAACAGAATAGAAAGCTCCCAAAGGAAGATAAAGTAAAGAAAGGAAACGCGACCGAAATACTTCTAACAGAATATATAGAAGCCTGCCTAGATAAGAAGCTTATTAAAGCATTCAAGCTAAAATATAATCCTAACGTTGATCAGGCTATAAAGGGGGATGACACCCTGATGGTGGATTTAATAAAATTAAAAGAAGAAGAGTATGTTAAACTCTATCTGGGTGAGGCCAAATTTCGGAAGAAACCTAGTAAGAATGTTATAGATGTAATAGGCTTATCACTAGGTAAAGAAAAGCTACCAATCTCCTACTCGTTTCTCATCGATGAGTTGGCGAGAGACCCTTCAACTGAAGCAATGGCAGATGCACTTGACAAGTATTTTATCGACGAAATAAAAGGTAAGGGCAATTTAATGTATACTGGGTTCCTACTTAGTGACACTGATACGCATGATGTGGTTGAGAAGCACCTATCAAGTGATAATCCTGATTTTATATTAATTTCAGTCGGTGTAGATAACCCTGAAGAACTGATCAATAAAGCCTTTGAAAGGGCTGAAGAGCTATTATCTACCCCCTTAGCCATATGAAGTCAGATGCTGCCCATGCAAAGCTCTCTCAGATTGAGAATGATAGGTTGGTCCAAAATTTAATTGCACAAGCTAACTCAAGATATATTTTATTAAATACATCTGAAAACTCCGATAATTTCCCGCCTTATACTATTTCGGATGATGGTCTTAATATGCTTGGATTCTATTATTTAAGCTTAGGCTGTTCACTAGCGGAAAATAATGAGCTTGAAAATGCATCAGCACCCTTAGAGAAGGGTGCTACCATACTTGAGCAAGCAAACAACTATTTAGCTAGTAAGCAATTGGTGAGTAATTACTATGGGTTAATCTCTGCTCTTGCGTATTATATTAGCTTTCAGTACTCAAAAGCATTCATTTTAACGAATAAACTTGGCTCTGACACCATAATTTCTAAATTCTTATACCTTTTCCTTCGACGTGATTACAAAAGATTATCGATTGAGATTGACATGTTGCTTGTTGATGAAACTTATAAGGATGAATTTATCGCTTCACATCTAAACGAAACTGAAAGTGACTCCAAGGTTTATGAACTAACCATCGCAAGGGCGCTAGATCGCTTGATTGACTATGCTTACAATGGAAGTAAGGAATCCCTTTTTAGGGCAAAAGAACTCCTGACCACCCTTAAAGTTATTGCAGAAATAAAAAATGACCCAGGCATTTGGTGGATCATTAGATTGCTTTTACTCATTTCTGACAGTTATCAAGAAGCCTCTTTATGGAACACATTAGACAAGTATTTCGACCTTGGCAACAATGTTGTCAGAAAGTATATACACTCACTAACAAATCTTGCACCTCAAGGGGTATATGAGCTTTTTATCACACAAAGAAAAGCTCTGCCCAAAGTGATTGACGCTGATAGCAATGGTTGCGTCATCAGCATCCCTACAAGTAGCGGAAAAACAAGAATCGCTGAGTTAGCCATTCTAGATACATTAACACAATACCCAGATTGCAAGGTATTGTATATAGCCCCTTTTGTTTCACTGGCATACGAAGTTGAAAATACATTAGGCAATATCTTCAGCAATTTAGATTATGCAACTTCGCAGTTATATGGAGGTAATTTTTACAGCAAGTTAGATGAAAGAGTAATCCAAGAATCTCACATTATAGTTGCTACACCTGAAAAGGCAAAGGCTATTCTACGGGGCAATAATGATATTTTAAAGCAAATAAAGCTGATAATAGTTGATGAAGGGCATTTATTAGGAGAAGACAAAAGGCTTATTATAAATGAGATATTTTATGAAGAATTACGGTACTCTTTAAATAGGAATCAAGGCAAATTCTTACTGCTTTCTGCTGTTCTACCAAACTCGGGGGAGCTTGCTGAATGGCTGACTTCTACTGAAGAGAGTGTATTTAAGGACTCCTGGAGACCTTCTAATGAGAGATTAGGCATTTTAGACTGGAACGGTGCATCCGTAAATATTGAATGGAAAAGCAGCGATACTGAAAGGCAAGCCTTTAACAAGAACTTCATCATTAAAGAAAAGCAGGCGTCCACTAACAAATCCTATCCTAAAAACAAGAATGAGGCAGTTGCCTCTACTGCATTAAAGTTAAGGACCTTTGGCAAAGTATTAATTTTTGTGGGTAAAAAGGCTTCGGTGTTTACAATGGCTAAAGCTTACTATAACTGCTTGGGTAATGAGGTGGCTGACCATTTATGGAAGAATGAACAAGATTGGAAAGTCTTTTTATTAGCATGTATAGAAGCCTACGGTGACTCTGATGCTAACTTGTGGCTCAAATATGCACGAAAAGGGATTCTCTGCCATAATTCTGATTTGCATTCTGATGTAAGGCTGCCCTTGGAAAGGCTCATGCGTAATGATCAACCACAAGTTATAATTTCTACTTCTACATTAGGTCAAGGAGTGAATTTAGGCGTAGCGACAGTGATCTTTTCAACACTTACACAAAACAGATCACAAGTCACTAAGAGAGATTTCTGGAATATCGCAGGCAGGGCAGGAAGAGCATTTGTTGATTATGAAGGAAAAATACTGGTGGCAATTGATGCCAGTAAAAACATTACATCAAGAGAGAGGTTCAAGATCAAGTGCAAAAGAGATGAAGTTCAACAGTATTTTGATAAATCAAAAATTGATAAGGCTCAAAGTGGAATCCTTCTTATACTAGGCGAGCTGAAGAAAATTGCTTCCGATCAAGGCGTGCCATTCGAATTGTTAATTCAGCTTATAGCAGAAAACAAGCTACTTACACTTACTGAAGACGCAAGTAACAAGGATGGCACCCTCAACTGGATCGATGATGCGCTTCTGTCACTCCATTTTATTAATAATGAAACGATAGAAGATGAAAACTACGATTACACATGGATAGAAGAATACTTTAGAGGTTCTTTAGCCTTCATCCAAGCATCAAATGGTGGCACGATCACAGGTGATGAAGTTTTAAAATTCATAAAAGCCAGAGTACAGGGAATTGTAGAACAAGTTGGCACAAGCAAATACAAATGGAAGTCTATCATTGATTCTGGCCTTCCATTAAGTAGTGATCTTCTTATAGAGGATCGTCTCCATCAAATCATTGATATAATAGAACATTTTTATGAAATAGGATGGACTGCCAAAAGCTTTGCACAACTGCAAAAGTCAATCGAGGAATTACTGTTTGATCTACCAATAATACTTGAAGAAGGTAAAAATATAATTAGCCCCGATACGGACACTATCAGAGAATTATGGCTAAATGGCACATCTCTAAGCCGGATATTGCCATTGAAAAATTCTGGTTCAATTATAAAGAACTTATATACTTACAAGATTCCCTGGATACTGAATGGGATTGCTAAGAAATTGCGTCTCAGGGAGCTAGACAATGAGGCAGAAGTACTGGAAGAATTATCCATCCTTGCAGAAGCTGGACTACCTGATATGAAATCTGTGAAAATATACCAAGCAGGCATACGTTCAAGGGTAGCTGCAGTGGAGATTGGAAAACACTTTGAAGATGAAATATGGCAAAAGAGCATTAATGAGTATAAATTTGAGTTAATTAAAAATAGGGAAGTATACAGAGCTCTGATTTCTCAGCCAAGCAAAGAATGGCTTGAAATGCTTATTAATATCTACAATAAAGAAACCAATACAATGCTCAAGATACCTCCATTTGAGTATGATAAGGTTCATAAAATAACAAATATGCTTTTGGCACGCCTTATTAACGGAAGGCAATACTTAGTTAGCCCTGATAAGTCCTTCTTTGAAGAAATATCTTCAACAGCTATAGATTTTAAGAGCGTTAGCAATATTCCCGGTGTATTTTTCAAATATGACCCTGAATGCGGATTGTGGAGAATGCATAGTGACAATCCATATTTCATATAATACAGTTACTTACCCTTCGCCTTTGCTAAATAATTTTGCGTCTCACATAGTCCATGGGTGTGAGCTGTCTGTACTATTGATGTTAATTATGTCTCTTTCGCCAGAGTAATGGATGGCCCACGGGCTAAATGTGAGCTATAAAAAAGCCAAAAATATTCTTGCTAGTATTTCCAAAGTAGCGATGCCTTTCTAGAATATCTCCCTCCCATTTTAACTTTTGCGAATCACAAATAAAAACCTGGTAAAATGAATGAACAAGTAAAGGCATTCGCTTACTCTTTTAATTCCGATAAAGTTTTACAAATCCACGATTACAAAAGGTTATGATTATCTGTGCTGCTAGGTTCTACTTATTAATAATAAAGACAACCTATAATCATTAACTGATATAAGACAGGCAGAGCACTTCGATTTGATGCACTAGCGCGTTGCGACTCTAGCTATTAATGCAGCCTGCTAAATGTTAAATATTGTTCTTCTTAACATTTAAGTTTATCTGAGACTGTGATGTGGTGATACCAAGCATATTTGTGCAAGAGGTGCTTGCACAACTGAACCAGTTTCTGGACTTGCAGGTAATGAGCTATTTTGTGCAACTAGACCTTGCACAAAATCAGGCCAGGCTTCGGCAAAGGCGCGCATATACTATAAGTTACGTGCCGACATGCCTTTCATATCCGGAAAAGAAGTTCTTGAATCAGTCGCTAGCCAGTCGATTACTTTTGCCCCCACCCTTCCTGGTGCTGCTGTTGCAGAATGGCATGGCCGATCTTCCAGTATAGCTCCAGCGTCTGGGCATTTACAGTAAGAACAACCTGCACGCGCGCTGCCTTGATTTCTTGTTTTAGCTGCTCGATCAGCTCCCAGTTAGTTGTGCGTTTCCATCTTTAACACCGTAGCCACATGCCAATTAAAGGTAGAACAGGCGTGAAGTTGATAAGTTCTTCAAAGCAATAGGTACTCCTGTTCATTTGTAAAGGTGTACTGCAAAATTGGGACAATTGAAGCTCAGGTTATCAGCTTCGATAAAACAACGTAGGCTTATTTTACTTAAAGTAATACTTTAAATTAATACAGTATTACTTTAGCAATGTATTTGTTATATATTAGTACCTTGACTCTAAGCTGGTTCTACTCATCATATGAATAGCAGCTAAATTTAAAAGAGCCTCTAGATGCCAAATACTGATATTCTGAAATAATTCCATAAATACTATATAATTAATCTGTAATAATTACGTAACTTGATAAGTTTTAAGAAAAGCCTCCACCCCTATGCCTAAATATAGCCGCGAAGAGTTTCCTGCAAACTCGATTGTATATGAGAAAGTCTGCCCCTATTGTAACCAAGACTTTTGGGCCAATAAACCCCGTGCTATTTACTGCTCGGATAAGTGTAGGGTATATGCCAATAAAGCAAAACGGGAAGCGGACATGCCCAAGGTCTTAGCTGGAAATTCGTTGGAAGTAGAAGGAAGAAAAGGCTTGGAGCCGATGCTTGTTGGAGCAGGCAGAGACTTACGCTTGGTGTACTACAACCCTTACCGCGTGAAACGGAAGCAGTTAGACCCAGACGATACCTTTGGCAAAAAACACCTTAGTGGCGAACACCCAAGAACACTTGAAGAAGTGGTCGACTTTCATATGCTCCGCATGCAAGAGCATGAATATTATTACAAAAGTCTAAAAGATCTTTACTTAGCAGATTTCAATGCCGACAAGACAAAGCTAACGGATCGTGAACGGTATTTTCTGCAGGAAGAAAAATCAAAGGTAGACATGAACATTGTAGGAATTCGTAAGCGCATCCAACACATCCGAGAAAAAAGCCAGGATCCGGACTATATACCTTGGTAATGCCTTCGGCATCTGCTGCTGTGGCAATAATTTGGTGATACACATTAGATTTTTATTCGTCTCGTAAAAACGAGGGTTTCATGAGATGAATTCGAAAGATATTAACTTAATCAAGATCCAGAACTTCAATAATCCTCAGCCTAATCAAATCAGCACTAGCCTTACCTTAATTAATTACTTAGATACTTTAACTTTTAAATTCTGGTCCAGATTATCATAGCTGATAACCTTGCCTTGATAGAAGTATACTGTGCTTATTCCATAAATGAATTTCTTTGCTTCGGGCGCAGTCTTAAGGTATGCTGTCGGTTCACCCATAGCTTCTAGTACTTCATCCTCCGTTGAACCTATCGTAAAGAAAGTGTTAGAATTTTTGCTGGCCTGTTCTTGAGATTCTGACGCATTTTTTAATGCCTGTAATTCTTTCTCTAACGCGCTATTCTTTTCCTCTAAATTCTTGATGTAGTCCTTTTCTGTCTGAGATACACTTTGATTACATCCAACAAGGAACAAGGCAAATAAGATGGTGTAGTAGATTTTTGTCATGTTATAGCTTATAAGATTATACATTAAATAATGCCAACGTGCAGGGCAATAAGTGAACATAGCAAACTCATTAACCTAGTTGTGAGATGGCTTTATTTCTAGATTACACTAAAGGTATAAGATCTTTTATTGATCGGAATCTGAAATAACAGAATCAACTTTACTTTAAGAAAATTTCTGTCATTTCGATATGAAGTAATTTAATCTTACTTTATCCGCATCTACTCTACAACAGGAGTTACATGAGACAAGTAGCGGTAACAAGTTGCCCTCGAAATATGCAGGATCTTGGCAATCTCTTCCACTGTCTTGGTGCCAGAGTCAAAAAGTATACGGGCTGATTTAGCTTTCTCTAATGCTGAACTAGATAACCCTTGAGGCCTTCCCCCCTTTCGTCCGCGAGCTTTGGCAGCATCAAGTCCAGCTTTGGTACGTTCGCGAATAATCTCGCGCTCAAACTCTGCTAGCGATGCAAAGATGTTAAAAGTAAAGCGGCCCGTTGCCGTAGCCGTGTTGATGCCATCTTGCAAACTCACAAAGTCCACTCCCCTTTGCTTAAACTCTGCCACTAAGTCAATCAGATCCCGAAGTGAGCGGCCCAACCGATCCAGCTTCCAAACTACCACGGTATCCCCTGCTCGTAGCTGCGCGATCATCTTTTCCAGTTCAGGACGATCTTTGCTTTTACCTGATTTCTTTTCTTTGTAGATCTGGTTGCACCCGTACTGGGCAAGAGCGTCAAGCTGCAATTCTAATTTTTGATCTTGGGTCGAGACCCGGGCGTAGCCTATCTTCATGTTTTGTCTCAATAACTCGTCTCAAATATACAGAAAAGCATTTGATTTGTGAGACGGCAATTTGAGAAAGAATATTAAAGGATAAGAAGTTAATGTTGCCTCAGCTATTTCATCTCATAAAACGGAGGTTTTTTGAGATGGAAATTCAGGTTGACCTGTTCTTGCCTCGTCCTGAAAAAAGTTGACAGTTTACACTGAGTCGTCCTGAAATAAGTTGACACTATTTAGACTTATGAAAGGAAAAGAAGAAGCAGGGCACAGCAGGCGTACGCGTCGGGACTACCCCTTAGGCTTTAAACTGGCTGTTGTGCAGCAGGTTGAAGAAGGCGAACTGAGCTATAAGCAGGCTCAGCGCCATTACGGTATCCAAGGGCGCTCTACGGTGTTGGTGTGGCTTCGGAAACATGGCCGGCTGGATTGGCGTTACCCTGATATACACACACGCATGATGAAAGCCGAAACACCCGCCCAAACGATCAAACGCCTGGAGCGCGAGCTCTCTGATGAGCGTCTTCGAAACCAGGTGCTGGAAAAAGCCGTGCAGGAGATAGACCGTCAGTTAGGTACTGGTTTTTCAAAAAAGTTATTGCCCGGACAATGTGGATCTTCCAGCAAGAGAAAGGCGTGAGCCTGTCGCGTCTCTCTTCTTTGTTCGGGTGCAGCAGGCAGTCGCTCTACCAGTCAAGGGCACGGCAAAAGCGGCGCACAGCCCAACTGGCCCCTGTCAGGGAACTGGTGCAAACGGTACGCCGGCACTTGCCCCGTGTGGGCACGCGCAAGCTGCATTACCTGCTCTCAGCATTACCAGTACATCCTGAGAAAGCACGGCATCCGGCCTTCGATGACTGATGGCTATGACTGCTATCAGAATGCATTGGCAGAACGCATGAACGGCATACTCAAAGAAGAATTCCTGCTCTACCCCTGCAATACCAGACACGAACTCGAGCTACTCGTAAAACAGGCTGTGGAAAGCTACAACACCCGAAGGCCCCACCTGAGTCTGCAGATGCTCACTCCACTGCAGGTGCATGAAAAAACCTGTGAGCTACTGCCCACAGATCCTATAAAATCATCGTAAAACCTGTCAACTTATTTTAGGACGGGTCATTAACAATGTTAGTGAGCATGTTCTACTACATACTGGCTTACAGCTTCGACTACCAACTGGTTAAGGTTTTTACCCTGCTCCAGCGACACTCTCGCTGCTTTCTTATGCAAATCCGGATGCATCCGAATATTAAAGGTCCCTTTGAAGGCTTTTTCAGGTTCTTTCCCTACTTCTTGACACATTTCTAGATAATCATCTACAGACTCTTGAAAGGCCTGCTCTAATTCGTCTACATTGGTTGCCTCAAACGTAACCACATCATTTATAAACTCAATCTTGCCAAAAAACACTTTGTCCTCGGCGCTATACTCGACTGAGCCGATATAGTCCTTGTACTTAATAGTGTTGCTCATTTTTGCCGTTCTTAATTTCTCGTTATAACAGTTAATTTCTATCTTCTTCCTGCTTTAGCAGAGCCCCAGTGAATTTATTACTATCTCCAACTGGTAACGTTTTAAAATATTCCCTGGGTGTGGTTTATGTAAGTTTATTATATGGCCGGCTCCATTTATAAACTTCCTGCGACTGCCTCCCGTTTTACCCCCTGTGTGCTCTTGGTACCCAGCTCCATTCAGCACACTTACTAATTCAGACCACGTAAAGTCCGTGGGGTAACTGCACAGTCTAGCTATTAATTTTTCTTTTCTCGCCATTTTACCAATTGGCCTCCCTTCCTTATACAAGTGCAACTAATTTATAGTTGCAAATATATAAAAATTTTTTTCACTTCCTTGTAACACAGCTTATCAAACTTGGTAGTATTATTTACTTTTTTACCTGCAAAGCTTCCAACCAACACACCATTTTGGCTTATAGGGGTGTAAGCTATCTCTGTGTATAGAATTACTCCATGATTATAAGCAACTTAAGGCCATAGTTTAGAACTGTACCAGAACTAAGCAGACCCTGTCCTTTTTTACGTCAAAGGTCTAATTTAAATTTGCCGTAACGCTTTACGGGAATAATAGAGAGACACTGCTTACAATTTTAAGCGGTGTACTATGTCCAGACGGAAGCGTAATAACAAGCCCCACAAAACAGCCTCTGCAGCAGCAGCGGTTGTGGGCGCTTGCGCTTGCCTGAACGGACCTCAGAAAGGCAACTGGTTTAATCAAACCATCGCGTGGTTTAAAGGGCTCCCTTTCGTTGCTCAGGTATTCTCAGGCCTGGCAGCTTTAAAAGAGTTTTACGAGGTGCTTGAATGGTGTAAGTCAGCAGCAGTTTACATAATCAGTAAAGGCCGGTAGTGGTTGCATGGTTGGAAGCTATAAGAGGTTACTGCAGCAACTTATAGCCGCAAATAATAGACCGGAGGAATTTGTCCCTCACTGAAAAGTACCAGAAACAAGGCCGAAAATCAGCAGCATCTGGAGCAAATCAGAGCGGTTTGCTTCATAACTACTTTTATGTTAAACAGCGCCGAGAACACGCATAAGTACAATTCCTAACTAACAAGGGGTAATACTTTAATTTGCCCCTTAGTAAATTTTAACGGTTAATATACTGGTAATACAACTTAATTTGTATTTTGGTATACACATAAAATACTTGAAATCCATGGAAGAGGAAAATAACTACAACTATACAGATGATGACGATGATTTTGTAGAATGGAATGAGGATGACTGTTCTTACATGTCTGTTCCTGCCAGAGCGCGATATGAGCAACAGAAATTCCTTGATGACCTAAAGAAGTCACAAGTGACTGCAGAGATTTTAGATAATGCCAGACATGCATTCCTAATGGCTTTAGCTGGAGCAGGGAGATTCAAAGAATGGGAAAGCTATACCATACGCCCTGATAAGAGCTACTTAGCAATTGACAGAGAAAAAGCTATGAGAGATATTTTCCCGTTGCTTAAACCAAAGGACCAAGAGTTGGTCCTTAGAGCTGAAAAGTTAATAAAAGAAGATGAAGCCGAAAGGAGAAGGCGCGGCTATTAGTTAATTAACTGAGTGTATGGGCATAAAAAAAAGGAGCTGTTACGCTCCTCTTTTTAAAACCTTTCTTAACCATCTCCACCCATTTTATAAAGAATATTCATGATGAAGAATAAAGAAGTTTAAGATTTACAATAGGGTTTCAGGAATATGATAATATGATATGGGTTATAGTTTACTCCTCCAGGTTCGCATTCTCCCATACCCAGTCTTCTTTGGCCGTATAGCCGCAGACACACATGTAAGGTGGTCGGTAGCCTTCTGTATAGTTAGATAGTCGCTCCAGCAGCCAGTCGTATGCGCAGGAAATATCGTAGCTGTCCTCACTCCAGTTACGACCTGTTCTTGTTTTATATTCTTTCCGCATCAGGCGGTATTCGATTGGCATGTTGAGCCTGCACTGATTTTGCTCCTCATACCATAGCATTTCCTCTTCCAGATCCAAAAGCGCCTGCCACAGGCTTAGGTCTTCCATGTAGCTAAGTTTCCACTTGAGGTACGATTCACTGCGGCCTGCAAAGTTGTCCAGGCTTTGACCGAATTCTTTTAAGTCATTAGTGAAGGCGGCTCTAAGGAAAGCGATTGTTCTAAAGTTGATACGCATGATGAAGTTGATTTAGGTTGTGTCCAGGCAGCACACCGTGTGCTGCTGGTAGAATTTATACTGTTAAGGGAGTCAGTTATTACCTCACCACCCGGCAACCTTAAAGCAACCTCGTCCTCAGCTTCCTCCTCAACGATTAACAACCTTAAAACAACCTCATCTAAAGGTGCTCCTCAAAGCAGGAAACATGCTTTTGGGCTTTTGAGAACATGTTTTCTTGAGGACAACAGAAACGTCCTCAAAAATTATTTCTTAAATAATCACGGTTTTTCCCCAAGTCAAACGGCTTTTTGTCTTATGTAAGTACTATTCATAGATACATACATTTTAACCGGTGTATGTGCTTCTCAGTTCTTCAATTATAAGAGCCGCTAATACATAAGGGAGCTTACAGAAGTTACTATATAAGATAGTTCACATCAGAAAGTAACGTTGGGCTTCATTCCTTGTTATAACAAATGGCTTTTGATGGGAGCACATAAAATTAACTATATAAAACAGGTGCCACTGGTACCGGATGGGTGGTAAGCCCTATGCCAAAGAATACTTGCCAGAAGGGAGAAAAACGATATGATAAGAAATTTACGAAAACTGATTTTTAATGAAATAGTGGGGTACATTGTTGCAACCATGTTAGGGTTGGGTGGAGCCTACTTAGCACAAGGGAAAGACAAACCTGTAGAAGCTGTGAAAACAGAACAAACGATAACGTCACAAGAGCAAAAGCAGCCGATTATAATTGTAGCTGAACCTGGTAGTACTGTAACCATTCATCAAACTAATAATGGAAGCTAACACAACATAAAGGGCTGGTAGTGGGAGTGCTGCCAGCTTATTTTTATATGCAAGAAAACTAACTCAATCCTTTACCTGGTTACAATCGTGCCATCGCCTTTAAAGATGCCGCCGTACTCTATGGTTACCTTTAGGCTGTATTCAGGTGTGGTGAAGGTCAGGCGCCAGCCTAAGTTATCCAGGGTGTATTCGAAATGATGCGGACCCGTGGCGATATGATACGCCAGCTGCTGAAATTCTTTATCGTAAAATTCCAGGTCTTCGCCGTTGCGGTAAAAAGCAGAATGAAGGTAAGCAGCCATACTGCAAACCTACGTTTGATTGCCTTACGCCGCTACACTTTCACAAAATAGCGGGGCTACATTATCTGCTGTGATCCCAAAGTATTTAACCCGTTTACCGTTTACCTTAGCTGCTATCGTATCTACTTCAAAGAAGATCCGGAACAACTGCATAGCTTTATCTTTCGTGAGCTTTATGGCTTTAGGGCGGTCTTTATTGATTAGTGCCGTTATCTCTTCTGAGGTAACCCGATTAGCTCTTTTATTATTAATAGAATCTAATTCAGTTACCCTGCTTTTAAGCTTCCTGTAGTGCTGTAAAAGCCTGTCAGCATCGCGCTTGTCTTTGATTGCCAACTGGTTATAATGTCTCAGGTTATGCCATACATCCAACCTGGTCAGCAGGTCCCCCAACTTACGCGGGCTGTTGTGTTCTCGCATCAAAGATACTATGTCATCCGCTGCCATGTCCCTACGCTGTAGTTTCAGATAGGTATTGAAGATCAGCAGCGCGGCGCGGTCTGTGAGTATTGGCTGGTAGGTTTCCTGTACTTCTTTGGCAGTATCCTGCAACAAGGTATCATAGCCGGTCTTTACGATTTCGGCGCGGGTGTCCAAGTCTTTCACGCTATGGTATAAAGCACTGAATACGTCAGCCGGGTGGTGGGTTTCCAATAGCAGCAACGCCTGTTCCTGCATTGTTTCCTTTACAGCTTTGGCGGCTTTGTCCAGGGCTTCCATTTCCGGCGTTCTGGCTATCGTCAGGTGTTCTGGCTGTTCTATAATAATATGCTGTTCCTGTTCAAGTTGAGCAAAGTAAGTTTCGGTGGCCATGTACCGGATCAGGGTTTGTTCTACCTGGTAATGAATCAGCAGCTCGTTTGGCTCGTACTGTTCGCTTTGGTGGTTATACTTGCAATAATGCGCCGTATCAGAAAAGGTAGTACGGTTTGCTACTAACGGGTCCCGGCGGTGTGCTTGGCGTTCATCTGATTTAACCAGTTACATTCGTAAGTTGCCAGCTCGTACGCATCTTTATACAGTTGTTCGCGGCTTATGCCTTTGCCAGGGCGCTCCAGTTTGTAAACGGTTGCTTTCAGGTTGCTAACCTTGCGCGGGCGGGCTAAAAACTGCAGTGTGTCCTGTGTGCTAAGGTGCTCGTTTTGGTGTTCTGCAATAATGATTTCAAGATCCGTATTGTAAACATCAACCCCACAATCAATTAGCGACGTAGTAAAAACCAGCCTTACCTGCTGTGGTATGGTTTTGCTTTTTGTTATTTCCTGGTACACATCGCCTGCCTTTGTCTCAGAAGATAACAATGCTATTTGTTCCGGCTCCAAGTCCTTAAAACTTTTCAGCACCCGCTCAATCAAATTCAGGTTGTTAAGCCTGATCAGGTACTGTTTCTCTTTATAGTTTAGGGTAGGTAACAGGCTGGATAGTTCGTGCTGTATCTTGCCTTTATAGACCTTTGGCGTTATCGTTATAGTGTTACTGGTAGCTGGTTCTACTTTAACCGTTCTAAAGCCATACTGCGCAAATATATCCGGCGGTGTAGCTGAGATGCACAACACGTTCTTAACTTCTTTCAGGCTCATGTAAATTGAAACTTGTATAAACGGTCTAGTTGCTTCCCTATGTTTTTAGAGTTCCCACCACTCTCCTTGTAAAGATTTACAAACTTTTTTTCAGTCACCTTCATATTTGTAATCCAACTCGGCTATTGCTCTATACAAATCCCCGTCTTCGAGGTAGTCTTTCTCATCCAAATTGAATGCTTTATAATCCTTCGCCTGATGATCCGCCAAACACCTGAAGAACCCCGAACAGCATGACCCCTACATACACCAGCACGACAGCCCCTAAAGTGAACACCTGCCAGCGGTTAAAGCCGTGCTCTTTACCAGGTCCTCCCCAGTGGATGAAGGCGGCATAGAGAATGCCCACCAGTCCGGCAAAGCTCAAAACTGTTACATACAGGGTCAGGTCTTCAACAGGTACAGTGACTAAGGCAAGGGGAAGAAAAGCGACCGTCAGCGTAACGGCATGGTCTCCGATCACACTGGTTACGGCAGAGGTGATCTGCCCCGATCTGGCTACACTCCAGGTAGCGAACACTTCTGGCAAAGCGGCCATGGGAGCCGTAAGGAACAAGCCACCCACAATTCTAGAGATACCCAGAACAGAGACGATGTTTTCAGTAGCCTTTACTGTGAAGAAAGCACCCAGCCCCAGGGCGGCAAGGCCAGCTACGGCCAAATAGATCTCTTTCTTTTTCCACTCTACCTTTTCTCCTTCGCGCTTACCACGCATAAGGGCCTGCGCCAGATATACCAGGTACACCCCTAGCATGATCCAGCCGTCTATTGGCTGCAATCCCCGCCATTGTGCCGGCACGGTGAGGATAGCCACGATAGCTACTATTACAAGATAGGGAATCGCCTGCACTGTGACAGCGGTGGGGTCCACCTTCACCAAATGCTCCTTGACGTGCTGCTCATGGTTCTTGTCAGCATTCTCCTTCTTAAGATGGCGGGTAGCAATGTAGGCAGTGATGACCATGAAGGGGATAGCAATTACGTTGGAACCGAACATAGCCCCCAGACCAATGTCAGCTACGCCTGTAACAGAGCTGGCCACGTTGATGCCAATCTCAGGGCTGGCAGCTGCCAAGCCAACTAAAGCGCCACCCGCAGCCACTGAGAAGCCCCACTGTTTTCTGAGCTTTTTCAGGGGCTTTGCCAGATGTTCTGCTCCCCAGTGTGCCGCCCAAACGGCAGCAATCAGCACAAGCGCCCAGAGCCAGGTACTCATACAGTACCTCCTTTCTGCTGGTATGTAAAGCAATTAAGACTACTTCTAATAGCCATTGTATTAGCGTTAAGTTACCAGGTGCGGTTTTTTGTACGCCTGTTGTGGTCAAGGGTTCCTGAAATACCAGCAGTCCCCTAGAAACAGGCGCTATAGGCTCAACGCTTGATCATATGCAGTTTAATCAAACTTGGTCCGCTGTATACGCACGGCATTCAAGATAGCCAGAAAAGCTACGCCTACGTCCGCAAATACCGCTTCCCACATGGTAGCCAAGCCACCGGCCCCTAAGATCAATACAATGGCTTTTACGCCAAAAGCTAGGCCAATATTTTGCCACACGATCTGTTTGGTCTTCTTGCCAATCTTGATTGCAGTCGCAATTCTGGCAGGATGGTCTGTTTGAATCACTACATCAGCCGTTTCTATGGCTGCATCAGAGCCAAGACCACCCATGGCCATCCCAACATCAGCCAGGGTGATCACAGGTGCATCGTTAATACCATCTCCTACAAAGGCAACTGTTCTGCCTTCTGCTTTTAGTTTTTCTACATGGGCTACCTTATCCTGGGGCAATAGCCCTCCGTAGGCTTCATCCAACTGCAATTCTTTGGCTACCTTTTGCACAATGGAGTCTTTATCTCCTGAAAGCATCACTAGTTTCTTCACACCTAGCTCTCGCATTCGTTGCACGGCAAGTGGCGCATCTGCTTTCGTTTTGTCCGCAATGGTAATGTAACCCGCATACACACCGTCCACCGCGACCAATACAATCGTCTCCACAATCTCTTTTATGCTCGGATCATAACTTACCTCAAACTTATCCAGCAACCTTCCATTCCCAACCAGCAGCTCTTTGCCATCTACTGTGCCTTTCAAGCCATGGCCGGATATTTCTTCAACCTGGCTTACGGAATGTTGTTGATAGGTTTGGCCAGCTTCAGCCACAATAGCTTGGGCTATTGGATGTGTAGATTTACTCTCCAATGCGGCTACAGCCGATAAGAACCATGCCTTATCAGGTGATACCGACTCGATTTTCTGCACCTGGAAAACGCCTTCAGTGAGTGTTCCTGTTTTATCCATTACCACGGTGTCAACTTGTGTCATCAGGTCCAGGAAATTAGAACCTTTGAACAGCAAGCCGTTACGCGAAGCAGCCCCAATCCCACCGAAATAACCTAATGGTATAGAAATCACCAGCGCACACGGACAAGAAATAACTAAGAAGATCAGCGCCCGGTACAGCCACACGTTAAAGTCATAGCTTTCCATAACAAAGTAAGGAATAAACGTAAGGCCTATGGCCAGGAAAAAGACGATGGGTGTGTAGACCTTAGCAAACTTGGTAATGAACTGCTGGGTTTTGGCCTTGCGGCTACCCGCTTCTTCTACCAGTTTCAGGATCTTTGACAAGGCGCTGTTTTCATAGGCAGAAGTCACCTTTAGTTCGATCACCTGGTCCAGGTTGATCATCCCTGCCAGCACTACTTCGCCTTTAGCCTTCGTATCCGGTTTAGATTCCCCTGTCAGGGCAGCAGTATTAAACGAAGCGCGTTCAGTCAGTAACTCCCCATCCAGCGCTATTTTTTCACCGGCTTTCACCTGCACGACTTCGCCAATTTGTACTTCTTTCGCTTTTTTAATAACCACGCCATTTTCAGTAACCACGCCCACTTCATCCGGCCGGTTATCAATAAGTGCTTTGATAGAGCACCTGGAACGTAGTACGGCTGCTTCCTGGAAATGCTCACCAATCACATAGAATAACATCACGGCCACCCCTTCTGCATACTCTCCAATATAGAAGGCACCAAGCGTGGCCATGGTCATCAGGAAAAACTCGTTGAAGAAACTCGAACGCAAGCTTCTAATGGCATGCCACACCACCCGCCAGCCAACCAGCACATAGGCAATACCAAAAGTTATGAATCTGATATAACCGGTAAACCAAGGAGTATCCAGGTAGTCCAGTAGAATGCCGCCCAGCAGGAGAGCCAGGCTCAGTATGGTTGGCATATAGGAAGACTTGGCTTCTTCTTCCGCATGCGCATGGTCTACGGCCCCTTGCATCTTTGTTTTACCATCTGCCCCGCAACACTCTGCGCCTACATTGGGTCCAGGAGCTTCAGCGGTCCGGGGAGAAGTGATCTCCAGTGGTTTAAAATCTTCTTCTATGTTTTTAGTTGTTTCAGCGTTCTTATCCATAATTTTTGTGTTTATTGTTAATGGGCAGCATCTATAATTTGCTGCAAATCATCTGGAATTGGTAAGGGCTTTCGTAGTGGTACGTTTGCTCCACCTGTGTTGCCGAGCGGGATCATCCCAGCCCAGGATTTGTATCCATTTCCTTTGAGTTTAATGGCCATGTCCGCCTGCTTCTTCGGCATTTCGCATTTTAGCTAGTAGCGAGTGTGCTCCTTTGGTGACAAAGTTAGTGGCTGCCGTATCGATACCTGCCGGAAGGGCTATCTGTACAAAGCCACCTTCTTCAATGCCACGCTCTACAGGTACCATGCGAAATTGCTTCATCACATCTTCTCCTTCGGTTTCCTGACCAGTGTATAGAAAGATGTAACTGCTGTTGTTTTCCTGCACCACTGCTGCTTCCGGTAAAGCAAGCACCTGCTTGTCGTCTAGTGCTACCTGGGCCTGCACGTACATACCGGGTACCAGGTTTTTATCTTCATCCTCCATATGTGCATGTACCTGAACCGTTCGTTCGGGGCTAATCTCTTTACCGATCAGGTAGATCGTCGCCTGGTGGTTCACCACTGTTTCGCCAGGAAGTGAATAATGCACTTTCTGCCCTTTTTCCAATGAGGCTAAGTCTTTTTCAAATACTGTCAGCTCCACGTGCATGTGGTCAGTGTCCGCGATGCGGAAAAGCACATCGGTGGGCGCTACGTATTGTCCCACATCCGCATTCACAAAGGTAATGTAGCCTTCCAGCGGGGCTAAAAGGGGCAAAACACGTTTGATTTTACCACTTCGCAGCGAACCATTGCTAATGCCGATGATGGCTAAACGTTCCTGCAGCGCCTGTACCCGCGTCTGCATGCTTTTGTATTCGGCCACGGTTTGCTGGTAGGTTTTAGCTGCGGTGACTTGTTCTTCATGTAGCTCCTTTTGCCGCTTGTACTCCAGTTCCAGGTATTCGAGGCGACTTCTGGCTTCCAGGTAATCTTCCTGCAGGGTCACAAACTCCGGGTTTTCAATGGTAGCCAGCAATTCCCCTTTCTTCACG
This sequence comes from Pontibacter cellulosilyticus, assembly GCF_014306105.1. GTDB lineage: Bacteria > Bacteroidota > Bacteroidia > Cytophagales > Hymenobacteraceae > Pontibacter > Pontibacter cellulosilyticus. The sequence goes on along the minus strand of NZ_JACRVF010000009.1, from coordinate 23,270 downwards.
TAGCGGCCTTCCATTACTTCTGTTTTCCGGATAAACCCGCCAAGCGGCGCAGTTACGGAGGCCATGTTTTGTGGAGGGAGATCTAACTTGCCTGTTAAGGTGAGCATATTGCTCAGGTTCCGCATTTCAGGTTTGCCTAAGGTAATACCTGCTACCTGGTACTGCTCTGCGGTAAGTTCTGCTTTGTCAGCGCTTTCTTCTTCATGTGCTTCTGCCTCTTCCTGTGCCGGTTCAGCCGTATTACCACAGGAAGTAAAAATCAGAAAGCAGGTAAAATATGTGATATGGATGATCCTTTTCATGTCGGATGATTTCTCTTATAAATTTGTTATAGTTGATTTTCCAGGATGTACTGTAATTCGATGATAGCTTTATCGTAAGTATAAAGCGTCTCCAGGTAGTTGTTCCGGATGGTCAGCCCCCTGTTCAAGTTCAGAATATAATCCTGGTAGCTTATCTCTCCAGCACGGTAAGCTTTCGTGGCCTGGGTAATAATAAGCTGCGCCTGAGGCAAGGCAGTCTTTTCGTAATAAGCCAGGCTGCTCTGCAACTTTAAAGCTTGCTGTAGGGCCACTTGGGCATCTGCCTTTAACTCATTCCGAGTTTGTCTTAAGTTTAGCTCTGCCACCTCTGCCTGCAATTTAGCAGCCTGTATACGACGCTTCTGTGGCTTTACCCAAAGTGGGATAGCTACGCCAACCATGACTTCCTGTGGTGCTTCAAAGGCTTCTGCTCCATCGCTGGTATGTTGGCCCCCTAAGGTGCGGTTCGTGTACCCTAGCTGCAGGTCTGGGAGCAATTTTGCGCCTTCCACCTTCGTCTCTGCCTGCCGTACAGTTACTTGCTGTTTGGCCAGGCGTAGCCTAGGGTTTTGTTCTAATTGCTCTTCGGTTATAGTTGGTAAAGGTAGCCGGTTGAGCACCGTATCTGATGTTGCGACAAGGGTATCGGTTGCCAGCAGCGCCTGTAGTCTTTCCTGGAAAACGGCAACATCTGTTTCAGCCTGAAAAGCGTTGTTGCGCACCTCAGACAGCTGCGCCTCGGCGGTTACTTTCTCCAGCAGGTTGGTTTCTCCTGTACGTAGCCTGAGCTGTGCTGCTTTGGCAAACTGCACATACAAACTATCCTGGTAGGTAAGCAGGCGTAAGCGGGACAGGGCATACACCAGACCATAATAGTTGAGCCGCACATCACGAATAACTTCCCGCTCGCGTTGCGTTAAGTTAATGTTGCTGACCTCGGTCAGTTCATTGGCCAGCTTGGCTTGCCTGCTATACAACGTAGGCAGTGAGAAGGACTGCGAGATGGAAACTTCGTTATCATAGGTACCAGAAGCCAGTTTACCGGTTGAAAACTGTACTTGCGTTTTGTTTATGTCCCAGGAAGCTCCTTGTAGCGCTTGACTTCTCTTCGCTTCTACCCTTGCTGCGCCTACTGCCGGGTTTTGTTTGAGTGCGCGTGCCTCTGCTTCTCGTAAGGTATACTGTTTCACAGGTCCTTGTGCATGTGCAGCTGGTGTCGCGCCTACCGTAAGGCCGAAGGTGGCAAGAATCAGGAATAGAGCGAGAGAAGAAGTAGAGAAATTACTACCGCCCGATCTTCTTTGCTTGCGTTGCAGGTAATAGTTTTCCAGCAGGATATAGAGTACGGGTAACACCACCAGCGTTAGCAACGTGGATGTTATAAGCCCACCGATCACCACGGTCGCCAATGGTTTCTGTACTTCAGCTCCAGCAGTATTCGATAGCGCCATAGGCAGAAAGCCTAAGGAAGCCACGGTTGCTGTCATTAACACTGGTCGCAACCGGATTGCAGTACCATTCAACACTACCTCCCGTAAACTTATGCCTGGATACTCTTTGCGCTGCCTGTTAAATTCTGCGATCAAGACGATGCCATTCAACACGGCTACACCAAACAACGCGATAAACCCGACTCCGGCAGAAATGCTGAACGGCATCCCGCGCAGCCATAAGGCTAATACACCACCGATAGCAGACAACGGAATAGCGGTAAAGATCAGTAGTGAATGTCGCACAGAGCGGAACGTCAGGAAAAGCAGCAGAAATATCAGGGCCAGGGCGGCTGGAACAGCAACCGAAAGCCGCTGGTTGGCTTGCTCCAGGTTCTCAAACTGGCCGCCATAGGTAACAAAGTATCCCACAGGCAGCAGCACGGCGCGGTCAATCTTTTCCTGTACTTCCTCCACCACGCTGGCAATATCACGGCCCCGGACATTAAAGCCTACGATGATCCGCCGTTGGGCATCTTCGCGCTGGATCTGGTTTGGCCCTTGCTGGTATTGTATGTTAGCTACCTGCGTAAGCGGCACTTGCATTCCGGTTGAAGTCGTAATGTAAAGCGCTCGCACATCGTCGATGTCCTGCCGTTCGTCCTGCAGAAGGCGCACTACCAGATCAAAGCGTCGGTCCCCTTCATACACCATTCCAGCGCTTTGACCGGCAAATGCAGCATTGATCGTCTGGTTGACTGTTTCCACGTCCAGCCCGAACTTGGCGATCTGGTCACGGTTGATGTCGACGACAATCTGGGGAAGCCCCGACACCTGCTCAACATACAGATCTTCTGCTCCTTCGACGGAAGCCACCACACGGCCAACTTCCTGCGAGAGCCGGGTTAATTCGGCCATGTCTTCTCCAAAGATCTTGATGCCTACATCCTGCCGCACCCCAGAAATTAACTCGTTGGACCGCAGTTGTATGGGTTGGGATACACCAAAGGTAACACCCGGAATAACTTCCAGGGCTTCGGTCATTTTACTGGCTAATTCTTCCCTGGTCTTTGCGCTGGTCCATTCATCTTTGTCCTTCAGCAGTATGGTTACGTCAGCCGCCTCCATCGGCATCGGGTCTGTGGGGATTTCTGCCGCACCGATCTTGCTGATGACTTCTTTTACTTCCGGAAACTGCTCTTTCAGAATACGGGATGCCAGCGATACTTTTTCAATCGTTTCTGACAAGGAGCTGCCGGTCAGTAACCTGGTCTCCAGTGCAAAATCGCCTTCTTCCAACGTTGGGATAAATTCGCTGCCCATGCGCGAGAAGATAACCAAGGCTAGGGCAAACAACCCCACCGCTAGCAGTAATACCAATGCTTTAAACTTAAGCGCTCCCCGAATGACCGGATTATACATCCGCTGGAAAAAGTCCATCATCTTATCTGAGATGTTGCGCTTATGTGCTGTGTTTTTGCTGAGTACCAAGGCAGACATCATTGGTATATAGGTCAGCGAAAGTATAAACGCACCGAGAATAGCAAACGACACGGTCAGGGCCATCGGGCGGAACATCTTGCCTTCAATGCCCACCAGCACAAGGATGGGTAAATAAACGATTAGAATGATGATTTCCCCAAAGGCAGCGGAGGTGCGGATCTTACGGGCGGATTCGTATACTTCCTCATCCATCTGGGCCTGGTTCAGCTTCTGCCCACCTCTTAAACCCAGATGGTGCATGGTAGCTTCTACAATGATCACGGCTCCGTCTACGATGATCCCAAAGTCAATAGCTCCCAGGCTCATCAGGTTACCTGTTACTCCAAACAGGTTCATCATAATAATGGCAAAGAGCATTGAAAGCGGGATGACAGAGGCCACGACTAGCCCTGCGCGGAAGTTACCCAGGAAGAGTACCAGCACAAAGATCACGATCAGCGCCCCTTCGATCAGGTTTCGTTCTACCGTGCCAATCGCACGGCCTATCAGCTCACTTCGATCCAGAAAGGCTTCTACTGCTATCCCTTCCGGCAGTGACTTGGTGATCTGGGCCATCTTTTGCTTCACACGTTCAACTACCTGGTTGGTATTCTCGCCTTTGAGCAGCATTACAATACCACCCACAGCTTCGCCTTTTGCGTCCGTTAAAGCGCCATACCGGTTAGCCGTACCAAACTGCACCTGCGCTATATCCGAGATCAGAACGGGCGTGCCATCGGATGTATTTTGAACGACTACTTTACCTACTTCTTCCAGACTCTCGATCAGGCCTTCGCTGCGGACAAAGTATGCATTCGGTTTCTTGTCAACATAGGCTCCACCAGTGTTACCGTTGTTGCGTTCGAGTGCTTCCAGCACATCCGATATACTCAGGTTGTGCGCTTTTAGCCGGTCAGGGTCTACTGCGATTTCATATTGTTTTAGGTAGCCGCCAAAGCTGTTTACTTCTGCCACTCCAGGCGTGCCGAGCAACTGCCGCCGCACAATCCAGTCCTGAATGGTACGCAGCTCGACGGGGCTGTATTGTTTTTCATAGCCAGGCTTGGCATGTACTACATACTGATAAATCTCCCCAAGACCTGTTGAAATAGGAGACATTTCGGGACTGCCTACACCCGGGGGAATGTTTTCGGCAGCTTCTACCAAGCGTTCTGCTACCTGTTGCCTGGCCCAGTACACATCTACCCGTTCTTTGAAGACAATAGTTACTACAGAGAGGCCAAAGCGGGAAATAGAGCGTACTTCTTCGATGTTTGGAATCGTAGACATCGTTTGCTCTACCGGGAAGCTGATCAACCGTTCTACTTCTTGGGCTGCCAGCGAAGGGCTGGTGGTAATAACCTGAACCTGGTTATTAGTGATGTCAGGTACGGCATCAATAGGCAGCTGCGTGAGGGAATAGCTGCCCCATACAACAAGCACCAGCGTAAAAAGGCCGATAATTAGCTTGTTATAGATAGAAAAATGAATGATTCTGTCTAGCACTTGTGTGTTGATTAAACTTAAACAACCACATACAATACCTGTATGCGCACGCCTTCCAAGTTGCATATAGATGCAACAAAGCGTGTTTTCTTACTCTAAGAAGAAATCGGTTAAGCTTTAGGCGGGTGCCAGAAGGGTATGACCGGAGCCACAGGGCCACGGACTACATAGGTTGGGTGATATGTGCTTTGCGGAAGCACTAGCGGTTGTGTTACTTTTTGAAATTGAATTGCTAAGGTAATGCCTCCGCAGCAGTTGCATTCACATAAAGGGGAACATAAGTCCGCTTCCTGATCAGCGTCTGAGTGGCTTATATCAGCTTTTAATTCTGTATCAGTACCTTGGGCATAAACAGTCCCGCTGTCCGTGCAAGGCAGGCAGGCCAGTAGAAAAATAATTATCCCCCAAATGATGATCGGGTACTTCATTACTGCAAAGGTATAAAACAATTTTTATAGGTGTACTCTATTTAACGTGCTGCTGTTACTTTAACCTGTGATATGGTGCTTTATAAATTATTCGGCACAGGGCTAGATAAAGCAACTTTCGAACGTTATAGTTTAAGATAAGAATGATTAAGGAATTGATAACCTGTTGCCGTTGGCTATAAGTTGTATTTATAACCTTATTGCATTGGCTTAGATTTTAAATAAACCTAAAAATTATTTCCCATTGGCGCTCCTCTCCTATTACTGCTTTTAGACAGCAAAACGTTAAGCTAATCATCCTAAGTAGTTGTTGAATTTTGATTTGAGTATTTAGGTGTAGGGCCAGCTGAGGCACAGCAGCTGCAGTCTTCTCACTTTGGTAATCCAGCAAATAAGTCATCTGGCTTTACGTGTACTTAGTTTTGTTGGTGAATTAAACTCATTATCCTTAAATACTCTGTATAACAAGGGTTATAGAGAGATCAGCCTATAACAGGTGTTATGATAAGTGAAATCATGAAGTAAGCTAATTGTTGAACTTTCAAGGCAAAGTGCTATTTATAAAGCAGGATTTATTTACCTAACGGTATCAAATAAAACATATGTTTTATTTGATACCTGTAAACATTATAGATCAATGATTTTAGGAATATCAGAATAATTACATTTGAAAATCTAAAAAAGATACATTTTTACTAAATATTACCATTATTTAGTAAAAATGGGGTAAAATCAACTATATGTGTACAAAATCCCACCCTTTATATAGAAGGCATTTTGGATATATGTACAGGTTTTATTTGATACCCCACAGGCCTTTTTCCATTATTCACTGTAAATTGCAATTGTTTGATTATCAAGACTTTAACCACACGTCATAAAATCAAAAGTTTCTCTAACATGACATCATTAATGTACAAAATCCCACTATTCTAAATGGTTGAGACATCAAATGACTAAGTCTATAGATGTATATATGTACAGAATCCCACAAAAGGCGATCTCTTTATTTTTTGGAAAGCATCAAAATAACGTCCTTAAGGGCTTTTTTTAAATGTTTTTAACCTTATAAAGAATAAAAAATCTATTTTTTTTATTCTTTATTCTTTTACTTATTAATTATTAAGAATGGCATATATGCTTAATTACAAGGCTGTTGCGAGTTAATACATGTACAGATTCCCACTTTTACATGTACAGATTCCCACTTTTACATGTACACTTTCCCACTTTTACATGTACACTTTCCCACTTTTGTATGTACACTTTCCCACTTTTACATGTACAGATTCCCATTGTGTGTACAAAATCCCACCAAATAGATATTTAGTGGTTTAAAATCTTTGAAATTATATGTACAAGAAGAATATTTTATACATATATTTAAGAAAAGATATGAAAACTCATGAGCGAATTATTAAATACACATGTTAAGCAGCCGAACAAGATAGTTACGCAACATAACAATTTAATTAATAGTCATTTTGACATTCCAACTGTTCAGCTACGAGCATTTATTTATGCATTAAGCCATATTCATAAGGATGATAAAGAACTCACTCATGTAAAAATACCTATTGCTGCTCTTTATACATCTAAAGGCGGTAAGAACTTTAAACAAGTAGCTAAGTTAGCGTCTGATTTACAGGAGATAAAATTCAAAATTGAGAGTTTGGATGCTGATAAGAATAGAACTTTTGCCAGCATGGTTATATTCCCGACTGTTACTTACACTCAAGATAGTAAATACATTGTAACTAAAATTAACAATGACCTTGCTCCTTACTTGCTTGATTTAAAGGGGAATTATACCCAAGCAGAACTTGAACAGCTTCTGGGCCTTAAAACAATTCAAGCTTATAGGATCTACATGCTAATAAAGCAAGGTCAATTTAAAGAAAAGCCTACTACTATTGCTTATAGAGAGCTTCGCTTGATGTTAGGTCTTGATATAGAATTGAATGATGAGGAAGCTAGAAAACAAGGCTTACCTGAGGGAGAGAATGTACAAGTTATAAAGTATCCTCTTTTTGCTGAATTTAAGCGTAGGATTTTAGATGCTGCCAAAGAAGATCTAAAGGATACAGACATGGCTTTTGATTACAAGATTAACAAAAGAGGTCGGAATGCAGATTCTATTACTTTTTCATTAATTAAAACTATTAGAATACATTCACCTGAATCTGGGAGGTCAAGTAAGTTAGAATCTACTTTAACTCAACAAGAGCTTTTCTTCTCCCCTATTACTAACCCAGCAATAGATAAAGTGACAAGAAATGCAATTCGTATTATGAAGGAGAAATACTCTTTCTCAGACGAGTTGATTGATAGATATATTCGGCTCTTAGATCCAGTTGTTATTACAAAAGCTAACAATTGGTTTTCAACAAATAAAGGGACCTTGAGCTTTACTTCTGAAAGTGAATGGTTTTCTAAACATCTAGAAAATAAAATAGAAAAGAATAAGCGTTAGTTATAAAGTATCATGCAGTGTTTTATTCATTGTTAATAATTTAACAACTGTTTGCAAGGGCTTGATTTTTAATAAAGTGTGTAATGTTAATATTGTTAATAACCTTAATAATTTAGCCGTAGTTAAAATGTATTTTTGGCAGTAGATATAATGGGGGGTGTTGTTCCTCTACTTCCTTCTAACCACTATTTATGAATAGTAGTATTACCCATCATAGTTCTAGTATTAGATACTGCTATACTTAACAAATATGATAAACTAGTTGGCAAATTTGGCCCATGGAGGATCTTGAGTAAATATCAAGATCCTCCATGGGCCAAATGCATGATATGGTTATACAGTAAATATTAATCTACTCTACTTTGCTTAATATCATCTATACATGAACAGGCTTATTAATAGTTAATAAAATTAATAAATTAACAATTTTGAATAATTTGCTAATATTAAATAATGTTAATATAATTACGTTATTATTTAAATTATTAACTTTTAATACTTCATGAATGTCATGGCAAAAGTTCTTTCTATAGTAAACGCAAAAGGTGGAGTAGCCAAAACTACAAGTACACAGAGTATAGGATTTGCATTAAAGGAGATGGGTAAGAAAGTTCTTTTAGTAGATCTGGATGCACAAGCTAACCTAACAACGTCAGTTGGAATATCGCCCAAGGAAGATCTAAACATATCTGATGCTCTTCTTGATAACTGTAAAATTACAGACGTAATCAAATGCGTAAATGGAGTAGACATCGCTTATTCAGGACATTCTCTTATTTCTAGAGAAAATGCCGTAGCACATTCAGTAGCTGGTGCAGCAAAACTTAGGTCAATTTTGAAAAAGGTTAAAGAAAAATATGATTTTGTAATCATTGATTGCCCACCTTCTTTGGGTATCTATACAGTAAATGCTTTAATAGCTTCAGATAAGGTTTACATACCTATGGTTGCTGAGCCTTTTGCCTGGAATGGATTAGATAAGATGCTTGAAACAATTGATATAATAGTCGAAGAGGAACTAAATCCTAAATTAGAGCTTGGAGGTTTGTTCTTTACGAACCACTCTAAAAATGCACAAACTATACTAGGGAAAACAATCGTACGGGAAGCACAGCAACAGTTAGGAGATAAGGTGATGAAGACTGCTATACGAACAAATGTAGCTCTGCATGAATGTTTAGTCATGAACCAAGATGTATTCTCTTATGCTCCAGACTCTAATGGGGCAAAAGATTATAAAGAATTAACTGAAGAAATTATTAATAGTTAATACTTTATTTAACATTAACAACTTATTACTTTTATTAACTAAATAGAGTTTAGTCAAGAATCATGGCAAATAAAGAGACGAAGAGATTTGATAATGTTTTAGGGAAGCTACATGGATCAAAGCCTTCTGAGACAACTATAGATACATCAAAAGAAGAAAAAACTATAACTATTCCATCGAAAAAAAAGAAGGAATCAAATAGGAAACGAATTACTTTTTTTGTTGATGAAGTATTGGAAGATTATATTGACAAAGGTACATTGCATGAAATGTATAGAAGCAAATCAGACTTTGTTGAATATATCTTAAAGGAATACTTTAAGGGGAAACCATATTTAAAAAAATAGATGATTTTAGAAAGCCTCACAACCTATAGTAGGAAAGAGGTGCTAAAGGCATTCAAGCACCTGCGGTACGTTCGTGATAACAACACATATTTTCTTTATCTCATCTTTGAAGGAAGTGACTGCATGTATGTAGGAGAGACAAGTAACATCTTCTGGCGCATGGCCAAGCATAGAGCTAAATGCACTGATACTTCTCTGATCTATCTTCAGGAATACAAGAGCAAAGAAGAGGTGCTACGTTTGGAAAAGCATTTCATCCGGATGCTCAAACCAAAGTTCAACAACCGCTATTGCCTGGAAGGGCAATTGGAACTCTTCGCTGCGTAAGGGTAGGGGAGAGGCCGTATCTATAGCTTTGTGAGGCGTTACTGAAAAGATAGCGCCTCTTTTGTTTTCTCTCTATTTCGAACCAGGCAGCGGACCTAGTCTGTTTTAATTCTGGCTTATAAGTAGGGTTATGTAAATTAGATAGCCTGTGACTTGTGCACATTTAACAGAGCAGGTGTTAAGACAGCTTTTATAAATGCCTTAGGGTCCCGGCAGATTCGCAGACACTTCTATGATGCCGCGAAAGTGAAATTTTTAAGTGTCAGCACCTCTATAATCACGGCAGAAAGAGAGAATTTGTAGTATATATTTTTCCCCTATAGTAACCTTACCCTGAGCATTTTTGTAAAACAGGTAGGAATGTTTTATCCTGATTTTCAATTTTGACTGTTTAGCCAATCTAGTGATACCTGCTATTAAATATAACTAGTAAGCAGTATTGGGCTTACCCATACTTAACTGCTGCTCCTTCCTCCCAGCACCCTTTCTGTTTAAAGTGATATTAGCACTTCCTTTATTTGATAAGAGAGAGAATAAATTAAATTTAAACTCCACAGAAATGACAGATAGCAATAGTAAAATGGGGAAACAGGGTGGTGGCATGGGCATGCGCGGTGTAACCCGGCCAATGGCTGAAAAAAACATGCGCGACCACGACCAGAAAATGCACGAAGGCAATGACAGCGACAAAGACCATGATATGAAGATGGACCCTGAGATGCGCGAGAAGATGCTGCACATGCACCACATGCAAACACTCTGGATCTATTGGATGATTGTCATACTTGGCCTGTGGGTACTTGTATCGCCTTTTACCTTTGACTACGGTATTGGTACGGTGCAGCCATCAGGAGGCCGGAGCGTATGGCTTACCTTAGAGCAGCGCATTGCTTTTATGAAGTGGAGTGACATCATCAGTGGCGCTTTGCTTATTTTCTTCGGTTGGCGCGGCCTTACACCAAATCGCCCTGTCAGCCTCTGGATCTGCTGTTTTGTGGGTATCTGGCTAACTATGGCGCCCATCCTATTCTGGTCACCTTCAGCTGTGGCTTACCTGAACGATACGCTGGTCGGGGCACTGATTATTGCCCTTACCATTCTGATACCGGGAATGCCTAACATGATCATGTACATGAAGATGGGGCCGAAGGTGCCGCCGGGCTGGAGCTATAACCCCAGCTCCTGGCCGCAACGCTGGATCATGATGGTGCTGGGCTTTCTGGGCTGGATCGTGTCGCGTTACCTGGCTGCTTTCCAACTGGGCTATATTGATTCGGTGTGGGACCCCTTTTTCGGAAATCAGAGCCAACAGGTACTTAACTCTAATATGTCGCACTCGCTGCCAATATCGGATGCAGGGCTGGGAGCCATTGCTTATACGTTCGAGTTTTTGATGGGGTGGATGGGCAGCCCTGCTCGCTGGCGCACCATGCCCTGGATGGTTGCCGTTTTCGGGATTCTGGTAATTCCTTTAGGCCTGGTGCATATCCTGTTGGTAATCTCACAACCGGTGATGGTGGGTGCCTGGTGCACGTTCTGCCTGCTGGCTGCTGCCATTATGCTGCCTATGATTCCGCTGGAAGTTGACGAAGTGATAGCCATGGGGCAGTTCATGAAAAAAAAAGTAAACCAGGGAGAAAGTTTCTGGAAAGTGTTCTGGAAAGGCGGCACCGTAGAAGGAGGCGAAAAAGAAGAGCATGCACCGGAGCTGATGAAGTTTCCGCAGGAACCGGGCAAAGTATATGCGGCATCTATCTGGGGTATGAGCTTTCCATGGACCTTAAGCCTGGCAACTATAGTTGGTGTAGCTATGGTTTTTGCGCCGGGTGTTTTTGAAGTACCCATTAAAGATACCGTAGCAGACGTGTTTCACCTGGCCGGTTCGTTGGTTGTGGTAGTATCTGTTATCTGTATGGGAGAGCCTTTGCGCATTGGCCGTTATCTGAATGTATTGCTTGGCCTAGCAGTGGCGGTGGCGCCATGGTTTTTTGGCGGACCAACAGAGCTGCACATTACAGGCGTAGTATTAGGTTTAGCCGTAGCCGCACTGGCCTTCCCGCTGGGTCCTGTTAAACAACGCTTTGCTGGCTGGGATGCGTACATCAGGTAAGCAAATGCAGCAGCAGGATGTAATTTCGGATGAAGCGCTGAGAGCGCAGGTGCGGGACCTGTTACATCGTAACATGATCAGTGGCACGCGCGATGGCTTTACCTATCATTTTACCAAACCGTCGCCGGATACATATCCGTTTCAGTTTTTCTGGGATACCTGTTTTCATGTATTTACGCTAACGGCTCTTGGCGAAGTAGATATGGCCAAAAAGCACATGCGCAGCCTGTTCCAGATGCAGCAACCCGACGGATTTGTAGGCCACATGAGTTACTGGAAACGCCTGTGGCCGGGCCGTGTTACCGACCTGCTGCAGTTACGCCCAAAAGAAGTGCTGCAGCTGTACAAACCGCACATGTCGGCGCTGGTGCAGCCGCCCCTTGCTGCGCAGGCCGTGATACGCATTTATGAAGCGGATAAAGACCTGGCTTTCGTAAAGGAGATGCTGCCAAAGCTGAAGCAGTTATTTCGATGGCTATCTAAGAATCGTGATTTTGAAGGGGAAGGGCTGCTATCCATTATCTCGCCCTTTGAGTCTGGGATGGACTGGAAAGCCAGCTATGACCCGGTGCTGGGCTACGACAGGGGCAAGGCAGGACCGCTGCTGTTCTGGAAAGTGCTGCAGGTAGATACCTTTAACTTTCTGAAGAACTATAACCTGCCTGCCATTTACAAAGGAAATAAGTTTATAGTTAAAGATGTGGGGTTCAACACAATTTATGCGCAGAACCTGCGGGCCATGTCGGCACTGTGCAAGCTTGCCGGTGATGCTACTGCCGCGCGCTTTGATGATCAAGCAGCGCGAACCGAGCAGAGCATTATGCACTATATGTTTGATAAAAAGGACGCTGCTTTTTACGACTTGTACGGCCACCATTTTCAAAAGCTGAAAGTACGGACAGGTACCATCTTTTTTCCGGTTGTGCTTAAAAATGTACCCAAAGGCATATGCCAATGTGTGCTGGAGCGCCATTTGCTAAGCAGAGACGGGTTTAATGTAGATTTCCCCATTCCTTCGCTAGCCGTGGATGAGCCGGCTTTTAATCCGCATGAGTCGCTCTACATCTGGCGTGGCCCCACCTGGGTTGTGTTTAACTGGTTTATGCAGGAGCACCTGTTAGAGAAAAACTATACAGAAGAAGCCGCAATGCTATTACAAAGTGTAAAGCAGCTCATACGCAGAAGTGGTTTTAGAGAGTACTACCATCCCTTGACAGGAGCAGGCTATGGAGCAGAAGACTTTACATGGTCGGGGCTGGTTGTGGACATGATCAAAAGGCAAAATGAATGTGAAAGAGGATCGTGCAGTTAGGATTGGTGCTTCGCTCCTCCTGCTCAACTTGCTCTAGGGTACACGTCCTGCCAGGTCCACCCGTCCATCTCCAACAAGGCCGTCAGAAGTTTGCGCCGCTCGTGCAGTTGCTGGGTAAAGATCTCTCTTAGCTCTTTGGAATTCTTCAAGGAAATTCCCTTAGCCTCAAGATTTTCGAGATCAGGCACAGGGGCGGTCTCATTTGGCGAAGGGTTTTTCAGGTAACTACCCTTGACCATGTCCAGGTAGGCATCCAGGGCTGTTTGCAGCATATCTAGTTTCAATTCATCCAAATCTATTTCTTCCTTCAAACCACGCCTCAATATAGTCTGGGTCTCATCCAACAGCACAAAGGCACGTGCGATGGCTAGCTTGGGCTGACTGTTGTGGAAGTAATGGATAACGGGATAAGAGTGGTGGTTCAGAGTGTGCTGCATCAGCATCTGGCACAAATCTGAGGTCGTGTCAAAAAAAGATGAGAAGTTCCTCCCGTCCCAGCCTTTTGTAAGGATTTGCTGAGGCGTCTTGCCCATTCCGCTGATGTACAGGCTCAGCTTGCTCTGCAGCCCCACGGCAGAGAGCACCGGCACAAAATACGTGATGGAAGCTGTGATGAACACCAGACCCGAGAAGGCGCCGATGCTGGTGGCAATGCGCCATACGTTGCTGGAAGCAACATAGTCGCCCACCCCCAGCGTGGAGAGCGTGAAGCCGGCATAGTATAGTTTTTCCAGGGGGCTGGCCACCGACTGATCGCTGCTCTTGATGATTGATTCTGCATCAGAAAGTAGCACCAGGAAGAGTCCGGCCCACAGCCCAACCACCCAGGTCATCAGAGCAGTGACCAAGACAGCTGGACCGGCATAGGGAAGAAGCTTTGACCTTCCGTTTTTACCAGCCAAAGTGAAGAAGGATTTCCACACGCTCTTGGAAACGGCGTCCGTGATCTTGCCGCCGCCGTTGGAGGAGAAGGTGGTTTTGACGATGTCCATGGCCGTTAGCAAGTAAACAAGCAGGCCCAGCACCAGGAAGAGTGTGTTCATAAAGCGGAGTGTTACGTTTCACTGATACGCTAAACGTATCCAAATAAATCAGGTTAAAACACCCAGACTTGTGTCATCTTTGAGCCAATTCGTTTTACTCTAAAACAAATTGATTACGCACTGGTGTAGAGCAACGAAGGCCAAAAATATGTAACACTTATATATAAATCTGTAAAACATACTTTCCATGTACCGGGTAAAAAGATAGACAAAACATATGTTAAACAAACAAACCATTACTATGAACAAAGACTTAATAAGAATACTCGCCGAATGCGCAGCTGCCTGTAACCACTGCGCTGTTGCCTGTTTACAGGAAGATAATGTTAAAATGATGGAGCGATGTATTCGCCTGGACATGGATTGCGCCGCTATTTGTAAAATGGCGCAGGAATATGTGGCCAGAGACTCCACAATGGCTAAAGAAGTGCTCGACTTGTGCGCCAGAGTGTGCCGTGAGTGTGGAGACGAATGTGCTAAGCACGAGCATGACCACTGCCAGGCTTGTGCAGAGGCTTGCCGTAGATGCGAGCAGGCTTGCCAGCAGGCGTAAACTTTACAGACGGTTCTATTTACAAGATATTTATAAGACTCCAAATCCTGACAGACTGTGTGTTTGTCAGGATTTGTTCTGTCTGGGCATGGTTCTCCAAAAGCTAAATTGAGTATCTTTGAGCACGATTGGAAGCTCGTAAACGCCACTTCACTTTACTAAACCCTTAACTTATTCAAATGCTTTCTTACAAATCAGTAACATTTATCGTACTCGTTCTATCAGGTACTTTGTCTTACTGCTCTCAGCCAAGCCAGGAGCAAGAGATACCTGCTACAAATGAACAGCATCAGGCACACAACAATGCCAAGGAAGATGGAGCGTTGATCGTAAAGGCGCAATCGGAGCCAGATACACTAAAAGGGAGCTTAAAGGCCGAAGCACATGGGCAGATCGGGAATGCTCACCTGATGCTCAACTATCACTCGCCTGCAGTTCGAGGAAGAATGATCTGGGGAGGACTTGTGGCTTATGACCAGGTTTGGGTAACTGGTGCTCACTCTGCCACCAGCCTGACAACTGACAAGGCTATCACTGTAGGAGGGAAGCCATTGCCTGCAGGAAAGTATGCGTTCTTTACCATACCGGGCAAGGACGAATGGACAATTATTGTAAACAAGAACTGGGAGCAGCACCTGGCAGACGATTATACGGAGACAGATGATGTACTGCGCATAAAAGTAAAACCAGAAGAAACAAACCAGCACCAAGAGCGCCTGCGTTACGAGATCGTTTCAGGGCAGGGAAGCGAAGGTGCCATCGTCATAACCTGGGATAAACTGAAGGTAACAGTACCTGTAGCTGCAGTTGGCAGGTAAGATTTAGGTGCTTATATCACACAGGAATACTACTTTAGAGCAAAGTTACACTAGCTTGTTAAAATCGAGACTTTCTAACTGCTTGAAAGCTCAGCTTGCTACTAATGTTTACTTAGGCATCATTACTGTCGGGAAGATACGAAGGTACACCTGCGCACTTACAGGTAAGGAGCCGTAATAAGGGTGCAACTCACTTGCCCCCCTAAATACGCTTAACTGGGCACCAAGGGAAGTATTCACCGAACCAAACTCAAACAGTTGCCTGTTGGCGCCTACTGTTAGGGCGTTGATACCGAAAATAGCGTCATGTTCGAAAAAGTCATGCTCAAAGCCTAACTCCTCTGCTGATTTCTGCAGCCACTCATACCGTCCGTAAACAGCAAACTTATCGCTTTGCAGCGTAGATTCCAGCAAAACAGAATGCTCTTTGTGGTCCTGGTCTACATAGTTATAGCCCCAGTTAAGAGTGGTAGTCAGAAAGCGGTTATTGCCCGAAAGTTCCTTGCCATAAAGCACTGAGGCAGTGGAGCGGTAAACGTCTTCATCAGGCTCATTAGACTCAGGACTTTTTACATAAGCAGTGGAGGCCTGTAAACTCCATTGTGAAGTTGGGTTATACGTAAGCCGCACCGCTCGTGAATCGAAGCGTGGCTTGTCAAAGTCATAGCGTTCCTCGTCTGGCTCACGACCGGTAAAGGAAGATCCTTCCAGTTTAAAGTTGCGGTATCTGAAACCGAGTGTAGCTACTCCGAAGGTGATGTGGGTAGCATCCTGCCAGTGGTGTCCTAATGGAGAGTCCGGGTTGTTGAGGGCAGATGGCCGGTGCATAAAAGCCACATTGCTCAGGGCGGGCTCCCCCGGGTAGCCCAGGTACAGGAACACGTCTGCGTCTTCAGAAAACATGTGCGTGTACCCAACAGAGAGCTCACTGAACAAGTCGTGCGGGTGCTGGCGGTCAATGAGCGGTGAGCCTTGATAGGTTTCACCTGTCTGGAAAAGCAGGGGATAGCCACTGCCACCTACCGTGAGCGGATCGAGCGAGACCATGGCACTAAAACGGAACAGGCCCCTTTCACCGACAAACCGCTGACCCATCAACATCAACCAGTTGGGTGCATCAAACTGGCCGTCGCCCCGGTTGCCCTGTTCAAACACATCCTGCTTGTTGTAGCGCAGAAACAGGTTGTAGTGGAGCATGAACATCCAGTCTCCCTGGTGGTACATGTTGCCGTACATAGGCGACTCATCTGGCAGCCACCCCGTGCCGGAAGCGTTGCGGCTCATGGGCAGGTTACGTGAGAAGGCATGGGACATAGGCATCTGCATATTTCCGTGCTGCATGCCATCTTGCATCTGGTGCTGGTTATGTTTTGTAGTATCCTGCTTTTGTTGATGCTGTTCGTGTTGGCCTAAGGCAGGCGTTATACCAGCAAGGAATAACACAAGCATGTATAATGGTACTGTAGTTTTCATAGTTATGTGTTAATTGTTAAAATCTATTTTTGCCATCCTTTCGGATACCATACCTTCGTCTACTTTATCTGCCTGCGCAGAAGCTGGGCATTGATGGCGACTATTACAGTGCTCAAACTCATCAATGCCGCACCTATGGCTGGAGAAACCATAATTCCTTGCTGGTAGAGCACACCGGCCGCCAGTGGCAGGGCCACCACGTTGTAACCCGTGGCCCAGATCAGGTTCTGAATCATTTTCCGATAAGTAGCCTTGCCAAACATGATGAGCGAGGCAATGTCCTGCGGGTTGCTGTTCACCAGGATGATGTCGGCTGTTTCGGCGGCTACATCTGTGCCAGAGCCCACAGCGATGCCTACGTCTGCCTGTGCCAGAGCAGGGGCATCATTCACGCCGTCGCCTGTCATGGCTACGAACTCTCCCTGTGCCTGCAGTTCTTTTATCTTCTCCTGTTTCTGGTGCGGCAGCACGTTGGCCAGGTAGCCATCCATGCCTAGTTTATCGCTCACACTTTTGGCTACGCGCTCGTTATCGCCGGTCAATAGCAGATTTTTG
Source organism: Pontibacter cellulosilyticus (assembly GCF_014306105.1). Taxonomy (GTDB): domain Bacteria; phylum Bacteroidota; class Bacteroidia; order Cytophagales; family Hymenobacteraceae; genus Pontibacter; species Pontibacter cellulosilyticus. The sequence goes on along the minus strand of NZ_JACRVF010000009.1, from coordinate 5,841 downwards.
ATGCCGTTCTCCTTCAATACTTTTATAGCGCCTGCAGACTCCGGACGAATCTGGTCGCGCATGGAAATATAACCAACCACCTGCTGGTCTACCATCACATAAACTACCGTTTCTACACCTTCTTCAGCCTTGCTTTCCGGTACTTGAATGGCATATTCTTTCATATAGTTTGGACCTACCACTTTAACATCTCTGCCTTCTACAGTGCCTTCGAGGCCTTTGCCAGGCAAATAGTTAAAGTTGTCTGATGCAGGAACGGTAATGCCATCCGCTTTTACTTTGCGCAGAATACCCTGCGAGATGTAGTGCTCAGAGTTCTGTTCCACACCCGAAGCCAGGCGCAATAACTCCTGCTCAGGGTAGCGCTGGTCGAAGGAAACAACCTGCGCCACTTCATGAGAGCCCTGTGTCAGGGTGCCTGTCTTATCAAAGATGATGGTGGTGATGAGGCGGGAATTCTCAAAAGCAGTACGGTTGCGTATCAGAAGCCCGTTGTTGGCAGAAACCGCTGTGGAGATGGCTACTACCAACGGAATGGCCAGACCCAGTGCATGCGGGCAGGAGATCACCATCACCGTTACCATCCGCTCTAGGGCAAAGTCCAGCTCAGCGCCTACCAACAGCCATACTGCAAAGGTGCCAAAGCCTGCTACCAGCGCCACGTAGGTAAGCCATTTGGCAGCTTTATCGGCCAGGCGCTGTGTGTCCGATTTTGTTTTTTGTGCTTCCTGCACCAGGTTGATCACCTTGTTCAGGTAACTGTCTTTGCCAGTGCTAACCACACGTACCTGCAGCGAGCCGTTTCCGTTAATGGATCCTCCGATCACATTGTCTTCTTTTCTTTTCTGTACCGGTTTGCTCTCACCCGTCAGCATGCTCTCATTCAGGTAGCTTTCGCCATTTTCTACCTCCCCATCAGCAGGAACTTTCTCGCCGGGCTTAATCAGGATTAAGTCCCCTTTTTTCAAGTCTTCAATCGGCACACGGACTGTTTCTCCGTTCCGGATCAGCATGGCCTCAGCAGGCATCATGCTTACGAGCAACTCCAAGGCTTTAGAAGCACCCAGTACAGATTTCATTTCGATCCAGTGCCCGAGCAGCATGATCACAATCAGGGTGGCCAGCTCCCAAAAGAAATCCATACCTGACAGCCCAAATACAATGGCTGTACTATAAAGATAAGCGACAGTGATGGCCACGCCGATCAAAGTCATCATACCTGGTGCGGCTTTTTTAATTTCTTCTACAAGGCCAGTAAGGAAAGGCCAGCCACCATAAAAATAGATGATAGAAGAGAGTATAAAAGCGATGTACATGCTGTAGGGTATCTCCAACGAAAAACCTAGGATGTGCTGCACCATCGGGCTCAGGATGATCACAGGTATAGATAGCATCAGCGACACCCAGAACCGCTTTCTGAAGTCATCAATCATCATGCGGTGGTGATCGTGGCCATGCTCGCCATGGGGAGGATGGCCGGTCGTGTCTTTATGCATGGCATGTTCGTGGCCATGCAGGGTCTTCTCTTCTAACCGTTCAGTTAGCTGTTCTTTCTGATCCTTTGCTGTTTGATGTGCCCCTTTGTGGTGGTGTGCGTGGTCCATATGCTGTTCTCTTTACATATCATGATTCAGAAAGGCTACCATATGTTTTCTTCCTTTACACTTTTACGGATGTTGTTCCGTTTGACAAGGTTAGCTCAACAAGTGCTGGTGCTGCCATAGATCTAGTCTGTGTTGTGCATAGAAAGATTCGACAGTGAAAGCCAAACACAGCATCTGTATTTTACAATAGGCCTAGGAAGAACCTGAACGGCACCTACGCCCTTAAACAAATATTACCTCCTGAATCGTGGCTTAACTTAATTTACCTGATAAACCTTGCTAGCTCTACAGCACGGGAAACAAATAGGTTTTATAAATTCATTGAATAAAATTACAGATATGTGACCATCAGGAAGGCCCAAGCAGGTTGTCAATGGAATTACGCTGGGGATTGTTGTTCTTTTTATATTGCAGGAGTGTAAATCCAGTGACTTCTTTGAACTGGCTGGAAAGGTGCTGCAGGCTTTTATAGCCAAGACGCGTGGCAATCTCCGCCTTTGATAATTCATCATAGGAGAGAAGTTCTTTGGCACGCTCTACCTTTTGTAGCACGACAAACCTGCTTAAAGCAACTCCCTCTGAGGCTTTAAAAGCAGTACTGATCGTAGAATAATCCTTGCCAAGCGCATAAGCCAAGTAGGTTGAAACATTGGTGGCTAGCGTAGCTATTTTTTCTGATCGGATCAGATCTATCACGGCAATCTTTATACTTTCTACCAAGTCTTCTTGCTTGTCCAAGATCAGCTCAAATCCCTGACTTACCAAGGCTGCTTCTATAGCGGAAATATCTAGGTCTTGTGATGCTTCCACTGTTGCGGAACCGAGCACCACTTCCAGCACACGCAGGCCTAGCTTTTCCAGCTCATGCTGTACGGCTGTAATGCAACGGGGGCATACCATATTCTTTATGCGAAGCACCTGTTGGTGCGAACTTTCTTCGTGCATCGTTAGTAAATGATGCCTGCGCTTCCTAGAGAAGTAAATAGACCTGGAAGTGCAGAAGTGAATGATACAGTAACTGGCCAGCCGCCTAGTAACTCCCATAAAAGGGGTAGACTCAGGCGCACGTAGCCGCCTGCCTCATTGACATTAGCGCATGGCTATCGCCTGAAGCAGGTGCAAGACTGGATGTTCATTCAAATCGTAAGAGAGTGCAGAAAGATCCTGATGTCTGGAATCTTTGGGACAGGATCGTCCGGAGGGGCGGGGGACACTTCAAAAGCAAAACGGCTCAGCGCACCCCCAAGAATAGTTTGGTAAAAAACATTGGAGCAGACGACAGGGACTTTATCAAGCAAAAGAAGGTCCGCGGCCGCAGATGCCTTAACGAACGGAGCATATGCTTTCTTTTCGCAGCAGTCAACATCTTCGGAGCCTGAGTGAGAATGATCTGAGGGTGCATGAGCGTGCTCCTCTGCATGCTTGTGAGCAGAAGCCTGCGTATCAGGCGCAGCACTGTGGTGGTGCCCTTGTGCAGCAAACGTAGGCGACAAGCGTTCTACCAGATGCGGCAGGTTGCACGCTAACTGGATAAGGAATAGGTTTAGGAAAACTGCAATCAGCAGCAGCCCCGGAATACCTCTACGCTTTACGTTTTTTTTGCTGCTCATTAGCCTAAAGCACTAGCTAGGATGGATTTATGTAAAGATAGAAAAATGTTAAATATGGAAATAGCTGTTTGTGCCTAGCTATAGCACACAAGATCTAGCGCCTTGGGTCTAACGGTGATACGTACCAATGTGTTTCTATTAAGGTTGCGTCCTGTGTAACGTTAATCTGCAAGTTAAGATTTACCTCAAGAGATGCTATATATGCAACAGGATACACAAAAAGTTAGACTAGATTAGGTACTGCTCGGATCGCTACATTAAATAAAAGAAGGTAGTGTAAGTTTTAAAGCGGAAAGAATTGCTAAACTATTGCTGTGAAGCAACCCTATAGGCTGTCATAGATGAAGCTCCCCATTTTATAAACAATAAATATATAAACATGCTTTCTAAATATATAAAACTAGTCCTTTTAAGACTAGGTAAACATAAACTAAACCTAACTGTAAACCATAAGCTATGAACAAAGACTTAATAAGAACACTTGCCGAATGTGCTGCAGCCTGTAACTTCTGTGCCGTTTCCTGTTTACAAGAAGATGATGTGAAAATGATGGAGCGCTGCATACGGCTTGATCTAGATTGTGCGGCCATTTGTAAGATGGCAGCCGAATATGTTTCCCGCGACTCTACGTTAGCAAGAGAAGTGCTAGATGTATGTGCTAGGGTATGCCGGGAATGTGGCGAAGAGTGTGCTAAACATTCGCATATGGAACATTGCAGGATGTGTGCTGAGGCATGCCGACGTTGCGAACAAGCCTGCCAGCAAGGATAATCATGTAAAATAGCAAACACCCTGATTATTCGAGTAGAATGGTCAGGGTATTATGCTTTGTAGTATTCTGCTAATCTTCTAATACTGGATTCAGATCCCATAGATGAGAAAGCCCAGCTAATGATAACGTCAGCTGGGCTTTCTCATCTATGGGTCTAAAGGTTACCGTGATTGATGCACAGCCAAGCAGTCATCTATCAGTCGGGTTTAGCTATGATGCAATTATTTTGTATTTCTTGAGGAACTGTGCAAGCTCATTATCTGCCATGTTCCATTATTCTTCCTTAAGGCGGAAGTGGCCACGCCTTTCTTTTTAATCGCACTTCCGTCCTTAGCTAGTACAATCGTGTAGGTGTAGGTCTCTGTGGCAAAGGCGTAAGGGCCATCTACTTGTACCTCAACTTTGTAGTCACTGTAGCTAAAAGATTTAAATGCCTTGAGTTCAGGTGCCAGGTGGTGATCAAGGTAATTGGCATAGGTGCCTTCCTCGCCACCTGACTCAAACACTTTAGAATCGGGAGCAAAAAGGTGCAGCGTTTTAGAGGCGTCCAAAGCCTCTACAGCCGCTTTATAGTTGCTCAGTACTAATTTTACCTGCTGTATATCACGTTCGACTGTAGGTTGTGCGTACAGCTGTTGCAGGGATAGCAGGCAGACAGCAAATAGGATAGCTAAAAATTTTTTCATGGATTAATTTAGGGTAAAGGCTAAGCAAGATGATTTTATAAGCATAAGCGCGTCATAAGAAATTGATTTTTAAAATGAAGCGCGCTCAGCGGAGGTCCTTCTTCGGGAGTGAACTTAATGTTGATGTTCTTCCAGGAATTTTCCTTGAGGTCCTACCCCTTCAATGTGCACGAGTTGCGCTCCGTAATGACCGGCCATGGAAACAGCATATGCCGAACCCGTTAAGATAAGCGCCGCCATAGCCACACTCCAGCGCTTGCCCTTGAATAAGAACTGACTAAGCAATTGTACGACAACGCCTACAGCACCCAGATACACGGTCCACTCAGCATATAGGTCGTGCTGGTCAAGCACGAGCTGGGCATGGTCGGATAGCCCGGACGTATGCGGGTGGTTGTAATTAGCAGCCAGGTACGCGGTGCCAAACCCAATGAGTGTGGCTACCGTGGCCACCCAATTAAGCTCCTTTCGAAGAAAAACAATATTGGCCAGCAGCACTGCTGCTGCCACCATGAGCAACATGATCGGAAAGTGAACAATTAGCGGATGGGTGTTCGGGAAATCGCTGAGCGAAGCATGCACTGAGCTTGGGTTTTGCTCATGGGCCTGTGTGTGGACACTGGCAGCAGGTATTGGCTGCTGTGCTACTACAGTATCACTGGCCGGGTGCGAGGCATGGGCTGTGTCAACGGTTACAACTTTTGCTTCCTCCGCTTTTTTCTTATCGTGCTTCTCGCCTCCGTGCGCCAGGGCAGGAGTGGCGGCAAGTAAGTAAAAAGCCACTACGCCGATAAAGGGTTTCAGAATATAATGTTTGCGTGTCATGGGTGAAAAAAGATAGATTAGTTTAATTAATTAGAAGATTATTGATTGGTGATAATTCCATTCGGCATGCGGCCAATGGCAAGTTCTTTGATCCTGACATAGGTTGTTGCATCCAGAACTGTCACGGTATGGGCACCCTGGTTGGTAATATAAGCCAGGCTTTTGTCTGCACTGAAGGCAATAGCATGTGCATCAGCACCGGTTGGTACTGCTGCTTTTTTCAGCCAGCCAGTAGCTCCCCGTTGATAGATCACTACTTCACCATCAGTGGCATTGCTTACCCAGAGTTCCTTCGTGTTGTCCTGGTAGGCAACATACCCTGGCTTAAAGCCTAAGGCAAGTGT
>NZ_JACRVF010000008.1 GCF_014306105.1 Pontibacter cellulosilyticus | reverse complement strand
CGGCTGCATCGAGGAGGTGGCTTACCGCATGGGCTTTATAAATGCCGAGCAGCTGCAAAGGATCGCCGAGCCACTGCGCAAGAGCGGCTACGGCGACTACCTGCTAAGCGTGCTCAGAGAAGCCTAATGTATGCGTTTAGTTTAAAAGTAAATATTGTTTGTGGAAAGTTTAGCATCTAAAGCAAAGCATAGTTTCTTTTGGACCATAAGCCAACAGTTTGGGATAAAATTGTTAAACTTTGTGGTTCAAATCATCTTAGCAAGAATGCTAATGCCCTCTGATTTTGGAGTGTTTGCATTATTAAGCGTGTTTATTATAATAGGTAACTCTTTAGTTGACTCTGGACTTACTTCATCTCTCATAAGAACTACCAATACAAATCAAGACGACTATTCAACAGTATTCTATATAAATCTTCTAGGCAGTTTAATAATCTATTCTCTGCTATTTTACTTTGCTCCCTATTTTAGCTTCTTTTTCAAAGAACCAAAGCTTAATAGTATTTTGAAAATTTACGGACTGACATTCGTTATAAATGCGTTCATAGCCGTACAAAATTCGATTTTGATAAAAGAACTAAAATTTAAACTACAAACAATTATCGAATTGCCTTCCATGATTATAGGTGGAGTAGTAAGTGTTTTACTTGCCTTTTATGATTTTGGAGTAATGAGTATAGTAGCTTTGTATCTAACGAAGTCTATAGTATTTATGGTGTTGCTATGGCTGACGAGTGGGTGGATCCCAAGTTTAAGAATAGATGTTGCTAAACTCAGGTACCATTTCAACTATGGTTCTAAACTAACACTCACCACTATACTCAACTCTATATTTAATAATATATACAACTTATATATTGGAAAGTATTTTTCCTCAACTCTTTTAGGTTATTATAACAGAGCTAATCTTTTACAGTCATTTCCAGTAACGAGTCTTACAACAGCAATTTTCAAAGTAACTTATCCCGTACTTTCAGGAATACAAGACGACAACTTAAGGCTTAGAAAAATATATGGGAAACTAATGCAGCAAGTATTGTTCTGGATAGCTCCATTGATGACTTTTGCTATTTTGACGGCTGAGCCACTTTTTCGTGTTGTGTTAACGAGCAAATGGTTGCCAGCTGTTCCTTATTTCCAAATTTTATGTGTAGTTGGAGTTTTATTTCCTTTAGAGGATTATAACACTCAAGTATTAAGTACTAAAGGAAGGAGCGATATTTATTTAAAGTTGGAGATAATTAAAAAGATCATAATCATAGGAATAATTATGATAGCTGTACAATTCGGTATTTTTGGGCTGTTGTTTTCGCAAATAATTGTTTCCATAACAAACTTTTGTATTGGCTCACTATACAGTGGGAAATTAATAGGTTATTCATTGGTAGACCAATTAAAGGATGTGTATAGGATACTCTTGATTACAATATTCTCTGGGTTTTTGACAGCTGGCATCAATTATTTGCTTTTTGAACAAAAAAATGTAAATGATTTTCTACAGATAGCAGTTAATGCAACATGCCTTACTGGGATATATCTGGGAATAAGTTTAGTCGTTAAATCCCCTGCATTAAAGGAGTTTAATAATTTTTTCTTTAATGGAAAGTTAAAAATTAATACGTAGTAGGAATATAGTAGTTGTTACTAAATGGCTAATAGATATAAAAGATTACTTGTGAAGTTAACACCAATAGTGTTGTTCAAACTATTTTATAAAAGCGTAAGTTATTATAACCTTTTGAGAAGCTTCTTCTTTTCTAAATATTTAAAGGATTATAAGGATATACCAATAATTATCAATAATCGAAACCGTTATACGTTTTTAATTAAAATGATAAAAAGTTTGAAAGAAAGAGGGTATAGGAATATTATAATATTAGATAATGACTCTACCTACCCTCCTTTGTTAGAATACTACAAAAGTTCTGATATAAAGGTAATAAGATTAAACCAAAATTTAGGATTTAAGGCATTAGAGAAAATAGATTTATATAAAGAGGTGAGAAAGGGGTTCTTTGTATATTCTGATTCAGATGTATTACCACATGAAGACTGTCCGGGTGACTTTTTAAAGTTTTTCTTGCAGATATTAAAGAGTAACCCACTTGTACAAAAAGTTGGCTTCTCATTAAAAATTGACGATATACCAGATCATTTCAGTAAAAAAAATGAAGTTATAAAATGGGAGTCCCAGTTCTATACGCGTAAAGTTGGTGAAAATATGTTTGACGCTACAATAGATACAACTTTTGCTCTTCACAGACCTTATGCTAAAATAAGTACTTCGGGTGGTCATCTTAAGATGATAAGAGTGGGGTATCCTTATCAGGCTTATCACTTACCATGGTACAATGATTCTAAGAATTTATCTGAAGAGGAAAAGTATTATGTTAATAGTGTTGAAATAGGTACACATTGGAGTAAAGAAACTAAAAAGTAGTGTTTAAAAGGCTGAAATTAAATTGTTTATTTTAGTCTTTTAAAAATGCGCTGTTTTCCAAGGTATAATTATGAAATAATACTTTTATGAATACATTACGTCCAGAAGTTAACGTGGTAATGTTGGCCTATAATCAGGAAAAGTTTATAAGTAAAGCAATTGAGAGCGTTTTAGCTCAGAGGACAAAATTCAAATTTAATTTAATAATTGGAGAAGATTGTTCAACAGATAATACTCATGTAATCTGTGAAAAGTATGCTTATCAATTCCCCGATGTTATTCATCTTATGGATAACTCATCAAACCTAGGATTGATAAGAAACTATAAGAGATGTTTTGAGAAGTGTGAGGGGGATTTTATCGCTATTTTAGAAGGAGATGATTATTGGATTGATCCTCTTAAACTTCAAATACAATATGATGAGTTTAAAAAGGAAGAAAATATAGGTCTGGTACATACTAGTTATAAAATTCTAAAGGATAGTAGTACAAAATACGAAAAGGTATCTCATAAAGTAGTAAAGAGGAGTATAGAATGTCAAGGTGAAAACCTATATAGTGAAATTATTAAAAAAAATTTTGTATGTGCTGTAACCACAATGTTTAGAAGAAATGTGGTTGAAGAAATTGATTTTGATTACTTTATAAGTCAAGGATGTAAAACAATTGATTATATTCTGTGGCTACACATTAGTCTGAAATTCAATATAAAATATATTGAGAGAGAGACAGCGGTTTATAGAGTTTTGAATGAATCAATTAGTAATAATAAGGATTTAAATAAAATTAGAGAATTTGCTGAAACGAAGGTTCAGATTGCACATTATTACCTGTGTCGGTATCCAATAGAAGCCTTTACTATTGATGATTATAATAGCTATATTAAATTCTATTTAATTCTAAAGTCGATAAAATGTGTAGAGATTAAAGCTCTGCTAAAGCATCTTTATAAGATCAAATTTAATGAAATATACAAAGGGTATATGATTTGGAAGCAATATTTCTAACATGTACTAATGAGCCTACTTATATTCTTTGGCTATATATGCCTATGCCTGCTCTTAAGCTTTATACAAATTTCTCTGAGGAAGAATATTACTATAATAAATATTGTAGCAGTATTGCTTTATTTCTTGATAATTTCTTTTAGAGATATTAATAGTACCGCAGATACTTTGAATTATGTAGAAGACTTTAATACTGTTACACTACATGCTGTATATAACATGTCGAATGTAGATACTTTACATAACTTTGAATATGGTTATACATTGTTGACGCAATTAATAAAATTTTTTATAGGAGATAACATACCAATCTTTTTAGGAATAATAGCTGTTATTCAATCTATTTTAATTTTTTATGGTACAAGAAATTACTTAAAAGTTTTAAAAACAGATAATGTAAGAAGGATAGTGCTGTTTATGCCATTCTTTACATTATATGTTTCTATTTTTGGCTTCATGTATAATGCTGTCGTTCTTAGAGCTGGTATTGCTATTGCACTAATATATTTCGGGATTTCATTAATTATAAATAAGAGATATGTTTTAGGGATAGTGTTTACCCTAATATCTCTACTGATGCATAATACTTCTTTCTTAGGTTTTGGTGTCTTTATTTTTTTTAAAAAAACAAAAATAAAGAAGAAAGTATATTATATAGTTGTTCTGTTTACTTTTCTGCTATACCTTTTAAAGGTGCAGGAGATTATTTCAAACCTTGCAACTAGCTATATTTTGTTATTCATTGCGAATCTTGAAGATCTGTCGTTTATTAAACTCACAAGATATTTAGAGAAAGTTAGACAAGAAGTATCATCATATTCTTTTTTGATTATTGTAAATTTCATTGTGTCAATAGTTATGCTGAAGTATAGTAACATTAACACTAGCTTCAATCAGAGGTTGATAAATATAAATATTTTTTTCTTGATTTCCTTGTCACTGTTATCTGCGATTCCTACAGTCTCGAGAGCTTTGGATTTCTATATGATATTTAATTTGCTGTATTTTTATCTGTGCCTCTTTAGTAACTATGATGTAAGGAAGGGATTAGTTTTTGTATTGATAGTTCTATCATATTCTATTTATTTTTATAGACTAGCTGTGTTACCTTTTATGTAAGTGTATAAATTTAAATTGAATGAAAAAGAACTTTAGGGAAGAGTTAAAATAATGAAAATCGCTTTTATTTCATCAGGTACATTTACACATATTCAGTCTTATATAGATTTTTTTAAAGAACAGGGACATGAAGTTTACTTTATTGCATTGAGTCCTTCTCCGCAAAGGAACGTTCCCGTTTTGCAGGCTTGGATTGGCAAAGAAACGAAGTTTAATCTTGTAAGAGATAAATGGAAATATTTATTAGCGGCATTCAAAGCTAAAAAAATTGTAAGGGGCTTGAAGCCTGATATCGTACATGGACATTATGCAACAAGTGCAGGTGTTGCATTATTGGTTTGTAACTTTCAAAATAGTGTTATTACAGTTCATGGAAGCGATGTGAATAGTAGTATGAAATCAGCTACTTGGAGGTTTATATTAAAAAGAATATTTAAGTCTGTAAAGTATGTAAACGTAGTGTCTAATGAGTTAGAGCTAAAAGTACGTTCATTAGGTGTAGATGCATCAAAAATTGTTAATGTAAATGTTGGTATTGACGTTGGTAAGTACTACAAGAATATAGGTAAATCAAGTATCGGTGACAATTACAAATTAAAAATAATTTGTAATAGAAGTTTTGAGCCGGTATATGATCATTTTACTATTTTAAAAGGTTTGAAAGTTCTTCAAGAAAAAGAGATCCCTTATGAGGCTGTTTTTTTAGGAGATGGTTCTATGAAGGAGAGCTTAGAAAGGTTTACAGTAAATAATGAGCTACAAAATGTTAAATTCTTAGGAAGAATACCAAATGCTGAGCAACCTTATGTTTTTTCTAATCATAATATATATGTATCGGCATCACTTTCTGATGGAACGAGCTTAAGTTTATTAGAGGCTTTGGCCTCAGGTTTATTTCCTATTGTTTCAGATATAAAAGCAAACAGAGACATACTACAGCATAATAGGAATGGTCTTTTATTTCCAGTAGGTGATTTTACACAATTTGCTAATTGCTTAGAAGAGCTGTTCCTACAAAAGCATGTTAGTGAGGATAAATTATGTTTTAATCAACAATTAGTGAGTAAAGTGGGTGACAGAAAAGTGAATTTGAAAAAGATAGAAAGCCTTTACAGATCAATTCTTAGCTAAAGATCTTAACATAATATTCATGAAAATAGCTTACCTACATCAATATTTTGCTTTGCCAAGCTCCTCTGGTGGTACACGATCATATGATTTAGCTAAATCATTTTTGAACAAAGGACACAGAGTTGTAGTTGTGACCACCAGCTCGTTTCTTAAAAACTACAAAGAGTTTTCAGATGGATGGACAGTACTAGATTATGAGGGACTAGAGCTTCATGTATTAAAACTTGATTATAGCAATAACCTAAGCTTTGCTAAAAGAATCATCACGTTTATTCAATTTCTTGTGAAAGCTTCTCTTCGATTGATCAAGTTAAAATGTGATGTAGTGTTAGCAACCTCTACGCCTATAACTATAGCTATTCCAGCCTTTATAAAAAAACTAGTACACAAAACCCCGTTTATTTTTGAGGTAAGAGATGTTTGGCCGGAAGTGCCTATAGCGATGGGTATTATAAAGAATAATACTGTTGCGCGCTTGCTGAAGGGCTTTGAAAGGATGATATATCAACAGTCATCTCATATAGTAGCCTTGTCAGATGATATGGAGAAATCAATTTCAACAATAACTAAAATTGGTAAAAGTTTAAGTGTTATTCCGAATATTTCCGAAGTTAATCGTTTTGCTAACTGCGATCCGAATAAGAAATTAATAGCTGATCTGATAGGTGAGCAGCCAAAAAAGCTAGTTCTTTATGCGGGTACTATTGGTATGGTCAATGGGCTTAAATATATGGTAGACATCGCTATACATTTGAAGGAAGTTGACCCTGAAATAAAGTTCGTTGTATTTGGGGATGGCATGGAGAAAAAAGAACTGGTGAGATATGCCAAAAAGGAAGGGGTTTTAAATAAAACATTATTTTTTTTAGACCCGGTTTCAAAATCACAGTTACCTCAGATTTACTATGAGTCTAGTGTAGCAAGTTCTTTTGTTATACCTATACCTGAACTTTGGGCTAACTCAGCGAATAAATTTTTTGATTGCTTAGCTGCAGGAAGGCCAATAGTGATCAATCATCGTGGCTGGCAAGCTGATGTAATAGAGAGAGAGAATATCGGATTTGTACTTGATTTCAACATTGAAAATATAAAGAATGAAGCTAAAAGGTTTAGTGACTACATTAATAATTCCTCCCTGTTATCTATGCAGGGGAAGAATGCAAAGCACTTAGCTGAAACCAGATACTCTTTAGAAATCGCATCAGTGAAATATTTAAAAATATTAGATAATGTTGTATCGTAGCTTTTTAAAGCCAGCCGTTGATACCACTCTTTCCGCCTCAGCTTTTCTAATTGCTCTACCTATTTTTGCAATCGTTACTATATGCTTAGCAATTGCTAATCACGGTAAGCCCTTTTTCTTGCAGCCACGACCAGGTAAAAATGGTAAAATCTTTAAGGTCATCAAGTATAAAACCATGAATGATCTAAGAGATGCCAATGGTAATTTGCTGCCAGATGATAAAAGACTTACTGCAATAGGTAAATTTGTGCGCAAGACATCCTTAGATGAGATTCCACAATTGCTTAACGTTATCAAAGGAGATATGAGCCTCATAGGTCCACGCCCATTGCTGGTAGAGTATTTGCCTCTATATAACGAAGAGCAAAACAGACGGCATGAAGTCAGACCAGGGATAACAGGGTGGGCGCAGGTTAATGGCAGAAATACTATCAGCTGGAATGAGAAGTTTGATTATGATGTGTGGTATGTAGCTAACTGTAGCTTCCTGTTAGACTTAAAGATTATCTGGCTTACAATTATTAAAGTTTTCAGATCAGAGGGTATAAGCCAGAAGGGACAGGCTACGGTACAATATTTTACAGGCAACAATGAGTAATAAAGATATTGTATTAAAAGAACTCTATTATCAGTTTAGAAGAGCTGATAATGCTTACCAGAGTTACTTAACCGAAAGAATTTACCTTTATGCTTCGAGTATACGAAAGGCAAATAACAGAATCTATCAGCTGCTGGAGTATAATTTGGGATTATTTGATGATGAGCAAAGCCTGTGTGCTTTAGAGCTTATGGCACATTATGATGTATGGATGGCGCAGTTTGATCAGCTTGTACAGGAGATAAATCCTTCCATCTCAGCTACATTTGTCTTTGAAAGATTTCCCGGGAGTTTGTCTTTCCCAAAAGAAGCGAAGGAGGCTTTTATGAATGCCTATAAAAAATAAATATTATGAAGTATGTATTTGCAGGCGATCGAGATATTGCTGTAAATGTATTAGATTATTTAATTCAGCAGGGGCACTTTCCCTTAGCTCTACTGGTGTCAGGTGAAGAAAGAGCTTCTCATGCAGATGAGCTGATTGCTTTAAGCGGTCTTCCTGAAGAACTTATCTATAGAGGAGGAGATTTCAAGACTACAGAGGCAATTGCTTCTCTGCTAGACCTGCAACCTGATTACATAATCGGCATTCACTTCCCGTATATTATTCGCAAAGAAGTGCTGGAGATACCACAAGTCGGTTTTCTGAATTTACATCCGGCTTATTTACCTTTTAACAGAGGGTGGCATACACCTACATGGGCAATCTTAGATGGAACTCCGATCGGGGCAACTCTACACTTTATGTCTGAAGAGTTGGATGCGGGAGATATTATCCATCAGAGCGAGTTGAGAGTCTTGCCAAACGATACAGCTAATAGCCTGTACAGACGATTAAAAGACCTGGAGCTCTCAGTTTTTAAAGAGGCATTACCATTAATACTTTCATTAGAACCACTACGGAAAGTTCAGGATTTAAGTCTTGGTACTTCTCATAACCGGAAAGATCTTTTTAAGCCTGAAGTTCAAAAGATCATGCTTGAGGAAGAGTATAAAGCTAAAGATCTGCTAGATAAGCTGAGAGGTTTAACTACAAACTCACTTGCTGAAGCTGCCTACTTTGAAGAAAATGGCAAAAAGTATCGGGTACAGGTGCAAATTATTGAAGAAGAGAATACTGAAGAATAGAATAATGAACAATAAAATATGGCTCTCTTCCCCGCACATGGGAGGGGCAGAAGAGAAGTACGTTAAAGAAGCTTTTGATACAAACTGGATCGCTCCTTTAGGGCCGAATGTAGATGGTTTTGAGAAGGACCTGGAAGGCTATTTAGGCAGCGATGTACATGTAGCGGCGCTAAGCTCTGGTACAGCTGCCTTGCATCTAGCCCTGATTATACTTGATGTAAAGGCCGACGATGAGGTAATCTGCCAGTCTATGACGTTTGCAGCTTCTGCCAACCCGATTGCCTACCAAGGAGCAACACCTGTTTTTGTGGATAGCGAAGACCGCACCTGGAACATGTCACCGGAGTACCTGGAGAAGGCTATAGTTGATAGGATCAGCAAAGGTAAGCAGCCAAAGGCCATTATTGTAGTGCACCTGTACGGCATGCCAGCTGAGATGGACCAGATAATGGCTGTTGCTGATAGGTATGAGATTCCGGTAGTTGAGGATGCAGCAGAGGCACTTGGCTCAACTTACAAAGGTCGCAAGTTGGGTACATTTGGCGCCATGAGTATTCTGTCTTTCAACGGTAATAAGATCATTACTACTTCTGGTGGTGGTGCGTTGGTCTCTAAAAACGAAGAGTGGATAAAGAAAGCACGTTTTCTGGCTACGCAGGCAAGAGATAATGCACCGCATTACCAGCACTCGCACATTGGTTACAATTACCGCATGAGTAATATTTGTGCCGGTATAGGCCGTGGGCAGATGGAGGTGCTGCAGGAAAGAGTCGAAGCACGCAGGTCAAATTATAACTTCTATAAAAATGAGCTTGATGCAAGCATCTTTAAATTTGCAGATGAGCCAACAGCAGAATATTTTTCGAACAGATGGTTAACAACAGTAATAGTTGAACATCCTGAGAGAGTTATTGATCGAGAAGTGATACGTTTGGCTCTTGAAAAAGAAAACATTGAAACACGACCGCTCTGGAAGCCAATGCACTTGCAGCCTGTTTTTGAAGGTGCTCCATTCTACGGGGACGGTACCAGTGAGCAGCTGTTTGAAAAAGGACTTTGTCTTCCTTCAGGCTCTAATCTAACTTTTGAAGAAAAGAATAAAGTTATTAGTAACATTCATAAAGTGTTTGCAGCTAGTATAGCTTAAATGTCTAAGCTCCGGGAAGTATGACTTCCCGGAGAACTTCCCACCCGTCCTTCTACCCTTTTCCCTTTCCTCCTTTAGTACCTTGATCAAAGAAGTATAATAGTTAAGTTATTTTTTTGTCTAATACATGTTGGAATAGTGATAGATTTGCCTCTATTAAACATGAGAGTTATTTGGAGGTGCAAGTAAAATATCATTTTGAATGAGTCCTTCTCATACTAAGAGTTGGTTAAGAGTAGGGTGCTACAAACTGATATAGAATCGCTACTGATATTTGTTAATGGCAGTTCTTACAATAACTTAAAGAATAATTTACTCTATAGTTAGTCAAAATATGACAATACTAATATTGTGCTTGGCATTAGAAAGAAAATAAATAATTAATGTAGATTTAACTTTTGTAATATCAATACTGTACAATTTTATCCCTAATTTTGGTTAGGCGAATGACTTGCTGAATTATAAAAAATTAAAGTGTACAGTTCTTCACCCTTACATGAATTCATTCTTACTAAATAGATCATTACCTAAGAGCCTAATATTACTTGCAGATCAAGTAATAACTACTTGGGCTTTTATTTTCTCCTACTTCATTATTGCTCACTTTGAATTCTCTCAGATGTTGAGGGGACATTTCTTTATTCATGTAGGAGTGTATGCGCTTATAAACTTGAGTACGTTCTATGCGATGCGCATTCATACAGGCCTTATCCGGTACTCAAGCACGCAGGATGTAGTAAGGATTTTCTCCGGGGTGTTTGCAACAAGCATAATCTATTCCAGCTTAGTGTGCTTCCTATTAGATCCGGTGTATCACATCAACTCAGTGAATGTGTATGTTGTGCTGCTGATAAACTTCTTTATTTCCTCTTCTATTCTTGTGTTATTAAGGATAGGAGCTAAAAACCTTTTCCATTACATCAAGAGAAACACAACTGATAAAAAGGTAAATGTTCTTATCTATGGTGCGAATGGTTACTCTATACTTGTAAAGCAGGCGCTGGAAACAAGCGGTATGGGGAAGTATGTAATTGCAGGTTTTGTGGATGAAAACTCTAATAAAGTAGATAAGGACATCCATCAGAAACGCGTATACCACATCAACGATATTGAGAAGGTGATTCAACGCCAGAAAGTAGATAAGCTGGTGGTGATGAGTGAGGATCTTAGAACTGATGCAAAGAAGGAAACAATTGAGCGATGTGTTGAACTTGGAATCAAAGTAGTAACAGTGCCGCCTGCAGAGCAATGGATGTCTGGTCAGTTGAGAGCTAGCCAGATTCAGGATCTGCGAATTGAGGATCTGTTGCAAAGGCCTCCTATTGTTATCGAAAATGAACAGATATCAGCTGATCTTTGCGGTAAGCATGTTTTGATAACAGGAGCTGCAGGGTCTATCGGTTCTGAGATCGTGCGGCAGGCGCTGGCTTACAACCCGGCATCTGTCATTATATTTGACCAGGCTGAATCACCACTGCACGAGCTACAACTTGAGGTAGAGGAACAGTTTCCTGATGCAAACATTATCGTGAGCATCGGCAACATCCAAAACTTTAACAGGATGTACACGCTCTTTAAAGAGCATACACCTGATATAGTATACCATGCCGCTGCTTATAAGCACGTGCCTATGATGGAGAACAATCCTTCTGAAGCTATACTTACCAATGTGCTTGGCACTAAAAACCTGGCAGACCTCTCTATGACCTTTGATGTTGAGAAGTTTGTAATGATCTCTACTGACAAGGCGGTGAATCCTACT
This sequence comes from Pontibacter cellulosilyticus, assembly GCF_014306105.1. Lineage (GTDB taxonomy): Bacteria > Bacteroidota > Bacteroidia > Cytophagales > Hymenobacteraceae > Pontibacter > Pontibacter cellulosilyticus. Next base: position 86,524 of record NZ_JACRVF010000008.1, on the reverse strand, counting down.
AATATCATGGGGGCATCGAAGCGTATTGCTGAGATCTATATTCAGTCTTTGAACAACGTAGGGAAAGAGAAACTACAGCGAATTTCTGCTGATGGGAAGCATTTGCCACAGACGAAGTTTATTACCACCCGTTTTGGAAATGTGCTTGGCTCTAATGGTTCTGTCATTCCAAGATTCAGAGCGCAGATAGAAAGGGGAGTGCCGATTACGGTTACGCACCCAGATATCACCCGATACTTTATGACTATTCCGGAGGCTGTACAACTTGTGTTGGAGGCGGGTACTATGGGTAACGGTGGCGAGATCTTTATCTTTGATATGGGTGAGCCGGTTAAAATTGTAGATTTGGCCAAGAAGATGATCAAGCTGGCAGGTTTAACACCTGGAGTTGATATTGATATTGTGTTTACTGGTCTGAGACCTGGTGAGAAGTTGTACGAGGAGCTGCTAAGCGAGGAGGAGACAACTATACCTACTCACCATAAAAAGATCAAGATCTCGAAAGTAAGGAAGTATAGCTACAATCAGGTAGTAAACGACATCAATGAGCTGATCGCGCTGAACAAGAACAACGAAGATTTTCATGCTGTGAAGAAGATGAAGGATATTGTGCCTGAGTTCCTGAGCAAGAACTCTAAGTATGAAGAGTTAGATGAACTAAAGCGTACTGCCTAACAAGTATTGAAGTATAAAAAGAAGCCCCTGCAAGTGTACACTTGCAGGGGCTTCTTTTTATACTTTCAGTATCAGTTTACAGTGCTGGCAATACTTTGCCTTTAACCTCTCCGAATCCTATACGGATGCCGTTGCGCTCGCTGTAGCCGCGCATGATCACCTCATCATAATCATTGATGAATTTTCGTTCTGTTCCGTCTGACAACTGAATCGGGTTGGTGCCGCGCCAGGTAAGCTCCAGCATCGAACCAAAAGAATCTTTTTCTGCGCCACTTATCGTGCCCGAAGCATACATGTCGCCGACCTGAATGTTACAGCCATTGCTGCTCTGGTGGGCTAGCTGCTGATTCATGTTCCAGTACATGTACTTGTAATTAGAACGACAGATGCTGTTTTCTTCGCCTCCCTCTGGCTTTAGTAGCACCTCTAGGTTGATGTCATAATTATGGTTGCCATGAAATTCCAAGTAAGGTAGTGGCTTAGGATCCTGCACAGGCCCTTTTACCTTGAACGGCTCTAGTGCATCCAGCGTAACAACCCAGGGGGAGATAGACGAACCAAAACTCTTTGCCAGGAAAGGTCCTAGCGGCACATACTCCCATGTCTGCATATCTCTGGCAGACCAGTCGTTGAACAGCACTAACCCAAATATGTATTCATTGGCCTCGTCTGGTGTTATACTTTGACCCAGCTTTGTTTCTCTGCCGGTTATAAAAGCAACCTCCAGTTCGAAATCCAGCAGGCGGCTTGGGCCAAAGGTGGGTGCGTCGGCATCTGGGGCTTTGGTCTGGCCATTAGGTCTGTGAATAGGTGTGCCAGATACTACTATAGAAGAGGCGCGGCCATGGTAGCCAATCGGGATATGTTTCCAGTTAGGCAAGAGAGCGTTTTTAGGATCGCGGAACATAGTGCCCACATTCGTGGCGTGCTCTATGCTGCTGTAGAAGTCGGTGTAGTTGGGTACTTTAACCGGCATCAGCATCTCGGCTTCGCTTTGCAACACCAGGCATTCTCTGATCATGTCGCTGTTGCCGCTGATCTCCTCGTTGTCGTTGCGCAGCAGGTGAGACACTCTATTTCGCACAGCTCTCCATACTGGTCTCCCTAGTGAAATAAAGTCATTTAAGTATCGCTTGTGAAAAACAGTGGGGTCTATGTCTATTAACTCGAAGAGGTTGTGCTGCGCCACTACACACAGGTCCAGAATGTACTCTCCAATAGCTACTCCAACACGAGGGTCTCTGGTGGGAGTCTGGAAAATTCCGAAGGGAAGGTTTTGTATCGGGAAGTCGTTGTTCGGAGCTATGTCTATCCAGGAGTGCAGGGAAGGATCGTTCGCTTTGATCATAGTGTGAGATTGTTTAATGCAGACAAATATAGCTGTTTTTAAATGGAAGGTAAAGTAGAAAGCCTATACTCATCCGTGCTAACGTAGGCAAATAGTATCCTGTTTTGATAAAGCAACAATAAAAAAAGCGGAAGCCTCTGCTGCTACAGAGGCTTCCGCTTACAAGTATAAGTTAAGTGCTTTATTACAGTGAAGGGGCAACATTTACTGCTTCCACGGCTTTAATCTCGGGCACAGCCTTCAATACAGACTGCTCCACACCTGCCTTCAGCGTCATGGTTGACATAGGGCAAGATCCGCAAGCTCCTAACAGTTCTAACTTCAGCACCATTTCATCTGTCACCTCCAACACTTTTACATTGCCTCCGTCAGCTTCTAGGTAAGGCCTGATCTGGTCGAGGGCGCTCTCGATGCGGAGCATGAAATCTTGATCTATGTTTACAGCTGCCATGTATTAATTAGCTTTTAATTTCTACGGGTTTAGTTTTGCCTAATGTGGCGTTACGAACAGATACCTGCTGCGCTACAGCCTGGGCTAACTCTTTAAAAACACCAGATGCCGGAGAATCGTTCTGTAAAACCACTGGCGTGCCGGCATCGCCGCTTTCGCGTATACTTTGCACGATCGGTACTTGCCCTAAAAGCGGCACATCATACTTGGCTGCCAGGTCTTTGCCGCCGCCTTCGCCAAAGATATAGTATTTATTCTCCGGAAGCTCGGCTGGGGTAAAGTAAGCCATATTTTCTACCACACCCAACACCGGTACATTAATCTGTGGCTGGCGGAACATCTGCAAACCTCTTACGGCGTCAGCTAAAGCTACCTTCTGTGGAGTAGTTACAATCACAGCACCTGTTACCGGTAGTGCCTGCACCATGGTCAGGTGAATGTCTGATGTGCCCGGAGGAAGATCCAGCAGCAGGTAATCCAGTTCACCCCACTCTACATCAGAAATAAACTGGCGTAGGGCAGAGCTTGCCATTGGCCCGCGCCATACCACGGCACCGTCAGCTGGTGTCAGAAAGCCAATCGACATCATCTTAACGCCGTGATGCTCTACCGGCATAATATAGTTTTTGCCGTGGTCGCCTTGTACCATGTGCGGACGCTCCTGCTCCACACCGAACATGGTCGGAATAGACGGACCGGAAATATCAGCATCGATCAGACCTACTTTTGCACCAGACTGTGCCAGGGCAATAGCCAGGTTGCTTGTTACGGTAGATTTGCCCACGCCGCCTTTACCAGATGCAATGGCAATAATATTCTTCACGCCACGCAGTACTTCAGAAGTGTCGCCACGGCCAGAAGTAACACGCGAGGTCATGTTCACTGTTACGTTTGCCTCTTTATCTACCATAGCATGCACGGCATTAACGCAGGCATTGCGGATCAGGTCTTTTAACGGGCACGCTGGCGTGGTAAGTATAACGGTAAAGCTCACATCTTTACCATTCACCTCCACATTCTCTATCATGTTCAGGGTAACCAGGTCCTTACCCAGGTCCGGCTCCTCAACATAGCTAAGTGCTTTTAATATATCTTCTTTTGTGATAGCCATAATTGAATTGAGCTGCTTTTGCAGTTCAACTGCAAAGATACGAACAAAATATTCTAATCGCACGCAAAGCCCTTGCTACTGTAAACAGGTATGACGAAGATCAGTTTTTATTACTTTAATTTCGGATCGTTCGTAAGCATTAAAAAAATAGAAAATATGAGCAAAACCGAACTAAGAGCCATAAAAGGAGACATTACTAAACAAGAGGTTGATGCGGTTGTTAATGCGGCAAATACGAGTCTGCTGGGCGGTGGAGGTGTAGATGGGGCCATCCATCGTACAGGAGGGCCGGCTATTCTGGAAGAATGCAAGCAAATTAGAGCAAAGCAGGGTGGCTGCCCCACCGGCGAGGCAGTCATAACAACTGCTGGTAACCTGCCTGCAAAGTATGTGATCCATGCAGTAGGTCCTGTGTGGCATGGGGGTAAGCAGAACGAGCAGGAGCTGCTGGCCAGCTGCTACCGCAACAGCCTCCGGATAGCCTCAGAAAAGCAACTCAGAAGTATAGCTTTCCCCAACATCAGCACCGGAGTATATGGTTATCCCAAGGGTAAGGCTGCTGAAGTAGCGGTAAGCGCTACAAAGGATTTTCTGCAGCACCACGATACTAACTTGCAAAGTATAACTTTTGTCTGTTTTGACGAGGAGAACTACGAGTTGTACAACCAGCTTTTGAATAAGGTATAAGTCTGACAAATATTCTTAACAAGGAAAAGGACTTTTGCCCCAGAGTCTTATCTTTGTTATCCGCTTATACTTTTACTCATGTCCCTGATCCCAAAAGAAACCGTTGACCAGATTCTAGCCCAGGCCGATATAACAGAGGTTGTAGGTGATTTTGTGTCTCTGAAGAAAAAGGGGCAGAACATGTGGGCCTGTTGCCCTTTCCACCACGAGAAGTCCCCATCTTTTTCTGTTTCGCCGGCTAAGGGAATTTACAAGTGCTTTGGCTGTGGCAAGGCGGGTAACTCGGTGCAGTTTATTATGGATGTGGAGGGCACCAGCTTTCCGGAGGCGCTGAAGTACCTGGCAAAGAAGTATGGCATTGATGTGCCAGAAGATAACCCAACGCCGGAGTACGCCAAGGAGCAGAGTGAGCGCGATAGCTTGTTCATTGTTTCAGATTTCGCCAACAAGCATTTCCAGGAAAGGCTGCATAAACACGAACAAGGAAGTATAGGGCAATCCTATTTAAAACAGCGTGGACTCAGCGGCAACACCATTCGTAAGTTCGAGCTGGGTTATAGTTTAGACGAGTGGACTGACCTGACAGACTCAGCGCTAAAAGCAGGCTACCAACAGAAATACCTAGAATCTACAGGCTTAACTATTGCCAGGGAAGATGGCAAAAAGTTTGACCGCTTCCGGGGCCGCGTGATGTTCCCGATCCACAACGTATCGGGTAGAGTTATCGGCTTTGGTGCCCGTACACTAAAATCCAACGACAAAAAGAGCCCTAAGTACCTCAACTCCCCGGAGTCTGATATCTACCATAAGAGCAATGTGCTGTATGGTTTATTCCAGGCGAAGCAGGCGCTGCGCATGCAGGACATGTGCTACATGGTGGAGGGTTACCTGGATGTGCTTTCATTGCATCAGGGTGGTATCGAAAACGTGGTGGCCTCCTCAGGTACGTCGCTTACCGAAGGACAGATAAAGCTGATCTCGCGCTACACCCAGAACATAACCGTACTTTACGACGGCGATGCGGCAGGTATAAAAGCCTCGTTGCGTGGTATCGACCTGATCCTGGAGAATGGGCTGAACGTGGACGTGGTTACTTTCCCGGAAGGAGAAGACCCGGACTCATACATACAGAAAGTAGGCGACACAGCTTTTAAAGCATACTTAAAAGAGCACGCGCAGGATTTTATCTCTTTCAAGACAAGCTTGTACGCTACTGAAGCAAAGGGTAATCCTGTTAGAAAAGCAGAGGCGATCCGTGAGATAGTAACGTCTATTGCTAAGATTCCTGACTCGATAAAGCGTACGGTATTTTTTAGAAGCTGCAGTCTTATCTTTGATATTGATGAGCAGGTACTGATCTCGGAGTACAATAAGATGCAACTCCAGGACAGGCTGCAGCCCAAAACCGGCAGCCCTGAAATGGACAGTATGCCGTTTCCGGAGGAGGTTGAGCCTGAGAAACCAGCCTCGGATACTGATGTACTGGTAAGGTATGAACGTGAGATAGTGCGGATGCTGCTGAATTATCCTGATAAAATGCTGGATGAGGGGATGACCACTTGCCAATATATGCTGGAGCAGCTGGAGGATGTGGAGTTCAGAACGCCGCTGTATAGCCGGTTTATGGTGCTGATCAAAGAGAAGCTTTGCGAGAGTGTGGTGCCAACTGCAGAGGACTTTATCAATTACCCGGATCAGGAGATCAGAACGGAGGCCACTAACCTTCTATCTGACCCGCACGAGCTAAGCCACAACTGGGAAACACACTCCATTTTTGTGCCCACGGAGCTAGACCTGCTGCCTTACGGTGCAGAGCGTGCCGTGCTAAGATTAAAGTGGCGCAACGTGGAGCTGCTCATGAAAAACGAGATGGAGAAGCTGCGTTTAGTAACTGATCCGCAGGAGCAGGACCGCCAACTGCAGACCATCTTTATGCTAAAACAACTTCACAGCCAACTGGGGGATATGCTCGGGATTGTAGTGAATAGGTAGGATATTGTTTCTATACTTCCTGATGCTTGATGGGTACATGCCTGGTCTTCCTTCTTCCTCTTGCTGTCATCTTGCCAATTATTCTTCTTTAAGAGAGATTAAGCAAATGCCCTGAAAGCAATCGCTCTTAAAATGTACTTAACTGTGTCTGGCCAGCTTTTCGCCTCGCCGGCTTGGCCTTACTTTTCTCCTTGATGAGAAAAGTAAGCAAAAGAATCAAGACGCTCCAAACTCGCTGAACGCTCAAACAGTGGAGCGTCGCAAAATGCACTTGGCAAATGCCCTAGCTCCGAACTAAAAATTACATTTGGACTCTATCAAAGCAAAGGCAGAAGCTAATAAGTGTTGATCCCAGTTTCTCTGTGGGGGTAGGGGCGCTCTTTAAAGAGCCGCCTTGTGAGATCCGGTGCCCGCAAGGGCAGCGCGTCAGCGCAGGAGGGAACACAGCGGTGATGCATAAAAACGAGGCCTCCCGGCCTTGAGGGCACCAAAGGCAGAGGTGAAACAACAAAGCTTGTAAAACTGAGGTAAAGACCTGGCTAGAAATAATAGCAGAAAGTATAAGTTTTAACCACACCACTTATCCAAAAACCTCGCTTCTCAACTAAATCCCATTCAAAAGTGTTACTCAAATAAAAAGGGATTGCGGTATAAACTTTATACTTTTGTATCGCTTTACTAATAAATCAACAGCCTCACCCGAAAATAGACGGAAGGCAGGTATAAAAGAAATAGTATGGAAACCAATACAACTGGTGATATCAGACCATTGGATACGATCGAGTCTGCTATTGAGGACATCAGGCAAGGCAAAGTAGTGATCGTGGTTGATGACGACGATCGTGAAAACGAAGGCGATTTTGTGTGTGCCGCAGAAATGGTAACACCAGAAATAGTAAACTTTATGGCAACGCATGGCCGTGGCCTTATTTGCGCCCCGCTAACCGAAGAGCGTTGCGATGAGCTAGGGTTGGAGCTAATGGTAGGCCGTAACACAGCTTTACATGCCACACCATTTACAATATCTGTAGACTTAATCGGGCACGGTTGTACTACCGGTATATCAGCATCTGATCGTGCTAAAACCTTACAGGCACTTGTTGACCCGAACACTGATCCTCACTCACTTGGCAAGCCAGGGCACATTTTTCCGCTTAAAGCGAAAAAAGAAGGTGTGTTGCGCCGTGCAGGCCACACAGAGGCATCTGTAGACCTTGCACGTTTAGCAGGTCTTGCACCAGCTGGTGTGCTTGTTGAGATCATGAACGAAGATGGCACGATGGCACGCCTACCGGATCTAGTAAAAGTGGCCGAGCGCTTCGACCTGAAACTTATCTCTATCAAAGATTTGATTGAGTACCGCCTGAAGCATGAAAGCCTGATCGACCGTGAGATTGCGGTGCAGTTGCCTACAGATTTCGGTGTTTTTGATCTTTATGCCTTTACACAGCGTAGCAACGAAGCCAAGCACCTGGCGCTTGTAAAAGGCACTTGGGAGGAAGGTGAGCCGGTATTAGTGCGTGTACATTCGTCTTGCGTTACCGGAGATATTTTTGGCTCTTGCCGTTGCGACTGCGGGCCACAACTACACGAAGCCATGCGCATGATCGAGAAAGAAGGCAAAGGTGTGATTGTGTACATGAACCAAGAGGGGCGTGGCATTGGCCTCATTAATAAACTAAAAGCTTATAAATTGCAGGAGCAGGGCCTTGATACCGTAGAGGCAAACCTGGAACTAGGCTTTGGCATGGATGAGCGCGACTATGGCGTGGGAGCACAGATCCTGCGCGACCTTGGCGTTACCAAAATGAGGCTGATATCTAACAATCCTAAAAAGCGCACTGGTTTGATGGGGTATGGTTTAGAGGTAGTGGAACGTGTGCCGATCGAAATCAAACCAAACGAGCACAACCAAAAGTACCTTACAACAAAGCGTGATAAACTAGGGCACGAAATATTGAAAAGTGCTACATTAGATAAGTAACAAAGCATATACTAAAAAAAGCACTTTTTCGTTTGTGCAATTTTTTTAACCCGCCTGTGGTGCCCAAAATGGCCTGCAGGCGGGTTTTGTTGTTAAAATGTGTTAAAAGGACAAAAAAGGCGAAACTTTTTAGTATTAAAAACAATACAAAAGTATATATGGTTGATTACTAAAAGGATAGGGTATGTGGTGTTTGGCAAGTAATTTCCAATTTTTAATAAATACTAACTATGAAAAAGAATCTTACAGCCCTTACTATAGTATGTGTCATTTTTATCGGATTAAGTTTTAATGCAGCATTTGGGCAGATACGTACAGCAATTGACGTACAGGAGTGGCCAAAAGGTAAAGTAGTATTAGTGAACGGCGATACACTTTACGGGGCCCTCACTTACTACAGAACTCCAGAAATCGTTAAAGTTCACCACCAGGATGGTTCCATTTCTTCTGTTTCTCCGGTAAATGTTGAATACTTTATTGCACAGGAAATGCCAAGCGGCAGATCTTTTACATTTAAATCACTGCACTGGGATTTAGGTAAGCCTTACTCTGATTTCAAAAAACCCACTTTTTTTGAAGAACTCAACCGAGGTGCGCTAACACTTATTATGCGTGAAACCTATGTAAAGCGTGATGCTGGCAGGCAAAATACAAATCTTTATCGTAACGCCCCATCATACTATGGAGGAAATAACTTTTATGAACAGGTAAAAGAGTTGTATTACATTATGCTGCCAGACGGAGAAATACTGCCTCTTAAAAACGTTCGCAAAGATTTGCACACGCTTTTCGGGGAAAAGTCTAAAAATGTTAAGTCTTATATTAAGCTAAACAAACTCGACTATGAGAAGCCGCATGAATTGATTGCCATTATCAACTACTTTAACGCGCTTTCGAGTTCTACAAGTCGCGCATTTTAAGAATGAGGTAAGACAAGAGCAGGAGTAGCATAATGTAACCAATAGAATATATGGCCGCGTTTGGTGGCGTGAGCAATTGTGTTGGTGTAGTTAGTTCATCCAGCAGGCTTTGGCCAGGCATAGGAGTAAGGCTTTTCAGAACTTTTACTGGCATGTACTTATCAATTGAGTCTGGAAGGCGCAGGTGAATAAGCGGCTCAATAACCTGTGCGTAGGCGATAAAGGCAATTATAGCCAAGCCGCTTTTTTTGATAAGTATGCCGAAGAGCAGTGCCAGCGACATGTACCCAACAGCCTGTACAAAATAATAGGCCAGAGCATCCATTTTGCCGATTATTACAGCAGCACTTGGACTAGAAGTATGGAGTAGGCCGAAGTAAAGCCCAAGCAGCAGCAAAAAAAGAGTACTTAATGTGGCCAGGCCAAGTGTAACGTAAAATTTTGCCAGCACCAGATCTGCCCGCGATAGTCCGTCTATCACCTGCTGCCTGAAGGTTCTGTAAGTAAACTCATCGGTAATAAGTACAATTATAAGTATACCAAATAGCAGGTTAAAGAAACTAGAGGTATAGGTAAGAACCTGCCAGAAGCCCGGTAGCCTGTACATTTCATTTCCTACTTCCTGGCCATTGATAGTAACTTTGCTGCTGGTATAAAGTATAAGCAGCATCAGCATAGCATAAATAGCCAGAATAACCCATACCGTGCGGTAAGGTATTATTTTGTGCAGTTCTATCCGGAGCAGGTTCATGGCGTACGGTTTTTAACGATTTCCAGAAACTGGGCCTCCAGCGATTTGCGGTGCAGCGTTAGCTGCGAGAGTGTAATGCCTGCCTCAAACATAGCCCTGTTTAGTTCTCTGCCATCATACCCTTCCTGTAATGTAACGTGTACAGTGTCACGCTCCGGCTGAAAAGATTCCACGAAAGGAATTGCTTGCAGTACCGTTACTAATCCAGGAATGTCATCGGCACTTATAACGAACTGGTCCCTTGCAGATAAAATGTTGTCTACACGCCCGTCGGCTCGTAGTTGCCCGCGCTGCAGAACGGCAACATGGGTGCACACCTTCTCCACTTCATCCAGAAGGTGGCTGGCAAGTATAATGGTTTTGCCTTCTGCGGCTATCTTAAGAATAAGTTCGCGCACTTCGGCAATGCCCTCGGGGTCCAGTCCGTTGGTTGGTTCGTCCAGCACCAGCACTTCGGGGTTATTCAGCATGGCGGCGGCAACGGCAAGTCTTTGCTTCATTCCCAAAGAGAAACCTTTAAACGTTGTGTGCTTGCGTTGTTCCAGGCCCACCATGTTTAGCATCTGTAAAATACTTTTGCTGTTAGCCCCTTTAATATCAGCTACAATCTGTAGGTTTTTGCGTGCAGTAAGGTAAGGGTAAAAATTGGGCGTCTCCAGCAGTGCCCCAATGCGGCGCTTAATCTCTTTGCCGGTATGCTGCCCGAACCAGGTGTAGGTACCCGAGCTTGGCCGCACCACATCCAGTACCATGCCGAGCGTGGTCGTTTTGCCGCTCCCGTTGGGTCCCAGAATGCCATAGATGCTCCCCGGGGCCACTTGCAACGAGAGCCTGTCTACAGCGAGTATAGAACCATAGTGCTTGGAGAGGTTATCAATGTTAAGTACTTCTGTCACAATAATAACATTATACTTTGTTTAGCAGAATCTGGCTTAAATAATGCAAATATTTATGCGCTAATGGGTTAAAATGGCCATACCAGGCTTCGTGCTCAAATTAAAAAAGAACCACAAGGCAACTTTTGGAATAGCAGGTGCATCTATGGTTTGTGGTACAGCAAAAGCAACTGTGCCATCTATGTCGCAAACAAAATAAAACCTATGAAAAAAATTATCCTGCTTAGCCTGAGCCTGTGCGCTGTTTTCTCTTTTGCCTCCGCACAAAACAACTGTAGACTTTATACTAACGAAGTAGCAGCACCGGATGGTATTAAAGTGGCTGCCAAAACACTTAAGCAGTACGAGGGCAATCTATACGATATGTCGTGGCTGGACAAAGCTGTAAAAGGTAAGAGAATGGTGATGATCGGGGAGAGCCATTGGATGACCTCGGTGCACCAGACGGCTAAAAGCATTGTGTTTCATTTAAATAATACAGATAGCTTTCCTGTGCTGATTCGTGAAATACCTTTCTCGGTAACGCCATTCATGAACGCCTACATTAATTGCGAAACCGGCAACTGCGATGAGTTGCTTACAGTTCTGAAGCCCTATGTAGGATCGCAGGAGGAGCAAAACTTTTTAAAGGAACTGCAGAAGTGGAATAGTGAGCACCCGAACAAGAAAATCACCATCGCCTGCTCCGACTTTGAGCAAGGTTTCCAGTTCCCATTACGTAATGTGTTGCACCCATATTTTACGCAGCAAGGACACACCAATTTTAAGGAAAGGCTTATGGCCGCTAACAATGATCTTGATTTGGTTTTTACTTACATAGATTCCCTGTTACAGCAGTCTCCGGAGAGCTTTCATGTAGCCGGAAAGCCGTACTTGAATAAAACCTTTGCAACACAGGTAATCGATAACCTGAAGGCGTACGCAAATGCCGAAAAAAGCAGGCAGCTCGCACAACATGCGGGTAAGAGTGCGGCAGAAGCATCAACTGCCTATTTTAATGTAAGAGGTGAAAGTATAAAGAATAACCTGACAGATGAGGCCCGTTTTGGCAAACTGCTTAAAGAGAATAAATCTATACTTTGGGGTGGGGCAGCGCATACGATAAAGTATAAATTTGATGCGCAGGACAAAGAAGCTTTTGAGGGCTCTTTTCTGTGCAACGAGTATGAGCCTACCAAGGGTAAAGTGCTTTCTGTTAAAGTGATGGCTATGAGCTACGATATACCCGAGGCATACTATACCGGCGATACTTATAAATATGGTGTTGCCCAGTTCGAGAAACTGGTAGAGGCCTACAAAAACTGCAACACCGCAAGGGCCGCAGGAACATACAGAATGATAGAGCAGACTACTGAGGTTACAAATGCCATAACAGCTAAGTTTAAAGACAATAGTAACCAGCCGGTGTGGTTGGCAGGCAACTCAGAGATGAACAAGCTGCTTAAAAAGGCGCCACATTTAAAAGAAGACAGCCAACTGAGAAGTTTTTACGCCTATGATTATGTAGTGGTGCTGCCACACACCAGATTGTACACACGCCTGAACTAAACGGCAAATTGCCCGGGCTATGCTGCAAAGTATAGCCCGGGCAATTTGCTTACTGTTTTCTAAAATCTATATTATAAGTTAGTCCAACCTGCAGCGTATGGTTGTGCTCAAATACCATACCGCTTGCTTTTTGCACAATGTGATTTAGATATCCGACCTCCAACGCCGCGGCATCGCTAAATCTGTAGCCTAGTGCCAAATAAGCTCTGTTCTGGTCAAAGATGTTCCGCTGTATGTTGTTTCCAAAACCGATAAACACTTCGTCGTAGGCTGCCAGGTATGGTTCTCTGGCCTCTATAGTGGTGCCTGCCAAAGGTAAGGTGGCTCGTAGCATATAGCGGGCACGGTTCAGGTAAGTATAATCCGATGTTATTGGCGACTGCACCCAGCGCTGCTCCAGGCGGTAGCGGTGCAAAAGGCCAACACGTGAAATGCTTCCCTTTAGCTGCAGCTGTTCGTATATGCGGTGCTCCACAAAATCATCGGCAGCCGGAAAATCTCCGTAGGGGTAGGTTTCTATAAAGCCATAGCCTAAGGTAAACATGGCATTGTCAGTAATATTATAGTTAACTCCCGTACGTATTAATAGCTGCTGCGGGTCTTTTAACAGGTTGTATCTCCTTATTTGCAGCTCGGTATGCACTCCCCACTTATCTGTGAGGCTGTGATCTCCGAAGTACATGTACCATCCATTCTGGTTAAAATCTTTAATGCGTTCGCTTTGTGCTGCGGTGGTGTTGGGTAGCAGTAGTAAAGTTAGAAATGCTAAGAGCAGGTAGTATTGTGCGGTAAATTTTTTCATACCCAAAGTTGACACCTAGGGGCTAGAAGTGCAAAGTATTCCTGCAACTCTTTTCAAATTTTAGATCAAAGTCACTAAAGATCACGTCAAAAAGCGAATTTATTTTTCTTAACAAACTTATTTTGATTTGACTAAAATCGTAGATTTAAGTTGATGCGAAAAAACTTTCTATTCGCTACCTGCGGCAATGGTTGTATTAGAAAAAGATTACCTACGTATTATAATCGACAGAAGTATAAAGCTAATGTACTCAGAATGGCTGCGACCGGTTAACAGCGAAGAGTACAGAGCAGGCAACCTGCTGTTGCTGCAACAGCTAAATGAGTACGGCATACTTAACTGGATTGCTGACTCGGAAGTCTTAGGTAATATCGATACAGCGGATGAGCAATGGACATTAGCCGAACTAATACCGGGCATAGTGCAGTCATCACTTTCAAAAATTGCCCGGATCAGCGGTTACGACAAGGCCAACTATACTAAATTCGAAGAATTTGCCAAGCGTGCAGAAGATATTTACATTGGTCAAATTCTCGTTCGCCAGTTCATGACCTATAAAGAAGCTGCCGATTGGATAGGGGAGATAATTGCTTAGCCACCTGCAATCTATCAAATAAAATAGGACAGGTGCGACCTAAAACAACCCATCAGAAAACTTGAACAAACTGAAGGCATCCAAATTTAGGCATGCAGTGTACAACAAACGACTTTATTAAGTAACTCCAACTGTGCCTAAGCTATGGTAGTTTATACTTACTTTGTAACTGGTACAGCAGAATAAAATGAAACAAGGGAGTTATATAAAGGTTGAATTATCGATGAGTGCTGCCAAGGCCAATGTGTATGCCCTTTTTTTTATAATTCCGATACTTCTGCTATATGTGCCGGCATACATACTTGTCTGGCCAGAACAGTTCAGTTTCTCTAACTTAAGAGATGTTGTTGCCGCGCACAGAACCTGGCTGCTTATCTCGCCGGCTATCATGCTGGGAGTGTTTGTGGTGGGGGCTGTAGTGCATGAGATGCTGCACGGCTTTACTTGGGCGATCTTCTGCAAGCATGGACTTAAATCGATAAAGTATGGCGTGTACTGGTCTATGCTTACGCCTTACTGCCATTGCCAGGAGGTGCTGCCCTTACGCGCGTACATATTGGGGGGCATAATGCCGGGATTGGTGATGGGCTTGCTGCCTGCTCTGGCAGGGCTGCTGATGGGTAAGATACTCATATTCCTGTTCGGACTATTTTTCTCCATAGCAGCCGGAGGAGATTTGCTGGTGCTGTGGATGCTGCGCCATCAGAAAAAAGAAGACCTGGTGCAGGACCATCCGGACAAAATCGGGTGTTATGTGCTGGTAAAAGAATAACAAACATGAAAGAGAATTTAGATAGCATCATATTTGACCTTGACGGGACCCTCTGGGATTCTACTGCGGCCATAGCCGCTGCCTGGCAGCAAGCCGTGAAAGAGGCCGACATCAAAGGCATAAGTATTACACGTGAAACAGTTCGTGGATTAGCCGGCATGCCCTTTAATGCCATTTACGATAAGCTTTTCCCTGACCTGAAAGGTGAGCAGCGCGATAAACTGCAACGCAGGTGTGCCGAATTGGAGATGGAGATGCTAAAAGAGAGGGGTGGAGAGCTTTACCCGGAGGTAAAAGAAACGCTCAGGCTACTAAAGAACAAGCATAAGCTAGCTATTGTAAGCAATTGCCAGAGTGGCTACATCGAATCTTTTCTGCAGCAGCATAACCTGCACGAGTATTTCCAGGACCACGAGTGCTATGGCAACAATGGCATATCTAAAGGCGATAACATACGGGAAGTAATAAAAAGAAACAGTTTGAAACAAGCCGTTTATATCGGCGACACAACCGGCGACTATGAGGCCAGCCTAAAAGCACAGGTGCCATTTATACTTGCAGCGTATGGTTTTGGTACCGTAGATGCTGACGTGACAAGTATAGCCAAGTTCTCTGATCTTAAAAATCTGTAACATGCAGCACAGTAGCTTTGCCTTGCCACACAATAGTTTAAAGCCGCTTATTCCAAGTATGCTTATACTTCCGGTTACGTTTGCGGCATTTTACTTTCTGCCACAGGTATTGGGTAAAACAACTGGCTACCTAGCCAGCTTTATACTTTATTGGGTGTTCTGCTGGGTGCACGGCCTGTACCTTAAAAGAGGTTCACTGGCAGAACTCTACATGTGGCCTGCTCCGAACAAGCTAAATATTGCATTAAGTATCCTCTGCTTTGTGCCAGTTGTCGGAGCGTTTGCAGGCGCTTTTATGCTAGCTTATGATCAGCTAAGCTTGCCAATATATCTTATACTTGCCGCCGTTGCTCTTATAAACGGCTTTACAGAAGAATTTTACTGGCGCGGCGCTTTTATCAGCAGGTATAAACAAAACATACTACTTGCTTATGCTGTGCCCACATTGCTATTCGGGCTGTGGCATGTATCGGTGTATGCAGCGTATGGTGTCAATTACCAAGGTGGCTTCTGGCCTCTGGTTGGCGGTGCTTTTTTTATGGGGGCACTGTGGGGCTACACGGCTTTTAAGCAGCAGCGGATTCTGATTCCAACCATAGCACACGTATTGGCTAATTTCTTCGCTTTTTCTAATCTGATCGTGGAGAACTGGATGAAGTAGCTTATACTTTGTTTGTCCAGTGTTTAAGTAGTGGGCCATCTTCTCCGGCTACAGGGTCTGCAGCAGGTAGCGACACCTGCTTTATGTTCTTTTGCTTATCGGCCATGTCCGCGTCTTCGGTGCAGATGTCGTAATTTTCCTGGCCTTCGGGGTAAGCTCCTACTACTTTAAAATCCGCCGATGCACTTTTACGGCAATGGCCAGTGCCTGCCGGCAACACTACCATATCACCTGCTTTCACTTCTACTTCTTCACCGTTGGGGCCGCCAAGTATAAGTGTAGCAGAACCAGCAGCCACTCCCAAAACCTCATGTGATTTGCTGTGGTAGTGGTGGTAATCAAACACACCGTTTACCCAGCTGCCGCCCCAGTTGTTCTGCTGAAAAGCATTTTTAAAGGCATCTACTAAGTTGCTGCTGCCTGATAGCACTTGCCTATAAAGCAGAACGGGTAGCGCAGGGTTATTAGGGATGTTGCCGTGTGGCTGTAGCAGGAGAGAAGTGATAGCCTGATGTGCCATGAGTTTAACTTAACGATAGTGAAACAATGACTAAGCTATAAACCAATTGCTTAGGAAGAACAACAGAACCAGGAGCCCGAGCAAAGCCAGTATGGTAAAAACGATGATGCGTTTCTTTTGGCTGGCCTTCATAGCCGAAATTTTACCTGATGCTTTTGTCTCGTCGTGCACATCTTCCAGCATCTCTTTTAAATCTGTTATTTGCTGGTTGTTCTGTATGCTCTGTGCTACATAAGAAATCGCAAATGCTATTGCCAGAATAATGTATGGAACGGGATCTTTTACAGGCGACTCGAGCAGTATGCTGTTGTATTTAAGGTAATAATAAAGCAAAAAACCACACAAAACCAGCAATGGGCTAGATAAAGCACTGAACAGGATAAAGCGCTTCTGAGTTGTTTGCAGGTAATTTAACTTACTGCTCAGGTTCTGCAAAACCGCATCGGTATCGCGAATGCTGCTTAGTTTTTTTATAAACATGAACTCCACCACAATCAGTAAAAGTGTAGCCGCAAAAAGTGACCAGACCACCACCTGAAAAGGGTATTGCAACACCTGTATCTGAGCCAGGTAAACAAGGCCAATCAGTACAAAGCCTTTCAGGGCGATGTCTAAAAATATGGACCAGCGTACAGACGATGATGTGCGGCGTGACCTTTGGCTTACGTAATGATGTATCGCTTCCATAGAATACTTTTTTGTTTGTTGTTCCTGTTCCCTGGATGATTTCCAGATCTCTTTTATATCAATCTTTTCCATAATGCTATCTGTTAGACGTGGCCAGTGGTTTAAGGTAGTGCTCCAGTTTCTTTTTGATCCTAACGAGCTTCACGCTGATGTTTTCTTTGCTCAGGCCAATGATGTCAGCAATTTCCTGGTAGGATTTTTCTTCCAGGTACAGTAGAATAATGGCTTTTTCAATGGGCTTTAGCTTGTCTATACCCTTGTAAAGGGCCTTTATACTAAGACTGTGCTCTGCTTCGTGGTCAGTGTCTCCGGCGGCAACTTCGGGCACATCATCAGTATACACTAACTGGCTCTTACTGGCCTTTTTACATTTAGAGATGGCAGTATTCAGGCTTACTCTGTAAATCCAGGTGGACAGTTTAGATGCGTGCTTAAACGACTGAAGGCCTTTCCACAGGTTAACCACTATTTCCTGGAACAGGTCATCTTTATCTGCCTACGTCTTGCAGTAGATATCGCACACCCTGATGATGAGTGCCTGGTGCTCATAAATTATCTTCTCAAACTCTGCTTCGGGTAATGCTGCGAACATGCTGTTTCAAGTGTTATACCTTATTAGACACCGGTGCCGGAAATAAACTACACTTTAGGCTAAATTCTTTTTATAAGTTACAGAACAAACCTTAAAAAGCCTTGCCGCAGCAGTGCAAATGGAAGTATAGCAGAAATCATTTATTCTTCTTTCCTTACTCAAAAGGTAACCCTAACTTGTAGGACTAAACTATAGAAAACTAACTAACATGCTATGAAGAGATTCCTGCTGTTTATACTCCTGGTTTCCTGCTGGGCCTGCACATCAACTAAAACAGACACCGAAGCTACTGATGTGGCACCCATGGACCAACTGGCTGAACGTTACGTTAAGACCCTGCTGAAACTGGGGCAATATGATAGTGATATAGTAGATGCTTACTATGGGCCTGAAGAGTGGAAGCCAACCGGAGAAGCTGCCGACTCATTGCCTGCTGCCGAATTTTTAGCGGAGTTTAAGGCTATACAGGAATTGTTGCAGGCACAGGATACTACAACTCTGGCGGAAGATGAGCAGCGCAGGCTGGCCATGTTTAAAAAGCAGGTGTTGGCCGCTATAACGAAAGTAGAGATGATGCAGGGCAAGAAGTATAGCTTTGATGAGGAGGCCAAGCTACTTTACGATGCAGAGCCACCCCACCACGAACTCGCACATTTCGAGGCCATCCTGAATGAAATTGATAAGCAGCTGCCGGGGCAGGGAAGTATAGCTGAGCGTTGGGATGCTTACCGTGCAAAGTTCGAAATACCGAAGACAAAGCTGGACACTGTTTTTAAAGCTGCCATTGCAGAAGCCCGCAACAGAACAAAGGCCCATTATAACCTGCCGGAGCAGGAAAATTTTAAGCTGGAGTTTGTTACTGATAAGGCATGGTCAGGCTACAACTACTTCAAAGGCAACGGCTACAGTTTAATCCAGATCAACACTGATTTTCCGATCTATATTGAGCGTGCTATTGATCTGGCTTCTCATGAAGGATACCCCGGCCACCATGTATTTAATGCGTTGCTGGAGCAGAACCTGGTAAACAAGAAAGGCTGGAAGGAATACTCTATATACCCGCTGTTTTCGCCGCAGAGTTTGATAGCCGAAGGCAGCGCCAACTATGGTATCGACGTGGCTTTTCCAGCAAATGATCGCATTAAGTTTGAGAAGGAAGTGCTGTTTCCTTTGGCAGGCTTAAACCCAGCGGAGGCAGATCGTTACTACACCATACTTGAGAAGATCGGGCAGCTGGACTTTGCCGGAAACGAAGCGGCAAGGCTATACCTTAACGGAGAGATAAGCCGCGAAGAAGCCGCAGACATGCTGGTAAAGTATAACCTGTATAAAAAGGACAAGGCACTGCAGCGTACCCGTTTTATGGATAAGTACCGCAGCTACGTGATCAACTATAACCTGGGGCAGCAACTGGTCCGGGAATACGTAGAAGCGAAGGGCGGAACAGATAATAACCCCGAAAAGCGCTGGGAAATTTTTAAAGATATCCTATCAAATCCTTACAGCGCATCCATTCTTAAATAGAAGGACAGATTTATACTTTATACACTAATGACAAAGTTAAAACTATATCAGATTGACGCTTTTACAGACAAGGTTTTTGGAGGCAACCCTGCTGCGGTTTGTGTGCTCGATGAGTGGCTAAGCGACGATACCATGCAGAATATCGGTGCAGAGAATAATCTAGCAGAAACGGCATTTGTAGTGCCACGTGGCGATGCGTATGAGATAAGATGGTTTACGCCTACCGTAGAAGTAGACCTTTGCGGCCACGCCACGCTGGCAGCTGCCTACGTGCTGTTTCGCTATTACAACTACCCAACAGATAAGATAGTACTGCACTCGCGCAACAGTGGCCAGTTGGCCGTTACAAAACAAGGCGAGGAACTTACACTGGATTTTCCGGTGGATACGCTCTCTGAGATTGAAACACCCAGAGTGCTGATCGAGGCATTGGACAAAGCACCGGTAGCAGCCTATAAAGGCAAAACAGATTTTCTGCTGCTGTTCCCGTCGCAGCAGGACATTGAGGCACTTGATCCGGATTTCAGGCTGGTTGAAAGTGCAGGTGGTAGGGGAGTGATCGTGACAGCGCCTGGTGATGGAGTAGATTTTGTGTCGCGGTTTTTCTGCCCGCAGGTGGGCATTAACGAAGATCCGGTAACAGGCTCGGCCCATACCACGCTTACTCCATACTGGAGCAGCCAATTAGGTAAAACCATACTCACGGCTAAGCAACTATCTAAACGGCAGGGCAACCTTACCTGCCAACTGGCCGGCGAAAGAGTAAAGATTACCGGCAAAGCCGTAACATACTTAACCGGAGAAATTGAAATATAAAAAGTATAGCCACCCAAGAGGTGGCTATACTTTGATCAGCTATTTTTATACTTTAATTAAGGTATTTACTTCTCTATTGCCTTAAACACAAGATCAGTCAGAAACTCTTCCAGCTGGCTTTGCTTGCTGTCGTTAATATTGGTTAACGAAGGCAGGTGCTGCGAAAAGAATATCTGGTAATGGGCACTCTCGGCCACCGTAGAAACAAGCGAGTCCGGGTATTTATAGTCAGGGTTGATCTCCTGAATAATATTGGAAATTCGCTTGCACAGGCGCTTATAGCTAAGGAAAAAGCCATGCTTATTATCCGTATCCACTTCTTTTGTAAGATACGCTTTCGCCGACTCTGCAATAACGATCCGCTGTAATGCAACTTCGCTTATATGGGCAAAATTGGCGTCATTCTCTATCTTTCCTGAAAGAATATGGATCGCGATTTTTAACCTGTCCTCTGCCGAAGCGATGTTGCTGGTGGCAAACACCAGGCGGTACTCCAGCCAGTTCCAGTACCACGAGATCAGGTAAACCAGCAGCGTATGTTTGCTCTCAAAATACCTGTAAATTGTTGCCTCTGTGGTACCTATTCTTTCAGCAAGCTTTTTAAAAGTAAAGGATTCAAGACCAAGTTCATCGATGAGAAGTATACTAGTTTGAATAATCTGCTGCCCCTTTACAGAGCTTTCAGGATCTTTCAGGTATACTTTCTCATCAACCGTAATCTTAATGTTTGCCAGCAAACTCTTCATCTAGCTTACCGTTCTTATTAAAGGTGTGCTCGTAGAAATCAACGGCACCTGTTTCCACATCATACATGCCACCAATAATGCCGATCTCGCCCTGCTCTATCATCTGTCTAAGTATGCTGCTTTTCTCCTGAATCTCGTCAAGCATTCTGTGTACATTGGCCTCGGCTACTTTTTCTACAAACGCAGCGTTAGAAGAATTTTTGGCACCTTCTGTCTCAACTGCGTTTACAGATGGCTCTATCTTTTTCACCAGACCAGTCAGGTTACCCAGTTCTACATGGTCGCAGGCACCTTTTATGGCACCGCATCTAGTATGGCCCAGCACAACAATCAACTTAGAACCCGCTACTTTGCAAGCGAATTCCATACTGCCTAGGATATCCTCGTTCACGATGTTACCTGCAATTCTGGCACTAAAGATATCTCCCAGCCCTTGGTCAAAAATAAGCTCAGCAGATGTTCTGGAATCGATACAGCTAAGTATGATAGCGAATGGGTGCTGTCCTTCGGAAGTTTCGTTTACCTGCTGCAAAAGGTTACGGTTAGCCTTCAGGTTGTTAACAAACCTCTTGTTTCCTTCTACTAGTATTTCTATTGCTTTTTGCGGCGTAAGCTCCGCCTGCATTTCTTTTGTCTGAGTTCTCATGTTGGTTGTTTTAATTAGTTAAAGGGTATTACAAAGGAGTGTGTACTTTGGCTTCTTCCTGGTCTATCTTGTGTATAGTTAATTTGATGTTTTTGGTATGGGCTGTCTCTTTAAAATCTTCGATCAGCTCCTTTACATCGTGGTCCACAATCGCTGAATTAGTATAGTCTATAACTAGTTCAGCGCCTTCAGGTACTTTTCTTAACGTGCGTAGGATATTGCCTTTGTTCAGGAAAGTTACTTCTTCTGCCAGCACCATGTGGTACAACTCTCCACCGTTTGCAGATTTTTCTTTGTGCATAAAGTGGGACACACTGTAGCTGTTCTTGAGTATAAAGAAGATTGCTACAGCCATACCTATACCTATACCTGTAAGGAGGTCAGTAAACACGATGGCAATGATTGTAACAACGAACGGAAGAAACTGCATCATGCCGCTGCGGTACATGCTCTTGAACAATGCAGGTTTAGCCAGTTTATAGCCTACCATCAGAAGTATAGCCGCCAAACTTGCCAACGGTATCATGTTAAGCACATTTGGTATGGCCATAACGCAGATAAGTATAAGCAAGCCATGTATGAAAGCAGACAACTTTGTTCTGCCACCAGACTGTATATTAGCTGAGCTTCTTACGATTACCTGTGTTAAAGGTAAGCCGCCTATTAATCCGGAAACTATGTTGCCTACTCCTTGTGCTTTTAGCTCGCGGTTAGCAGGACTGATACGCTTGTATGGATCCAGCTTATCGGTAGCCTCCAAACATAACAGCGTTTCCAAACTGGCTACTACAGCCAGTGTGCCTGCTAAAAACAAAACTTTATAGCTGAATATTCCGCTAAAGTCTGGTGTGGTAAATAAACCAAAGAAGCCACCAATGCTATCTGCTTCAGGTAATACAACTAAATGATTATCGCGAAGTGTGATCTGCGGGAAGAAATTTGCGAACACAACATTTAGTGCAATACCCATCAAAACAACTACTAAAGGGCCCTGTATCAGTTGAAACACTCTACTTTTTTTTGCCAGCACTTGCTCCCAAAAAATAAGTATGAACAGCGACAGCACGCTAATGATGACAGCCGCTGGTGTGATGTAGTTAATTGCTTTAAAGATCTCTGAGAAAGTGGTACCTCCCTGAGGCTCCAGAAAATGCATGTTACCTTGAAAGTTCTCATCATACCCAAACGCATGGGGTATTTGTTTCAGGATAATGATTACACCGATACCGGCTAGCATGCCTTTGATAACCGATGTGGGAAAGTAATACCCTATATCACCTGCTTTAAGAAAGCCGAGGGCAAGCTGAATAACGCCCGCTAGTACAACAGCAGCAAGAAAAACTTCAAAGTTTCCTAAATCCTGAATGGCATTTAACACGATTACAGCCAGGCCGGCTGCCGGTCCGCTAACCCCTAACTGTGATCCACTGATTAGAGTAACCACGATACCTCCTACAATACCGGCTATAATACCAGAAAAGAGTGGTGCTCCGGAAGCCATGGCAATGCCCAAGCACAGCGGTACAGCCACCAGAAATACCACTATTCCTGCTGGCAAATCATGTTTAATCTCTTTGAAGCTAAGCATAAATAAATCTAACAGTAATGTTTTTAATAACTATAGTAATACTATTATGTTTCAAAGTATGACATATTTTTCTATTATCCAAGCTTTAATTTAGTTAAAGGGAGTTTTCAGATAGCTAAATAAGCTGTTTCTTCTGCTCCATACTTTGATAACGTACTAGTGCGGAATAATGGGTGAGAGGGGAGAACAATAATCAATTTAATTGGGTTGTTTGCTGAACAAGTTTAAGAAAACATCGCTAACATCTGTAAAGTATAAAAGGCCACCTAATAGGTGGCCTTTTATACTTACTTGATTTATTTATAGAGGTAGCTTAACTTCTTGCATTAGCCTACCTACGGGGTACATGTTGTGTGTAAATTCGTAGTGCGGCGTGTTACGGTATACAAAATCTAACTGAGCGCGAGCACTTTTTGCGAACTGCGGATCCTGCTTTTTTCGCTCCTCCAGTCGCTTTCTTAGCTCCGGATCTTTTTTCAAGTACTCAGCAGCCAGGTCCTCAAATACATAGCTCGAGAAGTACTCTTTCTGCATCAGGATAGAGTCGAAGAAGTTCCAGGCAAAGTATGAGTCTACGGCTTGTGGCTCCAGCGTTTCTACTAAAAAGCGGTTTGCCGGTTGGTTTAAGTATACTACATAATCACCTTTCAGGAACTGCCGCGGCATCGTACGCTTCTCTACCTTCACATCAGAGTGCAGGTAGTGGCCTTCGTAAGGGCGCTGACCGGTTTTATAGTCTGTGATGTAGTAAGTTTCAACCTGCAAAGTAGTGTCACGCTTTAGTTGCTTCATCTCCACCTTATCCGTTTTAAGCTGGTCAATTACTTCGCGCCAGGCAAACGGTATAATGTAGGCGACTGGCTTTTGTACTGTAGTAGTAGGTTTAAACTCATTGTAGTAGTTTATTTTGGTGCTGTAAGGAGCACTGCGGTCATAGTAAAGGCGCTCCAGGCCACTTACCTCGCTGGGCTTATACTTGGCCGCATACCCCATAAAAGGTATTTGCTCAACCTTAGTTGTATCCAGCTGCCAGTTCAGCGCAAAGTTCTGCTGCGTTAGTATCTCCTGTTTCGCTTTTGCTCTTAGTTGGCCTATCTCGTCTGCATCGCGGTGCACTGTCTCTATCATGTTTTCCATGAGTTGGTAGGTAGCTTTTACGCGCTGATCAAAAGGCTTGAGCATGTGTGTTTCGGGTACAAAACCAATGGTATTGTAAAGTGCAGTATACCCTGTTGCGTACCTTGGCGACTCCATAAAACCTGTTATACCTTTCTCCGGCGTTTCGCCTACAGTGTTCATGTATGGCACCATCGGAAACTTGTCTTTTTTCATGCCCTCGTACAGCGATGGCAGCATTTTCCCCTTCAGGTAACCAGCTAGTGTTGGGTTGAGCTTATTGTGCTGAGTAGCGATCAAAGTCATTACGTGCTGGTAGTCGGCTCCGTTCGAAGTATGGTTGTCCATAAACACATCCGGGTCCCAGTCGCGGAAGATCAAATGGAATAGCTCTGCGTTACGAGAATCGGTTTTAATGTAGTCGCGGTTAAGGTCCAGGTTGCGAGCGTTGCCCCTGAAGCCATACTCCTCAGGTCCGTTTTGGTTGGTGCGGGTGTGGCTGTTGCGGTTAAGTGCGCCGCCAATGTTATACACCGGTATGATGGCTAGCACTACATTATCCAATTGCTTGCGTTTACTCTTATCCTGCAGGTAGTCACGCACCAGCATCATGGTGGCATCTATTCCTTCCGGCTCACCAGGGTGAATACCATTCTGGATCAGTAATACACGCTTATTCTTTTGTTTGATCGAAGCGGGATCAAAGTCTTTGTCTGTGGATACCACTACGAGGTGCAGCAGCCTTCCGGAGTCGGTGTATCCGTAGGGTACCATTTTTACTTCGTCGTAGGCTTTGTCGAGGGTGCGGTACCATTCAATGGCCTCTTCGTAAGTGGCTGTCTGGTTGCCATTGCCTTTTTCGTAAGGTGTTTTAAGGTCCGGTTTGCCTTGTGTTGGGGTACCTGTGCTAAGGAGTGCCGCCAGTAGTAAGGTGGTTAACATGATGTGCGTATGGTGTTTGGTAATGTAACTGTAATGTTAGCCATTTCTGAGTAGAAATGGTAGTGGTTAGTTGCTAATTGCTGATTGTTAATTGTTTTGCAGTGCCTTATCCAACCACCCCTGCCCCTCCTTAGCCAAGGAGGGGAGTTTCTGAAATACTCTTATTTTAGTATAAACTCTGTAGCTGTTGCTTAATCTCCCTTCTTTCAAGATCTTTTCAAAATGACAAAGTAGAAGACATCAAATATTGTGGTGAAAAGAAGAAGCAGTAGTAGCATACTCCCCTCCTTGGCTAAGGAGGGGCAGGGGTGGTTGGACCAACTGCTGAGGCAATACTGCTTGCTAATCCTGTGATTCCTGTTTCGGACAAACCTCCACCTTAAAGGCGCTAAAGCAAGGGGTGAAAGTATAAATAAGTGTGACTAAGAAACAGCAGCCGCAAGTAAGGATTACAGAAAGTATGGCATTAGCTAAATGCAAAAAGCCTTAGCTACTGCCAAGGCTTCTCAAAATATCTTATAGTAAACCTAACTATAAATCCTTCTGTTTTTCTTATCCGGGAAAAAGGTTTTGTCCAGGCTATACTTGCCGGGGCCTATAAAGTAAAGGGAAAAGAAAAGTATGGCAGACTCAAGTGCATGTGAATAGCCTCCGAATCCATCGCCGGCAACTACGTGCCTTGTAGTAGCTACGATCATTGTTACCAAAAGCAGAACGCATACCGGCCTGAAGAACAAGCCAAGCATTAGCAGAAAACCACCTACAGTTTCAGCGAAGGCAGCCATAAATCCCCAGAATACCGGAAAAAAGTCGATGCCAAATACAGCCATGTTTTTGCCAAGCATCTCCCAACGTTCTGGGCCACCGGTCATTTTAGGCCAACCATGAAGTATAAACATGATGCCAATGCCAATGCGTAGCAGCAGCAAGCCGAGGTTTCTGTAGTTATAGCGGGAGCGTAGAAGTGCCATGAGAGCAATAATACAAATTCGCCTGCTATATTACAAACGGCTAATATACCAACACGCGTTTTACCAGTGTATTGGCAGGTACAGTTTCCGGGGTAAATTTGGAAATCCGGTTCTGGGGCAACTGCGAGGTGTCCAAAACAAATGACAACCCGGATTCATTTGATACCGCAACAAAGCCACCGTCGGCAAGTGTTACAGTACTTATTGGATGATATCGCATCACTTCGCTATACTTAGAACCAATTCCGATTCCTTTGGGTGTTTTATAGCTGGAGTTCTGTACATTAATGCGCCATACATTGCAGTCCGGGTTACAGGCTTGCTCTATTAGCAAACCCTTAGCTTCGTTTGCTGGCTTTAGCAAATAAGCCGTAGCTGGAGTTCCTTCAAGGGTAAGTACAGTATCGGCAATAGTATAGCCTGCAGGCACCTGATTGCGCATGCTGTCTATAGGTTCTCCTATTTTTATACTTCCCACGCGGTCCTTCTGTATTACAAAAGTAGAAGGAGCTGGTGTGGCATTTTCGATAAGCGATTCTGTTTCGGTTAAAGCAGCAGATTGATCAGCTTCAATACCGGTTTCCTCTTCTCTCTGCGACAAGCATGCCGCCATCCCTACACCCAACAGTATTGCATAAATTATATTTCTGATCATTCTCATTAGCTTTATTT
This sequence comes from Pontibacter cellulosilyticus, assembly GCF_014306105.1. Lineage (GTDB taxonomy): Bacteria > Bacteroidota > Bacteroidia > Cytophagales > Hymenobacteraceae > Pontibacter > Pontibacter cellulosilyticus. The sequence continues at coordinate 59,879 of NZ_JACRVF010000008.1, read as the reverse complement.
TCTATTTAACCTTGATGTGCTGCTGCAGGTTGTCGTATATTAGCACGAAATAAACATTCGTTTATTTTATCATACATTAACTAAAAATAATAGCATGGCAAGACCCTTGATCTTAGTTTCGAACGACGACGGCATTACAGCACCAGGCATACGAACACTTGTAGAGGTTGCAAGAGAAATAGGAGAGGTGGTGGTGGTGGCACCAGACGGACCTCAGTCTGGCATGGGCCACGCCATTACTATTGGAAATACCCTGCGCTTAGATAAGTCCATTGCTTTTGATGACATGGATATTGAGGCCTACGAATGTTCTGGTACACCCGCTGATTGCGTGAAACTGGCCAAGCACCACGTGTTAAAGGATCGTAAGCCTGATTTAGTGGTAAGTGGCATTAACCATGGCTCTAACTCAAGTATTAGTGTACTTTACTCCGGCACCATGTCGGCTGCCATAGAGGCGGCTATAGAAGGACTGCCGTCTATTGGTTTCTCGTTGTGCGACTACGGCCATGAAGCTGATTTCTCGCATACCAGGCCTTTTGTAAAGCAGATAATTGAACAGGCATTAAAACACCGCATCCCTGAGAACACGGCTCTGAATGTGAACTTCCCGAAGAAAAGCGGAGAAAATATAAAAGGTATAAAAATCTGCCGCCAGGCGCGTGCAAAATGGCAGGAAGAGTTTGACGAACGCCTTGACCCGCGCAACCGCAAATACTACTGGATGACGGGTAGCTTCGTGAACTTTGACAAAGGAGAGGACACCGATGAGTGGGCACTTATAAACAACTACATCTCAGTAGTGCCTTGCCAGTTCGACATGACAGCGCACCACGCTATTGGTATCCTTAATGAAGGATGGCAATTTTAATGTAAAAGTATAACAACTCAGTTATCAAAAACCTTTGTCATCTCGAACAGCGTGAGAGATCTTTACAAGATTCTATAGAGATTTCTCGCGCTGCTCAAAATGACAGGATGAAGTATAATAGCAGCTGCTATCTCCTCACTATTTATACCTGGTCACCACTACGTCCGGCTTAGCACCTGAGGTATCTGCTGGTTGTTTGCTTCCGTCGTCCGTAACAAACCTGATCACCAGGTTGTAGGTAACTGGCACTGCCTGGCCATCTACTTTGCCTGGATTCCACTTCCCGTCCATCAGTTTAACTACTTTTCTAAGCTCTTCGTGTAAAAGGTAGTGGTCTTCTTTGCTTATTTCTTTATCCGGAGACATGAAAGGGCCCACCACAGAGCCGTCCGGTTTAATAACGAAGCCTGTTTTATAATCACCTTCGAAGCTCAGGTTTTTAGGGTAACGCAGGTTCTTGGCCAGGAACTTGTTCAGTGGCCCATCCTGCAGCGTAGGCTTTACATCGGCCTCGTCATAAGCATAAGAATTTTTGGTATACTTGGTCATGGAAGGAGCTAGAAGCGTTTGCCCGACACCCTTACCACCAGTACTACTGTTAAACTGAACAGGGAGCACCACTTCAGAGGCTGCAGGCTGTCCTTTCTTTAGCGCCGGCTCCCAGTTACCTGATGTAGCCTTTACAGCTGCAACGGCTGCCTCAGAAAGCCAGGCAAGTATGGCTTTATTCTGTAGGCTAAACGTAGAGGCATCCATGTAATCCAGCTTTGAGTCGGGGCCAACGGTTTTCTTCAGTTTCGTACCATCTAACCTGATGTTGGATACATTTCCCTCCTGGTCTACATAAAACCGTACCATCACACGGGCATCCACGTTTTCCTGCTTTGCCTCGTCAGGTAGTTTCAGGTAAGAGCTCATTGTCTTTAGCATCGCTTCCTGGCCACCCTTGTACTGCGGCATTTTGTTGGCGATACTAGCTGTGGCAGTTCTTTCAGCCTCTGTTAAAGTGAAGCGGATAGGCATCGTATAATTTACCCTAACAAGCTGGCCGTTTTGCCGTCCTGCAGTCCATTGTCCGCTCATAGATTTAACAACCCGGATGGCTTCTTCATCGGTGCCATGACCAAGCTTTTTTACCGTATGTACTTCGGAGATAGAGCCGTCCTTCTCTACAATAAACTGCACCACTACCAAGCCTTCTACACCGTTGTTCTTGGCATCGGAAGGGTATTGAATGTTGCTGGCCAGGTACTTCATCATCTCAGATGCACCGCCCTTGAAAGCAGGCATCTGCTCTACGTAGGCAAATGGTTTCTCTTTGGTTTGGGCCAGAACAGCAGGGGAGGCTGCCAGCGCTATGCTTAACAGAGCAGCAGTAGTTAATTTGGTAAATATGTTTTTCTGTTTCATGGTTAGTTTGTTTATAGTTTGGAAAAGGCAATACAATTCTGGTTCAGCCAGTAAATGGCCGAAAAAAGTATGGGATTTATGTAAAGTTTAAATTATTTAAGGGTAAAGCGTACCGGCATTGTATAGCGAACCTGTACCGGAACACCATTTTGTTGTCCTGGCTCCCAACTGCCGTTCATGCTTTTTACAACGCGTAAGGCTTCTGCATCTGTGGCTTCATCCAATGATTTTAAAACTTCATAATTGGATAAAGAACCATCTTGGTTTACAACAAAACTTACTACTACTAAACCAGCTTTTCCTGCTTCCTGAGACTCTTTAGGATACCTGATGTTTTTGGCCAGATACCTGAGCATTTCTGCCTCTCCACCTTTAAAACGGGGCATCTGTTCAACATAGACAAAAGGTTTTTCAGCTTCGGATTTGCTAGTGGCTGTTTCCTCATTCGGTTCTTTTGCAGCTTTGGAAAGTGGTCTAAGATTAGCAGCTTTATCCTCCCTTAACTGTTCAGGTGCTTTATTATTTTGGGGTGTTGTCTCTGCTTTAGGAGTCTCAGCTTCAGGTTTTATTTCAGGCAAATACTGATCGGCTGCTGCAGAAGCTTCGCTGCCGGTAAACGTATTTATCTCCTGGGTAAGCCCTTTAAGTATACTAGACTGAGCATCTACCTGCTGTACCGAAAAAACAATCGCCAGGCCTGCTACAAATGGCACAACCAACAACTGCCGAAACCAATCAGGTTTGTTATTTCTTAACTGCAGCATCTGCAACCGTTTTAGCACTTGTGGCTTCTGAAAATAACTACCAACTGGCAATCCCATGTTCAGAAGAGCTTCTTTAGAGAGTAGCGAACTGTATGCCTGTGTCTGATAAGACTCCGCAACGCGGGCATCGGCCTGGTACTCGTGTACATCGCGTAGTTCCTGCTTTAGTAGCCACACTACAGGGTTAGCCCAAAGTATAGCCGTAAGAATTTCATAATATACTACGTCCCAAGTATGGCGAAGCTTCACATGAGCCAGCTCGTGTGCCAGCACTTGTTCCTGGTCGGTTTTGCTTAGGTGAGCCTGCTTACTTAAAAATATACTGTTGCCAAATGCGAACGTGGAAAGCGACTCTGAAAGCTGGTATACTTTAACTCCTTCTTCCTGTGTTTCTGCAGGTAGTTCCACAGCTTTTATTGTACTTATGTGCCAGAGTTGCTTAGCTAGTTTAAACAACAGCAGCACAATACCGGAGCCGTAAACCAGTGAAGCGACTACAGATAATGAGATGTTGTTTGCTTCTGTTGCAGGCTTCTTTGCTGTGGCGTATCCTGTTACTGTTATTTCGCTGAGTTGTATAGCCTGCAGTGCCTCTCCTACAACGTTCTCGGGAGCAAGGGCAATAGGCCACTTAAGCAGCGGCAGCACTAACGCTACCAAGGGCGTTAGTAGCAAGTATAACCTGTTAAAGGTAAAGCTATTCTGATTGCGCAATAAGCCGTAATAGAAGAGGTAAAGCGCCAGAATAACTATGGCTGATTTAAGTATGTAGCTAACTGTTAGTTCCATTGTTTTCCTCCTTTTCTTCTGAGCTAATGTCTTTGCGTACGTGCTGCATCAGTTGATCAAGTTCCTTTACATCCAGGTTGTTGTCTTTGGCAAAGAATGATACCAGCTTCTCGAAAGAGCCACCAAAATACCCGGACATAAAGCTTTTAAGAAAGTCGCTTTTATACTTGTCTTTTGGCACAAGCGGGTAGTACTGATGTGATTTACCAAAGGCCTCATGTCCTACAAAACCCTTCGTCTCCAGAATGCGCACAATAGTGGAAACGGTGTTGTAGGCTGGCTTTGGCTCAGGTAACTGCTCTAGTATGTCGCGAACGAAACCGCGCTCCAGTTTCCACAGCACTTGCATTATCTCTTCTTCCGCTCTAGTTAACTCTTTCATGTATATTTTTATGATCTATAGTACTAATATATAACTAAATACTTAGTAAACAAACTAAATGTTTAGTTATTATATACAAAAAAAATAAAAGTGGCCCTGTGTTATATCAGGGCCACTTTTATACTTCTATTAATAACCTGGGTTCTGCGTTAAACTTGGATTAACTTCTATTTGCTGAAGTGGGATTGGCCATAAATTACGGAAGGCATCTTCGCCACAAAAATCGAGTACATCGCAAGTAAGGTTGTAACGCTTAAGATCTATGAAGCGGAGACCCTCGCCAATAAACTCTAGTCTGCGCTGTTGAAGAATTTCTGTCAAAGCCTGCGCATTTGTTAAGAGCACTAAAGCAGGAAGCCCGGCTCTTGTTCTGATTCTGTTAATATCAGCGATAACCTGTGGGCTAGCCGGTGCTGATGCAATACCCTGTCTGGCTCTTGCCTCTGCACGAATCAGGTACATTTCAGCTAGTCTGATTACAGGAACATTGTCTGCATTATTAACAACGTCTTCATACTTCAACAGTCTTCTTCTACTGTTTTCGATAGCAGTAGTGGCGGCAAAACGCTCATCTCCGTTTTGTGCAGACGCTTGTAAAGCATTATAAGCTCCTGCACGCAGATAGAACTTTTGTCCTGGTGTACGTGGGTTGGATGCAGCACCTAATCCACTCTGATCATTCAGCGTAAAGTCAACCTCAAAAATGATTTCTGACCCAGACTCTGTTGTAAATATTTTTGCAAAATCTTCTTCAAGTGCAAAACTGTTGCTAGTAATTACCTGATTGGCTTTTTCCTCAGCTAGCGCATAGTTACCACGCTGTAAGTATACACGAGCCAAAAGAGCACTTGCAGCAGCACTGGTTGCACGGGTTTTAGGGTTGCTCACACCAGTGAGTTGTGTTTCAGCAGCACGCAAATCACTGATTACTGCGTCATATACCTGGCTTTCAGTTGATCTTGGCAGGTTTTGAATCTCACTTATTTCAGTAGTTGGTGTAAGGGTAACTGGCACCCCTCCAAAAACCTTTACAAGATCGAAATACGCTAAACCACGCAAAAAGAACATCTCACCTTTTATTCGCTTACGCTGCGCATCTGTGATATTGGTTAACTGATCTGCTGCGCGAAGTACAATGTTAGCTCTGTTTATTACAGTATAAATAGTAGCCCAAGTATTGGCAATTTGCAAGTTAGAAGCATTTATAACTCTTGCACTAACTTCCCTGTCTGTTGTGAAGGTACCCCGGTGCTCCAGGTTATCAGCATAAACACCCTGATACAGGAGGTATCTTAATCCATAATAGTTCGTTGACTGCATCGCACTGTAAGCACCAAGTGCAGCTCTTTGCAGTGTCGTGAAATCTGATATGGCGCCCTCAGCTTCGATAGCTGTTGTTGGCTCCACTTCTAGCACATCGTCGCAGCCCGAAAAGGTAACCAGACTGAGTGCAGTAAGTAATATGATTGAATATCTTTTCATGATCTTCTTCCTTTAGCTAATTAAAATCCAACATTTACACCAAATGTAATGGTACGTGCCTGTGGGAACGTGTAGAAGTCAACACCTAGGGTGGTGTTAGAGGTACCTGCAAAGTTTACTTCCGGGTCAAAACCAGGATAGTCAGTAAACGTGAACAAGTTCTGCGCCTGCACATAAACCCTAAGGTTTCTCATTTTTAAGCGCTCTGTTACACCTGTTGGCAGGTTGTATCCTAAGACAACGTTTTTAAAGCGCAGGTATGAACCATCGTAAATAAATCTTGATGAGTTGCTGCGGTTGTTGTTATTCGGATCTAGTGCGGTTGCTCTCGGAGTATCAGTCACATCACCCGGCTGCTGCCAGCGATTCATTACATCATCCAGCATGTTATCATCCAGGAAATCGTTACCTAAGTGTTTCTGATACTGATGACTTGGTGCCGCAATGTCGTTGCCGTAAGAGAATTGCAAGAATATGTTCAGGTCGAAACCTTTGTAGCGGAAATCGTTGGTAAAACCACCTACAAAATCAGGTTGTGCATTGCCAATAATGGTTAAGTCGTCATCAGTGATTAATCCATCATTATTAATGTCACGGAAGTTGATATCACCAGCCTGAGCACCTTGTCCTTGGCGTGATGCCGGAATCTCATCTTCTGTGCTATAAACGCCATCAGAAATAAATCCATAGAAAGTACCGATAGGCTCACCTTCGCGCAGAACTAAAGAGTTACCTCCGAAGCCGTAGAAGATATCTTGCCCCTGGTATAGTTCTGTTACTTCGTTTTCATTAAAAGCAAGGTTCAAGTCAGATGTCCAGCGGAAACCATTATCCTGAGAATCAAAATTTATTGTTCTAAGTGCAATTTCAAAGCCTCTGTTTTCTGTAGATCCTACGTTAGATTGAAAACTGCCAAAACCATTTTGTGTTGGTACAGGGCGTGCAAACAACAGGTCGTCTGTTTGCTTAATATAATAGTCCAGCGCCAGGTTTACTCTTCCATTCGCAAAACCAATATCAGCACCTACGTTAAACTGTTTTGTTTCTTCCCATCTAAGGTCAGGGTTAGGGATTTGCGTCTGTGCAATACCCGGGTTATCCAAATAGTTTGCACCGGTTACCAGGGCTAAATAGCTGAAGTTACCAATCTCCTGGTTACCCGTTACGCCATAAGATGCACGCAGCTTCAATTCGCTCAGCGCGTTTACGCCAGACATAAAGTCTTCTCCGATAATTCTCCAGCCTGCAGATATTGAAGGGAAGTAACCGTAGCGGTTGTTTTCACCGAAGCGTGACGAACCATCTGCACGGAAGTTAATACCAACAAGGTATTTATCCTGAAAGTCATAGTTTAACCTGCCAAAATATGAAACAAGTCCCCATTCTGATTCAGAGTTAGAGCCTGCATTTACAATGGCTGCACTGGCTACATAACGGAAACGCTCACCAGGGAATCCTTCACCAGTTACAAATGCTTGATTAATAACGTTCTTTTCAGTGCTTGTACCTAGAACAGCAGAAATTTCATGTACGTCATTAAAAATCTTGTTATAAGTTGTAGTGGCTTCTAATAGGCGTTTAGTAACTGTTGTACTTGCATTGGTTGCAGAGCCACCTACAGCCGTAGATGAAGAACCTGGGTAGTTAGTTGGTGTATAACGGCGCTCGTTAATATTAAGCGCATCGTATCCAGCTCTAACTTGTACATCTAAGCCAGGAATGATGGTGTATTTGCCGAAAATATTACCGATACCACGTAAGTTGATTGTCTCATCATCGTTCTCTGTGCCCTCGGCAACCGGGTTAGTATAGAAATAGTTTGGTCGGGTATACCTGCCATCTTCATAAAAAACAGGCCATACTGGTGATGCTGCCAAGGAATTTGCAAAAGGACCGTTCAAGGTGTTATCGCTAACGATACGGTTATTTTCAGAGCGGCTTAACTGAATGCTTGTACCAATTGTCATTCTATCAGAAACCTGGTGATCGAGGTTAAGGCGTGTTGAGTAACGCTGATACTGACTACCAATTACAATACCTTCCTGATCGAAATAGTTACCGGATAAGTAGTACCGGGTTTTTGCGTCGCCTCCATTTAAGGATAATTCATAGTTTTGAATAGGAGCTGTTCTTGTTACTTCTTCTATCCAATTGGTTTCTGTTGGGGTAAAATCAAGGCCACCATAGTAAAATTCAGTAAAGTCTTCGAAAGTAGCACCTGATTCTAGGAAGCCATCATTTATATAAGCTTCTGTCATTATTTCCTTATACTGTTCTGCATTTAGGAAATTAGGCTCTTTCCAGATTTTCTGAAAACCTCTGTAAGCATTAAAGTTGATCTGTGTCTTTTTAGCAGATCCGCGTTTGGTAGTGATGATAACTACACCGTTGGCAGCTCTTGATCCATAAATAGCTGCTGCAGAGGCATCTTTCAAAATGTCGATTGACTCGATATCATTTGGGTTAAGATCTGAAACAGCGTTTACGTTCTGTCCACCAAACCCTATTTGTGAAAAGTCACCGGTTGTTAGCGGTACACCATCCACAACATATAACGGCTGGTTACTGGCCGAAATTGAAGTTGCACCACGAACCCTCACACTGATACCACCGCCCGGTGTACCAGAGTTCTGAGATATCTGAACACCTGCCGCACGTCCTTGCAGTGCCTGGTCAACGCCTACAACCGGAATGTTCTTTAATTCCTCAGATGTTACTTTAGAAGTAGCACCTGTTACTTCGCGGCGTTCCTGGGTACCATACCCAACTACAACTACTTCTTCCAGCAGTTCCTGGTCAGCTACAAGCGCTACATTTATAGTAGAGCGGCCACTTACGGGAACCTCTTGTGTTGTCATGCCTATAAAACGAAAAACCAACGTAGCGTTTGGCCTAACATTGAGCAAGAATTCACCTTTTGCCCCGGTAGACACGCCGTTAGTTGTCCCTTTTTCAATCACTGTTACGCCCGGCAGTGGTTGCCCGGACTCTGCCGATGTTACCACACCGGAGACAGTTTGAGTTTGTGCTAATGCGCTGCTAACAATAGCAACTATTAGCAGAAAGCTCAATAGTAAACCTTTCTTCATAATTTCAAAACATTTTGGTGAATAGTAAAACTTCAAATAAAACCAGTAGATGATAATAAAGTTACATACTTTGATTCCTATACAGATATATAGGTATAGTTGTTGTACTTTGTCATAAATAAAAAAGTGTAAACTTAAAGCGGGGAAGCGTAATTGCTTAAAAGCCAATAATTAAGTGTAAGTTAGACTCTAGTGCAGTTTTTTCAGTAATACTTATACTGTTTAGGTGCAGCTGTGTTTCATAAAGTGTAATAAAGTTTTGGTACTGTTTTTAAAAGGATGCATACTAAGAAGTTGTGATTTGGATACGATACTCATATTATAATTGCATCACCGTTACAGAAAGATAACCATGTCCTTCATCAAGTGTTTTTTGCCAACCCATACGCTTTAACTCTCTTCTTATAAAATTGTTCAGAAGCCCATGCGCCACAAGCACAGTGGTACGGTTAGAGGCGGCATCAGAGGCTAAGGTTTGAGCACACTGGCGTGCCCTTTGCTTCGCCTCTTTAAAGGTTTCTATGTCTTTGCTGTTAAAGCCAAGAAACCAAAGTACGCGTGCGCTTAAAAGCCAGAGTTTGATGGGCATGCGCAGCAAAGGCAATGAGAAGATCCTGCGTTCAAATTCTCTAAATGATTTGTCTATTTTGAGTTGTACATCACTGCCGAAAATAGCCTTGGCAGTTAGTTGAGAGCGGGGGAGGGTACTGCAGTATACTTTATCTATCTCTTTGTAAGGAATGGCTTCATGCTCCAGCACAAATTCTTCCACTGCTGCTGTGTCGTAATCAGTTATATACTTTCTGGCAGCCTCATTACTGAACCAACCGTTTTTTGACAGGTCTGGCCGCGCATGTCTTATCAAAAAGATGCGTTTCGGAAGTATGGTTGTATCTGCAGGTGTATCCACAATAAGCTGGCAAATTTAGCTATCCTTTATACGCGTACATTTGCCAGTTTAGGTTTAGCGTTAATCAGTTTGCTAAAGTTCGGGGCGGAGCAAGGTCAGCAAAAATGCTGCTTTTGAGTTTCTCCCACTCCGGCCTTAAAATGCTGTAGTAGATGGTGTCGCGTCGGCGGCCATCATGCATTAACGTATGGCTGCGCAATACACCCTCTTCGGTTGCACCAATCTTTAGCATGGCTTTCCGGGAGCGCATGTTCAGCACATCGGTCTTAAGCTCTACCCGCTCATACTTGAGTTTATCAAAAGCATACTGTAGTAAAAGAAACTTGCATTGCCTGTTCAGGCCTGTTCCTCTGAATTCTTTGCTAAGCCAGGTCCAGCCAATTTCAAGTCGCTTGTCGGTATCGGAGATATTTCCGTAACTGGTGCTGCCGGCTATTTTTCCAGTGGCTTTGTCTATAATAACAAAAGTATAGCGAGTACCGGCTTGGTATCCCTTTATTACTGTCTGCTGCCATACTTCAAACTCGTGCTGATTGCTGATTTTCGTTGGCATCAGGCGCCAGATATCTTCATCGTATACAATGTCCTTTAACTGGTCTACGTCAGAAGGTTTATACCTACGCAGTAGTACACGGCTGTTTTCAAGTATAATGTCGCTGGTAAAGTCCATGGCTTAAGCAAGAAAGTGAGCTTTAAATATAAAAGTATGTCAGGGGTAAAATATCAAAATAAAAGGTACAACACTAAAGTATAATTTTTGAAGTAGTTACAGTTGAAAACACGTAGATAACTCCTTTACAGAGTATGATGAGGCTGATGCAGATAAAGTTGTGAAGCTGTAAGACTCGTTTGCCGGAAAGTCTTTCCCGGATAAACTTTTAGGATGTGCCATAAACATTTTTAAGCGCAGTGATATTAGTGCCGAAATGGTATCCATACTTGATATTGGCTTCTTGGGGGAGCTGCTGGTGTATTTAACTGAATATGCCGGCGCAAATTGCCATCTTTCAAATTGCCTTCTCACTGGACGTAGCCAAAGAGTGCGAAGCCGACGAAGCCATCGATATAAATGATTGCTATAAAATTATCGAAAAAGTAAAGGAACTGACCAACGGAAAGTTCTGTGAACGCGTAATAGAGTGCACCGGAAAAGAATGTCCTCTAAACCTGGCTGGTAAGCTTAGTGCCGAACGCGGCAAACTTATCATAACCGGCTTCCACCAGGATGTCATGGGACAGGTAAACATTCAACTCTGGAACTGGTGCTGACTGGATGTGATAAATGTCCACGAGCACGATTCTCAAAAGTATATAGAAGGTATAAAAGCTGCTGTTAAAGCAGTAGAGAAAGGCGTAGTAGATCCTGAAAACTCTACACCCACACTTATACCTTAGACAATATAGAAACGCGTTCGGGCGGCCGATATAGCGCCCTGACGGATTTGTGAAAGCCTGATAACATTAAACAATGCAGGAAACTATACTTGAGAACGGAACACTCCTTCCAGCTTCTTCTTCTACAGCCAAACCAAAGCTTGGCTTCTTAGGCGTTGGCTGGATTGGCAGAAACCGCATGGAGGCCATTATAAGAAAAGACGTTGGCGAGGTAACCTTCATCTCCGACACGGCTACCCAGAATGCCGAAGAGGCAGCTAAAAGTGCTCCTGAAGCAACAATGGTAAACTCACTGGAAGCCATGCTGCAGGAGCCGGAAGTAAATGGCATTGTAATCGCCACACCAAGTGCCTTTCATGCAGAGCAAAGTATACTTTCGTTAGAGGCCGGTAAATCTGTTTTCTGCCAAAAGCCTTTGGGACGCAACGTAGAAGAAACCAAGCGTGTAGTAGAAACGGCACGCAGGCAAAACAAGCTGTTAGGCGTGGATTTTTCCTATAGGTTTACTGCTGCCATGCAGGAGGTATACAAGGTAGTGCAGAGTGGCGAACTAGGGCAGATCTACGCTGTGGAATTGGTATTTCACAATGCTTATGGCCCCGATAAAGCCTGGTTTTATGAGCAGAAAATGTCTGGTGGAGGCTGTGTGATTGACCTGGGCGTGCACCTGGTAGACCTGGCGCTGTGGTCCATGAACTTCCCGGAAGTGAAGCGGGTGCAAAGCCACTTATTTGCTAAAGGCAAGCCTATCAGTATGGCAGAGGGCAAGGTAGAGGATTATGCTACGGCAAGTATAGAACTCGAAGGCAACACGCAAATGCAGCTAAGCTGTTCCTGGAATTTGCCAACTGGCCAGGAGGCCATCATCAACGCCACTTTTTATGGAACAGAGGGCGGCGTAGCCTTCAAAAACATAAATGGCTCTTTCTACGACTTTGTGGCAGAACGCTACTGCGGCACTAAAACCGAGCAACTATGCGCACCCCCTGACGAATGGATGGGCCGTGCCGGAGTTGTCTGGACAGAGCGGGTTGCCAAAGGAGAGGGCTTTGATGAGCAGGCAGAGGAGTTTATTAAAGTAGCAAAAGTATTAGATAAAATTTACGGAAGATAGAAGTATGGAAGCACATCACCCTTCAAAAATCCTGATGACGGCCGATACCGTTGGCGGCGTCTGGAATTACTCACTTGAGCTTGTTAGAGCACTGGCACCATTTAAAACTGAAGTTGCACTGGCCACCATGGGCGCGCGCCTGACAGAGGAGCAGCGTCGCCAGGCCGATGAAATAGATAACCTTACCGTTTACGAAAGCGAGTACAAGCTGGAGTGGATGGAAGATGCCTGGGAAGACGTAGAAAAAGCCGGTAAATGGTTGCTGGAGCTAAAAGACGAAGTACAGCCGGAACTGGTGCACCTGAATGGCATGGTGCATGGCGCGCTGGACTTTGGTGTGCCTACCATTGTAGTTGTTCACTCGTGCGTACTCTCTTGGTGGAAGGCAGTGAAAGAAGAAGATGCTCCAAAAGAATGGGACAAGTATAAAGAACTCGTAACGCGTGGCCTGCAGAATGCTGATATGGTAGTGGCGCCAACGCAAGCCATGATGAACCAGGCAACTGCACTTTATGGTCCGTTCAAGAAGAATGCGGTTATCTACAACGGACGTGGGCAACATGGTTTCCAGTTCGGCAAAAAAGAGCCTTTCGTGTTTAGCATGGGCCGCGTTTGGGACGAAGCAAAAAACATCTCCATGCTGGCGCACATTGCCTCTGACCTTGGCTGGCCAGTATACATCGCCGGCGACGACAAGCACCCGGCCACAGGCAAAACTGTAAATCTGGAGAATGTTCATTTCCTGGGGCAGCTGTCTGAGAAAGAAGTTTCTGACTGGTTATCCAGGGCATCTATTTACGCGTTGCCTGCCAAGTATGAGCCGTTCGGTTTAACTATCCTGGAGGCAGCTATGTCGGGTTGTGCACTAGTGGTGGGCAAAACAGAAAGCCAGGCAGAGATCTGGGGTAATGCGGCCAAATATGTTGACCCAAGCAGTGCCGATGAACTTCGCGATACGATCAATAACCTGATTGAAGATGAGTTTGGTAGAAATATCATGGCTTGCCGTGCTGTAAAACGTTCTCATGGCTATACTTCTGATCCAATGGGCCAGGACTATGATCACATCTACCGCCAGGTAATGAAGCAGACGGTAACGGTATAATTATGAATGAGTGGGTGAGTGAGTAATATTTTGTCATTTCGAGCTTAGCGAGAAATCTTTTCAGAATTCTGTAGAGATCTTTCTTTGAGATGACAGTTATACAAGATTCACTCACCCACTCATCCACAACTCTTCATTCAATCACACATTCGCTCACTCAAAATTAAACTATTGATATAGTCCTTTCATACCACTCCATACTTTCAGACTGGAACTATGGCAATGTCCACTTTTAAGAGGCGTTTTTAAGAGATTAAAAGATTGAGGACACCAGCTATTTAAATCCTGGCGATGCCGACATCGAGTAGGGCGGTTGGTTTCCAAACTTCAAAACACCAGAAGAGTTTGGTGTGGCTTTTTTACGTCGATTTAATACTAACTTGCAAACATGCCCGAGAATAAACATACTCCTACTGCAAAGCATTGGAAGGTGCTTAAAACTGAATTGGTATTTGATGAGAAATGGTACACCCTGCGCCGCGACGAAGTAGAGTTGCCAAATGGTAAGGTGATGGACGATTATTATGTGAGCGTTCGTCCTGATGTGGTACTTACCTTCCCAGTAACTGAAGACGGTGAAGTGATCTTTGTACGCCAGTATAAGCACGCTGCCGCCGGTGTTTTTATCGAGTTGCCCGGCGGTGTGATAGATGCGCATGAAGATAACCCGGAGGAGGCTGCCCGCCGCGAAATGCTGGAGGAAACAGGTTATACTTCTGACGAAATGGAACTGGTGGCCGAGGTGATTGATAACCCGACCAAAGACACGAATAAAATATACTTTTACCTGGCCCTCAATGCTCACAAAGTAGCCGAACAAGACCTGGATGAAAGTGAAAGTATAGAGGTATTCAAAGTGCCTTTACAGGAAGTAGAAAGTATGGTGCTGAATGGCGAAATCTGTGTTTCTGGTTCTGTTGCGCTTTGCCTGCTGGCACTGAGGAAGCTGGGAGCTTAGTTATTTTAGTTGTCCGTTATTCGTTTACTGGAATTTAGATACGCAAAACTGTGTGTCTCTTTTTTTAATGATGCTAAAGACCTCGCAGCGTTCGAAGGTCATGCGAGCGTCTAAGTTGCTAAACGTTCGATAATCTGTAGGTTATAGCTTCTCAAAAGACAGGTTAGACGCTCGCGGGTCATAAAGACACCGCGAGGTCTTTGTAGTTTACCTTTTTATGAAGTCTCTCTTTCATAACACATCAAAAGTCTATCTTCTACTTTAGATTTCCGATATTTATAAGTCGTTCAGCGGTATGAACAGCAGCTCATATTGCCACTTAAGTTTCTTTTCTACATCTCTCAACCTATATAACAGGAACTCCTGAAACAAAATAAGTGTTATGTTTGTACATTAAATGTATGTACATTAAATTTGTTGTGCAGATTTATCTAAACAAGTACAGATATGACACCAACTGAGAATAAAATATCCATTCATAACCTGATTGAGAAGCGTTGGAGCCCAAGAGCTTTTTCCGACACAACAGTAGAGCAGGAGCAGCTAGAGACGCTTTTTGAAGCGGCACGTTGGGCGCCTTCTGCCATGAACGAGCAGCCGTGGCGCTTTATCTATGCTACTAAAGAAGATGCGGAAGCTTATGAGCGATTACTTAGCTGCCTGGTGGAGGCAAACCAGGTTTGGGCTAAAAATGCACCGGTACTTTTCCTGTCGGTTGCTAAAACAACGTACGACTTTAACGGTAATGCTAATAAGCACGCCTGGCACGATGTAGGTATGGCCACAGCCAATCTTGTGCTTCAGGCTACGGAACTGGATTTACATGTGCACTTAATGGGAGGCTTTAGTGCAGACACAGCACGCGAAGTACTAGGCATACCAGAGGGTTTTGAACCGGTTTCCATGGGAGCAGTTGGATATGTAGGAGACCCGGAAACTCTGCCAGAGCAGCTCAAGACAAGAGAGTTGGCACCAAGGCAGCGTAAGCCTTTAAGCCAGATTGCATTTAACGGTAATTGGGAACAGAAATAAGTATAAAACTATGAGCAAGAAAGTAATTCACAAGGCAGATACACGCGGACACGCCAACCACGGCTGGTTAAACTCCTATCACAGTTTCAGCTTTGCCAGCTATTATAACCCGGAGCGCATGGGCTTTGGCCTACTGCGTGTGCTCAACGACGATACCGTAGCACCGGGCATGGGATTCGGTGCGCACCCACACGACAACATGGAGATTGTGTCTATACCTTTGGCTGGAGAACTGGCGCATAAAGACAGCACCGGTAACGAGAAGACTATCCGCACAAACGAGGTGCAGATCATGTCGGCAGGTACAGGCTTAACTCACTCAGAGTACAATCATTCTAAAACGAATGAGGTGAAGTTTCTGCAGATCTGGGTGTTCCCGAAAGAGCGTGATATAAAGCCGCGTTACGAGCAGAAATCCTTTAAACCAGAAGACCGCCAGAACCAGCTGCAAACGGTAGTATCTCCTGATAGAAATGATGAAGCCATCTGGATTAACCAGGATGCTTGGTTTACATTGGGTACGTTGAAGCCGGGCTTTTCTGAAGAGTATAAGTTGCACATGCCACACCATGGAGTTTATGCTTTTGTGCTGGAAGGTGAAGTAGAGATAGACGGTGAAAAACTGAGCAAACGCGATGGCATGGGCGTATCAGATACAGAAAGTATAACTATAAAAGCAGGCTCAGATGCAGAATTGCTGCTGATGGAAGTGCCGATGAAATAATTTCCTTTCTGATAGTTTATGAAGGCTCTGTAGCACATGCTGCAGGGCCTTCTGCTTTTGTACAGCAGCTTGTTCAACCTATGTGCCTTCCTGCCGTTAAGTAGTATTCATACATTTTAAAGCTATGGAACAGGAACAAACTACATTACTAAAGGATTACTCGAACGAAGAAAAAGGTGCTTACTTAGGAGCATTGGCTACTGTTGCCCCTGTGGATGGCCAAGCATCGGAAGACGAACTTGAGTTTCTACGCATTTTGTGCGAGGCTGCCGAGATGCCTGAAAACGTAGAGCAGGAGGTAGTGCAGATTGCCCAGAATCCCTCACAGATAAGCCTGCAAAAGTGCCTGAATGTACTAAAGCAGAGTCAGCTTCGGTTTCCATTTATTTCAGATATCATCGCTTTCGCAAAATCAGACGGGCAGTACACCCCGGAAGAGCAAAAGCACATCCAGGACATAGCCAGTTACCTGCAGGTGGATCAGAAGCAGTACAGCATACTGGAGCAGTATGTAAATAAAGCCGAAGACGCCCAGCAGCACGGAGAAGATCCAACATCCAATTCCTTTATGAACAAGAACGGTTTTGGCGACATGTTTAAGAATGCAGGCATTTCTCCGGGTATGGTGAAAGGCATGTTAGGAGTAGTGGCTCCGCTTGTAATTGCCGGCATGATGCGCCGTGGCGGCAGACGCAGAGGCATGATGGGCGGCATGGGAGGCATGGCTGCGGGCGGTTTACTAGGTGGCCTGCTTAGTGGCATGATGGGAGGCGGTGGATACCGCAGATCCAGCGGAATGGGTTCGATGGCGTCTATACTTGGCGGACTGAACGGCAGACGAGGCTATGGCAGCATGGGTTCCGGAGGGCTAGGAAGCTTGTTGGGTGGTATACTGGGCGGCAGGAAGCGAGGCTGGTAAAAGTATAAAGCTGGAGTTGGACGACTTACTCTTCCAACTCCAGTTTTATAAGCCTTCGCAGGTCCTCTTCGCGCAGAAGCCCACGCACGATTTTGTTACCGATAATAAAGGTTGGTACCGCCTGAACACCTACATCTTCATAAGCATGTTTTAGTGCTTGCTGGTGCTCTTCTTTATACTTCCGGCTTTCAAGTACCTCCCTGAATTCCACTCTGTCGAGGCCAATCTCTGCTGCCAGATCAGTTAGTACATCTATCTCCCCAATATTTAATTCCTCCTGAAAGAAGGCTCGGAACATTCTGTCTGTATATTTTTCGCCTAAGCCGTGTTTTTTGGCATACTGGTAGCCCTCAAATGCCAGGTGGGTATAGGGTTGTGGCGATACCTTGGGCAGCACAATATTTATCCCTAACTGTTCCGACATCGGATAAACTGAGTTCTTCCAAGTAGTTTGCAGATACTTTCCTTCTGGTTTAAGCGTAGGAGTGGGTTCCGGCCTTAGCTCGAAAGACATCCATTCAACATCAACTTTATCTCTCTTTTCTATTCCGGCTAATGCCCGCTCCAGCACCACTTCACCAAAAAAGCAGTAAGGGCATACAAAGTCGGAATATACTTTTATTTGTAGCATTGGCTTTACTTCTAGATCATAAGTTTTACCGCCTAAGCACCACATTTGTTTAGAACATGTGCAGCCAATTTTGTAGATTGAGCAAGTATAACACATCCTGAAAGCTATGTTTAAGAACACCGTTTTTGCCTTGGTGCTGGCGCTAGGTCTGTCAGCCTGCCAGCAGCAACCACAGCAAACCACTTCAACTGCTCAAGCGCAAACTTCCGAAAGCAAATATTATTACCCCGAAAAAGGTGACAATTGGGAGCGGAGAAAGCCGGAAGAAGTAGGCATGGATCCTGCCTTGCTGCAAGAGGCTGTGGAGTGGGCGAAGATGCAGGAAACGACCCAGATCGAAAAAGACTTCTCTACCCAAAAAGAGATATTCGGAGAACCGCTTGGCCCATTGCCAGCTACAAGAGCCAACACCAATGGCATTATTCTCAAAGACGGTTACATTGTGGCAGAGTGGGGCGATACCAAAGCCGCAGATCCTACTTATAGTGTTGCCAAGAGCTTCTTGTCTACTATACTTGGTTTGACAATAGATCGGGGAATGATCCAAAGTATAAATGACCCGGTGGCAAAGTATGTGAAAGATGGCGGCTATACTTCGGAGCAAAACAGCAAGATAACCTGGGAGCACCATGCCCGCCAAACATCGGAGTGGCAGGGTGAGATGTGGGGCAAAAAAGATGATTTTATAGGCAAAGAAGCTTATGGCCGTGGAGAACGAAAACCACGCGAGATTCAGGAACCGGGCAACTTTTATGAATACAATGACACCCGAATAAACCGCTTTGCCTTATCGTTGCTGCGCCTGTGGGAGAAGCCGTTGCCGGAGGTGCTGGAAGATGAGATCATGGATCCGATTGATGCCTCTGAAACCTGGAAGTGGGTACCGTACAGAAATTCTATCATAGAGATAAACGGAAAGCAGATGCCATCGGTGAGTGGCGGCACGCGCTGGGGTGGTGGCCTCTGGATTAGTACCCGCGATGAGGCACGCTTCGGCTACCTATTCCTGCGCAACGGCCGCTGGGAAGACAAGCAGCTTATTTCTGAGCAATGGGTTAAAGAAGCAACCACACGCGGAACAGTTGGCCCGGACTACGGTTACCTGTGGTGGCTCAATACCGAAGGTAAAGCATGGCCTGATGCCCCCACCACCAGCTATGCAGCCTTAGGCGCCGGGCAGAATACGATATGGATTGATCCAGAGCATGATATAGTTATAGTATGGCGCTGGCACGATGGCAAGCAGAATGAGTTGTTTAAAAGGGTGCTGGCAGCGGTGAAGGAGTAGTTGCTGATTGTTAGTTAATGATTGAAGTAATAAAGTAGAAATTGCGCGAGAAAAGTATGTTTTTCAAAAGCAGACTGTCCCCTTGAGGGGACTACAGGGGTGTAATCGTTCCCTAACTTTTTCCAGAGTATTTAACAATCCGAAAAGTAGTTGACCTTGACCAAAAACAGGATCATACCATACAGAGAAGACTTAAAGGCGAAGGCTCGTGAGTTGAGAAAGAATAGCACCTTGTCTGAGATCCTATTGTGGCAGGAAATAAAAGAGAGAAAGCTTCTCGGCTATCAATTCCACCGGCAGGTACCTATGCTGGATTTTATAGTTGACTTTTACTCGCACGAGCTTCAATTAGCTATAGAGATTGATGGTGATAGCCATAATCAAAACTATAAGTATGATGTAAAGCGCCAGGCTGAACTAGAGCAATATGGAGTGCAGTTTATAAGAATTGATGATAAGGAAGTAAAAAGAAATATGAATAATGTGCTGAGGGCTATCGAGCATTGGATTATAGAAAAGCAGCGAATACTTTGAAATTAATTTTCTTGTGCACGATTACACCCCTATAGTCCCCTCAAGGGGACAGTCTAGCCTCAAGGAGTATAGCTTAGGTTGTTTCATATCCTAAGTTCTCTCGCACCTATAAAAAACAAAAAGCGGCTGCCCCACTAGGAGCAGCCGCTTTTTTATACTTTAACCTCTTAATGACGGCAAGTACAATGCTCACCGGCAATACCTTCGAAGCGGGTGTCTGTACCTTCGTGCCAGTCGAATGCGGTGGCAGTGCGGCTGTTTTCCCACCAGAACTTGCCTGGTTGCTTGTTGTAGTTACCCATTTCAGCCATGGTAGCGGCATCGTACAGACGGCCATTTACCATCGTATACTTCACGTGCTCTGTATTTTGGATGCTCTCCAGCGGGTTCTGATCCAGCACGATTAGGTCGGCTAATTTGCCAGCCTCTAAAGAGCCGATTTCATTGCCCATGCCCAGGTACTCAGCACCGTTCAAAGTAGCAGCGCGAAGAGCTTCCAGGTTGGTCATGCCGCCTTGCTGTAGCATCCATAGTTCCCAATGCGCACCTAAGCCCTGCAACTGACCGTGAGCACCCAAGTTCACTTTCACACCGGCATCTGTTAACTGCTTGCAGGCTTCAGAAGTCAGGATGTGACCGTGCTTATACTCTTCGTCTGGCACAAGCGTAACTCTGCGTGAACGGCCATCGATGATAGAACGTGGCGTGAATTTCAGGAGTCGCTCTTTGTCCCAGGCGTTGGTTTTCTGGTACCAGTAGTATTCGCCGGAGTTACCGCCATAGTTCACGATCAGGGTAGGAGTATAGCCTGTTTCTGAGGCTTTCCATACTTCTACCACATCTTTGTAAAGCGGCGCAACCGGAATGTTGTGCTCAATGCCCGAGTGTCCGTCCAGAATCATGCTCATGTTGTGGAAGAACGTAGAACCGCCTTCCGGAACCACCGTCATGTCCAGTTCGCGGGCAGCCTGAATGATCTGCTGGCGCTGCTCACGGCGTGGCTGGTTGTAGCTTTTCACCGAGAACCCACCGATTGCCTTTAATCGGCGCAGGTGCGAACGGGCATCGTCAATGCCGTTTACTACGGCTTTAAAGTTGCCATCGGCACCGTAAAGGATAGTACCTGTAGAGAAGATACGCGGCCCCACCATCGTACCGGCTTTCACGGCTTCCGACTGGCTGAATACCATTTCTGTAGTAGAAGATGGGTCGTGGGTAGTAGTCACACCGTAAGCCAGGTTGGCATAGTATGACCATTGCTTCTGCGGGCTCATGCCCAAACGGAACGTGCCCAGGTGTGCGTGCACATCCACCAAACCAGGCATGATGGTTTTACCGGCAGCGTCTATCACTTTAGCGTCTTTCGGTACGGTTACGTTTTTGCCAACGGCCACAATGCGGCTGCCGTCCACTACAATCGTTCCGCCTTCAATCACTTCGTCGCCTTTCATGGTAATGATGCGGGCATTTGTGAAGGCTACTTTTCCTTCCGGCGTGTCTGTGTTCAGCACCAGACCGATCTTTGTGCCGGTGGTGTCGATTGCAGGCAGTTTATCCGGAGCGCCTTCTACAAACGTGAAACGATCTTTCAAATCGTTTGAGAAATACTCATCGCCCAGTACCCAATTCACTTTTTTGCTGTCGCCTGACCAATGCACACTGGTACCAGCGTCGCGGGTGAAGCGGGCAACCGGAACTGCTTTTGTTTCGGCACTTAGATCTAGGCCAGAGCCGTTGGCTGTGAACGGAGCCACATAACCATTGAACAGCTCCACAAACGCAATCCACTTGTTATCCGGGCTTGGGTAGAATTGCTCCGTATACTTGGAAGTATAGTGCGTCTGTTCTTCCTTTCCGTTCAGGTCTACGCTCTTAAAAGCATATTTGTCACCGGCACGTGCCGTGAAGAAAATACGATCAGAAGTAGCATTGAAAAGTGGTGAAGAACCGTTTTTCTGTACAAAAGTCGGCTTGCCGCCATCGGTAGACATGTAGTAAATACCACGCTCGTTGCCGTGCGCATAACCCATATGGTTGTTGCCGCCTTCTTTGTTGTAAACGATATACTTACCGTTTGGCGAGAACACCGGGTTTGAGTAGAATCCTTTTTCAGAAGTAAGCTTGGTTGGCTTCGGGTTCTTCTTACGGATGTCCAGCTTCATCAGCGTGCTGTAATTATCATCGTTCCAGGTGGAGTACACGATGTACTTGCCATCCGGAGAGAAGGCAGGATAAAACTCGAAATCTGTGCTGTTGGTAATGCGCTCCGGCTTCCCGTTTGGAAGTTCTTTCTTGTAGATGTGGCCGGCAGCGTTAAACACTAACAACTTACCATCCGGAGAAGTTACTGCATGGCGGATAGCCTTGGCTTCGAACTGCTTTGGCGACACACCACCGTTCTTGCTAAAGTCGTGACGCACGGCATCGGCAATGTAATGCGTGGCAGTAGCTTCGAAAGGGATGTTGGTAACTTTCTGCGAAGCAACATCTACCTTATTGATCTTACCATTAGCCCAGTACACAATGCTCTTGTTGTCTGGAGTCCAGGAGAAAGACGGATACACGCCGAAAATAGCCCATGCTTCCTGCTGGTCTTTGCTCAGGTTATCGGTGAGCGGCCATTGCTCGCCGGTTTTCAGGTCTTGCACAAACAGCACTGACTTGGTACGCACACGACGCACAAAGGCAATGTGCTTGCCATCTCTAGAGATGGTTGGGCGAACAGAACCGCCGTTACCGGTTACAATATTCTCGATCTCGCCTGTGTTACGGTCTACCCTGCGGATCACGTAGATCTGACCGTTCGGGTCTTTGTTATACTCGAAAGTAGAGCCACCACTCATGTCCTCAGAGTAGTATACATACTTTCCGTCTGGTGAAACAAACGGCTCGCCGGCATCCTGCTGGTCGTTTTTACGCTTGGTAAGCTGCACACCAGCTCCGCCTGATCTGTGGTACATCCACATCTCGCCGGCACCCAATGAGCGGGTGTTGGTATAGTGCTTACGCGCAATCAGGTACTGGCCATCCGGCGTCCAAACAGCATTGTTTAGTAAGCGGAAGTTCTCTGTTGTGATTTGTTTAGCATCCGAGCCGTCGCGCTTCATGATCCAGATGTTATCGCCTCCGCCTGCATCCGAAGTGAAAGAGATAAACTGACCATCCGGACTGAAACGTGGCTGCACTTCGTAAGCGCGGCCTGTACGTAGCAGTTTCGCTTTGCCACCTGAAATTGGCATAATGTAGATGTCGCCCAGCAAATCGAACACAATCTCCTTGCCATCCGGACTTACATCCAGGCTCATCCAGGTGCCTTCGTCGGTAGTAACGGTAATTTCTTTTTCTTTTCCGTGGGCAGTATCCACTTTCCACTTTTTGTCATCTTTTTTGTCCTGAGCTGATGCGGTGCCTAAAGGTAAGGCCAAAGCCGCCGCCAGAATCATACTCAGATAAGTACGTTTCTTCATGGTAGGGTGAAAAAGTTAGTTTAGTTGTTCCTCAAATATAAGCATTTAACTGCAGATTAAGAGGATTTTAGGGATTAAGTGTAATTTAGAGCCAGTGTGCTTTGCGTAGCCTTCGCATGCATGGTGGTGTTTATACTTGCCGTAAAGATTAAAAGGAGTATGCTTTAGAACTTCATTCGGCCATACCTATAAAAATCCGGCCCCATACCAATTACAATGTACTCATTGTTATTTACTGTATAGGCGGAGCAGGGGCGGAGGTAAAAGCCGTGAGCGCTACCTGTTTTAGTTGTGTGCAGGGGTTTTACTGTTTTGGCACCATCTGGATGTACGCTTACCATAACCGGAGTTTTCAAAGATGATCTTGGGCTGTACATAGCAATTTTATCATCAGCCTGGTTTTTAAACTCAAAGTCCAAGTAAAGTATCCGCAGGGTATCTTGTACAACAGCTGCAAAGTATGAGCGGATGGTATTTTGCATGTTAGTGCCGCTTTGGAGTTTGTTTATACTTGTTGTAAAAGCTGTAGAGCCGTTTTTTCGGAGTTTTATAACCAAAATATCATTGTTATGATACACAAAGGTACCCGCCCTGTTTTCGGTTTCGCATACTTCGCCTAGCAAGTATAAACCACCATCCGGAGTAGGAATAGCTTTATCTAAATGCAGGTTTCTAAGGCGCTGACTGTTATCGTTGTCTGGTTTTAAACGTTTATACTCGCTTATAAACTTTTTGCTAAATGGAGCATAAGATGCAAAGCGGTCCTGGAAATGACGTTTATCTATCCGATACAAAAAAGTGCCGATGGGCTCCGGATTGTGGCTGGCTACAGAGTTAGATGGTGAAACATAGCCAGTTACTGCTACTATATTACCCGAAACAGCAGCCATTTTAGCTCTTATTGGCCGATATTCCGTGTGGCCGAGCACCAGTTCGCTGCTTTTACCTGTTTCTGAATTAAACTGATAAAGATAATAAGCTGTGGTTGCCGGTGCTGCTGCCGGGGCTTTGGTTAACAAGTAGGTGGTTCCGTCTGGTTGCACGAGCAGTTCCTCTGCGTTGCCTTTGTATTTGATGGTACTTGTCCAGCGGGGAACAAGTTCGTGCGAAAATAGCGAAATAGTATGGCTGTCCTCACCATTAACGGCTACAGCAAATGCCGCATCATCCGGAGCTTTTGCCATTAAAACATTGTCTCCTTTGTTGCTTTGAGCTATCAGTTCTATGTCAGGTGCGTAATTCCCGTTATGGCTTATTTTCTGGGAGTAGACACGGGTTGAGTTGCCAGTTGTGTTGTAGGATAGCATATATAAATCTCCTTTCAGCATTTCCACGCAGTGGAATTTTGCGCTTTTGCCATCATTGGTTTTAGGAGAGAGTGCCGTTGTCCAGAAGCGTTCGTGATCAGGATTGTAATGCTCCAAGGTTATTTGGTTGTTAACTGTGTAAGTTGCAAAAAAGCCATCCTTGTCAACCCCTATTATTTCCATATTCTCTAGCTGTCCAAACTTGCGGTTTATCTTTTCTCCCCAACTAAATTGAGGTTCTTGAGAAATAACAGGTATTGAGTAAAGGAGGAATAATATATATACTATAATTAACTTCATTATACTTTATACTTTTTTTATACGAGTATAAAATTGTGAAGGATAGTTTTATTTGTTTGTAAATATGTGAATAACACTAAGTTATGGGTGAATATAATGTAAGAAAGGCGCCCTGTTAGGAGCGCCTTTATAATTTATTTCACGAATATCAGTGCAATTACTGCACTTGCGTCTTGTCTACTCTGGTTGGGGTGTCTTTACCGTTAACTACGCTTTTAGAGGCAGTGGCAATGGCTTTGATCATACTTGTCATGTGTGCCATGTCCAGTTGTTCAAACTCATCATTAACAGTATGGTAAGTTTTGTCTTTATCTATCTGCACCGAAGAGATAGTGTGAGCTGGAACGCCTAAGCGGGCAAGGGTGGCATTGTCGGAACGGTAAAAAAGATTCTGCTCCGGGTATGGGTCCGGGTGAATGCTGTAGGTAGTGCCTTGCAGGTTGTTTTGCATGAGCTCCCCTAAGTTAGATCTTTCGAATCCGGTTAAGTAAGCACTATTTGGTCCGAATTTAGAAGGTTTGCCTACCATCTCGATGTTAAACATAGCCACAATCTCTTCAGGGTTTAGTTGCTCAGAAAAATGCCTGGAGCCATAGCCGCCTATCTCTTCTGCCGCAAAGGCTACAAACAGGATGCTGCGCTCTGGCTTGCCCTGCTTTTTAAAATGTTTGGCCAGCGTCATCATGGCTGTAATGCCTGAGGCATCGTCGTCGGCGCCGTTGGCAATGCTGTCGCCGTCGGTTGGCTTCTGTATGCCTATGTGGTCATAGTGGCCCGAGAAAACAACATACTCGTTTTTACGCTTGCCTTCTATCATGCCTCCTACATTCGTCAGCTTCTTTTCTTCTATCTTATTCTCTGCAGTTACAGTAAAAGCAGGGGCTGTGCTTTGCTCCGTTAGCACAAATACTTTGCTCGTGCCTGTGCCGGTTTCTTTAAGCACAGAGCCGTTGCGCAGGTGGCGCTGGTAAGCAGTGAACATGCTCTTATGCTTTGGGTGTACCAGCACCAGTGCATCTTTCTCCAGTCTGCTAACCTGGCCAAAGGCTTTTCTGAAGTCCTCTGCCTCTGTGATCGCAACTACCTCTACTCCCTCCGGGTTTGTCCAGTTTATTTGCTGGTGGTTTGTTCTGGAAAACAGGTTCTCGGCAGGCTGCGCTTCTCCGTTAAGGCTAACGGTAATGGTAGCCGGAGACATGTGGTATACTTTAAACGTTTGCTTAAAATCTACTTCGCCAGGCAAAGGTTTAAGCTTAGTCTTCTCGAATTCATTTGCGATAAAATCAGCCGCTTTTTCACCTCCGGGCGTAAAAGAAGCACGGCCCTGCATGTCGTCTGCGCTCAATGTTTTCATCAGGCGTGTTACCTCAGGCTCTTCGATGCCCCTCAGTTTTTGGGCCTGCGCCACTTCACCCCAGGTTAAGGCCACAAGGGCAAGCGCGGCAATTTTTAGTTTAGTCATAGTAGATAGAGAAAGTGTAATTTTAAGTGTAGATGTTAACGTCTGATAATAAAGTATAAGTGTTATATTTAAACACTAATATACCTGTTTTTTATGGATAGCCAACCCAAAGTGAACTGGATAAAATTGCTGTTATTTATTGTGCTGACAGCAGTTATACTTTACTTTGGAAAGAATCTGTTTATCCCCTTAAGCTTTGCGCTTCTCATCAGCTTCTTGCTTTACCCGATCTGCAGATGGCTGGAGGCAAAAAAGGTACCCCGTTGGGCTGCCATTGCGCTGTGTCTTTTGCTATTACTTATTATTGTAGGGCTGCTGGTGTGGCTGCTGGTGCGGCAAATGTTGAGCTTTACCAAAGAATGGCCGAATGTGCATGCCAAGTTAATAAGCACCTGGGAGAAACTGAGCGAGCACATAGAAAGCACTTATGAAATAGGTGTTGGAAGGCAGAAGGAGTGGTTGGAGAGCTTTGCTGCAGATGCGGTCTCGTCTGTTTTTGGGATGGCCCAGGGGGTTCTTTATACTTCTGCTGTCAGTTTGGTGCTGCTGCTCCTGATACCCATTTACATTGCGCTTATACTTTACTACCGCGAACAGTTGGCGCAGGGGCTTTTCGTGCTGTTCGAAAAAAGCGAGCAGAAGAAGATCCGCACCATCCTGCACGAAACCATTACAACCTACTACAACTTTATTAAAGGCATGGCCATTGTGTACCTGGTGGTAGCAGTCTTAAATAGTATCGGGCTCTTGCTACTAAACATACCGCATGCTATTTTCTTCGGAATTGTGGCCTCTATACTTACGTTTATTCCTTATGTGGGTATCACCATCGGAGCCATACTGCCCATGGCCATTGCCTGGGTTACCTACGACAACATCTGGTATCCGATTGGGGTGGTGATTGTGTTTGCGGTAGTGCAGTACCTGGAGGCAAATCTTATTTTCCCGTGGGCAGTGAGTTATAGGCTGCGCGTGAATATGCTGTTTACGTTATTGGCTATTGTGGCTGGCGGTATACTGTGGGGAGCATCCGGTATGATTCTGTTTATTCCTTTCCTGGCTATACTTAAGCTCATTGCCGATAAACACGAACAGATGCGGTCTGTTTCTATCTTGTTAGGAAATGGAAACGAGGAAGGGAAAACGCAAGTATAGGAGGTGCAAAACTGTTAGCCCTGTTTGTGGTCCCACTCTTTTCGTAGCAGGCTGTATACTTCCAGATTGTGGAACTGGCCATTGCTTAATAGTTCGCCATCGCGCTCTATGCCCTCAAACGTAAAGCCTAGCTTCTTTGGAATAGCGTTGCTGCGTGTGTTACCGATGCCCACCTTTATCTGTATCCGGTTCATCTTCATTTTTTCAAAGGCATATTTTATAAGCGCAGAACAGCTGCGTGTTATGATGCCTCTGTGCTGCTGGTTTTCAGCCAGCCAATATCCTACTTCCAGTTTCAGGTTAACCGCGTCTATACTTTTAAAACCGATTATACCTGCATGCTGTCCCTTGTATAGCACGATGAACACCAGGTCGGAAATCTTACCCTCTGCCGTTACAGATTTTATGAAAGCCTCCGTGTCAGATACAGCTTTTGTGTAATCAACAAAAGGGAGCCACTTGCGCAAGTACTCTCTGTTTGAATCAATAAGCTTAAAAACTGCTGAGGTATCGTTAACAGATACCTCGCGGAGCTTTAAGTTTTCTGAAACAGGAACCTCGATGGCAGTGGTTTTCATAGTTTAGCGCAATGTGTACTTTGAAGTTTGTCAGTTTTTCTACTTTTTCTCAATAATATCATAACGTGCCTTTGCAAGTGCATCAAGTTCTTTGTTTTGTTAAAACTCCAGGCAGATATCTATTACTCTTTTTCCTTCCATTCCTTCGGCCACTTTACCTATGCGAGCCACAGAATCTAGCTGTATCTTGCTCCTTTCTGCCTTGGCCAAGCTATCAATAAAGGCTATCTCTGTGTACATATAATCTGGATAGGCACAGCTGATATCATTTCTCAAATCCAGCTTGTTGTTGTTTCCGTACTCCAGGCATTTGCAGAAGCTAGCCGTTTTAAAATCATTAATAAAAGCACTTCTTAAATTCTTTTGGTATACTTTCTCATTAACGGAACCATACTTCGTGGTGCAGGAGACCAGAGTAGTAGTAACAAGCAGGCTTAAAAGTATAGCTTAAAGCTTCATGAGGAATTTTCCTTAGTTTATCTGCTTCCGGAAGCCGCCTTTGCTGCCCGGCTTTTTGCCGCTGCTTTTACCTTTAGTGCCAAAGGTTCCAGTTCTTTTGCCTGTGGTTGATTTGGGGGCTTTAGCGGCAATTACTTTTAGCTGGGTTACCTCTTCAGGGTTAAGCTCACGGTACTCGCCTGGCTGTAATCTGCCCAACGTAAGCTGACCAATGGCCGGACGTATCAGGCGCAGGGTAGGGTAGCCAACAGCGGCTGTCATGCGGCGCACCTGTCGGTTCATGCCCTGTGAAATTTTGATCTCGAGCCAGGAGGTAGGAATGTTCTTCCGGAAACGGATAGGGGTGGAACGTTCCCATACTTGCGGTTCCTCTTCCAGAAGCTGTGCTTTTGCAGGTGAGGTTTTTGTGCCCTTGATCACTACGCCCAACCGTAAACGTGTCAGCGCCTCGTCTGTAGGGATGCCTTCTACCTGAACCCAATAAGTTTTCTCTACCTTAAACTGTGGGTCGGAGAGGCGGTGCTGCAGTGTTTTGTCATCAGTTAGCAACACCATACCCTCGCTGTCGTAATCGAGGCGGCCGACAGGATAAATGTTAGGTACAGAGACAAAATCCTTTAAGGTGGCTCTGCCGGCCTCGTCGGTAAACTGTGTGAGCACCTCGTAAGGTTTGTTTAGTATAAAGTATCTCAAGTGGATCAGGCGGTTTTAGTTAATTGCTCTGGACAGGCTGTATGGCTAAGTTCCAGGAGCTCTTTAATTGTTCGTACTCTG
This sequence comes from Pontibacter cellulosilyticus, assembly GCF_014306105.1. Lineage (GTDB taxonomy): Bacteria > Bacteroidota > Bacteroidia > Cytophagales > Hymenobacteraceae > Pontibacter > Pontibacter cellulosilyticus. The sequence goes on along the minus strand of NZ_JACRVF010000008.1, from coordinate 30,980 downwards.
GCAGCAACAAAGATACCAAAACTGAGTCTTCATTTATCCCATCCACCACATAATGTCCCCTCACAGTTCCTTCGTCTTTAAAACCAAAACGCTTCAGTAACCTAACCGATGGGGTATTGTAGTCTGCTAAAAGCGCCTCAATTCTGTGTAGCTTCATCTGCTCAAAGCCATACCTGAGTATGGGACCAAGTGCTTCAGTCATCAGTCCCTTGCCTTTGTCCTGGTCGTGTAGCAGGTAGTAGCCTACTTCAGCTCTTCTGTGCTTTGGAATCCAAGTATGGTAACCGCAACTACCCAATACCCGGCCGCTTTGCTTGTCCAGCAGATGAAAGTTAGCGAAGGATACGAAGTAGGTGGTATAACCCTTGCTATACTTTTCTTTTTCAGCATTAAGTTCCTCTTCTGTGGTAAAACCGAAGTATTCTTTAATCTCCTTGTCGGAGCAGTTCGTGAAAAGGTAACCGTATACTTCCGGGGACAGCAGGCGCAGGTACATGCGCTCCGTTTCAAGTATAAAAGGAGAGGGGATGGTGGTGTTTGTCATAGTTTTATAAGTATAGTTGCAGTGGCTGTTTTTCTGTAAATATACTTATACTATTGTTTAGTTGTTGATGGGTGCTTGGTTTAATAAAGGTAGGTTACGTTGAGCTACATTGCTGGTAGTAGCAGCGTAAGCTAAAAGTTTGTGACCCTCCTGTTAAAGTATACACAAACTGCTAACTCACGCAGATAAAAAGTTTATTCAGATGCTATTAATCCTCTTTTCCGTCGTATGTAACTCTCTTGTATTCTAATCTTGGGCCATCGCACATGCTCCATTCGCCCAATACAAGCGTTATTTCAGACTGGAATTGTAGCGTTTCTGTTGGTTCTACTATGCAGTTTCCGATGATGTCGCTGTCATTTTCATAAGTCAGCTTTAAGTAATTCATGTCAGTTGTAGCATCTATCTTGTAGGTGCCGGATGCAGATGTTGTAATGCCAGCATGTTCCCTTGTTTTACAGAAAGTGCCATTAGCTTTTATAATGTAATACTCCTGCCATGCCATAGCAGCACCTGTTTGGGCAGGCATATTGGCAATATTACCAGTCATGCTTACAAGCTGCCATTTCTGCGGATACTGATCAGCAGAAAATTCAGTTGGAGTTGTGTCTAGCTCTGCTTCTTTGGAGCAGGAAGTAACTGCGTAAAGCAGCAATAGAGCAAGAAGTAAGTTTTTCATATAGCAGCGAGCTTAAGGTGTAACTATATGATCCCGGAATACATGGAATAGTTGCAGCGCTAACTCGTTTACCTTAAATATAAACCAGCACTTTAATAGCTGCCGTTATACTTCCGTATAAACCACTCGACGCAGATAAAGCCAAGCAGCAGGAAGAAGAGCCATTTAAGGTCTACCAGGTCTTTGAGTTCTTCAGAGCTGTAGATTTTAGGTTTGTGTTCGGCTTTAAGAATGTCTTGCTCCAGCTGTTGTAGTTGTGCAGGATAGTATAATTTAGAGCCGGTGTTGCTGGCCAGCTGGTAAAGCAGCGTGTGGTCAGCTACGGAATTAAGGGCTTCCAGCTGCAGTTCCTCTACCACAAATTCGCCTTTGTCTTGTTGCATTTGCCCGTTAATTCTGGCCGTAGCAGTATACGTATAACGACCCCCATCCAAAGTACCGATATTTACACCTGCCTGATTTTCGCCGTTGGCAAAGTTAAAGTTCCTGGTCTGGCCTTCGTCGTTTTTTATACTTAAGGTGATGTTCTGTCCGTAGATTGGCTCCAGTGCTTCGTTGTAGGCTTCTGCGTTAAAGCGCACTTCCTCAGAACTGGTGTATTCCGTCAGCATAGGGTAAACGTTCAGGCGCTTTTTGTTTCGTGGAGCGCTTAATAGCTGTATCAGGTTTGTGATGAGCTTATCGTATACTTCGGGCTGCTCGTTGTTGGCATTCTCGATGATGCGCCATTGCCAGATGCCTGAGGCTAGCAATGTAGCATTGCGTTTGTCTCCGGACGTTTGCACGGCCAGCATGGGCTTGTTCGTTTTTACGCGCCCTACCTGCTGGTACAGTACCACCTCCGTGTTCGGGTTAAGGCGCACATCCCCAAAAGGCACCCTTGCCGGCGGGTACTGCTGTAGGCGTTCAGGGGCAGCCTCTGGTAGCTTAAAAGTAGTAAAGTTAGCGTTTGCGATAGGCGTTACTTCGTCCTGTTGTCCGTTGCTGCTGATGTTTAGGCCCACGTTCAGACGGTTGTAGTCGTTCAGGTCGCTTTGCGGACCAAGAATGTACAGCGCAGGCAGGTTTTTCTGGCGCACCAGGTTAAGAGCCGCCTCACCGCCTGCTACACGTCCTGGTAACTGGTGCAGCACGGCTACGTCATAATCCTGTGGTTTTAGCTGCATTAAGCCGGGTATGTACAGGGTGGTTTCATAGTTCTCGTTAGACTCTATGGCAGCCCGAATGGCCTTTATGTCGGGGTGCGGAGCAGCGGCTGCAACCAATACCTTTATTTTGCCTTTTACTACATCAATGTAAGCATGTTTGGTGTTGTTGAGGGTGGTAAACTCACCTTGCAGCGGTTGCACTTCCACCTCGTAATGGCGTTTGCCAAGCCCCGATGCCAGCACCTGGAACGGCACCTGCTGCACCGGCTGACCGGCCTGCATCGAAACGGTTTTACGGGCAATTGCTTTGCCGTTTTCCTTCAGTATGACGTTTGCCTGCCTTCCTGCAAACCCTTCCTGCTGCAGTTCTACCTCTAATGGAAAGCGGTTGCCACTGTAGTTTACTTTGTTGTAACGCAGCGATGCCACCAGCACGTCTTTTTTAGGAATAGTATCACCTAGAGCCACAGGGTACAGTGTATATCCATAGTTGGCATAAGCTGGCGACATTCCCTGGTTCACGATACCATCCGACAATAATACCACACCCGCCAGGTTCTGCTCTGCATACTCCTCCTGCACCTGCGAAAGCAGCTGGCTCAGGTTTGTAGTTTCTGAGATATAGTTAAGCTCGCTTATACTTTGCTGTTGCTCGTTGGCAAGTGTTCTGATCTCAGTTTTGTAGCCGGCATCCTGTAGTTTAGAAACTATATTTTGCAAGCCCTGCTCCGCCTGTTTCAGCTGCACCGAGTCTGAGAACAGCTTTACCGACTGTGAGTTATCCAAAGCGAAAACAATAGTTGGCTCTTGTGTAGTATTAGAAACATACCGCACTAAAGGCCCCAGTAGCAGAAAGCTGATAAAGCTAACGACCACAAAGCGCAGCACTGCCAGCGCATAATTTATACTTTTAGGCCATGGTGCCCGCTTGCTGTACAGCAGCCACGCATATAGTAAGCCAACTGCCAGGCAGGCAAGTATAAGCCAGGGGGAGTAGGTCGTTATGAGTCGGAACGAGTTCAAATTTATAAGTATGAATTATAAATGCTGAAAGATGAATGGAGCCTTGTCTTTTATTTATACTAAAGATAAAAGAAAAAGACCAATGCTACTAACGTAAACGCAGGAGCATTGGTCTATATTGAATTAGTAATTATGAGTTCCGAGTTCTGAGTTACGAATTCCGAGCTAATTCTCTTTAAACAATTAAGTATCGTGTTACGTGTGTCGTATAATTTTTAACTCGGTACTCAGAACTCAAGACGCTATTAAGTCAGCATGCCACCGTCAACCTGAAGGGTCTGGCCAGTAATGTAAGCCGACTCGTCAGACGCCAAGAATACAGCTGCTTTAGCCACATCCTCCGGTGATCCGCCGCGCTTCAATGGAATTGCCTTTCTCCACTCGTCCACTACTTTCTGGTCAAGCTCTCCAGTCATTTCTGTTTCGATAAAGCCAGGGGCAATGGCATTGCAGCGGATGTTTCTAGAGCCTAGCTCCAGTGCTACAGATTTTGTAAAGCCGATGATACCAGCCTTAGAAGCTGCATAGTTAGCCTGGCCAGCGTTACCTTTAATACCTACCACAGAAGTTATGTTGATAACAGAACCAACTTTGGCGCGCATCATGTGCTTGGTGGCAGCCTTGGTCACGTTAAACACAGACTTCAGGTTGGTATTGATCACCGCATCCCACTGCTCCTCGTTCATGCGCATCAGCAGACCGTCGCGGGTGATGCCGGCATTGTTTACTACAATGTCGATCTTGCCGAACTCTTTTACTACGTCCTCTACCAGCTGCTCGGCCTGTGCCGTGTTGGAGGCATCAGAGCGATATCCTTTTGCCACACCGCCATTGGCAGATAACTCCTGCTCTAGGGCTTGTCCTTTTTCTACGCTAGACAGGTAGGTGAATGCTACCTTGGCACCAGCCTCTACAAATTTCTCTGCGATGGCGCGGCCTATTCCTTTTGATGCTCCCGTTACCAGGGCTACTTTTCCTTCTAATGCTTTCATGGAGGCCAAAGTTATAAAAAGAAATGTTTTTTGCGAAAGTAGTTTATTACTGATGCTCCAGCGTAGCCAAAAAGCATGGTTTAGAGACAGTTGCAGAAAGTATACTAAAGTTATAATAGAGCTATAACAATGCGCGTTATAGATTGCAGTGCTATATTGACTTTTGGCAAAACTATTGCAACATATTTATAATCTGATGATTATGTTGATTGATATTTTTATTTCTATCGGTTAAAGCATATTTTCGTGTCGATTTTCCAACCAAAGGTATTTTTTAGTGATGTACAAACGTAGTAAAGGGCTTGCCACCCTGCTCGCTTTGTTGCTGTTGTTTTTTATTATTGCAGCACGTGTTGTTAGCCTGAATTCCGACCAGGTGATGGCCCGCCAGAATGAGTCTAAACCTAAGCTTGATCTTGTTAAAGCAGAGAAGAAGCCAGCCCCCATTGTATATGGCATATCTACCGATACACTGGCGATTGTAGAAGATGAGGTGAAAAGTGGTGAAAATATCTCTGAAATACTGGCAGCGTATAATATCTCACCAACACAGGCGCACACTCTGGCGCAAAAGGCAAAAAAAGTATACAGTGTTCGTAGAATTGCCGCCAATAGCAGCTATACTATACTACACTCCCTAGATTCTGCCCAGACAGCCCAATACTTTATTTATGAGCCTAACCCTGTAGAGTATGTGATTTACGACCTGCGTGGGGAAACAGAGGTTACATTAGTAAAGCGCAAAATAGAAGTTGTGGAGCGTACCTTAGCTGGTGAGATTAAAAGTTCTTTGTTCGATTCGATGGTGGAGGCCGGTGGCTCGCCACAACTGGTTAACAAGTTTGCCGATATCTATGCATGGCGCCTAAACCTGAACCACCTTCAGCCCGGCGATAAATTTAAGCTGATCTATGAAGAGAAAGTAGTTAATGGCACCACCATTGGTTACGGAGAATTAAAATCAGCTGTTTTTGAGCATAATGGGCAGGAAGTATACGCCATCGGCTTTGACCAGGGCAACGGAATGGGGTATTACGATGAAAAAGGACAGAGCCTGAAAAGAGCTTTCCTGAAAGAGCCACTAGAATATAGCCGTATCAGTTCCCGCTTCTCAAAGCGCCGTTTCCACCCGGTGCAAAAGCGCTACAAGGCACACCTGGGCACCGACTTTGCCGCACCGCGCGGTACTCCAATCAGAACAGTAGGCGACGGCAAAGTGCTGGAAGCACGCTATACCCGCGGCAACGGCTACTATGTAAAGATCAGGCACAACAAGACTTATACTACGCAATACCTGCATATGTCCAGGTTTGCAAGAGGCATTCGTGCCGGTATGCACGTAAAGCAGGGCCAGACAATTGGCTATGTAGGCAGCACAGGTCTTGCCACCGGTCCGCATCTTTGCTACCGCTTCTGGAAGAATGGCAAACAGGTAGATGCGCTGCGTGTAAAATTGCCTACTGCCGAACCAATCCGAAAGAAGAACATGGATGAATTTGCTGCGCTGAAGGAAGAGACAATGCGTAGAATGGAGGCCATTGACATGAAAAATGTGAAGCCCGCCTTACTAGCTTCGGAAAAAGGAAAAGATCCGACAGATGCTTAGTCATCTTAGCGAATGATTTTATACTTAAAAAGGCGCTGATAAAGCGCCTTTTTTTTATACTACTCTTATTAGCTAGTTTGATTCCTCAGTCCTACTTGCCTAACGTTTAACTTCTTACTCTAGTGCCCCCAAGGCCGGTAAGCTTTGTCTTGGGCGTAGGCAATCGTTGACAGGTCAAAAACCCTGAGCATTGTTCAGCATTGCCGGGTCCAACCACCCCTACCCCCTCCTTGTCCAAGGCGGGGAACACTGAAGTTGCTATAGCCAAAGTATAAGCACTGTAGTTTTTCTTAACTTATCTTCCCTCAAGATCCTATCAGGATGACAAGGTGAAGAACCAAAGCTATCATGATAAGAGTTGAGGTAGTAAGTATAATTCCCCGCCTTGGACAAGGAGGGGGTAGGGGTGGTTGGACCCGGTGCTGCATAAAAACGGAGATGGAGACTCGCCAAACCAAACGGCACCCACATCAATTATTCTGGGCAATACTATTCAAACAAAAAAGGCTGGAAACTACTCCAGCCTTTCTATCATATTACATTAAGTGCTACTTGCAATACTTCTTTAGGTAAGCATCTGCCTCTTTCAAACCCAGTGACTTTGCTTTTGTCCAGTCGGCGCAGGCGCCTGCTTTGTCGCCTAGGTTATACTTAGGGGCACCGCGGTTGTAAAAAGCCTCCTCATACTTTGGATTTAAGGAAATGGCTTTGGAGTAGTCGGTAATGGCGCCGCTGTAGTCTTTTAATCCATAGCGCACCAGGCCACGGTTGTTATGTGCCTTTGCATCTTTAGGGTCGAGCTCAATGCCTTTGTTAAAGTCCAACAGGGCGCTGCGGTAATCTTTTAGGTTATACTTTGATAGGCCACGGCTCAGGTACGCTTCAGTGTACTTTGGATCGGCGGCAATAGCCCGGGTAAAATCCTCGATGGCCTCGCGGTACTCCTGCAGCCTGTCTTTGGCGATACCACGGTTGGTGAGGGTAGGGGCGTGTTTAGGCTCCTGCTTCAGAACCTGGTCGTAATCTTTTATGGCCTCAGCATACTTGCCGGTGTTAAATTTCTCGTTTCCGCTTATAAAATATTCTTTGGCAGACTTCTGAGCCTGTACCGAAAACGAAACCAATAAGAAAAGTATAGAAAGTAAAAGTTTATTCATGCAATAGGTAAAATGTGCTACAATGTGTAAAGTACAGCACTACAGCACAATCTTAAAAGATAAATTTTCATTTTCTGAAAAAATCACCTGATCATCCAACTCACTTCCTTGCATTGTACTAATGCCAAGTATAGCTAAAGCCGTTTTGTGAAGTTGGGATTATCGCTTAATTTTGCTCATCAACTTTAACTTAGATATTATGGCATCAAAATACGATTTAGTAGTGCTGGGTAGTGGCCCGGGTGGTTATGTAGCAGCTATCCGTGCGTCGCAGCTGGGTATGAAGGTAGGTGTGATCGAGCGTGAGTCGCTGGGTGGTATCTGCTTGAACTGGGGCTGTATCCCGACAAAAGCATTGCTGAAGAGCGCAAACGTATTCGAGTACATCAATCATGCAGCTGACTACGGTATCAACATTGGAGAGGCTTCTGTAGACTTCAATGCTGTAATTAAGCGTAGCCGCGGTGTGGCAGATGGTATGAGCAAAGGTATTCAGTTCCTGTTCCGCAAAAACAAGATCGATGCGATTATGGGTACTGGCAAAGTAGTAGCCCAAGGCAAGATCGAAGTTACTGACAAGGACGGAAAGAAAGATACAGTAGAGGCTACCAACATAATTCTGGCTACAGGTGCACGCTCTCGTGAGCTTCCTAACCTGCCGATTGATGGCAAAAAGATTATCGGCTATCGCCAGGCAATGGCGCTGGATAAAATGCCGGAGAGCATGGTAGTAGTTGGTTCTGGTGCTATCGGGGTAGAGTTTGCATACTTTTACAACGCTATGGGCACGAAAGTAACGGTAGTAGAGTACATGCCAAACATCGTTCCTGTTGAGGACGAGGAAGTATCAAAGCAACTGGAGAAGTCTTTCAAGAAAGCTGGCATCAGCATCATGACAAACGCTTCTGTAGAGTCTGTTGATACGAGCGGCGATATCTGCAAAGTAAAAGTGAAAACTGCCAAAGGCGAGGAGACACTTGATGCTGAGATCGTACTTTCTGCGGTTGGTATCCAGACAAACCTGGAGAACATCGGTATCGAAGAGCTTGGTATTAAAGTAGACAAAGGCCGTGTAACTGTAGATGAGTTCTACAAGACAAACGTTGATGGCATTTACGCGATCGGTGACATTGTTCCTGGTCCGGCATTGGCGCACGTAGCTTCTGCGGAAGGTATCATCTGTGTGGAGAAAATTGCTGGCCATCACCCGGAGCCGTTAAACTACGGCAACATACCTGGCTGTACGTATTGCTCTCCTGAAATCGCTTCGGTTGGTTTAACCGAGAAAGCTGCACGTGAGCAGGGCCTGGAGATCAAAGTTGGTAAATTCCCATTCTCTGCATCTGGTAAGGCAAGCGCTGCCGGTGCAAAAGATGGCTTTATCAAAGTTATCTTCGATGCCAAGTATGGCGAGTTCCTGGGCGCGCATATGATTGGTGCCAATGTAACAGAAATGATTGCTGAAGTGGTAGTTGCCCGTAAACTGGAGACAACAGGCCATGAGATCATCAAGTCTGTTCACCCGCACCCAACCATGAGCGAGGCTATCATGGAGGCAGCAGCAGCAGCTTACGACGAGGTAATCCACCTATAATTTATCAGGCTCTCAGGAGCTTATAGCAAGTATAAAACGGGGTTAGTCGAAAATTCGGCTAACCCCGTTTGCTTTGCGATTTGTAACTCGCAGAAAGCTATTTACTTTATGTCAGATTATGCCGCAGCATAACCATGAACGAACCTGATTCTAAACTATGAAAACACTCCTGCAACTGCTGGCTGTGCTAATAAAAAGCATGTATACTGACCATACTTTATTTGACATCGTGCAACTATGGGAGAAGATTATGGGTCTGTCTCTTAGAGTTGTCTGATCAGTGATCTGATAATTTATTACTATACTTATACCTAAAAACTATGAAAAAAATGTTTACGCTTGCGCTGCTTGCGCTAGCCTTTACCTCCTGCGACAAAGAGAAGGAGAGCGAGGTAGAGCCTCTGACTATTGTCCACAAGCAAATTAACTCTTCCTTTAAGTATACTGTCCCGATTCAGGTAGACGTAAACAGCGATGGCAGAAATGACTTCACTTTTGGCAATGTGCTGGTATCAGACTCCCAGGGAAGCCATAACCTCTTTTATGTTCGTCCGCTGGAGAACAACCAGGTGCTGCTAAACCTGCAACAGGATATCTCTATTGGCAATTGGGCTGCCCCTTTACAGTTAAACGATGTAGTGCAGGAAGATCAGAACAGAAATTATCAGTTTATAAGAGCAAATGGTTATGTTCTGGATCTGCGTCAGCCTAGTGGAGCACAGACGCTGGCCGAAGGGCCATTGGGAAACAGCAGTACAGTTTATGTCGGATTCAGGTTAAAAGAGGGAGATAAGTATAAAGCAGGTTGGGTTAAACTTACCTACACAGCTGGCACTGATAAAGTAGATGTAACGGAGGCCGCGTTTCACACATCCACTAAAATAACCTTAGAAGCAGGACAGCGCTGATAGCTGAAAAGTATAATTTCTAAACAGAAAAGGCAGGTTTAATACCTGCCTTTTCTGTTTAGAAAACTAAATGTAATTAGCGTATTGATGCTGCTTTTGTCGGAACTTATACTTAAATTGTTGGCTTGTATTAGTACCTGCCCATGCTTTTTATCTGAAAATCCTAAGGTTTTTGTAAATTAGTCGAGGCCGATTCTACAGACCTTAAATAGCATCCCATATGAAGCCCAAAAGCAAAATCAAGTTTGTATCTAAAGACAGGAATCTCTTCTTTGCTACGCTCCGCAAAAGAGTAGACGCATACTTTGCTGAGAATAATATCTCCAAAAATGCAAATACCGAAATGGTGGTAAAGAGCGTGGTGCTGTTAGCTTGCTACGTACTTCCGTTTATTTACCTGCTGGCGTTTCAGCCGTCTTTCCCGCTTAGCCTTACCCTGTGGTTTATTATGGGCTTAGGTGTGGCAGGTATTGGTATGAGCGTTATGCACGACGCAAACCACGGAGCATACTCCAACAACAAGCGAGTGAATTTTCTGATGGGCCATACTTTAAACCTGGTAGGAGGCTCGGCTTTTAACTGGAAACTGCAGCACAACATTCTGCACCATACCTACACCAATGTGGTAGATATGGACGAGGATATTCAGGACAGACTGGTGCTGCGCTTTTCACCGCACACTAATGTTAAGTTCTACCATAAACTGCAGTGGCTTTACGCTTTCTTTTTCTACGGTTTACTAACGCTTTACTGGGTTATTGCCAAAGACTTTGTGCAGTACTTCCTGTTCATTAAAAACGGGGTTAACTCAAACTCTGACAAAGAGAATAAAAAGATGCTGCTCAAGATCATCGCCATGAAAGTTTTATACTTTGCTGTCATGCTGGTGCTGCCGGTAGTAGCTTTCGGCATCCCGTTTATACAGGTGCTGTTGGGCTTTTTGTTAATGCACTTTGTAGCAGGTATTGTACTTACGGTAGTGTTCCAGTTGGCACATACTGTTGAGGGCACTACCCATCCACGCCCTGACGAGAACGGTACGATCGAGAATGATTGGGCAATCCACCAGATGCATACTACCGTTAATTTTTCGCGCGATAATAAATTTATAAACTGGTATGTAGGAGGTTTGAATTACCAGATCGAGCACCACCTGTTTCCGCGCGTATGCCACGTACATTATCCTGCCATTTCTCATATCGTGAAAGAGACTGCTGAGGAGTTCGGGATTCCTTACATGGAGAATAAAACGTTCTGGCAGGCCCTGCGCTCGCACATTAACACGCTACGCCGCTTTGGAAAGCTGCCAAGTTTGAACGAAGCTATTGGCTAAGATTTAGATATCTAAAATATAAAAGTGGGTAGTGTTCTGATAAAGGATGCTACCCATTTTACTTTTGTAGGAATAGGTAATAACCTTATACAAGCAACTAAAGGCGAGACGTTCGCAGTTTGTCATCTCGAACACTGTGAGAGATCTAATTAGGATTAGCTATGAGGGAGTTCTATAGAGATCTCTCCCAAAGGTCGAGATGACAACTTAAATCTTTTATTAAGGTCTTTAGGTCGGAGTATATAAGCCTTCGCTCTGAATATCGAATACAGCTTAAACCTTAAGTATAAATTTGCTCCGTCGCGGCCCTTAAATCGTGCCCCAAAACTAAATATAGGAACTGACCATACTTACGGCTACCTTTGCACAGTTATTATCCATACTTTAATCTTTAAAAGAACCTTTGTTCTCTTTTATAAGTTAAGGGTGGAAAGGATGAGCAAGAACACGCATTGTGTTATACTTTCAGATGAAAGCGCTTGTTCATCAAAGCTTAGCTGAGCCGGCTATAAATTTACTGCACGGCCAGCCTTTCATACTGAAAAATCAATTAATGACATTCGAGAATTTAAATTTGATAGAGCCTATCCTAAACGCTCTTAAAACAGAAGGATACACTAAACCAACTCCCATCCAGGCACAAGCTATCCCTTACATACTGCAGCAGCGCGACATCTTAGGATGCGCACAGACAGGTACCGGTAAAACAGCCGCTTTCTCTATTCCAATACTTCAGTTGTTGCACGCGCAGCCTCAGAACGGACAGAAGAAGATTAAGGCACTTGTGCTTACGCCTACCCGCGAACTGGCTATCCAGATCGGGGACAGCCTGAAAGCCTATGGCAAGAACACTGGCCTGAAGCATACAGTGATATTTGGTGGTGTGCCGCAGCGTCCGCAAACCGATGCCCTTAGAGCTGGAGTAGACATACTGGTGGCGACACCTGGTCGTTTATTGGACCTGATGGCACAGAAGTATATTAACCTGAGCTACCTGCAGATGTTCGTGCTCGATGAGGCGGACCGCATGCTGGATATGGGTTTTGTGCATGATGTGAAGAAGGTGCTGAAAGTGATACCGGAGAAAAGGCAGTCATTGTTCTTCTCGGCTACCATGGCTCCGGAGATTATGAAGCTTGCCGATACTATTCTGGTAGATCCTGCCAAGGTAGAGGTAACGCCTGTATCATCTACAGCCAACACCATTCAGCAGAAAGTATACTACGTAAAGAAATCAGACAAGAAGAACCTGCTGATACACCTGCTTAAAGACGGGGAAATTGACCGCGCGCTTGTATTTACCCGCACCAAGCATGGTGCCGACAGAGTAGCTCGCGACATGACCAAAGCTGGCGTTCAGGCTGAGGCCATACATGGCAACAAGTCGCAGAATGCGAGAGTACGTGCCTTGGATAACTTCAAGAAGAGCCAGACACGTGTACTGGTAGCCACTGATATTGCCGCCCGCGGTATTGATGTGGACGACCTGAGCCATGTGATCAATTACGAGCTTCCAAACGAGCCCGAAACTTACGTGCACCGCATTGGCCGTACAGGTCGTGCCGGAGCAAGTGGTACAGCCTTATCGTTTTGCGATGCCGAGGAAACTGCATATTTAGTAGGTATTCAGAAACTGATCTCGAAAGCGGTGCCAGTAGTGGATAACCACCCATACCCAATGACGGCAAAAGACTTTGCCGAAGCGGCCAGCACTGTAAAAGAGCAGAAGAAGCGTGGCGGCGGCGGCGGTGGCAGAAGCCGCTGGGGCAACAAGCCTGCCGGGAGCAGCAACGCTTCGGGTAGTGCAAACTCTAACAGACCAGCCGGTGGGCCTCGCAACGGAGGTGGTAATAACGGCGGCAACAGAAGCCAGAATGGTGGCGGAAATCGTCGCTGGAGCAGCAATAAACCAAAAGCTAACGCATAGTTCGCTTAAAGTATAAATCTAAAGTCCTGCCGGAGATGATCTGGCAGGACTTTTTTGTTTGAATAAAGGCTTACAGGATTGATAGGGGGAACAGGAGGTGAATATCCCTTAGTGCGTGCAGCTACTGTAAGACTTGGGGAGCTACTGACACAGGTGCTCATAGATTTCTTGAACGTAGGTTAATTAAGCAACTGTCCTCAAAAGAAAAGAGACGCAAAACTTTGCGTCTCTTTTCTTTTGAGGACTAAGATTACCTGTTATCGTTCTGTTCTTTGTTTTTGTATCTGTCGTAACGTTTTTTATCTTTCTTCTTGTCTTTTTTGCGGCCAATGGCACCACCGGCTACGGTACCTGCCGCCGCACCTACCACGGCGCCTTCGGTGCCACCCACTGCACCACCAACGGCAGCGCCTGTTGCCCCGCCAATAGCAGCGCCTTTTGCTTTGCGGCTCCAGCCTTCTCCTGTGCAACTACCTAGTAGAAACACAGTCAATAACATAAATATAGATGCTCTTAAATTTCTCATAGTTGTACAGAAGTTAATATATGTAATACGATTGTAAATAACTGTAGTTTAGGTTGTTGGGGTATATATTTTGCGTAGTCATGCTGCAGTATAAGTTTGTGTTTAAGCTTAAGTGTTTGCCTCCCTAATACAATAAATATGTAGAAAAGTACTCTAAAACAGTGCAATCTTAAGCATCAGCATCAGTTAAAGTAATTGCCTAACTTGCAGTCTCAAACTTTTCCGCAAATTTTAGCTCTTTAAAGCTAATTAATGGAAAGCCTGTTCATAATTCAGAAGAATACTTACAGCACATGCCAAGCATAAAAATCACACCCTGCACTACAGCAGATATTTATACTTTACAGGATATCGCCATTAACTCCTACGGCGACCATTATTTATACTTATGGCACGACGGTGGCATGTGGTACCTGAACCGCTGCTTTAGCGAGGATGCCCTCAAAAAAGAGTTGGAAGACGCTAACGCCGCTTTTTTTCTTATTTATGCGGAGGAAGAGCTGGTTGGCTTTTTAAAGTTTAACATCAGCAAAGAAATAGAAGGCTACAGTGCGGAGGAGGCAATGGAACTGGAGCGCATTTACCTCACCAAATCAGCATCTGGTAAAGGCATTGGCAGGGCGGCAGTAAACTTTACAAAACAGGTTGCACAGGAGATGGGCAAAAAAGTTATCTGGCTAAAAGCTATGGACAGCAGCAGGTCAGTGAACTTCTATGAGCAGAATGGCTTTGAGAAATGCGGCACTTATAACCTGGATTTCGAACAAATGAAAGAAGAGTACCGCGGCATGTACGTCATGAAGCTTCCTCTATAGCCCAATTAAACTTTACCAGGTCATCCAACTATTAATAAATAGATAGTTGAACATTTAATGTACATACATTATTATCTTTGCGGTCGGAACGTAACAGTTGCAGGAGAAGTAAACGCAGGATAGATTTAGAAGTATAGTAGTGAAAAGCGCTTTACAACAAGCTATCAGATAGCGCAAAATATAGGTGGCAGGCCTGAGTCCTACTTTGGTCTGCTTTCTTTTTTATAGCCGTAATAGGGCTAAGCCATAATGGATAAAAAACAACAAAACGTAATCATACTTATACTAGGCGCACTGGCTGCCCTGGGTCCTTTTGCCATTGATATGTACCTGCCGGGCTTTCCGGCCATTGCCAAAGACCTGCGAACCGACATCTCGCACGTGGCATTGTCGCTTACGAGTTACTTTATCGGTATTTCGGTAGGGCAATTGATTTATGGGCCACTGGTAGACCGGTTTGGGCGCAAAAAGCCATTGCTGATTGGCCTGAGCCTATTTATACTTGCCGCTATTGGTTGTGCCTTTGTACCAACCGTAGAGTGGCTGATAGCATTGCGCCTGTTGCTTGCTTTAGGCGGTTGTGTAGGGATGGTGGCCAGCCGTGCCGTGGTGCGCGATGTATTCCCGGTAAAGGATATCCCAAAGGTGTTTTCAATGCTGATGCTGGTGATGGGGGTGGCCCCTATCATTGCCCCTACAGTGGGTGGTTTTGTTACGGCACACTTAGGCTGGCGGTATATCTTTGCTGTACTGTCGGCCATAGGCCTTGCGGTGATGCTCCTGATCATATTCCTGTTGCCTGAAAGCAGAGGTGCAGACCCAAGCATGTCGCTAAAACCGAAGCGTGTGCTCGGAGAGTTTTTAGGTGTGCTTAGAAGCCCTGTTTTTCTTACGTATGCTTTTGCAGCCAGCACGGCGCAGGCAGGTTTGTTTGCCTATATTACAGGGTCGCCTTTTGTGTTCATGGAGATTTTCGGACTATCCGAGACGCACTACGGCTGGGTGTTTGGTATGAATGCCTTCGGCTTTATTGCAGGTAGCCAGTTTAACAACCTGATGCTGCGTAAAAGAACCTCGGCGCAGATTACCTTAGGAGCCGGAGCAGTGCAGTTTGTGGCAGGCATGCTGTTGCTGTTCGGTAACTACGCTGGTTTTTTAAGTGCATCGGTCTCGCTCATACTTATCTTTAGCTACCTGTTCTGCCTAGGCGTGTTGTCTCCCAATGCTTCTGCGCTGGCTCTGGCGCCTTTTGCACGAAACGCAGGCAGTGCCTCTGCTTTAATGGGCAGCGCGCAAATGGCAGTAGGTGCTATTGCCTCTGCTGTAATAAGTACATTTCATAACGGAACAGCTATGCCTATGATGGGTGTAATGGCAGGAACAACAATTATCAGCTTAAGCCTGTTAGTAGGCTTTAAGAGGTACAGCGAGCGCACCCTTATGATCACTGCCCAGGACAAGGTGTAGAATCAATCTTGGGGGCAAACATTGTGCTCAGTAAAAGAACCGGCAGGAACACAAAGTATAAGATCTAAAGTAACAGGAGATTTGGAAGAGCTACTGGACGTATTGATAGTAGGAGGAGGGCCCATAGGCTTAGCCTGTGGTATTGAGGCAAAAAAAGCAAACCTGAGCTACACAATCATTGAGAAAGGGTGCCTGGTTAATTCCCTGTTCAACTATCCCCTGCACATGACCTTCTTTTCTACTGCCGACAGGCTGGAGATCGGGGGCTATCCTTTTCCCTCTATCCATCCAAAACCAAACCGCATGGAGGCGCTGGAGTATTATCGTAGAGTAGCCGACGTTAGTGATCTAAATTTACGGCTGTTTGAGGAGGTGCAAAGTATAAAGCCCGGTACAGATGAAGTATACTTGGTAAGCACCAGCAAAGGCAAGTATAAAGCAAAGCACATTATCATCGCTACCGGCTTCTACGACATCCCAAACCTGCTGAACATACCCGGCGAGGATCTGCCAAAGGTAAAACACTACTACTACGACCCGCACTTTTACTACAAGCAAAAGATAGTAGTAGTGGGAGCTAACAATTCGGCGGCCGACGTAGCCTTGGAAACATGGCGCAGAGGAGCCGAAGTAACCATGGTGGTGCGCGAACCGGAGCTGCAAAGTATAAAATACTGGGTAAAGCCCGACCTGCAGAACCGCATCGACGAAGGTTCTATTAAAGCATACTTCAGCTCTGTTTTAACAGAAGTGCGCGAATCAGAAGTGGATATCTTGACACCACAGGGCAAAGTAACGCTAGCCAACGACTATGTAATGGCCATGACGGGTTATCAGCCAAACTTCGATTTCCTGAAGAGCATAGGGATTGAGCTTTCACTCGACGAAAAGCGCCACCCAACACATAACCCCGAAACCATGGAAACCAACATGCCCAGCATGTACCTGGCAGGCGTAGTTTGTGGCGGCATGGATACACGTGTTTGGTTTATTGAGAACTCCAGAATACATGCTGTAAAAATTGTGGAGCATATTCTACAGGCAGCGGAGCAGGAAAAAGCTTTTTAGTAAAGAGGCTGCTTTGGGTATAGAGTTGTAGCAGTCCATTTTGTTGCAGATAGTTTTTGCCTCAATCCATCCTCTTTTGAGACTTACTAAGCATTTAGATTTTCGGAATTGTACGTAAATAGCCATTGATGTAAAGTGTATCTATGGTATTAACTAGCTAATTAATAGTATTTTATATAAGTAAAAGCGTATAACATAAGACACTCCATTACTGCTGGTTCAGTAGCGCTTGTTGCTAAATGGTTTTTTACTTTCCTCCTGTTATATGCTATGTTACTTTTATACTTTCAGATACCTCGTACGGTAACAGTTTTAATCATATTTTTAATAGCGTATCTGCCACTCTCCGGGCAGCAATTGCTTTCTCCGGCTGCTGTTCCCAAATTTGTTAACCCGCTCCCGCTCGTTAGGCCTGTTCCCGGTCCGGGGGTTATTGATGCACGGGCAGGTGGCAATCCCCTTGAAATTTCAATTACACAAATTGAGCAGGACCTTGGTCTTGGCTTAGGTGTAAAAACTAAAGTGTGGGGTTATAATGGCCAATATCCAGGTCCAACTATTGTTGCAAGAAAAAATGTGCCGGTGCAGGTGTATTGGCTTAACCAGCTAACAACGGGTAACAACGGTACTGGAGCCTATCTGCCTCACCTGCTGCCTGTTGATGTAAGTATACATTGGGCACTCAGAGATTACATTGACGAAGAAGATATTGACGATTGGGAAACCGAGTTAGGAGTGCCCATTGTAACCCACTTACACGGAGGGCATACTGAGTCTGCTAGTGACGGCCTGCCTGAGGCATGGTATACTCCGAACGGCGCAGTAGTGGGTCCTCATTATGTTAAAGGTTCCAACATCCCTTATCGCTATGATAATGATCAGGAAGCGGCCACGCTATGGTACCATGATCACGCCCTTGGCATAACCCGTTTAAACGTGTACGCCGGTCTGGCTGGATTTTATCTTCTGACGGATGATAATGAGCAAGACCTAAAGGCAAGAAACATACTACCTGCCGATGAATATGATATTGGCCTGGCTATTCAGGACCGCATGTTCACTACCGATGGGCAGCTGTTTTATCCGTCTGAGGCAGAAGGGGAAATGCACGGCATGGAGATGGACGATGCGCCGGAGCCAAGTATACTTCCTGAGTTTTTTGGTGATATCATACTGGTTAATGGCAAAGCCTGGCCTAAGCTTGAGGTAGAGCCAAGAGAGTACCGTTTTCGTTTACTAAATGGCTCCGACTCCAGATTCTATAACTTAAAACTAACTGAAGAAGTGAAGATATGGCAGGTAGGATCAGACAATGGCCTGCTTCAGGTACCCGTTAAGCAGACGGAGATACTGATTGCACCTGGTGAACGAAAAGACATTGTGATCGATTTCTCTGATCCTGCTTTGTGGGGAAAACAGATTATTTTCACAAACGATGCAAACATACCTTTCCCTGACGGGGATCCGGTAGGAGAAGGAGCTTCTCAGATCATGGCTTTCGAAGTAACCAAATCCCTTAACACAAATTATTCGCTTTCAAAAGTAAGAGGCCTCTTGGCTAAAGGGTTACAACCTGTGCCTACTGAAATAAACACAAAGAATCTGAAGGTACGAAAGCTTATCTTATTTGAGGGTGAGGATGAGTATGGCAGGCTTAAGCCTATGTTAGGAACCTTTGAGGAGGGTGCCCTGGACTGGCACGAACCAATCACAGAGAATCCGGCGCTAAACGCGACGGAAGTTTGGGAAATTTACAACTTGACACCAGACTCGCATCCTATTCACCTGCACCTGGTTTCGTTCAGGGCAATTAACTCCCAAAAGTTTGTGCCTGTTTATGGAAGCCCTGAAGATGAGGCAATAGGTAAGTTATCTGGGGTTAATTTTACAAGTGTACCTTTACGTCCGGAGCGCGGACAGCAGGGAAGAAAAGACACTTACCCGATAGCACCCGGTGAGGTTACCAGGCTGATCGCTACTTTTGACAGGCCAGGGCGTTATGTGTGGCACTGCCATATACTTTCGCATGAGGACCATGAAATGATGCGGCCATACTATGTAGGTGCCATGCCGGCAAATATGGTAGCCAGCCACAGCCAGCAAGTTAAGAAGGCAAGTGAAGTTGCTTTTGAAAATGGAGCTTACCAGGTTTATCCGAACCCGTTCTCTACTGCTGCCACTGTGCAGCTAGATATAAAAGAGACAGTTGCTGTAGCAGTTCGCCTGATCGACTTAAGTGGCCGTGTTGTTAGGGAGGTGCCGTCAAAACAGCTATCAGTTGGCAGTCATAAACTTGAGATATTTGCCGAAGACATGCAATCCGGTATGTATATCTGCGAAGTTGAAGTTAACAACAAATTACATCGCAGCCGGTTGGTGCTTGCCAGATAATATTTTAGGATGGAAACAGAAAGCCCTGCCTATAGCAGGGCTCTTTGTTTAAGATACCTGCTTTGCAGGCAGCCGCTGCTTGGTTCGGCTCACCAGGTATACTCCTGCAAAAATAAGTAAGGCATACAGTGCCTTCTCCAAGGTAAACACATCTTTGCCCAAGCCTACAGCAGTAAGTATAGCCATAACCGGCTGCAGGTAAATATAAGCCCCCACCAACGACGGATTGGCATAACGCAACGCCCAGGTGTTTAACAAATAGGCAATGATGGTAACGGCAAACACCATAAAAAGTATAGCCAGCCAGATTGTGGTCGGAAAACTGCTGTAATCGGGAGTTAGAAGCTGATTAAAGCCAAACGGTACTACCAGCACAGAGCCCACTGTAAAAATGCGGCTCACGATGGTAATGGCTTTATACTTCTGCATCAGTGGCTTTACCAGCACCAGGTATAAACCAAAAGAGGTAGCGTTTAAGATGATAAGCATATCGCCCCAGATGTTGCCTGTGGTAGCCTCACCGCGTGAGTTGTAGATCAGCAAAAGGGCTCCAGTGCAGGCTATCACTATACCGCTTACTTTTCGTTTGCTTACCCGCTCTCTCAGAAGTATAGCTGAAAACAAAAGCACCACCACCGGCACAATTACCATCAGCAGGGCCGCATTAATTGGTGCTGTTAAGTTGAGTCCTGCAAAAAAGCAAAGTTGATTCACGGCCACGCCTGTAACGCCACAAAGTATAACGCGCAGGTTATCTGCCTTGCCCACTATCTTCTCCTTTGTCACCATCCTCGAAAAGATCCCAAAAAACAGAGCCGCCGACACTACCCGAATCACAATCAACCCAAACGGACCAACGTAAGTGGGCATTACTTCTTTCGCGATGCTGTAGTTGCTGCCGTAGATCAATGCCACCAAAAACAGCGCCCCATGCACCTGTACTTGCTTATTCATGGTGCAAAGGTACGTGCTTATTTCCTTTGCTCCGTATAAGAGTTGAAAAACAAACAGACAATCGATATATGAATTCTTTCTACAGTTTGCCTATTACAGTGCGTCGTGCCATAGAGGTAATGGGGCTATTCTTCCTGGGATGGATAATTGTGCTGGGCAATGGTATACTGGCCCCAATATTCATGGCATTTTTCATCAGCATTATGCTGCTGCCGCTTCTCCAGTTTCTCTGCCGGCTTAAGTTTCCGGAGATGCTGGCCATTGCGGTTAGCTTGCTGGCACTAATTGTGGTATTAGGGTTAGTTGTCTGGTTCTTTTCTTCACAAATAAGCAACCTGGTGCGCGATTTCCCTACAATACAGCAAAACGTGATGGGCCATTTAAACTCGCTTAGCACCTGGGTAGAGGAGCATTCTCCATACTCTTCGGAGGAGCAAATGGAGTTTATCCGAACCCGCAGCAGTACCATATTGAACTATGCAGGTAGTTTTCTGAGTGGTGCGGCCTTGTCTGTTACATCCATCTTCGTATTTGTCGGCTTGCTGCCGATTTACATTTTCCTTATGCTTTTTTACCGTAACCTGCTGTTGCGCTTTGTGTTTCTTTGGTTCCCGGAAGAGATGCACGGTAGAGTGGGAGAGGCCCTGCACGAAATGCAGATCATTATCAAAAGCTACCTTTTCGGACTGCTTATACAGGTAAGCTACATGACAGTGCTGGTAGGAGGTACGCTGTTAATCATCGGAATTAAACATGCCCTGCTGATCGGGGTGATTTTTGCCTTCCTAAACCTGATACCTTATGTAGGAGCCTTGTTGGGTAACATCATCGGTGTGCTGTTAACGCTTGCTTCGTCGTCTGAGCTGTGGCCGATAATTACAGTTCTGGGTGTAATTGCAGGTGCGCAGTTTCTGGATAACAACATACTTATGCCGCGCATTGTGGGTTCTAAAGTAAAAATAAACGCTATGGCAACCATTGTAGGGGTGCTCGTGGCCGGAGAGATTGCGGGTATTGCAGGCATGTTTCTGTCGCTACCGATTATTGCCATACTTAAAATTGTATTTGATCGGAGCCAAAAATTCAGGCAATGGGGTGTGTTGTTTGGTGATGAAAGACCTGAAAGAAGCCCAATGAGAGTACCTGCTCTTCGCAAAAAAAGCGAGGCAGTGCATGAGCAGCTAAAAAGGCAGAACGAAATAGAACCGCCGCATGAGGATGTATAGAATGCCTTTAGATATAAAAAATCTTAACTACATTTTGAGTTCTTAGCGTTTAGTTTTAACCGCAACGTGCGCTAAGGTGCAAAGGGTGTAAGAAGAGTAGTCTTTTGTCCTCAATTTTGTAGCTTTGTTAAGTACCGAATCCGGAGAAAGTATAGAGCAGATGAATCATCCGAACATACCCTTGGCCGAACGCATGCGGCCGCACAACTTAGATCAGTATTACGGACAAAAGCACCTGGTTGGGCCAGATGGTATCCTGCGCCGCTACATTGAAGGAGGCGTAATACCAAGTATGATTTTATGGGGGCCTCCGGGGGTAGGAAAGACCACGCTGGCTAACATCATAGCCAACCAGATGAAGGTGCCTTTTGTGGCGCTGAGTGCGATCAATTCCGGTGTAAAGGATATCCGCGAAGTTATAGACCAGGCCAAAAAGCGACAGGGTACGGTGCTGTTTATCGACGAGATTCACCGCTTTAACAAGTCGCAGCAGGATGCCTTGCTGGGAGCCGTGGAGAAAGGCATTGTTACGTTGGTTGGTGCCACTACCGAGAATCCGTCTTTTGAGGTGATATCGGCTTTGCTGTCTCGCTGCCAGGTATACATCCTGAAGCACCTTACCAAAGATGAACTGATAGAACTAGTGGATAAGGCGCTGGAGCAGGATGAGTGGATGCAGCACCGCAAAGTACGCATAGAAGAATATGAAGCGCTGCTAACGATTTCGGGTGGGGATGCGCGTAAGCTCCTGAACCTGCTCGAGATTGTAGCCGAAGGAGTAAAAGCCGACGAAGTTGTAGTAACCAACGAGCTGGTAAAGCAGGTAGCGCAGCAGAACATCGTAATGTACGACAAGTCCGGTGAAATGCATTACGACCTTGTATCGGCCTACATCAAATCTATTCGTGGCTCTGATCCCAATGCGGCTGTGTATTGGTTGGCACGTATGATAGAGGGCGGCGAAGATCCCAAGTTTATTGCACGTCGCCTGCTTATTGCCGCTTCTGAAGATATCGGCCTGGCAAACTCTAACGCTTTACTTATGGCTACTTCCTGTTTTCAGGCGGTGCAAATGATTGGGTACCCGGAGGCGGAGATCATACTTTCGCAATGTACGGTATACTTGGCTACATCCCCTAAAAGCAACGCCTCCTACAAGGCAATCAAAACGGCAAGGCAGCTGGTGCAGCAAACCGGTAATTTGCCTGTGCCCTTGCACATTCGCAATGCCCCAACTAAGCTGATGAAGGAGATCGGCTACGGCAACAACTACAAATATGCCCACGACTATGAAGGCAACTTTGTGCAGCAGGAGTTTATGCCGCAGGAACTAAGCAACACGGCTCTTTACCAGCCCGGCAACAACGCCCGCGAACGCGACCTGCTAAAACAACTGCAGGCACAATGGGGGAAGAAGTATAAATATTAATTGCGAAATACGAAATACATCTCCTTAAGCAACAAAGACACCGACAAGTATAAATCCTAAGTATAAACCAAACTCAGCACTCAGAACTCATAACTCAGAACTCTTTAAATTTGGTCTATACAATAGCTGCGTTTGTCGAGAAGGCGGTATTAGCTTGAACTATATGCACTATTTTTGTTTATTGTAGAGTGGGGCTACGTATAGCATCCTTTTAATCCAAGTATAACAAACACTAAAAACCTATATGTTAAACTTCTTAAAATATGTGTTGGCTACTATTGTAGGCTTGCTCATATTTGGCTTCATCAGTATACTGATAATGGTTGGCATTATAGCCAGCGCTGCCTCCGACGATGAGGTTAAAATTACAGAAGGCTCTGTGCTGGAGTTAAAGCTGGATAAGCCAATTCTGGAACGAGATCCTAAAAACCCATTTGCTGAACTAGGCTTTTCGTTTGGCTCCCTCAGCAGCTCTGACGGCCTGGACCAAATAAAAGCGGCCATCCGTAGAGCAAAAACCGACGACAACATCGAAGGCATTTTCCTGAACATGTCTTTTGTAGATGCCGGAATGGGTAAGCTGGAAGAGATTCGCAACGAACTGATCGACTTTAAGAAGTCAGGTAAGTTTGTGGTATCTTACACCGATCTGTCGATGGAGAAAGCATACTATGTCTCGTCTGTAGCCGATAAGATTTACCTGAACCCGATGGGCACAATCGAGTTTAATGGCATGAGCTCTGAGATGTTCTTCTTTAAAAAGTTGTTGGATAAACTCAACATCGAGGCCCAGATTTTTAAAGTGGGTACCTACAAAAGCGCTGTAGAGCCTTTCTTCCTGGAGAAGGCCAGCGATGCTAACCGTGAGCAGCTAAACTCTTTCCTAAACTCTATTAACGATTACCAACTGCAGAACATTGCCAAAGCCAGAAACGTTAGCGCGTCTGAGCTTAAAAATGTGCAGGACAACCTGCTGGTACGCGACCCTAAAGATGCAAAACGTTACAAGCTGATCACTGACGTCGGTTACTACGACGAAGCCATTAGCTACATGAAGTCTAAAATAGGCAAAGAGGAAAAGGACAAGCTGGAACTGGTGCAGCTTTCGAAGTATAAGAAAGTAAAGGATAAAGACGGCAGCACTTCCAAAAACCGCATTGCTGTAATTTATGCCGAAGGTGACATTGTAGACGGTGATGGTGACGATGACAACATTGGCGGCCGCAAGTATGCTGATGCTATCCGTAAGGCCCGCATGGACGAGAACGTGAAGGCAGTAGTGCTTCGCATTAGTTCTCCGGGTGGCAGCGCACTAGCCTCTGATATTATGTGGCGCGAGATACAGCTAACCAAAAAAGTAAAGCCGGTAATAGCTTCTATGTCTGATGTGGCTGCCTCTGGCGGTTACTATATGGCCATGGGCTGCGATACCATTGTGGCGCACCCTAACACCATCACCGGAAGTATAGGCGTGTTTGGCGTAATTCCTAACATTCAGGGCTTCCTGAACGAGAAAATGGGCATCACAGTAGACCACGTAAGCACAGGCAAGTTCTCTGAGGCGCCAACCATTACCCGCCCTATGACAGCCGAGGAAAAGCAGATCGTGCAGAATCAGATAAACCAGATCTACGAAACATTTACCAGCAAAGCCGCACAAGGCCGTAACATGACACAGGACAAGCTGAAAGAATATGCATCAGGCAGAGTATGGTCAGGTGCCGAGGCAAAGCAACGTAACCTTGTAGATGTACACGGTGGCCTGGAGACAGCCATTGCCATCGCCGCTAAAAAAGCTGGTATCGAAGATGACTATCGTCTGAAAGAACTGCCGGCACGAAAGTCTTTCCTGGATGAGATGTTTGGAGACATGGGATCGCAGGTGAAAGAGCAGTCTGTAAAAGCTGAGCTGGGCGAGCTTTACCCATATTATAAGCTATACAAAAAAGTGGAGCACTTGAAGGGTGCGCAGGCGCGTATGCCATACGAACTCATCATTCAGTAATACGCTTAATGGCTAAAGTGTGTGCTATAGGAACACCGCAATAGCATTAAAACTGCCTTTGGATTATGCATCCAAAGGCAGTTTTGTTTTTAGGGCATCCTATTTTTTTGCAACTTGCCAGTCTATATGTTCGGTCTCTTACCAGAGCTGGTAAGTATAACTGCAGCACAAAGTACAAGGGATGATGAAAGTCATTTTAACTGATAAGGTAAGCTTGTTACTTCGCGCTTGCAAAACATAAAACGTTATTCACCTATTCACTCAACAACTCATTCAACATTAATAATATGATGCAACTATTACAGGAGTCTGCCAGCTATCTGCAACACCGCATTGGTGGCTTCGCTCCGGAATTCGGTATTATACTTGGCACTGGCCTTGGAGCGCTTGTAAACGATGTAGAGGTGGAGCACAGCATACCGTATTCCGAGATTCCTAACTTCCCGGTGTCTACGGTAGAGAGCCACTCAGGTAAGCTTATTTTTGGTAAACTGGCAGGCAGAGCGGTAATAGTAATGCAGGGCCGTTTCCATTATTACGAAGGCTACAGTATGGAGCAGCTGGTTTTTCCGGTGCGTGTAATGAAGCTAATGGGCATCAGGAAACTGTTCGTGTCCAATGCATCAGGTGGTTTGAACCCTGCCTTTAACACCAGCGACCTGATGGTGATCACAGACCATATTAACCTGCTGCCAGGAAACCCGCTTATCGGCAAAAACCTGGATGAGCTGGGGCCACGCTTCCCGGACATGAGTGATGCTTATGATGAGGAGATGGTGCGCCAGGCCATGGTTATAGCCGAGGATCTGGGTTTTGAACTGCGCGAGGGTGTGTATGCCAGTGTACAGGGCCCAATGTTGGAAACACCAGCAGAGTATAATTATATTCGTATTATTGGTGCCGATGCTGTGGGCATGTCTACGATACCGGAAGTAATTGCTGCGCGCCACATGGGTATGCCTGTATTTGCTATCTCTGTTATCACAGACATGGGTACGCCAGACAGAATCAAGAAAGTTGTGCTTAAGGATATATTAGAGGCGGCAGCCGTTGCCGAACCTAAAATGACAAAAATTATCAGAGAGCTGGTAAGGATACAATAATAGCTTTTGGCAGAGTATAAAATAAGGGCGGGATTAAACCTCGCCCTTATTTTTTTGCCCATAAGTTATCAGCGTAGTATGTTTAGAATTGAAAATAGTCTTTGTCAAAAATGTAAAGTTTTAAATTTGGATAACAACATGTGCCCTCCTTCTCTCAACTTATAGTCGGTTGTTATATTGTCGTCATGGCGTCAAGGAATAGAATCAATTGTCTCGCCATCGTTATAATCTGCTAATGCATGTTTTACCTTATTTACTCTGCCTTTAACACTTTTACAGGTTCAACATGCGCCGCTCGAATGGTTTGGGATAGGACAGTCAGTAACCCGACTATGGCAACCAAACCAAAGCCTACGCTTACATTTTTAAAACTTAAATCAACAAGCCTGCTGCCTAAATCTTGTCTGATTAAATCACCGCCAAACAAGCCAGCCGGAACACCAATAAGTCCGGCAAGCAGGATAAGAATGCCAAAATTTTTCGTAGCTATCCATACCAATTCTTTGTTGCTTGCTCCCAATACTTTTCTTATGCCCAATTCTTTAGTGCGTGTTTCTACGGAGTAACTAGCTATGCCTAAAATGCCCAGACCAGCTATTATCATGACGATAAGGGCTAAGCCTCCAATAGAACCTAATCTATCTCCAATTCTTAAATAACCAGCCTTTAAATTTTGAAGATTTGCTGTTTTTTCAGGAAAATGGCTTTCCCATATGGATTGAATAGCTTTGGTTGCTTCCAATTCTGTATTCGGATTTATTTTTATAGTCAAGGTGGCTATTTCATTTGGCAAATACCTATATAGTAAAGGATTTGTTTCGCCAATAATTTCATTGGGCATGATGCCAATGACTTGTACATAGGCAGAGTCCAGTAATAGCGTTTGCCCCACTAAATTTTCCGATTCAGATTCCAATAATTTTGCGGCAGCTTCATTCACCAACACATATTGCTCACTATTCTGGGACATATTTTCGGGGAAATTTTGTCCAGATTTTAAGCTGATACCTTCTGTTTCGATTGTTTTTGGGTCAATACTTACGTAATACATTTCCAAAACTTTATCATTTAATGTTACAGAAGATTTGCCCTTTTTCATCGGTTTATAGTACCAATTAGTCGCCAAAGTCGTCTCTACCTGGCTTAGCTGGCTTATTTCGTTTTGCAGGTTTTCATATTTTTCACCTCTTAAATCAAGTGTCAGCACATTAGGTGACACGGTTGAGTTAATGACTGCAAGATTTTTCATTTCATAATCGGCTACTATGACAACCACTATCATCAGCATGATGGTCACTGAAAACTGTACGACAATTAAAGCTTTGTAAATAGCAATACTCCGGAACAGCTTAATATTCTTCATTTTACGCAAAACCTGTATGGGCTGAAACGCTGACAATAGCCATGACGGAAATGCCCCAGCGACTAAGCCTGTGATAACGGCGTAGGTTAACAAGCCTAAGATTAAGGTTGGATCATAAGAAAACGCCACATCCATTTCGGGTATATAGTGGGTTAAAACTTCAACACATGGCACTGTAAACAACAAAGCAAACAGGGAAACAAGAGTCGATTCCATTAAAAACTGACCGATAATCTGCCCTCTTGTGGCGCCTAGCGTTTTGCGAATACCTACTTCTCGCGCTCGGGAGAAGGCACGCGCCAATGTCAAACTGATATAGTTGAAAGCAGATAAAAGGGTTAAGGCTAGAATTAAAAACAGCTGCGTATTTATACCCGTCCAATCTGTGCCCGCATCGTGGTCATTTTTGATGTCATTGTTTCGAGGGGTAATAGACTCTAGGGGTTGTGCCAAAAATTGAAGATTACTTTTTTCCAATTTCTGGTTATAGTTTTGGAGCGTTATATTGAGCTGCTTTAAATGATCTTCTGATTTTAGACGTGCATAAATTGCTGAACTCTTGAAGTCTCCCCAATTTTGTGAAATACTACTGATTGCTCCATTTTTTTCAAGCATTTCAGCAGCATCAATAGAAAGCATTGCCTCAATGGGTAGGTGTGTTTCTAAAGGTGGGTTCTGGATAATTCCCCCGACGGTATAAGATCCTAATTTTTCAAATCGAACCGTCATCCCTAAAGGATTGGCGTTGCCAAATATTTTTTCTGCTGTTTTTTCAGTTATAAAAAGGATGGTGGGATTAGTGCTAAGACTTTGTGCATTACCTGACAACAATTTAAAGCCAAAAACATCAAAAAAAGAAGGCTCTGAAAATTTTATGTCAATAGGCACATCACCTCCGTCGGTTTGCAAGTTATGTTTTCCTGCCAGGCGTACTTTTACCGTTTTTTCGACAGAGGAGATGCTATCTATCTGAGCAGCCAATGGCAATGGAGCTGTTGCCCATTTGGCTTGTTCCACCGCATTTGTTTCCTGCGTGAGTATCCGTACTATTTGATTTAATTTTGGATGAAAATGGTCTGTATCGTGAGTGGCTTTTATGAATGTAAAAAGAATAACACCAACCGCCATACTCAACGACAAGCTCAGTATATTGACCAATGAAAAAAGTTTGTTTTTCCAGAGTATCCGTATGGCGATTTTTAGATTATTCTTTATCATAATTTAAAGTGCTGACTATTATTGAAAAAGAAGCCAAATACTGAGGAATAATCCCCCTCTACTCTATTGGCAAAGTTTGGGTTAATTCTATAAGCTTACCTCACTAATATTATACTTTATGCCCCTTAATTCTTAAGGAAAGGGTTTATAGAAGTAAGAATATGGATGATTTAGAAAAGCAACAACTAAATGTGATTAAATGGCCTAAAGATGTGATGAAACCGATGAATGTTCAGGATCAAAGAAGCACAGATGGCAAAACAGACTAAATGTTGCATATAGCTGATAATGTGCCACTCACTTCTGTCTCAATGGGGGTTTGCCTCAAAGATTATTGGTAGGATTCTCAAACGTTTCTTTGTTGTCTGGGAGTATTTGCCGATTTATACGGAAGGACATTGTCACTAACGGTTGAGTAAATGCTGGCTAGGTTTAATAAACCGTTACCTTTGGATTAAGCTTTTCGAGTAGCGGACCTCGGAGACTGGCAAGAACCAACACATCCTCGCTTGCATTTACTTTTTTTAGCCACAGCCTTTATTTATTGAAGATATTCTTATCCCAATTACGAAATTCATAGTATTTGCTTTTTGGTTCTCCTGTCCAACCGTTTATACCTTTTTTCTTGGGCAAATAAAATGCATGAATGTAAAGCAATGGAATAATGAAAGCTGCAAGAAATATCATCGACACCTCTCTACCAATATAAATGGAGATTCCACAAACTATAAAAAGCGTCAATATATATTTGCCTACTCTTCGAATTTTTGGAGTCCTTTCCTCAAAATGTCCCATTAGTATATTGCCTACTGCATATATGATACTTACTATTGCTATTTCAAACCAAATAGATTCAGTTGTCCACATCTGGGTTAATAATTTATTTCTGTTATTAATTTAGAACTAAAGTTCTTCTCTGGCAAGAGACATGGAATTTTAGCTGATTGTAAATCACATAATAGTAAAATATTCACAATCTTATAGCAGTTACTTTGATTGAAGCATTAACTTGGTTCTTTTTATTGATATAATAAGCTTTTTCTTCGTTCTAGTTGTGGCTAACGGATTGGCTGTACCCGATGCTGCGGCAAGTAAAGGTAGTTTCCTTTCTGCCTATAGTATGCTAACGTAATGAATAGCCGTTAGAATTACAACAGAACCAGCAGTTTTGGGTACAGCATGTTAGTGGCAGGCATCATTCATTCTTCTCCAAGAGGAGATTTGGTTTCCAGGCCTAATGCTCTTTCCAGGTTTTCGTTTGTGTTTAGTTTCCTTAAAGGCAGAATCTATATTATCTCTAGCTTATCTTTCGTTGGGTTGAATGTCCTTGTTTCTGTGTAACAATGCAGAAAACCTTTCTATGTCTACAGGCTTAGAATACTTGTCTTTCATAGCAGGATACTTAAGTAACTTATCTTTAGGTCTTATAGGTCGTTTTTCGAAACCTCCGCCACAATTAGGACAGACATTATGTAAAATTTCATCAACGCAATCTTTGCAGAATGTACACTCGAAGGTACAGATCATTGCTTCTGTACTATCATTAGGTAGGGCTTTCTCACAATTTTCACAAATGGGTCTTAATTCAAGCATTTTTAGTTGATAGGAATTTGGTTTAATTTTCTTTTCAGGTATGCTGTCTGAATTGTTGGGCTTGCCACCAACGTCTTGTGCAGCAGAAGCCCGAAGCGTAGCAAGGGTTAAGGCTGAACTGGGTTACCTATTCGTTGTTCTTTTATTAGTCCACGAAGGTTTCTTTAATCACACTTTTACAGGCAGCTATTTCGGAAGGGGTTAGGTTTCCTAACACTTTGACAATACGGACTTTATCAATAGTCCGTATCTGGTCAATCACTACCCACCCAGCTTGGTTGTTGTGCTTCACTTTCACACGAGTAGGGTAGCTACGACTCTTGGTGGTCATCGGCGCGATAACTACTGTTCTTAGGTTATGATTAATTTCATCAGGGGATATCACTACACATGGTCTTGTTTTCTGTATTTCACTTCCTACAGTAGGGTCAAGATTCACCAAGACAATTTCGTACTGGCTTATTTCCATTCGTCAAAGCTTTCATCGCCAAACACATCATCCAGTAAAAGCTGGTCATCTCCGTTTTCATGCATTTTCCTGAAGGCCTTGTCCCAGCCTTTTCTTGGATGCTCAACTGGCTTTAAAATAATCTGCCCTTTTTCCAGAATAAGCTCAACTTTATCCTTGATGTTATACCTGTCCAGAATAGACTTGGTCAGCCGAAGCCCTTTTGAATTCCCTATTTGGATGATTGATACTTCCATAGTACTTCTATTTAATGTAATTACAAAGTTATTACATTAACGCTTGATTCCAAGACAAAGTTCTATAGATTACTATGATAGGTAACGTAAAAGGCCATTAGACGGTGAAGCTTGTCCGACTTAGTTCACTGTCTTATGGGTGTTGTTGGCCGGGGTTGTTTTTCCCTTTTTCTCCCGGTACTGCGAGTGTAAAAACAAGGGAAAAA
>NZ_JACRVF010000007.1 GCF_014306105.1 Pontibacter cellulosilyticus | reverse complement strand
CGGCTGCATCGAGGAGGTGGCTTACCGCATGGGCTTTATAAATGCCGAGCAGCTGCAAAGGATCGCCGAGCCACTGCGCAAGAGCGGCTACGGCGACTACCTGCTAAGCGTGCTCAGAGAAGCTTAATATATACATGGCAGCCTGCACCTATATGTACAGACGTGAACACCATTCTTTTGCTGTAGTATAGTTGTAGGTTGCCATGTTATTTAACTCTTTTGAGTTCTTAGTATTTTTCCCGACAGTGGTGGGTTTATACTTTCTGCTGCCGCACCGCTTTCGTTGGGTTTTGCTGCTCATTTCCAGCTACGCCTTTTATATGTTTTGGCGTGCAGCGTATGCGATTATACTTCTTGTCTCCACAGTAGTAGATTATACTTGTGGGCGCATGATGGGGCGCTATACAGACAGTGAGAAGTATAAACGAAAACCGTGGCTATGGCTCAGCCTTATCTCCAACCTGGGCATCCTTGTAGCCTTTAAGTACTTTAACTTTTTTAGCGACACAACTGAAAGCCTCTCCAGGTGGTTGGGTATAGCATATGCTGCGCCGGCATTTGAGCTGCTGCTGCCCATGGGCATCTCGTTCTATACTTTCCAGACGATGAGCTATAGTATAGATGTGTACCACGGCAGGATTAAGCCGGAAAAACACCTGGGTATATTTGCATTATTTATATCATTTTTTCCTCAGTTGGTGGCGGGCCCAATAGAGCGGGCCGGTAATCTTTTGGGCCAACTCAAGCAGCGGCACGAGTTTAATTACCAGCGCGTAACCAGCGGACTCAGGCTAATGACGTGGGGCTTGATGAAAAAAGTGGTGATAGCTGACCGCCTGGCCTTGATGGTAAATCAAGTGTACAACGACCCAACAGCCTATGAAGGTATTCCGCTTATCATCGCTACTGTTTTTTTTGCCTTTCAGATCTATTGCGATTTCTCAGGTTATTCTGATATGGCTATAGGCGCAGCCAGAGTGATGGGATTTAAACTGATGGAAAACTTCCGGAGGCCATACTTCGCTGCATCCATTAGAGAGTTCTGGGCCCGGTGGCACATTTCGCTTTCCACTTGGTTTCGTGATTACCTCTACATCCCGCTTGGGGGTAGCCGAGTTGTAAAATGGCGCTGGTACTACAACTTGTTTATTACCTTCGTAATTAGTGGCTTTTGGCACGGTGCCAACTGGACCTTTATAGTATGGGGAGCTCTACACGGCATTTTTCTAATCGCCGGTGAAGTAATAAAGAACCAAAGCCACTTGCTGCCCAGAAGTATAGGCTTGGCCAAGTTACCGCAGCTGCAGAGGTTTATGCAGGTAGCGGCTATTTTTATACTTGTTTGCCTGGCGTGGGTGTTTTTCAGAGCAAATTCTATAACAGACGCCTTGTATATTTGCAGCCACATGATTTCTGGCCTGAGTGACTCGGTTAATGCCATAGTACATGACACAGATGGTCTTAGAAATACATGGCTTTTTCTGGGGCAAACAAGAACATCATTCCTGATAGCTTGTGGCGTTATACTTTTACTTGTTCTGGTGGAGTGGTTGCTAGAGCATCAAATCAGGCTTAGGGTTGCCTCGCTGCCTGCAGCTGTTAGAATAGCTGCTTACGGGGCTGTAGTGGCATTTATCTACTTATTTGGCAGCTTTAAGGAGACAGAGTTTATCTATTTCCAGTTTTAAGATATGAGAAAACTCCTGAGCAGGATCTTTGCTGTACTGGCCGTAGCGGTAGCTTTTTACGTCCTGGCGGTAGCATTACTGTTTACGTTCGGGAATGTGAACTGGCTGCCGAATGTAAAGTATACTTTAGGCGGAACAGGCTATACGTTGCTGCGGCTTCAGGAGGCTAAAAAGCAGAAGGATATAGAGGTGCTGTTCATCGGGTCTTCTCAAGTTTACAGGGGCTTTGATACCAGGCTTTTTGAAGAGCGCGGTATAAGCGCGTTCAACTTAGGCACTTCCTCCCAAACACCCGCTGACTCCTACTATTTGCTCAGGGAAAACCTGCAGCAGTTTAACCCCAAAGTGGTAGTTATGGACCTGTTCTGGGAGATTTTAGCCGAAGAAGGAGTAGAGGCTGGGGTAGATATAATATCAAACTCAGAAATAAGCAACAACATGGTGGAGATGGTGTGGCACCGCAAAGACCCGATGCTGCTGAACACATTGTTACTAAGTGGTGCGAGAAGCACCTTTAAGCCATTAGATCCATCTGACCAGGAACAGTTTGAAGAGTACCAGTATGTACCGGGAGGGTTTGCTGAATCGCACAGAAGGGAAAACAAACTTTCACCAGAGTCTTTAAGCTCACTAAGACCATACACTTTTACTACTGCGGAAATGCAGCTGAACTACATCCGAAAGATTGCTGAATTGTGTGCAGAGCAGCAGGTGATCTTAGTTTTTGTGGTTGCCCCTGTTACAAAGGAACTGAAGGACAGTGTTGAAAATTACGATGCTTACACAGCAGTAATAACTAAGCTAGCCCAAGAGAGCAACGCCAACCTTATAGACTACAATATCAAGCCCGGTTTAAAGCTCTCTTCCCGGTACGACTTTTTGGATGCAAATCATCTGAGCCAGTCTGGGGTAATAAAGTTTAACAAGCTATTGCTGTCTGACCTGCAGCGCATCGTGCCAACGCTTAGTAAATAACAATCCCGAGAAGTAAGCCTGTAAGTATAAGTATAGGCGGTGGAATTTTCGTGAACATCAGCAGCGCAAAAGTTACCACCACAATACTGAAGTTGAGAATAGTATTTTCGACAGGATGGTATAGAAGTATGGCTGCGGCTACCACCATGCCAGAGCTTACTGCGCTAACGCCCTCCAGAGAAGCTCGTACCACCCTATACTTTTTAAGCTCATCCCAGAAGCGGATAACAAAAAAGATAAGGAAAGTGCCGGGCAGGAAGATCCCTACCGTAGCCACAAAAGATCCAAGCAACTGCCCTGGAATTCCAAACCTGCGCATGGCTAAATTCCCGACAAAAGAGGCAAAAGAGAAGGTAGGTCCAGGCAAGGCCTGCACAATGGCGTAACCAGAGAGGAATTCCTCGCCGGTAAGGTAGTGCTTAAAGTCAACGAACTCGGTATACAGCAGCGGGATAAGCACCTGGCCGCCACCGAAAACAAGGCTGCCGTTACGGTAAAAGTTCTCAAACAAACGTACCGGTAACGAAGAGGTAAAAGCACCGAGCACGGCTGCCGTAATCAACACCCCTACGTAAAGTATAAAGTTTGCCCATTCAATCTTTATTTTCTTGTCCTTCTCCTCGGGGTGTTGCCTAAACCGCAGGGCAGTAACGGCGCCACCCGCAATTAGTAAAAGTGGCAATACCCACGGCGAACTAAAAAAGTAGGCTAGTACGGCCGAGATCATCATCAGCACAATGCCTGTTTTAGTGTTCACCACCTTTGAACTGATCATGTATGCCGCGTAAGCTACAAAGCCCACGGCCATGGGCTGTATAAAATTCAGGAACTTAAGCGAAATGCCTTGGTCTTGTAAGTATGAAATGGCAATGGCCGCAATACCCATGATGATAGCGGCAGGCGTTATCCAGACCAATAGGGTAAGGTAGGCAAGGTTTGGTCCGCCTATTTTGAAGCCGATTGCTGTTATTGTTTGGGTGGAAGTGGGGCCGGGTAAAATAGAGCAAAGGGCATTCAACTCGATCAGTTCCTGCTCTGTAAGGTAGTGCCTCCTGTCTACGAGCAGCTTAAACATCATAGCAATGTGCGCTTGCGGGCCCCCAAAAGCAGTAAGGGCCAGTAGCAGTACGTCCTTCAGGAAGATGTAGTAGCGCAAACTCATCGCATAAAAATAAAAAAAGAGAGACAGCTTTCGCCATCTCTCTTTAATTTATTGCTTATAAACTTATGCTTTTTTAAGACCAAGCTCTACAAGGCGCTCGTTCAGGTATTCTCCTGCTGTTGCGTCCGGGTAGGCTTTCGGGTTTTTCTCGTCTATGCAGCTCTCCAGGCAAGTCAGGTCCATTTCAGAACGTGGATGCATAAAGAACGGAATAGAGAAGCGGGAAGTATGCATCAACTCGCGCGGCGGGTTAACCACACGATGGATAGTAGACTTCAGCTTGTTGTTTGTTAAGCGGGCAAGCATATCGCCTACGTTAACCACTACCTGCTCTGGCAGGGCCGTAATCGGAATCCACTGGCCATCGCGGCGAAGCACCTGCAAGCCATCTGCACTGGCACCCATCAGCAACGTGATCAGGTTAATATCGCCGTGCTCTGCAGCACGTACAGCGTCAGCCGGTACGCTGTCCGGGTTCTCGATAGGGAAGTAGTGGATAGGGCGTAGAATGCTATTGCCAAACTTTACCTTATCGTCGAAATAGTTTTCGTCCAGGCCAAGATGAATAGCAATAGCGCGCAGTACTTCTTTACCTGCAGCCTCTAATCTTCTGTAGGCTTCTAGCGTTACTTCTTTAAACTCGGGTACTTCTGTCGGGAAGATGTTCTCAGGGTACTCCTCTTTGATAGGATCGCTGTCCGGAATATCACTTAGCTCCTGGCCTACATGGTAAAACTCCTTTAGGTCACCAGTGTTAAAGCCTTTTGCTTTCTCTTTTCCCTTACCTACATAGCCACGCTGGCCAGCAAGTTCTGGGTGTTCATATTTTTGTTTCACCTCATCTGGTAAGGCGAAAAATTTTTGTGTAGCAGCATACAGTTTTTCGGTTAAATCATCGCTAAGACCGTGGTTGCGCAAAGCAATAAAACCAATGTTCTGGTACGCATCGCCCAGTTTTTTTACAAATCGAGCCCTTCTTTCCGCATCACCTGATGTGAAATCTGCCAAATCCAGGGAAGGAACCTCATCGAACAATATTTCGCTCATATAGTTATTTCTGTATACTTTTTTGTGTTCTTCTCGTAGTTCGCAATATACGAAAAAAATAAAATCGCTAAATTAGCTGTAACGCTAACCAATCCTTAATTTCATGAAAAGAACCTATTTGTTACTAGCCTCTGCACTCATGCTTGGCTTTTCTGCCTGTGATACCGCCCGACAGACGCAGGAAAATGAATCTCAAAGCCCTGCTGCAACAGCTATAGGGGGGCCTACCCCAACAGGTGCTGTTATGAGCAAAAATGGTTTGCGGGTATTTGCATTTAACGATTCGCAGCAATACCCTGAGTCACAGCTACGCTTAAACGTGCCACCGGCAGGCGGAGTAGTAGAGGCTGGGCCGGTTCAGTTTGATTATGATCTGTCTAACTTCCAGCTTACGCGCATGACACCGCACTCTAATGCTGAGCACATGGCAAACTCGCAGGAGGGGCAGCATATACATAATATTGTAGATAATGAGCCTTACACAGCACATTATCAAACAGAGTTTACAAAAGATTTAGCAGAAGGCGATCACGTGATCCTGTCGTTCCTGTCAAGGTCTTACCACGAGAGCTTAAAGCACAAAGGCGCTTATGACCTACGTATGGTAACTGCCGGCAAGCCAACAGAACGTATGGAGTTTGACATGAATGCGCCGCACATGTTCTACAGCCGTCCTAAAGGTGAGTACGTTGGCAAAGACACAGAGCAGGTGATGCTGGATTTCTACTTAGTAAACACTGAATTGTCGCCTACAGGAAATAAAGTGCGTGCTACTATAAATGGTACCGAGTTTATACTTGATAAGTGGATGCCGCACATCATGGAGGGGCTTCCGATGGGTGAAAACACCATTAAGCTTGAGCTAATAGACAATAACGGTAGCCTTATACCTGGCCCGTACAACAGTGTAACTCGCACATTTACACTTAAAGCTCAATAGCAGAAAGTAAATAAAGTATAAATAAAAAACCGCCTGCTCCAATCAACTGGGGCAGGCGGTTTTTTATTGCTTAATTTAAAAACTAAGTATGATTATTCTTTAGACTTTCCAGGGCCACCTCCCTGCTGTCCAGGGCTGGCGATAGAGTTACGCATATCTGTATCAGACTGTATGTTCTGCATTTTATAGTAGTCCATTATGCCCAGGTTGCCGCTGCGGAAAGCTGCTGCAATAGCTTGCGGAATTTCCACTTCGGCCTGAATCACGTTAGCACGCGCCTCCTGCGCTTTAGCTTTCATTTCCTGCTCCACGGCTACGGCCATGGCGCGGCGCTCTTCTGCTTTGGCCTCAGCCACTTTTAGGTCAGCTCCCGCCTGATCTATCTGCAGCTTGGCACCAATGTTTTCGCCAACATCAATATCAGCAATATCAATAGACAATATCTCATAGGCAGTACCCGCATCAAGTCCTTTTTGTAGTACCAGCTTAGAGATGATATCCGGGTTTTCCAGAACGCTTTTATGAGAGGTGGAAGAACCGATTGAGGTTACAATGCCTTCGCCAACACGGGCAAGTATGGTCTCTTCGCCGGCACCACCCACTAACTGATTAATGTTGGCGCGTACGGTTACACGTGCTTTCGCGATCAACTGAATACCATCCTGGGCCACAGCGGCTACGTTTGGTGTGTTGATCACTTTAGGGTTTACAGATGTGGTTACGGCTTCAAAAACGTTACGACCAGCCAGGTCGATGGCTGTTGCCTGCTTAAACGATAGCGGGATATTAGCCTTGTCGGCAGAGATAAGGGCTTTGATAACGGTTGGCACGTTGCCGCCTGCCAGGTAATGTGTTTCCAGTTCAGTGGTTGTAAGATCGATGCCAGCCTTTGTAGAGTTGATCATGGAATTTACAATGAGACTTGGCGGCACCTTACGGATACGCATAAATACAAGTTCCAGTAAGCCTACTCTAACCCCCGAGAAAAGAGCAGTGATCCAAAGGCTGATCGGAACAAAGTATAAAAAGATCATGAGCAGGACTATACCTCCTGCAATCAAAAGTAATAAGGACAAGTTTTCCATCTGGGTTAGGTTAGCTTACTTTCTTCTACTGTTATTTTATTTTGATTAAGCTTAATAATGCGAACTGAGGTATTGGGCGGCAGAAACTCACCTTTGGTTTGTACTTCGTGGTGGCGTTCTCCAAAAACGGCTGTTCCTTGCGGGCGCAAGGCAGATACTGTTTTGCCGACGTCTCCCACAGTTAAAGCATGTGGGTGCTCGTCGTTAACACGGCTCCGGTTCTGGTTTTTTAAGGCAAAGCGTGTCCAGCTATCAGACCTGAAACTATAGACAAAAGCCAATGCCCCTATAAGTACCGTAACGGCAAGTATGGCATGTCCTGTGTTGGTGCCCAGTGCAGCATAACCTATCCAGATGCCAATACAGGTAAGCACAAAGCCTAGTATGCCAACAATGGTGGTGCCCGGTACAAAGATCAATTCCACTACCAAAAGCAAAAGCCCGATACCGATGAGCAGAATGACAGTAATCCAGTCTAATAGCATAAGTTGGGTGCTTGTGTAAGTAAATATAGTGATTAATTGCTGATTGTTCGTTGTTGGGTGCTGTAAAATGCACACGCAAGGGATGAAAATACAAACGCCACCTCCCAAGCAGAGAGGTGGCGTTTGAAAACTGCTGAAAAAAGATCAGCAACAAATAATCAATACTTAATACGCTTTGGCAAAGTATACACGCTGTTTGCTTGGTTTGCCGGTAAGCATATCTACGCCGTCCTCTTCTGGTGTATCAATGGCAATACAACGAATAGTGGCCTTTGTCTCTTCTTTAATACGTTCTTCTGTCTCAGGTGTGCCATCCCAGTGGGCAAGTACAAAACCACCTTTTGTTTCCAGCACTTCCTTGAACTCTTCGTACGTGTCTACTTTAGTAGTATGAGACTCACGGAAGGAAAGTGCTTTTTCGAAGATATTTTTCTGGATCTCGTCAAGTAAAGCAGGAATGTGATCTGCAAGGCCTGCAAATTGCTGTGTGCTCTTTTCTTTTGTGTCGCGGCGTGCAATCTCGGCAGTCCCGTTCTCAAGATCGCGAGCTCCGATGGCAACGCGTACTGGTACACCTTTTAACTCCCATTCGGCAAACTTAAAGCCAGGTCGTTCAGTATCACGATCATCAAACTTCACGCTAACACCTTTAGCCTCCAGCTCACGCTTCAGTTGGTTTACTTTCTCACTGATCTGCGCCAACTGCTCCTCACCTTTGTAAATAGGCACAATCACTACCTGGATAGGAGCTAGGTTAGGAGGTAATACCAGGCCTTCGTCATCAGAATGAGCCATTACCAGTGCACCCATCAAGCGCGTGCTCACACCCCATGATGTTCCCCATACGTGCTCTAGCCCACCTTCTTTAGTCGCAAATTTCACGTCAAAGGCTTTAGCAAAGTTCTGGCCAAGGAAGTGTGACGTACCTGCCTGCAACGCCTTGCCGTCCTGCATCAATCCTTCAATGCAATAGGTATCCAGAGCGCCGGCAAAACGTTCGCTAGGGGTTTTTACCCCGCGAATTACAGGCAAGCCAATATACTGCTCTGCAAAGTCAGCATACACGTTCATCATCTTCACGGTTTCTTCAATGGCCTCCTCTGCCGTAGCGTGTGCTGTGTGGCCCTCTTGCCACAGGAACTCTGCTGTGCGCAGGAACAGGCGCGTACGCATCTCCCAGCGCACTACGTTTGCCCACTGGTTAATCAGTAGAGGCAGGTCGCGGTAGCTCTGTATCCAGTTTTTGTAAGTGTTCCAGATTACAGCCTCCGAAGTAGGACGTACAATTAGTTCTTCTTCCAGTTTGGCATTAGGGTCTACGCGCAGTTTTCCTGGCTTATCAGGATCGGCTTGCAAGCGGTAATGCGTTACTACAGCGCATTCTTTGGCAAAACCCTCGGCATTCTGCTCTTCAGCCTCAAACAAGCTCTTGGGCACAAACAGCGGGAAGTATGCGTTGGAATGGCCTGTGGCTTTAAACATATCGTCTAGCACACGCTGCATTTTCTCCCAAATGGCAAAACCGTAAGGTTTGATAACCATACAACCACGTACCGCAGAATTCTCTGCTAAGCCTGCTTTTTTTACCAGCTCGTTATACCATAAGGAGTAATCTTCGCTTCTTTTTGGTAGCCCTTTGCTCATCTTTTGTTAAAATTTATACTATATCGCTAATGATTAATGTTTTTGGAATAATAATTGCTTTAATTGTACCTGAGAGTCAAATATCATTCTGGCTCAAAAATACGTTTAATATATTAGACTATTGATAAGGATTTGCGCCCATGTGTGTTTATCTTTGATATAGAGGAATTTACTACAGAGATGGCCATGAAAAAGTTTACGATATACGCCTTAGCTCCCGCACTAGCGCTTTTTGCACTGGGTTGCAGCGGTCCTTCGGCAATGCAGTCTACAGAGTATGATGATATGTACTATAGTTCTTCGGACAAAACCACTTATGCAGAGCCGGAGGCAAGATCGTACGATGGGCTAACTGAAACGGATAACAGAGAGCAGCAAAGATATAGTGAAAGCAGCAATGCAGTTACTGATAACTACTATGCCGAAGATTACGAATACTACGATGGCAGAGAGTATAACCCGCGCAATAATTGGTACAGGCCAAATTACTCGTATGTAGATCCGTATTGGGGAAGCGCCTATACGCCTCGCCATTATGCCTACAGTCGTTATAACTCTCCGTTCTATGATCCATTCTATGATCCGTTTTACCATGACCCATTCTTTTACGACCCATTTTACCGCAGACCATTCTGGAACAGTGGCGTGTCTGTAATTATCAGCTATAACTACGGCTGGGGAAATTGGGGCAGACATCATCCATACTACAGCCGCTGGTATCCGCACAACCCATACTACCACCATGGTTATTATAGCGGTTTTTACGGTAACAACTGGTATGGCAACAGATGGGTTTATGATAGCCCTATCATTGTAAACCGCATTAAGACACAATATGGCCCCCGCGATGCACGTGGAGGTGTGGTTACAGACGGCAACAGAGGCAATGGCGGCAGACCAGTAAGAGGTGAGGCTTATCAAGGAGATGTTATAGGCACAGAAAATGCACGTCCGTCACGCTCTAGCGATGCGGTGGCAGCGCCACAAACAGGTTCTGAAGCGAAACCGTCTATACCATCGCGTCCGAGTCGTACTGAGTACTATGACCCAAGCCAAGGTAGAAGCCGCGGCACAAGAGAGCGAGGCAATATTAATGAGCAGCGGCAGCAGAATGAACGCCGTGTGATACAGCCTTCAGAGCGACGCAGCCGTGAGTATACACCTACACCTAGGTCTACGGAAAGCAGACCTAGGACCCGCGAGTACAATATGCCGCAACAGCGCCAGCGTAGCACAGAGAGCAGGCCAAGTTATGAGCCGCGCCGCGAAAGTTCACAGCCTTCCCGCTCAAGCGAGGTAAGGCGCGAAAGCAGCAGCAGTAACTCATCATCCGGAAGTAACAACAGTGGCAGCGGCCGCCCAAAAAGAGGACAATAACCTAGATACACCCCATGAACATACATAAGCTAATTCTAGCCAGCCTGGCGTTAACGCTGGGCTGGTCAGGCAGCGCCTTTGCCCAGAACGAGGTAGACGCTTTGCGCTACACCCGACTCGGAGTAACTGGTTCTGCACGCATTCAAGGTATAGGAGGAGCACAATCTGCACTTGGTGCAGATATCTCTACCATCTCGTCTAACCCAGCTGGATTGGGTATGTTTCGCAGGTCGGAAGTTAGCATTAGCCCCGGCTTACAGTTTAACAGCACCCAAACAAAAGTTGGTGGCTTCTCGCAATCTATCGATCAGAACGCTGTAAGTATACCACATGCTGGTTTGGTTATTAGCAAACGAGACGAATACGAAGGTAGTGACTGGACCGGAGTTAACTTCGGTGTCAGTTTTACCAGACTAAATAATTTTAACCAGCGCCGGTCTTATAGTAACACTGCAGCCTCAGATCAACTAACGATTGTAGAATATTTTGCAGAGCAGGCCAATAAAAAAGGTGTTACCCTAAACGACCTGAACTCAGAGTTTAATAATGGTTTTACTACGCTGGAAGGGCTAGCTTTTGGAGCTTACCTTATTGATGTAGAAGTAGACGATGAGGGCAATGAGTTTGTGGTGCCACTATTTAGAGAAGGAGAAATACTGCAGCGGGAAGATATCCGTCGCAGAGGCTCTCAAAATCAGTTTGACATTGGTGTTGGCACAAGCTACAAAGACAAGTTATACTTAGGGGCGTCGTTAGGAATTGTAACATCTAACTTTACACAGGAAAGTATTTACCGTGAGTCGGAGAGCAGCACAAACACGGCCTTTACAGACCTGGAGCTGCGTGATGAGTTTACAACAGAGGGAGCAGGTATAAACTTGAAAGTGGGTGTTATTGCCAGGCCAATTGACGCTTTGCGTTTAGGCTTAACCTTGCAAACACCAACAGCTTATACTTTAAACGATACTTATCAACGGTCTTTATACGCCTCGTTTGATGATGGCCCGACTGAAAGTGCAATTGAATTGCCTGGCGAGTTTACCTATAGCCTGGTAACACCTTTTAGAGCCACACTTGGCGCGGCAGGGTTTATTGGTAAGTATGGCTTTGTTACGGCCGATGTGGAATTCGTAAACTACAGCAACATCAAGTTCTCGGAAGACGATGGCGATTTTACAACAGTCAACGATTATTTCAACGAGATAAACAACCGTATTTCCAATACCTACCAATCTGCTGTAAACTACAGAATAGGTGCAGAAGGACGTTTTGATTTATTTAGGGTGAGAGCCGGTTATGCTCATTCTGGTGATCCATATAAAAATGCCTCCTTCGACGGAAGTATAAATTCTTACACAGCGGGTGCGGGTGTGCGCCTGAAGAATTATTACTTCGATCTGGCGTATGTTAGAAGTACAGGCAATAGCCGTTACTCTCCGTTTACACTCGACAATGGAGATGAGCCTGTAGTCGATATCGATGAAAAACTCTCGACAGTGATGCTGACGTTTGGCTACAATTTTTAAAGAGTATAAGTTTAGTTGTTAAAGGCAGCCCAATGGGCTGCCTTTTTACATTTGTAGCATGTTAGGAGCAGACAGGTATGGTTTTGGCATTGATCTATGGCAAAACCATCATAAATACCTAACTTAGGGGTTAGCTAAACCTTAAATTCAAACTCATGCATATTAAACTAAGAACAGGCTTTTTAGCTGCCGTGCTTTTATGCTTTGCCTTTGTGGCGCAGGCGCAGCAGAAAAAAGACATCACCCTGGAGGATGTTTTCCGCAAAGGTACCTTCAGAACACAATCGGTGTATGGCGTAAACTGGATGAACGACGGCCAGTACTACAGCTCACAGGTACAGGACGAGCAGAACAAAGTAAACGACATCGTTAAGTATTATGTAACTACTGGTAAGCCAGTAGCCACCATTATTGAGGGTGAAAACCTAAAGCCGGAGGGCAGCAACACCCCGATTAAGTATGATGGCTATACTTTCTCTTCGGATGAGCAGAAGGTGCTTTTCTCTACAAACCGTGAGCAGATCTACCGCCGTTCTTCCAAGGCTGATTTCTACATCTACGACATCGCCTCTAAAAAACTGACTAAGCTAAGCGACGGCGGCAAGCAGATGTATGCTACCTTCTCACCGGATGCCAAGCGCGTTGCCTTTGCCCGTGACAACAACATGTTTGTAACGGACCTGAGCAACATGAAAGAAACGCAGATCACCACAGACGGTAAGTTCAACTCTATCATCAACGGGTATGCGGATTGGGTTTACGAGGAGGAGTTCTCTTTTGCGCAGGGCTTCCACTGGTCACCGGACGGCAAAAAGATCGCTTTTTATACTTTCGATGAAACCAACGTGCCGGAGTTTAACATGCAGATGTGGGGCGAGCTTTACCCGCAGGACAACAAGTTTAAGTACCCGAAAGCTGGTGAAGCCAACTCAAAAGTAAAAGTATCGGTGTATGATGTGGCTAGTGGCAAAACCACTAAAATGGACACAGGCACTGAGGAGGACATCTACATCCCGCGCATCAAGTGGACAAACGATGCTAACTTGCTTTCTATCCAGAAAATGAACCGCCTGCAGAACACACTGGAGATTTTGCACGCGAATGCTACTACCGGTAAATCTAATGTGGTGCTGAAGGAAACAGATAAGGCATACATTGATGTAACAGACGACCTGACTTACCTGAAAGACGGCAAGCACTTTATCCATTCTTCGGAGGTGAAAGGCTTCAACCACCTTTACCTG
Organism: Pontibacter cellulosilyticus; assembly: GCF_014306105.1. Classification (GTDB taxonomy): domain Bacteria; phylum Bacteroidota; class Bacteroidia; order Cytophagales; family Hymenobacteraceae; genus Pontibacter; species Pontibacter cellulosilyticus. The sequence continues at coordinate 150,266 of NZ_JACRVF010000007.1, read as the reverse complement.
TACAACATGAACGGTAAACTGGTGCGCCAGATTACCGACGGTAACTGGGAGGTGAGCAACTTCATCGGCTACGACGAAAAGAACGACCGCCTGTACTATATGTCTACAGAGGTTTCTCCGCTGGAGCGCCACCTGTACAGCATCAGCAGCAAAGGCAAAAAGAAAACACGCCTCACTGAGCAAGCCGGTACGCATAATGTGAACATGAGTGATGACTATAAGTATTACCTGGATTATCACTCTGCTGCCAACGTGCCAACTACAGTTAGCCTGCACACGGCAAAAGACGGTAAGCTGATCAAAGTATTAGAAGACAACCAGAAGCTGAAGAACACGCTGGCACAGTATGATATCGCCAAACAGGAGTTCTTTACCATGAACACAGCGGACGGCACCAAACTGAATGGCTGGATGATAAAGCCAACTGATTTTGACCCGAACAAAAAATACCCTGTGCTGATGTTCGTGTACGGTGGTCCGGGCTCACAGACAGTGAACAACAGCTGGGGTGGCAACAACTACCTATGGTACCAGGTGCTGGCTGATAAAGGCTTGATCGTAGTAAGTGTTGACAACCGTGGTACAGGTGCCCGTGGCGCTGAATTCAAGAAAACTACTTATGCCAACCTGGGCAAGTATGAGATTGAAGACCAGATTGAAGCGGCGAAGTGGTTGGGCAAGCAGTCTTACATCGACAAAGACAGAATCGGTATTTGGGGGCACAGCTTTGGCGGTTACATGACGCTGCTGGGCTTAACCAAAGGCGAAGGTGTGTTCAGAGCTGGTATTTCAGTTGCACCTGTTACTAGCTGGAGATACTACGATAGCATTTACACAGAGCGCTTCCTGAAAACACCACAGGAGAATGCCGCCGGTTACGACGATAACTCACCGCTGATGTTTGCCGATAAACTGCAGGGCGATCTGTTGTTAATTCATGGTACTGGTGATGATAATGTGCACTTCCAGAATGCAGTAGCCATGCAGGATGCCTTGATCAGCGCCAACAAGCAGTTCGAGAGCTTCTACTACCCGAACCGTAACCACGGCGTAGGTGGTGGCATTACATCGCTGCACCGCTTTAACATGATGACGAACTTCCTGGAACGTAAGCTGATCAACCCAACAGAGGTGAACCAGTAAGCAAAGTATAAACCCAATGTATAAAGGGCCCGCCGGAAACGGTGGGCCCTTTATTTTTTAGTATGGTGCAACCTTCTACTTTATGTCTTCATCTATAGCTACATAAACGCCACTAAAGTATAAACTATGAAAAAAACATTATCTCTTTTGCTGCTGCTGTTCATGGCAGCCACACTAACTTTTGCACAACAGGCACCGCAAGAAAAACTTTTTACCCCAGAGCAAATGCGCCAGGACCTCGACAGCATGTATAGATGGGTTAACGCCACGCATCCTAACCTATACCTGCGCATTAAAAAAGAGAAGGCCGACAAAGAATGGGAGAAGGTAAAGAAGCAGCTAAAAACACCTTTAACTGCCAGAGAATTTTCCATTGTCGCTTCTCCGCTGCTGTCGCAGTACTGGGACGGACACACCAGTCTGGGCTTTGATCTGGAGGATAAGGGCTTGCAAGAGTACCACGAAAACGGCGGCAAGTTTTTTCCGCTTGGGATGGAGGTAAGAGACCAGGAGCTTATCGTTAAAAAAGCGACTGACGCTTCAGGTGTAAAACCTGGTGCTAAGATTACCAAAGTAAATGGAGTGAAAACAGGTGCTCTGCTTAAAAAGATGCTGTTCGTATGGTCTGCAGATAATCAAAAGAATCAGGCAGCTAACATGGGTAGGTTGTTCGGGATTACGCTATGGGGAGCCTACGGCTGGGGAGACAAAGTTGAGGTGGAGTACCAGAACTATGGTGACTCCAGAAAGCAGAAGGAAGTATTAAATGGTATAAGCTACAGTGACCTGTGGAAACTGATGAGTGCCGGCTCCAGGAGCTACAAGTTAACCATACATGAAAAGGAGAGCCTGGCGGTATTGGAGCTGTTCAGCCTGAACCGTACAAAGGCCTTGGAGGTTTTTCTGGACTCAGCATTTACTGCTATCAAGGAAAAGAACATTCAGCATCTAGCCATAGATATGCGCAGGAGTGGCGGTGGCAACTCTGTAGTAGGAGACATGGTGCTGCAATACACTACGACCAAGCCATACAAACAAGGAGACGCCAAAATAACAAGATACTCTACTGTGCTTGCTGCAATGCCTTACAACAAAGGTCTGAAGAGTACGATGGATAGGATTTCTCAGAAAGAAGGCTTTGATGGCAATGTTTATCGCTCGGAATGGGATGCTGTAGCCCCTGAGCCACTTGCCAAGCCGGAACTACTGTTTGAAGGAAAACTTTACATGTTGACAGCCCCACGAACTTTCTCCTCATCGCACATGATGGCCTCGGCCTTTAAAGCTTATAAACTGGGAACTATGATAGGAGAGGCTACTGGTGGCAGCATGCAGTTCTTTGGAGAGCCGGCCAGTTTTCAGTTGCCAAACACAAAGCTATGGGGCATCTGTGCTGTGGCAGAGTGGCTATCAGCAGGTTTTACAGAAGCAAGTGCAGACAAAGGAGTGCAGCCAGACGTAGAACTAAAGCAAAGTATAAAAGACTTGGCCGAAGGCAGAGATACTGTAATGGAGTACCTGAAAGAAAGTATAAGAACGGGTAAGCTGGCAGCGGCGAAATAAAAGTATAAGTGCTTAAAATTTAGGTAATTGGTAAGGCCAGGTATAGAAATAACAACTATATTTGGCCTTATTTTTTGCTACACTAATTACCTGAAACTATGAAGATTACCGCATTTCTATTGCTGGCACTTTTGCTGTGCGCTTTCCAGGTTAGCAACCCTACCCGCGATAAGGCCCTGGAGAGTTTAGCCAACGCCGAACGAAATTTCTCAGCCACTTCCGAAGCCAAAGGTTTGCACCAGGCTTTTGTGGATAACATGGCCGAAGACGGTCTAGTGTTCGCCCCCAAGCCCACCAATGCTAAAAAGTTACATGCTGCAGCACCTGTCAGTAAAGCTTACCTGAGTTGGTACCCAGCCTACGCTGACATCTCCAGCTCGCTGGACTGGGGTTATACTACCGGACCTTATCAACTAAAGCCAAGTGTAGAAGATGACAAAGTTGTAGGGGCAGGCTTCTACCTGTCGGTGTGGCGCAAGCAGCCGGACGGGCAATGGAAAGTTGCCATTGATATGGGAAATTCTTTCTCTCCGAACCTGCTTAAAGAAGAAGCCTACCAACCAACTCCTGTAGACTCAAAAACAAAGAAGACCAAAGGCGCAAAAGAGGAACTCCTGACCAAAGATATGCAGCAAGTGCAGCCATACTTCGCCGAAACACTGATCTACCGCCACGGAGAATATCCCTACAAGTATAAGGATGCAAGTATAGAGCCTGCCTCAAATATAGTATACACCAACCTGGGGCATGAGCTTTCACCGGCAGCCGACATGGCTTATACTTACGGCAGCTACGTTCAGCAAACCAGCAAAGGCGAAGTGGCCGGGCATTACCTAAAAGTATGGAAAGTGCTGGATGGGCAATGGAAGCTGGTGGCTCACAATCTTGTACCGGATAAGAAGTAGCTCATGATAAGTCAGCTCATTTGCCCGTTATCTTAGCTAAGCAAGTATAAAGATATTGCTTCTCCTGCTCGTCTACGGGTAACTTATCTATGTGGCTGTGAAGTTGTGCTACTGTAACTTCTGGGTTCGCTTTCTTTTCGTGTTTATACTTATGCAGTTCATTAGCCAGTGCCTGTATTTGAGTAGCCACCTCATCGGCGTTGGCCGTGAACTGGTTAAGCATCCAAAGCAGCCTGTTCAGCAGTTCGTTTGGCTCTTGGTCAGGATAGCGTAGGCAGTGATCGATTTCGCTCCAGGCTTCTTCCAACAGCGTTTTAACCTGAACCTCTACAAAGTATAGCTGCTTGTTGGGCTTTACCTTTATTATGTAGTGCTGCGCCTTGTATCCTTTTGTGTTAACTATCACCTTGTGGTTATTTAAAGTAAACTGCTTGGCTTGCTTCGTCTTTTCGTTATTAACATAAGCGTACGGTTGCCTTTTTAGCTCCCACACCTGCTGTATATAACTACCTATATCATACCAAGTATCCTTGTACAGGTGCAGAATGCGTACGCCTACTAAATCATTAATGTACTCTAGATAATTGGTGACGTTTATGTGGCGGTCGGGATATTCCTGCTTTTTCCGGATGATCTTTTTGAGCAGGTGCAGTGGCTCCTTTACCCTGTGCCGCACGGCATGCACGTCCTGCTGCCGTCTTAGAATGTTAGCTACCAGCACGGCAATCTCCTCCAGTTCGCTCAGACGGCTGATGTAATCGTTGTATATGGCCCGTAGCTCTTTTACCTCTATGTCCTGCTTGTACAGCGACTCCTCACTTTCGTCGAGTATGGAAAGTATAAACGGAATAGTTGCTTTATGTGCATGGCTGTGTAGGTGCATAGTATGAGGGCGTTAGCAGATCCTCCTATGGAAGTATAATAGGTTTAGGCGGGAAATGTTGCAGAGAAGGCATAATCGGTGCTATCCAAAAGCTTTATTTCGTTGCCACTCTAAACGCAGCGAATCATCTAAAACGCTTTATTAACGCTCAGATGACTCGCCTCATTTTGCTTTAGTTTTTACAGTTTCACACAAACATTCTGTGGCTCCGTAAAGAAACGCAGCGCCTCAAAGCCGCCCTCACGGCCAACACCGGAATTTTTCATACCGCCAAATGGAGTGCGCAGATCGCGCAGGAGCCAAGTATTAATCCATACTATGCCAGAATGCAGCTGGTGTGCCACACGGTGTGCACGGTTTAGGTTCTGTGTCCAGATGGTGGCAGAGAGGCCATAGTCGGTGCAGTTGGCGTATTGGATAACTTCTTCCTCGGTATCAAAAGGGATTAGCGTAACTACAGGGCCAAAAATCTCTTCGGTGTTGGTGCGGCACTCCGGCGATAGTCCTTCGATAATGGTCGGGGAGATAAACCAGCCGTTGGCGCAGCGTCCTTCTACTTGTACCTGCTGTCCGCCTGTAAGTATGGTTCCGCCTTCTTCTTTAGCTAGATCAATGTAGGAGAGTACCTTTTGCATGTGCTGCTCCGATACCACAGCGCCTAATTTGGTGCCCTCTTCCATCGGGTCGCCTACTTTCATGGCTTTTACTTTCTCTACAAAGGCATCTTTAAACTTATCGTACAGAGGACGCTCTATAAAAATACGGGAACCGCAAAGGCAGATCTGCCCCTGGTTGGCAAACGACGAATGAATGGAAGTATGAAGAGCGTTGTTAAAGTCGCAGTCGGCGAAAATGATGTTCGGGTTCTTCCCCCCCAGCTCCAGCGACAGCTTTTTGAACATAGGTGCCGCCGTGGCTGCAATGGTGCGGCCAGTGGCGGTGCCACCGGTAAAGGAAATAACAGGCACTTTCGGATGTGCAGTAATGGCAGCGCCTACTTTATGTCCGTAACCATGCACAATGTTTAGTACACCAGCCGGTAAACCAGCCTCAATACATAGTTCCGACAGCAGGAAAGCCGTCATGGGGGTTACTTCGGATGGTTTAGCCACTACACAGTTACCGCCAGCTAAGGCAGGAGCAATTTTCCAGGTAAACAAGTATAAAGGCAGGTTCCAAGGCGAAATGCAGCCAACCACACCATGCGGGTGACGCACTGTATAATTAATGGCATCAGTACCTTCCATGTAATGCGCCTCCGATGCAAAATGCTGAATGGCCGTGCCGTAAAAACGCATGTTGCTGCTGGCACGCGGAATGTCTACCGACTTAGCCAGTTTCAAGGGTTTACCATTGTCTACAGACTCAGCCTCAGCCAGCATGTCCAGGTTCTGGTCAATCAGGTCTGCAATGCGCATCAGAATCTGCCCACGCTTTTCGGCCGGCGTTTTAGACCATGCCGGGAAAGCAGCCAACGCCGCTTGTACTGCCTGCTTTACGTCCTGCTCGTCAGAGTCAGGTATAAGCGAATATACTTCGCCGGTAGCCGGGTTGTGGTTATCAATGTACTTGCCTGCCACAGGCATTACCAACTGGCCGTTTATATAGTTATGGATGTGTTGCACTGGAGGGTAATTATGAATTACAAATTATGAATTACGAATGCCTTAGGATCAACGACTCTATAAACAACCCGTTCTGCCGCCATCTACAGGCACGTTGATGCCATTGATGTATGCTGCAGCTGGTGTGGCTAAAAAGGCAGCGGCCGCTGCCACCTCCTCAGGGTCGGCGAACCGGCGTGCAGGAATCTCTGCTACCATCTCTTCTTCCGTAGAATCTATACTTACCCCGTTCTTCTTTGCTTTATTTTCGATGATAGACTCCAGTCTTCCGGTGCGGGTGGCGCCAGGCAATACATTGTTTACGGTAATACCAAAAACTCCCAGTTCATTGGCCATTGTTTTAGCCCAGCTGGCAACTGCCCCACGTATAGTGTTCGATACGCCCAAACCATGTAGCGGCTGCTTTACCGAGGTGCTGATGATGTTGATAATACGGCCATAACCAGCGCTTTTCATAAGCGGAATAACAGCCTGTGCCAACGTGTGGTTGTTAATCAGGTGCATGTTAAAGGCGTTCAGAAACTCCTCTGGCCTGGCATCTGTAATAGGTCCGCCTGCCGGGCCACCTGTATTGTTTACAAGTATATGGATAACCTCCTGCTGCTTCAGGTAAACCTCCAGCTTTAGCATAACATCCGAAGGGCTGGCAAAATCAGCTATCAGATAGTCGTGCTGCTGACCTTTGCTGCTGTCCAGTTCCTGCACCGTTTGCTGCAGTTTTTCCTCGTTGCGGGCTAACAGGGTTACATGTGCTCCGAGTTGTGCCAGTTCTATGGCTATAGCTTTGCCGATGCCCTGGGTGCTGCCGCAAACCAAGGCTCGTTTATCTGTGAGATCTAAGTTCATAGCTTAAATGTACAGAAAAGCCTCCAAACTTGCACGGCAGAAGTATAGCCGGTTTATACTTGCAGTACCATAATTGCTAGCTTTTGCGTACCTTCAGTTTATCAACCTAACAAAACAAAACTATGGCTGTAGCAAAACCTTTCAACTTTAAAAAATGGATAGACGAACACCGCCACCTGCTAAAGCCACCGGTGGGCAACCAACAGGTGTTTAGAGGCAACGACGACTTTATTGTGATGGTGGTGGGCGGACCAAACGCACGCAAAGACTATCACTACGACGAAGGTGAAGAGTTTTTCTATCAGTTGGAAGGCGATATTACACTTAAAATCATAGAGGACGGAAAACCTGTTGACATCGAGATAAAAGAGGGGGAGATTTTCCTGCTGCCGCCAAAGGTGCCACACTCGCCGCGCCGCCCTGCCAACACCATAGGGTTGGTAATTGAGCGCTACCGTAAGCCGGGCGAGAAAGACGGCTTCTTGTGGTTCTGCGAAAACTGCGGTAATAAACTCTACGAAGAGTACGCCGACGTTACCGATATCGTGGAGCAACTGCCCAAGATTATGAACAAGTTCTGGGAGAGCAAAGAATTGCGCACCTGCAACGTTTGCGGCACTGTAATGGAGCCACCGGTTAAGCCAGCAGAAGCAGCTAAATAGCATTTATACTTATTAACTAAACCTCCCGTGCCACCTTAGCTTGTAGTGCGGGAGGTTTACTTTAATTCTATCTTACACTTTTACTAATGCACCCGACCTTAACCACCAAAAGACTACAACTACGCCTGATTCAACCTGCTGATGCCTCATTTATACTTCAGGGATTATCGGATGAGCGGGTAACGAAGTACTATGCTGTGCACTACGACACGCTGGAGGAAGTGCAGGAACAAATGGAGTTTTACGAGAACCTGATTGCAGAAAGCACAGGGGTTTGGTGGGCCTTTTCGCTACAAGGCAGCGACGAACTAATCGGTGCCTGTGGGTTTAGTAGCGTGGAAGAGGGGCACCTAAAAGCTGAGATTGGCTTCTGGATTTTGCCGGCTTATTGGGGCAAAGGGTATATTGCTGAGGCTGCCAAGGCGATAATCGAGTATGGCTTTAATGAAATGCACCTGAACCGCATAGAGGCTATTGTAGAGGGCGGCAATGTGCAGTCGGAGAGCGTGCTGAAAAAGCTAGGGTTCGAGTTTGAAGGAAGGCTGCGGGAGCGGGAGGTTAAAAACGACCAATTTATAGACCTGCTTTACTACAGCATCCTGAGAGAAAAATCAGAAACTAATGCGCAACGCAAAGCTTTTGCCCCGAAAAGTGCGTAAAAAGTATAAAATGCTTATATTGTTGGATTGCCTAATTCAGCCATACACCGTATAGCAGCATTTTTGTCCCTTTACCAGCATGCAGGATAACACGAATAAATCGCCCATACTTACCGACAACGATCTGCTCAAGATCGATATACATACCCATATTTTGCCCGCTACCTGGCCAAACCTGCGGGAGCGTTATGGCTATGGCGGTTTTATCAGGCTGGAGCACCACAAACCCTGCTGTGCCCGCATGATGATGGACGATAAGTTTTTCCGGGAGATACAGGACAACTGCTGGGACCCAAAAGTTCGCATGCACGAGTGCAGCCAGCACAAGGTGGGGGTGCAGGTGCTAAGCACAGTACCGGTTATGTTTAGCTACTGGGCAAAAGCCGAACATGCCTACGACCTCTCCAGAATGCTGAACGACCATATCGCCGGCATTGTAGCGGATTATCCTGATCGCTTTGTAGGATTGGGTACCATACCGATGCAGGATACAGACTTGGCCATTAAAGAGCTGGAGCGTTGTGTAAAGGAGTTGGGGATGCAGGGGGTGCAGATCGGCACGAACATTAACGGCTGTAACTTAGACGAGCCAAAGCTTTTCCCGATTTTTGAGGCTGCCCAGGATTTAGGTGCTGCCATTTTTGTACACCCCTGGGATATGCTCGGCAAAGACCGCACAAACAAATACTGGATGCCATGGCTCGTAGGCATGCCAGCCGAGACTACAGTAGCTATCTGCTCGATGATCTTCGGTGGGGTGCTGGAGCGCTTACCAAAACTACGTGTAGCTTTCGCACATGGCGGCGGCTCTTTTCCGGCTACTATTGGCCGTATTGCCCACGGCTTCGACGTTCGCCCCGACCTTTGCGCCATCGATAACAACGTGAACCCACGCGATTACTTAGGCAAATTTTACTTCGATTCGCTGGTGCACGACCCACTGGCTTTGGACTATCTTGTAAACTTGGTTGGCGCCAACAGCATTGCCCTCGGCACCGACTATCCTTTCCCGCTGGGAGAACTGGAGCCCGGTAAACTAATAGAATCCATGCCTTATGATCTGGCTACTAAAGAGAGACTGCTAAGCGGCACCGCACTGGAGTGGCTGAATTTAGAGAAAAGCAGGTTTGTGAACAGTTCGGCTAGCAAAGTAAAAGCTGAGGAAGTATAATTTTACTGAACAATAGTATCCAACCACCCCTAGCCCCTCCTTATCCAAGGCGGGGAGCTCTACCACCACTTTAGCAAATTATAAACTCTGTTGCAGCAGCTTGATCTTCCTTCTCACAAGTTTTAGAAATGAAGGTAGCAGCTATCGTGATGATTGTTGAAGCAGTAAATAAGATTCCCCGCCTTGGATAAGGAGGGGCTAGGGGTGGTTGGACCAGGCAAAGCAAATCCCTATCTTCGCAGAACAAAGTATAAAAAGCTGATCTTGTCGGCTCTAACATAAATGTATCCGCACACCATGAATTATCAAAATACCCTTGCCTTTGCGCAGGAACAAGATAAACAAGATCCTTTACACCATCTTAGAGAACGCTTTTACTTTCCGCAGGTAAACGGAAAGGATGCCATCTACTTTTGCGGTAACTCATTGGGATTACAGCCTAAATCAGCGCAGATGTACATCGACAATGAGATGTATAAATGGGCAAATCTGGCTGTAGAAGGTCATTTTAAAGGCGAAGAGCCGTGGTTTGATTATCACAAATTACTTGCTGGCGGTGCTGCGCGTGTGGTAGGTGCCAAAGAAAGCGAAGTGGTGATCATGAACCAGCTGACTGTGAACCTGCACCTCATGCTGGTGTCATTCTATAGGCCGGAAGGCAAGCGATTTAAAATCATCACAGAGGGCGGTGCTTTTCCTTCTGATCAGTATGCCCTGGAAACACAGACAAAATTCCATGGCTATAACCCGGATGAGGCAGTAGTAGAATTGTTCCCGAGAGAGGGCGAGCACACGCTGCGCACAGAGGATATTCTGGCAAGTATAAAGGAGCACGGCGAGGAGCTGGCACTAGTGATGATGGGCGGCATTAACTACTACACAGGTCAGGTATTTGACATGGAGGCCATTACCAAAGCTGGACATGAAGTGGGCGCTGTGGTGGGCTTTGACCTGGCGCATGCTGCCGGTAACGTGCCGCTTAAGATGCACGACTGGGATGTGGATTTTGCTGTGTGGTGTACTTACAAGTACCTGAACTCTGGTCCTGGTGGTACATCGGGTGTATTTGTGCACGAGCGCCATGGTAATAACCCAGACCTGCCGCGTTTTGCTGGCTGGTGGGGCCACGATGCGCAGGCGCGTTTCCAGATGAAAAAAGGCTTTATTCCAATGCAAGGTGCAGAGGGCTGGCAGCTAAGTAACGGCCAGATACTTCCTTTTGCCGTACATCGTGCTTCATTAGAGATGTTTGATGCCGCAGGCATGGACAACCTACGCACTAAAAGCGAAAAGCTGACAGGCTACCTCGAGTACCTGATCGATGATGTACATGCCGGCAAAGACGTGATGGAGATGATCACACCACGCGATCCGAAGGCACGCGGCTGCCAGATTTCCATATTAGTAAAGAAGGATGCACGCAGGCTATTTAACATGTTGATGGAGGCCGGTATTATAGTAGACTACCGTGAGCCGAACGTAATTCGTGTGGCGCCTACGCCACTTTACAACAGCTTTGAAGAAGTATACCGCTTCTCAGAGATTCTGCATGAGTGCTTGCAGGCGCATTAGGAGATAGTCATAACATAAAAGAGAAGGCCGGTAAGCAAACTTGCCGGCCTTCTCTTTTATAAGTTCTTTAATTCGATCTATGCTTTCAGCCTCTCAGAAGCGATTTGCTCAGCCTGCTCTTCCCTAAAAGTCTTCATCCGCTTAAAGTAATCCTTGGCCGCAGCCATTACCTTAGGCGAAAGCAGCAAAGCCGAAACCATCGTCGGAATAGCCATCATCGCATACATACCATCAATAAGGGCAATAACCGCTGTGATAGTTGCCGTAGCACCAAATACGATGGTTACCACATAAAAGTAATTGTACAAGTGCTTATACTTTGCTCCGAACAGGAAGCTGAAGCACTTGGTGCCGTAGTAGGAGTAAGAGAACAGGGAAGTAAAGGCGAATATCAGTACGCACACCACCAGCACATAACTACCAAAGCCAGGCATCGCATTATTAAAGGCAGTGGCCGTCATGGTTACGCCACTGGCGCCGGATGTTTGCCAGGTGCCGGTAAGTATAATGGCTAAGCCCGTAAGGGTACATACTACAATCGTATCAATAAAGGGGCCCATCATGGCGACTAGGCCTTCGCGCACTGGTTCATCGGTTTTGGCTGCGCCGTGCATCATAGAGGCCGTGCCTATACCAGCTTCGTTCGAGAAAGCTGCTCTGCGGGCACCAGCAATAATAATGGCACCTACAGCTCCGCCTAATACAGAACTAGCTGTAAAGGCATCTTTAAATATTAAAGCAAAGGCATCAGGAATGTTAGTGTAATAGGCAAACATGATGTAGAACACCGCCAGCATGTACAGTACTACCATTCCCGGCACCATTTTACCTGCCACATGGCCAATACGCTGTATCCCTCCAAAAATAACCAGAGAGGTAATGAACACGAGCGCCAGCCCTATAATGAGATTGGTATAAAAAGGATCCGCGGTGCTAAGGCCGTTCGGCTCCAGTACTACCTCTCGGATTACCTGCGTCAGCTGGTTTGCCTGGAAAATCGGCAGCGTGCCAAACAAACCTGCAATGGCGAAGAAAGCAGCCAGTGGCTTCCATTTTTTGCCCAAGCCTTCTGTAATCACATACATTGGCCCGCCCTCCAGGTGGCCTTTGCTGTCGTAGCCGCGGTACATAACCGATAAGGTACAGGTAAAGAACTTGGTAGCCATACCTACAAAGGCGCTCACCCACATCCAGAACAACACGCCAGGCCCACCAATGGCAATAGCCACAGCTACCCCGCTAATATTACCCATGCCCACTGTAGCAGCAAGTGCCGCAGACAAGGCCTCAAAGTGATTTATGTCGCCTGGGTCATTTGGGTCGTCGTAGCGGCCGCGCAACACGTTTATGGCATGGCGCAGATAGCGGAAGGGTAAAAAGCCTGAATAGAACATAAAGTAAAAACCTCCACCCATCAATAAAATGAGCAGCGGCATACCCCACGCAGCATCGCTGAACGCAACAAATATCTTCTCTAACTCTTTCAAAATCTCAGATTATACTTTTATGTAAGGTACAAATATAGGCACGAAACTCAAAATAACGTATGGTAAGCTACAAACAGAAAAGCTGCCTGTTTATCTGATGTTATTGCAGGCGCTCTATGATAGATCAGCTGTATGTCTACTTATATCATTATTATAACAGTTGTGGGACTGGCGGCCCTTTCGATGGCATGGGTGCCTGCTATACTAAAGCGCACCTTTGTGTCTTACCCCATGGTGTACATGCTGCTAGGAATGCTGGTGTACCTGCTACCTTACGAACTGCCACAGCCTGACCCCATATGGCGTGAGGATTACGTAGTGCACCTTACAGAGCTAATTGTAATTATCTCGCTGATGGGTTCAGGGCTGAAGTTGCGAAGGAAAGTAAGTTGGAAGAACTGGCAGGTACCTATCCGGCTGATAAGTATAACAATGCTTCTGTGTATAGGTGGATTGGCTTTGCTAGGATGGGGCGTTTTGGGTATGGCGCCTGCCGCAGCTATATTGTTGGGTGCTGTGCTGGCTCCCACAGATCCTGTTTTAGCTGAGCAGGTACAGGTAGGACCACCCCACGAAAAAGAAGAAGACGACGTTCGGTTCTCGCTTACGGCAGAAGCAGGCCTGAACGACGGTATGGCTTTCCCTTTTACCTGGCTAGCAGTAGTAGTGGGCATTGCGGCCGGAGCAGAAGGCAGCTGGCTGTCTGACTGGTTTTGGCGCGACCTGCTGTACCGTATTGCAGCTGGTGTGGCTGTAGGTTGGCTTATTGGCCGTGGGCTGGCTTATCTCATATTCCAGCTGCCACAAAAATCAAAGTTCCCAAAGGCTGAGGATGCCTTCCTGGCCCTGTCGGCTACTTTGGTGTCTTACGGTATTACAGAGCTAGCGCACGGATATGGCTTTATTGCAGTATTTATTACAGCACTTACACTTAGCAGCTACGAACCCGACGACAAGTATCACACCGAAATGCACGATTTTATAACACAGGTGGAACAGATACTAATGGTGATTCTGCTGCTCCTCTTTGGAGGTGGCTTGGTGTATGGGCTGCTTAATTATTTAACATGGCAGGGCGCATTAGTAGGTCTGGGATTTTTGCTGGTATTAAGACCTCTGGCTGGTTTAGCTGGGTTGATAGGAATAAAAATGCCTTTGCATGAAAAGATGGCTATCAGTTTTTTTGGTATCCGGGGCATAGGCTCATTCTTCTATCTGTCGTTTGCATTAGATAAAATAGATTTTGTAGATGCTAACCAACTTTGGTCTGTTGTAGGCTTTATTGTGATGGTGTCTATTATCATTCATGGTTTTACTGCTTCCAAAACAATGGGCTATTTAGATAAGCGCCGTAAAACTAAGCTGATACCAAAAGAAGATGATATAATTGAATAAGGCTTTATCAGGTTACTAATAACTCTCATGCACCAGCAACAAGAATTAAATCTTCCAGATGCCGAAGTATACTTCTTCCCTCAGTTCTTAAGCAAAGAAGAAAGCGACTTATACTTTGTTATGTTAATGAAGGAAGTAAATTGGCAGCAGGAGAGTATAAAAATGTTTGGTAGGCAACTGTCAATGCCGCGCCTCACAGCCTGGTACGGCGACAAAAGCTATACTTACTCCGGTTTGCAAAATAAGCCGCAACCGTGGCTGCCGGTGCTGTTAGAGTTAAAAAAAAGAGTAGAGGTGGTTAGTGGGCAGAAGTATAATAGTGTATTGCTTAACCTCTACCGTAGTGGGCAGGATAGTATGGGCTGGCACGCAGATGATGAGGCAGAACTAGGGCAGGAGCCAAGTATAGCCAGCCTTAGCTTTGGCGCCGAGCGCAAGTTCAGTTTTAAACACAAGAGCCGAAAAGACCTTAAGGGGCAAAGTATAACCTTGCATCATGGTAGCCTGCTCCTGATGCAAGGGCAAACACAACACCATTGGCTGCATCATGTTCCTAAAACCACTCGTACAGTAGAGCCACGTATAAATCTTACCTTCCGGATGGTGGTGGAGTAAAGGCTTGCCAATACCAACCGGAAACCGTTACTTTACGCTAAATAAACTGCGCAACCTCTAAGAACTATGACCCAAAAAAAGAACATTGCCATTATGGGAGCCGGACTGGTTGGTTCGTTGCTTTCTTTGTACCTGGCCAAGCATGGGCATAAAGTAGATGTATATGAACGCCGCCCCGATATGCGCAAAATTACCCTGGATGGAGGCCGTTCCATAAACCTGGCTCTTAGTGACCGTGGCTGGCGCGCCCTGCGTGGCATTGGCATAGAAGAGGATGTGCGCAAAGTGGCTATACCTATGCACGGCCGCATGATGCATGATGAGGAGGGAAACCTTACTTTTCAGCCTTACGGCAAAGAGGGGCAGTCTATTTACTCGGTATCAAGGGGAGGGTTAAATGCTGCCCTGATGAACCTGTCGGAGCCGAACGAGGATATTACTTACCATTTTAACCGCCAGGCCACAGACGTAAACTTACGCGAGAATACCATAGAGTTACTCAACACAGAGACAGACGAAACAGAAACGATAAAACCCGATTTGCTCTTCGGCGCTGACGGCGCTTACTCAGTGGTGCGTAGCGCCATGCAGAAAGCAGAGCGCTTTAATTATGAGCAAAGCTATCTGGAGTACGGCTACAAAGAACTAACGATACCTGCCGCACCCGACGGAGGCTGGCTACTGGAGAAAAATGCCCTGCACATCTGGCCGCGTGGCAATTACATGATGATCGCCCTCCCAAACATTGACGGTAGCTTTACCTGTACCTTGTTCTTCCCTTATGAAGGAGAGCGTTCTTTTGCAGCCATTAAAAACGATACGGATCTGCTCAACTTCTTTTTAGAGGTTTTTCCTGATGCAGTGCCCCTGATGCCTGACCTGGCAGAGGACTATTTCTCCCACCCAATCGGTTCGCTGGTAACTATTAAATGCTTTCCGTGGAGCTACAATGGAAGTGCCTTATTGATCGGGGATGCCAGCCATGCGGTGGTGCCATTTTACGGGCAAGGTATGAATGCCGGCTTTGAGGATATTGCTGTGCTGGACCAGATGCTGGAAGACTTTGATGGGGAGAATTGGGAGGAACTCTTCAAGTCCTTTGAACTCCGCCGAAAGTCTAACGCCGACGCTATTGCCGACTTGGCCGTGCTAAATTTTATTGAGATGCGCGATAAAGTAGCCGATCCGCGTTTTCTACTTCGAAAAAAGATAGAAACTAAAATTTCAGAGCAATATCCTGATAAGTGGATTCCACTTTATTCTATGGTTACCTTCACGGATTTGCCTTATTCATATGCTTTAGAAACAGGCCAAAACCAGGACAAAATAATGAAGAAGGTGATGAAGCACATTAAAACCATAGAAGACTACGATAAGCCTGAGGTGCAGCAGCTCTTGCAAGAGGAACTAGTGCATAAAGAAACGCTTAAACGCTATGCCGGCGAAGAAACAGGTGTGAAAGGGTAGAGGCTCTACGAATCCAGCCAGTTTTTAAAAGCTTGTACCTTCTCCCGGCTCACGACTACCTCACCGGCTGGTGTAGGCTGGTGCAGTTCTAGTTTTAAGCGGCTGTTTGACCAGGCAATTATATCCCTCACTGCTTTCAGGCTTACCAAGTATCCACGGTTCACCCTGAAGAAAAGCTGCGGATTTACGAGCTGCTCCACCTGGTCTAAAGTATAATCAATAGCATAGCGTTTGCCGGTGTGCGTTTGCAGAAAAGTAGCCTTTTCGTAGCTGTAAAAACAGGCCACATCTTCCACGGCAATGGTATGCAGGTGCTCTCCAACCTTTACTACAAAGCGACTCTTGTAGCTCTGGCTGCCGTTTAGCAACTGCATCGCCTGTTCCAGCACACCCAAAGCAGGGACCGCAACAGGTTCAGGACGCACCCTTTTATACTTCTCCAATGCAGCCTTAAGTTCGTCCTCGTCTATGGGTTTTAGCAGGTAATCAATACTGTTTACTTTAAAAGCCTTGATCGCGTAGATATCGTAGGCCGTTGTAAAGATAACGGGCACTTTTACCGGCACCTGCTCAAAGACCTCAAAGCTTAACCCATCGGCCAGCTGTATGTCCATAAAAATGAGGTCGAGGTGGGGCTTAAGGCGGAGCAGCTCTACTGTTTTGCGGACAGAGGGAGAGATGGCAACAGGATCTATACTTCTGTCGCAGGTGCGTAGTAGGCTTACAAGGCGCTCAGCAGCCAGTTTTTCGTCTTCAACTATCAGTACCCGCATCATCCTTAAAGTATAAAATAGGAAGCTTTACTATAAATTCCTGCCCGGTACGCTGCACCTGTACCTGCTTCGTGGTAAGGTAGTTATAGCGTTCCTCAATGTTAGCTAATCCGGTACCTGTTGATTCTTCTCTGATGCGACGCTCCTGCACATTATTCTGCACCACCAGGTAATCATCCTGCAAGTATAAACAGACATTCAGTGGCTCCTCGTCAAGCGCCACGTTGTGCTTAATGGCATTCTCCAAAAGCATCTGCAGGGCAAGTGGCGGTACCATTAGGTTACTGCTTTGTGGCAACTTGTTCTCTACCTGTAGCGCCTCGCCATGCCGTATCTTTTGCAGGTAGATGTAAGAATCCAGAAATGCCAGTTCCTCTGTTAAAGGCACCACTTCTTTCTGACGGCTCTCGAGCACATAGCGATAAACTTCTGATAGCTTCCGGATGAATTTTACGGCCAGTTTCTGGTCTGTTTCTACCAGGCTGGTAAGTGCATTTAGGCTGTTAAACAAGAAATGTGGATTTACCTGTGCCTTCAGGGACTCGTACTGTGCGTTTAGTTGCTCACGTTTCAGTTTTTCCTCGTTCACAGCCAGGTTACGCCAGTTGTGGAAAAACGAGAGGCTATACATGATAAACGTAATAACTGCTGTAATTCCAACCTGGAACAGCATCATGTTTTTAAAACCCTTAGAGGTTACAATGCTACTGTCGTTTCCTTTGATAAGCACGAAGACAACGAAGTTAATCAGCAAGAAAATAACGGTAGAAAAAATCAGCATAGCCATCACCGACATTACTAGTCGCTTTCCAGGCTCTTGCAGCCAGCTGATGTGTCTGTTTAGCCGTTCTGCAATAAACTTGTTGCCAAGCCAAATGGGCAGAATCAACGAGAAATTATAGGCTGTGTTGTGCAGGAACCGAGTCCAGGTAGACGTTGAACCGAGGCTAAACCACAACTGTATAAGCACAGCCAGCAAGACCATGGCTATGATCTGCTTGTACATGGGAGTATGTGATGTGTCTGCGCGGGTCATTTGGCAAGTAATATAGTGCTAAGGTAAAAGAAACGGTAAAAAAGGTGCACTTAATTGTAGTTGGCAAGCATAGCCTCCGTTTGTGACTTACCCCAGTTTGGTGCGATGGCAGAAGCGGGCTTAAATACATCAAACTTTTCCTTTGCCTGATCAAGGTATGGCTTTGCTGCCTCTGGTCCGCCACCGAACATTTTAGGTGTGTTATACTTGGTATTGGCCAGCATAAAGTATACACGTGGGTTCTCAGGGTTAAGTGTCTTTGCCTTCTCAAACGCCTTAGTAGCCATACCACTATACTTCATACCACGCGCTATCGGCGACACGTTAATGCGTGCCAGGTGCACATAGCCCTGCAGCACATGCAGCTCCGACTCTTTAGGTACCAACTTAAGTGCTTTATTCAGATGCTCCTGCCCCTTATCCAGGTACTGGTCCTTTTTGCTTTCGTCTTTTTCTTTTGCGCTGATGTTGATGTAAGTGAGGGTGGCGTAGTACAGTGGGAGCCATTCTTTCTGCTCTGCCGTGGCAATACGTTCAAAACCATTAGCCGCTTGCTGCAGTTCCTCTGCTGTTTTGCCGCTTCTCATCAGCTCCAGGTTTTTGGCCATAGTCGTTTCATAATTGTTATTCTGCGCAAAGGAGCTGCTTACAAAAAGTATAACTGCTGCAAAAAATAAGATGTGCTTTTTCATGGTTGATAAAGTTTTATAGTTGTGATTTTATACTTGAGATTCATTCGTAATTGAGCTCAGCCCTAATGGTGTATGCTCTGGCCACCGAAGTTGATGAAAAGGCCGGCGAACAGGAAGCGTTTGGCTGGCGGACCAACCTGCATGCTATTGTAAGTGCCCGTTTCGTCGGGGTTGCTTGTGTAGCGATAGCCAAACACCTGGTTGCTGCCCAGCAGGTTTGTAGCTGATAGGTACAGCACCGTGAAGTTGCCCCGAATGTTGGTGAGATAACTAACGTTCAGGCTAAGGTCGTTATAGTTTGGGGTGCGGCTCTGGTTGAAGCCGTCCTGGTTAGGATCGTTGTAAGGGCGGCCGCTGGCAAAAGAGTAGGTGGCGCCAAACTGCGTTTTCATATCTGGTACAAAGTGTTTGTATACAAGTGCCAGGTTGTGTTTAGAGGCAAAGGCAGGTATAGCCTGCTGCGGATAGTCGCGGTAGTTACGGCGTGTGTCCAGTAGTGAGTAAGAAATCCAGTAGTCGCCGTTTTTGATGCTTTTGCGGTCGCGCCAGAACAGATCTATTCCCTGAGCATAGCCGCTGCCGCTGTTGCTGTAGCTGACTGGCAAGCGTGGCAGCTCTGGGTTATACTTTGTAAGGTGGTTATATTTTTTGTAGTATACTTCTGCCCTGAAAGTGCGCTTGTCTTGCTGGCGCTGGTAGTTCAGGATGTAATGTGTGGCGTTCTCGTAAGTAAGCTCGTCATTTATTTTCAGGAACTGTGCCTCTGGCAGCTGATAAAATTGCCCGAAAGCTGCTGAGATTTGCCCATGCTCATCGGTTTTGTAAGCCAACGATAGACGTGGAGCTATATTTGCCTTCTCCAGCAAAGCAGAGTACTCTGCTCTTACACCTGCACGTGCTACTAAGTTGTTGCTCAGGTACCAGTCCGCTTCGGCAAAGGTGGCGGTTAAGGTCTCATCGAAATCGCTGGTTATACTTTGGGCGTTAGCGTTTTGCTGATATTGTTGCTCGTATCGGCGCAGCGTTAACTCAGAGCCAAATTTTAACCAGAGTGGGTCCGCCAGTTGGTGCTCCAGCGTTGCCTTTGCCTGCACTGTATTATCTTGCTCTGCGATGTTTTGCTCGTCTACCTTTATGTCATCGGCATTGTGCATGTAGCTGATGCCGGTGTGCAGCGTCCATTTTTCTGTAAGTAGGTCTTGGTAAGTAATGTTACTGAAGAAGTTGCGGTTATCTAAGGCTACTGCGTTTGCTGTGCCTTCTGGAGTTGCCTGCGAGAGTGCTAATCGTGATCCTGCGTAGCTGCTGTAGGCTTTCAGCATGCCTGTTTCGGAAGTTTTATGGCGAAGGACAATGGAGCCGCCTTTGCTTTCGGGTGCACGCTTCCAGTCTATGTTCTGCTTTACCAGCCCCACGTAAGGTGCCATGTTGCTATAATCAGCAGTAAGGGCAAGGGAGGTGTTCTCCCAGCGCTGCGTATGCGATGCTCCCACACCTACCGACATGATGGAAATGCCTGTTTCAGTTTTCTCCGGCAGTCCGTTTGTCTTTAGCAGTAAGGCTGATGAAAGTGCCTGCCCATACTCTGCAGAATAGCCGCCGGAGCTAAAGGTGGTACCGCTGAACATGAAAGGGGAGAAGCGGCCACGTGCGGGCAAATCAGGCACCGACGAGTTGTAGGGTTTCTGCACCAGCAGGCCGTCGATGAATGTTTTTGTTTCGTAGCTGTCGCCGCCGCGCACAAACAGCTTGCCCTCTTCGCCTACACGCTGTGCACCGGGCAAAGTGTTGATGGCTCCATAAATATCGGCAGTAGCCCCGGCTGTAGTGGCAATATCCAATGAGCTAAGGATGGTGCTGCGCTTTTCGTCGCCGGCCTCGAAGGCACCTGCAGTTATGGTAACGGCAGTTAGCTGGCTCAGCTTTTCCTTCAGCTTAAAGTATACTTTGGCCTCGCCTGTCGCGCTAATGTTTATACTTTGCTCCTGCGACTCATAGCCCAGAGAGCTTGCTGCTACGGTTTGTGCGCCTGTGGCAGCAGTGGTAAATGTAAAAGAGCCATCGGTGCCGGAGGAGGTGCCATCGTAGCTGTCTTTGATAAAAACATTGGCACCTATAACAGGCTGGCCTTTAGTATCCAGTACCTGCCCAGTAATAGTGTACTGTTTTTGCGCCAGAACCAGCAGCGGCACCAGGCAGAAGAAAATTGTAATGCTTGTGGATATCTTTTTCATAGTCGTAACAGTTAAGCTTCGACTCAAAAGTGCACAGCATTGTAGGCTAATAAAATTTATATCTGATGAACTGTCGGATAAGGTAGATGAACTGTAACAGTTCCTATTTAAAGTATAAAAGCAGGTTCAAAAGCAGCTGATTCAGAACAATCTACACAATAAATAAGTATACCCTTAGTTATAGCAGGACTAAAACAGTCCAATTTTTATTCACTTCTAATTTTTTAATCCTGAATTTATGAACATCCTATATAGAAAAGTTAAAGGGATTGCTGTAGCTATACTTGTAGCGGGCACGTGTGCTGTAACAAATACAGCTGTAGCGCAACAGAAAGGGAAACAGAAGAAAGCAACTCCACCGCCAACCGAGACGCCTGTGCAGCAGCCGGCTCAGACGGGTAGCTTTACAGATGCAGAATTAAAGCAGTTTGTGGATGCCAGCGGTCGTTTAATGGAGATACAGAAGAACAGCGAGCAGAAGATGATGAAGATTCTGGAAGAGGAGAAGCTAAGCGTTAATAAATTTAACGAGATGGCGCAGGCACACCAGCAGCAAAAGCTGGCAGAAGTAAAAGCTACACCAGAAGAAACGGCAGCGTTTAACAAGGCAGCACAGCGGATGATGGAAATGCAGCCGGAGATGCAAAAGGAGGTAGAAACTGCTATTCAAAAAGACGGCATGACACTGGAAAAGTATGAGCAGATTATGGTTGCTTACCGCCAGGATCCGGTTGTTCAAGAAAAAATAAACAAGCTGATGGGGCAGTAAATGCCAGCAGTTTCCAAATAAAAAAGCCCGCTAGTGATAACGGGCTTTTTGCTTATCGTGCTATAGAATACTATTGCTGTTGTGCCTCTTTTGGCTCCTGACCATGCGCAAACTCTACAATCTTGAAAGTTCTATTGCGGCGGTCGTAGTAACCATAGTGCAGCTTATTGCCATAGCGGTAAACCGTTTTTAGCTCCGGTTCGGGCTTTAGCTCCTGCTCGTATGTATCTATCTTATCCTGCAGTACTACCGGTTGTTTGCCTTCTTCGGTAGGTACTTTTGCTAAACCGTCAGCTGTAACCACAGATCTGAAGTACGTACTGATACCCGGGCCTGTAGGCAAATTGCCACCTCGGTTAAACGGGTCGTAGAAATAACGGCTGTAGTATGGCGAATTCAGGTAATAGCTCGGTATGTTGTATGCCGGCACCCATCTGCCTGGTAACATCATCAGGCCACGCGATGTTTGCACATAACGGTCAGGGGTTCTAACTAAGCGGTTCTGATCTTGCGCGAAAGCATTGTTGTTTGCATCCGGCGCTTTGTAAGAGCCAATTGTCAGCTGCAGTGAGTTATCTGCATAGGTATCCACAGTGATAGCCGGAACGCCGTTTGCCAGATTTTTCATCACCTTAGATGTCTTCTCGATCACTTCGCTATCCGAAGAAAAAAGGCCTCTTACACCACGCTGATAAACAGGCGTAGACTTGATAGCAATCTCTTGGTCGCCGGTGTAGGTATACTCTTTTATTGGCTGCAGTGTGTTAAAGTCATAAGCCGTAAGTTTAAACTTGTCCTTCTCCATGTTTACACGGAATAGCGTGTTTTTGTGCAGGAAAGAGTTAAAGCTCGGCGAGTTTCGCTGCTCAATTGCTGGCAGGGTGCGGTACTGTGTCTTGCCAGAGTTCCAATCCAGTGTCAGGATCTCGGTGGTAGTATCGTCGCTGCTCTTGCCTCTCAGGTAATAGCCATCAAAAATCATATGGATCTTATCGCCAGCTGAGTATATTTTGCTGCGATGATAGCCGGTAAACACGCTATGCTGCATGTCCGGGTGCACATACATCATATCCGACTCGCGTGCATAACGCTCACGGGTACGCGGCATTTCTTCCGATTTAAACACTTTATGCTCCAGGTGTGCCACGTCTGCATCTGAGTCGCGGTACAGGTGCATGTTGTTGTCTTTATCAGTGTAGAGCATGTAAAAATGCTCTTTATCGCCAAAGCCACCAACAAAAGTTGTGTTGCGCTCCAGATTTATCTGCTCGTCCTGCATGCTTCTAAAGGCGCCTGTTTCACGGTTAATGGCAAAGGGGCGCAGGTATTCGCGGCGGCCGTTCACGTAGCGGCTGTAAAACACAAACTCATCGTCGGTAACGCGGGTGCCAAGCAACTGCGGCTCTTGTGCATAGCGGTAAGGTATCGAGTGGCGTGCAATCTGCTTGCCATCTGGTGAAATCAGGGCAAAGTTCAGTTCACGGTTCTGATAATAGTAAATGCAGACATTGCCATAGTCATCAGCCAGGGTTACTAAATCCTCGGCACGGTTCATAGGCAACTCTACAGTGGCAAACTCCTGCTGCGCATTTGCGGCAAAAACCGACATGCCTGCCAGAAGTATACTTAAGATTAGTTTACGCATAGTATAAAAACTTGAGAATTATACTTTTATAACGTGCAAATTTCTAGCCAAAGTGTAGCTAAAGCTATGTGAGCAGTTATTAAATATTAGTTAACGCTACTTGTCGCCTCTGGCGTTGCCTCTGCAGGAGTAAGTGTCAGTATCTTTAGTTGCCTGGTTTTCTTGTCTACATACCCATAGTGCACATTGCCTTTGTAAGCATAAGTAACCACAGCCCCAATTCCTACTTTCTCCATCACTAATCGGTTGGTTTGCAACTGAACCATGTCTGAGGTGCCTGTTCTGCTTACGTCATTCACAATTTCAAACGTTTCAGCGTTCAGATATGCCTTGTAGTAAGAGTTTTTCTCTTTTGGAGGAGCGTCGGCAGCAGATGCTTTTATGATCAGCATGGCTGCCATGATCGGTATGGCTCCGGGTCCCATAGCAGGTAGAAGGCCTGCGCCTGTAGGTAACATGGCTGCAGGATTATTCTTCACATCATAGGTGCCCAACTGTAGTTCTATGGTGTTATCAGGTGCTTTGTTTACCACAACAGCCACTGATCCGGTGTGCATTTTCTGAATCATGGAGCGGGCTGTTTCTGCTTGGCTGACATCTGGTAATTTACCTGTTTTGGCAACTGCCGTAGCCTGTAGTGTTACTTTCTCATCAGCGGTATACTTGTAACTTTTCTTCAGAGCCAGGTTCTCCACATCGTAGATCTCCAGTTGCACAATGTCTTTGCCCGTCATGATGTAACGGAACAGTGTGTTCCCGAACAAGTAGGAGGAGATATTTTCTTTATGTGTGTCTTCTATAGTAGGCAAAGCCGATAAAGAGGAAGTCTCAGTATTTAAATCAAGTGTGAGTACCTCAGTAGTTAAGTTTTTGTGGCTGGCACCAGGGCCCACAAAACCGTCGAAGAGAAAGTATAGCTTGTTCTGATGCAGGAATAGCTTCTTCGTGAATTGCGCCTGGTATAGCTCATTGTCAAGATCGGTGCCTATGTAAACCGGAGAAGTGGTTGGTTTAAATAAGCGATCTTCCATGTATAGGATGGAGTTCAGGTTGAACTTCTTGATCTTGTAATCAACTGCCGATGTAAAGGCAAAAACCTGTATGGTGTTCGTTTTTTTGCTGTAGTACAAGGCATAAAACGTGCTGTCGGAGGTAAAGGCCTGCAGGAGTTGGCTGCGCGGGTCTAGTGGCAGATCGGCTTCCTCGGCGTGTAGCAGCCTGCCATCAGCCTTGTTAAGGTAAAATGGCTGTATTTTTTCCCCGTTAGGGCCGTTTCTGCGCTCAAAGTATACAAATTTATCCCGGAGCGGGAGGTCGCCGAGGAGTTGCGGCATTGCACCCAGCGGTGCTGTGTTAGACGCACGCGCTTTTACCTGTCCGTTGCTGTCGAGGTGCAGCAGGTGTATAAGGTTTTGGCTATAAGCATAAAGGCAGATCTCGCCGTCAGCAGAAACAGAAGACTTCAAATACTCAGCCGACCTGAATGGCACCTGAAAGCTGGAGAATTCTGTTTGGGCGAAAGCAGAACCTGTTACCACTAGCACAGCGAAAAGTAGGGTATAAAATTTCCTCATATAGCATCACATAGTTATCAATGATGAATATAAGGTAAAATCTGTTCTGTGATGTCGGTGCCACAAAAAAAGCCCGACCAAAGTATAGCCGGGCTCTTCTGTAAGTATAAAATTCTTAAAACTCTGCGTTCTGCGGTGTTCTCGGGAAAGGAATTACGTCTCTAATGTTACCCATGCCCGTTACGAACTGCACCATACGCTCAAAGCCCAATCCGAAGCCTGCATGCGGACATCCACCGAAACGGCGGGTATCCAGGAACCACCACATGTCGTCCGGGTTAATGCCTACGGCCTTCATGCGCTCAATCAGGATGTCCATACGCTCCTCACGCTGCGAGCCACCTACAATTTCTCCGATACCCGGAGCCAAAATATCCATAGCCGCTACGGTTTTGCCGTCGTCGTTCTGGCGCATGTAGAAAGACTTTATATCCTTAGGGTAATCCATTACGATCACCGGCTTTTTAAAGTGCTTCTCCACCAGGTAACGCTCGTGCTCACTCTGCAGGTCAACACCCCATTTCACGTCGAACTGGAATTTCTTTTTCTTATAGTGATTTGAGTTGAGCAGAATATCAATGGCCTCGGTGTACGTGATGCGTTCAAAGTCATTGTTAACCACAAACTCCAGTTTCTCGATCAGTGTCATCTCCTGGCGTTCGTTCTGCGGCTTGCTCTTGTCTTCCTCTGCCTGTCTTTGTGCTAGGAACTCAATATCCTCGCGGTTGTTCTCCAGCGCGTAACGGATGATATACTTGATAAACTCCTCGGCCAGGTCAGCATTCATCTTCAGGTCGTAGAAAGCCATCTCCGGCTCAATCATCCAGAATTCTGCCAGGTGGCGCGTGGTGTTGGAATTCTCGGCACGGAAAGTCGGACCGAAAGTATAAATATCGCTCAGTGCCATGGCAGCCACTTCGCCTTCCATCTGGCCCGATACAGTCAGGTTTGTAGAGCGGCCGAAGAAATCCTCTTCAAAATTAATGTTGCCATCCTCAGTGCGCGGAGGGTTGTTTAGGTCCATCGTGGTTACCTGAAACATCTCACCTGCACCCTCTGCGTCAGAAGCGGTGATGATAGGCGTATGCACGTAAACGAATCCGTTCTCGTTAAAGAACTTGTGCACGGCAAAAGCCATAGCGTTACGCACACGGAATACAGCGCCAAACGTGTTTGTACGGAAGCGCAGGTGCGCAATCTCACGCAAAAACTCCAGCGAGTGCGCCTTCTTCTGAAGCGGATAAGTCTCCGGGTCGGCTTTTCCCAGTACTTCTATACTTGATGCCTGTACCTCGTAAGCCTGTCCTTTGCCCTGAGAGGCAACCAACGTGCCTGTTACGGCGATGGCGGCACCCGTAGTAACATCTTTTAATGTCTCTTCGCTAAACTTCTCGGCATCGGCCACTACCTGCAAATTATTTATCGTAGAGCCGTCGTTCACGGCGATAAAATTCACAAACTTGTTCCCGCGCTTAGTGCGCACCCAGCCTTTTAGCAGAACTTCTTTGTCTACCTCGGCACCCTGTAGCAGATCTTTTACTTTTGTGCGTTGCATGTGTAATGGTTATGTTGCCTGTATCAAAGGCACAAAATGGCCTAGAAAGTATAAACTTACAATCAAATGCAGTAAATCCCTAGCTAACGTAGCTGTAGTAAGACAAGGTTTTGCCACTGCTTTATACTTTAAATAGGTGCTTATGTGCCAGCCTTAAACGATTTTCTTAAAAAATCCCTCAAAGTAACGATATTTTAACCTTTTTTGTAAACTAGAGTAAAATTATCCTAAATTTGAAGTAGCGCGAAAGCGTATCCGATTTTTCTAAAAACTATGCAGCGACTCGATCTAAGACAACTTTTATCCCAGAAGCTATCGCCGCAGCAGATACAATTTATCAAGCTGCTGCAGATACCTACTGCTGAGTTGGAGATGCGCATAAAAGAAGAACTGGAAGTAAACCCTGCACTGGAAGAGGGGCGTGAGGAAAACACAGACGAATACAGCGACACCGACGACTACGAAGAGGAGTACAGCAAGGACGATGACCTTGATATAGACGACTATCTGCATGATGACGAGATAAGCGGTTATAAGATGCAGGGCGACCGTGGCGGCGATGACGAAGAAGACCGCGAGATGCCAATCGCCATGACTTCTACGCTAACCGACTCGCTTATGGACCAGCTGAGCTTCCTGAGCCTGGACGATAAGCAGTATAACATTGGCATGCAGCTGATCGGAAGTATAGACCATGACGGCTATATTCGCCGGGAATTGAGCTCTATTGCCAACGACCTTGCTTTTTCGCAAAATATCGAAACCTCTGAAGAAGAGATTGAGCAGGTGTTGCACCTGATCCAGACCTTTGACCCAGCAGGTATAGGTGCACGCGATCTGCCGGAGTGCCTGCTGCTACAACTGGAGCGCCGCGAACAGGATGAGACAACCATTCTTGCCGAGCGCATTATCCGAGAAACATTCGATGAGTTCTCTAAAAAGCACTACTCCAAAATTCAGAGCAAATTCGGGGTATCGGAGGAGGAGCTGAAAAAGGCTATCGACCTGATCATTAAGCTGAATCCTAAGCCGGGTGGGGCAGGTGCCAGCATGACACGCGTGCAGTACATCATCCCGGATTTTATACTTAACAATAACAACGGGGAACTGGAGCTGTCGCTTAACTCGCGCAACGCCCCGGACCTGCGCATCAGCCGTTCTTATGCCGACATGTTCGATGCCTATGATAAGTCGGACAAGAAGGATAAGAAGCTGAAGGAGACGGTGGCTTTCGTGAAGCAGAAGCTGGATGCGGCCAAGTGGTTTATTGATGCCATTCGCCAGCGCCAGAACACGCTGCTGCGCACGATGGAGGCTATCATCAAATACCAGCACGACTTCTTTTTGGAAGGTGATGAAAGTATGCTGCGCCCGATGATCCTGAAAGATATTGCCGAGGAGATCGGTATGGACATCAGTACTGTAAGCCGTGTGGCCAACAGCAAAGCCGTACAGACGGAGTTTGGTATCTACCCGCTTAAGTATTTCTTCTCAGAGGGTATTGCCACTGATTCTGGCGAGGATGCCAGCAGCCGTGAAGTAAAGCATATCCTAAAGGAAATCATCGACAACGAGAGCAAGCGCAAACCACTCTCTGACGAGAAAATAGAGAAGATGCTGAACGATAAAGGCTATAACATTGCCCGCCGTACCGTAGCCAAGTATAGAGAGCAGCTAAATATACCTGTGGCTCGCCTGCGTAAAGAGTTATAGTATGGAATTATAAATGCTGAATTATTAATTATGAATTTTGGCAAACTTTAGTCTGTTTATCTGTTTAAGTGTATCATCATTCATAATCAATAATTTATAATTAACCGTAAGTGAACCGTTCCTTGGCGCAGTTGTTATCAGTTGTTTTTCACCCGCTGCTTCTGCCTACATATTTGTTCTCCTTCATACTTTACTACATGCCGGCCTCCATGCTCACGCTGCCGTTGGAGAGCCGTTGGGTGGTGTTAAGTATGATCGTGCTGTCTACGTTTATAGTACCGGGACTGGGAGCCTATAGCATGATGCGAATGGGATACCTGGACAACCTGGAGATGGACAGGCGAGAACAGCGCCGGTTGCCGCTACTGTTTACGGGTGCGTGCTATACTTTAACAGCTTACCTACTATACAACACTTCCGCCCTCGACCAGATCTTCTTCTTTGTGATGGGGTTGATCGCTGCCTCAGTTTTTCTAACCTATTTCGTTTCGCTTTTCTGGAAAGTAAGTGCCCATAGTGTGGGTATGGGCGGGGCCTTGGGGCTGCTGCTGGTGTTAAACCGCCTGATGCCTGATGGCTCGATTACAATGGCTATTGTTGTCGTAATCATACTTAGCGGAGCAGTACTTTCGGCTAGGTTGGCTTTGCATGCACATACACCGGCACAAGTCTATACCGGTTATGGGGCAGGTTTGCTTCTTACGATCACTACTGCATATATCGCCATTTAATAAGAAAAGCTATCAGGTGTTACCTTTTTATATCTAGGTAGTCTCCTTATGCATCTGTTATAATTGCTGAGATAAAAAAAGAGCAGCTCCATTAAAGTCTGGAGCTGCTCTTTTCATGTTAAAGTATGATCGTACTTACTGCTTCACAATTCTGCGAACCACAGAGGCATTTTTATCATCAGCAATTTTTACCATGTATACACCTGCAGGTAGTGTGCTTACATCTACAGTAGTAGTAGCGGCCAGTCTGCTTTGCTCGTATACTTTCTGGCCAGTAATGCTGTAAATATTTACGGTGGCATTGCGAACCTTAGCGGCATCTAACGAAATGCGCAGCGTGTTTTGTACAGGGTTTGGATATACTTCTGTTGCCTGAGCCAGCGCATCGTCGGCTGTGCCAGTTACTGTAAGGGTAGTAAAGTTAGAGTACAGGTATCTTTCTTTGTTAACGAAAGCGGCACTTAGTGGGGTGTACTCCTGCACTACAATTTCTGTAATGCTGCCGCTGCCATCTTTTGTGATAATTGCTTTTTCCTCGTTGCTTCGCACCCAAAGGTCAGTTTCATCATCGTAGATCTCTTCCAGCGTGCCAAAGGTGAATGTGGATAAGTATGCTTCGCCGGTAGTTATTTCTTTGGTAGTATAGCGCAGGTGTGGCGTGTGAGTAGAGCCTTCTACATAAAATTCAGTTTCTACAACTGTTCTGGTGCCGTTGGCAGCATCTGGGGTATACACGTATTCATACTTATACTTGCTCCAGGTGTTCAGCATAGTGTCCAGTTCTTCAAGGTAATAGCTGCTGCGCTCTGAGGTACTGCCCACGTAAGCTATATTTGTCTCTTTTTCAACTAATACCCAAGCGTTATTACTATGGTTATAAGTGGTAATGCTGACAGGTCTGTTGTCGCTGCCGTTGTAAGTATAAACCATCTTCTCATCAAGTGTCCAGGCAGATACGGCAGGGGCTGGAAGAAGCACATAAGACTCTGTAACGGTTTCTGTTAGCTGGCCATTTGTACGGGTGTTTGTGCTGCGCATACCCACCGACATTACCCAGGCGCCGTTAGTCCAGTTATAAATGCCAAAGTTTTTTAACGATTCCCCTTCCATCTCAAGCGTCATCTTCATGGAATTAACCCACGCATTATTTTGCCAGGTTTTCAGAAGCATTTCCGTTGACTGACCTAGAGAATTATAGGTATACGTGTACTGCGACAGGTTTATATTATCTGGCAGGCTTATAACAGTAACGGTTTCCTTTAAGCCACGGCTGTTGTAGGTAATGTTGGTACGAATTTTCTCTTCCCACTGGTTTGTCTCGCTCCAGGTGCTGTAAACCTCTGTTTGGGCAACGCGTATGGCTTGGGCTACAGCAAGCCTGGCATTGTCAGTTGCTGTAAGTTTGCTGCTGCTTTTTAGCGGTGCTTTAAAAGAGGGGGCGTTGAATAAAGCTGAAAGATCCTGGGCCTGAAGTAAAGGGCATGCAAGAAGTGCTGCTGTAAACAGCAGAAGCGTAAACATTTTTTTCATAGTAATATAGTTTTATAGGTTTGGTAGCGCTCTTAACTATACAAGTATAGCCTTGAATATCAGTGTTAAACTGATGCAAAGTGTAGCAAATATACAGCGAAGTTTTATAAGTTGTATATGATTAATTATAATATTTGTTATAATTGTTTTAACATAAGGTGTAGGTGGTATGGTATTGTGTTCGCCTTGCCAAACGCTACCGTTTTACTAACTTTGGGTATCACAACAAATAAGAAAAGTATGACTTACGAGTGTTTATTATATGATGTACAGGATGGCGTTGCGACCATCACTCTGAACAGACCTGATGTTTTTAATGCCTTTAACGACCAGCAAAGCTACGACCTGCAGGATGCCCTGAAGCAGGTTGCCCGCGATGAGCAGGTGCGTGTAGTAGTATTGACGGGTGCAGGCAAAGCGTTTTGTTCGGGGCAGGACCTGAAAGCCATTGCAAGTGCCAGCAAGCGCGACCTATCGGAGTCTCTGGAGAAGCGCTATAACCCGATTATAAGCGCCATGCGCAATCTGCCTAAACCTATCATCTGCAAGCTTAATGGTGTGGCTGCCGGTGCAGGCTGCTCGCTTGCCCTTGCCTGCGACATGGTGGTGGCATCTACAGCAGCAAGTATGATAGAGGTGTTCGTGAACGTGGGGCTGGTGCTGGATTCCGGATCATCGTTCTTCCTGCCGCGTGTGGTTGGCTCGCTCAAGGCATTTGAGTTGAGCACACTGGGTTCTAAAGTAACCGCAGAAGAGGCACTGCAGCTTGGTATGGTAAATAAAGTGGTGGCCCCAGAAGAGTTGGATGCTGCCGTAGCAGAGCTTGCCGCACGCTATGCATCAGGCCCTACCAAAGCCATAGGCTTGATGAAGAAAATGCTGAATAAGTCTTTCAACTCTACACTGGACGAAATGCTGGATTATGAGGCTTACTGCCAGAAAATTGCCGGCAACTCTGAAGATTATAAAGAAGGCGTTACCGCATTTAACGAGAAGCGAAAACCACAGTTTAAAGGCGCTTAACACCAGAAACCCTTTACAGGAAAGCCAGCCCACGTGCTGGCTTTTTTTATGCTAAATATTTTTGATGCTACACGAAAATAAGCTGACACTATGCCTCTAAAACCCAAATGCCACGTTTTAAAAAGGACGCTGTTTACCTACATTTATATATGCATTAAAATTAATTATTCGCCTCTTAACTTTCTGATTATGAAAAATTTAGTAAACTGTCTGCTAATCCTATTAATAGCTGTGTTGGCTTTACCAGCCAAAGCACAAAACTGCAATGAGTACATGCTGCTCAGCAACAATGCGCAGTATGAGATTCTAACCTACAACAACAAAGACAAATTAGAGAGCCGGGCCACTTACCATGTAAAGAACGTAAACCGGAACAATGGAAAAGTAGAAGCTACTATCCAGACTAAAATCTATGATAACAAAGACAAGCCAGTATCGGAAGGAGAGTTTACTGTTGGCTGTGACGGAGGAAACATCTCAATGGACATGCGGTCTATGATGAACCCGGGTATGATGGAAGCTTATAAAAACATGGAGGTAAGTATGGAAGGAGATAAAATGTTGTACCCTGGCAGCCTGAAGGCGGGGCAGAAACTAGAAGACGGCACCATGACCATAACCGTAAAAGACAGCGGCAGCGGGCAAACCATGAGCACCATGGCCATGAAGATCACGGATAGAACAGTAGAAGGGAAAGAAAGTATAAAAGTGCCTGCCGGAACGTACGATAGCTATAAGATAAGCCAGAACACTGAGATGGAAAATCGGGCCATGGGTATGAAGATGCCGGGCATGCGCATCCAAACAATAGAGTACTATGTGCCTAACATTGGCATGGTGCGCTCAGAGAGTTACCGCAACGGAAAGCTTATGTCGTACAGCGTGTTAAATAAAGTAAGCAAATAAGCTGCTGCTGATAAAAAGCAAAAGCCGGTTGCACAAGTATGGCGCAACCGGCTTTTGTATAAATAGTCGCTATACTTAGCGTAATTGGATCAGTTTCTTTCTGCCGTTTATTGTTACTTCGGCAACCTTATCGCATGGCTCTCCGCCAATCGGGTCGTAGTTAACGGATAGTGTGCCGCCGCGCTGGTTGGTAATAGTTAGTACACCTGAAACAAAGTTTCTTGCACAGCCAAAGCTCAGTACTTTTTTAAGCGGCTGCTCAATTACGGCTGTGTAGGCTACTCCTCTTCGGTTTACGCCTGATGCCTCGCCTGTTATCAGCCATACATCATCCGTTATAATCGGTGTGTCGTAGCCTGCAATTTTCTCTATTACCCTGTTTGCCTGCCAGGTAGCAGTGCCCTTGGGTGTAGTTATACTTGCGCCTGTTACTACCACACTCATTTTCCTGTTACCCAGGTGTGTTCTAACCTTTGTGCCTGCTATTTGGTTGTCGTTAACGAAGTAGTTCTGTGGCGTAATAGTTACCGATGATCCAACTTCGCCATAACTCCCGTTAAACACCGCTACAAGCTTACCTCGGCGGTAAAGGCCATCGCGGCACAGGCAATTGGTGGTACCAAAATCGATGGTAAGGGTGCGTGAGTCTCTGTTGTAAGAGGTGGTGGCGCACGATGGCAGGCTTGCTGCAGTGGCCATACTTCCTGCCAGCAGCGGCTCTGCAGCAGAGGCATCTTCCACAAACGAATCCAGTGAAGTAAATTCTCCCTCGGCAAGTGCATTGTCTTCAGCAGACTCTGCTTCTATAGCAGCCTGCGCATCCTCGTTGTCTCGTTGGCAGGCAGTAAGTATAAACGTGCTTCCTAGTAGCAAGAGCACAAACAAGTTAAGCAGGCGGTTTTTCATTTTATTTCTCTTTATAGGTGTAGCGTTTAGATGTGCATAATCTACAAAAGTTAAACTCTATATAGAGAAATTTATTATACCTGTAAATGCCTTAAAAAGAATAACCTACCGAAAAGTTAAGCTGTGGCAAGGGCACTAGGAAAATGGCAGAATTCTTTTCGGCAACCACGGCATGCCCGATGATATGTTCCGTTAGTAACTCGTCGGCGCCAACGGAGCGGGCATATTTAATACGGCCACCTAAAGCCAAGCCAATTTCTGTAGTAAAATGCTTGCCCAACTGAAACTGCCCACCAATCTGGTAGCTAAGGTCAATAGAGTTTTGGTATAGCCTGCCAACAAAGCGGTAGTTAGGGTCTGATGGCGGAAGCTGATCTAAGCCAAAAACATTTCGTTCAAAAATAAGCAGCCTGTATCCGAACACTGGGCCGTGGTAAAAGCCAAAAGGAGCTAGTTTCTTATTGGACGTATAGTGGCGCTGGCTCATGCGCACGCTCAATCCATTTACTTTTTTCTCTTCCGGACCGGTTATAAAACCAGCGCCCTCGTCGGAGTCTTTTAAATAAGTTGTGTAAATGTAGCCAAGGCCAAGTTCGTTCGATACACGAGACGACCTCAGCTTTTCGTAAGCAAAACTAACCTGCCCCAAATCAAATGGCCTGAATTTAATTATGCGATCATGCGCTGTGTTGATAACCTTATCTTCAGTATCCAATACTTCCTCATCCTGCACTTGTGCCATGGTTATAGGCGAAAGTATAACTAAGGCTGCAAAAACCAGCCAACGTAAGTGTTCTATGTATTTCATTGTAAGAAAGTTAATTCATCTATCAAGATAAAAGACTGCAAAATAAAGCGTTAGCTTTTAGCTACGGCTGACTAATTCTTTTCGTTTAATATTGCACTATGCGGTGAGTGCGCCCTGAAAAGTAGAACAGCCTGTAACAGTCCGCAATTTAAAACTTGTAAGATTATAGGGCGTATACCCAATCGATTTATATGGAAATCAGCTAACATAAATTTCAAAAGCTATGAAAAAAATTGCATCAACAGGAGTATTGGTGGCGGCTTTCTTATTTGGAATGTCATCTTGTAACCAGGAGCAAGGAGCTGTAGAAGAAGCTCAGGAAACAAACGAGCAAATGGCCGAAGGCACTGAAATGGAAGACCAGATGACAGAGATGTCTGACTTCATGACCAAAGCCGCATCTGGTGGTATGATGGAGGTAGAACTGGGCAAAATGGCACAGGAGAAAGGCCAGATGCAGGAAGTAAAAGACTTTGGGCAAATGATGGTGACTGACCACCAAAAGGCAAACGAACAGCTAAAAGCACTTGCCGCTCAGAAAAACATTGCGTTGCCCGATAGCATGAGTGAAAAACACATGGAACATGTTAATGAACTGCGCAATATGACAGGAGCAGAGTTCGACAAAGCATACATGAGCCTGATGGTAGAAGATCACCAGGAAGATGTTAATTTGTTCGAAGACGCTGCTAATAACCTACAGGACCCAGAAGCTAAAAGCTTTGCAAACGCTACTGTAACTACACTTCTCCAGCACCTGGACCGTGCCAAGCAAGTGAAAGACATGGTGGATAAAAAGAACCAGTAAGGCAAAAGTAGCCTATTAAAGAAAACATATGAAAGCATCTGTAAGTATCTATACTTACAGATGCTTTTTATTTAACCCCATTACTATGAAAGGATATTTAACTTTTGGCTTTTTGCTCTGTCTGCTGTTTATAGTTGGCTGCAACTCTGATGATAGTATAGAGCAGGCAAAAGAGCAAAGTATGCAGCAGTTCGAGGCGGCTGGTGTAGAAAACATGGAGAACGACGCTTTGTTTGCAGCAGAAGCCGTTAGTGCTAATATGCTGCTGGTACAGCTAAGCGATGCAGCCGTAAACAAGGGTGTGAGTCCTGAGGTGAAAAACTTTGCACAGCGCGCAGAGAGCACACATCGCCAAATGAACAACGAACTGGAGGATGTGGCTCGCCAGACAGATATCGTCCTACCTCAGACATTGGGTAATGCAGACCAAAAGATTTATGACGAGCTGATGGAAAAGGAAGGTATAGCCTTTGATGTCGCGTTTATTAGAACAATGCGCGAGCAGCACAAAGAGTTGCTAAGAAGATATGATGATATAGCCGAAAACGGCACCACCATGGAGCTTAAGCAGTTTGCATCAAGGCAA
Source organism: Pontibacter cellulosilyticus (assembly GCF_014306105.1). Taxonomy (GTDB): domain Bacteria; phylum Bacteroidota; class Bacteroidia; order Cytophagales; family Hymenobacteraceae; genus Pontibacter; species Pontibacter cellulosilyticus. Next base: position 114,984 of record NZ_JACRVF010000007.1, on the reverse strand, counting down.
CTACCCCTACTGCGACAGCACGAAGAAGCTACCGAAAGATTGGAAGAGAAGATAGAATAAAAAACGGCAGCCACTATATTTTAGTAGCTGCCGTTTTCTTGATATGAACTAGGCCTGACCGTTTTCGCGGTAGTGGCTGGTCTTCAGTTCTTCTTTTAGGAACCGGGAAGTATAGCCTTTTTTCACATTGGCCACCTCTTCAGGTGTTCCGGCTGCAACTATAGTGCCTCCGCCTTCGCCGCCCTCAGGCCCAATGTCGATAATATAATCAGCTACTTTAATCAGGTCCAGGTTGTGCTCGATAATAAGTACTGTATTGCCTTTGTCTGTTAGCTTATGCAGTACCTCCGTCAGGTGCTCAATGTCCTGGAAGTGAAGTCCCGTAGTTGGCTCATCCAGAATATACAGTGTTTTGCCTGTGTCCTTCTTGGAGAGTTCTGTTGCCAACTTTACGCGCTGCGCTTCTCCACCTGATAAAGTGGTAGCCTGCTGACCGAGTGTAATATATCCCAAGCCAACGTCATTCAGGGTCTGTATTTTGCGGAGTATGCGCGGCTGGCTCTCAAAAAAGTCTACAGCTTGCTCTACCGTCATATCCAGCACGTCGGTTATACTTTTGCCTTTAAAGCGAACTTCCAATGTTTCGCGGTTGTAGCGTTTGCCTTTGCACACTTCGCATGGCACATACACATCCGGCAGGAAATTCATTTCAATGGTACGCATACCAGCACCCTCACATGCTTCGCAGCGTCCACCCTTCACGTTAAATGAGAAGCGGCCCGGTGAGTAGCCTCTGATCTTGGCCTCCGGCAATTGCGCAAACAACGTACGGATATCTGTAAACACTCCGGTATAAGTAGCCGGGTTAGAGCGAGGAGTACGGCCAATCGGCGACTGGTCCACTTCTATTACTTTGTCCAGGTGCTCTAGGCCTTCTATACTTTTATAAGGTAATGGCTCACGCTTGGCTCTGAAGAAGTGTGTGTTAAGTATAGGGTACAGCGTATCGTGTATCAGCGACGACTTGCCACTACCCGACACACCCGTTACACAGATCATCTTACCTAATGGCAGCTCCAGCTTCACGTTTTTCAGGTTATGGCCGGTTGCGCCTTTGAGTACAAGCTTTTCGCCGTTGCCCTCGCGCTTTTTACGCGGTACAGGTATGCCTCTGCGGTTGCTCAGGAAGTCTGCAGTAGTCGTTCCGGCTTTCATCATCTGCTCAGGTGTGCCTGCTGTAACTACCTGGCCTCCATGTATACCTGCTCCCGGGCCAATATCCACGACATAATCCGACTGCATGATCATATCTTTGTCGTGCTCCACTACAATAATGGAGTTACCCAGATCGCGGAGATCTTGTAAGGCTTTTATCAGACGTTCGTTGTCGCGCTGGTGCAGGCCTATACTTGGCTCGTCCATGATATAAAGCACACCAACCAGCTGCGTACCAATCTGGGTAGCTAAACGGATACGCTGGCTCTCGCCACCCGAAAGCGTTTTTACAGGGCGGTGCAGGCTCAAATAATCTAAACCAACATCCAGCAAAAAGCCGATACGCTTACGAATTTCCTTTAGCAGCTCCCGCGCAATTACGTTCTGGCGTTCACTCAGTCTTTCCTCCAGTCCCTCAAACCAAGCGGCTAGTTTAGTGATATCCAATACAGAAAGCTCACCGATGTTCTTGCCGTCAATCTTAAAGTGCAGCGATTCTTTTTTGAGCCTGTGGCCATTACATTCTGGGCAAACGCTGTTCTGCGTAAAATCTTCAACCCAAGAACGAATGTTGTCAGAGTCGGAGTCCATCTGGTTTTTGAGGAAATTGATGATGCCCTCAAACTCCACGATGTAGCTGCCCTTCTTGGTATTCACTTCCAGGTCCTCCTCTAAACCATACAGTAGCACCTTCAGCATATCCTCCGGCAGGTCTTTTATAGGCGTAGAAACAGAAATCTTGAAGTGCTTAAACAGCGCCTCTATTTGCTTGAAAATCCAGATGTCGCGGTACTCGCCCAACGGCGCTATACCACCCCGGCGTATACTTAAGTTCTTGTCAGGTATAACTGATTCTTCGGTAATCTCCTGTATCTCTCCCAAGCCGTTACACACTGGGCAGGCACCGTAAGGCGAGTTAAACGAAAAGGAGTTTGGAGCCGGGTCGTCGTAGGCAATGCCAGTGGCAGGGTCCATGAGGTGGCGTGAGAAGAAATGCGTTTTATCAGCATCCACATCAAGTATAAGCACCGTGCCTTTGCCGTGCGTCAGGGCATTCTGGATAGAGCTGGACAGCCGGAAGCGATCTTCTTCCTTCACCACGATCTTGTCCACCACAATTTCGATGTCATGGATCTTGTAGCGATCAACCTGCATCTTTGGCGTTATTTCTACCAGTTCGCCGTCTACGCGGGCACGAATAAAGCCCATTTTGCGGATCTGCTGGAACAACTCGCGGTAGTGACCTTTACGGCCTTTTACCACCGGCGCCAGCACCACAATACGTTTGCTGTCAAAGTTCTCCAAGATGTGGTTTACAATTTGATCATCGCTCTGGCGCACCATTTTATCGCCGGTTACATAACTGAATGCCTCTGCAGTACGTGCCCACAGTAGTCGCATAAAGTCATAAATCTCGGTGATGGTGCCTACGGTAGAGCGTGGGTTGCGGCTGGTAGTTTTCTGCTCAATGGAAATTACCGGCGAAAGCCCCTCTATTTTATCAACGTTCGGCCTCTCAAGTCCGCCCATAAATGAGCGGGCATAGGCCGAGAAGGTTTCCATGTAGCGGCGCTGCCCTTCGGCATAAATCGTATCAAAGGCCAGGGAAGACTTGCCCGAGCCACTGATACCGGTAAACACTACCAGTTGATAGCGCGGTAGCTTAATGGAGATATTTTTCAGATTATGTTCACGGGCACCGTATACTTCTATCTGTTGCGCATCGCCGTTTATACTTGGGGTTTGTGCGCTGGTTGCTGTGCCTGTTAAAGCAGTTTGTTGCTCTTGGTTGAAATCCATTCAGGATAAGTGGTTTTAAATCGCAATTTACAAAAATGCAAGGGTTTTACAGCAGCAAAACCCTAACCACTCTTAACAGAAAACAGAGGTAATTGGTTTACCATTCTGCAGGTAAAGTAGCAGGAGATGCTTAATCTATGTTGCCGTAGCTGCTTGCTTCCTTTTCGTGAATCTCGGCGTGGTGATGGCTGGTTTTGGAGTAATGCTGGTGGTGGTTGAGAATAGTTTTCTGTTTCAGGCGGTAACGGTAAAAGCCATATACTCCAAGCGCTAAGCCTAAAGGAAGCAGTATAAAACCGGCAACTTTCAGGTACAGGTCGTTGGCAAACTTAACAGCCACGATGCTGGCACCTATAATGGCTATGGCCGTGCGTACATAAGCCATAAAAGTACGCTCATTAGCAAAAACAGTGCGTTCCAGAGCCATTTGGTCCCTGATTTCGCTGTTCTTCTTCTCCTGTACTTTCAGCTTTTTCTTCAGCCGCTTTATTTCGTCTTTGTCATGCATGGTTTTGCCGCCTTTAAAAATATACGGCCATAGTAGCGTTAAGTATATTGAACATTACAGCTACTATACTTAGGCTCGGCAATAGCTAAAAGACTACCTCCAGCGATCCCTTATATGTTCTGCCTGTGGCTGGGTGTGTAAGATGATAGAAGTATACACCAGTACCTGCTGCGGCAGGCGGTGCCCAGTCGTTTTTATAATTGTTGGCGCGGTATACTTCCTTTCCCCAGCGGCTATAGATCTTCAGCTCCCAGTTATCTTCCATAAGGCCATGCACAAAGAACACATCGTTTAAGCCATCGCCATTAGGAGTGATGATATTTGGTACAAACAAGCCGCCAACACAATCTTTAAATTTAATCCGTATCTCGTCGTTGGCTTCGCAGTGCTGGTTGTAGGCGCTAAGCTTATATACTCCAGGTTTGGTAACTGTAAGCTTTGCCTCAGTGCTGCCGTCCTGCCATTTATACTTTACGCCTCCTGGTAGTTCCCTGCCTATCACTAGTGTGTCGCCGTAGCAAAGGGTGGTGTCGTTGCCCAGGAAAATGGTAGGGCGTACCAGATAAGGCACCCAAATCTGATCGCGTACAGTGCAGCCAAACTCATTGGTTACATCTACCCAATAGGTACCGCTTTCTTTTACAGTAAAGGTTGGGCTGGTAGAGCCATCCTGCCACAGATAGGTAGAGTTAGGAAAGGTAGCATTAAGCAGCAGTGTTTCGCCGGTGCAAAGGGTCGTATCTCGGCCAAGGTTTACTACAGGTAGAGGCAAATGGTTAATGTTGATGGAGCCAGTAGCACTGCAGCCTTTGCTGTTGGTAAGCGTTACCGAATACTTGCCCGGGGCCCTTACAGTGAAAGTAGGAGCCGTGCTGCCATCCTGCCACCTGTAGGTCATGCCGGATTGAGTGGCATCAAGCGTAATGGTGGTATTGGCGCAGATATCCTTGTCCGGCCCCAGGTTAACAACAGGCAAATCGTTATACTTGATGTTGATTTCGTCGACTACTGTACAGCCTTCTGCATTAGTTACCTCTACACGATATGTGCCGGGGCTCGTAACTCTAAAGGTAGCATCGGTAGAGCCATCTTGCCAACGGTAAGTGGTGCCTTGGTTAAATGCGTTTAATCCTAACACATCTCCTTGGCATAACTCTTTATCCGGACCTAAATTTACAACAGGTAAAGGCAAATGCGACACTTTAACAGTGGCGCGAGTGGTACAGTTGCCAACTTTCACATCCACCCAATATGTACCAGGAGTGGAGGTAGTGATGGTAGGGGAAGTAGCGCCAGTACTCCAGGTATAGTTTGCATTAGCTATAGTAGCACCTAATGTAACTGAAGCGCCCGGACATATTTTTCGCTCAGGACCCAAGTCTACTACCGGCGGAGCTTGAATTTGAAAGGTAATAGCATAGGTTTCAGTTTTGTTGTTGATGTGGCGGGTAAAAGTAACTGTATAGGTACCAGGGGCGCTGAAGTTATGGCTGGCGCTAAGATTGCTGGAGGTATTGTTTGCCCCGGATGCCGGGTCGCCAAAATCCCACTGCATAAAGGTAGGCTGCTCCCATGGCGGTGCGTCAAAAGAGAAGTGGCTGGGTTGGCCAAAGCAGTTAAGTGTATACTTTACATCATATGAATAACTGAAGTAGCTTTGTATAAACGCCGGTAAGCCCATTTGGCTTTTCCTGCCGCCTAAATCAACGCCATTGTCTACGTAGTTGATGGCAGCGCCTGCTGCATTGGGGTTATTAATGACGCCAATATGTGTGTTAGTAACTTTTGCAACGTAAATTTTTCCATCAGGGCCCAACTGAAGACTGTTTCCGACATAGCGAGTGCTGGAATTAAGGTTAATTTGAGCTACTTCTCTGCGGGAAGCGATTATTGTAGCTTCTAAATTAGAGCTAAGGTCGTACTGGATCAGCCTTGTGCCCGCATCTACCGTAACGTAAAGCTTCGTGTTGTCCGGCGAAAACTCAACTCCATAGGGTGAGGTGCCCACAGGCAAACTAACGCTGGAAGAGAGAGAAGGCAGTGACAACAGCATGCCGGTAGTTTTATCAAATGCGAATATCTGCACACTGTTACCTATAAAATTAGTGACTGCTATTTTGCTACCGTCAGGGGATATTTTCATGCACCCAATAGCAGATACGCCGTTTAGGTCAGAAGGAATAGTATTGCCGATACTGCTTTTAGTGGCAACAGTCTTGATGCCATTTTCAGTAACCAAGTAGGAATAGTAAGTGTTGGAACCATACTCGTGCGATACCACCCAGATATCCTTTTTGTTTTGATGCAGTGTGGCTGTAAGCTTTTCTGCTGTAGGGGTGTAAAGAAGTATGTTTTTCTCTGTTACTTCACCTAAACCACCTGCTCTGGACATATCAATGGTGCTGTAGCGTAAGCCATTGGAGCGACCGTTATTGTCGGTTGTAAAAAGGTAGTAGATAGTTTTGCTACCGGGTTTAGGTACTATAAGGCAGGATTGCGCTGAGCTTGAGTGGCCCAGTAAGCCGCTGCCATTGGCCATTACCTGGTGCTGCTTGTTCCAAACAGTGGTGCCATCAGAGTAAAAAAGCAAGTTGCCCTGATCATCAGCAATAGAAGCAGTACCTTCGAAAGCGTCCATGGCGCTGTTAGTAAGTGGAACTGGTTTGCCGCTGTTAAAGTCGAGGCCAGCAGTGCCAAAGTACCAGATGTTGGTGTGCTTTTGATCTTGGAACTGTGCCTGTGCCGTTAGCTGAGTTATGCAGCAAAGCAGTAGCATTAATGGCCATTTACACCACGTACGAAAACTGTTACCAAGAGCCATACTATTTTTTTGAGCTGATTTGTCCAATATGCTGTAAATATAGCTGTTGGATTGTAATGGTAAAGAGGTTGTTGCAGATATTTTAGTAAACAAAAGTAAACAAAAAGCCCTTGCCGAAGCGGCAAGGGCTGTACTCAAAAAATCAATCAAACATTTTATTTTATACTAATTCCTGTCATGTCTTCAAACCGTCCCATAATACCCCAACCATTAGCCCTAGACGACAAAGCGACAAGTATGGTATTACTACCTCTTCTAAGCGGGAGGTAAAGAGCGTTGGTGCGGAGATTTTTGTCTATTTCGCCCCTAAAGATCATGTTTTTGGCTCTGAAGCTGTTGTCGCCGAAGAAAATAGGCTGTCCGTTTACCAGCACGTGCGCTTTGTTGCTGTACTCAAAGTATAGCTTCTTTGTCTGCTCCTTATCTGATTTAAGTTCCAGCTTCACCCACACCATATCATCGGTGTTGCTCTCAAACGCTTCCGCTTCCTGCTTGCTGCGGTACTGAGCGATATTTAGTAACCCTTGTGCATCGGTAGGTAACGTCTCCCACTTTAGCTGCTGCAGGTTCGGCCATGATTCGGGCTGTACATCCTTTACCAGAAACGGCTGCGATACTTGCCATCTTTGTATAGCATTGGCCGGCAAATCTGTACTAACTGTTGTGGTAGGTGCTGAGGCGGGATTTAGAGGCGTAAAGTTGAAGTTGCTGAAGTGCGCCCCATTCAAAGTCCAGAGGCCAAACTTGCCGCCTTTGCTGCCGTGAAGCAAGTTAGGTATGACCATAGCCGGTGTGTCGGAGTGGTCGAGGTATACTTTTGCCAGAGCGCCCTGTACGTGTATCTTTAAGTGGATCCACTCACCCGGTTTAAACACCTGCCTTGACTGGTGCTCGGCGTACAGCTGCCACGAACTGCTTCCGTTGAACACAGGTGTGTACTGCAGCGCGTCCGGCTGCCCCGACTTGCCTTGGCGAATGTAAATTTCTTCGTAGTTGTTTTTGCCGTCGTGCCGGAAGATGATGCCAGCCATACCGCGTGCCGGATCTGGCGCAATGTCTACCTCCAGAATTCCATCCTGCATCTCAGCCTCCTGGTAAAGCAAGTGCCCGCGCTGCAGGTACAGGCTTTCCTGCCCCAGGTGCTTTTCTACTTTTGTTTTTTCCCCATCAGCGGCCCAGTTACCTGAGTTAAATGAAAATTTACCTTCACTGGCCATAGCGGTTGCGCTTATGACTAAACTCCACAGAAAAACGAATAGCTTTTTCATAGTCTTACTTTGTACTGTTAATTAAAGCAGTTTTTGCTCGAACTGCATAGTACAAAGGTCGGCTAAAGTATGGCGCTGCAACAGGTCGTTTTGCAGGTTGTTATGGTCAATTTATACTTGGCTGCGATAGATCTTCGGCGACTGCCCCACCTGTGTGCGGAAGAAGCGGTTGAAGTTGGCGGTATCGGAGAAGTTGAGGCTGTAGGCAATCTCAGCTACGGTTTTGGAAGTATACAGCAGTTGCCGTTTCGCCTCCAGTAGCAGGCGGTTTTTGATAAGCGTAGAGGCAGTGGCCCCGAAGTACCGCTGGGTAATACTGTTTAGATGCGCAGGAGTAGTATGCAGCAACTGCGCGTACTCCTGCACCTGGTGCTTTTGCTGGTAATGTTGCTCCAGCAGCTTCCGGAAAGTATAAACAACGTGGTTGCCCTCGGTATCGGCGTTGGTGCTGTGCTGCTGGGCATATAAGCGGTTTAGGCTAATGAGCAACTGGTACAGCAAAGCGCGCAGCATATGAGGGCTGTCGTTCTGCAGTTGCTTTATCTCCTGTTCAATGGCCTGTATGGTTTGCTGGTGCTGCTGGAAACCAGAAGCAGGTGCGAGTATACCGGAAGGTTGCCCTGCATTGTTAAAGAACTGAAACCGGCTCAGGAAAAGCGGATCATTAAAAAAGCTGGTGATAAAATCCTCCTCAAAAAATAAAGTATAGCCAGCCACTTCGCCTTTTGCATTCCACTGACGTACCTGCCCCGGCGAGGTAAATACTATCCTTCCCGGTTCCAAAGTATAAGCCACTCCGTCTAAGCTAAAGGTGCCGCTGCCGTGCTCCAGGAACATGATGTCGTAAAACGAAAGCACATGCGGTGTGTCCGAAAGCACAAAGTTCTGCAGCGATTCCATACGCCCCACATCCAGTAGCAGCTCTTGGCCATACTTATTCCGAAGAAAATCGAAGTGCAGGATGTTTTGTTTGGGCATGGGTGGTTAAAGCAGAATAAGTGATTGTGTGTATGAGATAAAGTTGTCATCTCGAACATCGTGAGAGATCTTTTTAGGATTCTCTTATACAAGTTTTATAGAAATCTCTGACGTTGTTCGATATGACAAATCGTTAAGGCCTTAGTAATGAAAGTTTCTGTATACTTCCCTAACAAATATAGTATAAAAGCGAAAGCCCGCTACCAGGGCAGCGGGCTTTCGTGTAAGTATAAAACCTCTTTCTCTTAGAAGTTTGGAGACAGCAGGTATTTGCTGTAGAAATCGTCAATCACTTTTACAGCTTCCGACGGGTCATCTACGATGTGTACCAGATCCAAATCTTCTGGGCTGATGTTACTTTCCACTTTCAGCATCACATCCTCTACCCACTGCATTAGGCCACTCCAGTACTCACGGCCTACCAGCACGATTGGGAATGCACCGATCTTCTTGGTCTGGATCAGCGTGATCGCCTCGAACAACTCATCAAGCGTACCAAAGCCACCTGGCATAACCACGAAGCCCTGCGCATACTTCACAAACATTACTTTACGCACAAAGAAGTAATCAAAATTGATCAACTTATCTGAGTCGATATAAATATTGTTGAACTGCTCGAACGGCAGGTGGATGTTAAGACCCACAGATTTGCCGCCTTCTGAGTGAGCACCTTTGTTGCCGGCCTCCATAATGCCTGGGCCTCCGCCTGTAATTACACCGTAACCGTGGCGCACCAACTTAGCGGCAATCTCCTCGGCCATAATGTAATACTTGTGTGTGTTTTTAGTACGGGCAGAGCCGAAGATAGAAACGCATGGGCCAATTTTAGCCAGTTTCTCAAATCCTTCCACAAACTCCGACATTACTTTAAATATCTGCCACGAGTCTGCGATCTTTATCTCATTCCAATCTTTGTCTACAAATGCCTGGCGAATCTTTTTGTCCTCTGGCGAGGCAGGAGGCGCAGTAACCTGGCCGCTTTCGCGCAAATCAGTTACTGATCTTGCCTTGTTCTCGTTTACATCCGGCTTCAGGATAGTTTGCCCGCTGCCTGTGTTCAGCTCCTGATCCTGGAGCTTTGTTTTGCTTGTCTTTCTAAGCTTTGTCATAATTTTTCGTCATCTTCATCATAGAGGCACGCGTGCCTCCAGGCGCCAGCATATGTCGGCGCACATCATCTCTATAAAATAAAATTTAAGGGTGTTTTGCATCAAGTGAGGAAGCACTGCAAATCAACCAAGGGTGTAAATATATCTATTTGGAGCGTATTGCAATAACAGGATCCAAATTTGAGGCTAAAACAGCTGGAATTATCCCTGAGAGCATACCTATCACCGCCGATACGCCAAGCCCAAGTATAATGTTGCCCACCGACAAAGATACCTCCATCATATCCTGCGGGATGAGCGTGAGCAGGAAAACAAGCAAAATGCCTATGCCTCCGCCAATTAAGCTCAGGAATACTGACTCGAACAGGAACTGGAAAAGTATGAAATAATTTTTAGCTCCCAATGATTTCTGTATTCCGATAATGTTGGTGCGCTCTTTCACAGACACGAACATGATGTTAGCGATGCCAAAGCCGCCCACAAGTATGGCAAAACCACCGATTACCCAACCCGCCAGACCTACTACCTCAAAGAAACCGCCAATTGCCTGTGTAGCCATCTCTGGCCGGTTCAGAGCAAAATTATCTTCATCGCGCGGCCGCAGGCCACGTATGTTTCGCATCAAACCACGTATTTCGTACTCTAACTCCAGCAGGCCAGCATCCTCTTCGCGGCCTTTTACAGAAATAGTAGATCCGAGCCCATCTGGGCCAACATCAAACATTTTAGCGAAGGCACCATACGGAATAATACCCATTTGGTCGTAGTTAGGCAAACCAAACATGCTTTCGCCCTGCTTTTCCATTACCCCGATTACAACAAGCTTTTGCCCTGCCACCTTTACCTGCTGCCCCAATGGCTCTGTGTAGGGGAAAAGCGCGGTGGCCATTTCGCTGCCGATAATTACTACATTACGCCCTCCGTCAACTTCCTGAGGTATGAAATAGCGGCCGGTTTCGATCGGAATTTCAGCTACTTTGTTATACTCAAAGGTTACTCCCATTAAGTTGGCGTCAGAGAAGCTGTTGCTGCCCTGCTTAAAAGTGTTGTTTCCTTTGTCTACAAAAATAGCTGCTCCGGCATCATTTGTAAGGTTGCGCTCCAGCAGCCTGAACTCACGCATATTAGGCTCAGGTCGCTGAAAATACTTCCACCACGGATAGTTGCCCCCAAAAGACCAAGGCCACTTTTGCACATAAATTACCTTATCACCTATAAAGCTCATGCTATCGCGCACATTCTTCTCAAGCGAATCTACCAGCGTAAAAACTGAGATGATGGCAAATATACCTATGGTAACCCCTAGTAATGATAGAATAGTACGCAGCAGGTTAGAGCGCAGCGCTTGCCATGCAAAACGGAAGCTCTCAGCTATCAAGCGCAGGTATATCATAGTTTTCTGGTAATATTATCTGGTTGGGCAGAAGTAATTTTCTTAAAAGTAAGAATAATTCGGGCAAACTAAGTAAATTTGCGGCTCGATTTTTTGTTTTTTTGCTGGGTTAAGCTTGTTAAACCCCGGTGGGGTATTTGCCTGTTTTATAGCCAGACACATTTACTTAAAGTTTAATACCGTAATATTAAATTTATGAAATTATCAGAATTTAAGTTTGACCTCCCTGAGAACCTGTTAGCAACGCACCCAAGCGAAAACCGCGATGAGTCGCGCATGATGGTAGTGCACCGCGACACAGGCAAAATAGAGCACCGCATTTTTAAAGACATCCTGGAGTACTTCGATGATGGCGATGTGATGGTGGTAAATGACACGAAGGTGTTCCCAGCCCGCCTGTATGGCAACAAAGAGAAAACAGGTGCCAAAATTGAGGTTTTCCTGCTGCGCGAGCTAAACAAAGATATTCACCTGTGGGATGTGCTGGTAGATCCGGCGCGTAAGATACGAGTAGGTAATAAGTTATACTTTGGCGACAGCGACCTGGTAGCCGAGGTAATTGACAATACAACATCGCGTGGGCGTACCATCAAGTTCTTGTTTGATGGTACTGACGAGGAGTTCTATAAAACCATTAACGATTTGGGCGAAACGCCGCTTCCGAAATACATTAAGCGTGAGGCTGAGCCGGAAGACAGAGATCGTTACCAGACAGTTTACGCTAAAAACGTAGGTGCTGTGGCTGCTCCAACGGCAGGTTTGCACTTTACAAAAGAGGTAATGAAGCGCCTGGAGATCAAAGGCGTTGACATGGCTCCAATAACACTGCACGTAGGCTTGGGTACTTTCCGTCCGGTAGATGTGGAAGACCTGACCAAGCACAAAATGGACTCAGAGAACTTTATGGTTCCTGCCGATACTGCTGAGCTTGTAAACAAAGCACTGGATAACAAGAAGCGTGTTTGCGCCATTGGTACTACTACTATGCGTGCACTGGAGTCTTCGGTATCAGCGAACAACCGCCTGAAGCCGAACGAAGGCTGGACAGATCGTTTTATCTTCCCTCCATATGACTTTAAGATTGCGAACGCCCTGGTAACTAACTTCCATATGCCTGAGAGCACGCTCCTGATGATGGCTGCTGCCTTTGGTGGCTATGAACTGATCATGAAAGCTTACGGAGAGGCGGTAAAAGAGAAATATCGTTTCTTTAGCTACGGCGACGTAATGCTTATCCTGTAACTTTATTCGTTACCTAAAATATAGATGCCCCAACCTGACTGGTTGGGGCATTTTTTATACTTTTAGTTCTGACAAAAACCATAAAACTATGACTGGACCAGATCCAACTATCACTTACCCGCTGCCGCACTACAAAAAGCTGGTTTTCTTGAAAAACATCATCCAGAACCCTAACATTGAAGTAGGAGATTATACTTACTACGACGACCTGGAGGACCCAAGCAACTTTGAAAAGAACGTGCTCTACCACTTCGATTTTATCGGGGATAAGCTGCTGATCGGTAAATTCTGTGCCATTGCATCCGGTGTAAAGTTTATCATGAACGGCGGTAACCACGAAACCAAGCCTATTTCCAGCTACCCGTTTCAGATCTTCGGGAGTGGCTGGGAAAGTATATCAAATCGTGTGGCCTATCCTATGAAAGGAGACACTGTGGTGGAAAATGATGTGTGGATAGGCACCGAAGCAGTGATCATGCCGGGCGTTAGAATAGGCAACGGAGCAATAGTGGCAACTAAGGCAGTTGTAACCAAAGACGTACCAGACTATGCCATAGTAGCCGGGAACCCTGCCGTGGTGGTAAAAATGCGCTTCACGGAGGATCAAGTCCAGCAGTTGCTAAATATAGGCTGGTGGAACTGGAATGTGGAAAAGATAACCCGTAACCTGCACCTGATCCATGCTACAGACGTGGAGGCACTTGCAACCTGTGAGTAAAGTATAGCCAGAACTCATCATTCGGAACTCGGCACTGTAAAACTTATCTTTGTTGTATGGCTCAACTCCCGGAATATGCAATTATTGTAGCTGGCGGCACCGGTGCCCGCATGCAGCACGACCTTCCCAAGCAGTTTATAGAAGTGGCTGGTAAACCTATACTTATGCACACGATAGAGCGCTTCTATAAGTATAACCCTGCTATCAGGTTGATAGTGGTACTGCCGCAGGAGCAGTTAACTACTTGGCGTGAATTGTGCCGCAAGCATAACTTTAAGCTTTTCCATATGACAGTGGCCGGAGGCACAACACGTTTTGGCTCGGTAAAAAATGGACTAGGTGCCGTAATGGGAGATGGTTTGATTGCTGTGCATGACGGTGTGCGCCCATTTGTAGAGGTTGAGACAATACAGGCAGCCTATGTAGCCGCGACAAAGTATGGCAGCGCTGTGGTAGCCGTTTCACCAAAAGACTCCATCAGGGAACTGACAGAAGAAGGAAGCCGCGCAGTGCCGCGCACAAAGTATAAACTGGTGCAAACGCCGCAGGTTTTCCAGGCAAGTATACTTCGCAAAGCCTACGAGCAGCCAGAGCAGGAGTACTTCACCGACGACGCCTCGGTAGTGGAAAGTATAGGCGAGAGTATAACTTTAGTAGAAGGCAGCTATCGCAACATCAAAATCACCACACCAGAAGATTTGATCTTGGCAGAATCTTTCGCGAGTGGTAATTAAGGAGGATTGGGTTGATTACTAGGAGTGATTTGTAAAAAGGATTCCAACCCCTAACCCCTCCTTATCCAAGGCAGGGAACTCTCGCATTACTCCAGTAAAAGTATAGGCATAGTAGCTTCTGCTTGACCTCCTTTAAACTGCGTTCCCCGGAACAAGTCTGGGATGTGCCACTTGCAGGATGACAAATGAAAAACAATTGCTATTATGATTGCAAGTAGTAAGTAAAATTCCCTGCCTTGGATAAGAAGGGGTTAGGGGTGGTTGGCCCGGTACTGCAATACAATCCTCCTGATCCTATAATCCTGAAAATCCTGATTCAGACAGGCTATGAAATTACCTGCCGCCCAGCCTCCAGAAAAACTTGATTCTCCTGAACAACCTCAGCTGAAATAGGTTCAAGTATAGGTTCAGGCTTAGAAAGGTTTAGCAGGTAGCCCTGCAGAGGGACCAGGTTACTCAAGTCGTGTGTGATGCAAAGTATGGTTTTGCCCTTTGTTATCGCCCAATCCTGCAGCAGGCTAAATACCTTATTTTTATAGTATACATCCAACTGTTGGGTCGGCTCATCTAAAAATATGATCTCAGCGTCCTGCAGCATCAGTTGTGCCAGCCATACTAGCTGTTGCTCTCCTCCGGATAAAGTCGTGAAGTCGTGGTCGATGAGGTGGGAGAGTTGCAATTGCTCTAATATTTGAGCTGCCTGTGTATAATCTGCGGTATCGTAATTCTCAAAAAATCGCTTCTTCCGGAATAAGCCCATCACTACCAGGTCGTGCACCTTTATCGGGAAGTTTATTACGTTTTTCTGCGGGAGGTAAGAGAGCAGGCCTTTTTCAGCAGGATTGGAAAGTTGCTTCAGGTCTTGGTTATGTAGCAGCAGTTGCCCTTCATAATCGATTTTCTGCTGAAAAGCTTTGAAAAAGGTTGTTTTGCCTGCACCGTTATGGCCAATAATTGCCACAAAGGCAGGAGAGGGTACAGAAAAAGAAAGGTTGCGAATCAGGACCCTATGGCCATAACCCGCAACCAAGTTTTTTACTTCAACGATCAAGATCAGATTAATTAAAAATTAGAGATTCAAAATTAGAAATGTGAGTATCCTTTAAGAGCAATTTCTAATTCCTAATTCGTAATTTCTAATTAGCCTTAGTACTCGTCTTCGTTAAACATGAAATCCTCTTTCGTAGGATAATCAGGCCAGATCTCTTCGATGTTCTCGTAAGGCTGTCCGTCGTCTTCCAGGGCTTGTAGGTTTTCTACAACTTCCATTGGGGCACCTGAGCGAATTGAAAAGTCGATTAACTCGTCTTTTGTTGCTGGCCAGGGTGCATCTTCCAGGTATGAGGCTAATTCAAGTGTCCAGTACATAGTATTTTCTCCTTTAACTTATTGGCTGTTTTGAATGGATTGCAAAAGTATGAATAAATATAAAAACTAAAATTTTTTACTCAAATAAATTGCTTTTTTGTCTGTTTTTAACAACACAACGCAAATAAGGCACAAATGTTCAAAAACGCACATATTTTTTCGTGCAATTCTAACAAGAGGTGAAGTGCTTGTGTTTGAGCAAAAAAAAACGCCTGCTACAGCTGTAGCAGGCGCTTCTATACTATGTTTGCAATTACTTAGTTATGGCGCTCAACTGGCCCTGAAACATCTCGATTAGTTCCTGCTTGGTGTTGATCTTGCGGTTAAAGTTACGGATTTTACCCTTCAACATGTTGCGGAACGAGTCGTTGCCAGGCGCATCACTCAACTTGCCTAAGTTGTCTTCTAAAAGGCTCAGCTCGTTTTTGTCGGATTTGATGAAATCCCTTAGTGCGTTGATGCGTGCCTGTAAACCGTCTGTTTCAGTAAAGGTTTCGTTTCCGGCTTGCTGGCGCTTACGGATGTAATGCTCTAGGCTGCTCATCTCAAATACCCTGTCGCAGGCTTTGATAAAGCGTTCCCAGATCATATCTGACACACTTGGGTGCACAGGTCCTACCTTTTTCCACTCGGCCTGCAGTTCTTTAGCGCCTTTAACGGCATCATTCAGGCTGTTTTGCTGCAGCAGCTTTTCGGCTTGTATAGCCAATTCTTTCTTGCGCTCGAAGTTAACCTCGTAGTACTTCTCCCTCGACTCGTTCTTCTCGTTGTTTATTTTCTGCTTCAGGCGGTCAAAGAAATGGTTGTGTGCCTTGCGGAACTCCGTCCACAGGTTAGTGGTGGTTTTGCGTGGCAGGTTGCCGCCTACTTCTTTCCACTGGTTTTGGAGTTGCTTTAGTTTGGCTGTAGTGCCTTCCCAGTCCTCTGAGTTCTGTAAAGCCACCGATTGCCTGATAAGGTCTCTGTACCGCTCGTATGTGCGGTTGAGCATGCGCTTCTTGTCCTCGAAGTAGTTTTTCTTACGCTCAAAAAACTTATCGATGGCATTCCGGAAACGCTCTTCTATTTCGTCGGTCAGTTCTTTTTCTACAGGGCCGGTTTTGATCCAGGTGCTGCGCAGGTCTTTCAGCTTTTCAGTGGCTTCTTTCCACTCAATGCTGTTGCTGTGTGCCTCTGCTTCCTGTATCAGGGCAATTTTTGTAGAGAGATTTTTTTCGCGATTCTGTTTTATGGTTTCGTTGATGTCTTCCTCTGCCTTGGTAAGCGTATGGTAGACCTGCTCAAAATCGCCAAGAGCATCATAGTTGCCTACCTGCTCTTTCATGTGCAGCACCTTCATCAAAAAGGAGCCTTTGTTTTCGGAGGTTGCGATACGCTCCAGCAGGCTGTTTACCTTGCCTTGGAACATTTCGAAACGCTTAGCGAAGTATACCAGCGAATCATCTTCTGACTCTTTTACCTCACCCACCTGTCTGGCTGGGTAATTCATAAAGGGCTTTAACCACACTTGCTGGTCTTGAATAAAGCCATATTTTTTGGCTTCTTCCAATAGGTTGTTGTTTTCCATGTTACTGGATTGGGTTATGGATCGAAAAAAGGGTAAGGCGTTTAGTTTAAACTAACTGTAACATACGCAGGTTGGCTATCAGCGTTCTCTAAATTCTGCTTGTAGTGCAGCAGCCATAGGAACAAGATAAAGCCGGGCCTGGTGCTAAAGTAAGTTTGGGCACACTTTACCCATACAGTTTTTACAAGTTTAATCATTTCAAATCAATTTTGTGAAGCACAAAGACATGATTTTTTGCGATATTTGTGATTCAGTACGAAATATTTAGGGAAATTTTAGTGAATGTGGTGCCCTCGCGTATAACCACGTCCAACAGCAGCAAAAAATAAGCAAACAATCATAAAGCTAAAGTATGAGTAACGAAACCATTATTTTCTCGATGGCTGGGGTAAGCAAAATCTACCCGCCTCAGAAACAAGTGCTTAAAAATATTTACCTGTCTTTTTTCTACGGCGCTAAGATTGGCGTGCTGGGCCTGAACGGTTCTGGTAAGTCGAGCTTGTTGAAAATCATTGCCGGAGTTGATAAGCAGATTCAGGGTGAAGTAGTCTGGAGTCCAGGATACAGTGTTGGCTACCTGGAGCAGGAGCCGCAGCTAGACCCAACCAAAACAGTGCGTGAGGTTGTAGAAGAAGGCGTAAGCGAAGTGGTGGCTTTGTTGAAGGAGTTCGACGAGATAAACATGAAGTTTGCCGAGGAGATGACCGACGATGAGATGAACAAGCTTATTCAGCGCCAGGGTGAGGTGCAGGAGAAACTTGACCACTATAACGCCTGGGAATTGGATAACCGCCTGGAGCGTGCCATGGATGCCTTGCGCACACCACCGGAAGATGCTATCATCGGTAACCTGTCGGGTGGTGAGAAGCGCCGCGTGGCCCTTTGCCGCCTGTTGTTGCAGGAGCCAGACGTGCTATTGCTGGACGAGCCTACCAACCACCTGGACGCTGAGTCTGTTGACTGGTTGGAGCAGCACCTGCAGCAGTACAAAGGTACTGTTATCGCCGTAACCCACGACCGTTACTTCCTGGACAACGTGGCCGGATGGATTCTGGAACTGGACCGTGGCGAAGGTATTCCGTGGAAAGGCAACTATAGCAGCTGGTTAGAGCAGAAGGCTGCCCGCCTTGCCAAAGAGGAGAAAACCGAAAGCAAGCGCCAGAAAACATTACAGCGCGAGTTGGAGTGGGTGCGTATGGCCCCGAAAGCCCGTCATGCCAAATCTAAGGCGCGTATTAGCCAATATGATAAACTAGCCAGCGAAGATGCATCCAAGAAAGAAGAGAAACTGGAGCTTTTCATACCTGATGGCCCACGTTTGGGTAGCCAGGTCGTAGAGGCGCACCATGTAAGCAAAGCCTACGGCGATAAGCTGCTGTTCGAAGACCTTAACTTTGCCCTTCCGCAAGGTGGTATCGTGGGTATCATCGGCCCGAACGGCGCCGGTAAAACTACTCTGTTTAAGCTGATAACTGGCCAGGAAAAGCCGGATGCAGGCAACTTTGAGGTGGGCTCTACGGTGCAGACTTCTTACGTAGATCAGGAGCACGTTAACCTTGACTCGACTAAGTCGGTGTTTGAGGTGATCTCAGGTGGTACGGAGCATATGATGATGGCCGGACGCCAGGTTAACTCACGTGCCTATGTTAGCAAGTTCAACTTCTCGGGTGGTGACCAGGAGAAGAAGGTAGAGAAGCTGTCGGGTGGTGAGCGTAACCGCGTGCACCTGGCCATGACGCTGAAAGAAGGCGGCAACTTACTATTACTCGATGAGCCAACCAACGACCTGGACGTGAACGCGATCCGTGCGCTGGAAGACGCGCTTGAGAACTTCGCCGGTTGCGCCGTTATCATCTCTCACGACCGTTGGTTCCTGGACCGTATCTGTACGCACATCCTTGCTTTTGAAGGCGACTCGCAGGTATACTGGTTTGAGGGTAACTACACTGAGTACGAAGAGAATAAGAAGAAGCGTATGGGCGACATTGAGCCGAAGCGAATCCGCTATAAGAAGCTTGCTTAAGCTTATTTTAAGCTATAATGTAAAAGGAAAGGCCCCTGCTAAATAGCAGGGGCCTTTCCTTTTACTGCAGGTGCAGGCGTTGATCAAACTCCAAGATGGGAAATAAAGCTACCTCACAATTTTGTTTGATAGAGCTTGAGCGAAGATGTTGCGAATCTACTGTAGAGGGAAAAGAGGATGCGCTCTTAATAATGTCCTATTAATTAAGTCGGTTGGTTGTCCGTGGGTGTTCAGAAAGTAGTTACTGTAAATTATTGATTTACAGTATTATATATTTTTAAAAATATAGTTTTGTATCTATGTTATATGTTGTACATGTTTCTGAAAAGAAATGTGGTGCATTGGAATAAACATATCTTTTGTTATAGCCGTATACTATTAATACTAAAGCACTTAGGTGTTTTAACATTAATGTATTATTCAAATATAAAATTGAACGGTTATGAAAAAAGTTTACCCAACCAGTAGTGAAGCAATAGCTTACTGGGTAATAGCAGGATGGCTAGCTGCTATAAGCGTGGTAGCAGCAATTGCAGTTTAAGTTTTAAAGACTTTGCTGCAGGGCCCGTAAGCCCTGCAGCAAAGTATAAACTCATGTTATCGTTGAGCAGAAGCTCCAGCCGGTACTCTTACAAACTCAAGTTCATCAAAGTGAAAATCAGGGTTGTTTGAGTCAAGGCGCATTTGTGCTATACTTCCATCTTCTCCCACCAGAAAGCGCACCTTTGTCGGATGCAGCAGGGCAAAGTCATTTCTCCAGTCTAAATCAAAGATCTCGTGCTGCCAGAAATTTAATGTGCCCCCTAAGGCAGGTGCCGGCAACAACTGTAACTCCAGCTTTCCGTTTTTAAGTGTTATAGTGGCGTCGCCGTACAACTGGCTGCGGTAAGTGCCTACATAGTCATTCAAATCACGCGTTGGCTTACCGGCTTTCTTCTTCTCTTTTGGTTTATTCTCTTCAGCTTTTGCCTGTGCTTTTTTGGCCTGTGCTGCGGCATCCAGGTTAAAACGGCTCCAGTCACGCCCATTGTTAATTCCTAAAAACTGATCGATGGTATAGTTGGCAAGCGGCGCCATAATGCTGCTCATGCTGTTGGTAAGTATAACGATGCCTAGTTTTTCCTCAGGCACCAGTACAGTGCGGCTGTTCATGCCTTCGTGGCCACCGCCGTGGTAAATCAGCTTACGTCCCTCATAGTCGCTCACGAACCAACCTAAGGCTGCAGCGGCAAAGTGTGTGGAAGGCGTTATTTCCTCGGCTCTTTTAGAAATAGGCATCGGGTTGTGCGGAGCCCACATGTTGCGGCTGGCGTTCTCACTGAAAATGCGCTTGCCTTTGTAGGTGCCCCTGTTTAGCTGCAGGCGCATCCACTGTGCCTGTTGGTTAACGCTGGTAAAGATACCTGCAGCAGGGTTCCAGTTATCCCAGGCAACCTGTGTGGTAGCATAGGGCTTGCTATTCTCGTCAAAGCCATGCGGAGAGGCCACGTTGTTAACACCCTTCAGATCATTAACAGAAGTATAGGTGCGGCTCATGCCCAGCGGCTGCAGGAAAGTTTCTTTGATGTAGTTCTCCCAGCTTTTGCCGCTTACGTTCTCAATTACCTGGCCAGCTGTTATAAACATGAGGTTCGAGTAGCCGTAACCGTCGCGGAAATTGTAGGTCGGTTTCAGGTAGCGCATGCGGTGGATGATCTCTTCGCGGCTGTAGGTGGTGTTGTACCAGAGTAAATCGCCGCTGTAGGTCTTAAATCCAACTCTGTGGCTCAACAAATCTTCTATGGTCAGGTTTTCGGTAACGAAAGGATCATAAAGCTGCAGGTTAGGTACATATTTCTTCACCTTGTCTTTCCAACTGATTTTGCCGGCATCTACGAGAGTAGCAAGCGCAGCAGCAGTGTAGGCTTTGGAGTTAGAGGCTATTCCGAAAACCGTATTGGCATCTACCTGGCCACCTTTCTTATTATCTAGCACACCGTAGCCTTTTGCAAAAATCACAGAGTCGTCTTTTACGATGGCAATGGCCATGCCCGGCACATCCCAATCCTTGAGGGCTTTCTGGTAATAGGCATCCAGTTTATTCAGGTCAGCTTTTGTTTGCGCCTGCGCCTGTGGCAGCACAAGTATAGCGCAAAGCAGCAACAGCACTTTAAGCCTTAAAAGGCTTGTATAGGTTAGTATCATGGGTTGTTTTGCTTAAATGAATGCAGCAAGTTACTCATTTTTAAAGAACAGCGGAAATGGTGTGCTGTAGCATAATACTATACTTTGTATCTTGCTGTAACCAAACAAGCCTATAAGGAAAATGTGGAGGCAAACAGTAGACCCCGGACTTGGAGAAAAGTATAATAGCCGGACCAAACGCCTGATAAATAAGGATGGTACGTTTAACATTGTGAAACGAGGCAGTGAACCACGCCTGTATGATGCTTATCAGTATTTGAGTAATGTGTCTGTGGGAAAACTCCTACTCATCATACTGAGTTTTTATCTTCTGATCAATGTTATGTTTGCGTTGCTGTATGTAGGTTGCGGTGTCGAGAACCTGCATGGTGTAGACCCGAATCTTCCACCCTTCCTGAATGCCTTTTTCTTCAGCGTACAGACTTTTACCACGGTTGGCTATGGCGTACTGTCGCCGCACGGAATGGCTGTAAATCTGATAGTAACGCTGGAGTCGTTATTGGGTTGGGTAGGGTTTGCTATTATTACGGGGTTGGTATACGGACGCTTTGCCAAGCCTAATGTACGGATATTGTACAGTAACCATGCGCTTATCACCCCTACTACAGAGGGTAAAATATTACAGTTCCGTCTTGCAAACAAGCGTAACAATATGCTAATGGAGCTAGAGGCAAAAGTTATATTGATGGTGCAGGATGTTAACTACGTGCGACATTACTATAATCTTAAGCTGGAGCAGTCTTCTAAACATTTTTTCCCGCTAAACTGGACCATTGTGCACCACATCGATAAAGATAGTCCGCTTCATGGTCTAACGCCTAAGCAGTTGGAGAAACAGCGCGCAGAGGTGCTGGTGCTGATAAAAGGATATGACGATGCTTTTGGGCATCATATTCACTCGCGGTTTTCTTACCTGTATGATGAGATACTCTGGAACGTGAGGTTTAAAAAACCCTATGATGCAGATGACACCGGAGAGATAATATTTAACCTGTTGCAACTGCATGAGACAGAGCCAGTGGAAGGGGAGTTGCCTGTATGATTCAATACCTGCAGCATCACAAGATTGATAAATCGCAATGGGACGTTTTGATTGAAAAATCGGAGCAGGGGCAAGTGTATGCGCTAAGCTGGTACTTGGATGTGGTAGCACCCAACTGGGAGGCTGTGGTAGAGCTGAACAAAGCCGGAAAGTATAAAACAGTAATGCCGATACCATGGCGTACCAAGCTAGGCATACGCTATGTGCTGCAGCCTCTTTTTTGCCAGCAGTTAGGAATTTATAGTTTGAAAGAAAGTATAGTAGCAGCAACTTACCAAAAATTCTGGGCAGAGGTGCAGCAGCGCTTTAGGTATGTGGTAGGCTATCAGTTCAACACTGACAACCAATTACCGCCGCAGCTGGAGCAGGAATATACTTATACTTTATACTTGGATTTGAACAAGCCCTACCAGGAAATAAAGCAGCACTATACACGAGACAGGAAGCTAAACCTGAAACGTTCTCAAAATGCAGGGTTGCTGCTACATCAAAGCAATAACCTAGAGCCACTGATACAGTTTTTTAAGGATGAGACTGCAGATAAAATTTATGGCGGCGTATCAGAAAAGGCATATATGCTGCTGCGACAGCTCTACGAGGCGTTGCAGGAGAGGGGGCTGGCGCAGTTATACTATACTGTAGATGCCGGAGGCAGAGAGAATGCCGGATGCTTGTTTACAGTGTGGCGAAACCGGATCGTGTATATCTTTAACGCTGCTCCTTCACATGGCCGCAAGCAAAATGGCCGCACCCTTATACTTGACCATATCATCCAAAAGTACGCTACACAGAAGTTTATACTTGACTTTGAAAGCCCTGACGACCGTGAGCCGGATATTGTGCACTTTTACCGTAGTTTCGGCTCCCAAACGATGCTTATACCAGTACTAAAGTATAACAGGTTGCCCAAAAGTATAAAGTGGATCCGGGAGCTGCGGATGCGGCTGGTGCAGCGGTTAAGAGGCTAGTGGTCGTGCTCTTCGCGTGGTTTGTGGTTGCCGGTTTCGTATTCCTTCTTCTCCATTTCCAGGCGGTGCAGCTCCTCCGGTGATAGTTTAGATTTAAGTGTACCCAAGTTCGGCTGACCAGCATCTACCCAGGCAGTGTACCAGTAACTAGCCGTCATTTTAATAGCCAGCCTCATCTGCCGCTCCACCTGCCCATTAAGTTTGTTGCTGTAGGCTTGTGAAAAGGCGCGAGAGTATACGCGGGTGGTCAGGTTGTTGCGCACCTCAAAGCTATACTTCTTCTCTTCGTCAAACTCCTGTGTAAGCTGCCGCTCAAAACTAAAAACAGAGTCCAGAGCAAGGTGCGAACTGGCAACTAAATCCCAGGCTTTTAGCTGTGGCTGCTCTATGTACTGCGCCTGCCCCACAAAAAAATCATAGTTATCTGAAAACAGCTCTGGCAACCGCGATTCCCAAAAACCATGGATACCGCGTTGCCCTGTTAGCTGTCCGTTGTAGTTTTGGGTGGTGTGCAGCGGAACACAGGCATCGGCTACATAGTGGCCCAACTCCGCACTTAGTCTCAATATCTTATCCACGTTCCGCTCTTTGAAAGCTTGGGTTAGCTGGTACTTCATAAAGTTGATATGCCACGGCACGATCCCGTACGCCTGTAGGGTATCTTCGGTATACTTGTCGATGGCCTGTTGCCAGAAGCGTGGCATTTTATATAAAGCGCTGTCGCCGTAAACATCCAGATCTATGTAGTGGCGAGGGGCTTCGTTGGCTACGGCATAGCGGCGTTTATCAGGGTTAACGGCATTTTCGGTGATGTAGCGGATGTGTTTTTTGTAGAAGCCAACCATCTCAGGCGGCAAGGCGAAAACAGCTAGTCGGTTTATCCGCTGGTGCGCGTAAAAACCCCAGCTGTATCCTTGCAGAGGTAGGAGGAAACACAGTGTCAGAAATATATACTTTGTTCTGATGGCCATACTTGCTGCTTACGTTTTTTGAGCAGGTGAGGTAGCAATGGTATAAGTTACTACAGCATTTATACTTTCTTAGGCATTAACTATGTATAGTACATGTGGCACAATTTTGTGCTACTAAGTAAGAACGGATAGAAGTGTAACAACGCATCAATATGGCTTTGTAACTCCCTTCTACTTTAGCTAGCTAATTAAAAAATCAAAATATTATGAAAATATTATATTAAACTATAACTATTTTTGTATATTTTCGTTTTCTCAGCTTGCAATCCCACTAATGTTTAGCTGAATGAAAGAACTATACCTAATGCTTACCTTGCTGCTAGCTGGCCAGGCACTGGAGTTTATATCTGTACCGGAAGCCTCTGTTGCTGCAAGAAAGGAAGTAACTACTGTAGGTAACAATGCGTCTGACGTTGGATGCCAGAAGTGCGCTGCATCTGAGTTTGGCACCAAGCTGGAACCTGATACCGCTTTCAATTTTACGAACGGCAGAAGGCTATTAATTTGTGGCTACTATGACGTGGAGGCAGGCAGAAAGGTATTCTCGGAGTTTGTGCTGTCGGAGTGCGGCGATAGGCGCATTATCGATTTTTGGGAGGCTGCGGAGCGCTACGAGATAGAGTTTAAGCAGGATACTTTAAAACTACATAAGGTGGAACTACTGGCTTTGGGAGATAACCGGGAGTTGGTAAATAGCCACTGGCTTACAGAGTATTATTACTACAAAGGAAATAGGCTAAAGCGCGATGTAAAACTCAGTTCAGGTATAAAATATAGCCAGCACCAGATCATGGAAACGCTGCGCGAATATGAAAATATGGAGTGGCAGGCGCAGGATTCCGGATCAGAAACCGACATGCAGGAGAAAATGGCGTTAGGCATCCGGCTCCTGATAGCGTCAATGTCAGGGAGCTACACCGCAGAAACTTACCTGGAGGAGTATAACAACAGGCTTAAAGCAGAGGCCACTTATACTGAGAAGTATAGACAGTTACTGGCGATGCAAAAAGCGGCAAAGCGAGGGAAGTAGCTGCTGTCGTGAGGCACTTTGGTTAATAACATTCAGTAAACTATACTACCAGGTCTTCGGGAACAGTTATAATATAGTATAAGCTCTATACTATAATGAGACTAAAATTCTGGAAGAAGAAAACCGAAGCACCTATAAAGAAAAGCGCAGCCCGGGAGTGGGCCGATGCCGTTATGTTTGCCGTAGTGGCGGCAAGTATAATAAGGTGGGCAACTTTTGAGGCCTACGCCATTCCGACTTCCTCTATGGAGAAGTCGTTGCTGGTCGGCGATTACCTGTTTGTAAGCAAGCTACATTATGGCGCACGAACTCCGGGAACGCCGCTACAGGTACCGCTCACGCACCAAACCATCTGGGGCACCGAAATCCCTTCTTACCTGGATGCCTTGCAACTGCCATCTTTTCGCCTGCCAGGTTTTTCAGAGGTTAAACGTAACGATGCCGTGGTGTTTAACTATCCGGTAGAAGACGGCCACCCCGACGACCTCAAAACATACTATATAAAACGGGCTATTGGTATTGCCGGAGACTACATCAATATCCGAAGTGGGCAGGTGTATATCAACGGCAAAGTTGTAGAAAACCCTGAGCAGCGACAGTTCTCTTACCACATCAGCACAGACAGGGTGTTGAACGAGAAGTTTTTCCGGAGCCATAACATTACTGACTATTATCGCACGCCAACTGGTTACGAGGTGCATACTTCACCGGGTAAGGCCGCACAGCTGGCGGCTCTGGACATTATGAAGGAGGTGAAGCTGCTACAGGCAGGTGCAGGCGTGGGAACAGCAGAAGTTTTCCCGCAAGTGCCAGGCAAGTATGGGTGGAACAAAGATAACTTAGGTCCGCTGTACATCCCGAAAGAGGGCGCTACGGTAGATATTAACGAGCAGACGCTGCCGCTCTACGAGCATGTGATCCTGAAGTACGAGCACAACGAAAACACTGAGGTAAGAGACGGTAAACTGTACATCGACGGCAAACAGGTGAGCCATTACACTTTTAAGCAAAACTATTACTTCATGATGGGAGACAACCGCCACAACTCCCTCGACTCTCGCTATTGGGGATTCGTGCCTGAGGACCATGTGGTGGGCAAGGCCGTGTTTGTATGGATGTCTGTAGACCCTAATGGAGATTTGTTGGATAAGGTAAGGTGGAGCAGGGTGTTTAGTATGGTGGAGTAGTGCTTGAAGCGTTAGCGTCGATCTTTATTGCGGTATTGTATAAATATGTAATATTGCTTGCTAAATTGTATATTAGTTGGTCAATTTGTGATTATCTGTTGATTTTAGCAAATAGTTGTTGTTATTATATTTAGCCGCAGCCTTTTCCCTATAGTTGTACCTGACCTAGACTTTAGCTGCGCTACAGTTTATAGAAAAAAGCACCATAACTGAAAAACCTAACTATGAAAAAGATTTTTTTACTTGCCATTTTAGCTTGTAGTATGCTGCACGTCTGTGCACAAAACACTGCGCCTTTAAATACACCTCTATCTTGGTTGCGGGAAGCTAGAAGCAAAGCGTCTGTCAATGATGCTTCAGGTACATTTACGGCCTTAGAAAACGCAGTAAAGTTCGGCCTGTTTGACACTGCTGCTGTTTCTAGAAATAAGCAGTTTGTTAACACGCTATCTCCCCGTCAGATGCAGCAAATTAAAGCCGGCGTTCTTACAAACAGGAAAAAGCTAGCCAAACCATCTGCAATAAAAGTCCATACTCACGACATTAACAATTTCTGGGATACATACGCATTGCGGACAGACCCGGTATTTAAGGACAGTCTGTTTAACAATTACATTTTAGACGGCACTGTGGGTTTGAAAACGTTCTATCAAATCCGAATGAATAATAGTTTGGATGGCCTTGTGAAGAAGGTTAATAACTCGCCTAGCTTTTACAACAGCATAAGGGATGTTTCAAAACAATTTGACAGTATGAAGCCGCAGTTTGTTGCTGCTGCTAAAAAGCTTGAAAAACTGTACCCTGAGTCCATCTTTCCCCCAATTTACTTCATAATGGGGCACCTGAATAATGTAGGTACTGCTGATGGTTACGCAGGTTTGTTAATTGGTACAGAGCATTTGTGCAGGTCTTATGGCACAGACACTACCCAATTATCAGATTTCGACAAGATGGTGCTGTTTGATAGTACCCTTGCCGTACCACTGATCGTGCACGAGTATGTTCATTTTCAACAGAGCAATAAGCCTGAATCGAGTTTGCTGGAGCTTACTATTATGGAAGGTGTCGCAGACTTTATCACATATCAGATTACGGGCAGGTACACAAATCCAGATGTATTTAAGTATGGTTTTAAAAACGAAACAACGTTAAAGAAACACTTTTCGCAGGATATGCAGGGAGAAAATACTGATAACTGGCTTTTTAACGGATATAACTCCCAGACGGGCTACCCCGGAAACCTAGGCTATTTTATAGGATTTAGGATTTGTGAAAACTATTACCAAAAGTCAGCAAATAAGAAGGAAGCCATAAAAGAGCTCCTAAATATCAGAGACTTTAATCAGCTATTATTAAAAAGTGGATATTTGAATATCTAAAAGGATTGATGTAGACACTGCTACTGCTGATTAAGAAAGTATATAAAAGCTCCTCATAAACTATGAAAAAACTATTAAGCCTAACTCTACTGCTTCTGCTTAGTGCCCCTGCCTGGAGCCAAAGCGAAGCATACCAAAAACAAAAAGCAGCAAAGATTGCGGAGGGCTCTATCTTCACAAAGATTATAAAAAGAGAAGCTCCTGCCACTATTGTGTATGAAGATGATGATGTGATTGCCTTCGTTCCAAACAGGCTACAGGCTCCGGTGCACTTGCTCATTGTACCTAAGAAAGAGATTCCTACCATTAACGATGTAACCGAAGAAGACGCAGCGATGCTGGGCAAGCTCTTCCTGGTAGCTAAAAAGCTGGCTAAGGAAAAAGGAATTGCCGAAACAGGCTACCGGCTAACCATGAACATGAATGAAGATGCGGGGCAGTCGGTGTTTCATTTGCACATGCACCTGCTGGGCGGCCGTAAGTTAGGCCCTATGGTTACGCAGGAAGAAAGCAATGGAGAGCAGGAGAAGAATAAAAAGCCTGGTAAAGACAAATAAAGATATCAGAATTACGGGAAGTATACCTGCGGGAGAAGGGTGTTTAGTTTAGTTGATGCTAGCGTGGCAAAGTCTCATGGCCGGGGCAAGTATGGAGTTAGGACTCAAGCTGACCTATCTTAAACCAGGCTTCTGCGGCTTCGTCGTCGTCAAATGCTTTAACCTCTAGTATATCTTTGAGTTTAGGGTAGAGGGCCTCAAAAGACCGCTGCCCATAGATGCCCGGAGAGACCACGTGTGCAAAATAGCGCAGGCCCAGCATTTTTGCACTAGGAGCC
This sequence comes from Pontibacter cellulosilyticus, assembly GCF_014306105.1. Taxonomy (GTDB): domain Bacteria; phylum Bacteroidota; class Bacteroidia; order Cytophagales; family Hymenobacteraceae; genus Pontibacter; species Pontibacter cellulosilyticus. The sequence goes on along the minus strand of NZ_JACRVF010000007.1, from coordinate 86,644 downwards.
CACTTATAAGCCAGCCAGTTAACAGCAGAGTCCCAAGGGCCTATCAGCTCTCTGTTGCTGTTCAGCAGCCCTTGGCAAGGCTGCTCCCGTAGCATAGCGAGTATGTGGTTGCCTCCCATTACAACTGTTTCCATAGATTGTATGCCAATCCAGTTGACAACTATAAAGTTGCTGTCGGGGCTTCTTCGAGCCTCGAAGAAAACGTCCCCATTTGCCTTCTTAAGTTTGGTGCTATTTTTATTATCTATCAATTGCGGATTGTCAAATAAACGAGATAGATCGATTCATCTTAATCGATTTATCTAGATGCTGTTTTAATTTGTACGGTGGCTTTTATAAAAAGCTTTTAATGGCTGCTATTGTTTCCTCCGGTGCACTCAGGTTTGGGCAATGGCCAGTGGCTTCAAGCACAACAAGCTGGCTGCCGGCTATACTTTTACTTGTATACTCGCCAACGGTTAAGGGTGCAATGGCATCTTCGGAGCACTGCAAGATCAGGGTGGGTACTTTAACTTTAGCCAAATCCTTTTTATGATCCGAAAGGAAAGTAACATGGGCAAAGTCACGGGCTACTTCTTCGTTGCTGCTGCAGAAGCTTTGAGCCAGTTCTTGGCCTAGCTCCGGCTTATCAGGATTACCCATAATAACAGGAGCAATTGTGTTTGACCAGCCCAGGTAATCACTGTCCAGAGAGCTAAGCAGGCCCTCAATATCCTCCCGGTTAAAGCCGCCAATATAGTCTCCTTCGTTAATAAAGCTGGGAGAAGGACTGACCAGGATGAGTTTTGAGAAGCGCTCCGGCTCCTTTGTTGCCGCCAGAACGCCAATCATAGCACTAACGGAGTGGCCTACAAAAACTACATCCTGCAGCTCCAGTTCATGGCAGATTTTTAATACGTCTTCAGCGTACCCATGTAAGGAGGCATACCGCTCTTTGTTATATTCGGAGATGTCTGAGCTACCAAAACCAATGTGGTCAAAAAGAACAATCTTGTAGTCTTCCTCGAAAGCAGGTGTGATGAATCGCCACATATTTTGGTCGCAGCCGTAGCCGTGCGCAAACAGCATTGGTTTTTCTCCCTTTCCGATAACTTTAACATTGTTCCTCTTTACAGCATCCATAAGTTTGACAGTTTAAAGCAGTTAATTATCAGCCAATTTTAGTAAAGCTACACATCAATTCGTTAAAACATAAGTTATCTGTATTTTTAATGTGTAAACATGGGAATATTGGCAACAGCATTTTGCTTTTAATCTACAAGAACACCTACATCCTATATATCATAAGGTACTTTAGCAAATGGTTTGGGTTATCTAAATGGTTTTCTTGACGGTGAAAAGGTCAGAATGTTGAAGCATGGCTGTATCTAAATTAAAGAGTTCCCGTTTCTGCTTGTATAATTCAGAAACATGCAATCCATCCTAAATAAACAACAATTGATTAGTGCTGTGGTGTTAGTGGTAGCGCTTTTCATATTTCCAACTCAATATCTAATGTCTCAGGGAGTTAAGCCTGTTCAAGGTGGGTTTCTGCTACAGAATGGCAGCGATACGTTAACAATTGAGCGTTACACTAGAAAGGGTAACACGTTGGAAGGGAGAGTTCTGGTACGAAACCAAGTGCCTTTTGTGTATAAGGCAGCTATTAAAAACAATAAAGCAATTGAGAGAATAAGTATAGAAGTGCTGCAGCGAGGTGCGCCAGAAGGCGCTGCCCCTCAACAGGAGGCAATATTAGTTTTTAAGGGGGACAGCATATACAGTATATCAAAAAAAGGGCAAAATACTGAGCGAGATACAATAAAGACTAGTACTGGTGCAATGACTTATCACCCTAACTTGCCTATGCTCTCGTTACTGGAGCAAATCGTGATAAGGGCTCGAACAATGGGAGGTAACAAAGTTGAGTTACCCGTTTTTCTGCTTAGCTCCAAAGGCCAGACAATACAGGTACCCGTCAATTTTTCACATAAAGACTCTGCCCATCTGACGCTTGGGAACGTGAGTATACATTTAAAAGTGAGTGAAGACGGTAAAATACTATCGGGTAAAACCTCTAATGGGCAAACTATAAAAAGGCTGGAGAAAATACCGGATGCAGCCTTTGCCACACATCCCCCGGATTATTCTGCGCCTCCTGGTGCGCCATATACAGCAGAGGATGTACGCATACAAACGAAAGCGGGCCATGTGCTGGCAGGCACTTTAACGATACCGAAAAATGCTGTAAAGCCTGTACCTGTAGTAGTGACAATTACTGGATCAAGTCCGCAGGACAGGGACCACAATACTCCTTTTGGCGGAGATTATCGCATATTTCGCCAGCTTGCAGATGAGTTGGGGCGAAATGGAGTAGCCGTTTTGCGTATGGATGATCGTGGCGTGGGAAAATCTACTGGTAATTTTGAAAGCGCCACTACCCCTGAAAGAGCAGATGACATAAGGGAGGGTATCGCGTTTGTAAAGCAGCATAAGGCAATCGACAAGAACAGAGTAGCTTTAGTTGGACTTAGTGAGGGTGGAATGATCGCACCAATGATAGCCAAGACAAACAGCACCCTAAACGGAATTGTAATTATGGCGGGGCCGGCCAGTACCGGTAAAGACATTCTGAAGTACCAGTTGTTAAACAGTCTGGACCAGTCGAAGGAGATTTCACAGGAAAAGAAGGAGGAGGCTTTTCAGCAGGCTATGAAGGAGTATACTAAGGAAGCAGAGAACAACCCTTGGCTCCGCTACTTTTTAACTTACGATCCTTTGGCAACAGCGAAGCAGGTAAAGCAAGTCCCGGTTCTGATTCTACAGGGTACAACAGATAAAAATGTGCCGCCGGGGGATGCGAAAGAGTTGGAAAAGGCTTTTAAACAAGCTGGAAACAAAGATGTAACTCTCAAGATGTTTAATAACTTCAACCACGTCTTTTTACATGACCCGAACGGTAACCCGAAGAACTACCAGAACCTGAAATCTTTTGAGGTATCTCCAGAGGTGCTTCAAACTATTATTGGTTGGGTTGTTGATAAAACAAATGCTAAGTAATGAAGTACGTAAAAGATAGAATAATGCGTGCTGCAAGTGAGTATCGTGTGTAGGATAATTGGTGCCTGATGAAGTATAAAAGCAAAACCGCCTGCTACTTTCATATAACAGGCGGTTTTGCTTTTATACTTTATAGCCTTAGCGCTTCTTTGCCAGTGCCGGAAACTTCATTTTATAATCAGCATCTACCTCACCTTTCGAGATCTTTGCCAGCTTGTTCTTAATAAGGCGTTTCTTCAGGCCGTTCAGGTGGTCTGTGAAAAGTATGCCCTCGATGTGGTCATACTCGTGCTGGATAACGCGTGCCGTCATGCCATCATAGGTGTCTTCGTGCTCGTTCCACTCTTCATCAAAGTAACGAATCACCAGGCGCTCCGGGCGGTAAACCACTTCGCGCACACCTGGTATACTTAAGCAGCCTTCTTCAAAGCCCCATTCTTCGCCACTTTCCTCAATAATCTCCGGGTTAATAAATGCTTTCTTTACGCCTTTGCCTTCGTCTTTCTCATCCATCATTGGCTCTGAGTCAATTACAAAAAGGCGGATGCTCTTGCTGATTTGCGGAGCCGCCAGGCCAACTCCATGCGCATAGTACATGGTGTCAAACATATCCTGTACCAGTTCCTTCAGGTTCGGATAGTCCTGCGGAATGTCTTGTGCTTCTTCTTTTAAAACTGGATCGCCGTAAGCGGTGATTGGGTAAATCATATGGTTCTGCTATCTAAATACGATTGTAAAATTATGGCCGCGCTTATGCGGTCTACGTTGCCTTTGTCCTGGCGATCTTTCTTCTTCATGCCCCCGGCCAGCATCGCCTGCTGGGCCATTTTAGAAGTAAAGCGTTCGTCCACTAAATGCACCGGTATACCCGGAAACGTTTTCTGCAACAGCCTGTGGAAACCCACCACATGCTGCGTCGCGTCTGTGTCTTCGCCGGACAGGCGCTTGGGCATGCCCAGCACAAATGCCTCTACCGGCTCGCGCTGCACATAGTCCTTCAGGTAGGCTAACACATCTTTGGCATGAACGGTTTCTAAAGGGTTGGCGATTATCTGCAGCACATCGGTTGCAGCCAGTCCCACACGCTTCGTTCCGTAATCAATTGCCAGTATTCTGCCCATAAATATAAATTGGATTACAAAGGTAAGAATTTTAATCTTATGCGCACTTACAGGCATTTACAGCTGCGCAGCTATACTTGCAGCAGAGCAAAAGCAGCATCATAAGGAAAATGAAATAAGATAAGTTTAGTAACCAGCGCAGTCGGAAGCGGGCATGTTTACGCCGCCACCTTGCTCATATACTACCTGTGCCCCTTTATGTCCGGTTTCTACCAGGTAGTAAGTACCGGCTATCATAAGCAGCACTACCAGAATGCGCAGGGTTTTGTGGTACAGGTTAATGATGTTCAGGGAAAGCGTAAGTGCCGTTGCGGCCGTGAAAAGATAGGCAAGGTTAAAGGCGGCATTCTCATGGCTCTTCAGCACGGTGGGGTCGCATATTTTACGCGAAACAATGCCATCAGCCATATCGCCGGTATAGATGGCTACCCAAGCAGCGAGGCAGCCAGCGTAAAGTGAATAAGAACCGACCTTTTGCCAGAAGATCTTCTTGTCGCCGCTTAGAAACAGCACCACCACCATTACCACTGTGGCTACAAGCAACAGCGTTATCGGGAAGTGCAGCGTAAGCGGGTGCCAGATCTCAGCGCGCCAAAAGGTCGGTTCAGTCATGCTTGTTATTCCAGTATTCTAACTGCCACTGGGTCCAGACGATTGCCTACTTTCTCAACCTCAACTTCTACTTTGCCGCCTTCTTGTAGCTGGTCAAATGCTACAGTTTCGCCGTTTTTAGTAAGCGTGGTAGACTCCGTGAAATATAGCTCCAGCAGTTTGTCGTCGTCAGTTTTTACATAGATCTCTGTTTTCTCAGGCTCTACCTCGTGCAGCGTGCCCTGGTATGTGCCAGACTCTACTACATCAGTTTTTTCTTCGCAGCTGTAAAGGAAAGGCACTGCAGCTATAAGGGCAGGCATAAATAGTTTAGATAGTTTCATGATTAGTTATTGTGGTTTATGATGATCAATTAAATATAGTAAAATTAAAATGAAGTACTTAAGCTAGAGCTTTACCTGCAGCGTTACATAATAGTTCCTGGCATCCGAAGGTATAATGCCTGGCCCCGGATAAGCTGTGGCACGGCGTGTAAAATAACGCTCATCTGTCAGGTTATTAAGGCCGGTTTCTAATGTAAAGCGCTTATAAGTATAGCTGCCCGAGAGGTCCATTACCCAATAGGCTGGCACTTTGCCAAACACAGCGGTTGGCTCTGAAATACTGTTGGTGGCATCGGTAAACTGCTCCGAAGTATAGGCATACTGGTACGACAGCTTTAGGTTGTTGCGCTTAAAGGCTATACCTGCTTTGGCGATAAGTGCAGGAGCTAATTCGACCTTTTTGTCCTTAAACACCTGCTCTTCTATCAGGTAATCGGCATCTACAAACGTAAGGTTGGAGAACACAGACAAGCTGTAGCGGTTATACCCTTTACCATAAAGCAACTTCAGCACATCGGTTTCTACATAGGTCTCTACACCGCGGTTACGCGACTTGCCAATGTTGGTGCGCAGCAGGTAGTTCATATAGGTAACAGTGTCTTTGGCCGGCTGCAGACCAATGCGGTTATCGTACGCTAAATGGAAAAGACTGATGTCGAAGTTTACCAACTCTGCAATGCCGCCGCGCAAGCCAAGGTCGGCGCTGTAGCCTTTCTCGTCCTGTAACTTTTGGTCAATGCGGATGTTGGCGTTTACCACGCGCATGTCGTTAAAATTGATGGCGCGGTAGTTTTGCGAGAAATTACCGTAAATCTCGAAGTTCTCAGTGTGCTTATAGCTTGCACCTAGTCCAAAAAGTATAAGATCGCGGGTGTTGGTGCGATTCTCCTGCACACGTTCCTCATATATGATGTTGCCTGCCAAGTCTTTGTTTACCACGTCGTAGCGGCCATCGGCTATGGTGCGAATCCACTCGTAACGAATTCCGGGCGTTATGCTTAGCTTAGGAGAGATGTTAAAGATGTTCTCTGCAAACAAAGCCAGGTTGCGGCTAGGGTAATCGTAGTCGGAGATGCTAGGGTTGCCATTGTCTGGGTAGTACCTAAAGTTAGCATCAGCGGCGGCAGAGCCCATGCCTTGTTTCTGGTCTGTAAAGCCGTGGTAGTAGCGTGCCCCCACCAGTATAGTAGAAAAAGCATTCAGGAAATCGTAGCGGTGAACCAGGCGTGTTTCGTTACCGAAGTTGCGGAATTGGTCCTGTAGCAGGAGGCGCTCCACGTTCGGGTCCGGTCGGTTGATTTTTTCTAGGTAACCTAAGGCGCTACGTTCTGCAATAAGGCCAAAATTGCGCATGTTCAGTTTGGTTCGTTCGCCCAAGCGGTAATCCATGGTAAGTGCAAACAAGTTCCAGTTAACGTTAAACCAGTTCCTGTCGCGCACCGATTGGCGCGGGTCTGCGGCAAAGGCGGCATCAGTTAATCCTCCCGGTTGCTGTGCCAGGTAGTTCATGTATGTATAGTTGGCGCCTATCTCCAGCTTATCTGTTGGCTTATAGTGTACAGAGGCAAAGGCTGTGTGTGCATCAAAACCGGAGTTTCTGCGCCAACCATCGCCGCGCTTATATTGGTAGAAAGTATAGTAGTGCAGTTTGCCTTTGGTGCCGCCAATGCTGTTAAAAGAGTTGAACAGGCCCCACGATCCGGCAGTCTGGCGACTGGTCAGTTCAAAAGGCTTATCTTCCGGACCTTCCTTCATCACAAAGTTGATCATACCGCCGAACTGCGTGCCGTACTGTAAAGAGGCTGCTCCGCGTACTACCTCTATTCTGTCCAGTGCTTCGGTAGGAGGGGTGTAGTAACTTTCCGGGTAACCAAGTGCATCGGCAGAGATGTCATAGCCGTTTTGGCGGGTATTAAAGTTGGAGGTGCGATTCGGGCTGAGGCCACGGCCGCCAATGCCAAGTTGCAGGCCGGCACCGTCGCTTTCCCAGATGTTAAGACCAGCCACGCGGCCAAATACCTGACGGCTGTTGTTGGTAGCCAAGTTAGCAGTGATATCATTCAGCACCACTACTTCGCTTTTCTTCGCCTCGTAAATTGCGGCACCTTCCACAGAGTTAAGTCGTGTAACGCTAAAGGTTTTCTCCACTTCACCTTTTACATTTACTTCCTTTAGCTGCCCCTCCAGCGGTTTCAGTTCCAGGTTAAGTATAACGTTGCTGTTGCTGATGGTAACAGGCTGTGTGGAAGAACCCAAGCCAACGCTGTAGGCCGTTAAAGTATAAGTGCCAGGGGCCAGGTTGTTGATTTGATAGTTACCTTTTGCATCAGCCTGGTACAAGCCTCCTGTGTTTACCAACAGTATCTCTGCCTGTGGCACCGGCTGTTTAGTACTGACATTTGTTACCCTACCGGAGATGGAAAAGGTCTGCGCCAGCGCCAGGTGCAGGCTGCAAAGTATAAACACAAGCGTTAGCGGAATGCGATACATCATATTATTTCTGCCCTACAGCCTCCTGCTGCAGCTTATCGTCATTAAAAGGTAAAATCCAGGTCTTGGGTAAAAAGCTTTCCTGCTCAGCGGCTAGGTTCACGTTTGGGTCCAGAAATAGCCTGCTGCCGCGGCCGTTCATACTTATGTAAGTTTCGGTGCGTACCTCAGGGGCAGAAATGCCTTTGCGCTTAAAGTCATCGCGGAGCATGTGCGCGAACTGCAGCAGCATATCGGGCTGCGTTGACATCTGCTTTTCCTGTGCTACCGTCAGGTAATCTCTGTTGTTGATTTCTGTTTCTCCGCCCGTTTCAGGATCACGCACATAAAAGAAGGCAGTACCTGTTTTTTCCATCAGCATCACGCGCCAGGAGAAGCGATAGCCTTGTTCGGTCCAGAATAGTTTGTCGGGGTACAGCATAAAGCGCCATGGCACCAGCACCTGAAGTATAAAATGCAGCGCCAGCAGGTTCAGTAGCAGTGGCTGTGCAGACAGCTCCGCAAACTTTGGGAATGCAGGCTGACGCACGTTGGCTATACTTCGGAACCAGTTCAGTACTTTCTCATGGAAACCGGCAGAAAAGAATATCAGCGTGCTTACCATCATGATATAAGGGAACATCCCAATCTGGAACAGCACCGCCGTCAGCACATGAAACACGACAACTGTGAAGTATGCCAGTAACCTGCTTTTTCGCCAGTTCAGGAAGAACGGAATCGTCAGGTCGTAAAAGGCTCCGAACCAGCAGAACAGGTAAGCCACCCATACTTTGTCGAGCAGCGGACCGATGAGCGGCAAGTGCGTGTGTGCTGGCAGCCAGTAGCGCAGTGGCATGGCCTCCAGCAGCCAATCAGGATTAAGTTTGGCTACACCGGCGTAAAAGTATACCAGTCCCAGTTGTAACTGAAAGATCAGCACTGCCCAGCGTGGCACATGGCTTACCCAGGTATGCGGCTTGCGCAGTACATCCAGCGAAAAATGGCGCTGCGCCGGCACCAATATCATTAAAAAAGCTACTACACTAACAAAGTAGTAGTGGTTAAGGTAGTTGGTCTTATCGATCAGCTCAACATAGGTAAAGCTCAGGAAAAACAGCACAGCAGACCAGCGGTAAAACAGCCCTAGCATAATGCCCAAGGCTGATAGTGCCATCAGGCCGAACAGCGCGTACATGCCTGTTTCGCCAAGCGGCTTTACCCACTCAAAACCGTAGTATGGGAAATATACTTTGGGCAGCACATACAGCTCCGTCACCCAGCCCTTCAGCATAAAGCGCACAATGCTGGCCAGCATCATCCCGCCAAAGATAATGCGGAACACTGCCAGCGGTGCCGCAGACACAGGTGCAGTAAGGTATGACGTTAGCTTTTGTGAGGCCACGTTGAATTTTGATTAATCGCCGTCATTATCGTTGTAGGTAATGGCTACGCCAAGCGCAGATGGCATATCTGTTTTGGTAAGCACAATCAGCTTCTGCAGCTCTTCGTACAGCTTGCTTACTGCCTGCGGATTAGATGTAACAGCCTGTGACAAAGGTACAGTAACTCCATCTATGGCTGCAATGGCAGCATCGAACTGCGCCTCAATGGCATCGGAAAGCAGCATGTTGTTATACTTAGCGTCAACATGATCCAAGTAATCATCGAGTCCCGGGCCATTGGTGCCGGAAGTGCTTACACCCATAAATATTGCCTTCTGAGCCATAAGAGCACGCTTTAGCAGCTCCAGTGAGTTTTTGCTGTAGTAAGCCTCCACAGTTTCCGGCCTGGCTATGTTAGCTGACTGGCGTCCGGATGGAATGCCCACCTTGGCGCGTTTAGTCAGGTCTATTTCAAAGTTAAGCTGGTTTACCAGGTTGCCTACAGCGCTGCCTACAGCCGTACCCGCCGACTCTTTAAATGTTGTGGCATAGTTGGCGGTGGTCCAGCTGTTATAGGTAGCTTCGGCACGCTGTTTTATCAGGTTTGCCAAGTCCTGCAGGTATTTCTTTCTTTTAGCAGCATTGGCATCAGAAGTATAAAGCGCTGTTACCTCGGCATCTGTTGGTTTGCCATAAAGCAGGTAGTCCAGTGCCGGGAAACCTTTGGCATCGATGTTGGCAGCTGCCTGAAGGTCATAAGAGCCAGCGGAAACATTGCTCTCGATCTTTGAGGCGTTGGTAGGATAGATGTTCAGGTTGCTACGCAGCATCTGGTCATCAGCAGGGCCAAACTCATAAGTCATAACGTCCTGCCATACTTTATAAGCATCCAAGTACTCTTTTCTGGCATTGGCCAGCGTAGCCTCAGAAGGACTGGCCGTGAAAGCCGAGACAGCCGTGCTTAACTCAGTCGTCTCTGTTTTAAACTTCTCATACCCCGGCACGATCAGGTTATCGGCATAGTTCGCCAGCATAGCCTGGCGGTCATACTCTGTTTTTGGCCCTGAATCTCCGTCTGAGTCACAAGCTGTTAACATGGTAAAGCCTGCAAGTATGGCCAAAGTATAGTTTCTTAAAGCTTTCATTCTGTACCTGTTGTTAAGCGAAAGGCAGCAGCTAAGGCATATGGCGGTGCCGAAACTGCTGCTTCTCTAAAAATTAAAAACGTTTCTTTTTACTATAACTGGGCTTTTACGCTATCCAGGTTATAGGCAGTGCTGATAATGTCTACAGCAGCGGCGATATCTGTACCGGTTGTGTTGTAGAAGTTAGTGCCGATCTTCGCCATCACTTCGTTATACTTTGCATCAGATAATTTGCGGTCGCCTTTATACTTCAGGCTCATCACAAAGCCAAGGGCCTCAGAAAGGTAGTGGCTCTTAAGTGACTGGTCTGCTATGTTCTTCTTTGCTGCGTTCAGTTCAAGTATGGCAGAGGCTGCTACCAAACGCTCCCACTCAGTTTTGATGATAGCGGCTGCGGCGTCTTTTCCTGCCATGTCTTTCGCAGAGATAGCAGCACGGCCTTTAATAAAAGCATCCATTATGGCTTTGTTGCTGCCAATGGCTGCACTTACTTTATTGCTGTAGTTAGCCCAGTACTTCAGGTTGTTCAGGTTAGTAGGGAAGTCTTTTGGTGCGCCGAAGTAACCGAAAGCCTCATCCCAGTGGTGCTCCATGGTGGTGCCAACATTTGGCGTTACGTTTGTGTTGTCTACAGTCGGGCCTATTTTTTCTGCTGATAGATAACCTTCTACAGCCTGGTTATAGAATACCGCGCCCATCAGGCCTTTAGAAATTACCTGGCCGTACTCTACACCGTTAGCATCCACTAAATATTTTTTAGAAGGATCAGTAGTTGACGTTAAGATACCTGCTGTACCGTTGCTGGCAGCTGCACCCGCCGATTGGCTAGCAGCCGCTACTTTGTCGAACATGCTTTCGAATTCTGCTACCGCAACAGATATAGTCTTATTTTTAAGCTGTTTAGAAGTAGCTGCATTTAAACTGGCATCAGAGAACGGGCTGTTTGTATTGGCATACATATTTTTCAGCTTCTGCGCATTTAGCACTGTTCCGTTATTGCCTATCTTAATGTATGTGTCAATCTCACCCAACATGGCAATACGCTGCTCCTGTCCGGTATAATCAACGTTAGCGAAGTTGTAAGTTTCTGGAACGTTGTAAGATGGAGTATCCTCTTTATCATCAGAACAAGACGTGAAAGCGACGCAGGCCGCAAGTGCCGCAAACGCAACAGCTTTGTTTTTAAATGTAGAAAGCATTGTGTATGTATTTTTATTTAGACTTATTTTAAATAGTGAGGCAAAGCTAAGCACCATCTTAATATTAGGCAAGCCTTATTTAAAATTATTTTAAATAAGCTTTTGTTGATTAAATAAAGGAGCGTGAATCAGGCGCAGGGGCAAATCGCAACCTTCGCAATTTTCTACTTGTATAGATGATTAACTCCACACAAGAAATTACTAAATTGTAGCATCTGTTGCTTTTGGGCTTAACAGGCTTCGCTACACTTATTAAAGTATACTATGGAAAATACCGAACACGGAGAGGAGAGAGGCAAGGTTCGTAACTCACCGTTCCAGATTAAGCTGCCGCTGTTTATTTCGCTGGCGCTGGTGGTGGGTGTGTTGATCGGCGCCACCACGTTTTCCCCGTCAACCAATAATCCGCAGGGCACTGCAAAAAGCTACCTGAAGTTTCGCGATATACTTAGCTACATTGATCGCGATTATGTGGATACTGTGGATATTGAAGAACTGGCAGACTACGGCATTACTAAAATGCTGGAGAAGCTGGATCCCCACACTTCCTACATCCCAGCCGACGAAATGGCCATGGCCCGCTCATACTTAGAAGGTGACTTCGAGGGAATTGGCGTGGAGTTCAATATTTTTAAAGATACCATCTATGTGATTAGTCCGCTTAGCGGAGGCCCATCAGAGGCAGCTGGTATACAAGCCGGCGATAAGATTGTGAAGGTAGACGGCGAAACAGTAGCTGGCATCGAAATAAACAATGAGGGTGTGTTTAAGCGCTTGCGTGGCCCTAAAGGCTCTAAAGTGAATCTGGGCATCATCCGCAAGGGCAACAAAAAGCCACTCAGCATCACGATTGTTCGCAGCAAGATTCCTACCTATTCTGTTGATGTAAGCTACATGGTGAACGATAAAGTGGGTTATATCAAGGTTAGCCGCTTCTCGGCCACTACTTTTGAAGAGTTTAAGAAAGCACTAACTGAGTTGAAGCAGAAAGGAATGCAGCAACTGGTGCTGGACCTGCGCGGCAACCCCGGCGGTTACATGGACCATGCCATACGTATGGCCGATGAGCTTATTGCCGGCGAGAAAATGATTGTATATACTGATGGAAAAGGCGAGAAGTATGACTCCGAAACATTTGCCAACACCAAAGGCGATTTCGAGAAAGGACCTGTAATTGTTCTACTAGACGAAGGCAGTGCCTCTGCCTCTGAGATTGTGGCTGGCGCCTTGCAGGACAATGATCGCGCCCTGATTGTAGGACGCCGTTCATTTGGTAAAGGCTTAGTGCAAATGCCGATACCTTTGAACGATGGGTCTGAGTTGCGCCTGACTATTTCGCGCTACTACACACCAAGCGGCCGCTCCATCCAGAAACCATATACTGGCAAACCAGAAGAATACCAGCAGGATATTTTGAACCGTTATGAGAACGGAGAGTACTTTCACCCGGACAGTAGCCTGTTTGTAGACTCGCTGAAGTATAAAACAGCCAAAGGCCGTGCTGTATATGGCGGTGGTGGTATAATGCCGGATGTGTTCGTTCCACGCGATACCATGGCCCTGACACAGTACCTGAGCCAGCTCTACAATAATAATATTCTGCGAGAGTATAGCCTGAACTACTACCGCGACAATCGCAAGGCGCTGGAGAAAATGACCTTCGATAAGTTTAACAAAGATTTTGTAGTGTCGGATAAAATGTTGCAGGACATAGTGCAGATGGCCACAAAGGCCGGTGTAGAGTATAACGCTGCAGAATATAACCGTTCCAAAGAACTTATACGCAACAACCTGAAAGCATTTATTGCCCGCAGTTTGTACGGCAACAAAGGCTTTTTCCCGGTGTTGCACGAGCAGGACGAAGAGTTTCAGAAGGCACTAAAGCATTTTAACCAGGCACAGCGTTTGGCAAAGGGAGGCGCCTAGCCGTTATCTGTAGCTATACTTTCATAAATTGCCTAGGCAAGGCACTAAACCGATTTAGAACTAAGAAAGCATCCTAAGCATGGCATTTTATTATAAACTGGGAGAGATCCCACATAAAAGACACACGCAGTTCCGGCAGCCCGACGGCTCGCTTTACGCAGAGCAGTTGGTAGGTACCTTAGGGTTTAGCGGCGTATCATCGCTGCTGTACCACATAAACCCGCCAACCAAAATGAGCCGTATTGGAGAGCCCAAGCCATATGCACCCAAAAAGGCAGAAGGTATAAAGCTCCAGCCACACCACTTGCGCACGCTAAACGCCGGAACTACAGGTAAAGATTATCTGGATGCGCGTAAAACCATGCTTTTCAACAGCGATGTGGCTATCAGCATCTGCAACCCTTCGGAGCATGAAATGGACTACTATTATAAAAATGGCCAAGCTGATGAGGTGGTGTTTGTACACGATGGCACTGGTGATCTGCTTACCCAGATGGGTCGAATTCCGTTTGGCCCTGGCGATTACCTGGTTATCCCACGCACAGTTATCCACAAGTTCAGGTTCGATGAAGGAGATGCAAGGCTGCTGGTTATTGAGTCTTTTAGCCCGATAGAGACGCCGCGCCGCTACCGCAACCACTTCGGCCAATTGCTGGAGCACTCGCCGTTCTGTGAGCGCGACATGCGTCCGCCGGTAGAGCTGATCACCGAAAGAGAAAAAGGAGAGTACCTGGTACAGGTGAAAAAAGAAGGAGAGCTGCACCAGTTCTATTACGAGTTCAGTCCTTTTGATGCCGTAGGTTGGGATGGTTATTTCTATCCGTATGCCTTCAATATTAAAGATTTTGAGCCGATAACAGGCCGAATTCACCAACCACCTCCGGTGCACCAGAACTTTGAAGCACATAATTTTGTGATCTGCTCTTTTGTACCGCGCCTGTTCGATTACCACCCGGATTCTATACCTGCACCATACAACCACTCCAATGTAGACTCCGATGAGGTGCTATACTATGTGGAGGGTGACTTTATGAGCCGCAAAGGCGTAGACCGGGCTTCTTTTACGATACATCCGGGAGGTATACCGCACGGTCCGCACCCAGGCACCGTGGAGGCAAGTATAGGCAAAAAAGAAACGCATGAGTATGCCGTGATGATCGACACGTTTAAGCCTTTATACTTGACCGAGGATGCTGTTCAGTTTATGGACCAGAACTACCCAATGAGCTGGAACGAGGATGGCAACGGCAGTGTCCGAAAAGGTGATATGTTTGATTAATCCAATCAGGATTTTGTAAATTTGCGGCTGGGTAAGCAGTTTATACTTGCTTTTCCAGCCGCATTTATATTTTATGCTGATATTTCACCTTAATTAACTATAATGAAACGAGTACTTTTTGCCCTTACGTTGCTGCTTGCCTTTACAAGTATGGCTTGCGACAAAATTGATGACCTGCTTACCTTTTACATCAACCACGACGAGACTATTGAGATCAAATCATACTTTCCGGTAGGCACGGTAGCTCCGATTTCGCCAATTCCGGTAACTACCAACTCCAGCGAAGACTTTAAAAATAATAAAACCAAGGCTGAGCTGGTTAAGAATGTAGTGTTGGATAAGTTGGCACTGGAGATTACAGACCCACAGACGGAGAATTTCGATTTTCTGAAGAAGATTGAAATTTATATTTCTGCAGAGGGCAAGCCGGTAATTAAAATTGCTTACCTGGAGCAGATTCCGCAGAACGTGAACAAGATCGAACTAATCTCTACCAATGTAAAGCTGGATGAGTACATTAAAGGCGAATCATATACCATCGGCACCCGCGCTACTTTGGCAAAAGCGGTAACCAATGATATTACCATCAAAGCCAACATGCGATTTAAAGTAACCGCAGATCCTTTATAAGATGCACACATTACCCATGAGGATTTCTGAAAAGAATAAACTGGAGAAGATCATTATTGTAGGAGACAGAGTGCTGATAAAGCCGAAGTCTTCGAAAGAACAGACCAAAAGCGGTTTATACTTGCCGCCGGGCGTGCAGGAAAAAGAGAAGGTGCAGGAAGGGTATATTATGAAAGTAGGCCCTGGCTACCCGATACCTGCTGACTACGGATTTGAAGAAGAAGCCTGGGGTCAGGAAGAGGAAGAGCAGGTACGCTACATCCCACTTCAGGCCAAAGAAGGCGATCTGGCCATTTACCTGCAACGCGATGCCATCGAAATCAATTACCTCGGCGAGAAGTACTTTATCGTGCCACAGTCGGCGGTGCTGATGCTGGTGCGCGAAGAGGACCTGTAGTTTATACTTTAAGATAAGCCAAAAAAGGCGCTGCTTTTACCGAGGCAGCGCCTTTTTGTTTTATACTTTCCGTAGCTACGGAGCAACTATTGCCAGACCGGATACATCTTTATTAACATAATCCAGTCACAGGATTTCCAAAGTATAAATGTAAGCTTATGCGATTAACTTCTACAGCCCTATTTCGAAAGAACGCTTTGCTGGTGTTTTTCCTGTTGCAGTTAACTTTTGTGGCTAATGCACAGCCTAGAGTATTAACGGCAGAGCAGTGGCAGCAAGACCTGCAGCACCTGGCTAGTGAGTTACCTAAAAAGCATCGGGAACCATTTCATAAAATAACCAGAGTTGCTTTCGACAGTGCTGTTGCAGAGCTAAGCCAACAGATTCCTATGCTGGAAGACCATAAAATTATAGTAGGCTTTGCACGCTTGATAGCAATGCTAGGTGACGGGCACACCCGCCTCACGCTGCCTCAGGACCTTGCCGTAGCCCACAGCCGTGCACATACTACTACGCCTCCTCCTTCGGATTCTGCACTCTTCTTTCATCAGTTGCCGGTCAGGTTTGAGTGGTTTGACGATGGACTTTATATAAAGGAGGCTGCCCCAAAGTATAAAGATTTGATTAGTGCTAAAGTAATTGAGGTAGGAACCGTTCCTGCCGAGGATGCCTTAGAAAAGATCAGACCTGCCACACACTACGATAATGAGATTGGCTTTAAGTTTCAGGCCTCTAAGTACCTGGAGGTGCCGGAGATACTGCATACATTCAACTTGGCTAAAACGAGAACACAGGTACAGCTAAAGATAAAGGACACTAAGGGGAAGCTACGTACAGTAGAATTGGATGCCCTTCCTATGTTTAAAGCAGTACAGTTTGTAGGTGCTCCTGCAGCCCTTAAAATACCGGTGGCTCTAAGCGAAAGCAGGTTGAAAGATAAGTTCTGGATGACCTATCTGCCAAACCACAGGGCGCTGTATGTTCAGCTAAATGAAGTATATGATAAAGAAGACGAGCTGCTGGTAGACTTTACTAAAAGGATAGAGCAGGCAGTTGCAGAAAACAAAGTAGAACGCCTTGTGCTCGATTTGCGGCATAACCCTGGCGGAAATAATTTCCTATCGCGCCCACTGGTGCTGGCATTGGTTCGGCTAAATGAGCTTAACCAATTTGGCAAGCTTTATACTTTAATAGGCCGCGAAACTTTCTCTGCCGCACAAATGCTGGCTAACAACCTGGAGTATTTTACCAATACTTTATTTGTAGGTGAACCATCCGGCGCCTCGCCAAGCGGCTATGGCGACTCTAAAAAGTTTCAGCTGCCCAATAGCAAACTTACCGTAAGGGCTTCTAGCATTTACTGGCGCGACTGGAACGGTAATGAAAATCGCCCTTGGACTACACCTGATATTCCGGTTGCTTATACTGCATCAACCTATTTTAAAGGACAGGACCCTGTATTGGATGCAGCGCTTACCTTTAATGGTAATATGGCTGACATTGTAAAAGCGGTGTTTGATAAAAGCGGCTTTAACAGCGCCACATGGACCTACATCCGTTACAAAAACGACAGCAGGTACAATGCCCAGGTACTAGAGACCACGGAGAAGGAGTTTGGTAAGCACTTATTAGAGCAGAAGAAGTTTAACGAAGCGGCTGGTTGGTACTCGTATGTAAGTAGCCTGCACCCAAAAGAAGTATGGCCATTGCTGGGGTTGGCAAAAGCGCAGCTTCTTAATAATAAACCTATCGATGCAAGGAATACTGTTGAAAAAGCACTTGCTCTAAACCCTGACCACAAAGAAGTTAAAGAGCTGCAGAGAGAAATAAATTCAAAGCAGTAAGAGGCACAGTATCATATAAAGCAAAACTGCTACAGCCTATATTATTAGCATTGTGCCTTTTGTTATAAGGGGTATATCTATTCTATTAGCCAGATTTTTGCAGTTGGTATACCTTGCAGCCATTTTAAAAGAATCGCGTGCCGGAGCATTAAAAAAAAGCTAAGCAAAAGCAACCCTTGCTATACCCGCTGCATCTTTTATTTTACTTAGTTCCTATTTCTGATTGTACCTATACTAAACTATGAAGAAACCGCTACTCCTGTTGTGCAACACGCAGCAGCTCCTCGTTCTGTTACTCTTCTTTGCCTCCTGCTTTACATTTAAAGCCAATGCTCAGGAACAAAAGAAAGAGTATAATTATCCTCAAAAACAACTAAACGCGCTGCGCATCAGCGAGCCTCCTAAAATTGACGGTACCCTTGATGAAGCCATCTGGCAAAGTGCGCAGGTAGCAACAGATTTTATTCAGAACAGGCCCACGCCCGGGCCACTGGAAAAGCACAAAACTGAAGTGCGCATACTTTATGATGACGTAGCTATTTATGTAGGCGCCGTTATGCACGACGTTTCGCAGGATAGCATACTGCGGCAGTTAGGCAGCCGCGACAACTTTGGCAACACAGACTTTTTCGGGGTTTTCTTGGATACTTATAACGATGAGATAAACGGATTTGGCTTTTTTACAACGCCTGCGGGGGTGCAGCTGGATGCCCGTTACTCTTCCAATGGAGAAGATTTTAGCTGGAATGCCGTATGGGAAAGTAATACTAGCCTACAGGGCAACAGCTGGGTGGCAGAGTTTAAAATTCCGTATTCAGCCATTCGTTTCGGCAGCAAACCAGAGCAGCTATGGGGGCTAAACTTTATGCGTAACCGCCAGTCTACCAGACAGGGTTATTTCTGGAACTTTGTAAATCCAGCTAAAAACGGTTTTGTGAACCAGTGGGGCAAGTTAACAGGAATAAAGAACGTGGAAGCTCCTTTGCGCTTATCGCTTACGCCTTATGTTGCCGGCCAGGCAAACAGCTATCCAAACGGTAGCGGAGAGAATGTTAACTATAAAGAGGACTTTAACTTTAGTGGCGGCTTGGACCTGAAGTATGGCATTAACGATGCTTTTACGCTGGATATGACGCTAATCCCGGATTTTAGTCAGGTACAATCTGATAACCAGGTGCTCAACCTGAGCCCTTTTGAAATTCAGTTCAATGAGAACCGTCCTTTCTTTATAGAAGGCACAGAGCTTTTCAGTAAAGGAGGCTTTCTTTATTCCAGACGCATTGGGGGCAGACCTATTAATTCCTACATCGACACAAAAGAAAAATATGCAGGCTATACTGTAATCGATAATCCTGCCGAGACCAAAATGATCAACGGTACAAAAATTTCTGGGCGTACACAGTCTGGTTTAGGTATAGGTGTGTTTAATGCTGTGGTAGGGCGTCAGTTTGCCACTTTAGAGAATGAGGAAGGAGACAGGCTTGAAGTAGAAACACAGCCACTAACCAACTACAACATTACAGTGCTGGACCAGTCGCTTAAAAATAACTCTTATGTTACGCTGATAAACACAAACGTAACGCGGCAAGGCAGCACCTATGATGCCAACTTAACCGGCATGGTATTCAGGTTAGCAAACAAGGAGAACAAGTATGCCATAAACGGTAAAGCAGCCCTTAGCCAACGTTACTTCTCCGATAGCACCGACTTAGGCTACATGTACCGCATTGGGGCTGGAAAGGTAAGCGGCAATTTTACCTACAATATTAACCACACGGTTGAGTCGGATACTTATAACCCAAACGATCTGGGCTTACTTTTTACGCCTAACAATATTGAGGAGAATGTGCATCTACAGTACAACAAGTACAAGCCGTTCTGGAAACTACTGAATATGTACAGCAACATAGGTGCAATTTATGAGCGCAGGTATGAGCCTAATACCTTTCAAAACTTTTTTATCTACAGCAATCTGAGCGGTACTTTTAAAAATTTCTGGAACGCAGGCATGTGGTTAAATGTGGCGCCTGTTAAAGCAAATGATTTTTTTGAGCCCCGTGTACAAGGTCGCCACTATGTATACCCGGTAAACAACAGCGTTGGGGTTTGGATGTCTACAGATTATCGCAAAAAGCTAGCACTGGATGTAAATGGCAGCTATCGTGTTTTTGATGAGAATGACCGACGCAACATCAGTTTTTCTGTTTCGCCACGCTATCGGGTAAATAACCAGCTGTCTTTTAATTATAGCTTTAGCCGCAACATGATGTACGATGACATGGGCTATGCTAACAGCTTTGGTTACGAAAATGGGGTGGGTAGTACAACCAGGGTTATATTTGGTTTGCGAGATCGTTTAACTACATCTAACACGCTTTCAGGCAGCTACATCTTTAACAACAAGATGTCCTTATCTCTGAGAGCGCGCCATTATTGGTCTAGTGCTAAGTATAACCGCTTCTATAATTTAACGCCGGAGGGTGAGTTACAACCTGATAGCTACCCACAAGGCTATAACGGAAGGTTTGTTGACAGAAATCACAATGTTAACTTCAACGCTTTTAACATAGATATGGTGTATTCGTGGTGGTTTGCACCAGGCAGCGAGATAAGTATAGTTTGGAAGAACGCCATATCGGAGGGCGGTAACAGAGTTATACCGGAGTATTTCGACAACTTCTCCCGAACTTTATCAACTCCGCAAACTAACTCATTATCTGTTAAGATTTTATACTACATCGATTACTTAACTGTAAAGGATAAGCTCAAGAAATCATAGAATACTGTAAATATAAAGACACGAAAGCCGGAGCAAGTATAGCCCCGGCTTTCGTGTCTTTATACTTTGCTGTTTTATAGCGGTTTGGCGAGGTCAAAATCAGCCCGGAAGCGGAGCTGGTTGTCCCGTTTAAGTATATAGCTAAACGTTTTACCGTCGGGACTCAACGCCAATGTCCACTCATTAGTGGCGGCTGCAGGTATCAGTTTTGCTGTATGGGCATCAGCCGGGAAACGTTGCTCCAGCTTGCTATCAGAGGCCAGGGCCATACCGCCATACATAGTTATTTCGTCAGGGGTACCATCTTTGTGGCGGTGGTCATGCTTTAGCTGCAGTCCCTCCTCTGTTTTTCGCAGCACCCATGTTCTAGATTTATCCTCCCCCACATGAAAAGGAATACGGATAGTAGTGTCGGAGCAACTGGCTACATGCATTGTGAGAGGCTGGCCCGCAAAAGGGTCTTTGCCATCGGCAGGAAAGATAACTTTGCCCGCATAAGACTTGCCGCAATGGCTGGCTATACTTTTATAAAACGACTGCTGTGGTTTGCTTAACTGGTAAGGCTGTTTAGCGCAGGCAAGTATAAACAGCAGGCACAGAGAGAGGAGGAGGTGTTTCATAGAGCCAAATTAGAGAATAGTGGCTAAATAACAAGTATAAACAGAAAGCCCCGGCACTTGTGCCGGGGCTTTCTGTTTATACTTGTGCCTATTAGTGCTGCACCAGTATTTTTTCTGAATATGACTTGTCGCCGTGTCGTAGCCTGAATATGTACAGACCGGAGGCTTTGTCGCTTAGGTTAATAAAGCCTTCGTACTGGCCGTAGTAGTTCTCCACTTTACCAGAAAGTATAAAGTTGCCCAGCATATCCACTACCTCAAAGTTAATGTCTTCTGGCTGGCTTGTCTCCAGCTCAAACCTGAAGCGGCCTGTGGTAGGGTTAGGCGATACAACCAATTCTGTTCCCAACTCACGAATACCCGGCTTATAAGAGAAGTTGTAAGCCATCGACATTTCCGAGATACAGCCGTCTTTAAATACTTTCACGCTGTAGTTGCCGCTCTCAGTTGGTGAGAACTCTTTTCCGGTCGCACCAGCTACTGGCTTATCATCTTTGTACCACTGGTTGCCCTCTGCAGCGCTGGATACAAGTTTCTGCTCGCTGCGCGATATAGCAGGCTGCTGAAGCGGAGTGCCTCCTTTGATAATGGCTTCTACACGTGGTCCGGCGCAGCCCAGGGCACGCACCTTCATGTCGTAGAAGTAGTAGTAGTAAGACTCTGGCGTGGTAGTAGCCGTATTGCCTGTTATCGATACCACATTACCTACCTGGAATGGATAACCTGTAACGCCGGCGTTATTCCTGAAAATGGTAGCGCCGTTTTCGTAGGAAATAGCAATGTTATAAGTGCCGGCTGCAGGTAACTCTAATCCCAGATAATAAATAGCGCCTTGGTCGCTCGGATCATCTGTTTGTGGTCCCGGAGCTGGAGTAGAGCGTGTAGCGGTTACATATAATGTTTTGGCTGAAACAGGGGCACCCTCCTCATTAAATACAGTAAAGGTGATTTTTCCGCTATTGCCAATGTATAGCCTGGCGCTTTCTAAAATAACAGGAGCTTTTGTGTTGATTATCACATCCGGTGAGAAAGTATTATAGCCACCACCTGATGCAAACTTCTTGTTTGCTGGCCCTATCGTTCCAGCAAAATCATTATAGGCTGCAAATAGTTTTCCGTTAATCTGTGAAGCAGGTACTAAGATCTGATTGCCGGCGGCAATTGGTGTTGTGCTGGTGGCAGAGTTGTACCAGTAAACAGCGCCATTGCCTGTGGCCGAAAGCGCATAGTTCGGGTCAGTGCCGCAGCGAAACGCAGAGGCATTAACTGGTGTGCCGGCTGGAGTGCCAACGCTAAAGGCGCGTATCTTGCGGTTGTTCTCCTCTACCGGATCGCCCTGTAAAGCAGCAGTGGCTACAAACTCATACGTTGCGCCTGCTTCTGTAGCAAATGTCTCGCTTAACAGCACTTCTACCTGTGCATTAGGCTCTAGCACTGGTATGTATATAAATGATATTTGCTTTATCTCTGCGTTGTTTTTAAGTACACTAACTGTAACTGGGATATTGCTCTGAGAAGTAGTGCCATAGTTCTTTATGTTCACCACAATCTGCTGTGCCGGGTTTGCGCATAGCGAAGTACCAACTGGCAGTACAGCCGACACACCTACATCTTTCTTCGGCTGGACAAACTGCACTAGATAATCCTGCGTTTCGCCTCTGCTATAGGTGCCACAAGAAGTTACATCTGCGCTGTTGCTTGTTTCCTGCACTACAATGCGCATACGTGCCGAAGTACCTACCTGAGCCGTGGCTGGTGCTGTAATAGATCCTGTAAAGGTAGCATTGCCATTTAATACTGTTGAGGCAGCTACTTCTTCTCCGGCATCTGTAAAGCTTCCGTTGCGATTCCAGTCAATGTATACTTTTGCAATCTTTGCAGCATCCGTAGTGCACGTGCCAAGCTCCAAGCTAAGGTTTTGCTGCTGTCCTGGCTCAAACATAAAAATTCTGTCTGTCAGGTTCATGTAAGTCCTGCAGCCACCTATAAAAGAATAGAACGTATTGCCAAGCGTTACTTTTGTTAGTTGCGTACCCTGATCCGAGGTTGCCTTGCTTTCGCAAACAGCTGTACCACCAATGCCGCTAACGATCATTGAGTAAGCCTGCGGGCCTTTTAGCAAAGTGCCTTTATGATTAACAGTTATAGTATAAGTTTCGCCAGGCACAGCGTTCATGATCTTTACCTGCTCCACATTGTCCAGCTTATTATCGCCGGTGGTGGCCGCGCTCGCCGGACTTGCCGGATCAAGCACCCAAGGCTGGTAAATTGTGCTGCCCTTAGCTACACGGACATCAATATCGTTAATGAGTCGTGCTGTGCGGTTGTTAAGTGCAGAAGAGCCTATAGCAAAAGGAGTAGCCTCCGGATCTGTCCAGGAAATAGTTACCACTAATGGCCCAGAGCCTGAGGCAACAACCTGGTAAGTATAGGTCTGTCCTTGCGCCAAGGAGTTCTCCTGGATAAGGTTTGTATTGTTTGTGTTAGATATAACAGAAGCCGCGCGCTTCACATTGAGCAATCCCCAGCCGAACTTATAGTCTGGACCAGCAGTTTTGCCGGCTTCGTCTGTGGTATGTATAGCCAGACCTTTTAAAGTGGCGGCTCGCATTACCTGGCCGTTCTTCAGGTTAGCATAGTGCTCCTGTAACAGCAGTAAGCTGCCGGCTACGTTCGGAGATGCCATAGAAGTACCGCTCAGCGAAGTATAAGCTGTATTACTTTTATCTGATGTAGATAGTACCGACACGCCGTTTCCCACCAGATCTGGCTTAATACGGCCATCGTCTGTAGGTCCAAAGCTGCTGAATGAGGAGATCACCACGTCAGAAGTATCTCTGTAACCCTCCGAAATAGGGTTCACAGCGCCTACAGTCAGTATATTTTTAGCAGTGCCGTAGGTAGAGATGATGTCAAAGCCGTTGTTGAAGTTCATGCCGGCTGGGCGTGCATCTATTTTGGTGAACTTGCCAGCGTTATCGCGCTGGTAGTATGGCTGACCTACGGCAGGGCCATTTTCTACACGGTTGTTGCCTGCAGATTTAACAATTAGGTAGTAAGGAGCATTGTAAGCAATGCGATCCCAACTAGAGGCAGTTTCGTTGTAGTAGCCAAACCTGTAGTCTTCAGTAGCGCTTATTTCCGTATCACCCCACCATTCCCAATAAGGATCTTCGGTGGTGCCTTTGCGATCAGAGTTGTAGCGCCAACCGGTAATAGCCCCATACGAGTGGTTAGAGATTAGTAACTCGCTTGCCGCCGCCGCCATCTCCGATACATCGTTGCTAAAGTCGTATGCTGCGAGTTTCTTTAAGCCAAACGACATGCCTTTTGCCAGTGGGTTAACGCCTTTGGCCATCATGGTTCCGGCTACGTGCGTTGCGTGTTCGCTCGAAGAAGAAGGATTGTCTTTTTGTATTACCCTGCCGGTTAGCTCCTGATGCGATTCTCTTACGCGGCCGCCATCCCAAACACCCAGTTTTTCTGCTACCGAATTGCTGGCACCACTCAAGCTAAGCCCAAGCGAACCGCCGGCCCAAAGCTCAGTTGTGCCCACAGATGCAGCTGCTCTGGAGTTATTGTACGTGATGTAGTAAATAGGCATGCCTTTGGCATCCAGGCCCTGCAAGGAAATGAATGTACCGTCAGAATAGGTTTTTTCTACTACCCAACCATGCTTTTTGGCGAGCTGTAATGCCTTGTTCCGGCTAGCTTTGTAGTCTTTTTCTGCTGCCACGGCAATACGGCCCAGCTCCGATACATTAGCGCGAACACTAGGTGCATCGCCACGCTGTGCAAACGCCGTTGTGGCTGTTGCCATTGCTGTAGCAACAAGCCATAGGCTTAATCTTCTCATAAAGTTATGCTTGGGTAGATATTATAATCTCTCAATTTATAACAAAATGCTAATAAAGGCAAAGCAGTTCCTTATTTCTTCATGGTATTTTTCATGCGCTTAACCTCTGGGGCACCGTGTGTTACAGGCTTAGTTCTAAAGACAGTGCAAAAGCAAAGCCGCCTTAGCGTTTGCTAAGGCGGCTCTAAGTATAAATTCAATAATGCATTCTACTTTTTCAAGTACTGCGCAAACTCTTTGGCAAAGTATGAAAGTATAACGTCGGCGCCAGCGCGCTTGATGCTAAGCAGTATCTCCAGCATGCCTTTTTCGGCATCTAACCATCCGTTTTGGGCTGCGGCTTTAACCATGGCATACTCACCGCTTACGTTATAGGCAGCGATTGGCAGGTGCGAACTGTCGCGCAGCATTTTGATCACATCCAGGTAAGCCAATGCAGGTTTTACCATCAGGAAGTCTGCACCTTCGGCAGTGTCCAGTTCAGCCTCTATCAGAGCCTCGCGGCTGTTGGCTGGGTTCATCTGGTAGGTTTTCTTGTCACCTTTTTTAGGCGCAGAGTCCAGGGCATCGCGGAACGGGCCATAGAAAGCACTGGCATACTTGGCGGTGTAAGCCATAATCCCCACCTTCGTAAAGCCGTTCTCGTCAAGCACCTTACGGATGTGGCCAACGCGTCCGTCCATCATATCTGAGGGGCCAATTATATCGGCTCCGGCCTGCGCCTGGGTAAGAGCCATTTTGCCTAATACCTCCAGCGTCTCGTCGTTAATGATCTCATCATTCTCTACAATGCCGTCGTGTCCATCGGAGCTATAAGGGTCCATGGCTACGTCTGTCATCAGCACCACCTCCGGAAAGTTCTTCTTTATCTCACGGATTGCTCTTGGGAAAAGTCCATCGGGGTTATGGCTTTCAGTGGCATATTTGTCTTTTAGCGGCTCAGGTATGCTCGGAAAAGGGGCAAAGGTTTTGATACCCAGATCCACACAAGAAGCAATCTCGTCCTGCAACTTGTCGATGGAGTAGCGCGCGATGCCTGGCATGGAAGCCACATCAATACGCTGGTTTTGACCTTCTATAATGAAAAGTGGAAATATAAAGTCGTTGAGGCTCAGGGATGTTTCCTGCACCATGTTTCGGATCACCTCGGACTGGCGATTACGTCTTGGTCTTCTGTTCATAAGTATAAATTCTGTTACAGAAATTATTCAAAATCAAGTTGCTGTAAAGGTACGGTTTAATTGTTGATTATCGAATTGATAAATTGATGTGGGCTTGGGTGAAGACTGGAATTGTGAAGCTGGCATATGACTTTCTTTGATAAGAAGTATAAAAAGTAAGTAGCAGAAAGTCCCTCTTTGAAGGGGGTAGAGGATGATTACTCCTGCTGCAAACTCCCCTCCTTGGACTAGTGAGAACGAGAGTTCGAAACTAGTGAGCCTAGCTCTGAGGGATAGGGGTGGTTGGACCCGGTACTGCAGAGAAGTCCATTGAACCTCCTAATCCACCGGTTAAAGATCCTAATTCACAAAAAAGGCGAAGCCATTACAGCCTCGCCTTTTCAACATCAATAAGTATACTTTAGAAATTCAGGATCACATTCTCAATGATATCGCAGCACTCGTGCAGCTGGTCCTCTGTCATTACCAACGGAGGTGCAAAGCGAATGATGTCGCCGTGAGTTGGTTTAGCAAGCAGGCCTCTATTCATCATTTCCACGCAAACATCCCAGGCAGTGCGTCCGTCGGCAGTAGGCTCCACCACAATGGCGTTTAACAAGCCGCGGCCTCGTACCAGCGTTACCAGTTCGGGGCGTTTCTCCATCAGGCGGCGCATACGCTCTCTGAAAACCTCTCCCAATTTGTAGGCATTTTCCGTTAGGTTCTCTTCTTTGATAACCTCAAGCGCAGCAATGGCGACCTGGGCAGCTAGTGGATTACCGCCAAACGTAGAACCGTGCTCACCTGGCTGGATGCACAGCATAATATCATCGTTAGCCAACACGCAGGAAACCGGCAGCACGCCACCAGACAGTGCTTTGCCAAGTATAAGAATGTCTGCTTTTACATCGTCATAGTAGCTTGCCAGTAATTTACCGGTGCGGCCAATACCTGTCTGTATCTCGTCGGCCATTAGTAGCACGCTATACTCTTTACACAGGGCGTGAGCTTTTGCCAGGTAACCTTCGTCAGGCACAACCACGCCGGCCTCACCTTGTATCGGCTCAACCATAAAGCCGCACACATTCGGGTTTTCCTGCAGGGCCTGCTCCAATGCATCAATATCATTGTAAGGGATTACTTTATAGCCTGGCATATAAGGGCCAAAGCCTTTGGTAGAATCCGGATCAGTGGAGAAGGAGATGATGCCAGTGGTGCGGCCATGGAAGTTATGCTCTACCACGATGATCTCGGCATTATGCGGAGCGATTCCTTTTTTAAGGTAGCCCCACTTACGAGCCAGCTTTATAGCCGTTTCTACAGCCTCAGCGCCAGAGTTCATGTACAGGGACTTGTCATAGCCGAGGAGCTCACAGATATACTTTTCGGCGAGGCCAAGCTTATCGTTATAAAAAGCACGTGAAGTAAGCGTGAGTTGTTGTGCCTGCTCAATCAGGGCATTTACGATTTTAGGGTGGCAATGCCCCTGGTTTACGGCACTGTAGGCAGACAGGAAATCATAATATTGTTTGCCTTCCACATCCCAAAGGTGCACGCCCTCGCCACGGCTAAGCACCACAGGCAGGGGGTGATAATTATGGGCTCCGTACTTATGCTCGGTATCAATAGCCTGCTGGCTGGAGGTGATTGTTTGCGTACTCATAGTTCTAAGTTAACGGGTTATTCCTGTTTCATACTACGGCTGCGCGCACTAGGGCAGCAGCATAGTATAAGTACAGATGCTATTATTTATTGTTGTAAAAATAGTGAAAATAGTGCCGCTTGCGAAACAGATTTGTAACGGCATGCCTAGCCTCTCCTGCTTTGTGACTTTCTGCAGCGGCTGAAAATGTTATTAAAACCCTCAGGATCATAGGCTGCATATGTGCTGGTCATCAGCCCTAAGATATTGTCATCTGTTTTAAGGCCGTATACATCGCGTTCTTCGCTGCCTGCTCCGTCAACTGTAACATGATGCTGCTCCACAAGTGTTAGCTTCTCTGGCGAAATTACGGCATTAAGCTCGGGGCAGAACAGCTGCTGGTTCTGTATACTAAAAGTGTGGGTAAAGCCGCGGTCTCGCATATCAGACAGGGCTTCTCTAAAGGTATGGTAACTAGACATAGGCTTCTTCTCTAAATTTCGATCTATAAACGCATTATTAATTATAACGCTCTGCCAGTGTAATTGTGTACGAAGTATAGCCGCTATTAGGGCAGCTGATTTTGGTGGTTGACAAGTAATTAGCGTAATTTGCAGTTAAACAAAAGTGAATAATGTGAGTCAGAAGCTGACAGAAGGGGAGGACTTTTACTTTAACGAGCACGGCTTAATGGTGCTGACGGCAAAATATCTGCTAAAGCGCGGGTACTGCTGCAAGAACGCCTGCAAGAACTGCCCTTACGGATTTAATAAGGACAGAAAACCCGTAGAAAAGCAAAAGCAAGTATAAAATTTGTGTCAGAAATGCGCCTTACTGCGGCAGAATACACAATTACAGGAAAAATATTCTCTATGCTTTTGAATTTCTGTATCTTTTTGCAGATATTTGCACCCCTATTGAAATAATTTAGAAGAAAATACAAGATGGCACGAGTTTGCGACATTACAGGAAAAAGACCACGCGTAGGTAACAACGTATCTCACGCTAACAATAAGACGAAGCGTAAGTTTTATCCAAACCTTCAGAAGAAGCGTTTCTACATCCCGGAAGAGGATGCTTGGGTAACACTTAAAGTTTCTACATCTGCTTTGAGAACTATCAACAAAAACGGTATCACAGCAGTATTGAAGAAAGCAGTAGAGCAAGGCTATATCCTGTACTAATGGCAGCCTTCCGGCTGTGCGTGCTGCTGGTTTGGGCAACAATAACTGCTGCCACGGCCCAGGTACGTACCACCCCGGATAAGCCATCTGATACTTTAGATAAAACATTTCACCAGCAACGGAGAGAGCAACTGCGTAAGCAGCTTCCGCCTCGCTCCGTTGCTGTTTTTTTTGCATCTCCCGTTCGCAACCGTGCCAACGATGTAGACTACTATTACCACCCTGATCCTGATTTCTACTACCTGACTGGGTACAAGGAGCCGAACTCAGTGTTGGTGCTTTTCTCGGAGCCGCAAAGTGTAAATGGTAAGCAGGCAAATGAAGTTTTGTTTGTGCAGCCAAACGATCCGCAAGAGGAACTTTGGAATGGAGAGCGTTTAGGTGTAGAAGGTGCGGGCAAAGCTACAGGTATTGCTACACAACCTAACACCGCCTTTTCCGCTTTTAAGTTAGACACAGCTAATCTTCAGCATATCCTTTTTAAAGGACTGCCTCATGATGTACGAGACAATGCTTCTGATGAAGCTGACCTGTACAGCCTGATAAAGCAGTTTAAGCAAAAAGTTAAAGTGCCGGCAGATTTTGACCCCCAGCGCAATATGCTGTATAGTGCAGTGCAAGAGCAGGGGCCGGCACAGCCAGAGGCGGTAAAAAATTACCTAAGGCAATTAATGCAGTCTAACCCATCTTTGCGCCAGGATAGCTACCTGAACAACTACCTTAAAGCCAACGATGCCTCTAGCCAGAAAAAAGCGTTAGCTGCCTTTCCAATAGGTAAGTTTGATCCTTACTTCTTAAAGCGCGCCATGGAGTACCTGCGCGAAGTTAAAACAGAGGAGGAATTGCAACTGCTGCGCAAGGCTATTACTATTTCTGCTTTGGGGCAGATAGAGGTAATGAAGGCTGTGCACCCGAAGATGTCGGAGATGGAGCTGCAGGGGATACATGAATTTGTGCATAAAAAGTACGGTGCGCAGCATGTAGGATATCCTTCTATAGTTGGTGCTGGTAAAAATGCCTGTGTATTACATTACATAGATAGCAAGAAACCGACTGTAGGCGACGATTTGGTTTTAATGGATGTAGGGGCTGAATATAAAGGCTATACCGCCGATGTTACCCGCACCATGCCAGCCAACGGTAAGTTTACTAAAGAGCAGAAAGAGATTTACGAACTGGTGTACAAAGCACAGGAGGCAGCCTTTGCGGCGTGTAAAGTAGGTAATGATTTCATGGCGCCCCATGAGGCAGCAGAGGAAGTAATTGCAGAAGGTTTGCTGAAGCTTGGCATCATAAAAGACAGATCTGAAGTGCAGCGTTATTTCCCGCACGGTACTTCGCACTACTTAGGCCTGGATGTGCACGATCCGGGTGCTTACGGTGCTTTTAAGCATAACACGGTAATTACGGTAGAGCCGGGAGTCTACATTCCGGAAGGAAGTCCCTGCGATAAGAAGTGGTGGAATATCGGTGTTAGAATTGAGGATGATATTCTGATCACAAATAAGGGTTGGGAGAACCTCTCAAAACTGGCGCCGCGTACCGTAGCAGACATCGAAAAGACCATGGCACAGCCGAGTGCACTGGACGATTTTATACTTCCTGCGCTGAACTAACCGCACACTGTCACCTGTTTATGTAATATTTGTGAACCACCTCGCTTAAATTTTACAATAAATGTTATACTTTGTTTGTAATTAGAGATTTAAGCCCCTATATTTGCAGTCCTAAATAAAAAATTACGATAGAGAGATGGCTAAAAAAGCAAAAGGTAATAGAATCCAGGTTATCATGGAGTGCACAGAGCATAAAGCGACTGGCATGCCTGGAACTTCAAGGTACATCACTACCAAAAACAGAAAGAATACTACTGAGCGTCTTGAGCTTAAGAAGTATAACCCAGTATTGAAAAAAGTAACTGTACATAAAGAAATTAAATAACCATGGCTAAGAAGGTAGTTGCAACCCTAAAGACTGCTACAGGTAAAGACTGGGCAAAAGTTATCAAGGCTGTGAGATCTCCAAAAACTGGTGCTTACAGCTTTAAAGAGGAGATGGTACCTGTAGATAAAGTACAGGAGTTCCTTGCTAAGAAGTAATCAGCCGACTCTATTACAGATAGAAGAATTCAAAAAGTCCCACTAATGGGACTTTTTTAGTATATTACCGTATCACCGGAAGCCTTCATCCTTACAAAAACATCAGTATGGGCATTTTTGACTTTTTCAGTAAAGAGAAGAAAAAAGAGTCGCTCGACAAAGGACTTGAGAAAACCAAAAGCAGCTTCTTTGGGCAACTGAGCAAGGCTGTTATCGGCAAATCTACAGTTGATGTGGAGGTGCTCGATGAACTGGAAGAAATCCTGGTACATGCCGATGTAGGGGTAGAGACGACGGTAAAGATTATTGACCGCATTGAGAAACGTGTAGCCCGCGACAAGTACGTGAGCACCGATGAGCTGGACAAGATACTGCGCGAAGAAATTGCCGCCCTGCTGGAAGAGAATCGTGCCGGTGACGGAGCCAACTTTGAACTGCCTGCAGGTGTAAAGCCTTACGTGATCATGGTAGTTGGTGTGAATGGTGTGGGCAAAACCACTACTATTGGCAAGCTTGCCGCACAATTCCACAAAGCAGGTAAAAAAGTAGTACTTGGCGCTGCCGATACCTTCCGTGCCGCTGCCGTTGACCAACTGATCATTTGGGGAGATAGAGTAGGTGTGCCGGTTATATCGCACGGCATGAACACCGATCCCGCTTCTGTTGCCTATGATGCCGTTAAAAAAGGCGTTGAGACTGGCGCAGATGTAGTGATTATAGACACGGCTGGCCGATTGCACAACAAAGTAGGCTTGATGAACGAGCTTTCGAAGATCAAGCGTGTGATGCAAAAAGTAACAGAAGATACCCCACACGAGGTACTTTTAGTATTGGATGGCAGCACTGGCCAGAATGCACTATTGCAAGCCCGTGAGTTTACCAAAGCTACTGATGTTACAGCCTTAGCTATTACCAAACTAGATGGTACAGCCAAGGGCGGTGTAGTGATTGGTATCTCTGATGAATTTAAAATTCCGGTGAAGTATATCGGAGTTGGCGAGAAAATTGAGGACTTACAATTATTCGACAAGCACGAATTTGTAGAGTCTTTCTTTTCACGCAAATAAAGTATAAAAGCCATGGAAAAGCTTCTGTTGTTGCCGTTGGCACTGCTGTTCCTGCAGTGCAACGGTTCTAAGTCTTCGCAATCCGCCAATCCACAAGAGCAGACGGAGCAGGCAAACGCACAACAGAAGCAGGCCCCACTTGCTACTGCCGAACAGGCGCAGGACCAGCAGGCTCCTATTGAGCAAGGTATAGCCGGTCAGGTGCTATGGCAGGCAGGCAACCAGATGCCTTCGCCAGATGCGCCGCCAAGCAAAGGTAGAGGCATACAGCGCACGTTGTACATCTACGAGCTTACCAACAGCAACCAGGCAAAAACCACAGAAGGTGTTTTTCACACCAATATCCAGACTAAATTAGTTACTCAGGTTGCTACAGATGCTAATGGTAACTTTGCAGTTAGCCTCAAGCCCGGCAAGTATAGCCTGTTTTCGAAAGAAGAGAAGGGGATGTTCGCAAACCTTTTCGATGGGGAAATGAACATCAATCCGGTAGAGGTAAAGAAGGGGCAGGTTACAAGCGTGGAGTTTCTAATCAATTATCAGGCAAGTTATTAGCCGGAAAAGCAAGTCTTACTACATACTTTCCAGATAAAAGTACACAGGTGTTTATTAATGCATTATAATCCCTACTTTTATACTTACTGTAGGGTATAATCTTAATAAGCATATAAAATGCGAATGTTAAAGTATGGCTTAATGGAACTGGCGTACGATAAGGCTCATGATATTCTATGTGTAAATTGGTCGGATGAGTTAAGCGTAGAATCTTACGAGTTTTTCCAAACAGTTGTATACTTGTTTACATTTATTCAAAAGAAGCAGGTAACAAACCTGATGATAGACTCGGGTATACCTGCCGGCGGAGTACTTACTGAAGAGATCATTGAATATTTTATCCAGAGTATCCCCAACACGCCTCTAAAAAATATTGCTCTCCTTGAGTCGCCGGATTATCTCTGGGACGGCAATCTATACCAAGTAATAAAGCTCCTTGTTACGACCTACCAACTGCCAATCGCAGTTAAATTAATGAAAAACAGAGTTGCTTGCTATAAATGGTTTCTGCAGTCATTGTAGGAAAAGCCATAAAGCAATATTAGTCACTTAATCAAAGTGCAACAGGAACCATTACCTGTTAAGGCTCCTGATCTTATATAACCATTGCCAGCTGGTTTGGGGGTAATGAAACTAACAGTACAAGAATCAATTGCACTATAGCCTGCCCTTTATTACCCAAACATATTGTACCTTTGCGAACTGGTTCCTAAAACGAACCATTATGGTCTGATAAAGGTTTTTATCGATTGTAGCGTATTTCATTAAATATACAAGTAAGTGAAAGTAAGATCTTTAAAGAAGGATAAGGTAAACGTAATCACCCTGGGTTGCTCTAAAAATCTGGTGGATTCGGAAGTACTGATGGGGCAGCTGCGTGCCAACGAATTTGATGTGGCGCACGAGTCTGACAAAGACGATTCCAATATCATCATCGTGAACACCTGTGGCTTTATCGATAATGCCAAGCAGGAGTCTATTGATACTATACTTCGCTATGCTGATGCCAAAGAAGCTGGCCAGATAGATAAGCTGTACGTTACAGGTTGCCTTTCGCAGCGCTACAAGGATTCTCTTGAGGCTGAAATACCGCAGGTAGACGCATACTTCGGTACGCTGGAGTTGCCGCGCCTTCTTAAAACTCTGGAAGCTGATTATAAGCACGAACTTATCGGGGAGCGTTTACTGACAACGCCTTCGCACTTTGCATACTTTAAAATTGCCGAAGGCTGTAATCGTCCTTGCTCTTTCTGTGCCATCCCTTTAATGCGCGGTAAACACGTAGACCGCCCAATAGAGGACTTGGTGAAGGAGGCGAAGCGCCTGGCAGGTATGGGAACAAAAGAGCTAGTCCTTATTGCCCAAGACCTTACTTATTATGGCCTGCAGCACTACGGTGAGCGCAAACTGGCAGATCTGCTAAGAAACTTATCTGATGTAGAGGGGATCGAGTGGATCAGGATGCAGTATGCTTACCCGTCTCAGTTCCCGATGGAGGTGTTTGAAGTGATGAACGAGCGTGAGAACATCTGCAAGTACCTGGACATGCCGCTGCAGCACATTTCTGATAACATGCTCAAGACTATGCGCCGTGGCATTAGCAAGCGCAGAACGATTGAGCTGGTAGACCAGATACGTCAGCGCGTGCCGGACATCGCCTTGAGAACAACACTTATCGCAGGTCACCCAGGAGAAACAGATCAGGATTTCCAGGAGCTGTACGATTGGGTAGAGGAGACTCGCTTCGATAGATTAGGTATCTTTACTTACTCTCATGAGGATAACACACACTCTTATACTTTAGAGGACAACGTGCCGGAAGAGGTGAAGCAGGATCGTGCCGACGCTATCATGGAGCTTCAGCAGGGAATCTCTGTGGAGATGAACGAAGAGAAAGTAGGCAAGACTTATAAAGTACTGTTTGATCGCAAAGAGAGCGGCTATTTTGTTGGCCGTACACAGTACGATTCTCCGGAGGTAGACAACGAGGTGTTGGTGCCAGCAGATAGCAACTACGTTCGCTTAGGTGACTTTGCTAATGTGAAGATCACTGACTCTTCTGACTTTGATTTGTATGGTGAGGTGGTGAGTTAACCACTCCTAATATAGATTTTAACAAAAGCCCTGTAAGTTAATCTTGCAGGGCTTTTTGCTTTTAGTATAGTTATCCAACCACCCCTAGCCCCTCCTTATCCAAGGCGGGGAACACTGCTGTTACTTTCGTAATAGGATAAACTCTGTAGCAGCTGCTTAACCTCCCTTCCTCCAAGATCTTTACAAGATGACAAAGAGGAATGGCCTTGACTACTGTGTTGGCAATTGAAGCAGTAATAGCAAAATTCTCCGCCTTGGATAAGGAGGGGCTAGGGGTGGTTTGACCCTATAAAGTAGGTCCTAATTCAACACATACCTGCTCAGCACCCGATACGCCTCATTTATATTCTCTCCCTTTCTGAAATCCTGTTTGATAGTAGGTTCGGTTTCGCCGGTTAGCCAAATTTTGAGTTCTGCATCCAAATCAGCAATACCGGCACTTTCTTTTGAGAACATCTTTATACTTCCGTACGGGATGCTGCGGTAATCAATTTTGGATCCGGTTATGCCTTGCTTGTTAACAAGTATAAGCCGCTTGTTTGTGAACACCAGCATGTCCCGGATCAGCTTGTAAGCTTTTTCAATCCGTTCATCTTCTATAAGTATAGGTTGAAATTCCCTGGATATTTTTTCGATAGACACCTCTGAGGCGTGGCCCATCATGCCGCTTAGTAATCCCATAGTTGTTGATTAAGGTTTAGCGTATTTACGTTATTTAGTTGATAAGTTTTATCGCCTGGCCTCCTGTAGTTGCTTTCTGTCGTGTTGGCTGCAATACCCTTTACAAAAAAGTATAACTTTACGCAGCAGCCAGCAAAAAGCAGATGCTGCAACAGAATTCTTGTAAAACTGTTAAAGAGGCTATACCCTGGCCAAACATGCTGATGGAAGTATCAACTATGAAAGTAACTAAAATGGATTACGCTGCCGCCGGCGCGTTTTCGAAAACAGTAACAGACTATCTCTGTCAAAACGAAAAGCTACAACCGTTCTATAACCGCTACCCAACTTTAGAGGTTTTCGAGGCCCAGCTAAAGGAGAAAACTTTCTCCGAAGCACAACGCCAGACACTGCACCAGGCCCTACAGCAGCAGTATACTTCCATAACAAGTATAAATCCCAAAGTGCAGCAGAATTTAGACCTGCTGCAGCAGCCGAATACCTACACTGTTACCACTGGCCATCAACTCAACATCTTCACTGGTCCGTTATACTTTGTGTACAAGATCATCACAGCCATAAACACCTGTAAGCAACTACAGGAAAAGTACCCGGACTATAACTTTGTGCCGGTGTACTGGATGGCCACCGAAGACCACGACTTCGCCGAGATTAACCATTTTAACTTGTTTGGCAAAGGCTACAAGTGGGAGACAACACAGAAAGGTGCAGTTGGTCGCTTCAGCACAGAGGGCTTAGACAAACTGATGGAAGAACTGCCGGAAACTTATCCTGTGTTTGACGAGGCATACCGTAACAGCAAAACACTTGCTGATGCTACACGTGCCATTACGTATGATTTATTCGGAGAGTATGGCCTGTTAAGTATAGACGGTGATGATGCAATGTTGAAAAAATCCCTGACACCTGTAGTGGAGAAGGAGCTGACGGAGCAGTTGTCTAATAAACTGGTAGAGGAGGCGAATGCAGAGCTTGAAAAGCTTGGGTACAAGCCACAAGTATACTCAAGAGAGATCAACTTATTTTACCTGAAGGATAACCTGCGTGAGCGTATTGTGCAGGAAGACGGAAAGTATAAAGTATTGAACACAGATATCAGCTTTACTTTAGAAGAAATACTCCAGGAGGCACAGGAGCATCCGGAGCGTTTTAGTCCAAACGTTATACTTAGGCCACTTTACGAAGAGCTGGTGCTACCAAACTTAGCGTACATAGGCGGAGGGGCAGAGGTAGCTTACTGGTTTCAGCTGAAGAAGCTATTCGAAGCATATAAAGTGACTTTCCCGATGCTGATGCTGCGCAACTCGGCACTGTACATTACCCGTGGCAACGCCAGCCGCATGCACAAGCTTGGTCTGAAGCCGGAAGAGATGTTCCAGTCTTACCTGGACCTGAAAAAATACCTGTCCAGCCAGATACACGAGGAGGAAATAAACCTGGAGGAACAGCGCAAAGCTGTAACAGCTGCCTTTGCCGAGGTAGAAAAGCTGGCGCAAGAC
This sequence comes from Pontibacter cellulosilyticus, assembly GCF_014306105.1. Taxonomy (GTDB): domain Bacteria; phylum Bacteroidota; class Bacteroidia; order Cytophagales; family Hymenobacteraceae; genus Pontibacter; species Pontibacter cellulosilyticus. The sequence continues at coordinate 50,042 of NZ_JACRVF010000007.1, read as the reverse complement.
ATTGACCCTACCTTAGTAAGAGCAGTGGCCGCCGAAGAGCAAAAGGCAAATAACGCGCTGCAGATGCTGGAGAAGAAAATATCAAAGGCACGTGACAGCAAACACGAGCAAACCTTTAAGCAACTCGAAAACCTGAAAGAAAAACTCTTTCCGAACGGTAGCCTGCAGGAACGCCACGATAACCTGCTTTCTTACCGCACCAATAACCCGGATTTTATACCTGCTTTGGTAGAAGCTTTTGATCCATTGGAGTTCAGGTTTACCATACTTGAGGAAGAATAATGCAGAAGGCAGAACTGCGTAAGCTGATGCTGCAAAAGCGTCGGGCACTGCCTTTAGAAGAAGTGCAGCGGCGAAGCGAAAGTATAGCAGATCAGTTTTTTAGCCAGTTTGTGCTAAAGCCGGGGCAAACGGTGCATGTGTTTCTGCCGATTGTGAAGAACAACGAAGTAAACACATGGCCTATTATTGAGCGTCTACGGCAGGAGCACCCGGAGGTGCGTGTGGCTGTTCCGGTTACCGATGTAGCTCAGAATATACTTACTCATCACCATTTGACTGATGAGGCTGTGCTGATTGAGAACCCATGGGGAATACCGGAGCCACAGGACGCGCACATTATTCATGCAAATGAGGTAGACGTGGTGCTTATTCCGCTGCTGGCTTTCGATTTGGCCGGTCATCGGGTAGGGTATGGCAAAGGTTTCTATGATCGATTTCTGGCCGACTGCCGACCCGATGTGTTAAAGGTAGGCCTGTCGCTGGAGCCGCCTGTGGAAAGTATAGCAGACCCAAACCCGTTTGATGTGCCGTTAGATGCCGTGGTAATGCCGCAGCGTGTTTGGAGGAATAACTAATCTATTGCGATTTCCCTTCACGCTTGTCATCCGCAGCCTCTTCTCTTCCTTCCTCTATCAATTCCGAGGCTTCTTCCTGAGTTTGCGAATCGGCTTCGGGTTCTTCTTGATCATATTTATTTTTAGGAGAAAAGCTTAGCCTGATGAAGATCGGGAAGTGGTCTGATGCAATGTCGGGGAGCCTTTCTATACTTTCCAGCTTAAAGTGTGTGGAGTGAAAAACATGGTCGAGGGGCCAGCGTAGAATTGGGTAGTCCGCGTTAAAGGTATTGTAAAAACCACGTCCCAGTCGTGGGTCCAGTAATCCGCTTACCTCCTGGAAAAGCTCCGTCGTGCGCGACCAGGCCACATCGTTAAAGTCACCGGCTACAACAACCGGGTATTTGGAGTTGGCGATGTCACGGGCAATTAATACAATCTCGGCATCACGTTTTTCGGAGGTGGCATCCTCGGTAGGTACTGGTGGTTTAGGGTGCACGGCATGCAGTTCTACCCATGTACCATTGCGGAGTTGTACAAACGTTTTAATAGAGGGAATGTCCTTGTCGAGCAGGTAGCTTACCTTTTGCTGGCGCAAGGGCAGTTTGCTGTAAAGGTGCATCCCATAGGTGTTCTTAAGTGGGATTTCAACGCGGTACGGGTAGCTTTTGGTAATGGGTGCCAAGGCCTGCTGCCATACTAAATCAGACTCCAGCAACAGCAAAATGTCAGGCTCATATTTTTGGGTAAGGGTTATTAGTTTATCATGCTCCGTGTTGTCCATCAGTACATTAGATACTAATAAGCTTAAATGGGTGTCAGAGGGGCTGTTTGCATCAGCATCTTTCACTTCTTTTGGCGCTACGAAAGTATACGGGAAGATATTTACTGCCTGGTATACAATAGAGACTAATAAAGCTACCAGTAGAAACTTGTCGCGTTTTCGGTTCCTGGGGGCAAGCCAGATGTAAAGTATAAAACAAAGTATAGCAAGGGCAAAAATTTGCAGGCGCGGGTAGTCAAAAACACGCACATACCATTCCTGCGAGTGCAGAATCGGCAAGGCAGTGGCAAGTATGGTAAAAGTCGCCAAGGCTTGTAGCGTAATAGTAATTGCTGCGTTCTTCATAGTATGGTTAGTGTTTATAGCAGCAGAGGCACATAAATTAAAAGCACTATATATTATAATGCTGCATTACGGAGTACAGAGCCCTAAGTTGAAACTTTATAAAAACCACCTTAAACAGAAAGCCCTCCCGACATGCACTGTCAGGAGGGCTTTTACAGGTATAGCAATGTAGCTTACTTCTTCTTTTTCTTTGCGTTCAGGCTTTTCAGGTGCTCTACCGGACCAAACTGCTTCTGCTCAATAGTCTTGCCTCTCAGGTAAATCTTTCTAAGCTGCACTTCTACCGGAGCCATTGTTTTGGTCATGTCCGAAGAAACAACCTTGATGTAGAATTCTCTGGCTTCTGTAGCAGCGCCTCTTTCGAAAGCATGCGTTTGCTGGTTTTTGTTAACCGGCATACCCGGAATAACATGGTAGTTTGTGCATACCACCTCGTACTTTGATAAAAAAGGTTTGATAAAGCTTCTGAATAACTTCTTCATTATAAATAATTTGTGAACAAGGGTTAAAGAATTTGCAAAGTAACTTTTTAATTTTATATATCAAGGCTGCTGGCTAAATTATCATAAAACTTTAACAAACCAATAATAATGGATAAAATGGTATATAAAGTATAAGTGTGCTATAGTTCAGCTTATTGAATAATTGCAATAAACAACTAATAGCAGTTTCAGTTCAATTTTAGACAGAAACAATAAAGTGGCTTATAGTTGCTTCGTCTTGCTGAGCAAATGCTCTATTTCATTTTTTAGGTGCTCATAGTTAAACTGGTAAGCTTGTTCGGTAGTTACTTTGGTGCCTGCTACCGCTGCGCCTAATGTAACAGATACGATCTGCCTGTCTTGGGAAATAAAATAGTTGGCAGGGTAGCCTAAAGAATGTTTAAAGCCATTGATGTCTAAGTCCGTATTGGGTATATCACGCGGGGCTGAAGGTACCAAAATAACTTGCTTGTTATACTTAGAAGCTAATGCAGAAAGCTTATCCTTAGTATCGTGAAAGAGTATTATAAAAGTTACCTTATCGCCATATTCTTCCACAATCTTATTATATGCAGGAATTTCGGCTATACAGGGTGTACACCACGAGGCTGAAGCAGAAAGTACTACGGGTTTATCTATACTTCCCAGCGAAAAAGGCTTGTTGCGCCGGTCTTTGAAAACGTGAGGCTCCACTAAGCTGTTAATAAATATACTGATGCTGGAATCGCGATACGCTTTTGTGAGCTCCTCATTCTTATCGTTCCAGGCTAGTTGGGCTTTTTGACTATATCTCTGCGATTTTTCAAAAGCCTGCTTATAGGTAATGGACTGAGTATTTTGCGCAAAGGCTGATGTAACGCTTAGAAGGCAAAGCGCCAGAGTTAGTATTGTTTTCATTGCTTGAGTTATTATTGCCGCTCAAGATAAGGATTTATGACAGAAAGTATAGAGTAGAAGCTATACTTACTCCAACGGCTTTACCCCACGTGTCATTTCGCGTTTGCCCGGAGGGCCAGGCAGGGCCTCTACTTCAAAGCCAGCAGCTTTTAGGCTGCGCTTAAAAGAGCCTTTGGCACAGTAAGTAACCAATCCTCCTCCCGGGCGGGTGGCATTGTACAGTTTCACAAACATCTCCTCCGACCACAGTTCCGGCTGCTTCTCAGGAGCAAAGGCATCAAAATAAATCAGGTCGTAATACGATTGCGGCGCTACAAACTCTTCCAGCGTCTCGTGCATTTTCTGCAGCGAAAAGTATGGGATCATATCCACCGGCTCGTTCCATGGCGACTGGTGCATCTGCAGAAACACATCGTGCAGCTCTGGGTTAAGTATAAACTTATCGAACTGCAGTTGCTGTACTACCTCCTGTTGCAGCGGGAATTTCTCCAGCGTATCGTACTGTATAAAAGCTTTCTTGGCCAACGCAAACGGGTAGGTAAGTATGGCGTTTAAGCCAGTGCCAAAACCAATCTCCAGGATCTTAATGTCTTTTTTATAAGACATAACATGCTCCAGGCCGTGCTTTATGAAAACATGCTGCGACTCCTGCAGTGCACCGTGTACCGAGTGGTAGTGCTCATTGAGCTCCGGTACAAAAAGCGTGTTTGAGCCGTCTTTCGTTTGTCGTATTTCGAGGTGCATGTTTTTTGTGTTACTTTACAAAGGTAAGCAAAGCTGTGCACTGGCTGCAACAAATAATAATATATTAAGAGCCGTTGCATAAGGAACTAAGCTGAATATCAGCTTACAATGCTTGCGTTTTTGTGCAAGTATAAAATTAAATCTGTAAGAAATAAGCAACAATGGCAAGAATAAAAGTAGCGATACCGTCTCATAGTCACTTTATAGCAAACATACCTGTACGTGTTACCGACCTGAACTACGGCAACCACCTGGGTAACGACGCACTGCTCTCTATACTGCACGAGGCACGCATGCAACTGCTGGGGCGCTTTGGGTGGAGTGAGCTAAACATAGGTGGCGCAAGTATGATTATGGCAGATGTGGCGATTGAGTATAAAGGTGAGGGCTTTTACGGGGATGTGCTAAGTATAAAACTTGCCTTCGACGACATCAACAAGTATGGCTTTGATATCACCTACCATGTGCAGAACCAGGAGGGTAGGGAAGTAGCGCGCGCTAAAACAGGTATGCTGTGCTTTGATTACCAGAACCGGAAACTAATAGCCCTGCCAGACGAAGTAAAGGCGAAAATTGAAACTAAAGCCTGAAGATTTTTGTAATTTTGCAGTATGAATTTGATTGCAGATATAAACATCATCAATAAGAAAGACATCCGTAAGCTAACGCTCGACGATCTGAAGGCGTGGCTGGTGGAGCAGGGCGAGAAACCATTTCGTGCCAAGCAGGTATACGAGTGGCTCTGGAAGCACTCTGCCCAGTCTTTTACAGAGATGAACAACGTGAGCCTGGCCCTGCGTGAAAAGCTGGAGCAGCACTTTGCCATTAACGCGGTGGAGGTTGCCACTGAGCAGCTAAGCAACGACGGCACTATCAAATCTGCTTTTAAACTTCACGACAGCAACATTGTAGAAGGTGTGCTGATACCGCACAACGAACGCAAAACCGCTTGTGTGAGCAGCCAGGTAGGTTGTTCACTTACCTGTAAGTTCTGCGCAACCGGCTACATGGACCGCGTGCGTAACCTCGATGCCGCTGAGATCTACGACCAGGTGGTGCGCATTAACGAGCAAAGCATGCGCCAGTACGGCACGCCGCTTACCAACATTGTATACATGGGTATGGGTGAGCCAATGCTGAACTATGCCAACGTAATGAAAAGCATTGAGCGCATTACCGCACACGATGGCCTGGGCATGGCTGCACGCCGCATTACGGTAAGTACAGCCGGTATCGCTAAGATGATCAAGAAAATGGCGGATGATGGCGTGAAAGCTAACCTGGCTCTGTCGCTACACGCAGCTAATGATGAGAAGCGCAATCAGATCATGCCGATCAATGAGACTAACTCTCTGGAGGCTTTAACAGATGCGCTGAAATACTATCACCAAGTAACAGACCGCAAGGTAACATACGAGTACATCGTATTCGATAACTTTAACGACTCGCTGGAGGATGCTGAGGAACTACTACGTTTCTCTAAGATCATCCCTTGCAAGATCAACCTGATAGAGTATAACCCGATAGAGAACGCTGATTTCGTGAATACCAACGACGATCGCCTGCAGGACTTTATCTATTACCTTGCTGACAGAGGAGTACAAGTGAACGTGCGCCGCAGCCGTGGTAAAGATATAGACGCTGCCTGTGGCCAGTTGGCTGTGAAGGAGAAAAAGACAGCTTAGGTGCGATCTAGTATCGCGTAGCACGATTTTAAGGAGACTACCTCAATTTATAGTATAAAAACACAAAACCGGCTCTTGCAATTTTAAGCAGGAGCCGGTTTTATTTTGCTTTAAATTCGATAGATTTGCTACATATATAAATTCCTATGAAAGCGTCTATACCCTTTATAATCATCTTCTTACTCTTTTTAAGTGCTACAAATATCCTAGCTCAGGAATCTACAGCTGAGGAAGTAGAGATAGAAGAGGACTTGCCAAAATTAGCTATAGAAAAAGCAGTTGTTTTAGGTGCTTCATATACACATATTAAGTTTGGTAATATTAGAAGTGTAGATGAATTCAGTGATAGTGATTACTTTGGTTATGGTAGTGATGACTTCGAGGAGTCTACAGATATAACAGGTGGATTAATGTTTAATCTGAGTTCACCAAGATTTAGTAAGAAACTAAAAATTGCTACAGGCTTATTTATTAACTCTTATCGAACAAAAGCTGGTTTTGAGGATTACTTTACCAACCCAAACTCTGGTGCTTCTTCGGAAATAGTAGTTATGAATAAGATTTCGGCAGTATATGTTGCCGTTCCGCTAATGCTGCAGATTGATTTTCCTGTCAAGACTTTTATTCCTTATTTCAAGGCGGGTCCTGGTTTAAGTATACTTGCTTATGTTGATCATAACAGATATGCATGGCATGATGATATGAATGATAATAGAGTTAATCAGTATAACTATGACCCAGAAAATAAATCCATTGCCAAAAGTATCTCAGGAGCACTCGGGGTTAGGTTTCCTGTTACTAGTAAGAATAATGGTGTTATTGAATTTAGCTACCAAATAAATGATGGCCTTGCTCCAAGAGAGCATGCTCACCAGACTAATCAAATAATTTCGGGAGTTGTAGGGGTTAGCTTTTAACTTTATACCTTCCCTCTGCAGGTGGTCTTCCGCTTTGCTTGTCTGTTTTATCCTCGTGTACTTCGCGCTCTTCTACAAACACAGCGTGTGGTTTTGGTCTGATGTGCTGGCCATACTTATTAGCGTATTGTTGTGTAAACTCTGCCCCAAACAGCACGATCATAGAAGAGTAGTAGATCCAGACAAGTATGATGATAATAGAACCGGCAGCACCATAAGCAGAACCTGGATCCGAAGTGCCAATGTACCAACTGATCAGGAATTTGCCTATCCCGAAAAGTAGGGCAGTGATAAAAGCTCCTACTAAAGTGTCTTTCCAGCGGATCTGAGCATCGGGCAGGTACTTAAATATGAGGGCAAAAAGTATTGTTATAATGCCCACCGAAACCAGGAAATCTATCAGCTTAATAACCCATACCCCCACGCCGGGCAGCATATCCGAAATGTAGCCGCTCATTACAGAAATAGCTGCACTAAGTACAAACGACACCAGCATGAGCAAGGCAATGCTAAGTATAATGCCAAAGGAAAACACACGCTCCTTGGCCATGCGCATAATACTATTGGTAGGCTTTACCTTCAGGTTCCAGGTTTTATTAAGCGATTGCTGCAGGGTTACAAAAAAAGTGGTGGCAGCAAAAATTAAGGTGCCTATACCTATCCAGAGCGCCAGCCCTCCAGACTCACTCATCTGAGCGTTTTGTATGATAGTCTCTACCTCCTTGGCTGCCTGAGGTCCGATAGCTTTTGATATCTGGTTAGATAACTCTCCGGACACAGCCTTCTCCCCAAAAAATGCTCCTGCTGCCCTTATGATGATGATGAGCAGAGGTGGAATAGAGAAAATGGCGTTGAATGCAAGTGCCGCAGCCAGCATAAGTGAGTTATTATCGGAGAACTCGCTAGCAGAATCCTTTAGTAGCGCAAAAGTGTCTTTAAATGTATAGCTTGGCATAGGCAGTCCGTATTCCGTATGGTTATAATGCATTTGATACGGGGCCTTGCATACTATGGTTAAAATCGCTGTGTTTAGCCTGCTGAAGATGTAGCTATTCTGCGAAAAAATCACGTATTACGTTGTATCTTACGCAATCAATTAGCCTTAACACGATGTCATACTTAAAAAAAACCAAAGCCCTGCTGCTGCTGTGCCTGCTTATGCTGCAAACTGTTTTTGTACTGGCGCAAACTTCCGATGCAAAAGCAAAAAGTATAGCAGACAGGGTAATGAAGAATATGGGCGGCGAAAAGGCATGGAACGACACCCGTTACCTTGCCTGGACCTTTAACAACCAATATCAGGTATGGGATAAGCACCAGAACCGGTTCAGGTGGGAAAAGGATAGTTTAGTAGCCGTTATCGATACGCAAACAAAAGACGGCAAAGTATACGTGGCAGGGCAGGAGTTACAAAATCCTGAAGAGAAGCAAAAGCTGTTAGAGCGTGCCTATGCCCTCTGGATAAACAACTCTTATTGGCTAGTGATGCCCTTTAAGCTGCAGGACCCAGGTGTAACATTAAAGTACATAGGAGAGGAAGCCACTATGGACGGTGCCAAAGCCGATGTGCTGGAGATGACTTTTGAGAACGTAGGACTGACGCCGCAAAACAAGTATAAACTGTGGGTGGATAAAAACGATGGGCTGATAACACAGTGGGCTTTCTACCGGAACTACAACGATGAGCAACCTGCTTTTACCCGCTTTTGGAATGACTATAAAACCTATGGAAGTATAAAGCTGGCCAGTAACCGCAGCAATCCGCAGAGCGATTTCAGGTTGATGCACATTGCCGCTCCTGCATCTGTGCCAGACAAAGTATTTAACAGCCCTACCCCGATAGAGAAGCTTTGATTATCTGACGAAGGATTATGTGACAAAGGACAAAGGACTCTCCTATGTAGGCATAAGTCTTTTTTCCTTTGTCAAAAAGTCTTTTGTCTAAAATAACTAGAGCTTATCTACTGTAGCTGTAAGTGTGCCTTTTGCGTTTACAACTGCTTTTATTCCATCTTTGGTCAGGTAAATGTTATCCGGAGTAATGTGCTTTATACTTCCGCGCAGCAGTAACGATTCATGCACACGTCCCTGCTTGTCCAGTGTGTTCTGCAGCATCTTTTTAGCATCATCCAGTTGGCTCTGTACCGGAATGCTTACCTGCGCCTGGATCATATCCTTAAACTTGTTTTTAGCTAGCCAGCTGGCAGTGTTCAACAGTTTATCTTTAGTGTCCAGATCATAGTCTACATCACGCACTTTAATAGAAGCGGTCTGCGCATCGTAGTATGGGGTGCCGCGCAGGTATACTTTACCTACTATTTTCTTTGTAAACAAGCCAGCCTTAGTTTTACCATTCACATCCAGCATCAGAACCAGCTGTTCACCACCGGGTAAAATGGCTGCGTCGTTTACAGTTAATTCGCTTTTGCCACCATCAAACTTATAGGTTTGTTTTGCCACCTGTGCCTGCATCATCTTACTGGCATGGGCATAGGGTATAGTAGTAGTAAGGCCGATTTGTATATCATCTGCCAAACGGCTGTCCACGATCAGCTTAGGTAGGTTTTTGTTTACCTGTGTCTGTGGCTTCCCGTCTGTAGACACCGATATATAGGAGGTGATGCCCAGGCGCGTGTTAAGGGTGCCGTTCTGAGCATAAAGCGGAGCCATACGCACCTCTTTTGGCACAACCGTTAACCATGCATTCATATCATCATCCAGTTTAACAGGCTCCTGCACCATTTGCCAGGCCTGCGCCACATACTTTTTCATGTCCAGGCGGTTTTGTAGTTCCTTATCCAGTTGCTTTGAAAGCGATGCCATCTGGTTGCGCAGGGCAGGCTCAACAAAACGGGCTAACCCGATCTTGAGCGGGCCTAACTCCAGTACAGGCTTTGTGTTGCCCCACTCAAAGTCACCGCTTGTAATTGTGTTAATTCTGTAGTCGTCGGTCAGGCCGATTTTGCTCTCGGTCTTGATCACCATATCAAAAGTGGTGTCCTCTGTTTTATCAATGGCAGGGCAAAGTTTGCAAGGGTCCCATTTCCAGCGGCCTTTGGCATAAATGCGCAGCGGTACGCTAAAGTATACTTTATCCTTTTCGGCCCGGATGCTCATGCGCCCACCCTTCGAAACGGTTACGGCAACGTTGTCATCGTCCAGGTTGGTGTCTTTATACAGGATGCCTTTTACCTCGTCGTTCAGCTTCTCTTCCATGGCTGCTATTGAGATAGAAACCGGAACAGTAATAGACGAGAGCTGGGGCTTGTAAACAGGTGCCGCTACTGTTGTAGCCTCTGGGGCAGAAGCATTCAGCTTGTCTGTGCTGGAGCAGCCTGTTAGTGTAAAATTTATTGCCGTAATTAACAGCAACGAGTAGATAAAGGAGGTTGTAGATTTCTTCACGAATTTTGCCTGATTTTAAAAGCGGCGCAAGTTACTATGCTATTTTGATTTGCGCTATACTTTGTGCCGGCAGTGCTGCAAAATTGTGAGATATAGCTATTTAAGCTTTTGCAGCATCTGCTTTATTTCTTCTTCAGACGATAACAGGCCACATTCCAGAATAGTGCCATTGCGGTAAACGGCAAAAAAGGGGGTGCCTGTAAGTTTTACCTCCTGGCTAGTAACAGGATTCTGGTCGGCATGCATTCTTACAAACGTAACATCACTATAAGTAGGGTCTGTTGCAAACTTCTCGAAAGAGGGTGCCAAGCTCTGGCAAACTGGGCAGGACTCATTTATAAATTTCACAATTACTTTTTCTTTCTCAAAGATCAGCTTTCTTAAATCATTGTCGTCAGACTCCAGAATACTCATAAATTATACTTTACTGCTGTTTGGTTTTTAAATCGAATATGTGCAACAGACCTGAATTTTTGCTGTGCGTTTGTACATACGTGTAAAACCAGCCTATAGTAGTTTAGTTTAAAATTAGATGATTGTACTTTACAGGGTAAATAAAAAAGGCAGCACAACCGTACCGCCTTTTTTATTTACAAATTTCAAATGAGCTTATTGGCCCACTGCCTGCTCTTCTTTCATCTTCTTCAAATTCAGGAGCATGTCTGCTGTCATGGCATCCAGATCATAAGCTGGTTTCCATCCCCAGTCCTGCTGTGCAGCGCTATCATCTATACTTTGAGGCCACGAGTCAGCAATCTGCTGGCGTGAGTCTGGTTTGTAAGTTATTTCAAACTCCGGTATATGTTTCTGAATAGAGGCTGTGATTTCTTTAGGCGAGAAGCTCATGGCGCTCAGGTTGTAAGAGCTGCGCACTTTCACCTGCTCAGCCGGAGCGTGCATCAGGTCCAGAGTAGCTTTCAGCGCATCCGGCATATACATCATTGGCAGGTAAGTATCTTCGCTCAGGAAGCACTCAAACTTTGCATCCTCCAGTGCTTTGTGGTAGATATCCACAGCGTAATCGGTAGTGCCGCCGCCAGGTAAAGCTTTATAACCAATAAGACCGGGATAACGCAGGCTGCGCACATCCAGCCCATATTTCTCAAAATAGTATTCGCACCAGCGCTCACCAGCTTGCTTGCTGATGCCGTACACTGTGTTAGGATCCATAACAGTGTGTTGTGGTGTGTTCTGGCGTGGTGTGTTCGGGCCAAAAACTGCAATAGAGCTTGGCCAGTATACTTTCTCAACTTTCTGCTCCAGAGCCAGGTCCAGCACGTTAAACAGGCCATCCATGTTCAGTTGCCAGGCAAACTTCGGGTTTTTCTCGCCAGTAGCCGACAGTACAGCTGCCAGGTGGTAAATTTGCTTGAACTTATACTTAGCGGCTAATTCACCCATCGCTTTCAGGTTCAGCACGTCAATCTTCTCGAACGGACCCGAATCACGTAAGTCTGCCTGTTTTGGTGCCGCAATATCTGCTGCTACTACATTTGCTCCCCCATACATATTACGCAGCTCCAGCGTAAGCTCAGAGCCAAGCTGCCCGCAGGCGCCTATCACCAATACTGTGTCAGTTGTGTTTGCCATAGATAAATAATATTCTTCACACAAAGTAACCGAATTCAGGTCAATAGTGAAAGTATAAGCATCAAGAATGGCAGCGAGTTAACGAAAAGTGCGGGTAAATGTAAGTTTAGTGCAAAAGGCAGAGGTGCTGATTTTGCACCAGCACCTCTGCTCTACTCACTAATCTAAACTAACTTGTAACTAACCTTAGCACAAAGGTATAATGGCTTTTTGGAGGGTGAAACAGCTAACATCAGAATTAACTGAGAGTTAATAAAAGGGTAAAGTATAAATAATGCACAGCTGTTTCAAGAACCGGAATTTCTTATATTTGTTTAGCTGGCAGGCGCATTTTACCCGTAAAAATCTGTTTTTAAACACGAACACCTTAACTTTACAGCATAGGCTGCAAGCCAGGCGCAGAAATGAATTTCGAAGAATACCTGATAAAAAAACGGATTAACAAATCGGATTTTGAGGCCGGTGATCCGGTTCGCTTTGCGGCCTGGCAGGAAATGTATACCCAAATGCACCCAAACAGCTTTTTAGTAGCTGTAAAGATGCAGTTAAACAATGTGCGTCTGCGCTACCACCTGGCCGAAGAGGATGTGCCGAAGACAGCACCTGCCACCACGGCACCACGTCCGGCTGTAAGAAGAGCAGCTGCACCAACGCCAGAAACACCTGCACAACCCACTGTTCCACAGGAAACATCTGCCGTAGAAGCCGCTACTCCTAAGCCAAGACCGATAGTGCGTAGGCCGACAGCATTACCGAAAACAGGGGAGGGGGCGACAGGAAAACCAGCCACAGAGCAAGAGTCAGCACCAGCTAAACCAAGACCTGTCATAAAGCGGCCGGTTATTAGTAAGCCTGCAACTTCAGAGGAACTGCCAAAGCCTGCAACAGAGGGGGAAGGCGTAAATAAGCCAGCTACTGAGGAGGCAAAGCCTGCTGCGAGGCCACGGCCTGTCATCAAGCGTCCGGCGGCGCTGCAAAAGCCGGAGCAGGCAGCAACAGGAGAGGAGCCATCTGCAGCTAAACCTGCCGCAGAAGAAAATGCTGCGACTACACCTGCACCCAGACCACGCCCGGTGATTAAACGGCCAACTGCCCTGCAAAAACCTGCTGAAGAGCAGACTGAGGCTGGAGCAGCAGATAGAAGTACGACAGAAGGCAAAACAGAAGAAACTCCGAAACCTGCACCACGTCCAAGGCCCGTAATTAAGCGACCTGTAGCCTTACAAAAGCCAGCTGCCGAAGAGCCAAAGCAGGAAGATGCTACTGCCACGCCGGCCGCCGCACCAGAATCCGCTGCCCCTCCAGAGCAGAAGCCACCAAGGCCACGACCTGTCATTAAACGGCCAGCGCCACCAACTGAGGCTGCTGATAAACCTGATGGTGCATCTGCAACTGAACAACCAAGGCCTGAGTCGAATGCAGGAGACAAGCAAAAGCCAAAACCACCCAGGCCCCGGCTTATCATTCGCAAACCAGAGCCGCCAAAACCTGATGAAGGCGGTGAGGCCACAGGTGTTTAATGGCTAATACTATACTTGTAATAAATCGAAAAACGATAAACGGATAAGAACAAAAGGGACTATGTACGAAACTTTAAAACCAGACTTAGAGCAGCAGCTTGCCGAAATCAAAGAAGCAGGACTGTATAAGCAAGAACGCATTATCACTACACCACAGGGTGCTAATATTGATACCACGCAGATGCACCATGTGCTAAACTTCTGCGCCAACAATTACTTAGGGCTTTCTGCTCATCCAAAGGTTATTGAGGCTGCCAAAGAAGCTATTGATACGCACGGCTATGGTATGAGCTCTGTACGCTTTATTTGCGGTACCCAAGACATCCACAAAGAACTGGAGCGTAAAATCTCGGAATTCCTGGGCACAGAAGATACCATACTTTACGCAGCCGCTTTCGATGCAAACGGTGGTGTGTTTGAGCCGCTTTTTGATGCAGACTCAGCTATTATCTCGGATGCACTAAACCATGCCTCTATCATAGACGGAGTTCGCCTTTGCAAAGCGCAGCGTTTCCGCTACAACCACAACGACATGGCCGACCTGGAGGCTAAACTGCAGGAGGCTGTAAATTCCAACACGAAGCACCGCATTATCGTAACCGACGGTTCTTTCTCTATGGACGGTACTATTGCGCAGCTAGATAAGATCGTAGAGCTAGCCGAAAAGTATAAAGCCCTGATTATGATCGACGAGTGCCATAGCTCTGGCTTCCTGGGCAAAACTGGCCGTGGTACACACGAGTACCGCAATGTGATGGGCAAAATTGACATTATTACAGGCACGTTAGGCAAAGCTTTGGGTGGCGCGATGGGTGGATTTACTTCCGGCCACAAAGAGATCATCGATATGCTGCGTCAGCGTTCGCGCCCATACTTGTTCTCTAACTCACTGGCTCCGTCTATAGTTGGTGCCTCTATTGCTGTGCTTGATCTGTTGAGCTCTACCACTGAGCTACGCGATAAACTGGAGTGGAACACAAAGTACTTCCGTGAGCAGATAACAGCAGCTGGTTTCGACATCAAGCCAGGTGATCACCCAATTGTGCCGGTAATGCTTTACGATGCACCGCTTGCGCAGGAGTTTGCTGCCCGTATGTTGGATAAAGGCATCTACGTGATTGGTTTCTACTACCCGGTAGTACCAAAAGGTCAGGCGCGTATTCGTGTGCAGATCTCTGCCGTGCATGATAGAGTACACCTGGATAAGTGTATCGAAGCCTTTACTGAGGTAGGTAAAGAATTGGGTGTAATTAAGTAATTGTTTATTCTTTACAATGACACAAAGGCCACTTCCGGTAAGGGAGTGGCCTTTGTATTAATAGCCTTCGTTAATGGCGCGAGCCTCCTGGCTCGTGACCGGCTATAGTTGGGCCTCCGGCCCAGTAAGATTTAAACCCGATACTATTGGCATTGGTTAAAAACCCGCACCAGCGAAAAGTGTCAAAAGACTTTACTATACCGCAGCAGGCTCTAGTCCGAATTGCTGGCGCATGGCTTTCATGCGGTTGCGTGGCATCGAGAATTCCGTTTTGGCTTTGTCTTGCATACGCACGATATACTTGTCTTTCTCCCAAGGTGAGTAGTTAAACATGAAGTACGCGTTGATGATAACAGAACGGTTGATGCGGATAAAATTCTCATTACCCGCCAGCATATTTTCTAGTTCGGCAATAGTATGGTGCGTTTCCAATAGCTCTTCGCCGTCTGAGAGAAAATACTTTTTGTCTTTCGTTTCAAACCAGTAAATAGTCTCGATAGGCACTATTACCTCGCCGGAATGTTTTACAGCTTGCACATACTTTAAGGGAGCCATGGTAGCAGGTTGCTCCGGGGTTATAAACTCATGGGTTATACTTTGTGCCTGCGCCTCAACAAGTGGTTCCATGGTATTATCTGCGTCAGGTTGTTTCTTTTTATAGCGCCATAGCATATAAGTAGAGCAAATAAAGAGGGTAGTGCCAAACAGCATCCACCAAAATTTCTTTTTGTCTGCAGATATTATGCTGTTCATAAAAGATGGCTCTGCCTTTTGAAGTTGTAAAGAATCCTCGGCAGGGCCTTTGGCTATGGCAACACCTTCCAGTTCCTTAAGCCTGAGCAGTGAATCAGTGAAGGCTACATAGCGTTCTTTGTATTCCAACGACTCTTTCTCTCTTCCTGCCAGCTTATACTGGTCGGCTACCCGCTCAAAATATTCCCGGTAAAGCCAGTCATATCTATTATCTGCAATTGCCTTCTCTGTTGATTTTAGCAATTCAATGGCTTTCAGGTACTCCTTTTGCTTGCTGTGGTACTCTGCCAGGTACCATGTGGCTCCTATTTCTTTATACTTGTCACCGGCTTCTTTTGCCCTGGCTATAGAAAGGTTCAAATTCTTTTCAGCCTCCGGATATTTTCCTAGCACTGTGTAAGTGCGGCCCACCTGCCAGTACGCATCTATCAGCTTGTCGTCACCGGGTTTAGTAAGGCCACTCTTGTGCAAAATCTGTTGTATCTCAACAGTAGATTTAAAATACTCCAGCGCCTGCTCATATTCCTTCAGCTCAAAATGCATAGAGCCGAGGTTATTATAGCAAATGCTTTTTGCCGGCAAGTCGCCTAGTTCTTCTGCTATAGCCAAGGCTTGTTTTAAGTAATTGATAGCTTCAGGAATCTTGTCGAGGTTGCCGTGTACGTTTGCTAAGCCGTTAAGTGCTCTGCGCAGCAATGGCTTTTCGTTTTGCAATACTTTGGTTGCTGCCTTAAACTGCTCCATCGCTTTCACAAACTCTCCGTTCACAAAATAAGCCTCACCTAAAAAGACAAGGGCCTCACCGTAGCCTTTCTGGTCATTCAACTCTTTGTATAAGACGACTGATGCTGAAAGGTATACTTTGGCAGAATCAAGTTGGCGTAAGTTTTTGTAAGAAGAGCCGCTCCAGAAAAGTGCCTTAGCTTCTGAGGATTTATCATTTATACTTCGGGAAATGCGCAGCGATTTTTGGCTGTATGCAATAGCTAATTCTGGCTTCTCCTGGTGCGTTTTTTCATACAGTGCGCCTAAGATAACCAACGAGTCTTTAGGAGAAACAACAGGAGACTGCCCGAAAGTATAAGCGGGTAAAAAAGCCAGTAAAATTAAGAGCCAAGTAGCTATACTAATTAAGTTTTGCCTCTGGTGTTGGAAAGCTTGTCCTCGTTGCATAAAAAGCTGGGAGAATTGCAGGTTTTGAAGCGCAATTTAAGTAAAAACACTTGTACTCAGATGTTTTAGCGAATAAAAAACTTCTGAATTTCATCCTCAAAGTTCGGCATTTCAGCCCCGGATTTCCTGATTTCAGCTACAAATTGCTTGGTTTAAGCTGTTGTGACAACACAAGGTGTGTTTTTTAGGCTAATTTTGCATCGTACTGTTACCCCAGATAGGTGGCAGTACAGTTAAGGGTAAAAGCTTAACTCGCGCCAAACACTTTACCAAAAACTATGAAAAAAACTGATGCAAAAAAGCCGCTCCTGCTGGAGCGGCTTTGAGCTCAGCAGTACCTGGGCCTTGTGCCCGTCAGCCACAAAACCTAACACTATAAAACTATGATGAAAATGATCACCCTTCCCAACCTGCCGGCTGGCCCGGCCCCTAGCGCTTAAGCCGCTTATATTACCCGCCGCCGCACCAGGTGCCGCGGTTACAGTGGACTTAGCTCTAGCTGCTCCATTATAGGGTACCCAGAATCTACTCGTATTTTTTCGTGCAAAAGTGCGGCGCGGGCTGTAACGGCTCCTGCGTGTGCTGCTTTTTGCATAAGCCCAACTATGAAAATTTTTAAACCCTTATGAGATCAACTTTACAAACGGAAAGCGCCTGCGCAGCTACTTCTATAGCGCTGGGCTACTGGAAAAAAAGTGTTTTGCTCTTGCTGTTGCTTATAGCGGTGCATGCCACATCTTTCGGACAAACGTTTATGTCGAAAACAGACTTTACCTACTACCCTGTAGCAGACATGGATGTAGATAAAGACGGCAAATTAATTGTATTAACAAATTCTGAGATTCAAATCTTAAATTCATCCGACTTTTCCCTTCTCAAGAAGTTCTACCACCGCATGAGCGACTATGGTGGTAGTGCAAATGGAGTGGCAGTAAACAACGAAGGTTTGATTTACACCGCTACCTGGAGTAACGAAGTTATGGTTTATGACTATCATGGCAACATGGTTAACTATATCACCAGCAGCTTCACAAGTGTGAATGATGTAGCCATAGGATCAGATGGAAATCTTTATGTATTAGATGCTGCCAAGATAAAAATCTTAACACAGTCAGGAACACTTCTAAGGACTATCACTACCGGAGCTTCAGGAGGCGCTCTCCGCTCAATAGCTGAGCGTGACGGAAGAATATATCTATTCAACAAAGACCAGGGGAAGATAAACATTTACGAAGCCGCGACAGGGAACTTTCTATTTAATATAGGCTCTGCAGGTTTTAGTGATGGGCAATTCTTTGCTGACGACAATCCTCCTTCGCATGATTTGGCATTCGACTCGAAAGGTTTATTGTATGTGGCAGATAAAGTTAATCACAGAGTCCAGATATTTAACCAGAAGGGCGAGTTTATAAAAAAGTTCGGAACATATGGTAGTGGCGATGGTCAGTTCGACTATACAAAGTCTGTTGCGCTGGATATGGATGATAATATCTATGTAAGCGAGAAACGCACGTACAATTCAAACAAAGTACAGAAATTTACTGCATTAAACTTCCTTACCCAAACTATCAATAGCTTTACTACAATTGGTAATAAGAGAGTAGGAGATGCTCCTTTTACACTAAGTGCAACTTCCAGCACAAGTATGCCAGTGAGCTTTGAAAGTACAAACTCCTCTGTTATAAGCGTAACTGGCAACACCGCTACTGTTGTAGGCGCAGGTACCGTGACAATTTACGCAAAGCAGTACGGAAACACCACTTACTTCCCGGCATCAAGTGCTCAAACAATTACTGTTGCGGCTAACCCTGCTACAGTGTCAGGTACAACGGTAACGGGAGTTACAGCTAACACTGCCATTTGGAGTAGCAATATAACAGCCGATGGTGGCGCTGCAGTAACAGCAAGAGGCTTTACCTTTAACACAACAGGTAGCCCAACAATAACTGCTGACAGTTATACTTCTAACGGGACTGGTACAGGTACATTCTCAGAGAATAAATCAGGATTAGCGCCAGGAACTACCTATTATGTACGTGCTTATGCTACAAACGCTCAGGGAACATCATACGGAGCCGTGCATACTTTTACGACACCAGCCAGCCTGGCAAGTATAACAACTGCAACGCCAACAGGTATAGATTATACTTCAGCAACGCTTAATGGAGAAATTACTTCTACAGGTGGAGCTACACTGGGTGAGTGGGGCTTTATTTACAGTACTACTTCCGGCTTGCCGCATGCTACGCAGTCTAAAAAAGTTGTTGGTAGTGGTGGCATTGTGGGCAGCTATGGAGGCGTTATAAATGGCTTGCCTACCGGTACCAAATATTATGTGCGTGCTTATGTAGAAAACAGCGTTGGCACAGCCTATGGTAATGAGATCTCTTTTACAACCAACGCTGACCTACCAACTTTAACTGCTACAACTTACAGCAACGTGAAAGCTACTACAGCTACATGGAGCAGCAGCATTACATCAGATGGAGGTGGAGCAATTACCGAGAGAGGCTTTATCTTTAGTACAACTGGAGACCCGGCAAGCGGGCCTAACTCTGGACAGAGTAGCGGAAGTGGAACAGGTGCTTTTTCATTAACATATGAGCACTTATCACCTTACACAATTTACTATGTAAGAGCCTATGCCAAAAACGTAAAGGGTACAGCATATGGATCGTTAGCTGTTTTTGCTACTCCTGCGCCTGGCGTGGCTACGCTGTCTGATGTTACAGTGAGCAACATTACAGCTACAACTGCTACATGGAACAGTAGTGTTACGAATGATGGTGGGGCAACTATTACAGGCAGAGGCTTTGTGTATAACACAACAGGAGTTCCAACACTTAGTGATCCTAAGAGCGTTGTTACAGCAGGTATGGGAGGATTCTCGGCTAACGGTGCAGGCCTTACTGGTAATACTATATACTATGTAAGAGCGTACGCTACCAACTCTGCAGGAACTGCTTACAGCTCAATCTTATCATTTAAAACAACAGGTCTGCCTGTTGCATTGGCAACAAGTGTAAGTAATATAGCTGCCACTACAGCTACATGGAGCGGAGATGCTACAGCTACTGGCGGTTTAACAGTTACAGAAAAGGGCTTTGTATTTAGTCCGGTAATTTCTAATCCAGACTTGAGTAGCAGTAGTTCTGTCAATGTAGGAACTGGTAGCGGAACATACTCTATTGACAAAACCGGACTGAATCCTAATACCAACTATTATGTACGAACTTACGCTAAAAGCTCAGTTGGTACGGTTTACGGCGAAGTGCAAACCTTTAGAACGCTTCAGAAAGTTACACCTGTAGTTACTTGGGCCACTCCGACAGCTATCACGTATGGTACAGCCTTAAGTTCCATACAGTTGAACGCTACAGCAAAGGATGCTAGTGGTAATACAGTGGCAGGTAGTTTTGCTTACTATAAGAACGAGTATAAGAATCAGGATGCCTCAGGGGCTATACTAAACGCAGGCACATATACCTTATATGCTGTGTTTACGCCAACTAATTTAAACGATTATCTTGTAGTTGAGAAGCAGGTTACAATGACAGTTAACAAAGCTACGGCAACAATAAGCTTGTCCGACCTAAACCACGCTTACGATAGGTTTGCCAAAGCAGCTACAGCTACCACAACTCCTGCAGGACTTTCAGTTAATATCACCTATCAAAAAGAAGGGGTGAACCTAACAGGTGCTCCTACTGATGCTGGTTTGTACGATGTGACTGCAGTTATTGACGATGCTAATTATGCTGGCTCAGCAGTGACTACAATGAGAATAAATAAAGCAGTTCAGGCTATAACCTTTAATTCTCCAGGTTCAAAAATATACGGAGATCCTGCTTTTAACTTGAATCACACAGCAGGAGCATCCGGTGAACCAGTATATTTTACTGTAGTATCAGGACCGGCAACTATAACTGGATCTACCTTAACCATAACTGGCGTAGGTACTGTAACGGTGCGTGCTTCGCAGGCTGGCAACAACAACTACAACGCCTCAGCAGATGTTAATCAGAGTTTCACTGTTAACAAAGCTGCCCTTACAATTAAAGCAGACGATAAATCAAGGGCTTACAAAGCGGCTGATCCTGCATTTACCTTTAGCTACACAGGTTTCAAAAATGGGGATAATGAAACAAGTCTAACTAACTTGCCAACAGCCACTACAACGGCAACTAATTTAAGTGCTGTTGGTGCTTATGACATTGTACCCTCAAACGCAGTATCTGAAAACTACAGCTTCACATACACAAAAGGAACCCTAACAGTAACGCAAGCTAGCCAGACAATCAATTTCGCTGAGATAAGCGACAAGCAAATGTCTGATCCGGCTTTTAATATTTCGGCTACTGCAAGCTCTGGGTTACCTGTTTCACTCAGCATTGTGTCTGGTCCGGCTTCTCTGTCTGGTAACACAATTACGCTTAATGGCACAGTTGGTACAGTAACTGTTAGAGCTACGCAAGCTGGTAACACGAACTACAGTGCAGCGGCAAGTGTTACCCGTGAGTTCGTGGTAACAGATAAAGCTTTAGCAAACATTACGTTAGCTAACCTTAACCATACTTATAGTGGCACAGCTAAAACTGCAACAGCAACGACCTCTCCAGCAGGACTTACTGTAAACATTGTTTATAAGAAAGACGGAGTAGTAGTGGCAGCTCCAACTAGTGCAGGTACTTATGAGGTTATGGCAACTGTTAACGAGGCAAACTACCAAGGAAGCAAAAGCGGTACACTTACAATTGCTAAGGCTGTGCTTACTGTAAGAGCTGAGAATAAAACCAAGAAATATGCTGAACCAACTCCTGCGTTTACAGTAGTTTACGAAGGTTTCCAGAATGGAGAGACAATCAATTTGCTTACCACTCCGGTGGTAGCTACAGCTGCAGTAACAGATTACACTTCTGCTGGCCAATATGATATTACTCCAGGCGGTGCCGCAGCGGACAACTATACTTTCTCTTATGTAAAAGGCACTCTGACAATAGAGAAAGCAGACCAGACCGTAACTTTTGCTGCCTTAAGTAACAAAACATTTGGAGATGCACCGTTTGTGCTTACAGCATCTGCTTCATCTGGTCTTCCGGCAGCTTTTACTGTAACAGGTCCTGCAGAAGTTTATACCGAAAACGGTTTCAACAAAGTTAGAATTACAGGTGCTGGCATAGTAACGGTTACAGCCTCTCAAAGCGGACATAACAATTACAACGCAGCTGAAAGTGTAACGCGTAGTTTTACAGTAAATAAAGCCAACGCAGCCATCGCCATCAGCAACCTGGAGCAGCAGTATGACGGGCAGGCTAAGCAGGTAACTGTTACCACTACACCAACAGAGCTGCCAGTTATAGTTACCTATAATGGTTCAGAAGTGCTTCCGACAGCCTCAGGAACGTATGCAGTGGCTGTTCGCGTACAGCACGAGAATTATGTTGGAGAAACTACGGCCACACTTACCATTGTAGGTACCACTGCCATTGGCGACGCGAAAGAGCAAGTGAAGCTGTCTTACTACCCGAACCCTACAGAACGTTTCCTATACTTAGAACTGCAGGAGGATGCAACGGTAGAAGTGATTTCGGTTACAGGGCAGACACTGCTGCGCGAGCAGGCAAAAACAGGCGAAGTTATACTTGATCTTGCTAAGCTGCGCACGGGGCAATATATACTTCGTGTGCAGTCGAAGCAGCGGCAGGTACAGAAGAAGATTATCAAGCGCTAAATCTATACATTAGTTTAAACATAAAGCCACTCTCCTTAGGGGAGTGGCTTTTTTTTATTTTTGTATATTGTCATCTAAAACAGCTAAAAGCAGACAGCATGAATGACATTAAAGTTAAGCCTGGGCAGTTATTAGTTGGGACGGTATTATCGTGGCTGGTCGTTTCTTTTCTGGCTTATGCAACGGCGGGCGTTCGCGGAGAGGCTAATGTTATGTATACGCTGCTGCAGATCACTTTCTACTTTTCTATACTACTATCTGCGGAGGCTTGGGTGAGTATGCTACTTAACCCGCAATGGACGCGGGTTAACCTGGGGACTATACTTTTGTTTGTAGCACCGGCCCTGCTTTACCTGATGTGGTTTGTAAGCGAAATGCTGTTTTAAAAGATAAAGACTCCTGTATGGAACAGCTGTTCGCTCAATATCCTCTTGTAGTTATACTTATACTTGCTAATTACCTGGTAGTGCTTTTAAGTATATTCCACCTTATTTTCAGATCGCACTATACTTTAACACAGCGCCTTAACTGGATGGTATTACTTTGGATACTACCTGTATTCGGGCCTGTAACCTATTGGTACTTCTGGCAAAAAGGGAAAAAGACCGGTAATTAAGCGGCACTCACAGACTTTTCTGCGGCAGCGGGGGCAGAGGATGCACGTTGGTCTGTGTCAAACAAGAATTGATTTAGCTTGACGCGTAAGTCTGATGAAGATAGGTTACGGTATACTTCGCCGTTTCGTACCAGGGCAATCTGGCCGGTTTCTTCTGATACCACCAATACCACGCTATCCGTGATCTCAGTTAGGCCAATGGCCGCACGGTGTCGCAAACCCATAGAGGCCGGTATCTCCTGGTTCTCAGATACCGGAAGAATACAGCGGGCCGCCTTAATGCGATTGCCTGAAATAATTACGGCGCCGTCGTGCAGCGGACTGTTTTTATTGAAGATGGAGACCAGCAAGCGCTTCGAGATAACAGCATCGATCAAATCGCCGGACTCGGCATAGTATTTTAGCTCTGAGCTTTTAGTGAACACAATTAAAGCACCGGTATTCTTGCCAGCCAAAGATTTTGCGGCTTCAATAAAAGGCGTAAGGCTTAGCTTGTCTGTCTGCTCGCGGCGCCACGGGAAACCCCGGAAAAAACGGTCGTTGTTAAAGGCTGTGGTTTTGCCGATAAGCAGCAGGAAGCGCCGGATCTCGGGCTGGAAAAGTATAATGGCGGCTAGTACACCTACCCCCATAAACTGCCCAAGTATAATACTCAGCAATTCCATGCCGGCGGCACGCACCACCAGGTACAGCAGGTAAATAGAAAGCAAACCCAGGAAGATTTTTAGGGCAACGCTACCCGTCAGGAGCTTGTACAGTTGGTACAGCAGCACTGTAACGAGCAGGATGTCGATCACATCGAGCATCTCTATCTCTAAAAACCCTATGCTGAATAAAAATATCAAAGTAATGTTTTCGTGTAAAGTTGTACTGTTTGTTTTGTCTCTTTTACGTCGTGCACCCGTAAAATGTCGGCGCCGTGCATCAACGCTATGGTATTAACGGCTATTGTGCCCGTAAGTGCATCGGCCTGATCTATGCCTAAGGCTTTATAAACCATGGATTTGCGTGACATGCCGGTAAGTATAGGCAAGCCTAATATACGCAATTCATCCAAACGGCGCAGCAATTCAAAATTGTGTTCAATGGTTTTGGCAAATCCGAAGCCGGGATCAAGTATAATATCCTTTACGCCAAGCTGGTTTAGTTTTGCCACTTGCGCCTGCAGTTCATCAATCACCTCAAGCACCACGTCCTCATACTTAGCCAACGTTGTCATGGTTTGAGGCGTTCCGCGCATGTGCATTAAGATGTAGGGAACCTGTAGTTTAGCTACGGTTTCGAACATAGCTTCGTCCAGGTTTCCGCCAGAAATATCGTTAATTATACTTGCTCCGGCATTTACGGCAGCCTCGGCTACCTTTGCTCTGAACGTATCGATAGAAAGTATAGCCTCCGGGAAAGCAGCATGTATGGCCTCAATGGCAGGTACTACCCTGTCAATTTCCTCCTGCTCTGATATGTCGGTTGCCCCTGGGCGACTGGAGTAGCCTCCAATGTCCAAGATATTCGCACCTTCTGCCAACATGGCTTCGGCACGTTTTACAGCCTCTTGTGTAGAACTGAGCCTGCTGCCGGCATAAAAAGAGTCGGGGGTAAGGTTAAGAATGCCCATCACCTGCGGCGTACTTAGCGAGAGGATATTTCCGCGGCAGTTGAGTGTACTTTTTTTATGAAAAAGCTTATCTTTCGAATCCAATGGTGGCATTTCAGTCTATCGTTTTAAAATTAAATCTAAAAAGTTGATTAGCCAAACACTCCAGGAATATAATAGCGTAGTAAACCGCTGCAAAGACACGTTTGTAAAGAAAACCAAAGATTACGGTACTGCCTGGCGCGTACTGCGTGTGCCCTCTATCACCGATCAGATATTTATCAAGGCGCAGCGCATCCGCTCTATCCAGGAGAAGGGGAAGCAAATGGTGGAAGATGATATTAACGGAGAATTCGTCGGCATTATCAACTACTGCGTAATAGCTCTAATGCAGCTTAACCTGCCCGCGGATGCGCCGCTAAGTCTTTCGGCAGAGGAGGTAGAGCGGGAGTATACGCACCATATTGAAGAGAACATTAAACTGCTAAATGCCAAGAATCACGACTACGGCGAGGCGTGGCGCGACATGCGGGTAAGTTCTATCACGGATATTATCCTGATGAAGCTGTTCCGCACCAAGCAGATTGAGGATAACGAGGGCCAGACGCTAATATCGGAAGGTGTAGAGGCTAACTACCGCGACATGATCAACTATGCAGTTTTCGCACTGATCAAGTCAGGGTTTGCAGAGCCGGTGAAGTAGGGAAGTATAATGTGGGGTCCAACCACCCCTATCCCTACTTATCCAAGGCGGGGAAGTTATACTTACTGTTTCTTCTATACTATCCTATAGCTTTGCTCTCCTCCTCCTGTCATCCTGAAAGAATCTTGTGTGAAGAGAGGTTATGCAGAAGCTAGATACTACTTGTCTGCAAAAGTAGTAGCAGAATTCCCCGCCTTAGCCAAGGAGGGACTAGGGGGGTGGACCCAGTGTTGCATACACGCGGATTAGTAAATCCGAAACAGGCAAATTGTAAAAAGCGAGTCTGGAGACTCGCGTTCACATTGCGTCACCGGTTGGATACCGGCGCCAGATTTTTACTTTAGCATCATCAAGCTTTTAACTAAAAAGTCATGAAATACATAAGCAAATTTTGCTGGCTCTTTGTGGGCGTGCTGTTCATCTTTTCGGGTTTGATCAAAATTAACGACCCGGTTGGTACAGCTATCAAGTTAGAGGAGTACTTTGAAGTATTCTCTACCGACATTGCTCCTTTCTTTAAAGCTTTTGAGCCATACTCGCTGTTCCTGTCCATCTTTTTAAGTGCGGCAGAGATTGTGTTGGGTGTGGCACTGCTTGTGCGCTGGAAGCTAAAGAGTGTTTTAATCGCCCTGCTGGTCATGATCGTGTTCTTCACCTTCCTGACATTCTACTCAGCTTACTTCAACAAAGTAACTGACTGCGGTTGCTTCGGCGATGCAATCAAGCTAACCCCTTGGGAGTCGTTTACGAAAGACATCGTGCTGCTGGTGATGATCATTATCCTGCTGATGACACAGCGTTACCTACCCCAGTTTATCAGTGAGAAAACGGGTGCAGTTGCTACTGCTCTTACGGCTATACTTTCGGTGGGCATTGGCTGGTATGCTTACGAGCACCTGCCGTACATCGATTTCCGCGCTTACAAAGTAGGAAACAACATCCCAACTATGATGAAGCCTACGGCACCGCTGCGCTACAAGTATATTATGGTGAAAAATGGGGAGGAGCAGGAATTTGAAGAATACCCAACCGACCAGAGTTATACTTTTAAAGAGATGATAGCCATTAACCCGGAGGATGGCCCGAAAATCACTGACTTTAATGTATGGAACGACCAAGGCGACTTTACGCAGGAAGTGTTAACCGGCAATAAGCTAATTATACTTGTGCAGGGAGCATCTAAAGCAGACCGTGACTCCTTTAAAGAGATAACCAAACTGGTGAATGCAGCGGAACAGCAGGGAATAACGCCTCTTGCTGTAACCAGCAGCAGTAGCCAGGAATTTGAGGAGTTCCGCCACGAGGTAAATCTGGCCGTGCCGTATTATTATGGTGATGGTACGGTGATTAAAACCATTATGCGATCTAACCCAGGTATACTTTTGTTGCAAAACGGTACGGTAAAAGGCAAGTGGCACTACAACGACACGCCAAGTATAGAACAGGTGAAGGAGTTACTGTAACTTTGCCTTAAGTTAAATGAGAGTCGTTTAAAAGCTACATATATTTTTCGTTAGATGCTGGTGTTTTTAGTAGGCATGATGGGGAGTGGCAAATCCACGCTGGGCAGGCAACTGGCGCAAATGTTGGGCTATACATTCATAGACCTGGATGAGTACATAGAGCAGCGGGAGCAGAAAACCATCCCCGCCATTTTTGCAGATCAGGGCGAAAATACCTTCAGGCAGAAAGAGCGTGATGCTCTGCAGGCTGTAGTGCAGGAGTATGCAGATGCTGTGGTGGCCACAGGCGGTGGTACTCCATGTTTCTTCGATAACATCAACTTCATGAACCAGCAAGGGAAAACTGTTTTCCTGGCTGTTCCGCCGGAGGCAATAGTGCGCAGGCTCACGGTTACAGATTTAAACACCAGGCCACTTTTAGCGGGCAAGAGCGAAGCAGAAATAACTTCTTTCATGGTTAAAACATTGGCACACAGAGTGTGGTTTTATCAACAGGCAAAGTATACAGCAGAAGGCGCTGCCATAACTGCGTCACAATTGGCGCAGTTGCTCAACCAATAGTTATAGCGGTCCGTTATACACCTAAGTAGGCAACTAATCTTGTAGCTGTTTTTTCTGAAAAATTATACTTTTGCGGCACTAAAACGATACACAAAGCTTAACTATGAAACCCAACCACAAAGGACGAGCTCAGCTCTTCGAGAATCCTATTCTCGAAAAGATGACAAGAACACATATTGCCCTTCCTATCTCTATCTTTATAATTATAGCCATCGGAATGCTGTACTATGGCTTAATGCATAGCTTTATAAATTTAGTGCAAGCTATAGGCTTTTTCGTTTTGGGCTGGCTGATTTTTACCTTGCTAGAGTATTTGGCGCATCGATATGTGTTTCACATGGAGACAGATACGCCGCTTAAGGCAAAGCTGCAGTATGTGTTTCATGGTAACCATCATGAATATCCTAAAGACAAGAAGCGCCTGGCTATGCCGCCGGTAGTCAGCCTGCTTTACGCTACTATGTTCTTCTTTATTTTTGAGCTGATATTTGGGCAGTATGTATTTGGTGTGGTGGCTGGTGTACTGTTTGGGTATGCCATGTACCTGTTTGTGCACTACATAGTACATGCCTATGCGCCTCCCAAAAATTTCCTGAAGCAGCTTTGGATACACCATAGTATACACCACTACAAAGATCCTGAGGTGGCCTTTGGTGTTTCTTCGCCGCTGTGGGACTACTTACTAGGCACTATGCCAAAACGGAGCAACAAAGCTTAGGTATAAAAAAAGGAGCCACATGGCTCCTTTTCTGTTTCTGTTATCTTCTCAGCTTCCTGAAGAGCCATGTTATCAACAGCACCACTATTACAATGATAATAAGGGCTGTCCACATGCCGGCCTCAAAAATGTCTCCTACCAGCTCGCAACTGCTCAACGTGAAGGTTAGCAGCACAAGCAGCGTCATTAAATATGCTCTTATGTTTTTCATAGTTTTATACGTTTGGTTTAGTGGCATGCATCCAATACTCAGCGCTTAAAGCTATATATGAAAACATTGCCATATCTTATGTTACTGCATTAATGCTTAAAAGGTTAAGTATAGCCTTTGTGAAGTATGTGCTATGGCATGGGCAAGTTAGTGGTTTTTGCCGCTAAGTAATTGTTATATTTCTGTTAAACATGACTACAGTCATTTTATATGTAGACTGCTGTGGGTAAGTTTGTTAGGAAGACTTAATTTGAAAAGCTTATAACCCGCGTGTCACAGAGTATGAGAGATAACAGAGTACAAGCAGCTTTAGAAGAGTTAGGGTATGAGTTAGAAGGCTCGTTAGCTAGTAAGCTGTTTCATAATATCAAGCTATACATGTTGTACAACGACAGAGACAGCTTTATGAGCATGTTAAATTACAGATCAAACCTAGAGCCGCTGGAGAGGATAAAAGAGGATTATTTTTTGTTTAAGTTCATGCTAAAGCAGATGAAGAGTAAGTCACCTGCTAAATTGCTAGGCTTTATCAGCGACAGAAAATTTGTGGACTGAGCTGCTTAAGCAGTTACTTGGTAGTTTTACAATTTCAAGCCAGTACTTAGTTATAGTTGCCAACAGGTCAACCAGCGATGTAAATGAAGTGGGTTTGGTAATATAAGAGTTTACACCGAGTTGGTAAGTTCTTATTACATCTTCTTCGGCACTAGAAGTTGTAAGTATAATTACTGGTATAAAACGTAAGTGTTGATGTTGCTTTATCTCCAGCAGTGCCTCCCGGCCGTCTTTTTTAGGCATGTTTAGATCGAGCAGTATAATGCTGGGTGCTGGAAACTCTTGTTTGTCCTCAAACCTGCCCTGGTTAAGCAGGTAGTCCATTAGCTCTTCTCCGTTTTCTACAAATTTTATGTCGCTTGCTGCGTTGGCCTCTTCCATGGCCTCACAGATCAGCATACGGTCTTCAGCGTCATCGTCAGCAAGAAGAACCAGCGGCCTTTCATTCAAACTCATCCTGCGCTATACCTTTAGATGTCTATAAAATGTGTCACTTATTGCCCTTCAGAACTGAAAGCTGCTGCGGTATTATCAGCTACTAAAGGTAACATATTTTTTGAATTGTAGAGTAAAGTTGCTTTTATAAGTTGTGTTACGGCCGCTGCAAATAATTAGTAAGCAAGTAGTGAGGTAACTTATATATGCTGTAGGACTTATAGTTGCAGGTTGCACTAAAACAAAAAAGCCACTCTAATGAGTGGCTTTTGCTCCCCCTCCTGGGCTCGAACCAGGGACCCCCTGATTAACAGTCAGGTGCTCTAACCGACTGAGCTAAGGAGGAATTTCGACATATCATCTGCGGCTTTCCCGCTGATTGATGGTGCAATATTACGGCGGTTTTACTTATTACGCAAGTCTGTAGCTAAAAAAATCTTTTATAAAAGTATAAGCCGCTGTAAATCAAATAAAAATTTTTTAGTTCGAAATATACAGCAGATTACCTGATAGCGAGGTTCGGTACTGCTTTAAACTGTATACGGCAGGGCCGGATGTAACATTGCCTTGAAAATTAAACTGAGAGCCGCAGCATTCATCCACGATAAACAAGTTAGACTGATCTACCTTTACCTGGCCGCAGGCGGAAGTAGGGTCGTATGGGCAGGCACGCTCAAAGGCAGTATATAGGCTGGCGGTTTGGCGTACCAGTAAAATCCCTTTATAACCGGCATTTAAGTATACATAGCCACCATCGCGCCTCAGCTCGGGGTACTGCAAACTGGTTACATTTATTTGCTCGTTTACGGGTACTTCAGGTATGGCAGGGCCTTCGTAGCTGTCTTTGCAGCCAACCAGCAAAAGGAGAAGCAGGAGTGGCAGCAGCCTACTCATACTTATAAAAACCCCTGCCGGATTTGCGGCCGTGGTGTCCGGCATCCACTTTCTGTTGCTGTATGCGGCTTGGTCTAAATTTTGGATCATAATGGAAAGCCTCAAACATAGAGGTTGTTACCGAAAAATTAGTGTCAACGCCAATTAAGTCCATCAGTTCGAAGGGGCCCATCTTAAAGCCGCTGGCCTGCATCAGTTTGTCAATAGTTTCAACGTCTGCAACGCCTTCTTCCAACAGCTTAAGCCCCTCCACGTAAAAATGGCGCGCTACACGGTTAACGATAAAACCTGGAGAATCTTTTGCCATAACAGCAGTTTTTCCAAGCTTCTCGGCCAGTTGCTTTATTGTTGAGGCGATCTCAGGGGAGGTGGCAGCACCAGAAATTACCTCTACCAGCTTCATAATGTGGGCCGGGTTAAAGAAGTGCATGCCCACCACACGCTCCGGGTTCGGAACGGCAGCAGCTATCTGCGTTATCGGAATAGAAGAGGTGTTGGAGGCAAGTATGGTGTCTGGTGTGTTTATATCAGCCAGCTCTTTAAAGATGCTCTGCTTTACCTCCAGCTTTTCTACAATGGCCTCAATAATTACATCACAACTCAGTTGCAGCGTATCGCCGGTGAAGGTGATATTCGCTAAAGCAGTCTGTTTCTCCTGTTCGGTTAGCTTGCCACGCTCAATGCCTTTGTCCAGATTTTTAACAGTAGTAACCTGGGCTTTCTCAAGCACCTGCGCGTTGATATCAAAAAGTATAGTTTTATACCCTGCCTGGGCGCAGATCTGTGCTATGCCTTGCCCCATGGTACCGGCACCTACAACTCCTATCGTTTTGATATCTTCTAGTTTCATTTTTTTTGATTGTTAAATGGTTGGATAGTTAAATTGTTGTTTTCGTAGAAACGCAATGCTTTGCATCTTGCTGGCTATCCAGGCAACAGGCAAAAGCTATTGGCGAAGCCTAACAAGCAGCAATAAACGATCAGCAATTAAATAACCCCCTCAAATTGGCGCAGGAAACGCACGTCGTTTTCTGTAAACAGGCGAAGGTCTTTGATCTGATACTTCAGCATAGTGATACGCTCTATACCCATACCAAAGGCAAAGCCAGAATATACTTTAGGGTCTATTTTGCAGCTCTCTAATACAGCAGGGTCTACCATACCAGCACCGCCAATCTCTACCCAGCCGCTGCCTTTGCAAATGTTACAACCTTCGCCTTTACAGATAAAGCAGGAGATGTCGATCTCAGCGCTAGGCTCTGTGAACGGGAAAAAAGACGGACGGAAACGGATTCTGGTGTCCTGGCCGAACATCTCTTTAGCAAAGTAGTAAAGCGTTTCCTTCAGGTCCTTAAAGCTAACGCCCTTGTTTACATATAAGCCTTCTACCTGGTGGAATACCATGTGTGCACGTGCTGAAATAGCTTCGTTGCGGTACACGCGGCCTGGCATAATGCTGCGCAGCGGTGGCTGGTTGTTCTCCATCAGGCGCACCTGCACATTAGAAGTATGGGTACGTAGTAATTTATCCTTGTCTTCGCTCAGGAAGAAGGTGTCCTGCATTTCGCGGGCAGGGTGGTTTTCCGGGAAGTTAAGGGCGGAGAAGTTGTGCCAGTCGTCCTCAATTTCTGGGCCTTCGGCCACGTTAAAGCCAATGCGCTCGAAAATACGCACAATCTCACGGCGAACCAGCGAAAGCGGATGGCGTGTGCCTAAGGTGTTAGGCACTGGAGGCAACGTAAAATCAAAACCTGTGTCGCCGGCTGTGTCGGCTGCACTTTGCAGTTGCTCCTGCGCCTGGTCAAAACGCTCCTGGGCACGGTTTTTAAGTGCGTTTAACTGCTGGCCTACTTCGCGGCGCTGCTCAGGGGCAACCTGCTTCAGGTTGTCGAAAAGTTCTGCCACACGGCCTTTGCGGCCAATGTAGGTAATCCTGAACTGCTCCAGTTCGGCAGCGTTGGTAAGTTGCGCCGCCTCTATCTCTTGTGCTACTGCTTGTATGTTCTCCACCATAATATGCAAAGATAAAATTACTATGGGATAATACGTAAAATCTACGGGCAAAATGGTTTTACTGTGATGCTATGGCAGTTGCCCCTGCATCTCTCCCGAAACAAGGTCGTGATCTTTGGCGCCAAATGGGTTAAGGAAAACTACATAGTAAAAGCTCTATATACTTGTTAACTTTACCGACGCAAACCCCTCGTTTACCGACTTCTCTCTGTGGCTAGCCTATTTGCTATAGACCTGCGAAGACAATTGAAGTACATTTGATCAGAAATTAAAACAAAAGGAACTATGGATAACAGAGATTATAACAACTACGGCGGCAACTGGGACAGTCCGCGCCGTGGCGGTAGCGGAGGCAAAGTAATGGCAGGCATGCTGCTGGTAGTAATTGGCTTGGTTATACTTGCCACCAAACTAGACTACTTCTTTCTGCCTGGCTGGGTGTTTTCCTGGCAAATGTTTTTGATCGTGCTAGGCTTATTTGTTGGCTTTAAGCACAACTTCAGAAAACCGGCCTGGCTGGTGCTGATCATCATCGGTACAGTTTTCCTGATAAGCGACCTGGTGCCGGGTATTAATCTCAAATTTTACTTCTGGCCAATTCTGCTGATCGGTATCGGACTGTGGGTAATGTTAAAGCCCAAAGGGCACTATCCCCGGCACATGCCGCCACCACAGCCACAGCAACCCCAGCAGCCAATAAATGACTACACCGGCGATTATGCCAGTAGCGCTACGGTAGGGCAGCAGGATGAAGGTTTCAACGTTTTTGGCAGCGACGCCTCTACAGAAGATTACGTGGATGCCACTGCTATTTTCGGAGGAGTAAAGAAGAGCATCATTTCTAAAAACTTTAGAGGAGGCGAGGTTGTGAGTGTTTTTGGCGGCACGGAGCTAAACATGAGCCAGGCCGACCTGCAGCAGCCGGCTGTATTGGAGGCAACGCAGATCTTTGGAGGCACCACGCTGATAGTTCCGCCGCACTGGCAGGTTAAATCGGAGGCGGTGGCTATACTTGGCGGCATCGACGACAAACGTCCGGTAATGCCCGGCGGCTACGACCCGAACAAAGTGCTGATCATAAAAGGTACCTCTATGTTTGGCGGTCTTCAGATCAAGAGCTTCTAAAGTATAAAAATATGTCTCCACTGCGCATCATACTTGTTTACTTGGGTTGGGCCCTGTTGTGGTCTGCAGTACAGGCAATGCTGCTGTGGTCGGTGGGGCTGCCCGTAGACGTAGCTGTAGCTGATGCGCTGCTCACTAACCTGCTGCTGACAACAGGAGGTTATGCCATGGGAACAGGATTGCGTTACTATCAGCCAAGTATAAAACAGGGTGCTTACTTGTTTGGTTGGAGCCTTGGCCTGGCCGGGATCTGCATATTGTTATTTGATTTTATAGTAGAACGTGCGTTTAGCTCTAACGAAGTATACCTGAGCTTTGAAAGTGCTACGCTGCCTGTAAGGCTTGTGTTTGCCTGGCTAATGGTGCTGCTGATGCTGCTTATGAGCTGGATGTGGTACTACACACGTAACCGGCAGCAGGACGAGGAACGCAAAGCAACTACAGAAAAGTTGGCCCGTGAGGCTGAACTGAACACGCTTCGTCAGCAATTGCAGCCACATTTCCTGTTCAATAGCCTTAACTCTATCAGCGCACTGGTAGGGGCAAGGCCGGAGCAGGCCAGAACAATGATCCATCAGCTATCGGAGTTCCTGCGGGGTACGCTGCGCAAAGAAAACCAGCAGCTGGTAACGCTGGAGGACGAACTGAGGCACCTGGAGCTATACTTGGAGATAGAGAAGGTACGGTTCGGGCATCGCCTGCAAACTGCCATAGAAGTACAAAATGAAACTATGAACATGCGCCTGCCGGCTTTGCTGCTGCAGCCCGTAGTAGAAAATGCCATTAAGTTCGGCCTTTACGACACCATCGGCGATACAGCCATAAATATAAAAGCCACTGTCGCAGATCATCACCTGCAACTACAGGTGCAAAACCCCTACGACCCCGACACCACACGGCCAAATCGCGGGACAGGCTTTGGGTTAAGCTCGGTGCAGCGTAGGCTATACTTGCTGTACGCCCGCCAGGACCTGTTAAGCACCCGGCAGCAAGACCATACCTTCATCACCACCATCAAAATTCCGCAAGCAAAATGAGTAGTAAGTGTCTTATAATTGATGACGAGCCATTAGCCAGAAGTATAGTGGCAGAATACCTGCAGGGCCACCCCGACATAGAAGTGGCGCAGGAGTGCGGCGACGGGTTTGAAGGCGTGAAAGCCATTATGCAGCACCATCCCGACCTAATCTTCCTGGATGTGCAGATGCCCAAAATAAACGGCTTCGAGATGCTGGAACTGGTGGAGCATGCGCCTTCGGTAATCTTTACTACGGCTTTTGATGAGTATGCCATTAAAGCTTTCGAGGCTAATGCCGTGGATTACCTGCTAAAGCCATTCAGCAAGGCCCGGTTTGATGCAGCCCTGCAGAAGTGGCAGGAGCAGCGAAAAATAGCCGCACCAGAAGCAAAGCTGCAGCAACTCGAAGAAACACCCGCCAAGCAACCCGAAGAGCAGGTACGCATTGTGGTAAAAGTGGGTAATAACATCAAAATCATACCTGTGGTCGATGTGCTATACTTAGAGGCCTACGACGATTATGTGAAGATACACACCAAAGAGGGCACTTTTCTGAAGAAGAAAACCATGGGCTACTACGAAAACACCCTGAACCCCAGCCAATTTGTGCGTGTGCACCGCTCTTTTATACTTGCCCTGCCCCAACTCACCCGAATAGAACCTCTGGAGAAAGACAACCACGTGGCACTGCTGAAAACCGGCGAACGCATACCCCTGAGCAAGAGTGGCTACACAAAATTAAGGTCAGTTTTAGGATTGTAACTTTCTGTAGATGCCATTTCGCTGGTAACGTGATTGCCGCTGTCGTCTGTCCTGGTAATTCCTCTTAGTGTCAGATGTTATGGCTTATTTGTCTTCTTTTTCGCACATACTGTTATGTCAGGTAGGGTGTAAGGTTATGGTATGTTATTTATATACAGAGTTATATGGCCAATTCTATAAGAAATATTTACATAAATTTAACGTTCGGAAACTTTCGGAATTAAAAACGTTTCCATAGTTTTGTGGTGAAATGGAAACAACTGAGAACTTAGAGACCAAACTTAAAATTACACAGGCCGCTTTCGAGCTCTTCTGCCAGAGGGGTATTAAAAGTGTGTCGATGGATGATATTGCCCAGCACCTGTCTATGTCTAAAAAAACCATTTACAAGTGGTTCGATAACAAAGACCAGATCGTGTACTACTCCTGCAAAACATTTCTGCAGACAATGGAAGACGATTGTGAGTGTTCTATGCAGGGGGCCGGTAATGCAATCGAAGAACTTTGGGGACTGATGGAGATGACGAAGCGAGTAGTGGCCAGGGTGCATCCATCCATTTTCCATGACGTGCAGAAGTATCACGGCGACAGCTGGCAGCTGTGGTTGGCCCACAAGTATGAATTTATACTTGAGAAGGTAAAGCTAAATATACTGCGTGGTGTGGCAGAGGGACTTTACCGCGGCGATTTGGATGTGGAAATAATAGCACGGATGCGCTTGGGAATGATAGAGATGGCCTATGATAATAAACTGTTTCCGCCGCACGAATTCAACATACAGAAAGTGCAGGTAGACATGTTGGAGCACTATATGCTAGGTATGGCTACTTTACGCGGACATAAGATGATTAATGAGTTTAAGCATAGAATCGAAGAAGAATAACACTACCTACTACCTAAATAAAATTATGAAGAACTATCTAAGCCTATTTTTAGCTGTCTTTGCGCTGATAGGCTCTACACACGCACAAGGGCAGAGCCCACAGTCGTTTAGCCTGCAGGAAAGTATAAACTACGCACTGCAGAACCGCGCCAGCCTTGCCGCTACCCGCAACGAGGAAAAAATCGCCAAGGCGCAGGTTGGCGAAATAAGAGCAATGGGCTTGCCGCAGATCAATGGCTCACTGGATGTGGGAGATAACTTTGTACAGCAACAGAGCTTCTTGCCGGGTGAGTTCTTTAACGACCCTAATGATCCTAACTCTCCACAGCCAGGTACTTTCGTGCCGGTTACCTTTACGCCGGCATATACTGGTAATGCGGTGTTGACAGGTAGCCAGTTGCTATTTGATGGTACTTACCTGATTGGCTTAAAAGCAGCTAAAACCTATACAGAGCTTTCCCGCAAAACCACTGCCCAAAGCGAAATAGACGTAGCAGAGCAGGTGTCTAAAGCTTATTATGGTGTGCTGGTTAACCGTGAACGTATGGAATTGCTTAACCAGAACATTGCCCGCTTAGACACGGTGCTAAGCCAGACACGCATAATGTTTGAGAATGGTGTTGCTGAAAAGCTAGACGTAGACCGACTGCGTGTATCGCTGAACAACTTAAAGGTAGAAAAGCAGAAAGCAGAGCGCCTAATGGAGTTGAGCGAAAGCCTGCTAAAATTCCAGATGGGCATTGATCATAGGCAACAATTAACCCTGACAGACAAGCTTTCGGAGGTAGAGGTAAGTATAGCCAAAGTTGCTCCGCAGGAGTTTAACTACGGCAGCAGAATCGAATACTCTATACTTGAAACACAGCGCGATTTGGCTGAGCTCGACCTGCGCAACAGGAAATCAGGTTACCTGCCTAAGCTATACTTAAATGCCCGCTATGGTTACAACGCAGCAAACAACGATTTCAGCGAAATAACCCAAACAAGAAATTGGCTGGAGTATGGCTATGTTGGTGGTCAGATTCAGCTTCCTATATTCGACGGCCTACGCAAACACTACCAAATACAGCAAGCTAGGCTGACCCTGGAGAACACCAAGTTTGGCTTTGAGGCGTTGCGCCAAAGTATAGACCTGCAAATCGACCAGTCCTCAACAGAATTAACCAATGCCCTTGATGTGCTGGATTCGCAGCGCGAGAACCTGGAGTTGGCAGAGGACATTGCCCGTGTGGCCAAGATCAAGTTTCAGGAGGGTGTCGGATCTAACCTGGAGGTGATTACTGCAGAGACAGAGCTTCGCGAGGCCCAAACAAACTACTACGCTGCTATCTATGATGCTCTAGTTGCAAAAGTGAACTTAGAGAAAGCCACTGGCACCCTACTTACTAAATAAAACTATCGAAAAACTACCAAATCGCTAAACTGAAATGAGACGAATACTAGGAATATCTTCTATGGCCCTGTTGCTAGGTCTGGCTGCTTGCGGCGGAAACGACGACAAAGAAAAGCAGCTGGAAGAACTAAAGGCAGAGCAGGTAAAAATAGAAGAGCAAATTGCAGCTCTTGAGGCTGAACTGAAGGCGGAAGGCAAAACTGTTGCCACTGAGAAAAAGACTGTACCTGTAACCGTGGAGGCGCTAAGCCAGGATACTTTCCGCCATTACCTGGAGGTGCAGGGTAAGGTTGATTTTGACCAAAACGTGCTGGTAAGCGCCAAAGTGCCGGGTGTACTTACAAGCGTACGTGTTGAGCGTGGTAATAAAGTGTCTAAAGGACAGACAATGGCTACCATCGATGCGCAGGTGTTGGAGCAGAACCTGGCAGAGGTAAGAACCCGCCTAGATCTTGCCAAAATTGCTTACGAAAAACAGAAAAACCTGTGGGACCAGAAGATCGGCACCGAGATGCAGTACCTGACGGCCAAAAATAACAAAGAGGCCCTGGAGCGTAGTCTGGCTACACTGCAGCAGCAGCGCGATCAGTATAATATCAAGGCTCCGATAAGCGGTGTGGTAGATGATGTTATTCCTAATTCAGGAGAGTCTGTAGCACCGGGCATGGGTATTATCCGGGTGGTTAACACACAGGGCGGTAAGATTGTGGCAGAGGTATCAGAGGCTTATCAGGCTAAGATAAACAAAGGCGACGATGCAGTGGTTTTCTTCCCGGACCTGAACAAGGAGATTGAGACGAAAGTGGATGTAGTGGGCAATTTTATTAACCCAACCAGCCGCACATTTACTGTTGAGCTTCGCCTGAAGAATGGCAACGAAGTGAACCTGAAACCTAATATGGTGGCTGTGGTGCGCATCCAGGATTATAAGAATGAAGGCACTATTGTGTTGCCTGTAAACTTGGTACAGCGCGACGAGAAAACCGAGTATGTGTATGTGGCCAAAAAAGAAGGCGACAAGTATGTAGCTGCCAGAAAAGAAATTAAAACAGGCATGACCTACAAAGGAAACGTGGAAGTGTTAAGTGGCCTGACTGCCGATGACCAGGTAATTACTGCCGGTTACCAGAGTGTGAACGAGGGGCAGCCAGTGGTGTTTACCCAGAACAGCCTGACGCAGAAGTAAGTCATACTTTTAAAGTAAAACTATGAAACAGTTTAAGCCAACCAGTTGGTCTATCGATAATAGAACAAGTATCTATATCATAACCGTTATTATCTCGCTGGCGGGTATCTTCTCTTACATCAACCTGCAGAAAGAGAACTTCCCGGACATCGTTATCCCGACGGTGTTTGTGAGCACCATTTACCCAGGCACCTCTCCATCAGACATGGAGAACCTGGTAACGCGACCAATAGAGAAGGAAATTAAAGCTATTAACGGCGTTAAGAAAGTTACCTCCAACTCCATTCAGGATTTCTCGATGATTACCGTGGAGTTTAATACTGATGTGGAGGTGGCCGAGGCGAAACAGCAGGTGAAAGATGCTGTAGATAAAGCCCGACCAGACCTGCCAACCGACCTGGACCAGGAGCCGAACGTGCAGGAGGTAAACTTCTCTGAAATTCCGATCATGTTCGTGAACGTGTCGGGTAACTACAGCCTGGACAAACTGAAGCAGTATGCCGAAGACCTGCAAGACAGGATGGAGGAGTTTCCGGAGATTACCCGCGTAGACATGGTAGGCGCCCTGGACAAAGAGGTGCAGGTAAATGTGGACCTGTATAAAATGCAGGCTGCAAAAGTAACTTTTAATGATATTGCCGCTGCCATCGCACGTGAAAACATTACTATTTCAGGTGGTAACGTTACCGTTGGCGAGGCCAAGCGTTCTGTGCGTGTGGTGGGCCAGTATGTAGACCCAAACAAGATCGGCGACATCGTTGTGAAATCCTTATCGGGTGCCAACATACAGCTTAAAGAGATTGCCGAGGTAAGAGAAGGCTTTGAAGAGCAGGAAAGCTTTGCCCGCCTGGACAACGCACCGGTAATTACCCTGAACGTGATCAAGCGCAGCGGCGAGAACCTGATCGAGGCTTCTGACAAGATCCGTGAGACAATTGAAGAGATGCAGGGCTCTACCTTACCAGACGACCTGAAGATCACCATCACCGGCGATCAGTCTAAAATGACGCGCCATACCCTAAACGACCTGATCAACACCATTATCATCGGCTTTGTGCTGGTAACGCTGGTGCTGATGTTCTTTATGGGTACAACCAATGCGATTTTCGTCGGTCTGTCGGTGCCTATCTCTATGTTTGTGGCATTCCTGACATTCCACTTCTTTGGCATCTCGCTAAACATGATCGTACTTTTTGCCTTCCTGCTTGCTCTAGGTATAGTAGTAGACGACGCGATTGTGGTAATTGAGAACACGCACCGCATTTTCCATACTACCAACTTAAGTATAGTTAAATCATCGAAGGCTGCGGCAGGTGAGGTATTTATACCTGTATTGGCTGGTACGCTTACTACTATTGCGCCGTTCTTCCCGCTGCTGTTCTGGCCGGGGATTGTGGGTAAGTTTATGCAGTACCTGCCTATTACGCTAATCGTAACGCTTGTATCGTCGCTGTTGGTGGCATTCATCATCAACCCTGTGTTTGCTGCGTCTTTCATGAAGAAGGAGCACAAAACAGAGGCAGAAGTTGCACCGCGTTCCCGCAAGATGTTCTGGATTCTGACTGTAGTGGGCTTAGTGCTGGCACTTATCGGCTACATAGCTGGCTGGTACGGTACTGCCAACCTGCTCATGCTGCTAGTGGTGCTAGTACTGCTGAACAAGTTTGTGTTTACTGGCATGATCAACAGATTCCAGAACAATACGCTGCCTCGTTTTATGAGAGGTTACGAAAATGTTCTTCGCTGGATGCTGGTAGGCAAAAGACCGATCGGTGTGTTCTTCAGCATCATTGGCCTGTTAATTTTTTCAATAGTTCTCACAGCACTTCGTCCGCCTAAAATGGTGTTCTTCCCTTCTGGTGACCCGAACTTCGTTTATACTTATATCAACATGCCTGTCGGTACAGATCAGGCTGTAACAGACTCGGTTACGAAGATCGTGGAGAAGCGGGTTTACAACGTGATAGGCGAGAACAACCCAAACGTGGAGTCGGTGATTTCGAACGTGGCCATTGGTGCCGGCGACCAGAACGAACGTAGTGCTACACCACAATCTCATAAAGGAAAGGTTACCGTTGCCTTTGTTGAGTATAAAGACCGTGAAGGAGATATTTCGACCTCAGATTACCTGACTAAAATACGTGAAGCGGTGCAGGGTATACCGGGTGCTGACATCACAGTTGACAAGGAGCAAAGTGGGCCACCAGTTGGCAAACCAATCTCGATTGAAGTTGCCGGTGAAGACTTTGAAGGGTTGATCAGGCTGTCGAAGCAGGTAGAGCAGTACATAGATGAGCAAGGTATTGGCGGTATTGAAGAACTGCGTTCTGACTTAGAGGATAGCAAGCCGGAGATTATCGTGAACATTGACCGTGAGCGTGCGAACCGCGAAGGCATTAGCACAGGGCAAATAGGGCAGGAGGTGCGTACAGCCATCTTCGGTACAGAGGCCTCTAAGTTTAAACTGGATGAGGAAGAGTACCCTATACAGGTGCGTTACGCTGAGCCTTACCGCGACAATATTGACGCCTTGCTGGATATGCGCATTACGTACCGCGACATGAACTCAGGGCAGGTGCGTCAGATCCCGTTATCGTCGGTAGCAAGTATAGATTACTCTACGAGCTATGGGGGCATTAAACGTAAGAACCTGAAGCGTATGGTTACACTGGAGTCGAACGTACTGGATGGCTACAACCCGAACGAGGTAGTACAGCAGATAGAGACGTCTTTGCAGAACTTCCAGACGCCAGAGGGCTATGAGGTGAGAATGGGCGGACAGCAGGAAGAGCAGCAGGAAACCATGATATTC
The DNA here is from genome assembly GCF_014306105.1 of Pontibacter cellulosilyticus. GTDB lineage: Bacteria > Bacteroidota > Bacteroidia > Cytophagales > Hymenobacteraceae > Pontibacter > Pontibacter cellulosilyticus. Next base: position 8,980 of record NZ_JACRVF010000007.1, on the reverse strand, counting down.
CTTATGGTTGCTCTGGTAGCGGCTTTCCTGATCATCTTCCTAATCCTGGTAACGCAGTTTAACTCGGTATCGAAGCCGTTTATTATACTTTCGGAGGTGCTGTTCTCGATCATAGGTGTGCTTTTGGGCTTCTCTATCTTCGGAATGGATACTTCGGTGGTAATGACGGGCGTTGGTATAGTGGCGCTGGCCGGTATTGTGGTGAAGAACGGTATTCTTATCGTGGAATTTACAGACATTTTACTGGCAGAAGGCCGGGAGTTGAAGGAAGCCATTGTAGAGGCTGGTAAAACACGTCTGAACCCGGTATTGCTAACGGCCACGGCTACTATACTTGGTCTTATTCCGCTGGCAATAGGCTTAAACCTGAACTTCTTTACGCTGTTCACAGAGTTTGAGGCAGGCTTCTTCCTGGGCGGAGACAGCGTGGCGTTCTGGGGACCGTTGGCCTGGACCATTATTTTTGGCCTAAGCTTTGCTACCATCATTACCCTGCTGATTGTACCAGTAATGTACTTATTGAACGAGAAATTAAAAGATAGATTAATTAGTAAGAGAAAACGTGGAGCTCTTAAAGTAGATCAGCAGCAAGAGGTTCATGTAAACGGAAAAGTTAGAGAATACACAGTTTAACTACTATGATTGCTACAGCTAACGCTATTGAGAAAGAGGTTATCCGTATCATTAGCAAAACAAAAGAGATAAAAGCAGATCGCCTGTGGGCCGACAGAATGTTACAGGATTTTGGCTTTGATACAGTGGATGTGGTGGATATTATCCTGGAGTTGGAGAAGAACTTTAAGATCACTATTCCAGACGAAGTGCCAATTGACAAAGTAGGCGACTTTATCGATTTTGTTTCGACACATACGCTAAGAAAGGCCAGCTAAATTTTTATTAAAACACACGCAAGTAAAAAGCCCCGAAGCATGCTCCGGGGCTTTTTTGTGTCTATGAAAGTTTGTTCTGCTTTGCGTCTTATCTGCATTGGGCTTTCCGCCTAACTGTTCTGCTATGGCAAATCAAGAAACGAAGTATGGCTCACAGAAGCCTAAAGACTTCCTCTGTTACACTTTACAAGCCACGTTGTGCTTATGACTTGTGGCAGAGAGCATACTTATACTTTAGTAGAGTTAGGCGATAGCTTATACTTTAAAAGATGGAGATACGGTAAGCTTTTAACTTTTTGTCCAGTCCTTTTGCGTTTCCGCAGATGCTGTCGAGTAGTTTCCAGAAGCCGGGGCCGTGGTTCTTCTCTACAGTGTGTGCCAACTCGTGCAGGATCACGTAGTCGCAAAGCGCATCAGGCAGTCGCATCAGGTGCAGGTTCAGGTTAATGTTGTTTGTGTGGGAGCAGCTGCCCCAACGGCTTTTAGCGCTCTTGATAAACACATTCTGATACTCAAAACCGAACTTATCAGCGAAATAAGCCACGCGGCCCGGCAGGTACTGCTTGGCCTCTTTACGATACCCTTCTTCTATTGATTGCCTGATAAACTTCTGCACGTCTGCATCGCGTACATCTTTATGTGCGGGATAAAACACATTAATGTAGCCATCCTGTATTACGCACCGCATGCTGTACTGGGCGTGGGTAAGCAGGCGCAGCGTGTGGTATTTGGTTTTAAACTCCGTAGAGCCATCGTATACGGTAAGCTGCTGCTCATGCTGCTGCATGCGCGCCTGGTGCTCTTTTATCCAGTCTGTCTTGGTATAAATGAGCTGTTCTGCTTTTTCGAAGCTGATATGCGGCGGTACAGCCACACGCACACCCTTTAAAGGGCGTACGCTAATGCTGAGGCGCTTTGCTTTATCGCTTCGCTCAATCAGAACTTTCCCGATTCCGTCAATATGTACATTAACGGAGGTAAGTCGTAAAAATGATGAAGACACTTTGGCTAAAAAGTTAAAATACAAAATCCTGTGACCAAATATAAATAATAATTTCCTTACGAAACCAGAGTTACAGTGCCTTTTGTTCAATTTTATTTAAATATCCTTATTAGTATTGTACTATATTTTAATGTTTTAAGGGATGGGGTTTATGCCTCTGGTATTCTTTAAACAAACATTCAATACAAAAACAAGGGCCGGCTATTGATGTAGCCGGCCCTTGTTTTTGTATGTTTTTATTAGCGGACGTTGCCGCCTGTCGGCAAATCGTCGTGTGGGTTTTTATGTGTACGGCTGCTATCGGTGGTCGAGCCGCGTAGCGTTGGCTCTTTACTACTGGTAGCAGATCCTTGCGCATCTGTGCTATGCCCCTGCGATGTGTGGTCTTTGTTTGGGTGGTTCTGGCCTTTCGGCTGCTTGCCCTGCATTTTGTCGTTGTTCTTATCTGCTTTGTTCGTTTTCATAGTAGTGTGGTTTTGCGTTTTATTCTCGTTTGTCAGTCTCTATCTCAACTGTTCCTTCTGTTCTGTCGGCATACTTCGGTGTACCAAACGAGGGATCAGCGTTATGAGTGGCCTCTGTGTGCTGGTGGTGTGTTTCGGTGGCAGGCCGGTGGCTTTCCCACTCTTTAAATTTATCCAGCTCAGATTTTATACTTGTCATAAACCAGGCAAGCAGGCTGGCATCGTCCAGCAGGCCAAGCACTGGTATAAAGTCCGGAATCACATCTATCGGCATCAGGAAGTAAAGTATAACCGCAATACCGCCAACCAAAGTGGTGGTTGGTATTCCTTTATACTCTCCGGCTGTGGCAGCTTTTATCAGGCGCGAAAGCAGTTGCAGGTTTTCCCATACTTCGCCGGCAATGGCACCCACACTTTTGCTCTGTGTGGCCTTCTTAAAAGCGTCGTTTAAAAGACCTGCTACTTTAGAAGGGTGCTTCAGGTACTGCTCGGCTTTGTTAAGTATATTTTTAAAGATCTTGCTTTCGGCTACATTCTTGCCATCAGGTCTCTGGTTCTCCATAGTTTTTTACGTGCTCTTGTTTATTCTGTTTGTGCGTTAAATTTTAAGGCCGTGCAGCAGATTGCTACGGCGGTGCAAAGTTGCTTAACTAACAGCATCCTTCCTATACTAGATGCAGGTAAAATTGTTGTTTGGGCTATAAACATAAAGCCCTGCAGTGTTCGCTGCAGGGCTTTATGTTTATAAACGCATATTGCTAGTTTACACGGCCGGCCGCATAGTAGTGGTTGCGGTAAAAAGGCTCTTTTAATGAGCTGATCTTTACTCCTCCGCTGGAAGCAGAATGTATGAACTTGCCGTTTTTAAGGTAGATGCCCACATGGAAAACCGGTTGCTTAGGACTACGGCGGAAAAACACCAGGTCGCCGGTGCGGATACTGTCTTTCTGGATGCGCTCTACCTCCTGGAACATGGAATGGGAGCTGCGTCTTAACTTAATGCCGTACAGATCGCGGTAGATGCTGGTTACAAACCCGGAGCAATCTGCTCCCTTTTTTGAGCTGCGGCCGTAGCGGTAAGGTGTGCCTAACCACTGTGTGACTGTTTCTGCCAGTTGCTGCTCGTTGGGTTTGTTAAATCTTAGGTTAAGTTTTTTAAAGAAAAGGCCGGCAGCCTCTTCTTCTGCCAAGGGTTCGTTCAGTTCCAGTGCGCGTACCATGTCTTCGCCGGAGTTAATGGCGTAAGGAGTAATATGGAATGCAACCGGAGCTGTGCTTTCAGGAGTTGCCGACTTAGCCGGTATTACCTCGTAGAAGAAAGATAAGACAACCGAGATAATGGCAAACGCTGTTAATACAATGGTTTTGGTCATAGGGTTTGGCATGTTATCAGCCTGTGCGAAACAGGCAAACAGTTACACCTTTATTTAAAGAACTAAAGCAGGAAAATTGTACAAAATCCTGCATTAAGTGCTGCTTATCAGGCGGATATGGCCTAGCGGCGGGCAAAAATAGTTACAAAACTTTAAATTACAAACAAATGCTGTTTTCTATTTGCCTGACAATGTGGAGTATCTGCCCTGCTTTTTTGATTGTTTACCCTTAAAGTTAAAACTAAAACATAAATAGTATAAGTATAAAGTACAATCCAATAGTAAGCCGAATGGATTTTAAAATTGTTGAACGATCTTTATTTGCCCGTATTGCACGCATGGTGTTAAAGAGCAGCAACGTAGCGATGGTGCTGGGCAAAACCATACATTTAAGCGGTGTTAGCCGCGACGATTTTATGCGTGACCCCGGCTGGGTGGCGCATGAGCTGTGTCATATCAGGCAGTTTAAAGAGCATGGCTACTTTCGTTTTCTGTGGCTTTACCTGGTAGAGTCGTGGCGGGTGGGGTACTACAATAACAAGTATGAAGTGGAGGCCCGCATAGAGGGCATGAAGCACTGCAAGTACATGACTCCGGCCCAACGTGCCGACAGCACCATCTCCCCAACCGGTTTGCCACTGCCCACCGATGAAAAGGAAACAGAATAGAAATGGCCTGAGTAACTCGAACTGCCCCATACAATTCATCTGCTGCAGTAAACATACTAAGGCTGCCAACTCAAGCCTATATTAGCTGTCATCTCGAATATGCCTGAGACGAGAGTCGAAAGGGACCAGCGTAGCTGTGAGAGATCTTATCAAAACTATTGCAAAAGAGTTCTATAGAGGTCTCTCACGCTGTTTGAGATGACAAGATTGCTGCGCTTTTAGGATTCACAAATATACTTTGCACAGGGGCATCAATTATACTTCTCTCAGGTTTGCACACACTTATCCTGGCATCTACTGCTACAAGTGCCCCGGGAGTGCCCATTAGTGGATTGATATCCATCTCACTTATTTCCGGGGCAGCCTCCAACAAAGTGCTTAGCTTCATGATAGCCTCTACAAGCAGCTCTTCGTTAATGCCGGCTTTTCCTCTAGTGCCTTTTATGATGGGGTAGGACTTTAACCGCCGGATCATTTTGCGTGCCTCTTCGCTTCCTACGGGTGCCAGCGCAGCCGAAACATCCTTAAACACCTCTACAAAAATGCCACCCAGCCCGCAAAGCACCTGGTGCCCATACCCATCTTCAGCTTTCGCGCCCAAGTATACTTCTGTGCCGCTTAGCTGCTGCTGAAGTATAACACCGTCTGCGCCTTCTAACTGCATTAGCCTACCGAATGTCTTTTCCAGTTCAGTGCGATATTTTATGCCAACTACCACACCGCCCAAATCCGACTTGTGCACCGGCCCCGACACCTTCATAACCAGTGGATAACCAATTGCGCTGGCATGGTCAAGGGCTTCTTCCAGGGTAGTGGCTGTGTGTTGCTTTACTGTGTTGATGCCAGCGGCATTAAGCAAGTCAAAAACCTTGTCTGGTGGCAAGTATCCTTCCTGAGCCTGCTGGATCACCTGCCTTACTTTAGCTGTATTCACCTCTGGCAGGGTGGGGCAAGTATAAGGTGGCTGCAGTTTATTTACCCTCGAGAGCACATAGCCGAAGCTTACCTCGTCGGTAAAATTAATATGGCCCATGGCATGGAATCGGCTCAGTTCTTCGGCAGCCTGTATGGCAGACGGAAGTATAGGAAAGATAGGCTTGCTGCAGGTTTTCATCTTCTCGTGCAGCACCATGTATACATCGTCTACGCGCCACATACCTGTTGTGCCAAACACTACCACCGATCCGTCTATCTCCTCAAAATCGTTTTCTACTGCATCCAGTATCTGGCCAAGCTGTGTAGCATTGCCAGTAGCGAGAAAATCGATGGGGTTGGCTACCGAAGAGCCGGGATGAAGCTTTGATAACAACGCCTCTGCCTTTGCACCTGTTAGCTGCGGCACCTGCATACCGCCTTTCACAAGTATATCAGTTAGCATAACGCCCGGGCCTCCAGCGTGGGTAATAACGGCAATACGGTTGCCCTTTAGGGGCTGTATAGAAAAGATAGCAGCTACATACACCAACTCTATGCGGCTGTAGCACCGGATAACGCCTGCCTTTCTGAACAGGGAACTAACAGCAGCATCGGAGCCAGCCAGCGCACCTGTATGCGACGACACTGCCCTGGAGCCTGCCTCGGTATTTCCTGCTTTGATGGCGGCAATGCGGCAGCCTTTGTTTACCAGCGATGCGGCATGTTTCAGAAAGCGTTGCGGCTCCTTTATCTGCTCCATGTACAGCAGTTTTATCCTGGAGCTATGCTGTGGGTCAAAGGTTTCGTCCCAGTACTGCAGCACCTCTTCTACGCCTACCTGTGCACTGTTGCCCACCGAAAAAATATCCCGGAACTTAAGCCCTCTCGGTATGGCTGCCTCCAGTAAGTAAGCCATGGTTGCCCCCGATGCAGAAACACAGTCGCAGTCCATGGAGTTGTAGGCTGGTATTGGGCCTGCAAATACGCCTTTATAAGCAGCCGTAATCACCCCAATGCAGTTAGGGCCTATAAGCGTACCACCAACCGAATTTACAATTTGCGCACAGCGTGCTTCCAGTGCTTTGCCGTCTGCACAGGTTTCGCTGAAACCCGCCGAAAACACGATAAAGGCTTTACAGGATTTCTGAAATGCCAGCGTTTGCAGGGCTGACTCCACGTAGTTCGCCGCTACGGCAATAATGGCAAGATCCACGTCGGGTAAAAACTCGCAACTAGGGTAACATGCAACGCCCTGCACCTGCTGCTCTCTGGGGTTTACCGCATACAACTGGCCCTGGTACTGGTGGGCCAGCAAGTTCTGCAATACTTTTCCGCCTGGTTTGCAGGTGTCGTTAGAGGCGCCGATTACGGCTATACTTTTAGGATTAAGGAGCTGGGGTACAAGCATACTTTAGTGGATAGTCTGGCCATGTCTATACTACCCAAAGTAAGGCTTTACACTTTGCAAAAACGTTGACGATTGTCAGTTGTAAAACTGATGCTAGTTAGAGAGGATTGAACTCAGTTCATCAACTCAGCTTTTGCAAAGCTGCTGTTGATTGCTGTTTTGTTTAATATTTTATTGTAGTTCTATCCTTATGCTATCAAACTTTAATTTATTTGGAGGCATGTTGAATTTTATTTCTGTGTCAGAAAACGTAAGGTGTGAATCAAAGTCAACGCCTTTTATGTCGTCTTGAAGAGGAGAAAAATGTCTGCCAGTTTCGCTTTGAAATAAATGTCCCGCAATGATGTCAAAGTCGTTTTTAGATGTTGCAACTGGTCTGCCTATCCGTTTTTCATTCAAGTCGACATTCAAAAATTTTATCATTCCTAAACTGTCATACTCTGCAAAGCTTAGTAAATAATTTTTTGGCTCATCGCTGTAAAATACTTTGATGTGGTCGTTCACTTGTCCGTTTGTATAAACTGTGGCTGGCATTGGTTTGCCGTGATGTTTTGCAGATCCTGTCACCCATTTTAAGATTATAGGATGACTTATTGAAGCCAGTCCAACAGCAACTGCAAGAAGAATAAGCAGGCCAAAAACGATTTTTAAAAGTCTAAGGAGCATGATGTAAACTAGCATTAAACAGTCTGAGTATGGGCAGTAGGTCTTGTAGGACGCTGTTGCTTATAGGTTTTGTCGTAGCCAGCTTTTATTTCCAAATTTCGTTGGAGTCTGTCAAAATCACAGGCTCGTTATCGGTAATTAAAATCGTTTGTTCATGCTGAGTCACATAACCACCTTTGTTACCAACTAAAGTCCAACCGTCATTTAATTCAATCGCAACAGTGGACTTTGTAGCTATAAAAGTTTCTATTGCAACAGTAGTATTCTTTCTAAATCTTTCTCGATTTGTACTAACCCTATAATTCAATATGTTTTCAGGGTTTTCGTGTAAACTTCTGCCAACTCCATGTCCAGCTAGGTTTTTAATTACTTTGAATCCAGCTTTTTTTGCTTCCGTTTCAATCAGATGTCCAACGTCAGATATTTTCACGCCTCCTTTTATGCTGTAAATGGCTTTTTTCAATATGTCCTTTGAAGCGTCTACAAGAGGTTGGTGGTTATGTATATCCTTTCCAAGGACAAAAGAACCTCCGTTATCAGACCAAAAACCATTTAACTCTGCCGAAACATCAATGTTGATCAAGTCACCTTCTTTAAGCGTTTTAATCTCGGACGGAACTCCATGGGCTGCTTCCTCATTTACACTAATGCATGTGTAACCTGGAAAATCATAGGTTTCATTAGGTGCTGATTTAGCACCATAACTTTTTAATATTTCTCCTCCGTATTCGTCCAGCTCTTTGGTTGTCATACCAACTTTGGCATATTCTCTCATCATCTTTAGTGTAGTACCAACGGCCTCACTAACCTTTTTCATTCCTATTAATTCTGATTCTTTTGTTATTGACATTTCGCTTGTTTTTAATTTGCTGCAACGTGTTGGTATAGCAGATGGCGAGGCGTTAGCCGAAGCTTAACTGCTATACTTTGTTGAGTGATGCTGTTCTATAAGTCATTTAGTTAAATTCTCTTTTGCTGGAATCCATATACTATTTTTATAAGGTAGATAATGCCTTATACTTTCCTTCGAACAATAATCCAGAACTTTAATGAAGTCACCATACTTTGAGCTGTCGCCAAACACAATCTGAACACCTGGCCCCTCGTCCTTCCTTGCATTGAAATTTGTAAGTGCTTCCTTAATCTCAATCATTTTCAAACTGTCACTCTTTTCTATTCCAGTAAAGTAAATCTTTTTAAAAGTTCCAGTATGAGAATCAAAAGGCAGTCTTTGGAGAGAGTCGAAGGGTAAGGAATTTGACAGATTCCAGAAGTTCACAACGATTACCCGATTGTTTATGTGTTCTTCTTGATTACTAAAACTATTATACCCATGATAGAACAATGCTGTGACTGCTATGAGAAAAATAAAATCTATAATCCCGTTTGTAATAGCTTGTTTTGACATTATTCACAGCATGTTTCAAAGCAATAGAAACTACTTAAATCTCATTTATTTTATTCTTATTCAACGTAAAAGGCCATTAGACGGTGAAGCTTGTCCGACTTAGTTCACTGTCTTATGGGTGTTGTTGGCCGGGGTTGTTTTTCCCTTTTTCTCCCGGTACTGCGAGTGTAAAAACAAGGGAAAAA
>NZ_JACRVF010000006.1 GCF_014306105.1 Pontibacter cellulosilyticus | reverse complement strand
TCCCATCCCGAACAGAGAAGTTAAGCCCGGACGCGCCGATGGTACTGGGGTCACACCCGGGAGAGTAGGTGGCCGCCAACCCCAACAGGAGGGGCAGCAGGAGAAATCCCGCTGCCCCTTTTCCGTTTACCCCACCCCCTGGTGCTAGCACGCGTTCATACCTGGAGCTCCTAGGACTAGGCACGCCTTGTATTCCAGCTTATTAGTTAACGAAGTGGAAGATTATGCAAAGTTTTAGATTTTGTTGCATGACTGCTTTCCCTGTTTCTATTCATTAAGTAATAGACCTTCTTAAAGAAAGAGTATCATAATGTATAATAAAAAAGGCCCCTATATTTAGAGGCCTTTTTTATTAAGCAAGTATAAATCAGGTGTTGATAAACTTTGGATGAATTAGGTTTTCTATAGAGAATATTTCCTCCCACTTCTCTTGGGTTATTAACTTGCGCTCTAGTACGGTTATGTCATGAATGGATTTTCCTGTTTGCAAAGCCTCTTTTGCAATAGAAGCTGAAGCTTCATAACCAATGATAGGGTTTAAAGAAGTCACAATGCCAATGCTGTTCATCACCATATATTTACAAATCTCTTCATTTGCAGTGATGCCATCAATACATTTTTCTTTTAAGGTATAGCAGGCGTTCTCCAAATAAGTTAAAGAGCTAAACAAACTAAAGGCAATAACAGGCTCCATTACATTTAATTGTAATTGCCCAGCCTCAGCTGCCATGGTTATCGTAACGTCAGAGCCGATTACATAATATGCTGTTTGATTAACTACCTCAGGAATAACCGGATTAACCTTACCAGGCATAATAGAAGAACCAGGTTGCATGCGCGGAAGGTTTATCTCATTTATACCAGCTCTTGGACCTGATGAAAGAAGTCGCAAATCATTACAGATTTTTGATATCTTAATGGCGCTGCGCTTTAGTACACCAGAGATCTGAACGTAAGCTCCTGTATCGCAAGTCGCTTCAATAAGATCTTCAGCCAGAACTACAGGTATACCGGTTATATCTTTGATGTGATTAGTCACAATCTGAGGATAGCCCTCTGGAGCGTTGATGGAAGTGCCTATGGCAGTAGCCCCCATATTAATCTCGCAGATCAGCATCTTTGCCTCATTTAGTCGCTGGATGTCTTCCTTGATAGTTGTGGAAAAGCCATGAAACTCTGCCCCTAATGTCATTGGTACAGCATCCTGAAGTTGAGTGCGTCCCATTTTGAGAACGTCTTTAAACTCCTCACCTTTTTGCCCAAAAGACTGCTGTAGTGCCTCAAGGCTCGCTATGAAGTTATCGATCTTACGATACAAGGCAAGCCTGAAAGCAGTAGGATAGGCATCGTTTGTTGACTGAGAGAAGTTTACATGATCATTAGGGCTAACAATTTTATAAGTTCCTTTCGGATGACCCAAGATCTCCAGTGCAACATTGGCAATTACTTCATTAACATTCATGTTAACTGAAGTGCCTGCGCCGCCTTGTATCATATCTGTCACAAACTGATCAAGAAATTCTCCCGCTATCAACCTATCGCAGGCTTTGCAGATTGCTTCGGCAACTTGTGGAGAAATTACGCCACAGTCTCTGTTTGCCATGGCTGCTGCTTTTTTAACATAGCCGAAAGCCTGGATAAAGAGGGGTTCCTTAGATATTGGAATACCTGTTATATTGAAATTATCAAGCGCCCTCGAGGTCTGGATACCATAGTATACTTCGTTTGGGATTTCTTTCTCTCCAAGAAAATCGTGTTCCCTTCTAAATTCGCTCATTATATGTTTGTTGTTCTTTAATAGGGTCTAAGCTTTTGCTATTTGTTTATTGCTCTTAAAGAAGGAGCAGGCAGTTTAACACCTATTTCTGCTGCCGTTTCCAGCATGATATCTGTAGCATATTTTTTTAAGCAGATAAGTTTGCCACTTTGGCTGTACTCATTAATAACGCTTTGCGTGATGATAAGCCTAGAGGCATATTCGCCATACTTAGCTATTATTGCTTTCTGTACTTTAGTTAACTCTTCTTTTCGTGCTTCAGTCTCAGGTGTGCGCTGCGGTCTAATCCATCTGTTTTCAGGATAGTCCTGGCTGATGTTATGCGCCTTAGCTTCCTCAATTGTATGTTTTAGAGCCTGCTTTAACAGCTGTTCATTTTTAGGCTTCTTCAATCCGCCATGTATACCCTTTGTATGGTTTAGCCATTCGTGCACATCTGTTTTATAGTCCTGAGCCAGGTCTACCAAAGCTTCGTTGTTTATTACATAAGATGCAGGCTTGTTAAAAGTCCTTGCCATACTTTCTCTGAATGCAAATAAACCTTTAAGTATGTACTGCTGAAAAAAGTTTAAGCGAAACGCATTGCGAAGCTTTAAGTGAGGGTTTTCTGGTTCGGAGTAGGTAAGCGACTCCAGTAGTTGGTTCTCTTCCTGTAGCCAATGATACCGGCCTTGCTCCTTTACTTCATTTACCAGCTTGTCTTTGATCTTATGTAGATATATAACATCAATAGCCGCATAAGTAAGCTGTGCCTCTGTCAATGGCCTGTTGTTCCAATTGCTCGACTGCTGTGACTTGTCAATCTCTTTATTGAACTCCTCTTTAAGCACCATAGCAAGCGAAGACCGCTCATAGTTTAAAACTTTTGCTGCTACGTCAGTATCAAGTACAGCGCGGATATTGCACCCAAGTTTGTCTAGCAAGAGTATATCGTTGTTGGCGTGATGGATGATCTTAGTGATGTTCTCGTTCTGGAGCAGTGTATAAACAGGCTGTAAGTCTTTTAAAGGAAAGGGATCTATAATATAACAGATGCCGTTGCCACTAGTTAACTGAATCAGACATAAATTAAAGCCATATGTGTAGCGATGCTGATCAAACTCCAGGTCAAGAGCCAGTTCGGTGCTTTTACTTAAATCCTCAACAGCCTGCGCCAGCAGTTCATCTGTGTCTATTAGCCTAATGGTAATGCCATCGTGTACAAGTGATGTATTTTGCATTCCTAAAGTTAAAAAGGTTTATACATTTCCATATATCATTTGTTCTAATCTTTTGCCTTTATTTGGCGGTTTTGTACAATAAAAAAAGTCCCTGCTTTTAAGGCAGGGACTTTTTGTTAAAAGGTTATACTTTACTATTGTACCGGAGGCTGCTCTTCCTCAATCTCATCGGCTACACCATCCTCAACAGTAGTGTCCTGTAAGATCACAGTGTCCTCCTCATTTTCTGTTTCCAAATCAGTTTCCAGTTCGTCTGTAGTTTCTACGCTTTCTGATTCGGTTGTTGTATTTTCATCGCCGTTACAAGCTGTAAATGCTACTAGAGCAAAAGCTGCAAATGCTAATTTCCAAGTCTTTTTCATAACTAGTAATCTGTTTGTTTTTGTACTTATTTATACGAAACGATGAAAAAGGTAACCTGCGTAATATGTTAAAGTAACTGATTTTAAAGTAAATGGATGCTAATAACGCGTAAAGGGCACAAATTACAGGATGAAGGGTTTTGTTGTTGATGTTAAGCTATCAAGAAATTAATATAATAATTTTAAGGTGATGAGGGCGGTGCTGGCAAGTATACCTATACTTTGAATTATTATTCTACATTCCCTCTAACAACAGACAGCTGTAGCGCCAGACCTGCAAGTATAAATAGAGCAGGCCCCTGATCATACCAAGAGCCTGCTCCGTATGCTACTGATACTTTGCTGTCACGCTGTCAGCCGGACCAGAGAGCATGGCTTCTCGTTTGGCTTTAAACTCTGTGCCTTGTTTCCACTCAGGAATTTTTTTGGTGTTAGCAACAGTATACCCTACCCGCAGGAACAGTCTCAAATCCTCTGCAGCTCCCTCCAGGTTCCAGTCATCGCTTACTTCATCAGTAAGCTTATGGTAGTCCTCAGCGGTATACTTATTCTGCCATTTTTTAACATAGTCGGCAGGTTGGTTACGGGCAAGAACGCCAGACTTGGCATACAGAGCGGGTACACCTTGTTTGGCAAACTCAAAATGATCTGAGCGGTAGAATGAGCCTTTCTCCGGCGAGGCCTCAGGAACAATTCTACGGTTTTGGGCTTGTGCAGCTTTTGCCAGCACGTCCTCCAGTGTAGAGTTGCCATAGCCAATTACCACAACGTCCTCGGTTGGGCCATAGGCATTCAGCACATCCATGTTAATGTTAGCCACCGTTTTCTCTAGCGGGTACAGCGGGTTGCTGGCATAATACTTAGAGCCAAGAAGGCCTTTTTCTTCGGCAGTTACAGCCAGGAATAGAATCGATCTTTTAGGCTTCGTCTTTACTTTTGTGAAGGCCTCTGCAATTTCTATCAGGCCAGCCGTGCCGCTTGCATTATCCAGGGCACCATTATAAACCTGGTCGCCTTGCAGGCTTGGGTCTTTGCCCAGGTGGTCCCAGTGTGCGGAGTACACTACATATTCGTTTTTAAGCGCAGGATCCGCGCCTTCCAGTTTAGCAATTACGTTTCTGGACTTCACCTCGCGCAGCTTGTTTTTGATGTTGAAAGTAGCGGTTGCATTCAGTGGAATAGGTTTGAAATCCTTCTTAACAGCTGCCTCTTTCATTTGCTCTAAACTACGGCCTGTGGCAGAGAAGATCTCTCGGGCTTTTGCTTCTGTTATCCATGCTTCTACTTTTGCACGGTCCATGTTTTTGTTAGGAGTTATAATCTCAAACCCTTCGCGGCTGTGGCTGCCAGATAAAACCTCGTAAGGATAGCCGGCAGGTTCTGTTTCGTGGATGATGATGACAGCGGCAGCTCCTTTCTCGGCGGCTATCTCATACTTGTAGGTCCAGCGGCCATAATAGGTCATGGCTTTTCCGCCAAACATGGTGCTATCTAATTTGCTGGCATCCGTTGCCTTGGTAATAGGTGGATCGTTAACCAACATAACAATGGTTTTCCCCTTCACGTCCACGCCTTTGTAATCATCCCATCCATACTCAGGAGCTACAATTCCATAGCCAACAAACACCATCTCCGAATTAGTCACATCAACATTCGGCACGTACTGGCGCGTAACAGCAACGTAGTCTGTCGGGAAATTCAGTTTAACACTTTTTCCGCCGGCTTTTATGGTTGCTGTAGGCTGGGGCGTATAGCCAAACATAGGTACTTCCTGCACATAAGTTCCGTTTGGGTTGCCAGGCTGCAGGCCTAACTTCTTAAACTGGCGTGTGAGGTAGTTTACAGTAGAGTCTTCTCCTGTGGTGGCCGGGCTTCTGCCCTCAAATGCATCCGAGGCCAAAACGGTAGTATGTTTTAGTATATCGTCAGCGTTTATACTTTGCAAAGCAGGTTGCAGATTAGCGCTGTCAGCGGCCAAGGTATTTGTCTCATTTTCCTCTGTTTCCTCCACCTGACGAGCGTTTTCACTACAGCCTGCTGCCAGTATACCTAGCAGAGCCAGTAAAGAGATGTGTTTTCTCATAGTATAGTTCTTTGTTTACATGAATATAAAGATTTTATAATTTATATCGGCTTTCCGGAGAGTTGCTGCGCTTAACTTTAGGCGGCAACTTCCCAGCTGGCAGGAATACCCCGGTGTAACTCTCTGATAAGAGAAACACAACCGGCTATACTTTGGCTGAGCTGGCATTCCCAGATGACAATACGCTGCCATCCTGCTTCCCGATACAGCTGTTTATACTTTGCATCTCTGCGAATGTTTTTCTCGAACTTATCTTGCCAGAAGCTGACATTTGATTTGGGTGCTACAGGCCTACAGTAAGGGCATTGGTGCCAGAAACAGCCATGCACGAAAATGGCAAGTTTGCGCGAGGGATAGCAAATATCAGGTTTACCGGGAGCCTTTGACCAATGTACTCGATAACCGCGAAGACCTACGTGCCACAAAGCCCGGCGCAGCGTCAATTCAGGCTTTGTATCTTTGGACTTGTTGCCGCGCATGTAACGGCTTATTTTTTCCTGAGCAGTTAATGGAGATTTGGTGGCTGTTGCCTTATACTTTCTTTTCTTCCGGTTCAAAATGCAATCACTTAATTAGCGAATACATAACACGGAAATACCCGGTAAAGGTCCCGGGAAAAGCTTAGATACGGTAATAAATGCGGGTCATGGAGCCCTCGTAGGGGTCGTAGCCTGGGCGTTGTTTTGTAAACCGTTGCTCCAGCGTTTTTAGGGAGGTAATGTCGTTTAGCAAAAAGGTCTGCCAATTACCATTCGAAAGATCTTGCTTCATAGGGCCAGCTACTACCCAGGCAAGCAGGCAGTCCTGCTTCTCATAGTTGCGGCCAAGCAAATGAGGCTCAACAGTATAGTCGATGCCTTTATATTCGAACTGCACCAGCAGCCTTGCTCCGATTGTTTTCGATAACTCTTCCAGCAGATAGCTATACATTACTATTATTCATTTCGTGTAAAATAGTATCTGACAACTCCCCTTTTGCCACCACCTTGTACTTTGGTGCTTAATTCTTTGTCATTTAAAAGTATAAGATACACAGCTTATACAATAGGAATCAATAATGAGCAAGGTAACATCAGTGTTAGTAAGAAGTGCAGGTGCCTCTTGAATCTATTTGGCTTTTTATGAGCTTCTGCTGCGCTTTTATTTTGTATTAAAATATCCAAAGGTAACATGTGCATAAGCTGGTTAATAATAACACTACTTCAATAGTTAACTTCCAATTGGTATTGATCAAGATTATGCAGGATCTGAGATAGAGCTAGTTGCAGCAAATTTTGAATTTTATTTCTGTTACAACAGGCATGTTAAGTGTTTGTAACCGAACAAGAATAGCCTCAGTATGGTGAGTATGCTTATGTTTGATAATGAGGCATATTTGCTCATGCGAATACATATAATTTGATTTCTGAATAATACTTATAACTTTGCCTTTATACAAAGCAGTAATTCCTATGGATAAATATACTTACATCGCTAATGCGCACGGCGATTACATTGATGGGCTATACAAATCCTATCAGCAAGATCCGGAGTCGGTTGATGCTGGATGGCGCAAGTTTTTTGAGGGTTTTGAGTTTGCAACGACTTACGGCGAAAATGGCCATGATGCTCCTGAAGGCATTGTCACTGCTCCTGCCAAAGGTGCTACTGAGGCTAGTGAGTCGGAGAAAGAGGTTGCGGTTCGTAATCTTATCCATGCTTACCGTACACGTGGCCACTTGCGTTCTACTACTAACCCGGTACGTGCTCGCAAAGACCGTAAAGCCCGTCTTGATCTAGCTGACTTTGGCTTATCAGAAGCAGACCTGGATACAGTATTTCAGGTGGGTGAGATTATTGGTATTGGTCCAGCTACTCTGCGTGAGATTGAGACAGCGCTGAAGAAAATCTATGAAGGCTCTATTGGCTTTGAGTACATGTACATCCGTGACCCAGAGGTGCTGGAGTGGTTTAAGGAGAAGGTAGAAAAGGAGTCGTTAAACTTTAATCCGTCTATTGATTTCAAAAAACGAATTCTGTCTAAGCTGAACGAGGCGGTGGTATTTGAGAACTTCTTGCACACAAAGTTTTTGGGCCAAAAGCGTTTTTCACTGGAAGGTGGCGAAACAACTATACCTGCTCTTGATGCTATCATCGACAGGGGTTCTGAACTGGGTGTGGAAGAAGTTGTGATTGGTATGGCGCACCGCGGCCGCCTTAACGTGCTGGCCAACATTATGGGCAAAACCTATGAGCAGATTTTCTCTGAGTTCGAAGGTACTGCCGTTCCGGACCTGACTATGGGTGACGGCGATGTGAAATACCATATGGGTTACTCATCTGAAGTAACAACTCCGTCTGGTAACAAAGTGAATCTTAAGCTAGCTCCAAACCCATCGCACCTAGAGGCAGTGGACCCAGTTGTGGAAGGCTTTGTGCGTGCGAAGATCGACACACTATATAATAAAGACGCAGATAAAATACTGCCTATACTTATACATGGTGATGCTGCCGTAGCTGGGCAAGGCATTGTGTACGAAGTTACACAGATGGCGAACCTAGATGGTTACAATACAGGTGGTACTATTCACTTTGTGATTAACAATCAGGTTGGCTTTACCACAGATTTTGAGGATGCACGTTCGTCTATCTACTGTACTGATGTAGCCAAGATTTTGGATGCGCCGGTGCTCCACGTAAACGGTGATGATCCGGAGGCAGTGGTATTTGCCATGCGTTTTGCTATGGAGTACCGTCAGAAGGTAAATAATGACATCTTCATTGACATGGTGTGCTACCGCCGCCATGGCCACAACGAGTCAGATGAGCCGAAGTTTACGCAGCCACAGCTTTATAACCTGATCTCTAAGCACGCTAACCCACGCGAAGTATACAACAAGCAGTTGATTTCTCGCGGTGAAGTAGATGCTAAACTAGCGCAGAGTATGGATAAAGAATTCCGGCAGATGTTACAAGACCGTTTAGACATGGTTAAACAGAAGCCGTTGCCATACAACTACCAATCTATGGAGTTGGAGTGGCAGTCGTTGCGTCGTTCTAAGCCAGAGGATTTTAACCAATCACCGGAAACTGGTGTATCTGCCGAGGTAGTAGAGACAGTAGGAAAAGCGTTGACTTCCCTGCCTCAAGGATTTAAGCCGCTGAAGCAGATCGAAAAACTGATCAAAGAGCGTAAAGAAATGTTCTTTGAAACAAAGCAGCTGAACTGGGCAGCCGGTGAATTGTTGGCTTACGGCTCAGTGTTGCTGGATGGGCATATTGTTCGTTTCTCAGGTCAGGATGTGCAGCGTGGTACGTTTTCGCATCGCCACGCGGTATTGCACGATGCGGTAACAAGCGCACCGTACAACAACCTGAACCACATGGCCGAGAAGCAGGGCTCTTTCGAGATCTACAACTCGCTTCTTTCAGAGTATGGTGTTTTAGGCTTTGAGTTTGGTTATGCCATGGCTAACCCGAATGCACTGGTTGTTTGGGAAGCACAGTTCGGTGACTTCGCCAACGGTGCCCAGGTAATGATTGACCAGTTTATCTCCTCCACAGAGTCTAAGTGGCAGCGCATGAATGGTCTGGTGATGCTGTTGCCACACGGCTATGAAGGTCAAGGACCGGAGCACTCAAATGCTCGTCCGGAGCGCTTCCTGCAATTGTCGGCTGAGAATAACATGTTTGTAACATACATTACAACGCCTGCTAACTTCTTCCACTTTATGCGTCGTCAGCTGGCACTGCCATTCCGCAAACCTGCTGTAAACATGTCGCCTAAGTCGTTGCTGCGTCACCCAATGGTAGTTTCTCCTGTGGAGGACTTCACGTCAGGCAGCTTTAGAGAAGTGATCGGTGATACATACGCTACAGCCAAGTCAGTGAAGAAAGTATTGCTGTGCTCTGGCAAAGTATACTTCGACCTGTTGGAAGAGCAGCAGAAGAACAAGCGCAAAGATGTAGCTATTATCCGTATGGAGCAGCTGGCGCCGTTCCCGAAAGTACAGCTGGAGGCAGAATTGAAGAAGTATAAGAACGCTAAAATTTACTGGGTACAGGAAGAGCCTGAGAACATGGGCGCCTGGACGTATATCCTGCGCATCATGCGTAGCCAGGTAGAAGATGTAGTGGCACGTAAAGCCAGCGCATCGCCTGCCACAGGTTATATGAAGGTGCACGTTAAAGAGCAGCAGGACCTGGTAGACAGAGCGTTTTCTATATAATTAAGAATTATGAATGATGAATTATGAGTGGTTGCTCCCAACTGTTTTTGTTCATCATTCAGATTCATTCGTAATTCATAATTTGTAATTCATAATTGACATAAAATATGAGCTTAGAAGTTAAAGTGCCTGCCGTAGGTGAGTCGATCACTGAGGTAACCATAGCCCAGTGGCTTAAGAAAGACGGCGACCGTGTGGAAATGGATGAGGTGATTGCTGAGCTAGAATCTGATAAAGCCACATTCGAATTGCCAGCCGAAGCCGCAGGCATTTTACGCATTGTAGCACAGGAAGGCGACACAGTAGATGTTGGCGCTGTTATCTGCAAAATTGATCAGGACGGTGCTGCTGCATCTGCTCCATCGGCTCCTGCTGCTGAGCAAGCTGCTGCTCCGGCTGCACAAGAGTCTGCTCCTGCTGCTGCCCCGGCTGCTGCAAGTGGTGCTGGTGAGGCCGTTGAGATGAAAGTGCCTACTGTAGGTGAGTCTATCTCGGAAGTTACTATTGCCAGCTGGTTGAAAAGCGATGGCGACCAGGTGGAAATGGATGAAGTTATTGCTGAATTAGAGTCTGATAAAGCAACATTTGAGTTACCAGCCGAGGCTGCAGGTACACTAGAAATAGTAGCAAAAGAAGGTGACACGGTAGAGATTGGTGGTTTGCTTTGTCGCATTGTACCTGGTGCTGGTGCTGCTAAGGCTAATGCACAGGCAACAGCTAAACAAGATGAAGCAGATAAAAAAGTATCTGCACAGCCAGCCGCTGCTGCTCTGTCTGGTGCCCAAACGTATGCCTCTGGCACGCCGTCTCCGGCTGCTGGTAAAATATTGGCAGAAAGAGGAATCAATGCTGCTGATGTACAAGGTACTGGTCGTGATGGCCGCATTACCAAAGAAGATGCACAGAACGCACAGGCAAAACCTGCTGCACAGCCAGCTGCCGCTGCTCCTAAGCAGGAAGCTACTGCGTCTGCTGAGGCTCCTGCCGCTACCGGCGACAGAAACCAGCGCCGTGAGAAAATGAGCTCGCTGCGTAAAACAGTTGCCCGCCGCCTGGTGCAGGTGAAAAATGAAACGGCTATGCTTACTACTTTTAACGAGGTAGACATGAAGCCGATCATGGACATCCGCGCCAAGTATAAGGACAAGTTTAAGGAAGTGCATGAAGTAGGTTTAGGCTTTATGTCGTTCTTCACAAAGGCTTGTACTGTTGCCCTTAAAGAGTGGCCTGCAGTAAACGCGCAGATTGATGGCAACGAGATGGTCTTCAGTGATTTTGTAGATATCTCTATTGCAGTTTCTTCTCCAAAAGGTCTGGTAGTACCGGTTATCCGTAACGCAGAGCAGTTGTCATTGGATGGCATTGAGAAAGAAGTTGTTCGTTTAGCGAAGAAGGCCCGTGATGGAAAACTTTCAATCGAGGAAATGACAGGCGGTACCTTCACCATCACCAACGGTGGTATCTTCGGTTCTATGATGTCTACGCCTATTATCAATGCGCCACAGTCGGCGATACTTGGTATGCACAACATCGTGCAGCGTCCTGTAGCCATCAACGGACAAGTAGAGATTCGCCCAATGATGTACCTGGCCCTGTCTTACGACCATAGAATTATTGACGGCCGTGAGTCTGTGAGCTTCCTGGTACGCGTGAAGGAGCTTCTTGAGGATCCGATGAGATTACTGTTAGGAGTATAATATATTGAGATTGAAGAGGAGGGGTAAGCGAAGAAGTTTGCTCCTCCTTTTTATTGACTTAAGCATGGCGCGAGCGTCCTCGCTCGTGACTAACTATAGTGGGGCCTCTGGCCCAGTTACTATGAGTCTTAAGTATAAACTCTGTAGTAACTTGACCAGAGGCCTCAATAATAAAAGACACGAGCGAAGACGCTCGCGCCATAGTAGATAAATCAAGTATAAAAACGAGAGCAATGCTCTCTTTAAAGTATAAACAAATGCAATACGACGTAGTAGTAATCGGTTCTGGTCCTGGTGGCTATGTGGCAGCTATCCGTTGCGCGCAGCTGGGCCTGAAAACCGCCATCATAGAGAAGTATAATGTATTGGGCGGTACTTGCCTTAACGTAGGCTGTATCCCTTCCAAAGCTTTGCTAGACTCATCAGAGCATTACCATAATGCCGCACACGCTTTTGCCGATCATGGTATTGAGCTGGATAACCTGAAGGTGAACCTGCAGCAGATGATCAAGCGCAAAGGTGAGGTGGTAAAGTCTAATAACGACGGCATTACCTACCTGATGAAGAAAAACAAGATCGACACATACTATGGTCTTGGTTCTTTCGTGAACAAGAACACCATCAAAATCACAGACGCGGAAGGTAAGGAGCAGCAGATTGAAACAAAGAACACCATCATTGCCACAGGTTCTAAGCCAACTACACTTCCTTTCCTGCCAATCGATAAGAAGCGTGTGATCACATCTACAGAGGCTTTAGAGCTGAAGGAGGTGCCGAAAAACATGATCGTGATTGGTGGTGGTGTTATTGGTCTGGAACTTGGTTCGGTATATGCCCGTCTGGGAGCCAAAGTGCAGGTGATCGAGTACATGGATGCTATCATCCCGACGATGGACCGTGCACTGGGTAAAGAACTAATGCGTGTGCTAAAGAAGACGCTTGGTTTTGAGTTCTTCATGAGCCACAAAGTAACGGGTGCTACCACGAAAGGTAAAACAGTTAAAGTAACTGCACAGAACCCGAAAGGCGAGGAGGTTACGTTTGAAGGCGATTACGTGTTAGTGTCTGTGGGGCGTAAGCCATACACTGAAGGGCTTGGCTTGGAGAATGCTGGCGTACAGATGGGTGAGCGCGGTATGATTGCTGTAAACGACCACCTGGAGACAAACGTGCCGGGTATCTACGCCATCGGTGACGTAGTGCGTGGCGCCATGCTGGCTCACAAAGCGGAAGAAGAAGGTGTGCTGGTAGCCGAGCAGATCGTTGGCCAGAAGCCGCACATCAACTATAACCTGATTCCGGGTGTGGTTTATACCTGGCCAGAAGTGGCAGGTGTCGGCTTTACTGAGGAGCAGTTGAAGGAGCAGGGCCGTGCCTATAAATCTGGTTCTTTCCCGTTCAAGGCATCTGGTCGTGCGAAAGCATCTGGTGATACGGACGGCTTTGTGAAGGTATTAGCAGACAAGGAAACCGATGAAATACTGGGCGTGCACATGATCGGCCCGCGTATTGCTGACCTGATTGCAGAGGCTGTAACTGCAATGGAGTTCCGTGCATCTGCTGAGGACGTGGCCCGTATGAGCCACGCGCATCCTACTTTTGCCGAAGCCATGAAAGAAGCATGTTTAGCAGCCACAGAAAACCGCGCGATCCATATCTAAGCAAGTATAGAAGTATAAAGTATAAAAGGCACCGCTCTGCAAAGGGTGGCGCCTTTTTGTTTGGGACAGAAGTCCTGCTGTAGGTTATACTTTAGCAGTTGCTGTAAAAATTTTGCTTGCAAAACGGAGTTACTCACTGTCAGTTAATTACCTCCTACTCGATTTAAATCTAACCCTGAAAAAAATATTTTCTAAAACAGTTGCAAATCAGAAAACCTTCTTTACCTTTGTAGTGTACTAGTAGCCTAATACACTCACAAGATAAAACTATGATAAAATTAAACGGAGTCGATTTCAGGTATAAGAAGAACAAACCACTGTTCGAGAACCTGAACCTAACCCTGCAACCGGGCTTTATCTATGGCCTGTTAGGTAAAAATGGGGCAGGAAAATCTTCATTGCTCAAACTGATATCAGGCATGCTGTTCCCAGACAGCGGTGAGGCCAGTGTGTTTGGCTTTGACGCTACTGCACGTAAGCCTGCGATGCTTCAGGATATTTACCTGGTGCCCGAGGAGTTTAACCTGCCGGCCATCAGCATGGCTACTTATGTAAAAACCACTGCGGTGTTTTACGAGAAGTTTAGCCACAATCAGTTTAGTGCCTACCTAGCAGAGTTTGAACTAGCAGACGATGCCAAGCTATCGACACTTTCTTACGGACAGAAGAAGAAGTTCCTGATAGCCTTTGGCTTGGCCACCAACGCACGCCTGCTTATACTTGACGAGCCAACCAACGGCCTTGACATCCCTTCCAAGAGCCAGTTCAGAAAAATTATGGCATCTGCCCTGGACGAGGAAAAGGTTATTGTGATCTCCACCCACCAGGTGCGCGACCTCGAAAACCTGATCGATACGATTGTGGTGCTGGAGAACGGTAAGATCATCTTTAACCAAAGCATTGCTGCCATCTCTGAAAGGCTTGCCTTCGAATATAACCTGAACGGCCTGCCAAACGAGGAGATAATCTACGCAGAAGAATTACACGGCAGAAAAGCTGGTATTGTGCGTAACATTTCCGGTTTAGACGGACGTGTGGACATGGAGCTACTGTTTAACGGCATCATTAAAGACGCAGGAAAAGTTAACGGCCAGTTTGCTCCTCACCAGTATGAAGTATAACCTCGCCATTAGTAGAAAAGCGACGTCAGCCCTAAGCCTGCAGCCAGTACTTGTAGCAACTGCTGCGCTAGGTTGTGCTTTTCTGGTAGAAACAGTTGATTTGAATCGCATACACCCGTTGCAGCTGCTTTTAGAAAGCGCTGTGGCCGATGCAAGTATAGTAATAAACCATTGTACAAAATAAAACTTATGAACGCAGAATTTAACTTAGCAAGACTTGGCCTCTTTATAAAACGCCAACTGCTTTTAAACATAAACACCATTCTTATTGCCATAGCGGCAGTAGTGGGTGTGTTGTTGATAATATCTGGCTTAACGGCTTACTCCAACCCTAATAAAGTGCAGAACTTGGTGCCGCTATACCTAGTGGTACTTTTTATAGGAGGCTATATTTTTACCAGCAGAATTTTTGGTGAGCTGCACTCCCCACAGAAAAGCTATACTTTTTTAACACTGCCTGTATCTACAGCAGAAAAACTGTTAGGTACCTGGCTTATTGTTTCGCCTTTTTTCCTGATAACTGCCATAGCAGGTACTTTTCTCCTGATGTATGTTAGCAGCCTAATGGCTGGGCAACCGGCTCAACTACCAAGCTTTACAGATACCTACTTTACCAGAACGATAGGAGCATTTTGGGTAACACAGACTTTCTTCTTTTTAGGTGCGATTGCCTTTAGAGGTAACAATTTTCTGAAAACACTGTTGGCTCTGTTCCTGATAGCAATTGTTGTTGGAGGGTATGCAGTTGGGCTGGCTTACATGCTCTTCGGAAACAAAGGTAATTTAGGGCCAAGCGATGTCTCAGGTGATTTCCATAAGACAGCTGAATTTATCTTTACAGATGTGGTGCCATTTCTGTTCTGGTATGTGCTGGGGCCATTCTTGCTGGTAGTATCTTATTTCAAACTTAAAGAAAGGCAGGTGTAACAATGGAGTTTAAAGAGAACCAAGCAATATACTTACAAATCGCAAACCGTTTTTTCGAGAACATTCTCAGAAAAGTATGGACCGCAGGAGACAAGATCCCTTCTATCCGGGATATGGCGGTAGAGTTTGAAGTAAACCCGAATACGACTATGAGAACATTTAATTACCTGCAGGATAAGGGCGTGATTTATAACAAGCGTGGCGTAGGCTACTTCCTTGCCGACGATGGCTTAGAAAGAACAATTGCGCTTAAGAAAGAGCAGTTTCTGGAAGAGGAGCTGCCAGCCTTCCTGAGAACAATGAAACTGCTGGGGCTTTCGCTGGACGACCTAAAGTTGTATGCAGGAAAATATAACGCAGCCAGTGTTAATCAAGGTTAATAACTAAAAGAGAACTGAAATGAAAACGAGTAATAAATTGCTTTTAGGTCTGCTGGCTGTTGTGCTGGTAAGTATAACTGTGCTACTTGGCACGATTAAAATTTACGACGAAACAAACGAGGATAGCACTGCCACTTCTGTAACAGCGCCTACGCCTCCAGCCGCACCTGAGCCATCTCAGGAGTAGTACAGGTGTAGCCTGCATTTAAGGTTAAGTTATATCAAGGCGAGGGCTGCTACTGTAGCCCTCGCTTCTATTTTTATAGGGTTTGCAGGTATAAAAATAACTGTGTGCTAAAAATATTTTGCATTCAGAAGCAACCTTCACAATAAATGCCTCATCCTTTGTACAGAATCTAAAACAACAAACAATAAACTTAAGGAGAGCAATGATGAAAAAGTTACAAATCCTGTTGGTAATGCTAATGCTGCCGATGCTAACATGGGCACAGTCGAAGGTAAACGCATCAGAGATCATCGCTAAAATTAACCGTGGCGAAGCTGTATCATACAAGAATGCAGAGATTGTAGGTGATCTGGATCTGACGAAACTTCAGAACATGAAGCAGAAAGAGCAGAAGGGTGATCATAGCACAAAAGAGTACATTAGCACGGTTACAGCACCGCTTTCTTTTGTTAACTGTACATTTAAAGGCGATGTGTTGGCGTACTTCAACCCGGATAACGGTGTGAACATGGTGAATACGCGTAACGAAGTATACAACACAAATTTTGAGCAGGAGGTACGCTTTGATGGATGTGTGTTTGAAGAGGCAAGTGCTTTTAAATATTCGGAGTTTAACGAAGGAGCTTCTTTTATAAGCACCCGCTTTAGTGAGGAAGCGCTGTTTAAGTACAGTAAATTCAGAAAGCTAGCAAACTTTAGCAGCGCTACATTCCGAGGCGACGCCAACTTTAAGTATGTTACCTTCCCAGTTAAAGTGAGCTTTACAGGTGCAACGTTTGGTAGCGAGGCCAACTTTAAGTATACCAAGTTTGAAGAGGGCGTAAACTTCCAGAAAGCCACGTTTGATGGCACAGCCAACTTTAAATATGCCAAAATTACGGACAGCTTTAACATAAAAGGAGCAAACTTCAGAGGAGGCGACGACTTTAAGTATACCAAACTAAACAACAGGCAGGTGTCTCTGACTACATTACTAGAGATGAACCGCCAGTAATTCGAAATTCATAGCTTGAGAAGCGCCACTTGAAAAGGTGGCGTTTTCTTTATACTTGCACCTGTTGCTGCAGCAGTTCTAAAAACTTACCAATACCCTCTTGCGCGCTTACCCACTTTACCGGCGATAGTCCCAGCCACTCCTTTCTCACTTTGTTGATGGTAGAAAGTTCAGAAGCAGGTAAGCTTAACTGAGTAGCTGCAATAACGGTGGCAATAGCTGTTTTTAAGGCGGCTGCCTTTACGCGGGTAGTATGGCTGGCATAGCGGGCCGGATGCAGGTGTACATAACGGTTGGCTACCACTCCCCAGCGCAGCACCCAATCAGTGTTATCTGATAAGGTGATGCAACGGTAGTCTGAGCCTCCGGATTGGAGGTAGTACCGGAAAGCCTGCGGCGTTAGCAGGTTGTGCTCCTGCAAGTATAAAACAGTTTCCTTTGCAATCTGCTCCGAGCTTAAGGGGCCAAAGTATAAATCGAGTTGCGAAGTGCCCAAGGTAAGCAGATCAGTACGAAGCAGCTGTGGGTCTATACTTCTGTTTTCCTGAATGTACGCAAGTATAAATCCCATGTGGTGCTTAAACGGGTGGAAAAGTATAGGCTCGGGTAACTGCGGAGAATACATACTTTGCCATACGTACCCGGCAGAATAAATTTTTAACAGGCCAGGCAACTTGTGTCATTTCCAGCGCATCTATTCTATTAAAGGCCTGCTGAGCTATTTTGAAGATTGATAGATGCAAGAACTGGTTTTGTAGATAAAACGCCCGGGTAAGTATAAACTAATGTTATTTAATTTATACTTATAGTACCTTGCATAGCAGACTACCGTAAATAAAGTTTACAGCCATTGCATAAGTCACAGCCTATGATACAGTTAAGCAACATCCATAAAAACTATGCGGTAGGGCAAAACAAGCTGCATGTGCTTAAAGGCATAGACATGCATGTGTGCGAAGGGGAGTTCGTTTCTATCATGGGTTCATCAGGCTCAGGTAAATCTACTTTGCTAAACATTCTGGGCATCCTGGATGACTATGACAGCGGTGAATACATGCTGGCAGGCACACCCATCAAGAATCTTTCTGCCACCAAGGCCGCTTACTACCGCAACAAGTTCCTGGGGTTTGTGTTCCAGTCGTTCAACCTACTTTCGTTTAAAAATGCGATGGAGAATGTGGCGCTGCCGCTGTACTATCAGAAGGTGGGACGCAAAGAGCGCAACAAACTGGCACTGGAGTACCTGGACATGGTAGGCCTAAAGGACTGGGCAGAGCACTCACCCAACGAGATGTCTGGTGGCCAAAAGCAGCGGGTAGCTATTGCCCGTGCCCTTATCTCTCAGCCCAAACTTATACTTGCCGACGAACCAACCGGCGCCCTCGACACCCAAACCTCTTACGAAGTGATGGACATTTTTAAGGAGGTGAACAACAAAGGCATGACGGTAGTGATCGTAACCCACGAAAATGACATTGCCGACCAGACACACCGCATTATCAGGCTAAAAGACGGCCTGATTGTGAACGACGACCACGGGCAGCACGAATTAGCAGAGGCAACGACAGTGGGCACAGCAGCCCGATAGTCATACTCCTTTAGCAACAATCAATAATTTAACCATCATCAATTAAATAAATGTTTGACCTAGACAAATGGCAGGAAATACTGGCAACTATGCAGAAAAACAAGCTGCGTACGTTCCTGACAGCCTTTGGCGTGTTCTGGGGTATCTTTATGCTGGTGCTGTTGCTGGGTGCAGGTAAGGGTTTGGAAAACGGCGTTGTGAACAGGTTTGGAGACGGTGCTAAGAACAGTATTTACATCTGGAGCGGTAAGACCGCACTTGCCCACCAGGGCATGAGCCCGGGCCGCGAAATAAAGCTTACCAACCAGGACCTGCAGGCCATTGACCGGGAAGTGGCAGACCTGAACATGATGGCTCCGCGCAACCGCATTTTCGGGGAATACACGATTAACTATAAAAAGCAGAACGGTTCGTTCCAAGTGTTTGGCGCTGAACCCGATTTTCTGAAGATGAACGGTGAAACGGCTGCCCGTGGGCGTGTGCTAAACGAGTATGATGAACTGGAGAAGCGCAAGGTAGTAGTGCTGGGAGAGCAGGCGGCTAAGGTGTTGTTCGGAGAGCAGAACCCGGTTGGGGAGTATGTCAATATCTACGGCATCCATTTTAAGGTAGTAGGTACTTTTAAAGTTGGCGGCAACAACGGAGCACGCCGCGAAGAACGTGCCTACATTCCTTTTTCTACGCTGCAAAGCACTTTTAACCAGCCCAACCAGGTGCAGATGATGATCCTGACAGCTAAGGAAGGTGTGCCTGCCAAAGAAATGGAAGACAAACTAAAAGCCATACTTGCCCAGCGCCACAAATTCTCTGAAAACGATGACATGGCATTAGGTATAGAAAATACAGAAGCGGAGTTCCATAAGGTAATGGGCCTGTTTAATGGTATCCGCATCTTCGTCTGGATTGTAGGCATTGGCACACTGATAGCCGGTATTGTAGGCGTCAGTAACATTATGCTGATCATCGTGAAGGAGCGGACACGTGAAATCGGTGTTAGAAAAGCCTTAGGTGCTACGCCATTTTCTATTGTAAGCCTTATACTTCAGGAGTCGGTGGTGATTACTGCTTTCTCTGGTTACGTGGGTCTGCTGGCTGGTACAGGTTTGCTGGCACTGATGGAGTATGCCATGGAATCGTCGGGAGCAGAGATGCCATATTTCGCGAACCCTGAAGTAGATCCGGGCATGGCGATAGCTGCTACTGCAGTGCTTGTTATTTCAGGTGCCCTTGCCGGCTTGATGCCTGCCTTAAAAGCTGCGCGCATTAAACCCATAGAGGCGCTGAGGGCAGATTAAAGTATAAATTGTGTATGAGTGAATGAATAGGTAGAGGAGAAGTGCTGAAAAGCTAAAGAAGACAGAATCAACAATAAATATTCACTCAATCACGCAGTCACTCATTCGAAATTAAAAAGCATGATAGACATCGATAAATGGACCGAGATCTACAATACTGTAAAGAAGCACAAGCTTCGTACAGCGTTGACGGCCTTTGGCGTGTTCTGGGGCATTTTCATGCTGGTTGTGCTATTAGGTGCAGGAAAGGGCCTGGAGAATGGTGTAGTGAGTGAATTTAACGTTGCCAAGAACGCCGTTTTCATCTGGACACAGCGCACCAGCGTGCCTTACATGGGGCTAAAGGCCGGTAGGTTTATACAGATGACAAACGATGATGTGGCGGCTATCCGTGCCAGCGTGCCGGAGGTAGCGGTAATTGCGCCTAACAACCAGCTCCGCGGCGACTTTGCTGTAAACTACGAAACAAAAAGCGCTGCTTTTACAGTGCGGGGCGAGACACCTGAAATGCTGCAGGTTCAGCCCACCAAGATACTAACTGGCAGGTTCATCAACCAGAAAGACATACAGGAACGCCGTAAAGTAGCTGTTGTAGGGCCAAGAACGCAGGAGCTTTTATTTAAAGACATTGATCCGGTAGGCAAGTACATCAACATTAAAGGCAGTTACTTTTTGGTTGTAGGCACTTTCGAGCCAATTGGCAAAGGCGAGGATGTTGTGGAAGATGCCAAGGTTATTTCTATGCCGAATACATCGCTGCAACAAACTTTTAACCAGCCCAATCAGATAAACTCGCTGGCCCTGACACCCAAACCGGGAGTAGCGGCTGCAGTTATTGAGGAGAAGGTGAAAAGCCTGCTGATGAAGCGCCATAATGTATCCCCAGATGATCTGAAAGCCTTTGGGTCTGCCAATGTAGAAAAGGAGTTTCAGGAGATTCAGGGGTTGTTTG
This sequence comes from Pontibacter cellulosilyticus, assembly GCF_014306105.1. Classification (GTDB taxonomy): domain Bacteria; phylum Bacteroidota; class Bacteroidia; order Cytophagales; family Hymenobacteraceae; genus Pontibacter; species Pontibacter cellulosilyticus. The sequence goes on along the minus strand of NZ_JACRVF010000006.1, from coordinate 172,051 downwards.
CCGGTATAGCTGGTTTTAGCTGGCTGGTAAGTATAGGTACTATTCTGGCAGGTATAATAGGGGTGAGTAACATCATGCTGATCGTGGTGAAGGAGCGCACAAAAGAAATAGGCGTCCGAAAGGCTTTGGGCGCAACACCATGGTCTATTATCAGCCTGATTATTCAGGAATCTATTGTGATTACGGGCCTTGCAGGTTATACTGGCTTACTCATCGGCACTGGCTTAATTGCTTTGATAGAGTACCTGATGCGAAAGTTTGATGTGCAGGCGGGTTTCTTTGGGATACCAGAGGTTGATCTGGGCATAGCTGTGTCGGCAACGGTGCTGCTGGTACTCACAGGTGCCTTGGCGGGCCTTATACCTGCTACAAAAGCGGCCAGGGTAAGCCCGGTAGTGGCATTGCGAGACGAATAATTGAAAACGAAATACATAAAGACTAATCTATACTTCGCTTATGAAAAAGGTTTTGTTAGGCTTGTTTATTATCCTGTTCCTGGGCCTGTCGGGGGGGCTGGGCTACTACTTCTATAAGAAGTCGAATACCGACCCGGTAGTGTATAAAACGGAGGCGCCGTTCGAAACAGAGATTGTGAAAAAGACGGTGGCCACCGGCTCTATTGTGCCACGCAAAGAGGTGCAGGTAAAATCGCAGGTGTCAGGTATTGTGCAGGAACTGTATGCAGAGGCCGGTGAGGTTGTGAAAAAGGGCCAGCTATTAGCCAAAATAAAGATAGTTCCTAATATGGTAAGCGTGAACAATGCCGAAACACAACTGCAAACGGCCAAGCTAAACTTTAACGAGGCAAAGCGCGAACTGGCACGATATGAGCAACTGTACGAGCAGAAGGTAATACCGGAGCAGGAGTACCAAAAGTATAAAGCAGATTACAATTTAAAGCGCGAGGCTCTGCAGGCTGCTGAAAGTAATTTGCTGTTAGTACGGGAAGGCGCGTCACGTAAAAGTGGTCAGTCTTCTAACCTGGTTTACTCTACCATAGACGGTATGCTGCTGGATGTGCCGGTAAAAGTGGGTACGTCTATTATAGAGCGCAACAACTTTAACGAGGGTACTACCATTGCCACTGTTGCTGATATGCGCAGCCTTATTTTTGAGGGCAAGATAGATGAATCGGAAGTAGGGAAACTGAAAGAGAACATGGACCTGCTGCTGACAATCGGAGCCATCGAAAACCGTGTGTTTGATGCAAAACTGGAGTACATAGCACCAAAAGGTGTACTGGAAGAAGGGTCTATTAAATTTCCGATACGTGCCAAGGTGCTGCTGGATGAGAAAGACTTTATCAGGGCAGGCTACAGTGCCAACGCAGACATCGTGCTGGATAAGCGCGACAAGGTGCTGGCCATAAAAGAGAGCATGCTGAAATTCGACAAGGACCAGCCTTATGTAGAAGTAGAAACGGCACCGCAGGTATTCGAAAAGCGGGTAATTAAAACAGGCCTTTCAGATGGTATCAACATCGAGGTTGTGTCGGGGCTTGACAAGAAGGAAAAAATAAAGGTGCCGGATGCTAATATTGCCAGCATCTAAACACATTATATAGCATTATAAAGTATAAAAGCGGGCACAGTAGCCCGCTTTTATACTTTATAGTTAGTTAAAGAGCCACTTAAGTATAAGGTGAGACGGCAGAAAAACAATCAACGGGTAAAACAGCATCATCATCCAAAAGTATAAACGGCGCGGAACCTTGTGCTGCGGTTTGCTGCCGGGACCAAAAACCCAGTTAATGTTTTCTTCAGGATCGGTATAGAGGTAAACTATCGGCAGCACCAGCCAGGTGAGTAAAGTTTGCAGGTAAATTGCCTTTGTGTCGTAGCCCCACTCCAGTAGCAGCCAGATAACGATGGCAGGTAAGGCAACATGAAACAAAGATAGCCCGCGCAGAAACAGGCTTTTACTGCTGTCGAACATGTAAAAGCTTAATCCAAACAATGGTTTGCGCAGTATCAGGCTACCAAAGTAATCTACGTTCCAGAAGATCTCCAGCGCCAGCACACCAACGGCTACCATACTTATCAGTAACTGGCTTTCGGTCCAGAGGACAATGCCTACTGCAAAAAGTGAAATATCAGAAAACCACAGGAAATTGGCCGGGCCGTAGTGTTTCCAGTACACGGGTATGAGTATCAGCAGAAATAAAGTATAGGCTATAGGCAGCCAAAGAGGAATGGTAACGCTCATACTTGCTTTACGCGTTTGGTTCTAAAGTTGTACTTCATTTATAGCAACTGGATTTTGAGTAAAGTAGCGCTTCGTGTAATTTTGTGCTTTCGCACCAGACACACCATGGCACAGCATTACAATACTCCGTCCGCTATCCAGATCGTAGACTTTAACCTGTTTTACGCAAAGGCCTTCTACGACCTTAACCACGAGTGGATATCAAAGTATTTTGTGATGGAGGATGCTGATAACAGATCCCTCTCAGACCCACAGGGGTATATCATCAGCAAGGGCGGGCATATTTTAATTGCGCTTTTTAATGGTGAGCCGGTTGGCACCTGCGCCCTTATAAATGACGGTGATGGTGTGTATGAGCTGGCAAAAATGGCTGTAGCACCTAAAATGCAGGGCATGAAAATAGGTAAAATGCTGGGAGAGGCTGCTATAGACAGAGCCAAACGTGTTGGTGGGCACAAATTATACCTGGTTTCTAACAGGCGCCTGGAAACCGCACTAAACCTGTATAAGCGCCTCGGCTTCGTAGAGGTGCCTATGCCGCCCAGTATCTATGAGCGTGCCGATATTAAAATGGAGCTTGCGTTGTAAGTATACTTTATACTTAGGTTAGGCTAGTTTGTCTGCCTGGCTCCATGCGCGCAATGCCTTCTGTCATCCAACAGCCTTTGTAGTTGCCTTTGCGTTGCTTGGCAAGTATAAACATGTACACCTCTTCTGTCCCGTCGCGGCCTGTAATTACCACTAACTGGTATGCTTTATCATCTGCCACCACTAGCTGCCCCGTTTTGTAACTTTTAAAGTTTAACATGGTGCGATAAGCAGGGTCACGGACAATAAGTCTAAAGTGATTTATAGGGCCTATGTGCATCTTGTTTTTAGGCGACGAGAAATTAAACACAGTGATAATGCCGCTATCCTGTTGGTCGTTTTCCTGGAGTGCGCGCATCTGTATGCGAATAACCTGGCGTGGCGTAAGTGCCTTATCTGGCCTTATATATGTCCATTTAGAAGTAGAGGTGATCCCCTCTGTGGGTGAAGTATAGGAGGTGTAGTGCTGTTGATCCGGGGAAGGCATAGCAGGAAACTGCCACCAGAATAAAACCAACAAGGCAATTCCTGTTGCGAGCATTATCTTGTCAAACACATGATCTATCCCCTTCATATTAATTATGTACTTTATATAGAGGGGTATAGTTGTGTTATAGCCTGCTTTTAAGAGTGTAACCCGCTTAAATGCAAGGCAATAACGGCATCTTTAAAACAAACCCATTCAGTTGCGTATAGTTGATACAAGTCAGCAATTGCCCATGAAGAACCTACTCTCTCATAAAGTAAGAAAAGCAAGGCACTGGATTCTGAACCTTTCACTAGTACAGGATTTCCAGGAGAAGTTTCCAAAACTAACCTCATTTATAGGAGAGCGCTTTCATACGAAAAGCTTTTTAGGGTTGCCTTTAACGCTAGTTACTGTACTGGCCTTTGTAAATGTAAGTCTGCTCTCAGAGCTTACAGAGAGCGTAATGGATGCCGAGTGGATAGTAATGGCAGACAAAGAGTTTACTACCTTGCTGTATGACATGCGCTCAACGTGGCTAAGCCAATTCCTGTTTCTTGTAACCCGGCTCGGAGATCAGGAAGCAGTATTTATTGTTGGAGCCATCGTAACAGGTATCTTTCTGTACCGGAGGCGTTTTGTAGCTATTATTGCTTTTTGGTTGGTAATGGGTGGAATGGGACTTTCGGTAAGGTATGGTAAAACATTTATCAGTCGCGCCAGGCCAGCCGATGTAGCCTATTATGAAGTAGTACACTATTCCTTCCCGAGTGGGCATGCCACCACTGCGCTGGCTCTGTATGGGATGCTGGCTTATTTTATGTATAGGCACTATAGCAAAAGCAGGTATCAGAAGCTGTGCCTTTGGAGTGCTGTTATACTTAGTGTGCTTATTGGGTTTAGCCGGATATATTTAGGTGTACACTACCTGTCTGATGTGCTGGCCGGTTTCCTGCTGGGGCTGCTGTGGATGCTAGTAGGCGTAAGCCTGGTAGAGGTGATGATGTACCGTAAAAATAAGCTCCCGTTTAATAACCACACTGAGTAGCGGATATACCTTTTGTCGCGTATCTCGTACTTTCTATGTTATGCGACTTAAAATATACCGCAGTTTTTACTGCTTCGCCCTTATACTTCTCGGATGCCTGCTTATGCCTGCCGGCGCATCTGCTTATAGTGTACTCACGCACCAGGCCATCGTAGATGCAGCCTGGGAGAAAAGCCTTCAGCCGGTTTTACTTAAATACTATCCTAACGCCACAGAAGAAGAGCTGCGAAAGGCCCACGCCTACGCCTATGGGGGCTCCATTATTCAGGACATGGGCTACTTTCCTTTCGGAAACGCTTTCTTCACAGACCTGGTGCACTATGTGCGTACCGGCGATTTCGTAGAAAACCTGATCTCCTCCTCCCAAACGCTGGACGAGTTAGCCTTTTCTCTGGGTGCTTTGGCGCATTACAACGCCGATATTTATGGGCATCCTATAGGTACAAACAGAGCTGTGCCCATAGTATACCCTAAGGTAGGAGCAAAGTATGGCGATACTGTAACCTATGCAGATGACCCGGTTTCTCATATTAAAACAGAGTTCGGTTTTGATGTGCTGCAGGTTGCGCGTGGCAACTATGCCCCTGAGAACTACAAAAACTTTATCGGGTTTGAGGTAGCACCTGAAGTGTTGGAGAGGGCATTCCTGCAAACATACAGCCTAGAGCTGAAAGATGTGTTTGTAAGCCTGCCACTGGCTATCGGGTCTTATCGCTATACCATCAGGGGGTTGATTCCGGAACTTACAAAGGCTGCCTGGCACGCCAAAAAAGATGAGATACAGGCGGAAAACCCAGGAGCAACACGCCAGGAGTTTGTGTACCGGATGCGAATGGCGCGCTACCATGAACAATGGGGCAACTGCTACGATAAGCCTAATATCTTTACCCGCTTTACCTCCTGGATTATAAGGGTGCTACCTAAAATTGGACCGTTAAGGCCGTTGGCATTGGTGCCACCTACACCACAGGCCGAAGAATTTTTTATGGAGAGCTTCAACAAAACAGTAGAAGCCTATAACGGGAAATTAAAGCCGCTACAGACAAAACAGCAGCCTAGCCTGCAGAACCTGCAGCTGGATACAGGAGAGGAGATTGCACTCGGTGACTATGAACTAGCCGACGAAACCTACGCAGAACTTTTGAAAAGACTTTCTAAAAAAGACTTTGAGCATATAACCGGAAAATTGCGCAGCAACGTGCTCGGCTTTTATGCCAAGGCACCCAAGCAGCAGGAAAAACAGGATGAATGGGAGAAGACCTTAGAGGCTCTGTCGAAGCTGAGAGGGTTACAGCTGTAAAAGGAATTCAAATTGTACTTAACTAGTGTTGGTTAACCTGTAAAACGCGTAGTTTTGATATTTGAGCTATATATAAATATAATTTGTTTTAGTTGGTTGTGTTTGTGTAAATGTATAAAAAGTGTAACCTTGGGTTAGTTTTTAGCGATAAAATAAGTCTAGGGCCTTTGGAAGCGGCTAGCTGCTCCAGGGTCAAAAAATTGAATAGAAGTTAACGTAAATTAAATAAGACCATGGAAAACAAACAGAATAATCCTAGCAATAGAAATACATCAAATCCTAGCAGCATGCAGGGATCTTCAAATAGCAACCAGTCATCTAACGCTTCACAAAACAGAAGCAACATGACAAGTTCTAGCAGTTCATCACCATCAGGTTCTTCGCAGCAAAATCAGCAGTCAGGCCGCAGCACATCAGGGTCGAGCTCAAGCTCTATGCAGGGCCGCAGCAACCAGCAAGGCACAACCGGACAGGGCGGTATGAAGAACGTTCAGGATAAATTGCAGCAGTTTGGAAACACAGCTATGCAAAAAGTAAATAGCCTGAGCACTACTCAAAAAGTGATAGGTGGTTCTCTGCTGGCACTGGGTGCAGGTTGGTTGGCAATGGGTCCAAAGGGCAAAGCCAATGTAAAAAACAAGGTTAGCTCTATAACCAACAAGAAGAACAACAACAAAGGCAAGTCTCCGAACATCAGTCCTAGATAATAGCCTGATCTAAGAGCATAAGAAAGGCGCCGGGCAGTTTTGTCCGGCGCCTTTTTTGCCTTTAGTTTTACCGCCACAATCTGCTGCATACCTATACCTTGCTTCAGCGTAAACTATACTTTTAACCCCAACCGTAACTATGTCAGACAAAATTATACTTCGCTTTAAGAACGAGTTAAGCATTGCAAACGACAAGCACGTACGCGATGGCCTATCCGCTGCCCTGCGCACCGAAAACAACCTGTGGCTTAGCTGCGACGAACGAACTACCTTGGAGCGCCTGTCCCTCCAGGAAGACGGTTCGTTTGCGGATCATACTTCTTTCGAGCTGGCTAAGTACCTGGAGCTGCCTGCCAAAGACAAAAGCGAGATAGACATAGAAGGTATAGGTATGGCTAACAGCTACCTCTGGATAATAGGTTCGCACAGCCTGAAGCGCAAAAAGCCGAAGCGCCACCAAAGTATAAAAAAGCAGATGCAGCGGTTGGCAGAAGTAGCCAGTGACCCGAACCGCTATGTGCTGGCTCGTATCCCTATCATCAAAAATGAGCAAAACGGCCATTATGAACTGCACAAAGAGGCAGAAGACCCTAAGAAGCCTGGCCATACATTAAGGGCAGCTCAGTTGCGCGGAGACACCACCAGTAGTCTGTTAACGGAGGTGCTGGAGCAGGATGAGCACCTGGGGCCTTTTATAAGTATACCGGGCAAAGACAACGGCTTCGATATAGAAGGCCTTGCTACCCACGGCAGCAAAATTTATCTTGGCCTGCGTGGGCCTGTGCTAAGAGGTTGGGCTGTTATACTTGAAGTTGAGGTGGAGGAAGATGAGGAAGGCACCCTTCATTTAAAGAAACTAACTAGCGAGCACTACTACAAAAAGCACTTTCTAAACCTGCGCGGTAAAGGCATTCGGGAACTGCGCGTTTTCGGAGACGACCTGTACATATTAGCCGGCCCTACCATGGATCTGGATGGTGTGATTGCCATCTACCGTTGGCCCGGAGCATTGGTGGGCAGATCGGAGCATATGGTGCACCACAACGAACTGGAACGCCTGTACGAAGTTCCGCACGGCACCGGGGCCAACTCCGGCAAAGACAAAGCCGAAGGACTGGCCGTGTTTGACGAAAAGCACGTGCTGGTTGTGTTTGACAGCCCTACCGATGAAAGAAAAATTGGAGAGGATAGTGTTGAGGCGCTTGTGATAAAGGTAGTTGACTAGCCTCTGGGTAAATTATAACCTTTAACAGTGGCATCAGTTAAAAAATATAAGCAGAACAAAATACAAAATATAAACTATGAACGATGCATTAAAAGCCATGGCAAGCGGCCTGGCAGGAGCCGTGGTGCTGACGATGGTACACGAGTCGCTGCGAAGATTCGTGCCCAATGCGCCACGCATGGATGTGCTGGGAATGCGCTCCATCGAAAAACTAATGACAAAAGCTGATGCGGAGCCGCCGCAGGACAAAGATGAACTGCATACCTGGGCACTTGCCGGCGACGTCTTATCGAACTCGTTATACTATAGCTTGGCTGGCACAGGCAAGAGCGCTTGGTGGCGTGGTGCTGCCTTGGGTGCCGCTGCGGGTGTTGGAGCCGTACTGTTGCCAGGCCCTTTAGGCCTGGGCGAGGAGCCTAGTAACAAAACAACTAAAACACAAGTCATGACGGTAGGCTATTACTTACTAGGAGGCTTGGTAGCAGCCGCACTAGGCTATGCCCTCAGCGACAAAGATAAAGACTAAAAAAAGACATGGGGCCGGTGTATAACATACCGGCCCCATGTCTTTCTGCTTTAAATTAATTTGAGTTGCTATTAGTTGGCACCGTTGTGTTTTGTGTTTCTGAGGTGTCCAGAGGACTGATATTTTCGTTTGTCGTGTCGCCTTCCATTTCGTTGTTCAGGCGGCCATCCACTTCATTTTCTGTTGTAACCGTGTCTACGCCGGTTGTGTTCTCGGTGCCGCAACCTGTGAGTGCAGTAGCAGCCATAAGTGTGCCGGCAAGTATAAAGGCATATGTTTTTTTCATTTTTTCGTGTTTTGGTATTTTAGCTTTTACGGAGTACAGGCTTAAATTGATAGGCTAAGCTGCGGGTTCTTCGCGTTGCTGCAGGTAATCATGCCTTGCCTGCTCCAGCTCGGCAATAATTGCCGTACGTTGTGCACGCAGGTTATCTACTACGTGTTGGCGCTTAAAGAACAGGCGCAACAGCAGCCAGTGCTCTTGTGTGCGCAGTGCACTGTTCCAGTAACCAAGGGTAAAGAAACCACTCAGCGGCAGACTTAGCGCGTACAAAAACAGCCAAGGCAGGCCAATATCAAACAAATACTCCACCAGCCATACTTCCAACGCATAAAACAACGGGAAGCTAAAAATACCGGTGGTAAGCATGATAGGAGCATACCATTCTTCCTCTTTGGTAACCGCACGTGCCACCTTGGATGGAATAATGTAAGGGATGTAGTTGTGCACTAGTCCGTACAAGTATACCGGTATTCCCAGCACCATCAGCAATAAGCCAATTATACTTCGGCGGATAATGTCGTGGTGTCTTTTGCCCAGCACTGCATCATGTAACTCCAGGCGCTTTAGTTGCAGCATATAGTTACTGATGCGTTGCTTAAGTGCGGCGACACGTGCAGGTGCCGTCTGGCTAAAATGGTTTATACTTTTTACGATGGCGCGGCTAAGTATAAAATCGTGCTCGTGGGGCGGAGCAGAGGCCGGAGCTGTTGCAGCAATCTGTTTTTTGTACAGCACCTCTACCTGTTGTGCCAGCTCATCTTCCTCGTCTGTAGGTGTATGAATGATGAGCTTCTCCATACGGTTTCTAACTACATCTGTAAGGGCAAGCACTGCCTCCTGCGGATCTCTTTCAAAGTCGCGGGCATAGTCGGCTACTTTGATTGGCTCACCAAAGTTTACAAATACATTGCTTCGGAAGCGGGTAGGGGCAGAGTAGTTTAAGCCGACAGGCAAAATTCTTAATCCGAGCATGTTTTGGTTCTCTGCCTCCACGCCAAGGGCAATGCGCGCAGTACCGGTTTTTATTTTGCGGAGGCGGCGCTGGTTAAAGCTGTTGCCCTCCGGGAAAATAAGTATGGTTTTTCCTTTCTTAAGTGCCTGGTAACTGGCTGCGAAGGCCTCTTCGTTACTAATGGGCTGCTCCGGGTTGTCTTCGCGTCGGTTTATCGGGATCAGGTGCATCTGGCGCAGCATCCAATTCTGAAACTTGCCTCCAAACACCGTGCTCTTGGCGATAAAGTACACCGGCTGCTCCAGCAGCGAGGCTGTTACGATTGGGTCCATAAAGGTGTTGGGGTGGTTAGACACCACCAGCAACGGCCCTTTGCCTGGGATCAGGTGACGGTTGCGCACCTCAAACTTCTTAAAGAACACCCACAGGCCAGCCTGGTAAATAAGCTTGAGTAAAGTATAAAGCATAGGGTTTAAGATCGCAGGGTAAGTATAGCTTTGTACACGGCGCCTACTACCAAGCGTGGTGCATCTGCTGGCCCCGTAGAAAGAATGATATTGCAGTAGTAGTTTCCGTTTACACGGTATACCTGCTCCGTTGCCTGCCCCTGCAGTTCCGAGAAATCAGCTTTGATGTAATCAGCCGTTTGGTTTAGCTCGTGCAGGTTGTGGTGGTTTCTGGCTTTTGCCCTGTCGGTTACCTGTACATGCTGCCGTAGCTGTAGCGTGTCAGCTGCTAAGAGCATGTGCCAAGGCAATAGCAGGTAGGATAACAGGGCAAAGAGTATTTTCATGTGCCAAAGTGATATAAACAGCAGCCTAATATACTCTTTTAACAGAAATCTTTGCAAAAAACAATACCGGCTTAACTACAGGTAGTCAAGTTAAGAAGATTAGGTGAGATAAGGTGTTGGAGCGGAGATTGGCCAGCAGGTAACGCTGGTAGTGCAAAAGCAGGTAAAAGCGGCAGCAGTATTGTGCTAGCGTCTAGCTAAGCCTCTACAGAAACCAGCCAGTCGTAAGCAGAGGTAAGGTCTTCGAATTCCTGTATTTCAAAAGGCACAGGAAAGCGTTTATTGCTTGATAAGCGTGTGAAGTCGACTACGGCATCCTCATCGAAGGAATTGAGTATGGCGAATCGCTTTAAAGGTAGCTTAGAGAAGAGCTCTAGGAAATCGTTCAGGGTCCATTCAGCGTCTTCGGGAGATAGCGCAGGAAGCAGGCGCCTGTCGGCAATGGCGTAAGGCACGTTATAAAGCCTTACATATGAGTTGAACTTCACAAGAGCTTCCCGGTACTGTTGGCTAGTGCATCTGCCGTACCATTGCGACACCAAAACGTTTGGTCCCTCATAAAGCTCTACGTGCAGATATTCTGAGTCGAAACATACCATTTTGAGCAAGGGGTTTAGGGTGGATCTACATATATAGTAATGTTAATCATTTATCTCTAAAAATCAAAGATTTAACTATAAAATGTCATATAACAAAAGACGTGCTTGGCAGAGGCTTATTTGGGGTGCTTAAAGGCATCTGCGAAACAAGGAATAGCGCGATTTATTGGCCAAAAAAACAAGCCACTCTAATCCCTTTTTAAGGATTAGGAGTGGCTTGTGTATACTTAAATTTTCTTACTTAGTGCGAAGGTTATTGGCGTTGCTTCCGTCTAATTTTCGGGTATCCTCTTCATTTTTGGCAGCTACATTTCCACCCTCTTCCTTGCCTTCATGTTCATTGTCCATGATATCTACCGGCTTGGTTTCCACTTCGTCTTTCTTTACACCTTTGAGTGGCTCCGGATTTTCGTCTGGTAAACGTTTGCCTTCATCAGCATTCGTGATGATATCGTCTTCTTTAGGGTTTTCCATTTTTATACGTTGTAAGGTTTATACTTATACTTTACGCATTATTGCCTATTTGTTTGTGCCGCAGCAGCCAAGTATAAATAAGAGAAGCAAAGCCGATTGTATTCTGTTTCATTGCACAATGGGGCTAGAGTCCTTTTTGACAGCCCTCACAACAAAAAAAGCAGCAGGAAATTGACTGGTGGGGTAGTGCTGAAAAGGGGGGAAATCAGAATAAGCGCATTTTTCTTTTGTACCCCCCAACATTTTGCCTTAACTTTGGGCAATTTATACATACCACACCATGCCTAAAGACACCTCCATTAAATCTGTTCTGATCATAGGCTCCGGTCCGATCGTCATCGGTCAAGCCTGTGAATTCGATTACTCTGGCTCCCAAGCTGCCCGTTCGCTTCGCGAAGAGGGGATAGAGGTTATACTTATCAACTCCAACCCGGCTACTATCATGACCGACCCGGTAACGGCAGACCATGTGTACCTGAAGCCGCTGGAGAAGAAGTATATTATAGAGATCTTAGAGAAGCATAAAATTGATGCCGTACTGCCAACCATGGGTGGGCAGACAGCCCTGAACCTGGCCATTGACTGCGATAAAGCAGGTATTTGGAAGAAGTACGGCGTTCGCATCATAGGTGTGGACATAAAGGCAATCGAGACTACGGAAGACCGTGAAGAGTTCCGCCTGAAAATGCTGGAGCTTGGCGTAAATGTTTGTAAAGGCGAGACAGCCACTTCATTTCTGGAAGGCAAGGAAATTGCGCAGGAAATTGGTTTCCCGCTCGTAATTCGCCCTTCGTTTACACTCGGTGGCTACGGCGGTGGCTTTGTAAATACTCCCGAAGAGTTTGATGCTGCTCTTACCCGAGGTCTGCACGCAAGCCCGGTGCACGAAGTGCTTATCGAGCAAAGTATACTTGGCTGGAAAGAGTACGAGCTGGAGTTGCTGCGCGACAATATCGGCAACGTGATCATCATCTGTTCCATCGAGAACTTTGACCCGATGGGTGTGCACACCGGCGACTCCATCACAGTAGCTCCAGCCATGACATTGCCAGACACGGTGTATCAGCAAATGCGCGACCTGGCCATCAAAATGATGAATGGTATTGGGCAATTTGCCGGCGGCTGTAACGTGCAGTTTTCTGTTAGCCCTGAGGATGACACTATCATCGCCATTGAGATTAACCCGCGTGTATCCCGTTCATCGGCGTTAGCCTCTAAAGCAACTGGTTATCCAATCGCCAAAATCGCAGCTAAACTGGCCATAGGCTATAACCTGGACGAACTAAAGAACGCCATCACTAAAACAACGTCTGCCTATTTTGAGCCTGCCCTGGACTATGTTATCGTAAAGATCCCGCGCTGGAACTTCGATAAATTCCCGGGTGTGAACCGTACGCTTGGCCTGCAGATGAAGTCGGTGGGAGAGGTAATGGGCATTGGTCGTACCTTCCAGGAGGCGCTTCAGAAAGCCTGCCAGAGCTTAGAGATAAAACGCAATGGTATCGGTGCCGACGGCAAGGAAAAAACAGACTACAATTACTTAATCGATAGCCTCAAGAATCCTAGCTGGAACAGACTGTTCAGTATAAAAGATGCCATGCGCATCGGTATACCTACCAACACTATTCATAATCTTACCAAAATAGATCCATGGTTCCTGGCTCAAATAGAAGAGCTGGATATGATGGAGAAAGAAATAGAGAAGTATAATCTGGCTACTTTGCCGGCAGAACTGCTGCGCGAGGCAAAGGTAAAAGGCTACGCCGACCGCCAGATTGCGCACCTGCTTCGTTGCAAAGAGAGCGAGGTATTTAACGTGCGTCAGGAGCTTGGTATCCGTCGCGTATATAAAATGGTAGATACCTGCGCTGCTGAGTTCGAAGCCAAAACACCATACTTTTACAGCACCTTTGAGGGCGAAGACGAAAGTATCGTTACGGATAAGAAAAAAGTTGTAGTGCTGGGCTCTGGTCCTAACCGTATCGGGCAGGGTATTGAGTTCGACTACAGCTGTGTGCACGGCGTATTGGCAGCCAAAGAGTGCGGTTACGAGACTATCATGATCAACTGTAACCCTGAAACGGTAAGTACAGACTTCGATATCTCGGACAAGCTATACTTTGAGCCGGTGTTCTGGGAGCATATCTACGAAATTATACTTCACGAGAAGCCGGAGGGTGTAATTGTGCAGCTAGGCGGACAAACTGCCCTGAAGCTTGCTGAGAAGCTGGATCGCTACGGCATCAAAGTAATGGGAACAAGCTATCAAGCCCTCGACCTTGCCGAAGATCGTGGTTCGTTCTCTTCGCTGCTACGCGACTTAGGTATTCCTTATCCGCCGTTTGCTGTGATCGAAACCGCTGAAGAGGCGCTGGAACTAAGCAAAGAGCTGAAGTTTCCGTTGCTGGTGCGCCCAAGCTACGTATTAGGTGGCCAGAACATGAAGATCGTGATCAACGATAAAGAACTGGAAGCTCACGTAATCGACCTGCTAAAGGATCACCCGGGCAACAAAGTACTGCTAGACCACTTCCTGGACAACGCCATTGAAGCGGAGGCCGATGCCATCTGCGATGGGGAGGATGTTTATATCTGCGGTATTATGGAGCACATTGAGCCGGCTGGTATCCACTCCGGAGACTCTTACGCTGTACTTCCTCCATTCGACCTGAGCGAAAACGTGATGCGCCAGATAGAAGAGCATACAAAGAAGATTGCAGTAGCCCTGAATACGGTGGGTGTGATCAATATCCAGTTTGCCATTAAAAATGAGGTGGTTTATATTATTGAGGCTAACCCTAGAGCGTCGCGCACGTTCCCGTTCATTGCCAAAGCATACCGTGAGCCGTACATCAACTACGCGACCAAGATTATGCTGGGCGAGGCAAAAGTGAAGGACTTTAAGTTTAACCCGCACAAAGAAGGATATGCCATCAAAGTGCCAGTGTTCTCTTACAATAAATTCCCGGAAGTGAACAAGGAGCTTGGTCCTGAGATGAAGTCTACAGGCGAGGCCATTTATTTTATCGACGATCTGCAGGATGATTACTTTACAAAAGTATACTCCGAAAGAAATTTATACTTGAGTAAATAATTATTGGCTGATATTAAAGCAGAAGCCCTCTCCTGATTTCAAGAGAGGGCTTCTGCTTTAATAAAGTATGAGTTGATCTTTACCATACTACGGAGATAAATTACTGCTTAACTTCACCTCCAGAAGCGTAGGGTATTACGCCTGATTTCAAAGCCTGGAAAATAAAATGGAGCGGCAAGGGCAAATACAGAAAAGATGGCCGGATAATTGAGCGTTAATACAAAGCTTAGTTAGAGCTTTGCCCGTAGTGTTAGTTTATGTTGATGATCAAAATTTAAAAATGAAAGAAAGTATACTTTTAAAGGCTAAAGCTGCTTCGGCTTTTTTGCTCTTGTTGATTTTTGCAGCCGGTTGTACAGCACCGCGTGCCGTAATAAACTCAGGTAAGGTAACAGCACCTGGTAAATTTAAGGTTGGTGTTAATTTTGGCGGAAACATCGCCACTGAGCCAATCGGCCAGCTAGATGATATTGCTAAAGCAACGGTAGATGCCATCGCGAAAAAAGACTCTGTTTACTACGACGATGAAATAGAGACTGCCACCAAGGCACTCTTGGCATACTCACTGGATCCGGTAGGGCCTACCTTTGATTTTTACGTGCGCTACGGCTTAGCACCTCGCGTAGATGCAGGATACAAATATGCCTCTGGCGTGCACGTGTTCGATACGCAGTACCAGTTTTTAGGCCCGACAGGCACACCTGAGAACCCGGGTGTAGGCGATTGGTACGGAAGCATTGGGTTGCAGTACGCTGGCCAAAGCTCCGAATGGGTAGATAAGCTGTTCCTAGACAAGTTACAGCCGGTACTGCAGTTCACAGCCAAGCGTAAAGACATCACAGTGCCTTTAATATTTAGTAAGTCTTTTGGCCCAGAGGAGGAAAAAGGAAGTATAGCCTTTGGCGCAGTGTATAACCACACCTTTATCGAGTATGGTTTTGAGCCAGGTGAGTTATTCAAAAAAGTTGGAGGTGAAGTAGATAGGGTAAACCCTCTCATGGAGGAGAATAGCTTCGGTTCTTATGGCCTCTTTGCAAATGCCAGGATTGGCTTTAAGTATGTATATCTTGTGCCGGCTATCACTATTTATTACCAAGACTACGGCAACTATAAATTGCTGAATAATGCTGCTTACAGTTTCTCAGGGCTTACTTTTATTCCGTCTATCGGTTTGCAGGCAAGCTTTGGCAGGGGGAGATAAGGTAGCTTAACCCTCTCCTAAAAAAGTAGATATCTTATGCCGTAAGATTCCATCTTGTGATTAAGGATGGGGTAAGCTTTCATCTTGCGTGGAAGTATGGTTTTCTTTTTTTACTGTCATCCTATAAGGATCTTGGTAAAAGGGAGGTTAAGCAATGGCTATGAAAGGAAATCTTTCTTGATTTAAACGTGTCTACATTTATTTGGCTTTTCGCCTCGCCGGCTAGGCCCTACTTTTTGTCTTGACACAAAAAGTAGGCAAAAAAGTCAAGACGCTCCAAACTCGCTGACCGCTCAAAAAGTGGACCGTCATTTAGTGCACCTGGCTAAGGTTGTTGCTTTTTAGCTAGGAGGTTCTATACTTATATGCATATCGCAACAGACGCTAGCTAAGAAGTGTCCTTTCCAGTTCTTGGGTTGAGCGTCTTCTATTGTTACGGTGCCCGCCAGGGCAGCCCGCAGCGGAGCGAGGAGCAGCTTCAATAGACAGCGCCATGGCCAAGGACGAGGCCTCCCGGCCTTGAGGGCACCAAAGCTAGAGGTGAAACAAGGCAGCAAATAAGACTGAGGAATACAGGCTGCTAGATAAAATGGCAGAATCAAAGTCTAAATCAACCTTACAAACAGCAGCGGAACTAACCCAAACTCCCAAGCATTAACCAACTATACTTCTTATCTTTGCAACATCCAGCCAAAACGGCATAAACAAAATCGTTGGCAAAAGATTTGTATAACAGGATAGGTACTGTATTTGCAGTATAACCGTTAAGCAACAAAGCATTAGCATGATCAAATTCATATTTGTTACCCTACTCATTATCTTCTTCATCCGTTTGGTAGCGCCATTTCTATTCAGGTTCCTGATCGGGTTGTTTTTGAAAAAGAGCCTTCGCAATGGCACGTTCTTTTACAGCAACATGAAGCAGCAGCAACAGGCTTATCAGGACTTCCATAGAAACAACAGCGAGAACAATGGTAAGACTAAGGGAGGCGTTAAAATAGACTACATGCCAGAGCAGAAAGGCCGCAAGGATTTCGACGGCGGCGAGTATGTGGATTATGAAGAAGTAAAATAAAACTAGTATCTTTCAACTCCTGTTTTAGGATTTTGAAAGATATGACAACACCCTTCAACTTCAAGCGTGACGTGCTCCCGCACGTTATTGCTGTAGCAGTTTTTCTACTATTAACAGCGGTGTATTTTGCACCGGTACTGTTCGAAGACAAAGGCCTTTCGCAGCACGACATCCTGCAGTTTAAAGGCGGCGCCAAAGAGATACAAGACTATCGGGAGGCCACCGGCGAAGAAGCCCTCTGGACTAATTCCATGTTCAGCGGTATGCCATCTTACCTCATCAACACCCGCTATCCCGGCGACTGGTCTGGCGTAATCCATTCTATACTTACTTTTGATATGCCTGCCCTGGCGGGTAATATTTTCATCACGCTGCTGTGCGCCTACATTCTGTTTGTAGCCATGGGCATGAGCTCGTGGCTCGCTATCATAGGGGCTATCGCCGTTTCCTTTACCTCTTATAACATCATTATCCTAGAGGCAGGGCACAATACTAAATCACTTACCATTGCTTATATCCCGATGGTTTTGGCTGGTTTGATTGTGGCGCTGCGCCGTAACCTGTTGCTGGGTGCTGCCCTGTTTGCGCTGGGCCTAACCCTGAACCTGCACTTCAATCACCTGCAGATGACGTACTACATGCTCCTGCTTGTAATCGTTTTTGGTATTGCGGAGGTTGTGTTCGCTGTGAAAAACGGCACGATTGCAGAGCTTCTAAAACGTGGCGCTGTATTGCTTGTGGCTGCCATACTTGCAGTGGGTGTAAACTTTGGCAGGCTTTATACTACGGCAGAGTATACCGAGCACAGCATCAGGGGCAAGTCTGAGCTAACGCAGCCAAACAGCGGTGAGAATGTTGGCAGTGGCTTAGACAGGGAGTATGCCTTTAACTGGAGCTATGGCGTAAGCGAAACCATGACATTGCTGATACCAGACTTCTACGGTGGCAGCAGCAGTTCTTCTTTAGAAACTGACTCTGAAACATACAATGCTCTTTTGAATTTAGGAGCCCCACCGGCACAAGCCGAGCAAATCGTAAAGCAGGGCTTGCCAATGTACTGGGGGCCACAGCCCATGACAAGCGGACCAGTTTATGTGGGTGCCATTATGGTGTTCCTGTTCGTGTTGGGCCTGTTCATCGTAGATCGTCGCTGGACCAGCTGGCTGGTAGCCGGAACCATACTTTCTATCGTGCTGGCTTGGGGTAAGAACTTCGAGGCATTTAACTACTTCATGTTCGATTACTTCCCGCTGTACAACAAGTTTAGAGCGGTTTCATCGGCACTGGTTATTGCCCAGATCACTATTCCGTTTTTGGGTATGCTTGCCCTATGGAGGTTGTTCAGAGACTACGGCCAGATAAAAGATCTGGATAAAAAGCTGTTGCTATCAGGAGGTATAACCGGAGGCATTTGTTTGCTGGTTTGGCTTTTTGCCGGCACCGCCAGCTTTACTTCTCCAGTAGACCAGCAGCTGATACAGGCGCAATTCCCGATAGATGCTATCCGTGCCGACCGTGAAGGCATGATGCGTTCCGATG
Source organism: Pontibacter cellulosilyticus (assembly GCF_014306105.1). Lineage (GTDB taxonomy): Bacteria > Bacteroidota > Bacteroidia > Cytophagales > Hymenobacteraceae > Pontibacter > Pontibacter cellulosilyticus. The sequence goes on along the minus strand of NZ_JACRVF010000006.1, from coordinate 153,976 downwards.
CCTTGCGTTCGCTGGTATTTATACTTCTGGCAGCAGGCATTTTATACTTCTATGTTAAGAACAAACTGTCTGCAACGATAGCCATTGCCGGAGTAGGTTTACTTGTACTTGTTGATCTTTGGGCAGTGGACAAGCGCTACCTGAACAACGACGATTTCCAGCGCCAGGTAGTAGCCAATTATTTCCAGCCAACGCAGGCTGACCAAATGATCTTGCAGGACAAAGACCTGAGCTATCGTGTGATCTACTTGCCAAATCCGTTTAACGATGCCCGCACCTCATACTACCATAAGTCGATTGGTGGTTACCATGGTGCCAAGCTGCGCCGTTATCAGGACGTGATTGATCGTCACATTTCTCAGAATAACCTGGAAGTATACCGCATGCTGAACACGCGTTATGCCATTACAGGCGATCAGCAGCAGCCGGTGCAGCGTGTGCCGGGCGCATTGGGCAATGCCTGGTTTGTGGAGAGTGTAAAGTTGGTGCAAACTCCGGATGCGGAACTGGAAGCGCTGAGCGATTTTGATGCTTCTAAAACGGCCGTAGTAGATGTAAGTAAATTCCCGATACAAAAGCAGAACTACACTGCCAACAACGCAAACATTGAGCTGGTAGAGTATAATCCGAATAACCTGAAGTATGAGTACCAGGCAGCGCAGGACGGTTTGGTTGTGTTCTCGGAAGTATACTATGCGGATGGCTGGCAGGCATACTTAGATGGTGAGCCTGTAGACCATATCAGAGCCAACTATATTCTGCGTGCCATGCAGGTGCCTGCTGGTAAACATACTATCGAATTTAAGTTTGCTCCAAAGTCATACTTCCTAGGTAACACCATCTCACTTGTTTCTTCTATCCTACTTATCATGGTAGTGCTAGGTGCCATTGCCTATGGTGTGAAGAAAAAACAGCGCGTAAAGGAAGTGGAGCAGGTTAAAGGCTAAGAATCATAAGTATAAAGTATAAATAGAACCCCAGCCAACGCTGGGGTTTTTTATTTGTTTGAGCGGTAATTGTCATTTCTAACCAGTGAGAAATGACAGCAGAGTTTGATTACCTTTGAGCATGGAAGCACCACTGCAACAGCTACAGGACCCGCTGCTGAAGGCGCATGGCATTACGCTGTGGATAAAGCGAGAAGACCTGCTGCATCCGCACATATCTGGCAATAAGTGGCGTAAGCTAAAGTATAATCTGCAGGCAGCGAAGGAGCAGCAGAAAACCACTTTACTTACTTTTGGTGGCGCCTACTCCAACCATATAGCCGCCACGGCAGCAGCTGGTAAAGAGTACGGCTTCAAAACTATAGGCATCATCAGGGGAGAAGAGCATCTGCCTCTGAATCCAACCCTTAGCTTTGCCGCCTCATGTGGCATGGAGCTACACTATATCTCCCGTGAAAAGTATAAACTCAAACACGAAGAATCTTTTTTGCTGGAGCTGGCAGCGCAGTTCAACAATCCTTTCCTAATACCCGAAGGTGGCACGAATAATTTTGCCGTGAAAGGCTGCACCGAAATCGTGCAGGACATCAACATAAATTACGATTACATCTGTTGCGCTGCAGGTACTGGTGGCACTATAGCTGGCATTATTGCAGGCTCGGCAGGGGAGAAGCAGGTGCTGGGTTTTCCGGCGCTAAAAGGAGGAGAGTTTCTGCACCAGGAAATTGAGGAACTGGTACACAACTACAGCGGACAAAAGTATAGCAACTGGCAACTTATCACCGACTACCATTTCGGAGGCTATGCGAAGGTAAAGCCGGAACTGGTAAATTTTATTAAAGCTTTCCAGGAGCAGCACCAGATACCGCTGGAGCCAATCTATACCGGCAAAATGATATACGGCTTGTTTGACCTGATAAAGAAAGGCTACTTGAAAAGAGGAGCTACCATTGTAGCAGTGCATACCGGTGGCCTGCAAGGCAACGCTGGGTTTAAGGAGCGGCTGGGACTGCAGCTTTAGCAGAAGGTTTATACTTAGGCCACCACTTCTCCAGTTGCCAACTGATCCCAATACTGCCATACATAAACACGAAAGCAATCAGGCTCATCAGAAATCTGCCGTTCCAGTCTTCGCTGGTTACGGTGGTAATAAAGCACTGCTGCAGCAATAGGAACGCTACAAACATACTGAGCGGTAGAGGCATTCTCTTTGTAGCCACCATGGCTTTAACTGAGAAGAAGTACAGCGGGTAGAGCACCAGCACGATAACCGCATTGTGCAGCACAGAGTAAAATGGCTTCACATTGCCCCAGAACAACAGGAAGCGATACAGCGACATACGCAGGAAATAGGAAGTATTCTCTTTGATAAACAGCAACATCTTTGCTAGCGGAGAAGCATCTGCAGGAGGCATTACAATGGGTTTGTCTGAGTGCACTAGCAGGCCATCGTACCAGAAAATAAGCTGCCCTTTTTGGTACGTTTCCACAATCGTAAATTGCTGCAGCAGGTATCTGTCTACAACAAGTATGGCGGCCAATGGTATTAGGGTTACAAGCAGTGCAAGTACAGTTTTATACTTAGTACTCCGGATAGAGGTAAAAGCTATCGTGAACAGGTAAGCAAAGTAAGCTACGAAGGCAATAAAGCCATTGGGCCGTATGAGGGCAATATAAAACAGCACCGGCACCACCCACACCGACTGCCTTATACTTCGAGACTTAGCAAGGAGGTGAAAAGCGAAGATCAGCGAACTGATATACAGGCTTTCGGTAAGTATAAAACCGTTGTAGAACTGCAGGTCGTACCAGCCAATAAACAGCAGGGTAGCCAGCACCGGTGCTATGTAATTACCTGCCAACCTGTGGGTGGTTTTGTAAAGGGCAACCGCAGCCAAGCCCGAAATTAATGTCTGGCAAATTATGACTCCCTTCAAACCGAAGCCAAGCTTAAAGATCACAGCCAGAAAGATAGGGTAGCCCACATACTTTAACTGGTAGTTGTCCGCAAAGTAAAAATGCTCGGCAATGTTGCGGCCATAGGTTACATAGGCCTCCGAATCGCCCATAACACGCACGCCATACCGGAAGATAAAAAACGACTGCAGCGCCAGCCAAAGTATAGCCAGACCGTATTGCAGGTGTCGTTCTTTTGGTAAGGGAATAGGCATGGTGCGCATCATCTATTGAGTATATTTTTAACAACTATTCTTGCTCCGGCTACACCAGTGATCATCACTAGAGGTATTAGCGGAATTACAAAACGGCTATCCCAATCCTCCACGGTAAAAGCGACAATGGCTGTTTGCAAAAGGATAACTGTAAGTATAAAAGCTTTGGTATCACCCCAGCCTTTACTCCTGAAGAACGGAACAGAGAATAAGTACAAAGGATAAATTACCAAAATAATCAGCAACTGGTGGAATAGCGAATAGTATGGTTTTGCATAAGCTACAAACAAGCCCAGCTTTAGCAGGAGCAGCTTTAGGAAATACATGGGGTGCTCACCGATAAAGGTTGTGATCCTGAGTACAGGAGGCTGGTTTACAGGCGGTGTAGTTACCTGGTACTCCTGCGGATTTAAGGCGAACATGTTGGAGGCATAAATCACACTGCCAGAGGCATAGGTTTCCACTACCTTAAATGTAACAAGCAGGTACTTGTCCAGCGCAAGAAAAGCCAGTAACAGGGCACCTGCCAGTGCTACTGCGCTGGTAAGCTTATACTTCCGTAACAGGTCGCGCTGGGTATACAAAAAGTACAGCAGCACACCAACGAGTACAATGAAGCCGTTTGGCCGTAATACTGTAGTAAAGCCAGCTGCCAGCAAGGCCGGTAACAGAGACATAAAGCTGGTGGCCCGGATGGTGAAGTATAGCGTGATAAGTATAAAGCTGGTGAAAAGCGATTCAGTCAGGATGTAGTAGTTGAGATACTGCACGTCCTTCCAAAGTATAAATAATAGTGTTGCGGCAAAGGCTGCAATGCTACTGCTATGTGTTAGTGCTTTAGCTATTTTGTAAAGGCAAATGGCCGCGAAGCCCGAGAAAGCTACCTGTGCCAGTATAGCAGCCGGTAAGCTAAGTCCGGTTTTCAAAAAGAAGCCTAGGAAAAAGATGTAGCCAAGGTAGCGGTTATCATGTGCACCAGCTGTAATTCCGTTTGCTGCCACCTCTGTGGCGTAAGGTATGTAACGGAAGGTGCTATCCGGAACAAGCTTAACACTATACTGCTGGTAAAGCCGCAACTGTACTAATAACCACAGCACTACAAGCAGCCCCACGCCAAACTTCCCGAGGTACCCGGACAACAGGCTGATGAACTTTAACAGCTTATCCTTCATGATTGGCTAGTTTAGTTACCATGCCTGTAGCAGCAAGTATAAAAACGAATGGTAGCAGCGGTACTATAAACCGGTTGTCCCAGTCTACAGCAATAACGGTAACCATTAACGTATGCAATGCGGCTAATATCAAGAAGAAAACCGTAAACAGCGTTGCCTTCGCCCTGTATAGGTAAACGCCTGCGAAATAATAAAGCGGCAGGAAGAATAGCAGTATCACCACGTTGTGCACCACAGAATAGTACGGTCGTATCTGTGCCCAAAACAGAAGGAACCTGCCGGCCAACAATTTTATGAATGTCACTGGCTGCTCCAACATCAGCGTAAAGAGGCGCTGTATTACCCAAGCCTCACCTGCTGGAGCAGGTGCTACAACCGGTGAAGTATAGCCGCTGTAGCCTTGTATAAACCGGCCGGCTGTGTAATACCCGATCGGAGAGAATATTTCCAGGAAAAAGGCGGCCACTGCTATAAGCACAAAGAGAAGAACCGTAGCTGCAACTGCCCTACTATACCTGCTCCTGAAGTATAAACCCAGGCCCCTTCTGAACACAAGTGCAGCAGCCACGGCAAGAGCCACAAAGAAGCCGTTAGGGCGCAGAAAGCAGATAATGGCCAACAGCACTGCAAGGGTTAAATACTGTTGCCTTTGCCTTGCCACCAGCACAAAGTATAAAATAAAAACCGACAGGCTAATGTAAAGCGACTCTGTGTGCACGTACAGGTTCCAGAACTGCAGATCGGGCCATAGTATAAAAAACAGCGTGGCAAATATGGCAGCCTTTCTGCTTCCGGAAATAAAAATGGTGCTCTTAAACAGGAAAACAGCTGCCGCCCCGGATACAAGCGTTTGGAAAAGCAGCACACTAACTACAGGAAGTTTTGCAACGTGCAGGAAGAATGCCAGCAGCAACGTGTATGAAGTATAAAACTTTGCGCTATCCAGATACCAGTCAGCTGTGTTGCTGGCCAACGCATCGGCGTAGGCAAAGTACCGGTGGCTATCATAAACGATGCGTATCCCGTACCAATAGTAAAGTATAACCTGCATTAGCAGCCAGGCAGGTACCAGGCAGTAGGTCAGTCTTTCTTCTGACAGCGAAAAAAATGAATGCGTTTTGGGGATGAAAGACATGAATTATTGTTACTGCTTATACAAATATAACAGTTGCTGCATAACAGCGGAAGTTGTTAACTAATTAGATTTCATTGTAAAAGCAAGATAAGCTTAGCAAATATGCCCTTACTCCGACTTGTAATAAAGCTCATACCCTGGATCATTGTACTTGTGGCCGGGTTCTTTTTCTGGCGTTTTGTGAAGGATGTTTTCGGCGAAGACGCTGGAGATAAAGCGCCTAAGGTGGTAGTAAACTACAACACCATACTTACTTCTGTGGAAGACCTGGGCAAGATGGAGCTGGTGCGCTACAACTTCAAGGACGTAGTGGAATATGAGAAAAATGTGTCGCGGTTTGTGCCCAATTCCAAGGTAGTGCTGATCGTTTCCGGTGAGGCGGTAGGCTGCGTAGACTTTACGAAGATAACCTCGGCAGACATTGTTTTCGAAGGTGACTCATTGGTGCAGATCGGTGTGCCGGAGCCCGAGATTTGCTACTACAAAGTAGACCACAGTAAATCCAAAGTCTTCAGCAAAGAGAACACCTACTTTCAGGATGCCGCACTGGTAGAGGAAAGCTACAAGTATGCCGAGCAGAACGTGAAGAAGGCTGCCCTTAACTCTGGTATACTTCGACAGACGCAGGAGAATGCAGAAAAGGTGCTGAAGCCGATGCTGGAGGAAATTACAGGTCGCCGTGTGGTGCTGGTGCAGCAGCGCAGAATTCAGAACCCAGAGCTGCCGCCGAAGCGGTAGTTTATATTTAATTTAATGTCTTGGCTAAAATGAGCCTTAGTTCTTTTTAGCTCTTGTTAAGCTAAGTAGTTTTTCATTCAGAACATTGACTAAGTTCTCTGCTTCCTTTTTACTTAGAGTCTGACCAAAAACTTTGTTATTTCCATAGTACCCAAACTGTATTTGACCGCCAGTAATCCCATACATTCTGAATATTAAAGGGGACGTTTGTTTTGTCACCACTCTGAAATTGTCTATTTGGCTTAATTCATACTTTCTTTTAGAGGTCAAGATTGTGCCAAGCTTTTGGACTGTTAGCTCCTGAGCATTTAACTCAACTCTCTCTCTTCCATTTAGGTGCCACAGGAAGTATTTGAGTACGAGCACTCCTGCCAGTGTAATTAGAGTTGTGAAAATAATTAGCTCACCGTCTATTTTTTCTGGATTGGTAGCTAAGCCATAAAATATCGTCAATGTGATACCAGCCCAAACCAGCAACCAAGCCCCAGTAAGAAATAGAACCAAGTAGTTCGCTTCTCTTTTAAGCGTTACTACAAGTCTACTATGCTCGCCAGATTTTATTCTCACATTCTCTTTTATCATTCCTATTAAGCTCAACTATGGTATAAACAGAAGTCTATTCCGTTTATCTGCACTATATGTGGTATAAGTTTATCAAGCTTAAAAGCGTCTACTGGTAATCCGGCTTAACTTTCTGCCCTCTTCCAATCAGCAAGTAAAGTATACAGCCTAGAACCGGCAGGAAAATGATAATGATTGCCCAGATGAGTTTATTAGTGCTGTCTTTGAAGCGGCTTGTTAGTAAGTCTATAATTGCCCATAGCCACAGCAAAGCCGGAAGTGCCAAGAAGATAAGAAGGATGAAAAGCTCCAGTAGCCCAATACCACCGATGAAGAGGAGTGAGTGTATCATGATATAAGTTTGTTTACTAGCCGCAGCTAAAGATTAGTTTTATCTAATATATGAATTAGTGCGGATAAACCAAGCAGCTCAGTGCTCAAGATTCCAGTCCTTTAATCGCATCCTGCACCAGGTCACCTTCATAGCCTTTGCTCATCAGGTAGTAGGCCAGTTTCTGGCGGCGGGCAAAGGGGTTCTTTTCTTTTTCGTTGGCGTTTTTCTTTTCCAGCAGCTGCAGCAGGTTTTGCTCGTATACTTCGGGGTCAATTTCCTTCATGCCTTGCTTGATGCAGTAGTCGGAGATGCCCTTGCTTTTAAGCCCCTGCATAATTTTGCGGCGACCCCACTTTTTCAGGCTATACTTGCCGCGCACGTAGCTTTGGGCATAGCGTTCCTCGTCAATTAGTTTTTCCTGGCTCAGGCGCACGATAAGTTCCTCCACATCGTCGGGTTCTAAACCATAAGTGTAGAGCTTGTCGCGCACTTCTTGTTGGGTGCGGTCCTGGTAGGCGCAGTAGGCGGCGGCTTTAATCAAAGCCTCTTTGGGGGTATAAGTCTTTTGTTTTTTCTGGCGATCCAAAACAGTGTGGTTGGTTACTCAAATATAAACAAGTTGCCGTAAAGCAGAGTTCTGGTTTTTACACTTTATAGTTCTGTTAAAAAAGCTTCTTTCGCAAAGTATAAACCCAGACATTTGTACTGAAAACAATATCGGGTATGTTATCAAAAGGAGTACAGCACATGTTGCTGTCTACGTTCTTCTTTTCTCTGATGAACGTGTGCGTGAAGGAGGTATCGCATATACCGGCGGTGGAGATCATACTTTTCCGCTCCGGCATTTCGCTGGTTATGAGTTGGGCCATGCTCAAGCGTCAGAATGTGCCGGTATTGGGGACCCATCACGGCCTGCTGATTGCACGGGGAGTGGCCGGAGCAGCAGCACTTATCCTGTTCTTTATCACGCTCCAGAATATACCGCTGGCTACAGCCGTCACCATACAGTACCTTTCTCCCATCTTTACCACCATACTAGGAGTCTTTATTGTGAAAGAGAAGGTAAAGCCGTGGCAGTGGGTGTTCTTCCTGATTTCCTTTTCAGGCATATTGGTTATTGAGGGGGTGGATGTGCGTATCTCGCCTTTATTCTTAAGTTTGGGTATAGCAAGTGCCTTGTTTGCTGGCATCGCCTACAACATGATCCGGAGGCTGAACACCCGGGAGCACCCGCTGGTAATCGTATTTTATTTTCCGTTAGTGGCACTGCCTATTACCGGCCTGTACTCTCTTTTTAACTGGGTGCAGCCTGTTGGCTGGGACTGGCCCATACTTATACTAGTGGGGGTGCTAACCCAACTGGCACAGTACTACATGACCATGGCCTATCAGTCGGAAGAACTCTCTAAAGTGGCTACACTAAATTACATCGGCATTATTTACGCATTGTTCCTGGGGTACATCTTCTTCGGCGAAACGTTTAATGTTTGGTCTTATGCAGGTATGGCACTGGTGTTGGTGGGCGTTATACTTAATATAGGCTACAAAAACAGGCTGGCTAAAAAAGAGGCCCTTGCAGCTGCAGACTCCAAACAAGTATAACGCTTATACTTTTTGGTAGATAAAATATAAACACAACCTGCTGCGTTTAGCGTTATAAGTATAAATTGCACTATCAGCAGGAAGAGGTGTGGCTTTTTCTGGTAAACCAGGCAACCAGCTAGCCGTTTATAACATCTCTTTCGTAGTGCAGTGGTAAAGCAAGTATACATTAATGTGGCTGCTTTACCTAATCATCCGGACTCTAAACGCTTCATGCATGCGCCCTTTTTACCTGTCGTTACTACTGCTTCTGATGTTTGTACCCATGCTTGCCCAGGCAGGTATACTTAAAGGTCGTGTTACAGACGAAAACGGCCAGGGCTTACCCTTTGCCAGCATTTACATCAACGAGACAGCCAGCGGCACCGCTACTAACGACCAGGGCTACTATCAACTGCAACTCGAGCCTGGTACTTATTCATTAGAATTTAAGTATGTAGGCTACCGTGCCCGCAACGAAAAAGTAACCATTACCGACGGCACCAAAGAACTGAATGTGCAACTGATGCCGGAGGTGCTAAACCTGAAAGAGGTAGTGGTGCATGCTGCCAACGAAGATCCTGCCTTTGCCATTATGCGCAACGCCATCCGGTTGCGCAAGTACCACCAGAACGAGGTAAACGCATGGCAGGCTCAAGTATACATGAAAGGAGTTTACCGCCTGGATAAAGTGCCGCCAAAGGTGCTGGGCATAAAAGTGGTGGACGTGGACACAGGTATTGTATACTTGTCGGAGTCGGTGTCGGTGCTCAACTTTAAGAAGCCGAACAAGATTCACGAACGGATGATCTCGAGTAAAGTAAGTGGCCAGAAAAAAGGCTTCAGCTTTAACCAGGCATCCGAAATGAACATCAGCTTTTACGATAACCTGCTAAAAGTGCAGGGGCTAAGTGAGCGCGGTTTTGTGTCGCCGCTGGCCAATAACGCCTTGTTCTTTTACCGCTACGAGTACCTGGGCACTTTCGAAGAAAACGGCCGCACTATCAACAAAATAAAAGTTATCCCCCGCCGTAAGAACGACCCCGTTTTCTCGGGCAACATTTACATTGTAGACGGCAGCTGGCGCATCCACAGCACCGATTTAAAGCTTACAAAAGATGCCGGTATCGAGTTTGTAGACTGGATTCGGGTGCGGCAGGTTTATGCGCCTGTGGCTGCTCAGGTATGGATGCCGGTATCGCAGCGGTTTAGTTTTGAGGCTGCCGGGTTAGGCTTTAAGGGCGGCGGCTATGCTATGGGTGTGTACTCCAGGTATAAAGTACAGCCAGCTTACAGCAAGCCTCCTGTGGTAGAGGAAATAGAGCCGGAAACGGAGAAGGAAGCGCTTGCACAGGCAAAATCTCCTCGAAAGGCTAAATTCAAGGTGATCAAACCGAAAGAAATAGCACCCGAGGATCAGCAACCTGTGGTAGATGAAAAACTGCTTTCGAAAAAAGAAGTGCTGGCGATAGAGAAGGAGGCCAATACCCGCGATTCGGCCTATTGGGCATCAGTAAGGCCGGTGCCGCTAACGCAGGAGGAGGTAAAAGACTACTCCAAGAAGGATAGCATGGAGGTGATCAAAAACTCAAGAGCCTACAAAGATTCTGTTGATGTTATTCGCAACAAACCCTCTATCGGCAACTTCCTGCTCGGAGGCTATACTTATACGAATAGCTATGAGCGTAAACGACTTGAATTTGATCCTATTCTGGGGCTAACTGGCGGGCCAAGTATACTGCAGTACAACACTGTAGAGGGCGTGGCGGCTGATGTACGGATGACCTACATTAAAAGCTTCGAAGACCGGCGTGCCTATGCTATAGAGCCAACAATTAGGTATGGCTTTGCCAACGAGAAGCTGAATGCCAAGCTGCGGCTGAGTTACAGCTACGACCCGTTTAAGAACAGCAACATACAGGTAGAGGGTGGCCGCTACATTTACCAGATCAACAACCTGAATCCCATCTCGCCATTTGTGAACACGGTTTACTCGCTGGCATTCGAGAAAAACTACATGAAGCTGTACCAGCGCGACTTTGCGCAGGTATCGTGGCGTACGGAGCTGCTGAATGGCCTGAACCTGAATGCCAACCTGAACTATGCGCACCGCATGCCGCTACAAAACAGCACCGATTTTACCTTCAGAAACAGAGACGGTGAGGAGGAGAGTAGGTTTACATCCAATGTGCCCATAAACAGCGAGTTGGAGGATGCCTCGTTTACAACCCACGAAGCCCTTACCCTAACAGCAGGGCTAAGCTTTAAGCCCGGCATGAAGTACATCACCCGTCCCGATGATAAAATTAACATCGGCTCCAAGTACCCTCGGTTTACCCTGAGCTACCGCGGAAGTATAAAAGCGTTGGGCAGCGATGTGCAGTACAGCATGGCCAACCTGACCATCAGCGATAATGTTAGTTTTGGCTTGTTCGGGGCCAGCGAGTACAGCCTTACTACCGGCACTTTCTGGGGAAAAGAAGACATGCGCCTGATGGACTACAAGCACTTTAACGGCAACCGTACTTTCTTTGCGGGCACTTACAGCGGTTTTCAGCTACTGGATTACTACCGCTACAGCACTAACAACAAGTATCTGGAGGCGCATTACGAGCATCATTTCAATGGTTTTCTGTTTAACAAGGTGCCCCTGTTCCGTAAGCTGAAATGGCAGGAGGTGGTAAGCCTGAACTACCTGAACACCAAAGAATCCAGGAACTACCTGGAGCTTGGTGTGGGAATAGAGCACATCTTTAAAATAGTTCGGGTTGATTTTGTAACGTCTTTCCAGGAGGGTAATAAGGCTAGGGCTGGCTTTCTGATAGGCGTAGGCTTCTAGAGCAGGTGTTTCTGTGTGTTTAGTAAAGCGGCTTAAGATAACTAATTAGCGCTGCGGCCGTTAAAAATAACCAAATAGGTAATTTAAATACGCACATGAAAACATTAGCAAATATATTTAAAACAGGGATAGCTGTAGCTTTTGCTGCAGTCATTGGGTTTGGCTGCGGCCATCAGGATACCGACATCGATGACGATACTGGCACAGCCGAAGCTATAGTTGAAAGCGATCCATCAGCTGCTAATCTAAATGAACCACGCCCTGCACCGATAGGAGACACCTCTGTTACAGCAGAGCAGGCAGATCGCTTTGGTGAGATGAGTCCAAACCAGGATTCTGCGGCACGGGCCATGGAGAGGCTTGACAAGATCAAAAGACAGCGAGAAAAAAACCAGTAACTTATAAAGTATAAAAGCACAGCCCCGGTAGTTAGTTTACTACCGGGGCTGTGCTTTTATACTTCCGTTAGAGTTTATCTTATACTTGTGTTATTTCCCTACAGCAGTAGTGCCTACAGGTGGTATCACCAAACCGTCACCTCTTTTTTTGCGCCCTTTCAGGTTCAAATTGTAGATGATCACCGAAATAAAGATAGTAACATATGCTGCTACTTTTAGCGGTGTGGTTTGCTCGCCGAAGTATAAAAAGGCCATAACAAAGTTCAGGATGGGATTGATGTACATCAAAATGCCAATAGTGCCTGAAGTAAGTTCTTTTAGCGCGTACAGGTTAAAGAAAAGCGGCAATACAGTAAACACCGCGCTCAGTACCACAACATTCAGGTAAAAGTCAGTACCCAGCACAACGGCGGCACCCTCGCTGAAATAACTGTAAAATGGCCCGATAAAGGTAAAGGAAAGCAATAGCTGCAGCGTTAGCAGCACAATCTTATCATACGCTTTCAGAATGCGCTGCGTGATCAGATAAAAGGCGTAGCTCAGGGCAATAAACAAGCTAAACAACAGGCTAGTGATCTCTCCGGAGCCCACCAGCGCACAACTTACTGCACTAAGGGCAATGGCTATCCACTGGTTCAGGCGCAGCTCTTCCTTCAAAAGTATAAACCCAAGCACCGCCGTGATAATCGGGCAGAGCAGATAAGAAAAAGAGCCGGTTTGAATGTTGATGTGGTTGATCACATAAATAAATAACAGCCAGTTAACCGTTAGCAGCGCCCCACCCAGGAAAGTATAAAGCATAAATTTCTTCCTGTCCTTTGGCTGGCTGTTTTTTACAAGCTGCAACGTGCCTTTTACCTGCTTCTTTCTGAAAAGCAAACAAATGGCCAGCAGCAGCGCTACCGACAGTGCTACCCTAAAGTATAGAATCTGCCCGCTGGGATATTCTGCCAGTGCTTTTAGCGGGAAAGGTATAAATCCCCAGATGATAAAAGCCCCCAGGCCAGCAGCGTAATATGGTTTTTTATTGATAGTATCCAACGTCAAAAAATAAACTGCGCAAAGGTACGTAATCCGTAGCCTGATCAGTGATTGTAGCCAACATTTCTGGTTTAAAAAATGTTTGAACGAGCGATGGCAGCTGCATATTTACTTTATATTACGTTTTAACTCTTAACTCCTCCTCCTATCTTTGATACAAGTATAAACCATGTGCCATGCTTACATTAGAACAGCTTGCTAAAGTAATACAAGGAGAAGTTGTGCAGCTCGTGCAGCCCATGTCTCTGGTGCATCTGCTTACCGACAGCCGTAAGCTTTCCCAGCCGGCCGGCACGCTTTTCTTTGCCATCAAAGGCAAGTATAACGACGGGCACCAGTACCTGCAGCAGCTGTACAGCAAGGGTGTAAGGCAGTTTGTGTTAGAGCACGGTGAGCCAAACGAGCTGAAACAGCTATACCCGGAGGCAAACATATTGCTGGTGCGCAATGGGCTAGAGGCATTGCAAAAGCTAGCTGCATGGCACCGGGAGCAGTTTAGCCTACCTGTAGTGGGCATTACCGGCAGCAACGGCAAAACGATTGTGAAAGAGTGGCTGGCGCAGCTGCTAAGCCCTGATGAGCTGGTTGTGAAGAGTCCGCGCAGCTATAACTCGCAGCTGGGTGTGCCGCTGAGTGTATGGCAACTGGAAGCAAACCATACTTTAGCCATTTTTGAGGCAGGCATTTCACAGGTAAACGAGATGCAGCGGCTGCAGCAGATCATCCAACCCACTATAGGTATTTTCACCAACATTGGCAGTGCCCACAACGAGGGCTTTAACTCTTTGCAGCAAAAGGTGGAGGAGAAGCTAAAGCTGTTCTCAGGTGTAGAGTTACTGTTTTATTGCTCTGATTACCAGGAGATACACGAGGCTGTTCAAAGCCAGCATATTACATCTTTTACCTGGAGCCGGCAGTACCCGGATGCCACCCTGTTTATTAATGCAGCTACCCCGGCAGGCCATAAAACCATTGTGGTTTATACATACAAGGGACAGAAGCAAAGGCTATCCATTCCTTTTGCCGACGATGCTTCTGTAGAGAACGCGCTTCACTGCCTTGCCTTTCTGCTGTACCGAGGCCTGCCATTGGCCGAGATTCAAGATCGCCTGGATAAACTGCACCCCGTGGCCATGCGCCTCGAGATGAAAGAGGCTATTAACGGCTGCTACCTGATAGACGATACCTATAACAATGATTTGGCAGGTTTGGCTATTGCGTTGGATTTGCTGGCCAGCCAGCCGCAGCGTGGAAAACGCATCGTTATACTTTCCGATTTGCTGGAGTCGGGCCTGGAGGAAGAGAAACTGTACAGTAAGGTAGCGGAGTTGCTACAGGCGCATAATGTAGAACGCCTAATTGCCATAGGTCCTGTCATCAGCAAGTATAAAAACCTGTTTGGGCTGCCTGCCGAATTTTATACTTCAACCTCAGATTTCCTGCAGCGGTTTTCTTCGGATAAGTATAAAAACGAGGTGATCCTAGTGAAGGGCGCGCGCGTGTTCGAGTTTGAGAAAATTGTGCACGCATTCCAGCAGAAGGTACATGGAACGGTGCTGGAGGTAAACTTAGATGCCCTTGTGCACAACCTGAATTTTTACCGCTCCAAGCTAAACCCGGATACCAAACTGATGGTAATGGTAAAGGCTTTTGCATATGGCAGCGGTAGCTTTGAGGTAGCTAACCTGCTGCAGTTCCACAGAGTAGACTACCTGGCAGTGGCATATGCAGACGAAGGGGTGATGCTGCGGGAGCATGGAATTGTATTACCGATCATGGTCATGAACCCGTCTCCGGACAGTTTTGCCAAAATAAAGCAGTATAACCTGGAGCCTGAGATTTATTCCCTGGAGCTGCTGAAAGCATTTCTGGATTCGACGGAGGAAAGTATAAATTACAAAATTCACCTTAAGCTGGACACAGGCATGCACCGCCTCGGCTTTGTAGAAGCAGACTTCGATACACTTTTCACCTTGTTGCACCATTATCCGCACGTGCAGGTGGTAAGTGCCTTTAGCCACCTGGCCGGTGCCGACGAAGCCATATATAACGATTTTTCTAATCTGCAGATTGCCCGTTTCAGAAGTATGGCCGCCGAGCTAGAGGAGAGGATCGGGTATAAAGTGATCAAGCATATTCTTAACTCTGCAGGTATTGTGCGCTTTCCAACGCATCAACTGGATATGGCCAGGCTGGGGATTGGTTTGTATGGGGTAGAGGCAACCGGCGCTGAGCAGGAAGCTTTGCGGCCGGTAAGTATACTTAAAACTACTGTGTCGCAGGTTAAAGAGATTGCAGCAGGCGATACCGTTGGCTACAGCCGCAAAGGCAGGGCAGACACCGATAAAACCATCGCCACCATCGCCATTGGCTACGCCGACGGCTATGATCGCCGCTTCAGTAATGGTGTGGGGGAGGTAATCATCAAAGGACAGCGTTGCCCCATTATTGGTAACGTGTGTATGGATATGTGCATGGTAGATGTAACCGGCGCAGATGTGCAAGCCGGAGACGAAGTTGTTGTTTTCGGGCCGCAGCTAACACTGACAGAACTGGCACAGCGCATCGGCACTATTCCGTATGAGCTCCTGACGAATGTGAGCACACGTGTGAAACGGGTGTTTTATGCGGAGTAGGCTGTTCCTGAAATGCAAATTTTAGGTTGTTTATAAGAGAGCTAAATGAGAAGATAGAGCTGGCTTCACAAACAATGAAGTATATCACCCTGTTTGATTTGATACAATAAGCCAAAACTTTTGCTTTAAAGTTGAACACCTAGTAACTTGCGTTTGTTTGTAAACAGTCTAAATAAAAACTGCTAGAGTGGTACGAAAAACGGTAGAAGATACAGAAGGACGCAAAAGTGTGCGAGACCTGAAGATAGGGGAGAGCGGGGTGATTTGTTGCCTTCAGGACCCGGAAATGGGATTAAAGCTGTTGGAAATGGGTTGTATACCTGGTACCGAGGTTAAAATGAATAGCCGTGCACCTTTCGGCGATCCTGTAACCATTATCGTGAATGATTATACACTTTCGCTGCGGTTAGATGAGGCTGAAACAATTTTGCTTAAGCAGTAACTTATTACATGACTGTAACTACCCAACCTGAAGTAACGAAAGCAGAAAAAGCTGCTGTAAGCCAGTCAGTGGCTAAAATAGCTTTGGTAGGCAATCCTAACTCAGGTAAAACGTCTTTATTTAATCAGCTTACCGGGCTCAACCAAAAGGTAGGTAATTTTCCGGGTGTTACGGTTGATAAAAAAACCGGCTATAGCCAGCTTACCCCAAATCTCAGAGCCGAAATAATAGACCTGCCAGGTACTTATAGCCTTTACCCAAAGTCTCTGGATGAGCGCGTAATCACAGACCTGCTTTACGATCCGGCATCTAACTATTACCCTGACCTTGTAATCGTTACCGCCGACGCATCAAACCTAAAGCGTAACCTGCTTCTTTTTACGCAGCTTTCAGACCTTAAAATACCGGCCGTGCTAGCCTTGAACATGGTGGACGTGGCCGAGCAGGAGGGGGTGAAGATTGACATACCGGCATTGCAGCGTGAGCTTGGAGTTCCTGTTATTCCCATGAATGCCCGCAAAGGCATAGGCGTGGCAGCTCTTAAAATCGTGATGACACAACAGCTGGAGGCATCCGCATCATCCTTCTTTGAGATTCCGCTGGAGCTGATTCCGCTGCTGCAAAGTATAAAAGAGCGTTTCTCGCTTAACAACGATTATCTGGCGCTGCACTACGCACACCAGTATAAAAACCTGCGCTTTCTGTCTGAAAGTGACGTGGCTTGGCTTGAAAAAGCAACAGAAGAAAACGGCTTTAAGTCAAACACCCTGCAGGCCAACGAAACCATTGAGCGCTATACGCGCATCAATGAGCTACTACTGGATGTAGTACGGGTAGAGAAAGCCACCAAAGACGAAAAGTTCAGCAACAGGCTGGACCAAGTGCTTACACACAGAGTTTTCGGCTACCTCATTTTCTTTACCATCCTGTTTCTGATCTTCCAGGCAATTTTTGCCTGGGCCAGCTATCCCATGGACTTAATAGACGAAGGTATAGCCGGCCTGAATGGATTGATTCAAAGTAACTTTTCGGGGCCTCTGGTAAACCTGCTGACGGAGGGTGTAATAGCTGGATTGGGTGGGGTATTAGTTTTTGTGCCCCAGATCGCTATACTTTTTGCCTTTATAGCTATACTCGAAGAAACGGGTTACATGGCTCGTGTTACGTTTATGATGGATAAGATCATGCGTAAGTTTGGCCTTAACGGTAAAAGTGTGGTGCCGCTTATTTCGGGAGTGGCTTGTGCGGTACCGGCTGTTATGTCGGCCAGAACAATAGAGAACTGGAAAGACCGCATGATTACCATCTTTGTAACGCCGCTGATGAGTTGCTCTGCGCGTATTCCTGTCTACACGGTGCTGATTGCATTGGTAGTGCCGGAGAAATATTACCTGGGCTTCCTGAACCTGCAGGGACTGGTGCTGATGGGATTGTACCTGATAGGTTTCCTGGCAGCTATATTCTCTGCGTTGTTGCTGAAAGTTATACTTAAGGCGAGAGAGCGGAGCTACTTCATTATGGAGTTTCCGGTGTACAAAATGCCGCGCTGGAAAAACGTAGGCCTGACAATAGTTGAGAAGTCAAAGACATTTGTTTTGGAGGCCGGAAAGGTAATTGTAGCTATCTCGATCATACTTTGGGTACTGGCTTCTTATGGCCCGGGCAACAGCTTCGAAATAGCAGAGCAACGTGCTGTAGCAGAGGCCAGGCAGGCAAACCTGAACGAAACTCAAACAGAAAACCTTATCGCCTCTCATCAATTGGAGTCGTCGTATGCGGGTATCATTGGTCGCACTATGGAGCCGGTTATCAGGCCGCTTGGCTACGACTGGAAAATAGGCATTGCGCTTCTTACGTCTTTTGCTGCCCGTGAGGTATTTGTCGGTACTATGTCTACCATTTATAGTATAGGCGAAGAAGAAAATGTCTCTACTATCAAAGATAAGCTTATGGCTGAGAAAGATGAGAACGGAGACCCATTCTTCACACCTGCCCGTGGCTTCTCGCTTATGATCTTTTACCTCTTCGCCATGCAGTGTGTAAGTACCTTGGCTATTGTTCGCCGCGAAACAAAAAGCTGGATGTGGCCGCTGGCGCAGTTGCTGTACATGAGTGGTTTAGCTTATGTTATGGCGTATATAACTTACAATATATTTAGCTAGCAATAGCTTCGAATTCGATATCCTTCTTCTTTAATCAAGAGCTTGGCTTAAACACCAGGCTCTTCTGTTTTTACTGACTTCGTGCAGCAGGTTTAACTGATAAAGTGTTTATACTTACCCGATGATCTTCTCGTCTGCTCTCCAGTATATGTTTAACATTACTTTATCTGAGGCTCCATAGAGCTGCAGCAGATGAAAAAAAGTATACCTCCCACAAATTTAAAAACAGAAGTTAGTCTGGTAACTGTATGTGTATATAGTGTCTTGTATATTAATGTTTTACAAGATTTGAGTGTTTGGTTTGCAAAAATTGAGGTTATGTCTCCGCTCAAAAACTTTAGGCGCTATTTGTAATCTATAATTTTAATGTTTAAACTTGACATAAATCTCACCTTAAACAAACATTAAAATGGAAAGACTTACTTTGTCTGTCAATTCAATTCATTGTTATAGCGCTAGCTCCTTCGCCTTTTCTTTATTCCCATAAATCTTTTTGAGCAGGTCTTTAAGTGATATTTTTTCACTTATGCGATAGGTTATTCCTATTCCGCTGTGCAGCGGGCTTACTTAATTAAAGTTAGATGTCGGAAATACGTTTTTATCCGAATCAGAGATTTTGACTCCCTCGCATCTTTATTTTAAAAGTACCGTTTGCTGCTCTGAATAGGTTCTGCTCCTTCTCTAATTATCCCGAATAGCCGCCTTTAAACTGGTTATTATATGCAGATCAATACCGGATATATTAGAGTCTAAACATCAATTTAAAATGTGCTTGCTAACCATATAAAGCACTACAGTAGCAGTAAGTCTCCTAAGTAATTATACATCAGTTTGTTGAGATATACAGTGCCCTATAGTAGCTCTGGCTTTTTAGCTAAAGAGCGTTTATATAGTAAGAGTTTAATGTTGAACACTAAAAGCAGCTGAATGATTAACATCTACTAACCTTGAAATTTTCTTAAAACCATCTCTCTGCCTGCTGTGCAAATGCTACTTAAGCAGAGAAACAATTAATTCCACAATTACCACACACATTTTAAAGAGCTTGGTTAAGTCGTTGACTAGACCAACTTCCAGTGAACTGCGCTAGCTAACGCTAACAGAGTGTAGCATGCAGATTTGCTTCTGACGAATGTTTCTTAGTGCCGTGCTGGTGTAGCAGGAAAATCTGATTAAGCCCGGCGCTATAACATTTAGGCTTCCCTTAGGCTAGGGCAATAGGCCCTGGTTTTACACTAAATATTACTTATTAATCAATTAACCTTAAACCAAACAGAGTAATGAAAAAGATAGTACTTCTATGTCTATTTCTGCTTTCTGCTCTTGTGCCAGAAACAATGGCACAAAGTAGGGCAATCACCGGTAAGGTGACAGACGCAACATCAGGACAGCCACTGCCTGGTGTAACAGTATTAGTAAAAGGAACTACTGTGGGTACTGCAACTTCTGCAGATGGTACTTACACACTTAATGCTCCACAAGGTAACAATACCCTTGTATTTAGCTTTATCGGCTATCAAACAATAGAGCGTGCCATCGGTGCTAATAACACTGTTAACGTGGCTCTTCCAATTAACACGCAGCAGCTTAGCGAGGTAGTTGTAACTGCCCTTGGTATCCAGCGTGAAGAAAAGTCTATTGGTTATGCTGCACAGAAAGTAAGCGGCGACGAGCTAAGCCAGGTACGTGAGACAAACGTAGTTAACTCACTTTCTGGTAGAGTAGCCGGTGTGCAGGTTGGTAACAACTCTGGTGCAATGGGTGGTTCTGCTAAAGTTACCATGCGTGGTGTAAGCTCTATCAACGGTGACAACAACGCTCTGTTCGTAGTAGACGGTGTTCCGATCGCAAACTCAAACACCAACTCAGTTAACCAGCAGCGTGGTGGTGGTGGTTACGACTACGGTAGTGCCATCCAGGACATCAACCCGAACGATGTTGCTGAGGTAACTGTACTGAAAGGTGCTGCTGCAACAGCTCTTTACGGTAGCCGTGGTGCTAACGGTGTAATCGTTATTACTACTAAAAAAGGTTCTAAGAAAGATGGCATTGGTGTAAACTATACATTAGGTTACACAATGGACCGCGTTTACAAATTGCCTGACTACCAGGATAAGTACGGCGGTGGTTTTGGCTTTACTAAGCTTTACTATGATGCTTTGACTCCAGAGGAAAGAGCTAAAGCCTTTCCAGACGGAAGGCAAGGTACATACAATGACAACGACGGTAAAGGAAGCTATGATCTGGTGCCAAATTATAACGTGGATGAGTCTTGGGGTCCTAAGTACGAAGGACAGCTTTACCGTCCTTACTGGAGCTGGGACAAAGACAGCGGCAACCCTGACTTTGGTGCACTTGCTAAGTGGGAAGCTCAGCCAGACAACATCAGAGGTTTCTTTGAGACTGGTACAACACTTACTAACACAGTCGCTTTTGATGGTGCGAATGATAAAGGTGCATTCCGTTTATCTTACTCAAACCTGAACCAGGACTTTATCCTGCCAAACTCTGAGCTGGAGCGTCACAACCTTGGTTTCACAGGTTCATTAAACCTGTCTGAGAAGCTTTCAGTTTCTACTAACATCAACTACGTAACACACGAGGCTGTTGGCCGTCCGGGTACAGGTTACGATGGCAACAACCTAATGCTGCAGTTTACACAGTGGGGTCAGCGCCAGCTAGACATCGACCGTGCTAAAAACTATATGCTGCCAGATGGTACACAGTTAACTTGGAACCGTACTGCATGGGATAACCCTAAGCCAAAGTACACTGACAACCCATACTGGATCCGTTACATGAGCTTCCAGAACGACGGAAGAAATCGTATTTTCGGTAACGTTTCAGCAAACTATAAGCTGACAGACAACATCACTATTGATGTAAGAAGCTCTACGGATACTTACTCTGAGACGCAGGAAGAGCGTATCGCGATCGGGTCTCAGTCTATTCCTTCTTACAGCCTGAACAAGATCAACTTCATGGAGAACAACTTGCAGGGTGTAATTAACTTTAATAAAGACCTGAGCGAGTCATTCTCATTAAACGCTTTCGTTGGTGCTAACAGAATGAAGCAGAACCGTGCTACGATGTTTGGTACAACTGTTGACGGTTTGAGCTCTTCAGTTTATAACCTGAGTGCATCAGTAGGTAACCCTCGTATAATCGAAGAAAAATTTGAGAAGCAAATCAACTCTGTGTTCGGTAGTGCATCATTCGGCTTCAAAGATATCCTGTTCTTAGACGTAACTGCTCGTAACGACTGGTCGTCTACATTGCCAGCTGATGCAAACTCATACTTCTACCCAGCGGTTTCTGCATCTTATATCTTCACAGACCTGATCGGTGCTTCTTGGCTGAACATGGCTAAGTTACGTGCTGGTATTGCGAAAGTAGGTAACGATACAGACCCTTACAACACGCTTCTTTCTTACAACCTGAACCAGCCATTTGATAGCTATTCAAGGGTTTCTGTGCCAAACACGCTGCCAAACAACGAACTTAAGCCAGAGATTACTACAGAATATGAAGTAGGTACTGAGCTAAGAGCATTCGACGACAGATTAGGCCTAAACTTCTCTTACTACAACAGACAAACTGAGAACCAGATTCTTGCTATCAGCCGTTCTGCAGCAACAGGTCATACAAGAAAGTGGATTAACGCAGGTCTTATCGAGAACAAAGGTGTTGAGTTAAATGTGTACGGTACTCCAATCAGAACAAACGACTTCTCTTGGGATGTAAATGTTAACTGGGCTAAAAACGAAAACAAAATTGTTGAGCTGACAGATGATCAGAAAACTATCGTTCTTGTAAACGCACCATTTGCAGTTCGTCTTGAGGCACGTGAAGGTGAGTCTTTCGGTTCTATCGTAGGTTATGACTATGTGTATGATGACAACGGCAACAAAGTTGTTGGTGCTAACGGTTACTACCTGAGATCAAGCGAGCAGAAAGTGATTGGTTCAGTTCTTCCTGACTTTACTGGTGGTGTTACAAACACATTCCGTTATAAAGGCGTTTCTCTATCTGCCCTTGTTGACTTCCAGAAAGGTGGTGACTTCTTCTCTACTACGCAGATGTGGGGTAAATACTCAGGTATCCTTGAGGAAACTGCTGCCGGCGACATTAGAGAGAACGGTATGGTTACGCCAGGTGTATTGGCTGATGGTAGCGAGAACACAAAAGTTGTTTCTGCTGGTAACTACTTCTTCTACAACGCTGGTTACAGAATTGGTGCTGCTGATATCGTAGACGCTAGCTATATCTACCTGCGTGAGATGTCTCTTGGTTACTCACTGCCAGGAACATTGGTTAAAAAGACTCCATTCAGCAATGTTAAGCTTTCGTTTGTAGGCAGAAACCTGTGGCTGATCAGCTCGAACTCTGAGCACATCGACCCTTCTAACATTACAAACTCTATCACTAACATTCAGGGTATAGAGGGTGGTGCGCTTCCATCAGTTCGTTCTTATGGTTTCACGCTATCACTAGGTCTGTAGTCTCACATACTTAATTAGAATTACTAATATGAAATTATATAAGAAAATATTGCTAGGTGCAGCTTTTGTTTCGCTCACAGCTTCTTGTACAGAAGGCTTCGAGGAGATGAACGTTAACCCGAACCAACCATCTACAGCCTCATCGGCGCAGCTGCTGACAACAGCACAGTATAACTTTGCAACCAACATTGGCGATGCCTGGAATAATGGCCGTATGGGCATGTACTATTCTCAGTACTGGGCATCTACTTATTACGCTGATGAGAGCCGTTACCAGATTCGTGAAGGATCTAACAACACGATGTGGAACGAGTTCTATGCTAACGTGCTAAGAGAGCTTGTAGAAGCGCAGAAGATTGAGATGGAGGCGCAAGTTGTAGGTTATGAGAACAGAATCGCCATCGCCGAAATCATGAAGGTGATGACGTACCACTATATCTCTGACATCTATGGTGGTCCAATCCCTTACAAAGAGGCTATCAACGACGAAATAGCAACTCCTGTTTACAATACAGGCCCAGAAGTATACGCTGGTTTACTTAGCACACTTGAGGAGCAGATTGCTAAACTTGATCCTTCTAAGCCAAGCTTTGCTAAAGGTGATGTTGTTTATGGCGGAAATGTGACCATGTGGAAGAAGTTTGCCAACTCTCTTCGTATGAGAATTGCACTTCGCATGATCGATGTAAACCAGGCAGATGCTATTACGGCTATCAGGAAGTCTCTTGATCCAGCTAACGGTGGTATCATCTCGAGCAACTCTGAAAGCGCTATGTTCCGTTGGGTGTCAAGCCCTCCAAACAACAACCCGCTAAACGAAGCATACAAAACGCGTGTTGATTTTGCAGTTTCTGAGCCTTTTGTAGAGTACTTGCAGAAGTATGATGATCCAAGACTTGCTGTTTACGCTGATCCTTTGAACAATAAAGGTACGGCTATCCTGGATGCTCAGGGTAACAAGCAGTATGTAGGTGAAGTGTATGGCCTTGATGGCAGCAGCGGCACATCTAACGGTGACTCTAAGATTGTAAGCTTACCAAGTGATTATACTATTGGTGCTACAGCTCCAACTATTTTCCTTGACTATTCTGAAGTAGAGTTCATGCTAGCTGAAATCGCTGCCAGAAACCTATCTGTAGGTCTTGCAGGAACAGCTGCAGAGCACTATGCTAAAGGTATTAAAGCGTCATTTGATTTTGCTGGCTTAAGTAATGCAGAGTATACAGCTTACCTTGCTAATGTGCCTTATGTAGCAACTAACCTTGAAACAGCGCTGGATGCAATCGGTTCTCAGAAGTGGATCGCTATGTATGGCCAGGGTATACAGGGATGGTTGGAAAGACTGAGATTAGACTTCGAAGATCCATACACAAACGAGGAGATCTTTGCTCTTCCTGCTGATGGATCTCTTGACCCGGAAGTAGATACAGTTCCTTTCAGAATGTCTTATCCAGTTGTTGAGGGCTCATTAAATGCTGAGAACTACAAGAAAGCAGTAAGCATCTTTGGAACAAACAGCAAAGGAGCTAAAGCTTGGTGGGATGTTAAATAGTTTCTGCCATTGATTAATAAGTTAATAAAGTAGATAGATAAGAATACTAGGTAGTAGTCTTCTTCATTAGGTAAAAGCCACCGGTCTCCGGTGGCTTTTCTTTTTATACTTGCGTCCATGCCGCAAATGAAGTAGTTGTGTAATTAAACGTTATATAGTAGAGTGTAAGACACGTTATCTAAAATGTGAAATGCTGTTTGTGAGACATGTAGCCACATAACACACCAAATTAAAAGGATATTAATTTTACATTAAAAAAAGATTAAAAATCATTTGCGTTTTAATGCAGGAATTGCAATATTCGTTACGTCTCAACTTAAACAAGCTACTATGGAAAATAAATTTACAAGGTACCTTTCATCTTGATCCGGAATAAGCTAGTTATAAATTAGCCTGTTAGCCGCTGTTACCCGCAACCCCCTATTCTCTTTCCTAAATCAAAACCCTATTAAGCTAAGTGTCTCCACAGGCATCTGTTTAATATTGTCCTTTTATATTTCTTAAGCTTTAGTGCAGTTTCATATTTTAAAAATTCAAAATATGCTGCCTGGGTTAGTATAAAGTTCGTCCTATTTGTGCGTGTTAAATAACTAAACACGAGCATACACTCACACTATTATACATAAGTATAATTATACTGTTGTATTGTTGGCTTATTTGTATAGTAAGTTAGACGAGCTGTATTATTGACTACACCATTCATACCCTTCAGTTAAGCTGAGGCTATGCGCTTATAATTACAAAACTTACTATTCCAATTACTTAACCTTAAACATTAAGCACAATGAAAAAAACCTTACTATTATGCTTCATCCTGATATCGGCCCTGCTGCAACAGGCGATGGCTCAGGTGCGAGCAGTTACTGGTAAAGTAACTGATGCTACTACAAACCAGCCGCTGCCAGGTGTGGCAGTACTGGTGAAAGGCACTACAGTGGGTACTGCTACTGCTGTAGACGGTACCTATTCCTTGAATATACCAGAGGGTGGAAATACTCTTGTATTCAGATTTATAGGCTACCAGACAATTGAACGGACCATAGGAAACTCATCAACGGTAAGTGTGAGCCTGCCATTGGATACAAAGCAACTAGACGAAGTGGTTGTAACAGCTCTTGGTTATCAGCGTGAAAAGGAGACATTGCCTTACGCAGTTGGTGCCGTAAGCAGCGAAAACCTGACGTACGCTAAATCGAATGACGTAAGTACAGCACTGGTAGGTAAAGTGGCTGGTGTGCAGATACAAGGTTCGCCAAGCTCTAACTTCGATAATGGTAATATCGTGATCAGGGGAGCAAACAGCCTGAACACCAGCCAGCCGCCAATATATGTTGTTGATGGTACGATCACTGATCAAAATGCTGTGATCATGGATAACGTAGAGAGTATCTCTGTACTAAAAGGTGCTGCTGCAACCGCTCTTTACGGACAGCGTGCTGCTAACGGTGTGGTAATGATTACCAGTAAAAAAGGTACGCGTGGCACACCTACAGTGGAGCTTAATCTTTCTGCTGCTTTCGAAAACCCATCTGTTATGATGCCTTACCAGGACCAGTATGCAGGTGGTTACTCATCAAACGCAAAGTCTCCTGGCTCAACTTATGATAGCGAAGGATACTATATCTTTAAGTATAAGCCAGGAACTCACCCGGAAAGCTGGGCATCTTTTGACGGGCAGCGCATTATAGACTACGGTGCTGACGAAAGCTGGGGGCCTAAAATGAATGGCCAACTGTACAGACCTTATTGGTCGTGGTACCCTGGTGCCGACTTTGGTAAGCTTGTGCCACTCGTAGCGCAGCCAGACAACATAAAAAACTTCTACGAAACAGGTAAAAACTTTAACAACAGTATCGCTTTCAGCGGTGGTGCTGATAACTTCCTGTATAGATTAACTTATGCTAACCAAACCCGCACGCTTATTATTCCAAATGCAGAGCGCAATCAGCACCAGGTTGGTTTAAATACATCTCTTGATATCACAAAAAAACTAACAGCATCTGCTGATCTATCATTTACATCAAACAGACAGGACGGCAGACCACAGGAAGGATACCGTTTAGATGGTTTGAACGTGACGCAGAACTTTAACCAGTGGTTCCAGCGCCAGCTTGATTTTGAAAGGCTAAAGAACTATCGTAACCCAGACGGTTCGCTACAGTCCTGGAACATTGGCGACCCGAACGGAACTGGTGATCCGTCACTGTACCTCGCTCCGCAGTACTGGGATTCTCCATACTTTGTGATTAACGAGAACTACGGCACATCAAACTCAAACAGAATTGTAGGTAACTTAGGTCTTAGCTATAAGATAAACGACCATTTTACCTGGCAGTCGTTCGCACGTATGAGCCAGCGAAATTCTGAAGGAGACTTTAGGATTGCTTCGGGTGGTTTGAACACAGACGGGTATTCTATTTACCAGAATTCTGTTCGTGAGATGAACTATGAGTCAAACCTGCTTTACAAGCGTGTGTTCGGAGACTTCTCCGTAGATGCCATGGTTGGCGGTAACTTACGCAAAAACTACTATAACCAACTGGAAGAAGAGACTCAGGGTGGCTTAAGCTTCCCTAATACATTCGATATAGAATACTCTATCGCTCGTCCGCTTATAACCAGAGGATACAGTAGAAAAGAAGTTCGCAGTGTGTACGGAAGATCATCTTTTGGCTATAAGAGCTTCCTGTTTGTGGATGTTACCGGCAGAACCGATTGGTCTTCTGTACTACCGGTTAAAAACAACCAGTTCTTTTATCCATCTGTTGGCGGTAGCTTTGTATTTACCGAGGTTATTAACAGCGATGCCTTTAAGAATGTGCTGACAAGCGGTAAATTAAGAGCATCATGGGCACAAGTTGGCGCTGACTTAGATCCTTACGAAGTATTTACTGCGATAGACAGTGAGAAACCTTACGGATCAACGCCATCTGCACAAATCGGCAATGAGTATAGAACAGGCAACATTAAGCCTGCCCTGACTACTTCGAAAGAAATAGGTGCTGACTTACGTTTCTTTAATGTAGTTGGAGTTGAATTAACTTACTACCAAGACGACAACAAAGACCAGATCCTTAGCCTTAATATTGACCCGGCAACAGGTTTTAGCCAGTACCAGATTAACGCTGGTAAAATTCAGCGTACAGGTATTGAGGCAAGTGTAAATGCAACTCCATTCAGAGGCGACTTTACCTGGGATGTAGCGGTTAACTTCGGTAGAAACCGTTCTAAAATTGTAGAGCTTGCCGATGGTTTGGAAAACTACCTTGCCTCTACACAGCGTAACGATACACGCTTGGAGCACAGAGTAGGCCAGGAGTGGGGTATGCTGGTTGGCCGTATGTGGCAGCGCGATGATCAAGGCCGTGTAATTGTAGGTTCTAACGGTATTCCACTTTACGACATTAACAAAGAGCGTGGCACTATTCAGCCAGACTTTACAGGTGGTTTGTTTAACAGCTTTAGCTACAAAGGTGTTAGCCTTGCCTTCTCCATCGATTTCCAGCAGGGTGGCCTTTTCCACTCACTTACGAAACTGTATGGTTATGGTACCGGCTTGCATGAGAACACAGTTGGGGTAAACGACAAAGGAAACGATTGGAGAGACTTCCCTTCGAACGGTGGTGGTATCTTGATTCCTGGTGTTTATGCAGACGGAAAGCCGAATACTACATACATTCCGGCAAGAACATACTTCTACACAGCTTTGCAGCGCGATAATATCAATGCTAACGTAATTGATGCCTCCTACCTGAAGTTACGTGAAGTGCGCTTAGGCTATGAACTACCTAAGTCAGTTCTGGGCAGCATGATTAAAAGTGCTAACCTTGGCCTGATGGTGAGCAATGCCTGGCTGATTTCTGCGCCTGGAAAAGAGTTCGGTATAGACCCATCAGAACTTGAGAATACCTGGTACGAAGGTGGCCAATTGCCATCTACCCGCACAATGGGTGTTAACCTTAGAGTTAGATTATAATTATCAAAAGACTTAATACCATGAAAAATAAATTCATACTTTTCATTGCGCTGGTTTTTGCTATTGTAGCATGCGACCCAAGCGACTTTGAGGACACAAACGTAGACCCGAGAAGGGTAACTGAGGCACCAACGCGTACCTTACTGACATTCTCGCTGCAGCAGCTTCCTTTCACTGTCTGGAACACACCAATCAGGAATGTTGCTGGCTATTCAACGGTTCACTTGAACTTCTACTCGCAGTACCTGTCTGAAGGTCCATACCCGGCAGCGTCGCTATACAACGTTAGAAACCTGTCCTGGACGTCTTGGTATACGGGGCCGCTGTACAACCTACAGACGATCATTAACCTGAACAAAGAGGACAATAAACTGGCTGACCAGGCAGGTAATGGCTCTAAAAATAATCAGGTAGCGGTAGCGCGTATCTTAAAAGCCTATTACTTCTGGTTTCTGACGGATAACTATGGTGATATCCCATACTTTGATGCACTTAAAGGGAATGAGGTATTGCAGCCCAAGTATGACAAACAGCAAGATATTTACAATGACTTGTTTAAAGAACTTACGGAAGCTGTAGCCATGATTAATGAAGGCGAAGCAGGTGTTACAGGTGACATTCTGATGAATGGTGACATGGCAGCTTGGAAGCGCTTTGCCAACACTGCGCGCCTGTTCATGGCGCTGCGTATAATGAAGGTTAATCCAGCCAAAGCACAGACAGAAATGGCCGCTGCTCTTAACGCTGGTGTTATTGAAAGCAATGCTCAGAACGTAACCTTTGACTTTATAGGCAGCGATCCGCATAACTGGAATCCTTGGTATGAGAACTATTCTAATGACAACCGTAACGACTACGCCATAAGTGAAAGATTAGGTAATTATATGATAGATACGAAAGACCCTCGTGTTTTTGTATATGGCGAGGTTCTAAACGGTGAGGTTAAGCCACTGCCATACGGTAGCTCGGCAGCCAAAAATATACCGGGTATCTATAGCCGTATCGGTTCGGCGCTGCAGGATGCGGGTGCGTCTGCCCCAATCTTTACTTATGCGCAGGTGCTATTCGCCAAAGCTGAGGCACTAAACAGAGGTTTCTCTGTTCCGGGTAGTGGTACAGCAGCAACTCTGTATACTGATGGCATCAAA
Source organism: Pontibacter cellulosilyticus (assembly GCF_014306105.1). Lineage (GTDB taxonomy): Bacteria > Bacteroidota > Bacteroidia > Cytophagales > Hymenobacteraceae > Pontibacter > Pontibacter cellulosilyticus. The sequence goes on along the minus strand of NZ_JACRVF010000006.1, from coordinate 124,641 downwards.
GCTTCGTGGCAGTTCTGGGGTGTGTACAATGAGGCTAAGTTTAATGAGTTTATTGCACAGCCAGAAATTGCTTACACTGCCACAAACGGTTTGCAAAAGATCATCACGCAGAAATGGGTGCACCAGTATCAGAACGGTTTTGAGGCCTGGACCGACTGGAGAAGAACCGGGTATCCTGTATTAACGGCAGCTCCGGATGCAGTAGATGCCAGAGGTATACCACGCAGAATGGGTTATCCATCTAACGCCAGAGCACTAAACCAAGCCGGTTATGACGAGGTTGTTAAGCGCCAGGGTGCAGACCACAACTACACTAGAATGTGGTGGGATGTGCAGTAGCAAGTATAAATTGATTAATAAAGTAGATAGATAAGAATACTAGGTAGTAGTCTTCTTCATTGTGCAAAAGCCACCGGTTTCCGGTGGCTTTTCTTTTTGCTCATAAAAAAGCCCCAGCTATACTTTGGCATGGGTTTATTAAGTGGGTTTTAGAGAGGCAACATCTAAAAAATACTGGCTACACCAGCATAGAATCATAACTGTTTTATTGCCTTCCTCATGAACTACGACCTTGTTAGCTGCCGAAGCATTAAGATATAAAAGTACAAAAATAATAGAATGGCATATTTTTATTTGTTATAACATTGAATTTTTTTATATTGAGAGATTATCTCACTTTAAACAAACAAATATGCAAAAAACCTTACTCAATCCTTCCGCAGAATTCCTCTAGTAATCCTGCCGCGGCATGCCGGTAGAACCTATATTGTCGCCACATTAATTTCTATGTTACTGCTTGATTAGCAAGGCTTTTTAAAGTTTAGACTTTAAGGTGCCAATGCTTTCTATTGCCTGTCCCCAAGCATTTGATAGTGTGCGTACATGTACACTACAGGTATTGTTTTGCCATAAAAGTACCTGAATAGCCTGGCTGATCAAGCTGTAGACAGAAGTAAAACAACATCCTTGCGCCTTGTCTGGCGCAAGGGGTGGAATCTCTTTTTCTATAGTTAAAATCACATTTAACAAAAAACAAAATGAGGAGAATATTATTGTTGAGTTTCTTGCTGCTCACTGCTATGGTAAATCAGGTGGTTGCGCAGGTAAGAACAATCACCGGTAAGGTGACGGATGCAACATCAAATCAACCATTGCCAGGCGTAACAGTATTGGCAAAGGGTACTTCAGTGGGTACAGCTACAAGCGCTGATGGTACTTATACTATAAGTGTACCGAGCGAGAGCAACACGCTTATATTTAGGTTTGTAGGCTATAAAACAATTGAAAGAGCACTTGGCACAGCCTCTACTGTAAATGTGCAGTTGCCGCTTGACCAGCAGCAGTTAGATGAGGTTGTGGTAACTGCCTTGGGCTTTAAAGAAGACAAGGATAAGCAAGGTGCTGCCACTAGCCAAGTTTCTGGTTCTAAGATTGCGCAGTCTGGTGAAACAAGTGCTGTAACTGGTCTTTCTGGTAAGGCTTCTGGTGTACAGATTACCCGTTCTTCCGGTGACCCTGGTGCAGGTGCTTATATTCAGATTCGTGGTCAAAGTACAATCACGAGTTCTGTGCAGCCACTAATCATTATTGATGGTATACCTGTAAGTAACAGCAACATCGGTTCTGGTGTTGGAGGCGTAGTTCAGCAGTCGCGTTTAAATGATATCAACCCAAATGATATAGCTTCTGTACAAATTCTTAAAGGTGCGTCTGCTGCGGCACTATGGGGCTCCCGTGCTGCTAACGGTGTGATGGTGATAACCACTAAAAGTGGTTCGTCTGCCAACGGTAAAATCAACATCAGCTATGGTTTAACTTACTCATTAGACCAGATCAGCTACACACACGATTTGCAGGAAATCTATGGGCAAGGATTTGGAGGAAAGTATAGCCCAACTTCAGCCTTCTCATACGGAGATAAGATATCTGAAAGAGCAGGAGGCGCAGATGAGGTAAATACTTCGGGCCAGAAGTTTGTAGCACAGGACGGCACTGAATACTATCCGATTGTAACAAAGAACAACCGCGAGACATTTAACGACTCAAACTTCGACGCTATTTTTCAGAACGGACATTTTCTGGAGAATAACCTAAGCTTTAGCGGTGGTGATGCAGATGGAAACTTTTTCCTGAGCTTATCTAACTTAGACCAGGAAGGTATCATCAGAAACAACAGTGACTACAACAGAACAACGGCTCGCTTGAATGCGGAGAAAAGGCTTGCTAGTACTGTAAGTGCTAAAGCAAATATCACTTATTCCAAAATAGGTTCTAATCGTATCCAGCAGGGTTCTAACACATCAGGTTTATACCTTGGCTTTTTGCGTAATGCCCCTGATTTTGATATCAGAGATTATAAGGGTACATATTTTAATAGCGCGGGAGATGCCTTTTTAGGAAGACAACGCTCTTACAGAAGATATTTAGGCAACACAGCCAGCCCAATCTATAATAACCCACTTTGGACGGTTAATGACCAGCGCAATACCTCTGATGTGAATCGTTTTATTGGTTCATTTGAGCTTAGCTATGAACCGCTAACATGGTTAAATTTTATAGCACGTGGTGGTGTAGATAACTATACCGATCAGCGCTTAACATTCTTCCCGGTTAACTCTGCTGAGAATGGCGGAAACGGATCAGGTACAGAGCAGACAATCGGTGAAACACAGTTGAATGGAGACTTTATTGCCCGTGCAAATAAGTCATTTGGTGAGCAATTTACAGGCTCTTTTCTGGTAGGCTTAAACCTAAATCAGCGTACTTTTAATAGCATTGGTGCTACGTACCGCAACTTTATTCTAAATCAGCGAATCAGTGATTTTGCAAACGCTACAAACTCAGATACTGAGCCGTTCGATTCTGAATCAACTATTCGCACTTCTGCGGGGTATGCTACAGCTACTTTCGGATTTAAAGACCTGCTTTACCTTAATGCTTCAGGTAGATTAGAAAATGCATCTACATTTGGTTCTGAGGCGCAAAGCGTGTTCTTCTATCCATCAGCTGATATTGCGTTCCAGTTCAGTGATTTAGCTCCTTTTGCTAGCAGCAACATACTGAGCTTTGGTAAGCTTCGTGCAGGTTACGGTGAAGTAGGTGTGCAGCCTGGCCCATATGTAACAACAAACGACTGGGTGCCTGCATTCTTTAGTGAAAGCTGGGGTCCTGGTTTAGATGCCGGTGCCTATACAGGTGCATTTGTTAGGGATAACATACAAGGTAATGCAGGCCTTAAGCCAGAGCGAAAAAAAGAATTTGAGGTTGGTACAGACTTACGTTTCTTTGATAATCGCCTGTCATTGAACGCGACATACTATACTAATGAAACAGTTGACGCAATCTTTAACTTGCCAGTACCAGCATCGTCTGGCTTTACCTTTAAAACTGCTAACGCAGCAACACTTGAAAACAAAGGTATAGAACTGGAGTTTGATGGAGCTATTATTCGCAACAACGACTTTAGCTGGAACATCGGCGGTAACTGGACCAGAAACAGAAATAAAGTAACCGATTTGCAAGGTGTGGAGTCTTTGTTCCTGGCAGGTTTCACAGGTGTATCTTCAAGAGCGGTTGAAGGCCAGCCTGTAGGTGTACTTTGGGGCGGCAGATGGGAGCGCAAAGAAGATGGCAGCCTGGCTTTAGATGACTTTGGCTTCCCGATGAACGCACAGACAGAAGGTGTGATCGGAGATCCTAATCCAGACTGGAGAGGCGGCTTGAATACAAGGCTTGCCTATAAAGGACTAAGCTTATATACATTATTCGAATTCTCTAGTGGCGGCGATATATGGGCTGGTACAGAAGGTGTGTTACGCTACTTTGGCACGTCGGAGTATACAGCTGTTGAAACTACACTTTCTGCACAGGAGGCTGCTAACACTTTCCTTTACAGTGGCAAAACTGTAGCAGAGGCTTATACTCCAAACGCAGATGGTTCTTATACTTTCCGTGGAAGAGTTGACAACTTCGGTGGCAACAACGTGGCCCTTGACCAGTCATGGTACACTTCACTAGGTGGTGGCTTTGGTCCTAACGGTGAGCAGTTCATTCAGGATGCTAGCTGGACTCGAATCAGAGAGATGACTTTATCTTACACGCTAAACAGCGACTGGTTTAAGAACGCTACCAAACTTCGTTCAGTTGAGCTGTCTCTGACAGGTAGAAACCTTGCTATTTGGTCTAAAGAATTCAAAGGCGTAGACCCTGAAACCAATCTTACTGGTACAGGTAACGGCCGTGGTCTGGAGTACTTCAACAACCCTGGTACCCGCTCATACTTGGCTTCTATCAGATTTAATTTCTAATCCCACTAACTTGACTGTATATGAAAAAGATATTTAGATATATAACCATCTTCTCGCTGGCTGTGTCTGTAATGGGATGCGAAGGTTTTATAGAGGGTTTTGAAGAGGATCCGAATAACCCAAGCGGTGAGTCTGTTGACGTAAACAACATGATTCAGGGAGTGATGTTGGGTAATGCGCTTTTGCATGAGGGTGAAATGGCTCGACTTGCAGGTATGTGGACTGATCAGTTCTCTGGTGTTGACAGGCAATATATCAACCTTGATCAATACCTGGTAACTGCCGGTGACTTCGACAGCCCATGGTCAACAATTTACTATGCGTCTATCACACAGGCCCGCCTGGCACAGGAGAAGGCTGAAAATGAATTGAATCCTAAAGTATTAGGCGTAGCACAAATACTGGAGGCACATGCTGCTGGTACTGCTGCGTCACTTTTTGGGGATGTTCCTTTCTCTGAGGTAACTAAAGTAGAAAGCCCTAAATTCGACCCGCAGTTAGAGGTTTATGCTAATGTGCAGAAATTATTAGATGATGCCATCGCAAATCTGAAACTTGGAAAGGGTATACTTAAAGCCGAGAAGGATATTTATTTTAGTGGTAAGGCTCTGAACTGGATTAATGTAGCCTATACCTTAAAGGCTCGGTACTACATGCACGTAGGCGACTATGCTAAAGCAGAAACTGCTGCCATGCTTGGAATACCATCTCCAGCAGGAAACATGATTACACCTCACGATGATGCTTATTATAATGTAAACGTGTATTACTCGTTTGGGCAGCTTGAGCGTGAAGGCTATATGACAGCAGAGGGAGCTTTTGCACCACGTATTCTTGACCCTGCTCAGGCAAATGTTTTTGCGAAAAACCGAAATAACGCTAAAACAGATGAGGTTGGTCGTTTCAAGTATCACTACAAAGGTAATTTGGGTACTTACGACTTGAACTATTCTGGCGCATTCGGTTACGATGAAGATTTTCCGCTTGTAACTTATGCAGAAACACAGCTGATATTGGCTGAGGCTCGTGCAAGGCAGGATAATCTTACAGGTGCTCTTGGGGCGTTAAACGAACGCAGAGATGCGTTGAATGAAATATACGGAAGAGATGCGATACCAGCCGTTCCTGCAACTCCAACCACCCCTGAGGTTCCTGAAGTGCCTGAATACGTACCGTACAAGGAACTATTGCTTACTGATTTTGCAGTTGGAGGAGTTGAGAACACTGCTGGCTTATCTGTGAAAGATGCTCTTTTAAATGAGATACTGGAGGAGCGTTACGTGACATTTATCGGTAACATCGAAGCCTTTAACGATGCCAGAAGAACGGACAACCGTATAGGAATTCCGATCAAAGGCACAGCGAGTGAACTGCCACAGCGCTTCCTTTACCCTCAAAGTGAAGTTAATGCTAACCCAAATGTGCCGAATCCACTTCCGGGTTTGTTCGAGGCAACTGCGGTTAATAAATAGGTAGTAATCTCCGCTCTGATAAAGTGAAAAATTGATTAATAAAGTAGATAGATAAGAATACTAGGTAGTAGTCTTCTTCATTGGGCAAAAGCCACCGGTTTCCGGTGGCTTTTCTTTTTTTCAGTACTGCTATGAGACGATCAGAAGGTGCGAATTATAGGCACGTTTGAATAACAGCGGGTGTATAAATTGGAGTTTAGACATTATTTAATAGTTTTAAATTCATATATAAACTATACCTAAATGCTACAAAAAGTTTGTAAAGCCATACTTCTGTTGTTATTACTATTTCAGAATGTTGTGGCTCAGCAACCTGAGAAAAAGCTTTATAAACTGTCGGGTGTAATAACAGATGCAACTGGCGAGAGGCTGAGTGAGGCGTTTGTTTTTATATCGCCGGGAGAAGTTGGAGTGTTGACCAATAAACAGGGCAGATTTAGTGTAAAGCTGGAAAAAGGCACTTATGAGGTAGTTTGCCAGTACATAGGAATGGCACCTCTGAGAGAAACTGTTATACTAGACAATAATAAAGAAGTCGTCCTTACGCTGGGGCAGCAAAACGTAAGCCTCAGACAGGTCGAGATCACGACAAACTCAATCATTGATTTAAACTCTGTGCGCATGGGCAGCAGCCACATGGATCAGAAGCTGCTGACACGTATGCCCAAGCTGATGGGAGAGGCAGATGTGCTGAAGGCTGTTTCGGCGCTGCCGGGTGTAGTAAATGCCGGCGGGGGTACATCAGGTTTTTTTGTTCGCGGCGGTAGTGCAGATCAGAACCTGGTGCTGATGGACGGAGCCCCTTTGTTTAACGCCACCCACCTGTTTGGTTTCTTTTCTGTTTATAATTCGGATGTACTAAAAAGCTTCGATTTGCACCGAAGCGGCATATCTGCAACATATGGCGGAAGGATATCATCTATACTGGACGTGAAAATGCAGGATGGTAACACGGAGAAAATGAAGTATGAGGTGGGCTTAACACCTGTCACAGCTAAGCTAAGTATGGACGGGCCGATCTCTGATAAGGCTACAGTGCTAGTAGCTCTCAGAGGAGCATACCCCGACTATCTGCTAAACCTCTTCCCAAGTGAGAATATCAAAAATAGCTCAGGCTTTTTTTATGATGGTAACCTGAAGCTAAAGTATAAGCTAAGTGAAAAGGATAATGTCAGCTTCTCGGGTTATCGCAGTGCCGACGGTTTTAAGTTTCCTTATGATACAACCTACCACTGGACCAATACGCTTGGCTCTTTGAGGTGGAATCACCTCTTCAGCGACAGTTTTGTTGGTTCAGCTACTCTTGTGAAAAGCATCTATAAAAATACTGTAGCAGGCCTTGCCATCGGCGAGGAATTCAAGCTCAACTCTGGCATAGACCTTTCGCAGGCTAAAATTCATTTCGGCTTTTTTGGTTTGAAAAACCATTCGGTTGATTTTGGAGGCGAAGTATCATACTATGAAATACAGCCCGGTGAGCTGGTGCCCTCCGGAACATCTAATCTAAATCCGCGCACGCTGATGCACGACAAAGGGTATGAAAGCGCCCTTTACTTAAACGACGAGGTAAAGCTTAACGAAAAGCTCTCTTTTTCATTAGGGGTAAGGTATGCCAGATTCTCCAAAATAGGTCCGTCGGACATCTATATTTACGCAGAGGGTAAACCCAGAGACGATAGAAGTATAACGGATACCCTGCATGTTGGCGCAGGCAACGTGGTGCAGACATATCAGGGCTTGGAGCCACGTGCTTCCTTTAAGTACTCTTTAAGTAATAACGCCTCACTAAAAGCCGGACTTAGCAGAACACGGCAGTTTATTCAGCTCATCTCCAACACGGCCGCCATCACTCCGGTGGACATCTGGAAATTGTCTGACAGGTACATAAAACCACAAGTGTCGGACCAAGTGTCTGTAGGCTATTTTTACCTGCAACCTGACAACGTGTATGAGCTAAGCTGGGAAGTATACTATAAGAGACTCTACAACCAGATAGACTATAAAGATGGCGCTGTACTGTTGCTGAATCCTGCGTTGGATGCAGACCTGCTGTTTGGCGATGGCTATGCATACGGTTCTGAGTGGCTTCTCAAAAAGAACCAGGGCAGGCTTACTGGCTGGTTAAGTGCAACGTACTCACGATCGCTAAGGAAGATAGAAGGGGAAACTGAGGAAGAAACAATTAATGAAGGAAAGCCTTACCCTTCTAACTATGATAAACCTGTAAACCTGAACATTTTTGCTAACTACCAGGCCTGGCCTAAGTGGACAGTTTCGGCAAACTTTACTTACACTACAGGCAGGCCGATAACGGCAGCTGACTCTTGGTACAGATATCACGACCAGGTTTTTGCAAACTATGTAGGCCGTAACCAGCAACGCATGCCAGACTACCACAGGCTTGATGTGGCGTTCAATCATGAACCCATTATTAAAAAGAATGCGGTGTATGAGTGGGGAATCTCCGTCTATAATCTTTATAGCCGAAAGAATGCCTACTCCACTTTATACCAGCACTATTATGGAGCGCCTCCAGGCGCATTTAAATTATCCATTATAGGCGTGCCGATCCCATCTGTAAACGTTAATGTTAAATTTTAACCCAACATGCTGAGACAAATATTTCTGATGGCGCTTTTGCTTCTGATGATAGGGTGCATAGACCCTATTAATTTGAAGAACGATGAGCAGAAAAGCCATCTGGTGGTAGAGAGTACTTTTACAAATGACCCTGAGCATAACTACGTTCGCCTAACATACTCGCTGCCTTACACTGAGAAGTACAGAAAGTATGAAAAAGAAGCAGGTGTATCGGTGCATAGCGATAAAGGAGAGGTTTATGCGTTTGCCTATGATGCTGCTACAAACAATTACTACCCGATAGCAGGTGCTGCTGCATTTGGTACACCGGGACATAAGTATATACTTAGAATTCAAGTTGGTGAAAATGTGTATCAATCGGGATGGATAACCATGAAGCAGCCTGTGCCAATAGATACAGTACATTTTGAAATTGATGAGCAATTATTTGCCTTTAAGGGAGATCGGCAAAAAGAACAGTATACTGGCTATCGTGTGCTGGTAGACTATCAGGACCCGGCAGAGGAGCAGAACTTTCTGAGGTGGTCTTTTTTTACAGAGTTTGAGGTGGCCACACAACCATGGGATTATGTAGATGAAAGAGGCGTTGCAAGACCAAAGAACTGCTGTGCAAAATGTCTTTTAACCGAGAAGCTTGACAGGTTTAAAGTAATAGATGACCGCCTAACAAATGGCAAGTATATCATAAATCAGGAAGTGCTGTTTATGCCTTTTCACCGCTACCTTGGAGTAAAGAACAAGCTGAAGGTGTTCCAGTATTCTGTTACAGAGGAGGTCTATGAGTTTTACCGGATTATGGAGCAGCAGAAGGAGGCTACCGGGACCGTTTTTGATCCACCTCCGGCAAGAGTTACCGGAAATGTGTCTAACATTAACAACAAAGATGAGCAGGTAATCGGCTTCTTTGATGTTGCGTCGGTTGTAACCAAGCAGGTTACGATACTGCGCAATGACATTGATCATAGGTTTCTGCCTTACAAGTACCCGGACGATTGCCGGGTGTTGCCAAATGCAACCAGCAGAATTCCTGAGGATTGGTAAGGTAGCACTATCTGTAAATCAGAAAAACAGCAGGCTGCTTATGAATATCCGGCAGCTTACCTTTCCATTGCTGTATCGTTTTGGTCTGGATAAACTCGTGCTCAGGAGATGTGATGTTGGCAGCAATGCAGAGTTTGGTTTCCGGGTGAAGGGTGCTGAGCAGATCCTCTAGAAGTTTGTTATTGCGGTAAGGCGTTTCCATGAAAATCTGTGTTTGGTTACGCTGCTGCATTTCCTTCTCCAGCTGGCGCAGTGCTTGTAACCGTGGCCCTTTTTCTATGGGTAAATAACCGTGAAAAGCAAACTGCTGCCCGTTAAAGCCACTGGCCATTAAGCTAAGAAGAATAGCTGAGGGGCCGGCAAAGGGCACTACTTTTATACTTTTCTGGTGGGCATACTTTACCACTTCTGCACCTGGGTCTGCTATGCCCGGGCAGCCTGCTTCTGAAATAATTCCGGCATTCATTCCTTTTTCCAGCAAAGGTTTAAGAGAGGCTTGTACTTGTGCGGGTGTGGCATCTTTATCAACCTGCACAAAGTGTAGCTGCTCTATTACCAGTTCTGGGCAAATACTTTTTACATAGCGGCGGGCAGTGCGTAGATTTTCCACAATAAAGTAGGTCAGATGCTGCACCGTGTCTTTTACCTGCGGCGAAATAACCTGGTCTTGAGTATTCTCAGCCAGTATGGTTGGTATTAAGTATAAAGTGCCGGTCTTTTTCATAGTGGCAAAGGTAGGATTTAATTGTTGGCTTGCTGAATTGTTAATATATGAGTAAAAGAAAACTGCCACGGCTATGGTGGCGGTGGCAGTTTATACTTTGTCAGAATCAGGATTTACAAGATTAAGAAATATGAGCAGTTATAACCTATAACTCTATACTTTCTAAGGTAATCCTAATTAATCTCTTTAGTCACCAGTCTTAGTCAGTATCTAAGAATCTTGTAACCAAGTCGTATACTTCGTCGGGAGCTTCGGCGTGTACCCAGTGGCCGGCATTTGGTATGGTTTCTACCTCTACCATGGTAAACAGGTGCTCTATGCTACCATAGATATCTTCCTGCTTGATATAGCCAGACCTGCCGCCTTTTATGAACAGCGCGTGCTTTTTAAAAGGCACGTCTGCGGTAATGGCTGCTGCTATATGCTCGTAGTTTTTCTCAAGGGCATCCAGGTTCATGCGCCAGCCAAAGGTGTTGTCTTCTTTGCGGTACAGGTTCTTCATTAAAAACAAGCGTACATCTTCCTGATTTATACTTTTGGCTAGCTGCTGGTCTATCTCGCCACGGCTGGTTGCCTGGCTAAGATCCACCGACTGCAGCGCATCAATTATCTCGTCGTGGTGCGGTGGATAAGCTTTAGGAGCAATATCAACTACAATCAATTTGGTGAGGCGCGTTGGATACTTTAGCGCATATTTCATGGCTACTTTTCCACCCATGGAGTGGCCCATAATGGCAGGTGTTGCAATCTGCAGTTCGTCTACCAATCGCAGCACATCGTCGGCCATGGCGTCGTAGTTATGCTCTTCGTTGTGCGGTGAGCGGCCGTGGTTGCGCAGATCTACCAGAAACACGTTGTAATGCTCTGCTAATCGCTTGGCCAAGGTTGCCCAGTTATCTAATGTGCCAAACAAACCGTGCAGGATAAGCAGCGGCTGGCCGTGGCCCACTTCTTTATAGTGTAGTTTCATGTATACTTTGAATGATCAATGGTTATAGTACCTCAATTAAGGATGTTGAGTTGCTACGTTCCTTCAACACTCCAAGTGGCGCCAGTTGCAGATTATACTTTTGGAATAATTGCAGCACCTCCTCACGGCCAGAAGGATCAACGGCTACTAACAAACCGCCACTGGTTTGCGGGTCGCAGAGCAGGTGTTTCTGGTCTGGAGAGAGGTCTGCTATTTTGTGGCCATAGCTATCGAAGTTACGGTGTGTGCCGCCGGGTATGGCTTTTTGTGCCAGGTATTCCAGGGCCTCCGGCAGCACAGGTACTTTATCAAAGTATACTTCCGCACTTAGGTTACTGCCCTCGCACATCTCCGAAAGGTGGCCTAGTAAACCAAAGCCGGTTACATCGGTCATGGCTTTCACCTGCGGCAGTTGGCCTAGTTCTGCGCCAATCTTGTTCAGCTGCATCATCTGGTTTGGTGCCAGTTGGGCGTGCTCTGGTTTAAGTATGGCTTTTTTCTGGGCGGTGGTAAGTATGCCAACACCTAGTGGTTTGGTTAAGTATAATTCACAACCGGCGGTGGCGGTATCATTGCGTTTCAGGTTGGGGGTGTCGAGCATACCAGTTACAGCTAGTCCGAAAATAGGCTCGGGGCTGTCGATGCTGTGGCCACCTGCCAGTGGTATGCCTGCTTCGTGACAAATGCTACGGCTACCTTCAATTACCAGCTTGGCTACTTCTGGTGCAAGTTTGTCTACAGGCCAGCCCAACACGGCAATAGCCATCATGGGTGTGCCTCCCATAGCGTATACATCCGAAATAGCGTTAGCCGAGGCTATCCTGCCAAAGTCGTAAGCGTCATCCACGATAGGCATAAAGAAGTCGGTGGTGCTGATCACGGCGCGGTTGTTTCCGATGTCGTACACAGCAGCATCGTCGCGGGAGCTGTTGCCTACCAGCAGGCGCTTTTCTTCGGGGTAAACTATATCGGAGTGCAGGATTGCATCGAGCACTTTGGGAGATATTTTGCAGCCGCAGCCAGCGCCGTGGCTGTACTGGGTAAGTTTTATAGGTTGTGTGGATGTCTCTTCCATAGCATTAAATCAGTTGATGTTGTTTAGCAAAGGCCAGCACTTTGGCTGCGTTCTCTTCGGGGTTTATACTTTGTAGCTCCAGCTGCAGCACGTGCTGCTTTTTGGCCAGCTCAAATGTATAGGCTTTGTCGTAATAGGAGAGGGCAATTTCTACCATCTTCTCCATATCGCCGGTCTCGATGGCTTCCAGTGCCTCTTTGGTTGCCAGTCCGCCCAAGCGTTTCTTTATTTTAAGTATGGCTGTAGTAAGTATAGCTTTATCGGTGCGGCAATATTCTTCAGCCAGTTTTTGCACGCGCAGCTTTTGCGGCACCTGCAGTACAATTACAGGCGACTGCTGCATCTGGTCAAAAAGCGGCTTTGGCATCTGGGCCCGTCCTATACTTATACTTTCGTCTTCCAGCCAGATGGGTTTGGTGCTGTCAAGTTTAAGGAGCTCGGTGCCCAGTAGGTTTTCGAAATGCTCTGTACTTGGTTGCGCTGCCATGCCTATACTTCCGAAGGCTGAGCCTTTGTGGCTGGCGAGGCCTTCGAGGTCTATTACCTGCTGGTGCTGTTCTGGTAAGTAGGGCAGCAGGTCCGTTTTGCCGCTGCCGGTAAAGCCACTAAGTATAAGTAGCTTGTAGGGCCTTTCGAACTGTTGATGGATGTACTGCCTGTACGCTTTGTAGCCGCCCTGCAACAGGTATACTTTAAACCCGGAAAAATCGAGTAGCCAGGCCATGGCACCGCTGCGCATACCACCGCGCCAGCAATGCACGAGTACTTCTTTTTCCGGTGCCAGTTTATTAGCCTGCTTTACAAACTCAGACATCTTCGGGCCGAAGAGGTCCAGCCCGATCAGCACTGCCGGATCGTGACCTTGTTGCTTGTAGGCAGTACCAACCGTAGCGCGTTCCTCATCCGAAAAAATAGGAAAACTCTGCGCCACTGGTATGCGTCCTACTGCATATTCTTTGGGCGCACGGGCATCCAGCACAGGAAGCTTATCAGATAGCTTCAGAAATTCTTCTATAGTTATACTTTGCACCACTACTTAAGCTGGCGAAGGTACTGCTGGATGGTATTCTCCAGGCCAAAGTATAAAGCGTCGCAAATAAGGGCGTGACCAATGCTAACCTCCAGCAAGCCCGGCAGGGTGTCGTGCAGGTACTTCAAGTTATCCAGATCCAAGTCGTGGCCGGCGTTCAGGCCAATGCCAAACTCCTGCGCTCTTTTGGCAGCAGCAAGGTATGGCGCAATGGCCTGCTCCCGGTTATCGTGGTAATGTTTGGCGTAGGCTTCGGTGTAAAGTTCTACCCTGTCTGTTCCCACTAGTTTGGCGCCTTCTATCATGCGTTCGTTAGGGTCAACAAAGATGGAGGTGCGGATACCCAGTTCCTTCAACTCTCCAATCACATCTGTCAGAAAGCCTTCGTGTTTTTGTGTGTCCCAGCCGGCGTTGGAGGTAATAGCATCTGGAGCATCAGGTACTAGAGTAGCTTGCTCAGGACGCACTTCTTTTACCAGTTTCAGGAAGTCGGGCGTAGGGTTGCCTTCAATGTTAAATTCTGTTGTAACCACCTCCTTCAAATCGTACACATCCTGATAACGGATATGGCGTTCATCGGGGCGCGGGTGTACCGTTATGCCCTGGGCTCCGAAGCGCTCGCAGTCTTTTGCTGCCTGCACTACGTTTGGCCGGTCGCCGCCGCGCGCGTTACGAAGGGTAGCTATTTTGTTTATATTTACACTCAGTTTGGTCATGATACAAGTTTTGCAGCCTTATCCGGTTCTTTCTCGTCTTACAAGTATGGAATGACTAAATTAATGGAAATTTGGTTAAGATGTTAGCCTATACTCTTTACCCGATTCCCGTATAAGCAACACACCAGCATTTTTATAGCAGATTCTCAACAGTATAAGTATAAACACACATAAACTATGTCATTAAAAGATCGAGTTAACGCCGACATAAAAGAAGCTATGTTAGCTAAAGATAAAGCCCGCCTGCAGGCACTTAGAAGTATAAAGTCACTTATTTTGCTTGCCGAAACAGAGAAAGGCGGCACCGAGGGCATTAGCCAGGACACCGAAATGAAGCTGTTGACCAAAGCTGCCAAGCAACGCCGCGAGTCGGCAGAATTGTATGCCAAGCAAGGCAGAACCGACCTTGAGGAAATTGAGCTAACAGAGCTACACGTAATAGAAGAGTATCTGCCGAAGCAACTAGATGAAGGTGACCTCCGCATTCGCTTGTTAGAAATTATCCAGCGAGTGGGCGCTACAGGCCCATCAGATTTGGGCAAAGTAATGGGTGTTGCCTCTAGAGAGTTGGCAGGCCAAGCCGATGGCCGTGCTATATCTACTGCGGTAGGTGATCTGCTTAACAACACCGATTTTTAATCTAAAAGTATAATCTATTGATTTATAGCTGTCAGTAGTGTTAAATGTTTGCGATTATGCTTACCTTAATCTGTCAAACACTTAACACTACTGATACCTATGAAAAAGATTTTACTGTGGGTGCTGCTTGCCCTGCTTACAGTGCCAGCCATCGCTCAAATCCAAGCCGACCAGGATAAGCAACAGATTCAGGCGGTTGTAGAAACCTTCCGCAAAAGCATCATCAACAAAGATGGCGAAAGCTTTCGTCAACTATTTCTCTATGACTCCATCCCCTGGATCGGCATCACAGACGATAAGTCGATGGCATTTGTAAAGAAGTATTACCCCGATAAAAAGGCCCTGGACCCATCATCTTACAAAGACTTTATGAAGTTTTTTACCTCTACTAAAAGCAAAGTAGAGGAGAAGTTCTATCATGTGGAAGTGGTAAACGATCCGCTCATCGCCTCTGTAACCTTTGACTACAGTTTGTGGGTAGACGACAAGCCTCAAAACTGGGGAAAGGAATCTTGGGAATTGATAAAGGTAGACGGCAAATGGAAAATATTCTTCGTTTCTTATTCTGGCTACCTTGCCCAGGTTACGCCAGTACCAGACAACTTAAAGTGAAATAATTTTTACGGCTTTTGCTGCTAATTATCTAAATTAGATGCCGCAGTGCTGCAAGTGTAAATTGCAGG
This sequence comes from Pontibacter cellulosilyticus, assembly GCF_014306105.1. Lineage (GTDB taxonomy): Bacteria > Bacteroidota > Bacteroidia > Cytophagales > Hymenobacteraceae > Pontibacter > Pontibacter cellulosilyticus. The sequence continues at coordinate 109,383 of NZ_JACRVF010000006.1, read as the reverse complement.
GCTGCGGCATTTAACTTTATACTTTACACCCTTGAGTACGTTTGATTTTTTTCTGGCGCTGCCCATACTTTGGGGGGCGTTTCAGGGTTTCCGGAAAGGACTGTTGTTAGAACTAGTGTCGCTGGTAGCATTGGTGCTGGCTATACTTGGCGGCTTAAAATTATTGGATACGGCCCTGCCTGTAATGGAAGGTGTTATCGGCGATGCCCATGGTTTATTGCCCTATGTAACTTTTCTGGTAGTGTTTGTAGGAATCATCCTGCTTATACACCTGGGTGGCATCCTGCTTAAAAAAGTGATCGATTTCACTCCTTTCGGTCTGTTCGATAATGTGCTCGGAAGTATACTTGGTGCGCTTAAGTGGTGCGTGGCGCTAAGCCTGCTCCTTTATGTTTCTGATATGGCCGGCATTAGCATCTCAAAAGACACTGCCGATGCCTCTATGGTTTACCCCGTAGTGTTAAAAACCACGCCTTATGCTTTGGATATTCTGAGCTATGTACTGCCATTTGTAAAGGCACTGATTACTTCGCTAAAGCAGCACTTTTAAAAGTTAGAAAGTTAGAGGGTTTGGGAGATAGAGAGTTAATAAGTTATAAATTAAGTGCAGGAGTAAGCTTCTGAACAGAAGCCCCCATTCTCACTAATGATATAAACTCTAGATTTTCATAAAAAGACCTTCAAAGTATAACTCCTAAACTTTCTAACTCTTAAACTCTCAAACTCAAATGCTTTTGCTGCTCGATAATTTTGACTCTTTTACTTATAACCTGGTAGATTATTTTGGGCAGGCAGGAGTAGAGGCGAAGGTAGTGCGGAACGATGTGCCGCTGGAGGAGATAAAACAGCTGCCAGTAACAGCGGTAGTGCTGTCGCCGGGGCCGGGTACGCCAAAGCAGGCGGGTAGCTTAATGGATGTGATCCATCATTACCATGAAAAGGTGCCAATGCTGGGCATTTGCCTAGGGCACCAGGCGCTGGGTGAGTTTTTCGGGGCAAAGCTGGAGAAAGGTATCAAACCCATGCATGGCAAGGTGTCTGAAATTATCTGTGAAAGCGATCCTCTTTTTGCAGGGATACCCACAACAACAGAGATAGTTAGGTACCACTCGCTGGTGCTGCGCCACACCCCGGAAAGTATACATCCGCTGGCCCATACTGCCGAAGGCGAACTGATGGCATTTAAACATAAAACGCTGCCCCTTTACGCCTTGCAGTTTCACCCGGAGGCTGCCTTAACGACTTATGGTTTGCAGATGCTCAAAAATTGGGTTAGTATTGTTAATATTGCAGATTAAATAACCGTACTGGCATAGAATTACGTTTCTGGTACAAAGTATAGATTACATGAATTTACAGATTAAACAAGAAGCCGGATTTAAGTATATCGACGAAGGAAGTGGAGAAGTAATGGTGTTGCTGCACGGCTTGTTTGGTGCGCTTAGCAACTGGCACGGTGTAGTAGATCATTTCTCTAAGCAGTACCGTGTGGTTATTCCGCTGATGCCTATATACGAGATGTCGTTGCACAAGGCAGGTGTGCCGGGGCTGGTGTCGTTTGTAGAGGATTTTGTAAAGCACATGAACCTGAACAACATGACCATACTGGGTAACTCCTTAGGTGGGCATGTAGCGTTGGTTTATACTTTGAACAACCCCAACAAAGTAAAGCGCCTGGTATTAACTGGCAGCTCGGGCTTGTTTGAAGACTCTATGGGCGGTTCGTTCCCGAAACGCGGCAATTACGACTATGTGAAAGAGCGTGTAGAGTATACTTTCTACAGCCCGGAAACAGCTACGAAAGAGCTGGTGGACGAGGTATTTGATATCACCAACAGCAACGCCAAATGTTTGCGCATTATCGCCATTGCCAAGTCTGCCCAGCGACATAATATGGCCAAGGATATCACAAACATAAAGGTGCCAACGTTGTTAATATGGGGACTGAACGATACGATTACCCCGCCAATGGTAGCACATGAGTTTAACAGATTAATACCTAACTCAGAGTTATACTTTATCGATAAGTGCGGTCATGCTCCCATGATGGAACATCCAGAGAAGTTTAACAGTATCTTAGATAAATTCTTAGCCAAAACACCCTTAACCGCCACCACTACATGATCGCAGAAGAACTCATCAACCAAATGATTCCGCCGCTAAAGCTTTACGACTCTGTGGAGAAGGCTTTGCGATGGATGGATGAGTTCCGTGTAAATGAGTTGCCGGTGGTAAGCAACCGCAAGTATAAAGGGCTGGCAACCGAGCTCACGCTTGTAGAGCTTCCTGAGCGTAGCAAGCAGTTAAAAGAGTTGGGACTGGAGTATCAGGATGTGTTCGTGATGCACAACCAGCACTTTTACGATGTAATGGAAGCGGCCATCAAAAATAAAATCCAGGTAGTGCCTGTGCTAGACGAAGACCACGACTACATGGGCATCATCACCATTAACGATACCTTGGCGGCTTTCGGGCAAATGTCGGCGCTGCAGGGGCAGGGCAGTATACTGGTGCTGTCGATGCCGGAACGTGACTATTCCCTAAGCCAGATCAGCCGCCTGATAGAAGAGGAGAACACCAAGATCCTGAGCGCCTATGTGTCGCCGGATGAGATGGACCCCTACAAAATAAAGCTCACGCTCAAGCTAAATACCACCGACCTAACACGAATCATCGCCACGCTGGAGCGTTTCGAGTACCGCATAACTGCCCAGTTTAATGATACCTCTGATAATGACCTGGGCCGTGATAGGTTAGACATGCTGTTTAAGTACCTGGATATATAAGCTGCGCGTAGATGAGGCTGCGTGCGTTAATCCTTATACTTTGCCTGTACTTTTCTGCTACTGCGGCTGCAGCCATGCCCTGCGATACTCCCGTTTTAGTTGTACAATGTATAAACTTATCTGGTAACGAGACAACTAAAGACCAAGTAATGCTCATGGAGCTATCATTTGCTCCCGGCGATACCATCGCCACTGCTGAACTGGAAAGTGTACTCGAAGAAAACCGCAGAAGGCTTTTTAACCTGCGCCTTTTCCACTACGTGAACACATCTTATACTTGTGCCGATGGAAAAGTACAGGTGACTTATGATGTGCAGGAGCGTTTTTACCTGTACCCTATTCCTATACTTGATTTTGCTGAGCGTAACTTTAATGCCTGGCTGGAAAGAAAAGACTGGAGCCGGATAGACTATGGACTAAGTTTAGTACGCCGTAACTTCCGGGGCCGTAACGAGGATGTGCGCCTGCGTGTGCAACGGGGGTTTAATAAACGTTTGGAGCTGTCTTACCGCGTGCCATACATTATCCGCAAGTATAATCTGGGTGCCGAGTTCGCCGTTGCAGATTACAGAAGCCGCACCACCAGTTATACTAACCTAAATAATAGACAACGGTTTATAGAGCAGCAGGACGAACTACCCATCCAAAGAACGTCTGCGGCGGCGGGTATCATACACCGGCAAAGCGTGCAGCGGCAGCAGGGGATAAGATTGTCGTATCACAACGAACAGATTTCAGATTCTGTGTCGCGGCTTAACCCAGATTACTACCGCAGGGCTTTGCAGGAACGGCAGTACATGCGCTTAGAACTTTATAAGGTAGTAAATCTGCGAAACAACTTTGTATATCCTACCACAGGCAGCTATTTTGAGGCAGGAGTCGCGCAGACCTTTTTTATGCAGGACTCAGGCGATCCGTTTACCACGGCAAGGGCAAAGTACGCACAGTACGCCAAGCTCTCTGATAAGCTGTTTTACATGGTGGGGGCAGAGGGCCAGTTAAGGTTGGCCGGAAAGCATGCTTTTGCCGACAACATTGCACTCGGGTACAGATCTTATGTAAGAGGCTATGAACTGTACATTGTAGGGGGGCAGCATTATGGTTTGTTTAAGCAGGGGCTAACACGGCAGGTGTTAGATATTAAAAGTATAAAGCTTAAATTTATAGATAACCCGAAGTTTAATAATATACCTTTGTCGGTGTTTCTGAACGCTTTTACAGATGCCGGATACGTGGTGGATGATGTGTTTGAGGAAGGCAATCCGCTTACTAACTACTTTATGGCGGGAGGTGGACTTGGGCTGCATGTTGTTACCTTTTACGACATGGTGCTGCGTCTGGAGTACACTGTAAACCGCGAAGGAAATAGAGGTTTATACTTTAGCACCCGCATACCTTTTTAAACTTATACTTATGAGAATAGCGATACTTGGAAAACCGTTTAGCGACAACATTGCGCCTTTTATACAAATGCTTTTCGATGAACTGAGCAGGCGCAAAGCAGAGTTATTCCTTGTAGAACATTTTCATCTGTATCTTAAAAACACACTTAATCTGCCAACAGGTATACAAACGTTTAGCCGCGGCGATAAACTGGTTGGCGTAGATGTGGTGCTAAGCATTGGAGGAGACGGCACCCTGCTCGATTCTGTAACCTATGTAGGAGCTCAGGAGATTCCAATTCTAGGGATTAATACCGGTAGGCTTGGCTTTCTGGCAACTATACCCTACGATAGTATAAACATTGCCCTGGACGCGCTTTACAAAGGACACTATACCCTTGATGATCGTGCCCTGATTCGCGTAGATTCTGATCAGGAAGTTTTTGATGGCATTAACTTCGGATTAAATGAGTTTAGCGTATTAAAACGCGATACGTCGGCTATGATAGTTGTTCATACGTATATAGATGGTGAATATTTGAATTCCTACTGGGCCGACGGACTTGTAGTAGCTACCCCTACTGGGTCAACCGGTTATTCGTTAAGTTGTGGCGGGCCATTAGTGCTTCCGCAGACTAACAATTTTGTGATTTCGCCCGTATGTCCCCATAATCTTAACGTGCGCCCAATGATCGTTTCAGACCGCAGTGTTATCTCTTTTGAGGTAGAAGGGAGAAGCAGTGGTTATCTGGCCTCTTTGGATTCAAGGTCTACCCCGGTAGACATGTCGGTGCAGCTGGCGGTAAGGAGGGAGAGTTTTGTTGCCCGGCTCGTTAAATTAAACCATGTTAACTTTTTGTCTACGCTACGTAGTAAACTAAACTGGGGCCTTGACAAACGAAATACACTTATAAAGTAAATTATATTAAATATATCAAATATGATTTCTTTAATAAGCTTAAATAGTTATTTTTGTCTTTGCTAGATTAAAATGGGGTAATTGTTTAGTCCAGAGAATCTCCATCCTTAAGAAATACTTAATTATGAGAAAAATTTGTACCCTTGTCCTGCTGCTTATCTTTACAATTACCTTGGTGGCTACCGAGGCTGAGGCGCAGCGTTTTACACAAAGAAAGAGGTACGGCTCAATCGGCTTAAGTTTAGGTGCCATGAACTACTTCGGCGATATAGTGCCAGAGCCTGACTTTACAAGTTTGCGCTTTAAGTCTACGCGCCCGAATGTAGGCATCAGCTATACGTATAGGTATTTCCCAAGAATTTCGGTGAGAGGAGCTTTGCACTGGGGACGTATTATGGGCGATGACATGCTGAGCGCCTCTGAGAACGAAGCAGAGAACATTGGCCGTTTTAAAAGAAACCTTTCTTTCCGCAACGATATCAAAGAACTTAGCGGAGTAGTTATTGTAGACCTTTTCGAAAACCGCCAGACATACCGCCGCCGTCCGGACTTCGTGCCTTATGGCTTTGTTGGTATTGCAGTTTTCCATCATAATCCAAAAGCATATTACGAGAGAGGTACATACTTTGCCGAAGGCCAGGGAAGCTTAAATCCTGCTGATGATATTCCAACAGGATGGTATGAACTGCAGCCGCTTGGTACAGCCGGCCAGTATGCCGACGGAGACTATCCGGAGCCATATAAGCGTGTAGGTATTGCTATTCCTTTCGGTTTAGGTGTGCGCTACAAACTAGATAGAAACTGGGACTTGAACCTTGAATTGGGCTGGAGAAAAACGTTTACAGATTATTTGGATGACTCGAGTGGCAGCTTCGCAGACAAGGCAGATATCTTGGCTGGTGGCGGTAGTAACCCTAAAGCAGCAGCTTTGCTTTCTGACAGAAGTGCGGCAAGTGGGTTTAATACAGTACCAGATCCGAGTGGTACACCTTATGCTATTGTGCCAGGTTATGGTATAAGCACTAACAATAGAAGAGGTAACGATGCCGATGACGATTGGTATATAAATAGTAGCTTGACAATTAGCTATATACTTGCTCCGAGAGTTAGAAGTCCGAAGTTTAGATAATAGAAAGAACATATGATCGTTCTTCTCTAAACTCCGTAATAGATTTTCATGACATTAAGAATATTCACACAAGGACTCCTTATTTGTGCCATACTGCAGATAGGGAGTCTTTTTTTTACTCCGTCAGCAGCAGGTCAGTCTCGGGTTACGACTAGTGAACTAGGGTTTGGAATAGGCGGCGCAAACTACAAAGGAGAACTCTCGCCTAATTACCGTTTCCTGAACAACCAACCTGCCATCACCCTTTTCTACCGTAGGGATATATCAAGCCCGATTACAGCCAAAGGCGGAATCATGCTGAGCCACCGCATTGTGGATGATAATACCTTTAGCGACGAGGCTTATGACTTACCCCTGCACAACTGGCGCCAGACAGAAGCAAGAATCAGTTTGGCAGAACTTTCTTTAGTTGGCGAATATAATTTTCTGGATTACTATGACCTTAGTCAGAAGATTCGCATATCGCCGTACTTTTTTGGTGGTGTGGCAGGCTTGATTTATAATATCAAAGTAAATACAGATAATCCTGACCTGGAACCTACCCTCGATAAACCATACGAAACGAACGTAGCAGTTTCTATTCCATTTGGGGTAGGTGTTAAGTATGCGCTAAGCAAGCACTGGAACCTTGGGTTAGAGTTTGGTGCGCGTAAGCTTATCATGGACCGCCTCGAAAATGTTTTCGAAATAGACGGCAAGCGTGTAGCCAACCCATACGATAATGATTGGTACTACTATAACGGAATAAGCCTTTCTTATACCATCTATCGCGTAAATTGCCCGCCTCCTTATAAAAACAAGCCCGGAATATTAGATTAGAAAGTTAATCTTTCACAAATTTGCCTTGCATTTTGTAACTTGCAAGGAAATTGTGCTTTAATGAATCTTAAAGAGAAAGTTGACTTGAACAATTTACCCAAGCACATTGCCGTTATTATGGACGGTAACGGGCGCTGGGCAAAGAAGCGGGGAGGATTACGCATATTCGGGCACCAAAGTGCCATTACGGCAGTGCGCGAAACTGTGGAAGCAGCAGCGGAGTTAGGAGTGGAGTATCTCACACTTTATGCTTTCTCTACCGAGAACTGGAAAAGGCCTGCTACAGAAGTGAGCGCTTTAATGCAGCTGCTGGTTTCTACTATCCGAAAAGAGACCGCAACCCTAAACAAAAACAATATCCGGTTACAGACAATAGGCAATACCGACAGCTTACCGGCCTCGTGCCAGCGTGAACTGATGGAGGCAATGGAACTCACTAAGCAAAACTCCAGGATGACACTGGTGCTTGCGCTGAGCTACAGCGGCCGTTGGGACATTACGCAGGCCGTGCAACGTTTGGCAAGTGAGGTGGGTCAGGGTAATATCAGGCCTGAAGACATTAACGAGGCTGCGGTTTCAAATTATCTCTCTACTGCAGGTATACCGGATCCTGAACTGCTGATCCGAACAAGCGGTGAGCAGCGCATCAGTAACTTTTTACTGTGGCAGATGGCTTATACAGAATTATACATAACAGAGCTGCTCTGGCCTGACTTCAGGAAAGAGCACTTATATGAGGCAATCGTTTCGTATCAGCGCCGCGAGCGCAGGTTCGGAAAAACAAGTGAACAACTAACCAAGTGAAAATATTAATGGCAAGATGCATCTGGGTACTTGTGGTCCTGTTAATGGCAGGCACAGCTTCGGCCCAAGTTCAAAACAACCCTTCGCAAACAACTCCAGTAGACTACGCGCAACCTCGCCAGTATGTTATTGCTGATATCACAGTGAGTGGGGCAAACTTTTTAGTGCCTTCCGCGCTGGTTTCCATAACGGGCTTAAAAGTAGGCGACGAGATCACAGTGCCTGGAGAGGATATCAGCCGTGCCATCCAAAAGCTTTGGGAGCAGGGTATACTTGGCGATGTAGAGGTATTTATCACCAAGATCGAGGGTAACCGCATCTGGCTTAACTTTAGCCTTACCGAGCGGCCGCGCCTGGCAGACTTTTCTTTTACAGGTATAAACAAAACACAGTCTGATGCCCTGAAAGGAAAAGTGCCGCTGCAGAAAGGTAAAATAGTAACGGATGCCGTACTTAACAGCACCCGGAATGTAATACGCAAGTACTACAACGAGAAAAGCTACCTAAACGCCAAAGTAAACATAGTGCAGCGCCCTTCTACCACATTGCCTAATAGCGTAGAGCTAAACATTGCTGTTGATAAAGGGGAGAAAGTAAAGATTGGTGAAATCGACATCGTTGGAAACGAGGCTTTTGCTGAAGGAAAGCTAAAGCGCCAACTGAAGAAAACTAAAGAGAAAAAGTTCTACAAAATATTTACCTCTTCTAAGTACCAGAAATCAGAGTATGAGAATGATAAAGATCTTTTGATCAGCTTTTATAACAAAGAAGGCTATCGAGATGCTGCCATTGTATCTGACTCTATATATAGATTAAGCGACGACAGATTAGGTATTAAGATTGTTGTAGACGAAGGAAGCCGTTACTACTTCCGCAATATTACCTGGAAAGGTAACTACCTGTATGATGACACCTACCTTTCACGTGTGCTAGGTATTGAAAAGGGCGATGTATATAACCAGGAAGAGTTGGAGAAGCGAATCAACTATAATCCTACAGCAGGTGTGGATGTTTCAGGTTTGTATCAGAATGACGGATACCTGTTCTCAAGCATCGAGCCTGTAGAAGTAGCCATAGTTGGCGATTCTATAGACCTTGAAATGCGTGTGTTCGAAGGACCACAAGCTACTATAAACAAAATAACCGTATCCGGTAACGATAAAACAAGCGACCATGTAATTTTGCGTGAGCTACGCACGCTGCCTGGCCAAAAGTATAGCCGCGATGCCCTTATCCGTTCGCGAAATGAGTTGGCGGGCCTTGGTTACTTCGATCCAGAGCAGATTGGTATGGTGCCAATTCCAAACCAGGCTGACGGTACAGTAGATATAAGCTACAGTGTGGTAGAAAGGCCAAATGATCAGATCAGCTTGTCTGGTGGTTGGGGCGGACCTATTGGTGCTGTAGGTACTGTAGGACTTACACTGAATAACTTCTCTACACGCAAGCTATTTAATTTATCAGAATGGAGGCCAATCCCAAGTGGTGATGGGCAGCGTCTGTCGCTTAACGTGCAGGCAAACGGTAAATACTTCCAGTCTTACTCATTATCGTTCACAGAGCCTTGGTTAGGTGGCCGTAAGCGAAATTCTTTCTCCGTTAGCTTATTTAAAACAGTAAGAAGATTCCCAGGCGAAGCAGATCAGCGCTTGAATGTAGATGGTGGTGCCATTAGCCTTGGTCGCCGCTTAAACTGGCCGGACGACTTCTTCTACATGAACCACTCCCTGTCTTACAATCGTTATAACCTAAATAACTATGCGCTGTTCCAGGGGTTCGACAATGGTACATCTAACAGTATCTCTTTTGTAAACACGATTGGTCGCAGCAGCATAGATAACCCAACGTTCCCGCGCAGCGGATCATCGGTATCGTTAAGTATAAACTTAACTCCTCCGTACTCACTGTTGTCTGATAGAAAAGACCAGTTTGAGTTCATCGAGTTTAATAAGTTTATGTTTGATGCCTCATACTTTATAAATCTGGCAGGGAATTTGGTGTTGAACACAAGAGCACACTTTGGCTTCTTAGGAACATATAGCCCTAATGAGGAAATAGGTCCTTTTGAACGTTTCAAACTTGGTGGCTCAGGCTTAGGCGGTGGTAACATCTTTGTGGGTACAGAGTACATCGGCTTGAGAGGTTACGACGATGAGCGTGTAGTAAACAACGATGATGTATTACTGCGTTCGGCAGGTGGTGTTGCCTTTGATAAGTTTGTAATAGAGGCTCGCTACCTGATATCTCCAAACCCAGCCGCTACCATTTATGGTCTGGCATTTTTGGAGGCAGGTAACAACTTTGGTTCTTATGAAAGATTTAATCCGTTTAAGCTGTACCGCTCTACGGGTGTAGGTGCCAGAATATTTATGGCAGCCTTTGGTATGCTGGGCTTTGATTACGGTTGGAGACTGGATACTTTACCTGGAGGCGAGAATGATAAACGTGGTATGTTCCACTTTATCATAGGCCAGCAGATACGCTAAAGAAGGAATTAGTATGAAAAAGTTTTTGTTCATCTTTTTAACAGGCTTTTTGCTGGCGCATGTTTCGCAAGCTCAGAAGTTTGGTTATATTGACTCAAATTTTATTTTGAGCAAGATGCCTGCTTACAATAAAGTGCAGCAGGAGATGGACAAATATGCTGAGACCTGGCAGAAAGAAATTGAAAACTTACAACAGCAGGTTGATAAGCAAAAACAGGATTACAAAGCCGAGGAAGTTCTTCTGACAGAAGAGATGAAGAAAAAACGCCAGGCTGAAATTGCGAAGAAGGAGAATGAGGTACGCTACTATCAGCGCAAAGTATTTGGCTACGAAGGCATGATGTTTAAGCGCCGCCAAGAGCTGATGCGACCTATACAGGACGAGGTTTTTACAGCTGTAGAGAAGGTGTCGAAAGCCAAAGGACTGCAGATTATGTTTGACAAGTCCGGCGACCTAGTGATGATATACACTAATCCTGTGCATGACTATACAGAATATGTTCTTGAGGAGCTGGGATTAGCATCTGAAAGACAAAATGCTCCTGGTAAAAAACCCGTAAACACAACAGCCGATGATTCTGGTGACTTACCGGAAACAGGTGAGCAGGAAAGCCAGCAGCAAAACAACAATACTAAGCAGACACCGAAAAAGAAGTCTAAAAACTAGAAACTGAATATTATTTTAATTAACCAACCAATGATGAACAAAATCAAAACCTTAGTAGTAGCGTTCTTACTGATCAGCTTTGCGTCTTTTGCACAAAGCAATGACCAGCCTCTAAAGATTGGTTATACTAACGTAGAATACATCCTTTTGCAACTACCTGAGAGCAAAGAGATCGAGTCTCAGCTTAAGACACACAGCACTCAGCTAGAAAACCAGTTAAAAGGCAAGTATAACGAGTATGAGACGAAGCTACAGGCATATGAGAAAGGTGCCGCTACAATGGATAAAACGATCCGTGAAGACAAAGAGAAGGAGTTAATGAACCTGAATAATTCTATCCAGGAATTCCAGCGTAACGCTCAGATGTCTTTACAGCAGAAAGAGAAGTCTTTGGTAGACCCTGTGATTGCTAAAATTGACAAGGCTATCAAAGATGTAGCTAAAGAGAATGGCTATACTTATGTTATCAGCAACCAGGCACTGCTTGCGGGCCCTGAGAATGGCGACATCTCTCCGCTTGTATTAAAGAAATTAGGTGTTGACCCATCTAAAGTGCAGCAGACGCCAGAGCCAGCTGCTGCTAAGCCAGCTGCTACAACCCCAGCTAAATCTGCTACTAAGTCTCCTGTTAAGAAGAAGAACTAGTATAGCATAGTCTTAAAATAATTTTCTATAGTTAAGAAAGCCGAAGTATTTACCTCGGCTTTCTTTTTGTTATTGCCATATCATAATAGTACCGTGGTTGATTATTTAGATCAGGAAGAAACAGCCGAGGACTCTGATGAGTTGTATGAGCACCATCGGATTGTAGTTGACAAAAAGCAGAGCCTGCTGCGTATTGATAAGTTTTTGATGGATCGGCTGCCAAATGTGACCCGAAACAAGTTGCAAGGTGCTATCAAATCAGAAGCTGTGCAGGTAAACCAAAAGCCTGTAAAGGTAAGCTATAAGGTAAAGCCCAGCGATGTTATTACGGTTACCTTAGCCGAGCCACCACGCGACACAGACATTGCTCCGGAGAATATACCACTGAACATCCTTTATGAAGACAGTGAGCTGCTATTAGTTAATAAGCCGGCAGGTATGGTGGTGCATCCAGCGTACAACAACTGGAATGGAACGCTGGTAAATGCATTGGTGTACCACTTACAGAATCTGCCAACCACACAGAATGGCGAAGGTAGGCCTGGCCTGGTGCATAGAATTGACAAGGATACCTCCGGATTGTTAGTAATCGCTAAAACAGACTATAGTATGGCATACCTTGCCAAGCAGTTCTACGATCACTCCATAGAGAGAACATACTACGCTTTGGTCTGGGGATCATTGAAGGAAGATGCTGGTACCATTGTAGGCCATGTAGGCCGCAGTGCCAAGGATAGAAAAGTGATGACGGTATATCCGGAAGGAGAGTATGGTAAACATGCTGTAACGCATTATAAGGTGTTGCAGCGGTATAAGTACGTAACGCTGGTTAAATGTAACTTAGAGACGGGACGTACACACCAGATTAGAGCACACATGAAGTATATTGGGCATCCTTTATTCTCAGATGCAACCTATGGTGGAGATAAAATTTTAGCTGGCACTCCTAATGGTACTTATAAATCATTTGTAGAAAACGCTTTTAAAGTAATGCCTCGTCAGGCCCTCCATGCAAAGTCGTTAGGTTTTGTGCATCCAGTAACAAAGGAGTTCATGCAATTTGACACGGAGTTGCCAGAGGATTTCCAGCAAGTACTAAGCAAATGGGAGCTTTATGCAGAGTAGTGGGCAATGCCTAAAGTATAAACTATATTATCATAAAACAGAAAGGCCAGCTCATATGAGCTGGCCTTTCTGTTTTATGATAATGCTGCTAATTATCTCTTCTTCTTAGCAGTTTTGTTTATCTCGTTAAGAGCAGCTTCTGCCTGTGCGTTAGTAGGGTCTAGCTGCTTAACAACTGTATAGTGTTTAACGGCATTGTCACGCTCACCTTTCAGGTAATAATAGTAACCAAGGTAAGTGTTGGCCTCGATAAGCTCTTTCTTATACTTCTCGGTTTCGTTACCTGCCTGCTTTACGAACTCCTCGTACATAGGCTTAGCTAAGCCTTGCTCTGTCTCAGGGTCTTGGTTTGCAAGGGCACGAGCTCTCCAGATATAAGCATAAGCATAAGTAGGGTTGCTCTCAGTAATCTTAGCATACGTCTCATCAGCTTTCTTAAAGTCTTCAGACATCATGTAAGCATTACCCATATGGAAGTAGTCTGTGTTAGACACGCCATGCTTATCCTGCTTTAACTGATAAGTTTCAATCGCTTTGTTAAACTGCTTGTCCTTAGCATAAAGGTTAGCCAGGTCATAATAAAGATCAACCTTGCTAGAGTCCATTGAGATAGCCTTATTCAGGTTTTCGATGGCCTGCTTGTTCTGGTTGTTCTTACCTAGAATCTTGCCATAATACTCATAGTCACTAGCAATCAGCTTAGACTTGTCAACCTTCTGCAGGTAAGTATTCATCGCCTCTAAAGCTTTTTCTGGCTGGCCTAGTTCTAAGTATGAATAAGCTCTCAAACGGTTCATTACCGTATTAGTAGGGTCTTTCTGCAGTACCTGCTCTACCTCTTTAAGTGTCTGGTCATAGTTCTTAGTTAAGAACAGGAACGACGCATACTTTGCACGTGTTTCCGGAGTCTTCTCTGCCATGTCCACATACTTCTGGAAAGTAGACAAAGCTCTGTCGTACTGACCTGCGAAATAGTAGAGTTCACCAAGGTCACGATATGCCGGAGCATAGTTCGGATCAATCTCTATTGCTTTTTTAAAGGCTTCTTCTGCCTCGTTGTAATTACGCGAGCTAGTATAAAGCTGACCTCTCTTCAGGTAAGCTTTTGCGCTGCGGTCATCAAGCTGAATAGCTCTGTCATAAGCTGTCATGGCTTCGCCACCTTTTTTAAGCGCCAAGTAAGCATCACCTAGTATAATGTTAGCCTCAGCGTTGTTTTTGTCACGCTCTATAGCTCTCTTCAAATAATCAACTCCTTTATTGATCGTTGCCTCAGATGCATTAGGCGCTGTTACATAAGCCTCACCAATCTCAGTAAGTACGTTAGAGTCTTTCTTACCTCTCTTCATTGCATCCTCGAAATGGTTTTCAGCGGCAGACATGTTGCCTTTCTGAATTTCGATTTTGCCCAAGCCAACATGTGCTAACGAAGACTTTTTATTCTGAGCCAGTGCCTGGTTAAAATAGTAGGCTGCTGAATCAGGTTTCTCAGTTTTAAGATAGATATCTCCCATGGCAAAGTATGCTTTATCGGCATCTTTAGAACCAAGCTGAGACTTATAAAATGATTTAGCTTCTTCATAGCGCTCTAAATCAACGGCTCTTTGTCCTGCACTTCCTGATTGTGCGAACGCTGCTGTTGCAGGAAAGGCTGCCGCCATTAGGGCGATATACTTCCAGTTTTTAGTCATTGTAATTTAAGTTTAGTTGTTTCTTTTGTTTGTTTAAAATAGGGCAGTTAATTTCTTAGTCCAACAACCCGAACTGGCATTGTGGCAGGCACAAGTCCGGATTTAAGCATAATGCGCTGTCCTTTATCCCCTGCTACATAGGATGCAAATCCTGTGCCAAGACCGGTACGGCCTTCAGTACTAATAATATACAAGTAACGGCGCAGTGGATATTCTCCTTGTGCTATGTATGCTTGGTAGGGTTGGTAATAGCTGCCTGTGGTAAAAGGCGCAGGGTCTCGGCTAACGCCAACAACCTTAATTTGATTCATAAAGCCGATCACGGTAGAATCGTCAAAATCGCTAATCCAGTTCACGCCTATCACGCCAATAGCGTTTTCGTTCTGGTTCACATAATCGATCAACGCTTTGTGTGAATTAGACGCAAAAGTGTTTGGAGGTAGAGGTTTGCCTGCAATTAAAGAGTCGCGCACGTAGCGGGCCGTGCTTGAGTTGTTATTGTCGAAAACGATAGTAATGTCTCCTAGCTTTGATTCTTCGTCTAGTTCCTTCCAGGTTTTTACCTTTCCAGAAAAGATGTCTTTTATCTCATCAACTGTCAGAAGTGTGTCTTTATTGTTACGGTTTACAATAAGTGCTACTGCATCTATAGCGATTTTAGTTTCTCGCGGCACTAGCTTGCGGTTTTCGAAAATTGCCTTTTCCTCAGCATTCAGGATTCTGGATAAAACTGCAACTCTTACACTATCGTTTATCAGGTCTTGTACAACCTGCCCCTCAGGTTTGTAGGCTGCTGTAATGTCAGCATATTTGTATATACCTTCAAACGTACTTACCTGCGTTTCCATAATAGGCTGGAAAGACTCATCAATGCTGATGTTTATACTTCCTGTAGTAGGTGTGTCCAACTCTTTTTTAGGATCACTTCCGCCACAGGAAAAGAGGGTTGCTGCAAGTGCTACTCCTAAAAGGATACTGCTGAATTTACTCTTCATTCCTGTTTCTCCTTGATTTCTTGTTGAGTTGGTATACACGTATAAAGCGCGCTGCTCCGTAAAGTATAAGTATGCCTCCTAATACATAGCGCACCTCGTTTGATAAGTTTAGGTTTAACTGCTGTTGGTCTACGGCAATTAAAAATATGCCTAATCCAACATACAGTAAAGTCATGAGCAGGCTAAATAACCTTACAAGTTTTTGTGCTGTACTAGCTGCTGATCGTTCTCTTTGAGGCCTTAGCATTTTGTAGTATTGCTAACAGGTTTATTGTTTAACCCTTAAAAATAACGTTTGTATATTAAAAAAGAAAGCAGAAGCATATAATTCAGCTTATATACTCCTGCTCCAATTATCTCTTTTATCTTATCTCATACTAAATCTTATTGGTAAAGTATACCTTACAGCCACAGGTCTTCCATTCTGTTTGCCGGGCTTCCAGTTCGGCATTCCACGCACCACACGCAGTGCTTCTTCGTCGGTACCATAACCCAAACCTTTCAATACCTCCGCGTCACGAATCTCTCCGTTGGGGGCAACCACAAAAGTAACGACAACTAAGCCCTGAATGTTTTCTCTTTGTGCAGCGCTTGGGTAATTAATCTTTTTGCCAATGTAGTTCATCATGGCCTTTTCACCACCTTTAAATTCCGGCATTTCCTCTACATGAACAAATACACTTGGAGCCTCCTCGCTTTTACCACTGTCTAGTCCACTTGGTGCTTCGTTAACGATTACTGCATCCGGGGTTTTTAACTCTATTCCGTCGATTTTCTCGTTGCTAAATGCGGCTCCTTTTAGTTCATCTTGGTTGGCAAGTATTTTCTCTTCTACGTTAGCATTGTTAGGTACAATCTTAGGCTCTGTGTAGATTGCTGTCTTCACTTTTTCCTTTGGTGCTACTGCAACTTGTTCCTCTACTTTCGGCTTTTCTATTTCCGGAATTACATTCGTTAATTCTATCACCTTGTAGCCTTCTGTACTCAGGGTATCTTTAACTTCCTGAGGAGGGAAAAACTTTGATTTAATTAGAGGAGTAAATATGGCCCCTGCAAATACTATGGTAGCGCATACTACAGCAAACTTAATGTTGCGGTCGTATACGTGGCGTAGCTGATAGGCACCATATCCCTTGTTTCTGTCTTTAAAGATCACCTCGTTAAAGGTTGCGCTTAAATAATAGCTCTTTTCCATGGCTCTGATTGTTTAAGTGTTGTAAGATTTTAGTTTTTGCTTTCTGTTGTTTTAACCTCAGCCTATACTTTGCTGCGGTTAACCTTTAGGCAACTTTACGACCTTGCGACTGCCTTTCCTTCTCATATCATGATGTGAGAGCACTCAAAACCGGATTTAAGAGGTATTATTAGTGGCATCAACGGATTATTTATCCTTTTGCACCACTTCATCTCTTGGGCTAATCTTTAGCTATAAACAAAAAAGCCAGCCGGGTAACCGACTGGCTTTTTATAGTCACTGCTTTTGCAGTTATTATTTAATAGTAAATCGTACTGGAAGTGTGTAGCGCACAGGTACTGCTCTACCGTTCTGCTTACCCGGAGTCCACTTAGGCATTGTTTTCACAACGCGCATCGCTTCTTCATCGGTACCGGCACCAAGGTTTTTCACAACCTGGATTTCAGAGATTTCACCTGTTTTACTTACTACGAAAGAAAGTACTACCAGACCTTCAACTCCGGCACGCTGTGCTGCTGCTGGGTAGCGGATGTTTTTAGCCAGGTACTTAAGCATTTCTGTTTCTCCTCCAGGGAAAGTAGGCATCTGCTCAACGTACGTATATGGCTTTTCTTCTACTACTTCGGCTACAACTTCGCTTGTACCGTCAATGTCCCCAAGATCCAGAGGAGCACCTTTAACGCCTTCTACTGTTTTAGTACCAACGTCAACATCCTTCAGTTCTGCAACATCCGGAATTTCTTCTTCCTGCTGCACCTCTTCGTCACGCTTCACAATTGGTGGTGTGTACTTCACCTGTGCACGTACTGGCGGCGGTGGCGGCGGAAGATCTGGCGGCGGCGGCGGCGGCGGCGTATTCTCTTCTAATGGTGGTGGCGGTGCTAAATCTACTTCTGTGATAATTCGCTCTACCACTTCTTCCTCTTCTTCAGATGCTAGCAATCTGTTAATTAGCGGGATGCTGATAAACAGAAAGAATAAAATTGTAGCAATGATCGAGGCTCTTGTGATATGCTTGTTATACAGTCTGCGAAGTAAGTATGCACCATACGCTTTATTACGTCCTTCAAAGACGATATCATCAAGCGATGCTTTTGCGAACTGACTTGCGTCCATATCTTATTGTCCTGTTTTTTGCTGAACTAGTTGTTTGTCGTTGTCGGTAATATCAACAAGGGCGAACTTTCTAGTATCAGTGATTTTTAACTCATCTAAAATGTCTACTACGTTCTTGTAGCGAGACTCTTCCATAGGCTTAATCATCACGGTCATTTTCTCATTAGACTTAACGCGTGGCGATAAAAGCACTTTTCTGATTCCACTTGCAGAGTAATCTGTCTCTAACACCTCAGGGTTTTCGGCAGGATCTCCTAAACCAAAGTAATAGTATACTTTGTCATTGTCTCCAAGTACAATCGTCATAGCGTTACTTGCTTTCAGAGGAATCTGCTCTTCTTCGTTCTCAGGCTTCACAGGCATGTTAATTTCCATGGTCTGTGGCTTACTGAAAGTTGTAGTAAGCATGAAGAACGTTAACAGAAGAAATGCAAGGTCCACCATAGGAGTCATGTCCAGGTGTACAGACATTTTTTTGGATCTTTTCTTCCCGCCTTTACCGGAGTCGGCTTTTTCTTGTATTTCTGCCATTTCTTATCTCCTTGAATTAAAGGTTAGTCGGTTTATTTTCCATGTCGGTAATCAGGTTGAATCTGTTTACCTTTCTGTCTTGCAGTGTGTTGATAACCTTCTGAACTGTTTTGTAATTCACGTCCTGGTCACCTTTGATGGCGATTACCACCTTAGGGTTTGTAAGACGTGTCTGGTGTACCCAGTCAGCTAACTCATTGTTAGTAGAATCTACTGGTATACCAGGAGCGTTCTTATCAAACTTCTTACGTGCATCGCTTTCCATGGCTAAGTATGACTTAAGCCTGTTCATCGGAACACCGAAGTTGGTTAAGAGTGAGAAGGTTTCAATTTCTGTCGGAGTGAACCCAACACCATATTTGCCCGCCATCTTGTTTAGCAGCGCTTCCTTTGTTTGCTTGCTGTCAACTCCGAAAAATACACGGTCGTTTTTGTCAACCGTTATTACTATTACGTTAGATTCCGGTAGTTTGATCTCTGAAACTGAGGATGGAGTGTCTACCACTACGGCCTCTTCAGGAGAAAACTGCGTTGTTAGCATAAAGAAAGTAACCAGCAAGAAGGCAAGGTCCACCATTGGTGTCATGTCCAACGTTGGTTTGGTCCTTTTTACTTTTACTTTAGGCATTTTCTTGTGTTAAGAGTCAATTAAACAGTTTGTGGTCTTACTGGAGCTCCAGTTGTTTCGTGCTGAGCAGCGAAAGTAGAGATAATGCTGAAACCAGCCTCATCAATGCTATAAGTCAACTCGTCGATTTTGCTAGTGAAATAGTTGTAAGCAACGATTGCAAGAGCAGAACCTGTAATACCAAGGGCAGTGTTGATCAAGGCCTCAGAGATACCGTTTGAAAGAGCAGTTGCGTCTGGAGTACCTGCAGCAGCAAGAGCCGAGAACGCTTTAATCATACCAAGTACCGTACCGATCAGACCCACAAGTGTAGAGATCGAAGCGATAGTAGAGATAACTACCAAGTTTTTCTCAAGCATTGGTAACTCAAGTGAAGTAGACTCCTCGATCTCCTTCTGGATAGCAGCAATTTTCTCAGCTTTCAAAAGCTCAGGCTCGTTCTGCATTTCTTTATACTTAAGCAAACCTGCTTTTACTACGTTGCCTACAGATCCTTTTTGAGCATCGCAAGCAGCAATAGCACCGTTGATGTCGCGCTGGTTAAGTTTAGCAGAGATAGTGCGTACGAAGCCAGAAACGTTTTTAGTACCTTTTGCTTTGTTGATAGTTAGCATACGCTCGATAGCGAAGATAAATACCATCAGTACAAGAGCCATCAGAACAGGTACAACCCATCCACCTTTGTAAACAATTCCTAGGTAGTTACCTGGAAGTGGGTGATTTTCATTGCTTCCGCCTTCGAAGTTTGCTGGGTTACCAAGTACGAACATATAGATCAGAACGCAAACTAAGATTGCCAAAGGAATAACGATAGAAGCAAATAACGAGCCACCAGTGCTGGCCTTAGTTTCTACATTAGCATTTTTGCTTACTACTGCAGTCTTTTTTTCCATTTTTTTAAAGTTTAAAGTTTAGCTGTTTGTGTTGTAATAAATTGTTAGTGTTAATATAAAATGTAATTGTTTCGGTTTTAGTTCTTTATTCAAATTGCAATTTCTGCTTTTTCTCCAATTATCAAATACTATATAGTATAAAATTTTACAAAGTAGGTTACAGTAATGTTACTTATGCGAGTTTGTAACCAAGATTAAGCATTATACGCCATTTCGCAGTATAGCCCTTCTACAAAACTAAATATTTTATCAACTTATGCAAAGTATACCTGCGAGTTGTATGCTTATTTATACTTCTCCACTATTTACTTTAGAGTGCCGGGATAACACAAAGTATGATTTAGATAAAGGAGATATTTTACTTGAAGCTGTTACCTGTGCTGTAACCACATGGTATGGTAGTGCTGATGCTAAGTTAATTAAAAGTATGTTCGTATAAGCAGTTGTTCTTTAAAATTAGGGAAAAGTGCTTTAAATATAGCTAATGTATAGCAGAGTTGTATGCTTGCCTACAATTTTTTAGCCTTATTCCAATAATAATCCATTTCTTCCAAGCTCATGTCCTGTAATTGTTTGCCGTCTTTAGCCGCCTCTGTTTCTAAAAACTGAAAGCGACTAATGAACTTGAGATTTGTTTTCTCCAGCGCTTCCTCAGGATTGATATCTATAAATCGAGCAAAGTTTATCAGTGAAAAAAGCAGGTCTCCGAACTCTGCTGTAGCGCTTTCTTTGTTTATTGTGCTGACGCTCTGCACATTAAACTCTATTTCAAACTCTTTTAGTTCCTCTTTTACCTTTTCCCATACTTGTGCCTTATCATCCCAGTCAAATCCTGCGCCCCTAGCTTTTTCCTGAATACGCATAGCTTTTACCAATGCAGGCAGCGAGGAGGGTACACCGCCCAACACTGATTTATTACCTTCTTTAAGCTTTAGTTTTTCCCAGTTTTGCTTCACTTGCTCCTCAGTTTCGGCTTTTGCGTCGCCATATATGTGCGGGTGTCGGAAGATCAATTTATCGCATTGGCTGTTCAGTACATCGGCTATATTAAAGGCGTTTTGCTCTGAGGCGATTTTGGCATAGAACACTAGGTGCAACATGATATCACCAAGCTCTTTTTTAATCTCTGGCAAATCATTTTTAAGTATGGCATCAGAGAGTTCGTATGTCTCCTCGATGGTTAGGTGCCGGAGACTTTCTATAGTTTGCTTGCGGTCCCAGGGGCACTTCTCGCGTAGTTCTTCCATTACGTCCAGCAGGCGGTTAAATGCCTGCAGTTGTTTTCCTCTAGGGCTGTCGTCAAAATTTATAGGAGCTGTCATAAAAGCAAAGATAACAAAACAGAGGCAAAAAAGGGTGGTTTGCTGTTTTGCCTCGGAGTATACTTTATGCCTTACCTCTATACTTTGCTCTGGTTTGCCTGCGTTAAAGATTAGTACTTTTTGCAGAACAATATGGCACTAGAAACGCTGAGTTATTTGAGGGGTCAAGCCCGTTGTTAATTATTTTGTAGGTTAAATAGCCTTTGCATGGGCACACAGGGGTGTGCAGCAGTTTTTGCCTAAGTACAGGGTCTTACTTTTCTTAAAGTCTTATAAAATTCACTACTTTTGCGGCATTAATTAATTACAACAAGTGGCTTTAATAAAATCAATTTCCGGTATTCGCGGTACTATCGGAGGACGGGCAGGAGAAGCTCTTACTCCAGTAGATGTTGTGAAATTTGCTGCTGCTTTTGGCACATGGGTGCTGAAAACAACAGGTAACAACACCATAGTAGTTGGGCGTGATGCACGTATTTCCGGCGAAATGGTAAACAAACTAGTATGTGCTACCCTGCAAGGTTTAGGCATCAATATCATTGATGTAGGCTTGTCTACTACACCAACTGTAGAGATGGCTGTGCCTGACATGAAAGCAGGTGGTGGCATTATACTTACAGCCAGCCATAACCCGAAACAGTGGAACGCATTGAAGCTGTTGAACGAGAAGGGTGAGTTTATTTCAGATGAGGAAGGAAAGCTGGTGCTGGAGATTGCCGAGAAAGAAGCGTTCGAGTTTGCGCAGGTAACAGAGCTGGGCAGTTACAAAAATGATAACACAACCCTAGAGAAACATATTCAGGCTATACTTGCTTTGCCGCTGGTTGATGTTAAAGCCATCCAAGAGAAGAACTTTAGCATTGCCATAGACTGTGTTAACTCTACAGGCGGTATTGCAGTGCCGATGCTGCTGGAGGCGCTAGGTGTTAAGACAGTTGAAAAACTATTCTGCGAGCCAGACGGAAACTTCCCGCACAACCCGGAGCCGCTTCCAGAGAACCTGCGCGAAATCTCTAAAGTAATCGAAAAAGGCAAGTTTGACCTGGGTATCGTAGTTGATCCGGACGTTGACAGGCTAGCCCTGATAAACGAGGATGGCAGCATGTTCGGCGAAGAGTATACTTTGGTGGCTGTGGCAGATTATATCCTGCAAAACCAGAAAGGCAATACTGTTTCCAACCTATCGTCTACAAGAGCATTGCGCGATGTAACCGAGAAAGCTGGCGGAGACTATTATGCCGCTGCCGTTGGCGAGGTAAATGTAGTAAATATGATGAAGGCTCGGAATGCAGTCATCGGTGGCGAAGGCAACGGCGGTATCATTTACCCTGAGCTGCACTATGGCCGTGATGCCCTGGTTGGCATAGCTTTATTCCTAACGCACCTGGCAAAGTCCGGTTTAAGTATGACGCGCCTGCGCGCCACTTATCCTGGCTACTTTATTTCTAAGAACAAGATCGAGCTTACCCCTGAAGTAAATGTAGATGAGGTGTTGGTGCAGATGCAGGAGCGTTATGCTAAGCAGCCGATCAATACCATCGACGGTGTAAAAATCGAGTTTGGAAAAGAGTGGGTGCACCTGCGCAAGTCAAACACAGAGCCGATTATCCGTATTTATGCAGAGTCTGATAGCAACGCTACGGCAGATCACTTGGCTAACAAAATCATTGCTGACATCAAAGAAATCATTTCTGTTAAAGCATAATGTGTTGTTGCTGTAGCATAGTATAACCAGCACTTAACAGTTGCGCCAGAGGAGAAACAAAGTCTTTTTCTCTCTTGGCGCAACTTTTTTTTATACTTTAGTGGTTCGTTTATAGTGAATTCATCCCAAAATATCATGCGTGTTTATTTAGATAATGCTGCTACTACCCCTCTGGATAAGGAGGTTTTTGATGCCATGGCGCCTTTTATGCTCGAGCACTTTGGCAACCCGTCGTCTATACATTCGCATGGACGTGAAGTGCGCTCAGCCATAGAAAAAGCCCGCAGAACGGTAGCAACGTTACTTAACACGTCACCAGCCGAAATATTTTTTACCTCTGGTGGTACTGAGGCTGATAATGCCGCCATTCGCTGCACTTGCCGCGCTTATGGTATAAAACACGCGATAACTTCTAAACTGGAACACCATGCAGTTTTGCATACTATGGAGCTACTGGCGAAAGAAGAGGGGGTGCAAATAACTTACCTACGCCACGACGAACGCGGTAACCTGGATCTGGAGCACCTGGAGGAACTGCTGGCAAACCAGCCTCGCACGATGGTTTCTATCATGCACGCGAACAACGAAGTAGGTACCTTGAACGATATTGAAGCGATTGGTGAGATCTGCAGGGAGTATGATGCTGTTTTCCATTCGGACACGGTGCAGACAATGGCGCACTACAAGCACGATGTGCAGGCGTTAGGCGCAAACTTTATAGTAGGGTCGGCTCATAAGTTTCATGGGCCAAAAGGTGTGGGCTTTTTGTACTGTGATGCCAACATCAAAATACAGCCGCTTATCCAAGGTGGATCCCAGGAGCGCAACATGCGTGGCGGCACCGAAAATGTGTATGGCATCATCGGTCTGGCAAAGGCACTCGAAATCGCATACCGCGACATGGATGAGCATGCCAAGCATATTCAAGGGCTGAAAGACAGGATGATCTATAAGCTGCGTGAGCAAATGGAGGATGTAAGCTTTAACGGCATGTCTGAATTTAGTGACAAGAGCTTATATACTGTACTGAACGTAAGCCTGCCTGCTTCTGATATCAATGAAATGCTGCTATTTAACCTGGATATACATAAGATTTCAGCGTCTGGCGGTAGTGCTTGCAGCAGTGGGGCCAATGCCGGTTCCCATGTATTACGTGCCCTTAATGCAGATCCTGACCGCGGTTCTGTACGCTTCTCGTTCAGCAAGTATAACACCGAGGCAGAGATAGATTTTGCGGCCGAAACATTGGCTAAAATGTATAAAAAAGAACTGGCGTAAGCTAAGTATAAAAGCTTCAAAAATATTTAAAGGCTTCAGCAGCAATGTTGAAGCCTTTATTTGTATGTTTGACTTTTGTTTTAAGTATACATATGAGAAGTATAGGTATTTTCTGTGGAGCTAACCACGGAACAAACCCGGTTTACCAGGAGGCAGCAGCAGAATTAGGGCGGCTAATGGCGCAGCAGAATATTTTGCTGGTATATGGCGCCGGCAATGTAGGGCTGATGGGTACTATAGCCGATGCAGTATTGGCAGAGAAGGGCAGGGCTGTGGGGGTCATACCTCAGAGTTTAGTAGACCGGGAAGTAGCGCACAAAGGCTTAACCGAACTACATGTAGTACAAACGATGCATGAGCGTAAAGCTATGATGGCTGCCAGATCAGATGCTTTTATTGCGATGCCTGGTGGCTTCGGCACATTCGACGAGATCTGTGAGATTATCACCTGGAACCAATTAGGCATTATTAGAAAGCCTGTAGCCTTTTATAATGTAAACGGCTTTTGGGATAAGTTCCTGGATATGGTGGACCATACTGTAGCAGAGGGTTTTGTGAAGTATGACCAACGCGAAAACCTGATTGTAGAAAGTGTTCCCGAAGTGCTGCTGCAGAAGATCAGAAGCTATGCCGATGCCACTTCTGACTATTGGATCGACTTCAAGAGAATCTAATCTAATTTTTTATATAACATGGCGCTAAAATTTACTCGTTTCAGCAGAGGCACAAAGCTGCTTATGCTATCGCTGCTCTTCGTGTTGCTGTTAACAGAAGCGCGTGCTCAGGATGTTTTCTCTGTTGGGCCAGCCCTGCATTTTAACTTCGGCGATAAAAAACCGAAAGTTAGCTGGGGTGTCGAGGCCGCCTTATGGTGGTATCAAGACCAGTTTCCCATTAGTGCCAATATCGGTTTTGACAGGCGAAAAGGTAGTACGGTGCTTTACTCTCAGGCGCAGACCGGAATAGGTATTGCAGGTATCTCCGCTGGGCCTTATCTGGAGTTCAGGAAAGAAAATTCGCCAGTGCTGGGTGTACAGACAGACTACTGGATAAACTATTTTGCCGGTTTAAACTACAGGGTAAGGTACGGTGGCGGTGAAAAGCAAAGGGCATTAGGCTTTTATATTAAGGCGCCTATTACTGTCGGTTCTGAAAGTGAGAACGGCGATGACGATGACTGGGATTGGGACTGGGATTAAGCTTAGAGTATAAGTATAAAAAAAAGCCGCTGGTAATTAGTATCAGCGGCTTTTTTTATACTTGGAACACACCTAGTGCTTAAGAATCATTTCTCTAAGGGCTTCTACCCATGTATCGTTTGAGTTGAGGCTTTCCACCAGCTGCCATTTCTCTCCACCGGCGTGCTCAAACATCTCTTTAAATTCTTCTCCTACCTCAATAGTGGTTTCCAGGCAGTCGGCAACAAAGGCAGGGCTATAGGCCAGTACTTTTTTAATTCCTTTGGCAGGAAGCGTCTTCAATACTTCGTCTGTATAAGGCTGTAGCCATGGGTCTTTCAGAAGCCTCGACTGGAAGGTAACCGTATACTGGTCTTCGCGCAGGCCCAGCTTCTCGGCCAACAACCTGGAGGTGGCGAAGCAGGCGGCCCGGTAGCAGTACTTATTACGCTTATTATAGGTATTGCAGCAGGCTCCTAATTGGCAGTAACCCTTGTCGCTGCCTTTCAGCACCTGGCGTTCTGGTAAGCCGTGGTAACTGAAGATTACATGGTCATAATTGTCCTGCTCCATGTGCTGCTTGCCCAGTTCCGCAAAGGCGTTGATAAAACCAGGATCGTCGCAGAAAGAGGAGATAAAGTTGATGCTAGGTATAACCCACCATTCACGCACAATTTCCATTACCTTATCCTGAACCGAGCCAGTAGAGGCGGCGGCATATTGCGGGAAAAGCGGGAGTACAATAATACGGTCCACACTCTTGTCGCGTAGTTCTTCCAGTGCACTTTTTATACTTGGGCTTTGGTAACGCATGCCAAAGGCAACATGATAGTCATCACCCAAAGCAGTTTGAAGCTTTACCTTCAGGTCAAGGCCATGGTACAGCAGCGGAGAGCCGCGCTCGGTCCAGAGTTGTTTGTATACAATAGCTGACTTTGGAGCCCGGAATGGAGCGATTATGCCATTTACCAGTGCATAACGGCCAACAGGATTTATATCGATCACGCGAGGGTCCAGGAGGAACTCGCGTAGGTATTTTCTTACGTCAGGCGTGTTGGGGCTATCTGGTGTGCCGAGATTCACCAACAATACGCCAATCTTACCAGCTTTTTTCTTGCTCATTTATACTTTAAAGTGCTTTTGCTTTACAAAGATACGAAGTATAACTCGTTTGTTATTAATTGATAGTTTCTATGTCTTGATAGAGAGCGTGTGGTAAAGCAGAAAGTATGGCAAAATGTTTAGAAAATTACACTCGCAAAGAGAGTTTCGCAAGAGTAATCATAGCCCTGCGCTCCCTTTATGAGGTAAACTTGGTGCTATAACTGTAGCTGCTGTACAGGTTTTATATCCCTAGCTGTTCCTCGGACAGGTCGCGACCTTGAACGCACCAAAGCAAAAGATGAAACGATACAGCAAGTAAGACTGAGGAATAGCAGCAGCTATAAAGAAAGGCAGAAACACAAGTGCCTCAACACCAAACTCTTTCCCTTAATTCACATTAAATCATACATCCCGCCTTAGTCTCGTAAAAAAGAAGTAATTTTGCATCCTTAAATTTAAGAGTATGGCCGAAACACCGCATAAAGCCGGATTTGTAAGTATAGTGGGCAAGCCAAATGTAGGCAAATCTACGCTGATGAACGCGCTGGTAGGGGAGAAGCTCTCTATTATCACCTCAAAAGCGCAGACTACGCGGCACCGCATAATGGGTATCCTGAACGGCGATGATTTCCAGATCGTGTATTCTGATACACCTGGCATCATAAAGCCGCAGTACGCCCTGCACGAATCGATGATGGGCTTTGTGCGCACCTCGCTGGAAGACGCCGATGTTATACTTTTCGTGACGGACATTTACGAGAAGCACGACGAGGATGACGTGATCAAACGCCTGCAACATGCCGAGGTGCCTATTCTGCTGCTTATCAATAAAATTGACCAGGCCACTGAGGAGGAGGTAAACGAAAAAGTAGCTTACTGGCAGGAAGTAATGAAACCGACTGAGATTTTGCCGATATCTGCTTTGCATAACTTTGGCCTGGACCATCTGTTTCAGCGCCTGCTCCATTATCTGCCGGTGCATCCAGCCTTTTATCCCAAAGATGAACTGACTGATAAGCCGGAGCGTTTCTTTGTGTCGGAGATCATCCGGGAGAAGATCCTGCTGAACTATAAAAAAGAAATTCCTTACAGCTGCGAAGTTGTGGTAGAGGAGTTTAAAGAAGAAGAAAATCTTATCCGCATCCGTGCTGAAATTAGTGTGGAGCGCAGAAGCCAGAAAGGTATTGTGATTGGCAATAAAGGTGAGGCGCTTAAAAAAGTAGGCACACAGGCCCGGGTGGACATGGAGGATTTCTTCCAGAAAAAAGTATTTCTTGATTTATACGTGCGCGTGAACGAGAACTGGCGAACCGACCAGAAGCTGCTTCGCCGTTTTGGCTACAGCGAGTAGCGCACCATAAAGCTTCGGGGCAAGGTGCTCCGAGGGCACTTTAACTATTTTATTTTAGAACGATGTCATCAAACATCATTGCGATCGTAGGTCGCCCAAACGTGGGTAAGTCCACGCTATTTAACCGCTTAATTGGCCAGCGCAAAGCCATCATGGACAACGTGAGCGGCGTAACCCGCGACAGAAGCTATGGCCACGGCGAGTGGTGCGGAAAGTTTTTTACAGTAATCGACACCGGTGGCTATGTACATGGCTCCGACGATATTTTTGAATCTGAAATTAACCGCCAGGTAGAGTTGGCCATGAACGAGGCCGACGTTATCCTTTTTATGGTGGACGTAGACGCTGGCTTAACCGGCCTTGACGAAGAGTTTGCTAACGTGCTTCGCCGTACCAAAAAGCCGGTTTATGTTGTAGCCAACAAAGCCGATAACAATGCCCGCATGCACCAGATGGGTGAGTTCTATGCCATGGGTGTAGGCGAAGAAATCTACCCGATCTCATCTCAGAGCGGCTCTGGAACAGGTGAGTTGCTAGACGAGGTAGTGAAGCACTTTAAAGACGAAGGAATTGAAGACCCGGATGCCGGTATTCCAAAAATTGCTGTATTAGGCCGTCCGAATGCTGGTAAGTCTTCTTTTGTAAACCTGCTTTTAGGTGAGGAAAGAAACATTGTAACCGATATTGCCGGCACAACACGCGATGCGATCCATTCCCGCTACAATGCCTTTGGCAAAGAGTTTATTATTGTGGATACAGCTGGTCTTCGCCGCAAAAGCAAAGTAAGCGAAGACATTGAGTTCTATTCAGTGATGCGCGCCATTCGCGCCCTGGAAGATGCCGATGTTTGTATTGTAATGCTGGATGCCACCCGTGGTATCGAGGCGCAGGACGTAAACATCATTACACTGGCCGAGAAGAACCGCAAAGGCATCGTTATACTTGTGAATAAGTGGGACCTGGTAGAAAAGGAAACTAATACTACTAAAGAGTTTGAAGAAGAAATCTTAAGCCGTATTGCACCTATAAAGTATGTGCCTGTTGTCTTTACTTCGGTGCTTACCAAGCAGCGTATACACAAGGCTGTGGAGAAAGCGATGGAAGTATATGACAATAAAACGCAGAAGATACCTACCTCTAAACTAAACGACCTGCTGTTGCCAGATATTGAGCGTTATCCGCCACCGGCAATCAAAGGTAAGTTTGTAAAGATTAAGTATGTAACGCAGCTGCCGACGCACAATCCAACGTTTGCGTTCTTTTGTAATTTGCCGCAGTATATTAAGGAGCCATACATGCGCTACCTGGAGAACAGAATGCGTGAGCACTTTGGTTTTGAGGGGGTTCCGATAAAGTTAATCTTCAGGAAAAAGTAGAGAATATATTAGGGGATTGAAATATAGTAGTATATTTGTCTCTTCATTTCATAAAACAACAAAACATCATGAAAAAAGTATTCGGTTTACTATTTGTTGCTGGTCTTTTCGCTTTCGCATCTTGCAACAACGCAGAAGAGACTGCTGCTGAAGTAGAAACTACTGAAGAGACTGTAGTAGAAGAGGCTCCAGTTATGGAGGAAGACACTACTGTAGTTCCTGTTGACACTACTGAGGCTGCTCTGTAATCAACAAACCCTCCTGGCGCATGGCCAGGCAGTAAAGGCCACCCAAACAGGGTGGCCTTTACTTTTATATCTTCATACAACTATATTGTATAGGTAGCGTACTTGTAGTGTTTCCTAAAAAAGGGAAATAGGTGGCAGAGATTAATGTGCCTCACCTGAAACCAATAACTAAAACACATATAAGTATGAAAAAGGGAATGTATGTTTTCGCTCTTTGCTCACTGTTCGCGTTTGCCTCCTGCGACTCACCAGCCGAAGAAAGAGCAGAAGAAAGAGAAGAAGCCGTAGAAGAAATGGAAGATGAGGCTGAAGATATGACCGATGATATGGAAGAAATAGAAGAAGATACTACTGTGATCGAGTAGTACTATTATTTTTCTGAATCAGCAGCGGGTTAGACATTGGTTTAGCCCGCTGTTGCTTTTTATAAGCTGATGGCTAAATTGCTTATGCTCTTGCGGTCCACTTTAACATATCTATGCTAAAGTGCGTTAATACAGAAGGCTGTATAAGACTACCTTGGATAAAGACAATATATCTTGAAACTTAAATCTATAAAACCATGAAAAAGTTGTTTTTAATGTTTTTTGCCCTCGCAGCATTTACTTTTACTACCTCTTGTGACTCCCCATCCGAAGAGCGAGAAGACGTGGTAGAAGAGGCTGAAGACTTAGCCGACGAGAGAGCAGAAGGAGATGTAGAGGATATAGCAGAAGAACGGGAAGAGTTAGGTGAGGAAGTACAAGAATACAACGAGGAAGTGGCCGAAGAATTAGATACTACAAGAATAATAGAGTAAGATCCAGAGTATGAAATTACAACATGAAAACTCTGATGGCTGCAAGTCTATCAATAACAGAAGGAGCAGAAGAGGGGGGAGACCGCAGAGTAAACAGAAGAGGAGATTGACTGAGAAATAGATAACAAATAAACCAGTGAAGCTGGCAGGGCGGCTACAAATTATAATCACTCTGCCAGTTTTAGATTTTGCTATTGCCCAAGCCTTTTTTGAATTAAGCTGTTAACCAAAGCAAACAAGCGTTTCGGTGTAAAAGTGCGCCAGTAAATATCTTCTAAGTTGCCTCCAGAGTTGATGTAGGAGTCAAGGTTATAGTTGCGCATTTCGCTTAATACAAAGTCTCGGAAGCCAAGAGCTGCTATCCATCCTTCTTCTATATCCTCAAACCACTCTTCGTAATATGAGTCATCGGACCCGTGAAAGTTAAATACATTTTCACCGATAAGTATAAAGTACTTTATACCTTCAGATACCAAAGGATCAACAATATTGCGCTTCAAGCTCATGATGTCATTGTTCAGGGCATCGTTCCATTCACCAATGAACTCTATAACAGTAAAGCCCAGGTCGTAGTCTGCATATAGTATTTTCAGGAAGAGTGTTTCAGACTCAATGTCGTCCCATTGCGGATGGATATAATATCCGTAGATAGTGTTGGTATAGTAAGTAAGGCTGTTTTCTGCGCCAAACAAGGGAGAGCGAGGATCCTCAGAAGCCACGTACTTTTCTATCCAGTTGTAAAATGGTTCTATATCGTGCATAATGTCTTTGTAACCTAAGGGCGGCCGGTATTTGGTTAATGTACTATAAAGGCTCAGGCAAAGTTGAAGCTTTAACTCTAAATTTGTAGTATGAAACTTATCTTACTTAAACTGCCTTAAAATATAAGCAAAGACGTATAAGTGACGTTATACCTATGCCTTAATTAAGCAAGATGCTTCTCTAAACCCTTTATTTTACCATGAGAAACAAATTTTTAACTGCTGCCCGTTCTTTTGTCCTATTGCTTTTTGTGCTGTTGGCAACTAGCGCCAGGGCTGGCGATATCGATTATACTAAAGCGTACCACCCACTTATCAATAAAGCAGAGATAAGTATACTTGAGAAGGATTATGCCGCAGCACTTTCTCATTATCAGCAGGCTTTTAAAGCAGTGCCCACGCCTTTTGCCCGCGACTATTACAATGCGGCTGTCTGTGCAATGCTTTTAAAGGAGAAAAATGAGTCGCTTGATTGTCTGGAGAAGCTGGCCGCAAAGGGTATAAGTATAGATTACCTGGCAAAGCAACCTGTTTTTGATTCGCTGCAAACTACAAAGCAGTGGCGAAAATTTAAGCGTAAATATCCTAAGTACAGGCAACAGTACGAGAAGCAGGTTAACCTAGATCTGCGCGCCGACCTTGAAGAGTTACATGCCCGTGATCAATATTTCAGGCAGGCAGAAGGTGGCCTGCGCGTGTACGGCGATACGTTGCGCAAAATAGAAGTAGCCAATACAAAGCAGTTTCTGCAGTGGGTAGAACAGTATGGATATCCGGGAGAGTCTTTAATCGGTGTAGCCGATACACTGGAACAACTGCCTCGCTTTAGCATTATCATTCAAAGACAGACGAAGGCCCGCAATGGCCACGACTTTTCTAAAGTTTTGGCTGAGGCAGTAAAACAGGGGCGGCTAAGTCCACAGGCAGCGGCTTACCTGATAGAGCAGCAAGTTGGCCGAAGCAAGTATGGCTCTAAAGCGTATGTGAAAATTAGCTGCAGTACGTGTGAGGGAAAGAACTCGCTGGATGGTATGAATAGCTACTTGGAAGAGAAAAGATCGGAAAAAGAACTGCTAACGATAGATGCTAACCGAAAACTGTTGGGACTGGAGCCATTTAACGACTATAAAAAGAAGGTGCTGTACAACACAGAAGACAGGCGCTTTAAACTAGGCTATGCCTGGTCGGTGGTAAATTACCAGGTGCCGAGCAAGGAGGCTGCTAAAGTGATGATGGATAATTTCGTTGTTGCAGATACTAAGTAAACAGGAAGTATAAATCTATGAAAAAGCGGAAGTAGACATTCTCTACTTCCGCTTTTTTATGAGCCTATGCTGTTGCTCCCGTTTTTATAAGCCTCCATGGCGGCGCGTACACTGCCAAACTTTTTCAGGAGTGCAGCAGCCTCGGGCCTGTTTAGTTTAAGTTCATCCATTAGCATGCGGGTGCCGCGGTCAACCAGCTTCACATTAGACAGCTGCATGTCCACCATTTTGTTGCCTTTCACTCTGCCCAGTTTTATCATGGTTGAGGTGGTAAGCATGTTCAGTGCCAGTTTCTGTGCTGTGCCAGCTTTCATGCGGGTGCTGCCGGTTACAAACTCAGGGCCTGTAATTACCTCAACAGGAAAGTCGGATGCGGCCGCTACAGCACTGCCTGTGTTGCACACAATACAGCCGGTGGCTATACCTTGTGCACGGCACTGCTCCAACCCCCCAATCACATAAGGAGTGCGACCAGAGGCGGCTATACCCACCACAATGTCTTTGTCTGTGATATCATGTTGCAGCAGATCTTTCCATGCCTGTGCTTCATCGTCTTCTGCAAACTCAACAGCTTTTCTTATGGCTGAGTCACCGCCGGCAATTATTCCGATAACCATACCATGCGGCACACCATAAGTAGGAGGGCATTCGGAGGCATCCACTATACCCAGTCTCCCGCTTGTACCTGCACCAATGTAAAACAGTCTGCCACCCAGGCTTAGTCTTTCTACAGTAGCTTCTACCAGCCTTTCGATCTGGGGAATAGCGGCTTCCGTGGCTAAAGGTACTGTTTTGTCCTCGCGGTTAATGTTAACCAATAGGTCCCGGATGCTCATTTGCTCCAGGCTATCGTAGTTAGAAGCCGACTCGGTAGTAGACATGGATATGCTAAACTAAAGTATAAAAATGGGTTGTAATGCTGCTATTCTGTTTTGTTTGGCGTGCCGAAAGCCTGGAGCAGCTCCTGGTGGTAAAGAATCATGCCTTCGCTTGGAGTACCTAAAATCTGGCCCAAGGTTATGCCATACTTTTTTGCCACCTGCTTCAGGGTATCGGAGAAGTGGAAAGCAATGGAACCTACAAAGTGCACCGGTAGTGTGGCAAAGTTGTCATACTTGGTAATGTGGTGCTCGAAGAACTCTGAAAAGCTCTCGTAAACCATGGCTTTGATTACAGGGTTCTGGCGCTTTTCGTGCATAAACTTTGCAAAAGACGCCATATAACGGCTTGGTACTGCGCTTCCGTACAGCTCATCAAGTATACCGTTCTTGGTCAGGTTAAAACGATTCTTTAGCGACTGAGCCAGCTCGTCTGGCAACTCACGGTACAGGAATGCCCTGATCAGCAGTTTGCCCATATAAGCCCCGCTGCCTTCGTCGCCTAGCAAAAAGCCAAGCGAAGGTACATTGTCTATGATGTCTTTGCCGTCGTAGAGGCAGGAGTTAGAACCTGTGCCAAGTATACAGGCAATACCTGGTTTATGTCCGCACAAAGAACGCGCTGCTCCCATTAGGTCGTGGTCTACATGTACTTCAGAGGCTGGGAAGAGCATCTTAAGGGCATCTTCTACACGTTTGTTGCGCTCAGGAGAGCTGCAGCCGGCACCGTAAAAGTATATGGCGTTTGGGGTCTTTTGCTGTAGTTGTGGCAACAGTGAATCGTGCAGGGCCTGGTAAATTTCATGTGATTCCTGGTACATCGGGTTAAATCCGATGGTTTGTACCTGCCCGAAAGTTTCTGTAGCTGTAACTAAACGCCAGTCGGTTTTAGTGGAGCCGCTATCTGCAATTAAAATCATGGTTTAAAGTAAAAGTATCCCTAACAATCATAATGGTGTGGCAAAGCCTACGCTGTTCCCTTACGGTAAACGGAGTTCTTTACCAGCCCGATTGCCTCAAATTTATCAAAAACATATTCAGTATGCGGAGCATCTTTCAACTCTTCTGTCAAATCCTGCCCGGCCCAGTGCTCATAATGGTTACCCTCGCGCCAAAGCCGAGATTTCCTGACGTCGTAAATAACACCCTTGTAGGCTATCCACACTTCGTCGCGGTCCTGGCCATTGCGTGATGCCAGCTGTTGTAAAGTATACTCCGGTAAATCCATCCTGCTACCCGATTCTGGCTTGTGTAAGTATCCAGCGGTTAGGTATCTCGCCTTTTATAGCCTGCAAATAATCTTCGTAGCTGCACGGCACAATCCGGTTGCCCTTGTCGCTGCTCAGTGCCTCCACCTCCAGCCACCATTTTTCGCTGTGCTTGCTTTTGTAAAAGATCATTCGGTCCGGGTTGTCTTCAGAAAAAGCTACGGCATACTTCGTAAACTGCTTGCTGTTAAAATCTATTTCATTTTTACGATGGTAGAAGCCTTCAATAAAGTACCAGATCATGGTAGCAACTGTCATGGCGGTTAGTTCGCGCTTATCAAGCTCTGGGTTGTATTCATAAATTCCCAGCGAGGTAAGCTGATCATTCAAGCCGGCATACCAGCAGATTTGGCAGGCTTCTTCGGCTGTCAGGCCAAATGGGTTTGCCGGCTCATAACCTGGAGCGTCCTGGTGCCGAATAGCTGATATATCAAAAGTAAGCAAATCAGCCACGCGTACTACCGGCTCCATTTCTTGTACACTTCGGTGCACTTCTCCAACACGGTAAGATTCAAAATGCAGCTTCTCCAGCGTTGCCATTACTTCGGGCTCTACTAAATAAGACTGATAGCCTATTTGTCCCAGACTAAATAGATAATTGGGTTCATGCATTAAGATCTGGCGCAGTTGCTTTTTATTGGCCGTAGCCTCTGCATCTTCGGTCATGTCCACGCTGCTGTCTACGGTTACCATGTTCACCACGCGGTCCAAGTGTTCGTAGCCAAGGTACTGCCCATATTCCAGGTCGTGTGTACCGCCTATAATTACAGGAATAGTATTATGCGAAATAAGCACTTCTACTATCTCTTTCAGGCGCAGGTACGTATCATCCAGTGTAATGCCGGGCCTTAGGTTGCCCAAGTCCACTATTTGGCAGCGGCCGTTGCCCTTTAGAAGGCTATAAAGCTTTTTACGCACAGCCCTGGCCGGCGAGGCCGACGGCTTGGTAGCCATAGTTTCTTCTCCGGTAAGGCCACGCGTTTCATGAACGCCAAGTATGGCAATATCGGCCCCGCGCCAGTCAGGGAACTTGCTTACAAAGCGGTTTATGTAGGCGCCTAATGTTCTTGGCTTGCTTAGCTTTACAAAGACATCTTCGTTTAGCGGCTCAAAAAAGATAGATAGATTCATGTGATGACATCTGGAGAATCCAAAAATAATAAAAAAAGCAGCGTTTCTGCTGCTTTAGATCAAAAGTCGGTTTTATACCCTAAAAATATAAGTTTTATCAAATATTTATACTTGCCGGCGTGGCAGATTTGAAAAAAAATACCTAAAATGCGTAGTACATAGCCATATTTGCTATATTTATTACATTAGAACTAAACTTCTTAACCGACTCTAACCTAAAACACCATGGAGATAACCCGTACAATTGATTTGCTGTCTTATCAGCTGGCTAATTATCCGCAGCCTGACTGTCTGGCTGCAAAAGAAAATGGCAACTGGGTAAAGTATAGCACTCAGGATGTGCAAGACTATGCCAATAAAGTAAGTCTTGGCTTGCTTAAACTGGGTATCGGGAAAGAGGATAAAGTGGCTATTGTTTCTTTTAACCGCCCGGAGTGGGTATTTGCTGATTTTGGTATCCAGCAGATCGGTGCAATCAGCGTACCGATGTACCCAACCATTACAGTTGAGGACTACAGCTACATTTTTAAAGATGCAGAAGTAAAGGTGGTGTTTGTGGCAGATGCCTCGCTGTATAATAAAGTGAGTGCCGCAACCGCAGGCTTAGACAGTGTTAAGGAGATTTATACTTTTGACAAGATAGAAGGCGCCAAGCATTGGAGCGAAGTGCTGAACATGGCTGAAGGTGAGGATGTACAACAACTGGAGCCGCTAAAGGCCGCTGTAAAACCAGACGACATCCTGACGCTGATTTATACTTCGGGCACTACCGGTAGTCCGAAAGGTGTAATGCTGACGCATAACAACATTATCAGCAACGTGAAAGGCACTATGCCTTACGTGCCGGTTGGCAAGGAGCACAGAGCATTAAGCTTTTTGCCACTTTGCCACATTTTTGAGCGCATGCTGCTATACTTATACATGCGCATCGGGGTGTCTATTTACTATGCAGAAAGTATAGAGAAGGTAGCCGATAACCTGAAGGAAGTGCAGCCGCATGTATTTACCACAGTGCCGCGCCTGCTCGAAAAAGTATATGATAAAATTGTAGCCAAAGGTATGGAGCTCACTGGTGCGAAGCGTAAGCTGTTCTTCTGGGCCCTTGAACTAGGTTTGAAGTATGACACGCAAGCTAATCAAGGCTGGTGGTATAATAAACAACTGGAACTGGCCAACAAGCTTATATTTAGCAAGTGGCGCGAGGCTTTAGGTGGTAATGTGAAAGTGATAGTATCAGGTGGTGCGGCATTGCAGCCTCGCTTGGCGCGCGTTTTCTGGTCGGCTAATATTCGGGTAATGGAAGGCTATGGCCTAACAGAGACATCCCCGGTAATTTCTGTAAACCGCTTTGAGCCAGAAAACAACGTGATAGGCACAGTAGGTATGGCCATAGATGGAGTAGAGGTAAAAATCGCTGAGGAAGATGGTGAGATCTTAACCCGTGGGTCACATGTAATGAAAGGCTACTATAAGCGGCCAGACCTTACGGCAGAGGTAATCGATAAAGACGGCTGGTTCCATACAGGCGATATCGGCACATTGATAGACGGTAAATACCTGAAAATTACAGACCGCAAAAAAGAGATGTTCAAAACATCAGGTGGTAAGTATGTGGCGCCGCAGGCAATCGAGAATAAACTAAAAGAGTCTGTGGTTATCGAACAGGCCATGGTAGTAGGCGAAGGGCAGAAGTATGCTGCGGCACTGATAGTGCCATCGTTTGCCGGCCTGCAGGACTGGTGCCAGCACAAAGGCATCAAGTATACTTCCGACGAGGAAATGATCACTAAGCCTGAAATAATCGATAAGTTTCAGCGTGAAATCGAAAAGGCGAACGAAACGCTTGCTCAGTACGAAACAATTAAGAAATTCAGGTTGCTGCCACAGATGTGGACGATTGAAACCGGAGAGCTTACCGCGAAGCTAAGCATCAAGCGCAAGGTAATTTACGGTAACTACAAAAATGTTATTGATAGCATGTTCTAAACTACAAAACCAGAGAGCCTTCCTAAGTATGAGAAGGCTCTCTGGTTTTAAAGAAACAGTTTGAGATGTAATACTTAAGGTAATTGTGCAAGCTTTTCAAAAAAAGTTTAAAGCCCACCCTATTCGGGAGGGCTTTTTTTATATCATTCCCGTAAGTAGTATGCACACATAACAGTTGTGGCGTAACGTTAAAACCTTAACGACGATCTTTCTAAAAATCTTAAAAATAGTATGCAAGCATAACATTTTTTTATATATTTGGTATATACCATTGTTTGCCTATGAAGCCAGAAGAAACAGTAGATTACAACTTTAAAGTATGCTGGCATGCTATTTCGCGCATGTACAACACAGAGGCCGCCCAAAATGACATCACAACATCTATAGGGTTTGTGCTGTTAAACATAGACCAAGAAGCTGGCACTCCTGCCACTAAAATAGCCCCTTTGTTAGGTTTGGAAGCCCGCAGCCTTACACGCATCCTTAAAAGTATGGAGGAGAAGCAGCTAATCTACAAAGTGTCTGACCCAACAGATAAACGCCTTGTCCGCATTTTCCTTACCGATAAAGGGCTGGAGAAGAAAGAGGTGGCCCGGCAAACTGTGAAGCATTTCAATAATAAAGTGCGGGAAGAGATACCACAAAAAGACCTTGATAAGTTTTTTGAAGTGTGTAATCGCATACTCGGCATGATCGAGAATAAAGATATCTTTTAAACCATAGACAACTATAGCTATTCTATGAAGAGAATAATCAAAAAAGTAGCCGTACTAGGCTCCGGTGTGATGGGCTCGCGTATTGCCTGCCACTTTGCCAATATCGGGGTGCAGGTGCTGCTGCTTGACATCGTTCCAAAGGAGCTGACGCCGGAAGAAGAGAAAAAAGGCCTGACGCTGGAAAATAAGGCAGTTCGCAACAGGATAGTGAATAATTCACTACAGTCAGCCATTGCTTCTAATCCGTCGCCGCTGTATCGTAAGTCTGATGCCAGTCTGATCCAGACCGGCAACTTTGAAGATAACATGAAGGACATCGCCACTGCCGACTGGACTATAGAAGTGGTAGTGGAGAACCTGAAAATTAAAAAAGTGGTGTATGACCAGGTGGAGCAGCACCGCAAGCCGGGTACACTTATTTCATCCAACACATCGGGCATCCCGATCCACATGATGCTGGATGGCCGCTCCGACGATTTTAAAAAACACTTCTGCGGCACGCACTTCTTTAACCCGCCGCGCTACCTGAAGCTTCTCGAAATTATTCCTACTCCGGAAACAGACCAGAGTGTAATTGATTTCCTGATGCATTACGGTGATTTATACTTGGGAAAGACCACGGTGTTAGCCAAAGACACACCTGCCTTTATCGCAAACCGTGTAGGTATCTATGCCATTATGCAAGGCCTGCAGGTGATGAACAAGCTTGGGCTAAACGTGGATGAAGTAGACAGAATCTCTGGTCCAATCATCGGCCGTCCGAAGTCAGCTACTTTCCGCACATTGGATGTGGTTGGTTTGGATACTTTAGCTAACGTGGCTAACGGCCTTTACCAGACTGGCGAAAAGGATGAGTCGCGGGAGCTGTTTAAGCTGCCGGACTACCTGCAAAAGATGGTAGAAAACAAGTGGCTGGGCGATAAGACCGGTCAGGGCTTCTACAAAAAGACGAAAGACGCTAAAGGTAAAACAGAGATCCTGACGCTGGACCTAAACACGATGGAGTACGGGCCAAAGCAGCGGCCTAAGTTCCAGAGCCTGGAGGTGCTAAAGCCAATCGAAGACCTTAAAAAGCGCATCAAAACTTTCTCGAAGCAGGACGATAAAGCCGCACAGTTTTTCAACGAGTCATTATTCGGCCTGTTCCAGTACGTAAGCAACCGTATCCCGGAAATCTCTGATGAGCTATACAGAATAGATGACGCCATGCGTGCCGGATTTGGCTGGGAGCTTGGTCCGTTCGAGTACTGGGATGCCATTGGTGCCCGCGAAGGCGTGCAGCGAATGATTGAGGCAGGGTATGAGCCAGCGCCGTGGGTAGTTCAAATGCTGGAGCATCAGAAAGAGTCTTTCTACATTGTGCAGAATGGCACCCGCCGTTACTACGACATCCAGAGCAACGAATACAAAGCCATACCTGGCGCTGAGAACTTTATCATACTGGATAACCTGCGCAGCAGCAACGTGATCTGGAAAAACAGCGGCGCAACAGTACTTGACTTAGGCGATGGCATTCTGAACGTGGAGTTCCACTCGAAGATGAACACGCTGGGCGGAGATGTAATTCAGGGCCTGATGAAAGGTGTGGAGTTGGCAGAGAAAGACTTCAGAGGCATGGTGGTTGGTAATCAGGGAGCTAACTTCTCTGCTGGAGCTAACCTTGGCCTGGTATACATGTATGCGCTGGAGCAGGAGTATGACGAGATCAATTTCATGATCAAGCAGTTCCAGGATGCCATGATGCGCATGCGCTATTCGGCTATACCTGTTGTGGGTGCACCACACGGCCTGACGCTTGGCGGTGGCTGTGAGCTTAACCTGCATTGCGACCACGTGCAGGCCGCCGCTGAGACTTACATGGGCTTAGTGGAGTTTGGTGTTGGTTTGATACCAGGCGGTGGCGGTACGAAAGAGATGACGCTTCGCGCTGCCGATATGTATGCTGATGGCGACATTGAGTACAACGATCTGAAGAACGTGTTCTTGACAATCGGTATGGCTAAAGTATCTACTTCTGCGAAAGAAGCTATTGACTTAGGGTACATGCGTAAATCAGATAGCATCACTATTAACAGCAACCGCCAGATAGCCGACGCCAAGGCACAGGCCATACTTATGGCCGAAGCGGGTTATACAAAGCCGGTACAACGCACCAACGTGAAAGTACAGGGTAAAGGCGCATTAGGTATGTTCCTGACAGGTGCCAATGCCATGTATACAGGCCGCTATATTTCAGAGCACGACAAGAAAATTTCAGAGAAACTGGCTTATGTAATGTGTGGTGGCGACTTATCTGCCCCAACTGAGGTAAGCGAGCAGTACCTGCTGGACCTGGAGCGCGAGGCATTCTTATCATTGACTGGCGAGCGCAAAACGCTGGAGCGTATCCAGAGCATCCTGACAACGGGTAAGCCGCTGAGAAACTAAGTCTATAGTATAATCTAAAAGAGCATCAAAATGAACAATGCATATATCGTAGCCGGATTTCGCAGCGCAGTAGGTAAGGCACCCCGTGGCGTTTTCCGTTTC
The DNA here is from genome assembly GCF_014306105.1 of Pontibacter cellulosilyticus. Classification (GTDB taxonomy): domain Bacteria; phylum Bacteroidota; class Bacteroidia; order Cytophagales; family Hymenobacteraceae; genus Pontibacter; species Pontibacter cellulosilyticus. The sequence continues at coordinate 68,677 of NZ_JACRVF010000006.1, read as the reverse complement.
ATGAGACCCGATGACTTAGCTGCCGATGTCATCAAACATTTAATGCAATCTGTGCCTGCCTTAGACCCGGAGCGCGTTGATGACCTGATCGTGGGTAACGCTGTGCCGGAGGCGGAGCAAGGCCTTCAGATTGGTCGTATGGTGTCGTTGCTGGCCTTGCCAATGTCGGTGAGTGGTATGACGGTGAACCGCTACTGCGGATCTGGCCTGGAAACCATCGCCATTGCGGCTAACCGCATTCAGGCAGGTATGGCTGACTGCATTATTGCAGGTGGTACAGAGTCTATGTCGCTGGTACCGACAGCTGGATGGAAAACCGTTCCGAACTATAAAATTGCCAAAAACAACCCGGACTGGTACCTGAGCATGGGCTTAACGGCTGAGGCTGTAGCCAACGATTACAATGTTTCACGCGAAGACCAGGATGAGTTTGCTTATAAGTCGCACCAGAAGGCGCTTAATGCCATAGACAAAGGTTACTTCAAAGATCAAATTGTGCCGATAACAATAGAGGAGACTTACCTTGATGAGAATGGCAAAAAGAAGACCAAAACTTATGTAGTTGACACCGATGAAGGCCCACGCGCTGATACATCTTTGGAAAGACTTGCAAAGCTGAAGCCAGTGTTTGCAGCAGGGGGCTCGGTAACGGCTGGTAACTCTTCTCAAACATCAGATGGTGCTGCCTTTGTAATTGTGATGAGCGAAAAGATGGTAAAGGAACTGAACTTGGAGCCGATTGCGCGTCTGGTAAGCTATGCCACAGGAGGTGTAGACCCGCGCATTATGGGCATGGGACCGATCGCTGCTGTGCCAAAAGCATTGAAGATGGCCGGCATGACACTCAACGATATCGACCTGATTGAAATGAACGAAGCCTTTGCCGCGCAATCTATTGCTGTTATGCGCCACCTGGACATGGATCCGGATAAGCTGAACATAAATGGTGGAGCTATCGCGCTTGGTCACCCACTGGGCTGCTCTGGTGCTAAGCTAAGTATCCAGCAGTTCCACGAACTTCGCCGCTTAGGCAAAAAGTATGGCTTGGTAACTGCCTGCGTGGGCGGTGGCCAAGGTGTGGCTGGTATTTATGAACTACTGAAGTAACTAACCTAAAACTGTATCTACAACATCTTAAAACATAATTCCAATGGAAACTCAAAATAAAACCGCAGCTATAAAAGGAGGGGAGTTCCTGATAAAGGAAACTGATCCGCAGGACGTCTTCACGCCAGAAGAATTTAGTGAGGAGCAGCGCATGATGGCGCAAACCTGCCTTGACTTTGTGCGCGAGGAAGTAACGCCGTTGCTGGACAGACTAGATAACCACGAAGAAGGCCTGATGGAAAGCCTGATGAAAAAAGCGGGTGAACTAGGTCTGTTTGCTGTTTCGATGCCAGAGCAGTACGGCGGCCTGAACATGGACTTTAACACGTCGCTGCTGGTAACGGAGTCGGTAGGTGGCGGCCACTCGTTCCCGGTGGCTTTTGCGGCACACACAGGTATAGGCATGCTGCCAATTTTATACTTCGGTACTGAAGAGCAGAAGCAGAAGTATCTACCTAACCTAACTACAGGTGAGTGGACTGCAGCATATTGCTTAACTGAGCCAGGATCAGGTTCGGATGCACTTGCCGCTAAAACAAAAGCAGTACTGAACGAAGCGGGTACGCACTACATCCTGAACGGCCAGAAAATGTGGATCACAAACGCTGGCTTTGCCGATGTGTTCATTGTGTTCGCACAGGTAGATGGTGATAAGTTCACAGGCTTTATCGTGGAGAAGGATTATCCTGGTCTGAGTCTGGGTAACGAAGAGCATAAGATGGGTATCAAAGGTTCATCTACACGCCAGGTATTCTTCTCTGATTGCGAAGTGCCAAAAGAGAACGTGTTGGGTGAAATTGGCAAAGGCCACCTGATCGCCTTCAACATCCTGAACATTGGCCGTATTAAACTTTGCGCGGCTACGCTGGGTGCCTCTAAAAAGGTAGCCGATCTATCTATTAAGTATGCCAATGAGCGTCATCAATTTAAACTGCCTATTTCTAAATTCGGTGCCATCCGTCATAAACTGGCTGAGCAGGCAATTAGAATCTACGCTGTAGAGTCGGCGCAGTACCGTGCCGGTATGGATATTTACCGCAAAGAGCAGGAGCTGATGGCTGCTGGTAAAGATGAGAACGAGGCGTTGCTTGGTGCTGCCCGTGAGTTTGCCGTTGAATGTGCCATACTAAAAGTAGAGGGCTCTGAAGTACTGGATTTCGTGGTAGACGAAGGTGTGCAGATCTACGGTGGCTATGGCTTCTCTGCAGACTACCCAATGGATCGTGCTTACCGCGACTCCCGCATCAACCGCATCTTTGAAGGTACTAACGAGATCAACCGCATGCTTACCGTGGACATGATCCTAAAAAAGGCTATGAACGGTGAGTTGGATCTAATGGGCCCCGCGCAGGCAGTACAGAACGAGTTGATGGCTATACCTGATTTCAGCAGCGAAGAAGAGAACCTGTTCTCTAAAGAGCACAAAGCCATCCGTAACCTGAAGAAAGCTATACTTATGGTGGCTGGCACAGCCGTTCAGAAGTACATGAACTCGCTGGCAAAAGAGCAGGAAATCCTGATGAACATTGCCGACATGGCTATCAAAACGTATGTGGCAGAATCAACACTGCTACGCGTAGAGAAGCTTGTAGGACAGCGTGGCGAAGAAGCCCTGGCTAACCAGATTGATATTGTACGCGTGGTGGTGAATGATGCTGTGGATGCCGCTTTCATCTCTGGAAAGGATGCGATCGCGTCTATGGCAGAGGGTGACGAGCAGCGTCTGCTGTTTATGGGCCTCAAGCGCTTCACGAAGAAAGAGCTTTACAACACAAAAGAAGCTCGCCGTCGCATAGCAGCCGCCCTAATAGATTCAAACGAATACGTTTATTAATTTCTGACCATTTATAATTTGGAAAGGCTTTCTCTTCAGGAGGAAGCCTTTTTTATTTAGTGTAAAATCCATTTATGTGGCGCCTTCAGCTATATAAATGGATTTTGTAACTTATAATTGCAGAAACATTATTGGGTTTTACGTATTGAGAGAAGCATCCGAAATTGTACTAACTAAAAACTATGAAAGTAACCTGTATTATACCATGCCATAATGAGCGTGATAGAATCGGCCAGGTATTAAACGTAATTGTTAGCACTAGATATATTAGTCAGGTTATTTGTGTAGACGATGGCTCTACTGATGGTACTGCTGATTATATAGAGGCTGAATGGACAGGTGTGGAAGTGCTGCGCCTGCCACGTAACATAGGAAAAACAGCAGCCATAAAGTATGGGCTAAAGTATGTGCAGCACGATACGCTGCTTATGATGGATGCCGATCTGCAGGGTTTGAGGAGAGATGAATTAGAAACAGCGCTGGATGCTTACCAGGAACACTCTGATTTGGACATGATTATCATGCGACGCATCAATTCGCCATGGTTTGTAAAGTGGTACCGCAGCGATGTGCTCTTGTCTGGCGAACGCATACTTCGTACAGCCGATCTAAAGCACGTTGTGGAAGAGGAGCTAAAGTGTTATCAATTGGAGGTTGCTATTAACCGTTATATGCTTCGCCATAAAAGAGTAGTGCGTTGGATGCCTTGGTCAGCTATGAACACCTACAAAGTAGATAAACTAGGCGTTTTAGACGGCTCTATGAAAGAGTTTATGATGTACGTAGACATCGTAAACTATGTAGGGTTTTCGCATATGTGTCTGCAGCTGGCCTCCTTCACCAAAAAGCTGCACTATAGCTCTTATAAGCGGGCAAGGCAGGAGCAGCTGTACTTATAAACTACTTTAATTGAATATGGCTTAACCTTAAACCGGCTGCTTTCTTGCTCGGCCGCACCACCGTAATTACGTTCTTATCGGTTAGCCAAGCAGTAAAATCCTTTACATAAGCTACATTTTTATCGCTAGCCACGTTTAGGCCTACTGCTTTGGGAACTGTGGTTCTGCCGGTTTTTGTATCTATCTGGCGTAAGTATAAATCATACTTGCCGTTCAGGTCTTCCAAGGTTAACAGGTGTATAGTGTTATTGCTTACGTTGGCCCGGTACGAGATTCCAGAGAAAGCTTCATCGGCCGGAGCTTGCTGTTGTTTTAGTAGCACAGAGCTCCATGCGCTACCCATGTACTCGTCGTAAGTAAACAGGTGCAACTCTTCGGCGAAATATGGTGCGTTTTCGCCACCTGAAGTATACTTCTTCTCTGCGATTACCGTCAGTTTGCCATCTGCAGTCAACAGGAGATCCGACAGGTAAATATCTTCCAGGCGTTTAGATGAAGCATTTTTGTCAAGTGCCGTTACCTTCTCCACATAAGCCGGTGTAAACCTGAATTCTTCTGCAAATACCATGTCTTCAGCTTCAAAATCGAACCTTACAGCCTTCAAACTATAATATTTACCGGATTCCTCCTCTGCTGTAAGTACTGCACCATAAAGTGTGTTATTGGGCATCAGTTCAAATTTAGAGTCCGTGATGTACACTTTAATTCCATCAAACACACCACCCACCAATACGCTCATTACTTTAGCAGATTTAACGCCAGGGGAATATTGGCGCACCGTAAGGCGGTTCATGTTATCTGAAATCAGGCAGATATATTGTTCTCCGCTGTTGCTTACTTTCACTTCAGCGGTAAGTATGCCAAACACATCGCTCAGGTTATACTTTGTTTCTGCTACTTTCTTTAAACTGCCATTGTACAAGGTGCCGCTTATATCCTTAATTTGTTGATCGTTGTCGGTGTGGTAGCGATAGGCAAGCAACTTAGAGCCGTCTGCAGAGGTGGCTATACTTGCCCGGCGTCCTTTTAATGGAGCATCTAACAATAGCGTAGCCTCCTGCATTTGCCCGGACTGCAAATTGATGTGATAGCCATAAAGTTGTTGTGTTGTCTCGTTTGTTCGTCGGGTAATAACAGTGGCTGCAGCATCTGATTTAAAAAATGCCTCTACGGTTTCAGTCTCTTTCAGAGGTATGGTTGCCTGCCAGGCTTTTTTCAGATCCGTGTTATACTTCTCTACAGTGTAGCTATCAATTGCCTGTCGGCTCAGGATAACAAACTCATCAGCTGATAAAGGAATCGTTTTATTTGTGATCCGCTGGTTATACTGGTCTTCGCCTTTTTCCGGAAAATATGTAAATGCTGCAGATGCCTTTGTTCTGGACTGTGCCAACGCTAAAGGTGCCGCCGAAATAAGGCAGAACAGGAGGAGTATACAAAAAGCGAATTTTCTCACAAGTATATAATTTAAGCCTGAGTTATTATGTAAAAGTATAAACGATGCAGCAGCCGGGCAAGTATAGTTTTTTATCTATTGTTTCGCGTGGAACTTACAGATTTATCCGATGATATGGTATTGTCTACATATAAAGATATAGCTGTGAATGTAGTGTGATGGCAAGCAAATTACAGGTGAATAGCGGAAAAATAAAGGTGTTCACCCAATATACTGATGTTAATACAACTTACCTTAGTTTATGCCAGTACACCATAACATACAAAACAAACTATGAAATCTATACTCAAGCTCTTTTTGTTTATGGGGATAATCCTCGTGAGCAAGTACACAAAAGAAAATGAGATAGCGACAGCAAGTGCAACAACGAAAACCGGCAAAGTGGAGAGTTCTTTTATTAATCTTAAGCAGCAGGCCAATGTGCTTGATGAGCAAAAGGAAAAAGAAATAGAGGCTGCCGCCGATGTAGTTTACTAAAGAAGGAGGAACGTAGGGAAGATTAGAATTTTACATTTGACCAATCAACAAGGGGGGAAGTTTTCATCAGGGCGTAGTACACAATAGCGCCTGGTTGTATCTGAAGCTATAAAAGTTTTCTTATTTAAAAACCGATCTTCTGCAAGGAGATCGCAGGAGCAGGTATCATCTGTTCTTGTATCAAGAAGGTGTTAGCTGATTCTGCTCCAGTTAACTGTGTTTGCGCTTAGCGACTGTATGTGCCGGCGCAGATTGGCATTTTGCGACTGCTCCAACTGCGGGTCTTGCTCTAATATGCGTTGTGCTGCGGCTCGTGCCTCCTGAAGTATAGGCGCATCCTTAGCTAGGTCTGAGATTAACAGGTCCAGCACGCCGCTTTGCTGTGTGCCCATCAGGTCGCCGGGGCCGCGCAACTTCAGGTCTATGTCAGCTATCTCGAAGCCGTTGTTAGTGCGCACCATTGTTTCCAGTCTGGTTTTGCTGTCTTTGCTCAGTTTGTAGCCTGTCATAAGTATACAGTAACTCTGTTCGGCGCCACGGCCCACACGCCCGCGCAACTGGTGTAGCTGCGATAAGCCAAACCGCTCCGCACTTTCAATGATCATTACCGATGCATTCGGTACGTTTACTCCAACCTCAATTACTGTGGTGGCTACCATGATCTGCGTCTCGTTCTGCACAAAGCGCTGCATTTCGTAGTCCTTGTCCTGCGGCTTCATTTTGCCGTGCACCATACTTACTTTATACTCCGGAAATGCCCGCTGCACGCTTTCAAAACCATCCATCAGATCTTTGTAATTCTCCATCTGCTCCGACTCTTCTATAAGCGGATACACGATGTATACTTGTCGGCCAAGTTTTATCTGATCGCGCACAAACTGGAACACCCGCAGGCGGTGCGAGTCGAAGCGATGCACGGTAACGATCTCTTTACGGCCGGCAGGTAACTCATCAATCACCGATACATCCAAGTCACCATACAAAGTCATGGCTAGGGTGCGGGGAATAGGTGTGGCTGTCATAACAAGCACATGTGGAATCACGCGCGGGTTCTTGCGCCACAGTTTAGAGCGTTGCTCTACGCCAAAACGGTGTTGCTCGTCTACAATGCACAGGCCCAGGTTCTGAAACTGTACTACATCCTCGAGCAAAGCATGTGTGCCCACAATCATCTTCATATCGCCGGAGCGCAGCTGCTCGTGCAGTATTCTTCGGTCTTTTGTTTTGGTAGAGCCAGTTAGCTTACCCAAGTTTATGCCTAGTCTGTCAGCAAAGGCTTTTAGCCCCACGTAATGTTGGTCTGCCAAGATTTCGGTTGGTGCCATTAATACCGACTGTGCACCATTATCAGCGGCGATCAGCATGGTAATAAAAGCCACAATAGTTTTACCCGAACCCACATCACCCTGCAGTAGGCGGTTCATCTGTTTGCCTGCCGTTAAGTCTCCGTAAATCTCCTTCACCACCCGCTTCTGCGCATTGGTCAGGTCAAAGGTCATGTGGTTTTTGTAGAAATCGGTAAGGGTGGAGGTGTTCTTAAATATCTGGCCTTTTAAATCGGCTTTGCGAACTACCTTCTGCCGGAGCAGTCGCAACTGCACATAAAAGAGCTCCTCAAATTTTAGCCTGAACTTTGCCGCGTTATACTTCTCTGTAGACTGCGGAAAGTGGATGTTAATTAGCGCAGTGCGTTTATCGGTAAGGCGATAATGGTCAATCAATTCAGGAGAGAGTGTTTCCTGTATGTTGGGTACCGCTAACTTTAGCAAATGCTCCATCATTTTACTGATGACTTTGCTGTCGATGCGGTGAGCCTTTAGTTTTTCGGTGGTGTTGTAAACCGGCTGCAGAAAGGCATTGGTTTGTTTCTCCTCACCTAGCTCTTCCAATTCCGGGTGAGCCATGCTAAACTTGCCATTGAACTCAGTTGGCTTGCCAAATACAATATAGTCGGTGTGGTTCTTCAGCGATTTCTGCATCCACTTCACACCCTTAAACCACACCAGTTCCAGTTGGTCTCCGTTCTCGTCTACCAACGTTGCTGCCAGGCGCTGTTTTCGGCCTTCGCCAATTACTTCTTTGCCACGCACACGGCCGCGGACCTGCACATAAGGCATACTTTCGTCCAGCTCTGCCACCTTGTAAAACTGGGTGCGGTCGAGGTAGCGGAAAGGGTAGTGCTGAATGAGGTCGCCGTAGGTGAAGATCTGCAGCTCTTTCTGCAGCAGCTCCGCCCGCATCGGCCCCACGCCTTTCAGGAACTCAATTTTTGTATGGAAAAAGTTGCTCAACGCTTTGGCTATACTTGGCTGTTACGAGTGTAAGTATAAATACAAAAATAAGCAAAAGCTTGGAGAGGTGTAAATGTTAGAGGGTTTTGCTTTGGGCCTTCAATGAAATAACGACAAAAGTGGGAAATACAATTATCTTAACTCCAGAAATCAAAAAGGCAGATGGTATATTTCAAAATCAAAATCCATATTCTCCTAACCTTTGTTCTTATTGTAGGATTTTCCTCAGGATGTCAAAGCAATAGAGCTAAACAAAATATCAAAGATGTGGCTTTACAGAGAGATGAGGGTTATAATTTTGGAGACAACAACTATTGTTTTGGTGAGGTTTTAGACAGCTTGATGAATATAGACCTTTTAAAGCCCAGCAAAGAAACGCATTATAGAAAAGTTGAGCGGTCGCAGTTAACGCAAGGCAAGTATAAAGTAGGGCCTGAGGTAGAAGAGTTCTACGATTATACTACAGAGACAGAAGCCTATGTCTTAGAGTATAAAGGCAATAGTTATTTGATAATGATAGGTCAAGCCGTTGGCGCAACCGGTAAATGGGGCGATTATAGGAACTATCGATGTTATCTGTTAGGGTCGAATAAAGAAAGCTTAGCTGAATTTGGTTCGTTGGCAAATACTCCCTTTACAATCTTCATCAACGACAATGGAGAACTTTCATATATTGCTATTGATGATAACTACCCAAGACCGGCAGATGGGAGTGAGGTTGTTTTGAATCATTATCCTACTTATGTTTCAGTTTATACAGGTGATTCTTTGGTGACGGAGTTTGAGTATAAATGCTATGGGAAAAGGAGTGATTAGTAGAATTAGAGATTAGTGGTTTGAGGTTTATAAAACAAAAGCCCCGACAGGTGTAAATGCTGCCGGGGCTTTATACTTGGTACATTTAAAGTTGTTGGTGAACACACCAACAACGGCTATTTTCTGCTAAGAAACAAGATACTCGCAGGAGCTGCGTGCGCTGCGAAGTCTTTTTATACTTGCTTCTCAAGTATCTAACAACCGTTAACTACTTCTTTCCCGTCCACTTCAGTGTGTTCAGCATATGGATGATGTCCTTTTTCACGAACTCGATAACAGGAGCCAGTGAGTCGTTTTGGGTTGCGGTTCTGAAGTATAAAGCACCTCTCAGAAAATGCTGGGTAGAGTCGGTAACGTAGAACTGAAACTGGCTGGGTACTTCACCTTCGAGCTCAAAAATAGAGGCCACAGCCCCAGACGGTGTTCTTACTTCTGTTTCTTCAATAGAGTATGCTTTAATTTGGTGTTTGCCAGTTAGCTTACGCGCATCTTCTATCAGGTCGTTCAACATTTTGTCGTTGTTGTTGATGTCTTTGTAAGTAAGCTGCACGTTAGCTCCTAACCGTGGGTATAGCACATTAATCCAGTGTGGTTGTGCAATGCTGGATGAGTCGGGGCGTATTTTAGCATGCTGTGAGTATTCGAAAGTATAGGGGTGCTCCTCCTGTAGCTGCTGATATGTTTGCGCTGGCAGGTCGATGCGGTTATACCCTTTTGGCTTGGGAGTATACTCCACACCACAGGCTACCATACTTGCTGTTAAGCCTATCCATAAAAATACTTTTAGTTTAGCTAGCTTTATGGTAGTGTTCTCTTTTGTTTCTGACATTGATCTTTACTCGTTTTACACGCTTGGCATCAGCCGACTCCACTGTAAAATGGAAACGCCCGTATGCTGCTTCTTCGCCTACACGCGGTATTCTTGTGAAAAGCGCCAGCATCAGGCCGGCAACTGTTTCGTTTTCGCCTTTCACTTCGTTAAATGCATCGAAAGGCAATTCTGCTATCTTACAGAAATCGTGCAGCGATGTTTTACCGTCAAAGATAAAGGTATTTTCATCTAATTGAGAGTAGATAATATCATCGTCGTCATCGAACTCATCATTGATCTCACCTACAATCTCTTCAACTATATCCTCCAGGGTTAGCAAGCCGGAAGTTACGCCATACTCATTTACCACAATGGCCATGTGCACATGCTTTTCTTTAAACTCTTGATACAGGTCGGCAATACGTGTGTTTTCAGGTACAAAAAATGGAGGCCTGATCAATTTCAGCCAGTTGAAATCATCACTTTGATCTAAGTATGGCAGCAGGTCTTTAACGTAAAGTATACCTTCTATCTTATCGGTGCTTTGAGTATAAACAGGCACCCGCGAATATCCCCACTTAATGATCTGGGGCAGTAATTCTGTGAATTTAGTGGTGGAGTTAAAAGCAACAACATCTACGCGGGGCCGCATAATCTGCTTTACAGTAATAGAACCGAAGTTTACTACACCACGCAAAATCTTGCGCTCCTCCGGTGAGGTGTCTTCATTTGTCAGAGCTACGTCTAGGCTGTGGTGCAATTCTTCAATCGTGTGGTTGTAGCCACGGATCATGTAATTCTTATCAATGTAATTGCTGATGCCGGTCATCACCCAGGACAAAGGCTTTGCCACCACCTGCATGTAGCCAATAAGCGGAACTGTGCGGCGGGCTATAGCCAACTGGCGCGTCTGAACATATACTTTAGGCAGCAACTCTCCAAAAAATACGATAAAGAAGGTAGCAAACAGCAGAGAGGCCAGCAGCGTTACTGTAGGTAGAGCCCTGGTGCCAAACAGTTGCCAGGCAACATACGCAAAGATTGTAATGATACTTACGTTGATGCCGTTATTGAAAACTAGCAGGGTGTTAAGAAGCTTTCTGGGGTTTTGCAGCAGGCGGTGAATGGTGCGTTCGGACTGAACCGGGCTAGTTCTGCACTTTTCAAGTTCCTGATCTGATAGAGAAAAAAAAGCTGCTTCTGCCCCTGAAACAAGGGCAGAAAGCAGCAAAAGAATGAAAGCAGCAAAAACTGCTGCTATGTATTCAAATCTGAGTTGGTCAAACGAAGTCTGGAATAACTGAAGTAAGCTATAACTCAGGGGGTCTCCGGGATCTGTACTTTCCAAAATTACCTAATTAGGTCCAACATACATTAGAACGGCAGATCGTCGGGCTCGTCGTTCTGAGAGGCCGATGCGCCACCACCATAGTTGCCACCGCCTGACGATGCAGACGAAGAGGCAGACTGCTGGTAATCACCGCTGCCGTTGCCGCTATCACCGCGCCCGCCTAACATGGTCATGCTATCGGCTACAATTTCGGTGCTATAGCGCTGGTTGCCTTCCTTATCCTGATACTGGCTGGTTCTGATTTTTCCTTCGATAAAAACAGACTGTCCTTTTTTAAGGTACTTCTCGGCTACTTCAGCAAGACCGCGCCACAATACAACATTGTGCCACTCGGTTTTCTCCTGGCGTTGGCCGCTTTTGTCTTTGAAGGTTTCAGAGGTTGCCAAAGGGAAACGGGCCACAGCCACGCCGCCTTCTAAATGACGTACTTCCGGGTCTTTGCCCAGATTTCCGATAAGGATTACTTTGTTTACACTTGCCATGCTTTTTTGTCTTTAATAGTTAAGTTATTTGGGCTACTCCGGCAACCAAGCCGGAGGCAATATGGCTTACTGAACTACAAATATACAGGTATAATAGTTCAGTCTATAAATGTACTAAAATCTTTGCATCTTTCAAATAGTTGCTGATCAAAACAGGCTTCGGAAGTTCGTCTATTTTTTCCGGGCTGTATAGTACCAGCCTGCTTTCCTGTAGCACCTCTTCTTTTAAACGATTTTTAAGTTTAAAATGGTAGAAACGAGCCGTTATTTTTTGATGACTAAGTATATGTTTATAGTCTTTGAAGGAGTATATGGCCTGTGTTTTATCAAGCTCAATACCTGCTCCGGAAAGTTCCTGCATAAAGGTCTCATATGCCAGATCTTTACTCCCCGACTCAAACAGGTAAAAGTCGTACAATCCTTGCCAGATGTCTCCCTCCAGGCGCTTGCGTAAGTAATAAGCACCATCAAACTCCAATACGATGTAGTGGAAAAACCTTGGGCGCGCCGCCTTTGCCTTAGACTTTACTGGTAGCTCCTGCACCATGCCATGGTTAAACGCAAAGCAGCTTTGCTGCAAAGGGCAAAATAGGCAATCAGGCATGACTGGTGTGCACTGTATAGCGCCAAACTCCATGATAGCCTGGTTGAAAGTATCCGGCTCGTCGGCAGGCACCAACTCATCGGCAAGTTTCTGAAATACTTTACGGGATGCTGGTGCCGCTATATCCTCTGTAAGTCCAAAAACACGTGACAGCACCCGAAACACATTTCCATCCAGCACAGCTACCTGTTCTTTAAAAGCAAAAGAAGCAATGGCTGCGGCAGTGTAACTGCCTACTCCTTTCAATTTTAGCAGTTCTTCATACTTGCCCGGAAACTGGCCGCCATACTTTTCTACTACCAACTGTGCTGTGTGGTGCATGTTGCGGGCACGGGAGTAGTAGCCTAACCCTTGCCAAAGGCGCAGTACCTCGTCCTGAGGTGCCGCTGCTAAGTCTTGTACAGTTGGATAGTTTTCTACAAAATTCTGGTAGTATGGCAGCCCTTGTGCTACCCTTGTTTGCTGAAGTATGACTTCGGAGAGCCAGATATAGTATGGGTTAGTTGTTTCGCGCCAAGGCAAGGTACGTTTGTGCTGGTGGTACCATTTAATAAGTGCTTGGGCAAAATGTTTGTTTGGCGTAAATGCCATATTATTAATTAATTGACTTCTTTGGTGTTGAGATGGAACAGGTAAAAGTAATCATTTGTTCTGAACGCGGCCACATCAGCAGATACACCGAAATATAACAGCGCATGCTGTGTTTAGTTATGTGTTATGTGGCACGGGTATTGCGTTAATTCAAAATATCGGGTTAAAAAGGTAAGTATCAGCCTTTAATAATTTGCACGAATGCTTTTACTTATCGAAAAGTAAAACTACCTTTGTGCCCCGAATTTAGTCAGTTGGCGTAACTAACTGATTTTGAAACAGTGGAAATTATCTTATTATTTAATTTATAAAAATCTAAGAAAGTGACTAAAGCAGAAGTAATATCAGAAATTGCTGATAAAACAGGGATTGATAAGGCGGATGTACAGGCTACAATTGAGGCTTTTTTCAAAGTAGTTAAAGACTCTATGGCTGATGGTAACAACATCTACGTGAGAGGTTTTGGTAGCTTTGTGAACAAGAAGCGCGCGAAGAAAGTAGCACGTAACATTTCTAAAAATACGTCTATCATCATCGATGAGCACTTTATTCCGAGCTTTAAGCCGTCTAAAACTTTCATCCAGAAAATCAAAAACAGCAAAAAAATCAAAGAATTAGCTACTGCTTAATTTTTTGTATCTTTGCTGCGCAAAATTTGAAATCATTAAATAATTACTAAGGCAAAAAGAATGTCCCGGTCCCAAATACTGATCGTTGTTATAGCTGTCGCGTTGGTAGCCGCTATGTTCTTTTTGCCTAAAGTAGTTGTTAACGACGACAAAGAGAGCCTGGCTAAAGGTGAAACTACTGCTGCCGTGCCGGAAGGCCACTCAGAAGACGATGGTCACAACCACGGTGCAGAAGGCGAAGCTGCGGCTGACGTGCATACAAAGGCTACGCCAGAGCAACTGCTGGCTTTAACCACGGCACGCGCCAAGTATAACAAGGCAACTGATACTCAGACAAAGAACCGTTTGGCAACTGAGCTGGCAGCTGCTTATGCAGCAGCCTCTAAGTATGACAGCGCTGGTTACTATTACGAAATAGCTGCAAATGCCCGTGGTGGCGAGAAGAGCTATAAGAAAGCCGGTGATGCCTACTATGAGGCTTTTACATTTGCAGCTACACAACAGCGTGCCGGCGAGTTAGGCGCAAAGGCGCGTAACATGTATGAGCAGGTGCTTAAAAACAACCCGTCTGACCTGGATGCGAAGACAAACGTTGCGATGACTTATATTGCCAGCTCAAACCCGATGCAGGGAATTACGCTGCTGCGTGAGGTGATAGCAACTGATCCTAACAACCAGAAGGCGCTGTTCAACCTGGGTATACTTTCTATCCAGTCAGGGCAGTATGATAAAGCAGTAGACCGCTTCCGCCAGTTAGTGGCCGTTAACCCGGAGCACGTGGAGGGTACATTTTACTTAGCTTTGTCGTTGGCCAACACAGGCGAGAAAGAAGAGGCCAAGACTTTATTTAACAAGGTAAAGGGCATGAGCAATGATCCTGCGCTTAACACCTCTGTAGATGAAGAACTGGCTAAACTGAACTAGAGTTAAAGATTTTTTAAAACATAAACGTACAAGACTATGCCTTGCGGAAAGAAAAGAAAAAGACATAAGATCGCTACACACAAAAGAAAGAAGCGTCTAAGAAAAAACAGACATAAGAAGAAGTAATTTCTTCTGCGTTAATTGAGGCCCACATTGCTTCTGCAATAGTGGGCTTTGGTCTATACATCCAACTAATCTTTGAGAGAAATTGAGTAATGAACTAATTATCAATTCTACTCAGGATGGAGAGCGTATTGCGCTTTTACAGGATAAGAGACTAGTAGAGTATCACTTCGAACGTAAGGACACAAATTACATCGTTGGTGATATTTTTCTGGGCACTGTAAAAAAAGTAATGCCAGGCCTAAATGCTGCTTTTATTGATATCGGGTACCAGAAAGATGCTTTCCTGCATTACCATGATCTGGGTGCCAATATCAAAACGCTTAACAAGTATCTAAAAGCAGCTCAGACTCAGAAGAACGCAACGCCTAAGCTAAACCAGATAAAATTTGAGCCCGAGATAGATAAACTGGGCAAAATAGCTGATGTACTTAAAAAAGGACAGCAGCTGTTAGTACAGATTGTAAAAGAACCTATCTCAACTAAAGGGCCAAGACTTTCCTGCGAGTTATCCTTAGCAGGCCGTTTCTTGGTGCTGGTGCCGTTCTCAAATACGGTAAGCGTATCCAAGAAAATTGTCAGTAAAGAAGAACGCACCCGTTTAAAGCGTTTGATCACGTCGATCAAGCCGGAGAACTTTGGTGTGATCATCAGAACCGTGGCAGAAGGCCGCGAGGTGGCAGAGCTCGACAGAGACCTGCGCAACATGCTCGCTAACTGGGAAGAGGGCTTTAAGGCGTTGAAAACAGCCAAACCTTGTGATAAGGTTATTGGGGAACTGAACCGTTCTTCTTCCATTTTGAGGGATTTGTTAAACGAGAGTTTTGATAACATAGTGGTTGACGATAGTCAGCTTTATGACGAGATCAAAACATACATCGGCAGTATTGCACCGGATAAGTTAAAGATCCTGAAGCAGTATACCGGTAAAACCAAAACCTACGAACACTTCCACATCGAGAAACAGCTAAAAGCTGCATTCGGTAAAACAGTGACGATACCAGGAGGCGGATACCTGGTAATTGAGCACACCGAGGCATTGCACGTAATCGATGTGAATAGTGGGAATAAATCTAATACCGAAACCGATCAGGAGGCTACAGCGCTGAATGTGAACATGATGGCTGCCAAAGAAGTGGCACGCCAGCTTCGCCTCCGGGATATAGGTGGTATCATAGTAGTGGACTTTATTGATATGAAGTCGCCGGAAAACCGCCAGAAAGTATATGAGGTTGTAAAAGAAGAACTTAAACGAGACCGATCTAAATCCACAGTTCTTCCGATCTCTAAATTCGGCCTGATGCAAATTACGCGTCAGCGTGTAAGGCCAGAGCAAAATATTGTTACCGGAGAGGTTTGCCCTACGTGCAACGGTACCGGTAAAATAACAGCCAGTATTCTGGTTACAGACGAAATTGAAGCAGCGGTAGACGACCTGCTGACCAGCCACAACCACAAAGGGCTTACAATTTACCTGCACCCGTTTGTATACGATTATTATACCAAAGGTATGATATCAAAGCAAACGAAATGGTTCTTTAAGTACTTTAAGTGGGTAAAGCTGATAAAAGATACATCACTGGGTATTACAGACTTTAAAGTAATGGACGATCGGGGTGATGAGATTGAATTACGTACTACTTTAGTAGAGCCAGAAGAAATACTGGATAAAGACGAAGAGTAAATAATATACTTTTTAATAAAAAAAGCCGCTCTGATAATTATCAGAGCGGCTTTTTTTATTCTATTGTTTTAGGTTAAAACTTTACACCTACATCTAGTGAGAATCCATTGTTTTTGATACCAATGTTTTTGTCTACCAGCACATCGCGGTAAAAATCATCAACGTTTGATAAACCTCTGTGGTAAGTAAGCCCTGCGAATAGCTTTGTGCTCTCGCCCATCTGGAACTCAGCTCCGCCACCAAGTATGGCATCGGCTTCGAAAATGCTGAAACGCTTCGATACCTTTTCACCATTGATCACTTTCTCATCGTTCACGTTGGCAGATACTCTTGTATTTAAAGAACCACCCACCTGGAAGTATAAAATAGTGCCCGGCGCTACTTCATTTGTAAAAAGCTTAAGCGATACAGGTAGCTCGATGTATTGTAATGAGTTATCATCTTGCCCCTGAGTTGTGATGGTGCTGCCATTTTCATCGCGCACATAACGGTAAGAAATCTCGCCGCCTTTGCTGCGGTAAATAAGTCCGGTGCTAAAGGCATAGTTCTGAGCAAAGAAATAATCAGCTACAACACCTACACCTAATCCCAGTTTACTACCTTCGTTTTCAAAGTTATACTTATCTTCGGCTATAAAGCGTGGACTGGAGATAGTGGGTGATACCATTAAACCAATTTCAACCTGGGCCATAGATGTGAACCCAGCAAGTAAAAAGAGTACTAAGAATGTGATTTTCTTCATGAGCATAATTAAATTGATGCATTAGTGTTACACTAATACGTAAGAACCCTCTATTTTTGTACAAATATACACGATAATGTATTACAGATTTCTAATACTCGCGGTACTGCTGCTCTCTTTCGGGTGCAAAAAGAAAGGCTGCGATATACCCGAAGAAGTGGCTGAAATACCTGTGCAGGTAAAAATAGAGCGTCTAGAGAAGTCATTTTTCGAAGCCGATACCAAGCAGGAGGTAGCACAGTTTCTAAACGAGAACCCGCTGTTTGCAGAAAAGTATTTGCAGCGCAGCGAATACCCTGCTGACTCTGTGCTGGTAACTTCGCTGCTGCCATTAACGACCAATGCCTCTTTGGATACGCTGGTGCAGGAGGCAAACAAGCGGTTCGGAGACATGGAGCAGGAGAGGGAGCAACTGGAAACTGCTTTCAAATTTATAAAACACTATTACCCGGAGTTTAATCCGCCGCAGGTAAAAACCTTTGTTACCGGCCTCGGCACTTTGGGAAACGACTTGTTTGTGTCGGATTCGCTTTTGGTTTTCGGTATCGATTATTTTATCGGTAAAAATGCCACATACCGTCCGCAGGCTTACGAGTATATCTTAACGCGTTATGAAAGAGAGAAAATGGTGCCTGCCGCCATGCTGCTGTTGTCTAACCGCTTTAACAAAGCAAATCTTACAGACAGAAACCTGCTTTCTGAGATGATAAACATGGGTAAAGCGTACTACTTTGTAAAAGCAGTAATGCCTTGCACACCAGACTCCCTTATCATTAGCTACACAGACCAGCAACTAGCGGATATACACCATAACGAAGGCCGCATCTGGGCTCATTTTATAGAGAAAAGTCTGTTGTATGAGAAAAACCCGTTCCAGATACAGAAGTATATCGGAGAGCGCCCTTCTACACCGGAGATTGACAGCAAAGCTCCAGGCCGCCTGGGTACATGGGTTGGCTGGCAAATAGTAAACACTTACATGGAGCGCAACCCCAATGTAACGCTGCCGGAATTGATGGCCGAAACAGACTATCGAAAGATTTTCAACGAATCGAGGTACAAGCCTAAGAAGAAGTAGCCCTACGGGTTAGCCCCTGATGCACATAGCCATTATTAGCCAACACCACCATAATCCTGACTGCCCCGCCTGGTGCAGGCACTATTCTTTTATGAATGAGTTGGTAAAACGCCACCAGATAACGCTTATTACGGGCAAAGGCTGGCGCAGATTCAGAATAACCAATAAGTATAGCTGGGTGCCTAAAGGCGTAAAATTAGACGAGTGCAACGTGCCCTATGCAAATGAGATGGGTGTTTTGCAGCGGCTGCTCTCTTTTTCCGGCTATACAATCTGTAGTCTCTGGAAAGGTATAACCATGCCAAAGCCAGATGTTATCTGGGCGGTATCTACGCCTCTTACCACTCCTTGGGTAGCTGCGCAGGTAGCCCGCATGCGTAATGTACCCTGGGTATTTGAAATGCAGGACTTATGGCCAAGTTTCCCGATAGAAATGGGTGCCATCAAGTACAAGTGGATGCAGCAACTGCTGTTTCGCATAGAAGAAAGCCTCTATCATAGCGCAAGTCAAATTGTTACAGTTTCTCCGGATATGACTGCCTATGTAGCAAGTTTGGGCATACCTGCAGAAAAGATCACAACAAACTATAACGGAACCGACATAGAGCAGGCGGATGCTGCGACAGAGCAGGATGTAGAAGAACTGCGTGTAAATTATAACCTGCAAGGCAAAAAGGTGGCGCTGTATGCCGGTACTTATGGTCGCGCTAATGGTATACCAACGCTGATGCAGACGATCCGAAGTATGAGCACTGATACAAGTATAAAGTTTATACTTATCGGCAACGGTTACTATGAGCCTAAACTAAGGAAGCTGGCAGAGCAGGTGCCAAATCTATTGTTGCTGGAGCCACAGCCGCGGCATGGTGTCTTTAAATTTTTTAAGCTGGCAGATATCGCTCTGGTAACTTTCAATAATTTACCTGTGCTGGCTACTAATTCTCCCTCTAAGTTCTTCGATAGTTTGGCCAGCGGCACACCTGTGATTGTAACCAACCCAGGCTGGACAAAGCGATTTGTGGAGGAGCATAAAGTAGGATGGTATACACCTGCTGAAGATGCAGCTGCCCTGGCTGAAACTATAAAACTTACCCTAAGCAAGCCAGAGGAGCTAAGTGCAGCCGGTGCCAGAGGTAAAACTATTGCGCGCCAAATGTTTAACAGGCAGGATTTGGTAAAGGAGATGGAGAAGGTGTTGGTAAAGGCTGCTAAAATATAATTTGTTAGCAGGGAGAGGTAAAGGTTTATCTATTTCCCCAGCATCTCTCTAAAAGACTCTTTACCCACAGGTAGCTTCTTCAAATTCTCAATTAAAAGTATGGCTCTCTCTATTCTGAGTTGGCTGGTTTTAACGCCTGCTACATAATGGATAATGTAGCGCTGTCTGCCGGGTGTTAAGCCATCAAAGCGCTTTTTGCCTTCCGCGTCTTGTTGCAACAGTTCTTCCAGCTCTTCGGGTACTTCCATGCCATACTTACTTTCATCTTTCTCCAGCTTTACCCATACTTCGGAGCCAGCTTGCAGTGCCAGCTGCTTCAGGCGCTTACTGTTTATGCTGATGTACCCACTGCCATTGCCTAAGGCCACTATCCCGCCCTGGAAGGTAAGGCTGTCGTTAACGGTGCAGAGCAGGCGCACGTTATACTTGCCACCTAATTGCTGGACTACCTCCTGGGGCACTTCTACATAATGCATGCCCACCAGGTGAGCCAATTTATTGATATGGGCTTTATACTTTATCTCATGAGTGGTTGCTGGCATAAGCGCATTTTTAGAGATGAAACGATGTATAAGTTTAAAGAAAATACGCCAAAGTATAACCCAAATAAAGGTAGTAGCATCAAACTACATATTTGATAGGTTTGCCTTTCAATCTCCAAACATTTTCTGGCATAGCTTTTGGTTTAGGAAAGACAACAGAGCCTGAAATACCAGATTTATGCTCTGCATGAATAACATTCACCCCTAAAGAGAAAGAAGATGAAGAAGTTTATAGCAGTATTATCGCTTAGTGTGCTAATGGCGGGTACAACCTATGCGCAGCAGGAACCACAGAAAGAGAGAAAGCAACGCACAGAGCAGCGTGGTGAAAGAGTGCAGAAGCACAGGAAATCGCCAGAAGAAATGGCTGCTAAGCGAACTGAGAAACTTACCCAAAAGTATGACCTGAGCAAATCGCAGCAGAGGAAGTTACAGGCACTTAACCTGAAGCATGCCCAGGAGAAACATGCCTTGCATGCTAACCGCGGCGAAGCCAGAAACCACAGGAGTGCACGTGGCGAAATGCAGGCTAGCAGGGCGCGCTATGAAGCCGAGCTAAAGGACATCATGAACAAAAAGCAGTATGCCCAGTACGAGGCTGATAAAGCAGAGAAACGTGCCAGGCATGATCAGAAGCGCGAGCACCGTAAGGCGCACAAAGGAGAAAGACAGCAGCACAAGAGCTAAAGATAAGAGAATGCAGAAGGGGAGGCTGAATGGCCTCCCCTTTTCTTTTGTAGCTATACTACGGCTTACTCTTTTAAAACCATATCGATGCACATAACGGCGCCAAGTATAAGCAGGCGTATGTTGTTGTCTTGTGGCACGTGGTCGGTAATGTTTAGTATGTAGTTGTCGGCAGAGGTGAAAAACTCTTTGCCAATGCCAGCCCACTTTTTGCTGACGTGCGCAAACTCCAGGTTATCTTTCACAAACTTAAAGTCCCAACTGGTCCATTTGCCTTGTAGCGTAAACAGGTAGTTGTCGTTCGCATCTACAATGTTAAACTTGCCCCCAATAGAGAAGAACTTTTGCTTCAGGCGGCCAACTAATTCGTCGTTCTCGTCCAGTATCTCTACAGTGGATACAAAAAAGGCCAGCCCTCTGCGTACTGTTAATACTTTTTCGCCGGCGGCAGTTCTTACTTCAATGTTAAAATGTGTTATTCGTTTGTAATCAGTGAAGCGCAGAAGGCGGGTAAAGAAACCAAGCTTTTCTTCGCGGCAAGTCAGGATCAGTTCCTGCGTTTGCGGGTTAAAGATGTCGAAGTTGTTAGCAGCTTTAAAAATGCCGGTGTGTTCTTTTACAAAGTATGAATTCTGGTTTAAAACAGGGTGCATGCAGTAAGGTTAGATTTTTGTAATGTTGGTTTTATACTTGTCGGGTTAAACCGAAACTTCTAATATAGGAAGTATAAAGTATAATTGCCCCTAAATTTAAAGCAGCAAGTGCTATTTTAAGGTGGAAATGACAAATTGGAGCCCATAGAAGCTTTACTTCACCTTACTTCTTGAGGTAGCTTTATAAATACCAAATAATACCAGACCGGCTACCACTGTTATAAACACATCGGTTAACTCCGATACTTTAGAACTGGACAGTAGCCAAACAGAGGCTATGATACCAGCTGTGGCAAAAAGATGTCCGAACGGGAGCCTGTAGTAAGTTGCTTTTGCATCATCTTTTTGCCGTAGCCTGATCATGGCGAAACAGACCATCAGGAAAATCAAAACCTTGCTGATAACGCTGATTGAAACAGCATAAACAAACGAGCCGGTAAGAGATGCTGCCAGTGAGACTGCCGAAAAGATCACCAGCGAATAAACAGGCGTACGGTTTTTAGGGTGCAGCACAGAGAACAGGCGCGGGAACTGCTTCTCTTTGCTTAAGGCAAACGGTACTCTTGAGCCGATCAGCATTACAGCATTCAGGGTGCCCCCGATAGAGACGACTGCTCCAAGTGTGATCAGAGTTGCTCCCGGTGTTCCTATTATCAGCTGAGCAGCGTCTGTTATGGGTCTATCAGATGAGGCAAGGGTTGGCAAAGTACCTATACTTACAAATTGTATCAGCCCATAAAAAACAGCTACAAATAAAATAGACAGAATAAGCGCAAAAGGGATGTTTTTGCCAGGGTTCCTGACTTCTCCGGTATTAACAAGCACGGCCTCAAATCCTGTGAAAGCAAACACCAGCATCAGCACAGTAGACGAGAAGTTGGAAATTGGAGGTGGCGCCTGCTCCAGATCGATCAGGCTTGGATTAATGAAGAAGAACCCTACTACTACAAAGAGCAGGAGCGGCAGGATTTTCGCAATTGCTAGTGTGTTGTTAAGGTTAGTGGAGCTTCTTATGCCAAGATAGTTTACCCATGTTAGTACCAGCGTAATGCCAATCATAAGGCCAAACCTATAGACCTGGTCCAGGAATAGCGGATTAAAGTAACTGAGATAGGTAACCATCAGGTTTATGAGTGCAGCATAGGTAGCTACTCGTGTAATAAGTATAAGCCAACCGATAATAAAAGCCGGCACTTTTCCGAAAGCAGCCAAAGTATAAAGATAGGGGCCGCCTGTTTTGGAAAATCTACTGGCAACCTCAGCAAAATTGAGTACCAGTACAAAAACAATAATGGCACACAAAAAGAGAGCCGGAAGACTGTAAATACCGGATAGGCTGTAGATCTTAGAAGGCAAGCCAAAGATACCGGCCCCGATGGTGCTGTTGATCAAAAGCAAAACCAGCTCCCACTTTGTTATTTCTCTTTTTAGCATTTATGGTTTTGTTTGGTGGGGCTGTAATGTGTTTGGCTAAGGTAAGCTCAAGGGTGCTTTAGCCTTTATTATCTGCCCATGCTGTTTACTTTTTCATGTTTTGGCTCATGCATATCAATCTCCGTTTTCTTGCTCCTAACTTTTTCTAAAAAACTTATCAGAATGAGTGGGACTATGTTGAGCATAACTATGAGATTGTCTGCGTTTGGATTGTAAGAGAAGTTAAATCCTGAGAAAGAGAAGTTAAACTTAAACAAAAAGCTGTTGGTCAAATCCATTCCGACAGAAAGTTGAAAGCCAGAGTAATACTGGTATGTCATGCCAAACAGGCTTATGTAGAATACCTGTAATAATTGGTGAACTATTGTCAATTTGATTCCTTTCTCGATTCGCTCCGGCTTCGTCAACAAATTTCCACTGTATATAGAAAAGCTGTAGAGTCCTAGTGCCAACAGAATAACCAAAACTGTTAGGTTGGACATCGTCTCTGTTGTGAGTACTAGCCAGAGAGTCAGCCCAATGCCAATCACACCTCCCGCTATTTGATACCATCCAATATATTTAAGTCTTTCGTCCATTTTATTCATTTGTATGCCAGCTACCGGTCTCGTACATGAGTTGAGCGATGCTCTGCTGAAGCTTTGCACATGTACATTGTTAGCCTGATTTTTACTTATTCTCCGCAAACTACCTTTGTCACCAATTGTGTCTCAGGATCAAAGTATATTTCTGTTCCTGTCGAAGCAAGAAATACTGAAGGATAAGTAAGGTAGTATGTTTTTTCTTTACTGTTGTTAAAGCTGGTCCATATCTCACTTCTATTTCCCCTTCTGTAATATTCATAGTCTCCCATCACTTTCTTCGCTTCTTCCAGCGTCATACCTACTTTCACACTTCCACACATAGATAAGTATTGGGAAGCGTCATTCTCGTATTTCAGAAAATCATATATGGTTTTAACGGTAGCAATTAAGCCTATGAAAGCAAAAATGTATAAGAGTTTCTTCTTCATTTAAATTAAGGCTAACGTTACTCGTGTAGCAGAATGGCGCAGCGTCAGCAAGCCGTACTGCTAAACTTTGTTAGGTGCTTTAGTTTTTAATTAATACAATGGTAGCAAGTATAAAACAGCTTATTAGGTTTACCCAAGATAGTGCTACTACATACTTTTTATACTTCTGAAGGTTCTTGTCATTACTGTTTACCGATTTAGTAAGTATGAAAGGAAAGTACACTATCAATTTTGTAAAGAAATAGCTGAAAGGATTAATATAGAAGTCAATAAAGCTTATATCCAGATTGTTTGCTGCCTTGAAAAACTTAAAGTGGTAATAAGCTTTCAACATAATTCCCACACTAAGAATTAAACCAATAAGTACAGCTGCATATCCAGCAAAATCATCTATGTTCATTTTAATAATTACCTATTGCACCTAACTACTGGCTAAACAAAATCTTATTCGGCTTATCTGTTGTTTTCGACAGATAAGCCGAATAGCTCTATACAATATAGTATAAACTATATCAACCTACAACTACAAAAAAGCCTGCTGCAACTAGAGCTACAGCAGGCTTTTATACTTTATACTTTCAAATTTTATATACCCCCAACTTTATTCTCAGGGTCGTCCGGAATGTTGGGGAAGTTCTTCTGAAAAAAGGCGCAGAAGTGGGTGAGGGGGCATTCTTCGCATTTGGGGCGGCGGGCAACGCAGATGTAGCGGCCATGTAGTATAAGCCAGTGGTGCGCTTTAGCTACCAGGTCGTTTGGCAGGTTGGCCACCAATTGCCTTTCTACCTCTAGGGGCGTTTTAGCATTTTTCGTTACCAGCCCCAAGCGCTTGCTTACCCTGAATACATGCGTATCTACGGCCATGGCCGGCTGGTTCCAGATAACCGATACAATTACGTTGGCAGTTTTGCGGCCTACGCCGGGCAGTTTTACCAGTTGCTCTACAGTATCGGGTACTTCGGAGTTAAACTGCTCTACCAGCATCTTACCCAATCCGGCCAGGTGTTTGGCCTTGTTGTTGGGGTAGGATATACTTTTAATGTAGGGGAATATCTCTTCCGGAGTAGCCACTGCTAGGTGCTCCGGTGTAGGAAAAGCCTCGAACAGGGCGGGCGTAACCATGTTTACGCGCTTATCGGTGCATTGCGCGCTTAGCACAACGGCAAGTATAAGCTCGTAGGGGTTGGTGTATGCGAGTTCGGTTTCAGGCTCCGGGAAGTTCTGCGTAAAGTAGTCTACCAGCAGCCTGTAACGTTCTTTCTTAAGC
The DNA here is from genome assembly GCF_014306105.1 of Pontibacter cellulosilyticus. Lineage (GTDB taxonomy): Bacteria > Bacteroidota > Bacteroidia > Cytophagales > Hymenobacteraceae > Pontibacter > Pontibacter cellulosilyticus. The sequence continues at coordinate 43,964 of NZ_JACRVF010000006.1, read as the reverse complement.
ATAAAAAAAGTTTGCAATCGGTTAAGACTGCAAACTTAAGCTTTTTGAGTAACTAAGTATATTATTAACAGCACACTCATGTGGGCTTTTAAGCGCACTGTCTAAAAGGCTTTGGAGTTGTAGGAGCTCAGAGCAGCCTTCGGCCAGCTCATCGTCGTGCATAAATGTCGACTCCAGCTGCGCGCAGGCATCATCTGCCAACTCGTTGTATACATACTGGATCAGCTCATTCTGTGTAGAGGTTTTTATCATAAGCAATATTACTATTAAGCATCTTTTTCCTCAGGTTGATAAGCGCATAGCGCATACGGCCCAAGGCTGTGTTGATGCTCACGCCGGTGGCGTCGGCTATCTCCTGGAAGCTCATATCTGCGTAATGGCGCATCATAAGCACTTCCCGCTGCGACTGCGGCAGCGTCTGGATAAGCTCTCTCAGGCGGGCATGCGTGTCTTCTTTTACCTGCAACTGCTCGGCAGAGTCTTCTGCAAAAGCCATGGTATTGAACACATTGCTGCCGTCTTCCAGCGTGATCATCGGGCTACGTTTCTCTTTACGGAAAAAGTCGATTGCCAGGTTATGGGCAATACGGCATATCCAGGAAGAGAACTTGCCTTCTTCGTTATACCTACCGCTCTTCATGGTGTGGATAGCTTTGATAAAAGCATCCTGCATCAGGTCTTCGGCTGTATACGTGTCCTTAACAATTAATAAGATCGTGGTGTAAACTTTGTTTTTGTGTCTGTTTACTAGCTGTTCAAACGCATTCTCATTACCTGCGATGTAAAGCGAGACTAAAGCAGAGTCGCTTACTTGCGTAGTTGTATTCATCTTAAAGCTACATTAGTTTAACGTAGAGCTTTATATCATATTGTTGCGTTTAAGTTTTTAAACAAAGTTTTTTTGAAGTGAAGAATCAAATATATGTAATGCTTTTTATTTGTGCAAGTATAACTGCCTGCCCTGTCTCAAAATAAAATCAATGCTTTTTGCATTACTGAGCCTCTGGTGTCAGCGGCTCCTTCCGTTGGTTTTCCTGTATACGGTAGTATATTATAAAAGAGTGTTAAAATTCTTCAATTTAGTTTTCCACATATAGTAAAGGTGGCTTATTTTTAAAATTTAGCGGTTTTCAGCGTATTGCTTCAGCTTGTTTTGTGTAGTTTAGATGCATTAGTTGTGATGTGGTTACAAATTGCCAGCAAATTGAAGAATAAATTTCCAGGACGTTATAAAACAAAAGAGCCCTTCAAAAAGGGCTCTTTTGTTTTAGCTTCAGGGCGCTTAGCGCTGTTGCCATATGTTAAACAGGATGTACAATCTTAAAGTGGCTAAACTGCTGCTTGTCTGGTGTACGGATCTAATATGCCCATCTTCAGCTGAAAAACCTGGGCTATATTTGTTGCCTTATGTTTTGCCTCTGCCGCCTTCTCCCCTTCAAACAACTCATCTATGGTTTGTGTGAACAACTCCACCCAGCGGCTGAAATGAACCTGACCAATAGGCAGGTTCATGTGTTTCTGGAACGGGTACCCCTTGTAAGACATGCTGCCCAGTAAAACGGTGCTCCAGAAAGTATACATCAACGGCAGGTGGTTCTCCCAAACTACTTTAGCATGACCGTTAAAGACAGGCGCAAGCAATTTGTCCTGGTTTACTGCATCGTAAAAAGTATCAACCAACAGTTTTATATCTTCCTCGTTTTCCAGTTCTCGTTTCATATATTTTCTCTGCTTAAGCAAAGCTAAGCCTGCTTAGTTGGTGCCTGCTAAACTTGCTTTTAAGAGGCAAACCACACCAGTAAGGCAGCTTATGCGCGCATACTATACTAAATTAAGATGCAAGTTTAGTGGCTTTTATGCTCCGAGAAAATGATTTATGTCATCTTGGCGTCTAAACTGGGAAATTTAAGGCCAAAGGTATAGGCATAAAAAATCCTTCGAAAGAGCTGAGGATCTTGCCGAAGGATAATCATAATAAATTTTAAGTATTACTTCCTGCTGTAGCCTTTTAAGCGGTTCAGGATTAGCAGTAGCTTGCGGTTTATTTCACGTTCTTCTACAGGTTTGCATTGCGCCGTAATGTCGCATGGCTTCTGTAGCTTCTTTTCAACTGCTTTTAAATGCTCGAGGTAACACTCCAGGGTGGTGCAGGATACATTTTTAAGCGTTGAACTGGTGGTGTCTGTTTCGGTTTTATACTTCAGGTTGATGGCTTTCGATATCTCAACGTTGATCATCTGTGTCAGGTCAGCGTCTGTTGTGATCTCCTGCTGGTACACCTTCCGCTCAATGCTCTCCAATAAAGATCGGATGTCCAGTTGCTTCATAGTCTAATATTTATAGTTGTTAAACAAATTTTAAAGGCCTTTCGGCTTACTAAAGTACGCTAAGCACTGCTGTGCGTTCAGCAAAAACACAGTAATAGCAATATGTTAATCTTCGCCAGGTTTTAGTAACAAGACTATAACAGAATAGTTACTTTGAGTTAAAAACTCTAATGGCCGAGTGGCTATAGCTGAGTAATAGCACAGGTGGCTAGCTGTAAACTTTTTATACTTGAAATAAATTATGGAGTTGCTATTTAGAAGTATAAAAAAGTTAAAATTTTACAAACCCGAAGCGAAGTGGCTATAAGTCACCAGCTAAGATGTTTGCTGATGCTTCTGTAGCCAAAGCAAGGCATCGTGCTCGCTTGTAAAATACTTTACTTTTAACAGCTAGCTAAGCACTTCCTCTTCACGTTGTGTTTGCTGTGTTGTAAGCAGAAGCTCTTTTTGGTGCGGAGACATGAGGTAGGCAATGAGAACAGGTTTACTAATCGCCTGTTCAAGGTAAGGCATAAAAGTGATTAAAAACCAGGTGGCTTTTAGTTTATCTGAGTTGTCCCGCTTGCGTATGTCGTGCAGCCATAGACCCGACTCGTGCTGTTTAGCCACTTCCAGCGAAGTATAGTACCCTTCTGTAAACTGATGCAGGTTTACTTTATTGTTCCACCTGCAAAAGAATATCCCCATTTCCTGCTGAAAGGAAACAGAAAGAAAAGCCAGATCAACTTGTGTAGTTGAAATCATACCACCGGTAAAACTTACAGCTGTTTAACTTAAAGCTACTCAGGTAATGGCAGGCGCACTAAAATATTGTAAAGTCTGTAGTATCAGGATTGTATTAAGGGCTGATTTCGTGAGCTGTTGTAGTAGAAGTACGAAGAATAAGGATAAAAGATGAAGGCTGAGTTGTTAAATTATGATTAACATGAACTGGTGTTTAGTAGCAGGGGTTTGTGTAGCTTTGCACCTTCGCATTTTCTACTTTTGCTGTTCATGAAGAGTACCTTCCGGCACGATCCTTTTGCAGTGCTGCGCATCCCGGATTTCAGATTATATGTTACGGCAAGGCTATGTATTACACTTGCCATGCAGATACAGGCCGTTATTGTGGGCTGGCAGATTTACGAGATCACCAAAGATCCGCTTTCGCTGGGACTGATCGGCCTGGCTGAGGCATTGCCCTCCATTTTCGTGTCGCTTTATGCAGGCTATGTGGCCGACGTGGTTGCCCGTAAAAAGATAATTGTAACGGTTATTTCGGTGTTGCTGCTCTGTTCTGCTGCACTTTTGTTTTTTACGTTGGATGTAAGCCAGGTACTGCAGCAGCATGGGGTAATGCCTATCTATGCGGTAATTTTTCTTAGTGGCCTTGCCCGTGGCTTTATGGGGCCTGCTGTTTTCTCGTTTATGCCCCAGTTGGTGGTCTCAAAGCAGCTTTATGCAAACGCTATTACCTGGAGTTCCACTACATGGCAGGCAGCCTCGCTGGCAGGACCTGCTTTGGGCGGCTTAATCTACGGTTTCTGGGGAGTAAGTATAGCCTACACCGCCGATGCCATACTTGTATTGCTCTCTCTTGTATTTTTCTCGCTAATTGCTTCCAGGCCTTTGCCCGAAAACGCCAATCCTCAAAATTTCAAAGACAGCCTGCGCACCGGCCTTCAGTTTGTTTTTAGCAATCAAGTTATACTTAGCGCTATCTCACTGGATTTGTTTGCCGTGCTTTTCGGAGGCGCGGTAGCGCTGTTACCAGTTTTTGCATCAGATATACTTAACATGGGCCCCGAAGCGCTTGGCTTTATGCGTGCAGCCCCGGCCATAGGATTTGTGCTGATGGCAGTAGTAGTTGCTTACCACCCTATCTCACACAATGCCGGTAAAAAAATGCTCTGGTGCGTAGCCGGGTTTGGGGTGTGTATCGTGCTGTTTGGCCTCTCAACAAATTTCTGGTTCTCAATGGTGCTACTCGCCTTGAGTGGTGCCTTTGATAGTATTAGTGTCATCATCCGATCAACGCTAATCCATACTTTAACGCCGGAATACATGAAAGGCAGAGTATCTTCTGTGAACAGCATTTTTGTAGGGTCCTCTAACGAGATTGGCGCATTTGAATCTGGTTTCACGGCCAGACTGATGGGTACGGTGCCAGCGGTAGTGTTTGGTGGTATAATGACCTTGCTGGTAGTAGGCGTTACCGCTTTTAAAGCTGATAAACTCCGGAACCTGGACCTGACACCCAAACCTGAAATGGCTTAACCTGAAACAGAAACGCCCCAGAGCAGGTATCGTCCGGGGCGCTTCTTTTCCAGTGCAGGAAACTCTATTTAGCTGTCTCCTTTTTTTCTGACTGTGCTTTGTTGGCTTTGCGACGGCGTCTGTTGCCGTATGTGCCTTTTGTAATTTTTCCTTTTCTAGATTTTTTATCGCCTTTTCCCATAAGTAATGTAGTTAGTGTATTAGCTTATAACATCCATACGCATTAAGTATACAGGCGGGTGTACCAACATATACTACTCCAGCACTACCCGTTGGTGTACTACCTCATTACCTGAGGTAGCAGTAAGTATAAACAGGCCTTTGTAGTTTCTTACCTCCTCTGGCGTTAGCCTCACGGCTCCTGGCTGCACCACTTTTGTAAGCACTACTTTACCCGACATATCCTTTAGTTCCAGCAAAGTGCTTCTTGTGCCCCGGTTGCTGTTCCTGATCAGTACTTCGCAATCTCCGTTTCGGCACGGGTTCGGCGACATGGTTACCTGCATAGCACTTGCCAGGGTGTTTTCCACCGCAATTGTGTTGGAGTAAGCAAATTTGCCATCGTAGTCTACCTGCTTTAGTCTATAGTAATTTGTGCCTTGCATCGAACTTACATCCACAAAGCTATACTTCTGGGCAATGTTGGAGTTGCCGTGGCCATTTATCTTAGCTATTTGCTCATAAGCTTTTCCATCTGCACTGCGTTCTACCTCAAAATGGCTGTTGTTTTCTTCGCTGGCAGTTTCCCATTTCAGGTTAACGCCGCTTTTTGTGGCAATGCCTTTAAAGCTGGTGAGTTCAACAGCTAGTGGCTCAATAATGCCGCAATTCAATGACTCAGCAAATATTATTTCAACTTTCTCCTTTTGGTTATTATCAAACTCAATTGTAAGCTTTAAAGAACCGTTATTATCGAACGCATTAGCATTTACCTGAATAATCCTGGTATCTAAGGTGGCGGTAATTTCAGCGTCTGTAATTACAAAAGGTTTTCCTTGCGATTGAGGAATCCTTATCTCTGTTATAACGCCGCAAACATCTTGGAAAAACAACTCTACATCATAGAGTTTGACTTTGTTGGAATTGCCTGGGCTATTAGTACTTGGTGTTACGCTAACATATCCCACCGCAAAGCAACCGTCCGGAGAAATGTACATGCAATCCATTTCTCCCAGGTTGTTACTTTGTGCCTGTGTCTGCAGTGGTATATAACTGCAGAAAAGCATAAGAAGTGTGCTGTATAGTATACTTGTAAATTTTTTCATAGCAATTGTCTTTAATTCTCTCTCTTTCTTACATAGCATCAGCTGCATATCCATGGTATAGGGATAATGGGGGCGATATGCCTTAGAGATAGGGTGGGAGTCCTAAAGCAAGATATAAGGTCGTGGCTGCGCACAGTCCAGGAAGGGTAACGGAACCTGGTACTATGATGGCTGCCAGGCAAAGTGTGTCTTAAATTACTATAAGTTTAACGGCACAGCCTTGTGGCATCCAAACATATGCAGCGGCTATATAGGTGTGTACGAGTTATATGCTATCCTGTTAATATTAATGCTGGCTTTTTGGTGAATAGCTACTATAGTAGAGGGCTTGTGTTATTATAGTACAAGCAGAACTGAAATGAAGAGAAATTCCTAAACCTTTTTACAGCGGCGGCTGTTACAAAAAGATGCTTCTCTCACTTCATAAACGGGTTATCTTAGCTATGACAGTCATTTTGCGCAGGGCACAGAAACTCTTTCAAAAAGAGAGCAGCTATTTGTAACTTTACAAAATTATCTAAAGAGAAAAAGGCAAGTAAAGCAGTACAAACTCCTGCTGTTACGGCCAGTGCTTTTATGGCAAATATTCCTGATTATAACTTAGACGAACTCGACGCGCGCCAGCACATCATCATTAAAGGTGCGCGGGTACATAACCTGAAAAACCTGAGCGTGGCCCTGCCGCGTAACAAATTTATTGTTGTAACAGGCCTTTCCGGCTCTGGTAAATCATCGCTGGCCTTTGATACACTGTATGCCGAAGGGCAACGCATGTACGTGGAAAGCCTTAGCTCTTACGCCCGCCAGTTCCTGGGCCGCATGGATAAGCCGGATGTAGATTACATAAAAGGCATTAGTCCGGCTATTGCCATTGAGCAAAAGGTAAGTATAAAAAACAACCGCTCTACCGTTGGCACCAGCACCGAGATCTATGATTACCTGAAGCTGCTTTATGCACGAATTGGTAAAACCTACTCCCCGATTTCGGGAGAGGTGGTGCAGAAAGATTCTGTGGCTGATGTGGTAGACTTTATTTTTTCGCTGGAGGATGAGGCCCGTGTTATGATACTGGCGCCGCTGCTACAGCACAAGGAGCGTACTTTGGCTAAAGAGCTAGACCTGCTACTACAGAAGGGTTACTCCAGGGTTTATGCCAATGGGCAGGTATACTTTATTGAGGAGCTGTTGGAAGAGAAAAAGCCGAATCTGGGCAAGGAAGTATATATCCTGATTGATCGTGCCGTTATCTACAAATCAGACGAGGACCTGCAGTTCAGGATTGCCGATTCGGTACAGACTGCCTTTTTTGAAGGACACGGCGAGTGTCGTTTAAAGTATGGCGATGAGCAGGAGCGTGTGTTTTCGGATAAATTTGAGCTGGACGGCATTTTGTTCGAAGAGCCGTCGGTAAACTTCTTCAGCTTTAACAACCCTTACGGTGCCTGCCAAACCTGCGAAGGCTTTGGAAGCGTACTAGGCATAGATCCTGACCTGGTTATACCAGACAAAAGTCTTACAGTTTATGAAGGAGCAGTAGCGCCATGGCGTTCTGATAAAATGAACGAGTGGCTGCAGCCACTGCTCAAGAACGGCATCCGTTTCGACTTCCCGATTCACAGGCCATACAATGAACTGTCGGAGGCAGAGCAGGAACTGCTCTGGACCGGTAACAAGTACTTTGAGGGCCTGAACGATTTCTTTAAGTATGTGCAGCAGCAAACACACAAAATTCAGTACCGTGTTATGCTGTCGCGTTACCGTGGCCGCACCACCTGCCCTGATTGCAAAGGCTCACGTTTGCGCAAAGATGCCAGCTATGTAAAAGTAAATGGCAAAAGTATAACTGATCTAGTGCTAATGCCGATTACGCAGGTGCTAGCCTTTTTCCAGAACCTCGAGATATCGGAGCACGACCATAAAGTGGCAGAGCGCCTTGTAACGGAAGTGACCAACCGACTAGGTTACCTGGTGCGTGTTGGCTTGGGTTATCTAACACTTAACCGCCTTTCCAACACACTTTCCGGTGGCGAGAGTCAGCGTATCAGTTTGGCTACTTCATTAGGTAGTGCTTTGGTGGGATCTATGTATATTCTGGATGAGCCAAGTATAGGCCTGCACCCAAAAGACTCAGAACAGTTGGTCAGTGTGTTGCGCACGCTGCAGCAACTGGGTAACACTGTAATTGTGGTGGAGCACGAAGAAGAGATGATGCGTGCTGCCGATCAGTTGATCGATATCGGGCCTGAGGCCGGTTCGGGAGGTGGTAACCTGATGTTCCAGGGTTCTTTTGAGGAGATGACCAAAAGTGCCGATACTTATACTGCAAAGTATCTCTCTGGTAAAATGGAGGTGCCGGTGCCGGTGCAGCGCCGTAAGTGGCGCAATGCGATCGAGATCATAGGTGCTCGTGAGAATAACCTGAAAAACCTAAGCGTGAAAGTGCCGCTAGGCGTGATGACGGTAGTAACTGGTGTGAGTGGTTCGGGTAAGTCAACGCTGATTAAAAAGATTTTGGCTCCGGCTATGCAAAAGCTGCACGGTTCATCATCCGAGGCTACCGGTAAGTTTGATAAACTGGCTGGTGATTATGGTAAGATAGAGCACGTAGAGTTCGTGGATCAGAATCCGATCGGTAAGTCTTCGCGCTCTAACCCGGTAACGTATGTAAAGGCTTATGATGCCATCCGTACGCTTTACGCTGATCAGCCGCTGGCAAAATCACGTGGGTTTAAGCCATCACATTTTTCTTTCAACATAGAAGGTGGCCGCTGCGAAGTATGCCAGGGCGAAGGGCAGGTAAAGATTGAGATGCAGTTTATGGCTGATATCTTCCTGACCTGCGAGAGCTGTCACGGCCAACGCTTTAAGCAGGATGTGCTGGATGTAAAGTATAAAGAGAAAAGCATCTCTGAAGTACTGGACATGACCATTGCCGATAGTATTCAATTCTTCGCCGATCAGAATAAAATTGTGGATAAACTGAAGCCGCTGAATGATGTTGGTTTGGGCTATATCCGCTTGGGGCAGTCGAGCAATACACTTTCAGGTGGTGAGGCGCAACGTGTAAAGCTGGCATCGTTCCTGACTAAAGGCGCACAGCCACACCAGGAGAACATCCTATTTATCTTCGATGAGCCAAGCACAGGCCTGCACTTCCACGATATCAGCAAGTTATTAACTTCTATTAATGCCCTGATCGAGAATGGTAACACCGTTGTTATTATCGAGCACAACATGGACATCATCAAATCTGCTGACTGGATCATAGATCTTGGGCCGGAAGGTGGTATAAATGGTGGTCACCTGCTGTTTGAAGGTACACCAGAGGATATGGCTAAATTGGAAGATAACCATACCGCCAGATTTCTAAAGACCAGGTTGTAGTTGAAGTATAAAGTATAAGTATAAAAAGCCGCTGCACATATAGTTGCAGCGGCTTTTGCTTTTTCTGCAGTACCGGGTCAAACCACCCCAGCCCCTCCTTAACTAAGGAGGGGAATTCTAGCTTTATTTTAGCAAAAGTATAAACGCTGTTGCTCCAGTTTAATCTTTCTTCACACTATATCTTTATAGAATGAAAGAGAAAAGTAAGTACTATGGTGATGACAGAAGAAGCAGTAGTATCAAGCTCCCCTCCTTGGTTAAGGAGGGGCAGGGGTGGTTGGTCTGCGTCTGCTACAAAGTATAGAAGAAAGTATAAACCATAATTTACTAACTTGCCGTACCTGAATTCAAATAAAAACAAACATCAAAGTATAGAACATGAGAAAACGTATAGTTGCAGGAAACTGGAAAATGAATAAAACTTACGAGGAGGCGCTTTCGCTTGTGTCGGAGATCGACAACATGGTGAGAGACGAAGTAAACGGCGATGTGACCGTGATCGTGGCTCCTCCGTTTCCGTTCCTGCAAAGCGTGGGCAAACTAACGCAAGGCAACGACCTGATGCACCTGGCTGCCCAGAACATAAGTGAGCACGACAGCGGCGCATTCACCGGTGAGGTGTCGGCAAGTATGCTGAAGTCTGTGGGTACAGAGTATGTGATCATTGGCCACAGTGAGCGCCGCATGTACCACCACGAAGATGCCCAGACACTGTATAAAAAACTAAAAGCAGCCATTGCCCAAGGTATAAAGCCGATCTTCTGCTGCGGTGAGCCTTTGGAAGAGCGCGATGCAGATCGTCATTTTGAGTATGTAGGCAAGCAGCTGCACGATAGCCTTTCTTACCTGAGCAACGAAGAATTTGACCAGGTAACGGTAGCCTACGAGCCGATCTGGGCAATTGGCACAGGCCGCACAGCCAGCAGCCAGCAGGCACAGGAGATGCACGCGTACATTCGTGAGCAGCTATCGCGCATGTTTGATGCAGAGGCAGCACACAACACCAGCATACTTTACGGTGGCAGCTGCAACCCGAGTAACGCCCAGGAGCTTTTCGCGCAGCCAGATGTTGATGGCGGTTTGATCGGTGGTGCCTCACTTAAATCACGCGACTTTACAGATATCATTAAGTCCTTCTAAGAAAGGAAATAAAGTAAACAGAGAGGCTGCCAGCGTAAATAGTTGGCAGCCTTTTTTGTAGCGTATAAAGCTAAATTAAGTAACTTTGAAGTATGCAAATTCTGATTACATTCTGGTTGGCTCTGGCGCCGATGTTTTTAACACCGAAAGCGGCTCCTGCAGAGGCTAAAAAAGCAGCTGTTGCCCGCGATTATTGCAAGATATACGGTGCAGTGTACCTGGAGCGCGACCCAAAGTATAAAAATACTGCAGCTTATACTGTTTATCTGAACGAAGAGGAGGCTTTTGCCAACATGATCGTGTACCGGGAGAACAATAAACTGTTTGCCGATGCTACGGCAATTTGGTATCTTACCCCTAATAAGGCGTTTGCCGACCACATACTTTATGTAACCGACAACCGCAACTTTGCAGACTTTAGCGTGCATTATACTAATGTGCGGTCGTTTGCCACATGCCGCGAATAACACATATATGGATTTTATAGAAGTAACCCTCAAAGTAAACGCGGATTTCGCGGACATATTTACCGCCGAGCTGGGAGAGCTAGGCTTTGACGCTTTTGTAGAGACAGAAGATGGCTTTAGTGCCTACATAGACGAAGACAAGTTTTCAGAGGAGGCGCTGCAGGAGGTGCTGGAGCGTTATGCTGATTTTGCGCAGGTAGAATACGCTGTGCAAAAAATAGAGCGCCAGAACTGGAATGAGGAGTGGGAGCGCAATTTCGAACCGCTGTTTATTGGAGACCAGGTCTCAGTAAGAGCCTCTTTTCATGAGAAGCCGGCTAATGCCAAGTATGATATTGTAATTAACCCGAAAATGTCGTTTGGTACGGGCCACCACGAAACCACTACGCTCATGATCGAGAACCAGCTGACGCTGGACCATCAGAGCAAACGCGTGCTGGATATGGGTTGCGGTACTGGTATTCTGGCAATTATGGCCGGCGAACTAGGCGCTTCTGAGATCGTAGCTGTAGAAATAGAAGACTGGACCGTAGAAAACGCCCGCGAAAACGCTGAACTGAATAACTACGCAAGTATCGATGTGCGTTTGGGCGGCGCTGAGACTATAGCAGGAGATAAACCTTACGATATTATACTAGCCAACATCAACAGAAACGTTCTATTAGAAGACATGCCGGCTTATAAAGCTGTACTGGCACCGCAGGGCTGGCTGCTGCTAAGCGGATTTTATACTGAAGACCTCCCGATGATACAGGAACGCGCATCTGAACTTGGACTGGACTATACTTCGCACCGGGTTAAAAACAACTGGGTGTCGGCAATTTTTAAAGCAAGCTAACCTTAACCTTACTCCTATGAGGCATAGACTTTTACCCTTTTTCTTATTTTTATCGATAGTGGTGGCGCAGGCTCAGTCCAAAATCTCGGATAAGCCTGCTGAATTTGTGGCGGATGTGAAAGCGATGTTAGTGACTGGTAAAGCGACGAATGCCGAAAAGCTTGGCGCTGATCTGGAAGCTGTCTGGAACGGTGGCACGCTTACAACAAAGCAGCAAAAGGAGATCATCGACATTGCACAAGGACTATACCGCAAGCGCATGCGTGTAAACCCGCACATGGAGAACTTTTTTACCATGGTTACGGCCGGGGTAAACAACCAGAACATGCGCGGCAAACAGCTCGACGACATGCTGAATGTAACAGCCAAAGCCGTGCAAAACGAAGACGGCAAACACTTGGAAACGTTTTTGCATGCAGCCAGCCTCTTTCTGAAAACCAACCGCATTTACCAAAATACCTACTACAGGTTAAATACCTCTGGCGGCAGCTTTAGCTTTGCCTATGAAGGTGCCAGTAAAGCAACCGATGAGAAAGCTGAAGACGCCTGGGGAACATCCTGGGATGATGAAGTAAACGATAAAGGCGAAGTAATTGAAGATGATGGCTGGGGCACTGTTACACCAACACCTAAAAAAGAGGACAAGAAAAAAGCCGAAAAGAATAGAAAGGAAAGCCTGAAGCGCCAGTTTATACCTGCTCAACCAAAAGTTAGCGGACCGGTACTTAAGCTGGAGAATGTAAACCTCACTTTTGTTACCCCCTGGGACTCTACAGGTATAAAGAAAACCAACGGAGAGCTGATGCTTGCCAGCAACATGTTTGTTGGCGAGGGCGGCACTTTTGATTGGACAGCAGACGGAGCACCAGCTTCTGCCGAGATCAGGAAGTATAGCTTTAACACTTCATTTTCAGGTTTTAAGGCCCCGGATGTAACGGTAACTTACCCGTCTGTACTGGCTTCGCCGGTAGAAGGTGCCATGGAGTGGATCAGTGGGAAGCGCAAAACAAGTGAGTACCCTTATCCAAAGTTCTCATCCTTTACAAACGATGCCAAGCTAAAAACCCTAGGCGAGAATATCGTTTACACTGGTGGTTTCTCCATGCAGGGCAATTTGCTGGGCAGCAGACCTCTTGATAACAGCCTTTCAGAGATCGTGGTATCGCATGCCGGCGAGCGCAAATTCCGCTCCATGGCACGAAACTATACGATAAATGATTCGCTGATAATGGCTAACCGTGCGTCTGTGGCAATTTACCAGCAAAAAGACTCGCTCACGCATCCGGCCATGCAGCTGCGCTTTTCCAAGCCAAAGCAAACCCTCACACTAACTAAAGACAAAGGTCCTTACGCACGCACGCCGTTCTACGATACTTATCATAAGCTGGAAATTACAGCAGAGAGACTGCACTGGGACCTTCGTTCGCAGGATATCGACTTCTCCATCATCAACTCCAAGGCACTGGTGCCGGTGCAAATAGAGTCGTCGCATTATTACTCTAACAACCGCTATCAGCAGCTGGTGGGCATAGCGCCTTTCCATCCTTTGCAGGTATTAGTAGGCTATGCTGCCAAAGCTAAAAGCAATACTTTCTTTGTGTCAGAGGTAGCCAGGTCAACCAAACTTAGCGAGAAAGCTATAAACGAGGCAGCACTGGCCATGCAGCACGCCGGCTACATTAATTATGATCCGGCTTCTGGCTACATCGAGATCAAGGAGAAGGCCTGGCATTACGTACGTTCTTCGCGCAATCTCAACGATTACGATCATCTTGTTATAAAATCAATAGTGCCATCAGGCCGAAACGCAACGCTGAATCTGGCTGACAACAAGCTGACGGTACGGGGTGTGGAGAAAATCACCTTTAACAACGATACAGCCGCTGTGTACATTATGCCACGCAAAAGCGAGGTACATATACTTAAAAACCGCGATATAGAATTTGATGGGCAGGTATTTGCCAGCAGTCTCGCGTTTAAAGGCTCTAAGTTCAAGTTCAACTACGATGAGTTTTCTATTGACCTTACCCAGTTGGATACAGTAGCCCTGATGTCGAGAAAGCGCAGGGCGCAGGGTGGCGAGGTAACAGACCAGGTGTTGACAGGTAAGAACGGGTCAATAACAGGTAAACTCTACATCAACAAGCCAAACAACAAATCCGGGAAAGACTACTTTGCCGATTACCCTAAGTTTGACGCGCCGGTGGGAGCACAGGTAGCCTTTGCCAGGCCAGACGTAGCCGGCGGCGCTTACGACAGCACAGTATACTTTGATATGCCACCGTTTAAGCTTGATAGTTTAGCCTCGGGCAAGAACACGATTGGCTTTGACGGTACTTTTAACTCCGGAGGCATTTTCCCGCCAATCAAAACGAAGCTGATCATGATGCCGGACGAGACACTGGGCTTTTATTACCAGCCAGGCGCAAAAGGATTAGCAGCATTCGGAGGCAAGGGCATGGCTTACGATACTATCATGATGAGCTCCAGTGGTATTCAAAGCAAAGGAAAGCTAACTTATCTCACAGCCACGCTACAGGCTCCTGTTTATACTTACTATAAGAATGCGGTAATCACAAAAGCGGGCAAATCTGCCGTGATAGCCGAAGAAACACTGGGTGGCACCAAATTCCCTGTTGCCAAGGTGTCTGATTTCCAGATGAATTGGCTTCCACAGGCCGATACCATGTACATCAAAACGCAAAAAGAGCCGATGAAGGTGTACAAGGAGGAGTTCTCTTTTAAAGGTGTGGCTAAACTGTCGCCGGGCGGCCTGTACGGAGCCGGTGTGGTAGATAACCCTGTTGCAAACGTAACCTCTGCAGAACTTCACTTTAAGCAGCGCAACCTGAGCGGTAACCACGCCACCATGATCGCAAAATCAGACGTGGCCGGTAGACCTGCCATCAAAGCCCAGGACATGGCCTTTGAATACGACCTTGTAAAGGGTATCGTGGATTTTGAAAGTGAGGTAAAAGGAGCCGCAAGTATAGAATTCCCGAAGGCGCAGTATAAAACATCTATGAGCAGTGCCCGCTGGGACATGAACAAACAGCGTGTAAGCCTCAAGGCCGACGAAAGCGGCAACAAGAACTGGTTCTACTCGCAGCATCCGCAGCAGGAGGGACTGCAGTTTGCAGCAGCCAGCGGAGAGTATGACCTGAAAGCAAATACGATACTTGCCGGCGGTGTACCATACATTACCGTTGGTGATGCCTGGGTAGTGCCGGATAGTGGTAAAGTGGCCGTTGCTGCCGATGCTACCATCAAAACACTTCGCAATTCACGTATCATCGCCGATACGCTGCAGCAGTACCACAAATTATATGCAGGTAACATTGATGTGCTATCGCGGAAGGCTTTCAAGGGAACCGCTGTACATGATTATTTCAACGCTGCCTCCGACTCATTTAAGCTGACCTTCACGAACTATGTGTATGGCAATCCGCGCGAGAAGAAGAAGCCGATCTTTACTTTCGCTGAGGCGCAGGCAGATGAAAAGAGCCAGTTCTACATCTTCCCGAGAATCCTGTACCGCGGCAAGATTGTAATGCATGCACCAAAAGAGCACTTCGATTTCGACGGCGACCTGAAGCTTAACTTTACTGGTAACCCGGCCGATTCTGACTGGTTCTCATACAAGAAGGACTCGCTTAACCCGGCTAACGTACGTATCCCGATCACAAAGCCTAAAGCTGCCGATGGTACGCCGCTTCACACTGGTTTGCACATTGCAGTAGGAAGCTCTAAGCTGTACAACACTTTCGTATCTAAAAAACAGGCTCCCGAAGATCTTGATCTTTTTACAGTGGACGGACTGCTATCTTATAACAAAGAGAAAACAGAGTTTAAGATGGGCAGAGAGGGCCGTGCCTACGAAGGGTCTTATGAAGGCAACCTGCTACTCTACAACGAAGCTTCCAACACAGTTAGGTTTGAGGGTAAGATGAACCTGGTTAAACCAATGAAGAACTTCAATGTAGAAGCTTCTGGTAGTGGCGATGCCAATGTGGATAGCAGCCGTTATAAGTTAGATGCTTTTATGGCCTTTGACCTATCTGCACACCCGAACATCCTAAATACAATGGCCTCCTCTTTAAAAGAAAATGTAGGAGGAGCAGGCGAAGCACTTGATAAGAGTGATGCCACCATGTATAAGCTTGCCGAATTTATCGGTGATAAGGGAGCGAGAGACTATGGTGCAAGTATAGAGTATGTTCCGCTGCCTAAGCTATCGAAGAAATTAATCCGTAGCCTAGTTATAAATAAAGCGGACCTGCGTTGGTCTAATGAATTGAAGGCATGGTACAGTGTGGGCAAGATAAGCGTGGCCAGCATGCTGAAAGAAGACATTAACGCACAACTAAATGGTTACCTTGAAGTAAGACAGGACATGAACGGCGAACCGGCAGTAAATTTATACTTACAGGCAAACCCTTATTCGTGGTATTACATTAGCTTCCTGGAGAATTCCTTAACAATTGCCTCTGCCGACGAAAAACTGAACAAGCAGGTTAGGTCAAAGTCGAAGGGCAGTAGAGGATCTACTTCTAGCTACGGAGTTTACGAAGGCAGTGACATTGATAAGAATACATTCCTGGAGCACTTCCGTAAAAACTATTTGAACGGTGAAGACGGATTTAAAATTGCGACGGGACAGCCATCCAGCGAGCCAGTAAACAATGTAAATTTTGCCGAAGAGGAAGATACGGGTAAGGAAAAGAAGAAGAAGCGCAAGAAGGGCAAAGGTGACCCCATTGAAGAAGAGGGCAGCAATAACCAATAACCAGGAGCTATAAGCACCGCGTATACGATTGTATAAAGCTTGATTTTTGGAGTTTAAATTAAGTTTTAGCTATATTTGGGCTTGTTTCTGCCGAAGCACTGCGTGAACTAAAAATATATAGTTTGCAGTTACAAGGGCACCCTAATTAGGGATAAAGATTAGATTACACATGGATTTTCTGTTAATAGCGGTTTTAGCCGTAGTTGCGTATCTTATTGGTTCTATTTCCACGGCTGTATGGTTAGGCAAGGCCTACTATGGTATTGATATCAGAAAGCACGGTAGTGGAAACTCCGGTGCCACCAACACCTTCAGGGTGTTGGGCAAAAAGCCGGGAACCATTGTAATGCTGATCGATATCTTTAAAGGCTGGGCTGCAACCTCCCTAGCGGGGCTGTTGGTTATTTTTGATGCCATACCTGCAAATAACCTCGTTATCTTCCAGTTGATCTTTGGTGCTTTGGCGGTAGTTGGTCACATTTTCCCGGTGTATGAGCGTTTTAAAGGCGGTAAAGGCGTAGCTACCTTATTAGGTATGATGCTGGCGGTGCAGCCGGAAGTGGCGCTGGTGTGTATGGTGATCTTCGTGATCGTGCTGTTTACCTCGCGCTACGTATCGCTTGGCTCTATGATCGCAGCACTTGCTTTCCCGATGCTGTTGCTGCTACATCCTCGCTTTCACCCGGATAACCCGATCCTGATCATCTTCGGATTTGTGCTTTTTGCCGTAGTGGTTTTAACGCACCGCAAAAACATAAACCGCCTGATAGCCGGCGAAGAAAGCAAAGCCAACATCGGTATAGGCCGAAAAAAATAAGAGTTATACTTTAACGATATGCTAAAAAGCCATCCTTACATACAAGGGTGGCTTTTTTTTGTAACTTTAAGTCAGAACCAAAACGTAACCACTAGCTATGGTAAACCAATATATCAACAAGAACAAAGACCGTTTTGTAGACGAGTTGCTGGATATGCTGCGCATACCTTCTGTAAGCGCCGACCCAAAGTTTAAGCAGGATGTAATGCGCACAGCAGAGTTTGTGAAGCAGCGACTGATAGATGCCGGTGCAGACAACGTAGAGCTGGTAGAAACAGCCGGAAACCCTGTAGTATACGGCGAGAAGATAGTAGACCCAAGCCTGCCAACGGTAATTGTGTACGGCCACTATGATGTGCAGCCAGCAGACCCGTACGAACTTTGGACTTCGCCTCCGTTTGAGCCGGTAATAAAAGACGGGAAGATTTACGCGCGCGGCGCCTGCGACGACAAAGGCCAGATGTATATGCACGTAAAAGCCTTTGAAACCATGATGCAGACAGGCACACTAACCTGCAACGTGAAGTTTATGATCGAAGGCGAGGAGGAAGTAGGCTCTGTAAACCTTGCTACTTTTGTTAAAGAGAACAAAGACAGGTTAACCGGCGATGTGATCCTGATCTCAGATACAGGTATGCTGGGCAATGACACGCCTTCTATTACGGCTGGTTTGCGTGGCCTGAGCTACGTAGAGGTAGAAGTAACAGGACCAAACCGCGACCTGCACTCCGGCTTGTACGGTGGTGCTGTGGCAAACCCGATCAACATACTTTGCCAGATGATTGCCTCTTTACATGACGAGAATAACCACATTACCATACCTGGTTTCTATGACAATGTGCAGGAGCTAAGCCAGGAGGAGCGTGCAGAAATGGCCCGTGCACCTTTTGATCTGGATAAGTATAAAAAAGCGCTGGACTTAGGTGATGTGCACGGCGAAGCCGGCTACTCAACCATGGAGCGTAACTCTATCCGCCCTACACTTGATGTGAATGGTATATGGGGTGGTTATACCGGCGAGGGTGCCAAAACAGTTATTGCCTCAAAGGCCTATGCTAAAATTTCTATGCGTCTGGTGCCTGACCAGACTTCTGAAGAGATCACAGCGAAATTTAAGAAGCACTTCGAAAGTATAGCACCAAAAAGTGTGAAGGTAGAGGTAAAGCCGCACCATGGTGGTGAGCCGGTTGTTACACCCACTGATTCTGTGGCTTACCAGGCTGCCGCCAAAGCTTATGAAGATACCTTTGGCGTGAAGCCTGTTCCGGTACGCAGCGGTGGTTCTATTCCGATTGTGGCAATGTTTAAGTCTGAGCTAGGCTTAGACTCTGTGCTGATGGGATTCGGGTTAGATTCTGATGCGATACACTCGCCAAATGAACACTTTGGTATTTTTAACTACATGAAAGGCATCGAGACAATACCGATGTTTTACAAGCACTTTGCTGAGATGAAGAAATAGCAAGTAGAAGAAATAGCAAGTATAAGTATAACAACAAAAAAGCCCGCTGTTAAAGCGGGCTTTTTTGTTGCCTATGGCAGGCGAGGGGCCAGCATGTATCCCACGCTTAGCATAAACCCGAGGTTCTTCTGGTCTAATTGTTTCGAGAATGATCTAAGGCCGCCTGTGTTGTGTACACTCATAAAAAAGCCACTTTCCAGTTGAATGCCCAACCCAATTCTGTAGCCGTAGTCCCAGCGCTCAAAGTCACTCATTTCAAAACCATATTCACCAAGTATAACAGGATTCGGATCGTTTACACTGGCCTGGTCTATAATGTTTACTTTTGTGGTCTCTTCAATTAGATAACCGACATAGGGCCCAGCCTCCACAAAAAAACCGCCCTTCTGTAGTTTGGCTAAAACCGGCAACGTAATGTAGTGCAGCCGTTGGTCATCAATCAGGGCCTCGGAGGTGCTGATAGGGTAGCCGTCGTAAGTGAGGCCTTTTTGCTCATAAAGCAGTTCAGCCTGCAGTGCCAGGCTAGATACAAACTCATAGCTGCCTATAAGTCCCACATGAAAGCCCGGTAAGGAATTGATCACATCCGATGAACTATCGTCGCCATACATTCTGGTGTAGCCACCTCCAGCCTTGGCGCCAAAACGTGCATACTGGGCTTGTGCCAGTTGTATTGCAGAAAGTATAAGTAACAGGAGGAGTAATGTCTTTTTCATAGTGCTAGAGGTTATGGGGTACGGCACTATGTTTTACTAAACCGGCTATAAAATTGTTGGCTATCTCCAGTTAAAATAAAATTGCCGGCCTTATACTTGATAAGGCCGGCAATTGTGTTAGGTTATACTTGTGTTACTTAGCTGATGGTAATAAGAAGCCTACTGTAACCATAATTGTAGAATGTCTTGCATTGGCAAGATCTCCATCAAAGTAATCTGACGGAGCATCTTTGGCAAAATCAGTTAAGCTTCCGTTGTAACGCACACCAAAGCTGATACCATTTCTAGAGGCTAAACCAATACCAGCAGCATAGCCTAACTCAAACTCAGTGATACCTTCTTTGCTCTTCTCATCGCGGGTGCTGGTAATCAGGTTGCCGTTGCCGTCGTAGGTTTTGGTTTCGTTGTTTACGCTCAATAAATAACTAGCCTGCGGGCCTGCTTCAAAGTATAATGGACCAGCCTTAATTTTGGCCAGTACAGGTAGGTCAAGGTAATTGTAATTTACTTTGCCTTCTCGTCTTCTCTGCTGCAGCAGAACGGTAGTATAAACTTCGTCGCTGTTCTTAAATCCTTTTACAGAGTACAGTAACTCTGGCTGGATAGAGAAAAAGTCATCAACGATACCGAAGTTAAGTATGGCACCTGCATGGAAACCTACTTTATTTTCAAATCTGCTCTCGTCGCGAAGGTCGCCAGACAAGTTAGAAATATTAGCACCACCACGGACACCAAACGACTGCGCCTGGGCAACCGAGATACCTGAAAGTGCAAAAACGAATACAAATAATAACTTCTTCATAATCATAAATTGTTTGTTACGCTCTGTTAAACGAGCAGTATACGGTTAATAAGATACTTTAAGGTTTAAATTTTAGTACAAATTTTTAGTTGATGCTGTAAACAGTTGAAATCTAGAATACTAGAATTTTAGTGTCTAAAGCCTCTTCGCATGCAGATACACCCATAGCAACAAGTAGGCCAAAAGTATAGTGTAAATCTATATAGTTAGCATAAATATTTTTAATCTAAATATAAAAGCTCTGTTTAGAGGATACTATAATGGGGTGGCAGCGGGTGGAACAGATAATATAATCTTATCTGGCAAAAAGAGAAAAGCCCTGCTAGGGCAGGGCTTTTCCATTCCATAGTTTATATTTTATACTAAAGACAGTTCATCGCTATCTGCCTGAGAACATGTAGGCAAGGGTCAACATGAAAACGTCGTTTCTTGCATCTGAAACGTTATCGTTTTCATTTAGTTTTGAAATATCGCCATTATAACGTACACCTATACTTAAACCGAGTGAAGTAGCGGCCAGGCCTATGCCAGCAGCATAGCCAAAGCTGGTTCTCTTAAATTGATCAAGGTCATCGTCAATGTTCACGTTATTAGACTCTATGTCGCCGCCAATTCTGAAAGAGGCTTGTGGGCCACCTTCAAAATATAGCGGACCGGCATTAATACGTGCCAGCACGGGCACATCCAAATAGCTTATTTTATACTTGAAAGTATCGTCTTTAGACTCAGCTCCCTTTGTGGAGAACAGTAGCTCTGGCTGTATGGCAAAGAAGTTGTCGCTGGTTAAGTAAAACTGTGAGGTCAAGCCTGCATGAAAGCCAAACATCCTATCCAGATTGTCTGCATCATCGCCGGAGAAGCCGGAATAGTTTGCACCAGCCCTGATGCCCACACCAGGTGCCTGCATTTGTGCTTGTGCAGTTAATGTTGTTACTATAGCAAATACAAATAATAATATAGTCTTTTTCATGATTCAACACATTAGTTAAAAATAGCGGCTTTGGTGCTTTACAACTAAAAATGTAAAGGCCAAAGCCATGAAGCTATACGTGCGGGTATGAAATGGAGTGCAATTTTATAGTTGACGATTCTGCGCGTTGAACGGAGGCTTTGATAAGTAAAGTAAACAAAAAAGCGGCTCAAAAGGCCGCTTGATATGTGTAAATAGTTATTTAACAGTTGTTTGGTAACTAGTGTTTTATCCTGCCCAGCCTTCTCTGTCAAGGCTCCTGTATTGAATGGCCTCTGCTAAATGTTCAATTTTTATTTCAGGGCTGTCGGCTAAATCGGCAATGGTGCGACTAACTTTAAGTATACGGTCGTAGGCTCTGGCTGAGAGACCCAATCGTTCCATAGCCGTCTTTAGCAAGGTGCGACCGGCATCATTTATCTGGCAAACTTCTTTTACCATTTGCGAGGGCATCATAGCATTAGAATGTATCTGCGGAACCTCCTTGAAACGGTGTGTCTGTCTTTCCCGGGCCTGTACCACACGCTCTCGTACTGTAGCGCTCTCTTCTGACTTGCGGGTAGCTGTCATTTCATCAAACGTAACAGGCGTAACTTCTACGTGCAGGTCTATGCGGTCTAGCAGCGGGCCACTAACTTTGTTCAGGTAACGCTGTACTACACCGGGGCCGCATACACATTCTTTCTCCGGATGGTTGTAGTAGCCACAGGGGCACGGGTTCATACTTGCAATCAGCATGAAGTTTGCCGGAAAATCTAGAGTGGTTTTGGCTCTGGAGATGGTTACACGACGCTCCTCTAGTGGCTGCCGCATTACCTCCAGCACGGTGCGCTTAAACTCCGGCAGCTCGTCGAGAAAAAGTACGCCGTTGTGTGCCAGCGAAATCTCTCCGGGTTGAGGGATACTGCCACCCCCAACTAAAGCTACATCCGATATAGTATGGTGTGGCGAACGGTAAGGGCGTGTAGTTAGCAGAGAGGCAGCTTCGCCTAATTTGCCTGCTACAGAGTGTATCTTAGTTGTTTCCAGCGCCTCGTGCATAGACAGCGGAGGAAGCACCGAAGGCAGGCGCTTGGCCAGCATGGTTTTACCTGCACCCGGAGGGCCGATCATGATCACATTGTGGCCGCCAGCCGCAGCAATCTCCAGAGCGCGCTTTATGTTCTCCTGCCCCTGCACATCGGCAAAATCAGCAGCATATTGGTCCACGGTATTTTGAAATACCTCACGGGTATCGATAACAAGCGGTTCTATGTTGCGGTGCTCATCTAAAAACTCAATTGCTTCCAAAATATTGGCAACACCAATTACATCAAGGTTATTTACGATAGCCGCCTCCTGCGCATTCTGTGCCGGAAGTATAATGCCTTTAAAGCCCTCTTTGCGGGCTTGTATGGCAATAGGCAGCACTCCTTTTATTGGCCTAAGCGAACCATCCAGCGACAGTTCGCCCATGATCATGTATTGCGAGACTCTGTCAGGTTTGATTTGCCCGGAAGCTGCCAGTAAGCCCATGGCGATGGGCAGATCGTAGGCTGAGCCTTCTTTCCGGATATCAGCGGGAGCCATATTGATCACTACCTTCTGGCGCGGCACTTTATAACCGTACTGCTTTAGCGCAGACTCAATGCGGAGTTCACCCTCTTTAACTGCGTTGTCCGGGAGGCCTACTAAAGTATACTTTGTTCCTGCGCTTACATTTACTTCGATGGTAATAGTATAGGCGTTTACGCCCTGAACGGCACTTCCGTACGTTTTGATCAACATGTTCTATTAGGAATATAATTTGATGCGGAACACCCTGTGCCTGCATTTAATTCCGGTTTATACTTTAAAAGTATAAAAGAATGCATAATAGGTATAAGTTTTGGAAAACAACGGTAAGTAGCTTTTATCATACAAGTCAAAAAGCCACGGTACTAACCGTGGCTTCTCCTAATGATGTATAGCTTTTGTATGATCTGCTATGTTAACTTCTGCTCCAGCAAAAGTATAAGTATGTGAATGACCTTAATGTGAATTTCCTGCACACGATCTGCAAAGCCGAAGTGCGGCACACGTATCTCTACATCGCAAAGCGGAGCAAGTTTGCCACCGTCTTTGCCTGTTAAGCCTACTACCTTCATGCCTTTAGCCTTGGCAGCCTCTGCTGCTTTTAGCACGTTGCCGGAGTTACCGCTGGTGCTGATGGCTAACAGCACATCGCCGCTATTGCCCAAAGCCTCTAAGTAACGAGAGAATACATACTCATATCCATAATCGTTGCCCACACAGCTCATGTGGCTTACGTCTGAGATAGAGATGGCGGGGATGGCTTTGCGGTCCTCGCGGTAGCGGCCGGTAAGTTCTTCGGCAAAATGCATGGCATCGCACATAGAGCCGCCGTTGCCGCAGCTTAAGATTTTGCCGCCCTGCTGCACCGATGCTGCCATGGCGTCGGCTGCCAGTTCAATGGCGGCAATGTTTTTAGAGTCTGATAAAAAGGCGCTAAGCACTTCCTGTGCCTGCGTTAGTTCTGCCAATATGGTTTTAGCGGTCATGCTTGTTTTAAATATTCTACTTCAGGCTCTGAGGCTCTTTCTTTATAACTGTTGCTTCGGAATGCCTGGCGTTTCTCGTACAGGTCAGCTTTCAGTTCGTTAATCTTTAGCTGCGCCATGTGCCGGTCATACTTCATGTCTGCAATGTATAGCCTTGTTACCAGTAGCCTGGCCAGCATCAGCACACCTCCGATGGCGACCAAAGCTTTATACATGGTTAAGATCTGCTCTTCGGTTCGAATGTTGAAGATGGTGTGCTCGTTAAGAATTGCCGTAAGCAGCAATGCTGTAAAGATAACATACACGAGTATAAGAAACCCCAGTGTGGCTTTAAGTGCTCTCATGTTAAAGTAGAATTTTTAGTACAACAACATGTTCTCTTAAAGCTACAAATAAAATATGGTTATTTTGTAACCGATGCCCTTAATTCATTGATATGCTCACTGTTGGTTTGTAAATAATGCTATTTATCCGTTATGCTGTGAGCTGCATCTGTGTCAGTTTAGCATACAATCCGCTGTGTTGCTGCAATTCCTCATGTGTGCCTCGCTCAATAATGCGGCCTTCCTGCAACACCAGGATTTCATCTGCGTGCTGAATAGTACTCAATCTGTGCGCGATCACGATAGAAGTTCTGTTCTTCATCAAGTTTGTTAGCGCCTCTTGTACCAGCTTCTCCGACTCCGTGTCCAGAGCAGAGGTAGCTTCGTCAAGTATAAGGATCGGAGGGTTTTTAAGTATGGCACGGGCTATACTTAGGCGCTGTCGCTGTCCACCGGAAAGTTTACTGCCTCTGTCGCCGATCACAGTCTCGTAGCCGTTTTCGGTGTTCATGATAAAATCGTGGGCATTGGCAATTTTGGCAGCAGCGATTACCTCCTCCATGGTGGCATCGGTCTTGTTAAAGGCGATGTTGCTGAAGATCGTGTCGTTGAAAAGTATAGACTCCTGCGTTACCACTCCCATCTTATCACGCACTGACTCCATAGTATAGTTGCGGATATCATGTCCATCTATAAGTATGGCGCCTGCAGTTGGATCATAGAAGCGAGGTATCAGATCGGCTAGTGTAGATTTACCGCCACCCGATGGACCAACCAATGCCACTGTCTTACCTTTCTCAATGGTGAAGTTAATGTCCTTTAGTACTGTTTTGTTGCCGTAGCCAAAGTTTACATCAATAAACTCGATCTGATGCTTAAACTCGGGTAGTTCTTTGGCGTTTGGCTTGTTTTTGATCTGAGGGTCGGTATCGATCACTTGCAACACTCTGTCGCCGGAAACCAGGCCGCGCTGAATATTGCTGAACGAGGCCGACATAGCCTTTGCAGGTACCAGCACCTGCGAGAACAGGATGATGTATGTAATAAACTCTGCCGGAGATAGCTCTGACTGCTGATTAAGCACCAGATTGCCGCCATAGTATAAAAGACCAGCCACTACAGTTACACCCAGAAACTCTGACAACGGAGATGCTAAATCGCGTTTGTGAGCAATAGAGCGCTGGATGCGGGCATATCGGTCGTTCTGATTATGAAATTTATTAAGTATAAATGGCTCAGCATTAAAAGCTTTTATCACACGCATGCCACTCAGGGTCTCGTCGATGATGGTAAGTATAAAGCTAAGCGAGTCCTGGCCCTGCTGTGCCTTGCGCTTTAGCCTTTTGGAAATGCCGGCAATTACGCCACCCGACAGGGGCAGAAGTATAAGGGTAAACAAAGTAAGCTTAACCGACATGGTAAACAGCACTGTGAAAAAGGCTATGATAGCGATCGGCTCCCGCACTACAACGGTTAATGTACTCACCACAGAGCTTTCCACTTCCTGGATATCCACAGTGAGTCGCGTCATCAGGTCACCTTTGCGCTCATTGGAAAAATAACCCAGGTGCATCTCTGTTACGCGCTGGTAAACGGCATGGCGCATTTTCTTTACCACGTGTGCCCGCAACTCACCCACAATTCTGAAAGCTAGGTAGCGGAACAGGTTAGCCAGGAAAATAGAGATGATTACTACCACACACACGAAAAGCAAAGCACCCTCACGACCATGCTCCAGTATTACCTGCCCGAAGTAGTAGTTAAAGAAATCAGTAAAGAAGCTCAGGTCGAAGCTAAATTCAGGGCGTTGTGTTATCATTGTTGCAGCCTCTTCGGTGCCAACCTGTGCAAAAAGCACGTTCAAAAGCGGAATAATCAGGGTAAAGTTGAAAATACCGAAGATGATGCCCAGCACCGTGTAAATGGTATAAAGCGGTACGAACCTGCTGTAAGGCTTGGCAAACTGAAGTATGCGAAGGTATGTCTTCATGGATGTATGTCTTGTTGGGGTTAGGTCTTCTGCACACTGCCTCCGGGGCTAACCTGCAACTATAACTACAGCAACAGCTGCAGCAGTAAATATTCTGATTTAGTTATACTTAAGTTAAAAATGGACAGTCTTGCCTAATCCGGCGCAAAGATACTTAATTAAAGGTAGAAAGGTAGAAAAGTAAAGAGGTAGAAAATTTCTTCCCTACCTCTTCGTCTGAACTTATTATGGCTAAAGCTTAAAACTCGTGCAGTCTTTGCGGTATGTTCCAGCGGAAGGCGAAGGAGGCAAAGGTGGTATTACGGTCTAGGGTATTTACTTCCGCATCAGTACGGCGAACTATACCTTTGATATCCAGGAACATGTTGTGGCGCAACTGATAAGTAGCTGTTAAATCGAGATGTACCTGATTGGTTGTGATGCCCTGGCCAATTTCGTTGCCATAGTCAGATACGCGTGTAGTGTATGGCAGCAATACATTGCTGCCATAGTTAAGCGTATCTAAGGAGGTAACAATGTCTTGTCCAAAACGTGTGGCAATAGCTTTCCCTGTTAGCATCAGGCGCGGAATAGGCTGGTAGTAAACAATACCCACAAACTCGGCTAAATTTGCCCCCATAGGGTGTGCCAACGGCTGGCGGTAGTGCTGGTAATTCGTAACAGAGCTGCGATGCTGGTAAGTATAAGGTCTGATTAGGTTTACCTCGCCCTGCAGGTCCAGGTTGCTCAGGCCAAAGGCGTCGATATATTTAGCGCCGATCTGTCCTGCCTGTTTGTTAGCCCACCAGCCATTGCCGCTTTTTACCTCATTCAGCACGAATTCATCTAGTTGCAACTGCCCGTACACCTGAAAGCGATTGTAGATATTCCAGCGGAAATCTGCTCCCAGCATGGCGTTGTCTTCACTGCCTAAGGCCTGCTCGATGGCTCTGTAAAAAATTACCGGGTTAAGGTATTGCAACTCAAATTTTCCTTTCTCGCGGGCAAATACCACTTGCTCAAATACTCCTACATTAAAGTTATCAGTAATGTTGATGCCCAGGCGGTGTAGCGCCATATATTTCTTTGGTAGCAATTTGTCGCCGCCGCCTCTCTCGAATTCTGAAATAAGCTCTTGGAACAAGTTCATATAATGTAACCTCCAAACGCGGGTGTTTAGCTTCAGGAAAAAGGCAGGCGGTGCATAATCGGAGTAAGCCAAAGAGCGGTAGCCGTCACCTATAAAATGTTGGTCGTGGCCTAGTTGTATCTCTACATGCTTGCTCAGGGCATAATTTAAATAGCCGCGTGCTGTAATAAAGTCGTATCCGTTTTCTTTGAATCTTTTCCAGAAGCCCTCGTGTGGTACCACTCCGTCGCGCAAAATGCGGTCATTTACATAACCCGGAAAGCGGGCTTGATTTTCGCCTATGAAAGTATAAAATCCAAATCGTTCATCTATAGAGCCTTCTATCTGCACACCTCGTGTGTTCACGTATGTTAAGTCATCCCCGTCGTGGCCCAATTCCAAGTGCAGCACGGGGTTCACACGCAGCGTAAAGTCGTTGCTCTCAATGTGGTACAGGTCGGTTTTGTTCTGGTAGAAGTATTTTAGAACTGGCCTGTCGCTGTTGTTGTCTTCTTGGTTAGTATAGTTCCAGTTGTCGTTTAGCAAGTACTGTGTGTTAAATGCATCTACTGCAGTGCGGGCATTGCGGGCACTTACCTCAGCCAGGTCTGCTACGTCCTGGCGGCCATAAGGGTGTACTGCCGTCTGCAGCGATGGCACCTGGTCACCGTAAAGTATCTGATAGCGGTCTATCCAATGGTAAACGTCGCGGTTGTAGGGTACATACGTGTCCTGAGCCTGTGCGGCAAAACCTGAGAGTAGTGCTATACTTACAGCACAAAGTATACTTCTAGACATATAAAGATCTGAAAGTGGGAGCTTTTAAAGTGCGAATGTACTCTTTTATAAAATTATTGTTCTGTATAAACGGGGTATAATTTATACTTTAGCAGGAAGATTACTCACAAACTTATATGTTGCGCTACCTGCCACACCACGAGATCAACGAAAAAAGCTGGGATAATTGCTTAGAGGCATCTGCCGAAAGAATAATCTATGCCTGCTCGTGGTACCTGAACGTGGTGTGCAAACGCTGGGATGCCGTGGTGGAGGAGGATGAGCAAGGGAATTATATTTCTGTTTTTCCGTTGCCGCTTGGCCGGCGCCTTGGGCAGTTGGGAGTGCTGCAACCATATTTTACACAGCAGTTGGGCTTGTTTACAACAGCCTGTAGCAAGTATAAAAGTATAGATAGTTACCTGGCGCTTATACCTGCAAAGTATAAAGGAGTATACCTGCAACTAAATACTGCCAACACTGAAGCTGGAGAAGCTGCCACCGGCCTGGCAGTAGGTAAGCGTACCAATTACCACCTGCCGTTGGGGCAGCCTTACAACGATCTGGTGAAAAATTATAAAAACCGGCACAAGCTAAACAAGGCCAGGCGCAGTGGCTTAGAGGTAAAACCGCTGGAGAATATCGAAGTGCTGATCCGTCTTTTTAAGAATACAAAAGGCAGGGAGCTGACGGAGGTAAAGGCAAAGCATTACCGGCTACTGGCGCAACTTCATGAGGTTTTAAAGGCCAGAAAAGCTGCAGAACTGTGGCAAGTAGTAAACGAAGCAGGGGAAGCCGTGGTGGCCGCGTTTTTTATACTTCAGCCAGATAAGCTTATCTTTCTGTTTTCGGGGGCTAGCGAAGAAGGGCGCCGCACTGCCGCCATGACCTTGCTTTTAGATAGCATGATACAGCGGTTTGCCGGCAACAATATTATACTTGACTTTGAGGGCAGTATGGTACCATCGGTGGCTAATTTTTATGCTAACTTTGGTGCGGAGCCCGTTACCTATTTATCTTTATCACGACAACACACGCCTTGGTATCTAAAATGGAAAGAAGCAATCTCTATATCCTGACCGAAAAGCCCTCGCTGGCTAACCACTACGTGGCAGAACTGCGAAATATACACGTGCAAGGCGATAGCCTGCGGTTCCGCAGAAACCTGGAGCGTATCGGGGAGCTGCTGGCCTACGAGATATCTAAAACGCTGCCTTATAAAGCCGTTGAGATAACCACTCCGCTGGCCACAACAGAAACATTGCTACTAGCCGACCAGCCGGTACTGGCAACCATACTTCGTGCGGGTTTGCCTATGTACCAAGGCATGCTTAATTATTTTGATAAAGCGTATAGCACGTTTGTTGGCGCTTACCGTGTAGAGGAGGAGAACACAGAACTGCAGATCAACATGGAGTATCTGGCTTCTACCGATCTGCACGACAAGATCCTGATCCTGGCTGACCCTATGCTGGCAACTGGAAGGTCCTTGGTTAAGTCTTACAAAGGAATGCTGCGTCACGGCAAGCCGGTGCAGGTGCATATTGCTGCTGCTATTGCCGCTCCCGAAGGACTTGCGTATATACAAAAAGAGATTCCGGAGGCGAATGTGTGGCTTGGGGCGCTTGACGAGAAGCTGAACGAAAAGTCTTACATTGTGCCTGGCTTAGGCGATGCCGGCGACCTGGCATTTGGGCCAAAAATTTGATCCTGAACTTATTGTGGGGTAGGCCGGTTACAAATGCAGCCATAAAACGCTTGATTTAGTTTGTTAATAACTATAGATTGTTGATATACTTATACTTTTAAACTAGGCTTATTGCGTATAGTATAAAGTAAGGAGTGTTTTTTGTGTGAAAGTACAATTTAAGAGAGAATAGAAGTGGTAGAGATATTAAAGTATCTGTCGGTGTATCTGGTAAGTATGGTTAAGTTTTTTGCTGGGCCTCTGACAGGTGTTACTGTGGGATTGACTTACCTGGAATCTGTTTTATTAACGATTGCGGGGATGATGACCACAGTAATTATTTTCTCTATTATTGGCAGGGCCTTCTCTAAATGGATATCTGCGCGGCGCCGTGCAAAAAACAAACCGGTGTTCAATAAAAGCAACCGCCGTATCATTAAGATCTGGAAAAACTTTGGTGTGGCAGGAGTTGCTTTCTTAACACCTATCCTTTTAACACCAATCGTTGGAACCGTTGTAGCTGCTTTATTTGGAGCTACGCGCAAACAGATTTTTCTGCACATGCTCTGGAGTGCTATTGTGTGGAGCACCTTACTCAACCTGATGGTGTTTGAGTTTGGCGATTTTGCCTCTCAGTTCATAGAGCTGTAAAGTAAAAGGCCCGAAGTATAGTCTATACTTCGGGCCTTTTGCTTTTATTTCTTACGGCTACCCTTCTTCTTCGTCTTTTGCCAGAATGAGTTTTTAGGATCTCCTTTCTTTTTGCCTTTCTCGAAGTTAGACTTGTGCCTGCCTTTCTTCTCATGGAAAGCGCCTTTAAAGTCAGGGTTTTCGCGGCGCTTCTGGCGGTCTATGTCCATGGCCATTTCCTGCTGTTCTTCGAAAGGCGTTTCAAATACCTTTACTTCAGCAGGCATTGGCACCTCCGGTATCTGCATGCGTATGATTTTCTCAATCTTGTTTACATGGTACATCTCGGCATCAGTGGCAAAAGTAATGGCAGCTCCTTCCTGCTCAGCACGGCCTGTTCGCCCAATGCGGTGCACGTAATCTTCATAAATCAAAGGCACATCAAAGTTGATCACATGGCTCACCATGGTTACATCAATACCTCTTGCAGCCACGTCGGTAGCCACCAGAAAGCGCACATCGCCACCCTTGAAGGCTTCCATCGAGTTAATGCGTGTGTTCTGGCCTTTGTTGCCATGTATAGCTCTTACCTCGCCGTAGTTACGGTGCTCCAGGAATTTTGACACGCTCTCCGCATTTTTCTTACTTCTGGTAAAGATAATCACGCGGTTAAATGTCTCCTCATCCTGTATAATGTGTTCGAGCAACTCTATTTTTGTGCGCAGGTTAGGCACACGGTAAAGCGTTTGGGTTACGGTTTCAACAGGTGTAGCCTGTGGTGTTATCTCTACACGGGTCGGGAATTCAAGAAACTCCTCCGACAGTTGCACCACTTTATCGGGCATGGTAGCCGAGAAAAGCAGGTTCTGACGCTTGCGCGGAATTACCTCCAACAGCTGACGGATCTGAGGCATAAAGCCCATGTCCATCATCTTGTCAGCCTCGTCTAGGATAAGTGTTTTTAGCTCTTTTAGTATCAGGTCACCTTTCAGGTAAAGCTCCATCAGACGCTTAGGTGTGGCTACTAGTATATCTATACCTTTATTAATGGTTTCGATCTGTGTTTTAGGGCCAAGACCTCCGTAAATGGCGGTGTGACGGATGTCAGTATACTTAGCCAACAACGTGATATTCTCCTCAATCTGCATCACCAGTTCACGGGTAGGCGCCACGATTAAAGCTCTTGGGTTCTGGCCCTGCGCATACTTAACCTTCATAAGCAGCGGGAGTAAAAAGGCCGCTGTTTTACCTGTTCCGGTTTGGGCGATGCCTAGCACATCGTGACCTCCGCTTATTATTGGTATGGCCTGCTGTTGAATAGGCGTCGGTTTCTCATAACCGGCATCGTTAATGGCGTTTAGCAGTTGCTTGTTCAGCTTAAAATCCTCAAAGGTAGTCACTTCTTTCTCTGCTTCTTCTGCCATGGCGGTAATCATTTATACTTAGTGATGATCTACAAAGGTACGGGAAAAAAGGCAAATGCAGTTTAAGGAGGTTATTGTAGGCCTGAAGGTGTAAGCATCCTCTCCTGTAACAAGACTTCGGATTTACCATTTTTAGGTTACGTGTCAGTGGCGGTTCCTCTTGCCTGGCTTAAAAACTCTGTGCTTCAGCTTATGCTGTTCATCATCTTTCCCGAGCACGTAGCCATAGGGTTTAAGGTGATTTATATTGTCGAAAATAACTTTGGCGATGCCCAGAAAGGGTATAAAAAGGATCATGCCAGCTACATCCCACACAAATCCTCCTAACAAAAGCGCCATAAGCGTTACCATAGGATTTAGCTTAATTTTGCCACCCGTAATGTTAGGGGTGAGAAAATAGCTTTCTATCTGCTGCACTACTAAAAAGAAGAGGGCCACAACAAGCGGAACGAGCAGTGACTCCTTGGTTAGAAGGGCAAACACAACCGGTATCAGGCTTCCTGTTAACGATCCAATATAAGGTATGATATTCAGGATGCCTGCCAGTAAACCAAAGAACAGGGCGTGTTCTATGCCAATAATCATTAGCCCAAGCGTGTTGATAATCGTTAGGATAAGTACAACCAAGAAGACGCCTGCAATATAAGAGCTGGCGACGGTAGTAATTTTATCCATAAGTTTCCTGGCGTCTGTGTTGTAAGAGTTTGCCAGCTGGATCACAAAGTTCTTGAGCCGCCTGCGATAGAGCAGAAACAGCAATGTATAAATCATGACAATGGTAAAGCTTACAAAGATAGATCCGGCAAAAAGGAGTATGCTTCTGATATAGATGCCGGTAAACTGCAGTGCATTCCTCAGGCTCTGCCTGATGTACTCATTCTGTCTTTCTCTGGAGACATCCATGGTGCGCTTAACAAACCGATGGATCTCATCCAGCAGTGCATTCAATCTTGCGTCAAGCGCCGTCAGGTCGTTTGCGAGTTGTACTAACTGGTCTATCAGCACAGAAAACATAGCTACCAACAGCACTACCAAAACAAGTACACAGAGTATAGCAGCAACTGTAGTTGGCAGACCCCATTTTTCAAGCTTCAGGCACACTGGGTCCAGCAGCATGGCAAGCAATCCGCCAATGGCAACCGGTACCAAGAAGCCTTTGCCCAGGTAAAGCAATCCGAAAAGCAGCAAAAGGGCTAGCAGTATCTGGTTAAATCTTCTTAGTGTTAGGTGTTGTGATTCCATTTGATTTATATATTGCACGTGCTGCCTGTGTACATGTACTGATGCTACCTATGATGGTTACGGAGGCATGTTGTTGAATAATAGGTTATAAGAACTTTTACCCTTTCGCCCACTTCCCGTATCTTAGCAGCATGAAATCTATCCTCATCAAAAACGCACAACTCGTAAACGAAGGAAGTATAACCACTGCCGATGTAATGGTAAAAGACGGACGCATTGCGCAGATCGGGCAAAGTATAGCCGCTGAAGCCGACGAAACCATTGATGCCACAGGCTTGCACCTGTTGCCCGGCGTAATCGACGACCAGGTGCACTTCCGCGAACCAGGCCTTACGCATAAAGCTAACATAGAAACTGAAGCCAGAGCAGCTGTAGCAGGCGGTACCACTTCTTTTATGGAGATGCCGAACACGGTACCTAACGCGCTAACGCAGGAGCTTTTGGAGGATAAGTATAATATTGCTGCCGAAACGTCGCTGGCTAACTACTCCTTTTACATGGGAGCCTCTAACGATAACCTGGCCGAAGTGCTGATTACTAACCCCAACACTGTTTGTGGTATTAAGATATTCATGGGCTCCTCTACAGGCAATATGTTGGTAGATAATGAGCAGACGCTTGAGGAGATTTTTGAAAAAGCCAAACTGCCTATTGCTGTGCATTGCGAAGATGAGCAGATCATCCGCGACAACATGGCACTTTATGAGGAAAAGTACGGCGAGGATATTCCGGTAAAATGCCACCCAGAAATCAGGAACGAGGCAGCCTGCTTTAAATCATCTTACCTGGCCGTGAAGCTGGCCGAAAAGCACAATACGCGCCTGCACATCCTGCACATCTCCACCGAAGAAGAGCTGAAGCTTTTCCGAAATGACATTCCGTTGGAGCAGAAGCGCATTACAGCCGAAATATGTGTGCACCACCTGTGGTTCGATAAAGAGGATTACGATAAGTATGGTTCGCAGATAAAATGTAACCCGGCCATTAAAGAGCATCGTCACAAAGAAGCACTTCTTAAGGGCCTGCTGGAGGATAAACTGGATGTGATTGCCACCGACCACGCACCGCATACTTGGGAGGAGAAGCAGGGCAAGTATAAAAAAGCGCCATCAGGA
Organism: Pontibacter cellulosilyticus; assembly: GCF_014306105.1. Classification (GTDB taxonomy): domain Bacteria; phylum Bacteroidota; class Bacteroidia; order Cytophagales; family Hymenobacteraceae; genus Pontibacter; species Pontibacter cellulosilyticus. The sequence goes on along the minus strand of NZ_JACRVF010000006.1, from coordinate 9,898 downwards.
GTACCACTAGTGCAGCACTCGCTGCAGATGATGCTGGAGTTTGTGAAGCAAGGCAAGCTGACATTAGAGAAGATGGTGGAGAAGATGAGCCATGCGCCGGCCATACTTTTTAATGTGCGCGAGCGTGGTTATATCCGTGAAGGCTACTGGGCTGATCTAGTATTGGTAGATCTGAACAAACCTTATACTGTTACCAAAGAAAATACCTACTTCAAATGCGGCTGGTCGCCTTTCGAAGGCCAGACCTTCAACTCAACTATAGCGCATACTATCGTATCCGGACATTTAGCTTTCACCAACGGTACTTTTGATGAGAGCAAAAAAGGGGAGAGACTACTATTTGACAGGTAGTATGGAACTGGAGAAATTTAAAGAGCTGCACACCCGCTTTTTCGGGAAAGAGCTGCCGCAGGAGGTGCTGGAGTCGGAGGAGTATGAAGCTTATTTGGATGCCATTCACGAAAACGAGGCGTGTTATAACTGGGCCACCGCAGAAAAGCTAAAGAGCAAAGGCTTCGACTATAAAAGCTACTGCTGCATAATGATGGCTGATAAAGTATTTGAAAGCCTGGACGAGGAGGGAGAGATAAAGTACGACGATCCAGAAGTAATCATTAATAAGTGGGATGAGGGCTTTTATGGTATACCCGTGCATAACGGCAGCGCTACGATGGTGGTAATAAACTACTGCCCATGGTGCGGCAGCAAACTGAGCGAATAAGAATAAGTAGTATTCTGTATAAACTCAATTAGAATGGAGAGCAAAATTACCATTTGGCACATCTACAAGAGTAACTACAACAGCAGAAGTAGAATGCAGCTTTTGTTAGCTGCTGTTGCTGTATGGCTTCTGTTTATACTTCTGCAAGTATTTATGACAGAGATAGCTCTGCCAAAATGGTTCCTGGCGCCGTTACCGTTGCTTGCTGCAGAACTGCTTTACACTCTACGCTGTTACCATAAGTACAAAGCAGGTAGCTGAAATTTTTTACACAAAATTGCGCCTCAGGTATTGCGTTGTGTGATTTGATGCGTATATTTGCACTCTCAAATGAGACACGGTGGTTGTAGCTCAGTAGGTTAGAGCACCAGATTGTGATTCTGGGGGTCGTGGGTTCGAGCCCCATCTTCCACCCCAAGCCCTTGAAGCAAACCTTCAGGGGCTTTTTTATTTATTTAATTGCTAACTTGCTGGAGGGTTAAACTGCTGATCTAAAGTATAAACCCATTCATAATTCTTAATTTGTAATTCATAATTTAAAAATATGAGCTTAGTAGTAGTAGGTTCGATGGCGTTTGACGCGCTGGAAACACCCTTCGGAAAAACAGACAAAATTGTAGGTGGTGCGGCAACGTACATTTCGCTTTCGTCTTCATACTTTGTGAAGCCGGTAAATGTAGTATCAGTAGTAGGCGGTGACTTTGACCAGGACCACATTGCTCTGATGCACCAGCGCGGTATCAGCACCGAAGGTGTGCAGGTAAAGGAGAACGAGAAATCTTTCTTCTGGTCTGGCCGCTACTTTAACGATATGAACAGCCGCGAAACGCTTGTTACTGAGCTTAACGTACTAGGCGATTTCGATCCGATTATTCCGGATGCATACCAGGGTTGCGAATACCTGATGCTGGGTAACCTGGCGCCACAGGTACAGAAGACAGTGATAGAGCGCTTGACCGAACGGCCAAAGCTGGTAGTAATGGACACCATGAACTTCTGGATGGACATTGCCCTGGATGAGCTGAAAGAGACGCTGAAGCTGGTAGATGTGTTATCTATCAACGATGAGGAGGCGCGCCAGCTTAGCGGTGACTACTCTTTAGTTAAAGCTGCTAAAAAGATAATGGCAATGGGTCCTAAGTTCCTGATCATCAAGAAAGGTGAGCACGGTGCCCTGTTGTTTAACGAAGACAAAGTATTCTTTGCACCAGCCCTTCCGTTAGAAGAAGTTTTCGATCCGACCGGAGCCGGCGATACGTTTGCGGGTGGCTTTATCGGTTACATTGCCAGCACTGGTGATATCAGCTTCGAGAACATGAAGCGCGCCATCATCTATGGTTCGGCTATGGCCTCGTTCTGTGTTGAGAAATTCGGTACTGAGCGCCTGAAAAACCTGAGCCACCAGGAGATTGAGAACCGCGTGCAGCAGTTCGTTAACCTGGTTCAGTTCGATACCGTACTGCAGTAAGTATAAATCAAAATTGCACAGAAAAGGAGAGGCTGAGGCCTCTCCTTTTTTCGTTTAAAGCAATGGTTAACGTAGAGTATACTTTAGTCAAATTTGTAACAAAATCCAGTCGGAAGCGGTAAAACTAAGTATACATTAATGAGGAGATTGGATTATGAGCATAAAGAATCAGAATAAAAATAAAATGGATGAGTTGAAGAAGAATAACCCTAACGAGGCCGATCCAAAGAAGCCGATGGGTAACATCAACGATAGTCCAAACCGCAATGCACTAAACAAAGACGCAACCAAAGTGCAGAACCCTAATCGCAACTTAGCGAAGGGTGGTAACAATACCCCTTATGATAAAAAGTAGGGTGTACTTGTAAACAAAATAAGCTATGAAAACTCAGAGGAGGAAAGCCATACAGGTTTTCCTCCTTTTTTTGTGCCTATAGGTGTAGGTTGTGTGGCTAATTGCTTATCTTTCTTCTGTTCATACTTTTCTGCATGTACAAAACTGAAATCTGTATACTTGGTGCTGGTCCCGGTGGCACTACGGCAGCATTGCACCTGGCGCAAATGGGCATATCCTGCCTATTAGTGGATAGGGCTGTCTTCCCGCGCGATAAAGTGTGCGGCGATGCCCTGAGCGGCAAAGTAGTAAATGAACTGCGCCGTATCTCTGATGAATTGCCTGGGCTCTTCAGTCAGCAAGAGGAGCAGCTGCCTTCGTGGGGTATTCATTTTGTATCGCCGGGCGGGCAAAAGCTGAGTGTGCCGTTCAAGTATAATTATAACCGTGATGTGGATTCTCCGGCAGGTTATATTTCCAAACGCCTGCACTTCGATAACTTTCTGGTAGAGCAGGTAAAGCAGCGCTCTGAGATTACGTTGCTGGAGGGCGTAGAGCTTGCAAAGTATGAGCAGCTATCAGGTGGGGGTTTTATACTTTCCGGAAAAGAAGGTGAGCCACAAGTAGAGGCCAAATTGCTGATTGTGGCAAACGGAGCGCAGTCGGGGTTTGCGCGGCATGTAGCAGGTCTGCAGCAGGAGCCGGAGCACTACTGTGCCGGTTTGCGGGCTTATTACAAAGGAGTTCAGGATCTGGATGGCGATAACTTTATAGAGCTTCACTTCTTCAAGGATTTTCTGCCGGGATACTTCTGGGTATTCCCGTTGCCGGGAGGTTTTGCCAATGTAGGTGTGGGTATGTTGAGCAGCGCCATCAGCAGCAAAAAGATTAACCTGAAAAAGGAAATGCTGCGCATGATAGAAACGCACCCGGAGCTTCAGAAGCGCTTTGCTAATGCAGAGTTGGTGGGCGATATAAAAGGGTACGGCTTGCCACTGGGTTCTAAAAAACGCAGCCTTTCCGGAGATAACTACATGTTAGTGGGTGATGCCGGCGCGCTGATAGACCCATTTACTGGCGAAGGAGTAAGCAATGCTATGATCAGTGGCCGCTGGGCTGCAACACAGGCAGCGCTTTGCCTGCAGCACCAGGACTTTTCAGCCAGCTTCATGCAAGCCTACGACAAAGCCGTTTACAACCGTCTCTGGAAAGAGCTAAGACTTAGCCGCCAGATGCAGAAGCTGCTCAATTACCCCTGGCTGTTCAACCAGATCGCCGATAAAGCATCCAAAAACCAAGCCCTAGCCAAGACCATTTCCTGCATGTTCAACGACCTGGACCTACGCGAAAAGCTGAAGCAGCCATCGTTTTACTTTAAGTTGCTATTTAATTAGCGCCTAGTCTAGTTATCAATCCGCTCCAGCCCCAATGCTGTCAACTTGAGAAAATATAAGCTAAGTTGTCATTTCGACCTCTGGGAGAAATCTATCTGGAATTAGTGCAGAAGGAGTTCTATAAAGATCTCTCCTATCGTCGAGATGACAAAAGAGCTTAAGTTGATGGCATTGGGGTTAGGAGTGGGTTAACGGTTAACACATCATTTAAAACTCCTGCTTCAGCCATGCTTTAAAATTCTGCTTCTGTTCATCAGTCGCATCGGCACGTTTCTCCACAGTATACTTGCTATAGTAGCTGTTACTATCAGCACCCAATTTTATACTACGAAGCTGCTTTTCCCTGAACAGCGTCAGTTCTATTTGCTGCGGTTGCAGTGCCAGCAGGTGCTGCAGGTTATTTTCTATTTTGCGGCCATTCAAGGCAACAAGCTCATCATCTATACTTAACACACCGCTAGCCGGAGAGCCTGGTGCAACGGCAGTTACTTTGGCCGCACCTTCCGATGTTACCTTAAAGCCATAATTGCCTTCATTGATGATCGGGTTTTCTGTTTCCTTTAGCGTGCAGCCGACTAAGTATAAAGCCTCATCCAAAGCCTGCTCAATAGGGGCAGTGCCGTTTATGTAGTTATCAAAGTATGAAGCAAAAGAAGTACCAGCTACTTCATCCACCAACTCAGCATAGTCAGCCTCTGTGTAGCCCTTGCCTTTTTTACCGAAACGATCCCAAAGCAGGCGCATCACAGTGTCCACGCTGGCGTTGTTATTCGTTTGCTGTCTCAGTTGCATATCCAAGAGCAAGGCTGTGAGGGCGCCTTTTATATAGATAGATACCTTTCGGTCTGGTGCGCCGGGTTTGTAGCCGTCCAGCCAAAGATCGAAGGAGGAGTCAGCTACGGAGAGGTTATCACGGCTATAGTCAGCGAAGTAGCGTTGCAGGGTAGTATTCAGTTCGTCAAAATACTGCGCTGCTGTAAATACCCCTGATCTGGCCAGCATATAGTCGCCGTAGTAAGTGGTAATGCCCTCGGCCACGTAGCCGGTTTTAAAGTAGTTCTCCTGCGCAAAGTTATAAGGTATCATTTCAGCAGGGCGAATTTTCTTGATGTTCCAGGTATGGAATAGCTCATGCGAACTTACTCCCAGAAACTCTTTGTACAGGCTAGGCGTCATCAACAGTTCTCCGGGGCCCAATGTGATGACGGTGGAATTGCCGTGCTCCACGCCATGGTAGGTGCGGTAAGGCAGAATCTCATTCAGGTAATGATACTCCTGCACCGGAAAATCGCCAAATACCTCCAACTGCTCTTTTGTAAAAGCGGCAAAATCATGTTTTATCCTCTCCCAGTCCGGCTGGCAATCGCCTTGTATCCAGATATGAAAGTCTACTCCACCTTCATTAAAAGTTTCCTTTTTTAGGTTAGCACTGGCTATAAAAGGACTATCTACCAGCTCATCGAAGTTTGCTGCCTGTAGCGTGTGTTTCTGTACTTCTGGTAAGCCACAGGCAACTTGCCAGTTTTCAGGGATATGAAGCTGCACAAAATATGGCTCAAATTCGCGACCGTCTACAGCCATCATGCAGTTAATTGGGTTTATGTACAGCTGCTCCTCATCCAGCCATGAACCTCCGGCATCCATTTGGCGGGCATAAAAGCTATACTTTACCTCGATGGCAGCTGCACCGTTAGCTTCTATTAGCCACCGGTCTTTTGTTGTTTTGCTGATATGGATACTTTGGCCATCTGCAGAGGCAGTTACAGCTTTAAGCTTTTGGGCAAAATGCTGCAATTCGTACCGGCCGGGGCGCCAGGCAGGCAGCTGCAGGTATAGCTTGTCTGCTTTATTATCCTCTATAGTTAGTGTGATGTCAACGTAATGGCTAAGCGGGTTCTGGTAAGAAAGGTGGTATGTGATCATAGTTTAAAGTCGTAAATTTTCTGAATAGTCAAACTGTTGGTTTGCAAAGTATACTGGATGCTGATATAACAGTTTAACGATACAGCAAGTTAGTCATTAGGTAATCAAGAGAATGCAGATTTGTGTAGCCACAGAGGCACTGCTGCAGCTTTAGTATACATTTTAGTAAAAATTCTGAAGCAGGCTTTGTTAATTAAAAAAGGTTGTCTAATTTTGCAGGCCATAATAAAACCATTGGCAGACGATGAAAAGAACATTCCAGCCTTCGCAGAGAAAAAGAAGAAATAAGCACGGTTTCAGATCTAGAATGGAAACCGCTAACGGCAGAAGAGTATTGGCTAGCAGAAGAGCCAAAGGCAGAAAGAGACTAACAGTTTCTGACGAGAAAAGACATAAGGCGGCTTAATCTCCTTTAGGGGATATGCCTTGCTTGTACATTCGTAGCGCTCATGCAAATAGAGCCAGCTAACGAGCACAACGCAGAGCAGCCAACTTTCTATACATTTTCGAAAGAAGAACACTTGTGTAGCAAGCGCCTTATTGCGCTGCTGTTTAGCAAGGGTTCTTCTTTTAATTTGTATCCGCTGCGGTTTATATATTATACTCCGCAAGACTTGACTTCGGGTGCTACCCAGGTACTCGTTTCTGTTTCTAAGCGCTACTTTAAGCGTGCCGTAGATCGTAACCGCCTTAAGCGGCAAATACGTGAGGCTTATCGCCTTAACAAGCATCTCCTTTACCAAAATCCGGAGCAGGCACCACAACTGCTGGGTATTCTCTATATTGGTAAAGAAAAAAAGTCCTTTCAAATCATCCAAAAAAAACTAATTTCAGGTTTGGAACGTTGTTTGAGTAAGTAGTCTTACCACGTCCTTACACCTAGAAATTATGTACAAGAAGTCTATTGCTGCCCTGCTTATTGGTGCACTTACCTTGGGGCTTTTCTCCTTTAAAACAGAATCAGAGCGTTATTTCGAAATAGCCAAGAATTTAGATGTTTTTGCCACGCTTTTTAAAGAGGTAAATACATTTTATGTGGATGATGTACCTCCTGCCAAAATGATGCGCACGGGTATAGATGCCATGCTAAAGTCGCTGGACCCATATACCAACTATATTCCTGAAGACGACATCGAGGATTTTCGTACCATGACTACTGGTCAGTACGGCGGTATCGGTGCCCTGATCGGCAGCCACGATGGTAAAATAACGGTACAAATGCCTTATGAAAACTCGCCCGCGCACAAAGCAGGTCTTGTTATCGGTGATGTTATTTTAAAAGTAAACGGCGTAGACGTAACCGGTAAAACTACCAGTGATGTCACAAAACTATTGAAAGGTCAGGCAAATACTCCGGTAAAGCTGGAGGTTCGCAGCTACGGCCAAAGCAAATCCAAAACAGTAGAGCTTAATCGCGCCAATATAATGGTGGATAATGTGCCATACTATGGTATGCTGGATGATCAGATTGGCTACTTCCAGTTATCAGGTTTTACAGTAGATGCCTCTAAGGAGGTGAAGATGGCTGTGCAGAAGCTGAAGGAAATGGGTGCCAAGAAAATCGTGTTCGACCTACGCGATAACCCAGGTGGTTTATTGCACGAGGCGGTTAACATCTCTAACGTGTTCGTGGACAGAGGTAAGGACATCGTAAGCACAAAAGGAAAAGTAAAAGAGTGGAACAAAACATATAAGGCATTAGACGAGCCACTGGATAAAGAAATACCGCTAGTTATTCTTACTAGCTCGCGCAGTGCGTCGGCCTCTGAGATTGTGGCTGGTGTAATGCAGGATTACGACCGTGCTGTGCTGGTAGGCGAGCGTACATTTGGTAAAGGTTTGGTGCAGGCTACACGTCCGCTGTCTTACAACTCTCAGCTAAAGGTAACTACTGCTAAATATTACACCCCAAGTGGCCGTTGCATTCAGGCTATAGATTATGCGCACCGCAACGAAGATGGTAGCGTAGGCAAAATTGCTGACTCATTGCGTGTAGCGTTCAAAACAGCGGCAGGCCGTGTAGTATATGATGGTGGCGGTATAAGCCCGGATGTAGAAGTTGAGCAACAAAACTATTCAGAGATTACGAAGACCATTGCACGCAAAGGCTACTTCTTCGAGTTTGCTAATAAGTATAGAGCCGAGCATCCTTCTATACCTGCTGCCAAAAAGTTTAAGCTTACTGATGACGAGTACCAGCAGTTTATTTCTTACCTGGGTAACAAAGATGTAAGCTATACTACAGCTATAGAAAGCGAGCTTCAGGATCTGTCTGCAAAAGCAAAAGACGGTAAGCATTACGATGACATCAAAGCAGAACTTGAGGCGATCAAGAAAAAGGTGTCGCATAATAAAGCAAACGACCTGACACGCTTTAAGCCTGAGATAAAGGAAATGCTGGAGGCGGAAATCGCTTCGCGTTACTACCTGCAGAAAGGCTACATCGAATCTACTTTTGATGATGATCCGGATATTCTGATGGCAAAGCAGGTGTTAAATGATTCTCAGAAGTATAATGCATACCTTAAAGTAAAGTAATAATAGATTGATAAAGCAGAAGAGCCATACTTTAAGTGTGGCTCTTCTGCTTTATAGTTTAAGTATAAAGCTTAGGGTTTTGCAGCTTAAGAAGCATCACTTAATTTTGTCGTGAACTTATACTATACTATATAAATGGAAAGCCCATTACTGCTTGCCTTAGAAACTTCAACCACTGTATGCTCAGTAGCGCTTTATCAGGGGGAGCACCTCTTAGGTTCATCAGAGCTTCGGATCGAGAAATCTCATTCCTCTCATATCACTGTTATGATGGAGCAACTCGTAAATAACTGCGGGTTTAAAATGGATGACCTAAAGGCAGTGGCTGTTTCAGGTGGGCCAGGCTCTTATACCGGTTTGCGAATAGGTACATCAACCGCCAAAGGATTATGCTATGCACTTAACATTCCGTTGATAGAGGTATCTACATTATATAGTATGGCGGCACAGGTTATAAATTACACAGCTAATCCCGAGCGCTTTCTGTTTTGCCCCATGCTGGATGCCCGCAGAATGGAAGTTTATACTTGTGTGCTCAGCCATACTTTAGAAGAAGTGATGCCAATAGCACCAGTTATACTTACTGAAGACTCTCTGCATGAGCTACTGCAAAATAACCAGGTGATCTTCTTTGGCAGCGGTGCCGAAAAGTTCAAGACCTTTGCCAAAAACAATGTCAATGCATTATTTGTAGATGGTGTGGTTCCGTCGGCGATACCAGTAGGTAAGTTGGCCCTTCGCAAGTATGAGAAACAAATATTCGAAGATGTTGCCTACTATGAACCCTTCTATTTAAAGGATGTTTATATAACAAGTGCAAGCAAAAGCACGAACTAAAAACTAACACAATGTCTGAGTTTATAAATAGAGTAGCGCAAAGCGCATTGGTTACGATAAACCTGGAAGAGCTGCTCCACCCGGGAGAGCGAGTGGTTTATGATATAAAGGAAAACCTGTTTCACGGTCTTATACTAAAGGAGAAAGATTTCAGAGCATTTGTAAAAGAGCACGACTGGTCTATGTATGATGGAAAGAACGTAGCCATCATTTGTTCTGCTGATGCCATAGTACCAACATGGGCATACATGCTATTGGCGACTAAGCTTACCGGCCATGCAAATTACTTTGTATTCGGAGATCTGGAGGCACTAGAGCAGGCACTAATGCAAGAGGCAATTGCTAAAATAGATGTAGAGGAGTACCGCGATGCTAAAATAGTAGTGAAAGGTTGTGGAAGTATACCTGTCCCTACGTATGCTTATGTGGAGATTATGAGAAAACTCTTGCCGGTGACAAGCAGCTTGATGTATGGAGAGCCGTGCAGTACGGTACCATTATATAAGAAGCCGAAGACAGCTTAAAGTATAAAACATGAATCAGAAAGCCCGGCCGACAGCGCCGGGCTTTTTGCTTTAGGAAGGAGTTAGAAGCATTGTTTAAAAAAAGTGTTCAGGCGGTGAACTTTTCACCACTTGGAAATGGTTATGACTCTGCGCCCGTTCCCAATGGGGGGGCGGCCT
>NZ_JACRVF010000005.1 GCF_014306105.1 Pontibacter cellulosilyticus | reverse complement strand
TTCCCATCCCGAACAGAGAAGTTAAGCCCGGACGCGCCGATGGTACTGGGGTCACACCCGGGAGAGTAGGTGGCCGCCAACCCCAACAGGAGGGGCAGCAGGAGAAATCCCGCTGCCCCTTTTCTCTTTTACCCCACCCCTGACGCTGCAGGAGCGGGGAGCGATGCGTTTAAACGCCACAAGCGAGGGAGGGGAAACGACGTATTCATCTCATGATTAGTCATAAAATCCGCTCATCATACCAAGCATTTCTCTTTTTCGTTAACCATAGTATAGCATCTGAAGTATAGAAGCAGGCTGAATCTTTGTTTTTAGCTAACATCCTCTTTAACTTGTACTATGGCTTTTGTATATCCTGCTTTTTTGTTTTCACTGGTAGCTGTTGCTGTACCTATACTTTTGCACCTGATTCAGTTGAGGAGAGCAAAGCGTGTAGTTTTCAGTAATGTTAAATTTATACAGGTATCAAAAGATATAACTTCCAGCCAAAAGACACTAAAGGAACTGCTGATCCTTTTGTGCAGAATTCTGTTCATTGTGTTTCTTGTTCTTGCTTTTGCTCAACCTTTTTTACCTGCCTTCCAACAAGGTGCCACTACAGATAACTCAGATGTAGCCATACTAGTGGATAACTCCTTCAGTGCTCAGAATCTGCAGGCTGATCAGGATTATTCTGTACTTACAGGTGCTGTAGAACGAGGTAAATCTATTGTTAATTTATTTCCGGCATCTACTGCCTTCTCTGTTGTTTCCGGGAAGAACTATAGTAGAGGGAAAGCGATGAGTACAAGTGATGCGAAAGTGCACTTGGATGACCTAGACTACTCTGCTGTTGGCTTTCCATCACTGACTAGCTCTATTTATAAGCCTTCACATGTTTTCATACTTTCAGATTATCAAAAGCAATCTTTTCGTTCTGATTTTTTGCAGCGTTTTGACTCTTTAGCCCAAGTACATGTAGTCCCTATTGCGGCGGCGGGTAATTCCAATGTAGCAGTAGACTCAGTTTACCTGGAGGATGAGTTTATTCGTGGAAATACAGATAACATGTTGCACGTACGGATCAGGAATACCGGTTCGAATGTGTTGGAAGACGTGCCGGTAAAGTTATTTGTAAATGAAAGTCAGGTAGCTGCGTTAAGTATAGATTTACTTCCTAAGCAAGCAACAGAAGCTATTCTGAATTTTAAGCTACAGGGAAATGAACCAAAGCAGGCTTATGTTCAGGTTGATGATTTTCCTGTGGATTTTGATAACACTTACTATTTTACCCTCTCTCCATCATCAAGTATAAGTGTTACGGAGATTACAGACGACAAGTCTAGCCCACTACAGCAATTGTTCATCAATGAGCCGCTCTTCCGTTTTTCTTCATTTTCAACATCTAATCCGGATTATGCCAAATTAGCCTCTAGTGATGTGGTTATACTTAATGGCATCAAAGACCTTCCGGCATCATTGGCCGCTACTGTTTCAAACTATGTAAAATCTGGAGGTACGGTTTTAGTTACTCCGGGAGTAAAAGCGAATGCTGGGGGCTATACTACTTTGTTTCAAGGGCTAAATGTTCCGGCAACTATTACCTCAGCTTCTGATCAGGCATCTAAAACAGCACTTGCAGCCCCAGATCCAAACCAACCCTTCTTTAAGAACATTTTCTCCGGCTACGATGCGCGCATGACGATGCCCCTTTCTACCAGGCAACTGGTTTGGTCAAAGTCTTCGGATGACATTTTAAAATTTAAAGGTGGTGCGCCATACTTGTCACGGTTTGATAGGGGCAACGGCAAAGTATATTTATTGGCAGCGCCCCTGGAGGAAGAGTATAACACGTTAGTCAATAATGCATTGTTTGTTCCTATAATGTATAAACTGGCCATATCGGGCTACAAACAGGAGCAGGCCTTAGCTTATACTTTGGGCGGCGGAACTGTCCGTATTCCGGTTAAAGAGGCTCCGGCTACGCAAGGTGTGTATGAACTGCAGCAGGATAGCGTGTCTTTTATACCTGAGCAGCAGGTTCGGGGAGGAAGCTTATATTTTAGCGTCCCTGCTGATTTGAACAAAGCTGGTTTTTATACTTTGAAACTGCAGGACAAGCCTGTTACAACGCTTGCCTTTAACTACAGCAAAAGCGAATCGGAGCTGGACCAGTATACACCTGACGAGCTTAGAGCCTTGATCGGTGACCGCGATAATGTGCATGTGTATAACTACGGAGACGCGTTTTCTGTGAAGGGGGAGTTCGAAAAAAAATATTTTGGCGTGAAGCTTTGGAAATATTGTCTAATATTGTGTCTGTTTTTCCTGATGGCCGAAATAGCACTTATTAGATTCCTCTAACATGAAAGTACTTCTCCGAGCAGCAACTATTTACAGTCCCCAATCTTCTTTTCATTTACAGCAGCAGAATATTCTAATCGTTAACGGCACTATCACTTATATTGGTGCAGATGAGCCCGACGCAGACAAAGTAGTGACTGCAGAGGGTTTAAGTGTATCTGGTGGGTGGATGGACCTGCATGCATATGTGGGTGAGCCGGGGCATGAGTATAAAGAAGACATACAAAGTATAGCCGCTGCTGCGAGTAAAGGAGGTTTCACTGAGGTTCTTTGTTTACCAAATACTAACCCAGTTATCCAGACAAAAGGCGCTGTTAATTACCTGAAGAACCATTCTGCCTACCTACCAGTTACGTTGCACCCGATAGCTGCGGCTACTGTGGACACGGAAGGCAAGGACCTAACAGAGATGATCGACCTTTACCAGGCTGGTGCTGTAGCTTTTTCAGATGGCATTAGGCCGTTGCAGGGTGCTGACGTTATACTTAAAGCCTTGCAGTACGTGCAGTTGTTCGATGGATTACTGATGAACAAGCCGGAGAACACACGCCTTACGGAGCATGGCCAGATGCATGAGGGTATAACCAGTACCCAACTCGGTATGAAAGGCATTCCGGCGCTTGCCGAAGAAGTAGCTGTAACCCGAGACCTGCAGCTGCTGGCTTATGCTGGTGGTAAAATGCACTTCTCTCTTGTTTCTACGGCAGCTGCGATAGATGCCATCAGAAAGGCAAAAGCACAAGGCCTGAAAGTAACATGCGATGTTGCCAGCTATCAGGCGAGTTTTATTGACGAGACCATCGCTCCATTCGATACAAACTATAAAGTAGCACCACCATTCAGGAGCCAGTCGGATGCCGAAGCTATAAAGCAGGGTTTGGCAGACGGAACAATCGACGCACTGGTTTCTGCACACTTACCACATGACACAGAATCTAAGAAACTAGAGTTTGATTTAGCCGACTTTGGCATAATTAACCTGGAAACTGCCTTTGCGGTGGCCAACACTGCATTAAAGGATAAACTGCCCACAGCGCAACTCGTCGATAAATTTGTAACAGGCCCACGCACGATACTTGGGCACAAAATACCTGTAATAGCAGTAGGTGAGGCTGCTAATCTTACGCTATTTCAGTCAGACCAGGCGTGGACACCAACCGAGACAGAAACATTATCTAAAGGCAAGAATTCTCCTTTCTTCGGTAAAGAGCTTACAGGACGTGTGATAGGCACTATACATAAAGGTCAGGTAGTACTACATTAATCTTTTTTTATATTTTTATACTTATATTTAGCTTCTGTTAAGAAAAAACAGAATGCGAGGAAGCACCTATGTTTAATCAAACTATAATAAGAGTTGGTGTACGTTACGGCGTGCTGTGTGGGTTAGTATGTTTTGCGCTAGTGGTGGCGTTGTTCTTTGTGGGTTTCAATCCGTTCGGTGATATGGGGCGTGTTACCTATCTGCCGATTCCTGTCTTCATTTTCTTAGCTATCAGGTATTTTAAGCTTTTTCATGAAGGTGAGATAGGATTTGGCCGTGGGTTTAGAGTAGGGCTTTCGGTATCGTTTTATACAGCGCTTAGTACCAGCATGCTGGTTTTCTTGTTTGTGAGCTTTGCCGGGCCTGAGGTGTTGCAGAACCATATAACCGAGATGAAAGCGCTGCTAGAGGAAACACGTGAGGAGCAAATAAAACTGCTTGGGGAAAGTATGTATGAACAAGGCTACAAAGCCATTAACTCGATAACGCCAAGTATGTTGGCTGCTGATGATTTTTTAAGAAGGATTTTTGTGGGTGGGGTTTTCTCATTGGTGGCGGCTGTTTTCTTCCGTAAATAATTTTACCAAACCATAAAAACTAACCTTTATGATCGAAACTCAACCTCAAGCGTCTGTTACCTCTGTTGCCGTAAAGTATGGCTTGCTTACTGGCTTAGTAGGAGTTGTTTATTCTCTTATTATTATGGTTACCGATTTAGGTGACAATAGAATATTAAGCAGCCTTGCCTATCTTATATTGATTGCGGGTATTGTGTTGGCCATGAAGCAATATAAAACTATCAACTACGGCTATATGTCTTATGGGCAGGGCCTTGGCATTGGATCGTTGGTAGCTTTGATATTTGGTTTGCTAACTGGCATATTCACCTGGATCTACACTACTTTTGTTGATACAGAGTACATGTCTCGCATGATGGAGAAACAGCGCGAGGAAATGCTGTCTCAAGGCATGACCGATGAGCAGATTGATGCAGGAATGAAGATAGCTGAAAACTTTCAGGGACCTGTTACTATGATTCTTGGTGCAGCCGTTATAACTTTGATAGTAGGATTTATCTTGTCGCTGATTATTTCTGCTATCATGAAAAACAGCAGACCGGAGTTTGAATAAAACATGCAATACCCTTATGATATCTCGGTAGTGATTCCCCTCTTCAACGAGGAGGAATCATTGCCTGAACTCGTGCGCTGGATCAAACGCGTGATGCATGCGCACGAGTTTTCTTATGAAGTTATACTTGTTGACGACGGCAGCACCGATCACTCCTGGGAGGTAGTTAACCAACTGAGTGAGGAGGATAATGCTGTAAAGGGTATCAGCTTTAACCGCAACTACGGTAAGTCTGCTGCCTTAAACGAAGGATTTAAACGTTGCTCCGGCGAGGTGGTCATTACCATGGATGCCGACCTACAGGACAGCCCGGAGGAGATTCCGTCGCTGTATGACATGATCAAGAACCAGAAATATGACCTGGTTAGTGGCTGGAAAAAGAAACGTTTCGACCCGCTTAGCAAAACCATTCCCACCAAATTATTTAACGCCGCCACTCGCAAACTGTCGGGTATTTACCTGCATGACTTTAACTGTGGCCTGAAAGCATACCGTCAGTTAGTGGTTAAAAGTATAGAGGTGCACGGTGAGATGCACCGCTACATACCAGTAATCGCCAAATGGAATGGTTTTACCCGCATTGGCGAGAAAGTAGTGCAGCACCAGGAGCGTAAGTATGGCACTACCAAATTTGGCTTGGAGCGTTTCGTGTACGGTTTCTTAGACCTGCTTTCGATTACCTTTGTAAGTCGCTTCAAGAAACGGCCAATGCACTTCTTTGGCACCCTCGGCACTGTTATGTTTGTAGTGGGCTTAGGCATCACTGTCTGGTTGATTATGCAGAAGTTACTGGGCTTGTATACAAATGGCCGTGTGCGCGACATCGTAGATCAACCTTTGTTTTTCCTGGCATTGGTGGCGGTTATACTTGGCGTGCAACTGTTTCTGGCCGGTTTCCTTGCCGAAATGATTTCCCTGGCCTCTAATAAACGAAATGAGTACCTGATCAGGGGTAAGGTAGGTGCCTTGAAAAAATAATGAGCAGAAAGGTAGTGATAGTTGGCCCTGCGCATCCCTTGCGCGGAGGAGGTATGGCTACCTTTAACGAACGCCTAGCTTATGCTTTTCAAGAGGCTGGCGATGAGGTGGAGATCGTTACCTTCAGTCTGCAGTACCCTTCTTTTCTTTTTCCAGGTAAAAGCCAGTATTCCGACGAGCCCGCACCGCAAGGGCTACGCATAAAAGTACTTATCAACTCCGTAAACCCCATTAGCTGGTGGAAAGCGGGCAACTACATAAAAAAGCAAAAGCCTGATCTGGTTATATTCAGGTACTGGCTACCATTTATGGGGCCTTGCCTGGGCACCATTGCACGTATCATCCGCAGAAACAAGTTTAGCCGCATATTAGCTATAACCGATAATGTGGTGCCCCACGAGAAACGCCCCGGCGATATTCCTTTTACGAAATACTTCCTGAAGGCTTGTCATGGCTTTGTAACGATGTCGCGTTCGGTGCAGCAGGATTTGGAACACTTTGAACCACGGAAACCAAGCTTATACCTGCCGCATCCGCTTTACGATAACTTTGGCCCAGCCGAGACTAAAACAGAGGCCTGTGCTGCGTTGGGCTTAGATCCTAAGTATAATTACCTGCTCTTCTTTGGCTTTATCAGGGCCTACAAAGGATTGGATATTTTACTAAAAGCAATGGCGGATGCTCAGCTTAAAGGTATGCCTAATCTGAAGCTGATTGTTGCCGGTGAGTTTTACGAAGATGCTGCGCCATACCATCAGCTGATACAGGAACTGCAACTACAAGACAAATTAGTTCTCAGAACCGACTTTATACCTAATGCTGAAGTGCGCCACTACTTCTGCGCAGCCGACATGGTGGTGCAGCCCTACAAGCATGCCACCCAAAGTGGCGTTACGCAGGTAGCCTATCATTTCGATAAACCTATGGTGGTAACCAAAGTAGGAGGCTTAGCCGAACTCGTACCCGACAAAGAAGTAGGTTATGTAGTTGAGCTAGATCCTGCCGCCATTGCCCAGGCAATTCTCCGGTTTTATACTTCCCAAGAGGCACCGGTACTTATCCAGAACATCACCAAGTATAAAAAGCGCTTTAGCTGGCAGCGATTCGTGCAATCGGTTTGGGAGCTCGAGAAGAGACTCAGCTATAAATAGTGCTTTTGTTGCAATCTTTATCAGAAGACATGTATATAGATATGCTTATATAACCTAAATCTGACAAAAGAGGAAATATTTAAGCAAAATGCTTGTCATAACATTAAGTTACACTTATATTTAATGTCGTAGAACAGACTATGTGCTATGCTTAATCTATGATAAAGAGTAAATTATTGTATCTAACCTGCTTCATCCTTTCGCTTGCTCCTTCTATTGTTCTAGCACAGTATACCAACCCCGACACCAGTTTTGTACAACAGTCTGTTTCAAACACAATAGCGTTATACAGAAATACAGTAGGTACAGAGGCACATTTGTATACAGGGCCTGAGTACTATGTTCCATTCAAGTCATATGTAGAGGGGCATCAGTATTTTCAGGTTAAGACATTTGAGAAGGGAAATGTATTTTATGATGGTGCATGGTTTTATGAGGTGCCCATGCTCTATGATATTGCTGTGGATGAAGTAGTAACGATACATCCAGGAAGCGGGTTATCTCAGAAACTTGTAAAACAAAAAGTAGGTCTGTTTGAGCTTAGCAACCATACTTTTGTATACCTGAGTGGAGAAAGTGTCGGTGGGTTTTCAATGCAGCCTGGTTTCTATAAGTTAATTTATAACGGTGATATCAAGGCTTTTGTCCGACATGAGAAATACCTTCAGGAGCGTACATCTACCAATGGTCTGGAGGGGCATTATAAGGCAAAAGATAAATTCTATCTGCAAAAGAATGGTGTTTACTACCAGGTAAGCAATAAAGCTTCTGTTTTAAAAGTGCTGAGCGATAAGAAGAAAGAGCTAAAGGAGTTTAGCCGGTCAAACAAGATCAGATTCAGAAACAAACGCGAAGAAGCTATTAAAAATATAGCAAAGCACTATGATTCATTGAAGCGCTGATTCCTTCTTTATCATCCCTAACACCTGACTTTCTTTGCTCATTTCCGCCGCTTAAATTATACTATGGCCTATTTCTACCGAGTTTTCTTCTCATTTTTCCTGCTGCTTTGGGTTTCTGTTGCTTCTGGTTACACACAGCAGTTGAACGAGCCGCTTGTAACAGGTAATTATAGCAACGCTTCTTTCAAAAGTTTTGTACAAGACTTGGAGGCAAAAACAGCCTACACGTTTTACTTTGATCCTGCTGCGGTAGATAGTATAACAGTTGATTTTAGTGTTAATGCAAAATCGCTTAGCCAGGTGCTGAATCAGGCTTTGCAGGGTACAAACCTTCATTTTGCCATTAGTAAGCAGAAACAAGTATTTATAACAAAGGGCAGACCTATACTTACAAGTCTACCTGAGAACTTTTTTGACAAGGGGAGCGCCATTGTAGGAGAAAAACAGCCACAATTTGCTGCGGAGCAATACATGCCGCAGCAAGAATCCCGTAAAAAAGCAGCCTCCGAAATCAAATTATACGAAATTGGTACTTCCAATTCTAATAAAACTGGTAAGGCAAATCTGGCTGGCACCCTGCGTGACGCTATGTCTGGAGAGCCTATTATAGGTGCTTATGTTTATATAGAGTCTCCGGCAATAGGTACGGCATCAGATCAGTACGGCTACTACTCATTAACACTGCCTTTGGGGCGACATGAGTTAAAGATTAGAGGTGTAGGCTTAAAGAACTCAAGGCGCCAGATCATACTTAACGGTGATGGCAGACTGGATATTGAGATAGAAGAAGATGTTCGCTCGCTGAAAGAAGTGCTGGTAGAGGCAGAGAAAGATCGAAACGTGTCAGGCTTGCAGATGGGAATGGAGCGACTTGATATAAGAACGATAAAACAGGTACCGACAGCTTTCGGAGAAACGGATATTCTGCGGGTTGTGCTTACTTTACCAGGTGTGAAATCGGTGGGAGAGGGAAGTACTGGTATGAATGTGCGTGGCGGCTCTACAGACCAGAACCTGATCCTTCTAAACAATGCTACTATTTATAATCCTTCGCATTTGTTTGGTTTCTTTTCAGCATTTAACCCGGATGTGTTAAAGTCGGTGGAACTGTATAAGAGTGCTGTGCCTGCTAAATACGGCGGAAGGCTTTCATCTGTGTTGGAAATTACTGCAAGGGAAGGAAACAAAAAGCAATTTACAGGCTCTGGAGGTATTGGTTTACTTACCAGCAGACTTACTCTGGAAGGGCCTATCAAAAAAGATAAAACCTCTTTTCTGGTTGGTGGCCGCACTACCTATTCCGATTGGCTGCTGAAACAACTACCTAACAAGTCTTTTAACAACAGCGAAGCATCTTTCTATGATGTAAATGCTCACATCAGCCATGAAATAAACGACAAGAACAGTTTATACTTTACCGGCTATCTTAGCAAAGACAGGTTCAAACTGGCCGCTGACACACTTTACAGGTTCAGGAACCAGAATGCAAGTATAAAGTGGAAGCACAATTTCCATAATCAGCTTTATAGCGTTCTTACCGGCACATACAGCCACTATAGCTATGATATCTCAAACGAGGGAAATGCTGTAAACGCGGCAACGCTGACCTTTGGTATAGATCAAACCGGCCTTCAAGCAGATTTTAATTACTTTCCCAATGCTAAGCACACTGTTGATTTCGGGGCTAGTTCGATTCTTTACCAGGTGTCTCCGGGCAGCCTGATGCCTAACAACAGCGAATCCTTGATAATACCAGATGAAATACAGCGGGAAAAAGCATTGGAAAGCGCAGTATATATTTCTGACAGGTATGATGTGAGTCAGCGGCTTTCGCTTTCTTTTGGATTAAGATATTCAGTATTCAATGCATTAGGTCCGAGAGATGTGTTCACGTATGCTCCCGGTGTGCCTAAAACAGAGACCACTATGGCAGATACCGTATCATACGGATCTGGAAAAACGATTGCTACTTACCACGGTCCTGAATTCAGGTTTTCAGCGAGATATGGGGTAGCCGATAATTCATCTGTAAAGCTTAGCTACAACAGACTGCGACAGTACGTGCACATGCTTTCTAACACAGCTTCCATGTCGCCTACAGATACCTGGAAACTGAGTGACAGCAACATCAAACCACAGGTAGGAGATCAGGTAGCTTTAGGCTATTACAGAAATTTCAGAGCCAATACTATTGAATTCTCTGCTGAGGGCTACTACAAGTGGATGCAGGATTTTCTTGATTACAGAAGCGGTGCCTCCATCATTATGAATCACCATATTGAGACGGACGTAGCCAATGCAGAGGGTAAGGCCTACGGTTTGGAACTGATGCTGAAAAAGGCAACCGGCAAGTTGAACGGATGGGTAAGTTATACTTACTCTCGTACGCTGGTTCGCATAAACGACTCATCCACATCTGAGATAATAAACAGAGGCGAGTACTACCCTGGCAACTTTGATAAGCCACACGACTTTACCCTTATCAGCAACTATCGCTTTAGCCAGCGTTTTAGTACCTCACTTAATTTTACCTACAACACTGGCAGACCGATAACGCTGCCGCTTGCCAAGTACTACGATGGAGAGACGCAGCGTATCTTGTACTCCGACAGAAATCAATACCGCATACCCGATTATTACCGGTTAGATTTTGCCATGAACATTGAGGGTAACCACAAAATACAAAAGCTTGCGCACAGTTCCTGGACATTGGCTGTGTATAACCTGACAGGACGCAAAAATCCATACTCCATCTACTTTAAGTCAGAAAACGGCAAGATAAGGGGCTATAAGATGTCGATTTTCGGGCAGCCAATCCCTACCATCACTTACAACTTTAAATTTTAAGCACATGAATCTCCTGAACGGGAATAAGTTAATAGGCTGGCTTTTGATGCTGTTGGTTAGCAGTTGTGTAGAGCCATTCACTCCTGAGGTGTTGGAGGCTCCTAATAATTATTTGGTGGTAAATGGCTTTATCAATGTAAATGGCCCAACAACAATTCAGTTGCTACGCACACAAAATCTAGCCGATGAGGGGCTGCCTCCTGCCGAAAAGAATGCTACTGTAACGATAGAAACGGATAACGGTGAAAGTTACAGGCTGAGCGAAACTACTAATGGTATCTACGAAATTGAAAATCTAAACCTTAATCCGACACATAAATACCGACTGTTTATCAGTACCTCCAAAGGTAAAAAGTATGCCTCTGATTTTGTAGAGGTAAAACAGACTCCCGCTATTGATGAGGTTACCTGGAAGCCGGTAGACAGGGAGGTACAGATTTATGTGAGCACCCATGATTCTAACAACAACTCCAGATATTACCGTTGGAACTATGAAAGTACATGGCACTTTAGGTCGGCATTCTATACAAATTTGAAGTATGAAAATGGCGAAGTTTTATTTCGCGATGAAAACGACGAGAATATATATGATTGCTGGAAAACAGAAAACTCTACGACTATCGAGCTAAGCAATTCTATCAGACTGAGCCAGGATGTAATCAGCAACTATAAATTACTTACACTACCCTACAATTCGGAAAAAATAGCTATTAAGTATAGTATACTGGTGAAGCAGTATGCACTTACCCCCGAGGCATACAAGTATTGGGAAACACTTAAAAAGAATACAGAAAACATAGGTACGCTGTTTGATCCGCTCCCATCACAAATTACTAGCAATATTAGATGCCTCTCTGATCCGCAAGAGCCAGTAATCGGATATATATCAGCATCAACTGTTCAGGAGAAAAGGATTTTTATTGATAGTAAGGAGTTGCCAAAAGACTGGAAAACCTTTGCACCTGTCTGTTACTCAGACACAATGTATCTCTCCCGACATAGCGTTGTAGACTATTTTAAAGAAGGTTATAATATACCTATAAATGGCATTTACCCTCAAGGCTCTCCATTTCCAATTGGATACTCCTATGCATCTAAGGGATGTGTTGACTGTACGGTATGGGGTACAAATGTAAAACCTGACTTTTGGGAATAGATGCTTAACCTAAAACAGATACCAGAGGTGCTTAAAAACAGATACGATTTGTTGCAAACAGCAAAATTATACATAGTTTCTGTGCGGGCTGTGCTTTGTTTCATACTATGTACAGCAAGTATAGGCAGTACACTTGCGCAAAGCAGCGTATTTGAAAGTATAAATCAGGATTTTAGCCTGCACCGAAACAAGGCTTTACAAGAAAAGCTTTTTCTTCACATTGACAGGCCTGCCTACGCTTGCGGCGAAACCATCTGGTTTAAAGTATATAACTTAGATGGTACGCTGCATAAACCATTAGGCATAAGTAAAGTGGCTTATGTGGAGGTTCTGGATGTATCACAAAGTCCGGTTCTGCAGGCAAAGGTAGCTCTGAAAGAAGGAACTGGCAGTGGCTCGTTTGTCTTACCTGTAACTCTTAGCTCTGGTAACTACACCGTTAGGGCATATACCAATTGGATGAAGAATTTCAGCCCGGAGCTTTTCTTTGAGCAGCCCATAACTATCATAAATACATTTCAGAAATTAACGGCTTCGCCAGCACCGGAGGCTCCTGCCTACGCTGTTCAGTTTTTTCCGGAGGGAGGCAATATGGTGGCAGGAGTAGCGAATAAGGTCGCATTCAAGGCTGTAGATCAAGATACGGGCAAAGGCATAGATTTTACAGGAGAGTTGTTTGACCAGCAAGGTATTAAGATTGCAACGTTCAAACCACACAAGTTTGGACTTGGGAACTTAATATTTACGCCTGCCAAGGGAGCCAAGTATACTGCCAGACTAAAGTTGCCCAACAACCAGATTATAGAAAAGAGTTTACCTGATGTGTATGAACGAGGCTATACATTACATCTGGAAGACACGGGTACTGATCGCTTGAAACTGATTGTTAACCAAGTTGGGCAGCAGGAAGAGCAGGTGTACTTGCTTGGCCACACCAGGCAAATGGTAGCTATTGCCGAGGCGGCTACTGTAAATAATGGTTCTGCTAGCTTTCTTGTTGATAAAAGAGCCCTGGCAGAGGGCATTACTCATTTCACAGTATTTAATTCGCAAAAGAAGCCTGTTTGTGAGCGTTTATACTTCAAGCTACCAGCGCAGGAATTTCAGCTTGATGTCGAGGCTGATAAGCAAGTGTACAATACCCGCGAGAAGGTAATGTTAAACTTGACCACAAAGGACAGTGCTGCGCCTGCAAATCTGTCGTTGGCAGTTTATAAGATGGACTCTTTGCAGGGAGCAGCAGCAAACACTATTCAAAGTTACCTATGGCTCACCTCCGATCTGAAAGGTACTATTGAAAATGCAGGCTACTACTTTTCAGAAGGCCGGTCAGACTTTGAAGCAATGGACAACCTGATGCTAACCCATGGCTGGAGCCGCTTTAAATGGGAAGAAATACTAAATAAAGAAACAGCTAAGTATAAATTTCTGCCAGAGTATAACGGACATCTGATAACTGGTAAAGTGACTGATAAAACTACAGGTGCTCCGGCTTCAGGAATTGTTACTTTTCTGGCCTCACCAGGCAAACACATTCGCTTTTATAATTCTGAAAGTAATGCTGAGGGTTTGGTACGTTACGAAGTAAAGGATTTTTATGGAGATAGAGATGTAGTAGTGCAGAGTGAATTTTCTAAAGACAGTACGTACCATTTCGAAGTTTTCAATCCTTTTTCTGATAAATATACAAGCAGAAAGCTACCAGATTTTTACTTATCTGAAACGTTAAAGCAGGACATTACTTCCCGCCACGTTCAGGCACAGGTACAGCATGCCTACTTTAGCAGTTACAACAATAGGTTTAGATCTGCAGGAGTAGACAGTACTGCAATTTACGGGCAGGCCAGTGAAAAGTACCTACTCGACGACTACAAGCGCTTTAAGGTAATGGAAGAAGTAATGCGTGAGTATGTGCCCGGGGTACAGGTAAGAAAGCGTAATGGAAGCTTCCATTTTATGGTGTTTGACAGGCCATACAAATCAATCTTCCAAGAGAATCCCATGGTGCTGTTAGACGGTATTCCTGTATTTGATATCGACAAGATCATGGCTTTTGATCCACTTAAAGTAAAAGAGTTGGGGGTAGTTACAAGCCGCTTCTTTAATGGTCCGATGGTTTACAAGGGTGTGGTGAGCTATACTACCTACTCAGGAGATTTGGCAGGATTTGAGTTACATCCCAACACTTTGATGCAGGCCTATGAGGGGCTACAACAACAGCGGGAGTTTTATGCACCCTCCTACGAAACCGAAGAGCAAAAGCAAAGCCGTTTGGCTGACTTCAGAAACTTACTTTACTGGTCACCAGAAATAAAAACAACTGCTACAGGGAGAGATAAGTTAGAGTTTTATACATCAGATTTATTAGGTAAGTATTTGATTGTTATACAAGGTATTTCAGCTAACGGTGTAGCCTGCTATAAAAGCCTTACACTTGATGTTAAATAGCTCGATAGCAGCTAACTTTGCTCAGTACATCTCTGCTACAGCTTCTGAAAAAGTGAGTTTAAGGTATTAAACAGAGAAGCTAAATATAAACTTAACATACTTAGCTCAAGTTTAGTGTTTGGGCTAAGATGAGTTGTATAGTTAGCTCTGTGATAGTGCAGACCATTTCTTGTGATTATCCGTTTCCAATTTTATAACTGTGATCAAAAGTATAAAATACTCCGACCTTAGCCCTTCCGAGACTGAAAGGTTGCAACACCACATCGATACTGAGTTTGGCCATGTGCCTTTTGTGCAGGCGCACGTTTGGGCTCAACCTGATTGGAGCATCATAAAATATGAGGAGGATAATACAGCTACCTTTTACAATGTTGTTCTGCGCGAAATAGCCCTTGATGGACAAAACGTTAAAGCTGCCGGCATCAACAATGTAATTACTCCTGAAGCATACAGAGGCAAAGGGTACGCTACGACATTACTAAAAGCTACGGAGGGTAAACTGTTTGATGAATGGGGTTGTGACTGTGGGGTGCTTTTATGCGCAGATGCGCTGGTGCCTTTCTATAGCCGCCTGAACTGGTATAAAGTAGATGCTATTTTATACTATGATCAACCTGCCGGCAAGCAGTTGTATGATTCAAATGTAATGTTGCTGACCCCTCCGGGATGCTCACGATTATCACCAAAAGAAATAGACTTGAACGGCCTTCCCTGGTAGTACTTATACTTAAGTAGGGGAAAAAAGCCGTCTGTCGGGGAAGGTGTGTTATGTGTCTGACGCCTCATTAAGTATAAATATGTTTGGTTTACTTTGTATCCTAATTTCCATTAGCTACAAAATAAACCTATGAAAGAGAAATACACACTTGTGCTGGGAGCAGGAGGCAACATTGGAGGCAAGGTAGCCAATGAGCTGCTTCTGTCTGGCGCCAATGTGGCTGTTGCAGGCCGCAGCCGAACACGCTTAGAGCAATTTGAAGGCAAAGCCACAGTGTTAGAAGGTGATTTTGGTGATGATGCTTTTCTAGAAGAGGCTATCTCTGGCGCATCCCATCTTTTCTTGACGATACCCGACAAGCATTTAGTTTATCCGGCAGCCACAGCTACAAAACTAGGCAAACTTTTGCAAGGCAGCGGAGTGACTCATATTGTAAATATCAGCAACAGCATTGTTAAAAAAGCTAGTGCTCCTACCAGGCTGGTTGCTATGGAGCAGGAGCTGAATATGTTGCCGGGTGTTCATATTCTCCACCTTCGCTGTGCCAATTTTTTTGAGAACCTGAACTGGGGCCTGCACACACCTTACACTCCTGATCTGTTGTTGCCTTACATCTCGTCTTACGAAGTGGCCAGTGTAGCTGCCAGCCACCTGCTGCAGCCACAGTTTACCGGTAAAAGGGTTCGAGTGCTGCTTGGCCCGCGCGATTATAGTATGGCAGAGCTTGCCGAGGCCGCTGGCGAGAAGTATAAGCAGTTGCCGTATACTTCGGAGAATGAACATTTCTTCAGACCTTTCAACGAAGGAGACTTTGAAGTAGAACCTCGAACTGACACAAACACCTCGAAATTAGCAGAAGCACGTTTTACACTGGAGTACTTTCTAGAGCACGATTTTGTACCGCAGGCTACGGAATTGGTTTAGTAAGGTCGATAAACTGTCTTCTTCTTGATGCCGTTCGGTGTCCATCTGTAAATTGGTATACAGGCCAGCAGGAAACCGGCGGCCATACCAATAAATACAGAGCTGTCGAGAGGTGTTTTTACACTGTAAGCAAAGGTCATGGCTAAGGCGAAAGCAAGAAAAAGAAAACCTGTGCCGATAGCCGCCCAACGTATTTTAATGCCAAACAAAAGCATCAAGGCAAAACTCACCTGAAAAAATGTGATAACTACAGCCAACTTGTCTGCAGCGCCTCTGGTTGCAAAGGGCAGTAATGTATGGATATGCTCCACAAACCTGAACCAGTCTCCCCAGGCAACATTTTTTTCACCGGGGCTACCCCAAAATCCGAAGCGATCGGCCACTGCCGAAAGCAGCGTAAATGCCAGCGCCAACCGCATAAGCAAACTAGCATAGGGCAAGTATTTATCTTCGTTCATCTACCGGTGTTTTATTGTCTTATTTACCATACGTACAGGCAAATCTCACCATAGGTATAGAACGATAAACAAAGAAATAAATATACCTTAGACCGATATTTCTACACTGAGCGATATACTTTAATTATTGCAGAGAGAATAAATAGAGCGACAGAAGGACATCATATCAATATAAACAGAAGGCCCCTACAGCATTAACTGCAGGGGCCTTCTGTTTATACTTTATACTTGTTATAGCATATCTACACCGGTGTAATTGAATGGCGTGATCTGCTTCAGTTCCTGTTTAACATCGTTGCTCACATCCAATGAATCAATAAAGCTGTGGATGGACTGCTCCGTCATTTTCTCGTTTTTACGTGTAAGCTCTTTCAGAGCCTCATATGGCTGCGGATAGCCTTCGCGGCGTAAAACTGTCTGTATACCTTCTGCTACAACTGCCCAGTTATCTTCGAGGTGCTTGTTAAGGGCCGCGTGGTTTAATTCCAGCTTACCAATTCCGCGCTCCAGGGATTTAAGAGCAATGATAATATGAGCTAACGGCACACCTACATTCCGCAGTACTGTAGAGTCGGTTAGGTCGCGCTGCAGACGTGATATAGGCAGTTTTGCAGACAGGTGCTCTAAAATAGCATTGGCTATACCCAAGTTTCCTTCTGCATTCTCAAAGTCGATTGGGTTAACCTTGTGTGGCATAGCCGACGAGCCTACTTCACCGGCTTTTATTTTCTGCTTAAAGTAACCCATAGAAATGTACTGCCAGATGTCTCTGGAGAAGTCGAGCAGGATGGTGTTAAGGCGCTTTAAACCGTCGAAGTATGCAGCCAGGTTATCGTAGTGTTCAATTTGAGTAGTATATTGGCTGCGCTTAAGCCCTAGTGACTCCTGCACAAAACGGTTGCCGAACGTCGGCCAGTTTATACTTGGGTAAGCAATGTGGTGTGCATTAAAGTTGCCTGTGGCCCCGCCAAACTTAGCCGAGAAAGGCACCTGGCGCAATAGGTCCATCTGGGCTTCGAGGCGCTCTGCAAACACCATAAACTCTTTGCCTAGTCGGGTAGGGGAAGCAGGCTGTCCGTGCGTATGTGCCAGCATAGGCACTTCTCTCCAGTCCTGGGCCAGTTCACTCAGGCGCTGGTGCAGCTGTTGGTAGGCCGGCTGCAGTACACGCTCATCGGCCTCACGCATCGACAGCGGAATAGCCGTGTTGTTTATATCCTGCGAGGTTAAGCCGAAGTGAATAAACTCTTTGTACTCGCTTAAGTTAAGAGCATCAAACCTGTTTTTTATAAAATACTCTACTGCCTTTACGTCGTGGTTCGTGATTTTCTCCGTGTCCTTTATCTCCAGCGCATCTGCCTCCGAAAATTTGTTGTAGATATCGCGCAGGGCGGGGTAAAGGCTCTTGTCTACATTTTGCAGCTGCGGCAGCGGCAACTCGCAAAGCGCAATAAAGTACTCTACTTCTACAAGCACACGGTAACGGATCAGGCCAAACTCAGAAAAATAACCGGCAAGCTCAGATGTGTTGCGGCGGTAGCGTCCGTCCACCGGCGAAATGGCAGTAAGTGTTGTCAGGTTCATGATAGCGAAAGTTATCAGGCAAAGATAAACAGCTTTGCCAAAGTAAGCCAATAAAGCCGTGGAGTTGTTTTACTCAATTCTACTTTTATTAAGGACAGATGAAACGCTTAAGCCAAAGTATAAGTTATTGGTAATGTGGTGTTTGTTGTGGTTGTGAGGCGTGGGCTGGCACAATGATTGCGTAGAAACGATGTATCTGGCAATCCAAAGCAACAAACAACCGTATGATGCAAATACATAACAAGTACAATATATAGTTACGTATAGGTGTTTATTGTGTAATTATTATTGTAGACGCATTTTTTTAGATACAAATCTTATTAGTTAATTCGCACCTGAATATTTTGGACCGACGATTGAAAAAGAAAATACTCATTTGGGGAGGCAGCGTACTAGCCTTTTTGCTGGTTTTAGTAGTAGTGCTGTTCATCTTCCGAAGCCGAGTTTTACAGTATACGATTGAGCGTGTAATCACGAAAGTTGAGAACAAGTACCCAGCCGACCTGAACATTGGCAATGCGGAGTTTGTGGATTGGAATTCAGTTGTACTGAACGACATCTCGTTTGTGCCGCACAACCTCGACACGCTCTTTACCACCGACAGTGTTTACGCCACGGTAAGCTTCCGCTCTATTTTTAAAGGCCGTATTGTTTTTAAGCGCCTGGAGGTACGGGATGGTTACCTCACTGCTCGAAAAAACGGTGATGTTACCAATTTTGCGTTTCTGTTTAAAAAAGACGAGCCCGAAGAACCTGTTGATACCACCAAAGGTCGGAACTACGGCTACCTATTAAATAGAGTGATCGAGACGGCCTTTGATAACGTGCCAGACCAGGTAGATTTCACGAACCTGAACGCATCCTATAAATCGCCGAACAGGTTTATTGATGTGCGTATGCCTTACCTGCGCATGGATGATGGGTACATTGAGTCGCAGGTATCTATACTTGCTGATTCTATCGAGAATAACATGCGGGTGCGTGGCACAATAGATCCCGGAGACTATAACATATCTGCCAGCTTATATGCCTTTGATAAAAAGGGTATTCGCTTGCCATACGTTAAAAGAAAGTATGAGGGTGAGGTTGCCTTTGACACGCTGCACCTGAGCCTAAACAACAAAAGGTACAAAAACGAGAAGCTGACGGTAAAGGGCCGTGCCATGGTTGATAACCTGGTAGTAAACCACGCCAAGCTGAACGACGAGGATATTGTTGTAAATGAAAGTGCAATAGATTATGTGGTAACGCTTGGCGAGGATCTGTTTGTGATAGACAGCGCCACCGAGGTTAGGGTAAACGAAGCGAAGGCCAATATTTATGCTGCCTACGAGAGCAAACCAACTAAAATATATGACCTGCAGGTGAAGACCGACTGGGTGAAAGCGAATAACTTCTTCAATTCATTGCCTGCCGGTTTATTCGAGAACCTAGACGGCATAAAGGCACAAGGGGAACTGAAGTATAAAATGAACTTCCACCTGAACATGGATAGCCTGGACTATCTGACTTTCAACTCTGATCTGGATGCTTCCAAAGACTTTAAGGTAGTGCAGTGGGGGTATACCAATCTTGAGAAGATAAACGGTTCGTTTGTGCACACGGTGTATGAGTATGGCAAGCCTGTTCGTACATTCAACGTTGGCCCGTCTAACCCATTTTATACTCCAATTAGCCAGATATCGCCTCATCTGCGCAATGCCATACTTACCGCCGAGGATGCAGGGTATTACAGCCACAAGGGCTTTCATGAAGAGGCATTCCGGCAGGCTATCATTAAAAATATTGAAGAGGGTGAGTTTGCCCGTGGTGGTAGTACCATCTCTATGCAATTAGTAAAAAACGTGTTTCTGTCGCGGAAGAAGACAGTGGGCCGAAAAGTGGAAGAGGCTATCATTGTGTGGCTGATCGAGAACCAAAATTTGGTGCCGAAGAGCCGCATGTTCGAAGTATACCTGAACATTATTGAGTGGGGACCGGATGTATATGGTGCCAAAGATGCCTCGAGGTTTTACTTTGGAAAAGAGCCTTCGGAGCTTAACCTGAATGAGGCGATCTTCCTGACCAGTATTATCCCGAGCCCGAAGCGCTACCGTTCGTCTTTCGATAGTTATGGTAACCTGCGCAGCCACAAAGGCTATTATTACCGCCTGATAGGTGGCATAATGCGCCGGCGAGGGCTGATATCGCAGGAGGAGTATGACAACCTGTATCCTAATGTAAAACTCTACGGCCGTGCCCGCGACCTGATTGTAACAGCGCCGGATGCAGTAGAAGAGGATACCACAGAGTACGAATTGGAAACAATTGATCTGCTTGACTTTTAAAAGCATTAACTATTCTTCATCGGCCCCGGAATTATACTTCGGGGCCGATGCTTTTTAACCTGCTTTGCTATACTTTTGCTTAAGTGAGCATCAACGAACATCCTGCACCCAAAGCCCCCGCCCTTATTCCACGAGGTAAAGCATCCCGCTTTGGCCTCGATTGGTTTTTGCTGGCGCTGATCGGTGTAATTGTTCTGGCATACCTGTGGCCACAGTTGGGAGTAGATAGAGAGCCGATATCACTGGGGGAGATTGCCGGTTATGGCGTTTCCGTCATTTTCTTTTTCTATGGTTTGCGCCTGAGCCCCGAAAAGCTAAAAGTTGGCCTGAGCAGCTGGCGCTTGCACATAGTGGTGCAGCTGTGCACATTTATACTTTTCCCGCTGCTGATGCTGCCTTCCCATACTTTTTTTGAGGGCAGTAAGAATGAGCTCTTGTGGCTGGGCACTTTTTACCTGGCGGCTCTCCCGTCAACTGTTTCCTCTTCGGTGGTGATGGTATCTATTGCTGGGGGTAACATTCCGGCGGCTATTTTCAACGCCAGCATCTCCAGCCTGATTGGTATTTTTATCACACCACTCTGGATGGGGTTGTTTCTGGAGGCCAGCAGCGAGGGTTTTGATATTTGGAGCATCATGGGCAAGCTGGTGCTGCAGGTACTGTTGCCGGTTATACTTGGTATTGTGCTGCATCGCTACTGGGGTAATTTTGCCGAGAAGAACAAAAGCAAGATGCGCGTCTTCGATCAGATCATTATCCTACTTATCGTTTATACTTCCTTCTGCGAGTCGTTTGCACGCGATATGTTCAGTGGCTATAGTATAGGCACTTTGTTTATACTTGGTGCCACTATGGTCGGGCTGTTCTTCCTGGTTTACGGACTTATATATATACTTAGCAGGCTGTTTGGCTTTAACCGCGAAGACAGGATAACTGCCATTTTCTGCGGCTCCAAAAAATCGCTGGTGCATGGCACTGTTATGTCTAAAGTGCTCTTCCCGGATGCCAACATGGTAGGCATTATACTTCTCCCCATCATGATCTACCACGCACTGCAGTTGCTGATTGCTAGTATTATCTCCCAACGAATGGCCAGAAAAGAAGGGGAGAAGTCAGGGATGCAAGTTGCTAGTTAGGATGTTGTTACAGCTGCACTTAAGATGCGTTAAGAGCTGCAACACCTGAGTTACCATGAACAGGCTTCACTTCAGCGTTCTCTTCTAAACTCGCAAAACAAAAGATTTATACTCTGCTCTACAGCTTGCCCAAAGCCTGCGTAATGTCGCCAAGTATATCTTCTGCCTTCTCCAGCCCAACAGAAATTCTTATTAGACCGGGGGTAATGTTCACTGCCAATCTTTCTTCTTCCGTGAGCTTAGCGTGTGTGGTGCTGGCAGGGTGTGAGGCTATACTTCTGGTGTCGCCTAAGTTAGCCGTAAGTGAGAGCATCTGCAGGTTGTCCAGAAAAGCCCGGCCACTTTCCAATCCGCCTTTCAACTCAAAGCACACAATGCCGCCGCCGTTTTTCATCTGCTTTCTGGCTATGTCGTACTGCGGGTGGCTTGGTAAGTATGGGTATTTTAGCCAGCTTATGGCAGGGTAGTTTTCCAGGGCCTTTGCTACTGCCAGTGCATTGGATGCATGCCGCTCCATACGCACATCCAGCGTTTCGAGGCTTTTACTCAGCACCCAGGCATTGAACGGCGACATAGCCGGGCCTGTACTTCTGCAAAACAGGTAGATCTCCTTAATCAGCTCTTTTTTACCTACTACCACACCACCCATCACTCTCCCCTGGCCGTCGATCCATTTTGTAGCGGAGTGTACAGATAGATGCGCGCCAAACTCCAGTGGTTTCTGGTTTACAGGCGTGGCAAAGCAATTATCGACGTTAAGTATAAGGTTATGCTTCTGCGCCAGCTCCCCAACAAAGGCAAGATCGATGATGTCCAGGCCCGGATTGGTAGGTGTTTCCAGGTAGATCATTTTGGTGTTTGGCTGGATCGCGGCTTCCCACTCTTCGGGTTTATCAACGCTTACATAAGTATAGGTGATGCCGTAGCGGGGCAGGTATTTGGTTATGACCGTGTGGGTGCTGCCGAAGATGGAGTTACAGACCAGCAAATGATCTCCGCTCTTTAGCAATGCCATAAAGCTGGCAAACACCGCACTCATTCCCGATGCCGTAGCAAAACCTGCTTCTGCACCCTCAAGCGCACACATCTTGTCTACAAACTCCTGCACATTGGGGTTGCTAAAGCGGCTATAGATGTTATCATCAGTCTCGTCGGCAAAGGCAGCACGCATATTCTCTGCATCCTCAAACGTGAAACTGCTTGTCAAGAACAAGGGAGTGGAGTGCTCCATTTGGCTAGTGCGCTCGGTCTGGATGCGTATTGCCTGAGTTATCGGGTCTAGTGCCATGTTATACTTTGTGAAGTGGGTAGATGAGCATAAGTCTACAAGAGCAACAACTCAGCTATACTTTATACTTATACTTAAGACACGTTTACTTCCCAGGTAATGGTGCAGCCGGCGCGGCGAAGGGTTTCGGCTACCGAGCAATATTTCTCTACTGATAGCTCACAAGCTCTTGTTGCTTTGTCGGGATCGATGTTTCCGCTCAGGTTAAAGGTAACGTGCACGGTTTTCCAGAGCGAAAAGTCCTGCTGTTTTTCCCGTTCGCCCTCAATTTTCATGCTGTAGCCTTGCAGGTCCTGGCGCTGTTTCTTTAAGATCGAGATTACATCAATGCCGCTGCAGGCTCCCAAGGCAATTAGCAGCGACAGCATAGGACGTACACCAAAGTTCTGACCACCGGAGTCCAAACTATTATCTAACCGCGCTATATTTCCCTGTGCGTCTTTGGCTTCAAAACCGTACTCACCGTTTACTCTTTTTAGCTCTATTGCTTCCATTCTGTTGTGTTTGTTGTGGATGTAAATAAAACATGTACTTACTTTGCATACAAATGAAAAGTACAGATACCAGCTATTTTACCTACAATGAGCCTTTTCGGTTGGAGAGCGGCGAAGTATTGCCGGCACTTACCATTGCCTACCACACGTATGGTACCTTAAATGCCGCCAAGGATAACGTAGTCTGGATCTGCCATGCCCTTACTGCCAACGCAGATGCAGCCGACTGGTGGAACGGTCTGGTAGGAGAGGGGCTGGCGCTGGACCCTGAGAAGTACTTTATCGTTTGTGCGAACATACTTGGTTCCTGCTACGGCACCACAGGCCCCTTAAGTATAAACCCGGTTACTCAGGAGCCATACTTTAGCCAGTTTCCGGCTGTTACCATCCGCGATATGGTAAATGCCCATATTCTGTTGCGGCAGCACCTGCAGCTTGAGAAAATTCACCTGATGGTAGGCGGCAGTATTGGAGGATACCAGGCGCTGGAGTGGTGCGTGATGGAGAGCGAAATTATCGAAAACCTGTTTCTGCTGGCCACCTCGGCGGCGGAGAGTGCCTGGGGGATTTCCATTCATACGTCGCAGCGTTTGGCGATAGAGGCAGACAGCAGCTGGCAAGACAAATCAGCCACAGCCGGTAGTGCAGGTCTAAAAGCAGCACGCGCCATCGGCATGCTTACCTACCGCAACTACGAGATAATGGTAGAACGGCAAAGTGATCCTGACACGGAGAAAACAGATAACTACAGGGCAGAATCGTATATCCGATACCAAGGCGATAAGCTGGTGAACCGCTTTAATGCCTATACTTACTGGCTCCTCACCAAGGCTATGGATAGTCATAACCTAAGCAGAGGACGCGGCAGAAGTATAGAACAAGTGCTACGACAAATAAAGCAGCGCACCCTTATCATTGGCATCAGCAGCGATATACTTTGCCCGGTGCAGGAGCAGGTGTTTATCAGCCGTCACATGCCAAACGCTACTTATGTGGAGATTGGCTCCTCCTACGGCCACGATGGCTTTTTAATAGAGTCAGAAAGAATCTCGGCCCACCTGGTGCCCTGGTTAGAGATGGAATAACCCAGTATTATTCTTCTAAATACCAGGCACAAATGTGATTCTGTCTTTGAGCCCTTAGTGTCTTCTTAGCGTTCGTGGCGGTTATTCTTTACCACAAAGGGCGCAAATACGCACGCAAAGTGACCTCCCTTAAACTTTAACTTTTCTTTAACTTCTCCTTAACAGATCTTAACTATAAACAGTGTGTTAGTGTGCTACATTTACACAAAAAAAGAAAGGTTATGAAAAGCACACTTACAATTGTAGGAACGCTGGTACTGATGCTGGTATCGCAGTTCACATTTGCTCAGGAACAGGGGGCTATCACATATGAAACCAAACTGAACATGCACCGCAACATTCCGGCGGAGCGTGCACAGATGAAGGACATGATCCCCGAGTACAGGACAGTCCGCAACATCCTCACATTTAATGCAGCGGAATCGTTGTACAAGCCTTTGATCGACGAGCAGGACGATATGGCTGCGGCAAGCGGAGGTAGCGGCCAGTTTGTAATGGTAAGAACACCACAGAATCAGACTTACATTAACACTTCACAGGACAAGCGCGTGTTACTGCGTGAGTTTATGGGTAAAACCTACATCACACAAGATTCGCTTAGCATTATGCCATGGAAGTTTGGCGACGAGACCAAAACCATACAAGGCTATACTTGTAAGCAGGCTTTTTACACAGATGAGAAGTCAGGCAAGACCACTGTGGCCTGGTACACAGATAAACTGCGCCCGAACCTGGGTCCTGATAACTTCACTTCGTTACCGGGTGCTGTACTAGAAATTGACTTTGATAACGGCCTACGTGTTACCAGAGCCACTAAAGTTGATTTTAAGCCACTAAAGAAGAACGATCTGGTAGAGCCAACAAAAGGAGAGAAGGTAACTAACCAGCAGTATCAGGCCATGGTGGAGGAGCAGATGAAGCAGTGCGGCAACGGAAACAACTTCATCATCAGAAACTAAGGAAACTTCCTAAAAATAAAACTATGAAGAAGCTACTACCTATACTACTATTCCTGCTTATCAGCCACGTTTCCTTTGCGCAGAAATACGCCGTAAAGGGACGTGTGCTGGATAATACAAGCGTAGCGCTGCCATCTGCCACGGTACTGGTGCTGCAGGCAAAAGACTCCTCGCTGGTTAACTTTGGCGCTACCGATGTACAGGGTGCTTTCGAGATCAAAGGTGTAAGTAAAGGAGATTACCTCTTTAAGGTATCTTTTCTGGGCTTTGATCCATACTTCCAGAAGATTGTTTTCCCGGAGGGAGCAACGGTGTTGGATATGGGTACCGTTAAGTTGCAACCGCAGAGCAACCAACTTAAAGAGGTGCTGGTGCAGGGAGAGAAAAGCCCGGTGGTAATTAAAAAAGATACCATAGAGTTTAATGCCGGCTCCTTTAAAACACAGCCCAATGCAGCTGTAGAAGAGCTACTGAAGAAGCTGCCAGGCGTAGAGGTAGATGCTGAAGGTAACGTGTCGATGCAGGGTGAAAGAGTGAACCGCGTAACTGTAGACGGCAAAGAGTTTTTTGGGCGCGACCCCAAAATGGCTACGAAAAACCTGCCTGCCGATGCCATTGACAAAGTGCAGGTATTCGATAAAAAATCTGACCAAGCTACTTTCTCTGGCATAGACGATGGGCAGCGCGAGAAAACGATAAACCTGCAGCTGAAAGAAGAAAAACGTAACAGTGCTTTTGGTAATGTAATGGCCGGTGTTGGTACAGACGAACGTTACCAGGCCAGGGCAAGTATAAACCGCTTTAAAAAAGGCCAGCAGCTTTCCTTTTTAGGGATGGCCAATAACGTGAATAGCCAAGGGTTTGGGTTTGATGAGTACACCAACTTTAATGGCGGCATGTCCAGAATGGGTGGTGGAATGATTATAATAAGCAACAGTAACGGAACCGCCGGTAACGGAGTGCCTTTGAACATGGGTGGTCGCATGAATGGTTTAATGAACACACAGGCGGGCGGTCTGAACTTCAATAATCAGTTGAATAAGAAAACAGAGGCAAACGGTAGTTATTTTTTCAATAACCTGAATCAGAACATAATTAAAGATGTAGAACGCGACAACCTGCTTAATGCCGGCAACCCACGTACTACCGAGCGCACCACACAGGATGGAGGCAACCTGAACCACCGCGGTACTTTTAGTCTGGACTATAAGTTGGATTCACTTAACTCTGTAAAAGTAACGGGCAGCCTGAGCTATAACGAGATCAGCCAAAACCTAAACAGCCTGATCAACAACTTCGGTACAAATGGCCAAATACTTAATGCCAGTAATACACGCTCTAACTCAGATGGAGACATCTTCGGCTTGAATTCAAGTATACTTTTCCGTCATCGTTTTGCAAAAGCAGGCAGGTTTATGTCTGTTAACGCTGATGTGTCTGCAAATCAAAATGATACGGATGGTGCTTATAACAGTGATGTGACCTTTGCCAACGGCCAGAGCCGGCAAATAAGGCAGCACAACGAACAGGAAAGCGACACCAGAAATTTGAACATAGGCGTTTCGCACACTGAGCCGCTGGGTAACAGGCAATACTTGGAGTCGAATTACACATATCGCGCTAACCTGAGCGAATCTAACCGCGAAGTATATGACCTTGAAGGCAGCAACAGTATTTTAAATGCCGACCTGAGCAACATGTACGAGAGTTTATACTTGTACCACAGACTGGGAGTGAATTATAAGCTTAACCGCCTGAAGTATAACCTAACACTTGGCACAAGCCTACAGCAAAGCGACCTGAACGGCGAAGTATGGCTACGAAACACAGATAAGAAGCAGGATATTAACCGCGACTTCTACAACATTTTACCAACAGCCCGCTTTAACTACGACTTTGCCAACAACCGCCGCCTGAACTTTAACTATGAGACGATGGTGCAGGAGCCAAGTATACGCCAGTTACAACCTGTGGCGGATATCAGTAATCCGCTTAACATCTACATTGGCAACGAGAACCTGATTCCGTCATACATGCATCAGCTAAGGTTAAACTACAACAGCTTTGATGCCGGTACACTGCGCAGTTTCTTCGGTATGGTAAGCGTTATGCATACCACCAACGCAATTGTTTCAGCTCAAAGTATAGATGAGAATTCCATCAGAACAACAAGGCCGGTAAACGTGGACTACAACACGATGGTATCTGCTTTCGCCAATTATACTTACCCGATCAAAAAGCTGAATAGCAGGCTGCACTTTGGAGCCAATTTACGCGACCAGAACACGATAAGTGTTTTAAACGATGTGGAGAACGACGTGAATGTAAGAAGTGCCACAGGTAATATTCGCTACTCTTACCAAAAAGATGATCTGAACTTTAGTGTGAGAGCAGACCTGACAGCACAGCGTACAAAGTATGAAGACAGCAATCAGAACGATCAGTTCTTCCTGAACAAAACTTACGCAGCCGATGCAAATTACCACTTCTTAAAGCATTACAACATCAATGCTACTTTTGATTACCTGGTGTACGACAACAATGCTACCAATTTTAACCAGGCTATTCCGTTGCTGAACGTGTCGGTATCGAGGCAGTTCTTGAAAAACAATGCCGGTGAGTTGAAGCTTACTGCTACCAACCTTCTTGATAGGGACACTGGTATCAACCAGACAGCCAACGCACTTTATATAGAGCGCGAAACGCTGAACTCGCTGGGCCAGTACTACATGCTTAGCTTTACTTACAACATCAACAAGCACCTGAACCCAATGGGGAATTCACAGGGAGGGTCTATACGGATTTTCAGATAGATAAGAATCATAAAGCAAAAGGGGCTGCTCTTAATGGAGCAGCCCCTTTTGCTTTTATAATTATTTTGCTTATTGAACAGTAAAGTTAATTGGAGCAAATTCTACCTTCACAGGATTTGTATTAACATCTTGACCCTCTATAGACCAGGTGTCGAGAATGTTATGTTCACCCGCATCTTTTAACTCTTTAGAGAATGTTACATAATATTTGTTTTGGAAGCCATTTGTTATATCACCCACCAGCCAAGTTATAATGTAGTTTGAATTACCTAACATTTTCATGGAGGCGTTATTACCACTATCTTGGTTTGTTGATACGTTTGATGTGAAAGAGGTTAAGCCACCTTGTAGCTTAGCCCCATATAGGTCCATGCATGAATCAACTGTATAAGCCACTGTGAAAGTATACATTTTACCGACATTAGATGAAGAAATAATGGCGCCGTTCAATGTTATGCCAGTACAGTTCCGGATAACCTGAATATCACTTGTTACATCTTTTGCCAAGACGCCAC
The DNA here is from genome assembly GCF_014306105.1 of Pontibacter cellulosilyticus. Classification (GTDB taxonomy): domain Bacteria; phylum Bacteroidota; class Bacteroidia; order Cytophagales; family Hymenobacteraceae; genus Pontibacter; species Pontibacter cellulosilyticus. Next base: position 463,542 of record NZ_JACRVF010000005.1, on the reverse strand, counting down.
TACCACCTTTAGGTACATACTTAGCTCTAAAGCCATACATACCTGCAGTAGTCGATATGAAATTATAAGAGGCATTGTCTGAGGTAGACACATCTGTTTTTGCAACTGTTACCCAGTCTACGGCGAGAGCGGCAGTAGTATGGTTGCCCATATCGTCAACTCCCTTTTGTAGCCATAGTTCTCCCTCTCCGGGTTTAGGAGCAATGGTAGCAGTAACTACTGCATTCTCATTCACATAAACAGGGTTAGGATTAAATGAAATTGAAAGTGTAGCCTGCGTTGGTCCGGGGTTTTGTGGCTTTGCATCTGCAGATATTGTGTTGTCCAGACTTGGGTTGATCTCATCTGTATCTTTTGAACATGATGAGAAGATGCACAGGGCAAGTACCAATGAAACTGGTAATAATCTTTTAATTTTCATATAAAATTTTGTTAAGGGTTAAATAATGTAATTACATGTAATTGCAGCCTGCAATTGTTTTAATGCAGGCTTTGGAACTATTAATAGTATAATTGGAAAATAGATGCTTAGAATGCTTGTTAGAATAATTATATTATTTGATATGCCTTAACGAAAGTATATATGAATAGTTGTGATTTAATATAAAAAAATATAAATATTTTAATTGTTGGAACATTGAAGTATAAAAAAAGCCTCTCTAGCATTTAGCTAGAGAGGCTTCCTAAATTGTTCTTTCTACAGATAGACTAAACGGTCTGCTTCGCTTTTTGTGCTTGCTCTTTGCTGATTTCTTCGTTCTGTAATAGCTTTTTATCTAGTATAAAGGGGCCGAAAGGCAAAAGAGAGGCTACTGCTGCAAGGGCAATCTTACCCACTGACCATTTATGCACTAAAGCAACCTGCAGCAACGCATACATATAAAGTATAAATAATACACCATGTGCCCAGCCAACATACTTTACTAGTTCCGGATAACCTAAAATGTACTTTACCGGCATAGCAATACCCAAAAGCAACAGGAACGACAGACCTTCATAAAAGCCTACGAGGCGAAAGCGTGAGATAGGGGTTTTCATAAAAAGGTATAAAAAGTTTTGTGATTCTTTGGTTTTAACAGCGCAAAGGTAGAAAATGTGCCCTGCATTAAGGCAAGATGCAAAATAAAAGCGGCGCCTTATACAAAAGAGCGCCGCATATCCTGTTAAGCTACAGATTTACCTAAATCGGATTGTGGTGTCAGGTCATGCTGCTGCAGGGCATTAGCCACAGTCTGAACCAATTCGGTATTCAGGCCCGGCAGCTGGTTCTGCTGCAGAAGGCTTTCCAGTTGTTGCTGCCATTTACCTGCTTGCTGTAACGGCACACTGCTTAGGCCGCCCTGGCTGCCCAGTTTTTTTGTGACAGCTGTTCGGCGTAACAGTAGTTCCATCAGCTCATCATCCAGAGAGCCGATCTGCTGGCTGAGTTTATCAAGCTCATCTACCATTTCTGTTGTTTCCGCTAATTTAACCTTTGTTACAACGGCATTTATTAACAGATCCAGTTCTTGTGGCATCAGTTGTTGCTGTTGGCTACTTAGGGCCTCGGCAGGGTTTACATGGGATTCAAACAGCATTCCGTCAGCGCCTAATTCTACTGCACGCTGGCTTACAGGGTACAGCAGGCTGCGCTTGCCGGCAATGTGGCTGGTATCGCAAAGTATAGGCAACTCTGGCAGCAGGCTCTTTAGCTCCAGCATGTGCTCCCACTTTGGGTGGTTACGGTAAGGGTGTTGTTCGTCGATGGCAAAGCCACGGTGTATAGCTCCCAGATCCGTTATACCTGCCTGGTGCAGGCGTTCCAGCGCACCTAGCCACAAGCGCAGGTCAGTGTAAACAGGGTTGTTCACCAGTACCGGCACGTCTGTACCTCTTAGCACCTCTGCCAGCTCCTGTACGGCAAACGGGTTTACAGTAGCGCGTCCGCTAATGCAGAGTATATCTATACCGTGCTGCAGCGCCTCCTGTGCCTGCTGTGCGTTCACTACATCGCAGGCAGTTTTCAGCCCGGTTTCCTGTTTTACTTTTTGCAGCCACCCTAAGCCTATAGTACCCACACCCTCAAAGCTATTAGGCCTTGTGCGCGATTTCCAGATACCTGCCTTAAAGACCGAAATGCCGTTCACATTTTTCAGCTGCATGGCTGTGTTCAGCATTTGTTCTTCAGTTTCGGCACTGCATGGCCCAGCAATTAACACAAGCTGCCCGTTCGCCTGGCGAAAGCTGCTCTTAGATGTTAACTCGATGGTGGTTGTACTTGCTCTCATGGCATATTAATTTTTGCTCTTCCGTTTAGAGACTTGGTAAAACAAAAAGGGCCCCGCGTTTGCAGGGCCCCTTTGGTATGGTTGTGTACTTTTTCTATTATGCACAATATGTTACCACAGGAGCCCCACACGAGGAACCTTCACTGAATTGGCAAACATAATGCAATAAGATAGATACATATTTTTCGTCTTTGAACTACAATTAAAATTATAAAAACTTACAAAAGCAAATTAATGAAACACTATTTTACAGTTTTGTCCTGCTTTTCGCTTTCAAGTGGTAGCTCCGGCAGCTCTTCTTTCGGTTTCGGGAACAGCAGCGAAGCAATCACAGATACAGCCAGAATGCCTCCTACTACCATTAAAGCAATGCGCATATCCAGGTGGTAAATATCACTTATCAGTAGTTTAACTCCAATAAAGGTAAGTATAAGGGATAAGCCGTAGTGCAGGTAATGGAAGAGCTGCATGATACCCGCCAAGGCAAAGTATAAAGCCCGCAGCCCAAGCAACGCAAACACGTTGGAAGTATAAACAATGAAGGGGTCTTTTGAGATGGCAAGTATGGCCGGTATAGAGTCGGCAGCAAATACCACATCGGTACTCTCGATCATAACCAGTACCAGAAATAGCGGCGTGGCGAACAGCTTACCATTCTGCTTAACGAAGAATTTTCCGCCTACAGCTGCTTTGGTAACGCGCATGTGCTTGCTAACCCAGTTTACCAATGGGTTGTGCTCCGGGTCTATGTCCTGGTCTTTGGTAAAGGCCATCTTAATACCGGTATAAACCAAGAAAGCGCCAAGTATGTAAATAATAAAATGGAACTTGGCTATCAGGGCTACACCAACAACTATAAATATGGCTCTAAGCACAAGTGCCCCCAGCACTCCCCAGAACAGCAAATTGTGTTGATACTTTAGCGGTACTTTAAAATAATTGAAGATCAGAATGAAGACAAAGAGATTGTCTACACTCAGAGACTTCTCGATCAGGTAACCCGTCAGGAACTCAAGTGCAGAATCCTGTCCTTTCCAGAAATAGATCACTACGTTAAAGCCCAGTGCCAGCAGAATCCAGAACAAACTGGTAAGCAGCGCCTCCTTTATTTTTACCTCATGCTCTTTGCGGTGGAAAACGAACAGGTCGAGGCCCAGCAACAGTAGCACGAAAACATTAAATATGATCCAGAAGAAGATTTCATTCATAGTAAAAGACCGCACAGCGGGGATTGAAGCCAGGGCATAACTGCACCCTAACAAACAAATTTAAGCTAAAAGCTAGCTTGTTGTATACATTGGCGACAGAATGATTGCTGAATGAGACGAAATGCCGTCTGCACCAGACAAAGACTGTACCTGTAATGCCTTCATACACTATATTAACACTCAAAGATACTTTTGTAAGCCGCTTGTGGTTATTCATGAAATTACAAGCTTTATACTTCGTACCTATCAAAATGGCGGAAAATGCTGCTTACCTTCATCTTTAGTACTCCCAACACCGCCTCCTTAAAAATGCCGCTCGACATTTTAGATTCGCCTTTGGTGCGGTCGGTAAAAATAATCGGCACTTCCTTTATCTTAAAGCCATATTTGTAAGCCAGAAACTTCATCTCTATCTGGAAGGCATAGCCCACAAATCGGATTTTATTAAGTTGTATGGTTTTGAGCACTTTCTGACGGTAACACTTAAACCCGGCTGTGGTATCGTGGATGGGCATACCGGTTATCAGGCGAACATAGGAGCTGGCGAAGTATGACATCAGCACACGGCTCATAGGCCAGTTAACCACATTTACCCCTTGCACATAACGGCTTCCGATGGCTACATCATAACCCTCTACGGCGCAGGCATTGTACAGGCGTATCAGATCTTCAGGGTTGTGAGAAAAATCGCAGTCCATCTCGAAGATGTACTCGTATTTGTGGCGCAGGGCGTATTTAAAGCCGTGGATGTATGCAGTGCCCAGGCCAAGTTTACCTTTGCGGGTTTCCAGTTGCAGCCGGCCGGGGTACTCTAGTTGTAAGTCGCGCACAATGTCGGCAGTACCGTCAGGAGAACCGTCGTCTATGATCAAAAGATCAAAAGGATGGCTCAAAGACATTACTTTCCTAACCATTGCCTCTATGTTCTCCCGCTCGTTGTAGGTTGGGATGATAACCAGCGCGTCTTTCATTACGCAAATATAGGCAATCAGCTATTCACGAATAAGGGCCTCTTTAAATTAATTTTGTGAGCGAGTTCTTTCGAATGTTTTATACAGTTTGGCACCGATACCCCTGCCTGCCAATTAGCAGCAATAAAGAGCCCGTCCTGCTCCAATGTTTTGGCTATGTCGTGGGCATCTTCTATGTACAGATCGTATTGCGGAATGGAGTGCTCCCAGAGATGTGCGTACTGAAAAATGGGTTTATCTGCCGTTATGTCGTAAAGCCTGCGTAGTTCCTCGTGTACTTTTCGCATCTGCAAAGAGCGTTCTACCATTGCATTGGGTGCATACTGGCTACCTCCTACAAATGTAGTAAACATTACTTCATGGGGGCGGCAGCGTCCGTCGAACACAGAGCTAGTCCAGATGGATCCGGAGGCGAATGTACCTTCAGCTTTAGGGTGCAGCGCTCCAAAGCCTTTGAGGTGGTGGCCTACATCGTGGCGATTATATACGGTGTATACCATAGCCATAGGCGGATAGTTGATGTTTTGCAGTGCAGCCGCCATACCCGGGAATGTAAAGTGTAGCAGGTCGGCAGCTTGGTAGGCTGGTAAGGCCAGTACCAGTATATCATACTCCTCGGTGTCGTAATCGCCGGAGGAGGCGCAGGAAATAACATACTTACCATGGGCACGGGTAATCATTTCTACGCGGTGCTCTGTATGCACTGATACCAGTTTTTCGGCGATGGCATTAGGTAGCGTGCTCATGCCCTCCGCAAAGCTGAATACCTCTTGCCTGGAGTAAGAATCCTTGTGGTGTACTAAACCACGCAGCACCGAGCCATACTTTTTCTCCATTGCCTTTAGCTGCGGCATGGCCTTATGTACAAGCAACTGGTTTGGGTCGCCGGCATACAGACCGTTCACAAGCGGATTAACACCATACTCCACTACGCCTTTACCGAACCTGCGCTCAAAAAATTGCGAAATGGTTTCGTAATCAATATCGGCGGGTGGCACGTTCTTTTCCTGAAGTATGCGGTATTTTGTTTTCCAGGAGAAGAAGTTGTTAGACAGCAGCGAGAACGGAGAGGTGGGTAATTGGTGATAGTCGCCGTCGCGTAGCACATAACGCTGGTGGTCGAGCGGGGCAGCTGGCAGCAGTTCGTGCTCCAGTTTTAATTCCCTAATGAGTTCTCTAAGCTCAGTGGAGGTCTGCAAAGAGTTAGGCCCTAGCTCAAGAATATAACCACTGGTTTTAACTGTGCGCATCACACCGCCAACTTGTGAACCCGCCTCAAAAAGATCATAGGCAACTCCTAACTTCTGGAGATAGTAAGCTAAAGCCAATCCTGATATGCCTGCTCCAATTATAGCAACTCTCATACGCATAATTCCCAACAAACGTAACCCTCTTGGCTTTGGTCTAATAGTATTAGACTAGCTTTCGCGATTATCTGTTGCCTATATTCAGTTAATTTTTTTGATGTATTTGAAACGAAGAAATTCTAATTTTAGCACATCAATCATATTATTATAAGCATGCAGCAGCAGAAATGCGTTTTCCTGGACCGTGACGGAGTACTAAACAGAGAACGCGGAGAGTACACCTATAAATTGGATGATTTTGAAGTGCTTGCAGGCGTGCCTGAGGCGCTGCGCCTGCTGAAGGATAACGGATACCTGCTTATCGTGGTTACAAACCAAGCTGGCATTGCCAAAGAATTGTACAAAAAAGAAGATGTGCTAGCCTGCCACAACAAACTGCAGGACTGCACCGGCTCTTTGATAGATGCCATTTACTATGCTCCCGGCCACCCAAACTTTTCTGAGTCGCTTTCGCGCAAGCCCGATAGTTTAATGCTGGAGCGAGCCATGGCTAAGTATAATATTGACCCCGCCCAAAGCTGGATGATAGGCGACTCGGAACGGGACCTGCATGCCGCTGACAAAGTAGGAGTACGCTCTATACTTGTGGGGGATAAGTATGAGAAGGGTACACATGAGTACCAGGTGAAGGACCTGCTAGAGGCGGCCCGGCTTATACTTGCTGAAGTGAATGTTGAATAGCTTTCTTGCTTCACCTCTCTTTGTTAAGCTGCCAGTTTTGATTATACATGCTGCCCTTTAGCAGGAGTTGATAATTAGCTTCTTCAAGTGATAACATTGCTTAAGACTTAATTCCTGAAAGCAAAAGGGCGCCATGCAAGTATTTGCACGGCGCCCTGTTATTTATTTAAAAACTTTACACTAGTTACTGCTCGTCGGATTTATTTCTGAATAAGCTTTAACTACCATAATAGGAGTAGCCTCTACTTTCCGGCGGTACTCAGCCCATTGTGTAGTGAAAAACTGGTTTACTTTAGCTAAAGCCTCCCGCGTCATTACATCTGCCTGGGCTACCAACTGGGCTTCTGTTTGTGTTGGAGCATCTGAGCGGCCGTTTACGTAGGAGCTAGCTTCACGTAGCTTCGACACCACCGTCAGTTGGTATGGACGTCCGTAACCTTGCTTCTCCATCTTTTTGCCTACAATATCTTCTCTTATAGTTTTAAGAGAATCCTGTACCGCTTTGGTGGCCTTGCGCAGATCTGCGAACTCTTTTCCGTTTTTATCCTTCAGCTGAGCCATCATTAATTCTGTTGCAGCATTTGCCTCCTGAAGGCGATCGGTTGCTTCAGTTAGTTGGCTGATGTTTTGGTTCAATCTATCCTGAAGGTCACGACGGGCCATAAGCACCTCTTTGTTGAAAGGTATGCGCGGGTCTGGATTTACGTTAATGAAAGTCGAATCTTTAGCACCTGCATACTGGAACACCAGCTTATAACGGCCCGGCAGTACCTGGCTTCCGGACGGCTCCGCATCTGTTTTCTTAGGCTTATTGCTGCCCGGCTGGCGCAGTCCCTTCTCGGTCAGGTTCCAGGTCATGCGCTGTACGCCAAGGGTGCTATCCGGCACCTGCTGCAACGTACGGATGTGCTGATTCGCCTCGTTGTAAATGCGCACATATACTGTATCAGTTTTAACTGTTTTTTTAGTCTCTACTGCAGACGTAGCCGGGAGAGTTGTTGCCATTTGATCGCCTGTTTCCTTATTCACCGTCTTTTTCTTCTGTTGCTTTTTAGCAGGCTTAGAAGATGTAGGAGCTACATCAGCAGACTTCTTTTTCGGCTGGATGTAATACGTCAGGTTGACACCAGAGCGGCGATTCTCAGCTTGGTACAGGTTATCAGTGTCATTCATGTAACCAGCTGGGTTGCGGTAGTTAACCAGATAGGCATCAGATGCCTCAAAGGCTACAAGCGGCTGCTCTAACGCTTTGCCACCTGTAGCGGCCAGCTTACGAAGCGGACGAATATTATCTAACACAAAAATGGAGCGGCCAAAAGTGCCAACGACTAAGTCAGCCTCGCGTTCCTGCAGGGCAAGGTCCATCACAGGTGTGGCCGGTATACCTTGGTCCCATTGCGTCCATGATTTACCTGCGTTTATACTTACCCAAAGGCCGTGCTCTGTACCGGCAAACATTAGGTTTGGTTCAGTAGGGTCCTGCAAAAAGCTGAGGGCATAGCCTTTTACTTTTTTCTCATCTACCAGGCGTACCCAGCTTTTGCCATAGTCGGTGGTGCGGTAAATGTATGGCGCCAGATCAGAGCCCGCACGATAGTGGTTGGCTACCACAAAGGCCTCACCGGCATTATGGCGGGATGCAGTTATCTGCGGAATCCAAGCCTCTTTTGGCAAGCCAGGTATACGGCCGTTCACATTGGTCCAGGTCTTGCCTCCATCGCGGGTTAACTGCACGTTGCCGTCATCGGTACCAACCCAAATTACACCCTGCTGTAGTGTACTTGGAGCAATGGTAAGGATAGTATTATGGTTTTCGGCGCTGGTTACATCCAATGTTAAACCGCCGCTTTCATCCTGCTTTTGCTGTTCAGGGTTGTTGAGTGTGAGGTCTGGAGAGATCGTTTCCCATGTCATACCCTTGTCGTTAGACTTGTGCACGAATTGGCTACCGTAGTAGATGGTGCCTTTGTTAAACGGATCCTGGGCAATGGCGGCATTCCAGTTAAAGCGCAGCTTTGTTTTATAGTCAGCTATAGTGGGCTTCAGGAACTGCGTACGGCCTGTTTCTTTATCAAAGCGGGCCAAATTACCACCCTGCGACATCGCATAGCCATAGCGGGCATCTTCCGGATCAGGCATCACATCAAAACCATCGCCGTAGAGCACCACCTGCCAATCATAGTTGCGGATGCCTCCTTGTGCGAAGGTATAAGCCGGACCGGTCCAGGAGCCATTGTCCTGCAAGCCGCCGTAGATGTTGTAAGGTACTTCGTTATCAACGTTGATGTGGTAGAACTGCCCGATCGGGATTGTTTCGGGAAATGTCCAAGTTTTGCCTCTATCGCGGCTAATGGCCACTCCACCGTCATTGCCATCTATAATTAGGTTCGGGTTTTCCGGGTGTATCCAGAAAGCGTGGTGGTCGGCGTGCACTTTAGACAGATCGGCAATCACCTTGAAAGATTTGCCAGCGTCTTCGCTAACGGCAATAGGCTGATAAATCATGTACACGCGGTTCTCGTTTTTCGGATCTACAAAAATCTCGTTGAAGTAGAATGGACGGTTTGTCACGATAGAAGCATCATCAGTTACCTTGGTCCATTTCTCTCCACCATCGTCGGAGCGGTACAGGCCGTTTTTACTTGCTTCTACCAAAGCATAAATACGGCTTGGCATGCTGCGGCTCATGGCAATACCGATGCGGCCGAAGTCTCCTTTAGGCAAACCGTCTGCTTCGGTTTTCTTCTTCCAGCTTTTGCCTCCATCGTAGGTAATATATAAACCGGAACCGGCTCCGCCCGAAGTAAAGTCCCAGGCTGTGCGGCGGTGCTGCCACATGGCTACCACGAGCTTGTTCGGGTTGGTAGGGTCCATCACCATGTCGGCTACACCCGATTTCTCGTTGGTATAAAGCACCTGCTCCCAAGTTTTACCGCCATCAGTTGTTTTAAACACACCTCTTTCCTTGTGCTCACCAAAAGGCATACCGATTGCTCCGGCATATACTACATCCGGATTGGTCGGGTCGATGAGGATACGGTGGATGTTGAATGTTTTGTCGAGGCCCATGTGCTGCCATGTGCGGCCGCCATCTATACTTTTGTAGATGCCATTACCTATGTTAACGGAGTTACGCGGGTTGCCCTCGCCGGTGCCCACCCATAGCACGCTTGGGTTGCTCTGCTGGATGGCAATAGAACCAATGTTGATGTTAGGCTGGCTATCGAAGATCGGGTCCCAGGAAACGCCTCCGTTCTCGCTTTTCCAGACACCGCCGGATGCGGCACCTACATACATAACATCGGGGTTGCTGACCACGGCGTCAATGGCGGTGATACGGCCGCTCATCACGGCAGGCCCGATGCTACGGGCTTTCATCTGCTTGAACACAGCCGTAGGTAACTCCTGCGCCTGTGCCCCCGCCATACCTAGCATGGCAGCCAGGAGAAGATGGGGTAATTTTTTGTACATATAAAGTAAGGTTAGTTTAGGTTGATTTGTATAAGTAAATGTAATTAAGTTTTGATATAGTGTTCAATGAATGAACAAAATTTTGATCTATCGAAGAGTTGATTCTCTGGAAAAGGAGTAGGATACTTATACTTGTGCAGATTAGGTATTGTATTTTAGGATTGGCTTGTAAATAGAATCTGTGTTCTTCGGTCGATAAGACTGTATTGACAATTAAGTTTAGTATTTTATTAGTAGACTTGGTAAATCAAAATTAGCTTATCAATCATATAGATAATACAGATTGTAGAAGTAGGTACTCATATTAGTAGGTATTGTATCTGATACCCCAGCAATATTGAACAAGTGCAAGAAGCCGATAAACACGAGAGAGTTGTAGAAATGGTTATGAAAACAGAAATGCCTGAGAGTTCAATTTTGAAAAAGTATGGCAGCACCTTTGACTACGTTGATTATTATCAAAGTTCATTTATAGACAAAGAACAATCGATTGATGTAGATAAAATCGTGAAAATGTTCTTTACGAGCCCACCAAAATGGGTGAATGTCTTATTTACTCTGAGAAATAAGGTAGTGGGATTTTTAGGACTAAAAACACCGGACGGGATGGCTGAAAGACAGCAACAACTCGACAGCTTCAAATGTTAGCCAGGAGAACAACTTGGACTTTTTAAATTGTATGAAAGAACCGAAAATGAAGTCATTTCAGGCGAAGACGACAAACACCTGAGCTTTAGGTTTTCACTATTGCTTGATTAGCAGCACGACCAATCTGGAGGAAAGACTTTAACAATAACGACAACAGTAAAATACAACAACGTTTTTGGATAGCTCTATTTTTGCCTGTTCGTCCATTACATAAACACATTGTTGCGACGATGCTAAAAAGAGTGATACGACAAATAGAAGCTGAAAAAAAACGACCCGCTAATCTCGTATAGCTGCTATACGCAAATTGTTGATAAACTTAACAAAACAAAAAAACCGGCCCAAGAGCCGGTTTTAATATTTTAAAGCAGTGGCTTATACTTAGCCGTTTGCTCGGGTGTCTGTAGCAACTTTAGCAGTTACTGTGGTTTTTGTTGCTTGCTCAACTTTTGCATAGTTGTAGGCTGGGCAATACGTTTTGCAAGACGCCATACCAAGCGCTAAACATAAAGAACCTACTGCTAACACTCTTTTCATATTACTATCGTTTTGGGATTTGAGATCAAAAATATAACTTTTCAATTAAAAGCAAAAAGCGTTTACTAAAAAGTTTGTTTTCATGGTGTTATACTTCGTAGCCTAGTATGTTTAACATGCTTTCGTAACTCTGCTCCGGCGCAAACTGCCAGGTTTTCAAGTTACCGTCTTCATCACGGTCTACGAGTATATGTTGCGGCGATGGTATTAAACAATGCTTTATACCGCCATAACCGCTTAATTGTTCTTGATAAGCTCCTGTATGGAAGAAACCAATGTACAAAGGCTGCTCTTTTGGGGTTTTCGGCAGGAAAACCTGGAACGAGTGCATCTCAGAATTATAGTAGTCCTGGCTATCGCAGGTCATACCACCTAATTGTATTTTACGGTATTCCTTGTCCCAATGGTTTATGGCAAGCAGTGGCCAGCGCTGGTTAAGTGCCCATGCATCCGGCAGGTTTGTGATAAACGAGCCATCAATCATGTACCATAACTCCTTGTCGTTCTGTAGTTTCTCGTCGAGTACAGAGTAAATGTTGGCAGCACTTTCGCCTACGGTAAAAATTCCGAATTCAGTAAAAATATTTGGCTCCGGCACACCTTCCTCCGCACAGATGCGCTTAATGGTACGCAAAATCTCCTGCGTCATGTACTGGTAATCGTAATCAGCCTGAATAGAAGTTTTGATCGGGAAGCCACCACCGATATCTATCGTGTCCAGCTCCGGACATACTTTCTTTACCTCGGCATACTTATGTACAAAACGGCTAAGCTCCGACCAATAGTATGAAGTGTCCTTGATACCTGTGTTAATAAAGTAGTGAAGCATCTTCAGCTCAAACCTATCGTCTGGCTTTATCTGCTGCTCATACAGGTCTATCACATCGTTGTAGCGCACACCCAGGCGCGAAGTATAAAACTCGAACTTCGGCTCCTCGTCGGAGGCCAAACGTATACCTACTTTGGTTTTGTTTTTGACATGCTCTTTGTAATAATCTATCTCACCCAGGTGGTCAAGTATAGGCATGCAGTTCTTAAAGCCGTCGTTAATCAATTCAGTTATCCACTGGCGGTAACGCTCACGTTTAAAGCCATTGCAGATAATGTAAGTGTTCTTGTCAATCTTACCTTTTTTGTACAGCGCGCGCACTATCTGCATATCGTAACCAGAAGAGGTTTCAATATGTATATCGTTCTTCAGCGCCTCTTCCATCACAAAAGAGAAATGCGATGCTTTGGTGCAGTAGCAATAAGTATAAGTGCCTTTGTAATCCAGCTTTTCGATGGCCTCATTAAACAGGCGCTTGGCACGCTGAATCTGAGAACTTATCTTGGGCAGGTATGTTAATTTTAAAGGCGTGCCGTATTGCTTGATGATGTCCATCAGCGGAATGCCGTTGAACAAAAGCTCGTTATTCTCTACCTGGAATTCTTCTGTCGGGAAGTCGAACGTTTGATGAATCAGGTCGGTGTATTTATCCATTCTGTGATGTGTGGGTTAAGAAAACATGCAATATTGATTGTATTTTACCATCTTTGCAAAAACTTTGTTCAGATTATGTGAAACGTTCATAAATTTATTTACATCACACCCTTTTAAGGGCGATAGATAAACGAATGAGCTTTGGAGGTGGGGCAGATAAAATCTAAGAACTAACACATGAAAAAAATAAAACTGATAGAAGTAAAGTCTGAGTTAGGAGCCGGAACACGCGGCGCAAGTATGGGCGTTGATGCCCTGCGAGTGGCCTGCTGGGACAAAGGCTCAGACTACTTTAAGCGCTTTAACTCTGTTTCTGTTCCGGATCTGAATTATACTTTGTTCGATAAGGACGTTTTTCCGAACGCGCACCGCATCGACAGCATCCTGACGGTACAGAAAAACATCGCCAATGCCGTAGAGCAAACCATAGACATGGGTATGTTCCCATTGGTGCTTTCTGGCGATCACTCCAATGCACACGGTACTATTGCTGGCATAAAGGCTGCTTACCCGGAGGCAACGCTGGGCGTGATCTGGATAGACGCGCACGCCGACATCCACTCACCTTATACTTCGCCGTCGGGTAATGTGCACGGCATGCCGCTTGCCATGGCTCTTAACATCGATAACTTGGACCGCCAGATAAACGACCCGGAGCCGGAAACCATCTTCTTCTGGAATTCACTTAAAAAGTTAGGTTTTAACGGACCAAAACTGGAGCCTCGGCACCTGGTGTACATCGTAGTGCGCGATACCGAAGAGCCAGAAGATTACCTGATGCAGCAGCAGGGCATCAAGAACTATACTTATGCCGAGTTTACTCAGAAGGGAGCCGAACGCGTTGCCGACGAAGCTTTGGAGCGCTTGAAAGACTGCGACATAATTTATGTATCGTTTGACGTGGACAGCCTGGACTCTAAGTTTTCGAAGGGTACCGGAACACCGGTAGAGGTGGGACTGACGGTACAAGAGGCCAAGGAACTAAATTATCACCTGCTGCAGGACCCACGCGTGGTGTGCTACGAAATGACGGAGATAAACCCGACGCTTGACACCGAAAACACGATGGCCGAGAATGCCTTCGATATACTTGAGACAGCCACAGAGGCTATCTTGCACCGAGAATCTAAAAGTACAGCCATACATTAATGCAATTACAATACGCTATTAGCCAAAGTATAAGCCAGGCGCTTCAAGCTTTGTTCGATATTTCTGTTGATGCCTCTCAAATAGCCCTGCAGCCTACCCGCAAGGAGTTCGCTGGCTCATTTACGTTCGTTACTTTTCCTTACACCAAGCAGGTGGGCAAAGGCCCAGAGCAGATTGGGCAGGCCTTGGGTGAGTACCTGAAGGAAAACGCCAAAGAGATCAGGGATTTTAACGTGGTGAAAGGTTTCCTGAACCTGGAGGTAGAGGACACAGAGTGGCTGGCGCTGTTCCGCAACCTGATGCAGAACCCGAACTTCGGACAGGCGGAGGAAAGTGGACGCAATGTAATGGTAGAGTACTCTTCGCCAAATACGAACAAGCCATTGCACCTAGGCCACCTGCGCAATAACTTCTTAGGCTACTCTGTGGCCGAGATTATGAAGGCAAATGGCCACAACGTGATGAAGGTGAACCTGGTGAATGACCGCGGTATCCATATCTGTAAGTCAATGCTGGCTTACGAGAAAATGGGTAACGGCGAAACACCGGAGAGCAGCGGCATCAAAGGCGACCACTTGGTAGGTAAATACTACGTGTTGTTTGATAAGGGCTACAAAGAGCAGATAGACGAGTTGGTAGCGCAGGGCATGGACAAAGAGGAGGCGAAGAAAAAAGCCCCTTGGATGCTGGAGGCGCAGGATATGCTCCTGAAGTGGGAGCAAGGCGATGCGCACGTGGTTAACCTTTGGAAAATGATGAATAGCTGGGTTTACGCTGGCTTTGATCAGAGCTACCGCACCATCGGTGTTGATTTCGACAAGTTTTACTATGAATCTGAAACTTATACTTTAGGAAAAGAGCGCGTAGAGGAGGGGCTTCAAAAAGAAGTATTTTTTAAGAAAGATAACGGTTCTGTTTGGGTAGATCTGACGGATGATGGCCTTGATGAGAAACTACTGTTAAGAGCCGACGGCACTTCGGTATACATTACCCAGGACCTGGGCACAGCAGAACTAAAGTATACCGATTTTCCATACGACCAGTCGTTGTACGTAGTGGCTGATGAACAGAACTACCACTTCCAGGTACTGAAGGCAACACTGAAGAAATTAGGGAAGCCATACGCTGATGGTATTTTCCACCTGTCTTACGGTATGGTAGACCTGCCTTCTGGCAAGATGAAATCCCGTGAAGGTACCGTAGTGGATGCAGACGAGTTGGTGCAGGAGATGATCGATACCGCACGTCAGCAGACAGAGGAACTGGGCAAGATTGAAGGCTTTACGCCGGAGCAGGCGCAGGAGCTGTATCATACGTTGGCTCTGGGCGCCTTGAAATATTTCCTGCTAAAAGTAGACCCTAAAAAGCGCATGTTGTTTAATCCGCAGGAGTCGATTGATTTCCGTGGTAACACTGGCCCGTTTGTGCAGTACACACATGCCCGTATCTCAGCCATACTTCGTAAGGCAAGCGAAATGGGTATTGAGGTGGATGTTAACTCTTTCGGTAATGTAGAGAAGCTGCACGAAGTCGAACAGGAAGTTATCTCCCAACTGGTAAATTATCCTGCTGTTGTAAAAGAGGCTGGTAACCTGTATGCACCGTCTGTTATAGCAAACTATGCTTACGAGCTGGCTAAATCCTATAACCGCTTTTACCAGGAGATCTCCATCTTTAACGAGACGGATGAGCAGGCGCGTAGCTTCCGAATAGCCATGTCGGCCATGGTAGCACGCCTGATTCGCCAAAGTATGGCCTTGCTCGGCATCGAGGTACCGGAGCGAATGTAATTTCATTAAACAAAAAGATCATCATACTGTTTCTGCATAAGTATAACCAAACCTAAATGAACAAGAGCATTGCTTTCTTAACTATGGCTGTTGCAGTCGCATTTACTGCCTGCAAAGAGCCAAATCAAGCAACTAAATCAACGGAAGAAACTATGGCAACAGAAACAGCATCAAACACAGCAATTAAAAGCGATTTCTATAACTTTAAAATGGAGTCGCTGACTGGCAAAGAAATCGATTTTTCGCAGTACAAAGGCAAAAAGGTATTGCTGGTAAACACGGCATCGGAGTGTGGTTACACGCCGCAGTACGAAGATCTGCAGAAACTAAACGAGCAGCACGGCGATAAGGTAGTTATACTTGGTTTCCCGGCAAACAACTTTGGCGGTCAGGAGCCGGGCAGCAATGAAGATATTGCGAGCTTCTGCCAGAAAAACTATGGCGTAACGTTCCAGATGTTTGAGAAGATCTCTGTTAAAGGCGAAGACAAGCACCCGCTTTATACTTGGCTGGCCCAGAATGCGCCGAACAATGAAGAGCCAAACTGGAACTTCTGCAAGTACCTGGTAAATGAAAACGGTGAAGTAGTGGCTTTTTTCCCATCTAAGGCAAAACCAATGGGAGAGGAGATTCTTGCTGCTATCCAAAAGTAGTTTTATACTTGCCGCTGTAAATTTTACACAGCATACTCATTTATACTTTGAACAACACATCACAGAACATATCCCAGAATCCAGGCTTGTTAAAGACCTGGATTTCGGCTTTTAGGCCACGTACACTTCCGCTGGCTCTTTCCTGTATTGGTATGGGAGGGTTTATGGCGGCTGCCTATGGCTCCTTTAATAGCACCATTGTAGCCCTATGTGTGCTTACCACGCTTTTCCTGCAAATACTCTCCAACTTGGCCAACGACTACGGCGACACCAAGCACGGCGCCGACAGCGAATACCGCGAAGGACCTATGCGTGCCGTACAAGCGGGGCACATAAAAGCGGAGCATATGAAAACCGGTATGGTGGTTTTTAGTTTGCTGTCGTTGGTATCGGGGCTTTTGCTGCTGTGGGTAGCCTTCGGAACAGAGGGAGTGCTTTTGTTTATACTTTTCCTGGCTTTAGGCCTTGCTTCTATCTGGGCAGCTATCAACTATACGGCTGGTGATAAACCTTATGGTTATGCTGGTCTAGGCGATATTTTTGTATTTGTGTTTTTCGGTTTGGTAGGTGTGCTAGGTACCTATTACCTCCAGGCACAGGAGTTGCAAACGTTGGTTATACTTCCCGCCCTGATCTGTGGCTTCTTTTCTACAGCTGTACTTAACGTCAACAACATCCGAGACATTAAATCTGATACTTTGGCAGGTAAACAGTCTATCCCTGTACGCCTAGGGCCGCAAAAGGCACGGGTATATCATTTGCTACTATTATCTGGTGGCGTGCTTAGTGCAGTGCTCTATGTGGCACTTAATTTTTATAGCTATTGGCAGCTGCTGTTTATACTTGCCTTACCACTTGTTGCTTTAAATGGAATAAATGTGTGGCGCAAACAGACATCTAAAGAGCTTGATCCTTATTTAAAGCAGATGGCAATGACAACACTCTTGTTTGTGCTGCTGTTTGGACTTGGGCAGGTATTTTAAAGTTAAAACGTAATAATTAATCGAAGCCGAATCTAACAAGATTCGGCTTTTTTATTGTTGTAACATTGTATTATTTCTTTAAAAGCAAATGCAAATATTGAACTTTAGAAGGAAGTTGAAAGTTGGGAATTTGATTCTGATCTCCAACTTTTTAAGTATAGACACATTTTTCTAAAACCGCTAACTCTAAAGTATGAAGTATAATTTTACGCAGCTCTCAAAAGTTTATGTTTCTTTAGTACTGGTTGGGTTGCTCACCTGGTCTCATGCAAATGCTCAGGTAAGTATGGGAAAGTATAATACTTACTATAGTCAAAATTTTGATTTGCTTCCTAATCAGACAAATGGCACTTGGGCTAGCGGCACCGAATATTTTACTGGGTGGCAGCTGCATCGTACTAAACCTGCTTATACATCCTTGACAGTTAATACTGGTACAAGCAACACCGGCGGTCTTTATAGCTATGGTGCTTCAGGAGCCTCAGACAGAGCACTGGGATCTATCGGTTCCGCGACTTATGGTGAGTTTGCTTATGGCTTACTGCTACAGAACAATACAGGCAGTGACATTAGAGCCTTAGATGTAAATTATGTCGGAGAGCAGTGGCGCAGTGCCAATAGTACGACCGGGATTCATAAAGTTACTTTTTGGTATGCCATCAGTAGCGATAAAAGTAGCTTTAACCTATGGCCAACTGGCGACGCAGGCTGGACGCAGGTAAATGAGCTTACTTTTTTCTCATCGGTTTATCATTCTGCTGGCTCACCGCTAAATGGCAATGATGCAGCTAACCGTAGAATGCTATTCTATACGTTGGCTGTCAATATACCAGCAGGGCACTATATAATGCTTCGCTGGAAAGATGCCGATGAACCAGAGGCAGATCATGGCCTTGCTATAGATGATTTCAGCCTTACCTGGAGAACAGATGCGGATTCAGGACCTGCTATTATGCCGGTAGAACTCAAAAGCTTTACTGCAAAAGCCAAGAGTAGTATGGTTGAGCTCAATTGGCAAACTGCCTCTGAAGAAAATAATGATCATTTTGTTGTGGAGCGCAGCTCTGACGGACTTTTTTTTGAAGGGATAGGCGTGGTAAACGGTGCAGGAAACTCTAATCAAGAAAATAGCTATGTGCTTTGGGATGAGCACCCTTTAACCGGTACTTCCTACTATCGTTTAAAGCAAGTTGATACAAATAGTGGTTATACTTATTCTTCTATTGTAAGTATAACCTTAGGGTCAGGAAAACGTGAGGTGCTGGTTTATCCTACCGTAACAGACGAAACGCTGAACATACTGCTTCCTGGTTCCCAAAAGTATAGCCAAGCTGTCGTGTTGGATGTGATGGGTAAACAAATACTACAGGTGACACTAGCAGCGGCAAAAGAGCACAAAATCAATGTTAGTAGTTTAAGCAGTGGTACTTATGTGCTGGTGCTTCAGGACGTTAAAGGAAATAGGGCAGCTAAGCGCTTTAAGAAAGTGTAAGTGTTCAGAGATGTTACAAACAGAAGGGGCAGCTACTCAGTAGCTGCCCCTTCTGTTTGTATATAACTGCTATTTTCGATCTACACCGAGAAGCTGTCGCCGCATCCGCAGGTACGGGAAGCGTTGGGGTTGTTAAAGAAGAAGCCTTTACCGTTTAAGCCGTCCGAAAAATCAAGCTCGGTGCCTGCCAAGTATAAAAAGCTCTTCATGTCCACTACTACTTTCACGCCTTTATCCTCAAACTCCTGATCCATGGGTTTTACCTCATCGTCAAAGTCCAGCTTATAAGAAAGGCCTGAGCAGCCGCCACCTGTAACAGATGCGCGCAAACGGAATGAGTCATCTAGCTGAGCGTCCTGCTTCAGCTTATATACTTTCTCTTTCGCTTTGTCTGATACTGTGATCATAATCTTTTCCTTTTAAGAGACCGGGTTAAGTACGACACTAAAAACAGTGATCGTATTCATATCGCGGCCATAGTATAATTTATCAAGGGCCTCATACATATTACGTGCCCTGAAGTAAGATGTCTGTAACTCTTTATCATCGCGGGCCATCCACTGCACGGTGTACGAACTTTCTTTTTCACGGTAGCTCTGCACATAGCTAAGCATTTTACGCAGCACATCCACTTTGTCATAACCTGTTTCTGAGTGAAACAGGAAAGACTGCTGGTGGCGCGGGTTTACCGTAATCAAGTCGAGGCGCAGCTTGTTGTCTATCTGTCTGAATTCAAAAAGCAGACTGTTGCCGCTTATACCTAAGTGGTTCTCAATCTGCTTTTGAATACGTGCACTTTCTACGTGCACATCCGTGCTTGACTCCATTGAGTCTTGTTCTTAGTGGTGAGACTTAGGCAACTCTAATGCTGGCAAACCGTTCTTTACTCTGTAGTCGTTGATGGCAGTTTTAATAGCATCTTCGGCAAGTACAGAGCAGTGAATTTTAACCGGCGGCAATGCCAACTCTTCTACGATATCCATGTTGTCGATAGAAAGAGCCTCGTCTACCGTTTTGCCTTTTAACCACTCTGTTGCCAGAGAAGAAGAGGCGATAGCAGAACCACAGCCAAATGTTTTAAACTTAGCATCGGTAATTACCTGGTTCTCGTCTACCTCAATCTGCAGGCGCATTACGTCACCGCACTCAGGGGCACCTACAAGACCAGTACCAACGTTATTTTTTGATTTGTCAAGCGTACCTACGTTACGTGGGTTGCTATAATGATCAATTACTTTATCTGAATAAGCCATAGCTTTTGTTTAATTAGAAATTAAAAATTATGAATTAGAAATTATACTTTAGAATTTAAGAATTAGAGCGATTACAAGAGCATCATCTCTAATTCCTAATTTCTAATTCTAGTCTTAGTGTTCTGCCCACTCAATAGTGTCCAGATCTATACCTTCTTTAAACATCTCCCAAAGCGGAGACATTTCGCGTAGCTTGCTCACTGCTTCTTTTACGTGATCGATGGCAAAGTCGATCTCCTCATCCGTCGTGAATCGGCTCAAGCCAAAACGTAATGAAGAGTGTGCCAAGTCATCGCTCAAGCCTAGAGCCTTTAATACATAAGACGGCTCTAGAGAGGCAGAAGTACAGGCAGATCCTGAAGATACTGCCAGGTCTTTTACACCCATCATCAAGCCTTCACCTTCTACATACTTAAAGGAAATGTTAGAAACGTGTGGCAGGCGGTGCTCTACAGAACCGTTCACATAAGACTCCTCAATCGTAAGAAGCTCCTTCTCTAAGCGGTCGCGCATAGCCGATATACGCTTGGTGTCAGATTCCATGTCCTGCTTTGCGATCTCGGCAGCTTTGCCTAGGCCAACAATGCCAGGTACGTTTAGTGTACCAGAACGCATGCCGCGCTCATGGCCACCACCATCCATCTGGGCAGTAACTTTAACACGTGGGTTTTTACGGCGCACATAAAGCGCACCTACACCCTTAGGGCCATACATTTTGTGACCAGAGAAAGCCATCAGGTCAATACCATCAGCTTCTACATCTACAGGAATTTTGCCTACTGCCTGCGTACCATCTGTAAAGAACAGAATACCGTGCTTTTTAGCAATGGCAGAGATTTCACGCATTGGTTGAATTACACCAATTTCGTTGTTAGCATACATCACAGAGATAAGGATTGTCTTGTCTGTAATGGCTTCTTCCAACTGCTTCAGGTCTACAAGGCCTTCTGCATCAACAGGAAGATAAGTTACTTTGCCGCCTAACTTTTCAATGTGCTTGCAAGTATCCAGTACTGCTTTGTGCTCTGTAGTAAGCGTAATAACATGATTACCTTTGGATGCATACATTTCGAACACCCCTTTTATAGCAAGGTTGTCCGATTCTGTCGCTCCAGACGTAAAGATGATTTCTTTTGGAGAACAATTGATTAAAGCTGCGATTTGCTCGCGGGCATAATCAACGGCCTCTTCGGCCTGCCAGCCAAAAGCGTGGTTACGAGATGCAGCGTTACCAAACATTTTAGTCATGTAAGGCAGCATGGCATCCAACACGCGTGGGTCTAATGGCGTAGTGGCGTTGTTATCCAGGTATATTGGTAATGTTAGCATATAATTCGATTTTCTCTACTTTTTGTCCTGTTATCTAAACAGTTTAAAGAAATTATTAGTTTTGAATCGGATGCAAAATTAACAAAAAAACCTTACTTAGACTAATTACAAACTGAAAATGAAAAACGTAGAACATATAGGGATCGCAGTCAAAAATTTTAGCGAGGCAAACGGTTTATACTTTAAACTATTAGGGGTAGAGCCTTATAAAACTGAGTTTGTAGAATCAGAAAATGTGAACACTTCCTTCTTTAAAGTAGGCGGTACAAAAATAGAGTTGCTGGAGGGCACAACACCTGATAGCGCTATTAGTAAGTTTATTGAGAAGCGTGGGGAAGGTATACACCACATTGCCTTTGAAGTAGAAGACATTTATGCTGAAATGGAGCGTCTTAAGAAAGAGGGATTTACGTTGCTAAACGAGCAGCCCAAAAAAGGAGCTGACAACAAACTGGTTTGTTTCGTACATCCTAAAAGCGCCAACGGCGTGTTAGTAGAATTGACACAGGAAATACGTTAAACTGTTGATTTTTAATGCAGATTGTTTTTTCTGCATTTAACGATCGATGATTAACAATTTTCAATCGACAATTAACAAATAAAACTATGAGCCAATTAGTAAAAGAGATACAAGCCGCTGAGGAAGAGGTAATCTTGGGAAACGTTATACTTTACCCTACCGATACCGTGTGGGGTATTGGCTGCGATGCCGAGAATGCTGAGGCGGTTAGAAAGATATTCAAGATAAAAGAGCGCGAAGAATCTAAAACAATGATCCTGTTGATGGCAGACTTAGACATGTTAAAACATTATGTTGAAAAGGTGCCGGAAGATCTGGAGAAGCTGATTGAGGAGCAGGAGAGACCCACTACATATGTGCTGTTAGGCGCCACTAATCTACCTCAAGAAGTTATTGCCGAGGATGGAAGTATAGCGGTTCGCATTACGAAAGATGAATTTAGCCACCGGTTAGTGCGGCAGATTGGCAGACCTTTGGTTTCTACCTCTGCCAATATTAGTGGTGAGAACACAGCTGAATCTTTTAAAGATATCTCTGATAAGATTAAGGAGCGGGTAGACCATGTGGTGCGCTGGCAGCAGGACGAAGAAGTGAATACTAAGCCATCTCGTATTGTTAAAGTTGAGCCAAGTGGTAAGCAGACTGTAATCCGGGATTAGTAGCCTATACTTTGTTTTAAGTAACGCTTTCGATATAATACCTTATTTTTGCACCTCAGGCCGCTAAACTGTAGCCTGAGGTGTTTGCTTTTACTGATGGAGAAAATAATATTACCGGAACATTCCATATTTGAAGTAGTGGCAGAGGCTGCTGCAGAATTAGGTGTAGAAGCCTATGTAATTGGAGGTTTCGTACGCGACCTAGTGCTTAAAAGACCATCTAAGGATATAGATGTAGTATGCGTTGGCGATGGCATAGCCTTGGCAACTGCTGTAGCGCTAAAGCTTCCGCACAGGCCTAAAGTATCAATTTTTAAGAATTTTGGTACTGCCATGCTCCGCGACCGCGACTGGGAGGTTGAGTTTGTAGGGGCAAGAAAGGAATCATACCGAGAGCACTCCCGCAAGCCGGAGGTAGAAATTGGCACACTGGATGATGACCTGAAACGCCGCGACTTTACCATTAATGCGCTAGGTATTAGCTTAAACAAAGAGAATTATGGTGAGCTGATTGATGAGTTTGGCGGCATTAAGGACATGAAGCGCCAGATCATCCGAACACCTTTAGCGCCTGGTATAACCTTTTCTGATGATCCGCTGCGCATGATGCGCGCCATACGCTTTGCCTCCCAACTAGGCTTTGATATAGATCCAGATACGTTTGATGCCATCATGGACTATAAAGATCGCATCAAGATTGTATCGGGTGAACGGATTATTGATGAGCTGAACAAGATCATACTTTCGCCAAAGCCAAGCTACGGGTTTAAGCTGCTGTTTGCCTCTGGTTTGCTGCACCTCATCTTCCCGAAAATGGTAGAGTTACAGGGCGTGGAGACCATTAACGGCAACTCTCACAAAGACAATTTCTACCATACCTTACAAGTACTGGACAATGTAGCCGAAGTATCAGATGACCTCTGGCTGCGCTGGTCTGCAATTATGCACGACATCGCTAAACCTGATACCAAACGTTACCACCCCAAGGCCGGCTGGACTTTCCATGGCCACGAAGATAGAGGTGCGCGCATGGTGCCTAAGCTGTTCCGCGACCTGAAGCTGCCCCTGAACGAGCACATGAAGTTTGTGCAGAAGCTGGTAAGGCTGCACTTGCGCCCAATTGCGCTGGTAAAAGAAACTGTTACAGATTCGGCTATCAGAAGGCTTTTATTTGAAGCCGGTGACGATATTGATGCGCTGATGAAGCTTTGCCGTGCCGATATCACCTCTAAAAATGACACCAAGGTAAAGCGTTACCTGCAAAACTTTGATAAGGTAGAAAAGCGACTGGTAGAGGTGGAGGAGAGTGATAAGCTTCGCAACTTCCAGCCTGTGATTACCGGCGAAATCATCATGGAGACCTTTAACCTGATGCCGTCCAAAACAGTAGGGGAGTTAAAAGAATTACTCACCGAGGCTATACTTGAAGGGAAGGTGCGGAACGAGTTTAAAGATGCTTATGCCTTTCTGCTGAAAGAGGGGGAGAGAAAAGGGCTTCAGGTGGCAAAGCTGATTACTATAGATGAAGAAGGAGTGTAGCGGAGTCGGTGCATCCTCACGCTATAATTTTACAAATAACTTATACTTTATAAATAGTTAGGAAAAACTGATGGAGCCAAAGCTTTCCATATATAATACAGAGAATATGGCTCCATCAGTTTAGAACTAAATACTAAACAACTAAACAAACACTATCTTTAAAACGGCAGACACATCGGCTTTAGTACAAAGAATCTGCCGTTATTCTTTTTGGTTTTAGCGACGCTTTACGCTGCTTGGGCCAGAACTGTCGATAACAGTGTTTTTAGGGTTGCCGGAATATGTGATTTTGCTTGCACCAGAGGCGTCTGCCCTTAATGTGTTAGCTGCATATACTTCGGCCACACTGGCACCTGTTAAATCTACGTCTACCGTGTTCGCTTTAAGGCCTTGTGCATCTATGCCAGAGGCACCTGTTGCATCAAGTTCAAAGCGTTCGGCTCGTCCCGCAAACTTACTAATAGAAGCTCCTGAGATTTCTACCCGAAGGTCACGCACGTTTACGCTGGTGTTGGAGCGAATAGCGCCGGAAAAACTGATTTTTAAATCATCACCCGTAATTCTAGAAATATCAGCTCTAATGGCGCCAGACAAATCTATCTTACTGATGTCGGGAGCTGTTATTTGCAGCAGGATAGGCTCGCGGTCATTAAAAAGATTGATACTTTCTTCGTCGTAAGTGATGCGTAGTTCATTTCCTCTTTTGTTAATCTCCATACGCTTTAACTCGTCACGCTCACCTCTTACGCGTACGCTATAGTTATTACCCTGGCGAAGTTGTACATGGTAAGGCCCACCAATCACTATTGAGTTAAAGTCTGTGTAGTTAAGTGATCTGCTGTTGCTGCTATACTTGTCATCATCGAGTAACACAGCTCCACTGATTTTTACAGAACCCCTACTAATGTCTAGGTTTACATCATCATCACCTTCAAAATTTGCTTCGCCATCGAAGTTATACTCATCTTCAGTATCCAGCGTATCGGCAGCACAGGTTAAGCACTCTAACATATCGCCTTTAACCTGCCATGTGTTGCGTACAATTTTGTCGCGGCTGTAGTCCTCTTCGAAAGTGGCGGTTGGCAGCAAGTAAGTAAATTCGCGTGTTAGGCGGAGCGGCTTGTTCTTTGGTAATCTAAGTTCAATGTTGAGGTCCTGATCACGAAAAACAGCACCTTCTTTAAACTCATAGGTATTGTCGAAACGAAGTACAGAGTCTTTTTGCAGCACTTGGTAAGTTACCATGCGTGCATTCTCCTGAGCTTCAGCTTCTGTTTTGCCTTTAGCCTCAGCACGTTGTATAATCTCTACTTCATTGCCGCTGTGCTCCTGTACATCAATGTATACTCTGTCGTAGCTTAAGTTGGTATCATAAGCATCTAATACCAGCGTGTTGTAACTAGTAGCCGGAATGGTTTGTGTAGTTACCACCTCGCCGCTTCTGCGGAAGTTGTTGCTGTAAATCCAGATGCTGGAAACCATGGTAAACAAAGCCACCAGCCATACACCAAACATCGACCACCCAACGATAGGGCGCATGAAGGTACGTTTAATTAGCAGGCTAACTGCAAGTATAATTAACAGCAGCAGCGGGATAAGGCCTACAAAAAAACCTGCCACCAATCCGTACCTGGGAAAGCCCCCGAGCAATACGGAGGCCGGGAAATCACCAAGGTTTACAAACTGCGACTCATCGATAACACCCAGCGAAACAAAGAAAGCAGAAAACAGCCCAATGGTGAGGCCAATGGAAACAACTAAAAGTATAATACCGGCAGCTACACGTATCAGGGTAATCAGTACGGCAAGCACAGGACCCAATGATTTACCCAACCAGCTAAAAACCTGAGATATCAGCCTGATCGGGAGCAGGATTATTCTTGCCAAGGGAGTCTCGTGCCCGTTGGTGTCGCGCATGTTCAGGTTGTCTTTCAGAGTACGCTCTATACCTGCCAGTGTAACCGGATCGCCTTGCATTTGCATACGCTCTGTAAGGGTAACAGCCTCTGGTACAGCTATCCATAGCACAATGTAGGCAAGTATACCAAAGCCGCCCAAGAAGATTAACACCAGGAACAGGATTCGCATCACAGCCACATCCACTCCGAAGTACTTAGCTATACCAGCGCAAACACCTGCTATTTTTTTGTCCTCAGGGTCACGGAATAGCTTTTTAACGGTTGTTTCGGGTAGGGCGTCGCTTGGTGGCATAGCTATCCACAGCACAATGTACAGAATAATGCCAAAGCTAGTGATGCCGCCTGAGAACGGAATACCGATTACAAGTATAATAAACAGCAGCCTGATCCAGACCATATCGATGCCCAGGTAGTTGGCAATACCGGAGCAAACCCCTGCAACTACTTTGTGGTTAAGGTCGCGGTAAAGCTTTTTAGGGCCGGTTGTGGTATAAGCCCCTGCTGTGCTGTGTGCACCACCGGCTGCCTGCCCAGTATAAGGAATTTCCTCATCAATCGGCTCTGCCACCTCGAAGTCTGTTACATTACCCATGCGTGCAGTCAGATACTCTACATCTTCCAGCGATATAACCTGTTTGCCCGGGTTAAGCCTGGCAGAGAAAATCTCGGCAATTCGCGATTCGATATCTGCAATAATCTCTTCGTGCCCCTCATAGTTGGAGAAGTACGTTCTGATAGAAGCCAGGTATCTGCTTAGCTGTTCGTAACCGTCTTCCTCGATGTGGAAAATGATACCCTGCAAGTTGATACTTATATTCTTTTTCATGATTGCTGCGCTTTCTTGTTTTGGATAATGTATTCTGTGGAGTCAACTAGTTCGTACCAGGTGGCGCGAAGCTCATCTAAGAACTTTTGCCCGGTTTCGGTGAGCTTGTAATATTTTCGTGGCGGACCTGAGGTAGACTCTACCCAGTTGTATTCTAGAAGCGACGCGTTCTTCAGGCGAGTGAGGAGCGGGTAGAGTGTACCCTCCACAACGATCATTTTTGCCGCTGTGAGCTCTTCTAACATGTCGGACGCATATACTTCACCACGAGAGATAATCTCCAGAATGCAGAATTCGAGAATTCCCTTCCTCATCTGCACTTGCGTGTTTTCTACTTTCATGATGATTCCGTTATAATGTTGAAGCAAAGATATAAAAAGGTACTATGTAAAACAAGGTACTGTTTAAAAATTATTACGATGCTTTTTTTAAATGGTTATCTAAGGCAGGATTTATAATTTTAAATCAGTATTTTTGGACTAAAATATTATTGAGCAAAAGTCAACTAAATTGCGGCAAAAGGTGTTAGAAGAGCATCTTTACAGGCAATATCTTTTTAACCTGCACATTAGTAGGATAATCCGCTTAGTAGTAGTTATGAGAGAACTTTTACTTTCGAAGTATGAATAGAATCACCCTTCGCCTTTTCTTCATAGTTGTATTTTCAGGCTGCTGGTCTATTGCATTGGCCCAAGTATCAACTCCAAAGTATAGCAACGAATTCCTGAATATAGGTGTAGGAGCACGAGCGCTGGGAATGGGTAACGTGCAGGCTGCCATCGCCGACGATGCCACAGCTGGCTACTGGAACCCGGCAGGACTGCTTAACTTAAAATATAAGTATAATATAGCCCTGATGCACTCAGAGCTTTTTGCAGGCATTGCCAAAAATGATTACGGCAGTTTTGCCATGCCACTGGATAGCAACAGTGCTTTGGGGGTATCTATTATTAGGGTGGGTGTAGACGATATTGCCGATACACGGCGTTTACAGAACGAGTATGGTTACATCCAGTACGATAGCATCAGGTTCTTTTCTGTGGCAGATTATGCCATGCTGCTTTCATACGCACGCCGTAGCAACCTGATTGAGGGACTGCAGTTAGGTGCCAGTGCTAAGTTAATTTACCGTAACGTAGGAGAGTTTGCCAATGCCTATGGCTTTGGTATAGATGCAGGGGCACAGCTACAGCGCGGCAGCTGGCAGTTTGGCGTTATGGCTAAAGATATCACTACCACCTTCACTGCCTGGACGCACAATGTAGAGGAACTTGAAGAAGCCTATCAGCAAACCGGCAACGATCTGCCTGAGAGTTCTGCAGAGCTGACCCTACCGCGCCTGGTGCTGGGGGTTGGCAAAAGCTTTGAGATCAACGATAAGTTTTCAGCCCTCGTTGCCACAGATATCGACTTTACTTTTGACGGAAAACGCAATGTGTTGATCAAGTCAGACCTGATGTCGGTAGACCCGCATATTGGTATGGAGCTGGTATATGCCAATGCTGTTTTTGTGCGAGGTGGTTTTAACAACTATCAGCAAACCAAAAACTTCGACGGCAGTATGAACAAGCGTATGCAGCCGAATTTCGGTGTGGGCTTCAAGTCGCATGGGCTAAATCTTGATTTGGCATTATCGCGTGTAAATGGCAAAGAGTCAAATGCTGTGTCCAGTGGCGGTATCTCTTCTGTGATTATTTCTTTTGGTTACGCTTTTAAATAATGTATATCATAACTGCTAAACAGCCAATGTATAAATTATTCATGCACAAGCGGTTTATACTTGTATTTATACTTAGTGTACTAGGCTTCGTTATTCCTGCACATGCGCAGCACACCTTCGGTAACGAGTGGATAAAGCATGAACAGACGTACTACAAAATAAAGGTAGTGCAGACAGGTTTGTATCGCTTGGATTATACTTATCTAAGTAACTTAGGGCTTGCCGGTGCAGATCCTCGCAATATTCAATTATTCCGAAGAGGCAAAGAGATTCCTATTTACGTAGCAGGCGAAGGCGACGGTAACCTGGGGCAGCAGGACTATGTTGAGTTCTTTGGTGAGCGGAATGATGGGGCCTTAGATAGGGAACTATATAAGGATCCTGCACACCAGGTGCATCAGCTACATAGCTTTTATACAGATACAGCATCTTATTTTTTAACAGTTGCTCCTGCTGCCGGTAAGCGTGTGCGTGAAATAAACCCTTCAGCTGCTGGTAAAACATCGGAGACATATCATCTACAGAAAAGTGTTTATGTTAGCTTAGATAGATTTAATCCAGGTAAATTTTACGGCGCTAATAAAATGCCGTGGATTGATGAGGGCGAGGGGTGGTTCTCTCATTATTCTATAAGCCCAAGGAATTACAGCATTTCTAATGTAAACAATGTAGAAACTACAGGACCTAAACCTGTTGTAGAGTATGCTACAGTTGGTGCCTATCAGGAATATCATAACCTTAGTGTAAGCGTAGTTTCTGGAATACCAAGAACGCTAAACTCATTTTCTTATGATTGGTTTAGCTTTGCCAGAGATGTAAAGACCCTGGAATTTAGTGATATAAATTCTCAGGGAGAAGTTACACTGCAGGTGGTACCTGTGCCCACCGCAACAAGGGCAAATGCGGTTAGTTTTGCTTATGGCAAGCTAACATATCCTCAAAAGCTGGTGTTCTCGGGTAACTCCAAATTTTTATATACAGATTCTACCCGCACTCAAAATCCATACTTTGAGTTCAGTAATATGCCGTCTACTGTGGTTGCTTACGATATTTCTGACATGGGAAATATTGCAAGAGTGGATGGTAGAGTTGTGGGTGCAGGTAAAGGCTTTGTAATTGAAACAGGAGCCAAATCCCATAAAGTATTTTTGGCAGATACAAGTACACCGCTGGTGCCAGTTGGCAAACCTGACAGAATCAACTTTAGGAGGATAGATCCGAGTACAGCTAACTATATCATAGTGAGTAATAAGAGGCTTGTTAATGCGCTTTCAGCACCTAAAAAGTATGCTGCCTATAGAGCCTCAGCAGCGGGTGGTAGCTTTGATACGTTGTTGGTGTATGTGGATGATATTGTAAATCAGTATCATTACGGTGAATACTCGCCTAGTGCAATTAAGAAATTTACGTCGCACTTAACTTCTGCTCCGGGGCCAAAGCACTTGCTGCTGCTGGGCAAAGGTATAGAGTACAACAGAATTAACCATCGTAATCCTTCCCAGTTTCTGCTTGACCTAGTTCCTACAGGAGGAACACCTGCATCAGATGCTTTTTTTGCGATGGATTACCGAAATAACAATTTTAGGCTTTCGATACCAGTAGGCAGAATTGCAGCAACATCTGCTAACGATATCATCAACTACCTGAATAAGGTAAAAGAGTATGAAGAAGCAACTGTGGGTGCTGATTGGCGAAAAAACATACTTCAGTTAGGCGGGGGTAAAACAATTGGAGAAATAAACCAGATCGCAACTTACCTGAGATCCTATGCTGCTATAGCAGAAGGTCCACTACTAGGTGCCAAGGTCACTGAAAAGTACAGACAAAATGTGAGCGAAGTAGTAGAGGTGGTAAATGTATCAGAGGAGCTGAATAAAGGGCTTTCATTGATAACATTCTTTGGTCACAGCTCTCCAGGCACCACTGACTTGGACATTGGCTATGCTTCTGTGGCTGTAAACAACTATAAGAACAAAGGTAAGTACCCGATCATGCTCATGAACGGCTGTAATGTTGGCGATTCATATATCCCAAACTATGTATCGTTCGGAGAAGATTGGTTGAACACGCCTGATAAAGGAGCAGTTGCCCTTATTGCACATGTGGGTGCAGGTTATGCTAACTTCTTAGATCTTTATACTTCTTATTTTTATTCTGCAGCATTTCGGGAGGAGCAGTTTTATGGAGCTACCTTAGGACAGGTGCAACAGGAAACCGTAAAGCGTGTTGCGCAGACAACAAGCAGTAATATAGCTATAGCCATGGTCGCTGAAATGGCGCTGCAAGGCGATCCTGCCCTTAAAGTTTATAACCCAGCCAAACCTGACTACCTCTTCAAAAACAACAGCTTTGCCGTTATATCTGATAACGGAGAAACAGTAACCGCTACCTCTAATGAGTTTACAGCAACTGTTAATGTGCAGAACTTAGGTAAAGCTATTACTGATTCAGTAGTGGTTACGATTAAGAGAACGCTTCCGGATAATACTACCGTTATATACAACCCTATAAAGATTGGACCTGTTTTAAGGGAGCAGAAAGTGCAACTGAAACTGGGTAATAAAGGAATGGCTGCCCTGGGCATGAACTCTTTTGAAATAAAGCTGGATGGAAATGATGAGATTGAAGAGTTAAATGAAACTAACAATACGGCAACTTTCCAACATTACTTTCCGGCCAGTGGGCTAGTTGCCTTAAGCCCTTCAAATTACGGTATTGTTGGCACAGCAAATGTTAAATTGGTTGTACAGGCGACTCAGCTTGCTACTAACACAAAAGGGTATTATTTCGAACTAGATACTACCCAAGCGTTTAACAGCACACTTAAAAAGAGCTATACAACTGACTATGCACTTATGCCATCCTGGGATGTTGTGTTACCGAAAGGTGCGTCCGATACAGACAGTACTGTATATTACTGGCGGGCAAGGTTTAAAACGTATGAAGTAGGAGAAGACACCGTATGGGCGAACAGTTCTTTCCGATATATTCAAAATGCAGGCAACGGATGGTCGCAGAGCCACTACGGGCAGTTTGAAAAAGCATTAACTGATAAAGTAGCCAATGAAGGCAATCAGAATATAAAGTGGAACTTCAAGCGTACTAAAACGGAAGTCGCCATTAAGACAGTTGGCGGTGACTTTAGGTATACAAACCCGCCTTACGGCCTTTTCTTCACAGGTGAAATGCTGTTCCATGCTGCGTGCGGTAACCCTGGCGCGTCTCCCACACCGCGTATTTTCGCCATTGTAATCGATGGAAAAACGCTGCAGATGGTGGAAGGGATGGGAAAATATTACTGTGCTAGCTTCCCATATTTGTATGAGTTCGGAGACATGAACGTAGATGCGAACCGTGAGAAATTGGTAGACTTTATGAATACCGTTCCACAAGGACATTATGTTGTGGCAATGACGGTAAATAGCGTGCCGTTTGATAGCTTTACCCCTGCCCAAAAAGCTGCTTTTGGCTCTATTGGCTCATCCTTGATCAATAACCTGAGAAATGGTTATCCTTTTGGCATTGTTGGCCAAAAAGGTAGTGCGCCGGGTGCAGCGAACGAAAGAACAGGAATAGCTGATGATAGTACCCCGATTACCTCGCAGGAAGTTATCATGAACGATATACTATACTCTAACCAACCAGAAGGCACTATTACCTCTACAGTAGTTGGACCAGCACTTAAATGGAAGAGCCTGCACCACAACATTGAACGCTACAAAGCCGGCAACGACTCTTACAAGCTAAGTGTAATTGGTGTGAGCATAGCCGGGGATGAAAAGGTACTGGTGGAGGATGTAAACAGTAAAAACTTCGACCTTTCAAGTATAGATGCCTCAGAATACCCATCATTGAAGTTAAAAGCGCAGCTAAAAGACCTGGAGGATAGGTCTGCACCTCAGCTTAAGGAGTGGTTTGTGTTTCATGATGCGGCGCCTGAGGGTGTAATAAGGCCGGATTTAGTTAAAGTAAGTGAAGCCATACTCACAGAGCAGGCTCAGAAGGGAAGTATACTGGTGCCGATGGCCTTCCAAAACTTAACTTCTACAGCATTCCAGGATTCAGTAACCGTTGAAGTATCGCTTACCGGCGAAAAGTCTGATCCTATTGTAAAACGTTTTAAGATAAAACCAGTTGGGCCAAACGAGACGGTTAACTTCCAATTTGCCATGTCTACGCTTCAGTTGGAGGGGGAGTATAAACTTAACATGTTTGTAAACCCGCGTATCCTGCCGGAGCAACAGTACTTTAACAACGTGTACGAGGTTAAATTTAAAGCCAAGACCAAGCTTCACCCTATACTTGATGTAGCCTTTGACGGCATGCACATTATGGATGGAGAGCTTGTGGCGCCAAGCCCGCTGATAAGTATAACCGTTAAAGATGAAAATCGCTTCGTGCACTTAAAGGATCCGTCTACGATGTCTGTGGTGATGATTGACCCGGATGGAAACGAGCAGGAGGTAGATCTGATGGCCAACCTGAACGAGGTGCGTTACTTCCCGGCAGATGAGAAGAATGATTTTAAACTGGAGTATAAGCCTGAAAAGCTTATAAATGGCAGGCATACTATGGAAGTGCGTGCCCGCGACGCTGCAGGCAAAGCATCAGGAATTTCGCCGTATCGTATCAGTTTTGAAGTAGTTAACGAGTCTAAAATCACCAACTTTTACCCATTCCCGAACCCATTCTCAACTAAGACTAACTTTATATTTACTTTAACAGGTAACCAGGTGCCAGAGCATATCAAAATACAGATTATGACGGTTACAGGTAAAGTTGTGAAGGAGATAACGAAGGAGGAGATAGGGCCGATACGCATAGGCAATAACAAAACAGAGTATGCCTGGGATGGTACCGATACTTTTGGCGATAAACTTGCCAACGGGGTTTACCTGTACCGTGTGGTGATGACGCAGGTAGATGAGGGGATGAGACACATGTATAAAACAGGAGACAAATCCTTTAAGAATGGCTACGGAAAGATTTACATACTCCGGTAGACTGATACAAAAAGAGAAGCGGCCACTACTTGTAGTGGCCGCTTCTCTTTTATACTACTTCCTTCTTAGCGTTTGGAAAGTATAGCTATACTTGTTCTTTTCGTCTGGCTCATGCTTCTCTTCAGCGGTAACCGTCCATTCGTCCTCTTTTATCTCAGGGAAAAATGTATCGCCGTCGAAGGTATGGTGAATTTTGGTAAGCTCAATACAGTCTGTTAGCGGCAAGGCTTGTTTATAAATTTCTGCTCCGCCTATAATACATACTTTTTCGTCTATTTCTTTGGCTTTGGCAATTGCCTCTTTTACAGAGTGTGCTACAATACAACCTTCTGCCTTATAATCTTTCTGGCGCGTGATGATGATGGAGGTACGCCCTGGCAGTGGTTTTCCGATAGATTCGTATGTTTTGCGCCCCATCAGGATCGGGTGCCCCATCGTAAGCTGCTTAAAGTGCTTCAAGTCGGCGGGCAGGTGCCAGATCAGTTGGTTGTCCTTTCCGATTACATTATTCTCTGCAGTGGCTACAATTATACTTACCATACTTACACGTTAAAAGTATACCCTCTTAATAAATCCTGGACCGGCATGCGCTTTTTGCCTTCCATCTGCAGGTCTAGTACAGAAATGGCACCATCGGCAGTTTGTACGTGCAGGAAAGTTTTATTATCGGAGTGGATGGTGCCGGGCTCTGAAGTATAGCCTGCATTCTCCAGCGTCTCTACTTTAAAAATTTTGAAATTCTTGTTCTGAAAACGAGCCCAGGCGGCAGGGTAGGGGCTGAGCCCACGGATAAAGTTACGCACCTGCTCAGCCGGTTGGTTCCAGTTTATCTCGCAGGTCTCCTTAAATATCTTTGGGGCGTGCTTCGTTTCGGAGTTTACGATCTGTGGCTGCGTGATTACTTCACCAATTTCAATTGCCTGTACTGTTCGCAGCGCCAGTTCAGCACCTTTATACTTTAGCTTTTCATACATGCTGCCAAAGTCATCCTCCTCCAGCACCGGTACATGTTCCTGAAAAATCAGATCACCCGTATCAATCTCATGCTTCAGGAAAAAAGAAGTAACACCTGTCTCTTTCTCCCCGTTGATGATGGCCCAGTTAATGGGAGCAGCTCCTCGGTACTGCGGCAGCAGCGAACCATGGATGTTAAAGGATCCCAGGTCCGGCATGCTCCAAACTACCTCCGGCAGCATTCTGAAAGCCACAATGATCTGCAGGTTTGCCTTGTAACTGCGCAGCTCCTCCAGAAATGTTTCCGATTTTAGATTTGTTGGCTGCAATACCGGTATGTTCTGCGACACAGCATACTCCTTTACCGGCGACTGATGAATTTTCTGTCCGCGGCCGGCTGGTTTGTCTGGAGCGGTTACAACGGCAACTATGTTATACTTATGCTCAACGAGTGTTTGCAAGGTAGGCACAGCAAAATCTGGCGTGCCCATAAACACTATCCGTAAATCATTTTTCATACTTTATTCGAAGTCAGGGTACAGCAGGTATTGCTTACGCATTTTTTTGTAGTTGCTAAGTTCAGGCTCCCAACTGGTTCTGATCTCAGCTTCTGTTTTGCCGGCTTTTACCTGATCTCTTAGTTTAAATGTGCCTGCCAATTTTTCGAAGAAGTTGTTGAAGAACTTCTCCTTTTCTGAAGAGTTCTGATACATCTCCAACAGGTAAGAGAGGTCTACTTTGTTTGGTACGGCTACCTTGGTCAAATCCATGCCATAGCACACAACACCTTTGTGAGGAGGATTGGTAGCACCTGGCGTACTTACTGGTGTAAAGCTAAAGTTCTTCTTCGTATAGTTTGGACTGCCGATTACCTGGAAAGGAGTTGGTGTGCCACGGCCCACGCTCACATTCGTGCCCTCGAAAAAGCAGATAGACGGGTATAGCTCAATCGCCTGATCGTTTGGCAGGTTAGGAGATGGCTTTACAGGCAAGGAATAGGTTGTTTTGTGCGTGTATCCCTTCATCGGAATAACCGTTACTTTCGCTTGGCGCTGCCCCTCCAGCCATTTCTGACCGTTGATCATATTAGCCAGTTCGCCAACTGTGAGGCCATGTACGATCGGAATTGGGTGCATACCTACGAAGGAGGTATGCTCTTTCTCTAGTACCGGACCATCTACATAATTTCCGTTCGGGTTAGGTCTGTCAAGTATAAGCACTTCTTTGCCGTTTTCGGCGGCAGCCTCCATAACGTAATGCATGGTGCTGATGTAAGTATAAAAACGTGTGCCTACATCCTGAATATCAAACAGCAGGACATCCAGATCCTTAATTTGCTCTGGCTTCGGCTTTTTGTTAGTGCCGTAAAGAGAGATAATCGGAAGGCCTGTTTTAGTATCTTTTGCGTCTTTTACGTATGCACCTGCATCAGCTTCGCCTCTGAAACCATGCTCTGGAGCAAATATGGTCGTGATTTTAACGCCACGGGCCAGCAAGGTATCTACCAGGTGTGTTTGCCCAATTGTGGAGGTTTGGTTTACTACCATGCCCACGCGTTTGCCAGCAAGCTTAGGCAAGTATAAATCGAGCTGTTCTGCACCTAACTGCAATGGTTTTGTAGCGGGCGTAGCAGCAACTTCGGTTGTAGCTTTAGTAGTTTCAGGTTGTGTGGCAGGAACCTGCTTTGAGGTGCAAGCATTGAATGCTAACAGCACCGTGGCGTAAAGGAATAGCATAGGCTGTGTCATAGTCATAAGGGAGAAATCAAAATTCATACCTATCTTTAAGGCAGATTAGAAACAAGCGCGAGTGAACGTCTCCAAGTATATATCAGATAAAATATCCGAAGTGCAGGCCGGCACGTTTACGTCGTCGGTTACAAAAATAGCAATTATAAGTATAGCAGCAGGTATTGCTATCATGATTGTGTCTTTTGCTATCCTGGAAGGCTTCCGTAACGAGATACGCGATAAAATCTTCAGCTTTGGATCGCACTTGCAGGTGTCGAAGTATGATACCAACAACTCTTATGAAGGGGCACCTATCAGCAAGAACATCGGTCTGACCGATTCTATACCAGGGGTAAAGAAAATCCAGCCTTTTGCCCGTAAAACTGCCATTATCAAAACCGAAGACGAGGTGCTGGGGGTGGTGCTGAAGGGTGTGGGAGAAGATTACGACCTGAGCGCGATGAAGCAAAATCTCAAAAGCGGGGAGCTCATCGCATATAATGATACTGCCTCATCGTTGGAGGTAATGATAAGCCAGACGATTGCCTCTAAATTAAAGCTTGAAGTAGGCGACGAAGCTATCTTCTATTTTATTCAGAACCCGCCCCGCGCTCGAAAACTAAAAATAAAAGGCATTTTTAATACTGGGCTGGAGGAGTTTGATGAGGTTTTTGTAATTGGTGATATAGGCCTTATTCGTGATCTGAATAACTGGCCTGACACGTTGGCTGGCGGTATCGAGATTGTGCTTACCGATTTCAACAAAATAGACCAGGTGTCAGAGGTGGTATTCGACCAGATGAACTACGACCTGCAACTCGAGAAAATAACAGACCGTCATGCCCAGCTATTCGATTGGCTGAAGCTGCTGCAGAAGAACGTTGTCATTTTCCTGGTACTGATTATTTTTGTCGCCACCTTCAACATGGTATCTACTGTGTTTATCATGATCATAGAGCGGATAAACATGATAGGCGTGTTGAAAGCTGTTGGAGCCACTGATGCGCAAATTCGGAAGATATTTGTGTTCAGAGGCCTCAATTTAACGATCAAAGGTCTGATTTGGGGTAACATTTTAGGCTTAGGCTTTTGCGCACTGCAGTACTACTTCGAGTTGATACCACTTGACCCGGAAAACTACTACATGGACCGCGTGCCGATCAGCTGGAATTTCTCAATGGTCTTAATCCTGAACGTGGTTACGCTGGTACTTACAATGTTGGCTATACTTATACCTGCCGCCATGGTAGCCCGAATAAAACCGGTAAAAGCGATCAAGTTCGATTAGAGTATAAAATAGAAGCCCCGGAAAATTTTCCGGGGCTTCTATTTTATACTTTATACTACATTAAACGGTCGCCTGACTACTAGTAGCAGAACTACTCAGCATTTCCCGCCTAGGTACCGGCAGCGCAATTCCATTTGCTTCAAAAGCAGCCTTTGCTTTCTCGGTCATATCCCAGTATAGCGGCCAGAACTCTTCTCGTTTGCTCCAGATACGCACGCTGATGGTAATGGCATGCTCGGCAAAGTTGGTAACAACAATGGCTGGCTCTGGCTCCGGCAATACCCTTTCATCTTCATTTATCAGCTGCTGAATGAGCTGTCGCACTTTGCCGATGTCGTTGTTAACAGAGACAGTAAAAAGCAGCTCCACGCGCCGGGTAGCTTCTACAGAGTAGTTTACCACCACCGACGATGCCAGCGGACCATTAGGTAGGTAAATGGTTTTATTGTCGGCTGTTTTTAGCACTGTGTTAAAGATGTTGATCAGATGCACCGTTCCGCTTTGGCCCTGCGCATCAATAAAATCACCAACCCTAAAAGGCTTGATGGTAAGTATAAGTACTCCGCCTGCAAAGTTAGACAAGCTACCTTGTAAGGCTAAACCGATGGCTAAGCCAGCAGATCCAAGCACTGCAATAAAAGAGGTCATCTCAACGCCTATCTGTGAGATTACTACCACAATCAGTACTACCCACAGGGCCACCCCAATTATACTTCCCAGAAACGGCCTCAACGATGGATCCACATTTTTGCGAATCATCAGGTTGCTGATGAACCGGTTTAGGCGTTTAATAATCCAAGCTCCGATGGCAAGTATAAGTATAGCTAAAACCAGCTTCATGCCATAGAGCACAACATAATCGATAGCCAATACTCTGTACTTTTCTATGTCAAACATTTTGGTAAGTATAAAAAGGTGATAAAACAGAAAGGCACTGCCTGCCCAGCAGTGCCTAAAATGGCATTTTACTTAAAAATTAAAGTTTTTGCAAACTCAGGGAAGATGGCGGCACTGCAGAATCAGATTAGGGTTTGGGCAAAGTGCCTCATACTTAGCTTTTTCTGCTGTTGTAGCCACTCCTGGGTAATCGCCAAACTTTTCGTCCATGCTGCACATCACCTGGAAGTGAAGGTGCGGTGGCCAGTTTCCGTTTTCGGGGTATGGTCCAACTTCAGCAATTTTAGCGCCTTTTGTAAAGCGTTTTCCAACTTCCAACCCTTCTAATGAAGCGCGGCTCAGGTGGCCATACAAAGTATAAAAGGTAATGCCTTCTAATTCGTGCTCCAGAATAATAGTTGGGCCGTAGTCTCCGAAGTTGTTGTTATCCTTGAAACTATGCACAGTGGCATCTAGTGGCGTGAACACAGCGGTACCAGCATCAAGCCACACATCCACACCTAGGTGCAGGTTGCGGCTTTCTGCGGCAACATCAAAGTGCTTGCTTCTGCGGTAAATAAACCTATCCTCCAGGTAACCGCCCACACCTATACTTGCCTTTTGCTCCTGCAGCATTTTTTGCACAGTGCGGTTAAAGGCATCTGTATCTGTCAGGTCTGTTGCCTGCAGGTGGGTGTTTTTTTCGGAAAAGTCGAGAGTGCAAACTGCATCTGCGTTCAGGTCTGCATCCAGCACAGGCGCAAAGTCATGGCGGTGCCGGCTTAGTATCTTACTAAGGTTTTTTAAATCTTCCATAAGTTAATGAAGACGCGGCAAACGCAGATGCAGTTTACAGGAGAGGCTATGCCATCTCTTCCTCTACATACTTAGAGAGCGTTTTAAGGCTCTTGGTTTTACCGAAAAGTTCTTCTGATTTTTTACTGTAGGCTTGAGCTGCCTCATGCAAAGTTTCGAAAGTGCCCAGGTTAATTCGCTGCTTGTTATAGTGAATTATAGCCCTGTACTTCTGCGCCTCTTTGTGTACACCGCGTACACCAAGTTTATTCTCAGTTTTGGCGGTGTTTCTAACGATTTTGCAGAGCGGAGCCCACTCCAGGTTTTCGCGGCGGCAATCTAACTTGTTGCCGTTGATAAAATGGACATACAGTTTAATGTCGCTTTCCGGCTTCTCCAGCAACTGCTCACCAATCATCTTATGCAGATAAATGGTTTCGTTGCGGTACTTGCCGTCTTTCAGCGGCCAGTTCTTCTGGAAGAAGGCGTAGCCGTTAGAGTGAATGCGCAGGTGCTTCAGAAATTCGATCTGCTGCAGGTACGCGTTGTTTTGGATGTACTCGTAGGTGCGGTCGTCGACAACTACGGTTTTTTCACAGTTTTTGAGTGTCAGTTTGTAGAGCATTATTGTTTTCAATAGTTTTAATTGCAAAGGGCGGCGGCGAGACTTTGGGTAAAGCCTATCGTCGGGATGCTCGAAAGCACAATACAAAGGTGCATCTTTTTTTTATATCAATTGCAACTAATATTTATTTAATTACATTAAATATCGAAAAAATTTAGTGAATGTTGATTTTTTGAAGGACATCCTAAAAGAAGAGCCTTTATTATCGTAACTTTCAACTCTCAATAATGTTTAAAAGCAAATTCTTAAGAGATAAAGCATAGCAAAATGAGCAGTCCTTACTTAAATCTGAAGATAGTAGAAATAACCCACGAGACTTCAGATGCTATTACCATTCACTTCGAACATCCCGAAAAACAAGCCATACCTTATAAGCCTGGTCAGTTTCTGACCCTGATTCTGAACATAGACGGAAAAGAAATACGCCGCTCTTACTCGCTTAGCAGCACACCACACGAAGCTCCACGACTTGCTGTAACAGTAAAGCGCGTTTCGGGTGGTTTAATGTCCAATTACCTGCTCGATAATGCCAAAGTTGGCGACGAAATTAAAGTGATGCAGCCAATTGGCAACTTCTGTCTTACCTGTGCCCCGGATAACCAGCGCCATGTGTTGTTGTTTGGTGCAGGCAGTGGTATAACACCGCTTATGTCTATACTTAAGGCTGTGCTACGCGAGGAGCCAAACAGCCAGGTAACGCTACTGTATGGTAACACCGATGAGAACTCTGTTATTTTTAAGGACCAACTGCAAGCGTTGGAGACGCAGTATGCCGGTCGCTTAAAGGTTGCCTACATCTACAGCCAGCCAAAGCAAGCCTGTGAAAACCGCGGCCGCATGAACCAGAGCCTGATCATCAAAATACTGGAGCGTCTGCAGTTGGCTAAAGTGGACAATGCGGTGTACTATATGTGCGGCCCGGAGGGAATGATGGAGGAAGTGCGGCATGCGCTTGATGTGCTGCACGTGCCTGCTGACAGGATATTTAGGGAAAGCTTTGTAAGCAACAAGCTAATTGAGCAACAACAGCAAGCGGCTCAGCACGGCGATGTGTTAGCTACTGAAGACGACGGTGAGATTACAACCCAAACCGTTACCATCATATATGAGGGGGCAGAATACCAGGTAGAGGTACAGCCAGACCAGACTATACTGGAAGCTGCCTTGGACCAGGACGTAGACTTACCTTACTCTTGCCAAGCCGGGCTTTGCACCGCCTGCCGTGGCAAATGCCTGAGCGGAAAAGTACACCTTGATGAGCGGGAAGGGCTTTCTGATGCCGAATTAGAGGAAGGATATGTGCTAAACTGCGTAGGCCATCCGTTAACAAGTAATGTGGTTATTGAGATCGGTTAATACTTTTTAGCGTACGTACATAGAATAGAGTCACATAAATTAATTGTGGCTCTATTCTTTTTTTGCACTTTCGTAAGAAGTAACTATATTACCTTTCTATAATGTATTTGTGACTATGAACGCAGCCTCCAAAACCTTAAGTATACCGAAACGAAAACAACGCACTTATTTATCCGAAGACTTCAAAGTTGAAAAGTGGGAAACTATTGCGCCATACTTCGAAGAACTGAAGTCGAGGGAGATTAACAGTGTTGAGGAGTTGGAAAAGTGGATGTATGATCGCAGCGAACTGGAAAGTGTGTTGTCGGAAGAAATGGGATGGCGTTATATCCGGATGACCTGCGATACGCAGAACGAGGAAACCACGAAGGCCTTCCAGTATTTTGTATCTGAGATTGAGCCCCAAATAGCGCCGCTAGACCATGAGCTGAACCTGAAGCTGATGCACTCACCGTATGAGCCTGCATTAGAGCGTGAAAAGTATAGAATATACTTGAGAGGGGTAGAACGTGCGCTTGAAATTTTTAGAGAGGAAAATATACCGCTACAAACAGAAATAAGCACTAAACAACAGCAGTTTGCAGCTATTTCAGGAGCCATGACGGTGACGCTGGACGGAGAGGAGATGACCTTGCAACGTGCTGCAGACCGCCTGAAAAAAACAGACCGATCTGTGCGTGAAGAAACCTGGCGTGCTGTGCAGGAGCGCCGTTACGAAGACCGCGAAAAGTTAGATAACCTGTTTGATGAACTGCTGAAACTGCGCCACCAGGTTGCCTTAAATGCAGATTTCGATAACTTCCGCGATTTTATGTTTGCGGCTATGGGACGCTTCGACTATACGCCTAAGGATTGTTTCGATTTTCATACTTCTATCAAGGAGACTATTGTTCCTTTGCTTACAAAGATAGATGAAGAGCGTAAGCAACAGCTTGGTGTAGATGAACTGCGCCCTTGGGACCTAGATGTTGATCCGACCGGCAAAAAGCCATTAGAGCCATTTAAAACAGGGGAGGAGTTACTGGAAAAAACGGTGCAGGTGTTTTATAAACTCGATACCTACCTAGGCGACTGCCTGGCAATTATGCGGGAGATGGGCCACCTGGATCTGGAATCGAGAAAAGGCAAAGCTCCGGGTGGGTATAATTACCCGCTGGATGAGATCGGTGTACCATTCATCTTTATGAATGCCACCTCGAGCCTGCGCGATGTAATAACTATGCTGCATGAAGGGGGCCACGCCGTTCACTCTTTCTTAACCCGGGATTTGCGCCTTAACTCTGCCAAACATCCACCATCAGAAG
The DNA here is from genome assembly GCF_014306105.1 of Pontibacter cellulosilyticus. GTDB lineage: Bacteria > Bacteroidota > Bacteroidia > Cytophagales > Hymenobacteraceae > Pontibacter > Pontibacter cellulosilyticus. Next base: position 421,146 of record NZ_JACRVF010000005.1, on the reverse strand, counting down.
TTGCGGAGCTGGCCTCAATGTCTATGGAATTGATTTCTATGGATTACTGGGATTCCTTCTTCGAGGATGAGGATGAGCTGAGACGAGCCAAGCGCACGCACCTTGAAAGCGTGTTAGAAACATTTCCATGGGTGGCTACGATAGATAAATTCCAGCATTGGATCTACGAGCATCCAAACCAGACGCAGAAAGAGCGCCAGCAGGAGTGGGTGAAGATATTTGAGTCGTTCAACCACAAGATTGTAAGCTGGGATGGTATAGAAAAATATAAACCGTTTATGTGGCAAAAGCAGCTGCATATTTATGAGGTGCCTTTCTACTACGTGGAGTATGCCATGGCCCAGTTGGGTGCAATCGCCGTCTGGAAAAACTACAAAGAAAATCCTGCGGAAGGTCTTGATGCATACAAGCGTGCCTTAAGCTTGGGCTATACTGTGTCTATTAGTGAGGTGTACGAAGCAGCCGGTATTAAATTCGACTTCAGTACGAACTATATCAAAAGCCTGGCTGACTTTGTAAAGGAGGAAATGGCTAAGATATAACTGCCTGTTTAATATATACAAAAGCCCCGTTGCTGCACTAATTGTGGCAGAGGGGCTTTTTACATTTGTGCAAGAAATAAGTATGGGTTTACTCTTTTAGCAAAGGTATTATACAGTAAGTTTGATGAGTAACAGTATTGCTGTAGCAGATAGAGTTAATACATATGCTTGCCAAATACCCATTTTGTTAATAGCATGATCATCTAAAAACAATGTTTAAATCATACTTATTTATTGCACCCAGCTTACTCCTGTTTTTATTCTCTGGCTCTTGTGCATCCAGGAAAGCTGTAACAAACCAGGAAAACACATCACAGGCTACTACTCTTGCTGAAGAGCCTGAAAACAACAGCCCCAAGACATTACAGGAGAAGTATGAACAAGGGGTCGATTTTGCAGCCTCCGGTATAGAGCCTTCCTGGACGCTGGGCATTCACGGAGATGCATTATTTGACTTTAAAACTTCGAGTCCTGAAGATGGAAGTATAAAAGTTCCGACGTCAGTAGTTGCAGAGCTTAATGAAGGTGAAAATGTAAGCTATTTTGCAGACACGTCTAAAGGCAAGTTTGTTTTAAAGCTACTGCGCGAAGATTGTCTGGATGCTGTAACCGGCAAAAAGCTGCCTTATACTGTAATAGTGCAGTATGGTAAAGATGAGTACAAAGGCTGCGGAAGCTACCTCAGCGATACCAGGTTAGATGGCAAATGGACGGTGGTGCAACTGAACGGTAAAGAAGTTACAGGTGAGAAAAAGCCGTACCTGAGCTTCTCCTTAGCCGACAAGAGAGTATCAGGAAATGTAGGCTGTAACAATATATCAGGTAGTTTGGATGCAAAACGTAATAAGCTTCACTTTGGTGCTATCGCTGTAACCCGTATGGCCTGCCCGGACATGGGTATTGAAAATGAGCTGCTCGAATTGCTAAACAAGTCAGAAATTGCATACAGAATTATAGAGGGCAAACTGCTGCTGTTCCAAGACAGGAACGAGGTGGTACTTTTAAAGCAGTAACTAAAATTTAAAGCTATCAGCAAGAGAGCCCCGTAATAACTGCGGGGCTTTTTGTTTTAGGTGTGGTAAAGTATGAACGGAGGATATACTTGAGTCGTACTACATACTATGAAAAGACGAAATATAGTACTTTGGGTTTGGTTGGTACTGTGGGGTAGCTTTGCCTCCTGCTCCAGAAACTCACAGATGGACGTTGAAGACTGGGAAGATACTGAGGCTGTTTTGGTAAGTACAGAGGTAGCTCCGAATGATGTCATCGGAACATGGCATGGGTTTATACCTTGTCCCGGTTGCCGTGGCTATACCTATGACCTGGTGCTGATGGACAATTACAACTTTGAGGAACGGGTAATTTACGAGGACCAGCCCGGTGAGCCTGTTACACGAATCGGTACCTGGAGTGTAACGGACGGGATTATTGAGCTAAGTGGAGATGAGGCGGCACGAACCCGTTTCTCCCTGTCAACAGCCGGTGAACTTCGTGCCTTAGACTTAGCAGGTAAGCCGATTAACCAGGACCTGCAGGCACAGTATAGTTTAAAGAGAAGTGCTGGTTTGGCAGAAGATGATCCGCGCTTTTGGGAAGATAGTCGCAAAATAGGAGTAGATTTTGTAGCTACAGGCCATAACCCAAGCTGGGTGCTGGAGATTGATAAAGAAAACCAGATGCTGTTTAAAACAAGACCGGAAGAGACAGTGATGCTGCAAGCTAAAACGCCCGCCCCCACATCTAAAGGACGTATCACCAGCTATCGTGCTACAACAGGTGATGGCAGTCTAGAAATTGAGCTAACTCAGGAAACTTGTGCCGACGCGATGTCTGGTAAGGAGAGGCCTTATACCGTACGTATTACTGCCAATGGAGAAGTTTACACCGGCTGCGGGTTATACTTAGGAGATAATCAGAGTAAGTAAGATAGTGCCACTTATACTATAAAACAGATGCGCCTGCTAACGTATAGCAGGCGCATCTGTTTTATTTATACTTTTGTTAGAGTGGCTTAAACTGCTCAAACATCTGCTTGCAATCGTTGCAATAGTGCATGGAGCGGCAAAGGGTAGGACCGAAAGGCGTTCGTAAATCTGTGTTCTCGCTATCGCAGTACGGGCATTTTACGTGCTCCAGAATATCCAGATCAAGTATAAGGTCATACTTTGGCGGCGGGGCCAGGCCGAACTCTTTTAAATGCTGCCGTCCTTTCTCAGATAGTTTGTTGCTATCCCAAGGCTTATCGAAAGTCATATTAACCGTATACTTGCTGATGCCATGTTTCTCCAGTGTGCGTTCTACATCTTTCTTCATGTAGTCCATGGCAGGGCAACCGGCAAAAGTTGGCGTCATGTTCACGGTTACGTGGTCATCTTCCGATATCTCCACACCCGTGATCACCCCCAAGTCCACCAGCGACAATACCGGTATCTCAGGGTCTTTTACCTCCCCCAGTAGGGTTAATATGTTTTCTTTGGTTAGCTCCATTAAGTTATTCTACCACTCAGCAGTAGGGTCAATTTTAAATACTTCAGCCATTTCGTCCAGCAGCGGCTGCAGGTGCTCAGTGTGCTCGCCGTAGCGTCCGCCGAACTTAGGAGTTATACTTTCCAAGTCAGGCATTTTCAGTTCGGTTTTTTCTATCACCGCCTGAATGCGCTTCAGCCATTCGGCTTTTACGGCTTCTTCGCCAGCGTAAACACCAGCATCAATCAATTCCTGCTCATACTTCGATTTCTCGAACATGCCCAGCGCATAAGGTAATGCCTCACTCAAAGCAGATTGTAAACGAAGTATGGCTTCTTCAGTAGATGAACCCAGATTCTTGATCCAGGTGTTGGCGTGCAGCACATGGTATTTTACTTCGCCTTTCAGTTTGGTAGCTACTTTAACAATCGGCTCGTATCTGGACTGCGAAAGCATCTCGAAGCGGATGATCTCAGCGTTGTCGTACAAAAAGTGACGGATCAGGCTAAAATCATACTCTCCGTTTGGCAACTCCACCAGCTGGCTGTTATGGAACTGGTTGGCATTTCGGGTAAAGGCAACCGTATCTGGCTCTGCTTCACCAAGCTCCTGCAGCAACGTATAAAATGCCAGGCTGTGTCCAATCTTATCCTGAGCCATCGACGAGAAAGCAATGTCCTCCTCCAGTATCGGGCCGAAGCCGGTCCACTCAGAGTTGCGGTGGCCAAGTATAAGCTGGTCGTCTGCCAGTTTGTATAACAGGTCTTTTATCGCTTGCTCGTTCATTATTGGGCAGTTGTAGGTTTATTCTCTTCTTTATACTTCGTGATCTTGTCCATCACTTTGTAGGCAATGGCTTCGCGGTACTTCTTCTCCGGAATAGTAGTCCACATGTCCTTGTCCTCTTCCGCAGATTGCAGCACATCTTTCGATTTTGCTATCCATACATTAACGATAGGGCCTTTATCACCGAATTGCTGCTTCGCTTCCTGCAGGGCTCCCAGGTATGAGGTTGCCATTATGCGGCCTGCATGAGTATGCGCTTTGCCACGCTTCTTCAGATGGAAGATCTCATAAGGCTCCGGCTGCTCAGTACGCTCAGCCGGCTCTTCAATGCGCAGCATGTCATACACGTTCTCGCCATCGTTGCCATAAGGCGTTACCTGAATATTCTCAGTGCGCACGATCCAAAGGCCAACACACGGGAAACGGCGGCTATACTGCTCTTTCGCAAACAGGAAGGCTACATCCTCGTTCGGGGCATGTACAGGTCCAACGTAAGTATGGGCAGCGCCTTCTTTCTTTTGATGGAAGGCTTCATATGTTTCAAACTGATCCAGCTCTGGCTTTTCCTCCATCGGTGGCACTTCGCCTTCCGGCAGATTCAGTCGGGTTACTCTCGGGTCAAGTGACTTTAAGCTCATAGTTTTATATCCTTAGGCTAGTGGCTTCACGTATTTTGCTTTCGGGTTGAGCAGGGCTCTGCGTACCCAGGCACCACGCTCCTCGGCAGTACGACGTACAGCCAAGCGTTCAGCGTTGCAAGGGCCATCACCGTTGATTACACGCTTAAACTCATCCCAATCTGGCTCTGTGTATTCCCACTGACCAGTTTCCTGATTTTTCTTCAGCTTCGGGTCCGGAACAGTTAAACCAAGCTCCCATATCTTCGGTACGTACATGTCCAGGAACTGCTGACGGCACTCATCGTTAGAGGCCATTTTCACTTTCCAACGCATCAGCGTTTCAGTGTGCGTACTCATTTTATCAGACGGTCCGAAGAAGGTCATGATTGGTGGCCACCAGCGGTTAAGTGCAGCCTGAATCATTTCGCGCTGCTTTGGTGTACCGGTTGCCATGTGTACCACGGCATCATGGCCATACTTCAGGTGAAAAGCCTCCTCAGCACAAATACGCTCCAGCGCACGTGAGTAAGGACCGTAAGAACCTTTGGCATTCGCCATCTGGTTTACAATCGCACCCGCATCAATCAGCCAGGAGATGATGTTAGAGTCTGCCCAGGTAAAGGCAGGATAGTTAAATACGTTAGAATACTTTGATTTACCGTTGATTAGGTCCGTCAGCATTTGCTCACGTGATTTACCTAAGGTCTCTGCGGCAGAGTATAAAAGCTGCGCGTGGCCTACCTCGTCCTGCACCTTAGCCATCTGCGCCATTTTGCGGCGGAAGCCAGGAGCACGGGTAATCCAAGTACCTTCCGGTAGTGCACCGATAATTTCAGAATGTGCATGCTGCTCAATCATTCTGATCAGCTGCTTGCGGTAAAGCTCAGGCATCCAGTCAGTCGGCTCAATCTTTTCGCCGCGTGCAATGCGTGCCTCAAATTCGGCCAACTTTACAGGATCTTCGCTCTGCAGGTTGTCGAACTTGGTGGCTTCAAAAACGTTTCCTCCTCCGTACATAATATCTATAGTTTAAAGGTTCAGTAAAAGGTGCCGGGCCGCGTTACCAGCCCGGCGGTTAGTTAGTTTAGTTAGGTATATTAAGGTGTATCGGTTTAACCGATAAGTTAGTCTGTGTGTTGTTTAAGCCCGTCAGTAGCATGGCCGACAGGTTGACTGCAATTTCCTCTGGTTTCATTTTGCCATCTGGCTTGTACCAGGTGTGAATCCAGTTAAGGCCTGAGAAAATCATCAGGGTAGCAAATTTTTCGTCGGGTACAGCGAACTCGCCGCTGTTAATGCCTTCCTGAATTATGTCCCTAAAGCGGCTCTCATACTTATCGCGCAGGGCAAGATACTCTGTCAGGTGTGGCTCGCTCAGGTGGCGCCATTCGTGCAGGAAAACCGCTGAGGCAGCTGTATTGTTAGTAAGCACCTGTACGTGGGCTGCAATAGCGCGCTGTAATCGCTCCGTTGCTGTGCCATTTATACTTTCAGCAGCATCCAAGGCATCAAAGAACTCCTGCGCCATTCTGAAACAAACCCGCTGCAGAATTTCTTCTTTAGATTTGATATGCGAGTAGATGCTGGCCGCCTCAATGCCAAGTGCATTGGCTAAATCACGCATCGACGTAGCCGAAAAGCCTTTTGTCTTAAAAAGCGCCGTAGCTGTTCTTTCGATTTGTTCTTTTCTGCTCAATACTGCTTCCATATATAATTAACAAATATAAGCAACCTAACGTTCGTTAGCAAATATTTTATTTCTTAAACGTTTAGGTTAAATTTAGGTTGATACTGTAGTTTGTTAAAGACAACCGTTACAAGTAAAATGACACATAAAACATTTTACGTTGAGCGATGGATACATACTTCCGTATATTTGAAACAATAGTAATTATCATTAAAAAATTAGATGAGCGAACAGGAAGAATACACGGCAACACACACTATGGAATTTGTACACTATGAAACCAAAGAGCGAGTAGGATATATTACACTGGCACGCGCCGAGAAAAGAAATGCCCTTAACTATGAAGTAGTAACGCAATTAAAGAAAGCTTTTGCCTTTGCTGAAGAAGATGAGAACTGCAAAGTTGTTGTGCTGCGATCTGAGGGAAAGGTGTTTTGTGCCGGTGCAGATTTAGAATACATACAGCGCCTGCAGGAAAACGATTACCATGAAAACCTGGCTGATTCTACTCACCTGATGGAGCTCTTCCGGTTGATTTATACTTTAAAGAAAGTAGTGATTGCCCAGATACACGGCCATGCTATTGCCGGAGGCTGCGGTTTAGCTGCCATCTGCGACATTGGCTTTACAGTGCCAGAGGCTAAGTTCGGCTATACAGAAGTTAAGATCGGTTTTATACCTGCCATTGTTAAAGTGTTCTTGCTGCGTAAGATTGGAGAATCGAGGGCCAAGCAGTTGTTGCTTACCGGCGATCTCATTTCTGCGGAAGATGCTGAGAAGTATGGTTTGGTAAATTATATAGTGCCGGCTGAGGAATTGGAAAGCCGTGTGTTTGACTTTGCTCGGAAATTGTGCTTCGAGAACTCAAAACAAAGTATGGAAGTAACCAAGGAAATGATAGCGCGTGTGCAGGAGATGAGCCTGGAAGGTGGCCTGCAGTACGCCGCCGAAATGAATGCTATTGCCAGAGGCAGCGAAGACTGCCAGCGTGGTATTGCCTCGTTCTTAAACAAAGAACCGATTAAGTGGTAAAATTTTGTTCAATATTAAAAACTAAATGTTAAACTTGTTGTTTGCCTAATATGATTGCAGGACTCGGAGTCATGTTGCTAACCTTTGTGGCCATGGAGGGCGTTGCCTGGCTAATGCACAAATATGTGCTACATGGGTTCATGTGGTTTCTACATAAGTCGCATCATACGCACCATAAGCATAAGTTTGAGCTAAACGACCTGTTTTTTGCTTACTATGGCACATTGGCTATGCTGTTCTTTATTTTTGGAACAGAGCCCATAGACTACAGGTTTTGGATAGGCGCAGGTATTACGCTTTATGGAGTGGCATACTTCCTCATACACGATGTATTTATTCACCGGCGGCTAAAGTGGTTTGGTAAATCGTCTAATGTTTACCTAAAAGCTTTAAACATGGCGCATAAGGTACATCACAGCACGCAGGGGAAGTATGGGTCGCAGTCTTTCGGAATGCTGTGGGTAGCTCCGAAATATTTTAAGAAGGCAAAAGAAATTGTTCAAAAACAACAAGAAGGAGAAACGTGGCCCAATATACCATTAAAGAGCTAGAGCATTTATCTGGCATAAAAGCGCATACCATTCGTATTTGGGAGCAACGCTATAATATACTTTGCCCCAAGCGTACTGAAACAAACATTCGTTACTACGACGATGCAGACCTGAAGTCTATTCTCAATATATCGCTGCTGAATGAGCGGGGCTATAAAATATCAAAGATAGCTCAGATGCCGAAGGATCAAATCCAGCAAAAGGTGCAGCAGCTTTGTGACGATTCCTGCCGTGGCTCGCATCACATACATACACTTGTGAAAGCTATGGTTGATATGGATGAGGAGTCTTTTGACAAAACGTTGTCTACAGCGGCTCTGCAACTCGGACTCAAAGGTACTATGAATGAGGTGGTGTATCCTTTTCTAACTAAAATAGGCATTCTGTGGCAGACAGGAAATATAACTCCGGCTCACGAGCATTTTGTGAGTAACCTGATACGCCAGAAGCTTATTGTAGCCATAGATGGGCAAGTAGTAAGGGCGCAGCAGGGCTCGCCGGTGTATGTTTTATACTTGCCGGAAGGGGAGCTTCACGAACTTGTGCTTTTATACTTGAATTACCTGTTAAGAGCATCTGATAAGAGAGTAATCTATTTGGGGCAGAATCTTCCTTTTGCTGACCTTGAAGTTACTTGTAAGCAGTTTAATGCCAAGTATATATGTACTGTTCTAACAGCCTCTCCAGAAAGAGACCAAGTACAGGCTTATATCAATAAAATGGCAGCAGCCTTTCCAGAAAGTACGATCTACATGTATGGGTACCAAATTCAGAACGAAGAGTTGGCTTTCCCAGACAATGTAGTTAAAATAGGCACTTCAACTGAACTGTTAACTATATTCGGTTAAAACTTCCTGTTGATAAATCCGGGCCCCCTGTTGCTGACGTTGGTTAGTGGCAGGGGGCCTCTTTTTTTGCTGTTTACAGTAAAATAATGTACGTACACAGGCTTTAAGATGTAGTTTGTCTATTTTGTTTAATCTTTATCAAAATAATATTCAACAATATTGGCTAATTAATTTTAGTGTGCGTATATTTGTTTATAGTTTTACATTTAAAAGGTAAACAAAATGACAGCTATAGAATTCAATAACCTGATACAGGCTGTAGCGCAATCGCTTAGTCCTGCGGCCATGAACCTAACCAGAAATTCCGATGATGCGAAGGACCTGGTACAAGAAACAATGCTGAAGGCCTTATCAAACAAAGACAAGTTTAAGGCGGGTACAAATCTAAAGGCGTGGTTGTACACTATTATGCGCAACACGTTCATCAACAACTACAACAAAATCACGAAGCGCAGCAGCAACATCGACAGTGCTGACTACCTGAAGTACCTGAATACCGATGAAAATTATGTCACACAAAACAAAGGCACCTCAACTTTCGTCATGCATGATATTAACAAAGCAATTGCAAGCCTGAACGAGGAGCATCGTACCCCATTTATGATGTACTATGTGGGGTATAAGTACCTTGAAATTGCCGATAAGCTTAAAATTCCGATTGGAACCGTAAAAAACAGAATCCACATAGCTCGCAAAGAGCTTAAGAAGGTGCTTAAAGTCTACAAACAAGACGCCTAACCTATAAACCAGCCCTATGTCTGCAACCAAAGTAATTGTTATCGGCTCCGGTTTTTCCGGTCTTTCCGCTGCCACCTGCTTAGCTGATCAAGGTTACGATGTAACTGTGCTTGAGAAGAACAGTACACCCGGCGGACGAGCCAGAAGTTTCTCTGCAGATGGTTTTACTTTTGACATGGGGCCGAGCTGGTATTGGATGCCAGACGTGTTTGAATCATATTTTAACCGTTTTGGCAAAAGCACCTCCGATTACTACAAACTCAAGCGCCTTGACCCCTCCTACACAGTAGTATTCGGCGAAAATGATTTTGTAGACATACCTGCCACTATGCCGGAGCTGCACCAACTTTTTGAAAGTATGGAGCAAGGCAGCACAGCCCAGTTAGATAAGTTTTTGGAACAGGCAGCCTATAAGTATGAGGTAGGTATAAACCAACTGGTGTATAAGCCTGGTCGTTCTGTTTCGGAGTTTATGAGCCCTAAGCTGCTACTGGACGTGCTCCGAATGGATGTTTTCCAATCCTTTTACAAGCATATCAGGCGCTACTTTAAAAATGAGCGCATCCTTAAGCTGATGGAGTTTCCGGTGCTCTTCCTTGGAGCGCTTCCACAAAACACACCAGCTCTGTACAGCCTGATGAACTATGCCGATATCAAACTAGGAACATGGTACCCGATGGGGGGTATGTACAAGATTGTAGAGGGTATGGTACAGCTGGCAATGGAAAAAGGTGTAAAATTTGAGTTTGATCAGAATGTACAGCAGATAGAGGTGGCAAATGGTAAAGCCACGCATGTTGTTACTAACTCAGGTTACTTTGAAGCCGATGTAGTTGTGGCTAGCGCAGATTATCACCACGTGGAACAGCATCTTTTGCCAAGAGCCTATCAAAGTTATTCCGAGAGCTACTGGAACAGTCGTGTAATGGCTCCGTCGTCACTTTTGTTTTACCTGGGTATTAATAAGCCATTACAGAACCTGCAGCACCACAACCTGTTTTTCGATGAAGACTTCGGGCCGCATGCCCACGAGATATATACCGATCCAAAATGGCCTGAAAAGCCTCTTTTTTACGTTTCTGCTCCATCAGTTACCGATGCCTCGGTAGCACCAGCTGGTTGCGAGAACCTGTTTATACTTATGCCTGTAGCACCTGGCCTGGAAGATACGCCTGAATTGCGTGAGTTATACTTTGAGAAAATTATGGATAGGTTAGAGCAGCTAACTAAGCAGGAAATCCGTAGTGCAATAATATACAAGCGTAGTTATGCCCATAAAGATTTTATATCTGACTACAACGCATTTAAAGGCAACGCCTACGGTTTAGCAAACACCCTCATGCAAACCGCCCTGCTCAAACCCAGTCTTAAAAGCAGGAAAGTAAGCAATTTATACTACACCGGCCAGCTTACAGTGCCTGGTCCGGGAGTGCCGCCATCCCTTATTTCGGGGCAAGTAGTGGCAAAAGAAATCTCTAAAGAATACGCAACACCAGTTGCGGTGAAAGTATAAAGCACCTAAATCAAAAGGCTTATGGAGTTATTCAGGGAAACGTGTTTACAGTGTAGCAAAATTGTTACAGAGGCATATAGCACATCATTCACACTAGGTATTAAAACCCTAGACAAAAAATTTCACTTGCCCATTTACGCCATTTATGGTTTTGTGCGCTGTGCCGACGAGATTGTAGATACCTTTCATGATTACGATAAGCGAAAACTGCTGAATGACTTTAAAAAGCAGACCTTTGAGGCCATTGAGAACGGTATAAGTTTGAACCCGGTGCTTCACGCATTTCAGTGTGTGGTAAACGAATACAACATCGACAAAGAGTATATCGAAGCCTTTCTCAAAAGTATGGAAATGGATCTCGAAGATCATGCTTACGACAGATCATTGTATGAGGAGTACATTTATGGATCTGCGGAAGTAGTAGGGCTCATGTGCCTGAAGGTGTTTTGCGAAGGAGACCAAGAGCAGTTTAACAAGCTTGAAAAGCCTGCACGCAGTTTAGGTGCTGCCTTCCAGAAGGTTAATTTTTTGCGTGATATGCGCAGCGACCACGAAGAAAGGGGTAGAGTATACTTTCCGAAGGTTGACTTTAAGAACTTTAACAACGCTAGCAAGTCTGAAATAGAGGCTGATATTCTGAAAGACTTTGACGATGCCTATGCCGGAATCATGGCTTTGCCAAAGGCTGCACGAATGGGAGTATACCTGGCATATGTTTATTATCTCAAGCTTTTCCGGAAGATCCAGAACCTGCCGGCAACCCATATCCTCAAGGAACGCGTAAGAGTACCTGACAATACGAAGCTGGCTTTGCTGCTGGGCTCGTATCTTAAGTACAGATTAAACGTTATTTGATGATTACTTTTTTACTTTGCTTACTGCTGGGCTTCTTTACCACTACACCTCTGGCAGATAATACCAAAACATATTCGCTTACAACTTTGCGGCAAGAGTACCTTGCGGCAAGCAAAGAGGAGGCAGCAGCCAGGCGCTTCTTCCAGAAAATGGCAGACTATGACGACAGGCATCCGGTAAAACTGGCCTATAAAGGCGGATCGGAGGCAGTAATGGCTAAGTATAACTGGAACCCCTATGCCAAGCTGAAGCACGTAAAAAATGCCGCCGCTCTTTTTGAGGAAGCCGTAGCCATGGATAAAACAAACCCGGAAATACGCTTCTTAAGATTTACGGTAGAGCACTACGTGCCGCGCTATCTGAACCTGAGCGAACACCTGCAGGAGGATAAGAGAGTTATTATAGAAGGTCTTCGAACTCATCCAAAGTCAGGGGTTTCTACAGAGGTGATGCGAAGCATTAAAGACTTTATGTTGACAAAGGACCATTGCACCCCAGAAGAAAAAGAGGTGTTGCGAAGTATAGCAATTTAGGCGCAGTTATTTCCTTGCTTCTTCTTTGTCTAGCGTGGAGCACTCATTTCGATATAGGCGCATGTAATTGTCTTTGCATATAAATAAGCTAGTATAGTAAACTTGCTGCCGGGGTAATGGTTGAAGTAACAGTTTAACTTTAAAAAAACATGTACCTGTACCTGTATCTGAACATATGCACCATCGCCTTCCCCTTGATCTTGTCTTTCGACAAGAAGGTGGCTTTTTACAAAGGGTGGTATGCCTTATGGCCCGCTATACTTGCCAATGCCTTATTCTTTATAATTTGGGATATCATGTTTACACAGGCAGGAGTATGGGGCTTTAACGAAGCATATTTAACTGGTTTATACTTATTTGGTCTGCCCATTGAGGAGATTCTGTTTTTTATTACCGTGCCCTACGCCTGTGTCTTTATTTACGATGTGCTGAAAGCCTATGTGAACAAAGATCTGCTGCAGCCTTATGCCAAAACCATTGCTTTTTTTCTGATCATTATACTTCCCGTGATCGCTATCTTTAACATGAGCAGGGTTTATACTTCCATAACATTCGTGCTACTGACACTGACGCTGTTGCTACACATAAAGTATTTTGATACGCGCTACTTGGGGCGCTTTTTTATGGGTTACCTGGTGCATCTAGTGCCGTTTCTGCTTGTAAACGGAGTGCTGACTTATTTGCCAATTGTGTGGTACAACAATGCGTATAATTTGGGTATAAGAATCATTTCTATTCCTGTGGAGGATACCATGTACTCTATGTTGATGCTGCTCGTCACGATTTCTATCTATGAGGGTATAAAACAGCGTAAAAGAATAAAACAATATCAAGCCTCAGTTGTATAAGGAGTATGAGCGCCTTACACGTAACCATCGATGCCAATTCCGGATTTTGTTTCGGTGTGGTTTATGCCATACAAATGGCCGAAGACCTGCTGGATGAGCAGGGGTACCTGTATTGCCTCGGCGATATTGTGCATAACGATGTAGAGGTGGAGCGATTGCAGAAACGAGGCCTGCGTATCATAAACCACGATCAGTTGCGGCAGCTGCAAAACGAGGCCGTGCTTATAAGAGCACACGGCGAACCACCTGAAACATATCAGACGGCACTACAAAATAACCTGACCTTAGTAGATGCCTCTTGCCCGGTAGTGCTAAAGCTTCAAAACCGCATTAAATCATCTTACGATAAGCAGGAGCCTATCTTTATTTACGGCAAGCATGGCCACGCAGAGGTGTTGGGTTTGCTAGGGCAGACAAGCAACGAGGCAGTTGTGTTTGAAAACATTGAGGAGCTACTGCAGCATGAGTTGCCGCCAAAAATTACACTATACAGCCAGACCACTAAAAGCACTGACAACTTTTACAGGATAAAAAACAAGCTGGAGCAGGATGGCTACGAAGTTGATGCCAACGACACTATTTGTAGGCAGGTATCTAACCGCGACAAAGAACTGCGTAAATTTGCTTCAAATTATAATAAGGTTGTGTTCGTTTCGGGTACAAAGTCATCCAATGGCAAAGTGCTTTACCAGGTTTGCAAAGATACAAATGAGCATACGTTCTTTATATCGAAGGTAGAGGAGCTGCAGCCAAATTGGTTTAGCTCTGGAGATACAGTGGGTATCTGTGGTGCAACCTCAACGCCAATGTGGCTGATGGAAGACGTAAAAGCTGCTTTGCTGGAAATGGAAGTATAAGTTGCGGTTACACAATTAAAATAGATGGCTAAAATAAGGCAGAATGACTGGAGGGGCATAGCGATTGCGGCGATCATTATTGTCTGTTGGTTTGCGCTGTTGGTTTACCTGCTCAATTCTTTTGAAGTTTCCTTCGCTTCGCCGTTAACTTACCTGTTTATACTTCTCCAAACGCATCTTTACACAGGCTTGTTCATCACCGCCCACGATGCCATGCATGGTGTAGTGGCTCCCGGTAAACCTGCATTGAACAAGGCTATTGGCACTACTACTGCTTTTCTGTTCGCATATAACTGGTATCCGCGCCTTTTGCCAAAGCATCACCAGCACCACCGCCATGTAGCTACCGAACAAGATCCGGATTACCATCATGGCTCATTTTGGCCCTGGTACTTTAGTTTTCTTAAGAACTATATTACTTGGTGGCAGATTCTGCTAATGGCCATTACCTATAACGTTTTGCAACTGTTCTTTCCGCTGCAGAATGTAATCCTTTTCTGGATGTTGCCGGCTATACTTGCTACCTTCCAGCTCTTCTATTTTGGAACTTATCTGCCACATAAAGGCGAACACGCAGCAGATAACCCGCACAAGTCCTCTACCCAAAGTAAGAACCACTTATGGGCTTTTATAAGCTGTTACTTCTTTGGTTACCACTACGAGCACCACGACAAGCCATACTTACCTTGGTGGCAATTGTATAAGGCAAAGGTGTAATTGATATATTGCGATAATTCTATTTCGTTAATAGAATGCATTTATTTAAATATATTGATTATCAGTTTATTGAGGTGTGGTTTGAATTTTTTGTTGTTGATTTTGAAACATTTGCAGGCAACGAAAGTATGATACAGCTAAATACTCAGTACAGTTTACCTGTAAAACACGCGACCTTAGATTCACCACTTCACCCTTTTTAACTGTTTATGAAATTATCCTTACGTTATTTTTATATAATCCCTATTGCCTTGCTGCTTTCTGTTTCTTCTGCCCATGCGGGTAAAGATCCGAATATGCTTAAGGCAGGGGTAAGCTATATTTGGTTGTCAGAGTATGATAGCCAAGGGCTTATGTTCAACAACAGGTACAGCCACCATCTAAGCGATCGATTTGCGTTAGGCCTGAATATAGGACTGGCAAACGGCTCCCGGTACGACGACATCAAACAAATTTACTCTATTAAGAATACCTTTTACATGGCTAACCTGGAGGCTAGCTTTGATTTGCTGAACAACGAATCTGTGGCTTTTAGAATTGGTGGAGGGGTTGGAGCAAGACATCGTGCCGAGATCAACTCAAATGCCGAGGACGGTACCGCTGACGGCTCGGTAAAGCACATCAAAAAGTCTGACGTGGGCTATAACGGCTTTATCGAGAATGACTTTAATATTCTGCGCAACGGCGTTGCCGGGGGCAGGGTAGGATATTTTTACTACACAAGTGGCACGCCTGTTTTCTCTATTGGCCTGCATCTTGGTTTTAAATTTTAAGATAATACCATATAAAACATAAAAGGGAGCTCGACCAAGCTCCCTTTTATGTTTTATATGGTGCTGCAGGAGATTAATGTGCTCCTTTTTTACAGCAATCGTCTAATCTTTTGTAGGCACGCTCAGATGCTGGTTTGTCGTCGGCATCGTAACCTGTTTCGTTTACAGCTTTGCGTAGGTTGTCAACATTGGTTTTGCGGCTATCAAACACAACAGTCAGAACCTTAGAATCCACATCCAGCGACGACGCTTTTACGCCTTTCTCGTAAGCCATTGCTTTTTCCAGTGTTGTCTTGCACATATCGCAAACTGCAGATGTCTTAATCTTTACCGTCTGCTCGTTTTTGTTCTGAGTTTGTGCGTTTGCTCCAAAACTCATCAGTGCAAGTGTTAGAACGACTAAAAGTGATTTTAGAACTTTCATGTATTATTAGTTTTAGGTTATGAGTTAATCAAGTGTAAAGCGAAGCCCTGCATATAGCACACGACCTGTAATCGGACCCCAAACCATGCTAGCATCAAAGTTTGGGCCAAAAGGTTGGTCTGCCCCGATAACAGGGTTAGGTTGTTTGTAGTTCAGTAAATTTTCTCCGCCTACGTATACTTCCCAGCGCTTAAAGGCGCGGCTTACCTGTGCATTAAAAGTATAAAATCTGTCTGACTCTCTCATGTCGTTTGCCGTGCTGGCCTGCTCAATAGAGGCAAGGGGCATCATGCCAAAATACTGCCCGGTCAGGTCGGCTCTCCACTTGTCAAATGGCGTGGCAAAGCCCAGGTTTACGAAGAAGCGGTGCTGCGGGATCATTGGTTTCTGAATCAGCTGGCCGTTGTAGGTTGTCTTCACATCAAAGAACTTATAAGCTGCTTTAATATCCAGTCCCTTTAATACCTCATACTGTATCTCCGTCTGAAAGCTTTTTGAGAAAGAACGGCCATCGAGGTTGTAAAACAGCGCCTGCGATGGATTGGTGTACATATCTAATACAACCTGGTTGGTAAAGGTAGTATAGTAGTAGTCTGTCACAAACGTGCCAGGTCTGCCGTCCAGCTCAAAATAATGGGTAAACGAACCACCTAAATTCCAGGCCTGCTCAGGCTTCAGTTCTTCGGTTGCTTTGATAGTACGTGAGCTTACAAGTATAGCTGAGTTCTCTGCGATAGGGTTGGCCACTCTGAATCCTTTACCGGCTGCCACTCTAAAGATCGTATTTGGTGTGGCATCAAATTTTACATTCAGTCTTGGCGTGAAAACCGTGCCGTAAAGGTTGTGAAAATCCACTCTGGAGCCTGCTACAAGCGTCAAATTCTTTGTGTTGTTGTAGATGTACTCCACAAAAGCGCCCGGTACATGCTCGGTGCGGCCAAATGTGCTGTCAGAGAATGTTTCGGAATAGTTGTCGTAGTTATAGCTCAGGCCGGCTTTGTACGTGTGGCCGGTGTGCCCAAGTATAGACTGGAATATTAACCTGGCGGAGCCACTGTTCTGTTCGCCGTCATAATCGCGCAGGCCATAGCTGGAGTCGAATTTGTGATGTGCTAAGGAGGTGATAAGGCCTATACTTTGATAGGGTTTACCCGGGAAAGTATAAGAGGACTTGTTATAAGCCATTGCTCTCTCTGTCTCCGAGTTAGTGCCGTAGTATGGCTGCTCGCTCTGGGGGACTTTTTCGTTGTATTCCATCTGGCCGCCAACTCTTGTCTCACGCAAGGCATTTATGCCGAACTCAGACACCACATCATTGTGGCTATATTTCCACTTGTTAAAAACATTATATTGTGTGCCCAGCGGCAGGTCCATAAAACCATCGTTGTTGCGGTCTACGCGGTTGCCTAGGTGGTTGGTGTGCAGCATTAGTATGGTATTCCACTTTTTACCCACCGATGTAGCCAGGTTTAGGTTGGCATCAAACTTTGCCAGGCTGTTGCCATATAAGTTAAAGTATAAACGCTCCGCCTTTTCAGGGTCTTTCAGCATCACGTTTACCTGTCCCGAAATAGACTCATAGCCATTTAGTACAGAGCCAGTGCCTTTAATAATGTCAATTGACTCGATAAAAGTGCCGGAGAGGTAATTTAGCCGGTAAGGCGTTGCTAGACCCCGCAGGGCAGGGATATTGTCGGTTGTTAGCAACGTATAAGATCCATCCAAGCCAAGCATCTGTATCTGCTTTGCACCTGAAACAGCGTCCGTGGTAGATACCTCCACAGAGGCATTTGTTTCAAAACTCTCAGCCAGGTTGCAGCACGCTGATTTCTCCAGGTCACGGGTGGTGATAACCTGTGAGTTAGTTGGGGTAAGGGAGGAATAGCGTGCCTGCTGTCCCTCAACCACCACTTCCTGCAACTTGCTGGTGGGCGTTAGCTGTATGACAACATTACTCTTGCCGCTTACATTAACTGTATCGGGTTTATACCCTATGTAGCTGACAATGATCTCGGGTGTAAGCGCATCTGCAGTAGAAAGTGCAAAATTCCCAAGCACGTCTGTTGAGGTGCCTTTTGCAGTGCCTTTCCATACTACGTTGGCGCCGATAAGGGGAAGGTTGGTGTTGGTTTGGTCTACCACTCTGCCGGTTAGCTGCTGTGCAGTAGCCGGAAGTATGGTTAAAAAGTAAAGTATAAGTATAGCCCTAAAGGAGCCTTTGAGTTTTACAGGAATCACGTCCATGTGTTTAATAATCTAAAATAGTAATCAAAATACAATAGGTATTGGGCGCACTGTTAGCAGGCGCTGTTCTTGTATTTTGGTCGGTCTAGACTATTAGGATGTGCAGTTTGTGCAGCAGTTTGCGGCCGTATAAAGGCGGAGAGCTGTCGGTGTAAGTATAAACCAACTGCTCGGCGGCCTGAGAGGCGGCTTGCTTCGTAAGAAAAGGCTTCAGTTGATTTGGAAAGTATACCGGCAGCTGCAGGTTAAAGGCTTTCTGTGATGATACGGGTTCCAGCTTTTCGTACTGCACTGCTTCGTCGCAGCAGTCATCTGCTTCTTTATTGGCAGTTTTTTCCTGTTCACAGCATTCGTCGGCTACTTCATTCAACTCTGAGGCGCGCACTCCGGCCATTAAGCAGAACTGCTCACTAAAAGCCACGCCAACTGATCCAAGCAATATGCTTAATATCAGCAGGGATAGAACGCTATGGCGAAGTATATTTTTCACACTGCAAATATACGGAACTCTTTACCACTTTCCACCACTTTCCCTAAAGTATGGTTTGCTTCTGCCACTTTGCCCCACTTCTTGTGTGGAAACCTGTGGAGAATAGTGTTTTTGCTATGTATTTAGAGTTAAGTGTTTGATGATTAATAGTTTATGCTTTTGTTGTCTCGTATTTTAGCTAAAAAGAAGACACAGTACAAAAAAACTTATACCCAATATATAGCGTTTTTAATGTGGATAATGTGGATAAGTGGTGTGGATTACCATAATTTATCCACAAAGTGGTAAAAAGTGGTAGATTGTGGTTGTGGTATTTTGTTGAATCGCTACATTTGTAATGTCCGAGAACCACACGGACTAAACTGTTATTGTCTATGAACTTCCTCTCTGGCGAATATGAGTGCAAGATTGACCCAAAGGGAAGGTTGGTTTTACCTGCAAAGATAAAATCTAACCTGCCTGAGGCGTCTGGCAATCATGTGGTGCTTATGAGAGGATTTGAGCCTTGCCTGGTGCTTTACCCAAAGGCAGAGTGGAAGGTGATTTACGACAAAGTAGCAGGCTTAAATGAGTTTAACGAAGAGTATCGCCACTTTCAGCGCAATTTCTTCCGTGGCAACACGGAGATAGAGCTGGATGGTGCAGGCCGTTTTATTGTGCCAAAAACAATGGCGCGTTTTGCCGAGCTGGAGAAAGAAGCAGTAGTAGTAGGTCTTGGCAACCGTGTAGAGATCTGGAACCCGGATAAGTATGAGGAGTTCTTGATTAAAGACCAGCAGAATTTCTCGCAGCTGGCGCAGAAGTTTTTGGGTGATAAACCGGCAGAAGAGCCTTTGATCTAATGGAGTATCATCGTCCTGTATTGTTTCATGAGTCCGTGGATGCCCTGGCCATTAAGCCGGAGGGTGTTTATGTGGATGTAACGTTTGGCGGTGGTGGGCACTCTGCGCTAATTGTGAGCAAGCTTGCAAGCGGTAAGCTTTACAGTTTTGACCAGGACCGCGATGCCGAAGAACAGTCGAAGAAGATTGATAGCCCGGCTTTCCAGTTTGTTAGAGCCAACTTCAGGGATCTTAAAAAGTACCTGAGGCTTTACGGGGTAAAGCAGGTGGATGGGATACTGGCAGACCTGGGTGTTTCATCGCACCAGTTCAACGTGCCGGAGCGAGGTTTTTCTACCAGGTTCGAAGGGCCCTTGGATATGCGCATGAACGCGGAGGCTGGTACAACGGCTAAAGAAGTGTTGGAGACTTATTCAGAAGAGCAGTTGCACCGCATCTTCGGTATTTACGGAGAAGTGAAAAACGCCAGAACGCTTGCCCGTACCATTGTGGAGAAAAGAGCCAGAAAGCCTTTTGATACAATCGGGGAGTTTAAGCAGGCCATTAGCTCCTGCACACCGAAGGGAAAAGAGAATAAGTACCTGGCGCAGGTGTTTCAGGCGCTTCGGATAGAGGTGAATGATGAGATGAAGGCGCTGGAAGAGATGCTGGAGCAGGCGGCTGAGGTGCTGAAGCCTGGAGGCAGACTGGTGGTGATTTCGTACCACTCATTGGAAGACAGGCTGGTAAAGAACTTTATAGCAAAAGGCAAGTTCTTCGGTGAGGTGGAAAAGGATCTGTTTGGAAATGAGAAAAAGCCGCTAGACGCTGTTAATAGAAAACCGATTGTACCATCAGAGCAGGAACTGCTCGAAAACAGCCGCTCCAGAAGCGCAAAACTCAGAATAGCAGAGAAAAGATAACAAGATGATTAAATAAACAGGCTATTAAATAGCTCCAAATTATTACAGTAACTATGGCTTCAAATGTTCTGATCAAACAAACTAACCCGCCGAAGACAAACTCGGCGCGCGTGAGGCCAGAGGTGGAGCAGCCTAAAAAGCCCAAGGGCAAACGTAAGAGTTTCAGTATTTTTACCCTTCTCGACAAGTATACCAACGTAGATGCTTTGTTTGAAGAAGGAGTTCCGCTTAAGTACCTTCCCTACATTCTTTATACTACTTTAATTACCCTTTTCTACATTGGCAACACGCATTTCGCGGAGAAAACAATCCGCAAAATCGATAAAGTTAAAGTAGAAACAGAAGACCTGCGCGCAGATTATACTACGCTTAAGTCTGATTATATGGAGGCCAGCAAGCAGTCTGAGGTTGCACGCAACGTAGAGCCGCTAGGTCTTATTGAAAGTTCATCGCCACCCTATCAAGTGATTGTGCCTGCCGATGAATATTAAGAAGTCCATAGTTATAAGGGTAAGGATTGTCTTTTTGATTCTCTGCCTTTGCGCGTGCGCCATTGTGTACAAGGTGGTGCGTATCCAGTTTATTGACGGTGATCGCTGGAAGAAGATATCCAAGGAACGCCGTATCCGTTACCAGCCGGTTTTTGCCACACGTGGCAATATCTACTCCGACAACGGAAGTATACTAGCTACCTCATTGCCTTTTTACAGGGTTGCCTTCGATCCGACAGTGGCTGATGCGGAGACTTTCAATGCAGGCATAGACTCTTTATCTATGCTGCTTTCGCGTTTCTACAGAGATAAATCAGAAGATTACTATCGCCGCAAAATAAAGAATGCCCGCCACGACGGCAGAAGATACCTGCGCCTGAACAGCCGCCAAATCAATTACCAGGATAAGAAGATGATGGCGCAATGGCCGATCTTCAGGGCCGGTAAAAACAAAGGCGGGGTAATATTTGAGAAGGTTGAGAAGCGCTTTAAGCCATTTGGCTTGCTAGCCGAGCGTACCATTGGCTTTATAAACGAAGATAAGAATGGTGCTGGTCTGGAGTTTAGTTTTAATAACCACTTAGCCGGTACAGACGGAGAGGCGCTTTTCGAGCGTATCGCCGGTGGTAACAAACCGATTTACGACGGAACAGAAGTTAAGCCACAGCACGGTTACGATATCAAAACTACCATTGACATTAACCTGCAGGACGTAGCTGAGAATGCCCTATACAAAGCGCTGGAAAGAACAGATGCTGAGTATGGCTGTGTGATCATGATGGAGGTAAAAACCGGAGAGATCAAGGCTATTGCGAACCTGGGTAAAACCAAGGGTGGTTACATAGAGGATTATAATTATGCTGTTGGTAACCAGGGACGTACAGAGCCGGGATCTACCTTTAAGCTGGCTTCGATGATGGCCCTGTTTGAGTATGCGCCGGATGTGAAGCTTTCTGATTCGATTGATACAGGGGATGGCCGTTACCGGATCAAGAACACGATTATGACCGATGCCAAAAACGGTGGTTACGGCATGTTATCGGTGCAGGAGATCTTTGAAAAATCATCGAACATTGGTGTGGCAAAGCTGATGGAGCAACACTTTAGCAGCAATCCGCAGGCTTATGTTGACTATCTGAATAAGTTTGGTCTCAACAGCACACTAGGCTTCCAGATGGATGGTGAGGCAAGGCCGTTTATGAAAGACCCACAGGATAGAACATGGTACGGCACCACGCTAACTTCCATGGCTATTGGCTATGAGATGAAGCTTTCGCCTTTACAAACGCTGGCTTTCTACAATGCAGTTGCTAACAACGGGGTTAAGATCCAGCCGATCATCGTGAAAGAGATCAGCAAAACAAATACGGTTATCCAGTCATTTAAAACGCGTGTCCTGAACGAGAAAATATGCTCTGACGAGACGCTGAAGAAGCTGCGCTCGATGCTGGAGGGGGTTGTGGAGAATGGTACTGCCAAAAATATCCTGAGCAAAGACTATAAGGTAGCTGGTAAAACAGGTACTGCCCGTAAGGTGAAGAATGGCCGTTACGTAATGGAGTATTCAACTTCGTTTGCAGGTTATTTCCCGGCCGACAAGCCAAAGTATAGCTGCATTGTGATCATCGACAGTCCGAAAGGGGTGAATGTGTATGGTGGTGATGTGGCGGCACCGGTATTTAAGGAACTGGCTGATAAAGCCTATGCCCGTGATCTGGCAATGCACAAGTCGCTTCGCGCCAGGGTGGTGCCTAACAAAGACAGTATGCCGGGTGTAGAGGCAGGAAGCCTGGAAGACCTGACTTATATCTGCAACAAGATCGGGGTAAGCCATCATCCTAACCTTACTGAAGAGGAGTGGGTAAAAGTGGAGCCTAGAATGCGCTCTTTAGACTTCAAACCAAACCCAGTGGTGCTTAACAAGGTGCCGGATGTGAAGGGAATGACCCTGCGGGATGCCCTGTTTATACTTGGCAATCAGCACCTAGATGTGAAAGTGCAGGGAGCAGGTAAGCGAGTAAAGCAACAATCGCTGGAGCCGGGCACTGACATTGCAAAAAACGCTAAAATTACAATTGTACTGAGCTAATGACATTGCTGCAGAACATATTAAAAGATATTAAAACCCTGGAGGTGAGAGGCGCAACAGATATTACTGTTGAAGCCATCACGTTTGACTCGCGTCAGGTGCGCGAAGGCGTAGCCTTTGTGGCGGTGCGAGGCGTGCAGGCCGATGGACATGAGTATATTCAGAAGGCAGAGGAAGCAAATGCAGCAGCCATCATTTGCGAAACAATGCCTACAGACTTTAAAGAAGGAATAACCTATGTGCAGGTAGAGGACTCTGGAGACGCGCTGGGTAAAATGGCGGCTGCATTTTACGATTATCCTTCTAAAAAGCTGAAGCTGGTTGGGGTAACGGGTACAAACGGTAAAACAAGTACAGTAACGCTGCTGCACAAGCTCTTCAGAGAGTTGGGTTATCATGTAGGCATGCTGTCAACGGTACAGAATCAGATTGACGAGGAGGTAATCCCGTCAACCCATACTACACCGGACGCTGTAAAGCTGAACGAACTGTTGGCGCAGATGGTAAAAGCTGGCTGTGCTTACTGCTTTATGGAAGTTAGTTCGCATGCCATGGTGCAAAAGCGCGTGGCAGGGCTACAGTTTGCGGGTGGTATCTTCACGAACATCACCCACGATCACCTGGATTACCACAAGACTTTTGACGAGTACATCAAAGCAAAGAAGTCATTCTTTGATATTCTTCCAAAAGGTGCTTTTGCATTGGTAAACACGGATGATAAGCGTGGTCCGGTGATGGTGCAAAATACCAAAGCTGATGTGCATGAGTTTTCTCTGCGTAAGGCAACGGAGTTTAAAGCACGCATTATCGATAATACCATACAAGGGCTGCACCTGGAAGTGGACGGTCATGAGATCTGGTGCAAATTAATTGGCTCGTTCAACGCCTACAACTTTTTAGGTGTCTATGCTGCGGCTGTTCTGCTGGATGAAGATCCAATGGAGGTGCTTACAGTACTATCAAGCCTAAACACAGCAGCAGGTCGCTTTGACTACATCGTTTCTGATTCGCAGATAACTGGTATTGTGGACTATGCCCACACACCGGATGCACTGGAAAATGTGCTGAACACAATTCAGCAGATCCGCACACCGCTGCAGAAGGTGATAACGGTGATAGGCTGTGGCGGTAACCGTGATGCGACCAAGCGTCCGTTAATGGCTGACATCGCCTGCCGCCTAAGCGATAAAGTTATACTTACCTCTGATAATCCACGCTTCGAAGAGCCGCAGGCTATCCTGGAAGATATGCAGAAGGGAGTAAAGCCGCTTGATTTTAAAAAGACATTATCGGTGCTGGACAGGAGAGAGGCTATTAAAACAGCCTGCATGCTGGCAGAACCAAACGATATTATACTTGTTGCCGGCAAAGGCCACGAGACATACCAGGAGATAAAAGGCGTAAAAACTGACTTTGATGATAAGCAGGTATTGCGCGAGATGTTTCAGCAACTGGGAAAATAAGAACTAAAGCTAAAGGGAACAGAATAACACATTAATGCTATATCACCTTTTTACATACCTAGACCGTGAGTTCGACTTCATCGGAGCAGGTGTATTTCAATATATCTCTTTCCGGGCAGGTATGGCGACCCTTGTATCGCTGCTGATAGCGATGATATTTGGCGGCAGGCTGATTAAAGTGCTGCAGCGCAAGCAGGTAGGCGAAAGTATCCGCGACCTTGGCTTAGAAGGCCAACTGGAGAAAAAAGGAACCCCTACGATGGGTGGCCTTATCATCATCCTGGCCATTCTGGTGCCGGTGCTCCTATTTGCCCGCTTGGATAACATATATGTGCAACTCATGCTGGTATCTACTGTGTGGCTTGGCTTGATCGGGTTTCTGGATGACTACATTAAGGTATTTAGAAAAAATAAAGAAGGATTAGCTGGCCGCTTCAAGATTCTTGGGCAAATCGGTTTAGGTTTGATAGTAGGCTTGACTTTATACTTTAACGACGATGTAGTAGTGCGCCAGTACATTTTTTCCGACGGTACCACTTCAGCGGTAAATGCTACTAGGCACTACACAGACGTGCATAGTATGATTACAACGGTTCCGTTCCGCAAGAACAATGAACTGGACTACTGTAACCTATTCTCTTTTGCAGGTCCTTTGTTCCAGGGCTGGTCTTGCTACTTATACATCCCGTTTGTGATCCTTGTAATTACAGCGGTGTCTAACGGTGCTAACATTACTGACGGTATCGACGGTTTGGCAGCAGGTACATCTGCTATCATCGGTTTAACACTAGCGATCTTTGCCTGGGTGTCTGGTAACACCATTTTTGCCGATTACCTGGACATCATGTTTATACCTAATTCGGGTGAGCTAACGATTTTCTGTTTGGCCTTTGTGGGGGCTTGTGTGGGCTTCTTGTGGTACAACACTTACCCGGCGCAGGTGTTCATGGGTGACACGGGTAGCTTAGCCATCGGAGGTATTATTGCAGTTTTGTCGCTGATTGTCAGGAAGGAACTGTTAATACCAATTTTGTGCGGAATCTTTCTTGTAGAAAACCTGTCAGTAATGCTACAGGTGAGCTACTTCAAGTATACTAAAAAGAAGTATGGCGAAGGGCGCCGCATCTTTAAGATGTCGCCGCTGCACCACCACTATCAGAAGCTGGGTTATCACGAGTCTAAAATCGTAGGTCGCTTCTGGATTGTAGGTATCATGCTGGCCATTTTAACGCTGGCAACTTTAAAGCTTCGCTAAAACACGAAAACGAACTATGAGAATAGCAATACTAGGAGCGGGAGAGAGTGGCGTAGGAGCGGCTTTGCTGGCACAGGCAAAGGGGCTTGATGTGTTTGTTTCGGATATGGGGCAGATAAAAGAGCAGTACAAAGCCAAACTGGCCACTGCTGCTATCCATTTTGAAGAAGGTACGCATACTTTTGAGCGCATTCTGGCGGCTGATCAGATCATTAAAAGTCCTGGAATTCCAGATAAGGCTGAGATAATAAAGCAGGCAACTGCGAAAAATATACCGATCATTTCGGAGATAGAGTTTGCCGGAAGGTACACGGATGCCAAATTTATCTGCATTACAGGTACGAACGGTAAAACAACTACCACGTTGCTGACTTACCACCTGCTTAAAAATGCAGGCTTGAACGTAGGCTTGGCAGGAAATATCGGTGAGAGCCTGGCGGAAAAGGTGATCGAGAACAAACACGAGTACTATGTGGTGGAACTGAGCAGTTTTCAGTTAGACAACATGTACCAGTTTAAAGCACACATCGGCGTGCTAACAAACATCACACCTGACCACCTGGACCGCTACGAGTACAGCATGGACAAATATGCAGCTTCTAAGCTACGTATTATCCAGAACATGGCTGGCAGCGACTTTTTCGTGTTTAATGCCGACGACGAGAACATTGCCAAAGCATTTAACTCTGAAAAGTTTGGCGGCACAACAATCCCTTTAACTTTGAAAGGAGCGGAAGGAGCCAAAGTATACTTTGAGGGTTCAAGTATAAAAGTGGAAGCCCAATTTTATGAAGGCACAGTTGATACCTCAAAATCTGGATTGATCGGAAAGCATAACCAGTACAACACTATGGCAGCAGTAGCTGTGGCGAAGCTGGTAGGTGTGGCTGATGATGCAATAGAAAAAGCGCTGGAGACCTTTGAAAACGCAGAGCACCGGTTACAGCAGGTGGGTGTAGCCAAAGAAGTAACCTACATCAACGATTCTAAAGCTACCAACGTGGAAGCTGTTTGGTATGCATTGGAGGGTATTAAGCAACCGATTGTATGGATTGCCGGTGGCGTGGACAAAGGAAACGACTACAGCACTTTGGTTGACCTGGCGCGTGAAAAAGTTAAAGTGCTGGTTTGCCTTGGCAAAGACAATGAAAAGCTGAAGCAGGCATTCGGAAGAGTAGTGCCGATTATTGCCGAAACTACATCTATAGAGTACGCCGTACGCCTGAGCCGCTCACTGGCAACTCCGGGAGATGTGGTACTGTTGTCGCCGGCATGTGCCAGTTTCGACCTGTTTAACAATTACGAGCACCGCGGCCAACGATTTAAGGAAGCCGTGCAGAAAATAGTTTTAAAGAAATAAAAACATAACCGATTTAGCCAAAGGTTTATGATAAAGCAGTGGTTACAGAAAAACCTCAAAGGGGATCCTGTATTGTGGGGAATCGTCTTTATGTTCTCGCTTATAAGCGTGGCGGTGGTGTATTCTGCCACTGGTACGCTTGCCTATAAGTCTCATGAAGGCAACACAGAGTACTTCCTCCTGAAGCATTCGTCTCTGATATTGGTAGGTCTGGCGTTTATGTGGCTGGCCCATAAGATCAACTACCGATATTATTCCAGGCTTTCGCTGTTTGCACTAATAGTATCGGTGCCATTGCTGCTGTTTACCTTTTTCTGGGGATCAAACATTAACGAAGCCTCCCGTTGGATCACCATTCCGGTGATAAACCAGACATTCCAGCCATCCGACTTAGCCAAACTGGCTTTGATATCATACTTGGCTAGTATGTTGGCTAAAGTACAGTTGGAGCTGAAAGATTGGAAGAAAACACTGGTGCCGATGATGCTTTGGACAGCAGGTATCTGTGGCTGTATCGCATTAACTAACACATCTACAGCTGTATTGCTTTTTGCCACCTGTATGCTGCTGATGTTTATTGGTCGTGTACCTTTAAGATATTTGGGGTCAACGTTCCTGATTGTGCTGGTATTTGGAGGTATGATGTTGGCATTAGGTCAGCGCTTAGATACAGCTATTAGCAGGGTGGAAGACTTTATGGATCCGAACCAGACGGCCTTCCAGTTGGAGCAGTCTTACATTGCCATTGCCACAGGAGGCGTGGTGGGTAAAGGTCCGGGTAACAGCGATCAGCGCGATATTCTGCCTCACCCATACTCAGACTTTATCTTCGCTATCATTCTGGAAGAGTACGGCTTACTTGGAGGGATAGTAGTGTTGTTTTTATACTTGGCCCTGCTATATCGGGGGCTCGTCACAGTGGCGAACAGTACTGGTGCCTTTGGTGGTTTGTTGTCTGCAGGGCTAAGTTTTAGTCTTGTTATTCAAGGGATGATCAACATGGGCGTAGCTGTCGGTCTTGGTCCGATTACAGGTTTGCCGCTTCCTCTGCTAAGTATGGGTGGAACATCCCTGATCTTTACAGGTATCTCGCTGGGGATTATACTTAGCGTGAGCCGTACCGACAGAGAAATCATTAAAGAAGTTGCGTCTCCGGTTAATAATGGAGTTGCTCCCTCAAATACACTGGTAAATGGCTAAGCAGCAGAAACCATATCGTGTAATAATAAGCGGTGGCGGCACCGGCGGGCACATATATCCTGCTGTGGCAATTGCTAACCAGCTAAAAGCTGTTAACCCAGACTCAGAAATTCTGTTTGTGGGAGCCAAAGGCCGCATGGAAATGACCAAAGTGCCGGAAGCAGGATATAAGATCGTGGGACTTTGGATCAGCGGTATCCAGCGCAGGCTAACATTAGATAACCTGTCTTTTCCGCTAAAGGTGCTGTCAAGTATAAAAGCGTCGCACAAGATTATAAAAGATTTTAAGCCTGATGCCGTGGTAGGTGTGGGTGGCTATGCCAGCGGACCATTGTTGTATGCGGCAACTTCCCAAAAAATACCTGCCCTCATACAGGAGCAAAATTCTTATGCTGGCATCACCAATAAACTGCTGGCAAAACGGGTTAGTAAAGTATGTGTGGCTTACCCGAACATGGAAGCTTTTTTCCCTGCTGAAAAGCTGGTGTTAACTGGCAACCCTGTTCGCAGCGACATTCTGGACAGCAACTCAAAACGTAATGAAGCACTGGCTCACTTTGGTTTAGCCGCAGACAAGAAAACCATACTAGTGATCGGCGGTAGCCTGGGTGCCAGAACCATCAACCAAAGTATAGCTGCAGGCCTGGATCAGATCGTGCAGGCAGGGTATCAGCTAATCTGGCAAACAGGCAAAGCTTTTTATCCGCAGGCACAGGAACTTGAGCAGAAGTATAGCACGCAAGGCACCAAGGCATTCGATTTTATAAAGCGCATGGATTTGGCTTATGCCGCAGCAGATGTGGTGATTTCGAGAGCAGGTGCTTTGTCTATTTCGGAGCTTTGCCTGGTAGGCAAGCCGGCCATACTTGTTCCTTCGCCAAACGTGGCCGAAGATCATCAGACCAAAAATGCCATGGCACTCGTGCAGCAGCATGCCGCCTTGTTAGTTCGCGACCAGGAGGCAGGTGAGCAACTGGTAAAAGCAGCTTTGGAGCTAGTACAAGATGAACAGGAGCAGAAGCGCCTGAGCCAGAACATACTTAAAATGGGCAAGCCAAATGCGGCAGCCGACATTGTAAACGAACTAATAAAACTGATTAAGTGAAACTGGAGCAGTATAACTATATCTACTTTTTAGGCATCGGTGGCATTGGCATGAGTGCGATTGCCCGCTGGTTCAATGCAAAGGGATATCCGGTGTGGGGCTATGACAAGACCCGCACGCCGTTAACCGAAACATTGGAGCAGGAAGGAATCCGTGTGCACTACGAAGATGATGTAAAGCTGCTGCCACAGGAAATACTTGAAAATAAAGAGCAGACTTTGGTGGTGCTAACGCCTGCCATACCTGCCGAGCATACAGAGTGGGCCTATCTGAAAGAGAATGGCTATACTATAAAAAAACGCTCTGAGGTGTTGGGCATCGTTACCTCGGGTGCCTTTACCATTGCAGTAGCAGGTACACATGGAAAAACTACCACTTCATCTATTGTAACACACCTGCTGCACCATGCAGGGGTAGACTGTTCTGCTTTTTTGGGCGGTATTGCTACAAACTTAAACTCAAACCTATTAATAGGAAAAGGAGAGGGCGGTAAGGAAACAGTAGTGGTTGAGGCTGATGAGTACGACCGTTCATTCCTGACTCTTTTTCCGAACGTGGCCATTGTTACTTCGGCAGATCCGGACCACCTGGATATCTATGGCGACAAGGATGAAATGATCCGTACGTTCCAGAAGTTTATCAGCCAGGTGCAGCCGGGAGGATACCTGTTTATACATGAAGGAATTGATGCTCGCCTAACGGATCTGGTGCAGGAAGGAGTGCAGGTAATAAAGTATGGCCTGAACGAGGGGCAGGCACATGTGCAGCACCTGAACATAAATGGCCGCTGGTTCGAGTTCGATGCCGTTAGTCCGTTTGGTAACATAGCAGGTTTGCGTTTAGGACTACCGGGCTTCCATAATGTAGAGAATACCTTGGCAGCTATACTTGTAGCGCAGGTGGTTGAGGTAGACGCACAAAGTATAAAGGCTGGAGTTGAGAGTTTTGCAGGTGTTAAGCGCCGCTTCGAGTTTGTATATGAAGGGCAGGGAAAAGTATATATTGACGACTATGCGCATCATCCGAAAGAGATAGAAGCCTTTATGGCTTCGCTGCGGGCTCTGTATCCAAACAAGCGCATAAAAGTACTATTTCAGCCACACCTGTATACACGCACAAGAGACTTTGCAGCGGAGTTTGCAGAGAGTCTGAGCGTTGTCGATGAACTGGTGTTGCTGGATATTTACCCGGCACGTGAAAAACCTATACCTGGCGTTACTTCAGAGATGATTTTAGAGCAGGTTACGTGCAAACAAAAAGAAATATTGCGCAAAGAATATATAGTTGAAAATTTGCTTAAAAACGGCGATTTTGATGTTCTGGCCACTGTTGGAGCCGGTGATATCGACACGCTGGTAAAGCCTATAAGAAATTTTTTAGAAAAAGAACGTCATGGGCTTGAATAGTAAAATAAAATCTTTAATTTTTGCAGGTTGTAGCATCGTTACTATCGGCGCACTTGCAGGTTTTGCTAATTCTAAGCAGAGTGAAAAAATCTGTAAAAAAGTGTCAATAAATATTGATAATGAGTACAACAATTACTTTATTGGGGATAAGGAAGTAAGGGGGTTGTTAACCCGCGAAGGAGAGCGAAAATTAGAGGGACTTCCGCACCGCAGTATCGATCTTAAAAACCTGGAGAAACGCATCGAAGCAAACAAGTTTGTAAAAGATGCCGAAGTGTACCGGGGGCTCGACGGAAACGTTCATGTACATGTAAAACAGAACAGGCCTATTGCAAGAATTATACGACCAGACCAGGATGTCTACATTGATGTGGAAGGTAACATACTTCCGCTTTCAGACAGATACACAGCTCGTGTAATACCAATAACCAGATCGGCTTTAACACAGTCCCTGGACAGGGAGTTTTTTCAGGACTCCACCGGACAGGCTTATATTTCTTTGCTGCAGTTCATCGAGAACGACCAGTTTTGGAAAGCACAGATTGCCCAGATGCATATTGATGGCAGAGGCAAAGTATCGTTTTTACCGCAGGTTGGCGAACACGCCATAGAGTTCGGAAAACCGGCAGAAGTAGAGACAAAATTCAGGAAACTAATGATCTTTTATAAAGAAGTGCTGCCGGTTGTAGGCTGGGACAAATATAAAAGAGTGAATGTAGAGTACGAAGATCAGATTATTTGCGAATAAATATACAGATATGCAGAACGACAAAATAGTAGTAGGCTTGGACATTGGCACAACCAAAGTTTGCGCACTTGTTGGTCGGAAGAATGAGTTTGGAAAGCTGGAGATACTGGGGATGGGCAAAGCGGTATCGGAGGGCGTGGTACGTGGCATGGTCAGCAACATCGACAAAACTGTTGAGGCGATCAAGAAAGCTATCCGTCAGGCCGAGGAGCAGTCAGGTATCAACATTGGAGTGGTAAACGTGGGGATTGCCGGGCAGCATATCAAAAGTTTACTGCACAACGGTAGCATTACACGCCAGGTAACAGACCACGAAATTACCGTGGAGGACGTGAACCGTCTTACCAACGACATGTACCGTCTGGTTACACCTCCGGGCAGCGAGATCATTCACGTAATGCCACAGGAGTACAAAGTGGACTACGAAGAAGGAATCACGGATCCGGTAGGTATGTCTGGGGTGCGTTTGGAGGGCAACTTCCACATCATCACAGCGCAGTCAAACGCTATCAACAACATCAACAAATGCGTAACGCGTGCCGGCCTAGCTGTTGATCACCTAATCCTGGAGCCACTTGCCTCGTGCATGTCGGTGCTGAGTGATGAAGAGAAAGAAGCAGGTGTTGTTTTAGTGGATATTGGCGGTGGCACAACTGACTTAGCCATCTTCAAGGACAACATTATCCGCCATACAGCTGTGCTTCCGTTTGGAGGTAACATTATTACTTCCGATATTAAGCAGGGCTGCATGGTAATGCAAAACCAGGCCGAACAGCTAAAAGTGAAGTTTGGTAAAGCTATTGCCGACGAAGCCTCTGAAAATGAGATCGTTTCGATACCTGGCCTGCGCGACAGAACACCAAAAGAGATATCTCTGAAGAACCTGGCCTATATTATCGAGGCTAGAATGGAAGAGATCGTGGAGCTTATCTACGCTGAGATCATGCGATCTGGCTACGGAAATAGTCTGGCAGCCGGTATCGTTATTACTGGGGGTGGCTCGCAGCTACAAAATCTGGTGCAGTTGGTAGAGTATATCACCGGTATGGATACACGCATTGGCTACCCTAACGAGCATCTGGGGAAATCTAAGATTGATGCCGTAAAGAGCCCAATGTATGCAACGAGCGTAGGTTTGGTGCTTGCAGGTTATCAGTCTATAGACCAGATGGCGGCAGGATATACAGAAACACAACAAGAGCAAGTAGAATACAAAAAGCCGGTTCAGAAAGCAGCCAAAGAAAAGGAAACCAACGGCGGCCTATTTCAGATGATCAAAGGCTTCTTGTCAGACGACATAGACAACAAACAAAGTTATTAACCCATAATTAGAGCAGGAGATTTTAGCATGACTTCAATGTACACTTTTGACTTACCTTCTAGCAGTAAGTCCATCATCAAGGTGATTGGCGTCGGGGGCGGTGGAAGCAACGCTGTTAACCACATGTATAGCCAAGGCATCAAAGATGTCGAGTTTATTATATGTAACACCGATGCACAAGCCCTTAAGAGCAGCAGCGTTCCTACCAAACTTGCCATCGGGCAAAACCTGACCGAAGGTCTTGGAGCTGGTGCTAACCCTGAGAAAGGCAAACACGCCGCTCTGGAGAGCAAGGAGGAAATCCGCGAAATGCTAAGCTCCGACACCAAAATGGTATTTATTACAGCCGGTATGGGTGGTGGTACCGGTACAGGTGCTGCTCCGGTTATTGCTAAAGTAGCCAAAGAACTGGGTATACTAACAGTAGGTATTGTTACAGCTCCTTTTGCTTTCGAAGGTAAGAAGAAGAAGCTGGCTGCCGAAAACGGTGTAAAAGAACTTAGCGAGAACTGCGATACTATACTTGTAATCCTGAATGATAAGCTGCGCGAGATGTTCGGTAACCTGACCATTCGTGAGGCTTTCGCTAAAGCTGACAACGTTTTAACAACAGCTGCCAAGTCTATCGCAGAAATCATCACAGTTACTGCTGAGGTGAACGTGGACTTTGAAGACGTGAAAACGGTTATGAAAGACTCTGGCGCTGCAGTGATGGGTTCTGCGACAACAGAGGGCGAAGGCCGTGCACTACGTGCTGCTGAGGAGGCGCTTTCTTCTCCATTGTTAAACAACACGGATATCCATGGTGCTCAGAAAATCCTTCTTTCTATCATGTCTGGTGAGCAGGCTGAGCTGGAGATGGACGAGTTAACCGAGATCACAGAATACATCCAGGACAAAGCAGGCCAGGAGGCTGAAGTTATCTTCGGTCATGGTATCGACTCTTCGCTGGGTCAGAGCATTCGTGTAACTGTTATCGCGACTGGTTTCGCTAGCAACGCTGACAACATCATGGAGCCAAAGAAGACGGTATTTGATCTGGAGAGCCAAAAAAAAATTGAAGTAGCTGAGCCTGCTAAAGTAGAAACGCCAGAAGTAGCTGCCTTTGTAGCTAAGCCGGTTGTTGCTCCAACTCCAGCGCCTCAGGCGCAGTCGCCAGCACCTGCTCCGGCTCCTGCTCCACAGCAGCCGTTGTTTGATCAGCAGCCTATGCGTAAGCCGGTAGAGCAACCACAGCCTCAGCGTACTATTTATACACTGGATGCTAACTCGCAAAACGATTTCTTTAGCTCTGTATCAAGAGACGAAGACCGTGCTGCCAAAGAAGCAGATAGAATAGCTGAAGAGCGTGAGCTGATGCAGCGTCGTGCTGAAGAGCGTCGTGAGCGCCTGCGCATGTTAAGCTCTGAGATTACATCTGAGGCTATTAAAGAGAAGCTGGATGTGCCTGCTTACCTGCGCCGCAACGTGTCGCTAGAGAAAGTGTCGCACTCTTCTGAGCGTAATATCTCTCGCTTCAACCTGAACGATGACAATGAGATTCTTGGCGATAATCGTTTCCTGCACGATAACGTTGACTAAGGAATCTTGAAGTATAAAAGAGAAAGGGCCGCAGATGATGCGGCCCTTTCTCTTTTATACTTGATGTTATTTTTAAAACTTGGTTATCTGGTCTACGTGCTGCTCCAGTAACTCCTGGTAAAGCTTGTTAGTAAGCTTGGTGCCGTCAAAGTTCTTTTCAATGTGGGCAAACTTTGGCTTCATGGGCATAATATACATACCTAGGTAATTAAGTATATCTGTAAGGTGGCTCAACGATAAGCCACTGCCTTGCATGCCTGAAGAGATACCGATCAAGGCTCCCTTCTTATCTTTAAAAGTATTCGGATAAGCCAAACCGTCGATAAATGCCTTCAGCACTCCAGGGAAAGATGAGTTATACTCTGGCACCACAAATACAAATTTATCAGAACCAGAGATCAGGCTGCTCAGTTTGTTAAAAGCTTCGTTCTTTCCTACGTTATCGTACAAAGCAGAAGTGGTGAAATCAGCGGGTAGATCAGCCAGATCAAGTATCTGGTAACTGACATTTCGGGCATCCAGCAATTCAGCATACATGTTTACCACAGCCCTAGAGTTTGATGCAGGCCGGTTAGTGCCTGATATTAATGTGATCATTATACGTGTTAATTTTTATATTCCCTTAACACAGAATCGAGGTTAAGGTTATACTTGGTGCAAGTATACTTGATATATGGTAAAAGAAAAAGGCGAGGTGCCGTAGCCGCCTCGCCTTTCCTAAATAGTGTATGTTGCTTATACGAGGTTCTCTGAGGTTGCTGTAGCCGAGATATACTCTCTTCTAAGTATAGCAATGTTCTCCAAAGAAATACCTACCGGACACTCTGCTGCGCAAGATCCGATGTTAGTACAAGCACCGAAGCCTTCGATATCCATCTGAGCCACCATGTTCTCTACACGTGTCTTACGCTCTGTCTTACCTTGCGGCAACATAGCAAGCTGAGATACCTTAGCAGACACAAACAGCATAGCAGAAGCGTTTTTACAGGCTGCCACACATGCTCCGCAACCGATACAGGTAGCAGCGTCAAAAGCCTTATCAGCAATAGACTTAGCAATCGGAATAGCATTTGCATCTGGTACACCACCTGTATTCACAGAGATGTAGCCACCAGCCTGCTGAATACGATCGAAAGCAGAACGATCTACTACAAGATCTTTATGCACTGGGAAAGCAGCTGCTCTCCATGGCTCGATGGTAATGGTGTCGCCATGTTTGAAGTGGCGCATGTGCAGCTGGCATGTAGTAGTGCCGCTCTCCGGACCGTGTGCACGGCCGTTGATGAACAAGCTACACATACCGCAGATACCTTCGCGGCAGTCGTGGTCAAAAGCGATTGGCTCTTCGCCTTTACGTAGCAGGTCTTCGTTCAAAACGTCCAGCATCTCCAGGAAAGACATATCAGGAGATATGCCTACCACAGGATATG
Source organism: Pontibacter cellulosilyticus (assembly GCF_014306105.1). Taxonomy (GTDB): domain Bacteria; phylum Bacteroidota; class Bacteroidia; order Cytophagales; family Hymenobacteraceae; genus Pontibacter; species Pontibacter cellulosilyticus. The sequence goes on along the minus strand of NZ_JACRVF010000005.1, from coordinate 385,426 downwards.
TAACCATTGAACCTGCTGAGTTTCTATCTTTTTGGCGCCAAACCTTTAGTGTCAGGTCCATTGGTTTAGCATTTGGATTACTTCCAGCCATCTTATTTCAAATTAGAAATTATAAATTATGAATTAGAAATTATTAGAATGATGCTTTTACTTATTAGAGTGCCGCTGTTCATTTCTAACTTCTCATTTCTAATTTTTAATTATCACAATCAATTATTTGTAGCTACGCTGCGTTAGCTTCACATTTTCGAACTTCAGCTCCTCTTTGTGCAGAACTGGCTCGTTGCCAACGCCTGTAAACTCCCAGGCTGCTACGTAAGCAAAGTTCTCATCGTCGCGGAGGGCTTCGTTCTCCGGCGTCTGGTATTCTTCACGGAAGTGACCACCGCACGATTCATTTCTGTGAAGCGCATCATCAACCATCAACTCACCCAATTCTAAGAAGTCGGCAACACGGTTAGCTTTCTCTAGCGTGATGTTCAGCTCCTCGTTTACACCAGTTACCTTCACATCTCTCCAGAACTCATCGCGTAGTTTACGGATCTCTTGTTTAGCAAACTGTAGGCCCTCTGCGTTACGGGCCATACCGCAGTAGTCCCACATCAATAAGCCCAAAGCTTTGTGGAAATCATCTACCGTACGGGTGCCGTTGATGCTAAGCAGTCTGTTATTCTTCTCTACTACAGCTGCTTCAGCCTCTTTGAAAGCAGGATGATCTGTACTTACTCTATCGTATGGTGTATTAGCTAGGTAGTCACCAATAGTATAAGGAATAACGAAGTATCCGTCAGCCAGACCCTGCATTAGGGCAGATGCTCCTAGGCGGTTAGCACCGTGATCGGAGAAGTTACACTCGCCTGTAGCGTATAAGCCAGGGATGTTAGTCATCAGGTTATAGTCTACCCAAAGGCCACCCATGGTATAGTGCACGGCAGGGTAGATACGCATTGGTCTTTCGTACGGGTTCTCGTCTGTGATCTTGGCATACATCTCAAACAGGTTACCATATTTGGCAGCAATAGCCGGCTGGCCATCTCGTTTGATCGCATCGGCAAAATCAAGGTATACAGCCAGGCCAGATGCACCTACGCCACGTCCTTCGTCGCAAACCAGTTTAGCGTTACGTGATGCCACGTCGCGAGGTACCAGGTTACCAAAGGCTGGGTATTTACGCTCCAGATAATAATCACGGTCTTCTTCTTTGATATCGTTAACCGTGATCTCGCCTTTTCTTAGTCTTTGTGCAATCTCAACAGTCTTAGGTACCCACACACGGCCATCGTTACGAAGCGACTCAGACATAAGTGTTAACTTAGACTGATACTCGCCAGATACTGGGATACACGTCGGGTGAATCTGAGTATAGCAAGGGTTAGCGAACAAAGCACCTTTCTTGTAAGCTCTCCAGGCTGCTGTTGCGTTAGAGCCCATCGCGTTGGTAGAAAGGAAGAACACGTTGCCGTAACCGCCTGTTGCCAATACTACTGCGTGCGCGCTGTGTGATTCAATTTTACCTGTGATCAGGTTACGTACCACAATACCGCGTGCCTTGCCATCAACCATTACCAAGTCAAGCATTTCAGTGCGTGGGTACATTTTTACTTTACCGTAAGCAATCTGGCGGTTAAGGGCAGAATATGCACCTAAAAGCAGCTGCTGTCCTGTTTGGCCACGGGCATAGAACGTACGCGACACCTGTGCACCACCAAATGAACGGTTAGCAAGTAAGCCACCATACTCACGTGCAAAAGGAACACCTTGTGCCACGCATTGGTCAATGATATTTACAGAAACCTGCGCCAGGCGGTAAACATTGGCTTCACGTGCGCGGTAGTCGCCACCTTTAACGGTATCATAGAACAAACGGAAAATAGAGTCACCGTCGTTCTGGTAATTTTTTGCTGCGTTTATACCACCCTGTGCGGCAATAGAGTGCGCACGGCGAGGAGAATCCTGGAAGCAGAATGCTTTTACGTTATATCCAAGTTCGCCAAAAGTAGCAGCTGCAGAAGCACCCGCAAGGCCAGTACCTACTACAATAATATCGTATTTACGCTTGTTAGCTGGGTTTACCAGCTTTACGCTAAATTTATGCTTTTCCCATTTATCGGCTAAAGGGCCTTCCGGGATTTTAGAATCTAATATCATAGTAAACTATTTCAGTTTAATTATAACTCGAAGAAAAAGAAGAAGTAAAGCGGAATTATAGCAAACCCAAGGCAAATAAGAATTGAGAAAGCGTAACCGAACTTCTGGATAAACGGTGTATATTTTTTGTGCGTCAGGCCAAGCGTCTGAAACGCACTCTGGAATCCGTGAATCAGGTGGTAAGCCAGGGCAACCATTGCCAATACATAGATTAGAACATACCACCAAACCTTGAACGACTGCACAACTTTAATGTACAGGTTATCATACTCTACATTGTCAACTACAATTGGCTCCAGGCCGCCGAAACGGGCAGGTACAAAGAAATTCCAAAGGTGAATGATCAGAAACACAAGTATAACCGTACCAAGCAAGCCCATGTTACGGGAAGACCAAGGGCTGTTTTCCTCAGGGCGGTTGTTTGCGTATCCTATCGGACGAGATGCCTTATTACGGCGTGTCAACACAATAGCGTCATAAATATGGAAAAGGAAGCCTAACAGCAGAACAATTTCCATGGTGCGGATGATAGGGTTTGTGCCCATGAAATGTGAGTAGACGTTGAACGCCTCACCGCCATCGGTGTAAAAAAGCTGTAGGTTACCAATCAGGTGTATCACCAGGAATGAGCACAGAAAAAGACCTGTGATCGACATGATGATCTTGCGTCCGATTGTACTGGAAAACGTTTTAGTAAACCAATTCATCTGTATTAGTTAAAGGTTAATTAATGATGCGTTTTTAATTCTCAAAGGTACTAGCGGTGTTATTATAAAACAATTTTAGCCGAATATTTTGAATCAATCTAAATTGGTATGCGTAGGACAAAAAACCATTATTATGTAAACCTGTTTTTCTTCCATTTGTTGATAATAAAAACAAACTTTTTTAGTTTACTTTATAGCTGATTGTACCGCCAAACCCAATTTATATGCGAAACAGTTTACGCAAAAGGTATCTGCTGCATGGCGGTCTGTTGTGGGTGTTGATATTGCTGATAGGAGCTTTTACAGAAGCACAGGCCACGCACATTAGAGCAGGAGATATCACTGCCAGACGGGATACTACGCCTAACCCTAACCCGTTACGATTTTTCTTTACCATGAAAATATACACCGATACCCCTTCCAATGCGGAAGACCCCACGGTGCAAATTTCGATGGGCGACGGTAACACGATAACAGTGCCACGCGTGGGACCTGAAACTCCGGTAGGCGACCCCTCTGATCAGGTTACGCTGGCGCTTTACAGGTGGGAGTATACGTTCGGCTCGCCAGGTACCTATAAAGTATCCTGGACGGGTATAAACCGTAATCCGAGTATCCTGAATATTGCTCCTCCTTCAGATCAGGTTACTTTCTTCATTTCGACTACGGTAAACATTAACCCGCTTCGGGGATTTAACTCAACGCCGGTTCTTACTGTAGCTCCTGTTGATCTGGCTGCTGTAGGGCGTGTTTATGTACACAACCCAGGCGCCTACGACGCTGACGGTGATAGCCTTGCATTTAAGTTAAGGGTGCCGCAACAAAGAGGTGGAATTAATGCTGAGCCTACCAACGTGCCTGGATATGTGCTGCCAAGCCTTTACGGTGGTGGCTGCTCAAGAGCCTCAGGAACCGGTACCTCCTTTCTAACCATCGATGTGGTTACCGGGCAGCTTACATGGGACTCGCCTTGCGTGAAGGGGGAGTACAACGTCGCATTTGTGGTGGAAGAGTGGCGTGTTTCGGCCAATGGAGCCGTTAAGATAGGTGAAGTGGTGCGCGACATGCAGATTATTGTAAAGGAGACGCCTAACAGGCCACCTCAGCTAGCTCCAAAAGACACCTGCATTATTGCCGGAACTACACTGAACGGTATTATTCGCGCCACTGATCCGGATAAAGATTTTATAACGCTTACTGCAACAAGCGGTATCATACCTCCAGCCACTTTTAGGCAAACTGTAAATAATGCAGGTGTGGCAACAGGAGCTTTTAGTTGGTCTACCACTTGCTCCGATGTGAGGGAAAGGCCGTATCAGGTTATTTTTAAAGCAGAGGATATTCGTCCGCCAAACGAAACTGACCTGGCAGACCTGCAGCCATGGAATATAACAGTGGTGGGGCCGCCTCCTCAGAACCTTGTTGCAACCAGTTCGAACAAAACAGTAACAATAACCTGGGACCCTTACATTTGCCAGAATGCCTCTACCATACGCATTTACCGGCGCGAAGGAGCTTCTGGTTTTGTGCCTGATGTGTGCCAGACTGGGGTTCCGGCGAGCACAGGATATGTGCTTATTGCTGAGGTAAGTGCTAAGGAGACCTCATATACAGACAATAATAAAGGGGCTGGCTTAAAGGCAGGCGCAGAGTATTGCTATATCATTTATGCAGAGTTCCCTGGTCCGGCCAGAGGTAAGAGCTTAGCTTCTAACGAAACCTGTATCACGATTGAGCAAGACATTCCATACCTGACTAATGTTACAGTAGACAGAACAGACCGAACAAATGGTGCTATAACTGTAAAATGGACACAGCCACGTGATGTGTCGAGGCTGACACAGCCGCTGGAGTACCGCCTGTTACGCAAAGAAGGCATGCAGACAGGAACCGGATTTGTGGAGGTGAAGCGTACCCGCAACATGGCTGACACCACTTTTACTGACCAAGGTTTGAACACGTTGGAGAAAGCGTACAGATATAGGCTGGAGTTTTATCAGGCACCTACGCCTGGCGCTCAACCAACTGAACTTCGCGACAGCACTGAGGCATCGAGTGTGTTCCTGGTTTTAACGCCGAGCACTGGAGACCTGAAAGAGATAAAGCTGGACTGGACCTATAGTGTACCTTGGATGAACCAAGCTAAAAAGCACCTGATTTACCGCCAGATTAATGGCACCTTTACGTTAATAGACAGCGTAACGGCAACAGCCTCAGGTGGTACATATACTGATAAAGGTACGTTTGGCGGCACAGTATTGCAGCGAGGAACCGAGTACTGCTATTATGTACAAACAGTTGGTACATATGATATCAAAGATGTGCCATCACCGCTGCGAAACAATAGCCAGCAGGTGTGTGCTACTCTTCCTAAGATTGTGTGCGCCCCTGTTCTTAGCATTGAGGCACTGGACTGTGCAGTTTTCAGCCAGAACCCGACGCAGCCGCCGTACCAGAACGTGCTAAACTGGGTACCGCAAATCACAGGCGATTGTACAGATCAGATAGATTTCTACACCATTTACTTCAAACCGACCGATGATGCTGAGTATACAAAGCTAGGTACTACAAAAGAGACTACCTTCACGCATGGCGATTTGCAGTCGGTTGCCGGGTGCTATGTAGTAACAGCCACCGATGTGCTGGGTCGTGAAAGTCCGGTGAGCAATGAGGTTTGCAACGATAACTGTATTACCTTTATCTTACCAAACATCATCACCCCGAACGGCGATGGATTGAACGATGTGTTCCGCCCAGATAAACGTGCGGCCTTCATCAAGAGCATGAAATTTAAGGTGTTCAACCGCTGGGGCGTGCAGGTATTTGAGAAAACAGCTACTACCGGCGACGACGTGTTCATTAACTGGCGCGGCGTGGACAAGGATGGTAACCGTTTAACAGACGGCGTGTACTACTACGAGGCAGAGGTGGAGTTCTTTACAAGGAACCCAGCCGAATCTCGCAAAAAGTATAAAGGCTGGGTAGAGATAGTACAATAGATAAATGACAACAGAAAATATTGAAAAGCTAAGCAAAAGAGCCATCGTGTTTTACGATGGCTCTTGCGGCTTTTGCCAGGCCAGTGTGCAGTTAGTACTAAAGTATAACCAGCAACAGGATCTATACTTTGCGGCCTTGCAGTCAGATGTTTTACAGGCTGTAGTACCTAAAGCGCAAGTGCCTGACACATTACCTGATGCTGTGCTGTTTTGGGAGGGTGGTAACCTCTATTCTGAGTCAGATGCAGCACTTCGCATTGCCCGGCACCTTAATTTTCCGTTTTCCATACTTTACTATTTCCGGTTTATTCCTTTATCTTTCCGCAATTTTGTGTACCGCTTTATAGCAAAACACCGCTACAAGATCGCAGGCCGCACCGACAGCTGCATGCTGCCAAGCCCTGCACAGCGGGCAAGGTTTGTAGGGTAGTTTAATTGTTGAATACTGAATTGTTGTTGGGGACGGATAATGAAAAGGGTAGCTCTTTAGATACACCCATCCAAGCGAGACCATTTAACAATGTAGGAATTCAACTTTTAAAGTCAACATCGAGCAATTAACAATAAAATATAAAAATGAAGAAAGCATACGTTTTCCCGGGACAGGGTTCTCAGTTTGTGGGCATGGGCAAGGACTTGTATGAGCAGCACGAGGAGGCACGCCAGTTGTTTGATAAAGCAAATGAGATCCTTGGTTTCAACATCACCGAGATCATGTTTAATGGCACCGATGAGGAGCTGAAGCAGACGAAAGTTACACAACCTGCCATTTTCCTGCACTCTGTGGCGCAAGCTACCGTAGCTAAAGATTTTGCTCCTGATATGGTGGCAGGGCACTCATTAGGCGAATTTTCGGCTTTGGTTGCCAGCAAAGTTTTAAGTTTTGAAGATGGCTTGCGTTTAGTATCTAAGCGTGCTTTGGCCATGCAGGCAGCCTGCGAGGCAAACCCATCTACGATGGCAGCTATACTTGGCCTAGAGGATGATAAAGTAGAGGAGGTATGTGCTTCTATTGATGAAGTAGTAGTGGCAGCTAATTATAATTGCCCTGGCCAGCTGGTTATTTCCGGATCTAACAAAGGCATCGAAATTGCCTGTGAGAAGATGAAAGAAGCCGGTGCTAAGCGTGCCTTGCCGCTTCCGGTTGGAGGCGCGTTCCACTCTCCGCTGATGAAGCCTGCCGAAGAAGAACTGGCAAAAGCGATTAACGAAACTACGTTTAGCCAAGGCATTTGCCCAATCTATCAGAACGTAGACGCAAAGCCTCACACCGACCCTCAGGAAATTAAAGATAACCTGATAAAGCAGTTGACAGCACCTGTTCGCTGGACGCAGTCGGTGCAGCAGATGGTGGCAAATGGCGCTACGCATTTTATTGAGTGCGGACCAGGCAAAGTGCTGCAGGGGCTTGTGAAGAAGATTGAGCGTACAGCAGAGGTTAGCTCTGTAGAGTAGTAGATAATACAAAGTATAAAGTATAAACGCCGCCTTTCTGTTTTGCAGGAGGGCGGCGTTTTTGTTGGCAGTACTTACTTTTGAAGGACTTTGCGTCCCTTGCGGAATCCTTTGCGATCTTGGCGGTAAAACTAAAACCGCTAAGAAAGCACTAAGCACTCAAGGGCTAATTTATATTTTACCCAGGCTATTTATACTTGCCTTCATATGCTCCAGGAACAGGTGTATATGGTAGCCATCTACTAGAGCATGATGTACCCGCACGCTTACTGGAAGTATAACCCTATCCTCTTTAAACTCCAGTTTGCCGAACGCCAGCTTCGGAATAGAGTCGTCTGGTTGATCAATGTGTGCGTGCTCCATACCTTTTAGCGTGAACCAGGGCAGGGTAGTGGCATGTACCAGGTCTGGGCCATTATAGCCGTAGAACAGCCTGTTGCTCTTTTTTACTTCTGCTATAATTTCAGAGGCCTCGTTGCAAAAAGTATGGAGATCGGTGTGGTGCGTCAGGTGCACAAAAGATACTGTTTTGTTGTCCTTCAGTACGGTGGTGGAAATGTCTACAGCCTCATACTTTACAACCTCATCACCTTCAAGCCTCAACAGAAAGTTTTCGGTAGCGCGTACGCCTTCGGTGGCAGCATGCAGGTAAGCCAGAAATACTGATAGCTTTTCCTTTTTAGCATAGTGATAGAGGTTTGTTATATCTACTTCGGTGTGCACGTTAAAGAACGGCTGCGTAAATGCCCTGAAAAAGTGGAAGTGCTCTTCACGTTCCCAGCCTTTAATTTCGAAACTGGTTTTACTGTATTGTGTTTTCGTATGCATGTATTTTGTGCTGCAGCAACTGCAGGTTTATTTCTTTAATGATGGTTTGCTGTGTATTTATGATCTGTTCCTCTTCTAGTTGCGCCAGTAGCCTGTTCAGGTTGCGGGTAGAGGTGCCCAGTGCCTCCGCCAACAATGCCTTTGATATTTGTAGTTCGTTAAGTTTTGAGAACTCTCGGAGCACGACCATCAGCGAGTAAAACAGCTTATTGGTACTCTGAATGGCGGCTTTATGGGAGGTGTTCAGCAGTTTGGAGATGACATTACGGTGGATGAGCAAGTTGAACTCTGGCTCCTGTGATAGCATTTTCAGGAACTGTTGCGGCGCCATTTTCCAGAGGGTGCAGTTGGTAACAGTCTCTACAGTTCCAAAGTGGGGCATCTCCATGATGGCTTCCACATCTCCTAAAACCTCTCCTCTGTCGAAAATACCCAGCGAATAAGCCTGCCCCAGCGATGTAGTGCGCACTACCTTTACCAATCCTGTCTGAAGTATAAATAGACTATGAGGTTGTGCATCCTGCTTCAGCAACTGGTGCTGAGGTTCGTACTGCACGCAGTTTATGCCGTACTTCTCAAGCAGGTGCTCATGAGTTTGCATGTAGCGCGTTATAGCTGCCCTGTATTCGGTTAGTAGGTGCTCTTGCATGCTACAAAGGTAAGGCATACTGCTACAGCCCCGAAAGGACATTTGTCCGGTGCGAATAATTTTTAAGCAGAAGTACAAGGGCAGGTAATTAATAGCAGATGAGATTATTTAGTAAATTTATTTAGATTAATTCCAGATAGTGTTTGAGCTTATCTGTTTTACACTTAGATTTGCTAACCGGTCATCTTGTGCAGGTAGAGATAGCTGATAAAAAAGTAACAGGTTTAAAAAGCCGAAAAGTATAAAGACTTGAAGAAGCGGGCAAAAAAAACGTATTCCATTCATCATTGGCTAGGCCTTGTGGCCGGACTTTTCCTGCTTATCTCTAGTCTAACTGGTTCAGTACTGGTGTTTCACCACGACATCGACCACGTACAGTTTAAACAGCTTTCCTCTTTAACCTCTCCGGCTTCCGAGCTTAAGATCGATAATTCTTTTGAGCGTATCAGGCAGGCTAATCCGGAAAGCGATATTAGGGTGCCAGAGCTACCTGAAAATTCAAATCAAGCGCTGAAGTATGAGATACGTAAGGGCAGTAGCCGCAAGTGGCTTTTTGTGCACCCCGAAACAGGGGAGACTTTAGCTACCGTAGATCGTGCCGACAAACGACTGGTGCACGTACTTCTGGACCTGCATTATAACCTGTTGTCGGGCACACCGGGTAAAATTATCGTGTTGCTGGGTGGTCTAGCCCTGATCGTACTTACCATAACCGGTTTCCTGCTTTACCGCAAGTCCATACTTAAAGTGCTTTCCTTTAGGCAACTCGTTTCTTTCAAAAGCAGAAGGTCGTTCTTTTCCAGCCTGCACAGAGTAGTAGGGGTGTGGAGCTTGGTCTTTAACCTCTTTATAAGTATAACCGGTACCTGGATTGCCTACACGATTGTAGAGTATGCGCTATCTCCGGCTTCAAGTGCTGTTGCCGAGGTTAAGCCGGCCGTTGTTTCTGTGGATGAAGTAATTCGTCAGGTAAAAGCAGACTATCCGGAATTTAAAGTGAATTACCTGCGCTTTGCCGGCGGCACGCTTTCTGTTCTAGGCAGGCACCAGAATGATCCTGCCTATTACGGGCGTACCTATAGCAACATTCAGGTAGACTTAACCACAGGTGAAGTAAAAAGCGTAAATATGTTGCGTGACCAGCCGTGGCATCAGCGCCTCCTTACTATTTCTAAACCGATACACTTCGGTGATTATGCCGGCATTTGGGTAAAATTACTTTATAGCTTCTTCGGGATGCTGCCTGGTATATTGGCCGTTTCCGGGTTTGTGATTTGGAGGCTACGTAAGATCAAGCCAGCTCCCAAAGCACCACGCCTAAAAGTGGCCAAAGCCTATACTTCACCAGCCTAGAACGTTAGTCTCACTTAGCCTTGCTAGAATTCTACCGATACCTTCAATACTGCAGGTAATTAGTATAAATATCCATTGCTATAGCATCATTTACCTATCTTTTTATAGCGCCTGCGCAATATTTAAAATTTATATACTTGTTTGTTTGGAATGATTCTAAATAGGGAATAATATTGCATCATCATCTATTTAAAATTGATCTAAATAAACATATGAAAAAGATTCTACTCTTAATGATGCTGTTAACTGTTGCAGGTTTTACCTATGCACAGGTTGGCTCAGCAAAAGTTGTGGGTACTATAACCGACTCTTCAGGCGACGCAGTTGAATACGCGACTGTGGCACTCTTAAACACGACAAAAGGCACTACATCAGACGCAAAGGGTAATTTTACCATCTCTGGTTTACAGTCAGGCAAATATACTGTTTTTGTGTCTGCCATTGGCTACCAAACTAAAAAAGAGGTAGTAGAAGTACAGGACAGGGAGGTAAGAGAGCTTTCGGTAGCTTTAGGAGATGCCCCTAGTATGCTGAACGAAGTGGTGATTACTTCACGTAAGCGTGACCAGCGCAAAGAGAACCTGACTGCTTCCATCACCTCTATAAATACACAATTACTGCAGGAGCAGCAGCAGGTAAGCAATAACCCAATCGATATATTGGCGGTAACGGTGCCGGGCATGGGCCATGCCTCCGGAACAAGCAGCAACTGGGGCCAGACCCTGAGAGGTCGCCAGATATTGGTAATGGTGGATGGAGTACCGCAGTCTACACCGCTCCGCAACGGTTCGGTAGATGTAAGAACCATTGACCCGCACGTGCTGCAGGGCATCGAGGTACTAAAAGGCGCTACTTCTATTTATGGTAACGGTGCAGCCGGTGGTGTTATCAATTACATCACAAAAGATACCGACGCGATCAAAAGCTTCTCTTCTAAAACCCAATTGGCTTCTACTGGCTCTCTGACAAACACAAAAGAAAGCATTGGTGGCAGAATAAATCAATCATTTTATGGCAAGGCAGGTAAACTAGGCTACATTGTAAGTGGTGGATATGAGCAGACAGGTGTGGCAAGAGATGCTGATGGCGACATCATCGGACCAATTTACGGCATGAGTAACCTAGAGAACCGCAACGCCTTTGGCAAACTGAGCTATGATATTACGGCTAAGCAGCATGTACAGGTAAGCTATAATTACTTCGGCAGCCAGATAAAATCGCACCTGACGGAAGCAATGGGAAGTATAAAGCAGGACCGTAAAACTACGGCTGTGCCAGGTACAGTACAAGGCTCTCCGGAAGGCACCCGCTGGAACCATAATGGTTTGCTGAAGTACTCTTACGATAGCCTGTTCCTGAACACCAACGTGAATGTAAGCGCCTATGTACAGGACATCAGCACCGTGTTTGTATATAGCCCAACATTTGAAGGTGGCGGTCAGTCTACGATTCAGTCTTCTAAAAAAGGCCTGCGTTTCGACCTAAATACCCCGTTTGGTTTTGGCAGTAACGTAAACGGCGACCTGATCTATGGACTTGACCTGCTGAATGACGTAACATCACAGCCATTGCTGGATGGCAGAACCTGGGTACCGAAGATGGATATGGTAAGCACAGCACCGTTTCTGCAGTTACAAGCTAAATTCTTTAACGACCTAGTATTTAACGGTGGCGTTCGCTTTGAGAACATCAACATAGGGGTGCCGGACTATACTACCCTTAAGCCTTATAACAACAACACGAAAACTTTTGGCAACAGCGTAAATGTGAAGGGTGGAGAATTGCAGTACAACAACCTGGTGTTTAACAGCGGCCTGAAGTATAACCGATTCGACTACTTTAAACCGTTTGTTAACTTTTCACAGGGCTTTTCTGTGGCCGACTTAGGTGTGCTGCTGCGTAGGGCAACGGTAAACGATATCGCGCTTATCCAGACTGAGGCCGTTATTGTGAATAACTATGAAGCGGGTTTTGCCAGCGAAAACAGAATTTACAGAGTAGAGGCAACGGCTTTTATTAGCCAGTCAGACCTAGGTTCTAGCTTTGTGGAGCAGAACGGCTTTTACAACATACTTCGCCTGCCAGAGCGCGTGCACGGCTTTGAAATTGCAGCAGATGTTAACCCGACCCGCGACCTGACAGTAGGGGCTACTTACTCTTATGTAGAGGGCAAGCGCGACGTAAACGACAATGGTAAATTTACTGATACAGAAGATACTTATTTAGGTGGGGAAAGAATATCAGCACCAAAGTTTACTGCTTATGTGCGTTATGCTCCAATCAAGAGCCTGAACCTGAGAGCAGACCTGATCGGCTCCGGTGAAAGAGATCGCTTTACGGTGCAGGAGTCAACGGGGCTTTACAAAGTTTACGAAGGTAAGGTTAGCCCGTACAGTATCGTGAATTTTGCAGCCTCTTACAGGATGTCTCCTTCTACAACCTTTAACCTGGGTGTGGAGAACCTGTTCAATGCTGATTACTTTCCGGCTCGTTCGCAGTTTCTGATGTTTGACCAATACTACATCAAAGGACGTGGTGCCAGCTTTACATTAGGTTTAACGGTAGAGATATAGTTAGATAATACCCATATAGTTTTACTAAGGCCATTCCGGTTTATCTGGAGTGGCCTTTTTTCTTTTAGGCAATTGCTGGACTTTTAAGAATAGATACTTCTGTTTTACCGGCCTTAACTCAATAGCTCTGCGACATGCTTTCTAATATTGTGGCAGATCTGGTCAGTTGGCAGGTCGTTGTCATCGGTACCAAAGGGATTCTCAATTTCCTCAGCAATTAGCTCTAAACTGGCCAGCGCATAAAGTATAAGCACTACCACCGGTATAATGTAATAGCCAAGGCTAAACGACCAGCCAAATGGCAGCGTGATGACATAAAAGAAAACGAATTTTTTAATGAACACACTGTAGGTAAATGGGATAGGCGTGTTTTTAATGCGTTCGCAGGCGCCGGTGTGGTTGGTAAGGGCTTTCACATCATCGCTTAGGGCTAACATCTGGGCATTAGACAAATTACCCTTTTCGTGCAGGGCATTTACCCGGCTGTATATGGCAGCGGCTATCTGGTTTGGCAAATGGCGGCCACGCTTCAGGTCCAGCACCGGGTCCAGTTCCTCAAAATTCTCGTTCTCGCGCAGCATGTTCTTAAGCGCAAAGGCAAAGTTTGGGATCATCAACCTGAAAAAGCGTTTGTCTTCTTCTGCGCGTACCATGGCGTTGACCTTAATAGCCATGTTGCGTGAGGTGTTGGTGAGGCCTCCCCATACTTTGCGGCCTTCCCACCAACGGTCGTAGGCGGTGTTGGTCCTGAATACAAGTAGCAACGATATTACAAAGCCCAACACCCCGTGCATCATGCCAAAATTGCGGATGTATTGCGACTCTTCGGTGCTCAGGTAATTTAATTCTACGTAAGCAATAGCGCCGGAATATATACTCACGGCCAGCATAAGCGGGAGCAATCTGCGAAACGTATCGGCCTTAGTAATCCTGAAAATAAAGATGAACCAGTCTTTGGGGTTGTAGTTGATCACAGTTTTAAGAAATAGGAATTGCTAAAGTATAATGTATGACTATTCAGGCTGATAAGTATAAACTTCCATTTCGTTCCAGAGCCTATCAAACTCCTGGCAATAAGCTAAAACAGTATCGCGATCGTGGGTAATCAGCACGTTCTCATGGTTATAATTGGCGGCACTGCGGGTCCAGTTATAACTACCGGTAAGTATAGCTTCGTTGTCGATAATGACAAATTTGTGGTGCATGTGGTACTGGCTCAGGTCTACCCGAACGGGCAGGCCCGCCGCTGCAATTCTTCTAATGTCGGAGCCTTTATCAAACAACTTTTCGTTGTCTGTTAATACTTTCACATGTACCCCTTCCTTATGCGCTCGTATCAGTGCCTCCGTTATCCAGTCGTCGCTTATGGTGAACACACAGATTTTAAGAGAGTGTTCGGCACTGTTTATACTTTCGAGTATGGCATTAAGGCAGTCGTTGCCGGGGCTAAAGTAGGCCCGATTTGGTAGCTTGCTCAACTGGTTATACTTTGATTTGAGATGTTATAGGGCAAGATACAAAAACTTGAGAGCCTATATAGAGGTGAGTTTTTCAAAATCAGGTGCAGCGTTAAGTATAACGACAATTTTTAAGCCATAGCAACAGGATTTTTGTGTGTTAGCAGCTATGCGTCTGTGTTTTATACTTATCTTCAAAAGTTTTTTTGAGCAAGGCAACCCTTTTTTCAGAAGCTTGGTCTTACCGGTACAAGCATTAAACAAAGATAATCTACAGCTATGAATCGATTACCCATAAGTATGAAAGCAATACTGCTTCTGGTTGCCTGCATAGGATGTTTTGCCGCCTGCGATCAGTTTGAAGAAGACGTTGTTCCAGTTTCTTTTGGAGGAGATTTAAAGATCCACCCGGATAACCTGTATGTGTACAACAACAAAACAAGCAGGGTGCACAGCGAGGCGAATGATACAATAGTATCGTTTGATAAAAAGACCTATAGCACCCCGATAAATGGAACACTTGTAGCAAACTTTGACGGGATTGAGGGGACAATGGGGTACAGACCTAACCCCGGTTTTGTAGGTACAGACAGCCTTACCTACCAGGTTTGCAGCGGACAGACCTGCAAAACGGCCAAAATCAAGCTTATTGTAGAAGAACCAGTTGATCCTGCTAACTGCACTACTACAATACAGCCCGACTTTGTTAAAACAAAACGAGACAAGCCAGTAGAAATCAGGATGTTTGTAAATGATATTATCTGCCCCTCACCTAGTGTGGCAGCTTATTATAATGCACCTTCAAGAGGTACGGTAAGGTATGTTAATTACTTTGAAGGATGGAAGAATGATGTGTGGATCTATACTCCTGCTAAAGGGTTTGTGGGTGTTGATTCCTTTACATACAAATTTTATCCCAATGGGTATACCGGGAGTAGTACCGACAAATACCTGGAAGCGGAGGTTCGGATAACAGTAGAGTAGCCTAAAGAACTAAGTGCCTGCTCCGGTTGCGGAAAGGCTGCTGTAAGCCGGGAAATTAACATAAGAAGTGCTGTTGTTTAACTGGCTGTAGTATTGAGAGCGCATTGTGCAAAAAGTATAGTGTAATTGGTAAGAGGTGTACACCGAGGAAGAAATTATAGAGGGTTGTAAGCAGGATAAGGCGTCTTTCCAGGAGAAGCTTTACCAGTTGTACTCGCGTCGGATGATGGCAGTTTGTGTACGCTACACCAACTCCAGATTCGAGGCCGAGGATATTTTTCATGAGGCTTTCGTAAAGGTTTTTAAAAGTATAAATATGTACAGCGGCGGTTCCTTTGAAGGCTGGGTGCGCCGCATATTTGTGAATACAGCCATTAACCATTACCATAAAAATAAAAAGTACCAAGAGCAGCTAGACTACAGCACCATAGAAGAGAGCGCACCCTCTGGCGAGGACATTTTGAGTCAGATAAACAGCCAGGAACTGTTGCTGCTGATAAACCAGTTGCCCGAGGGATACCGGGTAATATTTAACCTGTATGTGATAGAAGGTTACAACCACCGCGAAATAGCCGAGATGCTGAACATAGCGGAGGGTACCTCTAAATCACAGTTGGCCAAGGCTAAAAGCCATTTAAAGAAGACGCTGTTAAAATTTTCAATATCTGAGCAATGCTGACAGACAAAGAACTGGAAGAAATACGGCGTAAGCTGCTGGAGCTCGAACAGGAGCCCCCTGCTGACGGATGGAAGAGCATTAAAGCAGAGATACAGCCGCCGGATAGATCCTGGCGCCCTATATGGTGGTTCGGAGCCATCCTGCTGCTGCTTCTGACCGGCATAGGAGTATACTTTATACTTGATAAAAAAGCAGAACCTGCAGCAACAGAATATACGGCAGCAGGTGAAGTTACAGCTGCTGCAGAAAAAGAAGTATCACAGCCACAACAGGAAGCTGCAAAGTATAAACCTGCACCACGGGCACGTAGAGTTATACAGCCAAACAACCCTGCAGAAAACACCAGCAGTACAGAAAGCAGGGTAAGGCTTAGAGTAACAGCACAAGCACCTAAAACAGCAATATCAACAGCAACGCCTGAAACGCTAGGCAGCGTAAAAGAGAGAACAAGAATATATAAGCCCAAGGCATCAGGTATAAATATAAGCGTGTCAGCAACTCCTGTAGATTCTGTAACTCTTAAAAGATCAACTGTCGAAAGACAGGAGATGTATTCGTTAGCCACAGCCCAGGATACGCTAAAAAAGGAAAAAGAGATAGTATTTGCGGAGCCTGTTAAGCCAGCAGTTTCTGCTATGCCTGACAGCGCCAGAACAGGTGAGGCTGCAACAGAAATACTACCCTTGGCTGCAGCAGATTCTGTTGCCACAACTGTTGCTACAGACTCTAGTAGCCAGGAGCAGAAGCCCGCCGCGAAACCGAAAAAGGAGAAACCTACACTAAGCAATCCATCAGGTTGGGCTGTAGGAGCTTATTTTGCACCGCGCTACGCTTTCCGTAAGTTCACACCAAACGCCGAGGATGATGTCTTGATCACGCGTCTCAATACCAAAAGCCAGTTAGACCCAGAGCGGATGGGCTACGAAGCAGGTATAAGTGTAAGCAAAGCCATCAAATCAAAACTTACTTTAGAAACCGGCTTATCTGTGGTAAACCTGAAGGAGAACGTGGATTATACTTATACTTTAGGCGAAGTAGGAGGCAGCGTCATGCGGCAGACTGCAGATGGGAAAATAATGGTGGAGGCCATTCAGGTTACAGAAGACCGCCAACTGGTTAGCTCTTATACTTATGGTGGCCTGAGACTTGGCGTGAACTACTACTTTTTAGAAACCCTGCGCACCCGACTGAATGTATCGTTCGCAGGTGGCATGAACCTACTACTGAGAGGGGAGACCAAGGAGTACAGAAATGGCGAATGGATAGAAACTATTGTATTCCCGGACAAGAACAACATACTGGAACAGTCTAACTATAACCTGCAGGTAGGTGTAGGCTACAATGTGGCTTTGCACCCTAAGTATGAGCTAACGGTTATGCCGGCACTGAATTACTTCCTGGGATCTACCTTTAAAGAGCGGGAACCATTTGGGCTGCGGCCTTATACGTTAGGTGTGAACCTGCAGGTGAGAAGAAGCCTTGGTTGGTAGAACTTACTAGTGCTGAGGCGAAGCGTTTAGCAACTGCTGCTCTTTCCAGCGCATACGGTAGGCATTCATGGCAGTAGTACCCAGCTTTTTTATCAGCCGATAGTTTACCACTGCTCCAACTGGTGCCCCGATTATAGGAATCATCTGTGCCATTTTTGCCAGGTCTATGTAATCGCGGTATTCCTGCTGAAAGGCGCGCCAGTTAAACTCGTTGATATCCTCAGGCAGGTGCAGCTTTTGAGTTTCCCAATCAGCCATTTGCAGGTATACATCGCGGCGGTGCTCGTGGCTGCTGAAGGCAAGCTGGAAAATGTGCAGCAGGTACACGCGCTCCCGGTAATCGAAGGCATCGTAGCCGTAAAGGGCAGAGATCTCGAAGAGCAGTTTTAGCTTCAGGCTAAGCAGCAGCGGGAAATCTGCCAGACCCAAAAGTATACCGCCGGCCCCAGTGACACCTCCCTCAGCGGCAGCTGCATTTTGATAAAATTTTATCCGTTCCAGCACCATCAGCTCTCTTTGCTGCAGATTTAAACCCTCCAGTGGCTTTGTGGTTACTATTCCGGCCCCGAAAAGCATAGCACGGGTCATCTGCTTAATGGTGGCAGTTATGGCTGCATGTATTCTGTCCGGTATATAGCTGTTTATTTTGTACTGCAGTTTTCGGGCTACTGCATTCAGAAAAGTAGGAGACTGCTGCATTTCCTCCTGCCATCTTCTTAACTCTCCAAACGCAAAAGTATTATAGTATGCTGTCATTGTAGGTTAAAGGCTGAGCCAGATAGTGTATACTCTTATAATGTTCAGGAAGATAAAAAGTATAGATGAAACTTGTTTGGTATATTATATGTATATACATTTGATGTACATACTTGTAAAGTGTTCTTTTCCGTATCGAAAGAACATCTAACTTTTTACGAAGTATAGCTTAGATCATAAACATTAATTAAAAATATACAGATATGGCAACTACTAAATGGTCGGTGGATCCGGCGCACAGCGAAGTTCAGTTTAAAGTAAAACACCTGATGATCACAACTGTAACAGGTTATTTTCAGAAGTTTAACGTGGAGGTAGAGACTGAAGATGATGATTTTACAAAGGCATCTAAAGTTCTTTTTACAGCTGATGTAGACTCTATAAACACAAATAACGAGCAGCGTGATACGCACCTTAAGTCAGAGGACTTCTTTGATGCGGCAAATCATGAGCAGGTGCGTTTCGAGGGTAAAGGCTTCGATAAGGTTTCGGATGATGAGTATAAACTGAACGGCGACCTGACCATTCGTGGTACAACCAAACCGGTTACTGTTAATGTGGAGTTTGGCGGTATTGTAGTAGACCCTTACGGCCAGACAAAAGCCGGCTTTACAGTAACAGGTAAAATAAACCGTAAAGACTATGGTTTAACCTGGAGCGCAGTAACTGAGGCGGGTAGTGTAGTAGTAAGCGACGAGATTAAGTTAAACGCCGAAATTCAGCTGGTAAAGCAGGCGTAAGTAAAATATAAATTGAAAAGAGGCGGCCACATGATTTGTGAGCCGCCTCTTTTGTTTGTGTGGAGTTATACTTTGCTGAAGGCAAACAGCATTTCACGGCCTATTTGCAGGGCCCTTTCCAGGTATACTTCGTCCTGCGCGGCTGTGCCGTCTGATGCTTTTGGATCTTCGTAGGTGATGGCAATGCGTTGCTCCGCGCCTGGTACAAAGGGGCAGTTGCCGTCGGCATCAGAGCAGGTCATGATGGCGCAGAAACCTGATGCAGGGTTTGCCGAATCATCAAACTTTTTAGACCATACCTCTACAGGAGTCTTGTCGGCAGCATACGTTACTTTATACTCTGGATTCTGCTTCTCCTCGTTTTTCTGAATTTCGAAGCCAACTTGCTGCATCGCTTTTACTGCCGCAGGGTAGAAGGCAGTAGCCTCTGTGCCTCCGGAATAAGTGGTCACCTTATCGATGGAAAAGTGTGCAGCGGCAGCCTGTGCCCAAAGCTGAGATATATGGCTGCGGCGAGAGTTGTGTGTACAGATAAAAACCAAGGCTACTGGCTGGTCTGCCTCTGTCTTCTTCCGGATGTAGCTACTGAGCTGTTGCAGCAGTTCTTTCCTTTCAGCAGGTACCAGGTCAAAGCTCTGTGTGAGCTGCTCTGTGGTTTTGGCGAGTGCAGGTAGTAAGCTCATGCTATTTCGGAGGTGGTTTGATTCGTGTATAATCTCTTTCTGAGCCAGAAGGCTACATTTACTAGGGCAATTAGGGCAGGCACCTCTACCAAGGGGCCTACCACACCGGCAAAGGCCTCGCCGGAGTTGATGCCGAACACGGCAATAGCCACTGCAATAGCCAACTCAAAGTTATTGCCTGCGGCAGTAAAGGCCACCGATGCGTTCTCTGAGTAGTTGGCACCTGCCGCCTTGCCAAAAAAGAAGCTTACCAAAAACATGATAGCAAAGTATATCACCAGCGGCACGGCTATGCGCAGCACATCAAAAGGTATACTTACAATAAGCTCGCCTTTTAAGCTAAACATAACCAATATGGTAAACAGCAGCGCAATGAGCGTAATAGGGGAGATGGCAGGTATGAATTTGGTCTGGTACCACTCCTGGCCTTTAAGCGGCACAAGTATAATCCGGCTCAGCGCACCAGCCAGAAACGGAATACCCAGGTATATGGCCACACTTTCCGCAATCACACCAATGGATATGTCTACAATGGCGCCTTCAAAACCGAAAAGTGGTGGTAGTTTGGTAATGAAAAGCCAGGCATAGAAGCTGTACAAAAATACCTGGAAAATACTGTTCAACGCCACAAGTCCGGCTGCATATTCCCGGCTGCCGTCAGCAAGGTCGTTCCAGACAAGCACCATGGCAATGCAACGCGCCAAACCTATAAGTATAAGCCCGGTCATGTATTCGGGGTAGTCGCGCAGAAAGGTAATAGCAAGTATAAACATGAGCAACGGCCCAATCACCCAGTTCAGCAGCAGCGACAACCCAATCACCTTCACGTTACCAAATACCTTCTGCAGCAGGCGGTAATTTACTTTTGCCAGCGGCGGGTACATCATCAGGATTAGGCCAATGGCAATGGGTATGTTTGTTGTGCCGCTGGAGAGGGAGTTAACATAGCCGGAGCTTTCAGGAAGAAAATAGCCTATACCTACCCCAACCAGCATGGCTAGAAAAATCCAGAGGGTAAGGTAGCGATCTAAAAAGCCAAGCCGTTTCCGGTTGTGTGCAGGTGCGCAGTGTTCCATGTGTTGTTTGTGGTGATTGTTGTTATTAAACGATTGTCATCCCCCTGCCCCCTTTGAAGGGGGATGACAATCGTCTGTGAACAGCTAATAAAAGTATAAATTATTAACAGCAGCCGGCACCAGGCTCGCAGCAAGCAGAGGCGGCTGGTTTATCGCCGTAAACTGTGATGCTGAAAATGCCGGTATTGCTGTTTCTAAAAGCTTTTATTTCATCCTCGCTTAGGTAATCGCGCAGAATCTCGTCGGGCACCTGAATGGCTTTCTCCTTCTGGATAGTAATATTCTCAAAACCAGCCTCACGTATGATCTGCAGGTAATCTACCTTCTGTATTGCCCCGGAAACACAGCCTGCATACATTTCGCTGGCTTTTACAAGTCCTTCTGGCAACTCGCCCACCAGCACCACGTCCGAAATGCTGAAGTGGCCACCCGGTTTCAGTACTCTGAAGGTCTCGGCAAATGCTTTCTGCTTGTCTGGTACCAGATTCAGTACACAGTTGCTTACCACCACATCGGCGCGGTTGCCGGCAATTGGCAGGTCCTCTATTTCACCCTGGCGAAACTCTACATTGTTAAAACCCAGCTTGTCAGCATTTTCACGGGCTTTTTTGATCATGGCTTCTGTCATGTCCACACCTATTACTTTTCCGTTTTCGCCTACTAAAGCACGGGCTACAAAGCAATCGTTGCCGGCGCCAGAGCCTAGGTCTATCACGGTGTTGCCTTTTTTAATCTGGGCAAACTCTGTTGGCAGGCCACATCCTAAACCTAAATCGGCATCTGCATTGTAGCCTTCCAGCTCGGTATAGTTATCGGCAAAAATGGCGTAATCTACGGTGCCGCAACCTGTGGCGCCACAGCATGAGGCCTCATTCTGGTCTTTGCTCTGGTTGGCTATTTCGCTATACTTTTCGCGAACGATCTTCTTTAATTCTTCTGCGTTGTTCATAGTTTCTAAATTTAATTTATCGGTATTTTACGATTAATCTTCTCAAATTTTTTTAGCAGCAGCTAGTGTCGCATGGCTTATACTTGCCGAACATTACCTGTAGCAGTTGCTGTGCCTCTTTCCAGGCCTGGGCATCTATGCAGTAGCAAACTTTCTTGCCCTCAATGTCACCTTTTATCAAACCCGCCTCTTTCAGCTCTTTCAGGTGCTGCGATACTGTTGACTGCGACAAGGGGAGTTCTTCCACAATATCGCCGCAAATGCAGGAGGTACGTTCCAACAAAATGCGAAGTATGGCAATGCGTGCCGGGTGTCCCAGCGCCTTCGCATATTTGGCTATCGTAATGTCGGCCAGTGTAAATTCTTCTGTCTTTGTAGCTCCCATATTTTTATTATCGTAAAATTACGATTAAAAGTTTCAGATGCAATTCTTTTTGTGTAAAATAACTTAGCATAATCACATGCATCTAAACGTAAGTTGTCATCTCGACGATAGGAGAGATCTCTATAAAATTCCTTCTGCACAAATTTTAAAAAGATTTCTCGCTGTGCTCGAAATGACAGGGTAAAGAGGGGGAGTATAATACAAAAAGCCCCGGAGAGCTTTATACTTTCCGGGGCTTCTTCTTTTATACTTCGAATACCTTATGCCATTGCTTTTTTCTGTAAGGCAGCTATTTCCTGGTTCAGTTCGTCAATGCGGTTCATCTCCGTCTGCAGGTCACGCTTCAGTTTAAGTTCTTTCTCGCGTGCAGTTTTCTTTACCTCCTGCAATTCAGCGTCAATTTCGTCGTAAGCTCTCTTCTTTTGGTCGGTAACTACTTTGCTATTCTTAAACTGGAAGTAGAAAACAGCAGCTACCACTAACAACAGTCCGATAATAGAGAACATCATGATCACGAAAGCCTGCTTTGGAATATACAGGACACCGAAAACAGAGATGCTATCGCTTTTCTTTACTTCCTCGTCCTTCAAGGCATTGTCTTTTTGCAGCGCCTCAATCTGTGCCTGCTGGGCATCTATTTTGGACTGCGCTTGCTCCAGTTCCTCTTTAGAACCGCTTCTGGCTTTATCCAGCTTAGTTTCGGTAGCCTTAATGTTGCTTTCTACGCTATTCCAGAAAGCATCCATGGCGCTTACGCTAACTACTTTATATTCACGGCTGCCTTCTCTGTAACTGTTAGCGTTATCTTTCAGGCTTTTAAACTGATTTTGCAGTTGTTCAGACGCTTTCGCCTCTTTCGTAGCTGTGTTCTGTGCCTGGGTAGTAACACCAACAGACGACATTAAAACCAGGGATAAAATAAATGCCTTCATAATCTTGAACAATTATTTAAGTATTTTAAAAAGGTTGAAAAAGAACCAGATAAGTATAAACCGAGTAGGCTGACACTACCTGGCGCAGGTGCGAACACCTGTTAAGCTAAACACTATAAAGGATTGATTATTGTATTTAGTTCGAAGAAAACCTAAATTTTTAAAAAATCAAACTTTTTTGATTGCATATTTCTAATCTACTGCTGTCCTTAGTATAGATTTCGTAAAAAGTATAAACAACCGGAGTTGTGCGTATAAAACTACAGTTTTAGTAGCGTATAATAGAAATTCTGATACATTTGCCTTAACCATAAAGCTGTGAAAAATGGAAACAAAACCTACCTACCATGTATTTGTAAACGGTGATTTTATGCCGGCACCGCAGGCTGTTTTGCATGTAAGCGATCTAGCTGTTCAGCGTGGTTATGGTGTTTTTGAATTTTTTAAGGTAGACAGGCTAACCCCGCTTTTCCTGGATGATTACCTGGAGCGGTTTTATAACTCGGCTAGCCACATGCATCTGCAGGTGCCTCACACAAAGCAGGAACTGAAGCAGATTCTGGAAAAGCTCATCAATTTAAATAACCTGGAAGAGTCTGGTGTGAAAATGATCCTGACAGGTGGCTATTCTGAAAACGGCTTCGACCCGACGGCTCCAAATCTGGTTATACAACAGCAACCGTTGGTGCTGCCATCAAAAGAGAAAGTAGAAAAGGGAATCAGCATCATCACACACGAATACCTACGCGACTTTCCGCTTGTAAAAACCATTAACTACTCAGTAGGCATCTGGCTGCAGCACCGAATCAGAGAGCGAAACGCTGAAGAGGTGCTTTACTTTAAAGACAAAATTGTAACAGAGTTTCCTAGGTGTAACTTCTTTATCGTTACAAAGGATAACACTGTTGTAACGCCGGCACAAAACATACTCAAAGGTATAACCCGCAAAAATGTGATGGCACTGGCTTCTAAAAAGTATAAAGCAGAAGAGCGTGATATCACATTGGAGGAGGTGATGCAGGCAAAAGAAACCTTCCTGACCAGTACCACCAAACGCATTCTGCCAATTGTGCAGATAGACGGAAATACAATAGGTTCTGGTAAGCCAGGTCCGGTATCGCTGGAACTGCTGCAGGACCTTATTAACCTGGAAAAACATGTGCTAACGGGAGCTACTGTTTAGTTCTTAAGATTTAAAGTATAAATCTCATTTCAGTTAGCAGATGCGGCACGTTTTTACCTGCTCCTTCGTTTCCAAAGTATGAAGATGTTTGTAGATGAGAACTCGGTTGTAAGGGAGATCTGGGGCAAAAGCGATACAGTGCTTTTTATTTTTGCCGGGGCCTCTGCAGAGTTCGCCTTAAATAGAGCTGTAGACTGGCTATACTTTACCGGTCGGCTGCCTGCTGATCCGCTTGGTCGTTTGTTCTCAACGGTTGGTTATGCGAGGCAGATTGTGTTCTCTACCGAAGAAGTAGCGAATAATGCCATAGATAAGATGGCCGCTATACATGCCGGTGTAGAGCAGAAGCGGGGTTATTCTATACCGGATTGGGCGTACCGCGACGTGCTTTTCATGCTTATTGACTACTCCATCCGATCTTACGAACTGTTGGAGCGGAAATTAAGTGAGACTGAGAAAGCAGAAGTTTTTGATACGTTTTACAGAGTAGGTAGCCGCATGGGGTTAAAAGACCTGCCTCAAACTTTTCAGGAGTGGCTGATAGCACGTGAGGAGCACCTGGTTCAGAATCTGCAGGAAAGCAAGTATACTTCTGATCTGTACAAGCAGTACCGAAAACACCTTGGGCCTATCCGGTATGTTTTACTTTGGGAGGCGCAGAAATTGGTAGTGCCAAAAACTGTAGCCAGGATGCTTAAGTTCGGTAGTACTACCTGGCTGGTGCCAGTACTGGCCATCTACAAGATTACCCGCAAGTTCAACCTGGATTGGCTGCTGAAAGAGGCTATACTACCCGGAGCATATAAAACAGAGATTAAAGCGTTGGACCATATGCCTGCCTAAGATCATCATATGCTAAGTATAAAACAGGAGGGCCGCACCATCATGGTGCGGCCCTCCTGTTTTATACTTAATCTCTCTCCCCTTTCTTACGTTTCTCCTTTTTCCTTTCTTCGCGGCGCTTTTTCCAGCTTTCTTTCCACTCCTCAAAAGACTGTGCCGCTTTCTCGGTCACATTGTTAAATACACGCTCCAGGAAGTTCTCTCTTGGCGGTTCAGCCCTAAAAGAGGCGCAGTTCAAATCAGCTAGTATACTTGGCGGCAAGGAGGCAAATTTACTGTTATAATAGCCTTTGTAAGCCGGGTCAATGGCGATGCGACGGATATAATCGCCCCAGATTGGCAAGGCTGTTCGTGAGCCCTGGCCTAACTCCAGCGTTCTGAATCGCACTTGCGGACTCTCGCCACCTACCCAAACGCCGGTAACTAATTGCGGTGTAATACCGATAAACCAGCCGTCGGCATTATCCTGCGTAGTACCTGTTTTGCCTGCAATGTCCATTTTTAAACCGAACTGAGATCGAAGCTTAGAAGCGCTTCCTTCTTCTACCACACCCTGCATCAGGTAAAGCATAATGGCAGCTGTTTTCTCAGAAATCACTCTTTTAGCATCATGTCCTTCCTGGTGCTGGCGAATGATGTTACCGTTACGGTCTGTGATTTTGGTGATATATACTGGATCTACTCGCAGGCCGCGGTTAGCGAAAGTAGCATAAGCCGTTACCATCTCCTGCAAAGAAAGGTCTGCTGTGCCTAGTGCCAGGGATGGTACCTCTGGCAGTTCGCTTTCTACGCCCAGTCGGTGTGCCATGCGTACGGTTCTGTCTACGCCGGTCTTCATAATGATCTGTGCCGAAACAGTATTGACAGAATGTGCCAACGCACCGCGCATGGTATACTCACCGCCATACTTCTCGTCAGCGTTTCGTGGCGACCAGTTGTCGTTTGTGTCGTAGGTTATGCGCTCGTTCGGGAAGTAGTCGCAGGGTTCAATGCCGCGTTCCAGAGCCGCCGCATACACAATTGGTTTGAACGTAGAGCCTACCTGCCGCTTGGAGCGTACATGGTCATACTTAAAAATTGTATGGTTGATGCCGCCTACCCAGGCACGTACATAACCGGTGTGTGGCTCTACAGAAAACAAGCCTGTGTTCAGGAAACGCTGGTAATAAGCCACAGAATCTAAAGGGCTCATGGTACGTTGGCTGCTGCCGTTCCAGCCGTACACCTTCATCTGGCGAGGCTCCCGAAAGGCTGCTGCTATTTCGGCATCAGAAGCTCCGGCAGTCTGCATTTTCCTGTACCTGTCGGACTTTTGCATGGCCAGCTGAATCACATCAGAGTTGCGCCCCCAGGGAGAGCGGCCGCGCCAATGGGCATCGAACGTTTTCTGTAGCTGGGCCATCTGTTTTCGCACCGCGGACTCTGCATGGCGCTGCATTCCGGCATCAATGGTAGTGTATATCTTAAGTCCGTCTTTGTAGAGGTTGTATGGCTCACCGTTTTTCTTCTTTTTACTTGCAGCCCACTGCACCAGTTCCTGGCGTAGCTGCTCTCTAAAATATGGCGCTAAACCATCGTTGTGGCTTACTACGTTATAGTCCAGCTTCAGGGGCAACTGCTTCAGCGAGTCGGCCTGAGCAGGAGTGAGGTAGTTATACTTGGCCATCTGGCTAAGTACTACGTTACGGCGCACTTTCGATTTCTCTGGAGCCAGCCTTGGATTGTACGTGGTGGTAGCCTTTAACATGCCTATCAGCACAGCGGCCTCCTCGGTCTTGAGCTCTCCGGCAGATTTATTGAAAAACCGCTGTGCAGAACGTTCAATGCCATACAAGTTTCCGCCCAAAGGCACCGTGTTCAGGTATAACTCCAGGATATCTTCCTTAGAATAGAGGCTCTCCAGTTTGCGGGCAATGATCATCTCGCGCAGCTTGTTTACCAGCATATCCCCAAACCAGTAGTTTTTGCGCGGGTACAGGTTTTTTGCCAGCTGCTGGCTAAGCGTACTGCCACCGCCGGAGCTCTCGTTCTGCATCAGCAACGATTTTACAAGTACACGGGCAAGGCTTCGCGGGTCCACGCCACTATGTTCGTAAAAGCGCACGTCTTCGGTGGCAATCAAGGCTTTTATAGCGGCAGGGGAGATGTCGGCATACTTTACATTCGTGCGGTCTTGGATATAGTAACGGCCCAGTAACTCGCCACCTGCAGCGTATACTTCGGAGGCTGTGTTGTTATGCACCGACTTAAGCTCTTTTGTAGAGGGCATGCCTCCCAAGAAACCTGTGTATATGGCGAAATAAAACAGAACCAGCACAAGTATAAATACCAATGCCAGCTTGTAAAATATTCTGAAAAGGAATTTGTAGTTGTTTTGGCTGCTGCTTTCGCGCCACTCCGCCCATTTATGCTGCCAATACGTGCGGGTAAATTTTGTTTTAAGGCTTCGGAAAAATGGTGACAGCTCTCCGTGTACCAACCGTACAAACGGCGCCATAACCCTAGTAACTATAAATTTTATGATCTGCTTAAGCGTGCGCTTCATGTTTTATTGTTGATCTCTTATTTGCCAAAGCCGCTGCTTTTGGGCACACTGCATACAAACGATTTATCTGTTGTTTTGGTGCATTCTCTTTTTAGCAAGAATTGGGCCTGAGTATTTGACAAGTGATTATGTGGATTGATTTTTTTGATGGTTAATGAGATGTACCGGGTCCAACCACCCCTAACCCCTCCTTATCCAAGGCGGGGAACTCTGGCATTACTCCTGCAAATATAAAAGTGCTATTGCTGGTGTCTATCCTCTAATGAATTAATGCCTATCGTTAAAGGGATTGGCACTTCGAGTTATAGGATGATGAAGAATGAAAGCTTGAACTACTTGAGTGGCAGAATAAGTGGTAAGTATAAATTCCCCGCCTTGGACTAGTGAGAACGAGAGTTCGAAACTAGCGAGCGTAGCTCTGAGGGGATAAAGGGGTGGTTGGACCCGGTACTATAGAAACTGATTACAGCGGCCGCTTCTTGGTACCCCTGGTTGCCTGCGCTTCCAGTGGGTTATCAGGCCAATGGTGCTTAGGGTAACGGCCTCTTAGGTCTTTGCGCACATCAAAATAGCCAGTGTTCCAGAAGCTGTGCAGGTCGCGGGTAACTTGTACGGGGCGTGAGGCAGGGGAGAGCAGGTGCATGAGTACAGGTACTTTGCCGCCACCTATTTTTGGTGTTTCCAGCATACCAAACACCTCTTGCAGCCTTACCGCAAGTACTGGCGTGGTGGCATCCGAATAATCTATGGCAATTCTGGAGCCACTTGGAACCTGTAAATGTGTAGGGGCAAGTCTGTCCATTTCCTGGCGCTGTTCCCAACTCAATTCCGACAGCAACGCTTCATTAAAATCCAGTCGTGTTACCTGATCCAGAGACCGCAGGCCGGAAAGATGTGGGCGTAGCCATACTTCCATACCTTGTTGCAGCGCCTCATCCGATGCATCAGGCCAGTTTTCAGGAGCTAAGTTGTGCAGAAACATCAGCCTGCTGCGGGTTTTAATGGCCTCGTCAGACCAGGGCAGACGTGCTACGCCTTTCTCCTGAAGTGCCTGAAAAAGCGCATCAGCGATCTGTTCCGGATCAGGCTTTGGCTGCTGCTTTTCATCCAGTACCAATGCTCCCAAACGTGTTATACTTCTGGCCACCACACGGGCAGTTGCCTCTTCCCACCTTACCTCATCTACTGTTTCGGTTTGATCGCCAAAGTATTTAAGGATTTCTGCTTTAGAGAGCGGGGCAGCGAGTAGAGCATGTGGTTTAGCGCCGATCTCCAGGTGAGCTATACTATAAAAAGCTTCCTCTCCGAACAGTTCAGTTTGTAAGGCAACTCGTTGGCCTGTTACCAAACGCACACGTCCGGAAGCTTCCAGTTGAGCAATTCGATCAGGGTAGGCGAGGGCGGTAAGTATACCAACTGCTTCATGATTTAAAGCAGCATTAGGTTCACGCAAACGCTGGCGCAGGTGCTGTGACTGTTCTTTTACCCGGCGCAGCGCGTTCTCGTCCACCACAAAACCGGGCAAGTATGGCCTTTTGCCTACCAGTAACTCCAGGCGCGCTTGCAGATCGGGTAGTGGCTCAGACCATGCTTGCTGCACAGGCTTGATAACATCTTTCTCAGACAGCAAGGCAGCCAGTGCACAAGCTGTGGAAGTATAGCCAAGCTCACGCCCGCGAATTACAAGGTGGCTCAGGCGAGGTGTTAGACCCATGGAGGCAATGGCTTTACCGTGTGCGGTGGAATTTCCTGCGTCGTTAATAGCCTCCAGGCGCAGCAGCAAGTCGCGGGCCAGCGAAAGAGCCGCAGCTGGGGGGATGTCGAGCCATTTAAGATCATTTGCGTCTTTTACTCCCCAGATGGCAAGTTCCAAAGCAACACCTGTTAAGTCGGCCTCGCAGATTTCAGGTGTTTGATTCTCTGGCAGCTGCAACTGGTCGGCAGTAGACCACAAGCGGTAACAGATGCCGGGACCAAGTCGGCCAGCGCGTCCTCTGCGTTGATCGGCAGCAGCTTTGGAAACAGGTATAGTTACAAGCGTGGTAAGTCCGGTACGCGGAACAAACTTGGGTACACGGGCAAATCCTCCGTCAATTACAATTTTAACGCCTTCTATGGTTAAGCTGGTTTCTGCTATACTTGTTGCTAGTACAACTTTTCGTCTGCCTTGCGGAGCGGGTTGTATGGCTGCTAACTGTTTTGATAAGGTCAGGTCGCCGTGCAGGATGTGCAGGTCTATACTTGATGCCAGCCTTCCTTCCAGTTGTTCGGCTACTTTTCGAATTTCGCCCATGCCCGGCAGGAATACAAGTATGTCACCCTCCGGTTCCTGCTCCAGCGCCTGCTTGATAGCCTTCGGTACTAAATTTACTAACCGTTGTGCCGGACGAGTACTGGCTGCCGCTACCTCTGCGTTTGATAAGTAGTTTGTTTCTACCGGGTATTGCCGTCCCATACTTTGCACCACCGGCGCATCCAGCCATTTAGCTATGGCAGCGGCATCCAGGGTGGCACTCATCACCATAATGCGCAGGTCGGGCCGAAGTACTGCCTGTGCATCCAGGGCAAGTGCCAAGCCTAAATCGCCCTGCAGGTTGCGTTCATGAAATTCGTCGAAAATGATAGCGGAAATTCCTTCCAGAGCCGGGTCTTCCTGCAGCAGGCGGGTAAGAATACCTTCGGTTACCACCTCTACCTGCGTCTTTGCCGACACCACATGCTCCATCCGCACCCAATAACCCACCGTTTGCCCAACCGGCTCCGAAAGTATATCCGACATGCGTTGTGCTGCAGCACGTGTAGCCAATCGGCGGGGCTCCAACACCAGTATCTTACCGCCGCTCCGCCAAGACGCTTCCAGCAAAGCCAGCGGTACCAATGTAGTTTTACCGGCTCCGGGAGGCGCCTCTAGTACCACGCGGGTATGGCTGTCGAGGGCGGCCAGCAGTTGCGGCAGCGCCTCCTTTACAGGCAAATCAGGTAAACGGTGAAGTAATGCTGTGGTAGTCATCTGCTGCAAAGGTCTGAAAAATATTGGTGGGATGCAGCAGGGAAGAGAAGGTTCATGGCGCGAGCGTCTACGCTCGTGACTGGTTATAATGTGGGCCTCTGGCCCAGTGGATTGCAAATCCGATACTATAATAAGACGCGGGTGCAAACCCACGCTACCTTAGATACACTATTTTGTCATTTCGAACGCATGTGAGAAATCTGAAATATTGCGGGACTGTAAAATGCTCCAGATTTCTCACATGCGTTCGAAATGACAGTACCCAGTAAGCTGTAGTGACTTTCTACTAAAGTATAACCTCTGCTTTAAAGGCTGATCTCAGCTTAAGTTCTTTATAAAATATTCTATATCAATCCTCGCGCCTTCAATTCCAGATACTTATTAATCGTATTCACCGTCAGATCCTTAGGCGGAGTAAGTATGGCGTGGATGCCGTGCTGCTGCAGTTGCTTCACGATCTGGCGTTTGTCGTAGTCGAATTTCTGGGCTATGGCCTTGGTGTATACTTCTTCGGTGTTGGTGGCGGGTTTGTGCAGCTCAGCATACAGTTCGGTGTTTTCGAAGAAGATAACCACTAGCAAATGGTGCTTGGCCATGGCGCGTAAGTAAGGCAGCTGGCGTTGCGCACCGTTAAGTGTTTCGAAGTTGGTGAACAGCAGGAGCAGGCTACGCTGCTTTATTGTGTGCCGGATGGTGGCATACAGGCGTTCGTAATCAGTTTCCTGGTACTTGGTTTTCTGGTTATAGAGCAACTCCATGATGTGCCGTATCTGGTCGGCCTTGCGCTGTGCCGGCAAGATATTACTGATGTTGTTGGAGAAGGTGATCAGGCCTGCTTTATCATGTTTTTTGATGGCAATGTTAGAGATTACCAGCGAGGCATTGATGGCGTAATCCAGCAACGTAAGGCCTTCGAACGGCATTTGCATTACCCGGCCTTTGTCTATCAGGGCATATACTTGCTGCGATTTCTCGTCCTGGTAGCTGTTTACCATTAGGTCGGCTTTGCGGGCAGTGGCTTTCCAGTTAATGGTGCGCTGGTCGTCGCCGGCAACGTATGGCCGGATCTGCTCAAACTCAGAACTGTGGCCAAGTCGGCGCACTTTTTTTACCCCAAACTCGTGCAGGCGGTTCGAGATGGCCATCAGCTCATACTGCCGCATCTGGATAAAAGATGGGTACACCGGCACTTCCTGATCCTGGGCAAATTTGTAGCGGCGCTTAACCAAGGCAAACTTACCCATGGCAAACACATTGATGGCTCCGAAATTGTAGCTGCCACGCTTAGTTGGCCTGATAGTATAATGGATGATGTGCGTACGTCCGGCTGGTATGTGCGCCTCAAAAACAGTATCGCGACGCTGAAACTGGAAAGGCAATTCGTCTATCACTTCGGCATCTACGGCAAAGTTATACTTGTTCTCCAGGTACAGGTAAACATCGTTGTCGCTGCCATTCGATAGTTTTTCCTGCATGCTGCGGCTGGCGTATATGCCTTCTTTGCTGCGGTACAGCATAAGCAGGTCGAGGAGGGTGAGCAGCAGCAGCACACCAAATGCCACTTTGGCAATGATCAGCAGCATCGGTATAAAGAATGCCACTACAAACAGGCTGACTAAAGCTGCCAGGCTGAAGTATAGGCGGTTGGTGAAGTATAGACTGCGGATGAACTGCACTAGGAATTTGTAAGTTTAAGTTTCATTAATTGAAGGCTTCTATCGTTGCATCATCTTTGAGCTTAGCAGCCGTTTGTCATCCCCCTACCCCCTTCAATGGGGGACTTTTTCAGCAAATGTAAAGATTGCATACTTACACTAGTGAAGGTCCCCTTTGAAGGGGGTAGGGGAATGAACTACGTTATCTCGGCACCTCGATTTTCTGAATGATCTGCTTGATCACGTCGTCTGGTATAAGGCCTTCCATTTCGCGTTCCGGAGTCAGCAGCACGCGGTGGCGTAGTACTACCGGGGCCAGTTCCTGCACATCTTCCGGGGTAACGAAGCCACGGCCACGCAGGGCGGCAAGGGCTTTGGCGCTGTTAAGCAAAGCAATGGAGGCACGCGGTGAGGCTCCTAAGTATAACGATTTATTGGAGCGTGTTTCGCCAACGATCTGGGCAATGTACTCCAGCAGCTTTTTGTCCAGGTGCACATGTTGCACCGCCTCACGCAGCGACACCAGTTCCTCGGCAGAAAGCACAGGCTTTACACAATCAAGGTCGCGCTTTAGCTTTTCGCCTTTGTGCTGTAGCTCAAGTATAGCAATCTCTTCCTCTAGGCTTGGGTACTCTACCAGAATTTTGAACATGAAACGGTCCAGTTGTGCTTCTGGCAGACGGTAGGTGCCTTCCTGCTCAATCGGGTTTTGGGTGGCCAGTACAGTAAACGGAGAAGCTAACGTATAAACCTTTCCATCGTGTGTCACGTGCTGCTCTTCCATCACCTCAAATAAAGAGGCCTGCGTTTTGGCTGGGGCACGGTTTATCTCATCTATCAACACAATATTTGAGAAAATAGGACCACGCTTGTAATCGAAAGAGGCAGTGCCCGGGTGGAAAACAGAGGTTCCCAACACATCAGAGGGCATAAGATCCGGCGTAAACTGAATGCGGCTAAAATCCACCTGCACAGTGCGGGCAAGCAGCTTGGCTGTTAACGTTTTGGCAATGCCTGGTACACCTTCTATCAGCACGTGGCCTTCCGACAACATGGCTACCAACAGCAATTCTATCAGGCTTTC
This sequence comes from Pontibacter cellulosilyticus, assembly GCF_014306105.1. GTDB lineage: Bacteria > Bacteroidota > Bacteroidia > Cytophagales > Hymenobacteraceae > Pontibacter > Pontibacter cellulosilyticus. The sequence goes on along the minus strand of NZ_JACRVF010000005.1, from coordinate 352,263 downwards.
CTGGCCAACAATTACCTGGCGCAGCTCTGCTTTTATTCGATTAGTTGCTTCGCGCAGGGCGCTGTAATCCGTTTTGTTTTCTTGTGCGGTTATTAATACTTCTTCTTCCATACTTATGCGTGGGCCTTTGGCTTAATGGCCGTTTGTCTGTAAAAATCTTCTAAATAATTATTGAGCATTATAAGGGTTTGCGCCCCAATGCTGTTGCTCTGCCAGATGCTGTTTACCAGGTTGAAAATGTTAGCTATGAGGGCTTCGTCGGCTCCTGTTTTCGCAACTATTTTTTCTTGCAGTTCCTCGTTCCAGGTGTTGGTGGTAATGTGATGGTGCAGACGCAGGTGCTCCATAAAATAGGCTATCTTTTTCTCAGCTATGTTCTTATGGTCGCCGTTGTTAAAGTATAAACTGCTGATCGCCTTCACAAAGTCGAGGGTGGTGTTGCGCGGCGGTTCGATTACCGGAATAACGCGCTGCGTACGCTTGCTCTTAAACAGCAGGAACAGAATCATACTTGCCAGCGCTACATAGTAGGCCCATGTAAGTGGCTCGTGCCGCATCAGTACCCGAAACACCGACTGGTCTTCTACGCGGCCTACCTTTTGGTATTCGTCCCAGTAAACAGGTTGCACCGGCAAATGCGACAGAGCCGTAGCAGCATACTCACTCTGCTTTAAAGTGATGAGTTGATAATTGGTAAAGGCCAGCGGTGCAGTATTAATGTAAAACCAGCCTTTGCCAAAGGGCACTTTTATAAAGTTGATGTATCCTGCTCTGTTGCGACCTAACACTACGTGGCCAGCTTTTTTATTTGCCAGCAGGTAAGTTGGCTCTATGTTTTTAGGGTAAGTATAAACTTTGCGCTTGGGCTGGCTGGTAAAGTAAATGCTTGTAGAGTCGGGGGAGGTGCTGCCTAAATCCTCAGTTTCAAACTGTAGGGTATCTGCCAGAAAAACGGAGAAACCTTCTGCAGCAATAAAAACTTGGTTGCCTCTGTCCACGAAGTCCAGCAACGCATTGGTGTCTACGCTATCGGCTTCAAAATAACTGTTGATGAATACGTAGTTGCCGTTGATCTTGTCGCTCTGTAGCAGGTTGTAGATAGGCTCCCGCACTTCCTGTACTGGCTTGCCCGGAAATATGCCTGGCATTAGTTCGTACAGGGCGTAGGTGCCAAAAGGAATCTTGTCTACCCTGGAGTATGAATGCGTCCAGTCTACGGGCTTAGGGCGTAAATACTCCAGCAGCACCAAGGCACCGAAAAGCACCACGATCAGGGCAATATAGCTACGGTAGCCTTTCATGCGTACTGGTTTAATTGTTTATCGAAAAGTATAAACTCTGCCCTTGCAGAAGTAAAAAGCTCGTCGCCGAGGGCGGCACCACCGTACCACACATACTCGAACATGCTGGTAAGTTGCTCAAACTCATGGCGCAGGTCTGTGGCTTTTATCTCGTTAATGTAACTGCGGTTAGTCTTACCCGGCTTCCAAAGTATAAAACCGTGGTTGGTCAGGTTTTTAAGGCTTTGCAGGTAGTGCAGGCGTATGGCTTTACGAAAATCACGTTGCTGGATAGCTTCTTCTATCAGCCCGTTGATATCCATCTCATGAATGTTCTCCTCATACACCTCGTAAGGCATTTCGCTGGCCACTGCTTTTTTGCCCAACAGGCTGCCGATATCAATACCCTGTATTTTGATGATCACTAGTAAAATGGCACCTGCCAGAACTGCGTAGATCAGGTATTCCCACAAAGTGCTTGACTGACCATTGAAGATCACATCACGTAGCCATTGCTTAAACTTTCGCCAGAGCCTCTCCAGAAACGTTTCGTCTGGCTTTACTTCTTCAAAGTATTCAAACTCTTTGCTGGCCTGCAGTTGCTTTAGCTTTTCCTGCTCAAATGGCCGCACGTTTATGGGAGAGGTGGCCTCCGGAATACTATCAGGGGTTTGGGCACAGGCAACCTGGCCAACACCAAACGGCAGGCAAAGTATAAGTATGGTTAAGAAAAGATGCCTAAAACTCACCCTCATTGCTAAATGTATGGCTGTTGCGGTTGCCAATCTGGCCCACCTGCGCCATCAGGCCAACCCCGTCTTTTTTCTCGACCAGGTTAAAGTACTGAAATCCCACAGCAACAACTGTAATGGTTGAAATGTAAATGTTGAGCACTGATGATAGTGTGTTGCCGAATACAAGCAGTATATCGCTATCCATACCAGGCACCTCCAGAACACGCAAAACTGTAATAATGCCTACTGGCAAAGCAGCCAGGTAACCGATCATGCCTTGTATAAAGGCCACGATAAGTATAAAGCCGAAGGTGGCCCACCAGTTACGCTTGATCAGGTAAAAACAACGTTCCAGGCTGTCTATCACCCCTAACTCTTCGCGCACCATCACAACAAAGAACAGGGAGAACACCACTGCCAGATAAATACCCAAGCCCAATAAAAAGAAGCTAAAGAAACAAACCACACCAATCAAGGTGCCGGCATATATGCCTTGTAGTAGGTTGGCTTTAATGTGCTGCCAAACGGCAGGAGGCGTTACTTCTTCGTCCTCATCCATGTACACCACCATAAAACTATACACCGTAAGCGACACAAAAATGTAGCCCAGCACCGTGAAGAACAGCATAACCAGGTAGTTAAGGGAGGTGATCTGGTTAAAGAATGTATACTCGCCAAAAGTGTTGTAGTCGCCGGTGCCTGTAATGCTCTGGAAAAGACGTGCCTGGTATAAACCAGAAAAAATGCCTGCCACCAGTGCAATTGGTGTTACATAAAGCAGCAGCACCCTGAAGAGCGGCTTAAAATTGGATTTAATAAAATGGAACGTAGCGTTAAGCTTCTCTCCGAAGTCGCGTTCTTCGCGCAGGTTGATTTTTTTACTCGTTTGGTACATGGCGATTGTGCAGTAAGCGTGGGTAAAGTATAAAGTAATAGATAATGAAAGCTGCCGACGAAAGTATAATGAACAGGCTGAGCGTCATTGGCATTTCGGTGTGCCGCGTAACAAATCCTTCTAAAAAACCTGCGGTGATAAAGATAGGCACGAGCCCCACCACAATTTTAAGCCCTCTTCTGGCCCCTTGTTTAAAGGAGTGCAAGCGCGAATACGTTTTTGGGAAAAGCAGGCTATTGCCCATCACAAAACCGGCGGTTCCAGCCAGTACAATAGCCGATATCTCCAGCGTGCCGTGTATCCAGATAGTAAGCACAGAAGTTAGCAACAGCCCTTGCTTGTAAAAAAAGAACTGGAAAGCCCCCACCATGATGCCATTGCTGAACAACACCCAGAAAGTGCCAAGCGAGAAAAACACCCCCAGCGCAAAGGCCATGAAAGAAACCTTAACGTTATTTATAGTAATCATGAGGAACATCTCGGCCTCGCCCTGGCTTTTGTACACAGCCATCGGGTCGCCGTTGCGGATGTTCTGCAGCGTTTGGTTTACGTAGCTGTCGCCAAGTATAAGTCTTACAAACGTATCGTCGAGGGCGGCAGACAGAGCGCCCAAGCCAAAGGCCACGGCAAAAACCACAAAGGCATAAAACAGTTGGCGGTGGTGCTGGCGCATCAGGTAAGGCAGTTCATACTTCCAGAAAGTATAAAACCTGTTTTGCTTTACTTTTTTGTTTCGGTAAATGGCCTGGTGCGTTTTGCCGGCAAGGCTGTTCAGGTAACCGGTAGTTTCCGATTCGGGGTAGAACGTGCGGGCATAGGCCAGGTCATCTGTCAACTCTATAAACCTGTCGGCCAGCGCATCAGGGCTGGTGCCGGCCTGTGATTCGTAGGATTTCCACTTAAGTTTGTTTTTTCGGATAAAGACTGCCTCGCGCACGGTACGGTGTGTGTTGTGTTATATACCAAATATATATATCTTGGGATGTAAATAAAAGAAAGCAAACTTTTTTCTCAGATGAATACAGTAAAAATACAGACAACACAGAACGTAGAAGTAGAGTACCCGCTGGCAAGTGTAGGCGACAGGATTCTGGCAACCATTATTGACGGGGTAGTGATGATGGTATGGGCCTTGGCCATCGTAATGGTATTTGCGTTTGGAAACTGGATGCAGGATGGCGGTGCAGGCTTAGTAGTGTTGATGGTATTAGTATACCTGCCCCTACTTTTCTACCACTTGCTTTGCGAGATATTTTTAAACGGACAAAGTATAGGCAAAAGAGCCCGCGACATTAAAGTAATTAAATTGAATGGCAATTCTCCAACCGTTGGCGATTACCTGCTTCGTTGGATTTTTAGGTTGGTAGATATGGGTATTTCGAGTGGAATAGTAGCTGTGGTAGCGGTAGCCGCAAGCGGAAAAGGCCAGCGCCTCGGCGATATGGCGGCCGGTACCTGTGTTATCCGCACCCGAGCCGTAAAAAGAAGAGCACCAGAACTAATGCAAATAGAGGAGGACTATAAGATTGTGTTCCCGGAGGTTAACTTGCTCAGCGACCAGGACCTGGCACAGGTTCGTAAATTGGTTTCTAAGGCGCAGGAGCACCAGAACTATGAACTGCTCGAGAAAGTTGCTCTGCGCGTAAAAGAAATCACCGGCATCCAAACCGACATGTCTGACTGGGACTTCCTGAAAACGATAGTTAAAGATTACCAGCACTATACACACGGAGAGATAGAAGTGCAGTAGCCTGATTTTATGTAACTGCTTCCTTTAAATTTATACTTATACGATCACTCATGCTGCTCTTGGTAGTATGAGTGATTTTTTTTGCAGGTACACCGCGGCTGAAATTCTGGCACTACCCGGTTTAAATGGATTTTATGCTATAGTTCAGCTATACCTCTGTCTCAGTTCGCCCAAGTGCTCCGGATTTAGCTGTATAAAATAAAGTATAGATAATATTTCTATAGTATAAGCTGAATATCTATATTGTACGATGTTTAGGTGGAAGTGTGCTTTTGTGGCTCCTCCTGTTATTACTAACCATCTCATATCTCTTTGCCCTTAAAAGTTATGAAACAAAACATCTTAATAATTGAGGACGAACAGCTTGTTGCCGAACATATTTCATCTGTGCTGCGTGCAGCGGGGTATGAAGATGTTGCCATCACAAATAACCGGGCCGATGCCATTGATTTTTGCCAGACAACCTCTGTAAGCCTAATCATCAGCGACCTGAATTTATTTGGATCTTATGAGGGCCACTTGATTGTAAAAGAGCTGCAAAAGATAGAGCCTATCCCGGTCATTTACTTAACCGCCTACTCTGGGCAACAGACACTCGACGATGCGCTTTCTACGGAGCCGGTAGCCTATGTGCTGAAACCTTTCACAGAGCGGCAGCTTTTGGTAGCTGTTAAAATGGCGCTACGTGCACAGGCAGATGTATCCGCTAACGGAAAGGACCAGCGGCCATCGGACCGTGAAATGGACATTGTGCGCTGTATGGCGGCAGGTTACAAGAGCCGCGAAATAGCTGAGAAGTTATTTATCAGTGAGAATACGGTAAGAACACACCGCCGAAACCTGCTCCGTAAATTCGAGCTGAAAACAAGCTCAGAGCTTATTGCTATGGCTGTTAAACTAAAATGGATAAAAGCCTAGGCATAGGTATGCAGCAAGTTAAAAAGTATGTCCGGGTTATTACCGGTGATAGCCAGATCTTCCGGCTGGAGCACCGCATCTTTAACATCTCCAGTTTCTTTATAACTACATTTGCCATTGTAGGGGCTATAGCCAATTACCTGATAGGTTTGCCTCTGGCAACTGTCTGGCTAAGTTTAGCCGGAGCCGTTATTTCTGCTGGTTTGTACTTTGCTTCCCGTATCAGGAAAGTATTTTCTGTTAGCCTGATTTTCTGCTATGTGTTTGCCTCGCTGGGCTTGCTCAGTGTCATGCACTTTTACAACGGTGGCATAGATGGTAACCTGTTTTACCTCATTATCATGTTGCTGAACATTTTCCTGCTGATGGTGCCGCCAAGGTACCAGTATTGGGTGTTTGGCATCATGTACACAGATCTGCTCTTGCTGCTGGTGTTGGAGTTCTACAATCCGGGTTGGGTGTTGCCCTACGACTCTAAAGAAGAGAGAATGATAGACTATGGCGTAACCATGCTGTATTCGATGTTTTACACGACCATAGTCATTGTTACATTCCGGAAGAGCTATTATTTAGAGCGGCAAAAGGTGGTGGAGCAGAATAACCAGCTGCTGGCTCTAAACGAGCAGATACTGAGCCAGCAAAAGCGCTTGGAGGAGAAAACCCATGAGCTGGAAGCTTCTGTTAAAGTAGCCAACGAGCGCAACGAGCACATAAACATACTGTTGCGCGAACTCAACCACCGGGTAAAAAACAACCTGCAGGTGGTAAGTAGCCTGCTAAACCTGCAGGCTTATGCCATATCCGACGACAATGCCAGAAGGGCCCTGCTTGAAGGCAAAAACAGGTTGCTTTCCATGATTCTCATACACCAGCGGCTGTACCAGAATGATAATGCCACGGAGATTTACATGCCCGATTACATCAAAGACCTAACGGAGACCATCATGTTTACCTATAGCAATGAATTTGATGAGGATATGTTGGAGTATGACGTAGAACCTATCTGGATGAACGTGGAAGCTGCCATACCTGTGGGGCTTATCTGCAACGAGTTGATAACAAATGCTTTTAAGTATGCTTACGCGGATGTGGATGAGCCACTACTCCACATTAAGCTAGCAGCTGCGGAGGATAAGTTCCTGTTACAGATCAGCGACAATGGCCCAGGCATGCAAAACGATGGCAAAAAGAAGACATTTGGCCTGGACCTGATCAGTTCACTCTTAAAACAACTGGATGGTGACATGGAAGTGGATACAGACAGCGGCACAAAAGTGACAGTTCAGTTTAGTAAAGTGTTAAAGCCAGTGCTTCTGGAGTAAAGTTTTACACTTAATTAGCTCACTTAGGTTACTGTTAGTAGATGGTGATGTTGTCGCGGTTGCCGCTGGTTAGTTTTATAGGTAGTTCTTTGTTACCGGCATAAACTTGTAAATGCTTCTGCAACTCCTGAAACAGCACAGGGTAATTAAAATCGAGTAGCAAACTTGCCTCAAGTTTGTTTGGTTTGTTTTCGTTATCCACCCAATAACCTTTTGCCTGTTGTACTTTTAAGTAGGGCGTATGAAAGGTAATGCCTTGCCCGCCAGTATTTTATACTTAGCAGGAGAGTGTATAAGCAAGTTCTCGCATAACTCCACCCTGAAATCTGTGGCGGGGATAAACGGCTTATCCGGAGACAAACCAACTCTTTTGACGCTGTACATTTATACTTGCCGGCTACCTAGGGCCTTATTTGCAGATAGGCTGTGGTATCCCATTAGTTCAGCAGCGAGTCGCCTACTAGGTCTTTATTAAATGTAAACACCAGGTTCTGTTCCTGAGTTATTTCCTTCTCAAAATTCTAGCTTTCTAGCCTAAGCTTATCACTGTTGCCCCGGCAGTTCGCTATCAAAAGCAAGAGTACTATAGACTTTAGCAAGATTAGGTACTATAAAGAGTGGAGTGCTGGTATAGCTTTCATAGAAAACGCAAGGGCAGAAATAGTTTACTAAATGTGAGCATTGTTTAATTATAACGGAAGGTCTTAAAATACAAGTAAATACATCGGCTTAGATAAAATGGATAGAGAGGCTATACTCGCATATATATGCTATGTTAAAAATTTTGTCTCTGATTAAGAATAAGTTATATATGTTTTAAAGCCTTTTTAGAAAAAATCTTCTACAATTTAGCTGCTCTTGGCACGCATGTTGCAAAATGCCTAATCAGTTAGTATCAGTTTCATTATTTAAAATGAATCGTCATGAAAAAGATTAGTTTAGTATTGAGCCTTACATTTTTGATGTTTATAGTGATGAGCAGCTCATCACAGGCGCAGGAGAGAAAGAAGTGGAGTCCGCAAGCTAAAGGTGCCGTTATTGGTGCAGCCACAGGTGGTGCAGCGGGTGCCATTATACATAAGCGTAACCGTGTAGTAGGCGGTGTTGTTGGTGGTGTTGTTGGTGCCGGTGCCGGTTATGGTGTTGGTAAAATAATCGACAACAAGCGTAAGAAAGAAGAAGCCGCCGCAGCAGCTGAGCGTATCGCCGTGATCGAGAGATCAAACGATTATAAAGCAGCAGCCTCTACAAGATCTTCTGCTCCGGCAAGAAAAGCAAGAAAAGCAGCTGTTACCCCTGCAGCACCAGAGCCAGCTACAATGGCTTATGCTGATAACAGCAACGAAGTACTGTTTACGTCTGGCTATGTGCTTAACCCATATTACGGTGACCCATCTAAGCCATATTATACTTCAGAATATAGAGTAAAAAGCTGGTAATTGGATCTCTACCTTATATAAAGACCAAGTGCCCGGCACTTGGTCTTTTTCTTTAAAGCACATGCACCTTTATTCAAAATCTTACGTGTATATGCAAAATTGAAAACATCAACATATCTAAATTTTAGGATCATGAAACCGTTTAGTTATATAACATTTATACTCATGTTTGCCTTCCTGGTAGCTTGCGATAGCAGCAAAGAAGAAATGGATGTGCAGAAACTTAACCAGGACTTTATTAGTGCCTGGAATAGCAAAGACTCTGAAAAGGTGATCTCGATGATGGGAGAGGATGTACAGTTCCTGCAGGGAGAAATGCACTTAAGAGGAAAGTCAGATGTGTCGAACCGTTGGGTACGCGAAACCATTAATACCATTAACAACCTACGTTTGAGCAACGTGAGCTCTGCCGTAGATGAAAACCTGGCTTACGGTGCCGGTACATTTACAGTAGACGTATTGCCAGCCGGACCACAGGAGCCTCACGGAACAGGAGAAGGTAACTACACTCTTATCTGGAAAAAAGGCGAGGACGGTGAATGGAAGCTTAATTATGCCCAGCTAGAGGATATGCCGGTTCAGGCAAGGAACTTCTAATTAATCGATCATATAGAGAAAGGCCGCTGAAGTATAAATCTTCAGCGGCCTTTCTCTATATGGCTAGTGTGCTTCTAAAACTGCTCTGGAAGGTTAGTATTGCTATGGGTAAAATCAACATTAGTTTCCTCCACAGTCCCATGTATTCTCCATAACTCCTTTTCCAGGATTCTTGGTGATGATATGACGGGCTACTACACGACTACCATCTGTTTTACTAACAAAAACAAGTGTGCCTCTGTGTATTAAGATATCACTTTCTGTTATACTGGCTGGCAGGCTGAGTGAGCCATTTACAAAGACAGGATTTTTGATGCTGAACATTTCAGCGCCACCCACTACGTCATATATGATTCCTGTGGTAAGGCCTGTGCCAACCATACCTCTTACAGTGAACTGACGGAAGTAATGATCCTGACCACTAGCACTAACAGATCTTTTTACTCTGTTTTCGATGATTCCTGTAAACCTGATGTTCTCGCCATGACAGCTGGCTATCATAGCCGTAGCAGTAAAAGTAACAGAGGTTGTGGTCATGCTGTTATCAGAGGCATTCTGCTCTAAGGCTGCGTTAAGGCTTTCATTCGGTTGAACTTCATCTAGCTGATCTGAACAGGAGGAAAGGAAAAATAGTGCTGTTGCGAAAAATAGCACGGAACGGAGGTATACATTTAAATTCATGGTTTATATAGTTTAAAGTGAGAAAGTTTTCAAAGTATAGTCGTAGCTCAATTGTATAAGCAGGAATAAGAGATAAAGTGCTGTCACACATAACATATATGTGCAGAAATTTACATAGTAAGAAATAGTAAGGTGGGGGTGAGACAGAGGATAGGAACTACCAGCACATGTGAGGAACTTGTTGTAGTAACCTTTCTTAGAATATAAGTCGCTCTATTAATGTGTAATTATACGGATATTTTATAATTTATATTGGTAAGGTTCAAATTAATTAGTAGACATGAACGTTTTAAGGGTAAAAGTAGGGGGAGTTACTGAACAGTTGCCTGAAAAATAAAAATCCCCAAGTATACATAAGGTATACTTGGGGATTCAAAGCTTTAGAGGCAGGTTTAGCAGCAGCCGTCAATGCCGCAGCTTTAGCCGTTAGCTTCTACCTTCTCAAACTTTGGTGCCACCTGCTGGAACACATTCAGGAACGTTTCTGCAGGCTGTGCGCCGCTAATCAGGTATTTGTTGTTGATGATAAAGGCGGGAACTCCAGTAATGCCGGCTGCCTGTGCCCACTGCTCCATCTCACGCACCTCTTTTTTTCCGGCCTCACTTTGAAAAAAGCCTTCCAGCTTCTCAGCAGGAATACCGTTTTCCAATCCAATTTTGGTTAGAAGAACGGTATCGTTCATGTTGTTACCTTCGGTAAAGTAGCTATAGAACAATGCCTCTGCTACCTTTCCCTGCACGCCACACTCACCAGCCAGCCAGATTAACCTGTGGCCATTAAAGGTATTATTTACCGTCGTAGACTTATCAAAATCAAATTTTATACCTACCTCTGCACCTGTTTCAGTCATGCGTTGGTTCATAGCACCTAACTGCGAAAGTATACTTGGGCCGTAGGCATTCTTAAAGTACTCAGTCTTATCCTGGCCTTCCTGGGGTATGTTGGCATTCAGTTCAAAAGGCTTAAAGCTAATATCAAACTCATACTTACCCTCTGTGGCTTCAATGGCCTTTTCCAGGCGCTTCTCACCTACATAGCACCACGGGCAATTAATATCGGAAACAATGTCTATTTTAATCTTCTGTTTTGTCATTTTAAAAGTATTGTTACTTGTCATACTCCTCAACAAAAGTATGGGATTATAGTTTAATCTATACTTTGCTTCTTGCCCCGGCTAGGCTTTTTTCTTGTCGCGCCAGTGCTTTTCTATAAAGCCTACACGCCCAGAGCCAATGCTGTACATTTTGTAGTGGCTCGGGTTCTTTTGGTAGTAATCCTGGTGGTACTCTTCGGCTGGCCAGAACTTCTGAGCTGGTAGTATGGGCGTTACAATGGAACCACTAAAACGTTTGCTTTCCTCAAGTTCCTTTTTAGAATCCTCTGCCTGCTTTTTCTGCTCTTCGGTGTGGTAAAAAATGGCTGTCTGGTAAGATGAGCCCCTGTCGCCGAATTGCCCTCCCGGGTCGGTAGGGTCTATCTGCTCCCAAAATACCTCCAGTATCTCTTTGTAAGAAATTATACTTGGGTCATAGGTTATCTGCACTGCTTCGTAATGGCCGGTGGTATCGGAGCATACTTCTTTGTAGGTGGGATTCTCGGTATGGCCGCCTGTGTAGCCAGACAGGACTTTTATCACGCCATCCCACTGATGAAAAGGCTTTACCATGCACCAAAAACAGCCGCCGGCAAAGGTGGCCAATTCATACTTCTCTTCCTGGTTTGTTTTATCTTCCATTGTGTTGTTACTAATTTATACTTTGTGCTTGTACGTAGTAAGCCTTCTGTTGTATAGGTATTGCCTTAACAGGCCAAAAGTAAGTATGTTTGGGGAGGGAGTTAAAACGAAAAGCCGCCTAAGTATAAACTTAAGCGGCTTTTCTATAAGAGTATGAGCTCCTTATCTTTTGAATCTCATGCTACTGAGTATTATTCTACACCACCTTTGCGGGTAGCTGGTCTAACCTGCGGCCATGGCATTGGCTCACCAGTTCTTGAATTTATTGGAAGCACGCTCTTCTCACGTGATGTAGACTCAGGGTCTTCGCTGGCCATGTAAGCAAGTATAGCCGCAAGTATAACATTGCTGCGTACATCATCAAATACGATCTTATCATACGTGTCGCGGTTGGTGTGCCAAGTATAGTTGCCATAAGACCAGCTTAGCGAGCTTAGCGAGAAAGCAGGAGCGCCGGCCGCCACAAATGAGGCATGATCAGAGCCACCACCGCCAGGTGTGCCCGGGAATGTGGTTTCGATGGAGCTGGTGATGTTGCGAGGTACAGCATTTAACCAACGGCCTAGGTAATCATACGAGTGCAGGAAGCCCTGACCCGAAATGTTGGCCACGCGGCCAGTACCGTTGTCCTGGTTAAATAATGCCTGAATATTTTTTACAACTTCCGGGTGATCTTCTACAAAAGCGCGTGACCCATTCAAGCCCTGCTCTTCGCTGCCCCAGTGGCCCACAAGTATGGTTCGCTTAGGGTTAGGGTATACTTCCTTCAGAATGCGCATTACCTCCATCATCATAATAGTACCCGTGCCGTTGTCTGTAGCGCCAGTACCGCCGTCCCATGAATCGAAGTGGGCAGAAAGCATCACATACTCTTCAGGCTTCTCAGTTCCTTTTATTTCGGCAATCGTGTTAAAAGTAGGTACAGGGTTCTTAGCATGTTTAGACTCTGCTACTACTTTTATCTTTGGTTTAGAACCGTTCTCAGCTAAGCGATATAGCATGCCGTAGTCTTCCAGGGCAACATCAACAGTAGGGATTTTCTTAGTATACGCACTAAAGATCTTGTTCACACCAAAGCCGCTGCTCCAGTTGCTCATGATAATACCTGCTGCGCCAGCTTTCTCAAGTGCTACTGGCAGGGTGCGGGTGTTGTAACCAATAGTATTTAATTTCTTGCGATAAGCCTCAGACTGTGCGTCACGCTCCTTTTTCATCTTCTCAAAAGACTCCGGCGTAGCAAACTCTTTCCAGTTGTAGTCAGGGCGGCCAGTTGGCTGGTACATCGAGATCATCACAAACTTGCCTTTAGCATTTGGCAACCACTTCTGGAATGCTACGGAATCCTGAACATCTGGTAGTGTGATAACCTCAGCAGTAACACCCTTGGCAGGTGTTGCAGGGCTCCAAGCTAATTGCATTGCCTCCAGGCTTTTTACTCTAGGAGATACCATATCTACGTGTGTGATGCCGCGTTCCCAGCCGCGCCACTCACCCCACTTTTCGTTGCGAGCCGGTATGCCCCAGCTTTTATACTTGTCAACTGCCCAGTTATGTGCATTTTGCATACCTGGGGTGCCCACCAGGCGAGGCCCGATCACGTCCATTAACTCATGTCCAAGTTTCTCCAGGTGTGAGTCATTGTTAGCTTCTTTGATAATATTCTCTATTACTGGGTCTTTTTTTACCTGTGCCTGGGTAAGGCTGCTGGTAAACAGCAAAAGCGCCAACAGGAATTGTACGCGTTTTCTCATGTTAGATAGTTTAGTAAGTTAAGTTTGAAAAATCAGTAAGTTTATTTTCAATAATGAGGCAAATTAGCAAATAGAATTTAGTTTGAAAAAGATGTTCGCAAAGCTTGGAAGGCGTCGAGTTTATAGTTAGTTCGGGCAATGTGGCTTTTGCCAAATTGTAGAAACCTGCTTTAAGACATGATTTCAAGCCTAAGGTTTAATCTGCAGGTAAAAAAGCTATATTTTATATAGCATAGCACAAGAATACGCTAATGCGGCCTGTGTTATACTCGCTGCTCATTGGCTTATACAAGTACAAAGTACAGCAACGCTGATGAACTTAAGTAGTAGAATGACTGAAGCAACTTGAAAGAACTAGAACTCAAAGTCCACTTTAATTTGCACGCGTTCTGCGTTTGCTGGTGTGAGCATCGTAACGCTTATTAAATCGCTTTCTTGGTAATGTTTAGCGATACCTTTTATAATACCGATGGCCATAGCAGCCATTTTTCGGTGCGAATGGTAATCAATGATAAGTTGTTTTGGTCCTTTTTTGGTTATAAGCAGTTTGGGCGGGTTTGTGCGGTTATCTTCTAATTTTACAGCTCCATGCATGGCATGCTCAGTGTATAGCAGCATTTCGTAGGTGCGCCATTCCGGTTTTACATACTTCTTGTATACCATCAAAAGGTCAGGTACCAGAAATTCACCATAACTTTCTAGCAGCTCATGAGCCGTTTTGTCGCTTTTGGAAGCGGCTGCTTCTAAAATGGCAAAGAGGTGAGAAGTGGGGTACATCTCGAACATCTGATAAGATGCGTTTTCTATTCCTGCAGCCTCTGTAAGGTTTGCCCAGCCGCTATAACCGTGGTGGTTTTCTATGAACCGGCGTAGCAATACAAACATAGAGCCATGCATTTTGTCCTCTGATGCTGTGTATGGTGTTGTCATGTACTGTAATACTTAATCAAAACTAGAGACTTCAGCTTTTTAGCCACTCCAATGCCACTGTTCTTTCACTAAAAGAGCGAAGTTGGTACGGCAGAGGTAGGTTTTTCTCGATCTGCTTTATGTTTTCCTGTGCCCTTTGCTCTTTTTTAGGATCTAGTGGCTGTATACGTGCAACTTTCTGAAGCCGTGTGCGTGCCAGTTCGCCTGCCAATTGTATTGATAGATCTCTATTCTCTTCATCGCTGATGTCAATGTGCGTAGAGCTTGCGTCTAATAACAGGCGCTTTACATCATAATTCCGGATAGTGTCTACCATCAGTTTCAGACTTTCTTTAATCTCGAAGAGTATGAATCTTTGCAGGTCAGGGTACTTAACCTCCAAAATGTCTGTGGCAGGGTTATACTCTAATTTTATTATGCTATTCTGATGAAGGATCATCTGGTACGTAGTAGTCTAAATTATTTCTGTAAAGATAAAGAAATTACGTAGAACAAGGTAAATACTAGCAGCTGTAATAGGCTTAAAAAGTAGATACAAAGCAACGTTGGTTTAGGCATCATTCATCTTCTGTTTAGCTTTTATGCACCACAGCATTTCCTGCAGAAATTTATGAGCGCGTTTTTCGGTGCCTTCTTTGTCGGTTGGGTTGCCGTGTTCGTCGTAGTTGCTCTCTACTTTGGGTACCGGAAACATGGCGGGCACTACCCAGGCATGCATTTTCCAGAGGGTAAACTGTATGGCGCGCATAACTTGTGTGCCACCAAACGCGCCGGCCGATACCGTTACCAAACCGATTGGCTTCCGATGCCACTCATCGTACAACAGGTCTACCACGTTTTTCAGGCTGGCTGGGTAGCCACCGTTATATTCCGGAGTTGCGATGATCACGCCATCAGCCTTCTTTATTTTGTCTGCAAACTCAAGCGTTTTCTTAGCTGGGTCGTCTTGGTGCTTAAGCCGCTCCTCAAAGATTGGAAAGTTATACTCCTTCAGGTCAAGTATCTCGGAAGTAGCCAGTTTGCTGTTGCTGATATACTTTTCAAAAAACAGGGCTACCCTATGGGTGTTGCGGCCGGTACGCACGCTGGAGGAGATGATGGCAATATGAGGCATAGTATAAAGTATAAACCAACGTATAGACTGTGATTTCTAAAGCACTTCCTTAAACGGGCATTGTTGTAAGTGGTTGGGTAGAATATGCGGCTGCCTTTTAACTCATGAGCCAGTCGGAGCAAGGAGTGATACTAGTCAAGAAGATTACTTTTTATCTCTAATAGTAAGCTACTCGAGGTTCGATATGCCATTTATTAATAAAACTCATGGTTATATTTGTTAGTGTTCGTACTGGCGGATAACTCTGACCAGATACAGTAGCCCTGGTACGCGATATGAACCTAACGCTTAATAAGTTAGTTGATTTTATAACACCTTCTATAAGTATTACCTTTAGTGCAATGAAAACAGTATTGGTTATTGAGGATAATATGTTTGTTCGCGAGAACATCGCCGAAATGCTGATGCTCGCCAATTACAAGGTGTTGAAAGCTGAGAATGGAAAAGCAGGTATTGAGCAGGCACTGCAGCAAAAACCTGATATTGTAGTATGCGATATCATGATGCCGCTGATGGACGGTTATGCTGTGCTTCAAGAGTTCAAAAAGGCACCTGAGCTTGAAGATATTCCTTTCGTATTTCTGTCAGCTAAATCGAAAAGTGAAAACATCCGGGAGGGGATCGAGGCCGGAGCAGACGATTATATCACCAAGCCTTTTCAGGAGAGCGAACTCTTAAATGCTGTTAAGGGTGGCTTATTGAACATCAATGAGCAGCACAAACAAACTCGGAGACCCTATAGGCAAGGTTGATTTTAATCTCTCTTTTCGCTGGCGCGAGTTCATATTCTTTTTCCTGATTAAATATTAAGCTTATCCTAACTGCACCTGAAGCGTATGCTTTACACTCAAACTAGATAAAGTTTTATCTTATATTTTCCCCTTATAAGAATCATTCCAGGAGTAACCCAAATATAAAAGACTTCAACTAATATGGTTATTCCAACTTGAGTTCAATTATAAAAGCTTTTAGATCAGAAGTATGAACTCAATGCTTGCTTAGTAAGTTTACCTCTCAAGTATAAATTCTGGTTCACGCCAAATCATACATGCAACCGGAATTCCTTTATCTTTGCAGCTTTAAAATTTAAGATATGATTTCAGTTGATGCGGTAAGCGTGGAGTTTAATGGGGCGGCGCTGTTCAGCAATGTTGCCTTTAATATAAACGAAAACGACCGAATAGCCCTGATGGGAAAAAACGGAGCGGGCAAATCTACCCTGCTTAAAATTATTGCAGGTGTAAGTAAGCCTACGCGCGGTAAAGTTTCGGCACCCAAAGATGCTGTAATCGCCTATCTGCCACAGCACCTGCTGACTGAGGATAACTGCACCGTGTTTGAAGAAGCATCCAAAGCCTTTGCCAAAGTGCTGGACATGAAAAAGCAGATGGACGCCCTGAACGCAGAACTTGAAACCCGCACCGATTATGATTCAGACGAATACTATAAGATCATTGAGCAGGTATCGGAGCTAGGGGAGAAGTACTACTCTATCGAAGAAATCAACTTTGATGCAGAGGTAGAGAAAACGCTAAAAGGACTTGGCTTTAGCAGAGAGGACTTTACACGCCCAACCAACGAGTTCAGCGGTGGCTGGCGCATGCGCATCGAGTTGGCCAAAATTCTGTTGCAGCAGCCAGACCTGATCCTACTCGACGAGCCTACCAACCACCTCGACATTGAGTCTATTCAGTGGCTAGAGGAGTTCTTGGTAAACAATGCAAAGGCGGTGATCGTGATTTCGCACGACAAGACCTTTGTAGACAACATTACCAACCGTACCATTGAAGTAACAATGGGCCGAATTTACGACTACAAAGTACCGTACAGCCAATACCTGCAGCTGCGCAAAGAACGCCGTGAGCAGCAGCAAAAGCAGTACGACGACCAGCAGAAAGAAATTGCAGAGATTCAGACGTTTATTGATCGCTTTAAAGGCACCTATTCTAAAACATTACAGGTACAGTCGCGGGTGAAGATGCTGGAGAAGATGGAACTGGTGGAGGTAGACGAAGTAGATACTTCTGCCCTGAACCTGAAATTTCCGCCGGCGCCACGTTCCGGTAACTACCCTGTTATTGCTGAAGAGTTGACCAAAAAGTATGGCGATTATACCGTGTTCAAAGACGCTTCGCTTACCATTGAGCGTGGCGAGAAAATTGCTTTTGTGGGTAAAAACGGCGAGGGTAAATCTACACTGGTAAAAGCCATTATGGGCGAGATCGACTTTGACGGTAAACTACAATTGGGTCACAATTGCATGGTGGGCTACTTTGCCCAGAACCAGGCCTCGTTACTGGATGGTGAGCTAACTGTTTTCCAAACCATTGACGAAATTGCCATAGGTGATGCCCGTACTCGTGTAAAAGACTTACTGGGAGCCTTCATGTTCAGTGGCGATACCATCGAGAAGAAGGTGAAAGTACTTTCTGGTGGTGAGAAAACCCGTCTGGCCATGATCAAATTGTTGCTTCAGCCGGTAAACCTGCTTATACTTGACGAACCTACCAACCACCTTGACATCAAAACTAAAGATATTCTGAAAGATGCTTTGCGCGCTTTCGACGGTACACTTATACTTGTATCCCACGACAGGGACTTCCTGGATGGATTGGCTAACAAGGTATTTGAATTTGGCAACAAGCGTATCCGCGAACACTTCGAAGACATTAATGGCTTTCTTAGAAACAAGAAAATGGAAAACCTGCGGGAGATAGAAAGAGCCGTGGCAAAATAATTCATACTTTACCAATCATAGGTCATACTTAAAGCTGCTAAAACTCATTTTTTAGCAGCTTTTTGCTTTTCAACTTGCAGCCGCTTCAGGAGCACGATTAAAAGATGCTTAAACCATGTATAGCAGGATGGAGTAAGTAGGTGCTAACGCATGTGCTTCTGATTTGCTATGGAAATGATGACAAGTATGGCTAACAAAAACCCCAATTACCTTAGTGCCGAAGAGGCGCTGTCTGTGATAAAATCAGGCGATAGAGTTTTTTTACATGGTAGTGCTGCAACCCCACAGTACCTTGTGCGCAAACTGGCCGAAAAGGCAGATGAACTACGCAATGTGGAAATTGTCAGCATCAGTACATTTGGTGATATGCCGCTTGCTGAAGAACGCTATGCTGACTCCTTCTTTATCAACTCGCTTTTTGTATCGGCAAATGTGCGCGAAGCAGTAAATAACGGACGTGGGGATTATGTGCCTATTTTTTTGAGTGAAATACCGCATTTGTTCCGCAGTGGTATTCTGCCTTTGGATGTTGCCATTGTACATGTATCGCCTCCAGATAGGCACGGCTTCTGCTCACTGGGCGTTTCCGTGGATATTGCCAGAGAGGCCGTAATCAGTGCAAAACATGTAATAGCGCAGGTAAATCCGCACATGCCGCGCACCCATGGCGAGGCCTTAATCCATACCCGCCGCTTTGATGCGATGGTAGAAGTAAATGAGCCGCTGCCTGAGGTAGACTATGGTTCAAAGATAACCGCTACAGAAAGAAAAATAGGGGAGTATATCGCAGAGCTGGTGGATGACGGCGCTACCCTGCAAATGGGTATTGGCGGTATTCCGGATGCTGTTCTCAATAACCTGACCAACCATAAAGGCTTAGGGATACACACCGAGATGTTCTCCAATGGTATCATGCCGCTGGTAGAAAAAGGCGTTATCACAAACGAACATAAATCAAAACACCCTGGCCGTATTGCCACTGGCTTTATAGTTGGTAACCGACAGTTATATGATTTTGTGGATGACAATCCGCTGGTAACCATGCTGCGCACCGATTATGTAAACGATGTGTCTGTAATCCGCACGAACCCAAAGGTAACAGCCATAAACAGTGCCATCGAAATTGACTTAACTGGCCAGGTGGTTTCGGATTCTATTGGTACTTACCAGTTTTCCGGCATCGGCGGCCAGATGGACTTTATGCGTGGCGCTGCATTATCGGAGGGTGGTAAGCCTATACTTGCACTGCCTTCGGTAACGGCAAAGGGTATCTCGCGCATCACACCATTTATCAACCAGGGAGCTGGGGTGGTAACTACAAGAGCACACGTGCATTATGTGGTAACAGAGTATGGCGTGGCTTACCTGTATGGCAAGAACCTGCGCCAGCGTGCCCGTGCCCTCATCAACATCGCCCACCCAGACCACCGCGACAGGCTGGAGGAAGAGGCTAGAAAACGCTTTGTAAGTTTTTAGTTAAGTATAGCACCTGGTTTGGCAACTGCTATTGTCTAACAATTCGCCAAACCAGGTGCTATTATACCACTACCACTTTTTTAGAGCTTTGGCGGCCCTCTCCTGATAGAAGTGCTATATAGGTACCGGTAGCAAGTCTGTTTGAAAAATGTTGGCTATGCCTGCCTGCGTTCTGCAGTCCATCATAAATTACTGCTACCTCCCGGCCTTGCAGATCGAAGATAGAAAGTCTAATGTGTATACTTCGTTTTAATTCATACTCAAAGGCCGCTGAATATTGGAAAGGGTTCGGGTATACTTTGTTAAGCTGCAAAGGAGCAAAACTGAAACCTGTTTCAGCTGACTTATGAAACAGGTTGAGCTTCTCATAACTTTTGCCTAAAATAGCCTCAGTCTTTGCTTTGTTTAGCCCCAGGTGATCCTGTAGAATGGTAGTATAAATTTGGCGATAGTCGTACTGGTGCAGTAGGTCACCGTTTTTATCTAAGTTTACTAAATTCGGGTTGCCACCTATAATGCCGCCTGAAACAGACTTGCCAATTACAAACAATGGTGCAGCTGTGCCATGGTCTGTTCCTCTGCTGCCGTTTTCTTCCACTCTCCTGCCAAATTCAGAGAAGGTCATTAGTACCACTCTATCAGCCATGCCGGTTGTCTCTAAGTCAGACTGAAAAGCTGTAATGGCTTCACTGAGTTGTGTAAGGGTTTTTGCATGCGCTGTAAGTTGATTTGCATGTGTGTCGAAACCGGAAATAGTGGTTAAGTATACTGGGGTTTCCAATCCGCCTGCAATAAGGCTGGCGACAATTGCCAACTGCTTGCCTATACTTGTGTTAGGATAGGTAACGGTA
Organism: Pontibacter cellulosilyticus; assembly: GCF_014306105.1. Lineage (GTDB taxonomy): Bacteria > Bacteroidota > Bacteroidia > Cytophagales > Hymenobacteraceae > Pontibacter > Pontibacter cellulosilyticus. Next base: position 332,052 of record NZ_JACRVF010000005.1, on the reverse strand, counting down.
TTTTTACCTTTGTCAGCTTTTTCCTTTACAACTGAGGCGTAGTTAGTAGACTGAGAAGATATCTTCCGCAAAAAGGCCAGTTCTGTACCAGCCAACGTACTTTCCGGAGGATCATCGTCTGCTATACTGCCACTTACCATTTGGTAAAATGTGTTGGGGTTCTCAAACACGACACTCATAGAACCTATGGGGCTTTGCAGCAACATAGACTCAACAGCACCAAGTTGTATGGCCATCGGGTGCTCTGGAATATCGGTCTCAAAATCGGGGTACATATAAGATAAGCTTCTGCCAACCCACCCGTCGTACAGGTTTTGATCAGCATCAGAGCCTGATAACCATATGTCAGTCGATCTGAAGTGTGAGCGGTTGTGGTTTTCATACCCAACATTCTGCACTATACCTAATTTCCCATCCTCGTACAAATTTCTAAATCCGGCCATGGCTGGGTTCAGACCTGTAAACTCGTTTAACGCAACTACGTCTTGCTTTTTTATACCTATCTGTGGCCGCTTGTTATAGTAGAGGTCGTCTTCGTATGGGATAAGTGTGTTCAAGCCGTCGTTTCCGCCGTTCATCTGCAGCAACACAAGTATTTTGCCGTTAGTCTGCTCTATGTTGAGCAGTAGCGGAGAGGAAAAGGCTTTCAGAGGTATACCATTTAACCCCAATGCCATAGAGCCTCCGAGCAGGCCCATGTTTCTGATAAATTCTCTTCTTTTCATTCTCAGGCAAAATTTGTGGTAAATACTATGGGAAAGAGGTAAGGCAACTAAAGTAAGCTACAGCAAAGGCAAATTGTGTGCAGCAGGTAGTTAGCACAGCTGGTACTCTGGCAGTCGCATCAAAGCTTTAAAAAAATTCTTTAGTCTGGTAACAGCCATAGGGCTATTGGTACTCCATTCTGTAGGGGTTGTTCCTTCTAAAAGTATGTTAAGCAGTAAATTCTTCTTGTTAGCGCTAAGAGGATACCGGACCAACTGTGTTGATACTTCATTAACAAACACTATGGCATTATTACAGCTAGTATAAGTACGTGCATAAGCAAGCCCATCAATCTGAAATTTTATACTTTGCCCGTTTAATCTTTTGCCATTTATGTAGGAGTCAGTTAGTGCTTGGCGGTTAGGAAAAGTAGAAGAGCTAATCCACTTTCTTTGCCCTTCCCAGCCTCTCACGTTAGGAGGGTTAAACAGATTTTGCTGTAGTAGCCTAAGTACATCTGCCAGGTAGTTATACTCCGGGTTTGATACCTCAAATGCTTTAAGCGTACCTACCAAAAGGTCTACAGGTGATTTTATTTTACTACCGATAAATCGGGTGTCGTAGAAATGATCTGAATTAAGCATAAATGCCAGCAGGGGCTTAATTTCATAATCTGCGTCTAGCAGTACAGTAGCCATTTGCTTTATAAAAGGGGCATCGGTTTTAGAGCAAATAAACTCTTTATAAAGCTTAGTGCATATGTGTTCTGCTGTTTTAGGGCTTTTGAAAATGGCATCTATAAGCGTATCGTGGTTATAATTTTCTGTTTTGCCTAAAAATGTTTTACTCGTGTTGTCAAACTTGCCTGGGTTCAGGAAGGGTCTAAGTTTGTCTACTTGCCAGCCAGTTAGTGCACGTGCAGCCTCTTTTACATCTGTGTCGGTATAATTGCCAATACCAAGTGTAAATAGTTCCAGTAGCTCTCTTGCATAGTTCTCGTTTGGTTTATTCTTTGTGTTGCTGATGCCATCCAGGTATATCAGCATGGCAGCATTGGTAGTTACAGCCTTTGTTAAGGTTCTAAAGTTACCAAAGGCATGTGTTCTGAACAGGTGGTTTTGCCAGTACATATGCTGCGGATGAGCTACTTTAATCATTTCAGAAACAAAATGATTGTGCCAGAAGAGAACCATTTTTTCCTGAAGACTATTGTCCTGCAGCATTAGTTGTATCCACCAGTTGACTAAATCCTTTTGCCTTGTAGCTCTGGTTGCAGAATCTGCGAGAGCGGGCTCTTCATTTATCCAGTTACCAGGAGGTGCAGGTGCTGTTACAGGGGCCAGTAAAACTTTGTTCACGTAGTCATTTTTCGTATAACTAAGAGCCAAAGTGATATCTCTGCTTGTGTAGCCAAACAAGCAACGTGACAGAAGATGTTGCGCAGAAGTAACGTTCCAGATTGCCATATTTATGACTTTCTAATAATTAATTGTATTTTTATGCGGTGAGATGTTTAGGCTTATACTACAAGGATGCTATATTTTGTTGTAAGTAAAGGGTGTTATTTTTATAGTATTGTAATTTATTTTTAGAATATTTGGTGAATATGCTGCTATGGTGGGTGAAAGGTGAAATTGTAGTTTAAACAACAAAAAAAAAGCCACCCATTATGTAAATGGGTGGCTTTCAACAGAAAGGAGGTAACTTAATTTACTACTTTAGTTGCTTTTCTTTTGGAGGCTCTACCAAATCAATATCCTGCACATCCTCATCCTTCTCCTGCGACCATCCCGTTTTAAGGCCGATGATAAACCAGGCAAGAGCCACCACACCGCCGGCAAAAATAGTATCGCCGATCACACGTAACCAGCGTAAAGTGTTCATGGTATCAGTTTGCATAAATTCCATAGAACGGGCATACCATAATCCATACTCTACACTGGCCCATGTTTGCAGCAGGCCGATCGGAAGAACACTGATAAGCACCATTAGAACCAAACCAACATTGATAGACCAGAATGCGAAACTAATTACTCCATCCTTCCAACGACGGCGACCAGCCAGACCCTTCAGTACGAATAGCATCAGCCCAATACCTAACATACCATACACTCCGAACAGAGCCGTATGTGCGTGTACAGGTGTGGTATTCAACCCTTGCATGTAGTATAACGCAATAGGAGGGTTAATCACGAAACCAAACACACCTGCACCTACCAGGTTCCAGAAAGCTACTGCTACAAAACAGTAGATTGGCCATTTATATGCTTTTATCCAGAGCGTCAGCTTGCTGATTTTCAGGTTGTGATATGCCTCGAATCCAATTAATACAAGTGGCACTACTTCCAGGGCACTGAAGGTTGCACCGAGCGCCATTACCGCAGTCGGCGTGCCACTAAAGTATAAGTGGTGAAACGTACCTATGATACCGCCAAACAGGAAGATGATGGTAGAAAACAACACCGTTGCCGTAGCCATTTTAGTATCCAGTAAGCCCATGCGCACAAACAGGAAGGCTATCACAACAGTAGCAAACACCTCGAAGAAGCCTTCTACCCACAGGTGCACTACCCACCAGCGCCAGTACTCGGCAATAGCGAGGTTAGTGTGCTGTCCCCACATCATGCCGGCAGCGTAGAACAGTGCAATAGCGGCAGAAGAGATCAGGAACATGCCCAGCAGGTGGCGACCTTCTACATCATTTCTAAAAGCAGGCATGATAGCACGTACCATTAGCGCCAGCCATACAAACAGGCCAACCAGCAGGAATATCTGCCAGAAACGACCTAAATCCACATACTCGTAACCCTGATGGCCGAACCAGAAGTTTTCAGTGTAACCAAGTTTCTGCATAATGCCATACCACTGGCCCGCCAAAGAACCGGCAACTATAACCAGCAGACAGAAGAACAGGAAGTTAACGCCCAGCTTCTGGAATTTAGGTTCGTAGCCCGAAACGGCCGGAGCAATGTATAAACCGGTTGCCAACCAGGAAGTGGCTATCCAGAAAATGGCCAACTGCACGTGCCAGGTACGGGTAATGGAGTAAGGCAGGTACTCAGCTAGCGGGAAACCGTAAAGCGCTTGCCCTTCCACGCCATAATGCGCCGACACAATGCCTAGTGTAACTTGCACAAGTATAAGCGCCGTTACGATCCAGAAATATTTTAGCGTCGCCTTCATAGACGGCGTGGCATTCAGGCCCAGCAATGGATCTTTTTTGGGAAGCTTGGAGTGGTCTATTTCATCTTCTTTGTTAGAAGCATAATAGTAAGCCAACATCCCTACACCAGCTATCAGTATGATCACGCTAAAACCTGTCCAGATAATAAGATCGGAGCTTGGTTCGTTGGCTACTAGTTTCTCCGATGGCCAGTTGTTCGTATAGGTTATTTTTTTGCCTGGGCGCTCGGTAACGCAGGCCCAGCTGGTCCAGAAGAAGAACGCATTCAGCTTCTGCATCCGCACCGGGTCTCCCACAGTGTTGTCTTTCATGGCGTAAGCATCGCGATGTTTGGCAAGCGCCGGATCATCTGTAAACAAAGCGGTGTAGTGCTTGCTTACATCCGCTATAGCCTCTGCACGCAGGTCTGAAATAGTAAGTATCCCGGTTGCCGGGTCGTAGGTATTTGCCCGGATGTGCTTTTGCAGCCTTGCCTCCAGCATCGCTTTGGTTTCATCGTCCAGGGCTTCATAGTTTACTCCTTTTTCCTGCTGCGCCCAGGTATCTAGGAAGAACATAGCCTCCTTGTGCAGCCAATCGGCACTCCAATCTGGGGCCACGTAAGCACCATGGCCCCAAACCGAGCCCAATTGCTGCCCACCCGTAGACTGCCACACATTTTGCCCATCCTTGATATCCTGTTCTGTAAAAAGCACTTTGCCGGACGTGGTTACCACCTTTGCAGGTATAGGCGGCGCCTCTCTGTAAATTTCGATGCCGTAGTAACCGAGTACGGCAAAGGACCCTACAATAACGGCTATAAACCCTAGCCACAAGTTTCTGTATTTCATATTGCTTTATATTTGATTGTGAAGAATCAGGAATAAATGCCTATGTGGCAGAGCTACACTTTAAAACATGTAGGTAAGACTGAGCATGGTTCTGTTATTCCCCTTGGTGGCATGGTAGTCTTCTGTGCTGCTGATAGGTAATTGCAGCGTGCCGCTTAAGGAAATGTTTTTGATGTAGGCGCTCAGACCAACGTTGCCAAAGTATGATTCTCCGCCCTTCTGTGCGTTTGTGGCGCCGTTAATTCTATCGCTCTGCGCGTGCTCATAGTATACTCCTGCACTTGGCAGCAACGCGACGGCACCTGCATTTTGCCAGTAGAAAACATTAGACGAAGCGCTGATCCTGTCTCCGAACCTGTAGCCCTCTTTGTTTTCTGTGTTAAAGCGGTAGGTTACATCGTTGCTCAGGCCCAGCTGTTTGTAGCGGATAGTATAAATGCCGTTGAGCAGGTAATCGGTGCTGCCGGTGCCGGTTTGCATATTTATCGGCATAACCTCCTCGTGCTGCTCCTGCTGGTAAGTTCCGGTTGCCAGTTTTATGCCGCCACCTAACTGCAGCGAATGTTTTATAGTATGGCGCAGGCTGTCTCCTGTATTAAGTATGGCATAGTTTGCCATTAGCGTAATATCGCCAAACCCATCGTTTTTTAGCTTTCCGTGGCTGCTATTCTGCTCATTTTTCAGGTAAGGTACAAAGGCAAAGATCTGTAGGTTTTTAACCGGTACGTAGCGTCCCCAAAGTTCGGCTGTGGTAAAGTGCTCTTCTGTAACTTCGGTGTGGCCGCCATGGGAGGCGGTGATGGTATAGGCGCGTGTGCTGTAACGCAGGCCTGCAAAATTTTTCTGGAACTGAGGCAGAATACCGAAATAGCTTCCGCCCATGGTGCAGCCTTTGTCGCAGGCCTTGCTGTTTGTGCTTATAGCGATCAGTGCTAATGCAAGCAGGATATATTTTTTCATGACTTAAACTCTGTTGTTAAAAATTGAAAATGTGTTGCCACAGAGGCAGGTAAACAGGAATTCAGGTCAGGAGCTGGGGAGGTTGAAAGATGGTACGTGCTACAGTGGGATAGCTTCTAATAGTATAGCCGAAATTCACATCATTACCCAAAGCGACAACTCCTATGGTTTCTACTTCAGAGTTTGCCACCATAAGTATAAGGTCGGTGGCTGGTAGTTTTTTGCCTGGTAGCTGCTGCTCTCTTTTCGTCTCCTTCTTCAACTCCTTTTTCAGGTAGCACTTACCCTGGCAGTCGGATGCCGAATCCTGGCGTTGCTCGCAGAGGTAGCTGCTAATGTAGGCGCGGTTAGCCTGGAACAACAGATAAATGCCTGTCTTGCTCATGGGCTGAGCGACAGCACTTATAAGTAATAGCATCCAAACAAACCGTTTCACTTGATTATCCCTTCAGTTTCAGGATCAAATGTCGGGGAGATACCTAGCCAGGAAAATGACAAAGGTCATCAGTAAAAGAGATTAAGGTCTTTTAATCCCTGACTCATGTGCTATACTTTTGCTACAGATACAAACACCGAAAACCTCAACTAGTCAATACTTTAAATACTACAACCATGAAAAACAAGAGCATACAAGTAAGCAGCATACTTAAAAGCGGATTGCTGAAGCCTGTAAAGTTGGGAGCCGTGGCTATCCTATGCGGCGCACTACTTTTTAGCTGCTCATCAAGCGAAGGAGAGGGCTCTGCAGAAGCAAGCCAGCAAGAAGCCGGACTAGCACACCAGGCTGCAGAAGCACCTGTAGCTGATGATGGAAAAGGTGTTGGGCCTGTAAAAGAAGTAACAGTAGGAGCAGAGGTAGATCAGGCGTTGGCCTCAACCGGTCAGGCTATCTTCGAAGGCAAATGTGCAGCCTGCCACCAGCTTTCTGATCAGAAAGTAGTAGGGCCTGGTCTTGCGGGTGTAACTGAAAACCGCAAGCCGGAGTGGGTAATGAACATGATCATCAACCCAGAGGAAATGACTAAAAAAGATCCGACTGCAAAGAAACTACTGGCTGAGCACTTAACGCAGATGACCAACCAGAACGTGGACGAGAATGATGCCAGAGCTATCCTGGAGTTCCTTAGAAAAAATGACCAATCAATATAATTGAAACATCAATACATAATTAGACTTAAATGGAAACTTTGATCACTAAGTTAAAAAAAGCAGCCCCTAAAGCCGCCCTGCTGATGGCAGTGGCAGCTGGCGCAGCGCTACAAGGATGTAGTCATATAAGCGGATCGGAAACTGCCAACGCAGCAACTACAGCAGTTGATTCAGACGCTGCCTCTGCCGTGTATGTAGCACCAGGTAAACACGACGAGTTGTACTCGTTCCTTTCAGGTGGCTTTAACGGACAGGTGTCTGTTTACGGTATCCCGTCCGGACGACTGCTGAAGATCATCCCTGTGTTCACACAGCACGGCGAGAATGGCTACGGCTACAGCGAGGAGTCTAAGGCGATGCTGATGACATCTCACGGTTTTGTGCCTTGGGACGACTTGCACCATCCAAAACTGTCGCGCAGCAAAGGCATGACAGACGGACGCTGGCTGTTCGTGAACGGCAACAACACGCCACGCGTAGCCCGCATTGACCTGAGCACTTTCGAGACAGTGGAGATCATGGAGATACCGAACTCAGCTGGTAACCACTGCTCTCCATACCCAACCAACAACAACGAGTACGTAATTGCAGGTACACGTTTCTCTGTGCCACTTGATATGAAAGGCAACACCGGCGACGTAAGCTTGGATAAGTATGAAGAAGAGTTCAGAGGTTCTATCTCCTTTATTAAAGTAGACCAGGAGAACGGCGACATGGACCTTGACTTCCAGATCCTGGTACCTGGCTTCGACTACGACTTAGCTAACGGTGGTAAAGGCCCATCTGAAGACTGGGTGTTCTTTACAACTTATAACTCTGAAAAAGCAGGTACTTTGAAAGAGGTTGGCGCTTCTCAGAACGACAAAGACTACTTAGCGGCAATTAACTGGAAACTGGCTGCGAAGTATGCCAAAGAAGGTAAAGCTCGTGAGATGCCAGCTAATTACTACCACAACAAGATGGACAAGAACACGCACATGGCTAAATCCACTGTGAAGAAGAAAGTGCGTTACCTGCTACCAGAAGAGTGCCCAGGTATGATGTACCTGCTTCCAGCTCCTAAGTCACCACACGGCATAGACGTAGACCCAACCGGTGAGCACATGGTAGTAAGCGGTAAACTTGCTTCTTCTATACCAGTATTCTCTTTCTCTAAAATGCAGGAGGCCATCAAGAACAAACAATTCGACGGCGAGAAGAATGGTATTCCAGTACTGAAGTATGAGTCTGTTCTGAAAGCTGAAGTTAAAGAGCCAGGCTTAGGACCATTGCATACTGAGTTCGATGGCAAAGGAAACGCTTATACTTCTATGTTCGTGTCTTCTGAGGTTGTGAAATGGAGACTGAAAGACTTCCAGGTGGTAGACAGAATGCCGGTATACTACTCAGTTGGTCACTTAATGATTCCTGGTGGCGATACGAAAGAGCCATATGGCAAATACCTGGTGGCGATGAACAAAATCACCAAAGACCGTTACTTGCCAACTGGCCCTGAGTTAGCGCACTCTGCACAACTAATCGACATCTCTGGCGAGAAAATGAAGATGCTGCTAGACTTCCCTACAGTTGCCGAGCCTCACTACGCACAGGCTATCAAAGCTGACCTGGTTGCTCCAAGAAGTGTGAAGTTCCATAAACTGGACGAGAACAAGCACCCGCACGCTGTTAAGAAAGAAGGCGAAGCCAGTGTGAAGCGTGAAGGCAAAAACGTGGTGCGCGTGAAAATGACAGCCATCCGCAGCCACATGACCCCAGATAACATCGAAGGTGTGCAAGTTGGAGATACAGTATACTTCCACGTAACTAACCTGGAGCAAGACTGGGATGTACCTCACGGATTCGCTGTAATGGGAGCCAACACCGCCGAGACGCTGATCATGCCAGGTGCTACACAGACCCTGAAGTGGGTACCGAAGAAAGCCGGTGTTTATCCGTTCTACTGCACAGACTTCTGCTCTGCGCTGCACCAGGAAATGCAGGGATACATCCGAGTATCACCAAAAGGATCTAACGTTCCGATCACTTACTCAACAGGTAAGAAGAAAACGGCACCAGTAGCCTCTGCCAAATAAGGCATTACTGGAAAACCAGCGGAGGAAGCCCCGGCAACCTCCGCTGGTTATTTAACCTGAGTTGCGGGTTATACTTATACTTGAGATCCAACTTTCCCAAAGTCCCCCTTTGAAGGGGGTAGGGGGATGTTTAACGGTAACAAAAGACTTTGCCTTTAGCTTTACACCCCTGTGGTCCCCTCAAGGGGACAATCGCAAAGAATAGGGTTCTCAAGTATACTTCTAACCTACCAGCTCACATAATTTCACCTTAACCCATACAAGGATGAAAGCTTACAACAAAGTGCTGATGATTGTGGCAGCATTATCTTTAGGCTTGCTGTTTATGTTCCCGATGTGGAAGATATACCTCAAAGCCCCACAATACCCCGAGGGACTGGAACTTCACATCTGGGTAAATAAACTTGGTGGCAGCTCCGACCACGTGCTTCAAAACTTCAATATCCTGAACCACTACATTGGTATGAAGCCTATTCATGCCGACTCTTTTGCTGAGTTGCAGTACATGCCTTACATCGTGATCTTTTTTATAGTGACCGGTGTGCTGGTGGCTCTGATAGGTAAAAGAAATCTGGTGATGGGCTGGAGCGGATTGCTGATGATCGCAGGTGCTGCAGGTATACTCGACTTTTACCTTTGGCTTGTTGACTTCGGTACTAACCTGGACCCTAAAGCTGCCATTAAAGTGCCGGGCATGACCTACATACCACCGCTGCTTGGCAATAAAACACTGCTAAACTTCGAGGCGCTTTCTTTACCTGCGCTAGGTAGTTTGGGTATTTTCTTGGGGATAACACTGTCGCTGCTAGTGTATTTCCTGAGCAGGAGAGCAGCCAGCAAAGAGCAAACTATAAAGTCTAAATACGCTCTAGTATGAAAACTTTACTTTATTTATTTAGCCTGATGCTGGCCATTGCCCTATTGGGAGGTTGCCAACCGGAACCAAAGCCAATTGCCTACGGCGCCGCTAACTGTGCCCATTGCAACATGACAGTGGCTGACAACCGCTATGGTGCAGAGCTGGTGAACGACAAAGGCAAGCTATACTTTTTTGACTCTTCGGAGTGCCTGATGGCTTACACAATTGAGCACCCGGAGTTTGGCGAGAATGCCGCTTTTTTAATGGTTACTGATTTTACCAGGCCAAACGAACTGATTGATGCCCGTGATGCTATCTTTTTACAGGCCAAGGCATTGCCTAGCCCAATGGGTATGTACCTGACAGCAGTTGCCGACAAAGAAGTTGTGGCAAAAATGAAACAGAAGCATGGCGGTCGCCTGCTAACCTGGAACGAAGCGGTTACAGCCGTACAAAAAAATGAAAGACCTGACTAAATATATCCTTTTTATGAGTACCACTTTGGTGTTGCTGCTGTCGGCTTCTTTTGCCTTCGGCAGTACACTAAAAGTGTGCAATACCTGTAGCTATACTTCGGTAAAGCAGGCTGTTAAAATGGCTAAAGCCGGTGACACCGTGCTGATAGAAGGAGGAGTATACCAGGAACATGGAATTGAAATAAACAAGCCGTTAACTATACTTGGCAGAAACAACCCGGTAATTGACGGAAACTATAAAGGCCAGATACTCACGATTACAGCTGACAATGTAACAGTAGAGGGGCTCACTATTAAGAACATCGCCACCAGCTATACCCGCGACGATGCCGGCATACGTGTAGTGGAGCGCAGCAACATCCGGATACTGAACAACACCATACTTAATACCTACTTCGGTATTTACCTGCAGAACTCAGAAAACTGTGTGATAAAGGGCAATGTGGTGACAGGCAAAGATGTAACCGGCCTAAACGAATCATCGCTGGGTAACGCCATACACCTGTGGTACTGCGACAACGCCGTGATCAGCAACAACAAAGTAAAAGGCCACCGCGACGGCATTTACCTAGAGTTTGTAAAAGACAGCGAAGTAAAAGACAACCTGAGCGAGCACAACCTGCGCTACGGCCTGCACTTTATGTTCTCCGACAGGAACGTTTATACCCACAACATCTTTCGCCAAAATGGTGCTGGTGTTGCTGTGATGTACACCCGCGACATACGGATGGAGCATAACACCTTTGAAGGAAACTGGGGAGCCGCAGCCTATGGTCTGTTACTAAAAGAGATTACCAACAGTGTAATTTACAACAATACCTTCCGCAGAAACACCACCGGCATCTACATGGAAAGCTCCAGCCGCCTGGACATACAACGCAACAACTTCGACCGCAACGGCTGGGCAATTCGCCTGTTAAGCAGCTGCATGGACGATACCTTTAAACTGAACAACTTTACCGGCAATTCTTTTGATGTGAGCACCAACGGCAACTCTACTTTAAACCATTTCGAGAACAACTACTGGGACAAATACAGCGGCTATGATCTGAACAAAGACCTGGTGGGTGATGTACCATACCGCCCGGTAAGCTTATACTCGATGCTGGTGGAGCGGGTGCCGCCCTCTGTTATGTTTATGCGCAGCTTTATGGTGGACATGCTGGATAACATCGAAAAAGTGCTGCCGAGTTTTATACCTGAGAACTTGGTTGATAATCAACCTATGATGAGGAAGATAACTTATGATAACGATAGAAAACTTACGCAAGTCATACGGTAAACTGCAGGTGCTGAAAGACGTGAACGTCCGTTTCGAAACCGGGCGGGTAGTGTCTATCATAGGGCCAAACGGTTCCGGCAAAACCACCATGAGCAAGTGTATTCTAGGCATGGTGTTACCTGATGGCGGCGACATTAAGATCAACGGCGAAAGTATACTTAGCCAGCACGCCTACCGCAGCCAGATCGGGTATATGCCCCAGATCGGGCGGTACCCTGAAAACATGAAGATCCGGCAGGTGATCCAGATGATCCGCGACATCCGCAGAGATGCCAAAGAGGTAGACGAGGAGTTGATCGGATTGTATGGACTGAAGGATATGTATGAAAAACGCATGGGCGCTTTATCTGGTGGTACAAAGCAAAAGGTAAGTGCTGCACTGGCCTTTATGTTCAACCCGCAGATACTTATACTTGACGAACCTACCGCCGGCCTGGACCCGATCTCTGCCGAGATACTGAAGTGCAAGATCCTGAAAGAGAAGAAAAAAGGAAAACTTATACTTATAACCTCGCATATCATGAGTGAAGTGGAAGAGGTGGCCGATGAGGTGCTTTGCCTGATGGATGGCCAGCTGAAGTTCCATGAGACCATTGCAAGTATAAAAGCCCAGGCAAACGAGGAGCGCCTGAGCAGGGCTATTGCTAAAATTATGAACGAGGAGGACTAAGCGATGAAAAAGATCTTAAAATACGTTTTCTACGACATCATCCGGAATAAAATTGTAGTGGCTTATACGCTATTCCTGCTAATGCTCTCTATCGGGTTATTCAACTTTGGTGGCAACCCCGACAAAGCCATACTTAGCCTGCTGAACCTGGTGCTGCTCACAGTGCCACTAATAAGCATTGTGTTTGCCACCACACACTTTTACAACTCCTACGAGTTTATGGAGCTGCTGGTAGCGCAGCCTATCAACCGCAAAAAGATTTTCCTGAGCGAGTACCTGGGCGTTGCCTGCTCGCTTTCAGGTGCATTTATACTTGGCGTGGGTGTACCTGTAGTGCTTTTCGGAGCCAGCCTTACCGGTTTATACTTACTGGTAACCGGTGTGTTCATCACATTCATTTTTGTGGCGATGGCTTTTCTGGCGTCAGTAATTACAAGAGATAAAGCGAAGGGCATTGGTATTGCCTTGCTGCTGTGGTTCTATTTCGCTTTGATCTACGATGGCATTGTGCTGTTTATACTTTACTCTTTCAGCGACTACCCGCTGGAGAATACTACGTTGGCACTTACAGCCTTAAACCCGATCGATCTGGGTAGAATCATCGTGTTGCTGAACCTGGATGTGTCGGCGCTTATGGGCTATACCGGTGCACTGTATAAAAGTATATTGGGCAGTTTATGGGGGATAGGTTTAGCGTTTGGTCTGCTGCTGGTGTGGGTGCTGGTTCCTTACCTAAGCTCAAGAAGAATTTTCTCTAAAAGAGACTTATAATAGTAGTACCTGCTGCGGCAGGATTGGATTAAGTGTTTTGGTGTTTTGAAGAGCGCAGGGCTTAGGTCCTGCGCTTTTTGTTTAAGCTTAGATGTTTAGTAATACCTAGTCCAACCACACCTGCCCCTCCTTATCCAAGGAGGGAAGTTTTTTACTTACCACTTTCAAAAGCATTGTACTATCATCTGTACTCTTTACTCTTTACATGTCTTCCTGTAAGTGGTACAACTCGAACTTGTTTCAGGAGATTTTGGTGTAAAAGAGTTAGGTAAGAGTTACAGTGCTTATACTTTGGCAATAGTAGCAGCAGTGTTCCCCTCCTTGGATAAGGAGGGGCAGGGGTGGTTGGATACAGTACTGCATAATAACTTGCCTGTCTTAAATTAAGATATTGAATCTGAAAGGGCTATCCATAAACAAAACAGCTCTGCCCACATCCTGAGCAGAGCTGTTTTAAAGCCTATACTTCTTCTTTACACCTCATCCGAAGCATACCACTCTGCAAAAGCATTCTGCGTTTCCCAGAGCTTCAGGCTATGCAACTCCACGCTGGCAGGCATTACTTTTCGGAGCCTTGTCTTAAAGTCGATGAGCATGTTTTCGCAGGTAGGTTGGTAAGGAGTGAGCAGCAGTTTATGGTGCAGCCTACGCAACGCCTCGATCAGCTTCCGGTCACAATCTGCGCGAAGCAGCAGGGCATGATCTACGGCATCAATAACAGTCTCCTGCACCAGCTGCTTCAGATCACCAAAGTCCAGCACCATACCATTTTTGGGATGCTCCTCGTTCACGATGGGCAAGCCGATAATGGTTACCTGCAATTTGTAAGAGTGCCCGTGAATGTTGCGGCAGGCTCCATCGTAGCCTTGCAGTGCATGGGCTGCCTCAAACGTAAACAAGCGGGTAAGTCTGATCTTGGTCATTTTATTGTACTGCTACCTCCAGTCTAGCCAACTGTAACTGGTCTTCGGCCTCCAGCAACTCATCGAGCATAATAACCTGGCGCTCCAGTTCGTCTTTAAAAATGGCAGGCAGCATTTGTTTGTAGTACTGTATGCCTTGCAACAGGTTATCCCAGAAAGACTGCAGGTATTTATATTGCTTATCGGTCAGTGTGTCCAGTTGCTCTTCTTTCTTTTTCTTCCAGTAGTCTACATACATGTTAAGTTCGTTAACAAACATGTGCGGACGGTAGGTGTTGTTGAGCGCGTTAAATTTGCCGTAAATATGATCCACCATTTCCTGCAGTTTAAACACACCCGAAAAATAAGCCAGGTTAGGTCCCGGGCAGATAGAGATAGCCTTGGTGGCAGCTTTTTTACTGATGTTGTACAGCTGAGCAGCAGAATTGGCCAGGCCTTCGCAGAGGCATTCCTTAGCCAATACTTTTGTTACTTCCGACATATAGGTAACCGGATCTAATTCCTGTGCCTGCAGTTGTTTTAGTTTATGGCGCTGGTACCTGCTAGATGCCGTGCAGATAGGCTCAGAGGTAAACTCGGTGCTCGATACAAGGTGCTTCTTTACACAAGGGCTGCCAGGCTTCCCTTTCTCGGCGCGCTCCATCTTCAGGAGCTCATTAGAGGTGTTTCGCAGCGAGTTGAACGGAACCCCCAGCGGAGAAATAGGGCTCAGGAACAGATCTTCTGCTTTGGCGGCTACCAATTGTTGCAGGGTGGGCTCGTCTACGGTGGTGGCCTCTGGAACCAGCAGGAACGGTGTGCCCCAGCCTGTGCCGTCAGCTCCGTAATGCTCCATCAAAAAGTCCTGTTCATCGGCTGTGCCAATGCCGCCTTGTACTGTCAGGCGTTGCGGCGGCACATGCAGTGGTACATGTATGTTTTTTGCTGCCAGCGCAGAGCTGAACAGGCTGTAAAGCTCCAGGCGTAGGGCTTCACGGTTCTGCTTAAACTCCTCCAGGATAGGGCCTATCAGGTAGCCATCTGTGGCAAAGGCGTGGCCACCGCAGTTTAAGCCAGACTCAATCCTGAACTCCGACACCCAAATGCCTTTCTTAGCCAGGATCTTACCCTGCACCATCGCCGAACGGTAATCACTTACTTTGATGATCACTTTCTTCTCAAAGTGGCCGGCCACGTTTGGGTAAAAGCAAGAGAAGTTTTCCAGATAACCGTACAGACGCATGTTCATGCCTGCCGAGAAAACCACCGACGATTGAACAGAGCTATTGGCAAAACCTCTAAGGGCAGCCAGTGCATCGGAATACTCCTGCGGCAATGGCTCACCTGATTTATCGTAATTGGTCTTGTCCAGCTTAGTCATGATGTTCACGTCTATACTTCCGGGAACAACTTCGTCGCATAACTCCTCCTGCAGACTCTGCTTCCAGTAAGGGTCTTTTGTTTGGCGCATCTCCAGGTATTTCTGTTTAAGCGGAGAGCTGTCGGGGAGCATCTCGAAATATTGGGTCAGCTCAGAGTCTGGCGTAAAGTCCTGTTGCTGCAGCTTTAGCACCTGTTGCGTTACCAACTCATCCAGCAGGTTCAGATATGCCGTTACGCGACGGGCGCGGTAATCTTCCGCCTTCTCAGTGATAGGTATAAAAGGCCTTCCGTATTGCTGGCTGTAGTGCTGGCGCATCTGCTCCAGCAGGCTGTCGTCGCTAAGCGATACAACCGAGGAGATACCGAAACGTGCCACCTTCAGCGGCGAGTCGATCGAAAAAGCAAGACCCATTACAGGTATGTGGAAATTGTGCGGTGTAGTTTGTGGCATTTGGTGTAATGTTTACTTATGAGTTGATATTTCTATTTATAATGCGTTTGCCTGTAAGAGAGAATTCCCCTTACAGGCAGAGTTTTAGTTAATCAGGTGCAGGTAAATTCTTAGCTTACCAAGCTTCTCCGTTGCATTTCCTGCTCAAGCAAGTATAACTCCCGACCTGTTTGCCCGGCTATAGAGGTATTTTCTTCCGCCCTCCTGATCAGGTAAGGTACAGCGGTGGCAACATCTCCATAAGGCAGGTATTTTGAGGCATTGAATCCGGCATCGGCAAGGTTATAGGTTAAGTTATCGCTCATGCCATAGAGCTGTGAAAAATGAATGCGCTTGTAGTGGTCCTTGATTTCGCCTTTTTGAATTCTGCGGGTAAGGTAAGTCGTGCTGAACTCGTTGTGCGTGGCACAGCAAAGCTCCAGCCTGTCCAGGTTCTCCAGGCAAATGTCTATGGCGTGGTTAAAGCTTCTGTCGGTGTCTTCTTTCTGGGCGAATACCGGAGACAGGTAATCGTATTTGGCTGCTCGCTGCTGCTCTTTTTCGAGGTATGCGCCACGAACCAGTTTTATGCCAAGTATAACCTGCTCATTGGTAAAGCGCTTCAGGCAGTCGTGCAGGTACTCTATCCTGTCGTTGCGGTACATCTGCAGCGTGTTGAAAACAACGGCTCTCTTGGTGTTGTAGCGTCGCATCATGCCTTCAGCCAATGAGTCCATCGGGTCTTGTAGCCAGGTTTCTTCCGCATCAATGTATACTGTAACGCCGGCTTCTGCAGCGGCTTTGCAAATAGCGTCCAGGCGAACCTCTGTGCGTATGAAGGCAGCATTTTCGGTGTGTGAAAGCGGCTCTCCTTCCGTTAACTTCTGGAAGATGTGCTTGTGCCCGATACCTGTTAGCTTTACGCTGATGTAGGAGAATGATTTTGTTTGGTTTGCCAGGCTGATGTTACGCAGGATCTCGTTACGTACCTTGTCAAACCCTTCTTCAGTTTCCTGTGCCTCGGCGGCATAATCCAGCACGGTTTGTACCCGGGCGCTTGCCAGTTTCTGAACTACCTGCAGTGCCTCCTGCGCGGTTTCGCCACCACAAAAGAGCCTGTAGATCGTTTTCCGGATTAGAGCTTTGATGGGTAGGTGCACCTTTAGTGCCCACACCGTAACCAACCCGCCGGCTTTCACCAGCATGGGGTGCTTAAGTATGCTCAGGAGCCAGTGCGCGAGCTTCAGCTCCTTATCGGTTTTGGTACTGAATGCCACCTGCAGGTTAGCGGCATCAAACCGTTTGGGTAGTTGGGGGTTAGTTATCTGCTGCATTGCTACAAAATCAAATGAGTTGGATTCCTGCGTTATTTCCACAGATGTCATTTACTAAGCCGGGTGTTACAAAAGCAGGTGTAAGTGAGCACAAGGTACGTGAGGTGTAGGTTGTCTTAAATGAGCAACGTCAGTCCGTAAACTGACATCTGTCATTTTATGCGGCGGCAGTTAGCCTTACACTTGTAAAAACAGCTATAACAAATGAATACCCTTACTTTTATAGAGCCTGCCCTCGTAAATCCGCTTACCTACGATGCCTACAGAAACCTGGTAGAAGAGCTGGTGGAGCAGCAGCAGACAAGTGGCAATGAACAGACGGAACAGCGAATAGCCTTTACCAAACTTAACCTGCAGCGCATGAAGCGTGTGGAGAAACAGTTTACCATGTTGCCAGAGCTAAAGCAGCTACTACAGCAAAACCAACCGGAATGGAAGTGGCATGTGCTGGTGGAGAGCTGGTGCGGTGACGGGGTGCAGCTTTTGCCGGCCATAGCAGGTATTGTAGCTGAGATACCATCCATAGCGTTAACCGTGCTGCTTCGAGACGAAAATCCTGGCTTGATGGATACCTGCCTGAGCAACGGAAGCCGTGCTATACCCAAGCTTATTTGTGTTGACGCAGCCACTGGAGAACGCTTGTTTACCTGGGGCTCTAGACCTAAAGCGATACAGGAGCAAGTACTACAGTTTAAGGAGAACAACCCAACGGCCAGCCACGATGAGTTGGTGCAGCAGGTGCAGCTATGGTATGCCAAAGACCGCAGCCAGGCACTGCAACAGGACCTTCTGGAACTGGTGCAACAGGCATTGGCTAACACAGCAGTAGAGGCAGAAATTGCCTGACAAGAAGTTAAGTACAGATTTATACTTTGAACATTCACAGTAAACGTAACTGGCTGCTTGTGTCGCTGCTGAACCTGGTGATAGTGGCTATACTTGGTCTGCTGTTGCGGTGGATGTTCGTGGCACCGGTTGCAGGCATTAATTATAAGTATCTGCTGCATGCGCACTCGCATGTGGCCTTGCTGGGATGGCTGTATGCTGCCGTGTTTGTGGCACTGGTGAGTACATTTTTGCCGGCTGAGCTAAGAGATAAGAAAACCTATACCTGGCAGTTTTGGCTGTCGCAGGGTGCGGTGCTGGGAATGTTGTTTACCTTTCCGGTGCAGGGCTATGCGGCAGCCTCTATTGCTTTCTCTACGGCGCATATTTTGCTCAGCTACTGGTTTGCTTACCGGTTTCAAAAAGATGCGAAGGCCGCTAAACTAAACCAGGGAAAGCACCAGTTGTCTTTTAAATTTATCAGAGCTGCGCTTTTCTTCCTTGTTCTTTCCTCTCTTGGGCCGTGGGCTATGGGACCGTTCATGGCGTTGGGGCACAGCGGCAGTGAGTTATACTTTAACGCCATCTACTTTTACCTGCACTTCCAGTACAATGGCTGGTTTACTTTTGCTGTGCTTGGGCTGCTTTTCTGGCTGCTGGAGCATTACCAAATTGCTTTTAATGCTAAGAATGGCGGATTATTTTTCAGGCTGATGTTCTGGGCCTGCATTCCTGCCTTCCTGTTATCGGTACTTTGGATAAAGCCGGCTATTGCAGTGTACTGGATTAGTGGTGCAGCAGCTGTGGTGCAGGTAATGGCATTGGGTGTTTTGTTGGCTATACTTATACCGTTACGCAGGCAGGTTTACAATTTATTTGGCGGCTGGAGCAAGCTTACACTTCAGTTAGCTATCTTGGCATTTATACTTAAAACAGGAATGCAGTTTGCCACGGCTTTCCCGTACATGGCAGACCTGGCTTACAAGATCAGACTGTTTGTAATCGGTTACCTGCACCTGGTGCTCATCGGCTTTGTCAGCCTTTTTATACTTGCTTTTTTTGTGCAGAAGGGCTGGCTTAGCTTAAAGCAAAGTATGAGTAAGTGGGGGATAGGGATATTTATACTTGGGTTTATACTTACAGAGATGTTGCTGTTCCTGCAGGGGACATTTTTCTGGATAGGCTTAGGAGCCATACCGTACTTTAATGAACTGCTTTTCGGGCAAAGTATCCTGTTGCCGTTTGGTATCATGCTGTTCACTATTCCGCAGCTAAAAAGTATAAATCCTGAAACCAAAATCATATTTCAGCTACAAAAGCAAGGATAGGGGCCACCATTGCAACACCTTCGGGCCTTAAAGTATGCTTCTGCTCTTGTTCTGTTTGTAGTACTCGATCTTGGAGTGGAACATCTCTGCCATCCGTTCTGCCCGCCACTTTGCCTCGACTGCTTTTTCGCCTGTAAACAATTCGTCAATAGTCTGGTAAAAGATCTGCAGCCACCTCTCAAAATGCTCTTCGCCAACAGGCAGGGTAATATGCTTAAATCCCGGACTACCCTGATATGTCAGTTCACCGAGCAGCACTGTTTGCCAGAAGCGGTACATAATATCCAGGTGGCGTGCCCAGTTGTCTTGTATCCTCCCCTCAAACACTGGCCCTAGCAGTTCGTCGGCTCTTACGCGGGTGTAAAAGGTGTCAACAAGTTGCTTTATGTCGTCTAAGTGTATGATCTCTCTGTTTTCTGCCATGCTGTAAAGTTAGTTTTTTGAAATGAATAAGGTTTCCAGGTCAGTGTTAGAGTGAACAGAATTCTCTGTAGTTCCGTGTCCACCCCCCCTGCCCCTCTTTATCCAAGGAGGGGAGCTTTTACTTACTGCTTCGCTTTTCTCCATAGTAGCTACAGTTTTTCTCCATTGCCATTCTTTTAATGGTTTAACTGAAAGAAGGTTAGGTACAGTAGCTACAGAACATCTATATCTGCAGGAGTAAGAACAGAACTCCCCTCCTTGGATAAGGAGGGGCAGGGGTGGTTTGATAAAGGACTGCATGATAATCCTGTTCATCTAATAATCCTGCAAATCCTGATTTAGACAATCTCTCAAATCCCCTTAATCACCGGTACTAGCTACATCCCAGACTATTGCCGCAGTTCAGGCATTTGTAGCAGGTGCCGGAGCGGATGGTGATGTGACCGCACACGTTACAGATCGGGGCGTCTCCCATCATGCTGGCCAATACCTGCTGCGTTTGCTCCATGAGCAGTGTTCTGCTTTGGCTTACTATTTTATACGTTTGCCCACTGGTAGCAGGAGTTGCCGCCGCAATGGCTTCTAGTTCAGCTATAGTCCTTGGCTTCTCATTTGTAATTTCCGGCTCCTCAGGTTGAACATGCACTAAGTCAGTACGGCCCAAGTACTCGTAGCCAAGTAATCTGAACAGGTAATCAAACACCGAGGTAGAGGACTTGATGTTCGGGTGCTCTACGCGGCCAGCCGGCTCGAAGCGGGTAAAGGTAAAGCGGCTTACAAATTCCTCCAACGGTACACCATACTGCAGCCCCAGCGACACGGCGATGGCAAAGCAGTTAAGTATGGATCGGAATGAAGCACCTTCCTTGTACATGTCGATAAACACTTCGCCCAGGCTGCCGTCTGCATATTCTCCGGTTCGGATGTAAACCGTGTGGCCATCGATTTTTGCTTTTTGAGTGAAGCCGTTGCGTTTGTCTGGCAATTTGCGGCGCTCTACCATGGCCGTTAGCTGCTGCCGGAAAGTATGATTGTTTTCTTCGGAAAGTATTGCTTTGGCCGCCTGCAAAATTTGTTCAGCAGTAGGGTTGTTAAGCTGTACTTCGTTCTCTTCAGGTTCTTCTTTCTTTGTAGTGCTGGCCGAGGAAAGTGGTTGCGACAGTTTGCTGCCATCACGGTATAGCGAGCAGGCCTTCAGCCCCAATTCCCACGACAGTTCATAGCAACGTGCTACCTCATCTACAGTGGTCTCGTTGGGTAGGTTTATAGTCTTGGAAATTGCTCCGGAAATAAACGGCTGCACCGCTGCCATCATGTGTATGTGTCCATCGGCGGGTATAAAGCGTTTGCCTTTGCTGCCGCAGCGGTTCGCACAGTCAAATACCGGGTAGTGCTCCGGTTTTAAGTATGGCGCGCCCTCTATGGTCATGGTGCCGCATACGTAGTCGTTGGCCTCATCTATTTGTCTGGTTGTAAAACCGAGCACGCGCAGCAGGTTAAAATCCGGGTGGTTGTACTGTGCCGGTGTAAAGTTCAGACGCTGTAGGCAAGCCTCACCTAAAGTATAAACCGTAAACAACGATGGCAGGTCGTATGCAGTTGGCAGCGCTTTTTCAAGTATAGCCAGGTCTTCGTCTGTAAAGCCTTTTGCACTAAGTGCAGCATCATATATATGCGGGCAATCCTGTAGCGTAGCATGTCCTTTGGCATAGTTCACAATAGCTTTTACCTCTTCCGAAATATAGCCCAACTTTTGCAGTGCCAGCGGTATAGACTGGTTGATGATCTTGAAGTAGCCACCTCCGGCTAGCTTTTTATACTTCACCAAAGCAAAGTCTGGCTCAACGCCGGTGGTGTCGCAGTCCATGAGCAGGCCGATGGTGCCGGTTGGGGCAATAACAGAAGCCTGTGCGTTGCGGTAGCCATACTTCATGCCTAGCTGCAGCGCCTCCTCACACGCCTGTACAGCAGCCTTGTGCAGGTAGTCCGGGCAAAAAGCAGAATCCAGGGCTTTGGGTTTGATGGCTAGTTCCTCATACTTTTCTGAGGTGTTCTTAGCCGCATAAGTATGGTTGCGAATCACGCGCAGCATAGCTTTTTTGTTCAGCTCATACTTCGGGAATGCTCCTAAAGCTGCCGCCATTTCCGCGGATGTGCGGTAAGCTGCCCCCGTCATGATAGCTGTTAAAGCTCCTGCCATACTTCTGGCTTCATCGCTGTCGTAAGGCAGGCCCTGGATCATGAGCAGTGCACCTAGGTTAGCGTAGCCCAAACCAATGGTGCGGTAATCGTAAGAGCGTTGCGCCACTGCCTCCGACGGAAACTGCGCCATCTGCACCGAAATGTCCAATACAATTGTCCACAGGCGGCAGGCATGTTCGTAAGCGGCTACATTAAATGTCTGCTTTTCGGTATCGTAAAATTTGGTGAGGTTAAGCGAAGCGAGGTTGCAGGCTGTGTTGTCTAGGAACATGTATTCGGAGCAGGGGTTTGATGCGCGAATAGGTCCCTCTGCCGGACAGGTATGCCAGTCATTAATGGTGGTGTCGAACTGAAGCCCCGGATCAGCACAGGCCCAGGCTGCTTCCGCTATCTGTTGCCACAGCTTTTGGGCTGGCACTTCTTTTATCACATGCCCATCGGTACGTGCCGTCAGGTTCCAGCTGCTGTTTTGTTCAAGCGCCTCAAAAAAGCTGTTAGGTACGCGCACCGAGTTGTTTGAGTTTTGGCCCGATACTGTCTGGTAGGCCTCGCCGTTGTAGTCCGAACTATAACCGGCAGCGATCAGGGCCGCTACTTTTTTCTCTTCGTCTTTCTTCCAGTTGATAAAGTCTTCTATCTCCGGGTGGTCCAGGTCGAGGCATACCATTTTGGCTGCACGCCTGGTAGTACCGCCTGATTTTATAGCCCCGGCAGCTCTGTCACCGATCTTAAGGAAAGACATCAGTCCAGAAGAGGTGCCGCCGCCCTCCAGTTCTTCGTCTTTGCCGCGTATGTTGGAAAAGTTGCTGCCTACCCCAGAGCCATACTTGAAAATACGCGCCTCCTGCACCCACAGGTCCATGATACCACCTTTGTTTACCAAGTCGTCGTCTACGGCAAGTATAAAACAGGCGTGTGGCTGCGGCCGCTCATACGCCGACTCAGATTGGGCCACTTTACCAGTAGCCGGATCGACATAATAATGGCCCTGCGCCTTACCTTTCAATCCATACGACTCATTCAGGCCGGTATTAAACCACTGAGGCGAGTTAGGCGCCGCATACTGCCCCAGCAGCATGTATACCAGTTCGTCATAAAATGCCTGCGCATCTGCTTTCGCTTTGAAATACCCATAGCGTTCGCCCCATACTTTCCAGCAATTGGCCAGCCGGTGCACTACCTGCTTTATCGATGTTTCGGATCCTGTGCCGCCGTCTGGTTGCGGTACGCCTGCCCTGCGCAGGTATTTCTGTGCCAGTATGTCGGTGGCGATCTGCGACCATCCTGCCGGCACTTCTACACCCTTTATCTCAGCGACAACTTCGCCGGTAGGGGTGCGGATAGTAGAGGACCGGAGCTCGTAGGGGAACTGAGCGTAGGGTGATTTTCTGGTTTTTGTAAAGAGTCTTTTAATGGTTAGTGCATCAGGTTGTGCAGGGGTAGGTTTTTTCATGTGCCGGTAACGCTTAAGTATACTTTAAGAATTGAGAAGAATTCAAAAGTGCAGTTTAAACACCAGCTAAAGAATGACGAAGATCATTTTGGTAGAAGACTTTTGCATCTTTTATTCTGAAGGCTGCTCTCTACATTTGTTCTGGTGATTGAAAAAAGACTTTAAATCTTAACACATGGAAACCACAGAAAAAATAAAAACACTGGACGTAACGGTGCTTGAGCCGCGCATGAAACACCCGACCATTTTCGAATGGTTTGACAGCCTGAAAGGTGGTGAGGCATTTATCATTCACAACGACCATGACCCTAAGCCGCTGTACTACCAGCTGCTGGGCGAGCGCGGCAACACCTTTAAATGGGAGTACCTGGAGCAGGGACCCGAAGTATGGGAAGTGAAGATAGGTAAACTAACACAAGAAGAAGGCGAAACAGTAGGTGAGCTGGTGGCAAAGGATTACCGTAAGGCGCAGGTTTTTAAGAAGTATGGCATTGACTTCTGCTGTGGTGGGAAGAAATCGGTGAAGCAGGTGTGTGCCGAAAAAGGCATTAGCCAGGAAGAGCTGGAGCAGGAACTGCTGGCTATGGACGAAGCTGAGAAAAGCCGCGAACAGGACTACGATAAGTGGGGGCCTACTTTCCTGGCCGACTATATCGTGAACATGCACCATACGTATGTGCGTGAGGCTATTCCGGTACTGTATGAGTACACCAACAAGATCGCAAATGTACACGGTGGCCGCCATCCAGAGCTGGTGGAAGTGGCTAAGCACTTTACTAACATTGCCAACGAGCTGGAAGCACACATGCCGAAAGAAGAGCGCGTGCTGTTTCCTTACATCAAGCAACTGGAGGAGGCAAAGAAAAACAGCGTGAAGCTGGACAAGCCTGCCTTCGGCTCAATCCAGAACCCGATCAACATGATGGAGATGGAGCATGAGCATGCCGGTAACGAACTGGAGAAAATACGTGAATTAACCAACAACTATACGTTGCCGGCTGATGCCTGCGCGACTTACACCGTAGCCTTCAAAAAGTTGAAGGAGTTTGAAAATGACCTTTTCCACCATATCCACCTCGAGAATAACGTGCTGTTCCCGAAGGCGCTTGAGCTGGAAAAGGAAGTGTTGTAATAATAGTCTGAATCAGGATTTACAGGATTAAAAAGGATGGGCAGGATTACCTGCAGGAATTACACATTTTGTAAAATGCACTGATATTGACCCACCCCTAACCCCTCCGAGGTGGGGAGTACTCATGCAAAAAAATCCCCTCTCGGGAGGGGCAGGGGTGGGTTAATACCTGTGAGCAGAGTCCTTCATATTCTTTTAAATCCTGCAAATCCTGATTAAATAATTTAAAAACGGGCTATGCCCACCACAGCCATGGAAAAGGCTATCAATCCACAAAAACGCGATAAGAGTTTAGTGCCACTCTCAAAAGAACATCACTTCGGCCTCCTGTTCTGCTGGAAAATACGTGAAGGCTTAAAGAACGGAGCCGACCTGCAGACCATGCGAAACTACGTGTGCTACTTCTGGAACAATATCCTGAAAGAGCATTGTGAAGAAGAAGAATGGCTGCTGAAAAGACTGCTGCCAGCCAACGACTCGGCACAGATACGGTTGCAGGAAGAACACAGGCTGCTACAGGAAATTATAGAGATCGTTTGTGCCGGCAAACAGCATGGCCTGGCCGAAGACCTTTTCCAGACCTTGCAGCAAGACCTGGTAGACCACATTCGCTGGGAAGAACGCGAACTGTTCCCTTACCTGCAGGCAGTAGTAAACCCTGATGAACTGGAACTGACAGGCAAACTCCTAGAGCACAAGCACTTTGAGAAGAAAGACAAGTTTACTCCTGAGTTTTGGGTGAGAACTGCCTAATTGCACAGTCATGGAGATAGCAGCCAACACCAAAATATCAGCCATATTTAAGGCGAACCCTGATGCTATAGAGGCTATTGCGAGCATCAACAGGCATTTTGAGAAGCTGCGAAACCCGATACTGCGCAAGATACTGGCCTCGCGGGTAACCATTGCCGATGCTGCCCGAATTGGCGGATGCACGGAAGAAGAGTTTTACAAAAGGCTGGAACCGCTTGGCTTTACCTATACTTCCAAAGCAGAATATGCTGCTAAGCCTGCTGCAGTTGCGCACCAAATGCCTTTGTTTTTAGGACAGTTGCAGCAGGAAAGCATGATTGAGCTGGATGTGTGCGAAGATATTGCCACCGGCAACGACCCTTTTCTGAAAATAATGGATGCTGTGGAGCAGGTAAACGGTTCCAACGCCCTTAAACTGATAAACTCATTCGAGCCGACGCCGCTTATTTCCATACTTCAGAAAAGAGGCTATACTTCTTATGTGGAGGAGATAAAGCCGGACCTGGTTCATACTTATTTCTGGCTGGAGAAAATAGCTGCCGGGGCGCCTGTAACGCCGGCACCGGTAATAGATTTTAATGTTATGGTGAACGACTATGAAGGCAGACTTAGACACCTAGACGTGCGCCACCTGGAAATGCCCCAACCGATGATAGCGATCCTTGGCGAATTGGAGACGCTGCCACCGCAAGAGGCACTACACGTGACGCACAGAAAGGTGCCGCAGTTCCTGTTGCCAAAGCTGCAGGAGCGGGGTTTTGCACTTGCCCTGAAAGAGGTCGGCCCTAACGAAGTACACTTGCTTATTTATAAAGAGAACTAACCATGAGTACAGCATCTACGTCTAACTCGCCGGCTAAATGGGTAGTGCTGCCGCATTACGCGTTTGCTGCTCTGGCTTTTCTGGCGCTTAGTGTGCTGCTGCTTTTTTCTACAGATGCCTTTAGCGGCCACTACTTCCACCCGAAGCTGCTAACGCTTACCCATGTGGCGGTGCTGGGCTGGGCCACCATGCTTATGTTTGGTGCGCTATACCAACTGCTACCAGTAGTGCTCGACTGCAGGCTTTACAGCGAAAAGCTGGCAGTTTATACTTTTGGCCTGCTGGCCACAGGTACGATACTGCTGTCTTATTCTTTCTGGAACTTCCAGCTGGGCTGGACCATGCACCTGGCCGCCTGCTTTCTGTTTGCGGCGTTCATGTTGTTTAATATAAACGTGATCCAGACAGCCCGCAAAGCACCCAAGTGGACCATTGAGGCTGATTTTATTGTGTCGTCGGCTATCTGGCTGCTGGTAACGGGACTCATCGGGCTGCTGATGGCGGTGAACCTGTCTGCTCCTTTTCTGCCCGAAGACCACGTTCACTACCTGAAACTGCATGCGCATATTGGTATGGCCGGTTGGTTCCTGTTGCTGATCATTGGGGTAGGAGCTAAGCTGATACCTATGTTCCTGCTGGCGCACCCCGAGGATACGAAAAAGCTTAACTGGTCCTACAACCTGATCAATGCGGGGCTGGTGCTATTCATCTTTGACCACATGCTGCTGCACACAAAGCTGCTGCCGCTGTACGCAGGTATGGTAACGCTGGGGGTGGGGCTGTTCCTGCTTTACCTGCGCGATGCCCGAAATACTATGCAGCGCAAAGAAGTTGACCTGGGCATGCAGCAGACCTTTGTCGCCCTGGCGCTGCTGCTGGTGCCGCTGGGTTTGATGTTCGTGGTGAGTACAGAGGTGGGGCTGCCGCAGCAGCTGATGTCTGCTACCTACCTGGCGTATGGTATCTCTGTTTTTCTGGGATTTGTAACAGCGCTTATACTTGGGCAAACTTTTAAAACACTGCCTTTCATCGTATGGATGCACGCTTATGAAAACCATGTAGGCCGCTACAAGACACCTTTACCCAAAGATATGTACAGCCATACTTTGTTGCGCTGGCAAAACATTTCTTACCTGGCAGGGCTGGTAGTGCTGCTGACGGGGGTGTGGTTTCGTGACCAACACGTGATACTGTCGGGTGGAATCGCCTTTACTTTAACAGCCATACTTTACACCATCAATGTGTTCCGGATGCTACTGCACAAAGCACACAACCTAAAGCCTATAACCTATGGAAAAGCAAACGCCTGATATCGGAGCTGAAGTTTTCGATACGCTAAAGTATATCATTGACCCGGAAGTGGGGATCAACATTGTAGACCTTGGGCTGGTTTATAAAGTAGCCCTGCAGGACGAAAAGCTGCAGGTAGACCTGACGCTTACCACGCCTGGCTGCCCCATGGGTGGCACCATCGTAACCGCCGCCGAGCAGATCCTGCTTAAGCGCTTCCCTAACCTGGATGTGCAGGTAGAACTGGTCTGGACCCCGATGTGGACAACCGACATGATAAGTGAAGAGGGAATGAACCAGCTAAACGGTATGTAAAACCAGCTCCAGCGTGAGCCGTGTGAGAAGAAACAGATTTTATGTTATCCAAAACAACTGAATACGCCCTGCGGGCAATTGTATATATAGCCCTGCATAACGACGGTGGGCACAAAGTAGGTATAAAAGAGGTTGCCAACGAACTGGACCTGCCGCAGCCCTTTACCGGAAAGATACTGCAGGACCTGGTGCGCAAAGGCGTAATTGCCTCTGCCAAAGGTCCGGGAGGAGGTTTTTACCTGCATAAACCTGCCTCCGATGTTACTATTCTGGAGGTGGTGCGCCATATCGACGGGCTGGAGGCTTTTAAGAAGTGCGGCATGGGGATGAAAGAGTGCTCCGGTAAGCATCCTTGTCCGCTCCACAACGACATAGTTAGGTACCGTGACCATCTGCTAAAGGTGTTCAGCAGCAAAACCATCCAAGTGTTGGTAGATAGTATAAACACCGGCGAGTACTTTATCACCAACGTGCACTAAGCACCAACCAGATCTTATATAAACCTTTTCTTACCTATGTCCCAAACCCTTACAAGGAGCCGGTTCGCTGAAAAGCTAAGAGCCATGGATCCTTTTTTTGCGGCACAGCAGGAGGCTGCGCTGATAGAAGCCGTAGAAGAGATACGTGAACTGAAGCGACAGAAGAATGCAGTTATACTTTCGCATTTTTACATGCCCCCGGAACTGCAGGTAAAGCACGAAGACGGCGGCATTGCCGACTTTGTAGGCGACTCGCTGGGCTTGAGTGTGGCGGCAAAAAATGTGGAGGCTGATTACATCATCTTCTGTGGCGTAAAGTTTATGGCCGAAACCGCCAAGATCCTGAATCCTGCCAAAACCGTGCTGCTACCAAGCTTTGAAGCAGGCTGCTCTTTGGCTGAAAGTATAACCGGTGCCGATGTGCGAAAATTAAAAGCCCACTATCCGGGTGTGCCGGTAGTGGCCTATATCAACACCTACGCCGAAACAAAAGCCGAAGCCGACATCTGCTGCACCTCCCGTAACGCTATGGATATTGCCCAGTCTTTTGAAGGCGATCAGCTGATATTTCTGCCTGACCTGTTTATGGGCCGCAACCTGCAAACAAAGATCAAAGCCGAAACAGGCAAAGAGCTTATACTTTGGGAGGGTAAGTGCGAAGTGCACGAGCAGTTTACGCCGCAGCGCATCAATGGCCTGAAGATGATGTACCCGGAGGCGCAGGTGCTGGTGCACTGGGAGGTGCCGGACAATACCGTAGCCGATGCCCTGACTGGCACAGGCGGTGTTGTAGGCAGTACTTCCGACATTATCAGGTTCGTAGGAGAGAGCGATAACAGGCAGTTTATACTTGGCTCGGAATGTGATCTGGGTGCCACGCTGCGCGGCATGTACCCGGAGAAAGAGTTTATTGTGCCTTGCATTAAATGCCCGCACATGAAGCAGATAACCATCCCGCGCACCTTACAGGCCCTGCGGGCAATTGGCAACGCAGAGGAACAGTTGTTTGAGGTAAGTTTGGATGAGGAGATCAGGAAAAAAGCCTTAGTGCCGATAGAGCGCATGCTGGCATTTGCCTGATTCACCTCTGATCCTTTTGGGATAAGGCTGTGATCAGGACACCGGTGTACCTCTTCCAGTTTTCCTGTCGCGAGTTTTCAACTGGCACAGGTATAAATATGCTTAAAGCAGGCTCACGTGAGCTGAAAGCTCGGTGCCATGCACAACCACGAGTTGAAAACTCGCGGTAGATTGAACACATAACACTTGTGTCCTAACCGTAGCCTGAAAGCAGGAGGGGTGCAACTTACTTTATTGCTTGATTGTCTGAGGGCATAAAATCCAGATGAATAAAAATGGAAAATTAAATATTAGAGTTATGCCTCCTGTTTTTAGGAGGGGCAAGGGGAGGTAAAATATGGAAACGCTTCACTATGATTACCTGGTGCTGGGAAGTGGCATTGCAGGTTTAACGTTTGCTTTGCATGCTGCCAAAGCAGGCAAAGTGGCTGTAGCGTGCAAAGGTGCCTTAGCTGATACCGGAACTACACATGCACAGGGAGGTATAGCTGCAGTTTTAAGCGCTATAGACTCTTTGGAGCTACATGTACAGGATACTTTAGAGGCAGGAGCAGGTCTTTGCAACGAGGAGGCAGTTCGTTTTATGGTGGCAAAGGCGCCGGAGGCTATACAGTGGTTGCAGCAGCTTGGTGTTTGTTTCGATAAAGCCGACAACGGAGAGCTTGCCCTTGGGCTGGAGGGTGGGCACCATGAGTACCGGATAGCCCATGTAAAGGATCACACCGGCTTAAGTATACAACAAGTACTGAGCAAAGTGGCGCTTCAGGAGCCGAGCATTACGATACTCGACTACCATATGGGGCTGGAGCTACTGGTGGAGGAGGAGCGGTGCCACGGCATGCAGCTGCTGGATCTGAAAACCAAAGAATCAAAAGTTATACTTGCCGGCGCAGTAGTGCTGGCCACTGGCGGCTCGGGGCAGGTGTACCGGCACACCACCAACCCAAGCCTGGCTACCGGCGACGGATTAGCCATGGCATACAGGGCAGGTGCAAAGGTTAAGCACATGGAGTTTTTCCAGTTTCACCCGACTGCCTTGTACGACCCGGTTAGCCGCGAAACGTTCCTGATAAGTGAAGCACTCCGGGGAGCCGGTGCAGAGCTGGTATTGCCAGACGGAAGCCGGTTTATGTACCAGTACCACCCACTGGGTTCGCTGGCTCCACGCGATGTGGTGTCGCGGGCTGTGTACCGGGAGATGAAGCTGCATAATTCGCCCTGTTTATACTTGGATGCCCGGCACTTTACGAAAGAATATCTGCAGAAACTGTTCCCATTTATCTATGCCAAGTGCAAAAGCAGGGGCATACATGCAGAGCGTGATCTGATACCGGTTGTTCCGGCAGCGCATTACCAATGCGGAGGCATAGAAACAGACCTGCATGGAGAAACATCCTTAGCAGGGCTTTACGCTATCGGGGAAGTGGCCTGCACTGGTGTGCACGGAGCCAACAGGCTGGCGAGCAACTCTTTGCTGGAGGGACTGGTGTTCGGGAAAAGTGCCGCTACATACCTTGTTTCTAAGCAGCCCCGACAATTAAGGTTCAGGAAGTACCTGCTGTACCCTGAGGCAGTAGGCTTCAGCAACGAGCTTTTTACCACTGCAGTAGAAAGCGTAAAGCAGCAGTTGCAGCAGGTAATGTGGGATTATGTGGGTATTGTAAGAACGCGTCAGGAACTAATGCAGGCACACCGACAAATAATCAAGCTAACCGATGAATTAGCCATTTTCACTTCTTTACTTAATTCTCAAAAAACGAAAGAAATGCAAAATCTCTTAACTGTGGCTGATATGATCGTGAAGGCGGCCATGATCAGGGAAAAAAGTATAGGCGGGCATTTTGTGGAGGAGGAGCAGGAAGCGTACCAAGTGTAGAAGGTAAGAGTCCATAAAGCTAGATCAATTTGTGTTTTCTGTCATCTCGGCGTTAGGAGAGATCTTTATAAAATTCCATCTGCATTAATTCTGGATAGATTTCTCCCTTAAAGAGGGTCCCTACCCCCGGTTCGAAATGACAGCTTTTTAAGATAACAGCTTGCTTAAAGGTGAGTACTCACAACTTTTGCGTAATTACCCTCCTTTGAGTAGGCAAGGTTGGATAAATGAAGATGCTGCAAAGTATAATACGACGAGTGAGAATTACTTTTACTAGCCAGCTTTTTCTGCCTCTCTTTCCTTCCCATCTATCCCATAATGCCCGGCCAGCACCTTGTAAAATGCCTCCGGATTTTGAAGCCACGGGAAATGGCTGGTGCCTGGTACGGTACTAAACTTTGCAGACGGCAGCCTCTCCTTTGTATAGTTTATACTTTCACCGTAAATGTCATCGTCGCCGTAGGTTACGGTAATGTTCATTTCCGGTGGCGCGTATACTTCCAGTTTCGGATAAAACAGCAAAGCCAGGTTGGTGCGGTTAATGGGTCTGGCGTAGATGTGGTCTACCATTACCGGAACCGGGTCCTCTACTTGGTAGCCCTTGTTGCAGTTAAGACAAAACTGGGTAAAGAACTTTTCGTAACTGGCATCGCTGCCCAGAAAGCCAAGTACAGCATTCTTCATCATATCTAACCACTCACTTTTGGTGCACTTTCGCTTGTTGTAGGCTGCAACCTCCAGGCTCATTTCCCGCCATTGTTTGCCAGTGCCGGAGGCAGGACTGCACAGAAATAAACTTAGTAACCTGTACAAACTTTGATCTGCATAAAGTTGTGCATACAGGCCACCCCACGAGTGCCCGAATATGTGAAATTCCTCCAGTTCGAAATGCGAGGCTATGGCATCAATATCAGAAATGTAGCGGCTAATGGTGTAGTTGCTAGAGTAGCAGGGAGAGCTGAGTGTGCCCCGCTGGTGAAACATAATCACCTGGAAATACTGGCTCAGATACTCTGCTACCGGGCTAAGACCATCTGGTACACCAGGCCCGCCGTGCAGCATCAATATGGTTTCCTTGCCGGGGTTGGGGTAAGTATAAGTATAAAGTCTGGTATCTTTATTTCCGATCAAAAGCTCCATGTGTATCATACGCAAAACTTTCGCTTTTAGAAACAGAGTTATACTTACAGCGATACGGACAAAAGTTCACGCAAAAGTAAAAGCCACACAACATGCTGCTATGTGGCTTCTGGTAAGGATGGTGATTAAGCTATCTGCTTTTTATAGTTACATGTATCAGTTTGTGCTGATCTGGGCAGTTTGCTTTCCTTCAGAGTTTATATTATACTTTACAGTTGATTTGTCTCTGAACATTAACCCAAAGAAGCTATTGTCTAACCCAGTCATAAGGCCGTTTTGTGGCGCACTACCCATAAAGCCCATTGTGCCCTTGTTTATGACAGTTACACCTGCAGTGCCGTCTTCCAAAATGGCTACTGTTACACCTTCTGTACCTCCAGGCCTGTCAAGCCCCAATACCATTCTGTTCTTCCCTTTTACATTGAGAAGTTGATAACCAGTTCTTTCAAAGCCAAGTTCATCGTTTATGATAACGCCTGTACCCGGACCGGTTCTTTTACCGATGTTCGGGTCTGGAGTATCCCCAATCGCAACCCGGTCAAAACCATTTTCATCTAAAATCACCATACCGTTGGCTGAGTGGTTGTAGTTTTTGTACCAACCCATATATTCTTTAGACATTTTTTTGCCCCAGATTTCTTGCACTCTCTCCAGGTTTGTTCTTACCCTGTTTTTAGCCTCAGGAATAGGGGCTCCGATCAGAATGCGTTCTCTGCCTTGATCATCTACAATTACAATTCCTTTTGCCCTGATTACATCATTGTTCTTGCCCGTAAACGACAGGAGCAGAAACAGACCCAAAGCACAAGATGTGATAAGCGTATAAGCTCTCTGTAGTTTTAATTTCTTTTCGATTTGTTCAATTCTTTTTTCCATAGTTGCGTGATTTAGGTGTTAGTTAAGAAGGAGATGCAACTTATGCGAGACAGGTTGCCTAGCCTCTGAAAAAATATTTTGTGCCCGAACTCAATGATATGAAAGGGCTGAAAAGGCTGTACTGATGCCAGGGGAGAAAAAGTGGCAGTAAGCTTAGATCAGGTAAAGTTATACTTCTAGCTTAGTGGCTCCTGAGGATAGCTAAGAAAGGCAGAATGCCACTGCTTCCGAAGCATGAATAGTAGTTGTGTCGAAAAGCGGCACGTCGGTATCTTTTGAAGATACGAGAAGAGGTATTTCGGTGCAGCCAAGTATAACGCCTTCAGCGCCTGCTGCTGCTAACTGGTGGATGATACTGAGATACTCTTTGCGGGAGCTCTCTGTGAAGATGCCTTTGATCAGCTCTTCGTAAATGATGCTATGTACACGCTCCCGCGCCTGCTGGTCTGGTATAATGGTTTCTATCTGATGCTTCTCCTGCAATCGTCCTTTCAAAAAGTCGCCTTCCATGGTAAACTTTGTGCCTAATAATCCAACCTTAGAGAGCCGGTGCTTTTTGATCTCAGCTGCTGTGGCATCGGCAATGTGCAGAAAAGGAATGCTGGTGTTTTGCTCTATGGCATCGGCCAGTTTGTGCATGGTGTTGGTGCAAAGCACAATAAAATCTGCGCCTCCTCTTTCCAGCCGTTGCGCTGCATCTACCATTATTTCAGTTAGCGTGTCCCAATCGCCCTGGTGCTGCAGTTGGGCAATCTGGTCAAAATCTACAGAGTACATCAGTGAGCGGCAGGAGTGGAGGCCGCCTAGCTGTTCTTTTACCTGTTTGTTGATGAGCTGGTAGTATACCACTGAGCTCTCCCAGGACATGCCGCCGATTAAGCCTATTGTTTTCATTTGCTTTATATTATTTGAAGGTTAGCAAAGTTCGTGTTGCCTGCTGGCGTTTCTCGGCTAAGGTCTCAAGGTATAAGTGACTATATTTTCTATGTTTTGGTGTTTGTTGTTGTAAGGTTTGTCCTCAAATACAAAGTTTAGCTTCTTCAATAGTGTTACTGAACTTGAATTGTCAGAGGAAGGAAATGCTGTGATTAGGCTTGCCTTCATTTCGTTGAAAGTAAATCCAATCACTGAATTTAAGGCCTCTGTCATGATACCACGGCTTTGATACTCTGGTAGCAATTCGTAACCGACTTCTACTATTCCGTTTTCAGTGTCAAAATTCCAACAGCAAGCCGCGCCGATCAAATCGTCAGAATTCCTCAAGGTAATAACCCAGTACAAACCTTCTTTCTTTTTAACTAATTCGTCCATTCGCAAAATATAAGCTTGTGCTTTTTTTAAAGTGGATGTGTTCTTCCGTCCTACAAAAGCGTTTACAACTGGGTCAGAATGTAGCTTGTGTAATAACTCAAAGTCTTTGCCTAATACATTTCTTAATATTAGTCGGTCTGTTTTCAGTATTGGGAAATCTGCAAAGTCCAAATTCAGCATTTTATAGTTCGGTTTCGGTTAATACTTGTCCAGTTGTATTCGTTAGGCGTAGCTCCACGATTGCAGGCAACGTGCTGGTATAGCAGAGGCGCAGCGTTAGCAAGCCTTACTGCTATACTTGGTTGGGGCTAGATCTTTATCTTCAAATGCTTATTTATGTCTGAATATTTGTACTTCAATTCGAGTACTGGTGTTAAGTTCTTGATTGCGTTCGGCAAATAACAAGATTCAACTATCTCTAAATGTTTTTGATGTAAAGCAAAACTTGAAAGTTCTGATGATGTTTCGCAGCCATTGTAATATTCAAGTGCCCATTCATATGTTGCTGAGTCAAGACCTGACTCCGTGTCAAGAAGCATTTTCTTAAGCTCTTTTCGCTGTTGTTCGTATTGAGCCTTTTTATGTTTAAGCACCAGTTCTCTGAAGCTCCCTTTGGTATCAATTACATCTCCTAAGTCCAGAGCCTTACCTGTCAACGTTGAGTAATTGAAGTACTCTGTCCAACTGCTGCAATAGGCTCCGCAACCTTCGGTACTTATATTAAGAGAGAGTATCCCTTGCTTGTTGTAGGTAACCTGAAAATCGAGGTAAACTATTCCTTCTGCTGCCCAATCAGCGATCGTTGAATCTATGGAAGCTTCGGGAAACTCGTTGTGGGTGAGCTTATTCTTTATATCATTGTTTATCAAAAAATCTATTCTTTTGTCACCAGTTCGTACTATCGGATAATTCATCCTTTCATACTGTAGGTCTACAAATCGGGGTGACAGAGATACTTTTAAAGTGTCTACCTGTACACCTTGCCCGAAGGAGTGTAGCGCAACAAATAATAAAAGTGTTGTTATTATTTTGTTCATTTAAGTTTGCCCAACTAATATTTTATAGGAATACCTCCTCTTGCTTCACACCAAATATAGCAGATAAACGGAATAGCTATTCCTTTTGTATTCCATAATTTATGGGAGGCTACTATTCACGTAGCCATCATTTACATCCAGAAAATCATACAAAACTCAAACAGAATTGTGTAACAGACCTGGCCACCCCATACGCTACCTTTGTCATGTTCAATAAAGTATAACCAATAAGAAATAGAACATGAAAGAATTACAATTCAAGACCAATATTAACTGCGGAGGCTGTGTGTCTAAAGTTACACCGGCTCTGGATACCGCTGAAGGGGTGTGCGAGTGGAGCGTGGATACTACAAACCGCGATAAAGTATTAACAGTTAAAACAGACTCTCTTACTGCCAGCGAGGTGATTGCCACCGTTGAAAAAGCCGGTTTTACGGCAAAGGAGCTGTAAATAATTTACATAAAGTACAAGGTAAAACTCTGAACATCAAGCCGTGCTGCCTTCTGGATAAGGTGGTGCGGCTTCTTATTTACTAAGTGAATAACAGAACCGAATATAGCTGCTGCCAGTAAAAGAGAGTTATGCAAACGCTTAAGAAACCAACCAAACAAGAACTGGCAGCTGCATCGGGAAGAACTTTGCCCGATATAATTGCCCCTGATCTGAAAGTGCTTTTCTGTGGCATTAACCCCGGCCTTTACACCGCTTTTACAGGACATAATTTTGCCCGGCCAGGCAACCGCTTTTGGCCGGCTCTGCATGCAGCTGGTTTTACGCCCCGGCAGTACAGTCCGGAAGAGGATAGTATGTTGCTAGAGCTTGGTTTCGGCATCACGAACATTGTAGATCGTGCAACAGCCAATGCGGCAGAATTGTCGGCAGCTGAACTGATAGAGGGTGGCATTAACCTGGTGGAAAAAGTGATCGAGTATCAGCCACGAGTGCTTGCGCTGTTAGGTATTTCAGCCTATCGTGAGGCTTTTGGAAAGCCTTCTGCTGCTGTTGGCTTGCAAGACCATGCCATTGGAGAAACAAAATTGTGGGTACTGCCTAACCCCAGCGGCTTAAACGCACATTTCCCGCCTAAAGAACTGGCAAAAGTATACAGCGAGCTTCGGGTTTATGTGGAGGAGATGGGGTGATGATATCTGAATCAGGATTTACAGGATTAAAAGATTAACAGGATTTCATGCAGTATCTGGTCCAACCACCCCTGCCCCTCCTTATCCAAGGAGGGGAGTTCTGCTTTTACGCTTGCTTACATAGCTGTTCTGTAGCTATTGTATAACACCCCTTCCAATAAATACTTGATAGGATGACAAAGCAAAATAGCTTTTATAATTGTGATAGCAGATGAAGCAGGAAGTAAAAACTCCCCTCCTTGGATAAGGAGGGGCAGGGGTGGTTGGACCCAGTAGCTTAATCTAGTAGGTAATTCATAAAACGGGAGTACGTTTTTAAAAACGCAAACACCTATTGTTTCTTCAGCACCACACCCATTCTACCCTCACTAAACTTATCTCCCTCCTTTACCACCTGCCCATTTACAAGTATAAACTGAAAGCCGCTGGCGAGTTGGTTAGGCTTATCGAAGGTGGCATTCTCTTTAACAGCGGCCGGGTCGAAGAGCAGGATGTCGGCTTTGTAGCCTGGCTTTATAAGGCCACGTTTATAAACACCAATGGTCAGGGCAGGAAGGCCGGTCATTTTTCGTACAGCTTCAGGCAGCGTTAGCAGCTGCTTTTGTACCACGTACGTTTCGATGATTTTGGCAAAGGCGCCGTAGCTTCTGGGGTGGCTCATTGTTGGGCTGCCGTCGGTGCAGATCATCACGTAAGGGTTCTTAAGAAACTCCTCCTGCAACGCCTCATTCATGATAAAGTAGGCGCCGTCTGCTCCGTAAGGACCGATATCATCCAGCAAAATTTCCTCAAATGGCTTGTTCATTTCTTTAGATAGCTGCGCCAGCGTTTTACCTTTATAGGGGCCAGATCCGATAAGCGTAGCCTCCGGGCCGTTGCGCAGGTTTACCCTGTTTCGGAGGTAAGTTGCCAGTTCATTTCTTCTGCTTTTCAGAACCTGGCTATAATCGTTTGGCTGCTTGGCCCAATCCGGGAAAAGTATGCCGATGGTGGTGTAGCTGGCGGTGTAGGGGTAAAAGTCTGCCGTTACGTTGGTACCGCTAGTTCTGGCGCTATCCAGCAGTTGCAGTATTTCCTGAGCACGCGCTTTGCCCTTGCCATATACCACTTTTATATGCGACACATGTACCGGGCAATATTTACCCTGCTCCAGCAGCTCACGGATAGAGGCCTCTACAAACTTGTCGTCCTCGTTGCGCATGTGGCTCATGATCATACCGTTTTTGGCGCCTACAACTTTAGCTAAACTGTTGAGCTCTGCGGGGCGGGCATAGTAGCCGGGGTTATACTCCAGGCCTGTTGTCATGCCAAAGCTACCTGACTCCATAGCGTCTGCCAATAGTTTCTCCATAGCTGCCATGTTTGTTGCCGACGGAACAGAATCATACTTGGTGCCGGAGAGCATGCGCAAGGTATTATGGCCTACAAACATGCCTACGTTCACGGCAGGCCGCTTTTGCGTTACCGAATCCATCCACAGGCTCAGGTCGGCCTGCTCCGGGCTGAACCCATCCTGCCCTAAAAAGATGGTGGTCACACCCATAGCCAGAAAATTGCGGAGCTCCGGCGTCTGCAGCGGGTTGCCGTGTGCATGCGGATCGATGAAGCCAGGGGTAAGGACCAGGCCGCGGGCATTAATGGTTCTTGTGGCAGTATACTTAGCGGTTGTATCTCTGTCAATCTTTGCAATAGAGTCTCCGCTGATAAGCAGGTTAGCTGTGTAAGATGCCTCGCCAGTACCATCTACAATCATAGCTTTTTCCACCAGCAGATCATACTGTACCTGTTCCTGGTTTTTGGAGTTGAGGCAGGAGGAGAAAGCGGTAGCCAGTAATGCAAAAGCTGCTACTTTATTTGCGGTTCTATAGAGTCTCGTCATACTTAAAGATAATATTTATACTTTAAAGCGTATAGCCGGTAACTATACTTTTTACTTTGCCTGGAAAGCCAAGCGGTTGCAACGGTTATACTTTACAGCAGCAGGCTGCTTTGGATGATGCTTCCGCCTTTGCTCAGGATATCGGCCTTTGCCTGCTCAAAACCTTCGGCACTGATCGGACGTGTGGCATCCTCGATAAAACATACTTTAAAACCTTCGTGTAAGGCGTCTTTTGCCGAAAAGTATACACAGTAGTCTGCAGCCAGGCCAGCCAGATATACTTCCTGAACCTGTTTGCCACGCAGGTAATCTGTTAATGAGGTTGATTTTAAGCGGCCATTGTCATAAAACCCACTGTAGCTGTCAATTTCCGGGTTCATGCCTTTCCGGAAGATAGCCTCTACTTTGTGCATGTCAAGCTGCGGGGCAAACGCTGCCCCGGTTGTGCCCTGGATGCAATGGTCCGGCCACAGAACCTGCTCCATGCCATGCAGCTCTGTAACATCGAATGGCTGCTTGTTCTCATGGTTGGAGGCAAAGCTTTTGTGGTGTGCAGGGTGCCAGTCCTGTGTGGCAACTATAAGATCAAATTGCTGCTGCAGCTGGTTTACCAAAGGTATAATCTGATCACCTTCCGGGACAGCCAGTGCGCCACCGGGAATGAAATCGTTTTGTATGTCGATAAGCAATAGTGCTTTCATGGTAGGTTTGTATAAAGTATAATTTCTGTTAAAATGATTGACCCACCCCTGGCCTCTCCGAGGAAAGGAGTTTTACTCGTGCATGTAATTCCCCTCCTCGGAGGGGCCAGGGGTGGGTTTCTATGATAGATGGTAATATAATAACCTGGTATGTTGTGACCCAGGTTGGCTACTCAATATTCAAAATAGTCTTCGCCAGCTTTATCACCTCTTCCTTACCCGTATACTTGCCACGCTCATCAGACAGTTTTACCACCGGCATCCACTCCAGATCTTCGGGTTGGGTTTCAGTTAATTTGATTACCATATTCATAGGCGTAAGTCCTACATCGTTGGTAAAGTTGGTGCCAATACCAAACGAGATGCCAATCTTGCCTTTGCAGAACTCCGCGATGCGGGCCACTTTTTCATAGTTCAGCGCATCAGAAAAAACAATGGTTTTAGCACGCGCGTCAATTCCCATACGTTCGTAGTGGCTGATGATCTTCTGGGCAAATTCAATCGGGTCGCCGCTGTCGTGCCTTACACCGTCGAACAATTTGCTGAACATCTTATCGAACTGGCTCATGAACACATCAGTTGTATAGGTATCGGAGAGGGCAATGCCCAGGTCGCCGCGATATACCTGCACCCAGTGCTGCAGCCCCAGCGTGTTGGCCATCTTAAAGCCATACCTTGCCGCATGAAACATAAACCACTCGTGGGCGTGCGTGCCAATTGGCTTTACATTGTTTAACCGTGCCAGGTGCACATTGCTGGTACCTACAAAACTGCCGGTGCCATACTTTTTCAGCGTCTCCACTATTAGTTGGTGCACATGGTAGGAGTGCCTGCGGCGGGTGCCGAACTCTGCAATCGCCACACCCAGTTCCTTATAATTCTCGATCTTCTCCCGGCCCACGCTAATCACACTTTCATCAGTATCGCGTTGCAGTTGACTTAAGGGATAGTATAGTTCCGAAATTAACGCCATCAACGGCACCTCCCAAAGTATAGTGCGATACCAGTAGCCTTCAATGGTAAGGTGCAACTGGTTGCCTTCCTGACTTATACTTACCTCCGAGGGGTCGTAGCAGTAGCCCTGTAGAAAATCGAGGTAAGTCGGGTCGAGGTAAGGGCAGGTGGCAGCAAGGTATTCTTTCTCCTCCTTTGTTAAGTGAAGGTCTGCCATCGCATCCACAGCCTTGCGCAACGCATCTGCAAAACCATCCGGGAATGGATGTTTGCCCCTGTTTATGAATTTGTAGCGTGCCTTTGTTCTTGGGAAGAGCTTTACCACGGCGTGTTGC
Source organism: Pontibacter cellulosilyticus (assembly GCF_014306105.1). Classification (GTDB taxonomy): domain Bacteria; phylum Bacteroidota; class Bacteroidia; order Cytophagales; family Hymenobacteraceae; genus Pontibacter; species Pontibacter cellulosilyticus. Next base: position 291,690 of record NZ_JACRVF010000005.1, on the reverse strand, counting down.
ATGGTAAATTTATAAAAGTCGTTGTCAAGTATGGATGGTAACGTCGGGATGTGGTTTGTCGGCATAGCGGACTTGTTGTAAGGTATATATGGGTGCTGCCCTAAGTATGGTCTGTTTATACTTTGCAGCAGCACAAACTGTTGAGGCAAGGTATAAATTATCTGCTAAAGATACCTGCCCCTTGCTGCACATCGATACCGGATATAATTTTCCAGAGGTGCTTGAGTTTACGGTTTGAGAAAGGCCACACAGAAAGAATTTTATACTTGAAAAGTATGATTATAATCATCAATATTGTTGCAGTTATAGTATAAGTTGAGTGTACAGCTCGTCCTAACTTGCGGAAATAAAGGGTTAAAGCTAAAACAGACATCGCACCTATGAAGCCATATTTCCTCTTCGCCCTGATCCTGGTTATACTTGTCGCCTGCAAAGGAGAGCAGGAAAAGACCCAACCTACGGTAGAAGATATCTCTGAATCGGTGTATGCCTCGGGTGTGGTAAAGAGCCGCGACCAGTACCAGGTTTTTCCGACGGTAAGCGGCGTGATACAACAAATATTTGTGACCGAGGGGGATGTAGTAAAAAGAGGTGAACCTCTGATAAAACTAGACAACGAGGCTGCCCGCCTTAGTACCGAAAATGCCCGTATTGCTGCAGAATATGCCCGTGTAAGCGCCAACGCCGAAAAACTTAATGAACTGCGCGAGGCCATTAACCTGGCTCGAAGCAAAAAGCAAAACGATTCGCTGCTGCTGGTACGCCAGCGCAACCTGTGGGCCAACCAGATAGGCACTAAAGTAGAACTGGAGCAACGGGAGCTGGCTTACAAGAACTCTTTAACAGCATACAAGTCTGCGGTACTTCGCTACAACGACCTCAGAAAACAGCTCGACTTTGCGGCAAAGCAATCGCAGAAGAACCTGCAGATAAGCCAGACGATGTCGGAGGATTATACCGTGAAAAGTGAGACAAACGGCAAAGTATACAGCGTTCTGAAAGAGCAGGGGGAACTGGTAACGCCTCAAACTCCTGTGGCAGTAGTGGGAGACGCCGATGAGTTTATACTTGAGCTGCAGGTAGATGAGTATGACATTGCGAGGGTAAAGCCGGGGCAGCAGGTGCTCCTGAACCTGGACAGCTACAAAGGTCAGGTGTTTGAAGGCAAAGTATACAAAGTGAACCCAGCCATGAACGAGCGTACCCGTTCCTTTACCATAGAGGCCAGTTTTGTAACCACACCACCTGCTCTTTACCCTAACCTTACCACCGAAGCCAACATCATCATACAGGAAAAGAAAAACGCCCTTACTATACCGCGCGAGTACCTGCTGGATGGCTCGTATGTGATGACAGAAGGTAAAGAAAAAGTGCCTGTAAAAACAGGGCTAAAAGACTACCAGAAGGTAGAAATTGTGAATGGCATTTCGAAAAATGACGTGCTACTGAAACCGGTCCGATGAACAGCAAGCTGATAGTTGGCATAGCAAAGTCGTTGCTGTTGGCCCGCTGGCGCCAAACGCTGGTAGCGGCCGTGGGCGTAACTTTTAGCATTGCCATGTTCATCACGCTGCTCAGCTTTATGAACGGCCTGAACGACATGCTGGATAGCCTCATCCTGAACCGCACGCCGCATGTGCGCCTTTACAACCAGATCAAGCCCAGCGAAAACCAGCCTGTTAATGCCTCCGCCGAGTTTAAGGACTCCTACAACTTCATAAGCTCTGTAAAGTCGGGTATTACGCGGCAGGAAATCTACAACAGCGGCCCTATTATGCAGGCTGTTAAAGACGACTCACGGGTGTTGGGTGCTACGCCGAAACTGAACACGCAGGTGTTTTACAACGAAGGCACCATCGACATATCAGGCTCCATAAGCGGGGTTGATGTGGAGGAGGAGATGCGGCTTTTCAACTTTGAGGACTACGTAACGGCAGGCAATGCCATTGATGTGAAAAACGTTGCCAACAGCATTATACTTGGCAAAGGCTTAGCGGATATTCTGGTGGCTGATATCGGAGACGTGGTGCAGGTAACTACGGTGCAGGGCGAACGGTTTTCCTTAAAAGTGGTGGGGTATTTTCAGTCGGGGATACAGGAGATTGACAAAGTACAAAGCTATGCCTCTATTGGCACCGTGCAAAAGCTGCTGGGCAAGCCGAACAACTACATCACCGATATACAGGTAAAGCTGCACAACTTGGAAATGGCACCAGCTGTCGCACAGGAGTATAGCCAGTTGTTTAACATCGACGCCGAAGACATACAGACAGCCAACGCGCAGTTTGAGACAGGCAGCAACATACGTTCGCTTATTTCATATTCTGTTGGGGTGGTGCTGCTCATCGTGGCAGGCTTCGGTATTTTCAACATCCTGAACATGATGATCTATGAGAAGATGGACTCCATTGCCATACTCAAGGCTACAGGATTCTCGGGTAAAGACGTAAACCGCATCTTCCTCCTCATCTCGCTGAGTATCGGTTTTTTCGGAGGCATCGTCGGGTTGGTCATCGGTTTCGTTTTCTCTGTTATCATCGACAATATTCCCTTCGTGACGGCAGCCCTACCTACTATCAAAACTTATCCCATTAACTACAGCCCAATATATTACTTTATAGCTGGTTCGTTCTCTCTCATCACCACATACTTTGCAGGATTCTTCCCGGCCAGAAAGGCAAGCAAAGTGGATCCGGTAGAGATTATCAGGGGTAAGTAAAGACCGGTGATTAAGGAGGTTAAATAAAGGGGTAGGATTTATTCTGGTGTTTGTGGGATAGAGATTTATACTTGTAGGGACAGGTCGAGACCTGTCCGGGGAACGGCAGAAGCTATGAAACTTTTACCTCTACTAAAGCAATGGCGTAACGTCCCCCTTTGAAGGGGGCTTAGGGGTACACCTGCGTAACTCCCGTCCTCGGAGGGGTTGGGTAAATTGGCTTAAGCAAGTGTAGTAGCAGTTTGTCATTTCGAACACATGTGAGAAACCTATCTAGAATTAATAAAGAAGGACTTCTAAAAAAATCTCTGCTATCGTCGAGATGACAAAAAGCTCAAGTTGATAGCATTGGAAGATAAGTAGGTTATACCATAAAATGAGCACAAAAATGCAGGAAGTTATACTTGAGGCAAGACATATAAACAAGTGTTTCCACGATCCGGTAACGGTGCAGGTGCTGCATGATATCACCTTTACCATAAACAAAGGAGAGTTTGTGTCAGTAATAGGCAAATCCGGTTGCGGAAAATCCACCCTGCTCTACATCCTCTCTACCATGGATACCGACTATGAGGGCGAGTTGCTGATCGATAGGGAGCTGATGTCAGGCAGGAGTGATGTGGAGCTGGCACGTATCCGCAACGAGAAGATAGGTTTTGTATTCCAGTTTCATTACCTGCTAAATGAGTTTACGGTGCTGCAAAACGTGATGCTGCCGGGCATGAAACTGGGGAAGTATAGCCAGGAAGAAATCGAGCACCGGGGCATGGAGCGGCTAAAGATGCTAGGCATTGACCACCTTGCCAAAAAGATGGCTTTCAAAATATCAGGCGGCGAAAAGCAGCGCGTGGCCATTGCCCGTGCCCTGATAAACGACCCGCACATCATTATGGGAGACGAACCCACGGGCAACCTCGACATGAAAAACAGCGATATGGTGTTCGATATCTTTAAAGAACTCGCCGAAGTCCACAACCAGACCCTGCTCATTGTTACCCACGACCAGAGCTTTGCCGAAAGCAGCGGCCGCATCATCGAAATGGAAGACGGCAAAATCATCAGGCATTAAGTATAGGTGAGTAAAGTAAAGCTGTCTTGATTCTTGATGCATTGTAAATTTAACAGCCTGCATTTATACTTTTAGACTTCACCTTTTCTGTCATCTCGACGATAGGAGAGATCTCTTCTAAATTCAATTTTACTAATTCTAAAAAGATCTCTCACGCTGTTCAAGATGACAAATTCTTTAAGTAAGTAGTCTCGCGGTTAAAGACCAAGTTCACAGTAGCGGGTAAAACATCTGCCTTATAATTACAAATAACGACTTTTCATTATACATCAGTTTATACTTCTCTATAACTGCTACAAAACCAAAAGCAGCTTACAAATTTTACTTTGCACCACTGAAAGTATAGCTAAGTAGCTGGTCTTTAAGGTTTAAATTTTTATTCTCAGCAGCAGTGCGAAGTATAAATTCCTGCAAACAATCACGACCATTTCTGAGTTGCTACGTTTAGTTCTAAATAGTCTGGAATTTATGTGCCCGCTTGTTTATACTTTTGGCAAAGTATAAACCTATAAACAGAACTATGAACGATAGCCTGAAGCACCTGTTCAGTATAGCTAACAAAGAAAAAAGAACCATCATAGGCCTTATGTCCGGTACCTCGCTGGATGGCCTTGATATTGCGCTGTGTGAGTTTACCGGCCACGGTACCCAAACCCAACTGACACTACGCGAGTTTACCACCATGCCTTACGACACTACCTTTAAACAAGAGGTAAAAGCAATTTTTTCGAAGCGCCAGGTAGACCTCGAAAAGGTATGCTTGATGAATGCCTATATCGGTAGTTTCCATGCGGAGCTTATAAACCAGTGCCTGCAACAGTGGGGCGTTAACGCTGTAGACGTAGACATTATCGCCAGTCACGGGCAAACCATTTATCATGCGCCAGCCTCACTTCATGGCATAGAAGGCATGCCAAATGCCACACTGCAGATAGGCGACGGAGACCACATTGCCGTTAAGACAGGTATTATAACCCTCAGCGATTTCAGGCAAAAACACATAGCTGCTGGTGGCGAGGGAGCCCCGTTGGCAGTGTACGGTGACTACCTGCTATTCTCAGAAAAAGGGCAGAACCGCATTATGCTTAACATAGGCGGCATCGCCAACTTTACGTTCCTACCCGGCGACCTGGACACAACCAGAATCTTCTCTACCGATGTTGGGCCAGGTAATACATTGATGGATGCATATGTACAAAGCAGGTTTCCGAGTAAATTTTTTGATGCAGATTCGGAGATTGCAAAAAAAGGCACGTATAATCATAAATTGTTGAATGCCCTGCTAGATCACCCTTTCTTTGAGCAAGGCTTTCCGAAAACAACTGGACCCGAATTATTTAACCTGGCATACCTGGAGCAGGCGCAACATAAAGCCGAAGCAACACAGCTTTCTCCGGAGGATGTAATGGCTACCCTTAACCGTTTTTCTGCAGCTGGAATCAGTGATGCGTTGTCAAGAACTTTAAAAGGGGAGAAGTTTGAAGTCTTTATGAGCGGGGGAGGAATGCATAACCCGTTGCTGATCCAAAACCTACAGGAGCTAATACCAGGCTTAAGTGTGAGAGACACCGCGGAACTAGGTGTTTCGCCGGATGCTAAGGAGGCGGTGCTTTTTGCCACGTTGGCTAACGAATGCCTGGTTGGCAAAAGGATTGATTTTGGTCCGGGGCAGACAAGAGTCCCGTCAGTACATATGGGTAAGATAAGTTTGCCCGAGTGATGACTTAAGAGCGTTTTTAACTTTTATCAACCGTACAAAATAAGTTACTATGAGAAAAATTTACTTAAGGGGGTGGGCTTGTTTCAAGGCCACCTTGCTGTGCTTCCTGCTGCTAAGCCTGGTAAACCAGGAAGCATTTGCACAGACTCGCTACACTATTACGGGTACGGTGCTCGATGCCCGTAGCAAAAGTCCGCTGCCAGGCGTGGTGGTCAGGATCAGGAACACCAACACAGCTACTGCAACCGATGCCTATGGCAAGTATAGCCTGGTAGCTAATTTACAGCCCGGTACCTATCCGCTTGTGTTTTCGCTAATTGGTTTTAAACCGGAAACCAGGTCTGTTGAGTTGGCGACATCTGAAAATGTAACTGTAGATGTACAGCTTGCCGAAGATGTTGTTGGCCTGGAAGAAGTGGTTGTAACAGGCACATCCGTAGCTACTTCAAAAAAGCAGCTGGGTAATGCCATTTCTACGGTATCAGCAGATGCCCTTGATAACACGGTGGCCACCTCTGTAGACCAGGCGCTGGCGGGTAAAGTGGCAGGTGCCCAGATAACCCAGAACTCCGGTAACCCGGCAGGTGGTATCAGTGTGCGCCTGAGAGGCCCAAGTACGATTGTGGGCTCAGGAGATCCGCTGTACATTGTAGACGGCGTAATTGTTAACAACAGTTCACCTGAACTTCTGGACCTGGGAGGCTATGCGCAAAACCGACTAGTGGATATCAACCCAAATGATATTGAGCGAATCGAGATCATAAAAGGAGCCGCTGCAGCAGCTATTTATGGATCCAGGGCAAGTAACGGGGTGGTGCAGATCTTTACGAAACGAGGTATGTCCGGAGCGCCTAAAGTGGTTGCTTCCACACAGTTCCGGGTAAGTGAGGTGCGTAAAACGTTGGAGTATAACGATTACCCTTTCAGATTTGTAAACACCACACGCACCGACCTGACACAAGAGCCAGTGGAGCGTTTTGATTACCAGGATGAAATATTCCGTACAGCATTCGGTACTGAGAACAACTTGTCGGTTTCGGGTGGCAGCGATAAAACACAGTACTTTGTAAGTGCTAACTTCCTCAGAAACCAGGGTATTATTGATGAGACACAGTTTACCCGTGGAGGTGGCCGTGTGCGCTTGGACCAAACCATAAAAGACTGGCTTAATATATCCATTGGCGCCAACTATGTCATCAGCACCAGCGAGGAGATTCCGAACGGTGGTTTAAGTGAAGCTTATGGTGCCTTAACAGGTTTTATCTTCAGTAATAACTTCATCAATCCGCAGCCTGTAAACGGTGTTTATCCTTCTACAGCGCCTACAGCCATACTTAGAAGAACCAACCCGCTAGAGGCAATTGCAAGGTTTGATTTTCAGCAGCGCACCAGCCGCTTTATCGGCGATTTTCAGGTAAATCTTACACCAATAAATGGCCTCAACATCAACTACGTGCTTGGCTACGACAATTCTACCCAAATCGCTACAGGTTTGATTCCGGTTGGTAACACAACTCCATCTTATGATAGAGGTTATTCCCGACGTGCCGACAGAACATCGTTTCAGCTTAACAACGACCTGAACGTCTCCTACAGAACAAACCTAGCTGACTGGCTGGAATCTACCACAGGAGTTGGTGCTACGGCACAGGTAGAGAAGGTATTCCGGACAGGTACTACCGCTATACAGCTTGTGCCACTGGTAAGAACAATTGATGCAGGCGCTACCATTGTAACGAGTGAAACCAGAAGTGACATTAACATACTTGGCTTCTTTGCACAGCAGACATTTGGCCTCGGCGAACGACTTTTCCTAACTGCGGCTGGCCGCTACGACGTTTCTTCTGTGTTTGGTGAGGAAGACAGATGGCAGTTCTATCCTAAAGTAAGCGCCAGCTACCTTATTTCAAACGAGGAATTCTGGCAGGGAATCAGCAATATCATACCCATACTTAAATTAAGAGCATCTTATGGTGAGGCAGGTAACCTGACAGCCATTGGTGCCTATGACCGCTACACTAACTTTAACCCGGTTGCTGCTCCTGGTTTGCCTGGCTTCGTGCCATCGTCGCTGTTAGGTAATCCTGGCATTGTACCGGAGAGACAAAAAGAGACAGAAGTAGGTGCTGATATGAGTTTTTTGGATGGCAGGATTGGGCTTGAGTTCTCATACTTTTACAAGGATGTAGAAGACCTGCTGCTGTTTATTACGCTAACGCCGTCATCAGGCTACCTAAACCAGTATGCGAACGTGGGCACCATGACTAACAAGGGCTTTGAGTTCTTGTTAACAGGCGCTCCGATCCAGAGTGAGAATATAAACTGGAAAACGACTATTACTTACTCCCGCATTGAAAATGAAGTAAACAATGTACCTGGTGGTATTTTAGCTTTTCCGGGTGGCTTTGGGCAGGTGGCAGCCGTTAACGGATTTCCACTAGGAGCTTATTATGCTACCTATTTTGCGCGCAACGCTGATGGTTCGCTGCTGTTAAACGAATTCGGGCTTCCGCAGCCTGAGCGTATTGGACGTAACCCGACAACAGGGCAACCTACCGGAGCAACTGCCAGGAAAGTGATCGGCGATCCGAACCCTGACTGGACTGGCTCACTGATCAACGAAGTGCTTATTGGTAAGAACCTTACCTTTAAAACGCAGTTTGATGCAGCCTATGGTTTTGAGGTGTTCAACTTTACCCGTCGTGTGGGTGAGCGTGACCTTTATGGCGGATTGGCTGGCTACGAGCCAGAGCTAAGAGGCGAAGTGCCGAAAGGAACATCCGCTGCGTTGTTTGGCATCTTTGAGAACTACATCGAAGACGGATCTTATATCAAGCTGAGAGAAATTTCATTGTCTTACGATTTCAGACCTGATTTTTTGAAAGGCAACAGCTTGAGACTATCACTGGCAGGCCGTAACCTGTTCTCTATTGATGACTACAGCGGCTACGATCCTGAAGTGAACGCTGCAGGACAGTCCACAGCTGTGCGCGGCTTTGATTTTGTGGAGGTTCCGATACCAAGAACCTACGCTTTAGGTGTTCAGGTATCTTTCTAAACTTCTTTACCCAAATCGATAACATCATGAAAAATATAACCTCATATATAAAGATAGGCGTACTTTCAGGTTTCCTGCTGCTCACGAGCAGTTGTGAACTGGATATACCCAACCCCAATGCTGCAAGTGATATAGAAGTGCTTAACTCCCGCGAAGGATTAATAGGCTTGAGTGTGGGTTTAAGGCAGTACTATTCAACGTCGGGCATAGAGGCCGCATACTTGTATCCTGGCGTTACAAGCCGTGAACTGAAAGGCGTGGCAACTTTTACGAACGTACTGGAGCTGGAGGCCGGAGGTACAGCGCTACCAACGTTTAACGGTAACATTTTAGGGCTGTGGTCAAGGATGCAGCGCACCATGAACATAAGTGAGCAGATACTTGAAAATGCACCGAATGTGGCTTCGTTAACAGGCGGTATGCGTAGCGGTATTCTGGCGCAGGCCCACTTGTTTAAAGCCATGGCGCTGGGCACATTGGCAATGGCTTTTGAGCAGGCCAACACCGAGACAAGTGTAACTGAAGATGTTGTTTTCAGACCAAGGCAGGATGTATTTGCAGAGGCTATTTCACACCTGAACCAGGGCATTACTCTTATCGAGGCTACGCCAGTTTCGGCGGAGTTTAAAAACCAGGTTACTGGCCAGTTCTTTGATGTAAAGAACACACTATATGCCATGAACGCAAGGTTTAACCTCTTTGCAGGCAACTACCAGGCAGCCATAAGTAATGCAAATAAAGTAGACCTTTCGGTTAAGTCAGAGTACGATTACAGCGACCTGAGTATAAACCCGATCTTTAACACGATCTTTAACCTGAAGTACTACAGGCCACGCGATAACTTTGGTTTGCCGGCTTCGCTGTTTTATGAAGGCGATAATCGGGAAGACTTTTACCTGTCCGGGCCTATCGTACTTGTTGACGGTGACCCGGTAAGAAACCTGGCTGGCTTTTTCGACAATCAGACAGAACGAATACCGGTATACTTAACAGACGAAATGAAACTGATAAAGGCAGAGGCTATACTTCGCAGTAACGGTTCGCTGGTGGAGGCGCTTGCGCTGATTAATGAGGTAAGAACACAGACCTCCGGTGACCCTTTTGGTGTTAATGCAGGTCTGCCACCTTATACCGGCCCGATAACCAGGGATGCCCTGTTGTTGGAAGTATACAGGCAGCGTTCTGCAGAGCTATACCTAACTGGGATGCGATTAGAGGACAGCCGCCGTTTCGGAAGGCCTGGCCCTCCGGGCAGTTTTGTGGAGCGTAACAGGAATTTCTATCCTTACCCGGACCAAGAACGCCTTACAAACCCGAACACGCCTGAAGATCCGGCTATATAAAGTATAGAATTGGTAATGTAAAAGGCCACCTGAATTAGTCAGGTGGCCTTTTCTATGTGTGATGATTTGGTAAAAGTGTATTCGGACTAGACAGCCCAAATTCCTTCAGGTAATACAGTAACGTATACTTTATCACCTGCCTGAACGCTGTTATCCATGGTTTTTAGCGTTAATGTAGCTTTGCCAAGTATAACCTCGAGTTCGTAGTGGCTGCCAAAGAAATGCACCTTCTTTACCTTGCCGGCAACGTCTTCGTCTTTGTTAGCTGACAACCTTAAAAACTCAGGCCTTACAAGTATACGTTTACCTGCTGCGTTTGCACCTTTTAGGCTACTGAACGCTTTGGCCTGTGTAGCAGTAAGCAGGTTATACTTCCCGAAGAGGCCGGCTACGTACGTATTCACTGGTTGATAGTATACCTGAGCCGGAGTACCTTTTTGTACAAGCTGTCCGTTCCTCATCACCAGAATTTCCTCTGCCCATGATAAAGTGTCTGCCGGATCGTGGGAGATGAGGATGCAGGTAATTTCCAGGTGCTCGCTTATGTCCTCAATCACTTCTTTCAGGGTGTTTTTGTGCACCATGTCCAGGTTAGAGAAGGGCTCATCGAGGAGCAGGAGCCGGGGAGAGGACGTGAGCAGCCTGGCCAATGCAATGCGCTGTTTCTCACCGCCTGATAGTTGGTTGGTTTTGCGGGTAAGCAGGTGCTTTATTTGGCAGATGTCGTATAGCTTTTCGGCTTCGCTGGCAGGCAGAATATTCGCATACTTTAGTACCTGCTCTACTCTTAGGAACTGGGGCAGCTCGTACTGCTGCGACAAGTAGGCAATGTCCGGGTGGCCCGGTACCAGTACCTCCTGTGGGCCCACTACTCTTTCACCGTCAAACAGCACGTTGCCTTTTGCAGGCTGCACCAGGCCGGCTATGGTTTGCAGCAAGGTGCTCTTGCCCGATCCGGTTTCTCCGGCTATCGCAATATGCTGAAATTCATTTTGAGTAAAGCTGATGTTTTTCAGAACGGTATTTCCCTCTTCTTCAACACTTATGCCGGATACATCTAAAAAAGTCATACTTTACGATAGGTGAAGCACATACTGGGTATTACCCTTTCATGCGCTACTTGATTTTGATTGCGTGTACAGGCAAAAGTACAGGATACAACTCAGGATTCCCATTTATACTTTCGTGAGGACTGTTGCTTATACTTTTACTTTTTTCCAGCTGCCCTGCCGGAAGAGCCGCCAGCTTACAAGAGCATGCAACGAATGGCAGAAAGCAATAGCAGCAAACACACCTGTCGCCTCTAATCCAATGTAGATGGCCAGCGCATAAGAAAGCGGAATCTCGATAAGCCAGAGCACGACAATGTTGATGATAGAAGGTGTTTTGGTGTCGCCGGCGCCGTTAAAAGCCTGTATCATTACCATGCCCAATCCGAAGAAAACATAGCCTAAAGTGATGATCTTTAAAGCTTCCGAAGCAATACGTATCACTTCTGCATCCTTCGAGAAAAAGGAGGAGAGGTGCTCGCCGAAAAGTATAAAAATGAGCGTGATGGCCGCCATAAAAATAACGTTATACTTTGCTGTTAACCACACTGCCAGCTCCGCGCGCTTTGCCTTGTTCGCACCCAGGTTCTGGCCCACCAGTGTGGCAGCCGCCGACGATAGCCCCCAGGCAGGCAGTAACGTGAAAATAATGACGCGGAAGGCAATTGTATAACCGGCAAGGGCGCTGCTTCCAAACTCAGCCATCAACCTAGTCAGGAAAATCCAGCTGGCAGAATCGATCAGGTACTGCACCATACCGCCGGAGGATACTCTTAAAATGCTGGAAATTACTTTGAAGCTAATAATAAGATTTTCGGAGGCTATTTTGAGCAGATGCTTGCCATTTAGCAGGTGGTAAAGTTGGTATACTACTCCCAAACTTCGGCCTATTGTTGTGGCCCAGGCCGCACCCTCCAGTCCAAAACCGCTAAACGTGCCGACTCCGAAAATAAGCAGCGGGTCCAGGATAATATTTGCGCCGTTTGCTATCCAGAGTGCACGCATGGCCAGGTGGGGTTGCCCGGCCCCTCTGAAGGCACCGTTTATCAGGAACAGCAGAATAATGGCCAGGTTTCCGGCAAAGATCACTCTGGCGTAGTTCAGTCCTGTGCTTATCACATCGGCTTCTGCTCCCATCAGGCCAAGTATCTCGGCTGCAAAAACAGTAGCTATGCCACCTAATAAAATGGCAAGCACACTACCTGTCACGATCAGCTGAAATGTTATACTTCCGGCCTTGCTGTAGTTCTTCTCACCCACTCTTCGCGACACCATGGCGGTTGCGGCTATACTTACACCCATGCCAATAGCATACACGATCATCAGCACAGATTCTGTTAGCCCAACAGTGGCCAGTGCATCAGAACCTAAACGCCCTACAAAGAAGATATCCACCACCGCAAACAACGACTCCATCACCATCTCCAGGATCATGGGGATGGCCAGCAGAACAATGCTCTGCTTGATACCTAGCGTCGTGTAATCCTGCTCCTTGCCTTTAACGGCAGACCATACTAATCGCAGAAAATTACTGACAGAGTTCATGCAGGGGCAGTTAGTTAATTATGTTTGAAGCACTGGGCAAAAGTAGTTGAACTAGCTTTTGCTGCAAAGTTTACGTTGCCAATCACCTAATCTTAAGGTGCAAGGTACAGCATTTACAGGTGTGGATTGTAACTGCCATAGCTGTAAATTTTAGCCGCTCAGAAGTACACGTTTAAGCTTAAGTTCACTTGCCAGGTAGTAACAGCATAAACCGAAAAACTGTTATATCCGTTTTATGCTGTAAGCGCCCAAATAAAAACCTACAACTATGAAAACGATTTGGAAAGGCTCGCTTGGTTTCGGGCTTGTAAATATTCCCATCAAAATGTACAGTGCTACTACACAGCGCCGTCTCGACTTCGATTTACTGGACAAACGTAACCATGCCCGTGTGCGCAACAAGCGCGTAAACGAGAAAACCGGTGAGGAAGTACCCTATAAAGAAATCGTAAAAGCCTACAAGTATAACGGCAAGTATGTAGAGCTGACCGAGGAGGACCTGGAGAGGGCAGAGGAGGAGAAGAGCCAGCAGATACAGCTCAATTCTTTTGTGGAGGAGGACGAGATTGATGAAATCTATTTTAAAAAGCCCTACTACCTGGCTCCCGAGAAAGGAAACAAAACCGGATATGGTCTGCTTCGTGATGCCATGCGCCGCACAGGCAAAGTTGGCATTGCAACGGTGGTTATGCGCGGTAAGGAAGATCTTGCCGTTATCCGGCCAATGGGAGATGCTCTGGTGCTTCAAAAACTGCGGTTCGGGGAAGAGGTAAAGGCTACCGACGAACTCGACCTGCCACACAAAGTAGATATTGGCGGACAACAGCTGGATATGGCCGTGGAGCTGATAAATCAGTTTACATCAGAATTCGATATCCGCGACTACAAAGACACTTATACCGAAAAGCTGATGAAGACGATTGAGTCGAAGGCAAAAGGTAAAAAGAAGAAAGCTGCGGCGAAGAAAACAGAGGCTGTACCTACCAAAACAAAAGACCTGATGGCGCAGCTCAAAGCCAGCTTAAGTTCGAGCCAACCAAAAATGAGAGCATCATAAGTGTGGTAATGTATGCTCATTTCTAGGTTAAAGTATAAACCACAGATGACATACAAATCAGATCAATATTTGCCTATAAAAGCTAAACCGAATAACGAGTAATGATCACGGATCAATCAAAAACTATGGGTTTAGATAAGTATAACAAGAAGCGCAACTTCAGTGCTACACCAGAGCCGGCTGGTAAAGAGCAAAAGCATAAAGGGCGATTGCGTTTTGTGGTGCAACGCCACCAGGCTTCTACTTTGCATTATGACTTCAGGCTCGAAATGGAAGGTGTTCTGAAGAGCTGGGCTGTACCCAAGGGGCCATCCCTGAATCCGGCAGATAAACGCCTGGCTATGGAGGTGGAAGACCACCCGTATTCTTACCGCACATTTGAAGGCGACATACCGGAAGGCAACTATGGGGCAGGGCATGTAGACATCTGGGATGAAGGCACCTACCATGCCTCCGAAACCGAAGACCCGCGGGAAAGTGAGGCGCTATTGCTGCAGGGGCTTAAAAATGGAAGTATAGGTTTTGTGCTGGAAGGAGAGAAACTACAGGGAGCTTTTTCACTAGTCAAGATGAAAGGCCGCCAGAAAGGAGCCTGGCTCCTGATCAAAAAAGACGATGAAGCCGCCGTTTCTGAAGGCTACAACAGCGAAGACTACCTGGATGGTAAAGCAAAGAAACCCGCATCTGGCAAACCTAAAAAAGCTGCAGCAAAAAAGTCTAAAACAAAAGCAACTGCTAAAACTGCTGACATGCCCTATGCTATTGTGCCCATGATGGCCAAACTGACAGATGCCCCCTTTGACAGCGAAGACTGGATTTTTGAAATTAAGTGGGATGGGTACAGGGCAATAGCTGAGGTAAAAAGCGGGGAGGTAGAGCTTTACTCCCGCAACGGCAAATCATTCGGAGACAAGTATAAACCTATACTTGACAGCCTGCAGCAGCTGAGCCAGAATGCCGTGTTGGATGGCGAGATTGTAGTGCTGAATGATGAAGGCTATGCTACATTTCAGCAGCTGCAGAATTACCAGAACACGCCTTCAGAGCATTTATACTTTTACGTGTTTGATTTGCTTTACCTAAACGGCCAGGACCTGCGCGATCTGCCATTGCTGGAACGCAAGCAAAAGCTGGAAACATTGCTGAAAGAGGAATTGCCGGCCGTAAGGTACTCAGATCATGTAATAGGCCGTGGTAAGGATTTTTTTAAAGAGGCGCAGCGCAAGCAGATAGAAGGCATTATGGCCAAAAAAGCTGACAGCCCTTACCGCGACGGCAAGCGCAGCAGCGAATGGCTCAAAATAAAAACACACCTGCGGCAGGAGGCAGTGATAGGCGGCTTTACCGAACCCAAAGGAAAGCGCAAGCACATTGGGGCATTGCTGCTTGGTGTGTATGAGAACGGTGAGTTTACCTATGTAGGGCAGAGTGGCAGTGGCTTTAACAGTAAATCCTTGGAGGCACTCAAAGCTAAACTGGATCCCTTAAAGCAGAAAGAATCGCCTTTTTCGGATAAAGTAAAGCCCAACGCGCCTGCCACCTGGGTTAAACCGAAACTGGTTGCTGAGATTACCTTTGCCGAGTGGACATCTGACGGTATTATGCGGCAAGCCATTTACGAGGGCCTGCGCGAGGATAAAGATGCCAGCGATGTAGTGCGCGAATCAGCCATGCATACTTCCGAAGCAGTAAAGGATGCTGGAAAAGCGTCAAAGTCAAAACAAGAGGCATCATCTACAGATAAAAAAGATAAACATAAAACAAGCCGGACTATTGAGGGGCAGGAGGTGCCCTTAAGCAGCCTGGATAAACTCTACTGGCCTGCAGCGCATATTACCAAAGGAGATCTGATTGACTATTACCAAAGTATAGGCGATGTCATTGTGCCTTACCTGCAGGACAGGCCACAGTCACTTTTCCGAAATCCAGAGGGCATAACTAAAGCAGGCTTCTTCCAGAAAGACATTACTCATGCCCCTGATTGGGTGAGAACAATTAAGCTAAAAGCCGAATCTACTGGTGAAATGGTGGAGTACCTGGTATGTGATGATAAAGCTACATTGGCCTACATGAACAACCTGGGCTGTATACAATTAAACCCCTGGAACTCCCGCATTGCCAACCTGCAGCAACCCGACTACATGGTAATCGACTTAGACCCGGGAGAGAACTCATACAATGATGTAGTAGAAGTAGCCCTGGCTACAAAAGAGGTGCTGGATAGAGCAGGTGCGGCTGCATACTGTAAAACATCTGGGGCCACGGGCATGCATATTTTTGTACCGCTTGGCGCTAAGTATACTTTTGAGCAGGCCCGCAACTTTTCCCATATCGTAGCACAACTGGTACATAAGAAGCTACCGAACCTCACTAGCCTAGAACGCAAACCAAAAGAACGCCGCAAGCAAGTATACTTAGACTACCTTCAAAATTCCATCGGGCAAACCATTGCCGCAGCCTACTCTGCTCGCCCACGTCCTGGCGCCACTGTATCTACGCCCTTAGCCTGGAATGAAGTAAAGCCTGGCCTGTCGCCGGAAGCGTTTACTCTCAAATCTGTTCCTGGTCGCATCAAGAAAAAAGGAGACCTTTTCGAAGGGGTGCTAGGCAGTGGAATAGACATGGAAGGCTGTATTGATAGACTGAAGTAAGTTAACCTGTGTACTGTTCAAAAGAAAGTAAATGCTACTGATGGCCTTTACTCCTGAATCGTACTATGGATCAGCATAGACCCGAAGTAGCTATTTGTACTTTAGTATTGTTGTGGCTTTTTACTGTTCAAGTTAGTTTAACTTGTGTTAGCGTAACTCACCAAAGGTGTTCGAGTCCTGAGCGTCTTTTTCTTTGCCATTATCTGTAGTATAAAGCAGACATTTAATAATGATCAGTCGAACTAAATAATTGACGATTATTGAAGGATTGTTAAACAGTGCCCCTGAATGCAACCTTAATTTATGATGATGTAAACAAACTATATCAGATATTGCAGATTTAGCACCGCTTGTAAGCCAGTAATTAAATAACAAGCACATAGCCCACACAAAAAATAACTATACTAAAACCACTTCCTCTAAAAATCAAAGTTATTACATTAATCTAAGATTTAAGTATAAGTTGTAGTTTATTGATTTTGTATAAAACCTAGTCTGTTTAGGTTGGTAGTTGAAGGTGTGGACGATAATTATTAACTGTGCATTACTGTAGATATAAACCGTTGTTCTGTCAGGTAAATTACTTCATGTAAACATATATAAACAGTGGTTTGATAGCAGGTAAGGGGGAGCAAGCTCATTCTTTAAACTAGAAAAGAAAGGTAAAAAGCTGCATAAATACGGCAAACGTTCTAAAGAAAATTAACTTGAAGTTGAGGAATTGATGTGAAATCATAAACTATGATTCGGTCAATATTTGTCTTGTAAAGCGTTTTCAGGTGTCTTTATCAGGTGAAAGTATATATTGTTGTCTCAGGTACTACTTTGCCGGGTTTGCAGATGCTATTGCGGGTTTAGTCTTATTTGGTAAAAATAATGGCAATAACCTGATTGTAGTTATGATAAAATTGTTTAGTTTTAGTACATATTCCAAAAGCTATAGATAAATACTTAAATAAAGCAGGCCTACAATGTTTAGGATCTGCAAGTTTTTAGAATAGATGTAGTTACACAGGAAATAACATAATAGTAATACCTCCATAAAAATGTATACTGAAGATTGTTTGTACTTTTTGTTGGAGATGCAATTGAAATAGAAACTTTACTCCTGATTAGCAGATTATGGGTTTGCTGCCTTCAATCTGTGTATATGAATTAACTCTGTAATATTAAACCATTAGCTAAGTTCTTATGAAGAAAAGTGTACGATGTCTTTTATGGGGGATTTTCTTTCTCCTGTTTCACTACCAGAGTTTTGCCCAGAGCAAAACAATAACTGGTACGGTAACATCTGCTGAAGACAATTTCAAGCTTCCGGGTGTTTCCATTGCAGTAAAAGGGCAGGCACGTGGTACTACAACAGATGCCACTGGTAACTACTCTATCTCTGCAGCGCCTACAGATGTGTTGGTGTTTAGCTTTATAGGGATGAAGACGGCAGAGCGCAAAGTTGGAGAGGCTACTACTATCAACGTCGCTATGCAAGCAAATACGCAGGCGCTGAGCGAAGTTGTTGTTACAGCTTTAGGTATTAAAGAAGAGAAGAAAACTTTAGGTTATGCAGTAACTGAGATCAAAGGTGCTTCTGTTGCTGAAACCCAGCGTGAGAACTTTGCTAATGCTCTTGCAGGTCGTGTTGCCGGTGTTGAGGTGTCTTCTTCTTCTGGCTTGCCAGGTTCTTCTGTTTCTGTAATGATCAGGGGCGTAAGCTCACTTAGCGGTAGTAACCAGCCATTATACGTTATTGATGGTTTGCCGATAAGCAACAATACATTTAACACAGGAAATTTTGCTGGTGGTAATGCATTGGATAACCGTGGTGTTGACTACGGAAACCGTGGTGCCGACATCAACCCGGAAGACATCGAGACAATTACTGTACTGAAAGGTCCTGAGGCTTCTGCGCTTTATGGTATCGATGCAGCCTCTGGTGCTATCGTTATCACTACTAAAAGAGGTAAGGCCGGCCAAATGCAAATAAACTACAGCAACAGCTTTAGAACTGACCGTATTGTGAAATATCCGGTTGTGCAGCGCATTTATGGCAGAGGCGTGGAAGGTGTGTCTGACGAAGGCAATGCCATCACTACTTACTTTGGAGAGCCTTATACTTCTGAAGATGTTCTTTACGATAACGTGAAAAACTTCTTCCAGACAAGCAACAGCCAGAAGCATAACCTGGCAGTTTCTGGTGGTAACGACAACTCTACTTACCGTATCGCAGCTTCTTATACTGATGCTGGTTCCTTTATCCCGAATGCAGGTCAGCAGAAATTTAACCTGACTACTGCCCTGACTGCTAAGCTTAACAAATACATCTCTACAGATATTTCTGTGGCATATGCGAAATCAGATGTGCAATCTGTATTTAACATTAGCGGCGGCCCGATGCTGGGTTTACTGGCATGGCCTGCAAATGATGATGCAAGCGCATACTTAGATGACAATGGCAGCAGAAGACGCTTTTCTACGTCTACAACCGAGCTGGAGAACCCGTTCTTTAACGTGAACATGAACTCGATTAACTCAGCTAACGACCGCTACATTACGAATGCAAAGGTTATGGTTGAGCCTACAAGTTGGTTCAGATTTGTAGGTAACGTTGGTTACGATTACTATACCAACAAAATTACCCAGGTTCGTCATCCGGAGTCAAGATTGTCTGGCTCTACTGGCGGTATCTTCGACCAGAGCTTGGATAATGACAGAAACATTAACATCCAGTATTATGCACAGTTAACGCACTCATTCCTGAACGATAAACTGACTACCGACTTTAAAGTAGGTAGTGCGATAAACGATCAGAACAACTATGTGCAGTCTGTACAGGGTACTAAATTCCTGGCTCCGGGTCTTTACTCAATTGAGAACACAGACCCTACTACAAACAGAGGTAGAAACAGATTAACTCAGAGACGCCTGGTAGGTGCATTCAGTAGCTTGAACATTGGTTATAACGGTATGCTCTACCTGAGCCTTACTGGCCGTAATGACTGGAGCTCTACGTTGCCAAAAGATAACAACTCCTTCTTCTATCCATCAGCTGGTCTGAGCTTTATCTTCACAGAGCTTGAGCCGCTACAGGGTATTAAAGATGTACTTTCTTATGGTAAGCTGAGAGGCTCTATTGCACAGGTAGGTAAAGACGCAGCACCTTATATGCTAAGACCTTGGTTAGAGCCTAGAAACACAACAGGTGGCGGTTTCGGTTATGCATTTAACGGTCCAAGCGAGTCTCTTGTACCAGAAATGACAACATCTTATGAAGTAGGTGCTGAATTGAAGTTCTTCAACGATCGCTTAGGATTGGATATGGCATACTTCAAGAAGGTGTCTAGAGACCAGATCGTTCGTAACATGCGTCTGAGCTATGGTACAGGCTATGTACTGAAGACCTTTAACGCAGGTGAGATTGAGACAGGTGGTTTCGAAGTTCAATTAAATGCTACGCCAGTAGCTGGTCAGGACTTTACCTGGAATGTTCTGGCAAACTACAGCCACAACTACTCTGAGTTGGTAAAACTGCCTACCTCAGTTCCTGAATACTATAACTCTGATACCTGGTTGTATAACAACGTAAGAAACGGTGCCAGAGTAGGTGGTCCTGTAAACTCTTTTACCGGCTTCGATTACCAGCGTAACGATAAAGGCGAGATCCTGATCAACCCTTCTACCGGTTATCCGCTAAGAGACCTTTCTGAGTGGAAAGTTATAGGTGACAGAACACCTGACTTTATGATGGGCTTAACGAACTCATTCGCTTACAAGAGTTTATCACTTAGCTTCCTGTTTGAGCTGAGAAAAGGCGGTGACGTGTTTAACGCAACAGAGCACTTCTTAACAGTGCGTGGCCTTAGCACACGAACACTAGATCGTTTCCAGTCTAGAATTTATGACGGTGTGTTGAAAGATGGTTTAGAGAACTCTGATAATCCATCTAGAAACAATATTGTGATCAATCCAGCTTGGGATTCTAACTTCTACACAGCTACTTCCGGAGAGATCGACTATATCGAGAAGGATGTGAACTGGTTGCGTCTGCGCGATGTAACGTTGCGCTACAATCTTCCATCATCTCTGCTGCAAAGAACAAGAGTTGCCAAAACTGCAAGCGTGTTTGTAACAGGTACAGACCTGTTCCTGGTAACGAACTACTCTGGCTTAGACCCAGTTGGTAGCGCAACAAGCCTTGCAACCGGCGGTAGCGGTGGATTTGGATTTGATTATGGTAACCTTCCGATGCCAATGGGCTTGAACTTCGGAATTAACGTTGGCTTCTAAGTATTAAAAGAATGAAAAAGATTATATATACAGCACTTATGGCTGCCAGCCTGTTCACTTTCTCAGGTTGCGAGAGCTATTTAGATGTAAATACAAACCCTAACGGACCTGACCAGATGGTAATGCCGCACCTGTACATGTCTCCGATCTTAACGGAGATGGCGCTGGGCATTCAATTTGACGGACGCTATTTAGGTAAATATACTGCTAACTGGCACGGACAAGCAGCAGATATTACCTGGGATCGCCATGGCTATGCCCCTAACAGCGACGCAGCCGGCCAAATCTGGAGATCTACATACTACACTTCTGGGCTTAACCTGAGAGATATGATCAGGAAGGCAGAGGAGGAGAAGAAGTGGGATTTTGTGGCTATTGGTTACGCGCTGCAGGCATTTAACTGGCAGCTTACCACCGATTATCATGGCGAGATCATTATGTCGCAGGCTTTTGACCCTACTAAATCTGCGTTTGAATATGACAGCCAGGAGAAAGTATATGCCGAAGTGAAGCGTTTAGCGGAGCTTTCGCTTTCTTACTTTGAGAAGCACAAAGCAGAGCCACATCCAAACTCTCGCCTGGCAGAAGGCGACCTAATGTTTGATGGTAATGTAGCGAAATGGGAAAAGTTTACTTACGGTATACTTGCCATTAACGCACACCATCTGTCTAACAAGCCAAACTACAACCCGGCTAAAGTTATTGAGTACGTAGACAAATCGCTTGCCAGCAACGCAGATGACGCTACTATTCGTTTTACCGGATCTGTATCTGGTGATGCCAACTTCTGGGGCCCGATGCGCGGAAACCTGATAAGCCCGAACGTAAGACAATCTAGATTTATAGTTGGTCTTCTAGATGGTACTAACCCAGTGCTGCGTGATGCTAACGTAGATCCTGTTACAGGTGTAGCAGTGCCAAATATCAAAGACCCAGTATTTACAGCACAGCATTTGAAAGATCCTCGTTTACCGGTAATGCTGGCTCCTGCAGCAGACGGCGAATACAGAGGTGTAGGCTTTGGTGGCGTGGCAGAGTATACCGTAACGGCACAGCGCCCTTACAACCTGTATGGCACTACGTCAGATGCTGGAGCGACAAACGCTACAGCACAAGGCAAGTATCTATTCCAGAATGCTGCCCGATTCCCTGTTATGACCTATGCGCAGATGCAGTTTATCAAAGCAGAAGCTGCTTATAAGAGTGGTGCAAAAGCTGTAGCACTTGATGCATACAAGAAAGGTGTAAATGCCCATATGGATTTTGTTCGTGCTTATGCTTCTACTGCTGAGAGAACTGTTTTCGATCAGAGAAGAGCAGCTTACATGGCAAACACCAAGCTGGTGCCTGCAACAGCCGCTAACTTAACGCTTTCTCATATCATGCTGCAGAAGTATGTGGCACAGTGGGCATGGGGCTTTGTAGAAACATGGTCTGACCTGAGAAGATACCACTACACTGGCAATGAAAGCGGTGGATCTTATGATGAGATTGATAATGATGCAAGCGACAATGTGTTCCGCGGTTTTGCACTGCCAACAGATGCTGGCTTACAGTTTTACAGCACTAACGGTGGTAAACCAGCTTACAGAGTACGCCCTAGATACAATTCAGAGTATGTATGGAACATTGAGGCACTAAGATCAATTGGTGGCCTTGAAACTAATTACCATACAAAAGAAATGTGGTTTAGCTCACCTCAATAATTTGTTATAGCATGAAAAAGATATATTTAAAAATTGCGGCAGTTTTATCGATGGGTTTCCTGTTTGGAGCCTGTGAGGAAAATGCGATACCAGAACGTACAGATTATGTAGAGTCAGGGGCCATGATCCGCTTCTCTCATGCATCGCAGGATGCGCCTATGGTAAACTTTTATCTTGGAGATAAAAAAGTAACTGCCAAATCGCCAACTCTGTCTAACAGGGAAACTGGTCTTTTCTGGAGTTCGACACTTGCTAACACCATACATCCGGCAACATATGGTTACGTAAATGTGCCAGCAGGTGCTTATACATTAAATGCCATTGACACTACTACGGTTGCAGGTACGACTGCTCTAAAGAAGAATGTGGTAGTAAGTATGCCGGTTCAACTAGAGGAGAGTAAGTTTTATACAAGCTATTTGGTTGGTGGTGCAGGTAATCTTGAAATCCTGACGATTAAAGATGAACTGCCAGAGCCTGATTTTTCGAAAGCATATGTTCGTTTTGTGAACGGTATGGCAGGCGCACCAACAGGCTTTACAGTGGAGGCTACACGTACTGCCCCAACTACAGGATCTCAAACAATAGCTACTGATGTTGCCTTTAAAGGTAACTCAGGCTATGTAGCTATTGAGCCAGGAACATACAACCTGGCGCTGTTCCTACAAGGGGCCACGAAGGCATATACCACCTGGACAAGCGGAAGCATTGTAGCTGGCAGAGTTTATACTTTCTATACGAAAGGTAACTACACCACTACTCCTGGTACCATTAACCGTCAGCTCCTGAGAGAAAGATAGGAGTGATATCAATTATTGAAAGGCCCTCCTTTACTATGTTATTGGAGGGCCTTTTTTATGACTTCTAGTAAACGATATGCTATGACCATAAAATCTGCATTACTATTTATACTTATACTGCTTGCGTCAGTCTCTCTTTATGCACAATCAGAAAAGGCAGCGCCTAAACGAGAGTTCAGGGGTGTATGGGTGGCAACTGTTCAAAACATCGACTGGCCTACGAAAGCGGCTGTCGGTTTAAACGCAGAGGCACAGAAGCAGGAACTGCTGCAAATACTTGATGAGCACCAGAAAACAGGTATCAATGCTGTGATGTTTCAGGTGCGCCCGTCCACGGATGCTTTTTATGCAAAGAGCCGCGAACAGTGGAGCCGCTTTTTAACCGGAAAGCAAGGGCTGGCACCAGAGCCGCTTTACGATCCGCTGGAGTTTGCTATAGCGGAGGCACATAAAAGAGGTATGGAGCTGCATGCCTGGATTAACCCCTATCGTGCCACTACTAGCTTAGTTGATTCCCTTACCAGCCTAGATCATATTACACACACCAGGCCAGAGTGGTTTTTTGCTTATGGCGATAAAAAATATTTTAACCCAGGCGTGCCTGAAGTGCGATCCTACCTTGTAGATGTAATTATGGATGTAGTGCGCAACTACGATGTAGACGGCATACATTTCGATGATTATTTCTATCCTTATCCGGGAAAAGAACCCTTGCCAGATTCCATTACTTATCAGCTGCACGGGCAGGAGTTTGCCACTATTGAAGATTGGCGCCGGAACAATGTAGATATACTTATCAAATCGCTCTCAGAAAATATTCACGCCGAAAAAAGCTATGTCAAGTTTGGGATAAGTCCGTTTGGGATCTGGCGAAACAAAGCACAAGACCCACTTGGCTCAGAAAGTAATGGTTTTTCAGGTTACAGTGCCTTGTATGCCGATGCCCGCAAATGGGTGCAGGAGGGATGGATCGATTACATAAATCCGCAATTATACTTTCCGTTCTACTATGCCGCTGCACCTTATGAGAAGTTACTGGACTGGTGGGCGGCCAACTCATTTGGCAAACATGTGTATATTGGGCAGGGCGTATACCGAGCCATGGAAGACCGCGAAGGATGGCGCGATAAACAGCAGCTGCCGAACCAGGTGCGTTACCTGCGCAACAATCCGCTGGTACAGGGCAGCGTATACTTTAGCTCTAAATCTCTTACCAACAACTTGGGCGGCTTCCGCGATTCGCTGCAGCATGACTTTTACCGATACCCGGCATTACAACCACAGATGAACTGGCTGGATAATACACCTCCTGCTTCCCCGACTAAGCTCCGTGAAAAAGGCTTTTTCATATTTAAGTCAAACAAATTGGCTAAGTTGGAATGGGAGTGGCCTCAGGACGAGGAGGTGTACGGCTACGTAATATATCGCTTCGAGAAAGGGGAGGAGGATATACAGAATCCGAAAAACATCCTCAAGATCAGCTTCGACAAAACATTATCATACTATGAAGACAAAAGTATAGCCAAGGGTAAAAAGTATGTTTATGCGATTACCTCTATCGATAGGTTAAAAAATGAAAGCGCCCTTTCTAATAAGATCAAGGCTGGCTTTTAATTGACGATTTTAAACCGTAGAAAATAAAATGTTTAGAGATTGTACTCCTAACAATCCAACAACGTGTAACAGTCCATTCAATTGTTTAGCGGCTATCAATTAAACAATTGAATGGATTGTATAGGTCTTAGAATAACGAAGTTTTTCAAATTGATGGGGCGCATAAAGCTTTGCCTTATCTAAGCATGGTACATATTGTTTATGATAAGAAACATACTACTTCTTCTACTGACTTTAGGGTGGTTACAGAGCTGCCTGCAACCAACAACTGCAAGTGGTCCTGTACCTGAAAGTATTACATATCTGGCACGTGACGCATGGGGTGCAAAGCCGCCTGTACTTCCTATGCGTAGCCATACGTTGCGCAGGCTCACCATTCACCATACGGGTACGCCGCAGGTGCCAGGCAGAACACTGGAAGATAAAATGAGGGCCTTACAGAAATTTTCTCAGGAAGAGAGCCCACTGGCAGACGGCAGAATGAAAAAGCCTTGGGCAGATATTCCTTACCATTTGTACGTGGATGTGAAAGGTGACGTGGCTGAGGGAAGAGATTTAAACTATGCAGGAGACTCTAACACGAACTATGATCCGGCCGGACATCTGCTGGTGGTTGTGGAGGGTAACTTCGAAAAAGAGCAGATTACCCCAGATCAGATGAAAACGCTGGAAATTCTCGTACCTGCACTGGCCAAGCGTTATAATATATCTGCTGACAGCCTGGGAGGCCACAAAGACTTTGCCCAGACCAGTTGCCCTGGCAATGCATTGTATCTGCAGTTAGGCCGCTTCCAAAAGTTGATGCAGGGAAAGCGCAAGCATTAAGACAGAGGAGAGCACAGAAGATATAAACTAAAAGCCCCACCCTTATCAGCTTAAGAGTGGGGCTTCTTGTTTGAAGTATAGTTAGCTCAGTAGCGTAACGCGGTTCAGGATTTTATACTTCAGAGGTCTTTTGTCCTGGTACTTACAACTTAACCGGCAGGAAGTGCGAGTGGCTGGTTAGTTTCAAAATCGTAGAGGGTGAGGCTGCGCAAAGTATAATAAGCTACCCAGAAGTTACGCAAAGAGGTTACATAGCTGCGGCTTGCCTTGTCTCTCTCCTCTGTAGCAATGTTCAAATCAATAAGTCCTATTTTATTGTCAAGATACCTGGATAATGTGATCTGGTAACGTTTCTTGGCTATTTCGTCGGCGCGTTTGGCTCCTTCCATTTGTTTTCTCAGTACTTTGAACCGTTTCACTTGCAAGTATACTTCCTGCTCAAAACTGTTCTGCTGCAGCTCAATGTTGGCTTTTGTTAGGGTGTGGTTGGCTTTTGCAGTACCCAATATTGCTTCGGCTCTACCCCAGTCCATAACCGGAATGTTAAAGCCAAGCCGGACACGCTGCTGCTGCGATGGATCGTTGTAAGCTTCCTGCACCTCCAACGACTGCTGCGTTAAACCGAAAGAGGCAAATAAGTTAGCGCTGAAACCAGTTTCTCCTTTTGCCTTTGCCAGTCGCATTTCTGCCTCCAGCAATTCGCGCTTAAAACCAATTACCCGTTGCCTGTTATGGCTGGCTTGCTCCAACGCAATCTCCTCATCTACCTCGAATTGCGGAATATCGCTTGGCGCTGCAAGTTCTATCGGGTAATTATCAGTAACACCCAGAAACACTTTAAGCTTTAATGTATTGGCTTCTACATCAAGTTTTGCCTGGTCCAGGTTTTGTTCTGAATTGAGCAGGGCAAGCTCCATCTGCAATAATTCGTTCTCTGGTATTTTGCCGTCCTCAAATTTTTTTTCTGCCACCTTATACAAGGTATCGTTTATGGCAATGTTTCTTTCGGCAATCTGGTAACTGATTTGGCTAAGCAGCAGGTTGAAGAAATGGTTTGTGGCCTCTTTTGCTATTTCCTCCATTTCCTCGCGGTAGTCGCGCTTAGCTTCTTCGTAACGCAGCGGGGATATTTTTCTGTCCCAGGCCCTGTTATTAAAGCCGAAAATAGGTTGGGTAAGCGTGATAGTGGCAGGTACTGAGGAGTACCGTGTACGGTTGATATCTGCCTGAAAATCATCGATGCGTTTCAGGTTGCTATTAATAGAAATGTAGCCACCTGTTGGCCATATCTCCTGACCCAGCGATAGCTGCATAGAAGAGCTGGCGTTGTGTGTGTTTATGAAGATCAGGCTGCCCTTGTCTGTAAGGCGGGGCTCTATGGTTTTATTATACTCGGGTAAAACTCCGTTTAAGTTAAGCTGAGGCAGAAAATTTGAACGGTATGTTTTGTACTGCCACTGCTTGTTTTCAAATAGCACTTCAGCATACCGGAATTTGGGCGACTGCTCTTTGGCCAGCTCAATAACTGCATCAAGTGTTAAGAGTTTGGCTTTTGGTAAATCTTTAGCTGGTGCTGTAAAACACAGTTGCGGAATAATTAAAAAGTATAAAACAGCCAGTAAAAATCTGTTCATATTTATGTAATAATGCTAAGCTGGTGGTGAAGTTCGAATTGAGACCCTAAATACATGATTTATAGGATGAAATCAAAGTATAAATGCGCGAAGTTGCAGGTTTGATATTTAATTATTGCTAAAAAGCGCAAAGTGTCTTAATAAAGCAGGTACTTACTCCTGACACCTTTGAAATAAGCCAGTTCTTTGTCCCATTGCTTTACGATTTCTTGCGGTGCTACCCCTGCCTGTAGTTGTTTTCTTACTGCTGGTGTCCCCCAGAGTCGGTCCATTCGTGTCTCTTTCCATTCCAGCTTATCAGGGTATAGTGTCTTTAGCGCATGAATAACATATACACCAGCTTTCGCCGACTTAAACGCCTTTTTGTCGGTAACCACCATCTCGGCACCATGGCACTGCTCACCCATAAATTTTGGTGGATATATTTTAATGCCATCTACAACGCCACCAGGTACAAACGTTACCGGTTTAAAAGTAACGCCAGCCAGCTTGTAGCTGTTCAGCTGCTTTGCCAGCTTAGCTCCATCTATCCAGGGCGCAGCTATGTACTCAAAGGGGTGCAGTGTACCACGCCCTTCTGATATATTGGTGCCCTCCAGCAGGCAGGTGGCAGGATAAACAGCGGCCGTGGTAATGGTGAGCATATTAGGGGAAGGTTTTATCCAGGGCAGGCCTGTTTCGGTGTACCATTGCTTGCGGTTGTAGTTCAGCATCGGAATTACTGTTAGGTCAGCCTTGGGCAGGTTGTTGACGGCACGTTCCCCGTTAAACATAAGGGCAAGTTCACCTACCGTCATGCCGTGGGTTACAGGCAGCAGGTCGTAGTTATAAACCGGCTGGCCTGCTTTGCCGGGATAAGGTCCGTCTACATACAAGCCACCAATTGCATTTGGCCGGTCAAGCACGATGTAGGGCTTACCTTGCTCTGCTGCGGCGGCTAACACATAGTTCATGGTAGCGATGTAAGTATAAAACCTTGCGCCAATATCCTGAATATCAAACACCAGGACATCCACATCTTTTAGCATTTCAGGAGTTGGCTTTCTTACTTTGCCATAGAGCGAGATTACTGGCAAGCCTGTTTTAGGATCTTTGCCATCGGCCACATGGTTGTCTTCTTCACCGCGGATGCCATGCTCCGGTCCAAACAGCACTGTTAGCTCCGCATCCGGATAAGTATGCAGTACATCCACCAGGTGCCGGCCATCTGGTAGTAATCCCGTGTGGTTGGTTACCAGGCCAATGCGCTTTCCTCTTATCAAAGGCAGGTATTCAGGTGTAAACAGGCGTTCAGCCCCGATAAAAACCCGCTGCTTTTTTATAGTCGGTGCAACAGCTGAGGCAGTTCTTGATTCATAGCTACCCGATGCTAACAGGAAGAAGGTGAGAAGAAAAAGTGAAATTGAAAATTTCATTTTGTTTAAGTTAAGGCGTTAGTTGATAGAGTTGGGTTTGACTTCAGTTGTTATTCCTGTAACACATACTTGTAAAAACCGCCGCCGTTGTCCCAGCTGCAGAATATCAGCGTTTTTCCATCCTCGGATACGCCAATACCTCTTGCTTCTGCACCACCAACTTCAGGCAATGGCAAGGTCCACATGGTTTTCTTTTTGTCGTCGCGGAAGTGAAACGAGGATGGCACTACACCACTCGCGCGTACTGCAGCATAAATACTTCCGTCTAAGCTAATTTTTAATGCATTGCAACCTGCTGCGGTACTGGTAATGTCTTCTTCACGCTTATAGGTAATGCCATCTTTGCTGCTATACTTTTGGATCATAGGGCTGCCTGGATTTGGGAAGTATAACGTGAGACCGTCAGGCGTCATGTCAAAGGTGCGGGCAAGGATGCGGTCAGGTAAGGCGATAGTGCGAATCAGATCTAAGGTAGTGGGGTTGGTGGTGCTTTGCTTTAGCACATAATTCTGGTCCTCGGCAAACAGCGACATGGCATAGATCTCGCCCTTGCTGTTTACGCGCGGCGTAGTGATGGCTCGCATGCCGGCTGGTGCTTCCCAGACAGCCATTCCCTCGCCGGTGGCGGCGTTTATCTTTAGCAGGTGGCGGTTTCTGCCTACCAGTATATTGCCGTCTGCGTCAATCCCAATCCCATTAACTGGGTTCAAAGTATAAGTCTCACCATTTATACTTACAGCTTTAAGCGGGGAGAAGGAGGCGTTTGTTCCGTCCGGCTGTTTTATAACCAGGGAGCCGGCATAGTTGGCTAGCCACAGTTTGCCATACTTATCCCACTGTGCCCCGTAGCCTGCTCCGTCTGCATTCTCCAGTTTTCCTGCAAACACATACTTTGGTGCCGGTACCTCCATAAAATCCTCCAGTGGCTCGTTGCTTTTCATCAGCTTAACTGCAGTTGTGGGGCTGTATGCTATGTGCTTACCGTCAGAGGCTATCACACGGTGGTAAAAGGAAACAGGTACACCTTCTGCGGCTTTGGCTAACAGCTTATACCAGTCCTGCTCTTGCATTTTAAGATGGTTTACACGGCCCGTACTTTTGCTCCAGTGGATGTTTTTGAATTGATTGTCGGATGCTAGTTGGTAAGTATAGTCTACAAAATCTCCGTCAGGGTCTGTTGCCTTTTCCCACTTTATTTGGTAGAGCGCCTCGGTGTTGCGCACAGCATAAGTGTTGCGGCTGTTGTGCGAGGTAAATGCCGGTGCTGAGGGTGCCTGGTTGTGCTCCGGGTACAGCTGCACTCTGATGGCGCTGTCTGTTTGCTTTGTAGTGTGCAGCTGCAGATATAAAGCACCGACAGAAAGTAGCTCAGGCAGGTCTTCGTTTATTTCAAATGTAGCAGAAATGTTCCCGCTGCGCTTGCTCTTCGATTTTACTGAGTACGTTTGCAGCAAAGTGCCTGCTTCTGTGTTTCTGCCTTTGTACAGACTAATACCGGTAAGCTTGCCTTCCAGGTTGCTGTAACTGCCACTGATACTAAGTTTGCTGCCTTTTGCTTTAGCGATTAGTGTACCCGTTCCTTTTGATCCAGCCTGAGGAATTACTATACCTGTGGCACTGTCTGTAACCTTTACATCGCGCCGCAGCAGGTGACCATTTACGCCAAAAATGGCTGCCGGCAGTGCGTTTTCATCAAGCTGCTCCATGTCTTTGGCAGCTTTGGTCTTGATATCATAAGTAGTATAAGTGATGGAATCCTGCTCCAGGAAAATATCCATGATCGTGACGGTGTTCTGTGGTGCGCTGTCCATGGTTAGCCAGCCTCTAGGGCCGGTTCCTGCGGCACCCGCATTCACTAGCTCAATCTTGCCTCTTCTGCCGGGGTAATAGGCATGATGATGGCCACTGATGTAGGTGTGTACTTTATACTTTTCCAGCAGCGCACGCAGTTTCTCCGGGTTCTCCAGCACATTGCCTTTCGAGTCGCGCTCCTGGGCTACACTGTAAAGCGGCATGTGCCCCAGCACAAACCGCAGCTTCGCATTTTTGGCCTCTGGTGTGCTAAACTGCTTTTCGAGCCACGCGAGGTTCTCCTGGGTAATTTCCGCTGAAGAAGCTTCCCACGAAACAATGAACACCCCATCTTTTACAAAAGAGTAGTAAAACGGAAAATGGCTGCGGTCCACGAATTGCAGATTAGGTGTCTTACCGGGACTGTTCCAGTAAGCCGCTGCTGCTTTTTGCTCCAGCGGGTAGGAGCGTGGGCCATCGTGGTTGCCAAGGGTAAAAGCAAAAGGAATGTTGGCCTGGCGCAGCGGCTGAGCGATGTGTTTGTCAAAGCCTGCCCACATTTTGGTTAACGTGGCAGTGTCTTTTATACCCATGCCGGCTACCATGTCTCCGCCACAAACTACCAGGTCTGGTTGCCAGATGCGCGGCATACGGTTCATGATGCTGTCTACCTGCCACTCGTAGTTAGCGGAGCCAAGGCCGGAGTTCAGGTCGCTGATGATGCCAATGCGAATGTCTCCACGGACAGGCAGTTTAGGAGAGTCGTTGTGCGCTACCAGGCGAACCGCATCTGCTACTATTTTGCCTTCTTTGCCGCTGCCAATAAGCTCTAGGTAATCCCCGGGACCAAGTATAAAATCGCCAAACACATTCCATTTGCCGCTGGTAGAGTGCGATGCCTGATTCTGATAGAGTGTGTCTGTTTTAGAGCCATGATGCAATACAAATGCAGCCTTATCTGTATTGGTTTCAGAGTTTACTGTCCACCAACTGGCTAACTGATAGCGCCTGCGTTCAATCTCATCTAAAGTATAAATAGCCTTATTATACTTTTGCCCACCAGATGCCAGCCGAGAAGGTGTTTTGCCATAGTAGTTGGCGTGGTTGCTTTCTTTCCAGAGACCGTGCTCGCTGTAATTGGGGCTGTCAGTATCAAAGTATAAAACTTCCTGCTGCACACGCGGCACAAGCTCAGATAAAACCAGTGCTGAAGCGTTCTTGCGGAGACTGTAGCGGTTGCCTTCCGGTTTGTCTACAGGTATGTTCACTACTTCATCGGCTGCCACCATAGCAGAAGAGCCGCCGCCATCCAGGTTAACCGCTTCGTAGCAACCGACTTCGTGCATCATCTTAGCCAGCTCGTCGAGTGTTACGCCTGCGCTTGCCTGCTGCCTACCGTCTACCACCATCATCAATATGGTGCTGTCGTTCAGGTAGCCAATGGCTGTGCGCGGGTGCCGGGCCAGGTGGCTCCCGGAAAAACCTTCCTCCAGGCTTGTATTCCTAATCTTACCGGCTTTTACCAATACCGGCCCACCACCTACTGCCTGGTTTGCCAACCAGCGCTGGGCACCTTTCGACGAAGTGGCGGAAGGTGTGCCTTTGGTTGCATCGTTAGGAGTTGGATAAGTATAAAGTATATTCTCAGTACCTACGGCATAAGGCCATACTATTTCCGGCTTGCCGTTTACCAGGCCAAAAGCGCCACGGGTAACTTTACCCTGTGGCCCGGGAGCTACGGTTTCGCCGTCTGCCACTAAAAGGCTAACGGAGGAAGTGGCTGAGAAGTAGCCACCATTGATGGCAAGTATACCTTGGTGCTGCTGGTAGGCCTCTGCAGTGGTTTGGCGAACGGAGTTGCTGCCTACCGCTCTCAGTTTTAAATTTGGATCTTTTAGATAAACAGTGGCGTATACCGCCCTTACCTTGGCACCGTCTGATAGTTTTCCGTTTGCCTCAAAAACACGCACAGAGGCCGGTAAAAGTATATTCAGGTCCTGGCGTGGCTCCCAATTCAGGTTTAGCTTTTGCGCTTGTGCAGCACTGTAATATGCACCTAAAAGCAGATATAAAAAGACAAGAAGCGAAAGCTTTGCACGTTTCATAGGAGTTGCCGCAGTAGTTAGAGTGTGGCTTGAAGTATTAAGAATCAGTAATTTGGTAGCTCTAATTTAAACTTTTTTGCGTGTTTATGCATTTTTATTTAAAAAATGTCGCAAAAAACAGAATGATTAGATTAGTTTTACTAGCTTTATAGTAGCAAAATCCGGAGTTACGGCAGTGGCAATATATGTTTTGCCCTGGCATCCTGCTACTTATGCAGGTAGTAATCAAAGCCGATTTGTAAAACAGTCGGGTTTAAGTAGTTTAAAATAAGAAATTTATCTGATTATAGAATGGAGTTTACAACTGAAAGGGATTCTAGGTACAATGATCTCGAGAAGATGTCTGTGAGGGAGATCCTGGAGAATATAAACAACGAAGATAAGACCGTTCCGCTTGCCGTTGAAAGGTCCATACCGCAAATTGAGCAGTTGGCAACAATAGCCGCCGACAAGATGAAGGCTGGGGGGCGTATGTTTTATATTGGGGCAGGTACAAGCGGACGTTTGGGAATTGTAGACGCCTCTGAGTGTCCGCCCACGTTTGGTGTGCCATTCGATTGGGTAGTGGGTATCATTGCCGGTGGCGATAAGGCCATTCGTAAAGCAGTTGAATTTGCAGAAGATGATGCTGAACAGGCCTGGAAAGATCTGCAACAGTATGATATTGATGAGAATGATGTGGTGGTAGGCATTGCAGCCTCCGGTACTACGCCTTATGTAATCGGTGGTTTAAAAGCTGCCAATGCGCACGGGCTTGCAACTGGTTGTATTGTGTGCAATACCGGTAGCCCAGTGGCCGCAGAAGCACAATATCCAGTAGAAGTAGTGGTAGGGCCTGAGTTTGTTACAGGCAGCACGCGCATGAAAGCCGGTACGGCACAAAAGCTGGTGCTGAACATGCTAAGCACAAGCGTGATGATACAGCTTGGCCGCGTAAAAGGTAACAAAATGGTAGACATGCAACTTACAAACCACAAACTGTACAACAGAGGTGTAAGAATGGTAATGGCCGAGACAGGTGCTGATGAGAGAACAGCCACCGAGCTGCTGGAGAAGTACGGCAATGTGCGTCAGGCCGTAGATAACTTCCTGATTTCTTTTTAACTTTATATACTATAGCCTTGCATAGAGGCACCAACCTAACCTAACTTAAATAGTTCGAAGGAATGGCTGCAGGTGTTCGTGTTTTAGCACGAATATTGTGGCTACTGCCTTTGAGTAATTAGCAGCCTATGTCTCCAATCACACTTCTGTCCTTTCTAATCGGTTACTTTGCCGTACTGATAGGCATTTCGTACTTCACCTCGAAAGGCGCATCTGATAACTCCAGCTTCTTTATCGCCAATCGTAATTCCAAATGGTACTTCGTGGCCTTTGGGATGATTGGTACAGCCTTATCAGGAGTGACTTTTATCTCGGTGCCTGGAGCCGTAAGCAACAACAGTTTTGGCTATTTTCAGTTTGTGCTGGGCAACGCCGTAGGCTTCCTGCTCATTGCTTTTGTGCTGCTGCCGCTGTATTACCGCATGAACTTGATCTCCATTTATACTTACCTGGAGAAACGCTTCGGTTACTGGAGTTATAAGACAGGCTCTATGATCTTCCTGGTATCGCGTACTATTGGTTCTGCCTTCCGTTTATACCTGGTAGCCATTGTATTGCAGAAGTTTATTTTCGATGCTTGGAATGTGCCATTTGCGGTAACGGTGGCTATCTGCCTTATACTTATCTGGATATACACGCATAAAGGAGGTCTTAAAACGATCGTAATAACTGATACCCTGCAAACACTTTTCCTAGTATCTTCAGTTATACTTTCTATCGTGTTTATTGCTAATAGCCTTGACCTTAACGTAATGCAGACGTTTGAGGCGGTAAAAGAAAGCTCATATTCCAAGATGTTCTTCTGGGAAGATTTTATGGGCACTAAAAGCCACTTCTTTAAGCAATTTGTGGGCGGTATTTTCGTAACCATCGCCATGACGGGTCTTGACCAAGACCTGATGCAGAAGAACCTGAGCTGTAAGAACATCGGCGAAGCGCAGAAGAACATGCTTACGTTTACAGGGGTTTTCGTTGCCATCAACATTTTCTTCCTGAGCGTGGGTGCTATGCTGTACATGTTTGCGCAGGCTAAAGGAATTGACGTTACAGCACTGCGTACGCCAGATCACCTGTTCCCGGAAATTGCTCTGAATCACATGGCGCTGATCCCGGCTATCGTATTCATGTTGGGTTTAACGGCGGCTACCTTTGCCACTACCGACTCTGCACTAACAGCCCTTACTACATCTTTCTGCGTAGACTTCCTGAACTTTACCAAAAAGGATAACCACGACGACATTAAGCTGATCCGTACGCGCCACTTGGTACACATTGGTTTCTCAGTAATCATGCTATTGGTTATACTTGTTTTCCGGATGATAAATGATGACTCGGTAGTGAACGCAATCTTCCGTGCTGCTGGTTATACATATGGACCACTACTAGGCTTGTTTGCCTTTGGTATGGCAAACAAACGTGCTGTGGCCGACAGACTGGTTCCTTATATCTGCATTATCTCGCCAATTCTTACTTATATCATCGATACTAATTCTGTAGATTGGTTCGGGTATGCGATGGGTTTTGAATTGATCGTAGTAAATGCTGCCATCACATTTATACTTTTACTGGCTACAAGCAGACAAGGTGGAGGCGAAATGATGGATGCTTTGAAAGAAGCTGAAAGAGGCACCAAGGTTAAACAGACAATCTAAAAGGAGGATACTCCATGGAAATACAACAGCTTTTGGAGAACATTTTGCCAAAAGCGCGCATTCGGGCACGGTTGATAGACGTAGTGTCCTATGCCTCTGACGCAGGCTTTTATTACCTGAGGCCAAAGGCTGTGGTGCAGCCTGTTTCAGAGGATGAAGTAAAAGGGTTGTTCGCTTTCTCGCAGCAGCACAAAATTCCCCTTACCTTCCGCACAGCTGGTACCAGCCTCTCGGGGCAGTCTATAACAGATGGTATACTTGTGGACCTGAGCCAGTTCTGGAACAAGGTGCAAGTAGAGCAGGAGGGGGAACAGGTTAGGGTGCAGCCGGGTGTGATCGGGGGCATTGTAAATGCGCACTTGCGTCCCTTTAAGCGTAAAATTGGTCCGGACCCGGCAAGTATAAACTCGGCGATGGTAGGTGGTATTCTTTCCAACAACGCTAGCGGCATGTGCTGCGGGGTTAGCAAAAACTCTTACCATACCACGAAGTACATCCGGTTTATACTTCCGAACGGCAACAGCTACACCACAGAAGCCGAGGCCGATTATATCCGGTTTGAAGCAGAATGCCCGGAGCTTTTCCATATGTTGCAGGATCTGAAGCAGCAGGTACAAAGCAATCCTGAACTGCACGACATTATCCGTCACAAGTATAAAACCAAGAACACCGTTGGCTACTCTGTAAACGCCTTCATCGACTTTGAGCACCCGCTGGACATACTGGCGCACCTGCTTATTGGCGCGGAGGGTACACTTGGTTTTATTGCGGAGGCAGTACTTAACACCGTACCAGATTATCCTGCCAAATCCACGGCACTTTTATACTTCCCCGACATTTACGCAGCCTGTCAGGCCATTGTGCCTTTAACAGAGGCCGGTGCAGAGGCTGTAGAGTTGATGGATAGGGCCTCGCTTAAATCTATCGAGCACATGGCCGGTGTGCCTGCCGTGATCAATACCTTGCCCGATAAGGCAGCTGCCTTGCTGGTGGAGTTTCAGGCAAACACGCCGGAAGAGGTGCAGAAGAAGATATTGAGCTTTATGTCGATGGCACCGGAGCTTGCTTTGCTGGAACAGCCGGTATTTAGCACTGATGCAGCAGAGCAGGCGTTGCTTTGGAAGGTGCGTAAAGGTATGTTTCCGGCGGTAGGTGCAGTTCGCGCCAGCGGAACTACCGTTTTGCTGGAAGATATTGCCGTTCCGGTTGCAAAACTAGGCGATGCCATACTTGACCTGCAGGAGCTTTTCCGCAAACACGGCTATGCCAATGCCATTATTTTCGGCCATGCCAAAGACGGCAACATTCACTTTGTAGTTACGCAGGCCTTTGATTCGCCTTCGGAAGTAGAACGCTACGATCGCTTTATAAAAGAAGTGGTGGAACTGGTGGTTGGCAAGTATAAAGGTGCCCTGAAAGCTGAGCACGGTACAGGTAGAAACATGGCGCCTTTCGTGGAAACCGAGTGGGGACCGGAAATCTACCAAATCATGCGCAGACTAAAAGAGGTAGTTGATCCGCAGAATCTGCTGAACCCGGGTGTGATCATCAACCACAATAAAAACGCGCACATCCAAAACCTGAAGGAGCTGCCGAAAGTGGAAGAGGAGGTTGACCGATGTATGGAATGTGGTTTTTGTGAACACAAGTGCCCGAGCCGCAACATTACCCTCACGCCACGCCGCAGAATTGTGGTACGACGTGAGTTACTGAATTTGCAAAGAAAAGGGCAGAAGCAGGAACACGCCGAGCTACTGAACCAGTACCAGTACGATGGCCTGGATACCTGTGCTGTGGATGGTCTTTGCGCCACCGCCTGCCCTGTTGATATAAACACCGGCGACCTGGTAAAACGCCTGCGCCGCGAAAGCCACAACGATTTTGCCAATAACCTGGCCCTGCTGGTCGCCAAAAACTTTAAGCCTGTAGCCTCTACAGTTAAGTTTGGTCTGAAAGCAGGTGCAGGAATGAACAAGCTTTTCGGAGCCAACACCATGGCAAAGCTTACCAAATCAGCCAAAGGTATTATCCCTGAGTTTCCGCTCTGGACAGAACAGCTGGCACCCGCTCCGGGTTTAGGCGATGTGATGGCAAAGGCCAACATACCAACAGATGAGGCAGAAGTAGTATACTTCCCAACCTGTATCTCTCGCACGATGGGATCAACTGATGAAGCCAAGAAGAATATAATCGAAACGTTTATCAGTGTTTCGGAGAAGGTGGGCATTAAGTTTACCATTCCGAAGGATGTACAAAGCTCCTGCTGTGGACAGATTTACTCTTCCAAAGGGTACAGCAAAGCCTTTGCCTATACCGCCAACGAAACCATCAACAAAGTATGGGAGTGGACTGACAGAGGCCGGTTGCCGCTGGTGCTGGATATTACATCCTGTACTTATACGTTGCAGAACTGCCGCCCTGTGCTCACGCCGGAAAACCGTCAGAAATTTGATGTGTTGAAGATCATTGATAGCATCGATTACATCGCTGATTTTATACTTCCAAAGGCTACGGTGCTGAAGAAGAAAGCCAATGTAGTGGTGCACCCGGTTTGCTCGCTGCAGAAGATGGGCATCGAAACCAAATTTGTAAGTATAGCCAAACAACTGGCGCAGGAGGTTACGATACCGATGCACGCAGGCTGCTGCGGCATGGCTGGCGACAGAGGTTTCTTAGTGCCGGAACTAATAGCATCTGCTACGGCGCTAGAGGCAAATGAGGTAAAGCAGCGGGAGTATGAAGGCTACTACTCTTCAGCCAAAACCTGCGAAATGGCTATGACCGAGGCAGTAGGTAGGAACTATGAGTCGATTGTGTACTTGCTAGATGAGTGTATTTGAAAACATGGCGCAGGTCTCCTCGCTATAGATAAATCATAAAAGCCGGAGGCCCTGTTCCAATAAAGAACAGGGCCTCCGGCTTTTATGATTCTATACCAGTCTAAGCTTAAACTAACGAAACAGCACTCTTATACTCCTCTAAATAATTGTCTTTCGGACTAAGGTCTGTAATGAGGTAATGGATGGCATTCAGGTCACATACTTTCATATTCTGATTGGATCCCAGTTTTTCGGCGATACTCATGATGGCTGTTTTCTTTGCAGCACGAATCATAGCTTTCTTCACCTGCACCACTTCCCAGTCAGAGTCGGTAAGGCCATCGGCCATGGAAAGGCTGTTAGTGCCCAGTATACACAGGTCTACCTTTATCTCGGCTAACTGGTTGATTACCTGCGAACCGATAATGATCTGTGAGTTCTTGGAAAGCTGACCACCTAAAAGTATAACGGTGCTGTTAGAACGCTCTGCCAGCTCCAAAGCTACCAGCGGGCTTACAGTAAAAAAGGTGCACTTCAGGCCATCCGGTATCATGCGCGCCACTTCGATCATGGTAGTGCCACCGCCAACAAGTACGGTCATACCGTCCTGCAGCATATTCACTACTTTGCCTGCAATCTCCTTTTTCGATTCTTTTGCATACACTTCCACCTGCTGAAAAGGGTAGTGGAAGGACTTGGAAAGTGCACCTCCATGTACTTTCAGTATTTTGCCGCTCTCGGCCAGTTCGTTCAGGTCTCTGCGTACCGTATCTTCTGATACATTAAGTTTTATACTTAGATCCGATGAAAGTACCTTATTGTGTAGGTTTATCTGCTTTATTATAAAAGCCTGCCGTTCTTCTTTTAGCATTCTGTTATATCATGGGGTTGAAATCAAATATAAGTTATTTTCTATAAAATCAACAAAACAGAGAAAAGGATTATGTTGGAGAGGAGGAAGTAGTAATAAAGGTAGATAAAATTGCTGCCTGGAAACTTTAAGTAGTAAGTACTAGTGCTGACAAAGAAGCCTGCTCTTATGAATGAGAGCAGGCTCCTAATTTAGAAATGGCTTATACTTCTGTAGATGACAGTTTAGGCTTATGCTAGGTTTTGATTTCTGTATAGCGTGATAGACGAAGTATACTACACCTTCACATAAATCCTTTTCCTGTCCATCCAGAAGCCAATGGCCCACATCATAAGCATGTAAGACAAGGCGAAAAGGAGAGAGGCTGTTTCCCCTTCAGACCACGTCAGGAAGAGTCTTTCGTACAGCCATTTCTGCAGGCTTATCTCCCCGATTTTAATAAAGTTTAGCAGTTTAATAACGAGGGTTGCCAGCGCGAAAATGAAGAGCGGGTTTTTGCCAAAAGCTTCGAAAAAGTATGTCCATTTTACAAAGCCGGCAATCTCTATCACAAGTATAAGTCCGGCAAGTATAAGCAAGCTAAGGCCAACAGAATGCAGCACATAAGAACTGGTCCAGAGTGGCTTGTTGATCGGAAAACTCATGTCCCAAACCAGGGCAATTATAACCAGCAGGCCTCCGGCCAGGGTTAACTTAAATACAGTGTTTAAGTTGTTGCCATTCTTCTGGATGAACATACCTGCAAAATAGCCTGCTATCACATTTATAGTGGCTGGCAAAGTGCTCAGTAATCCCTCTGGGTCGAATGGAATGCCAAAGCCTTTGTAGAGGTTCTCGTCGGGTATAAATAGACTATCAAATTTAAGGGCAGCATTGCCCTCCAGGCTGTAAGGATCGGCAGGATCTCCGAAAAAGTACATGATGCCCCAGTAGCCCAGCAGTGCCACAATACTGAATATGGCTGCGCCTTTCAGCTTTAGGTAATGCACCACTAGAGAGGCAACAAAATAGCACAGGGCAATACGCTGCAGCACACCCATAATGCGTACTGCAGTAAAATCCTTCAG
Source organism: Pontibacter cellulosilyticus (assembly GCF_014306105.1). Classification (GTDB taxonomy): domain Bacteria; phylum Bacteroidota; class Bacteroidia; order Cytophagales; family Hymenobacteraceae; genus Pontibacter; species Pontibacter cellulosilyticus. The sequence goes on along the minus strand of NZ_JACRVF010000005.1, from coordinate 251,795 downwards.
TACAATTTCGCCTTCAGTGCGGGTAACGAACGGGAACAGGTGCAGAAATAAACCGATCAGGAAAATGAGAACCGTACGCTTAAATACCTTCTTCAGAAAAGTACTTTGCGGTTGGCGTTCGAACTTACGCATACTAAAACTCATGGCATTGCCCACTACAAACAGGAACGACGGAAACACCAGGTCGGTAATGGTAAATCCGTGCCAGGCCGCATGTTTAAACGGGGCATAAATGGCACCCCAGGTGCCGGGGTTGTTTACCACAACCATCAGAGCGATGGTCAATCCGCGAAGTACATCAAGCGATAGATACCTTTCGTAGGCACTGTTTCTCAGCAAGCCATTGTCTGAGGTATCGCTAATTGTGATGGTCTTGTTCATGTCTGATGATTTAGTAGGCTTAAACAGGAATCATAGTTTATATTTTGTACTAGTGGCGTTAATATAAAAATAAAACAGGTCGTTTAGTAAAGCCCAAACGACCTGTTTTTTTACTGTGATACTGTAGAGGCTTCCGCTTTTACCGCCTTAGATTTTTCGATGGCGTCGTACACTACCTGCAACGCATTGGTGCGCGTGTTCAGCCTGCTTAATTTCGGATTCTCACGCGTAGGGTTCACGCGGTTCGACAGGAATACATACACTAGTTTATTCACAGGGTCTATCCAGGTATACGTGCCCGTGAAGCCAGAGTGGCCAAAGCTTACTGCAGGGGCTGACGGTGCAGCGTTACTATTCTGAGCACCTGGTTTGGATGGTCTGTCGAAACCAAGTGCGCGGTAATTGCCCTGGTCGCAGAACTGGCACTTGCTGAACTCACTTATCGTGTTGCCGGCAATGTAAGTTTTGTTGGCATAGGTGCCATCATTCAGGTACAGCTGCATCAGCTTGGCAAGGTCGTTGGCGTTACCAAACAAACCGGCATGGCCACTTACGCCCCCTAACATGGCAGCGCCTTCGTCGTGAACGGTAGTGTGCAGCAATTGAGCTCTGAAGTGCGGCTCATACTCCGTTGGTACGATCTGCGACGCTGCGTAATGCTTGTAAGGATTAAAAGTAAGCGAGGTAGCACCGATTGGCTTGTAGATATTCTCTTTCAGATATGACTCGAACTCCTGGCCAGTGATATTCTCTACTACTTTCGGAGCAAGTATAAACGACAGGTCGCTGTATACATAGCCTGGCTTCTCGTTCAACGGCGACTTAGCAATCTGCTTGTACATCTTATCGGCATACTTGCGGTGGATGTATAGGTTGGTAGCCACTTTTATCGGGAATCGAGCCGAAGAGTCTGCTTTAAAGGTTGCCCACTTAAATTTGCCGTTCTTCTTCACCGTCTCCTTCCAGAATGGTATCCAGGCTTTAAGTCCGGCTTGGTGGGTAAGGATGTCTCTATACTTCAGCTGCTCTTTGTTGGAACCCTGCATCATCGGTAAGTATGAACCAAGCGTTCTATCTACATCAAACCGGCCTTCACCTTTCAACTTCATTAAAGCTGCCAGCGAGGTAGAAATTTTTGTAACTGAAGCCAGATCGTAGAGGTCAGTGTTTTTTACGGCCGTCTCGTTGTCATAAGTATGGTAACCAAACGCTTTCTGATAGATCACTTTACCGTCTTTGGCTACCAATACCTGTGCGCCCGGAGTTGCTTTCTCGCGTATGGCCTGTGCCACTACAGAGTCGATACCAGCTAAATCCTGTGTTTTCAAACCAACAGCCTCCGGCGAAGTATAAGCCAGTCGAAAGTTGCCTTGCGTTATCAAACCGTCTCCAATTTTAAAGGCATTGGAAACCGTAACCGGCAGTTTGCCTTTGGCACCGATTCCACCAAAAATGATCTGTGAAACCACGTCCTGGGCAAGTGCATTCTCTTGGTAAGCAGTGATCACGGCACTTGCCTTGTCTACGCTCTCCAGGTTTGCCAGGCTGTACACATTACCAAACACACTTACAATCGTTTTCTGGCTGCGGATCAGTTCTTTCAGGAACAAGTTCATTTCGGCAGTGATGCCGAAGTTGCTGCTGCCAGCTTTCAGGTTCAGTTTGTGTACACCGGCAATTACCAGGTTATACTTTGCCAGCTGCTCCTTCAGTTTCTGTAGGTCGGCTAGGGTAGCAGTTGGTGTTAAATAGTATGTATCTACGTTGGTGTAGCGTGCCAAGCCTCTCTGGAAATCTGTCTCTTTATCGGTTCCGACAGCCAGGGCTGCAATGCGCAACGTGTCTAGCGCCTGGATTGGAAGTATATTCTGCTTGTTACGTAGCACGGTAACTGAGGCTTCCATCAGCTGGCGGTTCAGGTACTCAGCGTGCGGGTTGTTAAGGTCAGCAACTAGGTTCTTTGTTTCGATCGGCTCCCATTTGTCCAGGCCCATCCAAAGTTTAGCAGCCAGCACTTTGCGTGCACGGGCATCTATTTCTTCCTGCGTGATCTCCTTGTTCTGGATAGCTTTCTTTACCTCTGCAATGGTGGTTTTTACATCCATAGTGTTCAGCATCACATCATTTCCGGCAAGTAGAGCTTTCACATCAACCACCCCCGGAGGATAGAACTTAGCCACACCCTGCATGTTCAGAGCATCGGTAAATACAAGTCCTTTATAGTTCAGTTCTTTTTTAAGCAGGTCAGCTACAATCTTCTTTGATAGGGTAGAGGCAAGGTTCTTCGTATTATCCAGCACCGGGATGTTCATGTGCGCCACCATCACGCTGCCCAGGCCATTGTCCATAAGCTGGCGGAATGGGTACAGTTCAGTAGAGTCGAGGCGGATGCGGGAGAAATGGATAACCGGCAGACCATAGTGCGAGTCTACGTTGGTATCGCCGTGGCCCGGAAAGTGCTTGGCACTGGCCAGCACGTGGTTGTCCTGCATGCCTTTCATGTAGGCAATAGACTTACGCGCCACGTTATATTTATCTTCGCCGAAAGACCGGAAGCCGATCACCGGATTGTTGGCGTTGTTGTTAATGTCTACGGTAGGGGCAAAGTTTATCTGTATGCCCATGCGCTTGCATTGGCGGGCAATCTCGGCACCCATATCGTAGATCAGCTTCTCGTCTGTTACGCCACCCATCGTCATTTGGTACGGGAAACGGATGGTGCTGTCCAAGCGCATGCCCAGTCCCCACTCGCCGTCTAAACTTACCATCAGCGGTACTTTTGTTTCCTGCTGATAACGGTTTGTCATCTTTGCCTGGCGTACCGGGCCACCCTGGAAAAAGATCAGGCCACCCACTTTGTAGGTTTTGATGAGGTTGCTGATCGAGTCTATGTGCGCCTGGTTTTTATTAGAGTACACCGGGATCATGATCAGCTGTGCAATACGCTCCTCCGGCGTAAGGCTGTTCATCACCGAGTCTACCCATTTAGAGTGAAGCCCGGCCAAAAAAGCAGGGTCTCTTACAGGATCGAAGACAGGAGCAGCAGGCTTGGCTACTGTAGCTTTGCGGCTTTTTGAGCTTTTTGTTTGGGCATGCAGGTTATTTGTGCCGGTCAGCAGCAGCATAACAAGTGCCAAAGACGAGAAAAAATATTTTTTCAAGGCTAAAAGATTAGTAATAAGGTTTGATTTACTGCAATATAAGGTAATTTAGATACTTTATATTTTTATTTGCAGGAAATTTTTTAATTCCGGCAAATAAAAGCAATATTTAGGCTTTAAACGCAGCAGCACATTATTGCTAATGTAAAGCTAGCGAAAAGGACGTAACAATACCTGTGTTACTTTAGTTTGTGCAGGCTATGATACAGGTGCAAAGAATTTATACTTAAGCTAACTAGAAATGAAGGGTTCTGCTCTAAGAATGTCTCTTGTTGTACTTATCGGATTGGCAGCAGTTGCCTGTTCTGTAAACCCATATGCCGCAACAAATAAGGTGTATAAGAAGCAGGCCAAGGAGTATGGCCGTGCGTTGTGGGCAATACCTGAACAAGACGCTGCAGGGCTACCATACCCGCAGGGCGATTACTGGGTGGGTGCAACAAATTTCAACATACGCAAACCTAACTATGTCGTAATCCACCACACGGCGCAGAACTCTACAGAACAAACGCTAAAAACTTTTACAACTCCTGCCACACAAGTAAGCGCACACTATGTTATTGGCCGAGACGGTAAAGTATACCAGATGCTGAACGACAACCTGCGTGCCTGGCATGGCGGAGCAAGCAAATGGGGAAACACCACCGACCTCAATTCTACTTCTATAGGCATAGAGTTGGATAACAACGGCGCAGAACCCTTTGCAGAGGCGCAGATCAACAGCCTGCTGGGCGTGTTGCAAACACTTAAAAAAAGGCACGGCATTCCGGCAGCGAACTTCATCGGACACTCCGATATTGCACCTACCCGCAAAGTAGATCCTAACCCTACTTTCCCCTGGAAGAAATTAGCAGATAATGGTTTCGGACTATGGTATGATGCTGATGTGCTGGACAGTGTAATGGTAGCCAAAACTACTGTTGATTCTGTTGCTATAGCTGATACTACTTTATTGCAACCAGAGATGCTCGTATTTGAGCAGGTGCCGGTGCACAAGATCCCGGAGAATTTCAACCCGCAGGACGCGCTGCGAATTATAGGTTATGATACACGCGATATGAATGCTGCCATCAAGGCTTTTAAGTTACATTTTATACAGTCGGAGGTAAACGCAACCTTAACTGAAAAGGACAAACTCATACTTTACAACTTATACCTGAAATACAGGTAGAGAAACAAATTCAGCTGGAAACAGCACCTTACTAGAAAGAACACTGCAAACGATAAACTATGGCTCGATTAAACCTTCTTGAGGAAACACGTTTTGAGAAGTTGCCTACCACAATCTATCCTGACCAAAGGGAAGCATCTGTAAAAGTAGCGCAGCGCATTGCCAACCTGATAAAGAAAAAGCAGCAGCAAAACCAACTGGCTGTGCTGGGCTTAGCAACAGGTGCAACGCCAATCGGGGTATATGCGGAGTTGGTGCGTATGCACCGTGAAGAGGACCTGAGCTTCGAGAATGTAATTACCTTTAACCTGGACGAGTACTACCCAATGCAGCCAAACGCTGCGCAGAGTTATGTTACGTTCATGAACGAGAACCTCTTCGATCACATCGATATAAAAAAAGAGAACGTTCACATTCCGGATGGTACTTTGCCGCTGGATGAAATCCATGAATACTGCCTGGACTATGAGCGCAAAATTGAAGAGGTAGGCGGACTGGACCTGCAGATCCTGGGTATCGGTCGTACGGGTCATATCGGTTTTAACGAACCTGGTTCGGCGCCGAACTCTGGTACACGACTGGTAACGCTGGATGATCTGACCCGACGCGATGCTTCCCGTGACTTTGGTGGTAAAGAGAATGTGCCGCGCAAAGCCATCACCATGGGTATCGGTACCATCTTTAAGGCCCGCGAAATTATTCTGATGGCCTGGAGCGGTAAAAAAGCGCCTATCATCAAAAAAGCAGTGGAAGGCGAAATGTCTTCGGAGGTGCCGGCTACTTACCTGCAGCTTTCGGATAACGTAGAGTTTGTGCTTGATATGGACGCTGCATCTGAACTAACGCGCTTTAACACGCCTTGGCTGGTAAAAGACTGTGTGTGGGATGATGCACTTATCAAGAAAGCAGTTATCTGGTTGTCAAATACTGTGAACAAGCCTATCCTGAAACTGACGGATGAGGACTATAACAACCATGGCATGGCACAACTGGCCACTGAGAAAGGCCCTGCTTATAACATCAATATCGACATCTTTAATAAACTGCAGCGCACCATTACAGGCTGGCCTGGAGGTAAACCCGGAGCCGACGATACCCGCCGTCCGGAGCGTGCCGAGCCTGCACAGAAGCGTGTGGTTATTTTCTCACCGCACCCCGACGATGATGTAATTTCAATGGGTGGTACCTTTATCCGTCTGGTAGACCAGGGACACAACGTGCATGTAGCGTACCAAACATCAGGCAACACTGCCGTTTGGGACGATGACGTGCTGCGTTACATGGAATTTGCCATTGACTTTAACAGTAGCTTAGGGCAGGATACAGATAGGCTAGAGTCTATCTACAGCAACATGCGTCTGTTTATGGAAGACAAACAGCCAAACCAGCTCGACCCGAAAGAGATACGCGATGTAAAGGCTTTTATCCGTAAGAGCGAAGCTATATCCGGCGCCCGTTACGCAGGTCTGTCAGATGACCACATTCACTTTATGGCGCTGCCTTTTTATGAAACCGGTAAAACTGTTAAGAACCCTGTAACAGAAGTAGATGTGCAGCTGACCATGGAATTGCTGCAGAAAATTAAGCCTCACCAGGTATTTGCCGCCGGCGACTTTGCCGATCCGCACGGTACCCACATTGTTTGCTTCAGAATTGTTGAGGAGGCCCTACGACGACTGCTTAAGACAGAGGAGTGGGCACAGGACTGCTGGCTGTGGATGTACCGCGGTGCATGGCACGAGTTCGAGACGCACGAAATCGAGATGGCCGTGCCGCTTTCGCCGCAGGAGGTAGAGCGCAAGCGCTTTGCCATATTTAAGCACCAGTCGCAGAAAGACAGGCCGGTTTTCCCTGGCGATGATGAACGTGAGTTCTGGGTAAGAGCCGAGGAACGCACACGCGAAACAGCTCAGAACTATGACAAGCTAGGCTTAGCTGACTATGAAGCCATGGAGGCTTTTGTTAGATGGAGATTTTAAGATAGTTTTTTTATTTGATTAAGGGGAACTTCCTTGTGTGGTGTTGCAGGTGTTACGTAAGTTTTACCTGCTCACCATACCTGGGAGTTATTTTTTTACTATCCACCTTAACACAGAATACTTAGCCTGAAATTTGCAGTATTATCTTGTAAAGTAAACTTCTGTATCTTTAAGTATAGTTAAATTAGTACGGTAGTCTCCTTCAGCGCTGTTAGAAGTAGCCGCCATTACGAATAAGCACACGACATTTACATAAGAGCACCCTTACCAGCATAAGTATGAATATCAAAACAAAGTTAATAGCTCTGGCCTTAAGTATAGTTTCTGCAGCAGCTGTGCCTGTAATGGGACAAACTGTATCCCTGATTCCGCAGCCGGCACAGGTAAGTATGCAGAAAGGCAGCTTCGCCATCAACAAAGACACGAAAATCTATGTGGATGATAAAAACGAAGAGCTAAAGCGTATTGCAGAGCAGTTGGCCCGGGAGATAAAAGAGAAAACAGGTGTTGAGCCAGAGCTGGAGTATAAAAGACCTAAAAGCAAAGACAAGAACCTGATTCATCTTACGCTGCAGGGCTCAAACGATACCCTGGGTACAGAAGGCTATACAATACAGGTACAACCTGCCTGCATAACATTAGCTGCCAATGAGCCCAATGGTATTTTCCTGGGTACACAAACCATACGGCAGTTGTTGCCGGTTAAGCCAAGCACAGCTGCCGTTACCATACCTGCCTTAAGTATAGTTGATAAGCCGCGTTACAGCTGGCGCGGCATGCACCTGGATGTGGTACGTCATTTTTACCCGGTAGAATTCGTGAAGAAGTACATCGACTACCTGGCCATGCACAAGTATAACACCTTTCACTGGCACCTGACCGATGACCAGGGCTGGCGTATCGAGATAAAGAAATACCCAAAATTAACCCAGGTAGGCGCATGGCGAGACAGCACCCTGATCGGCCATTACTGGGATCTGCCGCAGACCTACAAAAAAGAACGCCACGGTGGTTACTATACACAGGAACAGATCAAGGAAGTAGTAAAGTATGCGCAGGAACGTTACATTACTGTAGTGCCGGAGATCGAAATGCCAGGGCACGCCTTAGCGGCACTCACAGCCTACCCTGAATTATCGTGTACCGGCGGGCCTTTTAAAGTAGAATCTAAGTGGGGTATTTTTCATGATATCTTCTGTGCTGGTAACGAACAGACTTTTGCCTTTCTGGAGGATGTACTGACGGAGACAATTGCGCTTTTCCCGAGCAAGGTTATTCATATAGGTGGCGACGAGGCTCCAAAAACCCGCTGGAAAGCATGCCCGAAATGCCAGGCGCGCATGAAGCAAGAAAACCTGAAAGACGAGCACGAGCTACAAAGCTATTTTGTGCAGCGCATGGAAAAATTCCTTAACGCAAAAGGCAGAACCATTATCGGCTGGGATGAAATTCTTGAAGGCGGACTGGCACCAAATGCTTACCTGATGTCGTGGCGCGGCACAAAGGGGGGGATAGAGGCTGCCAAGCAAAAGCATTACGTGGTAATGACACCTGGAACGCATTTATACTTTGACCATTACCAGGGAGAGCGCGAACTGGAGCCGATTGCCATCCACGGCTATAATCCACTGCAGAAAGTATACAACTTTGAACCTACTCCGGCAGAACTATCGGCAGATGAGAAGAAATATATACTTGGCGCACAGGCAAACGTATGGACAGAATATATCCCAACAGCCTCGCACGTGGAGTATATGATTATGCCGCGCATGGCTGCCTTATCGGAAGTGCTCTGGACTCCTGTAGCTAAAAAAGACTGGGATAGCTTTAAGAACCGTATGCAGCAGCAATACAGGCGTTATAATGCTATGGGTATAAACTACTCCCGCAGCGCTTTTAATGTACAGCAGAACCTGCAGGTAGATACCACAACTGAGCAGGTGCAGGTAAGTTTTGCAAATGATGCTGCCAATACCACTATTCGATATACTTTAGATGGCAGTAATCCCACAGCAGCGTCGGCAGCCTACACTAAGCCATTCACATTAAACAAATCGGCTGTAATCAAGGCGGCTTCGTTTGTAGACGGGCAGCAGGTTGGCAAAATAAGTAATAAGACTTTTGATGCCCACAAGGCTTTTGCGAAACCTGTAACGCTGATCACGCCTGCCCACTCCAGCTATAACAACAAAGCCAAACTGGTGAACGGATTGAAAGGCTCTACAGATCAAACAGACGGCCACTGGACAGGATTCTTGGGTACCGATATGGAAGCAGTGCTTGACCTGAAAGAAGTGAAGCCGGTGTCAAAGTTGAGCTCCTCTTTCATGCAGAACATCGGCTATCGTATTTTCCTGCCTGCCCAGATTGAGTACGCTGTGTCTGAGGACGGTAAGAACTATAAGACGGTAAAGGTGATCAATAACCCTGATCCTACTGCCGAAGAAGGTATACTTACTCGTGAGTATAGCACAACCATACCTGCCACAAAGGCACGTTACGTAAAAATAAAAGCTACCAATGTGGGAGTGAGTCCGGCAAAGTATCCATCAGCAGGCCAGAAGACTTGGTTGTTCTCAGATGAGCTGATAGTGGAGTAAGTTAAAGTATAATTAAAATAAAGCCGGAGCTGATGTAGTACTAATCAGCTCCGGCTTTACTTTTTAGTGCTTATACCATTTAGAGTCATGTATTGAGCAGGAGATTTACTTCCATACTTTACAGGCATTCAGAATAAACTATAAACATCCAAGTGAAGCTGCCCGCCGTTATACTCTTCGGAAATAAGTATATACTTAATGTGGAAAGGTGGAAATCTAGCAAATCCATCTTCGTCCTCTTTATTAATATCAGACTTTATGAAATGGCGAGGCAGAAGAAAAAGTACCAACATAGAAGACCGTAGAGGTCAATCAGCAGGAGGTTTCGGAGGCGGCAGAGGCATCAGTCCTATGCTGCTTGTACCATTGTTCCGACTCTTATTCTCGAAAGTGGGGCTGATTATAGTGGGGGTGCTGGTGCTGATAATGTTTTTGACAGGCACTAATCCCATCGCGCTCCTGCAGCAGTTTGTTGGCGGTGAGCCGCAGTATGCACAGACAACTGACTACCAGCCCGGCCCAGAAGAGCAGGCGCTGGCAGAGCAAACAGCCGTAGTGCTGGCAGACACCGAAGATGTATGGAACAAGATCCTGCAAGGGTACAGAGAACCCACCCTGGTACTGTTTTCCGAGCAGGTAAACTCAGCCTGCGGGCTTGCCTCTTCGGCTACAGGCCCGTTTTATTGTCCGGGAGATGAGAAACTGTACATCGACCTGAGCTTTTTTGAAGAGATGGAACGCAAACTCGGTGCGGAAGGTGACTTCGCGCAAGCCTACGTGGTGGGGCATGAGGTGGGGCACCATGTGCAGAACCTGACAGGTACCATGGACAAGGTTAATGCTATGCGGGGCCAGTTATCCGAAGTGGAGTTTAACAAGTTGATGGTAAGAGTGGAGTTGCAGGCGGATTTCTATGCCGGGGTTTGGGCGCACCACACCCAAAGAGCTACAGGCTTTATGGAACCCGGTGACCTGGAAGAGGCCCTGAACGCGGCAAGTGCCATCGGCGATGATCGGCTTCAAAAGCGGGCCACTGGAAGAGTGGTACCAGACTCCTTCACACACGGAACCTCTGCCCAAAGGGTCCGCTGGTTTAGAAGAGGCTTCGAGACGGGCGATGTGAGGCAGGGAGATACCTTTAATGCGGTTGAGTTATAAAATCAATTACTACATACCAGTAGAAAAAAAAGCCTCTCCAATACCGGAGAGGCTTTTTGTTTTGGTGCGGTGCAGTTCTGCTACAGGTCGAGTGCTCTTTTCTTCAGAAGTATAAACTCTTCCTCGGTAATAGAACCCCTATCGCGCAGGTCCTCCAGCCTTTCGATGGTGGCAATGGAGTCTTGTACGTTCTTTGGTTTTCTGTCTTCGCTTCGCAGGTCGTCAGGCGTGTAGGCAGAATAATCCTGTTTTGTATGGTCGCGTACTGTGCGATTTTTTACTTCTCTGTCTGAAGTATAAAACCGCTCCTCGTTGTAAGCGTCATCGTTATAAAAGTCGTTTGAGATGTGCCGCCTGTCCGTGTGCTGGTTGCGAAGCGCATCATCAAAATCCCCTTTGTAATTATCGTCCTTGTCTGCTACGGTATCGCGCTGCGAACGATGAAAATGATCGCGGATAGCATACTCGTAATCTTCCGGAATAGAGCCGCCAGGGTAAACCGGATAGTTCCCGATAGATCTTGAGTCGATAGAGGAGACAAACACATTTTTGCCCTTCTTGTCGAGTGCTGCAGCGCCAATTGGTATCAGCATGTGCTGGTCTCTTTCGGTATTAAAGAAACCTCGGTCAGCTACAACAGACAGGTAGCGTGCCTTCATGGCATGGATATCCACGATCAGGTCTTTTACAATGCCCAGGCTTTCACCGTCGGCGCCTACCACTCTCCAGCCAATCACATCGGGGTTGTCTTTTGCAATTTTATAGTCTTTCAGGTTGCCGAGCGCAGCTAACCTGTCGTTTCTTATTTCTTCGTTTGCCATTGTTTTGCTTAAATTTAAGTTTGTGTTATAGCCTTATACTAACAGTGGTAGAGTGCCGGCGGGCATAACATAGCCTACTTCCACTTCTTCTTCAACAACTGTATTCTCAGTTACGAGCTCATAGATTGCCCAGCCCAGCAACGCCAGAATCACGATCAGGAGCAGCCATGGCCATACAGGTCTTTTTTTGCGTTCGATGTTTATCTCTGCCATTTTACACTTTCTTTATTTCATAGTTTTATTAACTCACACCCTATTTACATGGGTATAATATTCAAGTGATTTTAATACGCTGCCAGGTACATTATAGTTGATAATGAAGAGGCAACGGTGCAGCTGTACATTCTGCTTAAAACCCTATGTCTTCTTATGTATAAATCGATTCATCACATCTTTTCATGCTTTCATCACATAGAGTTGAAGCCCACATAGCAATTGGCTACACTTGTCCATACTTTATCTATTGTCGCACTACAAAACGAAAAATGGTATGGGTGCTCCTGATCTGCTATCGATCCGAAACGTTTCCAAAGCCTATCCGAATGGGGTAAAGGCGCTACAAAATGTAAGTCTGAAAATACCAAAGGGTATGTTTGGTTTGCTTGGGCCGAATGGTGCGGGCAAGTCTACGCTGATGCGCATTTTGGCTACGCTGCAAACGCCAGACGAGGGGCAGATACATTTAGGAGAGATTGATGTAGTAAACCAGAAGGATGAGCTGCGCAAAACACTTGGGTACCTGCCACAGGAGTTTGGTGTGTACCGCAATGCCAGTGCTGAGAGTCTGCTAAATCATTTTGCCATCCTGAAAGGCATCACAAGCAAATCCATCAGAAAAGAAGTAGTACACGGCTTACTACAGCAAACTAATTTGTGGGAGGTGCGCAAGCAGAAATTGGGTGGCTATTCGGGTGGTATGAGGCAGCGTTTTGGCGTGGCCGTAGCTTTGCTGGGTAACCCCAAGCTGCTCATCGTGGATGAGCCAACAGCGGGTCTTGACCCTGCTGAACGGGTACGTTTCCTGAACCTATTGAGTGAGTTAGGCGAGAATAGTGTGGTTATACTTTCCACGCATATTGTGGAGGATGTGTCGGAACTGTGCACGAACATGGCCATCATCAACAAAGGGCAAATTTTACTCGAAGCAGTGCCGCTCTTAGCCATTGATAATTTAAAAGGCCGCATCTGGCGACGTGTGATCGCAAAGGGTAAGTTGCCAGAGGTAGCGCAGGAGCACAAGGTGATCTCTACCAAGATGCTCGGTGGCCACACAGTTGTACATGTCTACAGCAAAGAAGACCCCGGCAGTGAGTTTGAGCAGGTGGCACCAGACCTGGAGGATGTATACTTCTGCACCATGACAGGCCACTACACGCAACACCAGTACCAGCCAGCAAAGGAGGTAGTACTATGAAATTACTGGAGATCTTTCGATTTGAGTTGAAGTACCAGCTTAGTCGCTGGTCTACCTGGATATACTTCCTGATCTTTCTTGGAATTACAACTGCCATGATGCTAAGCTTCGTGGACAATGCCCGGAACGGAGATTACCTCTTAAACGCGCCTATCGTAATCGGTGCCATTATATCTATTGCTAGTTTGCTGGGTATCTTGGTTTCAGCTGCTGTGGCCGGCGATGCAGCAACTCATGATGTGCAGGAAGGCGTGGAGCCGCTGCTTTATACTTCGCCGCTCTCGAAGTTCACCTACCTTGGTGGCCGGTTTCTGGGTGCCTTTACCGTGAGTGCCATGGTGCTTACTGCCGTTCCAATTGCTTTGATGTTTGCCAAAGCTATACCTGATCTGGAAGCCTCTCTGTTCGGACCTTTCAGCCTGACCTCTTACCTCAATGCATACTTCCTGGTGGCTTTGCCAAATACATTTATTATCACAGCTATTTTATTTGTGGTGGCGCTGCTAAGCAGGAATGCGTTGGTAAGTTTTCTGGTAGGTGCCGTTTTGTTTATGGTAGGGTTAACAAGCAAAGAGGTGCTCGCCGATCAAATGGGCATGTGGGAATTAGCCAGGCTGCTGGATTTGTCTGTTTTTACCATTTATGGAGAGCTGCGCCAATCGCTTCCGCCTACTGAACTCAACATTCGGCAGGTGGGGCTGGAGAAGTGGCTGCTCTTAAATCGTCTGCTTTGGCTTGCTGTGGCAATAGGCGTGTTGGTGATTGCACATCTCAGCTTCCGGTTTAACCATTATGTGGGGAGTAGTTGGTTTAAACGTTTGTTTAAAAAGAAAACAGTTGCTGCAGAAATGTCGGTTACGGCTCCTATTGCAGTGCCGCAGGTACACGGAGAGTTTACCTCCAGAACAAGCCTATATCAACTTATGGATATTGCCTGGCGCTCCCTCAGAGAAAGCCTTTTCAGTTGGGGGTGGTTAGCCATACTTGGCGCAGTTGCTTTCTTTCTGTTCTTAGGCCCTGAACTGCTGGAAGGCCCAATCGGAGTGCCGCGTTTCCCTTTAACCGGACTGGTGATTAACCTGTACAGTTTCTTTCCGATAAAATTATTGGTGGTGGCGCTGATCAGCTTATATGTAGGGCAGGTTGTCTGGCGAGAGCGGGACGCACGTATGGGCGACATTTCTGACGCAACTCCTGTACCGGACGTACTGCAGCTGTTAGGTAAATTTATCAGCGTTGTGCTGATGCTTGTATTGCTGCATGTGGCATTTATGTTGGCAGGTATCCTTATCCAAGTGCTGCTAGGTTACAGTACGTTCGAAATAGGCCTTTACCTGCGTGTGCTTTTGGGGCTGCAGTTGGCCGAATACCTGCTGTTTGCTGCTGTTGCTATGGCCGTGCATGTGCTGGTAAACCAGAAGTATATGGGGCACATCATTATATTGCTCACTTTTCTTTACACTGCTTTTGCAGGTGAATTTGGTATTAGGCATAACCTGCTTATTTATGGCGCATCACCAGAATGGTCTTACTCAGCCATCAGCGGTTTTGGGGCCACTGTTGGTCCATGGCTGCTATTCAAGCTATACTGGGCAGGTTGGGCATTGCTGTTAGCTGTACTTGCAAAACTGTTTTGGGTAAGAGGCCGCGAAACTTCATTCACAGAAAGACTGCAGCATGTTTTTGTGCGTCCTACCCAATCCATAGTGTTGTTAGGTGCTGCCGGAGTGTTGCTAGTTATATCGCTGGGGTCTTTTGTGCTGTACAATACCAACGTGCTTAACAAGTACCATACACCTGATGAGCTGGCAGAGCGACGTGCGGAGTATGAGCGGCGATTCGGAAAGTATAGCAGCACACCGCAACCAAATTTAACAGCTACCAGTCTGCACGTAGAGATTTTCCCGGACAAACAGGAGGCGGTTATGAATGGCGTCTATACACTAAAGAACAAAACCAAGGTTTCTATAGATACGGTGCATTTGGCTACTGCCGCAGAGGTAGAAACAAGCGATATTAGTTTTGATAGGGACGCAAAAATTATACTTGCAGATAAAGCACTGCGCCATACTATCTATACTTTAAAGCAACCACTTCAACCAGGCGATTCACTTGAATTAAGCTTTAAAATACACTTCAAGCAGAACGGCTTTACGAACGATGGTATTAAAAAGGCTGTGGCAGAAAACGGCACTTTCTTCGTTGCCCAGGACTGGCTGCCGGCCATAGGCTACCAGTCTATCAGAGAACTAGATAACCCTGTTGCGCGCAGTGTTCATAACCTTGCTCCTAAACCGGCTACTCCATTGCTGCACGATAAGAAGGCCCGTTACAAGGTGGCAAATCGTGGGCGAGTACGGTTTAGCGCTACATTGGGTACAGCAGCAGATCAATTGGCAATTGCGCCCGGCAAGCTTACAAGATCCTGGACTGAGAATGGAAGGCGATACTTTCACTACACCGCTGATAGCCCAATTCGTACTATGCAGCCTATTTTCTCGGCAAAGTATGCAGTTAAGGAAGATAAGTGGAAAGATGTGCAGATACAGATTTATCACCACCCAGAGCACACCCAGTACCTCGATAGAATGATGCAAAGTACAAAAGCCTCACTGGCCTACTTTACTAAAACCCTCGGGCCTTATCCGCACAAGCAAATTAAATTTGTGGAGTATACCCGTTCAGGAACCAGTGCAACCTCATATCCGGGTACCATTGCCTACACAGAAGGTTTTGCCGTCTTAAACCCGGATGCTGATGAACGTGAATTTGATTTGACTTTTGCAGTAGTGGCGCATGAGATTGCGCACCAGTGGTGGGCACACCAGCTGATTCCGGCATCTGTAGAGGGAGCTCCTGTACTTTCTGAAAGCCTTGCCTGGTACAGCGCCCTGGGTGTGGTGGAGGAAACGTATGGGACGGAGCACCTGCGCCGGCTGCTCTACGTGATGCGCAGTTCCTACTTAACCCCACGCTCTAAAGCTGACGTACCTTTGCTTCGTGCCACGGACGAATTTTTGTCTTACCGCAAAGGGCCTTTTGCCATGCACATGCTGCGGGAATATGTAGGGCAGGAGCGTGTGAATGTGGCCTTGCGGAATTTGCTGCAAAAGTATAGTTCCGGAGAGCCACCGCTAGCCACCACGCTTGATCTTTACAGGGAACTACAGGCAGTTACACCAGACTCTTTAGAACACCTGCTGTCAGACCTCTTTGTGAAGAACACCTATTGGGAAATAAAGACAAAAGAAGCGCAGGCACAGCAGTTGTCTGATGGAAAGTGGCAGGTAACGCTGGAGGTGCAGGCACGCAAGGTAATGGCCGACGAAGCCGGCAAGGTATCTGAGTTGCCGTTGAACGATGCTGTGGAGGTTGGTGCTTTTCTAGCTGGAAAGGATGACTTTACTGGCAAGGAAATATACTTACAGAAACACCGCATCCGTTCCGGTATCCAGCATATTCGTTTTGTGGTACCCGAAAAGCCAGTTTTCGCAGGGATCGATCCGCATAATGTTCTTATTGATGCGCAGCCTTACGACAATATCAAAAAGACTAAAATTGTAGAGCCAGTGAAGCTTTTTGGTGCCGTGCCGGTGAAGCAGCGGGAGCAGCTGATGCAATATGTTATTGGCGCTTACCTGTAGTATTTATTCCATCACAAATTCTAATACATTCGTCACATTTTTTATTTTTCGAATAGGCATTCTATTATTATTGTTCCATGAATGATTTGACACTAAAAACTTACATAGCAGAACCAATCCACCGAAACAAGGTAGAGTTTTGGGCAGCCACCACCATTTTTGTGTTCGCCTTATTTTCATTGGCTATAGGCGTTAGCCCAAACAGGTATTTATTTAGAGAGGCAGGAATCGAGTATAATTACTACGAGCATTACTTCATTCCGCAGCTGTTCAGGTACCTGCTGCTTTACCTGGTGTTCCTGTTCACTAACTTTGTGCTGATACCAAAGCTGCTCAAGAAAAAGCTCCTTTGGCTAAACGCATTCCTTACGCTGATCACGTTTGTGGCCGTTGGTCTTTTTGTTGGCATTCTGGATACTTATACAAAAGGCTATCTGTTTGCCCGGTTCGAATCATTGGACGATACTTATGACTTCATTTTTCAGCAGAGCTACCACTACGCTTTCTGGTTGTTGATCATGCTGGCGTTCTATACTGCTATTAAATACAGCGGTCTTTACCTGCTCTCTAATTCAACTTCGATAGAGTCTAAGTATAAGATCATAACACGGGATGTGCTGACAGCTTTCGTGGCCTGGATGGTGAGTGTGTTCCTGCTCCTGATCCTGAACATCGGCGAAGAAATTACGATTATATGGGGACTGGTATCACTAAGTGCTCTGATCATTTACTGCTACTCATTTTACTCTTTACTGCCGAAGGCACTTCACAAAAAGAACCCTTTCCGGTATTATGCCATCATCAGTGCGATTATACTTATTGTTGCTTATCTGCCGGTGGCCTTCCTGATGATGCTGCTGTTCCAGGATGAGGACACTGCCTTTGGTTCAAGTATGTTTAATGTGGTGTTTCACATGTTTATAACAGTGCCTGCCACCTGGTTTTTGTTTAAACGCCACTTAAAAGGCAATGAGGAACTGTATGTACTGAAGGAGGAACTGGGTAAATCAACAGCCAACGTAGACTTTCTGCGTTCACAGATTAACCCGCACTTCTTGTTCAACGCCCTGAATACACTTTACGGAACAGCCCTGCAGGAAAACAGCGAACGCACAGCACAGGGTATACAGATGCTGGGCGACATGATGCGCTTTATGCTGCACGAGAATCTGCAGCAAAAGATCTTACTGTCGCGGGAGATCGAGTATATGCAAAACTTTATAGAACTGCAGACATTGCGTACTTCAGCGTCCCCGAACATCAGCATAGAAACCAAGATACAGGAAGTTGTCTCAGATAAGTTTATTGCTCCGATGCTGCTGATCCCGTTCGTAGAGAATGCCTTTAAGCACGGCATCAGCCTAAAACATAAATCCTGGATAAGAGTTACGCTGCACATTGCCGGAAATAAGCTATACTTTGATGTATACAACAGCATCCATGACAAGCAGGAACTAGACCCGGAAAAAGACAAATCAGGTGTTGGGTTGATAAACGTGAAGCAGCGCTTAGAACACCTGTACCCGAACAGGCACGAACTGATGATCAGAGAAACAGCTGAAGAATATTTTGTGCACCTGACGCTTCAGCTTTAACAGGTATCAATAAACAGAGTAGACAAGTATAAATATTAGGCAACTATAAAGAAATAGCATGAGGGCAATTGCAGTAGACGACGAACCACTGGCACTGGAAGTAGTAAAAACGCTGGCATCCAAGGTACCATACCTGGACCTGACAGCCACCTTTACAGATGCCTTCCAAGCCTTGGAGTTCCTGCAAAGAGAGTCGGTTGACCTGATTTTTTTGGATATTAAAATGCCCGACATTACCGGACTGGAGTTTGTAACAAGCCTGCAGAAAAAGCCACTGGTGATCTTTACCACTGCCTACTCCGAGCATGCTGTTACCAGTTTTGAGCTGGATGCTGTTGACTATTTGCTGAAGCCGTTTTCGCTGGCCCGCTTCGTGAAAGCCTGCAACAAGGCACAGGAGTTATACTTGCTGCGCAATGGTAGTGCAGCAGATACAGCCAAAGATTACGTGTTCCTGAAGACAGGATACGAGCAGGTAAAGGTGCATTTTGAGGAGATTTTATACTTAGAGGCAGCAGGTAATTACGTAACGTTTGTGCTGGAGGATAAAAAACTGCTGACCCGCATGACCATAAGCGAAGCATCCGATATGCTGCCTGAAAGTAAGTTTGTGCGCGTGCACCGGTCCTACATAGTAGCCAAAAACAGAATAGATAAGATTGAGCGCCACCAGGTGTGCATTAAAGGTAACGAAGTGCCGGTTGGCGCATCATATATGCAGCAGCTGCAAGTATAAAGCTGCTGGTAAATCAGGTGGCACACATTTGCCCTTTGTGCCACTTTCAAATTTAGGTTAGTTGTTTGTGAATGGCCCCACCTCTGTTCTTTTCAGGAAGGACGCAGGTAGAGAAAAAAATTTACCTCTTGGGAGGGACAGGGGTGGGTATGCCTTTTTACGAGCAGCTAAAGCCTTAAAAGCTTACATAAATACAATTTTAAATAGATACTTACATAAGTTGCTACATGGCCATGGAGCTGACGAAGATTAACAGGGATACCCTTCCCAGTATTGAACTAAACCCATAACCATTACTATCTAAGCTCTTTATTATGAAAAAGATTATACTTATAGCCGTAGCGGGCTTTCTCGCTACCCAGGCTTCTTTTGCCCAAAATCTGGCATCCCCGCCTGCCGGTGGAGCCAAGGCGCCAGTCGCAACGCAACCCACAGCTAAAGGCGAGGGAAAGATAAGCGGCATTATTCACGATGAACTTACAAAAGCACCTGTAGAGTTTGCATCGGTTGCATTGGTAAACAAAGCCACTGGCAAAATTGTAAACGGATCCACCACCGACAGCAAGGGCAGGTTTAGTATTGCCGAAGTTGCTCCAGGGCAGTACAAATTGTCTATAAGCTTTGTCGGCTATGAAAGTATGACGGTAGATAATGTGGCTCTGGAGAAAGGGAAGGATGAGGTGAATGTGGGTACAGTTATACTTAAATCCAGCACTAAAACACTAAGCGAAGTTACCATTACCGGAGAAAAGCCTTTGATTGAAGATAAAGTGGACCGTATGGTGTATAACACGGAAAAGGACATTAATCCGGGGGCAACCGCAGCAGAGGTGATGGCAAAAGTTCCGGGCGTGAGCGTGGACCTGGAAGGTAACGTGCAACTGCGCGGCAGCTCTAACATCAGGGTGCTGATCAACAACAAGCCGTCTGCGGTAGTGGCCAGCAGCGTGGCCGATGCCCTGAAGCAGATCCCTGCTGATCAGATCAAGTCAGTAGAGGTAATTACCAGCCCATCGGCAAAGTATGACGCGGAAGGAACGGCAGGTATTATTAACATCATTCTAAAGAAAGACAGCGGAGTACAAGGCCTTACCGGAAACTTGTCTTCCAACTTGGGCACGATCAACAGCAACGGAAGTGTTGGCCTGAACTATCGCAAAGGCAAAGTTGGCCTAAGCAGCACACTTGGGTATGCCGTAAGCGATATGCATGGCAAGAACAATATCGTGTCTGTTTTTGGTCCGGGCTCATCTGTTTCCAGAAGTGTGCAGGAGGTAGATGCTAACCGCATTGCTTCTTCCAAGTTAGTACAGTTTGGTGCAGATTATGGCCTTAGCAAGACAAGCTATATCGCTACAGGCATTCGCATGACAATTCCGGATGTTGAGTTTAAAACCACCCAGTTAACTACCAACACGTTCAAAAGTGCACCTGAGAACAGAAATACCCGGGTAGGCAGCAATGGTTTTGATGGCATTAACTACGACATCAACTTGGACTACACCAAGTCTTTCAAGAAGCCGGGACAGGAGCTTTCTGTGCTGGGATTGCTAAGCAGAAATACCCGCAACAACGAAAATTTTATGGACCTGTATCAGAATGGCCAGCTAACCCAGAAAGAGCAGAACTACAACGATGCCTACAACGAAGAGGCTACTGTGCAGACAGATTATATCCACCCACTGAATAAAACACAAACGCTGGAGGTAGGCACGAAAGCGATCTGGCGCTACGCCGAAAGCGAATACCGTTTCCTGGTAGCAAGTCCGGCTTCATCACCTTTTGTTTTGCAGCCAGATAGAACTGATTTGTTCACTTATAACCAGGATGTGCTTTCTTCTTACGCAATCTATGGTTTGAAGCTTGAGAAGTATAACGTGAAAATGGGTTTACGATATGAGCACACCCAGATAGACGGAGACTTTATTTCGAATGGCACACGCGTAGAACAAGAGTATAACAACCTCTTCCCGAACGTTTCTGTCTCCAGAAATTTAAAGCAAAACCAGACCATCAAGTTCAACTACTCCAAACGAATTCAGCGACCGCAGTTGTCTCTTTTAAACCCTTACGAGAACTTAGGCAACCCGAAAAACGTGGTGCGCGGTAACCCTGACCTGGAGGCCGAATTAACAGATGCCTATGAGCTGGGGTATAGCACCTTTTTTAAGTCCGGGGCAACTATAAACGCATCGCTGTACTGGCGCCAGACAAACAATGCCATCCAATCGCTTAGCACACCTTATAACGGTTCTGACCCAGACTCGGTAGGCAGAGTGACAACAACTTTCGGTAACGTAGGGCAGGAGAGTTTTTATGGCCTAAGCCTTTCTGGCAGTACAAAGTTCTGGGAGAAAGGAAGGATCAGCAGCAACGTAAACCTGTTTTATGCATCCATCCAGGGCGGCGGACAGCAGCAGTCGAACTCGGGCATTGTGTACAATACCAACCTGAACCTATCGTACAACTTCAACAAAGGCTTCAGCGCGCAAATGGCAGGCGATTATAATTCTGCGCAAGTGTCGCTGCAGGGCAAGGCGCTGGCGTATGGCACCTACAACTTTGCCGTAAGAAAAGAGGTGCTGAACAAAAAAGGAAACGTAACGCTGGGAGTTAACAACCCATTCAACAAGTATGTAACCCGTGAGCGTTTGATTAAAACATACAACTCCGAAAATGTACTTGTATTGGATCAGTCTAACGCTTTAAGCCTTAACATGCGACAGGTACGACTGAGCTTTAACTACCAGTTCGGTAAGCAGGATGGCAAAGCAAAACCACGCAAGGTGAAGAAAGTTTCTAATGACGATGCGAAAGAGGGAGAAGAAAACTCGATGCAATAAAGCTCTTGCCGATCAGGATTTTTAAGTTTGAATACAAGTCTGAGTAAACAGTGATAATTGTTAGTGAATCAGAAGCCTCCGGCATGGCCGGGGGCTTTTTCTTTTAGCCACCCGAACACAGGTTGTAAGGGGGTGATTAGTTTGAAAGGCAGTACAGTAAAAGTATAGTAACAGCCATTTATATAGAATTTAGTATATTAAAGGCTCATCCGCGATTGCTATGCTAAAACAACTTATACTTCCCTTTCTGATTCTCTTTTGCGGTAGCTTATGCTTTGCCCAGAGTAAAGTAGAAACGTCTAAGATCAGGAGCCACTACAACTATGTGTACAAGCTAACAGACACGGAAGCGGAGACTGTTTATAAAAACGGTTCTGAAGTGGTAGGGCCATCTTATTTTCACACGCTTACAGACTCTTTTACGGTAGCAGAGAACTACACTAAAAAACTACCGCAGGGCCACTACCTCTTCATGCACAGCAATGGTCCTGATCTGGTGTATACTCTTACTACCTATACTTCGCTTGCTGTAAAGCTGCTGCAGATAAAGCCTGCCTTAGCCATTCTGGTACACGATAGCCTGGGCAATATCATTACGGATGCCGAAGTGCGTGTCAATAACAAAAAAGCTTCATTTGATCCGGCCACGAAAACATACCGGCTGAAGAAGACTCCCAAAGATGGGTTCCTGTCTGTTAGCAGAAACAACTTTACACTTTACCAGAACCTGGAGAAGAAGGAAGAGAATACATATGTTATCCGGCATAGCGTAGTTAAAAGGATCATCCATACCGTGCCAATTCGCTATACCTGGCGCCCTTTCTACGATGCTTTTCAATCTATGCGTCGGTTTTATCCGGTGGGGTGGGTGCGAAGTATATTTTCCATTTTTGATGATACATACAGGGAGACTGAAAAGAAAGAAAAGTACAGGGGCTACATGGTTTTTAACAAGCCGATGTACCAACCCGGAGACACGGTAAAGTATAAAGCCTTTGTAGTGAAGCGGAACGGCAAACCAGTGAAAGAGACTGCCAGGCTGGAGTTGCAAAAGTATGGCTCAAAAAGTATAAAGCTCGGTGAAGTTAAACCTTACCGGGCTGGCGCTTACGAAGGTTATTTTGTACTGCATGATAGCCTGAAACTGGAGCTGGACCGGCAGTATTTCTTTTACCTCTATGAGCAGGGAAGTAAACGGGAACAGTATATATTGGGGCGGTTCAGTTATGAAGACTATGAACTGAAAGAGAACGAATACACTCTTGACCTGAAGCACAAAGAGCACCAGTCAGGGCAGGGGAACAGCATTACCGGCAGAGGTAAAAACGCAAACGGCATGAACCTGCTGGATGCACGCGTAGAACTGACAGTAACAACCACACGTGTTGTGAGCAGCGAGCAACCGGTAATATTTGTACCCGACACACTGTGGGTGCACCGGCAACCGCTGGATGCAGTGGGCGAAACCACCATTTGCATACCTGACAGCATTTTTCCGAAGGCATCTGTAAACTACCTGGTGTCGGCCACTTTTCTGAACTCGAGCAACGAACGGACTGTAAAATCGAAAGGCGCCAAGTATGTGCACACTCCGGCTATTTTGAATATTACTTTGTTGCAGGACAGTCTGCTGGTACAGTACCGGAAGGGAGACCTGTCTAAGCCGAAGGAGGCGATTATCACGGCTTATGATCCGGAGTATAATGACTTAAGCAAGCTGAAGGCGACACTGCCTGTAAGGTTGCCGTTAAACCCGTATGCCAACGGGTACGACGTAAGAGCCGGTAAACTGACAGATAACCTGGAGCTGACAGATAAAGATGCCCAAATTACACTCCAAACTGCCCGAACAAACGACTCTGTATACTTCTCTCTGCAAAACCCCAGAAAGCTGCCTTATTGGTACTTTATTTACCGCGGTGAGCAACTGGTAACGCGGGGGCAGGGTAACGAGGTTAACTATTATACTGCTCTGAAAGCAAACAGTGACAAGCCATACTTTGTGGATGTGCACTATGTATGGGCCGGAGAAGTGTATAAGCTGCATGAGGCAGCGCCATTAAATAAGCACCTGCTTACCATAGACCTGCAAACGCCGCAGGTAGTGTACCCGGGGCAGGAGGCAAGTATGAAGATCTCCGTAAAGGATGGCAAAGGAAAACCATTACCAGGTGTAGACCTGATAGCCTATGCCGTTACCTCTAAATTCAAAAATCAGAACGTGCCTAACCTGCCCACCTGGAGTAAGTACAGGCCTCAAAAACCTGTTCGAAAAATAGCGCTTGAGGAGGATGAAGTAACCGGCCGGAAGCTGATGGACTGGGAGTACTGGAGCAGTAGGATGGGGCTGGATAGTATCGCCTACTACAATTTCCTCTACCCAGGGTCAGGTATTTTTACGGAGTATGCCACCACTTTAGATAGCATTACGCAGGTTTCACCGTTTGTAGTGGACTCGGGCAGGGTGGTGCCGGTGCATGTTGTATACCTGGATGAGGTTCCGGTTTATTTTTCCAAGACCGATGTGCTGCCTGCCTACGCCTTTGCAGCCGATAGTGGTTACCATACTTTAAAGCTAAGAACGACAGATAAACTTATTACCCTGGATAGTGTATACCTGCAGCACAAACACAGGCTGATCATCAGTGCAGACATAACTGCAGCTGGTAATCCCTACGCACAGGCAGCAGAGAAAGGCAAATTATCTGAAGGTGAAAGGAGAAAGCTTTATGGCTACTTGTTTTATGCTGCTCAAAACTACGACGACAACACAGCCTACTTTAAACAAGGTAACCGAATACACCTGCTCGAAAAGCGGCCGCATTCATTTTACTCTTATCAGAAGGAAGAGAAGAAGTTTCTGATGGGCCCCTTCAGTCCCAACTGGATGCAATATGTACGGCTAAGCGATTTTACAACCAATTTTTTGATGGAGCCTGCTTACAGCTATCACTTCGCACCAAACCTGCTGAAAATGCGCGAGCAGCAACTGCCTGACTTTTTGCATAAGTTGCCGCTCTGGAACAAAGGAGAACGCAGTACAGTGCCGCTTCGGCAGGAAACCCTGACAGAGCAAAGAATACACGAAAGCTGGGAGAAAGCACAGTATGAGTATTTGCTGGGTAAACTTTATACTTCCAACACCAGCCATACTTCAAAAGGCAAGGGCAGACTGGGATGGCAGCTGCACAAGGACATGGAGCAGCAGGTAAAGCTGGTACTATTGCACAAAGCCGGCAAACCTGATTCGTTGGTGATTTACCCAAGAGAAACTGCCATACTGTACAACTTGCCGCCTGCCCGTTATACATTAACCTTAGCCTT
This sequence comes from Pontibacter cellulosilyticus, assembly GCF_014306105.1. GTDB lineage: Bacteria > Bacteroidota > Bacteroidia > Cytophagales > Hymenobacteraceae > Pontibacter > Pontibacter cellulosilyticus. The sequence goes on along the minus strand of NZ_JACRVF010000005.1, from coordinate 226,968 downwards.
TACAAATGGTAAATATGTTGCTGCCAATGTAGCAGTAAAAGCATCCGGGCAAACCCAGCTATACTTTGATTCTACGGATGTAAAACCGACATCAAAGGAAAGCGAGTGCCTGTTAAGGCTGATAGATGAGAAAGTAAAGCAGCTAAGGAAAGTATACAAGGAAGTAGCTATTGAGCTGCAGCAGCAACTGGAGGCAGCACGCCAGACAACCTACAGTTACACCAATGGCTCTGAGCAGTTCAGTAACGAAATAACCGGCGTAGTCACAGATCCTCAAAGTAATATGCCGCTGCCGGGTGTTGTTGTACTGGTAAAAGGAACCTCAGTAGGAACCACTACAGATGCCTCTGGCTGGTATACGCTTTATGGCCCTGCAAATGGGGTGCTGGTGTTCAGGTATATAGGCTACTCAACACAGGAAGAAAACATCAATAACCGGGAGCGCATCGATGTAAAAATATCTCCGGATGTAAAGCAACTGCAGGAAGTGGTGGTGGTAGGATACGGCACGCAGCAGCGAAGCGCCATGACATCATCCGTAGCAACTGTGTTACAGGGGCAAGCCGCTGGTGTGGCAGGTTCGTCTGCTGTGATCAGAATCCGTGGCAATTCAAGTATAAATGCGCAGGATGCTAAACCGCTGCTTATCGTAGATGGGATGCCTTACAGTGGTTCGCAGGTCGATATCGAAAATGTGGTATCTACTAATGTTTTAAAGGGTGAGCAAGCTACGGCACTTTACGGAGCTGCCGGCGCTGCAGGCGTAATCATCATCACCACAAAAAAGGGCAGCAGCTTAGCAAACCCAGAGATGCCGGCACAGGGCGAGAACTCCATCCGGAACAACTTCTCTGACTATGCCATCTGGCAGCCGCGCCTTACAACCAACAAGCAAGGAGAAGCTACTTTTACCGCCACTTTCCCGGATGATATTACCAACTGGAGTACCTATGTGGTAGGCATGGACTATAAGAAGCGAAGCGGCTTATATAAGACCAGCATTAAATCGTTTAAAGCCATGATGGCTACCCTGCACCTGCCGCGTTTCCTGGTAGAGGGCGACAAGGCCTATGTGGTAGGCAAGGCACTGAACTACCTGCCCGATTCTGCGGAGGTAACCACTACGTTTGAGCTAGGCGGCAAAAAAATAAAAGAGGCAAAGAAGCTTTTGAGCCGAAGCTTTACCGATACATTACATATTACAGCACCAGCTGTCGCACCAGATTCGCTGGAGGTGCTTTACAGCTTGGGTCAGGAGTCAGGGTTTGCAGACGGAGAGAGGCGCCATGTGCAGATCTATCCGAAGGGTGTATCTGAAACTATTGGCCACTTCCTGCCACTCTACACCGACACCACTTTTACATTGGCATTTGATCCTGCTAAAGGTCCGGTAAGGCTGCGCACGCAGGGCGATCTGCTGGAGGTAATGCTGGAGGAGATCGATTACCTGTACAAGTATGAGTACTGGTGCAGCGAGCAGGCAGCCTCTAAATTGAAGGGCCTGCTCCTGGAGAAGCGCATCCGAAAACAACTGGGGCAGCCGTTCGAGCATGACCGCATGGTGAAGAGGCTTATCCGGCACCTGGAGAAAACACAGCTAACCAACGGCGCCTGGACCTGGTGGCAAGAAGGCCCGGCTTATGCCTGGATCACAAGCCATGTAACGGAGGCGCTTGTAATGGCAAAAGTCGAGGGCTACACGGTGAAATATAAAGAACAGGCTCTGGCTGATTACCTGGTGCAGGTAATGGAGAGTGGCCTCTACAGCGATAAGTTGGCAGCTCTGGAAACGCTGCAGCAGTTAAATGCCAAAGTAGATTATACCCGCTATGTGCAGGAGTTAACAAAGCAGAAACGTCAGAGCCTGGAAGAGCAGTTGCGCCTGACACGCCTACGGCAGCAGCATAACATGCCAGTACAGCTGGACACGCTCCAAAAGTATAAAAAGAGAACCATGCTGGGCGGCCTGTTCTGGGGAGAGCCAAAGTATAGCCTCTTTAACAACAGCATCTCGAACACGCTGCTGGCTTACCGGGTGTTACGTGCGGCTGGCGGCTATGAGCGGGAACTGGCTCAGATCAGGACATACTTACTAAGTGAGCGCAGAAACGGACATTGGCGAAACACCTATGAGTCGGCACGTACACTGGAGGCCCTGCTGCCGGACCTGCTGAATCAGGAGCAAGATAAGCCACGTGTAGAGGCAAACACCTTTAGCGTAGCCGGTGCCGTTAACTTCGAAGCAAAGGGTTTTAGATCAGATACCACTTTTACAGCCACTCAGCCTATACAGGTAAAGAAACAAGGAAACTTGCCATTGTATTTTACAGCTTACCAAACCTTCTGGAACAGAACACCACAGCCCGTTGAGAAAGATTTTATTGTGAAAACTTCCCTAAAAGGCATGAAGGCTGATGCTGTTTTAAAGGCAGGCGTACCGGTTGAGATGCTGGTAGAAGTTGAGGTAAAAGCTGATGCGGATTATGTGATGATCGAAGTGCCAATTCCGGCAAGCTGCTCTTACGACGGCAAAGGTGGCCAGGGATCTTATGAAGTGCACCGGGAGTATTACCGGGATAAAGTGAGCATCTTCAGCAACAGGCTGCCAAAAGGAAAGTACATGTATACCATCAAACTTTTGCCGCGCTATTCCGGAACCTATACCATTAACCCGGCAAAGGCTGAACTCATGTACTTCCCAACTTTTTATGGAAGAGAAAAGCTTAAACAGGTTACTGTAAAATGATATAGTGTGGCAGAAGCTATGGACAGTAAAAACGCAGGTATAGATTACTGTTATGGTTCATAGGCATCATGCAAAGATGCCTCTCTGAAATTTGCTGTAGGGTTCTTTGTATTTGCTGTTATAACACAGGATAATTGATGTCGTGCTGCCAGAAAAGTAAATTGGAGGTGTTGTTTATTTCTTGTTGATTTTCATATCTTTAGCGCCTGAATTAGTCGCTGTTGCTTCCTGTAAGTTTCTTTTATTTTACCAGGTATGTCAGTTTAACTGATTGCCTGGATCTGCTGCGGGTGCACGTCAGGCTAATTTACCATAAATATTTACTTGTGCCTTTTAACTTATGCCCCTCGCAAGGTTCTAAGGCAAACACAGCCAAAGACCCACAGTAATTTGAAGAGACTTTTTACGCATTATACTTTCCTTGTACTTCTGCTAATGTTCTGCGTCACTTTTAAAGTGATGGCACAGAACACGTCCAACAGCGGCACCAACTTTTGGGTAGGGTACACAGGGCACATAGACGGCACCAAATCGCAGATGAGTTTATACTTGACCTCAAGTGTAAACACAACGGCTACGGTATCTATTCCACAGTTGGGCATCTCCAACACGTACTCTATTGCGGCAAACAGCGTAACGGTGGCCCAGATCAATTCGGCTGCCTATGTTGGCTCTTCGGAGGTACTGGAAAATAAAGGCATTCAGGTAGTGTCGGAGCACCCGATTGTGGTGTACTCCCATATCTATTCCCAGAACCGCTCCGGAGCCACTTTGGTGCTACCCACTAATACTTTGGGGCGGGAGTACTTTGCAGCGAGTTATGCTCCCGACATCAACAACCAGTATGCCGAGTTCATGGTAGTTGCCACCGAGGATAACACGTTGGTGGAGATCACGCCAAAAGCCGCTACACGCGCAGGTAAGCCGGCAGGTATACCGTTTCAAATCAGCCTGAACAAAGGCCAGGTATACCAGGTACAGTCGGCTTCGGACCTGACAGGAAGTAAGATCATATCGGTGAGCAGTGGGGGAGAGTCCTGTAAAAAGATCGCTGTTTTTTCGGGCAACACCTTTGTAGGTATTGGCTGTACAAACGCCGGCAGCCGTGATAACCTGTACCAGCAGCTTTACCCGCTTAGCACCTGGGGCTCCAACTTTGTTACAGCTCCTTTTAAAACAAGAACAGGAGGCGATGTGTACCGGGTAATGGCAGCATATCAAAACACAGCCGTAACGGTAAACGGCAGCAGCCAGACCTTAAATGAAGGGGAGTTCTTAGAGTTTACCAGCGCCACGGCCAACTATATTACCTCTACGCAGCCTGTTACGCTGCTGCAATATGCCCGCACCCAAAACTGCGACAATGTTACCGGCGACCCGGAGATGATCATACTTAACCCGGTAGAGCAAACGCTAACGGACATTACGCTATATTCTTCGCCTTATTATATGATCACGGGCCACTACATTAACGTGGTGATCAAAACAGAATATGCGAATACGTTTAAGCTGGATGGTGCACCGATAACCTTTACACCTGTTGCTGCTAACCCTGAGTATTCCTATGCAAAAGCTACCGTAAGCGCTGGCAACCATAGGTTAACAGCCGATATTGGTTTTAATGCCATGGCGTACGGTTTTGGCAATGTGGAGTCGTATGGATATTCTGCTGGCGCTAACATCAAAAACCTGAACCAGAACATTACGTTTGGCAAACCATCTTACTGCGACGGCCAGACAGTTTCCTTTACTGGTTATGCCAACTATGAGCCTCAAAGCTGGCTATGGGAATTTGGGGATGGCAATACTTCATCGGAACAAAGTCCAACCCATACTTACGCTACTGCCGGCACTTACACGGTCAAACTAACTACCGTTAAAAACAACGGCAACGACTGCGACTCCAAAGACGAGTCTACGGCAGAGCTCATTGTGTACCCAAACCCGGTAGCAAATTTTACTTACAAATCAGAATGCCTGAATGAGGCGCTGCTGTTTACAGATGCCTCTACAGTTGCAGGTACAAACAGTAAGGTAGTGGAGTGGCTGTGGGACTTTGGCGATGGCAAAACTTCGACAGAGCAAAACCCACGGCACGCCTACAGCAGCCCCGGCTTCTATACCGTTAAACTTACCACTAAAACCAGCGCCGGCTGTACAAACGAAGTTACAAAGCAGGTAGAGATGCTGGCTAAACCAGTGTTGGCTTTTGAGGCTCCTGCCGTGTGCAACACATTTACCACCAACTTTACCGATAAATCTACTTCGGTAGTGCCGGTTACCGCCTGGAAATGGGATTTCGGAGACGGATCTGCTGGGGCAACTACACAGCACCCGCAGCACACCTACGCCGAAGCGGGTACTTATCAGGTTGTCCTCACGCTTACCTTTGAGCAGGGTTGCCAGACCTCGGTAAATCAGCAAGTAGTGATACATCCAAGGCCTAAGGTAGCAATAGAGTTACCGGATGTTTGTATCAACGACGAGGCGCAGTTTGTTAATAAAACTACCATCAGCTCTGGCACCTTAACCTACCTGTGGGATTTTGGCGATGGTACCACCTCTATGCAGCAAAACCCAAAACATAAGTATAAATCGGAAGGCATTTACAGGGTAAAACTTACAGCCACTTCTGATAAAAGCTGTACCGATACCATTGAACTGGACTATATGGTGAGCGGTGCCAACCCGCAGGCTGATTTTACCTCGTCAGGTTCTTGTCAGCGTGATGGAGTTCAGTTTCAGGATGCCTCTACCATTGCCTTTGGTAAAATCGTGAAGTGGGAGTGGAGCTTTGGCGACGGCACTACCTCCACGGAGCAGAATCCGCTACACATCTACAAAGCACCAGGCAGTTACCAAGTAAGTCTTAAAGCTTATTCAGGTATTATTTGCCATGGCTTTATTTCTAAAACGATAACTGTATTTGTTAGCCCGATGGCTGGATTTGAGACTGGCAATGTATGTTTTGGCGAGACCACCAGCTTTAAAAGTACCGCTTCAGTGGCCACAGGCAGCATTGTGTCGCATGCCTGGAGTTTTGGTGATGGGGGCACATCAAGTGAAATAAACCCCACCTACCGCTATGCCAGTGCAGGTACTTACGAGGTCACGCTTATAGTTACTACCGACAAAGGCTGCCAGCATCTTGAAAAGAAACAGGTAATTGTATACCCCAAACCAAAAGCGGCTTTCCTGCCTGTTACAGGCTGTGTTTCGGATGCGGTGGCGTTTGAGGATAAAAGCACGGTGGCTACCGGTAACATAGTTGCATGGCAGTGGAGTTTCGGGGATGGCAATACAGCTACTACGCAGCATCCGGTGCACAAGTATAGTCAGCCGGGCACTTATAATGTAAAACTGCTGGTGACTACAGCAGAGGGTTGTATGGATGAAATAACTCAATCCCTAAGTATAAAACATGCCCCTATAGCTAATGCCGGTCCCGATCAGAAACCTGTCTGTGGCGTTACTTATACTTTACTGGAAGCCAACACGCCGACTCACGGCACCGGCCTCTGGACCATTGTAGCAGGCTCAGGCGGACAAGTTGCAGATCCAGCTAATCCAAAATCTGGCTTCACAGGCAAGATGGAAGAAAGTTACAGGCTGCGCTGGACTGTGAGCAACAGCCCTTGTGCAGTCGCTACAGATGAAGTAGAAATTAAATTCAGTGCTTACCCGGAGGCAAAGGCAGGACCTGACCTGGAAATTATCGAAGGCGAAAGTATAACGCTGGCAGGCAGTGGTACCGGAACTTTAAAATGGTCACCAGCCGAAAGCCTGGATAACACTTCTGTTGCACGGCCTGTTGCAAGCCCGGAAGAAACCACTACCTATACTTTAGTGGCCACCTCTGCCGAAGGCTGTGTAAGTACAGATGAGGTAACGGTGCGGGTGTTGCAGCGACTGCGCATACCAAACGGCATCTCACCCAACGGTGACGGCATTAACGATGTTTGGCTGATCAAAGGGGTAGAGGATTATCCTGACATCACGATCGACATCTATAACCGCTGGGGAGATAAGATCTATTCTACCCGAGGATACACAACACCTTGGGACGGTACACGCAGTGGAGCACCATTACCAGACGGAGCCTATTTCTATGTGATCGATACCAACAAAGGCAGAAAAGCATTTACAGGCTCTTTAACAGTACTCCGAAAATGAGAAAGCTAAGTATTCTTTCGCTGTTGCTGTGCCTGTACCTGAACGCTTTTTCACAGCAGCTCTCGCACTTTAGCCAATATATGCTGAACGGTTTCCTGGTGAATCCTGCTCTGGCCGGCTCTGAGAATTACGGTGATGTGAAGACGGGTTACCGCAACCAGTGGGCGGGCATAGAGGGCGCACCCGAGTCATACTACCTCACGGCACACATGCCAATCGGTAAGATGAACCTGAACACCACGGCAACCTCGGTGCCTTACAGAGGTCGCACGGGCAGCAGGGCCTTGTTGCAGAACTATACCAAAAAAGAAACGGTGCAGCCGCAGCCGCATCATGGCGCCGGCTTTACAGTTGTTACAGACAAGGCTGGAGCCCTTAAGCGCACCGACGTTGGCCTGACATATGCTTACCACCTGCCGCTTACGAAGGAGCTTAAAATGTCGGCAGGTTTATCGGGTGGCGTGTCTGTTTACAAAGTAGATGAGCAGGGCCTGCAACTGACGGACCCAAACGACCCAACCTTTACCGGCGGAAACTATAACCGTGTAAAGCCAAACATAACAGCCGGAGTCCTTTTGTATACCAAGCGGTTCTTTGTCGGCACTTCCAGCACACAGCTACTGCAGGACGAGCTTAGCACCAGGTTTAACGGCGAAGAAAGTCATCTGGCCAGTTCGCGTGCACACCATTACCTGATGGGTGGCTACAAAGTAGTAGTAACACCAAAGCTATCGGTGCTGCCGTCGGTTATGGTAAAGTATGCCAGCCCTGCGCCAACATCTGTGGATGTGAACCTGAAGCTATTATACTACGATAAAGTATGGCTTGGAGGCTCTTACAGGCAGAACAGCACACCCGTTATACTTGGAGGCATAAACCTGAGTAACCTATTGCAGGTAGGTTATGCCTACGATGTCCCAGCAAGAGGTATGGATAAGATAGGAGGCGGAGCCCACGAGGTGGTGCTGGGAATACTGGTAAATAACCGGGGCAGAATTTTTAGTCCTTCAGATTTCTGGTAGATTTTACTTGCCACAACCGCTATAAAACACAAACTCCTGCAAAGCATTTGCAGGAGTTTGTGTTTGCGTGCAGTAATTAGCTCAGGTTACGGCTATCTAATTTCTTGAGCCAATACGGTCAACTTAGGGAGTTAAGTATCTGTTTTTGTCATTTCGAATACTCTTGAGGCGAGAGCCGAGGAGAGCCAGCGTAGCTGTGAGAAATCTATTTAAGATTAGTACTGAAGGAATTCTAAAAAGATCTCTCCCGAAGGTCGAGATGACAATAAAGCTTGAGTTGAAGGTATTCCCTCTAGAGCTTATTATAATTCGCAACCTTGGTAGTGACTATTACCAACCAATGCCATAATCCTCACCGTGATTACTTGAGCCACCCCATAAACTGCCATGTTTCCAGTCGAAGTAGATCGCGTTGATCGGACCGCTGGTGCGGTCGTCGAAGCTTAAGGTGTAACCCATCTTTTTAAGTGCATCTCGTACTTCCTGGGCCGTGTTGTCATTTAAAAGGATATGGCCAGGCTTTGGTTTGCGATCATCGGTTTTGGTGCCGCCCAACGACAGCCACAACTGGTTTGTATTGAAGTTTGGCGCCTCGGCGGCTTGCTGCACATTCATGTCAAACTCCACCATGTTCAGGAAAAACTGCAGCAGGTTCTGGTCCTGCGTATCGCCGCCCTGCACCGCAAAAGATAAGTATGGCTTATCGTCTTTCAGAGCCATACTTGGAGTTAACGTTACTCTTGGGCGTTTGCCAGGCTCTACAACGTTGTACGGGTTAAGGGCAGGATCCAAGACAAAGCTCTGCATACGCTGGCTCATACCTATACCTGTGGTACCGGCGATGGTGGCAGGCACCCAGCCGCCGCTTGGCGTTATCGATACCACCCAGCCTTCAGCGTCGGCGGCCTCTACGGTAGTAGTACCCAGCCACAGGTTGTTCTGGTAGTCTATACTTGAAGAACCATTGCGCGTGTCGTGAGTGGGGGCGAAGTTGCGTTTGGTAGTGTCCAGTTCGTAGCCTCTTTCTTTCAGCATCTTCTTGTAAGGATTTTTTCTGCCTTCAAAAGCATAAGGATCGCCTGGGCCAATGTTCGGATCATTCTTATCCGGACGAATAAGGCTGGCACGCTGCTTTGCATACTCCTTGCTCATTAGTCCCTTAATCGGCTCCTTCGGCTCAAAGTATGGGTCGCCGTAGTAAAAGTCGCGGTCAGCAAAGGCCATGTTCATAGCCTGGTAAACGGTGTGGATGTACTGCGGACTATTGTAGCCCATTTTCTTAAGGTCAAAGTTCTCCAGGATGTTCAGTGCCTGCAGCATTACAGGCCCCTGTGTCCATTGCTGCAGTTTATACACGTCAATCCCTTTGTAGTTCGCCACCACAGGCTCTTCTTCGATAACTTTCCACTTGGCCAGGTCTTCCATGGTAATCAGGCCACCTTGCTCTTTGGAGCCGCGTACAAACTCTTTTGCAATATCGCCTTTGTAAAAGCGATCATAGGCAGCCATGATAGCCTCTTTGCGGCTCTTGCCACTCTTCAAGGCTTCGCGTTCAGTTTCTACCATTTTGGTAAGCGTTTGCAGCAGGTCTTTCTGCACAAAAATCTCACCGGCCTCCGGAGCCTCTCTTTCTTCGCCGGGGTGTGTCAGGAATACTTTTTTGCTGTATGGCCACTGCTTTATCAGTTCTTTGTTCTTCTCGATGCTGTTGGCTGTTTGCGCCTCCATCGGGTAGCCTGCTGCCAGTTCCATGGCGGGGGCCAGTACCTGCTCTAAGCTAAGCGTACCGTAGTTAGCCAGCATGTGTAACAGACCGCCGGGAGTGCCGGGCGTGGTGGCTGCCAATGGCCCATACTGCGGCGGAAAGTTATAGCCCTGGCTCTTAAAGAACTTAACGGTGGCACCTGTTGGCGCAACACCTAAAGCGTTGATAGCAATTACTTTTTTCGTTTTAGGGTTATAAATAAGCGCTTGTGTTTCGCCACCCCAACTTAGCACATCCCACATGGTACAGGTGGCCGCCAGCATAGCACAGGCCGCATCCACGGCATTGCCGCCTTTCTGGAAGGTCATAGCGCCGGCTGTGGCGGCCAGTGGCTTTCCGGTAATAGCCATCCAGTTTTTGCCGTGCAGTACCGGCTTCTGCGTTTGCTGGGCCAGTGCGGGCAAGGCGGCCGCTATAAGTAAAAACAGTGAGAGAATACGTTTCATATCGTTGTAATTTATACTTCTAATTTAGTAAATCCTGCGTGTAAATCAACTTGCCAGTTTATACTTGGTTACGCTGCTGGCTTAGCCAAACACTTTATACTTTAGTTATACTGCGGAGGCTATACTTTGCTTGTCTACGTTTTTTGCAGCGTATCTTAAATAAAACTATTAAATTGATGCTCAAACAGAAACTCCTATTTATACTTCATGACATATTTTTTAAGACAATCTATTCAAGTCCTTTTGTTTGTCACCGTGCTGGTTTCCTGCTCTCAAAAAGCGCAGGTGACATCCGCTTCGGAGGTGACGAAATGGGAAGAGCAGGCAGCGCGTGTCACCATCATCCGGGATGATTTTGGCGTACCGCACGTTTACGGCAAAACAGACGCTGACGCAGTATTCGGACTACTGTACGCACAGTGCGAAGATGATTTTAACCGTGTGGAGCAAAACTACCTGTGGGCTACCGGCCGCTTAGCCGAAGTAGAAGGGGAGGAGATGCTGTACTCTGACCTTCGGGCCAGGCTGTACATGTCCAAAGAAGAGGCCATCCAAAAGTATGAGCAAAGCCCGGAGTGGCTGAAACAGTTGTGCCAGGCATTTGCCGATGGCATTAACTACTACCTGCACACGCACCCGGAGGTAAAGCCAAGGCTCCTTACCCGCTTTGAGCCCTGGATGCCGATGTATTTTAGCGAAGGCTCTATCGGCGGCGATATCGAAAGTGTATCTACAAAAAGAATTAAGGCTTTCTACGAAGACAACAAATCGCTGGGGCTTAACAAGTATGGCCACAGCCTTGTGCAGCCGGGCCTGTTAGAAGAGCCGAAAGGTTCTAATGGTTTCGCCATCTCCGGAAAACATACGGCATCCGGCAACGCCATGCTGCTTATCAATCCGCATACGTCTTTCTTTTTCAGAGGCGAAGTACATGCCGTTAGCGAAGAAGGACTGAACGCCTATGGTGCAGTAACCTGGGGGCAGTTTTTCATTTACCAGGGCTTTAACGAGAAAACCGGCTGGATGCATACTTCTGCCTATGCCGATGTGATTGATGAATTTGAAGAGACGATTGTAAAGAAAGACGGAAAGCTATACTACAAGTATGGCGAGGAGTTGCGTCCTGTAACTACCTCAGAGGTTACCCTTTCATACAAAGACGGAGAGGAAGTGAAACAGAAGACCTTTACCACCTACCGTACCCACCACGGACCAATCACGCACAAGAACGGCGACAAATGGGTAGCTACGGCTTTAATGTGGAAACCGGTTGAGGCGCTTATCCAGTCTTACACCCGCACTAAAAAGAGTAACCTGAAGGAGTTTAACGAGATGATGAAGATGCGTACCAATTCCTCTAACGGAACAGTATACGCAGATGCTGAAGGTAACATCGCCTACTACCACGGCAACTTCTTCCCGGTGCGCGACAACTCCCTGGACTACTCTAAACCAGTAGATGGCAGCAATCCTAAAACAGACTGGAACGGACTGCACCCGCTGGAGGAAACGATCAGGATCATAAACCCGGCTAACGGCTGGATACAGAACTGTAACTCTACACCGTTTACCGGAGCCGGCGAGTATAGCCCTAAACCAGAAGATTATCCAAAGTATATGGCGCCTTCGCCGGAGAACTTCCGAGGTGTTCATGCTATCCGTTTGCTTAAAAAAGCTGATAACCTGACGCTGGATAAACTGATTGAACTGGCTTACGACCCTTACCTGCCAGGCTTTGAAGTGTTGATCCCGGGATTGGTAAAAGCTTACGACAAAGAAAAACCAAACGACCCGAAACTGAAGGCTGCCATAGAGGTAATGCGCAACTGGAATTATGCGGTGTCAAAAGAATCAGTAGCGATGTCGCTAGCACATTTCTACGCAACTAACTCTTTGAGAAATGGCACCGCACCGCAGGGCCTGAACCTGATGGAGCGCTTTGATTACTATGCCAATAACTCACCAGAGAAAGAGCGCTTAGAAATCTTCAGTAAAACCATTTCGCAGTTGGAAAGCGATTTTGGGCAGTGGAACACACCATGGGGCGAGATCAACCGCTACCAGCGCATAAACGGAGACATTAAACAGCCATTTAACGATGCGCTGCCAAGCTTGCCGGTAGGCATGGCCTCTGGTAATTGGGGAGCACTGGCCTCTTACGGTGCAAACACTTACAATACTAAGAAGCTTTACGGCACCTCCGGCAACAGCTTTGTAGCAGTTGTGGAGTTCGGAGACAGGGTGAAAGCCAAGACCTTGCTTGCCGGTGGACAGAGCGGTGATCCTAACTCTCCGCATTTCGATGATCAGGCCCAGCGCTATGCCGATGTAAAGTTCAAGGACGTGGCCTATTACCGCGAAGATGTGGAGAAAAGAGCCAAAGCAACTTATCATCCAGGTAAGCAGGTAACCAAATAGTAACAATACCTATACCTTAACAAAGGGGGACTCTGCTATAGGGTCCCCCTTTTTGTTTTGTATATTTATTAGTGGCTGGTAATCAATGTTATACCTTTGGGTTAGGTATTGGCTATTTCTTCAAAATATTATAACATTGCAAGATATAAATTTTGCATTTCTGCAATTCAAGCTTAACTTGTTTAGTAATCAATACGCCACAAGCCGCTATGCAAAACAAGACTTTAGTAGTTGAGCCACATATTACCATTGGCTTCAACTCGTTAAACCACATTATATATGTCGACTGGACCGGTGATCAGACAAAGGAGAGTGTGCAGGATGGGTGTGAAAAAATGTTGGATTTGCTAAAGCAGTACCACTGCACAAAAGTGCTGAACGACAATACCAATGTTACAAGTATTTGGTTAGAGGCTGCCTGGTGGGTAGCAGTAGACTGGTTTCCGAGGATGTATGAAGCAGGATGCCGGCTTTTTGCCTGGGTAGAGTCTCCGCATCAGCTGGGTAAACTAAGTATAGAAGAGACATTGAAGTTTGAAATTACCGGTGTAATTGCGCTCACTTTCCAAAACAAGCAACTCGCGGAAGAATGGCTGCTAAAGTATGACCCGGAAATGAAGTAAGTATAAATGATAACACTTTCAGGCTATTTAGCTAACACCAACGCTAACTAAAATCCTGCCCCAAGGAGATTTTGCCTACATTTTTTAGCTCGTTCAGGTCTTTATAAAACTGCTTTACGTTCAGGTTTTCGGGTACAAAAACATACAGCTGTATTTTAGAGTTGTGCTTGTTTGTGGATTGAAACACGTTAATACTTTTCATAACTATATCGTGCCTCTCAAGTATTCCCAACACTTTACTTGTCTCTATTTTAGCTGACTGAAAGCTAATATCAAGTGATTTTAGGGAGCCGTTTGTCAGGAACCTTTTCCCGACTTTATCTAAAATAGCAAGTACAAAAAGCAGGAGCAGCGTAACAATAACAGCAGCCTCGTACATGCCTGCACCCACTGCCAGACCTACTGCCGCCACAGCCCAGATGGTGGCTGCTGTTGTAAGGCCGTGCGTAGTGGCACCAAGCCTGAAAATGGCACCCGCTCCCAAAAAACCAATACCCGAAACAACCTGTGCAGCGATACGGCCTGGGTCTACATTCTTGTAGTTACTGAACGTTTGTGGTATATAAATCGAGATTAGCATAAGTAGGCATGAGCCGGCGCAGATTACCATGTGTGTTCTTAGGCCCGCATTCTGCTTCCTGGATTCCCTTTCAAGACCCAGCAAGCCACCTAACAGGGTGCTGAGGAGCAACCGGAACAGAATATTACTAAATGATATCTCACTTGATTCTAGGAATGCCAGATCCATACAGGGTTAATAAATAGGCAGGTATAACCTATTTTACTGTTTGGAGGACAGTCTGGTTGAGCTTTGAAAGCCGGTTTTAATCAAGTTATTGGCAATGTTTTGTGTTCCAGCAGCTTACAGCTTCAAAAAAAGTTTAGCTATAAAAAAGGCCTATGGCTCACTTAGTGAAACAGCATATAGTTTGGAACGGAAATTTCTACTTGCCCGCCAGTTCCTTGCCTGAGGTGCTGTCTTCTGTAGCAGGATACATTATTTTGCGAATGTCCTTCAGGTAGCTGAGGCTGCCATTGGGCACGTTGCTTAGTACAATGATGGCACTATGGTCTTTAGGGTTGCGTAACAGATAAGAAGTATAGCCGTGCCACAGGCCGGCATGATACACGATGGTATCTCCGTTATCTACCTGGGTAATGCGCCAGCCGAAGCCATAATCTTCGTCTTTCTTTTTCTGCCCGGAGCCTGCAAACGCCTCTGCCAGCGTTTCTTTTTTCACCAGTTTCTGCGTGTATAGGGCCTGGTCCCATTTGTACAAATCTTCTACGGTAGAGTACATGCCCTTGTCGCCCAAAACAGTGTCCAGGTAGTCTGGCCATCTCTTTCTTCTTCCGCCGGTGTGGCCGGTTGCTACTTTGCCCGTCATGGTGATCACCTCCTCGCTAAACGTAAAGGTGTTCTTCATTTTCAGCGGCTTAAAGATGTTCTTCTGCATAAAAACAGCGAAAGGCACACCCGAGGCTTTTTCCACGACAGAGGCCAGCAAAGCATAGCCAGTGTTGCTGTAGTCGAAGTGGGTATTGGGAGGATAGTATGGCCGTGGTTGATGTGTCGCCATCAGCTTCAGGACATCTTCGTTGGTGATAGGCACATTACGGTCTGGCCAGAGCTCATCGCTGAAATAAGTATAGTTAGACAAACCGGAGCGGTGGGTTAGCAACTGCCGTATCGTAATGCCTTTGTATGGGAAGTCGGGGATGTACTGCTGCACGCTGTCATCATACTGTAGCTTTCCCTGCTCTTGCAGCATCATGACAGCCATGGCAGTAAACTGCTTAGACACAGATGCCAACTGGAAGGCAGTTTCGGTGCTCAGGGTATCTTTCTGTTTAAAATCAGAATAGCCAAAGGCACCTTTGTAAATTACCTGGTCATACTTTGTTACGAGCATGGTGCCGTTAAAGCCTTTTCTTTTGTGCAGGTATGTAAATGCTGAGTCTAATCTGTCGCTGAGCTGGCGTGCCTTTTCAGCGGTAAAAGAGGCAGGTATCTTTACTTTATCTTCTTTCTCAACTAGCTGCTGGGGCTCGTTAAGCTGATCCTGATTTTTAGGCTCCTGGCAAGAAGCCGCAAACAAACTAATAAAGAGTGCACTTAGACACCTGAAAAATAATAATTGTACTCTGGAAAAGGCCATACTTCAAATTACCAACACAAAATCCGGCTATAAATATAAACGATCAACTTCAGTGTGTGGGAGTAAGTTTCAATAAATAATTGTTTCAAAAAATGAACGGCTCAAACAGGCTCATATTGCCAGTTAACACCTGAATAAAAGCAATCCTATAAGCTAGGAAGTATAAATTAAATCTTTAGCTGCAGTGTATCAGGGTATAACAAAAGAGGCTCCGTGCAAGAGCCTCTTTTATATTTTATGGAGCAGGCTTGTTTAACCAGCGCTCAAAGAACTCATAAGTGCGCAGCATCTGGTCGATACGCTGGCGGTTGTTACCGCTTCGGGTTATTTCGTGGGTTGCCCCGGGGTGCCGTACATATTCCACTGGCCTATCTAAGATCTTCAGGCTCTTGTAAAGCATCTCGCTCTGTATCACACCCGTTCTCAGATCGTTTTCGCCATGGAAGATAATAAGTGGGGTAGTAATGTTCTGCACGTACGTTAAAGGTGATTCACTCTGTATAATGCTCTTGGACTTTTGCTCCCACGGATAGCCGCCAAAGTAGTTCGGTACCAGCCTCCAGGCATTGCCTTCGCCAAAAAAAGTGCCAAGATCGTAAACACCACGCTGTGCACAGGCTGCTTTAAAGCGGTTGTCGTGGCCTAGAATCCATGAAACCAGGTAACCGCCATATGAGCCGCCGGTTATAGTAAGTTTTGATGTGTCGGCCCAGCCTTCTGCTATGGCGCCATCCAACGCAGTAAGTACATCACTGGCAGGTCCTGCACCCCAATCTGCTACGTTGGCACGCATGAACTCCTCTCCATAACCACCAGAGCCTCTCGGGTTACTGTACACCACTCCGTAGCCTCTGCTGGCAAAGTACTGGTACTCATGCCACATACTGCTTTCGCCGGGTCCCCACATGGCGGTAGGGCCTCCATGTATCTCCAGCAGCAGCGGGTATTTTGTGCCGGGGGTGTAGTTGGTCGGTTTCATTACCCAATACTCTACCTCCTGGCCTTTGCTGTTTTTAAAAATCTTTTTCTCCGGATAGCTTAGTTTTTTATTCTTCACCCAATCGTGGTTAAGGGAGGTGATGCGCTGCGCTTTTCTGGCCTGGGCATCTGCTAAGTATAGTTCATTAGGGTTGGCTACTTCAACTTTGACAAAAGCCAGTTTGTCTTTGCGTACATCAAAGCTGCTGACACCACTGTTAAAGTCGGTTAAACGGTCAACCTGCTTCGACTTTAACTCCATGCGGTTAAGTATGGTACCGCCGTTGGAGGGTGAGGTAAAGTATAAATACTTGTCGTTGGAGGCCCAGGTGAGACTGCTTTTATTGCGGTCGTAGTCAACGGTAACGATATCATCCTCGCTGCCTCCCAGTGGCATAACAGCCAGCTTAGGTATGCCTACTCTTTGTGTCTGGTTGTACTGGAAAGCCAGCCATTTACCCGACGGTGATACAGTAGCACTGTTATAGGAAAAGCCAGGCTTACCCAGTAGTTTTTGCAGGTTACTGCCATCCGCATTCACGATGTATACTTCCGACTCTAGCGAACGGTCCGGGTGCTCTGATTCGTCGCTGTCGCCTTCAAAAACAATGCGCTTGCCATCGGGTGTGAAATTGGGGTTATAGCTTGTAGAGAAGCCAGGCGTAAGGTCTTTTGGCTTTGCACCCGGAGTGGCATCTACAATAAAAATGTGGGATAAACTGATGTTGGCGCTTACGTTCGCTTCTTCCTGAAAATCCAGTTGGTTGATCACTTTCGCTTTCTTATCCTTTTCGTTCTGATCGAGGTAGCTACGTATCTCTGCCATTGTACCATTCGGGTCTGCTTTTGCGAAAGTTGCACGCAGGTGCTCGTTCTGGTAAAACCCGGGCTTCTCATAAGACCATTTCGGAATTTCCATAGTGGGGTTAAGCAGCGAGTCAGTTAAGAGTTCTCTTAAACCAAAGCCAGAGGTGAACAGTAACTGTTTGCCATCAGGGCTCCAGCGCGGCGTGTTGGCGCCATACTTAAACTTAGTTAGCTGCATAGGTTCTCCGCCGTTGAGCGAAAGCAGAAAGATTTGTGGTTTTCCGTCTGCTACTCGCACAAAAGCGAGTTGCTTGCCATCGGGGCTCCAGGAGGGCTGCGAACCACCTTCTTTGGCATAAGTAAGCTGGCGTGGGTCTGCCTTGCCGTTAGTAGGTGCCAGGTGCAGCTGCGTCTGGTATTTGTACTCTCCTTTCTGGGCAGGATCCGGTTCGATGACGTTCACTGTAAAGGCAATCCAGTTTCCATCTGGGCTGATGGTGACAGCGCCTGCCTGTTTGATTTTAAGCATATCCGTTACCTGTACCAGCTTATCAGGCGACTGTGCACGGGCTACAAAGGCTAACAGTAAAATTAGCAGTACTAAAGCATTGTTTTTCATGGTGAGTAGGGAGGTGATTTAGTTAAGGTATCAGCAAGGTATTTAATCATTATCACCTGCTGATGCACTTCTAAATCTAACTATTTTATACTTCTCCGCCATACTTTGTAGTGCATTCTTATAAGCTGGGATAGGAGGGAGGCAATATTATAACAGCATAAAGAATTTCGGAACATACTTTTAGCAAAAGTCATTCTTCTAATTAAAATTAATCAGGTATTGCAATAAAAAGATGGTCTGTTGTGGGTAAGTATAAAGTATGGCTACGCTTCAATTTTACCCATCACGGTAAGCTCTTCCAGGGTAGGAGTCGTGCTGCCGCCTTCCGGTTCAAGCGTAACGGCAAATGCCTGTGCGGCACCGATATTTTTCATTTGCTGCAGGCTTGGCTCTCCGTTGGTGAAGTCGATCATGCCGGCATTAACGGGATTGCCATTTTCCAAGGCCCACAGTTGGTATTGTTTGCCTGCCGGCGGTGATGGCAAAGCAACCCTGTCTACGTAAACTTTTTGTTCGCGTGGGTTCCAATACACCATTAAACTGGCATTCGGATAAGCTTCAACTCCCTGCAGCACCACAGGCCTGAATTCAGGATTGCGTAGGATAGAAAGGGTTTCTTCCTGCTTTTGCAACTGAAGCGAAGTATTCCGGAAATTTTGGGCAAGCAGCTGTTCAGAAGCTACAACAGTTGCAAGTCTATCTTCTGCCTGCTGCCACTTGTTGTAAAAGTATAAACTAACTAACCCGGAAAGTATAAACAGCACTATACTTGCAGCAAACATCCATTTATAAGCAGAGGGCTCCTTAGTACGCTCCGTATAAAGCGGATGTATAGGTGCTTCCGTACCAGGTAGCGTTTGATTTTCTGGTGCTGCGCCTGCTTCTATGCGCTGCATGATATTGTCTTTTACCTCAGGCTTAGGAGATGTGGCATAAAGCGATGCATAAGCCTCCATGGCCGCACATGCCTCGTTGAGGGCACGCCGTACTTCAGGAGAGGTTGCAGCGCGATGCTCCACTTCCTCCATCTCAGTCTGGCTTAGTCCCCCGGCTGCATAGAGTTCCAAAATTCCGGAAGCTATATACTCTTCGTTATGCACGGCCTTTAAAAAAACTTGACAATACTTTTACAGCGCTACGCGCTCTGGTTTTAACTGTCCCCAGGGGGATGTTGAATTCTTCGGCAATCTCACTTTGTGTCAGTCCTTTAAAATACATCAGGTCTATTACCATTTTCTGTTCAGGACTTAAATTATCTACCATCTCCCTTACCCCAATATGCTCCGGCTTTAGCGCATCCGCTGAGAAGAAAGCTCGCTCATTCGCTGTAATGTCCTGTGTCTTATTACCTACGCGATGCTGCTTCGACCGGATTGTGTCGATAGCCTGGTTTCTGCAAATGTTTATCATCCAGGTAAAGAGCCTCCCTTTCGAGGTGTCATACTTATCGAATGAGTTCCAGATCTTGATAAAAGCTTCTTGAAGTATATCTTCAGCCGTTTCCTCGATCTTCACAATTTGCAATACAATACCAAAAAGGGTGGGGCTATACATATCATAAAGTACAGACATTGCAGAGGTATCCCGTGCACGCAAACGCTGCACCAGTTCCTCTTCGCTTACTTTAGGTATAGGATGTTGATTAGCCAATTAATTCACCATTATAATCAAGATTTTAAAAGGCTCACGCATGGTAGGCAGGTTTTGCTGAATACCCGGTGCGGCCTGTTTATTAATTTGTATTATGTAACTGTATCTGGACTATAATGTTTTAAAATTAGCAATTTAAGGATGTTCAAAGGGAATGTAGTTGTTGTAAAAAAACTGAAAAGAGCCGCCAAAGGCAGCCCTATTCAGTTTATAATATGTGGGAAATTTCTGCTGATTGAAATTAACAAAATGCATATTTATTCGAAAAGCGAAACGATTTGTGCCACCTGCTCTTTTGTAAGCGGCTCATCAAAGGCTGCAGTAGCAATTGCTGCAGAGTAACCGGTGCCCAACGTCTTAATATCATTTATACCACCTTGTGACACATTACCCTCGCCGGCATAAACAGGCTGTGCGGGGGCAGGTACGTTACTGTTAGCACCATCACCGATTATCCAGGCTGGGTTGTTGCGCATTCGGCGTATGTGTGCTGCATGGCGAGCCTCAACAGAATGTATCTGTAAAGCGGCTGTAAGCACTGCATCGTTATTAATCAGGTTTGCTGCCTGTCCTTTATACGCACGTACCCCGGTATCTTCAAAAGCCTGAGCCAGCGTTAGAAAAGTCTGGTAATTAGTGTTCCAATCAGGGAAGTTTTTGCCAAAGTTAAAAGTAGGTTCACTGATAGGCGTTCCATTAAGATTTTGTATAGTGGTTCTTAGAAGAGTTACGTGCGCTGCCTCGTGTTGCTGTATTTTCTGAATAGCAGTTCTGGCAGCTCCGGCAGGTATAAGTCCACTGGCAGCGAGGCCCTGCGTATAAAAGTTACGCTCTAAGTACTCCAGTTTAAGCGCAAAGTTTAACACTTCTACTATTGTATTGGTGCTTTGCCCATAGGCTTTCTGAAATACAGATCCAAGAGCAAGCGGTATAGCCGCGAGTGCTGTCTTCTTGGTTAGACTTCCCAAATTCTTAAATGCACTTCTGCGCGAGTCGAGCCTATTGTATACTTCCGGATCAACTTTTTCTATATCTTCTATAATTTTGAATATGTTCATAGCAAATCTTATTTAGGTAAGTTGTTAGCAGATATTTTAGTCTTGATGAAAGGTGCCGCCGCCGCAAGTACATCGGCAGGCATCATGGCAGGGTCCAAGCCGTTTGCATCGGCCGAATCAGAGAACGTACCGTTAGTGATCAGATCTCTGATAACGGCTGCGTGGCGTGCCTCCACAGATACGATCTTACCTGCTAGTGTAAGAAAGCCGGCGCTCTCCAGGAATTTTCCGGCACCGTTGTAAGCTGCTACTCCTAAATCTTCGAAAGTGCGTGCAGTGGTAAGTATGCTGTTTTTATCGTTAAAATTGATTGAGCTGAAATTAACCTCCAGGTTAGGGATAGCAGCAGAACCAAGTGCAGCCTTTAAAAAGTCGCGGTGGATACTTTCATGTCCTTTAATATCCTGCATTATTTGCTGCTCAGCCTGTGTAAATATACCCATGGATTTTGCAACCACCTCAGTATAGAAGGCTGCTTCTAACTGCTCTAGAGCATAAGCATAGTTTAAGATACCTGTATCCCCAGATCCAAGGTCAACAGCCGTAGGATCAGTTTCGTCGTCATCATCGTCGCAGGCAGTTGTGAAAAGTAATGTAGTTACTGCGGCAGTCGCACCGGCATAGCGCATAAACATCCGGCGTTGCATTGGCACCTCCAATTTATTAGATATGCTTACTTCTTTATCAGTAGGCTTGTCTTGTAGTTTTTTCATAATTATGACTTATTGGTAAACAAGAATTAATTCTGCTACAGGTAAGACAGCTTCCCTATAGACATACTGTATGTACGGCGCAGACTATAAGTATGGATTTTGAGCAGGGGAGATTTATTTAAAAATTTCATTTGCAGTGCAATTTTAACCTGTGACAAGAAACGGTACGGTTAACTGTTAGAAGTACACAGAGGTATCTTAATAAAGATGAAACAGATGTTATTAAGCTGCTAATCAAGTATAGGTTAAGCCATTATTCTGATTTTAATTTATACTTTTCCTTAGCACAAAGTAAGACTCAACCTTATTACTTAAATATTCACGTAGAATGAGAGTTATATGCTGCAATACAGTTAGTTGTGTTTATGGCATTTTCGTATGTAATAGTAAGATTCAGAAGGTTTTATACTTCTGTGGAGATGAAGTATAAGATATTAAATTGCGATGGATTAGAGGGAGGAGCTCCGGAAATATCAAGTAAAATATTGTTCTGGCCTTATTCAAGCTTCTTGATCCTCCCCCAAACTTCTTGATCCTCCCCCAAACCTGACCTGCAAGTATAAGCTGACTCTTCACTACATATTAAAAGACTCCCACCTAAGTCCTCCTTTTCTTTTTAATGCAAGAACAACAGCCATTATCCATGGCTGGATGAAGTATGTCATTCCTGATATAATAGATCATGCGGCTATGAAAAACAGAATTTTACTTCTCTTACTTATGATCTCCTCAGCCATAACTTCCTGTGACGATGAGGAAGTTCAGCCAACCATTAACCCGTTACCAACTGTGCCAACAACTCCTGCTGCACCTGACACTGTTAGCCCCGTAGTTAATATTACTTCTCCTGAAGCAAATGCTACTTTTCTCACCATCGAAAATGTTGGAATTAGGGTTAGTATAACTGATAACGTAGGGATAGATGAGGTGCGGCTATTTATGTTAAATTCTGCTGGCGACACGTTAAATAAATCAGATTCTGTATTGGATATCTCTGATTTGGGTCTTGATAACGACAAAGTATTCAATACAACAATATATCTATACCGACAGCTCATTAATTTGCCCCAAAACACCGCTGCAGTTAACTATACTACTATTTTGGAAGCAGTAGACAAGAAGCAGAATACAGCTAAAAGTTCGGTAACTTTTACCATACATGCACCCGACTTAAACAAAGCCGAGTTTATCAAAGGCTCGAGTTATGTCAATATTGATCACGCTTTAGGCTGGTATGGTTATCAAGTTCCTAAAGATCCGGATGCTGCGTTTAGTTTTGTTCTGCTTTATATGGTGGATGGAGATCTACACCTTACCGAAGCTCAATGGATAAAATTCGCTACAGATTTTAATCTTAAAGACCAAGTTTGGGCTAAATGGGATGAAAATGGTGATGGTACCCTGAATGTTGATGAATTCAACCAAGGCATAAAAAAGCTAAATTTCTATACTGAGTGGGACATCGACAAGAATTCCTGGATTGATACCCATGAGATGGCTGGCGGTATCTTTGAGCGCTGGGACGACAATAATGACAAATTATTAAGTAGGGGAGAGTATGAAGATAGGTTTTACTACTATTACCTTGGTGAAAGGTAAGGTGTCAGAGCATTGATGGTTTTTTATTGCTGTTTGTGCAGTTACTGATATGCAGAAGGGGCAAAATTCATTTCTTCATTTCACACAACTAACAAATCCAGCCTAAAGCTTATACTTCCTGCTATAGAACATTAAGTTAGTAAAAAGGAGGCTGTTTCATTTTACATGGAGCGGCCTCCTTTTTTTAATAGCTATTGTTCAGTGTTAAACGAGTAATCACTGTAAGACCAACTGCTGTGCATTATACCATCCTTAAATAACCTGACTAATACAGTCTACCCAACATTTTATTTCATACCCCCTCTCTTGAAAATATCTTTTAGGTAGATGGTATACAAAAATCATAGTTCACGTAGGTAGTACTACTCCTGTTTAAAATTTAAATAAATCAATGTACGCTTATAAACCTGCTCCCTTTATAAAAAATTAGGGGTTATAGATTTGATTTATAATGTGATAGAATATTCGAATTGATAATATTAGTCGGCAGGTTCTTTAGCTAGTATATTTATGTGATAATAGCATTTATATCTAAATCATATCCATTTCTAAACTTTTTTACCTACACCATGGAACATAAAAAAGACAGACATGTAGCCCCTAATACCCCAGTGTGGGATACCAACGAGTCCAGGCGATGCCCTTTTATGGGAGGCGCTGTTCATTTTACGGCAGGTAGCGGAAGATCTAACCGCGATTGGTGGCCAGATATGTTAAATCTTCGGATACTGCATCAGCATTCAAATAAGTCTAACCCAATGGGGGAGGACTTCGACTATGCTGCAGAGTTTAAAAAACTTGATCTACAGGCTGTAAAGCAAGACTTGTATGATCTGATGACTGATTCTCAGGATTGGTGGCCGGCAGACTATGGCCACTATGGGCCGCTTTTCATTCGCATGGCCTGGCATAGTGCAGGTACCTACCGTATTGCCGACGGTCGTGGTGGAGCAAACTCTGGTTCTCAGCGTTTTGCCCCGCTCAACAGCTGGCCTGATAATGCTAACCTTGATAAGGCACGTTTGCTGCTTTGGCCTATAAAGCAGAAGTATGGTAACAAGATATCCTGGGCTGACCTGATGATTTTAGCTGGTAACTGCGCTTTGGAATCAATGGGCTTTAAAACCTTTGGCTTTGGCGGAGGAAGAGTGGACGTATGGGAGCCGGAGGAAGATATTTACTGGGGATCGGAAGGTGAATGGCTGGGTAATAAAGAACGCCATGCCGGAGGGGTACTGGAAAACCCACTTGCTGCATCTCATATGGGTCTTATCTATGTTAACCCGGAAGGACCTAATGGTAATCCCGATCCACTTGCAGCAGCCCAAGATATTCGCGAGACCTTCGGCCGTATGGCAATGAACGATTACGAAACAGTTGCTCTGATTGCTGGCGGCCATACTTTCGGCAAAACACACGGCGCCGCTGATCCACGTGAATATGTAGGTGTAGAACCCGCAGGTGCAGGCATTGCTGAAATGGGGTTAGGCTGGAGAAACACTTTGGGCAAAGGACATTCTGAGCATACAATTACGAGTGGTTTGGAAGGTGCCTGGACTACCACCCCAACCAAGTGGAGTAATAACTATTTCGAAAACCTGTTCGGATTTGAATGGGAACTTACAAAAAGCCCGGCAGGCGCCCACCAGTGGAAACCTAAAGGGGATGCAGGCGCAGGTACAGTTCCAGACGCACACGATCCTGCTAAAAAGCATGCACCTTTCATGCTAACTACCGATATCGCCTTAAGAGATGATCCATCATACGGTAAGATTTCTAAACATTTTCTGGAGAACCCGGATGAGTTTGCCGAAGCATTTGCCTTGGCTTGGTACAAGCTGACGCACCGTGATATGGGACCTATTTCCCGTTATCTTGGCCCTGAAGTGCCTGAGGAGGAATTGATTTGGCAAGACCCTATTCCGGCCGTTACGCATGAACTGATTAACGACCAGGACATCCGTGATCTGAAAAACAAGATCATAGATTCTGGACTTTCGGTTTCACAGCTGGTTTCTACTGCCTGGGCTTCCGCTTCTACTTATCGTGATTCTGACAAGCGTGGAGGCGCCAACGGCGGACGCATTCGTCTGGAGCCGCAGCGAAATTGGGAAGTTAATAACCCGGCAGAACTGCAAAAGGTAATCCAGAAATATGAGAACATTCAGGAGGAGTTCAATAGTACACAGACTGGAGGCAAGCAAGTATCCGTGGCCGACCTGATTATATTGGGAGGTTGTGCAGGTATAGAGAAGGCAGCCAAAAATGCTGGCTTTGAAGTGACAGTTCCATTTATGCCTGGCCGTACGGATGCTTCTCAGGAGCAAACTGATTGGGACGCATTTGCTGTTCTTGAGCCGAATGCTGATGGCTTCCGCAACTACTACAGGAATCGAGATAATATCTCTGCCTCGGCAGAGGAAATGCTGATTGATCGGGCTCAGTTGATGGGCCTTACGGCACCTGAACTTACAGTGCTTCTGGGTGGCATGCGTGTACTTAACACGAACTATGATAGGTCTAAGCGCGGTGTGTTTACAGACAAGCCGGAGGCACTTACTAATGACTTCTTTGTGAACCTGCTTGATATGGGAACCACCTGGAAGGCAACTTCTGAAGCAGATACTGAATTCGAAGGCCGTGATCGTAGAACAGGTGAAGTGAAGTGGACTGGCAGCCGTGTTGATCTAATAATTGGCTCCAACTCAGAGCTTCGCGCCATTGCGGAAGTTTATGCCTGCTCCGACTCAAAAGAGCGGTTTATCAAGGACTTCGTCAAAACCTGGAATAAGGTAATGAACCTGGACCGTTTTGATATAAAGTAAATCTGGTTTCATAAAGTATGGTTTAGCAGACCCTGCAAAACCAACTGCATCAAAGTATAAAGGCACCCTAAAATAGGGTGCCTTTATACTTTGATGCAGTTGCTGCAATTAAGTGTTATTCGAAAGATGAACAATCTTTAACAGCACAGGCTTTTGCTAGTTACATGTTAAGCTTATACTTGGTCAGACTTTATCGATCGCTGAAGAATTATCTGATTGTTATTGTGTAAGTCAATACTACTTTTCCAGCTTTTTAATCTTCAAATTTAACTGCTGTACCGTTTGCTCTAATTTTGTCAAACGTTCTTCCACGATAACAGGAGGTTTTGAATAGGTGCTGTAAACACTGTTTGCTTTCCACAGCTCCAGTATTTCTTCTTGTGCTACATCAACCGTAGCATAGTCTGAGTTATCTGCTATAAGTTGTAGCACATTGGCCGCAGTAATGGTAGCTAATCTTCTGGTTAAAATTCTGAGTTGGAACTATTGGCTTCTAATATTGAGCATAATGAAACAAATGCTTTATAATACTTTTAAAATAGGACTAGGCAATTTAACTTAACAGCCTATTAAAAAGTAAAAGTTATGGAAGGCAGTAAAGTGCTAGATTATATTGAAGATGTATTAGAAAACATGCCAACTGATTGGTTGAGGCTAACAACCCATCGATTGGATATTTATAACGAACAATTAGCCAAAATACAATTTTTAGAACAGTTTGAAAGTCTATTCGAAGAGCAAAATGCAGAAACATCAGCGCTCAGCGAGCTACCCACTGCTTTTGATTACATCCGGTTAGGTCATCCGTTATCTTCAGTGCTGGAATGGGCAATTGCTAAATTAAATAATCTTAAACCAGAACATGTTATAAGTTTTTCGTCCAGAACAGTTCCAATTCTAGCAGTACTGAGGAAAAACTTATTGGATCAAAAGAACACGCAGATACTTTACACCGGCGAGTTACCTGAAATTTTTGATGCTGAAGTAATAAGGCGCGTTTATGGTTATCATTTTGAGTTAAAGCAAGTCGAGAGTTTAGAAGAGATTTCTGATTTTGATGGCAGCACCGTTTTCGTTTCACAGGAAGATGAAATTGGCAAAGTTAACCTCATCCCAAATATTGATTTCTATCTAAGTATATATTCTCGCCTCGGAAGCATTTTATTGGTAAATGGGGAGCAGAATGCAAATTACATTTCAGAGATTCAGCATGTAAGAAGAAGAGAAACAATTGCTATGACCCCAGCCAATTGTTTTACTGCCTTAAAAATGTTGACCGGCCAATCTGCCAATGCTAATCAGAAAAGTGATACAGCAGCAAACAAAGCTCGTGTCCAGAATTTGATAAAAGAAATCACCGGCACAAATACAAAAGCTCTGGTTGGCTCTTCCGGCCTGTCTGTTCAATATGCTATCATGATGGGACTCGTTCACGATGCGCTGGAAAATCATACAGGTAAAGACATAGAATTTGTTGTTCCTCCAAACTGCTATGGAGGAACAAACGACCAGGCAAGAAGGGTAGCCGCTTGTCTGGATAATGTTGAAGTGGTGGATTTGCCTGTTGACAGGGATCATGATATGGTCCAAAGTATAGATACTGTTTTGGAGAAAATTGCCAGTCAGGATGCTGTACCTTACATCATCGCTGAAATTCCAACCAACCCCAGAGTAGAAGTTCCTGACCTTACAAAGCTGAGGGATGTGCTGAGCAAAAAGCGTAAGACTGCGACCGGTGAAGTTGCTGTTGATCCGGTTTTTATCTTAGACCAAACCTTCTGTCCTAATGTACAATTTGTAAGCAGAGACGGAATACTCTCAACAGTCAGGGCTATTTCTTATGTTAGCGGATCGAAATTCCCGAGTGGCGGAAAAGCTACTGCCGGCTATTGTGTAGCAAACACAAAAGCTGAAGCTTTGCTGGATAAAATAGAACAGCACCTCATACTTTGTGATAACGAGGCGACTGATCTTCAAGTCGAAATACTCGCAGAGCAATTGCCTTCCATGAATCAAAGGATTGCAGATGCCTATAAGAATACGCGTGAGTTTGTAAACTTTATCAAAGAAGCTTTACCGGAGGCAAAAATAAACTTTGTTTCAGAAGAATTGGCTCAGCAAGGATTTACTCCATCTGTGTTTTC
Organism: Pontibacter cellulosilyticus; assembly: GCF_014306105.1. GTDB lineage: Bacteria > Bacteroidota > Bacteroidia > Cytophagales > Hymenobacteraceae > Pontibacter > Pontibacter cellulosilyticus. Next base: position 199,223 of record NZ_JACRVF010000005.1, on the reverse strand, counting down.
ACTGGACCTTCCTACCAAAGGTAATACGGATGAAGAAAGGGAATCTTACAAGAGAGCATTGAATAACAAGTTGATCAATTTAATGATCAATGAAATCCCTGATGAAAGTAAATACTGTGTGAGCTATGGGCAGTTAAAGGGATGTTACTGGACGATACCTGCAACTTCCACGCAAGGAACGACTAAAGAAGACGATAAAGATTACATTGCCCGGGTATCACTGTCCCCTAATATGGGCCTTGAACGCCATAAAAAGGTCTTCTTAGATTTCGTTGAGCAGATTTAACTTTGGTTTTATACAAGTACCTTCGGGTACGGATACAGAAGTTTGACTTGTTCAATATATTCTTTCGGAATCATCAAAATTACTTTCCGACATTAGATGAAAAAACCTCCAGCATCAACTGGAGGTTTTTTATTAGACCAAGTTGTTGTGCCATTTACCCTGCTTTGGTTGGCGTTAAACACTATTTATTCTCTTTCGAAGACATATCGGGCTATTTAGTTTATACCCCTCAGCTTTTTGTAAAAGTTATCACTATAGGTATCACTAATTGGAATAACCTGATCTGCTATCCAGATTCTATTCTTTTCTATGTGATCTATCTTATCGATTGCAACCATAAAGGACCTATGTACGCGAGAAAATTCCTGAGCTGGCAGCAGTTCTTCCAGTTTTGAGAAGCTGAGCAAGGTCATGATCTTATCTTTAGTCGTGTGAATTCTCAGGTAGTCCTTCATGCCTTCCACAAACAGTATGTCGCGAGTGGAAATCTTTTGGATACGATGGCCAACTTTCAAGAAAATGTATTCCTGCTCAAGCTTCGGCTCGGCTATGCTTTCCTTCTTTTCCGGTTGCTGTCTGCTGCTCTGCTCCTTGTATAGACGAAGCACACCTTTATAAAAACGTTCAAAGGAAAAAGGCTTTACCAGGTAATCCTTCACTTCCAGCTCAAAGGCTTTTAATGCATACTGATCATAAGCTGTGGTCAGGATAATCATGGGCTTTGGGTTCAGCATGGGTATAAAGCTGAGCCCGTCCAGGTCCGGCATGTTAATGTCTAGAAAAAGCAAATCGGGTTTATCCTGGTCCATTTGGGCGGCTGCTTCCAAAGGGCTCATGAAGGTGCCTTTCAGTTCTAGGAACGGAACCTTCGCTACATATTCTTCCAGTATTTCCTGAGCCAGGTGCTCATCGTCAATTATATAGCAGCTGAGCTTCTCTTTCATGAACCTGTGTCTGAAGATTGTGAATCACTAAAGTTACGTTATACAGTTCGTCTGTACTGCTGATTTCCAGGCTATGCTGATCTGGGTACAGTAACGCTAGTCGCTTCTTAACATTTGGTAACCCAATACCGCCGGGTTCTTCCAACGTATTTCGCGAAATTTTATTGATTGGGTTTTCTATACTCAAGGTAAGGGTATTTTCTTTTAAAGTCACACGCACTTTTATTGCACTAGGTTCTAAACGGGCAGGACTGTGTTTGTAGGCGTTCTCCAGAAGGTGGATGAATAGCAGCGGGGCAATGTGGCCGGAAGTTATGTCTCCTTCTACTTCCATATCTACCACCGGGCTGTTTTTATACCGTAGTTGCTGCAGACTCATGTAATCCTGAAGGTAGTTCATTTCTCTTGATAGGGGTACGGTGGCGGAGTTTGACTCATAGATCATGTAGCGCATCAGGGAAGACAGATGAAGTACAGCTTCAGGTGCTGCCGGAGCCTGCTTATAAACCAAGGTATGGATGTTATTAAGTGTATTGAACAGAAAATGCGGGTTGATCTGTGCCTTCAGGTAGTGTAACTCAGCTTCTACGGCCTGTTTTTCCAGTTGCTCTTTTTTGATGGTATTAAGTACCAGGTTCTCTGTAATCCTGGCCAACCATCCTAGAAATGTAAAGACAGGTACGATAGTAACCAAGGTCATCAAATAATACCCATAGGGATTTTCCCATTCCTCGAATGCTCTTGGATGTAAATACACAAAGGGCAGAGGACCTATTAGCATGATGGCTATGAGCTTACGGTAGTATGCTTTTCTGTTCTTCTTACCCGAATAGCTTGTAAGCAGATAGAAATTGCCGTAAAAAACAAGCAAGCATGTCAGGATGAAACCAGTAGTTAAGGTAGGCCAGCGGTCGCCTTCGCTGCTTAGCTGCAAGCTAGCCAGCATGGTAAACAGCGTCCAAAGTACGAGATGGACCAGCACAAAAATCTTTTTCACTCTCTCCATAAAACAAAGATATTTTTTCCGGCCATTTTCTCTTTACTTACTCGGCAGGTGCCTGATACCAATCTACGAACACGCCTGTTTGGCCTGCAAGTACTTTGGCGGAAGCAAAGCAGCCGTTGGTAGATTACTTTACAGCAGTAGCATATCGCTTTTTGATTTCCAGTGGTGCCCTTTTTCCTTTATTCTGCAAATGAGCGGGAAAGTGCTATAAAGCTGCTCTTCTCTTTTCCTGAATAAGAATACAAAAGAATAAGAACTATGGAAAATAACCAGATCAGCCTGACCATCCGGAATGTATCCAAAACTTACGGCAACGGGGTACAGGCACTCAACAATGTTTCGCTGCACATTCCGCCGGGCATGTATGGTCTGCTGGGGCCTAACGGTGCAGGCAAATCTACTCTAATGCGCACGCTGGCCACGCTGCAGGACCCGGATGAAGGGAGTATACGTCTGGGCGAAATAGATGTGCTACGTCAGAAGGAGGAAGTACGCCAAACGTTAGGTTACCTGCCACAGGAGTTCGGTGTTTACCCAAAAGTGAATGCAGAGGATCTGCTGGATTACTTCGCAGTTTTGAAAGGCATTACCAGCCGCGCTGCCCGAAAAGAAGTGGTAGAGCGCTTACTCAAGCAGACAAACCTATGGGACAATCGCCGGCAAAAACTGGGTGGCTACTCAGGTGGTATGAAGCAGCGCTTTGGCGTGGCTGTGGCGTTGCTGGGCAATCCCAAACTACTTATAGTTGACGAGCCAACGGCAGGCCTGGACCCGGCTGAGCGCGTGCGTTTCCTGAACCTGCTCAGCGAATTGGGAGAGAACAGCGTGGTTATACTTTCTACCCACATTGTGGAAGACGTGTCGGAGCTATGCACTAATATGGCGATCATCAACAAAGGGCAAATTCTACTCGAGGCTGAGCCGATACAAGCTGTAGATGTACTCAAAGGCCATATCTGGCGCAAATTGGTCTCTAAAAATGAGTTGCCTGCACTGGCCCAGGAGCAGCAGGTTATTTCTGCCAAATTGTTTAGCGGGCGCACTATTGTGCATGTTTATAGTGAGGGAAATCCTGGAAACGGTTTTGAGTTGGTGGAGCCTGACCTGGAAGATGTATACTTTAGCACCATGGCAGGTTTTAATAAAAGCTGCCAGCAAGTGGAGGAGGTAAGCATATGAAGTTCCAAAAGATTTTTCAACTGGAGTTTGCCTACCAGATACGCAGTATATCTACCTGGTTATACTTTGTGGTAATGGCAGTGCTTTCTTTTTTATGGGTAATCGCCAATTACTTAAGTGATGCCCGTGAAGGCTATTTCTTATTGAATGCACCTATAGTAATAGCAGCTGTCACCGCTCTGGGCATTTTGTTCTGGCTTCCGTTAGGCGGATCCGTGGCAGGCGATGCAGCAGCCCGGGATGTGCAGACACGTATGTATTCGCTTACCTACACCGCGCCAACCAGTAAAGCCACCTATCTGGGAGGGCGGTTCCTTGCCGCTTGTCTTCTCAATTTAATTGTTCTGCTCTCCATTCCACTGAGCATCCTGTTCTCTCTATACTTTACTGGTGTAGAGCCTGAAGTTATGGGGCCGTTCCGGTTATCAGCTTATCTGACTAGCTTTTTCTACCTTCTGTTGCCTAACATTTTTATCGTGACGGCCATTCAGTTCTCATTGGCGGCGCTCACCCGCCGGGCCATGGCAAGTTACCTGGGTGGTGTATTTCTATTTGTGTGTGCGTTTGTTTTGGAATTGGTTACACAAAACGCTGCAGAGTGGAATAAATTAATAGACCCCATCCAATTCAGCTCCGTTTTAAATCATCTGTCAGGTGAATGGAGCCCGCTGGAAATGAATACACGCCTGCTTACACTGGAGGGACCGCTGCTCATTAACCGGTTACTTTGGATTAGTATAGCAGTTGGCTTATTGGCTTTAACCCACCGTCGTTTCAGTTTTGTTCAGCCTGCCACGGGAGTTGGTAAGAAGCAGTTGAACCAAACCACAACAAAGCTGCCAGCGCAGGAGTGGCTGAAATGGAGACCAGAGAACTCCTTAACGCAGATAAAGGGTGTGTTTGGTTTTAGAACTCATTTACAGCAACTACGCGTCATCACCTGGAAGTCCTTTTTGCAGCTCGCCAAAAGTCGTATTGGGTTAGTGTTACTGGTTGCCCTTGCCGTGGTAGTAGGTTTTGCCATACCCGGAAATATGGAAGCCAAAGATGTACCCTTGCTGCCCCGAACGGATCACATGGTTAATTTTCTAACGGCACCTTTAGTAGAAATTAAGTCTTTCTGGATTTTGATTACACTACTTACTGTCTTTTATGCAGGAGAACTGGTGTGGAAGGAAAGAGAAGCAGGTATAAATGAGATAGCCAATGCAGCCCCGGTGCCGGAATGGGTGCTATTTCTGAGCAGATTTTTAGCCTTAAGTTTCATGCTTATAGTTTGGTTAACGTTCCTTGTGATAGCAGGTATCGTTGCTCAGATAAGTATAGGCGGCGCTCCTGTTGAGATTGGGCTTTACGTAAAGGCGCTTTTCGGGCTTCAGTTAGTGGAATGTCTGCTCTTTGCCTTGCTTGCGCTTGTGGTGCATGTACTGGTTAATCAGAAATACCTGGGTCATTTTTTTGCTCTGCTCGCCTATAGTCTTATCGCGTTTGCACCTAGTCTTGGTATTGGGCATAAGCTACTCATCTATAGCTCCAGCCCTGCCTGGATATTTACTAACATGGCTGGCTTTAACTTATCACTGGAGCCATGGCTATGGTTTAAGCTATACTGGATGTCGTGGGCGCTCTTGCTGGCTGTTGTGGCAAAACTGTTCTGGGTGCGGGGCAGGGAAGAAAAGCTTAAGTCACGGCTCAACTTAGCTATTCGTCGTTTCACCCGTTCCACAATTGTTGTTGCTACGGTAGCAGTAGCGGGGATTCTTGTGTTTGGTGGTTTCACTTTCTACAACACAAACGTCCTGAACAACTACCTGTCGTCAACAGAAATAGCGGAGCGGCAAGCGCAGTATGAGCAACAATATGGAAAATACCATCTTATACCGCAGCCCCGGCAGACAAGGTCTACATTGCAGGTAGAGATTTATCCAGAAAAACGTCAGGCAACAGTTAAAGGTACTTACCTGCTTGTGAACCAGCATAAGGTGTCTATTGACTCTATACATTTAAGCACTGTGCCGGGAGTTGAAACAAGAGCCATTACGTTTAAACAGCCTGCTGCCAGGGTACTTGAAGATAAAGAGCTTGGATACCAGATTTATACTTTACAGAAGCCACTCCAGCCCGGTGACTCATTAAAGCTTAACTTTGAAGTACTAGTGGGTGAGCGTGGGTTTTCTAACAACGGTGCTGATGTCTCGGTAACACCTAACAGTACCAACTTCCGAAACTATGAATGGCTACCTGCCATTGGCTACCAGTCTTACCGGGAGCTGGATGATGCTGGCTCCCGGAAAAAGTATGGACTTGCTCCGCGTCCCGCAACGCCATCTCTTTATAATAAGAAGGCACGGCTAGAATCTCCTTTTGCAGAGCGGATTTCTTTTGAAGCAGTAGTGGGCACAGACGAGGATCAGGTGGTTGTGGCACCGGGAACTTTGAAGCGGACATGGACAAAAGGTAACCGACGTTACTTCCATTATGCGACAGAGGCTCCTATCCGGAATGAATACCACTTCTTCTCGGCCAACTATGCAGTGTATGAAGGTACCTGGAAGAATCCTTCTGCTGTTACAGGGCAGGACGTAAGTATACAGATCTACTATGACCCGGGGCAAAAACTCAACCTGGAGCGCATGTTGAAGAGTGTTCAGGCTTCTCTGGAATACTATAGTAAACAATTCGGTGCATACCCACATCGTACTATCCGGTTTGTATCTTATCCGGGATATGCGTTCGGTAACCATGCATCCCCAATCAATATTACAGCCGGGGAAGGGTTCTTTCTCATGAATCCGGACAAAGATGAACGTAAATTTGACCTGGTGTCTGCGGTAGTGGCACACGAAGTGGCACATCAGTGGTGGGGCAATCAAGTTGATCCGGCACATGCAGAAGGGGCAGGCTTGCTCTCCGAAAGCCTGGCATGGTATTCTGCGATGGGTGTGCTGGAAGATAATTATGGACCTGAGCACCTGCAACGGCTACTAAGCTTCTTGCGTGAAGAATATGAGAATCCCAAAACACATGCTGCTGTACCGTTGCTGCAGGCGAATGACTGGTACCAAAACTACCGTAAAGGTCCTTTTGCACTATATGCCATGAGCCAATATATGGGCAGGGACAAAGTGAACAGTGCACTCCGGCATTTGCTGGCGAAACATAGCTCCGGAAAGTTTCCACTACCTACTTCGCTTGATCTTTACCACGAACTACAGGAAGTCACTCCTGACTCGCTCCAACCCCTGCTGCATGATCTGTTTGAGAAGAACACCTTCTGGGAGCTAAGCACCGAGCAGGCTATGGCAAAACAGATCGAGTCAGGTAAATGGCAGGTGACCCTAAATGTGCAGGCACGGAAGTTTGTAGTTGACAGTATAGGAGTTGAGACGAAGTTACCAGTAAATGACTGGGTTGAGATCGGGATTTACTCTTCTGCGGAAAAAGGTAAAGAGTCGGGCAAGTTGCTCTACCAGCAGAAACACCATATAAATTCCGCTAAGCAAACGATTACGGTGACAGTACCAGGTAAACCAGCCCTTGCCGGCATTGATCCACGCTACCTGCTGATTGATTGGGAGATAAAGGATAATTTGAAGGGTGTGAAGTTATAGGCTAACTAGTAGCGCAGGCGTGATGGTTCGCCAGCGCTACACACTGATAATGCCTAAAGTACATCGGTGACCGCCAAAGAGCTAGGTGGGCAGGCCTTTATCAGGTTTACTTTTAAAATCATTTATTCTGTGATCAACTTTATCTGCTTAAGTTATCCTTCCTATCCAATAGGGAAATTTGTCAAAACAAAAAAAGCCGCTCCATTTGATGGGAAGTGGCTTTTTTTCTGTAGTAAAACCAATGGATGGAAACATCCGGCTTTATTTATGCTGATCTGGCGGTTTTATTGGAGTGTCTGCAGTCAGGGGAGAATTAGTGTATCTCTTTATAGGGCTGTAATTTGACGATAATAGCTTCTTCTTATCTTCCTTAACCAAGTATGAAGGATTTGTTGACGTAAAATAACTTTACAACGGCAGCAAACAAAAAGCACCTGCTAAAACTTAACAGGTGCTTTGAATAGAGGATTATATTGTTGGACTATGATTCACGCCATTTTATTGTGCATCCAATTGCTTTGGTGCTAGCCTGGCTTACAGGCTTATTTGCTAGAAGTTCACCCAAGGCGGTTTCAGCGTACTTTTTCTGTACTTCCTGCGCATCGCGGCTGTTGTCGTCTATAGCGCCAATGTAGGCTACTTTAAACTGGCCGTCCTGCTGCTTCTGTACAATGTAGAGGTGCGGCGTGCGGGTAGCGCCGTAGGCTTTTGCTATTTCCTGGGTCTCGTCGTGCAGGTAAGGGAATGGGAAGTTCTTCTCCTTAGCCCGCTCCTGCATGTGCTCGTAGGAGTCTTTCCGCGATTCTTTCACATCATTCGGGTTGATGGCAACAACCGGGTAGCCTTTGGGTGCATACTTTTTATGCAGGGCAATGATGCGGTCCTCATAGGCTTTAGAGAAAGGGCAGGTATTGCAGGTAAACGTAACGATAAAGCCTTTTGCATCCTTGTAGTCGGCCATGGAAACCATCTTGCCGTCCACGTTCTTGAGTTTAAAATCAGTGGCGGTGTCGCCCACCTGGTAGCCGGCGTCACCAGCAATGGTTTCAGCCTCAGCATTTGTTGCAGTTCCCTCGTCGCAGCCAAGCAGAAACAGGCAGAACATACACAGCAATGGTAAAATCGGGTTTTTCATAGAACTATGGTTTATGGTTTAAATCGCTTTACCAGGGCCTGGAGTTCGCTTTCCTTCAGTTCCTTCTCTACAAAGTGGTACTGTTTGCGCCTGTTGTTGAACAGCATGGTGGCCGGTATGGCCCCGCTCCATTTTGGCTCCAGGCTGTCTATCCAAGAGTTGGCATCTGTTTCGTTCAGTAGCCACACGTCCGATGCGAGTTTGCGCTTTTGCATGAACGCCTTCACCTTCTTCAGGTCCTGCACAGCGTCCATGCTGACTAACACCACGCGCACCGGCTGGTTTCGGTACTGCTTGTTCACAGCCTCAAAGTAAGGCAGCTCTTTTATGCAGGGGCCGCACCAGGTAGCCCAGAAGTTGACCACGTAAAGCGTGTCCGTGTTGGATGTGCGCAGCTTCTGCAACTCACCAAATTTCACAACCTTAACCTGCTGCGCCTGTGCATAAAGGCCAATGAAGCAGAATATAGTGGCAATAAAACCTATTCGTATGGTTAATAGTAAATTCACGGCTTGAAAAAGCTTTACAACAAAGTTTGCATGGTGAAATCTTTGGTATAGCAATGATACTTTAAAGTGCTTATTAAAAATAAAAAATGTGATGAAAGCCGGCGAAAATGTGATGAATTAAATTTGAAGTCACAGACTACATAGCCTTCGTGATGCGAGGGAGTCAAAAAGCCTCTTATTTATACTTTGTAACGGGCCAAGGAGTAGGGAGAAGTTAAATACAAGTGCAAAAATGAGTATTATCGAACCTCGCGGGTGAACAGCTTTTTCGCCCTTTCCAAGGAGATAAAAGGGATTGGCAGGAAAAGAAAAAGGGAAAAGCGATGCAAACGATCACTTTTCCCTTTCAGTAGCCCGTAGGGGAATCGAACCCCTGTTACCAGAATGAAAATCTGGCGTCCTAACCCCTAGACGAACGGGCCGTTCTGTCTAATTGTGGTGCAAATATAGTGGGTGTTTTTATACATGCAAAACATTGATGCAAATTTTTTTAACATTTAATGTAAGTGATTCAGAGTCAGAATAGAAAAAAATATTGGTTTTGCACTAGGGTAATCGTAACTTCGCACCGTTAAATCAAAACTCTCAAACTTAGATACCATGTCTAAAATAAAAGTTGCAATTAACGGTTTCGGCCGTATCGGCAGACTTACTTTTAAGGCGTTGCTTCAGAAAGAAAACGTTGAAGTAGTTGCTATCAATGACCTTACAGACACTAAAACACTGGCGCACCTGCTGAAGTATGACTCAGTTCATGGTCGCTTCAACGGTACTGTAGAGGCTTCTGCCAATGGCATCATCGTAAATGGTCAGGAGATTCAGATTACTGCAGAGCGTGAGCCAAAAAACCTGCCTTGGGGTAAACTTGGTGTTGACGTAGTGCTGGAGTCTACAGGTCGTTTCGTAGATGAAAAAGGTGCTGGTGGCCACTTAGAGGCTGGTGCCAGAAAAGTAGTAATTTCTGCTCCTGCTAAAGGAGATATCAAAACTGTAGTATTAGGTGTGAACGAAGATGTGCTGACAGGCGAGGAGACAATTGTTTCTAACGCATCATGCACTACAAACTGCCTTGCACCAATGGCTAAAGTACTTGACGATACTTTCGGTATTGAGAAAGGTTATATCACTACAGTACATGCTTACACTGCTGACCAGAACCTGCAGGATGCACCGCACAGCGATTTGAGAAGAGCTCGTGCTGCTGCTTACTCTATTGTTCCTACATCAACTGGTGCTGCAAAGGCAGTAGGACTTGTGTTGCCTCACCTGAAAGGTAAGCTGGATGGCGTTGCAATGCGCGTTCCAATTCCAGATGGCTCATTAACAGATCTTACTTGCGTTCTGAAGAAGCCAGCTACAAAAGAAGAGATTAATGCTGCCATGAAAAAGGCTGCTGAAGGCGAGATGAAAGGTATCCTGGAGTATACAGAAGATCCAATTGTTTCTATCGACATCGTTGGTAACACACACTCTTGTATCTTCGATGCAGAGATGACATCAGCAAACGAAACACTTGTAAAAGTAGTAGGCTGGTACGACAACGAAGCTGGTTACTCTAACAGAGCTGCTGACCTGATCGCAAAAATCGGCTAAGATTTAAAGCATACAATTTTTAAAAAGCCTGCCCTTCACGGGGCGGGCTTTTTGCATTTGGAGGATTCTGTGGCTATAAAATCAGGGGCACAGCACAAGTTGATATTTGTCAGTGCTAAAACTAACGCATGTCATAAAAAGCATTAGAATATGAAGATACTTTTGTAACTTAAATTTCCACTAAAACCTAACCCAATGATAAAGAGAATCCTCGTACCTACAGACTTCTCGGAGCAGGCAAGAAATGCCTATGAGATTGCGATAGCCATTGCGCGCAAGACAGGCGCAGGTATTAAACTTTTACATGCAGTAGAACTGCCGTCTGGTTCAGGCTTTAATGTTACAGGAGATATGTCTATACAGCTAAACAGCATGGAAGGCGTGTATATGTTAAAGCTTCTGGAAAAAACAAAAGCCGATATGGCGCACCTGGTAGATTCTTTTGACCACAGTGGCGTTCATGTTGTACAACAAGTGGAGGTTAACCGGCCAATCAACCAGATCAGGAGAACGATAAAAGAAGATGCAGTAGACTTGGTGGTGATGGGATCAAAGGGCTCTAGTGGGTTGGATGAGTTTTTGATAGGCTCTAATACAGAGAAAGTAGTGCGCACAGCTGAGTGTCCGGTTCTGACGGTAAAACACAGAGAGCCAAACTTTGAAGTTAAGGAGATTGTGCTGGCATCAGATTTTAAGCGTGAGATAAGGCATGCAGTGGAGCGCTTTAAAACTTTCCAGGCGATGTTTGGAGCTAGGATGCATTTGGTTTACGTGAACACACCGGGTGCATTTGAGTCGACGAGCAACATTAGCGGTAAACTGGAGCACATCGCTGAGAAGTATGGCTTGCAGAACTATACCATTAATGTGTACAACGATGTGATGGAAGAAGACGGTATTCTACACTTTGCAGAGGATATTCGCGCAGACCTGATCATGATGGCTACTCACGGCAGAACCGGATTGGCGCACCTGCTAAGCGGAAGTATAGCCGAAGACCTTGTAAACCACACGAACATACCTGTACTAACTTTTAGCATCCGGTAAGTTATACTTTAAGGCAAACAGACAAAATATCTACTTGAGCCGTACCTGAGAAGTATAAATTATAGTAGCTGACAAGTATAAAGTATAAGCCTGCCGCAGAGTTTGCGGCAGGCTTTTTTATTTATGCCCCGGAAAAAGTAAATTTACAGCTCGCTTATTGAGTAAAACTATGCCTGTACCTGCGCACATCCGGTTTATCATCAATCCTACCTCTGGCACCAGAAGCCGGGTAAACGTTGCAGAGCGCATCGAACAATTGCTGGACAAGGATAAGTATAAGCACGAGATCGTATTTACAGAGTATGCCGGTCATGCGCCAAAGTTGGCAAAAGAGGCTGCTGATGCTGGTTATGATGTTGTGGTGGCAGTAGGAGGCGATGGTACCGTAAACGAAGTAGCGCGTGGACTCTTACACTCAGAAACAGCTTTGGGTATACTTCCAAAAGGATCGGGTAACGGCCTGGCACGTCATCTTAAAATACCTATGAGTTTAGATGCAGCCATTAAAACATTGAATACAGGCCATGTTGCCACTATTGATACCGGAAGTATAAACAACCATGCTTTTTTTACGGCAGCGGGTATCGGGTTTGATGCCTATATAAGCTCTGTGTTCGCCGGAAATAAAAAACGTGGGCTGCAAACCTATGTAGAGCTGGTAATGAAGGAGGTAATGAGTTACAAGCACATGCCTGTTAAAGCAACTATCAACAAAAAAACGTTTGAGACTGATTGTTATGTGATGGCTTTTGCCAATGCAGCTCAGTATGGAAACAACGCATATATTGCGCCTCTCGCCGATATTGAGGATGGGTTGCTGGATGTTTGCCTGGTGCGTAAACTGGACCTGGTAAAGGCACTGAATCTAAGCTACTGCATGCTAACCAAACAACTGGCCAGTCCCGACAGTGCTGAGTACTTTAAGACAACACACGTAAAAGTAAGTACACAAAGCCCGATTATGTACCATGCCGATGGCGAGTTCCTGGGTGAGGAGTCTGAGTTTGAAGTACAGATGAACCCCTTGTCGCTGAAAGTTGTGGTGCCGGCAGGAGTAAATTAACGAAAGGTTATACTTATTCGAATTACTGATTACTAATTAATGAGATGAAAGATAAAAATAAAAAAGGCCGCCAAGGGGTTGTATACTCAACCAACTCTGATTTTAGCTACGAGTACGAGCAGGAAAACGAACAGGAAACACTGCCACCTCAGCAGCAGAACCTGAAGGTAATGCTGGATAAAAAGTCAAGAGGTGGAAAACAGGTAACGCTGGTAGAAGGATTTGTAGGCACTGACGATGATCTGAAAGAGCTTGGCAAAATGCTTAAGAGCAAGTGTGGGGTAGGTGGCTCTGCAAAAGACGGGGAGATACTTATCCAAGGAGATTTCAGAGACAAAATTCTACAGACGCTACATGCTGCCGGATACAAGGCGAAACGTATGGGAGGCTGATTTTCATGTCAGGAACTCAATACATCACCCAACTCACACAGAGATTTGCTCCCAAGGCGGATATAAATAAGTAGACTGTACAACTCCTAAAACCCTTCACGGCATAATCGGGTAAATACATAGGCAAAAAGTATAGCCTATGGGAAACGGATCAGATAGCCCGACTTTAATATATGTAACAAACCCCATGTGCGCCTGGTGCTATGGGTTTACTGCGGTAGTACGCCGCCTCCGCGCTCTGTGGCAGGGCAGGCTAAAAGTGCAGGTGCTTTTTGGTGATTTACATGCCTATGCCGATTCTCCTTTACAGCAGCATGAGAAAGACCAGCTGGCCGTGAGTTGGCACCGCGTGCAGGAGAGAACCTTTTTGCCATTCGATTACCGTTTTTTTAAAGACCAGGATTTTGTGTACAATACCGAGCCTGCGTGCCGGGCTTTGCTGTGCGTGCGTTTGTTAAGGCCGGTGCTTACGCTTGAGGTGCTTCGCGCCATGCACTCTGCTTTTTACGCTGATGGCCTCGATATTAGAAACCCAGGTGTGCTGGCGCGCATTGTAAGTATGTTCGGCATCTCTGAGAACCTGTTCCTGACCTTATTCGAGTCAGAAGAGATCATGCAGCAAATGGAGGATGAGTTTGGCTATGTGAATGATATTGGTGCCGATACATTTCCGAGTGTGTTCCTGCTAACAAACCATGGCATTGAGCAGATAGCAAAAGGCTACATTGAGCTTTACGAACTAGAGCAGCGCATACTTACCGTAATGGAGCATGCAAACAGCTAGCTTATACTTTATTCTGCTATTACCGCTTTTATTACCAACTTAGGGGGAGATAGAATGAATGTTTTCTTAAGAAGAAATCACATTTCATTTTGTCTGAATATTCAAATGTTTGTATATTTAGCAGCAAGAGCTCTTTTTATTTTATAACAGAGCTAAACCCTATGAGAAGCAAGACAACGACAAACCAAGTAGACGAGTATCTCGAAAACCTGACTCCTGAAAAACAAGAACTGGCCAATGAAGTGCGCCGTATCATTCAAGCTTCTGTGGCACACCTGGAAGAATGTGTGCGCTGGGACTGCGCCTGTTATTTCTTTTATGGGCCAGTATGCTACTTTGCATCTTCGCGCAGTGGCATTCACTTCGGTTTTTTCAGAGGCAAAGAACTAGCAGACCCACACCGTAGGTTGGTAAGCCGCAACGGACAGAACCCACATATAAAAATCCGCTCTCTTGAAGATATAGATGAGGGGTACTTCGCTGAACTCGTACGTGAGGCAGTTTATCTGAACCAAAACTAAACGTCTGGCTCGCAGCCTTCAAAGCTGCATATTTCGCCGGGTTGCTCCAATTCTATGGTTACATGGCTGATATTCATTTCAGCCATTGCCTTTCTGATGTCCTGCTTCAGCAAGCCGGTTTGCTCAGGATCAATTGCCTGTGGCATGACAGCATGCATGCTCATAATATTGTAAGTGCCGTCCATAGTCCAGATGTGCAGATCGTGCACTGAGGCAACATTAGGCAATGCCTCCAATGTTGCTTTTACTTCATCTGTATTAATATGCGAAGGAGTGCCCTGTAGCAGTATTTTTATACTTTGGCGCAAGTTTCGCACTACATTGTACAGCACAAAAATCGTAATACCCAGCGAAAGCAATGGGTCTATCACTGGCCAATCAAAGAAGTAAAGTATAATACCGCCCACCAGCACAGCTACCCAGCCCAAAACATCCTCCAGCAGGTGCAGACGCACTACTTTTTCGTTCAGCGATTCGCCGCCCTTTAAGCGTAACACGGCAGCGCCGTTTACTATAATACCTAGCAAGGCAAATCCTACCATGCCAGCAGCGTTTACAGGTTCCGGGTCCCAGATGCGCGGGATGGCTTCTGTAAGTATAAAAATAGAGCCGACCAGCAAGATCACAGAATTGACAACAGCCCCTAGCAGCGAAAAGCGTTTATAGCCAAACGTAAATTTAGCATCACGCTTTCGCTTTGACACTTTTTCGAAATACCATGCTAAGCCCAGCGAGAGCGAGTCGCCTAAGTCATGCATCGCATCAGAAAGTATAGCCACACTGTTTATCCAGAAACCACCGATAAGCTCAATAATGGTAAAACTTAGATTAAGGAAAAAGGCGACTTTGATGTTGTTGCCTGCATGGTGGTGATGACTGTGGCCATGTCCATGTCCATGTCCATGTCCATGGCTGTGGTCATGCTTGTGGTCGTGAGTATGTTTAGGACTTTGTGCCATTGTATATTTGAAACGAGTACCGCTTATTTTTGATACCTTCGTAACCTAAGCAGCAACTTGGTTGTTCTGATTTTTGAATGCCCATGTCTATCTTGCGCCTGCTAATTTAACCCAATTGGCGCAATACGATGCTACTCTGCTGCTAAAACTGAATTTATGAAAATCCTGCTGATAGAAGATGAACCCAAGGTTGCCGCCTTCATAAAAAAAGGGCTGGAAGAGCAATCCTATGATGTAGATCAGGCTTATGATGGTACGTTTGGCGTGAAGATGGCACTGCAGCATGAGTACGATTTGATTTTGCTGGACGTAATACTTCCGCACATTAATGGCTTAGATGTTTGCCGCGAAATCCGGAAGCATAACAACACAGTGGCTATACTTATGTTGACTGCTTTAGGTAGCACCGACGATAAAATTACAGGACTTGATGCCGGAGCAGACGATTACCTGACCAAGCCGTTCGAGTTTAAGGAACTGTTGGCGCGTATCAGGGCCCTAACAAGGCGCGGCACCGACTCAAACTCCGGAGAAAAGTTATCAATAGCCGACCTGGAACTTGACGTTGCGAAAAAGACTGTAACAAGAGGTGGCAAACCAATAAACCTGACAGCCCGTGAGTTTGCTTTGCTATACTACCTGCTCCGCAATCAGGGCAAAGTAGTGTCGAGGGTTGATATAACAGAGCAGGTATGGGAGACATCATTTGATACTGGTAGCAACGTGATAGATGTGTATATCAACTTCCTGAGAAAGAAAATCGATAAAGGATACGAAAACAGGCTGATACACACATTAGTTGGGATGGGGTATGTGCTTAAAGAGCAGGAGCAGTAATGAAGATCAGGTATAAACTTACGCTGCAGTTTACCAGCATTTTTGCGCTGATACTAATTTTCTTTTCGCTGGTGATCTATTATTTTACCTCTATTTACAGGCAGGAAGATTTCTACAAGCGCATTTACAACCGTGCTTTGGTTACAGCAAAATATGTGCTGGAGTCGGAGGGGCTAAGCCAGAGCCAGAAGCGGCAGAATGAGATCAGCTATCATCAGGAACTGCCTTACGAGGCTGTGCGTGTTTTTAAAGAAGACGGCACTTTGCGCTTTTCTGATGGAAAGGGCGAGCTAGGAGTAAAACAGCGGGTGCTGAACCGGATAAAGGAGCAGCAGATTGTACAGTATGAGCAAGGGGTTAGGCAGGTTGTTGGTGTTTACCACTCCAGTACCGATGGAAATTACTTTGTGCTTGCTTCTTCTGTTGATGCCTATAGTTTGCGCAAGTTGCAACACCTGAAGGTGATCCTGATCGTTGGTTTCTTTGGGTCCATGATCGTTATATTGATAGCAGGCTGGGTTTTCTCCGGACAGGCTTTAATACCCATTACAAAAGTTGTTAGTGAGGTAGAAAAGATAAGTGCGAATGACCTGCACATGCGGCTGAGCAACGCCAACGGCAAAGATGAGATATCACACCTGGCCCAGACCTTCAATAAAATGCTGGACAGGCTGGAAAGCTCGTTTGAGATGCAAAGCACCTTTGTTTCTAACGCATCGCACGAATTGCGCACGCCCCTAACTGCCATGATCGGTGAGCTGGAAGTTGCATTAATGAATCCCCGCGAGCCACAGGAGTATGAGCGGGTGCTGCAATCCATACTGGAAGATGCACGGCTGCTAACCGAATTATCTAACGGTTTACTGCAGATTGCCCAGGCAAGTATAGATCCTTCTAAAATCAAACTCACGCACCTACGCTTCGACGAACTTATCTGGACGGCGCATGAGCAGGTGCTCAAACGCTTACCTAATGCACGGATCAATATAGATTTTGCCAACTTCCCGGATGATGAGGATCGCTTGATCATAAAAGGAAATGAAGCACTGTTGCTGATTGCGGTCGTGAACGTATTGGAAAATGCTGTAAAATTTACTCCTACCGGCCAAACGGTTAATGCTTCTATCATACTTAAAGGCGACAAGGTAATTCTGGAAGTAGCTGACCAGGGATTAGGTATAAACAAAGAGGATCTGAAGCATGTGTTTGTGCCCTTCTTTAGAGCGGAGAATGTGCGGAATATAACCGGGCATGGGATAGGATTGCCGCTGGCCGAGCGTATTCTAAAACTTCACAAAGGCCATATTCTGGTAGAGTCTATCATCAACAAAGGAACCAAGGTTACGATCAAAGTGCCACAGGCCTACCTCTTTATTCCAAATAAATACTGATTTTAATCTGATTTTAATTTCTTTTTAATACCCCGTTAATCTTACTGAGTTAAGTTTGTGCTTAACTTTTTATAGTTGAGCCTGTTGTTCGAAAGCAATAGCATGTGCAACTGCATTTAAGCATATTAATCTGGTATATGAATTCTGACATTAGATCCTCTGGTTATCTGTCGTCGCTTGGGAAAGACATCCCAGCGGGGCTTGTAGTTTTTTTGGTGGCGTTGCCCCTCTGCCTTGGTATCTCACTGGCATCGGGTGCACCACTTTTCTCGGGCATTTTAACGGGTATAGTAGGAGGGGTGGTCGTTGCCCTTCTCAGTGGATCACAACTTAGTGTAAGCGGCCCTGCGGCTGGTCTTACAGTTATCGTACTTAATGGTATTGAAACGCTGCAGAGCTTTGAAGGCTTCTTACTGGCAGTAGTGCTGGCAGGTGCTTTTCAGCTGGTGCTTGGTTTCCTGAAAGCCGGAGTTATCGGTTTATATTTTCCCTCTTCAGTGATTAAGGGTATGCTGGCGGCCATAGGTCTTATACTTATCCTAAAGCAGATTCCGCACTTTATGGGTGCTGACGAAGACTTTTTTGGCGAGATGAACTTCTTCCAGCCTGACGGTCGCACAACATTCTCGGAGTTAATTTATGCCTTTTCGGCCATCAATCTAGGGGCTTTGATTGTGGGAATTATATCGTTAACTATACTTATAGTATGGGATATGGCCTGGCTAAAACGGTTTAAGTTTTTTAAACTGGTACCTGGTGCTCTAATCGTGGTGCTGGTTTCTATTGCCCTTAACGAGCTGTTTAAAAGTATAGCACCTGAGTTGGCTATAAGCGCTTCGCACCTTGTTTCGCTGCCTGTGATGGCTGGGCTCAGCGAAGTAGGCAATGAGCTAAGATTGCCTGACTTCTCTATGCTAACAAACCCACAGGTTTATGTGGTAGCCATTACCATTGCCATTGTTGCCAGCCTGGAAACCCTGCTAAGCGTAGAGGCC
Organism: Pontibacter cellulosilyticus; assembly: GCF_014306105.1. Lineage (GTDB taxonomy): Bacteria > Bacteroidota > Bacteroidia > Cytophagales > Hymenobacteraceae > Pontibacter > Pontibacter cellulosilyticus. The sequence continues at coordinate 180,971 of NZ_JACRVF010000005.1, read as the reverse complement.
GTAGACAAATTAGACCCGCACAAGCGCCGCACACCAACTAACCGCGAGCTAAAAGCACAGGGTGTTGGCAATATGATCAGTGGCCTGATCGGTGGCTTGCCTATGACAGCTGTTATCGTGCGTAGCTCGGCCAACGTGGCTGCTGGCGGCGAAACCAAACTTTCCAGCTTTTTTCATGGCATACTACTGTTGTTGTCGGTATTGTTCCTGGCTAATTTCCTTAACCTTATTCCGCTTTCAGCGCTTGCAGCTGTACTGCTGGTAGTAGGTTTCAAGCTTACAAAACCTGCCTTATACAAGTCTCAGTTAAAGATTGGCTCTGAGCAGTTTATACCTTTTATCGTTACTATCCTGGCAATCCTGTTCACCGATTTGTTGGTGGGTATTAGTATTGGTTTGGCAGTAGGCGTATTCTACATCCTGAAGGCCAATTACAAATCGCCATACTTCTATCATAAAGAAGAGCAGCAAGACAAAAATGTTATTCGCATCAAACTAAGCGAGCACGTATCTTTCTTAAACAAAGCCAGCATTATACTTACACTGGACCACCTGCCTAAGAACAGCCATGTAATTATAGATGGAGAAAACTCTGAGTATATCGACTACGATGTGCTAGAGGCGATACAGGAGTTCAAAAAAACGGCTCATGAGCGCAATATTGTGGTGGAGGTGCTAAACATTGAAGAAGTATCTATCATGAATATGCACTAAAACCTATAAGTTGGTTTTGCCTCTCAAAGTATAAAACACAGGAGGGCAGCAGCTTTAATATTACTACTACCAAGGAAAATTACGTGGAAAAAATCTTTGAAAATAATAGGAAGTGGGTTGCCGCAAAAATGGCAGAGGACAGTGAGTTCTTTATAAAGCTGGCTGAGGGACAAACACCCCGCTACCTGTACATTGGTTGCTCAGATAGCCGCATCCCGGTAAACGAAGTAACAGGCACTGGCCCTGGCGAAATATTTGTGCACCGCAACATCGCCAACATGGTAGTGCATACTGACATGAACCTGTTATCGGTGCTGCAGTATGCTGTAGAGGTTCTCAAGGTAAAAGACATCATCGTGTGTGGGCACTATGGCTGTGGCGGTGTAGCTGCAGCTGCAAGCAACAACCAGTATGGTTTAATAGACAACTGGCTGCGCAACATTAAAGATGTTATCCGCTTACACGAGCATGAGTTGGAGCAAATAGAAGATAAAGAGCAGCGCCTGCGTAGGCTTGTAGAGCTAAACATTATTGAGCAGGTAATCAATCTCTCCAAGACCTCTATCATTCAGAATGCAATGGCTACTGACAATCCGCCCAAGCTCTATGGCCTTGTATACGATTTAAGAGAAGGCTTGCTAAGAGATTTGAACGTGAACACGGAAACGCTGTCGCGATACGAGCGCATTTATGGCTTAAAGGCAGAAGAAGCAACTGTGTAGATAGTTGTTTATAACCGCCCTTAAAACAGAAAAGCCCCTGCATGCAGGGGCTTTTCTGTTTACTGATAATTTATGCTACCAGAAAAGATAGCTAAGCATAAGATTAAAAGAAGAGTTGCGACGCTCTCTGCCAACAAGTGGTCCTTCGTCATCAATTTTTTTGAGGCCTCCATTATAGCGCAACTCAATGCCAATGTTATTAGCCGCCCTGAATCCTAAGCCAGCCACATAACCAAAGTCTACTGTATAAGGATTATCCGTAATGTCGGTTTCCACGGTAGTGGTAGTGTTGCTAGTGTTTACCTCGCGTATCTGCCTTGCCTTAGCGATGAAAGAGGCCTGTGGACCAAGGTCGATAAACATGCCACCAGCTGATAAGTGAAGAAGCACCGGGACATCAACATAGTTAAGCCTGTAGATATCGTTAATCTCATTGCTACCTGATGTTGCTTCAATCTTAGCACCTTTAGAGGTATAAAGTGCTTCTACCTGCACGCCAATCAGGTCGGTGATGTGCTGTTGTAACATCACGCCTGCTGAGTAGCCCAGCCTGTAGTTATAGTTATCGGCGTCTTTTCCTTTAAAATTTGCGTAAGCGGCACCAGCCTTCACGCCTAATTGCTGTCCAAATCCTGAGTAGCTCAAAAAAGCAAACGCAATAAACAGTAGGAGTCGTTTCATAAAAAGTTTAGTATGGCTAAAAGGTTTAATGTAAATGCAAATGTATAAAAAGCTATCAGGTTCAGAATCATTTAAACATAAAAAACCCTGTTGCTTTTGCAACAGGGTTTTTTTGTGGAGTTACATCCACTATCCTAAGGTAAAACTACCATTGGTAACCGTATGAAAACGGCTGCCTATAGGTGTTTCTACCATTCATAGTCTCTTCTCGAAGATGATCCGTAAGAGTAGGGAGGTCCGCTATAGGTGTTTCCGTACGAGCTGGAGCTTCTCCCATATCTGTTGTAGTCGTTATCATAGTCGCGATCACGCATTTCGTCCCTTCTTCTTCTGCGTTCTGCTTCTTCGTCACCGAACCATGATCTTACCTCATCGCCGGCTTTGTCAAAGAATCCACGATCATGTCTGTCTTTGTCAGAGTCTGAGCTATAGCGGTCTCTGTCGTAAGATGAGCTGTAGCCAGTGCCATAACCACTACCATAGCTTGTAGTGCCGTATCTTGAGCCTGTGCCATAGCTTGAGCCAGAACCATAATTATTATAATTACGGTTTCTGTAATCATCATTATCGTAATCATTGGTTGCTCTGTCCCAAGCGTTCGATACCTTGTTCTTAGTGCGGTCCCAGGCATTTTCTATGCGGTCGCCTGTACGGTCCCAGCTATCACGGCCATGACGGTCTCTGTCGCTGTCGTAGTTGCTATAGCGGTTGCCATAGTTAGACGATCCAGAGCCATAGCCTGATCCGTAAGAAGAACCTGATCCGTAGCGTGATGAACTGTATGAAGAAGGGCTGGAGCCATAGTTAGAGCTTCCGTAACCAGATGAGCCGTATCCTGCAGAGCGGCCATAGCTAGATGTATTGCCATAGCCGGAATTTGAGTAAGCGTCTCGTCCAGATCCTAAATCGCCTGAACTATAGTTTGAGCTGCCGTAGCTTCGGCTGCGTGGTGAACTGTCGTAATCACTTGATGAATAATTTCTGCCTGAGCTTCTTGACTCAGACCTATAATTGTCGTTGTACGGGTTGTAGCCCGAATTCTCATAGCTTCTCATAGTTGTTTTTTTATGGTTTAACTTAATACTTCTTCGCATCGCAGCATAAAACTATACTGCGACGTGTTTTTTTACGGAGGTAATTCTGTTTAGTTATCAATGCCTTAGATAACTTTCTCATAAAGAAAATAACAAAGTACGCCCTGCCGTGCAGATTTTGCACCTTTTCGTAAGCTTTAGTTTCCAAGTATTGCACTGTGAATATGGTGGCTGTACGTATGTTTTTGTACTTTATATTTATAACTAAAACCATATTTTACTGGTGTATAAGATAGAATTTGCAGAAAACAAGTGTTTACTTAATTACAGATGAACTTTTATTGTATCTTATTTGGTTGGGTAGGCTGTGGAAATTATAAGTTTCCTAAGCCTTACACAATTTTGTAATTGTCAAAATAGTTGTAAGTTTACATAGAGCAATACTTGCCATATTGCCGGGTAGCCTTAACATGAAAAATAGCTTGTGTGGCCGCCGCCAAAGGATAAGGATTAAAACTTTTAGCCCAAATACCCATGAAATTGAGAACAATGCTGGCTTCTGTGTTAGCCATCAGTATGCTAACGGCATGTGAAGATCTTTTTGAAGATGGCAGCATGCAACCAGATGGATCTAAGCCTAGCCTTACCATCAATAACCCTACAAACAATCAAGCTGTTACTGCCTCTCAGGGCCTGAGGCTGAATGTTACAGTAGTAGATAAGGACTTGGTAAAGGACCTGACGTTTACTTTAAAGGGAGCAAATGCTGAAACGGCTTTGGTTAAATTTAAAAAGTCTCCTGAGAAGAACGTAGTGGAATTCGATACGACAATCGCCATCAACGGTATTTCGCCGGGCGAGTATAAGCTGCAGGTTGCCGCTACAGACAAGCGCACAAACTTAGAGCAGCAGGAAATTAAGTTTACAATTAAGTAAGCTGCTTATAACCATATAAAGTATAAAGGTCCTCCCAAAAGAGGACCTTTATACTTTATAGCCAATGGTTTTTACTAGAACTGGTACACTACCTGCCACTGTTCGTTAAAGCTTAACGCGGCATCAAACGGTTCGCCGGTTTTCTCGGAGATAAAGCCTTTGATCTTTGGCGTTTTACCTTTTAGCAGCAGGGCAGCAATTTGTTTGTCACTTAGTTGCTTGCTTCCTTTCTCAAATGGCACGATCAGCTGGCACCCTTCTTTAAACCTGCTGCACCCATAAGCGGCCTTTCCTTTTAACAGCTTACCCTGCTTACAGCGAGGGCAAACAGCAAACGGATCAGCATCGGCTGTTTTCTCTACTTTTTCCTGCACCAGCTGCTTGTTTCCATCCAGTGTAAGTATGGCATCGTAGCTGCTGCCTTGCTCATCTTTGAATCCTTTTATAACAAGGGTTTTTCCTTTGCTTAGCAGCGCCTGTACCTGTTTCTCTGTTAGTTCTTTGCCATGCTGCTCAATTGGGATCAGAAAGCGACAGCCTTCTTTAAACCGGACACAGCCATAGGCTTTTGTGCCTTTTACAATGTGCCCTTCTTTACAGGACGGGCAACTGCCTAAGCCTTTTACTTGAGCCTGCTCTTTTGAGGCAGTAGTTACAGCAGTTTTTTTCTTCTTTGCTGGTGCTGGTTTTGTTTCTTCCTGTGTTGGCTCTATGGTAACAGTGGCCTTGTCATACTTTACTTCCTGCACCAGGCTTATCACAAAATCCTGTAGTTCTTTTAAAAAGTCCTCAGCCTTAAATTCACCACCCTCTATCTGGCGCAGCTTGCGCTCCCACTGGCCTGTCATCTCCGCGGATTTCAGCGTCTGGTTTCGTATAACGCCTATCAGATCGATGCCCATCTGGGTAGGGATGATCTTCTTTTTTTCTTTGCGGATGTACTGGCGCTTAAAGAGGGTCTCGATAATGGCGGCACGGGTAGACGGCCTGCCGATGCCGTTCTCTTTCAAGGCTTCTTTCAGCTCATCGTTGTCTACCTGCTTGCCGGCTGTTTCCATGGCACGCAGTAGCGTAGCCTCGGTATACTCTTTTGGCGGGTTGGTCATCTTTTTGTCCAGCATAGGCTCGTGCGGACCATGCTCACCCTTTTCGAAGTGTGGCAGTACGCCGGTGGCCTCTTCTTCGTCTTTGTTCTCGCCTTCTTTGCCTGCAGGCGCATCTGATGATTTCACATCCTCGGCTCCGTACAGCACACGCCAGCCCGGCTCCAGTATCTGCTTGCCCTTTACTCTGAAACTGTAACTAGCCGATTCTGCCATAACTGTAGTGTTGCTAACGATACAATCCGGGTAGAAAGCGGCAATAAAACGGCGTGTAATGATATCGTATACATCAGCCTCACGGCCATACAAGTTGCCAGCAGCGGCACCTGTAGGTATGATGGCATGGTGATCGGTTACTTTGTTGTTGTTGAATACCTTTTTTGTTTTCCTGATCTTGCTCTGTAGCAGCGGCGCCACTTCCTGGCTGTAGTTGTTCAGCCCCTTAAGTATGACCGGTATCTTCGGGTAAATATCATCGGGTAGGAAAGTGGTATCCACACGAGGGTAGGAGACAACTTTCTTTTCATAGAGGCTCTGCACCGTCTTCAAGGTCTCGTCGGCAGACATGCCATGTTTGTTGTTGCACTCGATCTGCAGTGAGGTAAGGTCAAAAAGTTTTGGAGCGGACTCCGTACCTTTTTTGGTCTCAACGTCTGTTATCGTCAGCTCCGCCTCTTTGATCGCCTCCATTATCTTCTGTGCGTCTTCCTCTTTCTGAAAACGGCCGTTGGTGCTCGAGAAGATGGTGTCGCGGTATACTGTCTTTAGCTCCCAGAATGGCTGCGGCACAAAGTTGGCAATCTCGTGGTGTCGGTTCACGATCATGGCCAGGGTAGGGGTTTGCACCCTGCCTATAGAAAGAGTCTGGCGGCTGCCGTTGGCATACTTCAGCGTAAACAGGCGTGTAGCGTTCAGGCCCAGCAACCAGTCGCCGATGGCCCGGCTTTTGCCCGCCTGGTACAGCGAGTCAAAATCTGACCCTGGCTTCAGTTGTGAAAATCCCTGGCGTATGGCATCTTCGGTTAGGGAGGATATCCAAAGGCGTTTGAATGGCTTTCTATACTTTGCTTCTGTTAAAACCCAGCGCTGAATAACTTCACCTTCCTGGCCGGCGTCACCGCAGTTGATAACTTCCTCTGCATTATTTAGGAGTTGCTTTATTATGTTAAATTGCTTCTTGACTCCGGCGTCGTTCATCAGCTTAATGCCATAACGATCGGGGAGCATCGGCAGGTCATAGAGGCTCCAGCGTTTCCACTCGGGGCGATAATCGTCAGGCTCACGTAAGGTGCAGAAGTGCCCGAAGGTCCAGGTAACCTGATAGCCGTTGCCTTCAAAGTAACCGTCTTTCTTGGTTTTGGCTCCAATTACCATGGCAATTTCACGGGCTACACTAGGTTTCTCAGCAATACAAACTTTCAAGCTATTCGGAATTTTAGTGACGTAAACAGAAGTCAAATTTAACCTTTTTTGGCGGCATTTCCGAAGGATTTATACTTGTGCCAAACCTGTTGTCTGAAGTTATTGATAGCAATTTAGTAAGTATATTATTTTTAAGAGAAGTATGATTTGGGCCGTAACATGGAAGGAATTCTTTAAACTTTCGGAAGCCGTAGTTTATACTTCCATAGGCTGCATAATATAAGTTTATACTTCCTGGAGCCATATGTTATACTCTAAGAAGCGCCGCCCTGTAGCAGATATGAAGTAAAGCATTGACTCTCTACGTCCCCAATAACAAACAACGAAAATCAATCGCCTCAAAAAGTATAAATTGCAAAGTAGTCGTATCTTATACTTTACAATAATGCATTGATGTAATATGCAGGCAGGAAAAGTAATTGTTATCATAGGTGTGATCATCGTGGTGATCGGGCTGGTAATCTGGTTGGCCGGTGATAAGTTTAGTTGGTTTGGCCACTTGCCCGGCGATATCAGGGTGGAGCGGAAGAACGTGCGTTTCTATGCGCCTATCACAAGTATGATTCTGCTAAGTATACTGCTGTCGTTGTTGCTGTGGGTGTTCCGGAAGTTCTTTTGATTATAGTCTATACTTTTCTTTAAGTATATTTGAGCTGCTGCCACGCCTGAGGTGGTGTGCCTGCAAAAGCTGTTCATCCTAAGCACCCATGTTTTTTATACTTTCCAAAACCCTTCACTTTCTGTTGATGCCCATTCTCTGGGTAATTGTGCTGCAGCTGTTGGCGGTTTTTCTGAGGTCGCAGAAGTGGCGACGCATTTCGTTGTTAAGTAGCCTGGCTTTGCTGCTGCTTTTCTCTAATCCGCTGCTGTCGAATGAGGCGTGGCTGGCATGGGAAATAGAAGCGGTGCCTGTAAAAGATGTCAACAACTATGATGTGGCAGTTATACTTGCTGGTGTTACCTCATACCGCGAAAATCTACCAGACCGCATTCATACTTCTAAGGGCTCTGACAGGTTTCTGCACCCTTTGCAACTGTACCGGATGGGGAAAATAGAGAAGTTCCTGATAACAGGCGGAAGTGGTTTAGTGCTGGCAGACAAGGTCCCTGAGGCGGAGCAGATCGAAAAAATACTGTTGATGGCAGGTGTGGCAGAAGAGGATATTTTAACAGAAAGCAACAGCCGCAACACCCATGAAAATGCTGTTAACACAGCTGAATTCCTGCAAAAGCACCCCGATCTAGACAAAGTACTGTTGGTTACCTCTGCTTTTCATATGCGCAGAGCAGCCGCTTGCTTTGCAAAGGCAGGCATCAAAACAGACAATTTTACAGTTGACTTTTATAGTACCGAGCGCCGCTTTACTCCTGATGAACTAATCATACCCAACCCAGCTGCTTTCAACGACTGGCACTTACTTATACATGAGGTAACAGGATTTCTTGTTTACAAACTGTTAAGTTACTGCTAAGGCAAAGCGATACTTGTTCAACTGTATTTAGGTTTTCAGAATAGCCTTTTGCTGTCATTAGGAACGCCGTGAGAAACTATACTTTCTCATTTCCTCAAAGTCTTTCAGATTTTTCACAGAGTTCGTAATTTCAATTGCTACTTTAAGCATAGATAGTTGCCTTTCTATGCCACCCAGATGCTTTTCTGGTTCACAAACTCCCGTATGCCCAAGTAGGATAACTCACGTCCATAACCTGACTTTTTGACGCCACCAAAAGGCATTTCTGGTGTAGAGGCTACTAATGCATTCACAAACATGGCACCGGTTTCTACTTTGCGTGCTACGCGCAACCCTTTTTCCTTGTCCTGAGTCCAGACGGCGCCTCCCAGACCGAAGCGGGAATCGTTAGCTACTTTGATTGCTTCTGCTTCATCCTTTACCACCATCACAGCTGCTACGGGTCCAAACATTTCTTCTTCGTAGGCAGGCATACCGGGCTTCACATTCTTCAGAATCATCGGCTTAAAGTAAGCATTATCTTTTCCGTCACGGCCGCCATCCAGCACTACTTCGGCACCTTTTTCTACAGAGGCTTTAACTTGTTTCTCCAAGTCTTCGGCAAGGTCTTTACGTGCCAGCGGGCCGTAGTCTGTTTCTTCAGTAAGCGGATCTCCGGTTTTAAGTGCAGCCATTTTCTCCTTCATCTTCTCTAGGAAAGCATCGGCTATACTTTCCACCACAATAAAGCGCTTAGCCGCAATACAACTTTGGCCCGTGTTCACCATTCTAGACTTTACAGCTACTTCAGCAGCTTTATCCAGGTCAGCGTCCTCCAATACAATAAAGGCATCACTTCCCCCTAACTCCAGCACTGTTTTCTTGATCTCACGGCCTGCAATTTCGGCTACCTGTGCGCCGGCCCCTTCGCTACCAGTAAGGGTAACAGCTTTCACAACCGGGTTTTCGATCACGGCCTCTACTTCTTTAGAGCCTATCAACAGCGTCTGGAATACGTTCTCTGGGAAACCAGATTTTCTTACAATTTCTTCAATTGCCAGGGCACACTGCGGTACATTAGAGGCATGCTTCAGGAGTCCTACGTTACCAGCCATCAGGGCAGGAGCCAGGAAGCGGTATGCCTGCCAAAAGGGGAAGTTCCAGGGCATAATGGCCAGCACCACACCCAGGGGCTCAAAGGCAATCATACTTTTAGATGCCTCTGTTTCGATGATCTCGTCTTTCAGGAAGTCTGCTGCATTATCAGCGTAGTAGCGGCATGCTTTGGCACATTTTTTTACCTCGGCTATGGCGTCTTTCAATGGCTTGCCCATCTCTAGGGTGATGATTTTGCCATACTTTTCTGCTTCCTGCTCCAGTATGTCTGCCTGCTTGTGCATGTATCGTGAGCGTTCTTCGAAGCTGGTTTCTCGCCAACTCCGGAATGCTTTCTCTGCTGCTTCTATTTTGGCGGAAACATCTTCTGGGCTATCAGGTTGAAACGTTTTTACAACCTCGCCGGTAGCGGGATTTATAGTTTGTATGGCCATAGTTTTGTTTGTGCTTGCGGATTAAATATACAGCTTTGAGCTTTAATGGTTGGCTGCAATGTTAAGTTGTTTTATACTTTACAAAACAGTTTTAGCGCAATCGAGTTATAATCTGTACCATAACCTGCAGCTGTGCATACAGTACCTTTATAGCTTTGGGCGCAAACACAATTTAATAAATCCAAAAGTTGAACATTTGCCGTATTTTAACCTTCTTACTATAAATTGTATATCTACCTTAAACACTTAGACCATGGAAAAGACATATTATAACCCTGCTGATCTATCAAAATTCGGAAGTATAACAGAGTGGCAACCTGAGTTGGGCCGCAAGTTCTTCGATTACTATGGAGAGGTGTTTAAGGATGGCGCCTTAACCGAGCGTGAGAAATCGCTTATCGCTTTAGCCGTTGCCCATGCTGTGCAGTGCCCTTACTGTATTGATGCCTACAGCACCGATTGCTTGCAAAAAGGAGCCGACGAAGCCCAGATGATGGAGGCCCTGCACGTAGCCGCTGCCATAAAAGGAGGTGCTGCTTTGGTGCACGGCGTGCAGATGATGAACAAGGTAAAAGAGGTAAGCATGTAGCCTATGGGTCTTTCCACGAAATCTTTAAAAGGCCAACACCACGAGCTGGCCGACTCTCTATATCAGTTAACTGTGCTGCAGCAGCCAACCAGCCACGGCGATCAGTTTCCTGCCTTTGCGGCGCGGCTAAAGGAGCACGACCTGTATCCGCTTACTCCCACGGGTACTACCATACTTCAGATTAACGTAGGCAAAATGTGCAACCAGACCTGCAAGCATTGCCACGTAGACGCCGGCCCTGACCGAAAGGAGATCATGACGCGGGACACGATGCAGCTTTGCCTGGATGCACTGCAGCATTCGCCACAAATAACTACAGTAGACCTAACTGGCGGCGCACCGGAAATGAATCCCGACTTCAGGTGGTTTGTGGAGGAGCTCTCGAAACTGGGGCGGCAGGTAATCGTGCGCTGCAACCTTACCATTATACTTGCGAACAAAAAGTACCACGACCTGCCGGAGTTTTTCCAAAAGCACAAGGTGCACGTGGTGTCGTCGTTGCCATACTTTATGGCCTCCCGTACCGATGCCCAACGTGGCGATGGCGTGTTTGAAAAGTCAATTAAAGCGCTGCAGATGCTGAATGCGGTGAGTTACGGAAAGAAGGGAAGCGGCCTGTTGCTCGACCTGGTGTATAATCCATCCGGTGCGTTCCTGCCAAGCGGACAGAAGGCGATGGAAGCCGAGTTTAAGCGCAGGCTGAAAAGCGGGTACGGCATTGAGTTCAACAACCTTTTCTGTATCACTAACCTGCCTATTAGTCGTTTCCTGGATTACCTGGTGCAGAGCGGCAACTACGAAGGCTATATGCAAAAGCTGGTAGAATCCTTCAATCCGGTAGCAGCTTCTGGTGTAATGTGCCGCAACACTATATCGGTTGGTTGGGATGGCTACCTTTACGACTGCGATTTTAACCAGATGCTGGACTTAAAAGTAGCGAACACTGCTCAGCAGCATATCCGGGATTTTGAAGTACAGGCCCTTGACAGTCGCCACATCATACTTAACCAGCATTGCTACGGTTGCACGGCCGGCGCCGGCTCCAGCTGTGGCGGTGAAACTGTAAAATAATTGCATATATGTCCAAAAAGCTGACTGTTCTTTTTGTGTTTGCATACTTGTTTCTGCTAAAGGCTTGCGGGCAAACAAGCGACAAAGCCTATTACACAATGCTGAAAGGGCTTTATCAAAATACGATTCCGCTTATTAAACCTGCTGCATTGCATCAGAAGCTAACACAGCAGCAGCAATTTATACTTCTGGATGCCCGTTCGAAGCAGGAGTTTGCCGTAAGTCACCTTCCAAAGGCCCAGTACATCGGATACGAAGACTTTGAGCAGGGGCAGTTGCAGGGTATACCAAAAGACGCTAATGTAGTAGTATACTGCACTGTTGGCTACCGAAGTGAAAAAATAGGAGAGAAGCTGAAGCAGGCAGGCTACAAAAACGTGTACAACTTGTATGGCGGTATTTTCGAATGGATAAATAGCGGCTATGCTGTACACGATGCCAAGGGTACCACACCAAAAGTACATGTATACTCGAGGAGCTGGGGAGTGTGGCTAAAAAAAGGAGAAAAGGTTTATGAGTAGCGATAAAAACTTACTGATGCTGTTTGTGCGAAACCCTGAGTTGGGGAAGGTGAAAACACGACTTGCAGCTTCTGTTGGTCCTGAGGAGGCATTAGCCATTTACATGCACCTGTTGCAGCACACCAAACAGGTTACTATAGATTTAGCTATGGATAAGGTGGTGTATTACTCCAATGAGGTAGATCAGCATGACCTGTGGCCGAACGATAAGTATAAAAAGCAGGTGCAACCAGCCGGTGATTTAGGCGAGAAAATGAAAGCTGCTTTTGAAGCTGCTTTTGCACAGGGGTATACTTCTGTCGTGATCATCGGCAGCGACTGCCATCAGCTTACGCCTGCCATTATTGATAAAGCCTTTGAGGCACTCAAAACACATGAGGTAGTTATCGGACCTGCGCTGGATGGCGGTTATTATCTACTGGGTATGAAGCAGCTGCACCCCGAGTTATTCCAGAATAAACGCTGGAGCACTGAGCACGTTTTCCCCGACACACTTTACGATATAGAGCGCCTGCACCTGTCGCACAAAGTGCTTCCGGAGCTTTCCGATATAGATCATGTAGAAGATCTGGATGAGGACTTCTGGGAAAAGATGGAAGGCTGAGTTTGCAGTACCGGATCCAGCAATACCCCTTTATCCCTGCCTTTTCTAAGGCGGAGAGTTTGTACTTACTGCTTCAACTCCTACTAAAGTAGAATCTTCTACCTGTATCATCATAAAAGGATCTTGTGGGTGGGAGGAGTACTCGACATCGCCTGAAATAAACTTATTTCTCCGTACCTTTGTCTCCCTAGTAAATAATACCCATGATAGTTCTTCAGAATACCGTCATCAGCGACGACATACGTGACCAGTTTTTTGTTTGTAACCTAGAGAAGTGCAAAGGTGCCTGCTGTGTAGAGGGTGATCTGGGTGCTCCACTAGAGGAGGATGAATTGGCCATACTGGAGGAGAGCTACGAGCATATCAAGCCATACATGACTGGTGCTGGTAAGCAAGCTGTAGAAGATCAGGGACTGTTTATCCAGGACTTTGAAGGTGATTATTCTACACCGACTATCGACAACAGAGAGTGCGCCTACGCTATCTACGACGAAAACAACACGTTGAAATGTGCGATTGAGCAGGCATACTACGATGGCAAGATCAGCTGGAAGAAACCTATTTCCTGTCATTTATACCCGATACGCATCACCAAGTATGATGGCTTTGAAGCCTTGAACTATGACCGCTGGGGGATTTGCAGCGCTGCCTGCAGTTTTGGTCAGGACCTGGGGGTAAGAGTGTACCAGTTTCTGAAAGAGCCGCTTATCAGAAAGTATGGCGAGGCCTGGTACAGCGAACTGGAGCAGTTGATGCAGGAAGAAGAACAGAAAGCATAAATAAGTATAAAAGCAAAGGCCCGGCTACAGTATAGCCGGGCCTTTGCTTTTATACTTAGTGTGATTTATTACTGATCCCCATACTTCCCCAGTTGTGGTAGAAGTATCAAAGCCAGTTTATTTCCTTTGTCTGCAGCTTGCTTAGCCCATTGCTTAGCTCCAATTATGTCTCCTTTTGCCTCATGTACAACAGCCAGATTATAGGCTGCTTTGGCTGCATTTTTTCGGCTTCCGCTTTCTGCAATTGGAGTAAGTATACTAATGGCCTCATCCCAGTTGCTTGCGGCCATATTATGTGCAGCTGGCATAAGATCTTTGCCAGAGTAATATAGGCGCTCAAAATTTATCTGCTTGGGATTTAAGCGTCTCCAGTAGTCTTGACCGGTATGCCATGCTAATTTGTTTACAACCGGACCAGCATTGCCCATAGACGGCCCAATAGCCAGCAAGCCACTTAGTACGCCTCTGGAATTATATAGCTCTGCCCGCGATAGGACAGCCTGATCCAGCACTGTGCCCGTACTGTCGTAAAGAGTCCAACTGGTGCGGGTGTGCAGCGTGTAATGGGCAGTTTTAGTTACTGTGCCATCCGAATCTTTCTCGCGTACAGTCTCCTGCTCAAAAAAGGCATCTAGGTTATCTAGCGTCAGGATGAGGTGGTGCGGGTACTGGCGATGTATACTTTGAACCTGTTCCTTCGTTAGTCGCTGGCCAGCAGCCTGTGCAGTGTAGTCGCCAGTTGTGTCGATTGCTGCCAGACTGAACGTTGGATCTTTAAGTATTGCCTCTGTCGCACCATAAAAAGCTTCGCTGGCCCCAAGCGCAAAAACGTCTACCTTCTTTTCCCGGTTAATAGAGAGCAGCTCAGGGTTGAACCTGTTAATAGCTACCACTTTCCATTGTTCGTTAGTAATGGGTACCTCTGGAGGAAGAGTAGTGTTTATAAATAGTACAGAGGTACAACTGTGCAGCATAAGAGCAGCACAGCAAAGCAGGAGCTTAATTACATTTTGCATACTATTAAGAGCATCAAAGTATAAAGGAGGTTGCAACAAGCCACAAAAAAAACCTCAGCTATTCATAGCTGAGGTTTTTATACTTATTACTAAATACTAGTCGAGACTACTGAAGTCGTAGTTGTCCAAGTAAGAAGTTGTGAAGTTTCCTTCCTTAAAGTTAGTGTCATCCATCATCTTCAGGTGGAAAGGTATGGTGGTCTTGATACCTTCAATCACAAACTCGCTTAGGGCACGCTTCATCTTTACCAGGGCCTCTTCTCTTGTCTGCGCGCTCACGATCAGCTTCGCAATCATGGAGTCGTAGTTTGGTGGGATAGTATATCCTGAGTAAACATGAGAGTCTACGCGCACACCGTGGCCACCTGGCACGTGCAGGTTAGTAATCTTTCCAGGAGAAGGACGGAAACCGTTCTTAGGGTCCTCGGCGTTAATACGGCACTCAATTGCGTGCATTTTTGGGTAATAGTTCTTACCAGTGATCTTCTCACCGGCAGCTACTTTTATCTGCTCTTTGATCAGGTCGTAATCAATTACTTCCTCTGTGATCGGGTGCTCTACCTGTATACGCGTGTTCATCTCCATAAAGTAGAAGTCACGGTTTTTGTCTACCAGGAATTCAATAGTACCTACGCCTTCGTAATTAATGGCTTTGGCACCAGCAATGGCAGCCTGTCCCATCTTCTCACGCAGTTCATCTGTTATGATCGGAGATGGCGTTTCCTCAATAAGCTTCTGGTGTCGGCGCTGAATAGAGCAGTCACGTTCAGATAAGTGGGCAACGTTGCCGTGCTGGTCACCGATCAATTGTATCTCGATGTGGCGCGGCTCTTCTACGAATTTTTCAAGATAAATACCGTCGTTACCGAAAGCAGCCTTAGATTCTGTACGAGCATCGTTCCATGCCTTCTCAAAATCCTCCTCACGCTTAATAATGCGCATACCACGGCCACCACCACCGGCAGTTGCCTTGATAATAACCGGATACTTTATTTTTTTAGCAAGCTTGATGCCTTCTTCCAGGTTTTTCAGAAGACCCTCGGATCCTGGAATGGTTGGAACGCCTGCTTTTTTCATCGTGTCTTTCGCAGAGGCTTTGTCACCCATCTGGTTGATCATCTCTGGAGAGGCACCGATAAACTTGATATTATTTTCAGCACAGATGCGCGAAAACTCCGCGTTCTCTGATAAGAAACCATAGCCAGGATGAATTGCGTCGGCATTGGTGATCTCGGCAGCTGCAATGATATTCGGAATGTTCAGGTATGACTGTGCACTTGGCGGCGGTCCGATACAAACTGCCTCGTCGGCAAAGCGCACATGTAGGCTTTCCTTGTCGGCAGTAGAGTATACCGCTACAGTTTTCACACCCATCTCCTTACAGGTACGGATGATGCGAAGGGCAATCTCTCCGCGGTTAGCAATGAGTATTTTCTTAAACATAATATTCAATTAGAAATTAGAAATTAGAAATTAAAAAAAGCCAGGAGAGGACGTGGAGCCTTTAAATCCCAGCTTATAATTTTTAATTTTTAATTTTTAATTATGATGGGTCTACCAGGAACAATGGCTGGTCGTACTCAACTGGCGAAGAATTGTCTACCAATACCTTCACAATTTTACCAGATACTTCAGACTCGATTTCATTGAAAAGTTTCATGGCCTCGATGATACAGATAACCTGTCCTTTTTTCACTTCGTCGCCAACATTTACAAAAACAGGAGACTCAGGGCTGGAAGAGCGGTAGAAAGTACCGATCATTGGAGCTTTGATAGCGATATACTTGCTGTCGTCGGAAGCAGCAGGTGCAGGCGCGGCAGCAGGAGCTGGAGCAGCAGCGGCTGGAGCCGGAGCTGCGGCCTGTTGTACTGGAGCAGCCTGGAAAGAAGGAGCAGCAGCCTGAGCAGGCTCGCTAACGTACTTCACTTTCTGATTAGCCTCACGCTGTACAGAGATCTTAAATTCTTCTGTCTCGATGTTTACTTTATTCAAGCCGGATTTGGCGATAAAGTCGATCAGGTCCTGGATTTCTTTAGCTTTCATGTGTTTATTTAACTCTTTCTGCGTATGAATAAGTACGAGTGTCTACTTTGATTTTTTCGTCCTGGCCAATGAAAAGCGGCACCTGAATGGTTGCTCCTGTCTCTACAATGGCTGGTTTAGATGCATTGGTTGCTGTATCGCCTTTGATGCCTGGCTCTGTGTATGTAATTGTCAGCTCCACAAAAGGAGGTATCTCGCATGTTAGCGGAGTCTCTGTTTCGGCGTGGAAAAGGATGGTTACTTCCTGGCCTTCTTTCATCAAATCAGCGAATGGCACCATAGCCTCGTTTAACGTTACCTGCTCAAAGGTGTTCATGTCCATAAAGTTATAGCCCATGTCGTCTTTGTAAATAAACTGGTGAGGGCGCTGCTCTACACGTGCTGTTGTGATCTTATGACCAGCAGAGAATGTATTGTCCAATACTTTACCCGTTCTGATGTTTCTCAGCTTGGTTCTTACAAACGCAGGGCCTTTTCCTGGCTTTACGTGCTGGAAGTCGATTACCTGGTAAAGGTCGTTGTTGTATTCAATCACAACGCCGTTTTTAATATCAGCTGTGGTTGCCATAGAATGTTCTGAATCGTGTTGTACTTGTTTGAAACGATAAAAGTATAGCGCAAAACTATGTATTGCAAACAAAGTTAGCTAATATGCCGCATTTGTCCCGAAAAAGGTACGAATTTAAGTTGCTTTTCTTCCATTTATTCAAGATGTTATGCACGCATAATACTTTGCCAGATCATTTAGCGCTGAAGTTTGCCGGCAATGTTTTACTCCTATTTAAGAAGCGAAACTCAGTTGTTGCAGTTCTTTAAAGGTATAACCAGATACATCTTTAAAGTTGTTATATAATCTTAAATCAATTAAAGCTCTGATACTAGCTATATTACAATTCAGGGTGCCTATGCTACTGCTATTATAAGAATTTAGTGCAGGAGCTATGGTTTGTTTAAGTAGCAGTGGGTTAAGTTATAGACACAATAAAAAAAGCGGCCATTGGCCGCTTTTACTTTGATGTATAGTTAGATCTACTTCGGATCGTAAGCCCACTTTAGGTAAATGGCGCCCCATGTAAAGCCACCTCCAAAAGCAGCCAGTACAATGTTATCGCCTTTCTTTAGCTGGCTTTCGTACTCCCACAAACAAAGAGGAATAGTGCCGCTGGTGGTGTTGCCATACTTGTGTATGTTCAACATCACTTTCTCGTTGCTTAAGCCCATACGATTAGCTGTGGCCTCGATAATGCGCTTGTTTGCCTGGTGCGGTACCAGCCAGGCCACATCGTCTCCTGTCAGGTTGTTGCGCTCCATTACTTCTGCAGATACATCAGCCATACCTTTAACAGCAAACTTAAACACCTGCTGACCTTCCTGGTAGGCATAATGCTCTCTTGCCAGCACCGTGTCAACTGTGGCAGGCTTACGGCTACCACCGGCTTTCATGTGCAGGAACTGTGCACCTGTACCGTCAGATTTTAGAACTTCATCCAAAACACCATAGCCCTCTGTGTTTGGTTCCAGCATAACAGCGCCGCCGCCGTCACCGAAAATAATGCAGGTAGCTCTGTCTGTATAATCTATGATAGAAGACATTTTATCGGCACCTACCACTACTACTTTCTTATAGCGGCCAGATTCTATAAACTTAGAGCCTGTTGCCACTGCATAAAGAAACCCTGAGCATGCTGCCTGCAGGTCGTAGCCAAAAGCGTTTACGGCACCTATCTCTGCTGTTATAAGGTTAGCCGTTGCCGGGAACACCATATCCGGTGTGGTTGTGGCACAGATAAGTAAATCAATCTCCTCAGGCTTAGTATTTGTTTTCTTAAGTAATTCTCTAACCGCAGGTACCGCTATATGTGATGTACCCAGCCCTTCGCCTTTCAAAATACGCCTCTCTTTGATACCCGTACGAGAAGTTATCCATTCGTCGTTGGTCTCAACCAGTGTCTCCAGCTCTTTGTTCGTTAGCACGTATTCTGGTACATAGCCACTTACACCTGTTATAGCGGCGGTAATTTTACTCATGGTAAATAATTATTTCGGTTAGAATTATGTAAGCGGGGCAAGTTACTAAAAAAAAATTGGCATAACCTGCCAGATTCTGTAAAAAGAATTCCCGGATCAGATTAAGCCAATTAGATATTACACTATTGCCCCGTTGGGCAACAGATTATACGCTATACTTTTTGTGGAATCGCTCCGACAGTTTAGATGACACCATCTTCTGCGCCTGCAGCACCATGTTGCAAATAGCCTTAGGGCTTGATACACCATGGCCGATTACAGCATTGCCGTTTATACCCAGAATAGGACTACCGCCTACCGCCTCGTAGTTAAACTTATCGAAGAACGGATCGTGCATATTCTTCTCATTCAGGATGTCGTAGATATTCTCCGCCATCTTCAGAATGATGTTGCCAGTATAGCCGTCACATACAATCACATCAGCCTTGTCGTTAAAAAGGTCGCGGCCTTCTATGTTACCGATAAAGTTGATGTTGGTGTTTGCTTTCAGGCGCTGGTGGGCAGCCTGCGTTACCACAGTGCCTTTGCCTTCTTCCTCGCCCAGGTTCATCAGACCTACTTTCGGGTTCGGGATCTCCAGCACATACTTAGCATAAATAGAGCCGATCTCACCGAACTGCTCCAGTACTTCGGGCTTGCAGTCAGCGTTGGCGCCAACGTCCAGCATAATACCGAAACCACCATTCAGTTTCGGAACCAGACCTCCAATAGAGGGCCTTAGTATACCTTCTACCGCTTTTACACTAAACATAGCACCTACCAGCATAGCACCGGTATTTCCTGCGCTGCAAAAAGCATCTGCTTTCTGCATTTTAAGCAGGCCGTACCCTACAGCTATACTAGAGTCGGTTTTCTGAGAAAGCGCCTTTGTAGGGTGCTCTCCCATTTCGATAACCTGGCTAGCATGAACAATGGTAATATTGTTCCCAGCGTAATTGTATTCGTTTAGAAGCGGCTGAATAACGTCTTCTTTGCCGATAAGCAAAATAACGTCATCTTTCTCCAGCTGCTCTGCGGCTAGTATAGCACCTTTAACGACAGCCTCTGGTGCATAGTCGCCGCCCATAGCGTCTAAGGCGATCCTCATGTATGATGGATGTTGTTAATTATACAGAACTAAAACTAAAGCAGGGTTAGTGCTTACTGCGCGTTCGCTGTATAATTTTTGATAGCCAGCTTGCCTTTGTGATACAGGTCGCCATCTACCACATAAGCGTGGTGGAAAAGGTGAGGCGTATCTGTAGTAGGGCAAGTTGCGATAGCTTTCTCAGAAAGTTTATAATGAGTTCTTCTCTTATCTCTTCTGGTCTTCGAAATCTTACGTTTAGGATGTGCCATTTTTTAGTTGAAAAATTTACTTACTAGTTTATACTTTTTATACTTCTAAAACTCTTTTAGTTAAGGTTTTTGAGGGCATCCCAGCGGGGATCAGTGTCCTCGTCATCGTCGTCCTCATCTTCGCTGTTGCTCTCGCTGCGCGAAGAGTAAATCAGGATATCCTCCTCACTTTCTTCATCTTCCTCGTCCATCTCCTCTAAAAACCGCGGATGCAGCTTTTTCATGGGTAGCGACAGGCTGATGTAATCATACAGGTGCTGCGCAATGTTAACCGACTGTGTGCCGCTTGTAATCTGCCACAGATCATCAGCCAACTCCATGTTCTCATCACCATACTTGATTCTGAAAACCTCCTGCACGTCTACCGGATAATCAAACTCATCCAGGCTTCTGTCGCAGGTAAGGCGCACATGCCCCTTTATGTCAATGTTAAAGGTAAGCAACGACTCTGTTTTGTCGAGCTCCACTTTAGCAAGCAGTTGTCCTCCTGAAATTATTTCCTTCCCAAAAAGGTCAAAGAAAGAATCATCCATCTCAAACTCATAGGTATGTACCTTGTTGCTGAGTTTGGCAATGCCGATTTCATAATCTTTTAGCTTTTTCACAACCGACTTTTTATTGCAAGACGCAAAATTAGGATATAAATCTGATAAAAAAAATACCTGCCGCTATTAAACAGCCGGCATTTGTTCTTCTTTACGCATTTTTACGATGTCGCAGGCAAGGAACAAGGCTTCCCGGAAAGAGGTTTCATTTGCAATGTGCTTAGCTGCAATATCATAGGCCGTGCCGTGGTCTGGTGAGGTGCGTACGATAGGTAAACCTGCCGTATAATTCACGCCACTCTCAAAGGCCAAAGTTTTAAAAGGAATAAGCCCCTGGTCATGGTACATGGCTAGTACGGCATCTACCTGCTTGTACTGCTGCATCCCAAAAAAGCCATCGGCAGGGAAGGGGCCGAACACCAGGTGCCCGCGCTCTTTCATCTGCATAATGGCCGGGCGTATGATCTCAATTTCCTCTGAGCCCAGTAATCCTTCTTCACCGGCATGCGGGTTTAGGCCCAAGACAGCAATGCGTGGCTTCAGAATTCCAAAGTCTTTTCGCAGCGACTCCAGCAGGATGGTTATTTTGCGGATAAGCAGCTCCGGCGTTAGTTTAGAGGCTACATCCCTTACAGGCATGTGGCCGGTAACAGTGGCTACTCTCAGATCTCCGCTCACCAAAAGCATCAGGCTTTCAGGTGCATCGAAGTAGGAGGTAAGAAATTCAGTGTGGCCCGGGAAGTTAAATTCATCAGCCTGTATGTTGTCTTTATTTATAGGTGCTGTAATAAGTCCGTCCAGCTTTCCGGCTTTCAGGTCGCGGCAGGCAGCCATCAAGGAATCCAGAGAGGCTTTGCCTGATTCTGGCGTAGGGGTGCCTGGAGTAATTTCTAGATCTCCATCCCAGCACGTAACTAGGTTTATCTTGCGTGGCACCAACACATCAGCAGAATTTACCGGCTGATAAAAGAAGTGCTCGGCGCTAAGCGCTTTACGAATTCTGTTCAGTACACCCGGCGCAGCATATATTACTGGTGTGCAATAATTAAGTACACGCTGGTCGCTAAAGGTTTTCACGATCACCTCTGGGCCAATGCCGTTTGTGTCGCCGATGCTGATGCCTAATCTTACTTTATACTTTGTATCCATTTTATACTTATCGTGCCTGGGAGCTTAGGTAATTGTAAACCAAACGTACGCCTGAGCCTGTGGCTAATTTGCCGCGGTACGAGTCTTCTGCGTGCAGGTAAGCTGTACCGGCAATGTCGAAATGCACCCAAGGGTAACTTGTAAATTCTTCTAAAAACTTACCGGCTGTTATGTGTCCTGCGTCTGCGCCACCTAAGTTTTTCAGGTCTGCAATCTCAGAATCAAGCTGCTTTCTGTACTCATCCCACAGCGGAAATTCTACCGTACGCTCATGCACAATGTCACCTGCTTTTTTGAGACCTGCCATTACTTCTTCACCGGCAGTACCCATTACCACCAAGCCTTCTTTTCCTACGGCACGCATGGCAGAACCAGTTAGGGTAGCCAAATCGATTACTAGTTCCGGATCATACTTTTTGGCAAAGCTCAAGGCATCGGCAAGTATAAGGCGGCCTTCGGCGTCTGTGTTCAGTACCTCTACCGTCATGCCATTGTGCATGGTAATTACATCACCTGGGGCAACGGCTCTGCCTCCCGGGCGGTTATCTGTGGCAGGTATCAGGCCAATAATGTGCAGCGGAAGCTTGTTTTTAGCAGCAGCATATAGCACACCCGTTACGGCAGCGGCACCGGCCATATCAGACTTCATGTAATCCATGGACTGCGGCGTTGGCTTTAAGCTAAGGCCACCGGTATCGTATACTACACCTTTGCCCACCAGCACGTATGGTTTGCTGTTTTTGGCGTTTTCAGGTTTCCACTCTAATATATTAAATGTAGCTGGTTCTTCGCTGCCCTGGTTCACTGCTAACAAGCCACCCATCTTCAGCGACTGAATTCTCAGCTCATCTAATATCTCAATGTCAAAGCCGCCCTCTTTTGCCAGTTCCTCCAGCTGCTCGCTAAACTGCATTGCTGACTGGTGACTGTGCGGTTCGTTCACCAGGTCGCGTACTTTGTATACTGCCTCGAGTACATTGGCCAATTCCTGCACCTGTTCAGCGTTCACAGTTTCGTCGGCAATGGTGATAGTTTGCAGGGTGCTTGCCTTAGGGTCTTTGGTTTTATACTTCAAGTGTTGGTAATTGCTCAGGTATAAACCCTCCGCCAAGTATAACCCTGCCTGTGAGTTGGTTTTATCTAATATGGCGATCTGCTCGGCCTTGTCAGTTTTTAATTGCTTTAACAAAGCATGGCCAGCCTGGCGAAGCGCTTCCTTTTTAAGTTCTTCGTTTTTAGCCTCTGGCAATACCAGCACGTATACGCGGTGTGAGTAGCGGTTCAGGTTAATGAATTTGGCATCCTGCTCTACCTGCTGCTGCACATAGTTTTGCTCTTCCGGCTGCAGTTCCTGCACCTGGCTTACCGCATCTTTGGCGATAATAATAGCCAGATCGGTATTTTTAGCGAAGCTTGTGTCGTATTTAAGTTGTGTTGGCATTTGTCGTTCGTATCTTTGGTGCTGCAATATAGTAAGTATAATACGTAATGCGAAAAGCCCGCCGCTGTGGCTTTGGCTGCTTCGCCAGTACAATGAAGGTATAACGAGATTGAGCCGAAAAGTATACTTTTTGATACTCAGTCTCCTAAATAGTATAACGTGGGTAACGTAAGACCTAAAAAGCACCTGGGCCAGCATTTTCTGGTAGACCAGAACATCGCCAGAAAAATTGTGGAGCAGCTTACCCTGCCAGGTGGCGTGAAGGATGTGTTGGAGATCGGCCCAGGCATGGGGGTGCTCACGCAGTACCTTATCCAGCACCAGGAGTACCGAACCACTGTTGTTGATATCGACAGAGAATCCATCGCTTACCTGCAGGAGCATTTTCCTACGTTGGGTGACCGTATCATCTCTGCCGATTTTCTGAAAACTGATCTGAGTAAGCTTTTCCCGGGTCCGTTTGCCATTATCGGTAACTTCCCTTATAACATCTCAAGCCAGATTTTCTTTAAAGTGTTGGAGCAGCGCGACGTGGTGCCGGAGGTAGTATGTATGATACAAAAAGAAGTGGCTGAGCGAATTGCCGCGCCTCCGGGATCTAAAACATATGGTATACTTAGTGTGCTACTGCAGGCTTTTTATACTATAGATTACAAGTTCACCGTAGGAGAGAAGGTATTCAATCCCCCGCCAAAGGTAAAGTCGGCAGTGATAAGCCTGGTGCGGAATGAGGTGGAGAAACTGGCTTGTAACGAGAAGCTGTTTTTTCAGGTAGTTAAATTAAGTTTCGGAACAAGACGTAAAACGCTGCGTAACTCACTCCGAAGTTATAACTTGCCGCCTGAAGCAACGGCCCAGCCTGTTTTCGACAAACGCGCCGAGCAGCTTTCGGTGCAGGATTTCGTACAATTGACCCAACTGATAGAGCAGAATATACAGCCATAGTATGCAGCAACTAGAGATTACACGTGATTTTATTGAGCAGGTAGAGCAGGCCATTGAACGTAAGGATAGTGAGTTTATCCTGAGTACGATGGGTGACATGCACCCGGCCGATATTACCACGGTGCTCTACGAACTGGATGCGAACGAGTCGAAGTATGTGATGGACCTGCTGCCACCGGAGATAGGGGCAGAGATCCTGAGCGACCTGGACTACGACATACGCGAAGATTTCTTAGATTACTTCACCAGCGCCGAGATTGCCCGTTACATCAACCTGATGCACTCAGACGATGCCGTGGATATCCTGAACGAGCAGTCGGTGCAGACGCGTGAGGAAGTCATTGCCCTGATCGAGAACGAGGAAAAGGCCAAAGACATCCTGGACCTGTTGCACTACGAAGAAGACTGTGCGGGTGGTTTGATGGCGAAAGAGCTTATTAAAGTAAACCTGAACTGGCGCGTAAGGCAATGTATAGAGGAGATTCGCCGGCAGGCTGAGGATGTGTCGCGCATTTATACGGTATACGTGGTGGATAACCGCGATATTCTGGTAGGGCGTGTGAGTGTGAAAGCGCTGCTGCTCTCCCGAGACGATAAGTTGGTAAAAGATATTTACAGCGAAGATGTGATCTCGATTGAGTCGTTCAGGGATGAGAATGAAGTAGTAACCGTGATGCAGAAATATGACCTGGAAGCCATACCTGTAGTTAACATACAAGGTAGACTGCTGGGCCGCATCACCATCGACGACGTAGTAGACGTAATGCAGGAGCAGGCCGAACTGAGCCGCCAGTTGATGACGGGTATTTCGGAGAACGTGGAGGAGGATGACAGTGTGTTCCGAATTTCGCGATCGCGTTTGCCCTGGCTGATCATTGGCATGGTGGGAGGTTTACTGGCTGCTCACTTTATGGGTTTCTTCGAAAATGACATTGCCATACTTCCGGCCTTAGCGCTGTTTGTACCGCTTATTACGGCAACGGGTGGTAACGTAGGCATACAGTCTTCTTCTATCATCATCCAAACCTTATCGTCTAACGCGGTGATGTTTGAGAACTTTGCCCAGCGTATCTTTAAAATGATTCTGGTAGCCTTGCTCAACGCGTTGATCATCTCGATACTGGTTTTCTGCTTTACCTACCTGTTCCGCAATGACTTTACCTTGTCGCTTGTGGTCTCGCTGGCGCTTTTCTCTGTGGTTATGCTGGCTTCGCTAATGGGTACGGTTACACCGATGGTACTCGATAAATTCGGAATAAACCCTGCCGTAGCTGCTGGTCCGTTTATTACCACCGCCAACGACCTGCTGGGCTTAACCATTTACTTCGGTGTGGCACACCTGCTCTATAGTTTGTAGAAAATCACGTTTTCTTGAGTAAAACCAACTGTAAGTATAAAGCCTTGCCTGTAACTTCTACTACTTAACTTCCATAACTCGTGACTCAGAACTCAGAACTCAGAACTCCTCAACCCCGTGTCCTGATCATAGATGAAATCCACCCAAGTGTATTTCCGATGCTGGAAAGTATAGGAGTAGAGGCTGATTACAGGCCTAAGATCGAGCCTGCGAAAGTATGTGAAGCGCTGGCAGGCTTTGATGGGCTGATCGTGCGCAGCAAAATGCGGATCACGGCGGATACTCTAAAGTATGCTGATAACCTGAAGTTTGTTGCACGGGCCGGAGCCGGCGTAGACAATATTGATGCTGATGCACTGCAGGAGCGTGGTATAGCTTTAATCGGAGCCAACGAAGGTAACAGGCAGGCAGTAGGTGAGTTCACGTTGGGGCTACTTATCTCGCTGATGCGCAACATCGTGCGTGGTGATATGGAGGTACGTAACAAAGTATGGCTGCGCGAAGAGAATAGGGGAGAGGAAATAAGCGGTAAAACCATTGGTATTATCGGCTACGGAAATATGGGCCAAAGCTTTGCCAAAGTGCTGAGCGGTTTTGGCTGCCGCATACTTGCCTACGACCGATACGCACCTGAAAAGATAACTTCACCGGCAGAGAACGTAACGCTGGAGGAGCTACAACTGGAGGCGGATATTGTGAGTCTGCACATCCCTTATATAAAAGATAACCTTGGCTTTGCTAATGAAGAGTTTTTTAGAGGATTTAAGAAAAAGATCTGGTTCCTGAACACTTCCCGTGGTGATGTGGTGAATCAGGAGGCCCTCGTAATTAATTTAAAAGAAGGAAGTATAAAAGGTGCTGCCCTGGATGTTCTGGAAAACGAAAAACTCGACACCTTAACCGAGCAGCAACTGCAAATCTTTAATTACCTGGCCCAAGCCAATAACGTTATACTTACCCCACACATCGCCGGCTGGACACACGAGTCATATGTAAAGATCAATGAGGTGCTGGTAGAGAAAATAAAGGAACTGCTCTAGCTCCTGATTAACATAATAAATCAACCATTTATTTCTGTTTTTACTCGTAAACTAAAGTATGAATGTTAGAATCAGGAAAGCAGAGCCGGATGAGTTGAGGTGGGTAAACGAACAGTACAGTAAAATTAAGTTCAGGCCATCGGTGTACGAGCAGGAGTTTATTGCTATTGCAGAAGTAGAGGGAGCGCGCGTGGGGGTAGGCCGGCTGGTAAGTATAGATGCAAACACGCTTGAACTGGGCGGTATGTATGTAGAGGATAAGTGCAGAGGCTTTGGGCTAGCTAAGAACCTGGTTAAGTTTCTGTTACACCATGCACAGCAAAAGATAGTTTACTGCCTTCCCTTCGCGCAGCTAGAGCGGTTTTATACAGGTTTCGGTTTTGAACCAGTGGCCGAAACAGGTGAGGTGCCCGAAAAAGTGCTACAGAAATGGGAATGGTGCCAGCAAACTTATCCGCAGCCAACCCTGCTGCTGCACATAAAAGCATAACGTGCTCTGAGGCAAAAAACGATGATTAAACATCGCTGCCATACATAAAAGATATACAAAACAGCTCTTGTTTCTTGTGTGCTAAAATTTGTATATTTGCCTAAGTCGAGGCCAAAGAGAGTTGCTCCTGGCCCTGTTATAGGTTAGAAGTTGACGCTTATGCTAAAACTTTGGCGGTTGCTGTAAATATAGCTGCCGCCACACTGGAAAAGAATTAAATAAATTTACATATTTGGCAAAAAGAACGGTTATGCATGCCATAACCGTTCTTTTTGCTTTTGTGTTTTAAACGTGAGAACATAACTATGAGCAAGATTTCTTATTACACAGCTGAAGGTTTGCAGAAACTAAAAGACGAACTGGCTGAGCTCAAGACCAAAGGCCGCTCTGAAGTAGCACGCCAATTAGCTGAGGCACGCGACAAAGGTGACCTGAGCGAGAATGCTGAATACGATGCTGCAAAAGACGCGCAGGGGCACCTGGAGTTGAAGATCGCCAAAATGGAGGAGATAGTAGGCAATGCCCGTCTGATAGACGAATCGCATCTGGATGCCAGTAAAGCACTTATACTATCTAAGGTTAAAATAAAGAACCTTAAGAACAATATGGTAGTAGACTATACTTTGGTGGCGGAAGAGGAAGCAGACCTGGCAGCAGGCAAGATTTCGGTTAAGTCGCCTATTGGTAAGGGCTTGCTTGGTAAATCTGTTGGCGATGTAGCCGAGATCACCATCCCTGCCGGCAAAATACAGTTCGAGATACTAGAAATTAGCCGATAAACTATGGAACCTTCGATTTTTACTAAGATTGTGAAAGGTGAGATTCCTGCTTATAAAATAGCAGAGAATGAACGTTTCCTTGCCTTTCTGGATGTTTTCCCGACAGCCAAAGGCCATACCTTAGTAATCCCGAAGGAGCAAATAGACTACATCTTCGATCTGGATGATGAACTGTACCTGGGGCTGATGGCTTTTGCAAAAGAAGTATCGAAGGCTATTAAAAAGGCAGTTCCTTGCAACAGGATAGGAGTGGCGGTTGTAGGCTTAGAGGTGCCGCATGCACATGTTCACCTTATCCCGATAAACAGCATGCAGGACATGAACTTTGCAAATAAAAAGGAGTTCAGCAAAGAAGAGATGGAAGAAGTGGCGGAAAAGATACGTACCGAGTACCACGTTTAGTTTCCGTATGGCAATACAAAAAGAGGCGGGGCAGATAATTTTATCTGCCCCGCCTCTTTTTTATACTTGCTGCTCAAAAATCCTTTTATGCAATCATAAATGGCATCACAACTAAATTATTAGATAGAAAGACGCAACGAATTGCGTCTCTACACATCACGAATAACTAAAAAACTACTGTCGGTTTATTGTATCCTGCTGTACTTTTTGCAGGTCCTTCTGCAGTTGCTCTTCTGCCTCCCGCTTAGCCTGTTTCCTGAAAAAGCCCCGAAGCAAGAAATTGCTTTGCAGCGCCTCCATGTTCTGGTCAAACTTTTGCGTGCTGGTTTCCAAGTTTTGCATGGTGCTCTTTAGCTGCCGCGCAAACTGCTCATCAGATAGCAATACACCCACCGCATTGTTCTGGTTGTTCAGTTTCTGGCTTGTCTCCTGCAGGTTCTCCATCATACTTGCTGCTGCATCAGTGGCCTGCTTCAGTTCTGCCATCGAAGCTTTAAGCCTGCTGTACACCACGGTGTCGGTGGCGATGCTGTTCGCCAAGCCGTCGGGGTTGTTAAGCTTTGTAGTGAACCTGGAGAGTTCGTTAGAAGCAGCTACTGTTCTTCTGGAAGTCTGCTGCAGGTTGGCCACCATCGCCCTGAAATTGTCGGCCATTATTGTGTCGGTAAGTATGGCTCCCACTGTGCCTTCGCCTTGCACTAGCCTCGAAGTAATTTGTTTGAAGTCGTTTGTGATTGCTACCAGGTTCTTGTTGTTCTTCTGCAGCGTCTCCATCAGGTCATCAGTGTTTAGCGGGTTAATCGCTTTTATCACATCGCCATCCTCAACGGGAGGGGCTGCCTGCGTGCCGCCGTCTATTACAATGTTCTTATTGCCGATAAAACTTTCGGAACTGATGCGGGCTACAGAGTTTTCGCGAATGTACTGCTGTGCTTTCTCCTCGATGTTCATGGTTACTTTCACCTGCGCATCGCCATATAAACTGATGGACTTGATTGTGCCGATCTTTACACCTGAGAACCAAACGTTGTTGCCAGACTTTAAACCAGCCACATCATCAAAAATAGCGATAACGGAAATAGTGCTGATCAGGCGTTTCTGCTGGCCAGCCAGGGTAAAGATACCTGCCACCAGGATTACAATAGCCAGGAACACAAATATGCCCACTATCACGGTACGTTTATTATCTGCAGAACTCATTTAGTCAATAAAGTTGTAGTTATAAAAAGCTTGTATGCGTTCATCGGGAGCTGCAAACACTTCCTCAAACGTTCCCTGCCGCTGAAAATGTCCGTCGAGCAGCATCACCACTCTGTCTCCTACGGCACGCGCGCAGGTAAGGTCGTGGGTAATAATGATGGAGGAGGTGTTGAACCTGCGCTGAACTTCATTTATCAGCTTGTTGATTTCTATACTTGTAATCGGGTCGAGGCCGGCTGTAGGCTCGTCGTAAAGCATAATGTCGGGCCTGAGTATCAGCGTACGGGCAATACCGATGCGTTTGCGCTGGCCACCCGATAATTCGGAGGGCATCTGGTTAAGCGCCTGTGATAAGCCCACAGCATCCAGCACCACGTCTATTAACTCATTACGCTCATTTACCGACATATCTTTGGCGTGGCGCTCCAACGGAAACTCCAGGTTCTCCTTTACAGTCATACTATCATAGAGAGCACTGTTCTGAAAAGAAAAACCTATTTTAAGCCGGAGCGCATCCAGTTCCTTTGAGGTAAGTTTACTCACTTCTCGGCCCAGCACATTCACCTGCCCCTCATCAGCCTGCAGTAAACCCGAGATTATCTTGATCAGTACAGATTTACCCGTGCCGGAGCGCCCCAGCACCACCAGGTTTTCACCTTTGTACAGGTCCAGGTTCACGCCTTTCAGTACCTCAAACTCGTCGAACGCTTTCTGGAGGCCTCTGATAAAAATTACTTTTTCGTTTCTATCTATTTTGGGATTTATTTCCTTCGCCCTCATACTTGCTAAAAAGCTCTAATTGCGTTTATAACCTGCATAATCAGCAGCTCTTCGATAAAAATAAGGAACATAGCCGTTACCACCGACGAGTTGGCCGCCTTACCCACACCCTCTGTGCCTTTAGAGGAGTTATAGCCTTTGTAGCACCCTACCATACCAATGGTAAACCCGAAAATCACTGATTTAACCGAAGAAGCGATAATATCTAAAAAGGTAATGGCCTCAAAAACCTGGTAAAAGAAGGTGGTAAGTGTTGTCAGTTCGTTTTGGTGCACATTTAGGTAGCCGCCAAGCAACGACACGAATGTAGTATACATGGTAAGCGCCGGAATCATAAGTGTTGAGGCCAGCACCCTGCTTACCACCAGAAACTTGAACGGGTTAGTAGCAGATACTTCCATGGCATCGATCTGCTCTGTTACGCGCATTGAGCCTAGTTCTGCCCCGATGTTAGAGCCAACCCTGCCTGCTGCAATAAGTGCCGTTACAAGTGGTCCCATTGCCCTTACAATAGCTACAGAAATAAGAGCTGGTAGCAATGCGGTAGCGCCAAAGCCAGCCAACGACGGGCGCGACTGGTTGGTGAATACAATACCAATAATAAAGCCTGTAAGCGAGATAAGGGGAAGTGAGCGAACGCCAATTTCGTAGCACTGCCTTATAATTTCACGAAACTCGTAAGGAGGAAAAAGAACTTCTTTAAAGAAACGCGCTATAAAACGGTATACGCTGGCTAGCTCCACAAATATCTTGTCGAGCCTACGGGTAGTAACATGTCTCCGTCGGGTACGGACGTTTCCCGACTTATCTTTGTCTAAATCCATTTATGCCGTTTAGAGCCGATCGTACTTTTATCTTAACAAGGACAACGACAAAAGTACTTTTTTTTGATACAAACTAGCGACGATTTTATAGCGCCTGCCTAAGCCTTACGAAAGAAAGGTACGATTTTTTGCAAAACAGCGAAATATTTTCAGCTCCGGATACTTGTTTGCTTAACTCAGGAATTCAGTGTTTTTTGAGTGATTCTATCAGAAGTAACACACAGTGAGTGTGTTATATAGAATGATGAGGATAGTTTAGGAATTAATTAGAAAACCAGCTCAAAAAATTATTTGCCGGAAACTCTTCCCGGGTTATCTGTAAGGAAAGCTTTCCAGGATTTAGCACCTTGTTTGGCATTGTTACCTTTCTGGTAGTGGTGGCAAAGGGCCACGCTCAGGGCATCGGTAGCATCAAACATTTTAGGGTCAGGCTGTATCTTCAGGATCTGCACCAGCATGCTGGCCACTTGCTCTTTGGATGCATTACCGTTACCCGTTACCGACTGCTTTACTTTTTTTGGCGCATACTCTACATAAGGGATATCGCGCGAAAGGGCAGCAGCGATAGCCACACCTTGGGCACGTCCCAACTTGAGCATACTTTGCACGTTCACACCAAAGAATGGCGACTCGATGGCCAGCTCGTCGGGCAGGTACTCGTCGATGAGCTGTATCATGCGGTCAAAAATTTTCTTTAACTTGATGGCGTGGTTGCTGTAGCTTTTCAGGTGAATAACGCCATACTGCACCACTTGTACTTTAGAACCAGTTACTTCTATCAGGCCGTAGCCCATAACCTGTGTGCCGGGGTCTATACCAAGTATAAGTTTATTAGGAGGAAGCGCAGAAGGGTAAACCATAAGGCTACAAAATTAAGACAATATCTTGAACATTAATCCAAATAGAAGGTTCCTTTTGCTTTCCGGTAAAATACTGGTGGTGGTGCTCACGCTCTTTTTGCTGCACCAGGCCATTTTTACCACTCCGGATACCTTCCTAAGCTGGAAACAAATCTTACATACAGCCCTCGATAGTTCACTCACAGGCCTGTTTATACTTGTAGCTATCCTTATACCTTTTAACTGGGGCTTTGAGGCGAAGAAATGGCAGCTGCTAGGCAATAAGCTGGAGCCTATGTCTTTTGCACGGGCCTACCGTGCCGTAATGGTAGGGCTTACGCTTGGCTTTATCACCCCTAACCGCCTCGGCGACTACGCCGGCCGGGTGCTGGAGCTTAAGAGCCAGCAACGCCTGGAGGCTATTGGCGCCATCTTTATCGGGCGTTACTGCCAGTTGGTGGCTACGGTGCTGGTGGGCTCGCTTGGCTTGCTTTACTTTATACTTCGGTTTTACTGGGGGCAGTTTCCGGGAGTGGCACTAAGTATACTATTCCTGCTGCTGGTGCTGTGCATTGCTATGCTGGTACTGCTGTATCATGCCAAAGCTATGGTAGCGGTAGTGGCTGCCATAAAGCCGCTACGCACGCTTGTGCACTATGTGGCTATAATGGGAGAATATACTTCTGCTGAGATCTCAAGACTGTTGCTGCTCTCACTGGGCCGGTACTTTGTGTTCCTGATTCAATTTATACTATTGCTTATACTTTTTGGTGTAAGGCTGAACCCGGTAGAGTATGTAAGCGGAGTGGCTGGTACCTTCTTCCTGAAGTCGGTGGTGCCTTCGGTTAGCCTGCTCTCCGACCTGGGAGTGCGGGAGCTCTCGGCTATGTACCTGTTCGGGTTGCTAGGGGAGGGGAGGCTGCATGTGCTTAGTGCCAGCCTAAGCCTTTGGCTGCTGAACATAGCGGTGCCAAGTGCAGTGGGTTTATACTTTGTGCTGCGCCTGCGCCTGGCCCGGAAAGGAGTACCCGCATGATCTGGCTTTTGTCTCTATCGTTACTTGCTTATGCCTGGGTGGTGCTGCGCCGGTTGGTGGCCTGGGTAAAAATGGCCGCCACAACTTTGCCTGATGGGTACATCCCCAAAACCACCATTTCAGTTATCATACCTGTGCGAAACGAGGCGGCTAACATCGTGGCTTTGCTGCAGGACCTGGAGGCGCAGCAATATCCAAAGGAGCTGTTTGAGGTGCTGGTGGTGGATGATCACTCTACCGATAGTACACTTCAACTGTTACATCAATACAATTTAGGTTCCACAATGAGTATGAGAGTGTTGGATCTTGGTGATGTGGCTGGAAAAAGTATGAAAAAGGAAGCCGTGAAGTATGGCGTGGAACAGGCAACGGGAGAACTACTGGTACTAACCGACGGCGATTGCCGTGTAGGGCCAGAGTGGCTGCAGCAGTATGCGCATACGTATGAGACGAAGCAGCCATACTTTATCAGCGGTCCGGTTTGCTTCCACAATACCCATACGACATTTGAGCGCATGCAGTTGGTGGAATTTGCCAGTTTAATCGGTATTGGAGGCGCTTCGCTGGCGTTAAACAAGCCAAATATGTGCAATGGAGCAAACCTGGCCTATCCCAAATTTATTTTTGAGAAGGTAGGAGGCTTTTCGGGTAACGACGGCATTGCCAGCGGCGACGATGAGTTTCTGCTGCACAAGGTGCAACAGCAGTTTCCGGGTAAAGCTGTGTTCCTTAAAAACAATAAAGCTTTAGTTTATACAGATGCGCGTAAAAGCCTGATCTCCTTTTTGTCGCAGCGGGTTAGGTGGGCCAGCAAGTGGCGGTCTTACCAAAGTATAAATGTACAGTTGGTGGCCCTCGTTGTGTTTCTTGTAAACTTTTTACTGTTCCTGTCTATCCCTTTTTTCCTGTTCGGGCATTTACCCCTGCTGGTTTTTGTGGCTGCATATATTGCCAAGTTTGCGATAGATTTTTTATTTTTAGAACGTATACTAAGCTTCCTTAACAAAAAAGAGTACGTGTGGCACATGCTGCCTTTACAACTGGTGTATGTACCTTACGTGGTGTTTACCGGTGTTGCAGGCTTGTTTGGCAGGTACCGGTGGAAAGGAAGAACAATCAGAAACTAATGAGCGATAACGAATTTGATATACTGGACGAGTTATACTTTGTAGCCTCCTATACAGACCTGAAAAGAACGCTGTCCTTAACTGACAATGAGATATGTGCGGCCCTGCAGTCGCTGATCAAAAGAGGCTATGTAAAGATTCTTTACCCTGACCAGGACACTGAGCATGAGTATAACGAGGCTACATTTGGGCAGCACTGCCATGATTACTTTTACCTTGCCACCAAGGCCGGTTTAGTTGTGCATAACTCTAACTGATGGCCACAAAAGCTCGAGCAATGGCGAAAAAAATCTGCAGAATTTAGTGCGGATGCAAAACATTTTTAGCCTTCCGTTGTTCAATAAACCTGGTTTGCCCATCGTTATAGCTACTATCGCGTTCGCTGCGGCTATTCAGGTGTTGTTTGATTTTCTGTGGTTCGGGAGGCAACTTCCGGCACAGACGTGGGGTATGAAGGCAAACAAGGGATTTCAGCTGATAGAGGCGAAGGCTGTACTTTTTTTACTACTTTTACCAAGTATAAGCATTAGTTTGCTGGTGCTGGCCTTTAGCCGTTTCGGTTACTGCCTGCACAGTGCTTACAATTCTAAAACACCGATTTCGAATGGCTGATATAACCGTACCGAGTATACAACAGGAACTTAACCTGAAGAAGCTGGAGTTGTCGGCCTTGCTCGAAATTACGCAGGCGATCAACGACAATCTTCCGGAGCCGGCCCTCTATAAAATTTACCGCTTTACCCTGCTCGCTCAGTTACAGATCAGCCGTTTGGTGTTGTTCGTGCACGACGAAAGCTGGGAGTGCAAAGTATGCTTTGGTACCGAACAGGACTTCACGAAGCACGAGATTCCCGAATCCATACTTGGCATTAAAGAAATCATGCGTACTTCTAAGCTGGATGTAGACAAAAAGTGGCGTGCTTTTGAGATAGTGATTCCGATTTTCCACAACGGTAAAGTGCTTGCCTTTGTAATGATCGGTAAAACGCAGCCCTACCACACCAACATGGAGGCGCTAAGCTTTGTGCAGACCGTCAGTAATATTATGCTGGTGGCCATAGAGAACCACAAAATGGCCCGCCAGCGACTAGCACAGGAGTCTATTCGCCGTGAGATAGAGATTGCCCGCGAGGTGCAGGCCATGCTGTTCCCGAAGTCGCTGCCAAACGACAAAGATGTGGCCATTTACGCCAGCTACATTCCGCATTCATCTATCGGGGGCGATTATTACGATTTCATTGAGATTGATTCGGATAACTTTGTTTTTTGCGTGGCCGACGTGTCGGGCAAGGGGGTGCCGGCATCGCTGCTGATGTCGAACTTCCAGGCTGGGCTCAGAACCATTTTGCGCCAGACCTCTGATCTGAATACAGTTGTGGCCGAGCTTAACAACCTGATCTACCGCAATGCGATCGCCGAAAAGTTTATCACCATGTTCCTGGCACTCTATAACCGCAAGACTAGGGAAATGTGCTACGTAAACGCCGGCCACAATGCCCCGATCCTGCTCTACGAAGACAATACACACCGCCTGCTGAACGAAGGCTGCACCATGCTGGGTGTATTTGATGTGCTGCCGTTTATGTCGGTTACGCGTATTACAGTGCCTCAGAATGCCGTGCTGCTGTGCTACACCGATGGCCTTACAGAAGTCTTTGACGAAGAAGAGGCAGAGTTTGGGGTAGAAGGGTGTATCAAGTTCCTGCAGCGGAATCGTTTCCTGAGTTCTAAAATGCTGCACCTGCAGCTGCTCCGCGAAATAAACCTCTACAACGAAGAAGCCGCTCTCAACGATGACATCACACTGCTGTCGTGCCGGTTTAAATAAGAAAAATTGCTGACTGCTGATTGTTAAAAAGAATAAATCGTAAGTATGCTATCTTTGCAGGTATAGCAATCAACAATCAACAACCTACAGTCCAGCTTTGATCCGCCTCTACAAAACCCCTGCTTTCTTAAAAAAACTGTGGCCAAACTATACCTGGCACAGAGAGGCTACGCAGGAGAAGCTGTTATACTTAACTTTTGACGATGGACCTGTGCCGGAGGCTACTCCGTGGGTGCTTGAACAACTGCAGAAGTATGGCGCTAAAGCTACTTTCTTTTGTGTGGGTGATAATGTGCGGAAATACCCAGAAATAGCCACTAACATCCAGCAACAGGGGCATGTGCTAGCCAACCATACTTTCAACCACTTGAATGGCTGGCGTGCTGAGCTGCAACCATACCTCGACAACGTGGAGCGCTGCCAACAGGAACTGGAAAAGTATACGCTGGATAACTCTAAACTTTTGTACAGGCCGCCCTATGGCCGCATCACCCAAAATCAGGCAAGGCAGCTACAGGGCAAGTATGAGATTATTATGTGGGATGTGCTCACTAACGACTACGATAATAGCCTGTCGCCGGAAAAGTGTCTGCGTAAGTCTATTCAAAGCACCCAAAACGGCAGCATCATCGTATTCCACGACAGTCTGAAAGCAAAACGAAATATGATGTACGCCCTGCCACATTACCTGGAGCATTTCACCGGGCTCGGCTACACCTTCGAGACCCTATGATCGTATCTGTCGTCTATTTTATACTTTTCTTTACCCTTTACATGGTGCTGCTGGTGCTGCTGCTGATCAACCGGAAGCACTACCCCTCCAGGCCTGAAAATCTGCCACACATAAGTATAATCATCGCTGCCCGTAACGAGGAGCACACCATTACCCGCTGCCTTACAGCCATCGAAAACCTGGATTACCCCAAAGACAAAGTGGAAGTGCTGATTGGCAACGACGCCAGCACCGACAGAACACTGGAGGTGATAGAGGCATTCATTAAAGGCAAACCCAACTATAAGTGCATTACAATTAATCAAAGTATAAATCAGCTAAAGGGCAAGCAGAATGTGCTGGCGCAGCTGTCTAAGCTGGCAACGAGTGATTACTTTTTTTACACTGATGCAGACATTGCCGTGCCGCCTACCTGGGTTAATGCCATGCTGGGTGCTTTAAAGGATAAAATAGGCGTTGTGACAGGTATAACTACCACCCAGGAGCATGGCCTCTTTGCTAAGCTGCAGGCGCAGGATTGGCTGTATGCGCTGGGGCTGATGCAGGTGGTATCGGACCTGAACCTGCCGGTAACCACTATGGGCAATAACATGCTGCTGCGTCGCGAGGCTTACAAAGAGGTGGGAGGATTTGAAAGTATAAAGTTCTCCATTACCGAAGACATTGCCATTTTTAACAGGATCTTGCAGAGGGGCTGGGGCTTTAGAAACGTGTACAGCAAAGAGGTTCTGGCCCTGTCTACGCCGGCTGCAGATTTTAATCAGTTTATGCACCAGCGCAAACGCTGGATGAAAGGCTCTATGCACCTACCGGTTTACATGGTTATCATTCTGGTGCTGCACTCAGCTTATTACCCGGTGTTGTTACCCTTTGGGCTTTATACTTCGGCTGGCGTGGTACTGTCTATCTTTATGGCTAAGTTTAGTTTGCAGAGTTTATACTTATATGTATGCCTGCGTCGCCTGCACCGCACAGCACCTTGGTGGCTATACTTTGCGTTCGAAATTTACCTGGTAGTAACCTCCATTGTGCTGCTGGTTTTTTACTACCTGCCGGGAAAGACAATCTGGAAAGGGAGAAAGTATTAGAGAATTACATTCTCTTAAGCAACACCACTTGACCATGGCGAAAATCCTGTGGATCTATTTTAACCTGATAAATCCTGGTTCAGACGATCAACAATTAAATAATTAACTTGCAGCAGTAAACTTTGTAGTACTACATTGGCCATGGCCCGATGTTAAACCATACTTGATACATGCATTTGATTGATTCGCACGCGCATATTTATGCCGAGCAGTTTAAAGACGACAGAGCCGAGGCAGTAAGAAGGGCAGGAGACGAAGGAGTAGGCAAAATCTACATGCCTAACATAGATCATACTTCCATAGATGTAATGTTGGAAACTGAGGCCCAATTTCCGGGGCAATGTATTCCTATGATGGGCCTGCATCCCACCTCTGTTGATAAAGATTTTGAGCGTCAGCTATACTTAGTCGAAGACTGGCTGAGCAAGCGGGAATTCGCGGCAGTAGGAGAGTGCGGCATAGACCTTTACTGGGACAAAACGTTTCTGCCACAGCAGCAGGAGGCGCTAAAAGTACAGGTGGAGCTGGCTAAAAAGTATAATTTGCCCATTGTGCTGCATACCCGCGACTCCTTTAACGAGACCTATGAAATAATTTCCGCTGCCCAGGACGGCTCTCTGAAAGGTATATTTCATTGCTTTTCAGGAACAGCAGAAGAGGCGGAGAAGGTAAAAGAGCTTGGTTTTCTGATGGGCATAGGCGGTGTGGCTACTTTCAAAAACGGAGGCTTGGACAAAGTTCTTCCGCATGTTAGCATAGAACAGCTGGTACTCGAAACCGATTGCCCGTACTTGGCGCCTGTGCCGCATCGTGGCAAACGCAACGAGCCGGTATACTTGACCCTGGTAGCAAAGCGAGTGGCCGAGTTGATGGGCAGAGACCTAGAAGAGGTAGCCGAGAAAACCACAACCAACGCGCTTAACCTGTTCAAACTATAGCCATGGAGGTAGTACAGGTACACATCGATACAGCAACTCCGCTGCACCCGGAGGCGTCTATCCTGATCATTTACACCGGCGGCACAGTAGGCATGGTGTACGACAAGGCGGAACATCACCTGGTGCCGTTTAACTTTTCGCAGATACTGGACCACGTGCCCGAGCTAAGCCAGTTTAGCTATATGCTCACAGTGATGAGCATGGAACCAGCCATCGACTCTTCTAACGTAACTATAGACGACTGGCTGATGCTGGCTCGTTTAATAGAAGAGAACTATGATAAGTATGATGGCTTTGTAGTGCTGCATGGTACTGATACCATGGCCTACAGTGCCTCAGCACTTAGCTACCTGCTCGAGAACCTGCAAAAACCGGTGATCTTTACTGGTGCACAGGTGCCAATTGGTCGCATTCGCACAGATGCCCGCGAAAACCTTATTACGGCGCTGCAGATAGCCGGTACAAAACAAAACGGCAAAAGCGTAGTGCCGGAGGTTTGCATCTACTTCCGTGACCTGTTGTTGCGTGGCAACCGGGCCAAAAAAGTTGAGAGTAGCCACTTCGATGCGTTCAAGTCAGATAACTACCCACCACTGGCCGAAACCGGTATTGATATAGAATACAGCTCCGATAATATCCTTCAACACCCAAGCCAAGGTTTGCGCGTGCATAAGCAGCTGAGTGATAAAGTAGCTATACTGAAGCTCTTCCCGGGGATAACACCACTTACGGTGAAAACAGTTTTACAGGCAGAGGGTCTGAAAGGCGTGGTGCTGGAAACGTTTGGCTCTGGTAATGCTCCATCTGCACCCTGGTTTCTGGAACTGGTACATCAGGCGTTGGATGCTGGTGTGCATATTTTAAACGTGTCTCAGTGCGATGAAGGACGTGTAATACAAGGGCAGTACGAGACCAGTACGCATTTGCTAACCATGGGCGTTATTGGCGGAGCAGACATTACTACGGAGGCAGCTATAACTAAGCTAATGTTTGTACTGGGGCAGGAGCTAAGCTACGAGGAAACAAGAATGCTGCTGTGCGAGAACCTGCGTGGTGAAATAACTTTATAGGAATCTGTAAGTATAAAGCAGGTGCGTTTGCAGATGTGCGTCATTTTACCCTATCTTTGCACCAGATAAAGAGAGCTGTCCGAGTGGTCGAAGGAGCACGCCTGGAAAGTGTGTATACCCCAAAAGGGTATCAAGGGTTCGAATCCCTTGCTCTCTGCCAAAATAAACAAAAAGGCCTCTGCAATGTGTAGAGGCCTTTTTGTTTGTAAAATTTAACTCTGGGTTACTTTTACTTCACCATATTTGTTAGAAAATCCCGCACTTCTTTGGTGTTATAATCGGCCATGCCTTCTTGCTTGGCTACTATCTTACCAGCCGGCGAGATAATAAAAGTAGTTGGAATGGCATTGGAATAAAACTCCTGCGGCAATTGGCTCGCCGGCATGTACACCGGGAAAGTATAGCCCTTCTTCTTGATGAATTTCTTTACCTTCTCCATGCCGCCTTCATCCACAGAAAGCATTACAAAAGCAATCTTCTCGGAGCCTACTTTGTCATACAGCTTTTGGATATTAGGCATTTCAGCGATACATGGCGGGCACCAGGTGGCCCAGATGTTCATAAATACCACTTTCCCTTTCAGGCTCTCAAAGCTTACCTGTTTGCCATCGAGGTCTACCATCTGGAAGCCTGCCCCGGCCATTTCTGTGTTGGCCACTGCTGCTGCGTCTATCACTGCATTGGCGTCCGGGTTTTGGAGGGTTTCCGGCACATCGGCGTTTTTGATACCAGTAGCCAGCAACAGGCGCTGTACTTGTCCTATAGCTTCTGTGTGCAGACCTGTTAGGTATAACACACCGAAAATAGCCAGCATAACTGCCCAGCCTGGTATGTTCTTTATCAAAAATTTATTCTTGTTCATGAGGTTTGTCTTTCTTTAAACGTAGCTAAGATAGCCTAAACTTTTCTGATGTTATGTGACTAAAGTTCCACAGTAATAAAACCTTGCTGCTTCAGGTCGAACATATAGGTTAACCCGTTTGGAGTTATCTCAATACCCTCTACCAGGGTGGCTGGATCAATATTAAACTTCTTTAGCGACATGCCACATAGCATGTACGTAACGCCGGCTGCTCTTCCTTTTTCTATTTCAGCGGCCATTGCTCCATCTTTTTTAAAAGCCTCTACAGACTTTCCGCAGGCCATTACTACAAAGGTTTCGCGGTTATACTTACTCTCTTTTGTAATAGTCTCTGCCGTATTTACAGCGGCTTTCAGGTGGTTAGGCTGGCTGATGAGTACAGCATACTTCTTTTTAGCGGCTTGTGTGGCTGTGTCCTGCTGTGATGTACTCTGTGCAACAGAAGTTGTAGATGCACAGGAACCAAGTAGCAATAGTCCTGTTACGAGTACGGCAGCATAGTTGCCCCGCTGGATTGTGGTTACGCTCTGTCTCATTCTTTTTTTCAGTTCCATTGCTTGGTCAAGGCCATAGTGCACGGCACCATTCACGATGAAGAAGATCAGCACGCCGGTAAGTGCGACGTTCTTGAACAATGGCCCGTAGTCTCCGCTTCCCACCTGTACTGTAAGTGTGATCGGGATTAGTATGGCCAGTAAGCCGGCAGCTGCCAGTTTGGTTTTATAACCCGCCAGCAGCATAAAGCCGCCAAGCAGCAAACCAATACCAGAAAGTATAATAAGTGTTTCGGCTGGTGCCATCCAGGTAGCCAGATGTGCGAATGGAGCATTTTCAAGCCTTGCGGCTGCACCGGCAGTTTTCACAAAGTGACTAATACCTGCTACAATGAAGATAAGGCTGGCCATAATGCGCAGCACCAGGAATGATATTTTTTGCTTCGGAGTAATTTCCATAAGATCCAGTTTTCTTAAAATAACATAATAAATAGGGTGTAGCTATACTTTTACCCAACACTAGTCAGGTAGTAGGCACAGCGCAAGGGCAACAAATCAGGAACAGAATTCTGTCCTTCTGTTGCAATAAAACAAAAGGTTATTTTAAGAGAACCGCGGTGGTTCGGGGTCGTGCTCCAGGTCAGGAGAGAGGTGTTTCCGGACGAGCGGAGTTTTAAAGGCGCGTTTAGCCTGTAAATAAATTAACGGCTCGGCCTGCAGCGCACTTACAAGGGCATACACCTGTTGATTACAGTCGGTGCCTAAGTTAGCTGCGTTATTTTGGTTTTCTGAATGCGTCTGGTGCTTCAGGCACTTTCTTGCACACGTTTTTTTTACAAAACGCTTGCTGTAGCTGCATGCTTTTTTGAGTTCAGCCTGCTGTGCAAAGCTGCGCAGGCTGCTGTTCTTCGGCAGTGCGAAGAGCAGTAACAGGATGCTCAGAAATAACAACAGGTAAGTTCTCATATAAGCTTATTGCAGCACGTAAGCATGTGCAGTATTCATTTCAACAGGGCTTAAGTATAAACCGTTCCGGCCTTCAGGTTTCATAAAAGTATAAAATCAGGATGCCTTTAACAACCCGGTATCACATTCCTTGCTATGCCAGAGTACTTTTTTGGTGCAGCACATCCTGTATTCAGATAATACGCCTGCAATTACTGTAAGTATGGCTGTTCCGAGTATAACCCATTGCAACCCAAATATATCACTGAACACACCAGCAGCTATTGCTCCGGCTACATAGCCGAAGTCGCGCCAGAACCGGAAGATGCCCAGGCTCTGCGGCCTTTGGCTTGGGTGCGTATTCTCGGCCACTACCGACAAAAAGTTAGGGTATACTAAAGCTGTACCTGCACCAAGTATAATAAGCGCCGTCACCAAAATTGGGTAGGAGCCGGCAAATAAAAGTAAGCCGATTGCCACGCCCTGTATCATCATACCCATACTTAGCAATTGCTTTTTGCAAAGCACATCGCCCAGCTTGCCTGTAACCAGTTGGCCCAGGCCCCATACAACAGGGTATATACCCGCTAAAAAGCCCGTTTCAGTTAAGCTATAGCCTTTTGTACTGAGCAGTACCGGTAACAGACCCCAAAGTATACCATCGTTCAGGTTATTTACAAAGCCGTTCAGCGTTACAGATCCTAAGTTAGGATGGCGCCAAGTTGTATCTTTCCAGGTGTTGGGCAACAGCGGGAGTGTAGTTTTAGCTGTTTCCGTTTGCACGTGTGCATGTGTATCGCGCACCAGGAACTGGGTAAGCAGTAAACCGATGATAGAGAAAGCAATACCCGGAACAAAAGCCATGGTTACATCTCCGGTAGCAGAGGCTATATAACCAGCTAGGAAAGCAACCAGGCCCACAGCCAGGTAACCGGCAAATTCATTTATACCCATGGCCAGACCGCGGTTCTTTTCGCCTACCAGGTCAATCTTCATGACTACCGTAGCCGACCAAGCCAGCCCCTGGTTTATACCCAGAAGTAAGTTAGCGATGATCACCCACCACCAGCTATTGGCGTACAGCAGCAGCCAGGGCACTGGCAGGGCAAACAGCCACCCGATCAGTAATAGTTGCCGGCGGGTATACTTTGTGGCCAGCTGGCCCATAGCCAGGTTTGCCGCAGACTTTGCCAGTCCAAATGCAACTATAAAAGAAAGAAGCGCCGTGTGCCCGTTAATGCCAAAAACTGTTTCAGCAAATTCCGGAATTACAGAACGCTCTAATCCTACCATCGAACCAACAAAGCCGTTTACAAGTACCAGCAGCCAGAACTGTCCTGCATTCTTCCTTAATCCAAGCTTTGTTTCGGGTAACTGTGTCATGATTTGTTTTCTAAACCTTTTTAACATGCCTGAAAGCCACAGCATAAATGCAGGTGGCTTTCAAAACATGCCCAACTTTTAGCCAATGTCTTTTTAATGGGGCAGCTTGTCGCGGAGCACGCCATACATGTAAGTACCAGCAATGGCGCCTCCGATGGCTACAAAAATTGCCCAGTAGCTGAAGCCAATGTTCACGAACATCGGTCCCGGGCAGGCACCTGTCAGGGCCCAGCCAAGCCCGAAGATAGTACCGCCTATTATATAACGCGGAACAGACATTTCTTTAGGCGTGAACACGATCGGGTTGCCCTGAAAATCGCGCAGTTTATAC
Source organism: Pontibacter cellulosilyticus (assembly GCF_014306105.1). Taxonomy (GTDB): domain Bacteria; phylum Bacteroidota; class Bacteroidia; order Cytophagales; family Hymenobacteraceae; genus Pontibacter; species Pontibacter cellulosilyticus. The sequence goes on along the minus strand of NZ_JACRVF010000005.1, from coordinate 137,742 downwards.
TTTTTGATCAGGTACACAGCGATCGCACCCAACACTACGGCTGTTCCGATGATGCCATACATATGGAACGACTGGAAGCGGAACATCTCCTGGATACGGAACCACGAAATGGCCTCCGACTTACTCATCACGATACCGAACAGAATGCCGGCTAATATAAATTTTAATCCTTTCACGGGTTGCTATAATTAATTAGTTACTAATGATTAATGAATAATTGTGAGTGAAGAATGAATAATGGATGGTGAGTAACTTTGAAATAGACCTAATTACAAGCACATAATTATTAATCATTCGTCATTATTAATTACTCATTAAAATATAAGTGGTAGCAGGATAAAGGTGGTGATCAGGCCTCCTATAAAGAAGCCGATAACGGCGATAAGCGAAGGCAGCTGCAGGTTGGATAGACCGCTGATGGCGTGGCCTGAGGTACAGCCTCCGGCGTAACGGGAGCCGAAACCGATGGCAAAGCCGCCTAGCAGCATCACCAGAAATCCTTTTACCGTGAAGATCGCCTCCAGGCTAAACAGCTCTTCCGGCTGCAGATCGTCTGGGCCGGAAATTTCCAGCGCTTGCAGGTCCTGTATCGTTGCCTGTGATAGTTGTAGTGGCATATCGCCGGCTAGAAACTCTGCCGAAATAAAACCACCTATTACCGCACCCACCAGGAACAGCAGGTTCCAGGTTTGGGAGCGCCAGTCAAAGTCAAAGAACTTAACGTTTTTGCCGGCACCGCAGGCTGTGCAGATCGTGCGCAGGTTCGACGAAAAGCCAAACGACTTCCCAAAGAACAGCAGCAGTACCATCACAAAGGCGATCACGGCGCCCGACGTATACCACGGCCATGGCTGGCTAATGAATTCTAACATCTCTTAGTAGTTTAGTTTAGGTTTATGGTGAAAAGCAGGGAGGGAGCCAGGTCGCAGGCTCCCTCATGTTTCCTGCCAGGGTGAATATACTTATACTATCTGGGCCAGGCACCAATTCCGCCTGCCAGGTTGTGTGCTTTAAAACCTTGCTCGGCCATCATATTGCAGGCAGAGCCGCTGCGGTTGCCACTGCGGCAGAACAAGAAGTACTCTTTGTCCTTGTCCATTGTCTTCAGCGCCTGCTGGAACTGTGCAGATGTCACGTCCAGGTTTTTAGCACCTTTAATGGAGCCTCCGGCAAACTCACCGGCTGTCCTTACGTCCAGCAACTCCGCTTTAGGAGTGTTCTGGTATTTGGTTCTGAATGTAGTTCCGTCCAGATCTTCGTAGTTCTTGGGAGCGGATTTAAATATATTGAACATGGCTTATACTAGTCTTTTAACTTTTACTGTGGTTCGATTACTATACAAAGGTCGGAATTTATAGGCCCTTTGTCTGTGACTTAGGTCACGTAGCAAACTTTTATACTTTAATTAAAGCTAACGATTTACCCATCCCTGCCCCTCCGAGGAGGGGAATTTATTGTATCTGTGATTCCCCTCTTGGGAGGGGCAGTGGTGGGTTTACTATTTCTGATATAATATCAAAGGTTTATGTACTTGACCTGAAACGATTACTATTTCAGTGTGCTTGGGCAAACGTAGGCCGTTTTAGGTACACTGGTCTCAGCAATGGCCTTAAAGCCGCCTTCCACGTTTACCACATTCTCAAAGCCTCTTGCCTTAAGTATAGATGCTGCGATCATAGAGCGGTAGCCGCCTGCACAGTGCAGGTACATTTCTTCTTCCTTAGGCAACTCTGCCAGGTGCTCGTTCAGGTAGTCCAGTGGTGTATTGTTGGCGGTTTCTACATGCTCTGCCTGGTATTCACCTGGTTTGCGTACATCCACCACCTTCATGGCTTTGTTCTGCTCATAGCGTTTGGCAAACTCTTCTGCAGATATCGAGCTGATCGTATCTACTTCTTTGTTTGCATTTCTCCAGCTCTGGAAGCCGCCCTTCAGGTAGCCGATGGCAATGTCGTACCCTACGCGTGCCAGCCTGGTAACAACTTCTTCTTCCCGGCCCGCGTCCGCCACAATCAGAATGGGCTGCTGAATATCTGGTATAAGTGCACCTACCCATGGGGCAAAGTTGCCGTCGATACCAATGTTCACAGCGTTCGGAATAAAGCCATGGGCAAACTCCTCTGGCTTTCGTGTATCCAGTACTAGTGCACCTGTCTCGTTGGCTGCAGCCTCAAATGCTTCCGGAGATAATTCCTGCAGCCCCTGTGCCATTACATCATCAATATTGGCATAGCCTTCCTTGTTCATTTTCACGTTCAGCGGGAAGTAACCCGGAGGAGGTAGTAAGCCTTCTGTTACTTCTTTCACGAACTCTTCTTTGCTCATATCGGCACGCAGGGCATAGTTATTCTTCTTCTGGTTACCCAGCAGGTCAGTCGTTTCTTTACTCATATTCTTGCCGCAGGCAGATCCGGCACCGTGTGCAGGGTACACGATCACATCATCCGGCAAAGTCATTATCTTATTGCGCAGCGAGTCGTAGAGGTGTTGTGCCAGTTGCTCTTCCGTAAGGTCTGATTTTACAGCCAGGTCAGGGCGGCCCACATCACCGATAAACAGCGTGTCGCCGGAGAAAATACTGTGCTCTTTGCCGTTCTCATCGATCAGCAAATACGTGGTAGATTCCATCGTATGGCCTGGGGTGTGCAGCACTTTAATAGTCACGTTTCCTAACTTCAGTTCCTCGCCGTCTGTTGATACATGTGCTTTAAACGCAGGCTGTGCATTTGGTCCGAAAATTATAGTTGCGCCAGTTGCTTTTGCCAGATCCACGTGGCCCGACACAAAGTCTGCGTGGAAGTGTGTTTCAAGTACATACTTGATCTTGGCGCCGTCTTTATCGGCTTTCTCGATGTAAGGTTTTACCTCGCGAAGCGGGTCGATGATAGCAGCCTCGCCGTTGCTTTCGATGTAGTAGGCGCCTTGTGCCAGGCAACCGGTATAAATCTGTTCTACTTTCATGGTAGTTGATTTTTAATGTTTTATACTTTTTGTTTCTGTTTAAATTGTCACCATTTATCCTGATGACACTACAAATTTCGGAATTATATAAGCCTGAGTCTGTGACTTATATCACGCTGATAACCTAAGCGAAAAATATTTCTTTTATGATGATATAGATACCCATCACGAGCACAAACCAGCCAAATGATGTCTTCAGTTTATCTGCGTGTATCTTAGTAGAGAGGAATGTGCCGATAAAGATGCCTGCAATAGATATTACAGAGAATATGCTAAGGAACATCCAGTCTATTTCGTAGTTGTAGATGTCGCCTATAAAGCCGAACAGCGACTTTACTGCAATGATCAGGAGCGAAGTGCCCACGGCCATTTTCATGTCGAGCTTACTGAAGAGTACCAGCGCCGGGATGATCAGGAAGCCACCACCTGCACCAACCAGGCCGGTTAGCGTGCCTACTATAAGGCCTTCCGCCAGGATGCCGCCGTAGTTGAATTTTGGCTTTGGATGCCTTTCTGCCGGATCAGTGTTTTCCACGTCAAGCTCCGTATCAATGTTCTCGTCAACGGGCTCTGAAGGATCAGCTGGTACCTCTTTCTTCTTCCTAATCATGCTGATAGAGGCAAACACCATCAGTCCGGCAAAGAGCAACATCAGCAACACTCCTTTGGTAACAACAAAATCACCCACAGTGAAGAGATTTTCCGGAATGGCCGGCACCAGGTAACGGCGCGTAATGTACACGGCCACTATAGATGGCAAGCCAAACACAACTGCAGTCTTCAGGCTTACCAGTCCTTTCTGGTAAAACTTATAAGAACCCACCAAACTGGTAAGGCCCACAATAAACAGCGAATAAGCCGTAGAAATGACCGGGCTAAGCCCGATAAGGTAAACAAGTACAGGTACTGTAAGTATGGAGCCGCCGCCGCCGATCAACCCAAGTGATAATCCAATTAACATAGCAGCGATATATCCGAGTATTTCCATCTGTTTTAATGTTTTAATTTTAACTGATACAAAGGTACAGTATGCTATAGTGGAGTACAGTGACTCTTGTCACAGAGGAAGGGTAAAGGAGTAGGAGAAGTAAGTTTAGCAGTATAGAAAAAAATAAGAGACGCAAAATCTGCGTCTCTTATACTTCTCTAAACTTAAACTATCTCCAGGTCGTGCACTTCGAGGTAGTTGCGGTGCAGGGTAATGGCCCCGGTCTGCTCTAATTTTTTCAAAAGTCTGGAAATCACTTCGCGGGAACTGTTGAGTTCGTCGGCAATTTGCTGGTGCGATAACCTTACTTCCTTGCCGCTTACTTTAACGTGGCGTTTCAGGTAGAAAAGCAGTCTCTCGTCGAGCCCTTTAAAAGCAATGCTATCCAAGGTTTGCAGCAGTTCTTCGAAGCGCTGTCGGTAAGAGGCGATTACAAAGTTATGCCAGCTTTTATACTTGCCCAGCCACATTTCCGACAAATGGGAAGGTACCAATAGCACCTCTACGTCTGTTACGGCTTTTGCCATGATCTGGCTTTTCTCGTTCCGGGCCGTACACATCATAGAAAGGGCGCAGGCGTTGCCGGGCTCTAGGTAATACATCAGAAACTCGTTGCCTTCGTCATCCTCACGATATACTTTAAGCAGACCGCTGAGCAGCAGAATAGTGGATTTTATGTACTGCCCTGTGCGCATCACTTCGTCGCCTGCCTCTATTGTTTTTAGGGTACTCTGTTTCAGCAACTCGTCCATTAACGGCTGCTCCAGTTGCGGAAACTGCTTCAGTATTTCTTCTTTGTCTAAAATTTCCATGTTTATAGTTCAGATGCGTTACGGCCCATACTTGAAATTGCGGTACCGGATAATCAGGTTTATATATTGGTAATAAAATGATAACAGGTATAGCTGGAATGGCTTTAATCCCTTACCACATTCAAAACACCAGCAGGCGTTGTTGCGCCCAATACCCGGTTAAAATCACCTCGCAAAGCTTTAAGTGACACCCGCTCTTCCTCTATCTCCTTTCTGGTCCTAAAACCAAGCTTCCGAAGTATGGGAAGGGGAGGGCACCAGCCCTGCAAGCCATGCTGCAGCAGAAATGAAGTTACGATACCTGGCAAAATAAACCAACGTTTGTCTTTCGTAGCGCCCAGTATTATACCACTTAGGGCCAAGGTAGAAGCGTTTACCTCCAGCACACGTTCAATATCCCATTCCTTCTCCAGTTCTTTAAGCCTTTGGTCAATAGTATCGGGTCCATCATATCCATAGCGCTCAATGTTTTCTAACGTTTGTCTGTCAATTTTTTGGTTGGCAGTGTCTGTGGAGCTTTCTCTTACGCGGCCTTCGTACTTATTCATAGTTTGTTTCTTTTGGTTTAGCTTTATACTATACGATTTGGAATTAGCAGTGATGCGGCCAGGGCTGCTTACAAATCAATAGCCGGTGCATTGCTATATTGCACCGGCTATACTTTATTATTGATGAAATTATTTCTGACCGTTCTTGAAGTCGTTAACAGCTTCGCTCAGGTCGAGTACTGTGGTATCAGGCAGGGCCGCCTCCACAATGCTGCTGCCAGCCGCAGAACGGTAGCCACCCGCGCAGTGCACCACCACTGGCTTGTCGGATGGTATTTCTTTTGCCCTTTCGCGCAGTTCTGGCAACGGAATATTAATGGCTTTCTCGAAGAACTTGCCACCTTTTACCTCAGATGTGTTTCGGATGTCGACAATAGTATAATCCTCCTGGTGTTGCTTAAACTCCTCAACATCTATCTGAGGTGTTTTCTCATCTGCCGCCGCATCCATCACAAATGCACCTTTCATCAACAGTTCGTAACCGATCTTCGACGCCTTGTCTATTAGGTCCTTCAGCTCCTCTTCACTCTCCGCCACCAGATAGTAGCTTTCGTTTGGGCTAACTATACTTCCCAGCCAGGTTTCGAACTTACCCCCATTCTGTATGTTGATAGCGCCTTTGTAGTGGCCTTTTTTAAATGTTTTTTCGCTGCGGGCATCCACTACCACGGTACCGTCTTCCTGTTTATAGTTCTTCTCCAGTTTTTTTACACCTGTTATACTTTTTTTATAGTCTGGTGCACCCTGTTTGTTAAGTCCTACGTCGTAGCCGAAGTACTTAGGTATAAACGGCTGGTCTTCTGTCAGGATCTTCACAAAATCATCCTCGCTCATTTGCTGCAGGGCGTAGTTGCTCCTTTTCTCAGCGCCGATGGTGCTGCTGTTGGCTTCGCTCAAGCCTTTTCCGCAAAGGGTACCGGCACCGTGCGCTGGGTAAACAGTTACATCGTCGTCTAGTTTCATCAGCTTTTCGCGTGTGCTGTGATACATCTGGCGCGCCAGCTCCTCACGTTTGGCAGTAATGTTACCTGCACTCTCACGCAGGTCCGGACGGCCTACATCCCCAATGAAAAGCGTATCGCCTGTAAATACAGCCTTGTCTTTGCCTTCGTGCTCCAGCACAATGCTGATACCATCCGGCGAGTGACCCGGAGTATGCACAGACTTAAGTTTTACCTCACCGATCTGCAGTTCAGCGCCTTCGTCGAAAGCCTGGTGCGGGTAATCAGCGCCTACCATACTGTGGGCGTAGATTGTTGCGCCTGTTTCCTCGTGTATCTCCAGATGGGAGCTTACAAAGTCGGCGTGCGGGTGCGTTTCGATCACTCCTACAATTTTGGCATTGTTTTCCTCAGCATAGTCATAGTATGGCTGTGGGTTTCGTGCTGGGTCTATAAGTATGATCTCCCCAATTTGCTCGCTTAAAATAGCGTATGAATAATGGGCTAATCCCTTGTCTTCAAACTGTTTTATCTTCATGATTCAGGTTATTAGGTTTTAGTTGTGTTTTACTTTACAGGCTGCTTTCTTGTTCACAACCAGTTTTTTAAAACCGGAAGTATACTTATCAAAAAGCTTCCTGATCTGTGTTTACAAAGGTAATCTGACTTATATGCTTATACTGTGACGTTTGTCACACAAGCCATATGTCTACACGATACCTTTTAATATCAGGTTCCGGTACATCCGGAGTAGGTATGTTCTTCCAGTTTAAACAGCTCAGGTAGAAAGGGTTATACGTTTAGTTTTGTGCTAAAGCAATATAAAATGTGATGATATATGTCAGTAATTGGGTAAGTCAGACCTAAACCGGAGGAAGTAGACTTAAAAAGTAAGCTGTGTTACAAAGTTTATATTATGGAAGTTGGTGTTGTAATACATGTCCTTCAAAGGCATATCTGAGCCTGGCGATACTCTTCCGATGTACAGCAATCTGAAACTAAGGCCGTTTAGTACCGGGTTGGCTGGTTTATAGTTTAAGTCTGCCACCCATCCCAGATATGAAGTTGCGCCATACTTGTTGTAGCGATAGTCTTGTGCACCAGGTAGCCACGCTTTGGCAACAGCTGCCTCTGACGAGAACCTGCCAGACCACTGCTTTCTCACTTTGGCCACTACCATATCAGACTTTCCTGTTCCTTCCATTCGGCCCCTCGAAAGCGTTGCAAAAAACTGCTCACGGCCCCATTCTCTAGGGAAAAGAAAGCGCCCTTCTCCGGCTGTGTGCAGGTAGTTTAGAGACAGGTGCCAGTTTACAGGCTCGTAAGCCAGCATGCCGCCCGCCAACCACTGCTGCTGGTCCGGGAAGTATGCCAGTTTTGTTTCTGGATTTCCGCCGTTGCCCACCCGAAACTGGTACAGCCCTTCCACACCAACTTTAACCCGGGGCGCCACTTCCAGCACGGCATGGCCATAGCTGTTGTTGGAAACGTTTTCGATCCAGTAGTTCCAGAAGTCTGTGCTTAGGCGTGTACTTTGCTTAAACTGTAAACCTGCTACGGCTACCCCCCTGGTTTGTGTGTGGTGTGGGTACCCCGATGGATCACCGTTTGCATCAATACCCAGTGAGAAAATGCCAATGGCCTCGCCTGCCTTAAACCACTCCACTGTACTTCTGGGCGAAAAATGATCGAACCAGGCTAACGTGAGTATACCCTTTTGCTGTAGGGGTACCTGTACCTGTATACCCTGAAACGAATAAGGTTTCATGCGGGTGTCCTGCGGGTTCATAAGGGGAGAGGTAAAACTGAAACGGCCAGCTTTTGCCTTCAACCAATCAGAGCTGTACTCCAAGTATAACTCATCCAGCCGGTCCAGATCTGCTTTGTTTTCCGGGTCTTCAATATCAAACAGCTCCAGCTCCAGTTTGGGGTGTTTTTCAGAAATGGGGTCCCGTTCGTTAATGTTGGAAGAAAACAGGTTATAGGTAAACAGTCCTGCAAAACCCATCCGGAAACCATGAAATGTAGCGGTTTTATAAGCTATTTCAGCGCCAATCGCGTTGGCATAGTTATCGGAAAGGGAACGGTGGTTCCAGGTAGCCATAAAGTAGTTGCGCACATGGCCTTCTACTTCTCCTTTTGTGAATAACTCTTTTACAGTTGTTACTTTTACTGTATCGGCACTGGCTTCTGTACTGTGCTGTATATTGGTATGATGATCCTGACCGGTAGCCTCGCCACTCCATAGCAGAGCTGTAAGCGAAACTGCCAGTACAAATGTACTACGCATGTTGAGGTAAAAATTGTGGGCAGCCAGAGCCGCCCGATTCATGATCTTTTAGTTTAAATGGTAGGTCAGCAGCGGTCGTATGCAATGGTTAACCAGCGTCTCGGCTATACTTCCGTAGAAGATGTGGCTAAAGCCTTTGCGGGCATGCGTGCCAATCACGACCAGGTCCATCTCTGTTTCCTGGTTAAAGTTTCTCACACCTGCCGGCACTTTGTAATCGCGGCGGAGGTACAGTTCATAATTTTGCAGCTGTAGTTCATTGGCAAACTTTTCCATACTTTCCAGTATCCGCTGCTCCTTAAGCTTGTCTTCTTTCTCAACGATCTGCAGCAGATGCAACTTGGCCCCGAAAAGTTGCTGCAGTGTTTTGATGGTAGATATACTTTGCGCCGGTTGTTTTTCAGCCTCAAAGTCTGCCACCCAAAGTATGTTATGTACATCTGTAATGGATGCATGCTGATGAACCGTAATTACAGGTACATGTGTATGCCGCACCACATGCTGTGCCTCTGATCCGGATATTTTCTCGTACCATCCGTCTGCACCCTCAGTACCCATAATCACCAGATCTGGCTGGTTTTGGTCTGCATATTTGGCAAGCGAGGTGGTGAGGCCGCCGTACAGTATTTCGGTGGTAAAAGTAAAGTCTACGTGTTTTCTGAGTTCTGCGAATGCTTGAGTTGCCTTCTGCTCCTGTGCCTTTATCTCTTCTTTGTCTATGGTTTCTGAAGACTCGCTGGTACCTGCCCAGTCTGCGGCGTTTACCTGGATTACATGTACCAGTTGTGTGTCGATGGGTGTTTTATCCATCAGGAATCCCAGGAGTTCTATTGCTTTAAAAGATACCGGTGTAAAGTCTACGGGTACCATTACGTTTAGCTTTTTCATTTTTTTAACCTTAGTGTTGGTCTGTTTATAGTTGGTGATCTGTTTGTGGTGTAAAGATGACCAACCCCAATCTCCGGTTCAGTAACTTTTGTTACACAAGGTATTTTCTGTTTTTAAGGAAGCCTATACATGTATGCCTGTAACAGCGGTTGTCTTTAGCAAAGTATAATACTGTAAAATATTAGGACTTTAGTCATTTTTTGGATAACCTTTTCACTCTACTTTTCGCATAACTAATAATTCTACTAACTATTCCAACGTGTTGGCTCTTAATGCTATACCATTGGCTTATTCCTGTCTTTAACATACATTGATAAATAGATAAGCTAACCATCAGAATTCTGCCCATATGAGAACGTATGACGAAAAGCACATTAAAAACGTGGTGCTGATTGGCCCCGCGAAAAGCGGCAAGACCACACTTGCCGAAACTATGCTGTATGAAGCCGGCATTGTGCACCGGCGAGGTACGGTAGAGGAGAACAACACCGTGTCGGACTACCACGAAGTAGAGCATGACCGGGGAAGTTCTGTTTATGCCACCTCGCTGCACACAGAGTGGCGCGACTACAAGATCAACATCATCGATACGCCTGGTTTAGATGATTTCATCGGTGAGGTGATTACTTCTATCAGGGTATGCGATACGGCTGTACTTTTGCTGAATGCGCAGAACGGGATAGAGGTAGGTACAGAATTGCTCTGGAACTACGTGGATAAGTATAACAAGCCCACTATTCTGGCCGTGAACCAGCTGGATTCTGACAGAGCTAGTTTTAACCGTACTATAGAAGAGGCAAAATCATACTTTGGCTCAGCAGTTACCGTCATGCAGTACCCGCTTAACACGGGGTCAGGCTTTGATAGTATTATAGACCTGCTGAAGATGGTGATGTATAAGTTTCCGGAGGAAGGTGGCAAGCCGGAAAAATTACCGATACCTGACAGTGAAAGAGAAAGAGCTGATGCGCTGCATAATGAGTTGGTAGAAAAAGCGGCAGAGAACGACGAGGGGCTGATGGAGCAGTATTTTGAAAAAGGCACACTGGACGAAGACGAAATGCGGCAGGGCCTGAAAATAGGCATGATGAAGCACGAGGTGTTCCCGGTATTCTGCCTGTCGGCTAAAAAGGACATGGGCTCCGGTCGTATGATGGGCTTTATCGACAACGTGGCACCTTCTGCCATCGAAATGCCAGCCGAGGAAACTGAGGATGGTGAGGCTGTACCCTGCGATCCTAATGGGCCAACCAGGCTGTTCTTCTTTAAAACACTAGTAGAACCTGGCTTGGGAAGGTTGTCCTTCTTTAAGGTGCTGTCTGGAGAGGTGTCGGTGGGTATGGAGCTGGTAAATGAGAGAACTTCCACCGTAGAGCGCATCAGCCAGTTGTTTATAGCTGACGGTAAAAAGCGAAATGCAGTAGAAAATTTGAAAGCGGGTGACATCGGCTGCACCTTAAAGCTTAAGAATACATACACCAACCATACTTTAAACGGAAAGGGAGCAGTTGGCAACATCAGGCCTATAGACTTCCCGGATCCGAAGCTGCGTGTGGCGATCTCGGCTGTTAACAAGCAGGACGACGAAAAGCTTAGCGAGGTGCTGAATGAGATTCACATCGAAGACCCGACAGTAAGTATAGAATATAACCAGGAACTGAAGCAGCTTATACTTTCTACCCAAGGCGAGCTGCACCTGGCCGTAACGAAATGGCGCCTGGAGAACATCTATAAGCTACAGGCAGAATTCCAGAAGGTGAAGATCCCGTACCGCGAAACCATACAGGGCGCTGCCAATGCGACTTATCGCCATAAAAAGCAGTCGGGTGGTGCAGGGCAGTTTGGCGAGGTGTCTATGAAAGTAGAGGCCTATTACGAAGGCATGCCGCCTTTAAGCGAGCACCCAGTGCGCGACTCCGAAACAGTGGACCTGCCTTGGGGTGGTAAGCTGGTGTTTAACAACTGTATTGTGGGTGGTGTGATTGATGCCCGCTTCCTGCCGTCTATCATGAAAGGTGTGATGGAAAAAATGGCGCAGGGGCCGCTTACCGGTTCTTATGTGCGTGATGTGCGGGTTAGCGTGTTCGACGGTAAAATGCACCCTGTAGATAGCAACGATATCTCCTTTAAAATTGCCGGTATGATGGCCTTCAGAGAAGCCTTTTTGCAGGCCGGACCTCAGTTGCTGGAGCCTGTGTTTGAGGTAGAGGTTCTGGTGCCGTCAGAGCTGATGGGTGATGTGATGACGGAGCTGCAGATAAAGCGAGGCGTGATCATGAACATGGAAATGGAAGGCGACAACCAGGTGATAAAGGCACGCGTTCCATTAGCCGAACTGGATAAGCTGCAAACCTCGCTGCGAAGTCTTAGCCAGGGCCGTGCCATTGTGCGCAGCCACTTCTCCGACTATGCCCCTGTTTCTACGGATCTGCAGAAGCGTGTGAGCGAAGAGTACAGCAAAGCAGAGTTGGCAGAAGCCCATTGATATTTAACTCAAGTTGCAATAAACCCACCCCTAACCCCTCCTCGGAGGGGTTAGGGGTGGGTTTATACTTGCCTGGCATTTTAGAATTCGCAACTTAGGCTTAGTAAGTATTATCACAAGTTTATAGTTGAACAGCGCCTGCTGAGGTGTTTGTGTAAAACACTGTGGCAGGCACTGTTTTTAAGCTGCTGCTTACGTGTTAGCTTACAGCCTTGCCACAGGCACATCACTTAATTTGGTAGTGTAGCACGGCGAGATGTACTCTCGTTTCAGCAGCCACTCTGCTTTACTTGAGCCTTGTGCTGCCGATTTTACCATAGCTTGCCCATACTTCTTGTTCAGGCCATCGAGTGCATGCATCAGGTCGCGGTGCTTGCCGGTGTCAGCCCCATCAAATAAACCTAACTGCATCGTATTTTCAGGTACCAAACCCGACACAATCACACCACACTTTTTGTAAATGTACCCTTCTACATAAATGCTTTTAAGCACTATGCTGGCATAATGGATCAGGTGCAGATCGCTGTTAATGGGAGTGGGTACCTGTATGGTTCTGGAATTGTAGTACTGCTTTGTGTTGGCAAAAGTGTTGGTAGTGATGAACACCGTAATGGCACTGGCGCAGCTGCCTTGCTGCCTTAGCTTGTATGCACATTTGGCTGCATACAGGGCAGTTGCCTCCTCCAGACCGCACAACGATTTAACAGGGGTGCCAAAGCTACGGGAGGTGCAGATGTTCTTTTTGGGAGGGTCTACTTCCTCTAACTGCAGGCAAGGCTCGCCGCGCAGTTCCTTTACCAGCCTTAGGCCTACAATAGTCAGGTTCTTCTTTACCCAGCTGTCGTTTTGTTGAGTTAAGTCGTATGCTGTGTTGATGTTATGATGCTTTAAAAGTCTGGCATTTTGCTTGCCAATGCCCCATATATCCTCTACTTCTGTTCTTTCCAGAGCAGCTTTTACATGCTCCGGCTCCTGTAGCACCAGCACGCCATTAGCCTTACTACTTTTCTTGGCCAGCCGGTTAGCAATCTTAGCCAGTGTTTTTGTTTTAGCTACGCCAACTCCCACGGGTATGCCCGTCCAGTTAAGCACGGTGTTCTTTATCTCCCAGGCATAGGTTTGCAGGTCTTTGCCGAAGAAGTGTCCCAGGTCCAGAAACGACTCGTCTATGCTGTATACTTCGAGGTTAGGAGTAAATTCTGCCAGTGTTTTCATTACCCGGTTGCTCATGTCGCCATACAATGTATAGTTGCTACTAAACACCTCTATGCCATGCTGCTTTACCTGCTCTTTGATCATAAAGTGCGGTTCACCCATTTTTATCCCCAGCGCCTTCGACTCTGCAGAGCGGGCAATTACGCAGCCATCGTTGTTACTAAGCACTACTACCGGTTTGTTTCTGATGGCAGGGTTAAAAACGCGTTCGCAGGAGGCGTAAAAGTTGTTGCAATCTACTAAAGCGATCATGGCAGGCTAGGTAGGCAGTTATGGATAGAATAAGATACCACTCCCCAGAAAGTAAAGTCCATACCCTCGGTTAGCTCTATTTTCTGGTAACTGGGGTTGGCCGGCTCCAGGTATACTTTGTCTTTTTCCTTTCGGTAGGTTTTAATGGTAAACCCACCGTTAAGCCAGCAAACAATGGGATAGCCGTTCTTCACTTTTATCGATTTATCTACTATCAGCAGGTCGGTATCCCGGATGCTGGCTTCCTGCATAGACTCTCCGCTGGCTTTTATAAAGTAAGTAGAAGATGGGTTTCGGATAAGGTGCCTGTTCAGGTTAATTGTTTCCTCAATGTAGTCTGCAGCAGGGGAGGGGAAGCCACATGCCACTTTATCTCCAAATAAAGCAAACTCTGTTGCATCCTGCATATCAGGAAAATAGGCTTTCCCGAAAACAGTGCCATTGATATTCCGCATTACAGTCTCCAGTATCATGTGCTAAATTTGTTAGTATAACAAGTGCAATATAAATCATTTTATATATTTAATGCTAATATATTTAGTAAACATATACTGTTATTGCCGCGATTTGTTTGATGATAATATGGAGTGCTGCAGCATTTAGAGGGAGGAAGAGGAACTGCATTTGCCACAAAAGCTTTAAAAGAAGCTGATTTCTCCGTTAATGCACTTTTATTTTGTGTAAACAGACCACAGTAGCCTGCTTTAAATCCGTATGAACTAACTTGTTATGTTATAACAGTATATGCAACTTATAAAAGAAGAGCAGCTTTATACTTATAGATACCTGGAGGCCTTAAGCCTGTTAGAAGTTGTGTGGCATGGTTCTGTCTCTGCCTCAGAGTTACAGGAGAGCCTGCAAGAAGTAGCTGCCATACTTAAGGAAAAAGAAATCAACTACTTTTTAGTGGATGAGAGACTCTCAAGAGCAGCCAAAGCAACTGATGAAACCTGGATCAGGGCATTTTATATGCCCCTGCTAGGTAGCACAAGTATAAAAAGATTTGCCCGCCTGGCATGCCCCACCGATATTCAGCAACATATAGTTAGTGGTATCATCAGTGCCATTAACCAGGAGCATCAGTATCGGTTCGGAATGAAAACATTTAGAGACAAGGAGGATGCTATGGAGTGGTTGTTTACGACGGAACCCTTAAAAGAGCAAATGCCCTACAGGGGGGACTGCAGGGCATTCAGCTTAATCTAAACACAAACAACCAACAAATTAAAATTAACTAACCAATAATATTATAGGGTATTAGTACTCAAAATTTAAAGTTAGTAACGCACGAAAGGCATGTTGCTAATAGAGTGATAGTTATCGCTCATGCCTACAAAATAATCACCAATAAAGATTCCGGCTCCGTTACTGATAGCCTTTGTTCCTGCATTGTAAGTAATGACACCGCCATCAATTGTAGAAAAATCAAAGACTTCTTCTTCCTGCAGATTTGTTTTCTTAGCCGGTGAGGACAGGTTAAGACAAGCTTTGCTGTAGCGCTTGTCTGTCCCACGCTTGGGTAAAGGGTTTACAGTACAGTTCATGTGTCGATGGGTTTGGGGTTCTTATTCGATACAATAATAACAGGTAGATACGTTAGTAAACAGGAAATTTAACCTTGCAAAGTAACATTGCATTTGTGCGGTATGCTGCATGATAATGCCGTAATCAGGAAATAAAACGCATGCTAAACTGCTCATAACACAGTTTTAGAGAGAGAAGCAGTGAAATAAGGAAGTAGTAAACCGGGGATGAAAAGTGATAAAAAGTAACATGCACTAGAGTTGTTTTCTTTCTTCAAAGTAATTTAAAAGATGAAAACTAACTGTCTGTAAAGCCCAAACAGTAGTGGCAAGTGCAGCACCAGGAAAAACTACCAGCCACCACGCAGACGTATTGGTACGGATACCAGCAATAGTTCTGCCCCAACTCACAAAAGTACCCGGAACACCTATCCCTAAGAAAGATAATGTGGATTCTAAGGCCAAAAGGTCCGCTACGCCAAAAGTAAACGTTACAATAATAGGGCCCAGCATGTTAGGCATAGCATGTTTGGTGAGTAGGTGCAACGGGGTAACGCCAAGACTTTGTGCAGCTTCGAAATATGGTAATTGCTTTATCTTTAACATTTCTGCCCTTGCCAGACGGGCACTGGAGGGCCAGAAGGTGGCAGCAAAAATTACAGAAAGTAACAGCACCGATGGCTGCATGAAAGAAGCCAGCGCAAGTATAAGCAGCAGCCTGGGTATACTTGTAAAAGCCTCGGTCAAGCGAAGCACTATGTAGTCCAGTGGCAAACTGGAAGTTACTGCAGCAACGTGCCATTTTTTTAAGAGAGGTAACAGCAGCCTGTATAAAAACAGAAGTAGGAATAAGAGCAGCAGCAAACTAAACCAAGTATACTTTAGAGGCAGAGCTGTCTTCGCAAGACTATACGGCACATATACACCATAATAAAAGAAAACAAACAGCGCCAGCAATGTTACAGGTAAGGCAGCCCGACTTATTTTAAGGCCGTTATTCCCCAAATAACCTGCGCTCATACCAAGTAGCAGCCCCAACCCTGTAGCGAATAGCATTACTTGCACACTGATGAGCAGCGCAGAACGTGCACCATAAAGTGTGTTGGATAACACGTCACGGCCCAGAGCATCTGTTCCCAGCCAGTGCAAGCCATCGGTTCCGCTGGTAAAAGGGCCTGCAAACGTATACTGTAGATCCAGTTCATTTGGGCCATAGGCCATTGGAAGTATAGGCAACACAAGTATAAATACCAGCAACAGTAATAGGTAAAGTATAGCTATTTTAAAAGCTGATTTTTGCTGGCTGAGCTGTCTGATGTCGTTTAACAACTGTATCATGAGGCAGCATGCTTAATGCGTGGATCGGCAATACTGTAGCAAACATCGGCCAGTAAGTATAAAACTACCCGGAAAGCTGCCACCACCAGTACAACAGCAACTATGATAGGATAATCTCTTGCTAAAACGGCATCTACTAACAAACGCCCCACTCCTGGAATGGCAAATATAGTTTCTACTACCACAGCCCCTGCCACAAGAGCTGGCAATGCATCTGAAACTACGGTAATGGTAGGTAGTAGCGTGTTGCGCAGCAGTTGTTTCCGGATAACCTGGCGTTCAGAAAAGCCTTTTGCCCTGGCAGTTCTGGCGTACTCCTTCTTGCTTTCTTCAGAAAAGGATCGGTAAATAAGGTTGGTTAAGTATGGGATGTTGCCAAGTATAAGGCAGATAGCTGGCAGCGCCATGTACTGCGAAACTACTGTAAGCTGCTCTACCCATGAACCGCCAGACATCCTGTGGTACCCCAAACCGAATACCGGGAACAGTTGCAAAAAGGACGGTGTAGCCAAAAGTATGAGCAGGAGCAAAGCCAGCAGGAACAGCGGAATGCTATCGATGATAAAAAGTGCGGGAAGCAACAGCTTGCGAAGCTTTATACTTTGAGGCATTACAAGCAGCATCCCCAGTTCAAAAGAGACAATAAAGGCAACAAGTATACTGATTAGTATTAACCACCAGGTGTTTGCCACAGCCTCGTAAAGTATAGAACTAACAGGCCGATTGTCGCGGAAAGAAGTACCGAGGTCGCCTTGCAACACATTAACAAACCAGGTATGGTACTGATTTTGGGTGCCATGCCAGCGTAAGGAGGGGAGCAGGTAAGCATAAGCCTGTTGTTTCTGCGTTAAGCCAGCGGCCTTAGCCTTGAGCTCTGATACAAGCGGGGCAGGTATACGTACCGGCAAAGCGGCCAACGTTTGTTTTATACTTGCTGGTTCGGTAGCCTGATATAGTCTGTCAATATATAATTGTAAGCCTTCATACTGCGCTGCAGATGGTGCCAGTTCCAGTTCTTTTATACTTTGATAATATGCATTTACGGCTTCAGGATTGCCGTATTGCCAGTAAAGCTGCTTCAGGAAAGTTCTGTGATGTGCTGGATAAACCAGGTGCAGTGTATCTGGCTCCGGGCTTGCCTGCACCGAAAAGTAAAAAAGCGGAAGGTTTTGCCCGGTACGCTCCAGGTAACTCAAGTAAGCCTGCTCTCTGCTTCCTGTGCTACTTTTGCTGTAGAATCCGCCGCTATCCTGTAAGATTTGCTCTTCACCGGGTACTCCTGTTAAGAGCCTGCTGAGTAAAAATACAAGCGTTACCAGCAGCCAGAGCGCAGGCAAAGACAGCAGGAAACGCTTAAGGGTATACTGCAGCATGGGGTGCCGTTAGTTTTTCAGGGTAAACGCGCTAACATCATAATTAGGAGAGAGTCCTGATATTTTGGCGTTGTCGAAGCGTTTGTTGATGGCTATTCTTTCTTTCTGATAGTATAATGGAATAAATGCGGCATCGTCGTGCAGCATGGTCTGGAGTTGCTTTAGACGCTGTGCTTTCTTTTCCGGTGTATCGGCGGTATTAATGGCGTCTAACAATTTATCGCTTTGCTCATTGCCGAACCCAGTATAATTAGGCCCACCCAACTCGCCTGCAGACGTGCTCAGCAATCCCTGAAAGTTAAACACAAACGGATTGCCTGAAAGAGAGCGGAAAAACATATCAAATTCATGCGCCTTAGATTTCTGGCTAAGCAGGTTGGCTTCCATAGCCTGTACGGTAACAGGAATGCCAGCTTTGGAAGCAGTTTGCTGAAAGATAAGGGCTGCATTTTCGAAATTGCTATTGCCAGCCCTGTAAATTACATCGATGGTAAGTTTCGTTCTTTTGCCGTTGATGGTCTTGTACCAACCGTCCTGTTCCTGTTTCCAGCCTGCAGCGTTCAACAGTGCTTTGGCCTCCGATAGATTGTAGCTTCTTGGTTTGAGGTTGGTGTTGTAATACTCGTTGATAGAGGGAGGGATGATACTTGCAGTTGGAGTAGCATAGTTCTGCTGTGATGCCTTGATCATACCGCTTACATCGAGCAAATGAGCAATAGCCTGCCTTGTGCGTTTATCCGAGAACTTAGGTAAGCGGCTGTTTATACCTGCATAAGTACATTCGTAGGCATCAGGGGTATGAAGCGTAAAATCGTTCTTAAAGTTTTTGTCAGATTTTAGGTGATCGAATTCAGCAGCAGAGATGTTGTCCAACACATCTAGCTGTTTGTTTTTTAAGGCAAGTAAAGCTGTGGTGTTATCCGGGATAACATGAAAGCTTATAACATCAGGATGTGCCGTTAAGTGAGCCTGGTCTAAATTATTACCCCACCAGTTCTGCTTTCGCTTTAGCACAATGTGCTGGTTAGGCAAATAAGCATCAAGAAGGTAACCGCCGCTACCCTGTAAAAAGGCTTTGCCGCTCTTAAAGTTTATAGCGTTAAACTCCTGAGCAAAAGCCTTCAGGTTCTCATTGTTCTCAAGCTCGGAAAGATCGTCGCTTAGCTCCGCCACCTGTATCGATTTAAGTAGCCCTTGCGGATCGAACAGGTACGATGGAAGTATAAAGAAATCTCCGGTCAGGAGCTCCATTTCTGGAGCATACCCGTCGCAGACGAAAGTAAACTTTCTGGGGTTAGTTTTATCGAGCCTTATGTCACGAATAAACTCGACCTGAGGCTTAACACGCTCATTGTTCACTAAAGGTGCCTTTAGTACCTTTAGTGTAAAGGCAATGTCGTCTGCTGTTACAGGAGACCCGTCAGACCAGGCGGCTTCATCTCTTATCTCATAAGTAAACAGCGTTAGTGAGTCCTGCCTAACCATTTCGGGCATGGCAGTTACTAACGCTGGCTTCAGCTTATCTTCTTCTAAATCAACTACTAAAAGGCTTTGAAACAGCAGGTTTATAATCTGCAGTGACTCAGCATCAGCATAATTAACTGGGCTGATGGTTTCCGGTTCTAATGGAAATCTAACTTTTACTTCGTTCAGCTCCTGTTGCGGTTGGCTGCAGAAGCAAAGAAAAAGCAAAAGAATAGGTAAAAGTAAGCTGGCTTTCCTCATTTAAATATTGATCCTTAACGGTACTATTTAACTGAGGACAAGATAGAGAAAATTTACTATAGATGGTAAATCACTGACCTACCCACTGTCCTGTACCTCCAAATGTTCCTAATGCAGGATCTGTAGAAGTTTTTGGCTTATCCTTCTCTTTTGTCTCAGTTGAAGGTGTTGTAGAAGTTTGTGGTGCAGGCTGAGCAGGAGCTGTACCAGTCGCTAGGGTGATGATTATTGCAATGATAGTAGATAACATAATTTTTCAGGTTTTTAAGTTATGGTATTGCAAATATGTATTACATAAATGTTATTTTAAATGAAAGTTTTATTTGAAAAGTAACTTGATATTTATTGATATATCTCTGCATTTTATTATATTGTCAACTCTTAATATTTGATAAAGTTATATGGCTTTATATTTTTGATAGATCAAAGAGTCGCAAAAGTAACATAGCTTAATGGTAAGGTGAACCGTAAATCTACTCACTTACTTTCTGAAATTTTATGAAGAAAGCACATAAAAGGTAACTTTAGTTTTGAATACATCTTGTTGCTGCATAACCTTAATAATTAGCTCTACTATACTGTAGCCCATGAATGAACTGATATCACTTTCAAGAATGGTAACATTCTGTAACAGCCCTTCCAGCTCCTTACCTGATAAAGATTTAAAAGGTAAAGAGGGCTTTTTCGTGGAGAAGCTGCTGCACAAAAGCTATGATACAGATGAAGAGGCGGCTTTTGAACTCTACAATTCCAACCCTAACGATGTTAGGTACAAGATGCTAAAACACAGGATAAAAAAGAAATTTTATAATAACCTGTTTCTAGTAAATTATCAGAAGCTAAAAGTAAAGCCTTTTATACAAGGTGAGCAGGAATGTTACATGTTACTGCACCATGCCAATCTCTTTTTAAAGCAGGCAGACTATAAGTTAGCAGAGCTGAATGCGAAAAAGGTGCTAAACATTGCCACTGAGTTCGACTTTACCAATTTTAAAATTGCAGCCTTAGAAATTCTGCTGTTCTGTAACTCTGAACTGGGAGCTTACAAAAGCTTTACAGCCAACAAGCGACAATTGGATACTTTAATGCTGAAAAAAGCATATGAAAGTGAGGCTGTGAACCTATTTTTACTTATCCGAATCAGGTTAAATAAATCAGTAAAGTCGAGGAGAGAGTACTTACCCCAGCTTGAAAAAGATCTTGATAAACTGGAAATGCTTTGGAAGAGCAGCCGGACTTTTGATGCGTTTAGCGCCTACTACAAAGCACATATTTGGTATAATGAGTTGATAGGCGACTTCGCAAAAATAGTTGAGCTAACGGTGTTATCGGAAAAGTTACTTGAGAGCGGAGAGGTTTGCGCCCAAAGATTCGATGCAAGCTACAATAAATATGTGCTGGTTTACGCGCACTTAAAGGCAGCTAAGTATGATAAAGGACTTGTCTACGCCGAGAAGTTCTTGGAAGAGTTCAGTCAGAACTCTCATAACTGGTTTGCATACTTGGAAAATTATTTCTTGTTGGCAATACATTCCAAGAAATATGAATTGGCAGGAACGTTGTTGCATAAAGTGTTCAGTAATACATTTTATGCAAAGTTATCTGCCGCTGCCAAAGAACGCTGGCAGCTTTATCAGGCTTACTTATCTATTGTTGATGATAGCTCAAAACAAAATCATATTACTAACCCATACTTACTCTCACTGCCAGAATACAGTAAAGACAAACAGGGATTCAATGTAGCCATACTTATACTTCAGTTCTTTTACTTCCTTAAACGAAAGGATATAGAAGCTCTTTTGTACCGCATCGAGAGCCTAAAGAAATATATTCATACCCACCTGAAAGATACGTTTAGTCTTAGAAGTAAGCTATTCTTAAAGTTGCTTATACTAGCTGTAACAGAAGATTTTGAGGCAGACAGTATTCGGAAGAAAGGTAGAAAGCACATGGAGAAATTAATCGACTCTCCAACACCGGGAGATGCTTACGCAGAAATTGAAATTGTTCCTTATGAGCATTTGTGGGAGTTGATCCTGGAAGTGCTACAGCAGAGGTATTAATTTTGTGCATACGGCTTTAGTAAAATATGCAAGATTTAAAGAGATTAGTCAGGATTATTGCAGATGAAGGCTCTAAGGTTCTTCCTGTAGTTGATCCTACTGACTATACTAGCCTTGAGGGAAGGCTGTACCAGTTTATAAGAAATCACGACGAACTAACAGATGAGGAAGTATGCCTGCACCTATATGGCGAAAAAAGACTGACACCCAGCTATAGGATGCTCAAGTCAAGGCTGCGTAAAAAGCTGCTGAATAGTATTGCTTTTATAGAGCTATCAGAAAAGCACACAAGAATCGGACATGTTAAATATATAGAGGCATCCTTTCTGATTCATCAAGCTAATAAATTATTTTGGTTGGGCGAACCGTTACTGGCCGAGAAAATTGCCGATCAAAGTATCGCCATTGCCCAAAAAATAGAGCTATACGATGTTTTATTTAAAGCCTACGAAATAAAGCAACAAGCAGAGCTTGCAATAAGTAATAGAAGCAAGTTTGAATACAGTTCTAGAATGCTGCAACATTACGCACGGATGCATGCGTTTGAATGTGAAGCGATTATTGTTTTTAACAAGTTAAAGTTCGAAGTAAGCACTGGCGTAAGCAACACAAGAAAACAAGGTGCTGATTATAAAGAATTGTTGCTTAAGTTAAAGGATATCTGGCAAACAACAGGCTCATCCAGGATCCACAGTTTTTACCATATAGCACACATTGGTTATTGTGAAGTACTAGGTGATTATGAAAATATACTTATTGCGATCAAAGAGGCTGAGGATTTGCTGGTAAGCGGCAGTATTAATAAAGTATGGTTTAACGAAAATTTTAATAATTATATTAAAGTATACTCCTGTTTAAGGCTGGGTAAACTGGAAGAAGGCTTGCAGTACTCAAGCTTGTGCTTAGATAAGTTAAAGGAGGGTACACCAAACTGGTTTGCCTTCTTAGAAAATTATTTGCTCTTATCGCTACACAAGAATGATCATAACTTAACAAGACAGCTGTGTGCATTAGCTGTTGAGAAAGGAGTGCTTAAGAGCTCTATATTCAGCTCTAAAGAAAAGTGGACACTCTATCTTAGATATGTAAAACTGTTGTTGCCACAGGAACAAATTGTGGAGGCTGCCATCCCTGATTTAGGAAAGTACGAAATATCTCTGCTCTCCAAAGACAAAGAGGGGTTTAATCTTCCATTACTGATTGTAGAGTACCTGGAAATGATGCCTAAACTTGATGCGGAGGACATGGAACTGTACGCATCACGATTTAGGAAATACTCCTCCAAGTATCTTAAAGGTGAAGTATGGGATAGGGCAAGGCTATTTTTAAAGCTTTTAATCCTAAGCATGAAGGAAGAAGGAGAGAGGCTGGAAAAGAAAGCAACACCTTTGCTGCAAAAACTCAAGAGCACGCCACCGCCTCGTGATCCAGTTGCTGAAGTAGAAATCATTCCGTATGAGCACTTGTGGGAGTTAGTGTTGGAGCGGCTACAACAACGGGTAAATAAATAAGGTTATGCGCTCAGAGCAAGGTGTTGGTATCAATTTTTTTCTTATTTTTCTACTATGGAAAAGAACAACCCCACCGTTACTCGTGCCTGGTGCTTTTATGATTGGGCCAACTCAGTTTACTCGCTGGTAATCACTTCTACTATCTTCCCGATCTACTACAGCGCAGTTGCTAAAAATGCGGATGGCAGTTCGATGGTTAACTTCTTTGGTTTTAGCCTGGAAAGCTCGGTTCTTTTCTCTTATGCCATATCGGGAGCGTTCCTAATTATTGCAGCCATGAGCCCGCTTTTAACTGCCATCGCGGATTACAGCGGGCGCAAAAAGCTGTTTATGCAGCTGTTCTGCTACTTGGGCTCACTTTCCTGTGCCGGCTTATACTTCTTCACCCGCGAAACCTTTACCATCTCAGTTATACTTTTTGTGCTGGCTTCTATCGGGTTTAGTGGTAGTATAGTTTTCTACAATTCATATTTACCTGAGATTGCCACCGAAGATCAATATGACAGGCTTAGTGCCAAGGGCTTTTCGATGGGGTACATTGGTAGTGTGCTGCTGCTGATATTTAACCTGGCCATGATCATGAAACCCGAAATCTTTGGTATTGCACCAGAAAATACATCGTTGCCCCCACGGATTGCCTTCCTGACGACAGGTATTTGGTGGTTTGCCTTTGCACAGTACACCTTCTATCACCTTCCGGGTAATGTGTACCACCGCAGGCCGCAGGGCAGCTGGATACTCAACGGGTTTAAGGAGCTGCAGAAAGTACTGGCCCAGGTAAAAGAGCTACCAATGTTAAAGCGTTACCTGCTGGCTTACTTCTTCTTTAACATGGGTGTGCAGACGGTTATGTATGTTGCTACGATATTTGGCATTGAAGTGCTTAACCTGCCAGACGAAGCACTGATCATTACCATCCTCATCATACAGCTGGTGGCTATCGCCGGAGCATATGGCTTTGCTATACTATCCGGTAAGTATGGCAACATCAAGGCACTTATTGTGGCTGTTATCATCTGGATAGGCATTTGTATCGGCGCATACTTTATCCGGGGGCAGTTCGATTTTTATGTACTGGCTGCTATTGTTGGCTCTGTGATGGGAGGTATCCAGTCTCTGTCGCGTTCTACGTATTCAAAGCTTATTCCTTCCACCACACAAGATCATGCCTCATACTTCAGTTTTTATGATGTAACTGAAAAGGTATCCATTGTATTAGGTACGTTGGCTTACGGTGCCATTGCACAGATAACAGGCTCTATGCGCAACAGCATACTTGCTTTGATTGTGTTCTTCGGCTTAGGTTTGATTTTCCTGTTTATGGTAAAGGGAAAGAAGTCGTTGGAGCCGCTGGAGGAAGTCAAGGAGCCTGCTAAGGTATAAAGTTTAGTTTGCCCTCTCATACTTAATCATCCCCCTATACCCTTCAAAGGGGGACATGCTCAGTATGAGTACTTTAAACTGTAGGTGTCTTGCTTCCTGACTTCCTACGAAGCAGAAAGTTTAGACTTCCGATAGCAGAAAAATGTCCCCCTTTGAAGGGGCTAGGGGGATGACAATCCTACAGAAGTATAAGTTTGCATAAAAAAATCCCGCTGAAGTATAACCTCCAGCGGGATTTCTGTTTATAACATTAAGGTTCTTAAAGCTTACTTCTTATAAACCTTTTTGCCGTTAACATAAGTATAAAGTACCTGTATGCCACGCATCTCCTCAGGCTTTACTTTCATCATGTCTTTGTCAACAAGTATAAAATCGGCGAACTTGCCTGGCTCTATACTGCCTTTCTCATTCTCTTCGAAGTTAGACTTGGCAGCCCAGATTGTCATGCCTCTAAGCGCATCTTCACGGCTAAGGGCATTCTCCATCTGGAAACCTGTTGCCGGCCAGTTTTTAGCATCCTGACGCGCCACTGCTGCATGGAAAGTATAAAACGGGTTGATATCTTCTACCGGGAAGTCAGAGCCTAGCGGAATATAGCCGTTCTGCTGCATCAGCTCTTTAAAAGGGTAGGCGTGCTTAATGCGCTCTTTACCCAGTCTGTCGCCGGCCCAGTACATATCCGATGTGGCGTGCGTTGGCTGTACCGACGGTATAATGCTAAACTTGCCGAACTTGTTCATGTCATCCGGATTCACGATTTGTGCGTGCTCAATTCTCCAGCGCTTGTCGTTCTTTTCACCCAGCACCTCGCCGTAAATGTCAAGCAGTAAGCGGTTCGCAGAGTCACCAATGGCATGGGTATTCATCTGGAATCCATGCTCGTTCAGGAGCTTGGCTATATCGCGGAACTCTTGCTCCGTTGCCAGTAAAAAGCCATAATGATTATGCTTGTCAGCGTACGGTTTCAGCAGGTTAGCACCCCTGGAGCCTAATGCACCATCAGAATATACTTTGAAGGAGCGAACATTAAGCCTATCGGTTTTATAAGGACCATTCTTAAAATAGTAGTCCTGGTTTTGCTTCGTAGGGTTCATCATAGCGTAAACCCGCGTCTGGAACTCGCCTTTTTTGTGCATGTCATCCATCAGGTCTACTGTGGATTTATCCAAACCGGCATCCGCAATAGAGGTAAGTCCTACGGCAAAGGTATTGGCCTCAGCATTCTTCAGGGCCATACGCTTTTCGGCATCAGTTGGCTCCGGAATTTTAGCAGACACCAGGTCAATAGCATTGTCGATCAGGATACCAGTCATTTTACCGTTCTCCACCTCAACAAGGCCGCCTACCATCTTCGTTTTCGGGGTGATGCCAGCCAGATCCAGCGCCTTTTGGTTTACTAAGGCAGCATGGCCATCTACGCGGGTAAGTATGATCGGAACATCCGGGAACAGCTGATCCAGCGTATCTTTCGTCGGAAATTCCTTTACAGCCCAATCGTTCTGGTCCCAGCCACGGCCTGTAATCCAGGCAGTGTTCGGGTATTGCTGGCGCTGCTCTGTTACCTTCTGCACTACCTCCTTAAATGATTCTGTACCCACCAGGTCAGCTGACTGCAAACCCAGACCGTAGCGGTAGAAGTGTGCGTGTGCATCAATCAGACCAGGATATACAGCTTTGCCCTGCGCATCCAGTTCTTCAGTGGCTTTATACTTGCTCCTGATCTCTTCTGATGTGCCAACGGCTAAGATCTTTCCGTCTTTCACGGCAAAGGCCTCGGCAGTATCAAAATTGCTGTTTACAGTATAAACTGTACCGTTATAAACGATCAGGTCGGCTGTCTCTGAGCCTGTCTGGCTGCTGGTACAGCCGGTTAGTAAGGCGCCACCAAGCAGAAGCGTAGCAGCAAAAGTGCGTAAGGACTTAGTCATAAGGGTTGGTTAGTTGGCTTTTATTCGAAGCGCATGTGCTTTACAGAGTCACCGGTGTTGATCAGCTCCACCAAAGAGTCGATGCCAATGCTCAGGTGCTTCTCTACATAATTTGTGGTTACTAATTTATCGCTTTCAGATGTTTTCACACCTTCCGGTATCATTGGGTTATCAGACACCAGCAGCAGTGCACCATGCGGGATTTCGTTAATGAAACCAACTACAAAGATGGTGGCTGTTTCCATATCGATGCCCATAGCGCGGATCTGGCGCAGGTATTCTTTAAAGTCTTCGTCGTGCTCCCAAACGCGGCGGTTTGTTGTATAAACTGTGCCGGTCCAGTAGTCCATCTCGTGCTTCTTGATCATAGAAGAAACAGCACGCTGTAAACGGAACGACGGAAGGGCCGGAATTTCTGGTGGCAAATAGTCATCAGAAGTACCCTCGCCGCGGATAGCCGCGATCGGAAGTATAAGGTCGCCGATCTGAGTCTTTCTTTTCAGGCCACCGCATTTGCCCAGGAACAAAGCAGCTTTAGGCTTTACGGCTGATAGCAAATCCATTACGGTTGCAGCCATGGCGCTACCCATACCAAAGTTGATGATCGTGATGTTATTGGCTGTAGCTGTTTGCATGGGTTTGTCCAGGCCACGTATTTCTACACCGAAACGGTCAGCGAACATCCTTACATAGTTGATAAAGTTAGTAAGCAGAATGTACTCACCAAACTCATCGAGTGGCACGCCGGTGTACCGGGGCAACCAGTCGTTTACTATTTCTTCTTTGGTCTTCATAATGTCAAAGTAAATAAATTGATATAAAAAATCCGCCTTGGCAGGGTAGCTACTAGGGCGGAGCATCAGAAAATGGCTAAATTGCGCTATGGAAGCTCTCAATCTGCCACCATTCGATTACAAAATTACAAAATCTGGAGCGAATTACCTGATATTTGATGCCCTTCGCCGAAAAAACGTGGTACTAACGCCGGAGGAGTGGGTAAGGCAGCATTTTGTGCATTACCTAACGGGTGCATTAGGCTATCCCAAAAGCCTGATCAGTATAGAGCGGGGTACCAGCTACAACACCCTCCAAAAACGAACCGACCTTTGCGTGTACAGCAACGAAGGCAAGCCGCATCTGCTCGTAGAGTGCAAGGCTGCATACGTACCCATTACGCAGGATGTTGTAAAACAGGTGTCGGTGTATAACCAAACGCTTCAGGCAAAGTATGTTGTAATTACCAACGGGCTGCAGCACTACTGCTGGCAGGTTGACTTTGAAACCCGAAGGTTTGAGCCGCTACAGGAGATACCGACTTTCCAGCCTTAAAGCATTTATCCTGAGCAGCCACCCGTGCCGAAGCAGATATTTATGCATAACTGCGGATTCGTGATTCCTTTAGGCTATTTTTGCACTCAGATTTAAGTATAAAGTATGGCAAAGCAGAAACAGAGCGAAAATTTTAACATAATTGTAACTACCCTGGCAGGTTTAGAAGAGGTGCTGGCAGCAGAGCTCGCCGACCTGGACATGGAGTATATAAAAGTGGGAAACCGCGCTGTAACCTGCTCCGGCAATTTGCGCCAGCTTTACGAAGCCAACCTTTGGTGCCGCACTGCCATCCGCATACTGAAGCCTATCAAAAACTTTAAAGCCCGCAACGAGAAAGATCTGTATGAGCAGGTGCAAAAGTTAAACTGGACTGATATTTTTGACTTGGACCAGACTTTTGCCATAGATGCCGTTGTGAGCCATTCCACATTTGAGCATTCGTTGTTTGTAGCCCAGTTAACCAAAGATGCCATTGTAGACCAGTTTCGTAAGAAAACCGGCGAACGACCATCTGTTGACAGGATCAGACCTGACCTGCGCATAAACCTGCACATGCACGAGAACATGGTAACGCTGTCGCTGGACTCGTCCGGGGATTCGCTTCACCGCCGTGGTTACCGCCTGCAAACCAACGTGGCGCCGCTAAACGAGGTATTGGCAGCCGGTATTATTGCACTTTCTGGCTGGGACAAAAAGTCTACTTTTATCGATCCGATGTGCGGCTCGGGTACTTTCCTGATTGAAGCTGCGATGATGGCCCAGAACATTGCACCCGGCTTGTTTCGCCGCGACCCGTTTGGGTTTGAGAAGTGGAAAGACTACAATGAGCAGTTGTTTGAAATGGTGTGGAACACAGCCGAAGCCAAAGAAAGAAAAACACCTCAGGCAGAAATTATTGGCTACGACATTGACCCGGATTACATCGAGGCTGCCCGCACTAACATTGCGAATGCAGGTTTACAGGATGTGATCAAGATTGAGGAAGCTGATTTCTTTAAAACCGAAGCATCTGCTGAACAGGGTGTGCTTGTTATGAACCCACCTTATAACGAGCGTATCCAATCTGACGATATAAATTTGCTGTACAAGAACATTGGCGACACGCTGAAGCAGAATTACCAGGGTTTTGATGCCTTTGTATTTACCGGTAACTTGGACGCCGCCAAAAGTATAGGCCTGCGCACCTCCCGACGCATACCACTTTACAACGGCCCGATAGATTGCCGCCTGCTAAAGTATGAGTTGTACCAGGGCTCACGCAGGAGTGGAGGAGAAGAGCAATAGCCAGCTTAACTGCCCCACCCGCTATTTGTCTAAGCATGAGAGGGTTGGGGTAAGAATCATGCTTAAGCTAAGCCTCTCTTTTTGCGCTTCTGCCAGCGCAGTCCAAGTATAAAAAGGGCTGCAACTATCAGGATTGGCCATAAGTATAAAACACCTACAATTAAGCCTTTAAACAAGTGCCAGCCACTGCTGAAGGCTGAAACGGCACGGGTAGAGAAACTTGTTCTGTCGGTGTAAGAGGCTGGCACCAACTGGTACATCGTTAGGTTTATGGTGCTAAAACTAGTCTGCTGCTGCAAGGCCTTTAGCTGCGCCTGCACCGCCTCAAGTTCTTCCTGCACCTTCCTCAGCTCAACTTCAATAGCCAGTACATCCTCTACTTTGGTAGCCTGTTTCATAAGCTCCAGGTAACGCTGCTGCGCCGTTTGTTTTGCTTTGATGCGCGCCTCCACATCCACATATTGCATGGTCACATCATCGGCTGTAATCGCTTTATCATCCAGAAAAATGCTTTCGGCCTGTATGTCTTTTACCAAGGCAAACAAATTCTCCGGTACAACTTTAATAGTAAAAGTAGACTCTATACTTTCGTTGCCGTTGTAGCTGCGGCTGTTCGTAATGGTGGCATTATACTTTTTTACCAGTGCCTCAATCCTGTTGCTGCTCTCATCGAGGTCCTGCACCTGGAGCCGCAGGTTTGCCTGACGGATGATTTTGCGATCGGAGAGAAGGGGAGTGGCATCAGCGGGAGTTGTAATAAGTGCTTGTTTCTCTGCCATAGAGGCTTCCATTTCTTCGGTATCCATCCCGGATTCGCAGGCAGTCACAATCAGCAGCAACAAGCCAAGTATAAAGTATGAAGTAAAGCGCATAGAATCAGAGGTTTGTTTTAAGTTGATACAGAAATCTAAAACAGGTAACCTCCAAATAAGGAAGCACCTTTCGCTTACACTCATGTAATCTGTTTAATGTAAGGTATATGTTAGATGGCCTTAAAATGCAAAAGCCTGCTACATTGCTGCAGCAGGCTTTTGCTATACTTTATACTTTGATTAAGATATCCATGGAATATTGCTGAAGTCGGGCTTACGCTTCTCCAGGAATGCGTTTCTGCCTTCTTTCGCTTCTTCGGTCATATAGGCTAAACGAGTTGCTTCACCGGCAAATACCTGCTGCCCCACCATACCATCGTCGGTCAGGTTAAAGGCAAACTTTAGCATTTTGATGGAGGTAGGCGATTTAGCCAAAATTTCCTGTGCCCACTGATAAGCTGTGTCTTCTAACTCATCGTGTGGGATAACAGCGTTCACCATACCCATGTCGTAAGCCTCTTGTGCCGAGTAGTTTCTGCCCAGGAAGAAGATCTCACGGGCACGTTTCTGGCCTACCATCTTTGCCAGGTAAGCAGAGCCATAACCCCCATCAAAGCTGGTTACGTCAGCATCAGTTTGTTTAAAGATCGCATGCTCTTTGCTGGCCAGTGTAAGATCACATACTACGTGCAAACTGTGGCCGCCACCTACTGCCCAGCCCGGTACCACCGCAATTACCACCTTCGGCATAAAGCGGATCAGGCGCTGTACTTCCAGTATATTCAAACGTGGAGTACCAGACTCATCCACATAGCCCTGAAAACCACGTGCGTTCTGGTCGCCGCCGCTGCAGAATGAATAAACGCCATCTTTCGTTGACGGGCCTTCTGCCGAAAACAAAACTACACCAATTGAGTGATCCTCACGGGCATCCAGAAACGCATCAAACAGTTCAAATACTGTCTTAGGCCTGAAAGCATTGCGCACATTTGGTCGGTTAAAAGCGATACGGGCTACGCCGCCGGCTTTTTTATAGGTTATATCCTCGTATTCCTTTGCGGTTTTCCAGTCTATTTTGCTCATAACTTTATATTTGATGCAATTTAGCCTTTTCTGTGCTTTGGCTCAAATGGATTTTAGATTAAGGGTGCAGAGGTACTATACAGCTTTGTCAGAATCAGGATTTTGAGATGTATAGTTCTGCAGTACCAAGTCCAACCACCCCTTTATCCCCTCCTTGTCCAAGGCGGGGAATTCTGCCTATACTGAGGTATGAGTATCAACACTGTAGCAATAGCCTAACCCCCTTTCACTAAAATCTCTCGTAACAAGCCTAGGGTGTACAACTTTCAGAGTGACATAAAAAGGAATAGCTTTAACTATTGTGATGACAGTTGAAGCAGTAATAACAGACTCCCCGCCTTGGATAAGGGGGGCGATCTGGCGTTGCAGAAAAGCAAGTCTGGATACTGGTGCGCACTTGACGTCAACAGCTGGATGCAGGCACCAGTAGATAACTGTTCCCTCTCCTGATAGGAGAGGGTTAGGCTACTACAGTACCAACTGGTTGTGCAAGTGCTGCAGCATCTCCTCTGCATTAGTACACAACCCTGGATGTACAGCCGAGGTTTGCACCACAGTGCTGCGTGCAGCAGTTAGCCACCTGAAGCGCTCTGCGATGGAAAGTTGCCCAATAGGCCCACCTTCGGAGCGGCCTTTGCAGATACGTTCGAATGCCTGCAGTCTTTCTTTCAGTTCCTCCATATCCAAATCTTTGCAGAAAGCCTTCAGCCGGTCTTCATTTAGATCGAAAATTGTATGTAGAAAGCCTAGGCCACGGCAATAAAGTATAACACCTACATTCACAAACTCCTCACGCTCTACCCGCGGCACTACCCTGATAACAGCATACTCAAATAAGTGCTTATCTTGCATCCTGAGCTCCTTTCACAAATATTTCTGAGTTTGCGATTCTGTTATTTAGGAATGTGGCGTACGCCTGCCGGTGTTCTTCTGCGCTTGCAAACGGTGACTCGACACCGGTAAGCCACGCATCCGGAATCAAGGAAACTAGTGCCTGAATGCGCTCTGGGGTAAGTATAGCAGAGAACTCATCGTTTACGGTTTCCAGCTCTTTTGCTTTTGGCAGCAATACGTGGTCTTTTATCTGTGCGAAGGGGCGTTTTGCTTGGTCTTCCCAATTGCTCCAGTTATGGTGGAAGTATAAAGAGGCGCCGTGATCAATCAGCCACAATTCTTTCTTCCACATCAGCATGTTGGTGTTGCGGCAGGTGCGGTCTACGTTCATGATCAGGCCATCGAGCCATACTATTTGTGAGGCAAGTGTAGCGTCTAATTCATTTACCAGCGCATCAAATGTAATAGCACCGGAAAGGTAATGCAGCGCCAGGTTCAGTCCTTCGCTGGCACGTAGCAGATCCTGTATTTCTTCGTCGGGTTCGGTACGGCCGAAGGCTTCGTCTAAGTTTACAAACACGATTTCAGGCACCCTGAAGCCAAGTAAGCGGGCAACCTCACCGGAGATAAGCTCCGCAATCAAAGCTTTTACTCCCTGACCTGCACCTCTGAATTTTAGCACATACAGAAACTCATCGTTGGCTTCTACAATGGCTGGCAACGACCCGCCTTCGCGCAGCGGCGTTACATATCGGGTTACATCAACGGTTCTAAGTTCAGGAGGAGTATACTTCATAAGGAGGTAATACGGAATTTATACCTTAGTGCTAATGATTTGCAATGCACGTGCAACAACGCACCAAAATAGCTATTCGGTTCGATTTAACGCTGTTGTTGCAGACTGTTCTACGCTAATGATGCACTATGCCTTTCTTACAAACTCAGACTTGAGCGCCATGGAGCCAAAGCCGTCAATTTTGCAATCGATGTTGTGGTCTCCGTCTGTTAAGCGTATGTTTTTTACTTTTGTGCCGGCCTTTACTGGTTTTGGAGCACCTTTTACAGGCAAATCTTTGATGACAACTACAGAATCCCCATCCTGAAGCTGATTTCCGTTGGCATCTACTACTTTTAATCCTGCGTCTTCTTCAACCTCGCTTGGGTTCCACTCATTTCCGCACTCGGGACAAGCGTAAGTTTCTTCACCCGTTGCATAACCATAAGGTGAGTTGCACTTAGGGCATTGTTTCATTTCTTCAGACATGGGGCAAATTTATTAATTCTTTTCGATTGAGTGGAATGCACTCGTGCAGCCGATAGGCGAGGCGTAGCCAAGCATAAAGGTTGAACTTTGTTGGCATATGTTAATTTTCTGTATCAAGTCCATTAATAATTCATTAGGCTCATTGAAGGGAAAGGCTAAAAATAGCTACAACACATAATACTCTTTCGTGAAGTAGATATGAACCTCCCTCTTTAACCATTCAGGCTGCTCTTCCTTAGAATCGTTTACGACATAGTTCACCACCCTACCCCTAACTCTGTGCCTGCCTCTTCGCTTTGGCTCAATAAGTACAATAGCAAAATTGTTCTTGCCTTTAACAGTATCTCGAATAGAGTTCTTGCCAAGTCGGTATTCTTCATTAAAGTTGCCGATGTGCACCTCCATTTTCCCTTTACTACCCATCAGCGGTGTTTCCAGCTTGACCAGTAACCTGTACGATTCACCAAGCTTGACCGTGTTTGCGCTGCTCTTCAGCGTGATGTATACGCTGCTGTCAGCATCGATCCGTCCCTTCTCATCAAATACAATGTACTGGTTCTGATGCTCCTGATCCCCTTGTGAGAAATATTCGTGTCTCTGTACTAAGTTACCTTCTCTATCGTAGAAATCCACCCAGCCATTCTTGCGCCCACGCTTGAAAGGAACAGACTGCTCTAACACACCGCTCTCATGAAAATACTTGGCGGTGTCGATCATTACCCCTCTATTGAAAGTGACATTGGATTTGGGGTTGCCGTTTTCGTAGTAGACTGCTGTTTTCCCTTCCCTCTTGCCGTTAACGAAGTAGCTTACTCCTTTAACTTTTCCGCTTGGATAGTATTCCACTTGCTTACCGTGGGCCATCCCATCTTTATATTGGCCTTCCACCTCTACTTGCCCATTAGGATAGTGCCAGACCATCTTCTCTGTATTGTCGCACCCAACAAAGCACAGTCCAACAATTACAAAGGCTATAAGCTTAAAAATACTTCTCTCTGATTCTGTCACTCGTAAGTCTTAACTGTATTTAAGTAATTAGATTACTTGCCAACGTCTCTGCTATGGTGCGTTCATGCACTATAGGATTTGTTGAACTATGTTATTTTGTCCAGTAAGATGTTTTTACAGTATCCGTATAGGTTCTATCAAACTTACCTTTTCGAAAAGCATACTTGATAGTTGTACTGTCCTTTTCTACAAGATAATTAGGATTTCCTTCTTCTGAATCATCTTCATCTGTTATGCTTTCTTGTACCGAGACAAATTCAAGTTTACTATTACTTCGTAAAGTTGAATATCTATAATCTTTAGCACCTGGATAATAACCAAGTTCTGCAACAGGTGTGATAGACATTAACTTATCATGTATGTCGAAAACAAATAAGAACACCTTATTAACTGCAAAGTCCAGTTCTTCTCGCTGAGAAATTAACAGAAACTTATAATCTAAAGGAGTCTCTATTTGTCCCCAATAATAGTGACTGATGTTGGTTCCTTCAGAGAAGTCAGCCGAATAGCGTTTGTTTTCGAAAAGACTATTATTCTTTATAAACTGCTCATAGAAGGAATCACTAACAGGTAGTAGAGTAGAATCATTTTGCTCTTCATCAGCTATGAAAATTCTGATTGAGTCACCGCTGATCTTCTTAATTCTGCTACTATCTTCCATAAAGCTAAATGACGATGTAGTGGCTTCCACAGAGTCAGTTTGCTTTTTAGTTTCTTCTTTAACATCAGGATTACAAGCTACACATGCTAGGAAAACTAATAGAAAAAGATACTTCATATATGTGTTAATTAAGTTCAACGTGTTCGTGCTATATTTTGGGTGAGGCGTAGCCGAAGCCTAAATTATGCACCTTGTTAGGTGGTTTAATTTTTCAGTTGCTCTTGGTGCTTGCTAAAGTTTTCCATCCATTCAGGCAGTTCATCATGCAGGTCTTCCCACTTCTTAGTTATAGTAAGCTCTTCTGTTACACCATGCAAAGTCTTTGGAGTTAGTTTTATTTGAAGCTCTCCAAAATCGAACTGGTCAAATGAAACAAGGTGGCTAAACAGTAATCCTGTCGTTGTGTCCGCTATTAGCTGCTTAATCTTCTCTTTTACTTCATCATCAAGGTTGGTAAAAGCTGCTCTAAATGCTTTGTCTTTCTTACTTGCAGCGTTCTCTCGTGTAAATGGTTTTTCACGTTCTGGATTGCTGACCAAGTCAAAAGCGTTATCTAACCAGTAATCAAGGTTGCTTATCAAGCTGACACCTAACAACGCTCTTGCTAACTTTTGTTTTTCTTCTTCTGATTCAGGAATCTCGATGTTGCCGAACTTATCGACTACATACTTTTCAATAAGTTCTTTCATGATTCATTATACCACCTAACTACTGAATAGTAGGAGTACCTACTCCTACTATCTGCACTATGTATGGAGCATTAAACCACATCCACACAATATATCCTTAAATATATACTTTTAAATATAACCAAAACAAAAAGAGCACCCTCTACAGGTGCTCTTTCTTATCATCAAGTATTAACTTATACTTTAAATTCTTCTGATCTGTGCGCCGATGGCATTTAAGCGGCCATCGATGTTTTGGTAACCACGGTCAATCTGCTCAATGTTGTCGATAATGCTGGTTCCTTCGGCAGACAGGGCTGCAATTAGCAGGGCCACACCGGCACGAATGTCAGGAGATGACATGCGAATACCGCGCAATGGCATCTGGTTGTCTAAGCCAATAACGGTGGCACGGTGCGGGTCGCAAAGTATGATTTGAGCACCCATGTCTATCAGTTTATCAACAAAAAACAAGCGACTCTCGAACATTTTCTGGTGTACCAGCACAGTACCCTTTGCCTGTGTGGACACTACCAGCGCCACACTTAATAAGTCAGGTGTTAAACCTGGCCAGGTGTGGTCAGCAATGTTTAATATACTTCCGTCAATATAAGTTTCTACTTCGTAGTGGTCCTGGGAAGGGATATAGATGTCATCGCCACGGAACTCCATTTTAATGCCCAGGCTACGGAAAGTGTCTGGTATCAGGCCAAGCTCAGCAATCTGGCAGTCTTTGATCGTGATCTCAGAACCTGTCATGGCAGCAAGGCCGATGAAAGAGCCGATCTCGATCATATCGGGCAGCATGCGGTGCTCTGTGCCACCCAACTTCTCTACACCCTCTATAACAAGTAGGTTAGAGCCTACGCCACTTATTTTGGCACCCATGCGGTTTAGCATACGGCACAGCTGCTGCACGTAAGGCTCGCAGGCAGCATTGTAAATGGTAGTAGTACCTTCGGCAAGTACGGCAGCCATTAAAATGTTGGCAGTACCTGTTACAGAAGCTTCATCTAGCAGCATGTAAGCACCTTTAAGGCCGTCAGCGTGCACGCCGTAGAAACTTTCATCAGAGCTATACTCAAATTTAGCACCCAGTTTTTCGAAACCGATAAAGTGTGTGTCTAGTCGGCGGCGGCCAATTTTATCGCCACCTGGTTTAGGCATTTTGGCTTTTCCGAAGCGGGCTAGCATCGGGCCTACAATCATAACCGAACCACGAATGGCACGACCCTGCTCCACAAATAACTCTGTGTCCAGGTAATCCAGGTTTACATTGTCAGCCTGGAAAGTATAAGTATCCAGTGCGTTGCGGGTAACTGTTACGCCAAGACCCTGCAAAAGCTCGATCAGCTTATTTACGTCGCGGATGTCCGGAACATTAGAAATAACAACAGGCTCTGCGGTAAGTAAAACTGCGCAAAGTATCTGAAGTGCCTCGTTTTTAGCACCCTGTGGGTAGATATCGCCTTTAAGTTTGGTGCCGCCCTTTACTTCGAATGAAGCCATTTATACTATTTGTTTCTTTGATTAGAAGAAGATCTCTGGTTTTTTCTGCCACGGTTATCGCCACGGCCCTGCTGCTGGCTGCGCTGCTGGTTGTCCTGCTGCTTACCGCCGCCGCTACCTACATTAGACTCGAACAGGTTGTTACTCTCGATGTAGCGTAGGTCCATGTTCAGCTTGCCTTTAGACAACTGGCGAATATCGTTCAGGATGATATCATCGGTAATGCTGTCTTTGTTGTACGACTTGTACAGCGTTTTCATAAGTTTACCGATTGAGATGATAGCAGCTTCACGCTCTTTCTCGTCTTCCAGTTCTGTCGCTTTTTGTATCAGCAGCTCTACGTTTGTACCATAGTGCTTAAAAACCGGCGTTTGTGTGGCATAATCCATCGGCTGTGGCTTATCGTTCAGATACTCCATCGCGCTCAGGTGGTAAGGAGCATCCACATCCAGAGTAGAGCCAGACATTACAAAAAGGTGGTTCCAGAGCTTTTGCTGGTAGTCCTGCGTGTCGCGTAGCTGTGGGTTTAGCTTAGCCATCAGGTTTATAAGTAACTGCGAAAGGCGCGTGCGTTCCGTGCGGTCTTCTACCTTAGAAATGTAGTTTACCAGGTCCTGCACATTGCGGCCGTACTCGCGCAGCAAAAGGTCTTGTTTAAATGAGGTACTCGCTTCCATTATATTTTTTGAATGAGTTCAAAATTAGAAATTAGAAATTAGAAATTACGTAAGTCTGAAGTTTATCGACGAACAAGTTTTAAATTAGATAAAAAGTTCTTCTTCAGTATACCTGTACTTTAGCATGGTGTGTTCTAATTTCTGATTTTTAATTCATAATTTCTAATTAATCTATTCGTGTATGCGCAGCTTGGCAAAGCTTAGCAGTAAAGTTTTCTCGCCTACTTCGTCAAAGTTGATGATGGCTTTCACGCTGTTGCCCTGGGTATCCATTTTGGTTACTACGCCGAAACCGAATTTCGGATGCTCTACTTTCATGCCTGCTGCCAGTTTGGAGGTATCGCTTGGCTTGAAGTCGGCTGGCGCTGTATACCCAGTGGCTGCCTGCTTGCGCTGCGGCGGAGCTATCAGGCTGCTGATGCTGCTCTTGCGCTCAAGCACTCTGTCAAAAATATTGCCTCCACCTGATCCAGAGTCGCCATACTTAAAGTTAAGGTATTTAGGATCAATTTCATCCAGGAAGCGGCTCTTCTCGCACGCTCTCAGGTTGCCCCACTGGTAGCGGCTGGTGGCGTAGGTTAAGTATAACTTCTTCTCGGCACGTGTAATGGCTACGTAAAACAGACGGCGTTCCTCTTCCAGGTCGGCACGGGAGTTCAGCATCATCTGGCTCGGGAAGAGGTTCTCTTCCATACCCACGATAAACACATTCTTAAACTCCAGTCCTTTGGCCGAGTGGATGGTCATCAGGGTAACAAATTCCCCGTCCTCATCAGCTTTGGTATCGGCATCGGTTATTAGGGCAATGTCCTGCAGGAAAGCGTCCAAGCTTTTGTCTTCCTTCTCTGGATCATCTACATACTCTTTGATACCGTTCAGGAGCTCCTGTATGTTTTCGTAACGGGCAAGCCCCTCCACAGTTTTATCCTGGTACAGGTCGTCTACTATTCCGGAGTGCTTGGCTACATGCTTGGCAACCTCAAAGGCATCTACGTTCTCTGCAATGCGTGCAAAATCGCGGATCATAATTGAGAAGTTCTCAATAGCCGTGCCTACACGGTTGCCCAAAAACTGACCTGCGTTCTGTACCACTTCCCATACGCTATGGTTAGTTTCGGTAGCTGTTACAAATATCTTCTGCTCGGTAGTCTCACCGATGCCGCGCTTCGGGTAATTGATCACACGGCGTAGCGCCTGCTCGTCGTTCGGGTTCACCGTCAGACGCAGGTAAGCAATCAGGTCCTTTATCTCTTTACGCTGATAAAACGACAGACCACCAATGATTTTATACTTGATGTTCATGCGTCGCAGGGCTTCTTCCATAGCCCTGGACTGCGCATTGGTACGGTAAAGTATAGCAAAGTCGTCGTAGGAGAGGTGGTTGTTCATCTTCTCCTCGAAAATAGTAGTAGCCACCAGCTTGCCTTCTTCGTTATCTGAATTGGCTTTTATAACTTCGATCAGCGGACCCTGTTCGTTATCGGTAAAAACATCTTTGCGCAGCTGTGCCGTGTTGTTTTTGATAACCGAGTTGGCAGCGTTTACAATGTTTTTTGTAGAGCGGTAGTTCTGCTCCAACTTAAACACCTGCAGCTCCGGGTAGTCGCGCTCAAAGTTGAGAATGTTCTGGATATCGGCACCACGGAAGGCATAGATAGACTGCGCATCGTCGCCTACTACTACAATATTACGGTTCTGGGCAGCCAGCTTACGCGTGATCAGGTACTGCGAGTAATTCGTATCCTGATACTCGTCCACCATCACAAACTTAAAGATGTTCTGGTACTTGTTCAGCGCGTCCGGGTGATCTTTAAAGAGCACGTTGGTGTTAAACAGCAGGTCGTCAAAATCCATAGCGCCGGCTTTAAAGCAACGGTTCTGATAGGTTTCGTAGATCTTGCCGATCTTAGGGCGCATGGCAGCCTCGTCGTCGGCTTGTATTACCGCGTCGTTCAGGTACTGCTTTACCGATATAAGCTTGTTTTTTGCTGCGGAAATACGACCCAGCACCACGTTCGGCTTATACAGCTTATCGTCCAGGTTCATCTCCTTCACAATATTGCGAATGAGTGTCTTGGAGTCGTCGGTGTCGTAAATAGTGAAGCTTTTTGGGTAGCCAATTTTCTCGGCCTCGGCGCGAAGTATGCGCGAGAACACCGAGTGGAACGTGCCCATCCAAATATTTTTAGCCTCGTTACCGATTACCTTCTCGATACGGTGGCGCATTTCTTTGGCCGCCTTGTTTGTAAAGGTAAGGGCAAGTATGTTAAACGGATCTATCCCCAGGCTTATCAGGTGTGCGATCCGGTATGTTAAAACCCGTGTTTTTCCAGAGCCTGCACCCGCTATAATCATGGCCGGTCCTTCGGTGTGAAGCACTGCCGCGCGTTGCGACTCATTCAATAAACTAATGTAATCCATTTCTTCTCTTCCGCGTGCGTCTTAAAATCTATGCAAGTTACAAATACTAATCCTTTTAAAGAACCGGCGCCTGATATTTGGCACGGCTCGTGCTGTAAGTGGTTTAGAAAGATGCTATAAGATGAACAGGAAGTTGATCTAAAGCGTTTAACTGTTGGGCGCAAACAGTACAATTTTCTTGTTTTAGCCCGATTTTTGAATTAAACACCAGATAACTGTAGTTTTGCAGTTGATTTAGATATAAAATAATCAGATTTGATACACAGCAACTATAAGATGTTAGCCAGAAAAGCTATGAATTTGTTACTAGCGGTGTTGTTTATACTTACCGGCAACATGGCTATGGCTCAATCCAAAGCAACACAAAAAAACACCCCGGCTAAAGGTAAAACAACTACTACAACAGTAGTAACTAAAAAGCCGGCAGCTACAACAGCCGGCGCATCAAAAACAGCTTCAGCAAAACCAGCCACCTCTCCGGCTGTACAAAAGCAAGGCGGAACCGCTGTAACAACCACTAAATCTGCTGCACCGGCTCTGGTAGTTAAAAAGGTTTGGCGCACCGCTGCCATGGATTCTGCAATGGCTTACTATACCACATTGCGTTTTCAGGAGGCTTACAGCAAGTTTAAAGCGGCCGTAAATCAGGGAGATAATGATGCCTTGTACTTTATCGGGCGCATGCACCAGTACCGCGAGCTAAAGTATGATTCGGTGCAGATCGATACGCTGGAGCAGATACAGAATGCCGAAAAATACTTCTCGGCCAAAAAAGACTCTGCCAAATTTTACTACCAGAGAGCTGTAGACGAAGGCAGCCTGCTGGGGCACCTTGGCCTGGCCGAGCAAACCATACTTAGGTCCTTAGAAGATAAGCAGCGTTTTATCCAGCACATGCGTACTGCCGCCATTGTTATCCGTGAGAAGGCGGTGGAAGGCGACGCCTTTGCTAACCGAATTCTTGGTAGCATGTACTATACCGGCTTCGGAGAGATGAAGGACTATAGCCTGGCATTTAATTACCTGAACCGTGCTGCCAATGCTAATGATGTGGTGGCTTATACTTCGCTGGCTAACCTTTACCTGAATGGAGAGGGTGTGAAGAAGGACCTGGACAAAGCAGCTTATTGGCTAAAAAGAGGCGTTACAGCTAATGAGCGTGAGGCTTTTTACACGCTGGCGCTGCTGCACGAAGAAGGCACATTGGGTGAAGTGAACATAGACGAGGCCCGTACATTGTATCGCAGAGCCATTGAAAAGGGCAGTGTGAGTGCATATGAGCAGTTGATGTATATTAACCAGACGCCTGACCAAAAAGTGGTAATTGCTTCTGTGAATCGTGATCCGGATATGCTGAAACGTGCTTTAGCAGCCGGAGGAGATCCCAATACACAGGCAGTGCCAGACGATTTTGAAGCGGTGCTCGACGGCCGTACAGCTCTGATGCACACCGTTTACATACCAATGTTGCTCGAGGATTACGGTGTTATTTATGAGCCTGAAGTTCGCCTTAAAATGGTAAGCTTGCTGTTGGAGAAAGGTGCTGACATTAATGCGCAAGATAGTGTTGGTAAAACTGCTTTGCACTATGTTGTGAGTAGTTCCAGGATTCGTTCGGAGTTGTATGAGCAGGAGCAGGCCGATCTGCTGGATACTTTATTAGCTAAGGGTGCCAACCCAAACATTAAAGACAAGGAAGGTAACACGGCTTTAGCGCAGGCGCTGAAAGCTACCATCGGTCAGCACATTGGTATCATGGAGCTGGAAAAGCTGTTAAAGGCCGGAGCTGATCCTAATATCCAGAACAGCGAATCGAAGACTCCGCTGATGCTGGCCTGCGAGATGAACGCCAACTTTGAAATTATACTTGCTTTGCTTCAGTCCGGTGCTGATGCCAAGATAAAAGACAGTGCAGGTAAGGCTGCCATCGATTATACCAAACATGAGAATGTACAGAATATACTGATGGCTGCCGGCTCGCCAGAGAAGCAGTAGCAATCGTTAAGTATAATTATACTTGTAATCCCTCTCCTGAACAGGAGAGGGATTTTTTATGATACCCATTTTCGCATAGCGTTGGCAACCAGCGGGTGCCGGCTAGTGCATAAGAGTCTCCAGACTTAATTGTAGAAAATGTTTCCAACCACCCCCAACCCCTCCTTATCTAAGGCGGGGAATTTTACCTACTGCTTTACATGTCACTATAATAGCACTCGCTTTACCTTTCTCTTTTTATAATTACATAAAACTCTGTTTTTGAGAGATTAAGTAGTGCTACAGTGCTTAGACTTTTACTGGCGTAATGCCCGAACTCCCCGCCTTAGATAAGGAGGGGTTGGGGGTGGTTGGACCAGGTGCTGCAAATAACCCTACAAATTAAACATACAGTTGTCTCATCAAAAGTTGAACAAAAGGTGCGGTTTTTGCTTTTAAGCTGTAGACATTCGTAGATTCGTATAAAAATTC
The DNA here is from genome assembly GCF_014306105.1 of Pontibacter cellulosilyticus. Taxonomy (GTDB): domain Bacteria; phylum Bacteroidota; class Bacteroidia; order Cytophagales; family Hymenobacteraceae; genus Pontibacter; species Pontibacter cellulosilyticus. Next base: position 95,499 of record NZ_JACRVF010000005.1, on the reverse strand, counting down.
CGATACCTTATGCCCCGACATACTTTGCTTGCCGGACTTCTTTGGATGAGTATAGCTGCTGGTTTTAGCAGCTGCACCAGCCAGGGAGCAAACACGACTTCCTCTGTTACCCCAACAAAAGATTATAGTATACTTCAGCAATATTTTAACCCTAACTGGGCCACAGACACCCTTTGGGACGATGGCCTGGCCGAAGTGGCTGTGTATGATGCCGAACGAGTGATCTATGACAAAAAGCGCAGCTTCGAATTTGCCCTGATCACGGTGAAGGAGGACTTTAACCGCACCCACAATGTTAAAACCGACGACTATTCCCGCCAGGATCTTTTCCCGGTGATGAAGGTGAACGAGTTTGCCCGTATCGAGACAGATAATTACCCCTACCATTACCTTACCTCTGTATTTGTGCACCGCAGCCAACCCTGGGCTTTGCATAAACTTACTACCAGCTCGCAGGAGTGGTGCGGCACCACTTTTAAAAGTATAACCGACGAGGGCACTGTTTTCCAGCAGGAGTATAACTCATACTTCGATGGGCAGGGAAGTGGAAGCCGGGAGTTACCTAAAACCATACTTGCAGAAGACCAACTGCCGTATACGTTGCGTGCGCTGCGCTTCTCTGATGAGCTTAGTTTTAAAGCCAATGTGCTGGAGTTACAGCAAACAAACCAGGCAAAAGAGCCGAAGATTTACAAAGCCAATATCCGCACTGTAAAGGCTGCGGTAAACGGACAGCCGGCTTGGGAAGTGCAGGTACAATTAGACGAAAACAAACAGAACACGTACTACTTTGCTGCACAATACCCAAACCAGCTGATTCGCCAGCGAACCTGGGATGGCCGAAACCTTGAGCTGAAAAAGCTTAGCCGTTATGCCTATTGGGAACGACCAAAAGCATAACAGTCTATACTTTATTCTAACAAAAAATAACTTTGCTATGTCTGCCACTATAGATAAAAGTACGCTTGCGTTTTTAGCGGATCTTACCCAAAATAATAACCGCGAATGGTTTAACGAGAACAAAAAACGTTACGAAGCGGCGCGCAAGGATTACACAGTTTTCCTGGACGAGATGCTGGAGGAGATGACCGCTTTTGAGCCTGTGGCATACAACCAGAAAGGCAAAGACCTGCTTTTTCGTATCTACCGCGACGTTCGTTTTTCTAACGATAAGCGCCCTTACAAAGACCACTTCGGAGCTTATGTGACAGAAGGCGGACGCAAATCTATATACCCTGGCTATTACCTGCACCTGGCTGGCAATAACAACACCTTCGTAGCCGGCGGACTCTGGATGCCACCTTCCGATTACCTGAAAGCTGTACGGCAAGAGATAGATTACAACCTCGACGAATTTAAAAGTATAGTAGAAGAAGAGGACTTTAAGAAGCGTTTTGGAAGTATAAGCGGTGAACAGCTTAAAACCACTCCTAAAGGTTATGAAAAGGAGAATCCGGCTATCGAGTACCTCCGCTTTAAGAGCTGGAACGCTATGATGCCGATCAATGATGAAACGGTGCTGAGTAGCAATTTTATGGAGGTCGTGCTGGATGCGATGCGTGCCCTTAAACCACTCAATGATTTCCTGATGCACCCGTTAAAGGACCTGGAGCAGGAGCAGGAGTAAGACTTGAGGTTGCGGAGAAGTTAAGTCCTTTCAAATGCACTGGCTATACTTACTGCTTACGGCCTTTAAAGTGCTCCATGGTTTTGTAAATGCCGAGTACTCCACCCACAAACCAATCAAACAACCTAACAGGCATTATACCCTGGCTAAACCGGACAAAGTGTATGCTCCAGGGCATACCCAGGAAGATGCGGTTCTGCTCTATCGCCCTGATCACTTTGCGCGCTACTTTCTCCGGCTTTAGGATCGGAATAACGGAACGTACTCCATCGAACATGCCAGTATTAATATAGTATGGCATTACGGTGGTTACACCGACGTTCTTCTTCAGTTGCTGCATCTCAATGCGGAGGCTGTCAGACCACCCGATAACGGACCATTTGCTGGCCACGTACACCGACATTTTAGGGTTGGAGATCAGACCACCGGACGAAGCAATGTTGCAGATGTGGCCGGAGTTTTGTGCCAGCATGCCCGGTAAAAATTCCAGGGTTACATACATGGGTGCGTCGGCGTTAATATCCATGGTTTTGCCGATGTCTTGGTACGTATGCTCATGGAAATATTTGCCCACCACGATGCCGGCATTGTTTATCAGCACATCCACAATACCATGCTGCTGTTTTACCATAGCGGCTGTTGCTCTTATCTGCTCCGGCAACGACACATCTACCTGGTATGCTGCTACTTTGCCATAGCCCGACAAATCTGCCATTGTCTGCTCGATATTATGAGGATTGATGTCCCAGATGATAAGTTTTGCACCTTTCTGAAGCACCAGTTGCCCCATCAGTTTCCCGATGCCAGAAGCACCTCCAGTAATCAGAACCGTTTTATCCTTTAGGCTTTTCATGGTATAGAAGGTAAGAGATCAAGTTTAGGTTATTGGTGGAAAAGATTATAGATTGACGGTTAGTACAAGCTGCGAACGAAGTGTAGCTGAGTATGAAACCTGTGTAGGGTTTGCAGATGGCTATTCCTTATTTAGCTGATAATCGGTGTCTATTACAATTCTTTTCAACCTGTCACTTTCGAAGTTCAGATGCACCCAAACTCCAGTAAGAACTGTTTCAATTTGGACGTTTTTGTAGTCTCTGATATTAGTAGGCTCTCCTTTACTAAAAAGAATTTCTTTTACTTCGTCTCTAGTCAGGCCAACTTTTAGACCATTTGTCATTTCTAGTGTAGGGTCCGTGATTTTGGCAGAAACAATTGCCATATCGTTGTTTCCCGATTCTTCATCCCAAGTAGTGTGAAGAAACTTAACGAACCCGTTGTTCATTTTGAGTCTGTACAGAGTAACGTGTCCTGTCGGCGAACTATTGGAAAGAGAGATTTCTTCTTCGATACTAAACCTGTCTGTATAATGGCTTTTTAACTCTTCTGGTGTAGTGAATTTTCCGTAAGGCCACCAGAAGTACCAATTATGGCTCAATAATTTAAAAGTGTCAGCTGATGGCTTTAATATCTCGAAACTGTATGTTGTATCGGATTCGAAAAGGTGCACATCCTGAATAGCATCTTCTACCTCGGTATGCTCGATATCAATGGGCACAGATTCACTAATTGCCTGCTGAGTGCAAGAGTAGAAGACAAAAGTAAGTAGAGAACCGAATAAATAGAATTTGATATATTTCATGATTATGTTTGCTGCTAACGGATGGTATATGGTTGGTTGCGTGTTTAAATAACTATTTAGCAAACAAATACTTGCTAGAGAAAACTTAGAAGGAATTTTCCAGATATGCAGTTGCCAGAGCAATTAACTATACACGGTGTTATGCCTCACTGTTTAATTTTTGTTATCAAATGTTGTAAAATAAGAGTGCCCAGTATTTAACTAACTAGAATGATAATTGAAGTTAAACAATTAGTTAGTTTCTGAAGTTATAGTCATATGAGAATTTTAATATTTGCTTTAGTCTTGCTTGCTTCTTGCATGTCCCAAAAAGACATAACTCTTAATACTTCTGAAACAAATCAAAATAACGAGAAAAATAATATGAGCAGCGAAACCATTTACAGTTTTATCAAACAAGGCAAGGGCAAATGGCGTGTTCAGGACGACGTTGTTATGGGAGGGCGTTCAGAAAGCCAGCTTAAAATGACGGAGGACGGCAGAGCACAATTTTCCGGCCGCATATCTCTTGAAAATAACGGTGGTTTTTGCTCGATTCATCTAACTTCTGAAGAGGACCCCTACGTGATTGCTGAAAATTACACGGCATTTGTAATCGTTTTGAAAGGGGATGGAAAGGATTATAACTTTCGTGTTAGAACGCCCAATGGGCGTCACTCTTACGGGTTTACTTTTTCTACTGAAGGAGGCACTGAATGGGAAAGAATCGTTGTTCCATTTGAGTTGATGGAGGCTACCTACCATGGTGAACCAGTGGACGTGCCTAATTATCAAGGTGAAAACGTAGTCGAAATGCAATTGCTGATTGGTAATAAAAAAGAAGAAACTTTTAAAATTCTTATAGAATCTATTGGTGTCAAGTAACCAAACGTTCCATTACCGCTCTTTACTCAATTGATTTCCAGTGAGGCATAACGGTTGTACGTAAGACGAGCGAGAGCGTAGCCGAGCATAAAGGCTGAACTTTGTTACCTTACTTTGTTTTTTACTAAGCTATTGCTACCTAGGTGAGTTATCAAGAATTGTTCTATAACGTTAGCTGAGCTCGAGCTAAGGTTCAGTGAATCTTGCTTTAGAACTTTGTCTTGAAAATCGATTAATGTTATGTTGTCATTCTCTATTTCGACTAACTTCAAAACATTCTTATCTATTCTTTCTTCCACACCTGATAGGAACAGCCTATTTGCTTTTAGTTTCATCATTCCTTGCGGCAATTCTAAAATTCCCATTACAATCAACAAAATACCTATTCCAATTCCAGCCAAAGGATATAAACCCATTGAAGGTATCAAAGTATAGCAGCCTACTGAAAGAAGAATAATAAATGAGCCTATTCCGATTTGAGAATATTTTCCGATGTCATCATTTAAAGTGGTATATCTTATTTCACTTTTCTTGTAGCCTGCTCTATACAAGATGTTTTCTGCTACGCCTATAAAAATTGACCCAAGCCAAAGTATAATAATAGCATTCGTTACATAAGGAAATCTGTCCGTTCCTATTGAAAAAACAAAGGCAATAAGTAATGCTGCCTCTAAGAAACTTTTAAGCTTATTTCTATATTTCTTCATGCTTAAAATGAAAGGTAACGTCTTGTGTATACCCTGTGTGAGGCCTTCAGCCGAAACATAAGGTATAAACCTTGTTGTGTGAGGCCCTTTTTTATTCTGTTATTATTTGTTCCTGCTGGCCAAACTCAAAACACTCAAGAGCTTCAGATTTAAGAATCTTTTTTGATACTTCTTCGCCACAGCCAAGAAGCAGAAAGCCCTGGTCTTCTGGATGGCAAAAGCACCATTCTTTGTTCTCTGCAAAGAAGTAGCTTGGAAAATCTTGGTTCTGCTCAACGTAAACTGTTATAAGTTCTGACAACTCGCCGAAAAAAAGCCAATCCACAACTTCTTCATTTTCATGTAAACCTTTCCCATCCAGCACGTCACCAAAAAAGAAGGTCGTAGTTGCTGCACCGATAATGCTGATGATTTCATTGAGAGTTTTAATATCTTCTTCAAGTAAGCTTCCTAGATTAGGCGGCCACTGCTTACCAATGTTCCAAATACTTTGTGTGTCTATGTGCTTATTGTAAGGGATATTCAGTTCTTTGGATAATTCTTTGTAGGAAGTTCTTTCCAATCTATCTTTAGCTGGATGCCCATTGATTATTCCATACTTACTCCAAAACTCTACCCTTCTATTTAGGTCTTCAACTGATTTGGCATTGTAAGAGTATTCTTTAATTGGCATCTTCCTATCAATGCAAACAGGCATTAGTACTTTGATGTAGCTGTCAAAGCTTGGGGGCAGTAAATTACTTACCTTTCCAAAGCCATCCTGGTCAACACCTTTGCTAATCCAATCAACTATACTAAAATCAAATACTCTTTTCATTATTGGAGTTACACACAACTAGTAGCTAAACGTAACAACCTGTGCTTTTACCCCATATTCCTGTGGCTAAACGTACTGTTTGTTATGTTAAATATACTTAATCCTATATAAGAAGCAAAGCCAATTTATGCCTTCAGATTAGGGTGCTTTCTGCGTTGGCGGTACATATATAACTCCACCAGTACCCATAAAAAAACGATAGCGTACTCCAGTGTTACCAGGGCCAGGTCTTCGCGGTAAGGTATGTGCTGGTAAGTGGCATAAGTAAGTATAGCCAGTGCAGACCACACAACAGCATACCTGAACTGGCTGACAATAGTAAGTGCGAGCACAGTGCTGATGTACCAGGGATGCACGGTAGTAGCCAAAACCAGATAAATGGTAAGCGCCACTGCCATGTAGCCGGTAAGCCTGCGGATAGAGCCAAGCTTTTTAACAGAGGCCAGGGCAAGTATACTTATGAGCGTAACAAAGGAAAGTACTGGCCCGATCAGGTTAATCTGGTTATAGCCGGTAAATTGTATGCCCAGCCAGCGCAGCAGGTAGTAAATACTGGCGTTAAACTCGAACCGCTGAAAGTAAAGGTCTATGCTCTGCCAGATGTTTTGCAGCAGTTGCAGATTTACAAGCGGGTAAAAGAGTGCTGCCAGCGTAGCGGTCATCGCAGCAACAAAAAGGAGAAATCTATACACGCCAAGCTTCCGGAGAACGAAGGGCAGGAACATGAGCGGGATAAGTTTGGTGCCAATGGCCAGAGCAAATACAAAGCCCGAAATGAGCATACGTTGGTAAAACAGCTGGTGCAGGGCCAACAGCAGGAAAAAGATCATCAGCGCCTCGAAATGCAGGTTGCCGACGAGTTCTATAATAACTAATGGGTTTAAGGCGTATAGTAACAGGTGCTTTTCGGGCAGGGCCATTTTTCGGAGCAGGCGCAACAGCAGCAGTATACTCCCAATCTCAGCAAGTATAAGTATAAACCGCATTACTAGCACACTGCCTATTATACTATCCGGAGCCAGTTTAACCGAAAGCCAGAACACCCCCTGTGCCACCGGCGGGTACACACTAAAGTACTGCTGCGAGTTTAGCTGCTCGTAAAGCTGCGCTGTAATGCCAGCCACCTGTGGCGCGTCAGGCGATACAAAATAGGAGGGGAGGTGAGCGTAGGGGTTAAGCCCGGCAGCCAGTAATCGCCCGTCCCACACAAACCTGAAATAATCATCGGAAAGGGCAGGCGCTGCAAAAAGAAAAACCAGCCTGAAAAGTATGGCGGCGGAAATGCCATGCCAGATGTTTAGCTTACGGTTTGCTATGTATAAATATGCTGCAAAGGCAAAGGCATACAGCAGCAACAGCTGTGTAAAGGCAGTGCGCGGGGTGGCATAGGCAAGTATAAAATACGCCACAGCCGACAAGGCCATCAAAGTATAAGCTGCAATTCTGCTTTTGGTCATGCTGTATCTTATGTGCGCCTGCTATGCAACAAAGAATAGAAGAAAACGGCCCCAAACCCGATCACCAGCATCACATGGAAAGGCAGCAAACCGTAGTCACCAAGCCTGAAGGCAAGCCAGATTCCCGCTGCAAAGTATAAAGCAAGTATACCTTCCATCACCGTTAGTGCACTTATACTTTGCATAAAGTAGGCTTGTTTCTTCCAGGTGCCTTGGGTGTGCCGCAGGTTATACTTTGGAGTACGGATAAATGGTGATTTTTTGCCTAAAAGTCCTTCTGCTACCGCCATGCTGTTGTGCAGCGAAAGCCCCATCGAAACGCACAGGAACAGGAAGAAATCAGGGACAAATCGCCTGGTGGTTTTCCAGGCCTGGTAGCTTTGCTGGTACAGGGCTGTCCAGTAGAACGCCACCAGGGCCAGCAAACTGAGCAGCAACACAGAGCCTAACTTAAAAAGTGTAGCCAGCTGCGGGTTGTTGTCTTTAATGAAAAGTATAGGCACACTTAGCAGCGCCGTTACAAGCACACAGATAAACACCAGGCTGTTGAGCAGATGAAACGTAGCATGCAGTTTAGTTGGCAGCGGCACCTGCGATTGCAGTACGCGCACTAAATGCTTACGGGCAGTTTCGGCAGCTCCTTTGGTCCAGCGGAACTGCTGAGATTTTACCGCACCCATGGCGGCAGGCAACTCGGCGGGGGCTTCTACTTCTTCCAGAAAAATAAACTGCCAGCCTTTTACTTGTGCCCGGTAACTCAAATCCAGGTCCTCGGTAAGCGTGTCGGCCTGCCAGCCACCGGCATCCAGAATGCAGGCTTTGCGCCACACGCCGGCGGTGCCATTAAAGTTGATGAAATGTCCGCCGCTGTAGCGCCCTCCCTGCTCCACGGTAAAGTGCGCGTTCAAGCCAAAAGCCTGCAGTTTGGTAAGCAATGAGTAGTTTTCGTTTAAGTGTCCCCAACGGGTTTGCACCACCCCGATCTTGTCTTCTGTAAACCTAGCGACGGTACGCTTCAGAAAATCCGGAGCCGGTAGAAAGTCTGCATCAAAAATGGCTATAAACTCGCCAGTGGCTGTCTGTAAACCATACTGTAAGGCTCCTGCTTTAAAACCTTCCCGGGTGGATCTGCGGATATGCTGTATTTTTAAATTAGGGTACTGCTTTAGTTTTTCCTGTACAATGGAGGTAGTGTCGTCGGTAGAGTCGTCAAGGATCTGGATCTGCAACTGCTCGTGCGGATAATCAAACGCGGCCACGGCCTCTATCAAACGCTCTACCACATAGCGTTCGTTGTAAAGCGGCAGTTGTACTGTAACTTTTGGCCATACTTGTAAGGCGGAATTTATACTTTGAGAGCTGTTTCTTCGCCGTTTCTTGTTCAGCCAGTAAAGTATCGTCAGGTGCAGTTGGGCCATGCTGTAGCAAAAGATAAAAGCCAGGCACAAGCCGTATACTGCTATTATCGATGCTTCTAGTATGTTCATATGTATGTCTTTGCGCCCTTTACTTTATACTTTACTTTGCGGCCCTTGCGATGGCTTTGAGCGTTAAGAACGCACGTGGATCCGCCAGATACAGCAGGGTTATCATTCCTCAAAACCGTACCTTAAATATCGTTAATATAATCTTATATCCTGCCATTACAGTGCCTTTTACCGTGCCGGATACCTTTGAGAAGCCGATGCGCTTGCGATAGGTAACGGGCACCTCTGTGTAGCGAACTTTATACTTTGCGGCTTTGGCCTGCATTTCTACTGTCCAGCCATAGGTGCAGTCGCGCATGTCCAGGTTAAGGAGCGTTTGCAGCTTTATAGCCCTGAACGGGCCCAGGTCGGTAAAACGGGCCCCGTAAAACCATCTAAGCAGGGTAGTGGCCAGCCAGTTACCAAATATCTGTTGCGGCATCATGGCGCCTGCTTCCCGCTGGCCCAGCGCCCTCGATCCAATCACCATATCAGCAAGCCCCTCCAGAATAGGCTGCACCACTTTGGTTATTTCCTCAGGATAATCAGAATAATCTCCATCCAAAAAAACGATGATGTCTGGTCGTGTTGCCTGTGGTTTGGCTGCGGCAAAGGCAATCCCTTTTAGGCAGGCGTTTCCGTAGCCCGGCCTTGGCTCGTGCAGCACGGTAGCACCAGCGGCGGCGGCTGTGGCGGCAGTGGCATCGGTAGAGTTGTTGTTTACCACGATCACGTCGGCAACAAAATCTTTGGGGATATCCTGTACTACTTTGGCAATGGACTTTTCTTCGTTGTAGGCTGGTATGATAACGTTTATAAGCGGCATGTAACGTGCAAGGGTGTGTGCAAAGATGTCTAAAATCTTTTTCTGATGCTAAAAGAGGTGTTTTTCTTTGTAGGGGTAACTAATTTAAAACTAACTTGCAGGCGAACTTTTTGTTGCAGGATTGGTTATAGATACTGGTGAATCGTGAAATTGAATTATGAGTAGAGAAGCAATAAAAGTTGGCGACAAAGCACCTGACTTTGAATTGATTCGTCAGGATGGTGGTTTTTTTCGGCTGAAGGATCTGAAAGGAGAGAAGAACGTGGTGCTATACTTTTACCCGAAAGACAGCACCCCTGGCTGTACTAAGCAAGCTTGCGAGTTCAGAGATCAGTACGAGGTCTTTAAGGAGCAGGGCGCAGAAGTGGTTGGCATTAGCTCAGACAGCGTAGACTCACATAAGCGCTTTGAGCGTGTGCACCACCTGCCTTTTATACTTTTGAGTGATAAAGGCGGACAGGTGCGCAGCTTATACGGTGTGCCGAAAAAATTAGGTATTTTGCCTGGGCGTGTAACTTACGTTATTGATAAAGAGGGTGTTGTACAGTATGTTTTTAACTCCATGACTAAGCCTCTAGAACACGTAAAAACAGCTATAGAGGTACTGGAAAACCTTAATAAAGAACATCAACACGCATAAGAGATAGTAAAAACAAAAAAGGCGACTTATACTTAAGTCGCCTTTTTTGTTAGTGCTTTAGCTGCAATAGCTTACCGCCATAAAACTCGACCCTGATAAAGCCGTGCTCCTTGTTGAAGTAGATTTTCTTTACCTTTCCTTTGTTGTCGGTATCATTGCCGGGAACATCTTGCTCAAACACATCTTCATACACTACGCCGTCGATAGTGATAGATGGGTATGTGGGGTTTTGCTCCTGAATTTCGTAGGTGCCCAGGTTCTCAACTAATAATTTTACCTGCAGTTCGTTTGGTTTTCTGAGAATGTACGTTGCAAGGCCAGGCATTTTTCGTGTAATATCCTGAATAACCGCACTTGCCTGTGTGTTTATTTGCTCTATGCATTTGTCGTCGTACGAGTAGCCATCACCTGGAATTTGTGTCGAGTGTAGCTGCGTGCGGATGAACTTAAAATCCTCATTCTTCTCATTTACAAATCTGATTGTGTCTGGTTTGGCATCAGCTGGCAATGGCTGGATATAAGCTAACCAAGTTTTATCTTCTTCTGTAATAGGTGTAATCGTAGCTGTTTCGCAGGATTCGCAGGAGGTAAACAGTGCAGCGCCTAAAAGTAGCGTCAGGCTTGCTTTTAAAGTAGTTCTCATGAAGGGTGGTAAGTAAAAGTATAGGTTATGTGGTTTCTTTAAAATATAAATAATGATCTTAACCTGCTGACCCTGATTCGGGCTTAAACGTTGCAAGCTGTTTATTTTTTTCAAACCACTCCAGCACTGTTAAAAAATGATCGCGCTGCGCATCGTGGTGGGTGAGGATGTCAATGTGGCCATAGTCATGCATGTTGCCGTTTCTCCTGCTAAGTAATTTAAATTCACAGTTGTGGCAGCCTGTCTCCTGCATGAGGTGCTGTACATCCACGGGGTGGCCCAGTACATCATCTTGGGCGCCGGTTAAGTATAAAGTTGGAGGCAGAGTTATACTTTTCAGGGCGGCAGCGTAGTCAAAGCCGTCGTGCCAGTCCAGCCACTTTTGCTGCACTACCCACTCGTGGGTTTGGCGGTGCGTAAGGCGTGTTTCGCTGTCAGAACCAATGCGCATGTGCCGGGCAGGCAACCATCCCATTCCGGCAATTACCACTTTAGAGGTCCAGTTCCAGACCACATCCACCATCAGGAATTTTTTGAGGCTACTGATGCTAATGCGTCTTTTGCTGGCAAAGAAGGACATTGCCTGTACCTGCACCGGCTCAGTAGGGCGTGCCAGGTATGCCAGCATCAATACACCACCCCAAGAGTGGGCTCCCCAGTACTGTGGTACATCGCCTTTCAGCTCTTTTATCTTCCGGATAATAGCCGGGAAATCTTCCTGTAATGTATGGCTCAGGCCAAAATCAGAGAAACGCGAAATAGAAGGTGTGCTCTTGCCTCTGCCACGTAAATCGGCTACAAAAACATCGTAGCCATGCCTGGCAAGAAAGGGCGCAAAGCCTTTACCTGATTTCGTATAAAAGATTTTGCCGTTTTCGATGGAGCCATGCACCAGGAGTACTGGCGGCCCCTGGTGTTGCCGGCTTATGCGCCGCAGGTGTAGCTTATCGCTAGCTGTAACCGGTATAAAAAGCGACTCCTGCTGTACATCATTGTTTTTACTCATGCTTTGCTGCCTGGGCTCTGTTTAAGAAAGCCTGCACTCCTTTACGGCCACTTGCCAGCAGGGTGCTTTTTTCTACTTCGCTTAACTTGCGAACCCGCGGACTAAAACCAGCTGTGCTAATTGATACTGTTCTATCCCAGTCGTGGGCCGTGAGGTTCTGTCGGTTCAGGCTCTCTTTTATGATCGTGTAAAAGGCACCCATGTAATCACTGAACTTGCTGATGTTGTAAGGGGCAAGACCAGCCTGCTGCTCATCGTAGGCAATCTGTTCGTCGCGGTCCAGCCTGAGGCCGAGTGTCTGTGGGTTATGAAAGACGCCATGTGTATCATAATTTTTAGCGGAAGGTGAGGCATTGTCCAGGTATTTAGGATCGTCGAATAACGTAAGCGGGAAATTTGCGAGTATACCTCCGTCTACTATAATATCTAACTGCTGGCCTTTATGCGGTTTTGTTACCACATTGCCATCCTGGTCCAGCAATACCGCACGGTAGTACAACGGAATGGACATAGAAGCACGAACTGCATGTTTTACCTGCATGTTTGGAAAGGTTTCATAAGAAAAGACCATCATACACTGGTCCGTCAGATTAGTACCAGTTACATACAGGTCTCTGGCCTTGTTTTGTAGTGCCAGTTCGTGCAGTTCTGCAAAAGTTATATCTGCATTGCCTGTTTTGCCCTCCAGTTGTTTGCCAAGCCACTCTGTAAACTTATCGCCACGGTACCAGCCGTACTGTTTAAACAACCTATTGGTGCCCCCAAAAAAGATAAAGCGACCATCGTTAAACTGCTGCATTGGTGTTTTAAAGGTGATGGAAGTGATCTCCTCAGGAGTATAACCAACCGATAGCAGAGCAGCCTGAATGGCCCCTGCCGAAGTACCCGCTACTCTTTTTATGTGCGGTAAAATACCTAAAGAATCCAGCTCACTTAAAGCTCCCCCATAAGCAATGCCGCGTATGCCGCCTCCTTCTAGCGACAGGTTGGTGTAAACAGGTTGCTGTGCAAGCGCCTTTATACTTAGCAGCAGGCAAAGGCTTAGAAAGAGATTCTTCATGGTCAGGAGTATTAAATCCTTCAAATATAAGCACTTTAAGCTATTTGCCACAGCTTTATACTTAGCTACAGTATAGGCAAAAAAACAGCTGACAGCACAAAATGCTGCCAGCTGCTATTTAAAACTAGAAAATTATCACACTAACTCCGGACGGGAATAGGTTGCGGTTTTAGCTTTGGTCTAAATACCAGCCATGCCAACGACCCGAATATAGTACCGGAGAAGAAGGTAAAGGCTACAATCAGCCAGCCATTCACTCCGCGCTGTTCGGCATCGAAGTAGATGAAGGCAAGTATAGAGACCAATAACAGCAAGTATAAACCCACCACGGTAAACAAAATTATATTTGGTAAAAACTCCATGAGTGTCTGTTTAAATTGCACAAAGTCACCTAATGTAAAGGCAACTACTACTTATATTAAACTGGCTAAAGGCATGGAATGTTATGGACTAAAACAAGAATGTAATTGCAATGTAAGGTGTTAAGCAAGTATAAAATTGTATAGGGCAGCCAGAGTGTGCTATTGAAGTTTTGGACTGTTCTTGCTAACTAATATAGTGCTGGCTGTTTTACTGCAAAAACAAAGACCACCTCTCATCGGAAAGGTGGCCTTTGCAAGTAAGAAACCCTCTGGCTTATTTCTTAATAACTAGTTTATGGGTTTCAGTAGTGCCTCCGGCTGTAATGCTGAAGTAGTAAATGCCATTCGGAAGCTTGTCGAGTGCAATGCCTGCACCTGAGGTGGCTTCTTCTGCGTTCAGCTTTTTCTGCATCACCTGCTGGCCCAGCATGTTCACCACGTTCACCTCAACGACTCCGGTTATACCTTTTGCCAGTTTTAGTGTTACCTTCTGCTGCGCCGGGTTCGGGTACAGCATAGTTTTGTTCATATCTGCAGCTACAGCTAGTGAAGTTCCTGAAACGCTGATGCTGTTTGACTTTAGTACCAGTGTTTCTACGGTAGCAGTTTTGTCGCCGCCCCACTTAGAGGTTACTGTAGCTGTGTTGGTGATCGTAACCGGGTTGCTCACAATGTCCACGTTGTCTACATACCAGCCTGTGGCACCTGTCAGCACATCAGAGCCCATTCTAAAGCGGATCAACACTTTCTGACCTTTGTAACTGCTTAGGTCTGCTATGGTTTGGATGTAACCGTTGCTGCCGCCGGTAAAGGCAGGGCCAACAATGGTAGAGGCATTTGCCAGTGGAATCTCTCCGTTGTAGCCGTTCTGTATCATTTTGCTGCCCAGATTGGTCCAGGTAAGGCCGTTGTTCGTGCTGATTTCTACTACGCCTCCGTCGAAACCGCCTTCTGTAGCATAGCTATGCCAGAAACGTAGCAACGCGTTCTCGCCAAGTGTAACCGGAGTAGAAATTCTCAGGTATTGGTCGCTAAAGGCATCCGGGTCTACAGCAAACCAGGAGGTTTTGCCACTGAACGGATTTTTAGTGCTCAACTGCCAATCGCTCAGGCCCACCCCATGGGATGTGCTCCACTTGCTGCCACCGTTCTCCATATCATCGTGGAAGTATACCGTGGTGCCGTCTCCTTTATTAACCGTTACCTTGAACGATTTTGTAACCGTCTCACCTTGGGCCATTTTGATTGGCTTGAAGGAAACCACGCCGTTCGTTACTTTAGGAGCGTCTGTAGTAGACTCGTTCACGAAGGTTGTGCTGGCAGGAACAGGGCTTGAAATAGAGACACCGTTCATGCTGCTGGCAGTGTTGTTCGTAACCGTTATGTTATAAGTCAGCAGCTGTCCGTCGATTACCGGCGAAGGGTTAGCCGCTAAGTTGATGGCGAACTGTGGTGCGCATGAAGGTGGCATATCAAATGCTTCCACACCATCGGTCAAGTCGTTGTTGCTGCCTTGTTTGGCACTGTAGCCTAAACCACGCTTGGCAAATGCTCTCCAGATATAGCACTGGTTGGCGCCGCCGTTGTTAATTCTGTCAGCTGCAAGTATGGCATCACGCGCATCAATAAAGCCAGGGCTGCATGGCTGTAGTTTCAGGCCGTCGATTACTAACTGCAGCGCAATGTTATTACCGCCTTTGCCGTTGTAAATATCCGGATCGTAGCCATACTCATCAACCAGGTTCCAGGTCATATCCCACAGCATGGTAGCCCAGATAAAACCTACACCGTGTGGTACTGAGATCTCAGGGTTTGATATCATGCCGTAGGTGTAAGGATTGACACCCATATCGGTGCTGTATGGTGCCGGACGAATACCACCTCCGTCAGTTGATTCAGAAAGGACATAAGTGCCAATGCCGCGGCGCTGCGGACCAGTGTCGCCAGGCTTCATTGTCATGAATAAAGCAAAGAAATCACTCCAGCCTTCGCCGCCCTGCTCTGCTCCGGATAAGCACTGCGTACTTGGGCCGCCGGTTAAGCGGGTAGAGATGCCGTGGCCATACTCATGTGCTATAATGCCGTTGTCCAGGTCGCCGTCGCGTAGAGGAGGCACACCGCCTTCGCGGCGTACAGCACCGGTTAAGCCTTCTGCCAATGCAACTTTTAACTTGTCGCCATCTGCTTTGCTGATCATGATAGCAGGTATAAGCACGGCAGCACCTGTTTCATCACCACCCATCGAGGCCGCAGGTCCATCAACGTTGTTGACAACAATAACAGCTGTAGCACCGGATGCCTGTGCATTGAGTGCTTTCTCAATAAAAGAGCAATCTCCACGGTCTATTAAAGCTATATTTCCTGAAATTTCGGCTTGATTGGCAAATGGCACTGGAGTTGAGCCCGCAGGAAGGGCAACAGTGCCACTGCAACCGTTATTCGGATTTGCCAGCACTATTTTACCACTAACACCAGTTTCGTCAATGTCTGGGCCAAAGGCAGCCTGCACACCAGAATAAGAACCAGCTACAGAAGACGGAGCCGAAATGTGCAGCAGGTTAGCCGGAAGCGATGAGGTCCAGAGGTACATTTGCATACGGCCCGGTACACCGTCCTGTAGCGTCAGGAAGTTTGCGTTGTTAGTGCCGCCACCGTCCTGGGCTTCAGCCATTACGCCATCCAGTCCCTGGCCAACGCCACTAAAGTTCTTCTGCTGAAAGTTGCCGCTCTCTTCGTCAAAGCCATATTGGAAGAATACGTCGTGCATCAGGTTATTCCAATAAAACAGGTTAGTAGTGGCTGCCTGCACATAAGTAGTTGGTTCCTGTGCCAGGTCTAGCGGGAAGTCGAAGTTCAAATTGAGGCCACCATCCGGACTGATACCTGCGTTGGCGCCGGCTCTGTCTTCGTAGGCATGCACGTTGTTACCTTTAGTTATAGTATAAGTCAGAGCGCCGTCGTTGTGCCAGCCTAGTGGTGAGGCAGCTGCATTTTCTTTACCGGTAACAAGTGTTCTGTCTCCGTGGCTTGGTGTCTCGAATGGTGCGTCGTAAATGCGGTAAGTGCCGCTGGAGGCAATGTTTGTGGCAGCTGTGGCTGCTACACTTCGTGGCGCAATGGCCAGTGTCATAAAATCCTGCTGCAGCTGTTTTTTCTCTGCTGCTGTAAAGGCCTTCGCTTTAGCTGCAGATGCCTTTCTGGAGTAGTGAGTTTTATTCTCCGGTGCATCTGTTACTGTTGGTACACCCCAGTTATCATGCACTACCAGGTCTTCTTTCTTTAGCAGCTTGCCATCTGCAGCGTCTATCCGCATATTCCAGTAGCTCTGGGCGTCTTTCTGGTAGATATCTACTTCCCATGCAAGGCGAACGCTTCCGTCTGGCATGGGCTGGTAAATTAGTTTAGCTGGAATAGGAGAGAGGGAGATGCCACCGTCGCTTAGTACTACTGCTTTAGCGGCAGCAGGTAGCTTATCGGTAGGCTTTTTACGCTCTTTCACTACAAGCGGGTCCTTCACCTGCAGTTTCAGGTGTGCTGCTGCAGCTTTTGCTGCCTGCTCTGGCGCTATGCCTGGCGCGTTGCCTTTAATGGCAGCTCTAAGGTTAGGAATAAACCGGTTGCCCATGTTTATTATGTTGCCTTCACGGTCTATGTTTATGTTGATGTTAGCGTCTGCTACTTCAATGCCGTTGTGGCGCTGTCGGAGGTAAATGTGTGTTATGCCGTTCTGTTTACTGGTGTATTGATCTGTTATAACGTAGTCTGAAATGTCTGCAGGAGTCAGTTTATATTCGGCTCTTGTCTGTTCTATGTGCCGCAGCGCAGTAGAGAGTGCCGATTGCGCATAGGCCGTTCCGGACAGGAGTAGGAACATGGCGGCTAATGCCAGCCAATTGTACTTAGCTTTTCCTTTCATAAGCTGTCAGTTAAAATTTAGATGTGTTACATATGTGTTAAATAATAGATTTTAGTACCAGGGTTTGCGTGGTCTTATGGTAGTTTTCTAAGAGGTTTGTGCGTGCGGTTGTGGCAGATGCCTTGTAAATGTGTAATACTAAGTTACTTCTCGCATGGCTTTTCTAAAGTTGATAATGCCATGATTACGATGAATTTAGCTGTCTGGATTTTGTGACTACAACCTATGTTAAACTGTTATAGGATTATTTAAAGCATGTTTTTGAGCTTTAGAGTAGTTTTGTTCAATGCTTTAAAATATGAGGAGAGAGCCAGGCACGCGAATAGAAGTTTCTATCAGTAATGATCAGGAAAAGCTTTAAAAAGATGACATATATCATCTTTTTTGGGAGGATGTGCAAAATTAAGGGCAAGTAAAATTTATAACTATATTTATACAGTATTTAACTAAAGGTAAAATATCATCAGCTACTATCAGATATGCCGGTTCAATAAATAATTGCACTGAAAATTATACTTTTCAGATTGAAAAAAATATCTGAAAACCAGAATAGCTAACATAGCAGCTTTTAAAGAATCTTATTTAGATAGCAAAATAAGGAGGAGATGTGTTAAGTAGCTGCCTGCAGTAGGTCCGTAAAAGTTCATGGCACGTGCTTCATACTTCTTTAAGCTGTAATGCTCGTCTGGAATGATGTAACCAAGGTAGCTGCCATTAAAACCAGTTACTACTACTGCCTTATTTTCCTGAGCTGCTTTAGCTTGTAGCTTAGGCATAAACTCACCAGAATAGTCTGCCGGTACGCCCAGTAAAACAGTATTGCCAAGCTGCAGTCGATTAATATAAGCATCATATCTGCCAAAGAAAGTATAAAACAAACCGGGGGCAAATCGTTTATGCTCCCCAAGGCGCCAGTGCGGCTCCGGCAAGTATAAGGGAATGCGGTTATGCTGTAGCTTAAAAGTATAGGCTGTTTCTGTTTTAGCTGCAGCAGAAAGTATAGCAGCGGCTAATCCTTTACCAACCGCTTCAGTGCTCTCAAAGCTGTCGCCGTGGGAGTACACGCTGGAGTGGCTGCCTACTGCACCCGCCGAAAATGCTGCAAAATCGACCTCCTGCTCTAACTGGTGCACCAGCACATTGGGATAGTCGCCGGAAAGTATGGGTTCCATGGATGGAAGTATAGTAGGATGTGCCGAGAAGGTGCAAAGTATGGCCTGCTCCCCGGTTCTCTTTTCAAACTTCAGGAAACGGATGGTGGTGTCTCTGTTTGTCTCTGAATTGGTCAGGCGGTTCATGACAAAGGCTGCTCCGTTTGCTGTACCAAAGCCAACTTTTGCGATCTGCAGATCTGCCTGAGCCATTTTTATACTTTGGATGATATACCTGGCTGTTTGCCTGACTACCTGTTGTTTATACTTGCCAGCCATGATTCTGCCTGCCAGCTTTTTGCCCCAGCCTCCAAAACTGCTGTGCGTATGAGTAGCCGCTAAGTATACCTGCTCCGGCTTGATACCAGCTTTCTTATATTCCTGCTCCAGTACTTCGGCAACACTCATGGGTGCAATCAGCATATCCAACGAAACAAAATAGGCTTGGCTGCTGCCATTGTCAAACGCAAAAGTTCGTACCCACACCGAGTCGTGCACAGTAGTATATTTCATGCCACACCTTTTTCCGTAACCAGCCAGCGGAGTACCAACAGGGGGAGTGATGTTTACCTTAGCCCAACCTGCTTTTAAAGTATCACCAAGCTGATTAGCAGCAGGTAAGGCATTTAAGTTGGCCACCGTTTTATGATAATAGTCGGTTTGGGTGTAAGGTGTATTATCCAGCTCTTGCACCACGCAACTCTGGCAGAGCAACAGCAGGGCAAGCAGTGGCCACAGTAGACGAATATGGAAAGTATACTTTCTCAACCTTACCAAGTTAAGGAAACAGATGCAAAAAGCATGGTGGCGGATAATACGTGAATCTTGTTTCAGATTAGGGCAATATACCTTAAATTTGACGTTCAGGTATTTCAAAATCATACTTACAACACATGTACACAGAGGCGAAGGAAACTGCTGAGACTTATACTATATCATATTTTACCCCTGCCAACTTACCTCTGGTTTAACACCTGACTATTGTCTTACATCAATATATGGAACTTAATTTAGAACACCTTTTAAAAATTGCTTCGGAGCTATCTGTTACCATTAAACAGATCGAGGCTACCGTTACGTTGCTGGATGAAGGGGCTACAGTGCCTTTCATTTCCCGTTACCGAAAAGAGGCTACCGGCTCCCTGGACGAAGTACAGATTGCGGCTATCCGCGACAGAATTGAGCAGTTGCGTGAGCTGGACAAACGTCGCGAAAGTATACTTAAGTCCATCCGTGACCAGGAGAAGCTGACGCCGGAGTTGGAGGCGCAGATCATGGCTGCCGAAACCATGGCCGTGCTGGAGGATATTTACCTGCCTTACAAGCCTAAGCGTCGCACCAAAGCTACTATTGCCCGCGAAAAAGGGCTGGAGCCACTGGCAGAGTGTATTTTTGCCCAGGAAAACTTTGATGTTGAGGCCGAAGCTGCCAATTATATCTCTGAAGAAAAAGAGGTAAAAGACACTGCTGAAGCCCTTGCTGGTGCCCGCGATATTATGGCGGAGTGGATGAACGAAAATGCTGAGGCACGTGCTGCCATGCGCCAGATATTTGAGAAGCAAGGCGTGTTCAAGAGCCGCGTGATGATGGGCAAAGAAGAGGAAGGCCAGAAGTTCAAGGATTATTTTGACTGGGAGGAGCCAATCGAGAAAGCGCCATCGCACCGTATACTTGCCATGCGCCGCGGCGAAACCGAAATGGTACTGATGCTAACGGCACAGCCTGACGAGGAAGCTGCGCTGGCGAAGCTGGAGAACATGTTTGTGCAGGGCAACAACGCTGCTTCGGAGCAGGTAAAGTTGGCTGCCAAAGATTGCTACAAACGCCTACTAAAGCTAAGCATGGAAACTGAGGTACGCCTGAGCTCTAAGAAACGCGCTGATGAAGAAGCTATCCGAGTGTTTGCTGATAACCTACGCCAGTTGCTGCTTTCGTCGCCACTTGGCCAGAAAACAGTTTTGGCCCTGGACCCAGGATTCAGAACAGGTGTAAAATCGGTGGTGCTGGATAAACAAGGCAAGCTGCTGCACAACGAAACTATTTACCCACATACTGGTCAGCACAAAGAGCAGGAGGCAGCACAGGCGGTACGCTACATGGTTACCCGTTTCGAGGTAGAGGCCATTGCCATTGGTAACGGTACGGCTAGCCGTGAAACAGAAGCCTTTGTAAAGAGCCTGAAACTTCCAGCTTCGGTGATGGTGGTGATGGTAAACGAAAGCGGTGCTTCCATCTATTCAGCATCTGATGTTGCCCGTGAGGAGTTTCCGGACCAGGACGTGACGGTGCGCGGCGCTGTTTCTATTGGACGCCGCCTGATGGACCCGCTGGCAGAACTGGTAAAGATAGACCCGAAAAGTATAGGTGTTGGCCAGTACCAGCACGATGTAGACCAGTCTGCCTTAAAGCACTCGCTGGATGATGTGGTAATGAGCTGCGTGAATGCTGTGGGAGTGGAAGTGAACACCGCTAGTAAGCAGTTATTGACCTATGTTTCCGGTTTAGGACCTGCTTTGGCGCAAAATATTGTAGAGTACCGTAACCAGAACGGACCTTTCCGTACGCGTACCGAACTGAAGAAAGTACCTCGCTTAGGCGATAAGGCTTTTGAGCAGGCGGCTGGTTTCTTAAGAATCCGTGATGCAAAGAACCCGTTGGATGCCTCTGCCGTGCACCCGGAAAGCTACCCGATCGTGGAGCAGATGGCGAAAGACCTGGGTGTGACCGTGGGAGACCTGATCAAGAACGATGAATTGCGCAAAAAGATCAACCTGAAAAGTTACGTGACTGAGACTGTTGGCTTACCAACGCTGCAGGATATTGTTAGTGAATTGGCCAAACCTGGCCGCGACCCGCGTGAGAGCTTTGAGGCGTTCAGCTTTACAGAAGGCGTAAATGAGATAAAAGACCTGCGCGCAGGCATGAAGCTGCCAGGTATCGTGACAAATGTAGCAGCTTTCGGTGCCTTTGTAGATATCGGCGTGCACCAGGATGGTCTTGTACACGTAAGCCACCTGTCCGATCGCTTTGTAAGTAACCCGCATGATATTGTGAAGGTAGGGCAGAAGGTAGAGGTAACGGTGCTGGAAGTGGAAGAGAGCCGTAAGCGTATCTCGCTAAGTATGAAAGTGGACCCTGCGGCAGCCAAGCCGGCTGGGGGCGGTAACCGCAGCAAAGGTGGCAACAAGCGCGAAGAAGAGCCAATGGATGACTTCCAGGCAAAGCTTGCTAAACTGAAAGGTATGTTCAAATAACAGCCATATTTACACACTACAGTAGAAGGCGCCCTGATTCTTTTAGAGTCAAGGCGCCTTTTTTGTGGCTTAGCACTTGGTAGGAAGGAGGCTGATTTTACGTATTTGAGGCAGTACTTCTGAGGATAAAATTATTATTCTAATAAAAAATTAGCAGGGGATATGTTTGAGTTATAATTAATATTATATATTTGCTATATAAATGATTTAGTATGAAAACCCGCTTATTTATTTTGGCATTGGTAGCTATTGTTATGGCTTTTACCACAATGATTTAGTATATTGGAAAAGCAATGCACCTGAAACGGTGTATTTGTGAGCAAACAAAAGAGTTTAGTAAGTTTAGTTGAAGTTGAAAGCGGCGACTGCTGAGGCAGTTCGCCGCTTTTTCTTTTGCTGCCAGGCTCTAGCTGCGCATTTAACCTATAGTAAGTTTATTCAGTGTTATTTAGCTGTGCAGCATGTATACTTTGGTGTACATTTTGCTACATACTTTGCGTTAAAGATTAAAACACGATGATGCAAAAGAACATAGCTATACTGCTGCTTTTGACGCTGCTGTTCTCTTTTGGCTGTAAACAGGCCAGCGATCTAAAAGCTTTTACGGAAGCAAAGTATAATTTGCAGGAGATGCAGGACCTTAAGCTGAACGGAATTGACGTAATGCAAAAGCGTAATCCCTCTGATTTCACTACCCGCGAAGGTGACAGTATTTTAGCGTCTATTACCGATAACACGTTGCAGGCTTCCACTACCCTCTATTTGCAGGTGCAAATGCTGGAGCCGGAAGTTGCACGTGAGATGACCATAACTAAATTGAAGTGGCAGTTGCTAGTTGACGGCGAGGCCACACTAGCCGGTCAGATCGATGAGCCACTGGAGTTACAGAACGGCTTGAACGAGCTTCCGATCAGTACGGTGGTGCAGATGACAGAAAAAGAAGGGATGCGGAACTACGAAGGGCTTTCCAAATTAATGACGTTGCTTAGCCAGAAAAAGGACCTCCGCCAGAACCTGACGCTGCAGATAAAGCCAACTGTTCAGACGCCCATCGGTGCGATTGAGGTGCCGGAGTATATCACTGTTTCTGATTCTTAATACCAGCCTGTGTTAAAAGTCCAGGTGGGTGCCTTCTTTAAGCCAGTTGCGTGCATTGGTCTCTTTTTCAAAAAACTGGATTTCGATCGGGGATATCCTGCTCAGTTTATCGAACAGGTTTATTAAGTTGATCCTGGTGAAGATGCTTTGCGGTTCCAGTATGGCAATCTGTTGTAACGTTAGCTCTTGTGCAATCTTTGGTACTACTTCATTAATCGTCCACTCCTGGTCATCTGTGCTAATGGAGCAGCCATTGCTGCAATTGATAAGCCAGTACCCGATCATTTCTTTTTCCGATTGATGCAGCAATGCCGAAACCGCTTTTCTGTACAAATCGGATGTGACGTACCCGTTAAACTCAAGAACAGCTAGTGGTAAGGCAGGCTCTTTAAATATACTTAGTTGATGTGATTCAAGTATCGCTATTTGCTCTTCCGGTCGATCAGGCATGCTGATTGGGTTGGCGTTTTAGATCGCTTCTTTTATTGTATATGTTAAATATAGTAAAAAGTTTTTGAATTTTTGCATTTTGGGAGGTGCAGTGAGAGGAGCTATACTTTAATAAGGTGTTGCCTTACCTCCAAAAATTTACCGCTACACTTCTTGTTACCGGCAACATAACCTGCTAACAGCCCGACTATACTTCCTGCCAAACCATAGAGCATAGGGTTTATCTCCGTTTGAAGGTAAAGTGCGAACAACCATACACCCATGCCCATAAGCATAGACACAATGGCAGCGGCGGCATTTGCTTTTTTCCAGAACATGCCTGCCACAAGCGGAACAAAAAGGCTAACCAGGCTCAGGGCAGATGATTCGCTGACCAACTCATAGATGTTCTGCCGCATCATGGCCATACTTAGGGAGATGCCGGCAACAATTAAAACGCTCAGGCGCGACATGCGCAACATTTTCTTATCATCGGTAAACCTTAACAGCGGCTTGATCAAGTT
The DNA here is from genome assembly GCF_014306105.1 of Pontibacter cellulosilyticus. Lineage (GTDB taxonomy): Bacteria > Bacteroidota > Bacteroidia > Cytophagales > Hymenobacteraceae > Pontibacter > Pontibacter cellulosilyticus. The sequence goes on along the minus strand of NZ_JACRVF010000005.1, from coordinate 72,013 downwards.
TTCGCTTAGGATTGAGGCCGGTGCCAGAATTCCTCCGCTGGCCGTGCTGATGATAGCTGAGATCAGAGCTCCAAAGAAAAGCGCTTTGATGGCAAATGAATCAGAACGAAGTATAAGCCCCGGTACCAACAACTGGGCATCAGCTGCCTGTAACTCAGGGTGCAGGTATTTGGCATAGAGCGCCAACAGTAAGGGTATAAAGGCAATTGTTAAGTATAGAACGCCTGCCCCAATAGAAGAAGCCACAGCTACACCAGCCGATCGTGCAGACATTACCCGTTGGAAAACATCCTGCTGTGGAATAGAGCCCAGGCCAATCGTGATCCAGAGTGCAAAGTAGTTGAGCCAGGAGGTGGTGCTGCGCTCCCGGGGTGTAAACGCAAAAAAGTTGTCTGGCAGATCGGCTGTAACTACAGTAAGCGGTACCTTCTGCATTATCTCGTATACAATGAACAGCAGGCCACCGATGATCATGGTTGTCTGTATAAAGTCTGTTACCGATACCGACCACATGCCCCCCATGTAAGTATAAGCTACCACCAGCAGGCTGCCGCAAACAATACCTGTTTGGGTAGAGATGCCCAGCACCTGGTTCAGAACAATGCCTACGGCCACCATCTGGGCAGCGATCCAGCCAAAGTAGGAGATAACCATAAAAAAGGCCGCGATCAACTCTGTAACTTTGTTATAGCGGATGCGGTAGTAGTCGCCAATGGTGAGCAGGTTCATGTTGTACAGGCGCCTGGCAAAGAAGATACCTACCAGTACCAGGCACAGGGCAGCACCAAAAGGATCTTCTATAACTCCCAGCAAACCGTGCTGCGCAAACTCCGATGAGGCTCCCAACAAAGTCTCGGACCCGAACCAGGTGGCAAATACCACAGCTGTAGACATATAAAAAGGGAGGCTGCGGCCAGCCAGCAGAAAATCAATCGTGTTTTTTACCCGCCTGGATGCCCAATAGCCCACAGCAACAGTAAGTAACAGGTACAGCAGAACAAAAAGTATAAGCATGGTGCCAATCGTTGAAGCTCTAAAATTAATAAAGCCGCTGAATTAACCTCACACACACAACTAAAGTATGGCTGATCGAAGAGATGGTAAAATGTTTATCCTGAAAGTATGCACAGCAGTGGTTTTTGGCAAAGAAGTTGCTTTTATACCATCAGCCGCCATTTTTACGTTTTAGTGATACGGCTTTAGAATAAGAATTCCTGCTATGATATACTTTAAAAAATTAACTGTTGCATTGGGGCTTGTACTTGCTTCTGTGCTCGGAGCCGAGGCTACCGCAGCTACAGTTGCCGCCCCTGATTTAGCTGTTGCGCCTGCCGCTGCGGGTACCCGTGATATTGTGCAGGAGATTATCAACGTAATTGGTTTAAAGCCACGTTTCGAGCTGATGCCAGCTGACATTGATAACGCGGCGGCTGTCGTGTACAACGGCAAGCGCTACATATTATATAACGAACGCTTCCTGGATGCCATTAACAATGCCGTGCACACCGACTGGGGTGGTGTAAGTATAATTGCCCATGAGATCGGCCACCACCTGAACGGCCATACATTGACCAGGAGCGGAAGCAACCCCGGCGATGAGCTGGAGGCGGATGAGTTTTCGGGTTTTGTGCTGCGCAAGATGGGAGCCAGCCTGGCCGAGGCGCAGGCAGCCATTAACCTGCTGTCAGATGAAAGAACGTCAAGAACACATCCTGGCCGCAATTACAGGTTAGAGGCTATCAGCAAAGGCTGGAGAAGTGCCAATGAGCAGCTGATCGCCAGCGCGAAATCGCCGCAGCCAGACCAGCGTGCAATAGCCAGAACACAACCTACACAGCGCCAGTTACAGCAAATACAGGGGGAGCAGCGCACGTCGCAAAATTCATCCCTCGACAGCCGCTATGTTCTATCGCGTGTCCATTTCTCGAAGGCACCCAGAGAAGAGTTTTATATAACTACTAAACTGCAACTGGTGCATGTAACCGACAACGGCATTAAAATAATTGGTAAACTGGCTAAAACGAATAACCCGGAGTTTCCTTACTACTTTGAGAGTGATGTGCTGCAGCCGGTGTATGTAACCGAACGGGGTGTTCTGGTAAACAGGCAGGGCCATAAAGTTGGTTACCTGGCCTAAGTAAAAGTAACAAGACAAAAGCCGCAGCAGCTACACCTGTTGCGGCTTTTGTTTTAGTATCAATAGCATTTTAGCTATATTGCTGTACAATCGATGCTAACTTTAAACCGCAAGCCTATGAAATTCCTTAAAACTCCTCTTGTTATTTTAGCTGCCCTTAGCCTTAGCGCCTGCGATGAAGGCGGATTTTGTATGGAGGGAGAAGGCGATGTTGAAAGCCGCACCCTGGACCTGGGAAGGATAGAAGGAATAGAAGTACAAGGCAATACAAGAGTTTTTGTTCGCAAGGGAGACAGGCAGCATGTGGAGGTTAAGGGGCAGCAGAATGTGTTGGATGAGTTGGAGACAAATGTTGACGGAGAAGTATGGGAAATCGGCTTTAACCGCTGTATGCGCAATCATGAAACCGTGGAAGTATACTTAACAGTGCCTGAGCTTAACCTGGCTAAAGTAAGCGGATCGGGTTACATAGAGTTACAGGACCGCTTTAGAACAAGAGAGTTTGATGTTGCAGTTTCCGGCTCCGGTGATATAAAAGGCAGAGTAGATACAGAAATACTGACTTCTCGCATCAGCGGATCAGGTATGATTGAGCTTGCAGGCGCTGCCAAAGAGCAGGATGTGCATATTTCCGGCTCTGGAAGGCATTATGCTTACGATATGAGATCCAGGAGGGCAGATATTAATATCTCTGGCTCCGGAAAAGCGCAGGTTCATGCCACGGATCAACTGGATGCCAATATTAGCGGAAGTGGCCGCGTATTTTACAAAGGAAACCCAGACACCAATCTGGATGTTTCAGGGTCTGGAAAAGTGACAAAAGAATAAAATGATTATAAAGTATAGAAATTACCTGCTGGTGCTGCTGCTTTTGCTGGCCGGCACCGCCTGCAAAACCAAAGATGATTTTGAGGCATTTAAAGAAGCGGAATACGCCCTTAAAAGTGTAGACGAGGTAAGGGTAAACGGCATTAACCTGCTGGAGAAAAAACGGGTAGAGGACTTCTCGTTTAGCGACGCTGCTGTACTGTTCTCGGCCTTCTCGGAAAACAAGCTAAATGCCACTTCTACCTTAAACCTGAATGTGGAGCTGGGGGAGGAGCACAAAGACAGAACCATGACCGTTACACAGCTGAAATGGCAGATGCTGGTGAATGATGAAAAGACACTGAGCGGCGTAATTAATGAGGCGATACAGCTGAGAAACGGCTTGAATACGATTACTATTAGTTCGCCGCTGGCTTTTATCCAGGAGAACGGCAGCTCTAACCTGAACAGCCTGCTGCGCATCGCTACCATGCTAAACCAGGACAAAGGCAAGGTGCAGGTGCAGATAAAGCCAACAGTACAGACATCCGTAGGGCCTATAGAGCTCCCCGCGTACATCAATATCATAAAATAAAAGAAAGGCCAGGCATCAACGTCTGGCCTTTTTGCTGGTTATAAGTTGCATATTCTATAGATTATTATTTTAGAGGAAACTTTTGCATCTTTCTAACGTAGTGGCACGTTCCTTGCATTTGATGGGTTATAAGATTGAACAATTTTTTAAATCCAGATAAGATGACTATGCCAAAGGGATACGATCTGTTTTTAAGCAGTGACAAAGAAGTAAAAGCAAGCGCAGTAGAAACAGTAATGCGCAGCAGCGGATGGGTACCAAGAGTAGAGGCGCCATCCTACAAAGACAACACAGACCAAGACGCTGAGCGCCAGCCGGCAAAAGCTGAGAAAAAAGCGAAAACAACAAATCGCCAGAAAAGCTGGGTGCCCTGGCCTAAAGCATAAGGTAGTTTGGCTGGCATTGCTGCTTGTGCTATCTTCATGGTTTCTAATGATCATATGAAAAAGATATTTCTGCTGGCATGCCTGGCCACTCTTCCGCTTTTCGGGAATGCCCAAAAGCTTCCGCTCGATAAAAAGCAGTTGCTACAAGATATTGAGTTGCTCGCTGCAGATTCGATGCAAGGCCGATTGAGCGGCACAGAGGGTAGCCAGATGGCGCAGCAGTATATCCTGAAGCGATTTCAGGAGATCGGGCTGAAACCATTTAACGGCAGCTATAAGCAGCATTTTAGAATCGAAAATAAGAGATTGACGGTTGAGCAGGCTACGAATCTTGTAGGCTATATTCCGGGTAAATCAGACAAAGTTATTGTAGTAAGTGCGCACTACGACCATGTGGGCGTGCGCAATGGCGAGATTTACAATGGCACCGACGATAACGCCTCAGGAGTAGGGGCGCTGTTGGCAGCTGCCGCATACTTTAAGAAAAACCCTCCTAAGCACACTCTTATATTTGCCGCTTTTGATGGGGAAGAACTGGGCTTGCAGGGAGCTAATGCCTTTCTGGAAAAGCCGCCAGTTGACCTTGAACAGATAATCCTGAACGTGAACATGGATATGCTGAGCATCAACAACAAGGGCGAATTATACGCCAGCGGCTCACATCACTACCCGCAGTTGTTACCGTCTCTGCAGAAGGTGGCTGCAAGGCCAAAGGCAAAACTCCTCATCGGCCACGACAAACCGGAACAGGGCCCCAACGACTGGACCACTCAATCAGACCATTTTCAGTTTCACAAGCGGAAAATTCCATACATATACTTTGGTGTGGAAGACCACCCGCATTACCACAAACCAACCGACGACTTTGTTAATGTAAATCCGGAGTTTTATGCAGAGGCCGCTGCCCTTGTTATCGACTTCGTGAAGGTGGTAGATAAGGATTTGCCATCTTCTAAAAAGTAGCGGGAAACCTCAATTTCATGTATTGCAAATGAGCATTGTACTAATGTTTGTTCAATATCCTGAATAAGTATAAAATCATTATTTACTGGATAATTCTAATATTAGTATATAAAGATGCTTTATTGGTTATCTTTTTATTAGATTAATCGTAGAGAAAACAAAAGCGGCAAGTGCTGTTGGTATTTTATTACCTCTTGTTTAAGTGCATCATTGCTAAGTTATTAGTAAAAGTATATTACAAGAAAGTGCTTCCCTATAGCGTTGTTTTAACTAATCTATCTTTTAGTGTATGAGCAGAAGCCTTACCTGTTTCATTATACTTATTATTCTTCTACCGTTGGTGCCGTTTGGCATACAGGCGCAAAGCAGCTTTATCGAACGGGTGGGTAGAAGCAAATTGCCTGAGCGCGGACTGGTAATTGTAGCAGGCGGCGGCATTGCAGCCGTTAAAAGCGACATTTGCGGTAGCCCTGGCTGTAACAACTTTGGGCCTAACGCAAGCGTTGGCGCCTGGTATAAGATATCCCCTTATGTTAGTCTGGCGGGCGGCATCGATTATGTACGGTTGGGTGCTGAGGAAAAAGATCCACGACGCCCGCTTAACATTGCTTTCCAGACCGAAGTAATAGAAGTGACTGGTACCTTTGTGCTAAACCTGTTGGATAGCTATGCCGGTTCCGGAAAGTATAGATCGTCTCGCAAGCGTTTTGTTGTACCTTATATCAGGGGCGGCGGTGGCTTTATATACTATACAGCTACGTCTTTCCCTGCAGAAGCCAATCGCCTGGAAGATTCCCAGACAACTTATGACCCTGAGCGAAACTACCCGGCTATTGCGGCTGTGATTCCGTTTGGCGGGGGGCTGCGCTTCCGTTTCTCCGACGAGATTGCCGTGGCCGGTGAGATGATATACCACATTACCAGCACCGATTATCTTGATAACGTAGGCCCGAGGCTTGCTAACCCAGGCACCGATCATTATGGCGTGGCAGCCATCAAGATTATGTACACACCGGTCATTAAAAACAAGATCTTCAGCCGAAGCGCCCAGAACAATTAACCTGTCTTTTCAGCATAGCTTAACTCCCTTTTGTTTGTAGCCGTAGAGGTAAAGCGATATCATTAACCAAACTATCGCTCTACTATGAAAGCAAACGATAAAAATAAACTCTGGTGGCTGGCTGCCGGAGCAGGTGCCCTGCTTGTGGCACGCAGCGTTTACCGCAACTTAACCGCATACGACTTTTCCGGAAAAATTGTGCTGATAACGGGCGGCTCCCGTGGGTTTGGCCTGGTAATGGCGCGACAACTGGCAAGTGAGGGTGCCCGACTGGTGCTTTGTGCCCGCGATGAAACGGAGCTTGAAAACGCACGCATGGAGCTGGCTGGAAAAGGTGCCGACGTGCTGGTTCAGAAATGTGACGTAACCGTAGAGCAACAGGTAAATGACATGATCACCAACGTGCTCAATGAGTACGGACCTATCGATGTGCTGATCAACAATGCAGGCATTATAAGTGCTGGCCCGGTTGCCGAAATGACCTTGCAAGAGTTTGAGGAAGCCATGAATACCCATTTCTGGGGACCGCTTTATACTACGCTGGCTGTGCTGCCAAGTATGAAAGCAAGGCAGGAGGGGCGTATACTCAACATTGCCTCTATCGGTGGTAAGATAAGTGTGCCGCACCTGGTGCCCTATAGTGCAAGTAAATTTGCTTTGGTAGGCCTGTCGGAAGGGCTGCGGGCCGAGCTTAAAAAGTATAACATTACGGTTACTACTGCCAACCCAGGCCTGATGCGGACAGGCAGCCCACGCCATGCCATTGTAAAAGGGCACCACAAAGAAGAGTATGCTTTGTTTAAAATAATGGACTCAAGTCCGCTTACTTCTATTAGCGCCGAGGAGTCGGCGAAGCAGGTATTGGATGCACTGAGATATGGCGAGGCAGAAGTTACCACCACATTGCCAGCCAAATTCGGGGAGTTGCTGCACGGGATATCGCCGGGCCTGATGAGCAGCATTTTTGAAATAGTAAACCGCGTGTTACCTGGAGAGGGCGGTATAGGCAAGAAAAGAACAAAAGGCTATGAAAGTGAGTCTGATCTGTCTTTCTCTAAATTTACCGAGAGCACTGATGAGGCGGCTGTTCGAAACAACGAAGTTTAAACATCTTAAAACTATACGTATACTTTATACCTTTGCCTGAGCCATACTAACCCGTGGCTTCAGATTGAATTCTTATGAAAATAAAAAACAGAGAAACGGCTTACGATGGCTACTTCAAGATCTATAAATTAACAGTGGAGCAGGAGGGGCAGACCTTTACCCGCGAACAATTTTACAGGGGAGATGCTGTAGCTGCACTTATTTACGACACCCAAAAGCAGGAATACATCCTGGCAAAGCAGTTCAGGGTTGGCCCTGAGGAGGAATTGATAGAGGTAGTGGCCGGTATGATTGATAAAGGAGAAACACCTGAGCAAAGTATAGCCCGCGAGATTGAAGAGGAAACCGGCTACCATGTAGATAAACTGGAGCACCTGCATACTTTTTACTCTTCGCCGGGGGGTACTACCGAGAAAGTGGTTTTATACTTTGCAGAGGTATCTAACCAGCACACACAGGGCGGCGGCAACGACCACGAAAACGAGCACATCGAACTGGTGCACCTTACAGCCAGTGAGTTAAGCCAGCTGCAAACGCCAGATGCCAAAACGATTATTGCCCAGCAGTGGGTAAGGCTGAAGAAACAGGTGAAAGTATAAATGCTTTCTTGTAGGGTAAGATCGTGAGTAAACTCAACACCTGAATGTCATTTCGAGCATCGCGTGAAATCTTATTAGAATTAGTCTAAAAGAATTCTTTATAGATCTCTCACGCTGTTAGAGATGACAGTCTAGGTCTTATATTGAGGGCACTGGGCTGCGACTCTTGCGAAACAAACAAGCTTACAAAGTATAAAAGCAGGTTAGAGCCTGCTTTTATACTTTGTACTTAGTTATCTGTGCTCCTGACGGCGCTTTGGGTATCAGCAGAACCTTCTAAAGCCAGGTACTCAGCTTGCAGGGCTCGTATCTTGATGTTGTCTCCTGTAGAGATCTGCCCTTCCACTTGACCGCGGCGTTCGTTTAGCCTTGCATACACATGGTCAACATAGTCCCAGTCATCCTGAGACCAGTTGCGACGTTGTGCTCTTACAGTGCCCATAAAGGTTAGGTAAGCCTCCCGGATGTTGCCTGCGCTTATACTTTTAATATCCTTGTACTCGCGTAGCAACTGGTCCTGGAACCTCTCTAGTTTGGCGGTTTCTAAAGGCTGCTGCTGCCGGCGCTCTTGCCGCGCCTCCCAGCGTTCATACCTGCTTCTTAAATCCTTGTATTCTTCCTGTGATTTTTCAGAAAGGCTGTCGAAGTTCTGTTCCAGCTGCGCGTTGCGCTGGCGAAGTTCTTCTCTTACTTTAGGCCAGTTCCTACGGATGGCGGTGTCACCCTTCTCCGATTGCTTGTTCAGCCAGCCTCTGAACTCCTCCAGCTGCTCTTCGGCTGTTTTGCCAGACTTTACCACCATGGCTGTGTCTTCTTCGGCAGTGTCTACGGTTACAACCTCTGTGTCTTCTATATCGCGGCGCCCTTCACAACTGTAAAGGAGGCAAATTAGGCAGAGCGAGCTGATATAAGTTGCTAAATGCTTTATGGTGTTCATAGTTTTATACTTTCGGAACATGTTTGTTTATTCTGCTCTTCTTACGGAAACAAGTCTGGTAAGATACTTTGCTTAAGGTGCAGCGATGAGTGGCACTCCTTTGCTGATCCCGTCGCCGTAGGCAAAGTGGCCGTTTACCGTTACAGGCAATTTACCACGTGCGGGTATTCTGCCAAACAACAACTTAGCAGCAGCTTCCTGGGCGTGGTAGTGCGGTTGGTAAGCCATAACCAGTGCACGGCTTTTCTCGATTCCCGGAAACTGGTCAAGGGTATAGGCGTTATCAAACAGTGTGATAATTGCTTTGTTAGATTTAGCCAGTTTTGTTACCAGCGCGGTTGCCTGTTTGGAATACCCCAGTTTACTGCTCGGCCTGATGCTAGGTCCGTACAAGGCTACGATCACGATATCATACTTTTCGAGCTTTTTAGAAAGTGCTGCGGCTTCTTTTTTGTTTGCTTTGCGCGAAATAACAAAATCTGTGGTATTGATCTCTTCTTGTATCAACCTTTGGTAAGCGCTTGGGTTTTTGAGTCCAAAACCCACTGTGGCAACTTTAGCTCTCCTTTTAAGGCGCAGCGGCAACGCTCTCTTTTCATTTTTAAGCAAGGTTATGGCAGCCTCCGCTAAGGCACGGTTTGTACTGTCGGCTACGCTCGGGTTAAGGTCTTCGTACAGGTTGTTCAGGTCAATTGGTTTATACTTGTCCAGGCCGAGCCATTGCTTAGCTTTCAGCACCCGCTTACACTTCCGGTCAAGTTCCTGCTGGCTCAGTTCACCGTTTGCTACTGCTTGCTTTATCGCTTTAATAGCCTTGGGTACATTGGCCAAACGTTCCAATATGTCGTTGCCTGCAATAAGGGCTTTGGCTTCAGCCTCACCGGTCTCAAAGTATTTGGTAACTCCTTTCATTACCATGGCATCTGTAAACACAAGCCCCTTAAACTCCAGGTCGTTTTTAAGCAAGCCTTTTACAATAGGAGGCGAAAGCGTTGAAGGCAGGTTTTGTGTAGCATCCAGCTGAGGTATATGCATGTGGGCCACCATAATACCGCCTACGCCATGCTTGATCAGCTCCTGGAACGGGTAAAGCTCTACAGAGTCGAGGCGCTCCCTGGAGAAGGGAATAATAGGCAGGTCGTGGTGAGAGTCTACATCGGTGTCGCCGTGGCCGGGAAAGTGCTTGGCTACAGCAATAATGCCGTTATCTTGCATGCCCCGCATAAAAGCCAGGCTTTTGGCGGTAACATCCAGCTTATCTTCGCCGAAGGCCCTGTAGCTGATGATCGGGTTCTTGGGGTTATTGTTGATATCGGCAACAGGTGAGAAGTTGATGTGCATACCCAGGCGCTTAAACTCTTCCGCCACCTGGGCTCCCATACTATAGATCAGTCCGTTGTCAGCCACAGCGCCCAGCATCTGCTGGAAGGGGTAGTGCACTGTACTATCGAGGCGCATGCCCACACCGGTCTCGGCATCCATAGAAATAAAGAGCGGCACTTTGGAGGCAGCCTGGTATTTGTTTGTGAGCTTGGCCTGCTGCATTGGCCCACCTTGAAAGTAGATTAGTCCGCCGACTTTATATTGTTTGATTAACCGCATTACATCCGCCTCATACTTTGCACCTTTATCAGAAAAGGCCTCTATAATGATGAGTTGGGCAATGCGTTCGTCTGGTGTTAGTGCGTTAAATACAGAGTCAACCCAGAAACTGTCTTTTTCCTCGAGCGCCTCTACCAACGATGCTGCTCTCACGTATGGTGTTCGTTCTGGCACATAATCGGCAGTAGGTTCACCAATAGATTTCTGTTGCGTGTCTGCACCCTCACAAGATAATAGGAGTAAAAGCAGCACGGCTAGAACCATGTGCCCAACCCATCGTAGCACCGCAGGGGCAGGTATGTGATGTAAATAGAACATAATCTTATAAAAAACTGCCTGAGCAGCTTTTATGGTATAAGTAAGATACTTACTGATTTTCTAGTGGGCAGGTTTTAGTTGCTGTAAGTATACAATACGAGAATCAGGGCTTAATAAGCTAAATTTTTAAAGCGCCGTCTATACTTTTAGGCTATATTGTAGTTGGCGTAACTACACCACCACAAGTGCATAATCAAATGGAACATACCCTGGCAGGCAGAGACCACTACATAGCTGACAATAATAGTAACGCGCACTTTGCTTACAGCTTTTTGCCGGGCATGCTGTTTGTGGCGCTGTTGTGCCTTATTAGTTTATTAAGCTACCTTACTGGTGCCGATCTTGGGTGGCTGGGAATAAAGCCGCGCAGTTTCTTCGGGTTGATTGGTATTGTAACCAGTCCGCTTATACACGGCGACCTGCTTCACCTGCTCTCTAACTCATTTCCGCTGGTGCTGCTATCAGGATTTATACTTTTTCTGCACCGCAAAGTGGCAGTTCGGGTAATTGTGCTGGTGTACGTTCTCAGTGGCATCCTGACATGGTTAATTGGCAGACCTTCTTTTCATATCGGGGCCAGCGGAGTGGTGTATGGCCTGGCTGGTTTTCTGCTGTTCAATGGCTTCCTGAGGCACAACCGTAGCGCCATGGCGGTATCTATGGCGATTCTTTTCCTGTACAGCGGCTTGTTTTACGGTTTACTGCCCACAGAAGAACGCATATCGTGGGAGGGGCATATTGCAGGCTTCGTAGCTGGCCTGGTGGCTGCGCTGGTGTATGGCGAGGGCGCGATGGGCAAAAAGCCTGCGCCCACCTACATAGAACCAAACGTGGTGCAACGCCATGTAAGCAACACTATGGGGGCGAACTATAGACACATGCACATCAATTATAAGGTACTGGAGCCGGAAAAAGATAAAAGCCACTTTTATACTTTAAATACCACTACCGGAAATGCTATGGCTCCAACCAATGCTGCTCTTGTTTCGTCTATTAGAAGGCGAACAGAAAGAGCAACGCATGAAAGGTAGAGAAACAGATAGAGTAGAAGAAAACGTTACCCGCAAACATAGCTACGACCAGACGCTGAAAGATGAAACTGGCTCGCAGAAAGAAAGCAAGTGGCCCCTTTATATCACACTTATACTTATAGGTGGGCTAGTGGCTGCCTATTTTCTGTTTCCCGGTTTTCAGAAAGAGGTAGATAATGCCTGGACCATACTTACCAGCGGCGATAAGCAGCGCATATCGGATTGGGTAAGTCAGTTTGGGGCTTGGGGACCTTTCTTTATTATACTTGCCATGATTGCGCAAATGTTTCTGCTAGTTATAAATGTTGTGGCACTGATGCTGGTTGCAATAATTGCTTATGGGTCTTTTTGGGGTACTTTAATTGCTGTGACAGCCGTGGCAGTAGCCTCTACGCTTGGCTATGTTATTGGGCGTTGGGTAGGGCAGGCTGGCGTAAGCAAACTGATAGGCCATAAAACTGAGCGCAAGGTTATGGAGTTTGTAGGTCATTATGGTCTGTGGGCAGTTGTTATTGCACGTATTTCTCCTTTTCTCTCTAACGACGCTATTAGCTTTGTGGCAGGACTGGCAAAAATGAGTTATTTCCGGTTTATAGGCGCTACCCTGGCCGGCATTGTGCCGCTGGCTATTTTGCTGGCTTGGTTAGGTGAGAATAACGAGCGCCTCAAAACCGGTTTAATATGGGTATCTGCTGTAAGTATAGCTGCTTTTATCGGGTACATCATCTACGACAAATACTTTAAAAAGTAAGCACGGGCCGAGTTGTATTTTACTGTAGGATTGCTTTATTTACTAGGATAAACGCAAACCTACTTATGAACAGAAAATACCTACTCTCGCTTTTACTAGGCTTTGGCAGCACCGTAGCCTTAGCCCAGCAGCAGGAAGTATACTTTGCCACCAACCCAAGTATAAGCCCCGATGCAAAAAACATTGTTTTTAGCTACGAAGGCGACCTTTGGCAGGTATCCAGCAACGGGGGCAATGCCATGCGCCTTACAGGTATGGCCGGCAACGAAACCCGCCCACGCATTTCTCCGGATGGCAAATGGATAGCCTTTACCTCTTCGCAGTATGGCAACCAGGATGTGTTCGTGATGCCTATTGGAGGAGGGGAAATAAAGCAGCTGACTTTTCATGAGTCCTCAGACGAAGTAGATTCCTGGAGCTGGGACTCTAAGACTATCTATTTCACATCAGACCGCTATAACCGCTATTCTGCCTATAAGATAGATTTGAGTGGAGGCACGCCACAACGCATGTTTCAGCATTACTTCCATACTGTGCACAACGTGGCAGAGCACCCAAGTAGCGGCGAGATCTTCTTCGATGAAAGCTGGGAGAGCAAGAACTTTACGCATCGAAAAGGCTACAAAGGCGCCTATAACCCTGATGTGCAGTCTTACAACAACAAAACCAAAGAGTATAAGCGCTATACCGATTACGATGGTAAAGACCTGTGGGTAAGTATAGACAAGCAGGGTAGTTTATACTTTGCTTCGGATGAGGCCAATGGAGAGTATAACCTTTATACTTTTAAAGACGGAAAGAAGACCCAGCTCACCAGCTTCGAAACGTCAATTAAAACGCCATCGGTAAGTGCCAACGGCGAGAAAGTAGTTTTTGAGAAGGATTACCAGGTTTACGTGTACGACAAAGCTACTGGCAAATCAAACAAAGTACAGATAACCGCTCTACAGAACAGCACCCTCGAAAAAGAGAAAGATTACACAGTTGCTGGCAACATCACCAATTTTGATGTGTCGCCAGATAACAAGAAAATGGCCTTTGTGTCGAGGGGAAAACTGTTTGTGTCGGATGTAAAAGGCAAATTTGTGCGTGAGATACCAACTCGTGCCTCTGAAAGAGTAGGGGAGGTAATGTGGATGGCCGATAACAAGCGCCTGGTATACACTCAGACCAACAACGGTTACTTTAACCTATTTGTGATTGCTGCAGATGGCAGTTCTAAGGAGGTGCAGCTGACAAACGAACTACAGAATAACCGCAATGTTGTGTTCAGCAAAGACAAGAGCCAGGGCGTGTACTATAGCGGCAGCAAGCACCTGAAGCACATCGACCTGAAAACGCTGAAGACCAAAACGCTGGTAGAGGACGAGATATGGGCGTTATATAACTCCGATCCTAGCTTCTCGCCAGACGGGCAGTATGTGCTGTTTACAGCTTACCGCAATTTTGAGGAAGACATTTTCATACACCAGCTGGCCAACAGCAAAACCTTTAACCTGACCAATTCCGGAGTAACTGAAACAGCGCCTTACTGGTCGCCGGACGGAAACTACATTTATTTCGCCTCTGACCGTACCAACCCAAGCTACCCTTATGGCATGAAGGACCCGGACCTGTACCGTATCGCGCTGAACAAGCTTGAGAAACCGTACCGTTCAGACAAGTATAACGAGTTATTTAAAGAAGCCCCTGTAGCAGCTGCCGAAGCAAAAGATGATAAATCTAAAAAAGGCAAGAAGACAGAGAAAGAGGTTAAGCCGGCTCCGGCTAAGCAACTAATTACCCTCGACCTGACAGATCTGCAAAACCGTTGGGAGCGTGTAGCTGAGGGCTTTGGGTTCCAGGGTAACCCGAAGGTGCTTCAGAAAGATGATAAAACTACGGTGCTTTTTACTTCCAACCACGGCGACGGCAAGGCCAACATCTGGAAGCATACCACCAGCCCTTTTGAGGAGCCAAAGACAGAAAAAGTAGCCGGGGCAGATGCAGGCTCTATTAGCCTGGTTACGGCTGATAACACACATTACCTGCTGCTGAAAGGCAACGTCCATACCTTTAACCTGGATGGCAACAAAGTGGAGAAGATTGAGGTGAACCATACTTTCCGCAAAAACCTGAAGGATGAGTTTAACCAGATGTTCTATGAGATGTGGGCAGGCGTGGAGGAGAACTTCTACGACGACGCCTTCCATGGCATTGACTGGACGAAGAAGAAAGAGACTTATGCCAAACTGTTGCCATACGTTTCGAACCGCGCTGACCTGCGTACCTTGCTGAACGACATGTTGGGTGAGCTGAACTCCTCGCACATGGGCTTTACCTCCAACGGCACCGAGGAGCAGCCATACTATAAAACCCGCTCATTGGCTACCGGCTTACTGTTTGAAGATGATAAGCCCTACCAGGTAAAGGCGGTGGTGCAGAAAAGTGCGCTGGATGTGAAAGGCAAAGATGTACAGCCGGGCGATGTGCTGGTAAAAGTTGATGGACAGCCGGTAGACCAGAAGCAGAACCGTGAGTTTTACTTTATGAAGCCATCGCTGCAGGAAGAAACAGAGCTTACTTTTGCTCGCAGTGGTAAAGAGTTTACAGTAAAAGTGCACCCGCAAAGCTATGGCAGCCAGCGCGAAAACCTGTACGACGAATGGGTGGCAACTAACCAGAAGTATGTAGACGATGCCTCTGGAAACAAGATAGCTTATGTGCACATGAAGAACATGAGCACGCAGGCCCTGGAGCAGTTCCTGATTGAGATGACCACTGAAGGCTACCAGCGCAACGGACTTATACTTGACCTGCGCTACAACACCGGTGGTAACGTGCACAACGATGTGCTGCGCTTCCTGGCGCAGAAACCATACTTGCAGTGGAAATACCGTGGCGGCGCTTTAACCAACCAGCCTAACTTTACTCCGGCTGCCGGCCAAATGGTGCTTCTCATGAACGAGCAAACCCTGAGCGACGGTGAAATGACAGCCACTGGCTTTAAAGAGCTGGGGCTGGGCAAGATCATCGGCACCGATACTTACCGTTGGATTATTTTTACATCGGGTAAAGGATTAGTAGACGGGTCTTTTTACAGGCTTCCGGCCTGGGGTTGCTATACGTTGGACGGCAAAAACATAGAGCGAGAAGGCGTGCAACCAGACATCTACCTGAAGACTACGTTCAAGGACAGACTCGAGAATAAAGACCCGCAGTTGGAGAGGGCTATCCAGGAAATTATGAACGCCCCACAGACAAAACGCTAATAAATTTAATTAAACAACAATAGCCGGCTATAATTAGCCGGCTGTTGTTGTTTATAGTCCTTTGTGTCAATTCTTTAAGAAAACATATTTCTTTCTCAGGCATCAGTTTTTTAGGTAATTGCTCAGTTTCGGTAAATATACAGCAGGGTATACCTATATAGAAGTTTAAAATTGCACTGGTTGACTGAGCATCAGTAAGTAAGCAAACTATTAATTAGTATAATTATATAAAACATAATTTAAATTAAATTTATGCGAATATAGCTAAATTATATACTTTCGAAAACCATTCTGTGAAGGCACCGTTTAAGCCTGTTGTTATTACCTAAATCGATGTTTCACGAAATGGACTGCTTATGTTTAGGATCAAATTACTCGCTGCCATGCTCTCCATGACAGTAGCAATGGCTGAAGAATTTTCCTTTTTTACTGCTGATTCCCACAATCCGAAAATCGAAGAAAAAGAGCTAGGCTGGCCTCCTGAAGAAACAAGCCAAACAGACTTAGAATTACCTGCTCCCCCTGCCACCATAACAGTTAAAGCTTCTATTTACCATCCCGAGCCGGGCCAGACTGACACAACCCCTTATATCACTGCAGACGGCTCACGTATCAGCAAGCGCAATCCTAAAAAACACCGCTGGATTGCCGTATCCCGAGACCTGCACAGCAAATGGGGCGGAAGCCTCAGCTTCGGAGACTCTCTCTGGGTTACCGGCATTTCTGATGAACTGGATGGCGTGTACGTTGTACGAGATATCATGAACCGCCGCATGCGCAAACAGATTGATCTACTTGTTGGGAGAAATGACCACATCATGGGTATCTGGAAAAACGTTCAGGTAGCCAAACTGGACTAAAGATGAGGCTTCTTTGCTTTTAAACGAACAGGCGCTGCATCCGTACCCTATGCAGTAAAGTATAGCAACAGCAGGCTATGCCAGGTGGAAACAAGCGCCAATGGGAAAAAGTAACTTAAGAAAGAATGCAGAAAAGCGCCTCCTGAACAGGGAGCGGTACGAGCTGCTTAACCGGTTACAGGATGCCCTCGAGACGCCTCTGGTAGTGCTGGGCTTTATTTGGCTGGTGCTGCTTGTAATCGAGTTTATCTGGGGGCTTAACTATTACCTGCAGCTTTTAAGCCTGGTTATCTGGGCAATTTTTATACTTGACTTCGCAGTTAAGTTTATACTTGCGCCGCATAAGCTCAACTTTCTTCGGAGCAACATCCTTACCACCATCTCCCTGATCGTGCCTGCGCTGCGGGTTTTCAGAATTACCAGGGTGTTTCGGGTGGTCAGGTCTGTGAGGGCAGTAAGAGGGTTGAGGCTGGTAAAGGTGGTGGGCTCCATTAACCGGGGCATGCGCAGCCTGGGCAAGACCATGCAGCGCCGCGCGTTCGGGTATGTTGTGGCCTTAACCGTAGTGGTAACAGTAGCCGGTGCCGCAGGCATGTATGCCTTTGAGCAGGAGCATGGGTTAAAGACTTACGGCGAAGCTCTCTGGTGGACGGCTATGCTGCTCATCTCCATCGGCAGCGATTACTTCCCGGTTACGCCTGAGGGCAGGGTACTGTGCCTGCTGCTTGCCTTGTATGGCTTCGCTGTGTTTGGGTATGTAACGGCTACACTGGCAACTTTCTTCATTGGCCAGGACGCTGAAAGCAAAGACGCAGAGCTGGCCGGCGCAAAACAGCTTCAGGAACTGCACCATGAAATTAAGCAGCTGCGTGCCGAGTTAAAAACAGCTAATGCTACCCCACAGCCAGATCGGTTACCACCAGATCAAAACCCCAACCAGGTATAGCACCTTTTGCTAGTTGCCACAAAATGGATATCTTAGGAAGTATAAATCATACTTTATTATGACACGCCAGGAAGCAAAAGACATATTGCATAGCATGACTACCAGCGAAAGCCTGCTGCGCCATGCCCGCACTGTAGAGCTTGTAATGGAAGCCTATGCAGCCAAACTAAACGAAGACACTGTTAAATGGAGCATTGCCGGCCTGCTGCACGATGCCGATTACCAGGCCTACCCGGACCTGCACCCAAACGTAATTTTTAACCTGCTACAGGAAAAAGGAGAAGGCGAAATAGCACACGCTATATCGGCACATTATACAAAGTGGGGCAAAAGCTACGATACCCTGCTGGACAAGGCACTGATAGCCTGTGATGAAATAACCGGTTTTATAGTGGCCTGTGCACAAGTACGGCCGCAGCGCCTGGAGGGGCTTGAGACAAAATCTGTTATGAAGAAGCTGGGCCAGAAAAGCTTTGCAGCTTCCGTAGACCGCGAGGAGGTAAGCAAAGGCGCTGAGCTGTTCGGAGTAGATATGAGGGAGCACATCAGCTTTATTATAGAAGTGCTGCAGAAGCACCAGGAAGAACTACAGTTATCGCCGCAGGTAACAAACCAAGGATAAACGAAAAAAGGAGGCCGCAGCCTCCTTTTTTAATAAGTTATAGTTAGTGGGGTTGGTGTAATGTGATTTACAAAGATGGAGTCAACTTTGGTTTGGCTTTTGCCGTTTTCCTCTATCGTATAAGTATAGCGGGTATACTTATTTGCCGTGGCATCAATTTTATAATCTGTCAGTCCTGTACCTTCAAAGGCTTGAAAATTAAGGGAATGGAGCTTCTTACTCATGTTCTCCAGTTTTAGAGTCAGTTTTCTGCCATTTGGCTGCGGGTGCGCTACATTTAAAACTATTTGTCCTATAGGCTCCATGTCTATTACAAATTCCTGTTTCTTCTTCAGACTTTCTAACAGCTCGTAGTCCGTTACAACAGGAGACAGATTTGGGAAGAGTTCGTTGTATGTTACGCGAGAATATATATAGTTCTGCTTTTTAAACTTAATAGTATAAGGACTATCTTTCCACTCAAACTTAAAGACAAATTTACCGCTGGCGTCAGTCTGTTGTTCAGCAATTACTACTGATCTTCCAACCCATCGATCATCGTCTTCAGTTAAAGTAACTGTAACACCTGATAGAGGTTTGTTAGTTATATGATCTACCACAATGCCCGTGGCCTCTGTGGTAGGATCCAGCATACTGTCTTCGCAGCCGCTAAAAAGTACAGCCGCAAAAAGAGCAGCCCAAATCCTCTTTGTCATAAGTATAAAATGATGTATGCAGTTAGTAGGGGCTAAGCTTCGGGTTTGAAATCTTTACCGAAGTACAGCCTTTCTGCTATAGTAGATGCAAAGATGGGCAAAACAGTTGTACAGGTTTTTAATACGAAGAAAATAAATTTGCTAGGGGCAGTTACTGAGACAGGCGCCCTATGTTATGCGCTATAATCTTTTAGTATTTCAAGGCCTTCCTTATCGTCTTTGGCCTCTACTACTTCGTCAATTACATACTGTACTTCCTGCTCTGTCCAGTTCTCCTTCTCAGCAGCTTTTACAAACGCATCTAAGGCGGCAAATCTTGAGCCTTGCAGTGGCATCTCTGTTCTAACTTTTTTTCTGATGTTCATAAGTCGGACATTTAAGCTACAAATGTATAAAACTTTCTGAAGTAGAATCACTCCAAATTAGATGCCAGTTTTAACCAGAAGCCGTTTAGGGTTAGCCAGTTCATTCTGTCGCTTCGCTTGCTTATCCGGCTTTTTTGCACCTTTTAAGCAGGATGGCAGCCTAACCCTTTGCCAAAACGGCCGTTGATATGGCTAAGTGCAACACCCCCGCCAGTGCCTATGGAAAAAGAGAAGATTACGCTTGAACAGTTACGAGGACTTGACGACCTGACAGTGATGCACTATGCCGTGCCTATTATTGTGCTGTCGGTGGTGGTGGAGTGGCTGGTAGGGGTTTATAAAAAACGGGACTATTACCATAAAAAGGACTTTCTGGCTGCGCTTACCATTGGGGCGGTGAACACCATACTTGGCGGGGCCTTAAAGATATGGCTGTTTGCAGTGGCCATGGTGGTGTACAATTTAGTGCCATGGTCGGTGCCGCGTGTGTGGTGGGCGTTTATACTTTGTTTTTTCGTAGTGGACCTTTGCCGGTACTGGGCGCACCGCATCTCACATGAGCAGCGTTTCTGGTGGGCTACCCACGTTACACACCACTCCTCCGAAAAAATGAACTTCTCTGTATCCTTCCGCACCGGCTGGACGCAGCATATTAAGTTCGTGTTCTTCTTGCCAGTGCCTTTTGTGGGTTTAGATCCATTTACATTCTTCATCTGCCACCAAGTGGCAGTGCTTTATCAGTTCTTTGTGCACACGGAACTGGTCAAAAAACTACCGGCACCCATAGAGTACTTTTTTGTTACGCCTTCGCATCACCGGGTACATCACGGCTCCGATGTAAAGTATCTGGATAAAAACTATGGCTCTACATTTATTATCTGGGATAGGATGTTTGGTACGTTCCAGCGGGAGGAGGAGCATCCTACCTATGGCCTGACTACACCTATTAAATCTTTTAATCCGGTTTACCTGGTTTTTCATGAGTGGGTAGATATTTGGGAGGATCTGAAGCACGCCAGATCGGTGAAAGAAGTATGGGGAATACTCTTTAAGCCACCAGGTGCAGTGGTTACGGAGCACCAGCGCAAGCGACTGCAAAAAACAGAGCAGCCCTTAAGAAAAGAAGAAACAGGAGGGGTAGAAATAGAGCAGATGGGCACTGCAGGTGCCGCCTGAATACAAGAAGTATAAAAGCAGAAAAGCATGGACTACACCATGCTTTTCTGCTTTTATACTTAGTAACTTTCTTGGCTCATTGGCCCTTGCTTTCGCTGGTTAGGGTTACTTTTTGCTTCGTTAGGCACCCCCATTTTCTCTTCGCGGCGGTCCTGGTACTGCTGAAACTGCAGCGGCGTTAGCACATCTTTTATCTGGGATAACCTGGTCTGGCTGATAATGTCAATCTGCTTCACTACCATACGGGGATCATCTTTATACTTTACTTTCGCTTCCTCTACCTGGCGCATGCCCGTAAGGTTAATAGCTTTAACTTTTGCAGTTTGCTCTGGCGTAAGACGCAGGTTTTTGGCCATACCGGCCGTAATGTCGTTGGCGCGTTGTTCCAGGGCTTTATCAGCGGGTGCCTGAGTGGCGGTATTCTGTGTTGCTGCCGTGGTTTGCGCATAGGCTACGCTACCGGCAAAGGCAAACATGATAGCTACAATTAATCTCTTCATACTTTGGGCTTATTTTCTACTGCTTCTAAGAGCAAGTATCGTTCCTGTTTATACTTTGTTTCAAGGTTTGTTAACAACAGCGCCTGGGCTATAGTTTCTGGTAAACGTTAGCTCTCGCTGTAAAAGTATACTTTATAAAAGTGCATGCCGCGTTCCTGGTCAAAGCCGCGCTCTACATACTGCTCGCTTTGCTCTGGGTTATAGCCGCTAAACTTGATCTCGATCTGGGTGTCTAGTTTAATAAAGTTGCGGAATTTGCGCTTCATGTTCTTTACGGTATTCTTATTGATAGTAAAGTCTGTGAAGCCCTCAATGTCACGCTCTTCGGCATAGGACTGACTATAGTTCATAAACCGTTCCTTGGTCTCCGGCTCATCGATCACGCTGCTGGTAAACTCCTCCAGGTCAAAAGTCTCGCTTTTTGAGAAGTAGTCTACCGAGCGGCTGATAAAATCTACCTGAGCTTTCTTGCTCTCCTTTTGCGCAAACACCTCTTCTGAGAAATCTTTACAAAGGTTAAGCACCGCTTTAGTGTTAAAATTTGTGTCCTTTAACTCTGTAACGTTAAGGAAGTCTTCTTTCCAGAAAGCAGCATCATAGCCATTGGCATCTACCAGTTTCACCCTAAAGCCATCCTCAGCCTCGGTGTTAAAGATCATGCAGCCTTTGTCAACACCCTTTAAGTTCACTCCGAAATGGTAGTTCACGTTCAGGTCGTCCTGCTCGTCCTGTATGGTAAGAAAGGTGTCCTTGTTCTCCGATTTAAAAATACCCACTGCATCTACAATGTCGTCCTCCATCAGGCAACCAGAGAAGTGCACCACGTACAGCTCACCGCTTTTAACTTTTGGATGGTCCGACTGCTCGTAAAGGTGGTTAAGAATGTGCACCGAATACTCATGAAACTTGCTTGGCTCGGTAAAAATAAGCGCAGCATAGGCAAACATCTCGTTTAGCGTAAGGTCGGAAGTATGGGTAAACCTGAAAAACTCCTCTTGCTTGAACGGCGACAGAAAGTAATTCAGCAGCAGGTCCGACAGCTGCTCATCGCGCAGTTCTACCAGTTCTTTCGATACCACTACTCCCTCATCTTTTGATTTGTTTCCTACCCTGTGTACGGCCAGTTGTTTCAGGCGCACCTCTAATCTATCCTTCATTATACTTCGGCTTTCAGTTGCAACTGCAAAGGTATGGAATTGATGTTAAGAGAAGTATAAATCGGGTGTGTTCTAAGGAAATCTAAAAATTATTAAGAGGTATTATTCTGATTATCAATAATATATTTAAAAACAAATGAACTTTTTTGAAAAGAGTAAATCTTTTTGGCATGGTTTTTCCATTGTGCAAAAGCAAGCAGCGCAGCTTACTTAATCCAGACGGAACATTAAAGATTACTACCATGAAAAAGATATTTTTACTTATAGCTGTTGTCTTGGGCTTTGTAGCCACAAAAGTAAATGCGCAGCAGAAGAGTCCAGTTAGGTTTGGTGTAAAAGCCGGTGTAAACCTTGCAGAGTGGCAGGGCGAAACAGTAAACAGTGCCCAGGATCTGATAGACCTTACAGATGGCTCTGTGAGCCGCAAAATGCGTGAAGGCTTCCATGTGGGAGGCTATGTAACTATACCTGTTGCACCAGGTTTCGAGATCGAGCCAGGCCTGCAATACTCACAAAAAGGTACCCGCCTGATAGGCAAAATACCTATTGAAGAAGTGGAGTTCCTGAATGCCAACCTTACCCTGACAAACAAAGCCGAGTACATCGACATGCCTATTCTGGCGAAAGTATACGTAGGAGAGGGGTTCCATATTTTTGGTGGTCCGCAGGTTTCTTACCTGGTGTCTAATAAAATACAGGCCGAAGCAGGTGCCCTTGGTTTTAAAGCCCTTAACAGAGAGTGGGATATGAAAAGCGGTTTTAGAGAAGTTGACTTTGGGGTGACAGGTGGCCTTGGTTACAGGTTTGCAAGCGGCTTTAACATAAGCGCAGGGTATGATTACGGTTTAAATACAATCGACTCTAACGGCAGCTTTGAAACTTACAACCGCGTTGTTAAGGCCTCTGTTGGCTTTAGCTTCTAAATAATGAATAATTGAAAGTTTAGATAACTGTGTTTTGGTGATTTAGGGCAGGCTGCTACTTCTGGTAGTAGCCTGTTGTTTTTAAACACAGCGAGCAGCTAACTGATATGTTAGCTGCCCGCTGTGTTTAAGTTTTAAACTATTTGTGCTATCCGGTTAGGTATTAAGATCTTTTGTAAGGGAATTTCTTGGAAGAGTTGCGCATTAAAGCATTTGTAAGTGACTGTCTGCTGCTGCCGATGCTACCAGAAGCCTGGTAATCATATTTCCACATTAGGTCACCTGCGGTGGCTTCGTGTATTGTGATGGTTGTGTTTACGGTGTTTGTTCTTCCCCATACACCTGCACCCATTGCAGAAGTTACAATTCCAACAGCAATAGCTGCACCATCAGACATAGGTTTATACATGGATGTTTTACCGGAAACAACGGCATCCACACCCAATAACTGGCATATCTCATCTTTTGACTTTGAACGCAGCTCATCATACGTGATACCATAGCTGTTCAGGATAGCATTTGTTTTGCTCACATCCTGGAAGTTTACAGTATACTTGTTTTTGCTCATCTCCTTCAGGAAGTAACCATAAACATCGCTCTGTATCCCATAGCCATAGTCGCGCTGCTGGTCCTGGATCATTTCCATAGTTACACCTTTTGGCAATTTTCTGGATTCAATCGTCACTTCAAAAGGCATAACTGCTACCACTTTGTGGTTGTTTTTAACCTCCTTGAAAGAGGCTGCCTGGTAAATTTCTGGGCCACAGCTTGCCATTGTGATACAAAGCAGGGCAAAAAGTAAAAATTTTTTCATGGGCTAAAAGTTGTTTTTCTATATTATTTCCGGAAAGCTCAATTTACTAAACACCTAAATAAGTATAGGCGCAAAAATCCGGTAAATATAATAGTAAAATCGTGATAGTCAGAGCAGATAAACCCTGACTTAAAGAAAAAATTTGCGAAAAATTACAGCCCTGCATTTGATGTTATAGCAACCTATATAAAGCACATATTAACGGTGCAAAACAGGTGCTGCAATAGGGCAGCTTAGAAGTGAAGTAACACTACATCATAACACCGTTGTGCACACATAACCTGTAGCCGCGGCCATGTATGTTTATGATTTCCACGGATGGGTCTTGCTTTAAGTACTTGCGCAGTTTGGCAATGTATACATCCATACTACGAGCCGTAAAGTAGGTATCTTCGTGCCAGATCTTTTCCAGGGCAAGGTCGCGGGGCAATACGTCGTTCAGGTGCAGGCACAGCATCTTAAGCAGCTCAGCCTCTTTAGGAGATAGCTTTACCTCACTGTCGGGGTGAGAAAGAATGCGCAGGTTCGACTGAAACTTGTACTGGCCAATCGTGAAATCATTTTGCTCTTTCTGCTCAGGCTGTACCGGAGATTTTCTGTTTAGAACTGCCTTTATTTTATACAGCAGCACTTCCGAGTCGAAAGGCTTTGTAATGTAATCGTCTGCACCAATCTTAAAGCCTTCCAGCATATCTTCTTTCATAGCCTTGGCCGTCAGGAAAATAAGAGGTGTTTCGGGATTTAACTTCTTTATCTCACGGGCAAGCGTAAATCCATCTTTTTCAGGCATCATCACATCCAGAATGCACAGGTCATACTTGCCCTTCCGGAAAGCAGTTATGCCCAGGCAGCCATCCTTGCAAAGCGTTACATTGTAGTCGTGTAGCTCCAGGTAATCGCGCAGCACAATCCCAAAATTAGGGTCGTCTTCGGCAAGTAGTATGTTCATGGCTTTGTTAGTTGCTGGTTGTTGATTTATTATTTGTTTAGTTAGTTGTACTTCGCTTCTTCGTAGCGTGTAAGACGCTAAAGACTGCATCTGTACCTCGCTCAGCTTAACGGTAAAAATATTTCGAAGCGGCTTCCTTTGCCGGGCTCACTCTTTAAGCGCACGTTTCCTTTATGTGCCTGAACAATGGCTTTAACATAGCTTAGGCCAAGGCCAAAGCCTTTTACATTGTGCAGGTTTCCTGTCGGCACTCTGTAAAATTTATCAAATACGCGCTGCTGTGTTTCCTTGCTCATGCCCATGCCTTTATCCTCAACAGCTATTAACAGGCCACCCGCTACGTTCTGCGTCACAAGCTTAATATCAGGAGAAGTAGGGGAGTATTTGTTGGCATTGTCCAGTAAGTTACAGATTACGTTAAACAAGTGCACCTCATCCGAGTTGAGTTCGTGCTGCAGCGCATTCAGCTGTATATGAATCTGCCCTAATCGCTCCTCAACCTGTAGACGTATACTTTCAATGGCTTTTGTGATAAGTATATGCACATCAACCGGTTTAAAGTCGAGTTTAAAGTCATTCTTTTCCAGCCGGGCAATTTGCAGTACGTTCTCTACCTGCACGTTCATGCGCTTGTTCTCTTGCTTTATAATGCCGGTGTAATGCTTAATCTTTTCCGGATGCTCATAAATCTTCGGATTGGCTATGGCATCTGTGGCAAGCGAGATAGTGGCTATTGGGGTTTTAAACTCATGCGTCATGTTATTGATGAAGTCATTCTTCATCTCCGACAGCTTTTTCTGCTTATAAATAATATGGATGGTGGTGCCAAAGGTGGCAATCATTACCAGCGTGAACAAGGCAGACAAAGACAACATACCCCACAGCGATTTAATGGCATAGGTACGACTATCTGCAAAGTATAAACCAAGGTAATCGGGCTTGTCAAAGATATCGTTCGGGAAAAGGCTGGCTTTATACTTTGGCACATCAAGCTTTTTTAGCGGCTGTAAATTGTTGGTGGCTACGGTGTCGTTTTGGCCGGATACTACCCAATATCCAAAATCAAGGTTAATGCCTTTGTTCTCAAGTTCAGATTTAAGCAGTTCCGGGAGCGTCTGCAGGTTCAGTCGCTTTTGCAGCGGCTCGTCCTTTACAACATATTCCACTACCATTTTCTGTACTACATCATTTAGCATGTCCTTTTTAACCTCGATCTTGTTTATAGCAGAGGTCTTTATGTTCTTATTTGGTGCCATTGACGGCTTCAGAGGTGTAACGGCAGCCTGCATAGAATCTTTGTACACAAATCGTCTAGTTGTGCCGGGCGAGGTGCTCGCAGATGTCCGAAAGCTGAAGATATGGGTTTCCGGCTGCCCCGCCGCATGCTGCAGTTCCCGTGTCTTGTTTTTAGTAAGTGGTGTGCCGTTATGTTGAGCCGAAGGGTTATGGGTCACATAAACTGGCTTTTCCCTTTCACCCTTAATGATGAAGATACTGTCATTCCGTACGTCTATGGAGGCTATCTCTACCGGGCGAAAGCGTTTAGGTTGCTTACTTAGCCGAAGCAGGCTATCCATTCTTACAGCCATATTCTTCAGGGTATCCACAGAAATCCTCACGGGCCTCTTGTCAATCCTGAAAAATTTGATCGTATCGGTTACCGGCTCCAGTTGGTAAATGCCGCCCTTGCGCAGGTGGGCAACGCTAAGCGATTCCGCTGCAGCAGGTGTAAGGCGCTGGTACTGCATAGCATCGCCGTGTATGGTAGACGGAACAATGGTAGTCTTGGTACCGCTTATTCTGCTTATTGCCTGCTTTACCTTAGCAGAGTCCGCCTTGCTGAAGTATAGCTGAATTTTTTTAGGGGGAGATGAAGTGCTGCCCCCATTCGCAGAATTCCTGGTAAATTGAGATACGTTTTCTGCTTTACGGATTTGATGCCCAGCTACATCTGTATTTTTAGAGGCAGCTATACTTGTAGCAGGGGCAGCTTTGGCTGCGACTACTTCCTGTTTTACCGGTTTAGCTGGTGCTGGTTCTTTTTGCAGGGCAGCAGAGTCGTTTTGCAGCGACGAAAACTGGTTTGCCACCACATTGGCTGCTTCCTGGGTTTCCAATTTCTCCACTACTTTGGCCAAGGCTTCGTTCACGCTGCGGTCAAACTCTTCCTGCTTTACATGTATGGCATCGGTTATCCAATAGAGTTGCAGCCCCACCACACCTAGCAGGGAGATGCTCATCAGCACCAACACTCCGATTATTACATTCTTGCTCACTTAACAAATTTATACTTTTGAAACGGTAAGTGCTCTAATTTTAACTTTTCTTTAACGCATTTTAACTCAATTTAACTATTCTATTTATATTTTATAAGTGTCTGTTTATGATTGTCTTGTAAACCCATATACCGTTGCAGGGTAGGAGCGGGTGTGCCTGTTGTTAACTTTAACTTTTCCTTAACACACTTTAACGAAGCCTTAACTATAACCGGTAGGTTCTGAGCGTACCTTTGAGTATCAGAAATCAAAAACCAGATGTTATGGACGTTGTTACTGCAATTCAGAATTTTATCAAGTTTGTTCTTGGCCTGTTGTTGGCCTTGCTGCCACTTTATACAACAATAGCCCAGGACGCTACAGGCCCCGAAAAGAAAATCAGGTTCCAGTATTTTAAAATGGAAGACGGGAAGCGTGTTATGGTTGACACCACCCTAACAATAACAGATCACGCAAGTCTGGTACAGGGGTTGAAGGGTTTAAAAGTGGATACAGCCGCTTTCAGGAGGCTAAGTTCAGCAAAGTTTAACAGCATCACATTTGATACAGCTCCTTTAAACACAAATGATAAGGAATTCAGGGTGATGCGCTTAAACGGGAATCTGACAAAAACTGAAAAAGAAGAGCTTGTAAAAAAGTTAAACAGAATGGAAGGCGACTCTATTGTACAGGAACTGATTCGTACGGGGACACTTAAAACTGCTGTGTTAGACACTTTTACAATACGTAGGGGCGCGCAGTACAGAAGGCTGAACGCATCTGTTATTGCAAGCAGCAGCACCGACTCTGTACGCGTTTTCCGGTTTGAACGTGGAGATAGTATTGCCCATATAAAACCAGCCAGAATTGAGCGGGTTATTGTTGACAAGACCCACGGTGACGCCTTAATACTGAGGCCTGGTAAAGTTTATGGTGACACCACCACAAAGAGGGAAGTGATCGTTTACAAATTAAAAGAAAGTAAAACAGACCAGCAGTTCAAAAGAACGGAAGATGGAGAGGTAACAATTATACTTAAGAGAATTGTTACAGTAAAGGATTTGACTACAGAGGATGTTTCTGCTCTTAAAAAAACAGGCACACCCGTAGAAACTAAGCCTAAGGAAGAACTGGAACTGGAGCAGATAGAGTATTATCCAAATCCGAATGATGGCAGGTTTAACCTGCGATTTAAGCCGGAAAACAAAGGTACTACTGTAGTCCGCGTGCTCGACAGCAAAGGGCAGGAGGTTTTTGTGGATACTATCGAAAAGCTCAGCGGCGAATACGAGAAAGAGATAGATCTGAGACCTTTCGGCAAAGGCTTATACTTTCTGCAGATCGCGCAGGGCAAGCGCTACCACACCAAAAAGATTTTAGTCAGATAATTGTTTAAGT
Source organism: Pontibacter cellulosilyticus (assembly GCF_014306105.1). GTDB lineage: Bacteria > Bacteroidota > Bacteroidia > Cytophagales > Hymenobacteraceae > Pontibacter > Pontibacter cellulosilyticus. The sequence continues at coordinate 43,809 of NZ_JACRVF010000005.1, read as the reverse complement.
GAATTGATTTGAAAGGCCTGCAGACTATCTGCGGGCCTTTTGCTTTGTACAAGCTTGAAAATATAAACTTAGTATAGCTGTTAGTGGTGGTGGTGGTGATCGTGGTCCCCGGGTTTGCTGTTATAGTTGGCTATGGCGCCAAGTATAAAAAATACGGTCCAGCAGGCATACAGCGCCATAAAGTTCTCAATACTCTTACCGATCAGCATCAGGATTATATGTGCTACTAAAGTCATTACAAACCCAGTGGCTGCAACAAACTGGTAGGAGTTCATTTCCCTTGGGTCGTAAATTTTTGATAATTTCATGTTGATGCTGTTTGTATCTTAGGGTGCTAACAGTTTAGAGCAGTTTCTGGTGCCATAAACCTGAAAATTTGGGCAAATATAACAGAACGGTGCAGTTGTTGTTATAAATACCACGACCATTATTCCCGGATACTATGTTTAGATTACTCTTCCTGTATGTGTTGCTGTTTGGCGCTGTTACAACTGTAGATGGCAGCAATAAGAGCACTGCTTCTTATGAAATGAGGCAACAAGGCAGTTTTTATACTTCTGTTACTAACCTGCTTCAAAAGTATGTAAAAGATGGGCAGGTAAAGTATAAGGCTTTACAGCAAGACGTGCCCAGGCTGGAGCAGTTAGCAAAGCAGATCGCAGCTTATGACCTGAGTAAGGCATCTGGTGCCGAGAAAAAAGCCTTCTATATAAATGCATACAATGTGCTGGTGTTGAGGCAGGTGATGGAGCATTATCCGCTAAAGTCGGTGATAGATGTGCCGGGCTTCTTTGATAAGCAAAAGTATAAAGTGGCAGGTGAGTACCTAACGCTTAATGAGCTAGAAAAAAAGAAACTCCTTTTACCTTATAAAGATGCCCGCATACATTTTGCCCTTGTATGTGCCGCAAAATCATGCCCGCCGCTTTTAGATGAAGCCTATACACCCGAACTAGTTGAAAAGCAACTGGAAGCGCAAACACGGCTGGCATTAAATAACTCAACCTTCATGAAAGTGCAGCCGAAACAGGTACAAGTGTCTGAAATATTTAAATGGTACGAAGCTGACTTTCTGGCAGAGGCGCCGGGTATACTTGCCTACATCAATAAGTATAGAAATAAGCCCATTCCGAAGCAGAATAAGGTAGGTTACTATACCTATAACTGGGCACTGAATGAAAGTGTAGAGTAAACATAGGCTGTAAATTTATGTTAAGTATAAGTACCCCTTCGAACACCAACGAGTGGGCAGCGTATACTAAAACAGTAACTAAATTTAAAATTATGGCTACGAATAAAGATGAAAGAGATCGTGATGATCTTGACAATATAAACAGTGACTACAACAAGCGAGTATCTCTAGGGAATCACCCTGATCCATCTGCAAAGCGCAATATTGGACCCGGGGGCATTACAGAACGTCCCGGACAAAAGGATAAACTTGAGAACCTAAAAATTGAGGGAAATGAAACTACCGGATATGGAGGCAACAACTCAAAAAGTGTAGAGGAATTTGCTCAGGGCCCCGGCTTTGAATACGAAGGCAGCGATACTGGCATGGACGATAATGTGGCCGGTATAAGGAGGGGAGACCAGCCTTTAGGGGAAGACAAAGAAAAACCAGACGACGCGGATTATAGCCGCCGCTAAAAATAAAAGGGAGCCTGTAAGCTCCCTTTTTTAATTTTTGATAACTGCAATATTACTGCTGTTCTGCAATAAACTCTTCTTTGATAATAGCCAATATCTCTGGTGAAAGTGGTTTGGAGAAAAAATCTTTCACTTCTATATGGCTTTTCGCACAGATGATATCTTTCCTGTCTACAGCGGATGATAGCATAAACAGACTGCAGCTGTGCGTTACGTTCTCAGATAGCTTTCTGTATTCCTGGATAAAAGCCCATCCATCCATGCCCGGCATGTTAATGTCAAGGAAAATAAGATCTGGAAAATTGCTGGGGTCTTCTGTGCAGGTATGCTGCAGGTAATCCAGCGCATCCTGAGCCCACTCAAAGCTAATCACCTCATCTGCAAATCGCTCACCTTTAATGATGCTTTCGCACACAAAATTACTAACCTGATCATCATCTATCAATACAACCCGTCTCAATGTATTCATTTCTACACTTGATGCTTTAAATACACTTTAAATTTACTTCCCAGATCTGGTTCACTGTCTACTTCCACCTTGCCGCCTAAAAGTTCAGCCTGTGTTTTTACAAGGTGCAGGCCAATTCCTTTGCCTTCCTGATGTTGATGAAACCGTTTATAGAGGCCGAAGATCTTGTCTTTATTTTGCTCCATGTTAATTCCCTGGCCGTTGTCCTGGACTTCGAGACAAATATAATCAAGTACTCTAAAAGTTCTAAGTTGCAACTTTAGTTTTCTGGCCTCCGAACGGTATTTTATTGCATTTGTCACTAAGTTAAGCATAATACTGTACACATAGCTCCTTATAGCAATAATATCGGGGGCCTGACTGAAATCACTGTCTATATCTGCCTCTTCTGAACCGGCCGTACCCGCAACACTCGCAATAATGTGCTCCAGCGTCTGGTTGAAGTCTACTACCTCTTTGCTTTCGTTTATCTGGTTCCTGATGCTAAGGATGTCATTCAGGTCCCGGATGGTACTGTCCAAAAGCTGTGCCGATTTTGTTAAATTATCGATTACGCGCTGATTAAGTACTGCCTCCGGCCTTCTGTGGTCATAAATAGAGGTAAGTCCTATAATGTTTGCAATAGGCGCGCGCAGATTGTGCGATACAATATAGGTAAACTGCTGCAAGTGGTGATTTTGCTTTTGCAACTGCTCAGTTAGCAACATACGGCGTACCTCCTCCAGCTTTTTATCAGTAATATCAGCAGCCGATCCATCTGTTCGCAGCAGCTTATTATTTGCATCCAGAACAGGAGAACAGCGAAGTTCAATCCACTTTGTTGCGCCCTCTTTTGTCACAATTCTTAGCTCATACTGTAGCTTGTTGCCAAGCAGCAACGCTGGGGTTACATGGTTTAAAACCTGCTCAATATCATCTTGATGTACAATTGTTTTCCAACTTTCGGGGTTTCCAAGCAGGTCTGCCTCTCTGTATCCTGTTATTGTCTGTACCTGAGGACTTATATAAGTAAATGTGTGCCGTGCATCCGTTGAAAAGATAATTTCAGGAATGTTCTCCAAGGTAGCCTGCAGCTTTTCTTTAGCCTCGATCAACTCTTGCTCTTTTAGCTTGAGCTCTGTTATATCCTGTGTTGCGCCGGAAATTTTTACAGGTTTACCTTCCAAATTATGGAGAATCTCACCTACGGTATGTAAATGCCTTAACTGTCCGTTCTTCAGAACTATCCGATGGTCAAACGTCATACTGGACTCGCCAGCAGCAGCCTTCTGAAATTGGATAGAAGGCAGTTCTGCATCGTCTGGATGATACAAAGACTCAAAATGACTATAAGGTAGTGATGTTGTTCCGGTGGGCAATCCGTATATCTCGCACAGTGACTCCGATGTGCTTAAGATTTTGTTTTCGATATCGTATTCCCAACTACCTAACTTGGTAAGTGTTTGTGCCTTTGTGAGCTGCGCCTCACTTTTACGGATTGCCTCGATTATATCGCGTTGCTCTGTAATATCATGTATACTCAGTGCTACCGCCAACACTTGATTATCTTTGCTGATGGCTGGTTTATAGGCTATCTCATACCACTTGCCGGCAGTGCCTGTTTCAAATGAAATTTCATGTCCCTGCATAGCCATTGCATGATCTTCTTTCAAATCAGGGAACAAGTCTTTATCAAAAATCTGACATAAATCTTGTGAGGCAGTTAGTGTTATCTGGCATTCGCTGAGTACGTAATCCGCGGCTACTTTATTGAACGACATTACCAATAGATCAGCATCCAGTAAGAAAATGGCTTTATTAGAGCTGTCGAGAAGCGCTTTAAGATTTGCTTCGTTCTTCACTAGTTCCTCCTGTGCCTCCTTTTGATTGGTGATATCAATGAAGGTACCATTCCACTGCACACTGCCGTCGCTGCGCTTTGTAGGTAGGCTATGTCCGCGCACCCACAGGTATTTTTTGTGCTCTGCCTGCCATACCCTGAACTCATGTATCCAAGGCTTCAGTTCTATATAAGAATCCAGGGTAGTGCGTTTAATAGCTTCTACATCTTCTGGGTGCACATTTTTATAGGCAATAGAAGGTGTTTCATATATCTCCTCTGGTGTAACGCCATATAGTTTCTGAATACCAGCACTCACAAAAGGAAAGCTATACTTCAGCTCTTTTGTCATCCGGAACTGATATACAGCTCCGGGTATGCTAGAGCTGATCTCTCGTAATTGCATTTCGTTGCGCTCAATTTTTTCGTGGGCCATAAATTGTTCGTCAACGTTTACAGCCACTACTAACCTGGGGCAAATGTTGTCTTCCTCTGGTAAAGCGTGCGAGTGTACCTCCACCCTAAATTCGCTTCCGTCTTTGCGCTTATGCTTAATATTTTGAAATACACTGTGCTGTTTAGGGTTAGAAAGGATGTTATTGAAGTAGTGCTCCAGGTCACTTTCCAGTTTTAAGTCTGAAATTTTTATTTCCAGGAATTCCTCAAGTGTATAGCCGTATACTTCAGATGCCGCATTATTTGCTTTAAGAATACGGAGCGTCTTAAAGTCATAAATCCACATAGGGATTGGGTTGCTGTCGAAAAGCGTTTTATAGATATGCTGGCTCTTGAATAACTCATTCTGTAATTCCTGCCTGATCGTTATTTCGTTGCTCAAATCAAGGTTCTCGCGCTTTAGCTTTCTGAACAGGTATTGTATTAAAAATATGGAGCAGGCAGTAGCAATTAAGATAAGTGCAAGTATAATTTCTTGATAATCAACGAATGAAGCCAGGAGTTGGGCTGCCTGGGTGTCACGCTCATCAACAACTTTCTGAAAATTGGCACTTAGCCTATTCAGAAGTAACTGGTGCTGATCATCGACAGGAGCAAGGTAAAGATCGCTATATAGCTTGGCTCCGTAAATCCTGCCATTCAGGGCGAGCGTGGTAATGCTGTCTGTATGGGTGTAGTATGACTGGCGGTAAACTATAAGCTGGCGAAGTATTTTTTTGTTTTCCTTCAGAACAACTATATCGTTTAGCTTTTTGATTAACCTCGTGTTTTCATCGTGTGCAGCCTTAAGTTGAGCTGAAACACCAGATCTGTTCTTATTTTCAGGTGTTGTCAGATCTGTAATCAGCGACCTTACATTATCATTGTTAAGATGAAGTTGGTTAACTAACTCCAGCTTCTCTATTGTTTTAGAAAGGTGCAGGCTATAATTTTTCTCAATTTCGCGGGCGCCAACAAAAGAAACAGTGCCAACCCCTACCAGTAAAACAGCCAACACTGTAAAAATAATAACTACAAGGTTTACAGTATAGTCACGATGGCCACTGAAAATAAGCTTCTTATTTCCTGGAGAAGTATGCATTAGGTTTTGGCTATTAGTTGGGTACCGGCAATTACTGTCCAAGGTAAGTCAAAATACCTTCTCCATGCAAAAAGCCGGTCCTAATTAAGCTTAAAAAAATAATTTTAGTTCCGGTTACTGCCCTGAAAGTGCTATGGATTTCTGCGCAAAGTGCCAAAACACGGGTGAACTACCCTAATTTTAAAGAATATGTAACGGATGCTCGTAATTGTGTAATACATAGGCTTAGGTGCCTTGCTACCTTTGTAATGTAAAATGGAACACAACAATGGCAGAGCTAAAAGATAAAAAACTTACTAGGGCCAGCTTTCCGGTAGAGGGAATGACCTGTGCCTCTTGTGCCAGCAGCATCGAGAGCATGTTAAAGGCTACTGATGGAGTAAACGAAGCCAACGTGAATTTTGCTGCTAAAACGGTACAGGTTACTTATGCACCTGATGTTACCTCTCCCGCAAAACTTAAAGATACCGTTCAGGAAATTGGTTTCGAATTGCTGGTGGAGGATACCACACAGGACGAACTAGAGGAAAGGCAGGCGAAGGCGCTGGCCGATCTGAAGCGCAAAACCATCGGTGCCATTATACTGGCTGCTCCGGTATTTGTGCTGGGCATGTTCTTCCACGACACCTTTACCTGGGGTAATTGGGCCATGTTTATACTTACCATACCTGTTCTATTTTGGGCCGGGCAGCGGTTTTTTGTAGGGGCATGGGCCCAGGCAAAGCATTTTAGGGCAAACATGGATACGCTGGTGGCTCTAAGTACAGGCATTGCCTTTATCTTCAGCGCCTTCAACACGATTTACCCGGAATTCTTTTTAAGCAGGGGACTAATGCCGCATGTATACTTCGAGGCAGTGGCTGTGATCATCGCATTCATACTTTTGGGCAAATACTTAGAAGAGAGTGCCAAAAACCGTAGTTCTGCAGCCATTAAAAAGCTGATGGGCATGCAGCCTAAAACGGTTCGTATACTTCGCGGCGGCACAGAACTGGAGATAAAAACGGAAGAGGTGCGTATTGGCGATACAGTATTGCTACTGCCTGGAGAGCGGGTGCCTGTAGACGGAGAAGTAATAGCCGGATCTACTTACGTGAATGAAAGTATGTTGAGCGGTGAGCCGTTGCCGGTGCAAAAGCAGGCTGGAGATACCGTTTATGCCGGTACCATCAACCAGAAAGGTAGTGTACAGCTAACTGCACAGAAAACAGGTGGCCAAACCATGCTGGCCCATATCATTAAACTGGTGCAGGAGGCGCAGGGCAGTAAGGCACCAGTGCAGAAACTGGTGGATAAAATTGCCGGCATCTTTGTACCAATTGTGCTGGGCATTGCCATACTTACATTTGCCGCCTGGATTATACTTGGTGGCGAGGCATACTTAACGGAGGCACTGCTATCTACGATTTCGGTGCTGGTAATTGCCTGCCCTTGTGCGCTTGGTCTGGCAACGCCAACAGCCATCATGGTAGGAGTAGGCCGCGGAGCGGAGCAGGGTATACTTATAAAAGATGCTGAGAGCCTTGAACGTGCACAGCATGTGAACGCCGTTATACTTGATAAAACAGGTACGATCACGTTGGGCAAGCCTACTGTAACAGATGTGATCTGGGCTGAAAATGTGGCCGAGAAGCAACAGGCAGAGCAGATCTTCTACTCCATGGAGTCACAGTCGGAGCATCCAATTGCACAGGCCATTTATACTTACTACAAAGAGCAGGGGCAGACAACGCTACAGCTAAACTACTTCAGCAGCCTGACAGGGCAGGGCATAGAGGCTGACTTTGACGGTACACGCTACTATGCCGGTAACGAAAAGCTGCTGCAGGAGCATAAGGTTATACTTCCGGAGCACCTGAAAATGGCTGCCATGCAGCTACAGGAGGAGGCGAAAACAGTTATATACTTTGCAGATGCTACACAGGCCTTGGCAGTATTTGCAGTAAGCGATCCTATTAAGCCAACAGCTGCAGAGGGTATAAAAGCCATGCTGGATGCAGGAATCGAACTGTACATGCTGACAGGGGACAACAAGCAAACAGCCGCTGCGGTATCAAAACAGGTTGGTATCACAAACTACAAGGCTGAACTGTTGCCAAGCGATAAAGGAGAGTTTATCAAGCAGTTGCAGCAGGAGGGTAAGATAGTAGCCATGGTGGGAGACGGCATAAACGACGCGCAAGCACTCGCCCTGGCCGATGTAAGTATAGCCATGGGACACGGCACCGACGTAGCCATGGATGTGGCAGGTATCACACTGATGCGCTCTGACTTGAAGCAGATTGCGAATGCCATTAAACTATCAAAGGCAACGGTGAAGACTATTCGTCAGAACCTGTTCTGGGCATTCTTTTACAACGTAATTTGTATTCCGATAGCTGCAGGTGTGCTGTTTCCGTTCACAGGCTTTCTGCTTAACCCGATGATTGCCGGTGCAGCCATGGCACTTAGTTCCGTATCCGTAGTTAGCAATAGCTTACGCTTAAAGGCAAAGAAGCTTGATTAGTAAAGGTGATTAGTTGGTAAATTATGTTAAATAAAAAATAGGTAAAAGATGAAAACGCATAAATTCAAAACAACGATAAACTGTGGCAGCTGCATAAAGGCTGTAACACCTCACCTGAATAAACTGGAAGGGGTAGAGGAGTGGAATGTGGATACAAACAACCCAGACAAGATACTTGAAGTGAAAACAGAAACGCTGGATGCCCAGGAGATAAAGACTGCAGTAGAAAAGGCCGGTTTCAAGGCTGAACCGGTGCAGTAAGCTGCTTGTGTTGATTAAGTGTGAAGTGGGTTTGGCCGTGGTGGCTAAGCCCACTTTCTTTTTTGCGCCAGTTCAGCTGCACTCCTGGAACGTTGGCTATACTTGTCAGCAAGTATAAATCCTCCGAAAATAACAGCGATCATTAAAAGACCAAGTGCCTCCCGTGCTTCTTCAATGTTCTTGATGTCTCCGCCTCCCACGCTCAGGCCTTCATATTTTTCAGGCCACATGTAAATGCCTCCGGCCACGCAAAGTATAACTGCGATCCAAAGTATAGCATGAGGTACTTTATTGAATGCAGCTAAGAAGCAAAGTATAGCAGCGGCGCCGTAAATGACCATCCAGACAGTAGGGTCCGGATCGTTGTACTGCACTGCTACAAAAGACAGAAAGGCTAAGCCAAAAAAGATAGCGAGGATTTTCTTCAGCATCATGAGAGTAAAGGTTAGTACATAGCTATACTTCTATTTTAGTAAAAAGTTTACATGCAAGGAGGCGGCCTTTTGAGCCGCCTCCCATAGCATTACATGTAAAACGAAATGGTTGTATAGAGCGATTACCAGGCCCATTTCGGGCAAAGTATTTTACGTGAATTACGAAGTTTGAAACCTAATACCACCTCATGGCTGCCTGCATTTGTACCAGCTAGCGGCGACGTGCTGGCATCATAGGAGTAAGCCAGGTCCAGCAACGGACTGATGTTGATACCTGCCATAGCTGATACAGATTCCTGGTGACGGTAAGAGGCTCCTGCCCACAGGCGATTGCTGTACAGTACTTTTACAGATGCATCTACAGAGACCGGGCTTGGTTCTGCTATTTTTACCATGACAGAAGGTATAACGGCCACATAGGGCGTTACATCCAATCTGTAGCCGGCAGTGGTAAAGAAGTGCTGCTGCAGTTGCCCGTTATTATACTCCGGTGATCCTGTGGAAATGGCATACTCTCGTTTGCTTGGCACCAGCTGTGCTCCGGCAACCCCTACATAAAAGTTCTGTGAGTAGAGCCACAGGCCCATGTTCAGGTCAAACTTAACCTCGTTTATGCGTCCGTCCATCACAGCAGGGTCGTTTTGGTTTACCACCCTCACATATCCCGGATCCAGGCTATATTGGATAAGTCCTGGGGCTACACCTGCAGACACCCTCAGATCGCGGGTGATTGGCTGGTGGTAAGCATAGCTGAAACTAAGGCTGCCACGCTTTAAAGGACCTGTTCTCGTAGACATGGCCATGGCACCGATACCATGGTGTGGCCTTGCCCGGCGATACCCGTTTCCTTTTTTAGAAGTAGACTCCTTTGCTACCTGGCCTCTGCTTCTGCTGCTGTATGACGAGCTTGCACTCATGTTTATCGGCATGTGCAGCGTAGCATAGTATGATTCCGGAGCTCCCTCCAAACCAGACCACTGGTGCCTGGTACCCAGCTTCAGGTCGGCATAGTTCTCAATGCCGGAGATAGCAGGGTTAAGCAGGTAATTGTTTAATGTATATTGTGAGTACTGTGGTTTTTGCTGTGCCATCGCCTGGCCAGCAAACATAAGACACACAAAACCTAGGGCTAAAAGTTTGTTCATAGAGTTGATTTACTTAACAATGGTAACGCTACCGGATATTGGTTTTTCTGTTCTATCTAACTGGATGATATAGTAGTAGGTGGCTATTGGCAGTTCTTTGCCCTGCTGTAGTCCATCCCATGGCTGTTTGTAACCCTCTGACACAAATACCTGACCACCCCACTGATTAAGCACCTGTACCTTACAGTTCGGGTACTTCTCGATGTTCAGGATCTCCCAATTATCGTTTACACCGTCACGGTTAGGCGTAAAGGTGTTCGGGATAAACACGTGAGGCAGCACCGTAACCGTAACCTGGTCTGTGAATGTACATCCGCCTTCCGTTTCTGCTGTTACCGTGTAAGTGGTGGTCACTTCCGGAGAAGCTGTTGGGTTGGCTGCATTAGCATCGCTCAGCGTTTCGGCCGGAGACCAGGTATACTTCACGCCACCGGTAGCCTGTAATTCCACGCTTCTGCCGTTTACTACTGTCATGTCCGGACCTGCATTTACATTCGGTTCCTGTACTGTTACCTTCACCTCTCTGCGCTCGCTGGCACAACTCTGCGACACTTCCTGCACATAGTAAGAAGTAGTATGCTGTAAAACTGGCGTAGTATAGCTGCTGCCCATAGCAATCGGGTTGCCACCTGCTGCGCTTGCAAACCACTCCAGTCTGCCGCCTTCGCTAACTGCAGTAATCGTAGCCTTTGCACCGGCGCATATTATGGTGCCTTTCGCCTCTGGAGTCTTCGGCAGCGGTGTAACCGTGATCTTCACCGCATCACTCACCAGCCTCTCACACGACTCAGAAGTAACAACCCTGCGTAGCCATACCGTTTTTGTAAGCGGATTGCTGGTGTAGTCTTGCCTGTTATTGGCACCCGGAGCTGTAGTAAAGCCCTTATCCGGTCCTTCGGTGCTGATCTCCCACAGGTAAGTATAAGTGCCGCTACCTCCGGTTGGTAAAGTACCCGTAATAGTTGACGGGGCCGTGTTAAAGCAAATGGTCTGGCTGGTGCTGATTTTGTTGTTGCTCATGGCAGGCTTCACTGTGATCATCACCGCGTCACTTGTGCTGGTATTAGGCCCTGAGATTACGATGCGGCGGTACCAGGTATGCTGGCTCAGCGCCGGAGCGTTGTAGTTTTGCGTATTGTTTATACCTGTAGCCGTTGTCCAGCCGGCATCAGGGCCAACTGTGCTCTGCTGCCAGATAAACGTATAATCTCCCTCGCCCCCTGCCGGTGTGGTACCTGTAAGCGTAGCAGGTTTGTTGCCGAAACAGATGATCTGGTCTGCCTGTATATTGTTATTGCCAACGGCAGGCGTAACCGTGATCTTTACCGGCTCTGATACATGCTCACAACCACCTGAGTATACTATTCTTCTAAACCAGGTATCTTTTTTCAGGGCACCCGGTGCATAGTTCTTACCAGTATTCAGAGCAGCTGCCGGCATAAAGTCGGTGCCGTTTTCGCTGTATTGCCACAGGTAAGTATAAGTGTTGTTGCCTCCCGCAGGAGCAGAGCCTGTAAGCGGAGCCGGAACCTGTCCCGAATAGATCGTCTGTGACAGCGTTACAATGTTCTTGCTGATAGCAGGGTTTACTTCCACCTTCACTACATTCGATAGCATAGAGCAGGCACCAGAAGTTACTACTCGTCTATACCAGGTGGTGGTAGAAAGCTCAGCAGGAGCATAATTTATACTTGTACCATTTGATGCCACTGCTCTAAAGTCTGTAGCATCAGCGCCTGTAGTGGAGTACTCCCAACGATACGTATAGCTGCCTGTGCCGCCAGTCGGCTGCGAGCCGGTTAATGGCAGCGAAGCTGTGTCGGTACAGATGGTCTGACTTTCTGAAATCTCGTTGGCTGCAATAGGAGCGTTAACCGTTACTTTGATGGCTTCAGAATAGCTTTCACAGCTGCCTGATGTAACTTTTCTGCGGAACCAGGTAGTCTGATTCAATGCCTGCGGCTGATAGGTGGCATTGGTTCTGGTGCCCGGTGCTTCGCTAAAGCTTGTGCCGTCTAAGCTGATCTCCCAGGTATAAGCATAGATATTGTTTCCGCCTTTCGGGGCAGCACCTGTTATACTTGCCGGAATAGCGCCGGCGCAAATTATCTGGTCGCCGGAGGTAAGAGTGTTGCCTGTGATAGCCGGTTGTACTGTTACTTTAACCGCTGCACTTACATCCTGCTGGCATGGGCCTGACATAACAATTCTTCTGTACCACGTAGACTGCGTAAGCGCTGCCGGAGCAGTATAATTCTGAGTGTTGTTCACACCTGTGGCCGCTGTAAAGGTGCTGCCGTCGGTGCTGCTTTGCCATAGGTAAGTATAAGTACCGTTGCCACCTGCCGGTGTTGTGCCTGTAAAGGCAGCCGGTACATCGCCTTCGCAAATTGTCTGGGCAGTAGTTATACTGTTGTTGCTGATAACTGGCACTACCTCGATCTTCACCGCAGGGCTTATACTTTCAGCACAAGGACCAGACACTACCACTCTTCTGAACCAGGTAGTTGTGCTTAAAGCCTGTGGCTGGTAGGTAGCTGCCGTAGCTCCGGTTATACTTGTAAAGCCGTTATCCGGACCGGTTGTGCTGCGTTCCCAACGGAAAGTATAAGTGCCATTGCCATTTTCCGGCTGCGAACCAGAGATCATACCCGGTACTTGGCCTGCGCAGATCGGTTGCTGCGCCGGTGCCGTAATAGTGTTGCTGCTGATGTTTTTGTTAACCGTAACCCTTACAGCTGCTCTTTGCGGGCTACCGCAACCGTTCGTGCTCACCGATTCCACATAATAATTAGTAGTAGCATCAAGTGCAGGAGTGGTAAAACTCATGCCTGTATGTACTGCATCAGTAGCCGTAGCCGAAGTATACCATTTGTATGTTCCGCTTGTCGCTACCACGCTAAGTGTTGCTTTGGTATTCTCGCAGATCGTAACAGGGTTCACCGTAGGCGCAACAGGCAAAGGATTTACCGTTACCTCCACAACTGCCGATGTGCTGCTGCAGGCTCCTGAAGTAACCTCGCGCTTGTACCAAGTAGTCTGGGTAAGTATACCCGGATTGTAGGTTGATGCTGTGTTGTTGCCAGGTGCGGCTGTATAGTTGCCGTTTGCACCGCTGGTGCTGTAAAGCCACTTGTAAGTATAAGTGCCGTTTCCGCCCTCAATAGTTGCCGTCGGGTTAAGCACAGGTGCCTGCTGTCCGCTACAGATGGAGGCAACCGCTGTGATGCTGTTGTTTTGGATGCGCGGGTTAACTGTTACTTTAACTAGGTTACTGATATTAGTACCGCACGGGCCGCCGCTTACCACACGTCTGAACCAGGTGGTAGCCGTCAAAGGGCCTGTTGCATAGTTAATACCGTTATTGTCGCCAATCGCAGTCTGGAAATTAGTGCCGTCGTGGCTCATATCCCAACGATAAATGTAATTGCCGTTGCCCTCAGCAGGCTGTGAACCCTGAAGTACGGCAGGAGTCTCTGCTTCGCAGATAGTTGATTCTCCTGAAATGCTATTGTTCGTGATCGGCTTGTAAACCGTAATTTTTACCGGCTGGCTGTAATGGTTTTCGCAGGTGCCGGATGTAATCACACGCCTGAACCAGGTAGTTACAGCAAGTGCGCCGGGACTATAATTTTGCTGATCATTAGTGCCTGTTGCGGCTCTGTAAGGTCCCTCTGCACCTGCTGTGCTGATCTCCCACAGGTAAGTATAAGTTCCGCTGCCACCTTCCGGCTGCGAGCCTGTAATCTCATCGCCTACGCTGTTTTCGCAGATGATGGTGTTGGTGCTTGTCTTTACAGAGTTGTTAGAAATAACCAGAGTTACTTTAACCTCAACGGCAGGGGATGTGCTGGTGCAGCTGGCAGATTTAACCGTTCTTCTGAACCAGGTAGTTCTCGTTAATACATTTGGTGCATAGTCCTTCTGCGTAGCTCCGTTGATCTTTGTAAAGCCTGCTGTAGCACTTTCAATGCTGCTTTCCCACTCATAAGTATAAACTGCATTTCCGCCTGCAGGAGTAGAGCCAAGTATACTTGCAGGCTTCTGACCGGCACAGATAGTTGGTACACCTGTTAATGTATTGTTGCTTAACACAGGATAAACTTCTACTTTGGCCTCTGTTCTTGGGCTGATACAGCCATCAATTATGGCCTGCACAAAGTATGATCTGCTGCTGTTTACAACGCCTGCGTCAAAGGTTCTTTCCGAAGAAATGATTTTTGTGCTTGTGGCTGTCTCGAACCATTGGTAGCTTGTGGCGTTGCCTTCTGCTACAAGTATGGCTTTGTTGCCGGTACCGCAAAGTATAACCGGCTGCACAACCGGGGCAGGAGTGGCCGGGCGAACCGTTACTTCTAACGCGCGACGTGGGCTGGTACAACCACCTGGTATGGTTGTCTCTACATAGTATGTAGTCGTTTTATCCAGGACAGGAGTCGTAAAGCTTTCGCCTTCGCCTACTTTTTTACCGCCTGTTGCTGCATCATACCATACCAGCGTCCCGGTTGGGTTCTGTACCTGGAGTGTGGTACTGAAGCCAGGGCAGATCGTGGTGCCTGATGCTACCGGTGCAGTTGGCAGAGCGTTTACCGTTACCTGAACCTGGTCTGTAGTGCGGCAGCTGCCGGTGCCATACGTATAAGTAAGCGTAAAAGTACCTACCGCAGCAGGTGTAAATGTACCCGATGCCGTTACATGCGAACCAGACCAGGTGCCGGCAGCCGGCGAAGCCGTCAGGTTAAAGCTGCCAGAGTTCAGGCAAACTACCTTATCCTCACCTGCATCAGCTACCGGAGCCTGATCTACGGTAACCACCATCTTATCGGAATTAACACAGCCAAGGCTATTGGTGTAAGTATAGGTCAGTTCATACTTGCCTGTTTCTGATGGAGGTGTAAAATTACCGTCGGCTGCTACGTTTGCACCAGACCATACACCGCCAGCCGGAGAGCCGGTAAGTTTGGTAGGCACAGGGTTGTTGCAAACACTAATATCAGCACCGGCATTTACCTGTGGCAGCGGGTTTACCGTTACTGTTACCGTTTTAGAGGTAGCGCAACCTGTTTGGGCATTGTAGCCGGTAACTGTATAAGTTGTAGTGGCAGCAGGAGAGGCTGTAACAGATGCTCCCGCAGTGGCGCTCAGGCCTGTAGCCGGCGACCAGGTATACGTATCTGCACCGCTTGCTGTAAGTGTGGCTTCATCCTGCCCCTGACAGATAGCGGCTTTATCAGCAGCCACTGTAACAACTGGTAATGGATTTACCACTACCGTATATGTGGTAGTGCTGGTACAGCCGGTGCTGCTGTTGGTGCCTGTAATAGTATAGGTTGTAGTTTCAGTTGGTTTTGCAGTAACGCTATTGCCGGTGGTTGCACTAAGCCCTGTAGCAGGAGCCCAGGTATAGGTATCGGCACCTGTTACACTGATGGTTGTGCTTTCGCCGAGGCAGACCTCCTGCTTCGGTGAGCTTGCCACTAACTCCGGCAGCGCATTTATTCTGATCTGCTGGACTGCATGTTCTGAATCGCCGCAGGCATTGGTCGCCACTACGCTTACCTCATAGTCGCCGGGTGTAGTGAATCTGATAGATGGATTAGCCGAACGTTGGGTAGTATTGTTTTCATAAGCTATACTTCCAGGGCCGGTAACCTGCCAAGTGTATCCTGTAATAGCAGACTCCCGGTTATCATATGCAGGCGCATGTTTTGCGTTGTCAGCACTAAAGTTTATACTTTGCGGACCACAATACGTCTGCTGTGCCGGCAGGGTAACTATTGGCTTTTCCTGTATGGTGATGGTCGTGTCTTTCAGGCTGGTTTTACAGTTGTTGCTGGCCGTAAGTAATACCACATACTTCCCTGCTTTGCTGAATGTAAAAGCCGCATCCTTAGAGCCGGCATTTTTACCATTTGCATAAGCCCAGCCTGTGGCTGGTGTTACCTGCCATACATACTGCAGGTCGTCTCCTGTAGAGGAATTTGTAGCAGTAAAAGTTGCCGGAGCGCAGTTGCTGCTGCCGTTCAGTTTAAATTTGGCTTCTGGCAGGGCGTTGATCTTGATAACCTTCTGCGAAGAGTCTGCAGCACACTTAGTACCCGATCCTGTTGGCGTAGAGATAATTCGGATAGTGTAGTCGCCGGGCTTTGTAAACTTTACTGCTGGGTTTGATGATTTAAATGTTCCGGATACAAACTCCCAGCCAGTGTCCGGTAATATCTTCCATTGCACTGAGTAAGTAGCCGTTGCATTTGGGTTTGTCGAATTAGCGTTGAAACCGCTAATGGTTTGGTCTGTCAGTTTTATGGGCTCATCCACGCAGCCAATCGTTTTTTCAACACCTAAATCTGCGTCCGGACCTTTAGAGATTTTTATACCACCTACTGTAGCTGGGGTTATACCACAGGGGTTCTCGGCAGTAGCCGATAAGGTAAAGGAATTAAGTGATTTTCCTTTAGACGATTCTGTAAAGGTATGCTCAATTGTTTTAGGCAAGTTGGCGTGCGTAAAGCGCAACGGCGCACTGCCATCGTCAAACTGGAAAGTATAAATGGTTTGTGGCGAGTTGCCTTCTGTATTTAGAATATCGAAGGTAAAAGTAGCAGGAGCACAGTCGTTGGTGTTGCCGCGGCTGGCAAGGCCAAGGCTGGGATTACTTCCAATAAATACCCGCTCCGTTTTTTTGCTAACGCATCCGTTATCTCCTGTTACGGTTACCTCTAAATTAAAAGATCCGGCCGAAGTATAAGTATGATCGGCTGTTTCAAAGTCCTTTCCGAGTGTGGTCGTGCTGCCATCGCCCCAATTAATTTTGTAGCTGGCGTTGGTGCTTTTTGTAGTAGAGATATTTTCTACGGTAAGGCTAAATGATGACTGATTGCCTGAGTAACTGCAGTACGTAAAGAAATTGACAGGATCGGCAATGCTGGCATCTGGCTTACCTGCAATGGTTATACTTTCGGAAGTGCCCTCACAACCATTTGCGTTAGTGGTTTTTACCCAGTAAGCTCCGGGTTCTATAACAGTGATTGAACGGGTGGTGGCACCGTTAGACCACGCATAAGAGCTTGCCTCACTTGCTGTAAGTATAACCGAACTGGAGGTGCAGAGACTATTTGATCCCGAAAAAGTTATAATTGGCTTACAATCTGAAACTGTGGCCGGAGACTCCCAGAGTCCGTTCAGTGCAAAGAGAAGAGGCAGCAAAAAGCTGACTAATAATGGCTTCATGGCTAAAAGCTGAAAAAGTTTGCTGTTATAGTTAAGCGTTTGGTTTGAGTGCATTGCTCACTCAATAGCTTGGGTAACTGTTCTAAGACAGCAGTAGCGTTGGTAGCAGAGATATAAGGCGTGCTGGAGTATGTATGGCAGCATTACTGCAAACAACGCCCATCGTATTTAGGAGATTCTTTAACTGCCTTGGCTTTTAGCGCTAATGTGCAATAAGAGATTGGAGTAGTAGTATGACATATAAATTGTAATTATAAAAGCTTACTGATTTCGGTAATTGGTTCAATGTCGCTGCTTGAAATGCAGCGCTGTCAAAACATTAAGTTGATAACTATGTGTAATGTGTTAATATTTAATGTTTTCGTAGAATTACAAATATGGGGAATTAGTTCATAATTGTTTGTCTATTTTAATTTTTTTTTGATCACAGATATAATTATGTGCAGAAGTGTTACACTTAACAAAATTTGCAGCTATAGGAATTGTATTATTATATGATAAATATGCTTTGGCATTGGTGAATAATTATGGAGTATAAATACATAGGATAAATTTAATATAACTACTAGAGCTTGATAATTTTCAGAAGTTGATCTAAACTTTGGTTACTAAATGAGGTGGTATTGTTCGCAGGAGCAGGTGAAGTAAAGGTGTGTTTCTGAAAAATGCAATTGTTGTTTTGCTATGTCAGAAGCTGTTTAAACAAGCGTAATTGAACTAATTATAATAAAATTGCGATAAATGGCTACAATTAGAATATATAAGTATGGTTATTTTGCAATATTATAAAATAAAGTTTTTTTAATGAATATTGGCAAAATTATAAACTTTCGATTTCCATCCGCCGTAATTTAGGTTGTAAGTTATCTAAACATAGCCAATGCCTATGTTCTGAATGATTCCTTGGTAGTTAATTAGAATATATAACATTTTTAATATTCCTGATTATTAACTTAAAAGACATGTGCAAAACATGCAATGAAAGTTGGGGAGAGACTAAGATATTGGCTAAGTGCAGATAGTATGAAACAAAGTTTCTTTTAGTATGATAGCAAAATTACAGGCTTAACCATGAATAAATACCGCCACTACTACAGTTTTAACAGGGTACTGCTGTTAATACTGGATATCACCCTCATTACCTTTGCTTTTAAGATTTCAAACCTTTTCAGGTATGGTAGTCTTGATTTCGATTACCAGTACAGTGTTTTCTTTGTGTTATTTGCACTGGTTTGGTGGATTGTGTCAGGCTTCTCTAACTTCATCTTCAGGATAGATGGCCTTTTCTCCTGCGAAAAGAAATTAGCCAACCTGATCAACTCATTCATTTTACATGCCTTTATACTAGCAAGCTGTATTGTAGTCTTCAACTTGGAGCAGCTTTCACGATTGTTGCTGCTTTATACTTATATCTCTACAGCTTTATTGATAACCATAAGCAGACTGCTGATGCAGCAACTGTTCGGGTACTTCACTAAATCAGATGTTGCGCATACAAGATATGTTATAGTAGGGGCAGGCCAGGCAGGAATGTCGCTTTACCAGACGCTGAACAATAACGAGAACCTAGGCACGAAGTTCATGGGTTTCTTTGAGGATAACCCGGATACCCTAAACCCATATTACAGCCAGGTACAGGGAGGCATAGCCGATCTGAAAGACTATTGCCTGCAACACAGCATTGACGAAGTATACTATACTTTGCCCCTGACTGATCGCGAACAGCTGGATGATCTGTCGCAGTTTGCCGATGACAACTTCGTATACTTCCGTATTGTGCCGGATTTTAGCGCCATTGTGCAGCGCGACGTGAATATGTACTTCTATCACAACGTGCCAATGCTGAGCATTCGCAAAGAACCACTTGAGTTGGCGTCTAACAGGGTTGTGAAGCGTGCTTTTGATGTGGCATTTTCACTGGCAGTATCGCTGCTCATCTTCCCTTGGCTGATGCCGCTGATCGCTTTGGCTATCAAAATTGAGTCTAACGGTCCGGTTTTCTTTAAGCAGCTTCGTCCGGGCAAAAAGAACAGATTGTTTGTGTGTTACAAGTTCAGAACCATGCATGTGAATAATAACACAGAGCTACAGGCAACAAAAAATGACCCAAGAATTACCCGCGTAGGCCGTTTCTTACGTAAGACTAATCTTGATGAACTGCCGCAGTTCTTTAACGTGCTGCTCGGCGATATGTCGGTAGTTGGTCCGCGCCCTAACCTGGTGTCGCAGTTAGACCACTACTCAAAAGTAATTTCGAAGTATAAAATGCGCCACTTTGTTACCCCTGGCATTACCGGCTATGCGCAGGTAAGCGGATATAGAGGCGAAACAAAGGAGCTGCGCCTGATGGAAAAACGTATAGAGTACGATGTACAATATATGGAGAACTGGAGCTTTATGATGGATATGAAAATAATTTTTCTGACAGTCTGGAATATGATTAAAGGCGAGAAAAATGCTTACTAGTAATATAACCGAACCTACTACCTACACAGCTGAACCACCCTTAAAGGAGAAGCGCAAGTTAATTACCTCTCTTATTTCAGCTGGCTCGTTCAACGACTTCATTAACCACATTTTCTGGTTAACGGAAAACAAAGCCTCCTCTTATGTATGTTTCGCGAATGCGCACATGCTGGTAGAGGCCTACCGCGACAAGGAGTTTAACGAGTTGTTAAATAACGCTGACGTGGCCACTCCCGACGGAGGGCCCCTTTCCAAGCTGATGAAACTAATGTATGGGCAGGAGCAAGACCGGGTGGCAGGCATGGACGTACTGCCCCGGTTGTTGCAGGAGGCAGCTGCACGTGGTAAGTCAGTGTACTTCTATGGCTCCACCGACCAGGTTTTAGAGGCTGTAGTGGCAAAAGCCAAACATGAATTACCGGAGCTCAAAATTGCTGGCCATTATTCTCCCCCTTTCCGGAAGCTAACTCACATAGAAGATACCGCCATTGTCAACATGATCAATGAGGCAAACCCGGACCTGGTGTTTGTGGCGCTGGGTTGTCCGAAACAGGAACGTTGGATGGCAGAGCATAAAGGCAAGGTAAAGGCTTGCATGCTGGGTGTAGGCCAGGCATACATGACTTATGCTGATCTGGAGAAACGTCTGCCAAAGTGGGCCAGAAACCTGTCGTTGGAGTGGACGTACAGATTATGGCAGGAGCCGCGCCGCCTCTGGAAGCGATATCTTGTAACAAACAGCATGTTTATACTTCTAACGCTAAAACTGTTTTCACAAAAGCAGATTCAAAGATCACTTTAGAGTAGCCGGCTCTAAAGTATACTTTTCAGGCACTTACTTTATCTAAAATTTAAGCTTACCGCATTAAATAAATTTTAGCCAAGCCAAGAGCTGGCTTTAAATTTAAGTTGAATAAGTTTTGGCTAAAAAGTTAGCCTGTTAAACATCAAAATATAGCTATTCCCGTATCAATCAAAAAACACCCAATCAAAAGAGTGCAATTATACGCTGATCCAGTGTTCATACATTAACCTAAACCCTTATAGCAATGAAAGCAGTTATACTAGCAGGTGGCTACGGAACCAGAATAAGTGAAGAAAGCGGTGTGCGTCCAAAGCCAATGGTAGAAATAGGCGGAAAGCCAATCTTATGGCACATCATGAAAATCTATTCGCACCATGGCATCAATGATTTCGTGATCTGCTGCGGATACAAAGGCCATATCATTAAAGAATATTTTGCTAATTATTGCCTCTATAACTCAGATGTTACCTTTGACATGCGCAAAAACAGCATGGAGGTGCATCAGAATAATACAGAATCATGGAGAGTTACCTTGGTAGATACAGGGGAAGGAACCATGACGGGCGGCCGCCTGAAGCGCGTGCGCGACTACATTGGCAATGACACGTTCTGCTTGACATATGGCGACGGCGTTAGCGATGTAGACATTACAGAACTCATCAATTTCCATAAGCAACAGGGAACCATGGCTACATTAACAGCTGTGCAGCAGCCTGGCCGTTTCGGAGCTTTTAACCTTTCTTCAGGCGTAACCAAGATAAACCAGTTTAAAGAGAAACCTACAGGAGGCGATATGCCTTGGATCAACGGTGGTTTCTTTGTGCTGGAGCCAGGTGTAATCGACTACATTGAGGATGATAGCACTATCTGGGAGAGAGGACCAATGGAAAGATTGGCCGAAGAAGGAGAACTATCAGCTTACCGCCATACTGGCTTCTGGCAGCCGATGGATACACTTCGCGACAAACATGTGCTGGAAGAGCTGTGGCAGAAGAACCAGGCCCCATGGAATGTTTGGCAAAAGATGCTGTCTAAGGCCATCAATTGATCTACTCCGAAAACTAAACCCAACCCTTTAACCAACACTTTACACTATGAGAATTCTTATAACCGGAAATATGGGGTATGTAGGGCCCGGTGTGGTTGACCAGCTGCGCAAGGCATATCCTAACGCCACACTGATCGGCTACGACATGGCCTACTTCGCCTCTTGCCTTACAAACGCGCCTGTGCTGCCGGAAAGCAAACTGGACATACAGCTGTTTGGAGATGTAAGAGAGATCACAGCCAGTACACTAATGGGTATTGACGCTGTGGTGCACCTGGCTGCCATTTCCAATGACCCGATGGGCACCCGTTTTGAAGATATAACACTGGACGTAAACTACAAGTCAAGTATAAGAATAGCCAAACTGGCGAAAGAAGCAGGAGTAAGCAACTTTGTGTTTGCCTCTAGTTGCAGCATGTACGGGGCCGCCTCTGAAAAGGCCAAAACGGAAGATTCGGAGCTTAACCCGCTTACAGCCTATGCCCGCTCTAAAGTATTTACAGAGAAAGAGCTGGAGCCATTGGCCGGCGATGGTTTTACAGTTACCTGCCTGCGATTTGCAACAGCCTGCGGCATGAGCAATAGACTGCGCCTTGACCTGGTGCTGAATGATTTTGTGGCTGGAGCCGTGGCAACAGGCAAGATAAACATACTTAGCGACGGTACGCCTTGGCGACCACTGATACACGTAAGAGACATGGCACGCGCTATTGAATGGGCTGTTACAAGAGAAGCCAATAACGGAGGCGACTTCCTGGCAGTGAACACAGGCTCAAATGAATGGAACTACCAGGTGCATGAACTGGCTGAGGCTGTGGCCGATGTAATTCCGGGTACAGCGGTAAGTATAAATCGCGATGCCGCTCCGGATAAACGTTCTTACCGCGTGAATTTTGACCTGTACAAGCAGCTTGCACCAAACCATCAGCCGCAATATTCGCTTAAAGAAGCCATCCAGGAGTTGCGCGACGGTTTGATGGAGATGGAGTTTAAAGACGGAGACTTCAGAAACTCACTCCTGATGCGCCTGAAAGTACTAACCAGCCTGCAGGAAACTGAAAGAATCAACGATCAGCTGCAGTGGGCACACCAGACTGCCAAGGCATCTAGCAAAGAATCGGAGTTACAAACTGCATAAAACAACTTATGATATTTACAGAGACTAAACTAAAAGGCGCCTATATTATAGATGTAAAGCGACTGGAGGATGAGCGTGGCTTTTTCGGACGTTCTTACTGCGAAAATGAATTTGAAGAGCTAGGCCTGACTACGGGTATCAAGCAAACCAACGTTTCCTATAATAAAAAGAAAGGCACATTACGAGGTATGCACATGCAAAATTCGCCTTACGAAGAAACAAAGTTGGTACGTTGCACGCGCGGCGCTATTTATGACGTGATCATTGATATGCGCGAAGATTCTGAAACGTACAAACAATGGATAGGAGTAGAGCTTACTGCTGATAACTACCGCATGTTGTTTGTGCCTGAAGGTTTTGCTCACGGCTTTATCACTTTAGAGGATAATACGGACGTGACATACCAGGTAACTCAATTCTACACACCGGGCTCGGAGCGCGGCATCCGCTGGAACGATCCTGCTTTTAATATTCAATGGCCAATGGAGCCGGTTGTGATCTCAGAAAAAGACCAGGCGCACCCGGATTTCGAGAATGCGCTGACACAAGTATAATGGAAAGCTGCTGGTTTTATGCCGGCAGCTTTCTTCTCTTAAACCTAAAAATCTAAAGTATAAAATGATATTAGTTGATAACGCCCTTGCTAAACGCCATGCCGAAGGCAACCCGATTAAAGTAGCTATGGTTGGTGCCGGGTTTATGGGCCGTGGCATTGCGCTGCAGATCTGTAAGTATGTACAAGGCATGGAGTTGGTTGCCATCTCTAACCGTAAAACAGAAAAGGCGAAACAAGCCTATACTGAAGCCGATGTGCAAGAAGTGCAGGAGGTAAGCACAGTTGCGCAGCTGGAGGAGAACATCCGCCAGGGCAAGTATAGCATTACCGACGATGCCATGCTGCTTTGCGAGGCCGAAGGCATTGACGCTATTATAGAAGTAACCGGTGCAGTGGAGTTTGGTACAAACGTGGCCATGCGCGCTATCCAGAACGGTAAGCACATCATTATGATGAATGCTGAGGTTGACGGTACGGTAGGTCCGATCCTGAAAGTATACGCTGACAAAGCCGGTGTCATCTTCACAAACGCTGATGGCGACCAGCCAGGCGTGATCATGAACCTGGTTCGCTTTGTGAAAGGTCTCGGCGTTAAACCGGTAGTGTGCGGTAACATCAAAGGCCTCCACGACCCTTACCGTAACCCAACCACTCAGGAGGGCTTCGCGAAGAAATGGGGACAGAACCCATCTATGGTAACTTCTTTTGCAGATGGCAGTAAGATTTCGTTCGAGCAGGCTATTGTGGCAAACGGTACCGGAATGCGTGTAGCCAAGCGTGGCATGCACGGCCCTACGGTACTGAGCGGAACCTCTCTGAAAGACTGTGTTCATAATCTGTATCCGCTGGAGGATGTAATGGAAGGTCCGGGCATTGTAGACTACGTAGTAGGTGCAGAGCCAGGTCCGGGTGTGTTTGTATTAGGCACACACGATCATCCTTCACAGCAGCACTACCTGAACCTGTACAAGCTGGGCGAGGGACCACTTTACTTATTCTACACGCCATATCACCTGTGCCACTTCGAGGTGCCAAGTACTGTAGCCAGAGCCGTATTGTTTAACGATGCAGCCCTTGCGCCAATTGGTAAGCCTTATGTAGAGGTAGTTGCTACTGCTAAAACAGATTTGAAGGCAGGGCAGGTGCTGGATGGCATTGGCCATTATATGACCTATGGCCTGTGTGAGAACGCCGACACGACAGCCGCAGAAAATCTGTTGCCGATTGGTGTGGCAGAAGGTTGTGTGATGAAACGCGACATCCCGAAAGACCAGGTTCTGACCTATAACGATGTAATACTGCCAGAAGGCCGATTGGTTGACAAGCTGCGCCAGGAACAGGCCGAATACTTTGGTATGAATGCGGCAGCACAAAATGCTGCCAAACCAGAGGCTGCAGCCACAACATCAGCTTAAGTAGAAACTAAAGTATAAAGTTCGCGCATCGTAGCTTTTGAGTTGCGGTGCGCGATTATTTTAACATGGACACACCGCTGCCTATTGTTGGACTTATACCTGCCGCGGGCTTAGCCACACGTCTGCAGCCCTTGCCGTTTAGCAAAGAGCTTTACCCGATTGGCTTTGGGAGTGAAGGGGAAATTATAGGTCATCCTAAAGTAGCTGCAGCCTACCTGGTAGAGCAAATGGCCGCAGGCGGTGCAGAGCAGCTATACTTTATACTTCGCAGCGGCAAATGGGACATACCAGCTTATTTCGGCGACGGAAGCAGCTACAGCCTAAATATAGCTTACATGCTGATGGGGCTACCCTTTGGAGCTCCTTACTCAGCAGATCAGGCATATACGTTTGTGAAGGATAAGCTGGTGCTGTTTGGGTTCCCGGACATACTCCTGGCTGAGCCAGGTGCCTTTGCTCACCTGGTTGCTAAACAGGCAGAAACAGAAGCCGATGTAGTGCTGGGTGTGTTTGAAGTAGATAATCCTGATAAGTGGGATGTAGTGGAATTACATTCTGACGGAAGTATAGCCAACGTTTATCCGAAGCCACATCAATCTAAATCAATTTATGCCTGGGCGTTTGCCTGCTGGTCACCGTCGTTTACAGCCTTTATGCATGCTTATCTGCAGCAAATACAGGAAAGTATAAGTACAAGTGGCAAAGAACTAAGTATAGGCGCCGTTTTACAGGCAGCTATAAAAAACGGTTTAAGGGTGCAGGGCGTACAGTTTAGCAAAGACAGCTGCCTTGATATCGGAACACCCGAAGACCTCAGAAAAGCAATCATAAAGTATACTTGATCAAACCATGCGCATCCTAATCATACACAATCATTACAAAGAGGCAGGCGGAGAAGACACTGTGTTTTTTGCGGAATCAAACCTGCTGGAGGAGCATGGGCATGAGGTTCGCCGGCTAACATTTTCTAACAAGGAAGTAAAAAGTATAAATCAGAAACTGGAAGCTGCCCTTGGAGTAGTATACAATCCAAGAAGTGCTAAAATCGTGGAAAGAGAGCTAAAGGCTTTTAAACCTGATGTGGTGCACGTGCACAATTTCTTCCCACTATTATCGCCGGCTGTGTTTTATGTGTGCCAGAAGTATAAAGTACCCGTCGTGATGACGCTGCACAACTACCGGCTGATTTGCCCGAGCCGCTATCTGCACTACAACGGACAAGTACAGCTAGAGAATATTCAGCATGTTTTTCCGATAAATGCAATCAGGAAGAAGGTATACCGTGATTCTGCTTTACAAACAGCATCGTCAGTATTGGCAACAGGTGTGCATAAGGTACTTGGTACCTGGCGCAACAAAGTCTCTAAATTTATTGTGCTCACACCTGGCGCAGCCGATCTTTTCCTGAACTCATCGCTACAGCCAAGGCCGGAGCAGCTAATGGTAAAACCAAATTTTAGCGAAGATCCTGGAATAGGAGATGATACTAGGGAGGACTTTTACCTGTATGTGGGCCGTTTATCGCCGGAGAAGGGTCTAGAGACGCTATTAAAAGCACAGCAGCAAGCTCAGTTTAAGCTCAAAGTAATAGGTGGTGGCCCGCTCCAAAGTATGGTAGAAGAGTATGCAGCAGCCGGCACGGGAGTAGAGTACCTTGGTTTTCTGAAAAGAGAGCAGGCAATGGAGGTGCTAAAAAAAGCAAGAGCACTTGTATTCCCATCTGAGTGGATGGAGACGTTTGGCATGACCATAGTAGAAGCTTTTGCCACCGGCACTCCAGTTATAGCAGCCAAAATTGGCGGTGCAGCCCATCTTGTGCAGCACAGATACAATGGCTTGCATTATACCCCACAAATGCCAGGCGAGTTGGCAGAGCAGGTAGAGCTGCTGGAACAAAACCCTGTACTGGCACACGAGCTTGCCCAGAATGCCCGAAGAACCTATGAGCAGCATTACACACCAGAAGTAAATTATAGGTTGTTAATCAAAGTATACGAGGCTGCCATGGGGCAAAAGAAAAGGCTTGCCTCCGATGCCTTAACAGCGGAAGCAAGCCTTTAGGGCAGAAGCAGTAATAGCTTTTAAGCCACCTCTGCCTGCTTTGTTGATTTCTGATTCTCCTGTTCCATATTTTCAAGTATAGCCAGCACCTTGTCGGTTTCAACAAACAAGTG
Organism: Pontibacter cellulosilyticus; assembly: GCF_014306105.1. Lineage (GTDB taxonomy): Bacteria > Bacteroidota > Bacteroidia > Cytophagales > Hymenobacteraceae > Pontibacter > Pontibacter cellulosilyticus. Next base: position 17,156 of record NZ_JACRVF010000005.1, on the reverse strand, counting down.
CTCGCGCTGCCCCTGAGCCGCATTTTTAACTTTGCGCCTGTTCTTGCAGATCATATACTCATAATCCAGGTCCAACTTGGTGGCGATGTCATAGAACGGCTCTACAACAAACCCTTCATTGAATATTTCGATAATTTTTGTTCCCGGTTTGCAGAAGAACATGCTGATAAGTCCTGCGCCGGTAGCTCCTAAAACTACTTTTGCCCTGGAGAACAGCTTGATCTTTTCGCGGATGCTCAGTTTGCTTGATACAATTGATTTAAAGCCATATGGCTCTAGCGCATTCAATAGCTCTTTCTCGTTAAGCACATTTCGTATGCTGGAGTCGCTGCGGCTGATGTATAGGTAAGGTATTTCTGGCGTAATAATATCACCCTCTTCTTCGGCATATGGCAAAAAGGACTCCTGTATATAAGCGCACAGCCATTCAGGAATTAATGTGTGGTTACCTCTCGGAGCAGTTGAGGCAATAATGCAATCAGCAGCAATGTGCGGATGCTTGTCGCCTTCAATCACTTTAGAAAGGGGAATTCCGAGCAGTTCCAATGTCTCCACCTGGTAATCGTAGCGCAGGCTCGGCATCAGGAACCAGTCTACTTTATCATAAAGGCCACTCTGGCGCAGCAGGTGCAGGCGTGGCAGCACATCTATAAACCAGTGGCCAATGTTGTTTATGCCAGCACCCCCGGTCAACAGCGAGAATACAGTGCCCTTATACTTTTCTGGCACAGTAAAATAGCGCTGCTCAAAGATGTTGTTTAGGTTTGGTTGCGTTACTTTGCCACTTACTAGGCTCAGGGATACGTTCTCAATTACCCTGTTGTAACGCGATATAATAGCTACACTGCTTTCGTTGTCTGTATATACTCTTCCGTCCGGTACTTCCAGTACCATATAGTTGGTTACTACCTGCCGCTTCGGCTTCCAGTATTCGGAGCAGGCATGAAACAAATCATCAGAAATATTGAGTTTTGTCTCATAGTTAGGGTATATCTTATGTACCGTTAGTTCACGGGTGTTATTTCGGTTAGGGTGATCCAGGTTTACACTGCATACGTCTCCAGGCTTGTAGTGCGTGTTGTATGGGATAATGCGGCCTAAAATCTTTTTAGTACGCTTTAACCCTTTGCGGTAGAAGGTCTTTATATCCATGAGAACGGGTCGGGGTTATCTGTAATATTGTATATTAAGGATGTTTTATAGCTAGCATTAATTCTGCATACGTTTTTCGTCGGAAAACTGGACAAAATAATTTGGGTCTTTATTTTGCGCGGGCCCTTCACTTTGTAATCTTGCCGTAACAAGTCCTGCTGCTACCTTTACTGCCACATGGTTCCAATGGGCATCATCAGCAGGGTAGAGTGGTACTTTTTGGTCCTGGTACAGCTCCTCAAAGTTACTTTGCAGGTCCACGGCTTCTACCTCTCGCCTGCGCAACTCGGCCATTAACCTCGGCAGAAAATCAGGTTTCTTTTTGGAAGGCAGCAACTGGTAATAAATGTTCTCTTTGTTTGGGATCGGCATGAACAGGAACCTGATGCCACGCTCTTGCAGCGCCAGTTTATAGCCTTCCAGCACATCGGCAATATACTGTATCTCATCCTCGCTGTAAGTGCGGTTAGCGGTGTCGCCTTCTATAAAGAACTCGTTGTTATAGCTGATGTACTCTTTCTTGCCAAATGATCGCTCTATGTTTGCCAGTGTTTTGTGATAGAGCCCCAGTTTGGAGATACGGTCTGCAGTAACGGCCATCCAGGTAAGCGCAGGGGAAGAGTTGATAATATTGCCGGAGATATTGCGCAGCTTTGAATTTAAGCCATTATCGCCAACAGGTGGTAGCTGCAGTATGCGGCGTTCTATACTTGACACGATTACCAGTTCCGGTGGCGTTTCCTGAAATCGGTCTGTTGCCAGGAAGCGGTTCATAGTGGCAGGTGCGAAAGAGTAAACATCTTTGCCTAACTGTCGCTCCAGCACTTCGGCCAGCGTTTCTTCCTGCGATAGTTTTGCCCCGGTAATGTTAGAATCACCAATCAACAGCACATCGCACTTGGAATCGCGGTTGCGATAGCCATATTCATCGGTGTACCACTCTACCACGCGTTTTTCAGCAAAAGCAGTATGAGGTGCGAGTTCTCCTTCTTCTTCCATTTTCATGTGCATGTTCGGGTAAAATGGACCGGACATCACGCGCATGGTGTTCACAGAAATGGTTTCCCAGATCCTGAACGTGAAGAAATTCATAGGCAGAAAAAATACTTCTACTAAAGGCCAAAGTATAAACGGCAAGGCCAGCAGGCCTAGCTTTCCGATTAATCTTTTCACTCCTCTGTTCATTATTCTTTTCATGCACTAAAATTGGAAATAAATAAATTCTTGGTTTCCAAACTGCCCAAACAACAGCACCGCGATGATAGCCAAATAGTATACGCTCCAGCGTATCCAGGCAGGACGCTGCATGATCAGCTGCGATACGCTGCCATTGCGCTGTATCAGGTGCACCATCTCCATCAGGATGATCGCTAACACCGAAACAGTAAATACCTTCAGCCCCTGGTCCATAAATACGGTGTGGTAAACATTCTGAAGCGACTCACCTACATTGTTTAAACCGGTAACCATATGCGTAATGATGTACAAAGCATCTGCCAGCGAGTTTGCTCTGAAGAATATCCAGGAAAAGCACACCAGCGCAAAAACAGTGAGCACCTGCGTCCATTTGAGCAGTTGAGGGTGTTTGGCCAGGCCGGTAGCCTGTGCCAAGGCCTCACGCTGCTTGGCAGTTACGATAGCAAAGATCAGGTAGAGGCCGTGTAGCGCACCCCAGATCACAAATGTCCAGTTGGCGCCGTGCCATAGGCCACTTACCAAAAAAGTAAGAAACAGGTTATAGTACCAGCGCCATTTTACCACTCGGTTGCCACCCAACGGTATGTACAGGTAATCTCGGAACCAGGTGGAAAGCGAGATGTGCCAGCGGCTCCAGAACTCTGAAATAGACTTTGAGAAGTAGGGGCTTCGGAAGTTCTCCATCAGCCTGAAACCCATTACCTGCGCTGCGCCAATGGCAATATCGGAGTAGCCCGAGAAATCGCAGTAGATCTGGAACGCAAAGAATACGGTGGCAATGGCAAACGAGATACCGTCAAAGTCGGTGGGGTTGTTGTATACCTGGTTCACCATCAGGGCCAGGTTATCGGCTATCACTAATTTCTTAAAAAAGCCCCAAGCCATGCGTCTTAAGCCAGCCACCACACGATCGTAGTTAAAGTCGTGGTTTTTGTGCAACTGACCCAGTAAGTTACCTGCCCTCTCGATTGGGCCTGCCACCAGTTGTGGGAAAAACGTAACAAATAGGGCAAATATCCCCAGGTGCTTTTCCGGTTTAATGCGTCCATGGTACACATCTATACTGTAGCTCATCGTCTGGAAAGTATAGAAAGAGATACCCATGGGCAGCAGCAGCTCAAAAGCCGGCATGGCATAGCCCATGTTCAGGGCAGAAGCGATGCCGGCGGCACTATCGTTAAAGAAGTTATAGTATTTGAACAGGAGCAGGATGCCAAGGTTAGAGGCAAGGCTCATGTACAGGAAAGGCTTGCGCTTTTGCTTTTCCTCGTCGGTATACCTGCCCATTGCTTTGCTGCAGAAATAATCAACAAGGGTAGATATAACGAGAATGATCGTATAGGCTGGTTTCCAGGAAGCGTAGAAATAATAACTAGCCAACAAAAGTATAAGCCACCTGCGGTTGGGTGAAGTAAGAAAGTAGAGCGTAACTACTACCGGAAAGAATATAAAAAATTCAGTAGAGTTAAATAGCATAGAAACTTAGATTAAGGGTGCTTCGTCTTGTTTTTCTCCGCGTCGTCATCAATTGCCTATAGCAACAACAGTAGCACGTTTGGCTTAGGTAAGCGCAAAGGTTTACCCTCTGCTGATATTCAGTTATATAGATTTTGGGTAAAAAGGTTTAATGTTTTCACAAATATTTTTTTACAGAAATATAGAAACGTTGAGATAATCGGTTATTGAGGCTATTTAATGTCTTGTGAAGATATCTGGCATGTGTGTTTTTGAACTTTACCGTGTTTTTGATAAGTGATTTTCTACAACCTTATACTTTGTATATCGTTAAGGAGTGGGCTTGCGAATGAAAAACACGATACTGTAAGTATGCCAAACATCTACCTACAGAAGCTAACACGCCCTTTACTTCTGTTATTTTTCTTATACCTGCCCTCTTTTTCTGTTGAAGCACGCGAAATGCCTTCAACAATCAACTCATTATACTTAATAGATGCACCTCAGTTGCAGGCAAAGCCGTCGTTGGTGGGAGCTATATACCTTACCTGGACGCCAGTGTCCGATGCTACGAGTTATGTGCTGGAAATGTCGAATACAGGCCTTCCGGCAACATTTGTAACATTAAAAACTTTCGGAACATCCGAACGAAGCTTCAGGCACACTGGCTTATACTATAGCCAAAAAGTATACTACAGGTTAAAAGCAGTTGGCAGCAGCGGAGATGAGGCTTACAGTCCCGTAATCAGTGCCACCACACATGCAGCGGGCAAAGTATTTAATATTATGCCGCTCGGAGATTCTAACACAGAAGGAGGCAGCGGCAGCACAGACGCTAGTATCAAAATAGCATACCGGGCAAAACTGGCCCAGCTTCTGAATACCTCCCATTCAAACGGAAAGTATGACTTTGTCGGTAGCCAGCGCTCAGGAAGCAGCCTGGCAACCGATATCGACCATGCAGGATTTGGCGGCGCTACCATTCAAAATATTACTGACCTTTTACGAGACAGAAGCTATGGCGGAACAACTAATGGCCAGGGGTTAACTTATTTGCAGGAGTATCAGCCTGATATTGTACTGCTGCACATTGGCACAAATCAGGTAGACGGCTCTGATGCAGCCATTACACGGTTGGAAAGCCTGCTGAACGAAATTGACAAGTATGAGCACTCCTCTGGTAAAGATGTAACTGTTATACTAGCTAAAATCATCAAACGTGTGTGCTATGATGATGTATTTGTACAAAGCTCCAACTGCTATACGCCTGCAGAGGCTGAGGCTACGCTGATCTTCAACAGTAAAATGGCGACCATGGCGCAAAGGCGGCAGGCAAACGGCGATAACCTGTTGCTGGTTGATATGCAGGACGGGGCAGGTATTATTTATAAATGGGCCACAGACGGCGGAGACATGGCAGATCCGCTGCACCCTACACAGGCAGGCTACGACAAAATGGCTCCCGTCTGGTTTGCAGAGCTGGATAAACTGCTGAACGTGCAGCCTGTTAGCCCACCGGATACCGAAGCTCCCGAAACCACCATTGCCTCTAAGCCAGCAGCGCTTACAAACCAAAAATCAGCGACTTTCAGCTTTACGAGCAACGAAAGCAATGTAGTATACTTAGCAAGTATAGACGGAGGTGCTTTTGTGGAGGTAAGTAATCCTTATACTTTAAGCAACCTGGCAGATGGTGCGCACACCATTGAAGTAAAAGCCAGGGATGAAGCCGGTAACATAGATGCCAGCCCCGCCACCTATACCTGGACTATTGATACACAGGCTCCTGCTGCTCCAATTGTACTTAATCCGGCAGAAAATGCTGTTCTGAACAACAATAAGCCAGCTATTTCGGGTACGGCGGAGGCAAATGCCGCTATAACGCTATTTAGCGGCTCCACGCAGGTTGGCACAGCAACTGCAGGAGCAGACGGCAATTGGAGTATTACGCCAACCACGGCATTACCCGAAGGTGCTCAGCAGATAACAGCTAAGGCCACCGATGCCGCAGGCAACAGTAGCAATGCCAGCAGTGTTCGCAGCTTTACAATAGACGCTAAAGCACCGGAAACCACCATTGCCACCAAACCCGCTGTACTTACCAACCAAACTACTGCGCAATTCAGTTTTAGCAGCAACGAAACAAATGTAACCTATGAGGTAAGCCTTGACGGAGGAGCATATACAGCAGCTACAAGTCCTTATAATTTAAGCAACCTGCAGGATGGCAGCCATACGATTGCAGTAAGAGCCACCGATGCCGCCGGAAACATAGATAGCACCCCCGCCAGCTATACCTGGACAATAGACACGCAAGCCCCTGTAGCACCTGTAATTGCAAGTATAAGCGATGACAGAGGACCTGTGGCAGATGACCGTATCACTGCTGATAACACTCTGATATTGAAAGGAACAGCAGAAGCCAACGCGAAAGTGCAACTGTACCAGGGCGGAACAGCCATCGGCGAGGCAACCGCAAACAGTGCCGGTAACTGGGAGTTTGACTATACTGCAACCACACTTGCACAAGGCGCACATACTTTTACGGCTTCAGCCACCGATGCGGCAGGCAACACAGGTCCGCGAAGTACAGACTTTGCTGTTATTATAGACCTGACTGCACCGGGAGTAACAATTGCAACAACACAGACTTCTCCGGCTAAAGCAGCTTTCGAGGTGGAAATAACATTTACGGAGCAGGTATATGGGCTGGCACTCGCAGACTTCAGCGTAACCAATGCCAGCTTAAGCAACCTTACAAGTATAAATACCACAAAGTATAAAGCCACTGTTACTCCGTCAGCCGATGGGGCAGTTCGAGTAAGTTTGGCGGCCAACAAAGTTACAGACTTGGCAGGCAACTCGAACACAGCTGCTGAGGTGCTGGAGGTAACGTACGACGGAACCAGGCCGCAGCTAAGTATAAGTACGGATGCTCCGGAGATTGTAAAAGAACCTTTTACCGTTACGTTTACTTTTTCAGAGAACGTAGATGGCTTTGAGGCAAGTGACGTAACAGTAGCCAATGCTTCCCTTTCTGCTTTAACAGCCCAAAGCGGAAGTGTTTATACCGCGCTGGTTACACCTGCCTCAGACGGTGAGGTAAGTATAAAAGTAGCCGCAGACAAAGCTTTCGATTCAGCCGGTAACGGTAACGTGGCCTCAGAAGAAATTAATCGCATCTATGATGTACAGCAGCCGGGAGTGGTGCTGGCAACCGCTGCCACTAGCCCTATCAACCAACCTTTTACCGTAGAAGTTAAGTTTAGCGAAGGCGTTAAAGGTTTCGAACTTTCAGACCTTACGGTTACAAACGGAACAGTATCACAGCTGAATAAGCAGAATGACCTTACGTATACTTTGCTGATTACGCCAGCTGAAAGCGGGGAGGTGCGTGTAGCTGTTGCAGCTGGAAAAGCAGAAGATGTCGCAGGCAACTTGAACACAGCCTCTAATGAGCTAATACTTACTTACGATGCCTCCAGGCCTGCTATAGCGCTAAGTACTGCTGCAGCATCTCCTGTAAATAAGCCTTTCACGGTTACAGTAAAGTTAAGCGAGCCTGTAACAGATTTTAGTATAGCTGCTCTTGAGCTAACCAATGCCGGGGCTAGTAACCTGAAAGAAGTAAATGAGCAGGAGTACGAGGTGTTAATCTCACCAACAGCAGACGGCATAGTTAAAGTGCAGCTGCCGGAAAATCGAGTGCACGATGCTGCCACAAATGGAAATACTAACTCCAATGTACTGGAAATGCTGTATGACGCTACAGCTCCTGACAAGTATAGCGTAGCCTTTACAGTAGAACTGGTGGATGTTACAAACCAATCAGCCGTAGGACTTCAGGTAAGTGGAGCAGAGGCAGGAGCAACCTACTTCTACAGCGTTAAAAGCGAGAATGGTACCGAAGAAGTAACCGGCACAGCCACTGTAAGTACAGGAACGTTTACGATACCAGGTGTAGACCTTTCTGGTTTACAAGATGGCAAACTGATAGTCTCGCTATACTTGGCAGATGCCGCTGGAAACAAAGGCACAGCAGTGACGGATGAGGTGGAGAAACGCACGAAGAATATTGTAACTGTAGAGCAGCCTCAAAGTATAAAAGTGCCTTTCAGGACGAATTTTGACAAGCTGCCACTGCCGGAAAAAGTTAACGTTACCTACGCCACCCAGGAGAGGGAAAACATCAAAGTAAACTGGAAGAAAGGAAATTACAATGGTCTGGAGCCAGGTGTGTATGTGCTGGAGGGTATACTTGAACTGGCTCCTAAAACCTATAACACCGAGAATAAGAAGGCAAGTATAACGGTAGAGGTGGAGCCGAACAAAGCTCCAACCGGGCTTACTTTAAGCGCCAATGCCTTTAAACCTGACATTCTTCCAGCTGAGGTAATAGGCACTTTTACTACAACTGACCCCGATGATACAGACTTTACCTATGCATTGGTAGCCGGAGCCGGCGATGCTGACAACAATATGTTTGAACTACTGAACAACAACGAGTTGCATCTGAAGTCAAACAGAGGGCTATCGGGTAAAACTAAGTTTAGCATTCGGGTACAAAGTATGGATCTGTTCCAGAACGTGATCATCAAAGAGTTCGTGCTAACCAAATCACCGTTCACCAAACCTGACATCAAGCTGGTAAACGCCTTCTCCCCAGACGGAGATGGTATTAACGACACCTGGACCGTTCCTGAGCTCAGGTTCTACAATAATGTGGAGGTGGCCGTGTACAATCGTGCGGGAGAGCAGGTGTTCCATACACTTAACCCCGAAGAAGGCTGGGATGGCAAAGGAAAAGACGGCAAAGTGGTACAGGGATCTTACTTCTACGTGATCCAGATAAAGGACTTAGGGCATGTGCAAAAAGGAGTAGTGACAGTACTTAATTAGACAATTATGCAAAGAACTATACTTGTAACCTGCTGTTTGTTGATGCTGGCTTTTTGCTCCACTGCACAGAGTAGAAAGCAGTTGGCTAACTTCTCGCAGTTTCAGCATTACTATAACCCGTCGCTAACCGGTTTTGAGGGGGCTGGTGTAAAAACGCTTTACCGTAACCAGTGGACCGGATTTGAAGATGCACCCAAAACCATACTTGCCACTGCAGAACTGGATGTTAAATCCTTTGGTAAAGATAAAGGGTACAACTTCGGAAACCAGGACAACGGAGACTACTTTAAAAGTATAAGTGCAAAGCACGCTGTAGGTTTATCTGTGCTCCACGACCGTTTTGGGCCTTCCAAAGAAACACAACTTTTCTTAAGCTACGGCTCTGGGGTAAGGCTGTCAGAGAAGCTGAGTATGCGGTGGGGCACGGCACTTACCTACCACAGCCAGCAACTCGATGGCAACAGCCTGACCGTGGACCAGGAGAATGATCCTCGGTACGCTAACCTGCTCGGGCAAAACAACCACATCGGCAAAGTAGATCTAAACCTCGGCTTGTCCCTGTCGGCGGCCAATTTTTATGTGGGGTACGCCATGCAGGACATTACGAAAGGTAAGTTAGTTACAACCGGCGACGATTTTCTGCAAGACTTCTACACCCAAAAGCACATAGCGCAGGCCGGTTACCGTACCCATCTTATTGGTATGCTGGGCCTCACCGTAAATGGCATCTACCAGTACGACAAAAATTATGCAGGCACTATAGAAGGTCAGTTAAAGGCGGTTTACAATAATATGTTCTGGGTAGGTGGTGGCTACAGAAACGACAAAGCTTACCACCTGACTGGAGGCATTAGGCTAAACCAGCTAAGTATACACTATGCATATGAATCGCCGGTAAAAGAGGCGCGCTATATAAACAAAGCCACAAACGAAATTGCACTTAGCTACAACCTGAGGAAATTAAATAACATCGATACTAGGAAGCAAATCTTGCTCTGGTAGGCTGGTTAAGATCATAAAATTAAGTTGCCTGAAGAGATATTAACGCTGAAAATCTGGGTGTTATTATAAAATGATAGTAGCGAAAACAAAGTAAGCAAGCTGTTAACTTTCTTTCTTCGCAGGCACAAAACCAACCAATTGAATCAACGTAATATAACTAAATTCTAATAATTTAATTCAGCTGAGTTTGAAGATAAGTGCTTCTTACTTAATGCGTTTCTGGCCTAACGTTGTTTTTCTATTCTTGCTAACGTGGCTTTTCTTAAAACGCCCGCTGATTTCATACTTCAATTAGATCTCTTTTACCCATGATATACAAGTACAGTGCATTCAAACAGGGTAACAAGTATAGCAATGCGAGTAGCGCTTATGCGCTTACAAATTCATTCGCCTTCACCCTTACCGTAACCTTCTTTATACTTTCTGCACTTTTCTTTAGCAGTGGATTGGCTGTAGCGCAAACTTTAGGGCAATGTCCTGCCGGTTTGGTGCATTATTTTGGTTTCGATGAAACAGCCAGTACCATAGCTTACAAAGATTATATTTCTGCTACCACAGCAGATTGTTCTAATTGTCCAAGCCCGGCAGCAGGGCTTTTTGCAGGGGCACAGCAGTTCGATGGGAAAGACGATGGCCTTAACCTGAGCTCCGTTTCCAATTTTGAGTGGGGGCCGAACAGCGACTTTACAATTGAGTTATGGATGCAGGTAACAGGCAGTGCAGCTACAAGCCGCGTAATGATTGGCCGCAACGCAACCGACTCCCGCATGATTTGGTGGATTGGTGTAGATGTGAATGGATACGCTGTGTTTGAGCTCCGCGACAGGCAGCGCAACGGCTTTATCATGGGACATGACGGAGTTAAGGTAAACGATGGCAAGTGGCACCACATTGTGGTAGTGCGGGATGGCCGTGTGCGGCGTAATAAGTTATATGTAGATGGCTATGCTGTTGGCAATTTTGAGTTTGACTACAATGATAATTTTGAAAGCATATCCCCTGTAAATATCGGCTACCTGAACTTGGACAACCAGTACCGTTACAATGGTAAGCTCGATGAATTGATGGTGTATAACCGCGCTCTGGAGGAGCCGGAAGTGCGCAACCGCTACAACAACGGCATGGGCAACTACTGCGGTCCGGAACTGGTAAAACCAAGTATAGTTTCCGAGCCTATTACATTTAGTGTTGTCGGCCAAAACTACATCTACGATGTAAATGCTACAGGTAAGCCTGCACCAACATACAGCATAGTGTCAGGCCCTGCCGGTTTAAGTATAAACGCCACTACCGGCGAAATCCGCTGGATACCAAGTGCTACAGGTACTTTTGATGTTACTGTAAAAGCTGTTAATGGCAGTGGAGAGGCAACGCAATCATTCAAGATCGAGGTTAAAAAAGATATCGGAGAGGCTGCCGGGCTGGTGCATCATTGGATGCTGAACGAGACAAGCGGCCTTCGCTATAAAGATTTCTACACACCATATGATGCTGCAACTGAAGGCGATTATAAGCCAAAGCCAGTGAAAGGAGCAGTGTCGGGTGCCCAGCATTTCGACGGAAAAGACGATAGATTGATCGTAGACGAAGGGCGGAATTTTAATTGGGCACCAGGCGCCAGTTTCAGCATTGAGCTTTGGATGCGTACTACAGCAAGTACATCCGGTAACAGAGTGCTGCTGGGCAGAAACGCTCGGGAGTCTAATGTGCACTGGTGGGTTGGCGTAGACAACAATGGGCAGGCTGGTTTTCAGATGCTTGATTTCATGTATGAAGGAGCTTATGTGGGCAACAGCGGACCTGTGCTGAATGATGGTAAATGGCACCAAATAGTGGCTGTTAGAGACGGGGCTTCAGGTAACACACTGTTGTATGTAGATGGTCAGCAACGTGCTTCTGGCTCTTTTAACCACAGATATGGCTTCGAAAGTGTATCTCCAGTAACTATGGGGTATATTGAATCCGGGCAGGGGTATCATTACGAAGGTGACCTGGACGAAGTAAAACTGTTTGGCCGCGTGCTCACACCTGATGAGATACAAAGCAGATACCAGAAGGTGTATGACGCAATTACTGAACTTATCAGCTTTACCGGCGAGTACAGTAACGGCAGCGTATATTTGGATTGGGCAACTGCTGCTGAGGCTGACATGAAGAATTATGAAATAGAGCGTTCTGAAAACGGAGAGTTCTTTGAGAAGATAGGTGAGGTGCAGGCTGCCGGAAATAGCAACATACGTGTAGATTACGAACATATCGATCCAAACCCACTGCCCGATAAGTCATACTATCGATTAAAGATCAACAAGATGAATGGCGCCTTTATCTACTCTAACATTGTTGTGATACAGTACGGAGGGCTGACTTCATCCACTTTTATACTTTATCCCAACCCAGCTACAGTAAATGAGGAGGTAGCTGTTGAGATCGGCAATATGCCAAAAGATGAAGAGGTTAAAATAGTTATTTCGGATGCAAGAGGAAGAACATTGGCCCAGGAAGTTATAGTTGTTCAATCAGACGGTAGCCTTAAGTTCACAATTCCAGTTTCAGACAACTTCACGTCAGGGATATACAACGTTTCTGTGGTAAGCGATAAGAAGATAATTAGCAGGAAACTCGTTATAGCAAGATAACCTTAACAGGGACATTGTAAGGCAATGGCCTATGCTAATCGTGCTATTGATTTATGAATTTTTTATATAACAAGCGCTGGGCAATAGCGTAAGATTAATATAAAATAATAGGTATACTCCAATGTGATCAGTAATTCATATCACTGTCATTCTTCAAATTCTATGATCTTTATTCAGGCCGCCTCAGTGTGCCAATAACCTTTAATTTTAAAATATGATGTATTTATACAAAGTGTGGGGCAAAACTGCGTCGCTCTTTAACCTACATTGTGCCCTTACATATTTTAAGTCTAGTCGAACTTATACTTTGTTCAGAAGTTCTTTTCTGATCATTTGTTTTGCTTTATGTGGGCGTATATCCTTTGCACAGCCAAGTGGCTTTGTAGAAGAACAAATTGGCGATAATTGGGAAGCTGCCGTTGGACTTGCCTTCTCTAAAGACGGCAACAGCATGTATGTTTGGGAGAAAGCCGGTAAAGTATGGATTGTAGAAAATGGACAAAAGCTGCCTACTCCGCTTATTGATATCAGCCAGGAGGTAGGAAACTGGGGCGACCACGGATTGTTAGGATTTGCCCTAGATCCCAATTTCGAGAGCAATGGTCATTTTTATTTGCTGTATGTAGTTGATCGTCATCATCTCATGAATTTTGGCAAAGGTAGCTACAACCCTACTACCAATGAGTACTTCGATGCAACCATTGGCCGTTTAACCCGCTATACCGCCCCCAATAAAAAAGTTGCAGACCTAAGTACCCGCAAAATTTTACTAGGTGAAACGCTCTCCACTGGTGTTCCTGTTTTATATGAGTCTCACGGAATAGGTTCTTTGATATTCGGAGAGGATGGCTCACTGTTGGTCTCTACCGGCGATGGCGCTACTGCCGGCTGGCTTGACAGAGGCTATGATCCAAGCCAGCCCAACGACACGTATGTGCCTCAAGCACTTCAGGACGGCATAATAACTGCCGGAGAGGATGTAGGAGCCTATAAAGCACAGCAGATACAGTCGCTGAACGGTAAAATTCTTCGTATTGATCCTAATACGGGCAGCGGCCTGCCTTCTAACCCGTTTTACAATTCATCTAACCCAAATGCACATCAATCCAAAGTATGGGCCTTGGGCCTTCGCAATCCGTTCCGGTTCACACTACGTCCCGGAACAGGCAGTGCTGATTTTCCGGGAGTACTTTATGTAGGTGACTCCGGTTGGCAAGATTGGGAAGAGGTAAATGTTGTAACCAAAAAGGGTATGAACTTTGGCTGGCCTATGTATGAAGGACTGGAAGGACAGCTATACTATTTAAACACTGGTACTGCCAATCCGCTGGCTCCAAATCCGCTTTATGGACAGGGCAACTGTACGCAGCAGTTCATCAACTTTCAGTTCCTGTTAGTGCAACCTAAAAAAACAGAAGCACCATACTTCGGAAACCCTTGTAAATGGGATACCCCAATCCCTAGCAGCATCCCAACCTTTGTTCATTCTCGTCCAGCCATTGACTGGGTGAACGATATTGTAAAAGACGGAGTAGAACCAGCTGCTAATGCACGCACCGGATCATTCGATGGAGAGAACCCAGTCGCAGTCAAAATTGGATCAGCGGGTTCGCCTGTAACAGGTCCGCAGTTCTATGGCAGTTCTTCTACAGGCGGCGTTTGGTACACAGGCGATGATTTTCCGGCAGAGTATAAAAACACCTACTTCTTTGGTGACTACGGTGCAGGCTGGATTCGCAATGCCTCTTTTAACACAAGCGATGATCCGACCGCAGTCAGAAATTTTATAAACTCAAATGCCAATGTGGTTGCAATTACCACTAACCCTGTAACAGGAGGTTTATACTATATCAACTACGCAACACAGATAAAGAAAGTATCTTACTATAGTGGCAATACCCCACCAAAAGCAGTAGCCGAGGCAGATAAGCTTTTCGGTACAAGTCCGCTGACAATCCAGTTCAGCAGTGCGAAATCTACAGATGCAGAGGGGCAGGCGCTAACCTATGAGTGGGATTTTGGCGATGGGTCTGCTAAATCGACTGCTGCGAATCCAACACACACCTTTAACGCTACACAAGTTGGGCAGCAGTTTACTGTTACTTTAAAAGTAACCGATGCAGGCGGTTTAAGCTCAACTGCAACGCTCAAAGTTTCGGTTAACAATACACCACCGGTTGTAAACATCACTAGTCCAGCCGAGGGTACAAAATATCCTTTGGCAGATAAAACAGTTTATAACCTGCGTGCAACTGTTACAGATAATGAGCACAATGACAGTCAACTGACTTATGAGTGGCAAACAGTGCTACACCATAACACGCACATTCACCCTGAGCCTATAGATAACAAGAAAGAAACAACCACAACTATTACCCCAATAGGCTGCGATAGCGAAATATACTTTTACAGAATAAACCTGAAGGTAACCGATGCGGGTGGCTTATCCTCTACAGACTATGTTGATCTGTATCCGGATTGCAATGGAACTGTGGTAAAGTCGGTAAATTTAAGCTCTCCGGCTAATAACAGCACCTTTGCGCTAGGCGCACAAATTCCGCTTAAAGTTAGCTTTGCGGACGCTAGCAGAGTTTGGAATAAAGTAGAGTATTATCAGGGCAGTAGCCTGATTGGTACAGTTTATACTTCGCCTTACGACTATAGCTGGACTGGAGCATCAGCGGGCAGCTACAGCATAACTGCTAAAGCCTATGACAACGAAGGGCACGTTGAAACATCTAACCCTATAAGTATAACAGTGGGCAGCTCAGCCCAAGTAGACCTTCCAAACTGTTTGCCAGGTGTAGTACATTATTTTGGTCTGGATTCTGAAGGTACGAATCAACATCGTGATTTTGCATCTTCTGCAACTGCTTCCTGTGCAACTTGTCCGCAAAACACGGCAGGTAAATTTAACGGGGCACAGCAGTTCTCAAACACCTCTACCGGGCTAAATATTGCAAATGTGGCCAACTTCAACTGGAACAAAGACGTGAATTTTACGATCAGTTTCTGGATGAAGAGCAGCACTCAAAGTAGCACAAACTCTGTAATTATCGGCAGAAATGCAGTTAACAGCAGAATGCACTGGTGGGTAGGATTAAACCCTCAGGGTCAGGCAATGTTTATGCTGAAGGATGTAGACCATACTGGTATATATTTGGGTAACCGTGGCCCTAGCCTGACAGACGGACAATGGCATCAGGTTACAGCCATACGTGACGGCAGCAATCAGAAGAGCAAGCTGTATGTAGATGGTGTGCTGTTGGAAGAGGTAGATTATTTTTACACTAAAGGCTTTGAAGGGCAGGCGCCTGTAAACGTGGGTTACATGCAGCTAGATCATGGTTACCACTATGCAGGAGCCCTGGATGAGCTTAAAGTATACAACAGAGCCTTGCTTGCTGATGAGGTAGCTTCTACTTACAACAGTGGTAACGGAAGTTACTGCGGTAGCAATGCTTTAGGCTTAGATGATGAAGAGAATTTTGCGGGTACTTTTGAAATTTATCCGAATCCGAACAATGGCGTTATGGGTGTTTATGTTACAGATCTTATGCCAGGTGAGGCTATAAGGTTAACTTTAACAGACATGACTGGCAGAAAAGTTTTCTCGAAAGAGGTCGTTGCTACATCCAAAGGTGTTGTTCAGGTGAAATTGAACTCTGATGCAGGGATAAGCTCCGGATTATACAACCTCGTACTAACTTCTCCGGATAGAAGTATAAGCAGAAAGGTTGTAATAGTGAAGCAATAAGGAGAAACTAAATCCTATACATGAGAAAAGGGGCCAGATATCTGGCCCCTTTTCTCATGTATAGGATTTAGTTTTTAATAACTTTTATAGATTCGGTTTTGCCTTGCGTATCGGTGTAGGTTACAAAGTATAAACCACGTTTTAGCTTCATATCAGAAAGATTAATTTCTAATTTATCGCCAATTAAGTTTAAGCTACCTTTCTCTTCATACACTACTTTTCCGGTTTGGTTCTTCATCACCACCTGCTGTAGTTTTGTCTTCGTTGCACTTACATCTAATACAACCACATCTTCAAATGGATTAGGATAAACAGTGGCAAAATCAAAGTTCATATCAGTTCCTGTCGTGTCTGCAGTACTGCCTCCAGTAGATCCACCAGTTGCACCGCCAGTGCTGCCACCAGTTGCACCGCCAGTGCTGCCACCAGTACTGCCTCCTGTAGAACCGCCAGTGCTACCTCCTGCAGATCCATCTCCTGATCCTGCCGGGGGAGGTGTTGTTGCGGCAGTGCTAGCAGGCGAAACCGTTACTGTAACTGCTGCTGAAACCTGTGATAATCCCTTGTCGTCTGTAGCTTTGGCAGTAAGGCTATAAGTACCAGCAGCAGCATTTGTCCAGTTATAGGTAAAAGGTGCTTTTGTGGCTTCGCCTATTTTCGTAGGTCCTACAAAAAACTCCACTTTAGCTACTGTACCGTCAGCATCAGCTGCGTTTGCTGTAATCGTAATTATGTTACCAACTACAAATTTAGCATCTGCAGTAGGAGCAGTTATGGCTACACTCGGAGCTTGGTTAGGTGCAGGCGGCGGAGTAGTTGCAACAGGTGGTGTGGTTGTTGACCCAGACGTACCGTTAGGACCAAGTTTTATACCCTTCTGCTGTAGCTTTTGGTTCCAAAGATTAAATTCATCAGCTTCAACCTGTGGGTTAATGGCCCCAGCAGGGAGAAACGTGTTGTTCGAGAAGGATGCGGCCTCGGCCACGGACACGTCGTTGCGGTTGTTGGCGTAGCCCCATGCCGTGATGCCGACGGTGTTGTTGTCGACCGAGTTGTTG
>NZ_JACRVF010000004.1:306388-516756 GCF_014306105.1 Pontibacter cellulosilyticus | reverse complement strand
CAGGTTGCCGGCGTACGTCAGCTTGTCGAGGTTGTAGATCTGGTAACTCGGGTACTTGTTCACGAACAAACGCACCACATGCGAGCCGATGAAGCCGGCGCCGCCCGTAATCAATATCTTCATAACTATACTTTTGCTGATTCTTTTTGAAGAGATAACTGCCAGTCCCAAGCGCTTTTCATGGCCTGCTCCAGGGTGCTAGTCGTTTTAAAACCTAATACTTCTGTAGATTTGGTTACATCGGCATATATTTTAGGAACATCACCTACACGGCGCGGACCTATTTTATAATTTAGCTTTTCGCCGGTTGCTTTTTCGAATGCCTTTACCGCCTCCAAAACAGTATTGCCAGTTCCAGTGCCTACATTATAAAACTCAATACTTTCAGCTTTATTCTCTAGCAGTCTGGCTACAGCTGTAACGTGCGCCTTCGCCAAATCAACTACATGAATATAATCACGGATGCAGGTTCCGTCTGGTGTATCGTAATCGTTCCCGAAAATAGTAAGCTGCTCTCTTATGCCCGCTGCTGTTTGTGTTATAAACGGCACCAAGTTGTTAGGCACACCAAGCGGTAGCTCGCCTATTTTAGCTGACGGGTGCGCACCGATTGGGTTGAAATAACGCAGGGCTATACTTTTAACATTGCTGCCGCTTATTGCCAGGTCTGTTAAGATCTCCTCACACATCTTTTTGGTGTTGCCATACGGCGAGTTTGCTTTCTGTACAGGCGTTTGTTCTGTAACCGGCAGCTTATCCGGAATACCATACACCGTGCACGACGAAGAGAAAACTAAGTTGTACACTTTCTGCTCCTCCATTACCTGCAGTAGGGTGACCAAAGAGCCAACGTTATTTTGATAATACTTTAGTGGCTCTGCTACTGACTCTCCTACTGCTTTGTAAGCCGCAAAATGAATTACACCTCTGATATCCTGCTCTTGCTCGAATAACTTGCGTAGCGCATTTGTATCGTTGCAGTCAATTCTGTGGCATGTAATGTTGCGGCCAAGTATAGCCTGTATACCATCTAAAGCACTCTCCTCTGAATTTGAGAAGTTATCAATAATAATTGGTTCGTATCCGGCCTCTACCAACTCTACCACAGTATGTGAGCCAATATAGCCCGCACCACCGGTTACAAGTATCTTTTCTTTTGCCAAAATTTAAAAGTTTGTTCTATTATTTGTTTATCGATTCTAATTTTAAAAAGCATTGCCCATTTTGCAACAGGTACACTTCCCCAGTATCAGGGCATATAGCCTCGCCAACCCGGTTAAACTCCAACTTATGCCCGTAGCGGCTTACCCACCCGTGCTGCACCGCCGGCACACCGTATACCAGCGCAAAGGCAGGCACATCTTTCGTAACTACAGTTCCTGCTCCCACCATAGCGTACTGGCCAATTTCTACACCACACACCACAGTCGCATTGGCACCTATACTTGCTCCTTTGCGCACCAGTGTTTTCTTGAACTCGTATTTCCGGTTAATAAAGCTGCGTGGGTTTATCACATTTGTAAACACCATTGAAGGGCCTAGAAAAACATCATCCTCGCAGACAACGCCAGTGTAAATAGACACATTGTTCTGAACTTTCACATTGTTCCCCAGCACCACATCCGGTGCAATCATTACATTTTGACCAATGTTGCAGTTTTCTCCAACCCGGCATCCAGGCATTAGGTGCGAAAAATGCCAGATACTGGTGCCTCTGCCAATTAGAGCTCCCTCATCTATTACCGCCGACTCGTGTGCAAAATGATCCATTTTGTATTTATTGCTATTGAAAGTGAAGAACCTAAAGCTCAGGCACTATTGCACTTTACTCCGGCAAAGATACAAGATTATAATATAAGTAGAATTGATGTGCGTGTAAATCAAGTGATACTACTTAACGGCTTTTACCATGCGGTCTTTGCCGAAAAGGTCTTTTATCACCTCGGCACTTTTGTAGCCGCTCTCCAGCAACAGCTGTTTTACCTCCTGTCCATAGCGTTCGTTTATCTCAAAGTATAGCTTACCTCCTTCTTTCAGCAAGTCTAGCCCCAGTTCAGTAATGCGTTTGTAGTATCTAAGTGGGTCGTTGTTTAGCACGAACAGCGCCAGGTGAGGCTCATATTTTAATACATTGGCTCGCATCTGCTCTTTTTCCATCTCCAGCACGTATGGCGGGTTACTGGTGAGTATATCCAGAGAGGCCGGAGCTATACTTTGCACCGGCTCAAACACATCCTGGTGCAGCCACCTTACCGGCAGATTATATTTAGTAGCGTTTATCTGAGCTACTTCTAAAGCACCATTCGATACCTCAAGCCCATACACCTGCTCCACATTAAGGTTGGCAGCCAACGCGAGCGGAATACAGCCACTGCCTGTGCATATATCCAGAACATGCAGTCCCCGTTGTCCCGCATGTTCTTTCACAACCAAGTCTACGAGTTCCTCTGTCTCTGGGCGTGGTATCAGTGCACGCTTGTCTATAAACAGGTCTAGATCATAGAAATATACCTCCTCTAGCACATACTGTATCGGTTCGCTTTCCTGCAGTCTTGTTACCGCCTGCTTTACCTGCTCCTCCTGCTCCTGTGTTAAAGGCTTGTCTTTTTTCAGGCTCAGTTCTAATTTGGATTTCTGAAGTACGTGCTCTAATAGCCGCTGGGCTATAGCGCCTGCCTCTGGCTCCGGATAAGCCTCTTGTATGTTTTCCCTTATATACTGACGAGTTTCCTGTACGGTAGCCACGGCTTTTCTTGCTTTCGGTTAGAATTGGGTATCTTTGCAAAAGTAGCTCTTTTAGAGTTACGAATTCTGAGTTACGAGTTGATGTGTGGTATAGATACTCTATAGTATACCTCTCTAACTCTTTAATTTTCTAACTCAAACAATGTCTGACGAACTATACATGCAACGCGCGCTGGAACTGGCCAGATTAGGGAGCGGCTTTACTAGCCCTAACCCTATGGTGGGTTGCGTGATTGTGCACAACGGGCAGATAATTGGAGAGGGATGGCACAAACAGTACGGAGGGCCTCATGCAGAGGTGAACGCAGTGGCTGAAGTAGAAGACAAAAGCCTGCTTCCAAAAAGCACTGCTTATGTAACACTTGAGCCCTGCTCCCACTTTGGAAAAACACCGCCCTGCGCCGATCTGCTTATTAGTCATGGCATAAAAGATATTGTGATCTGCAACACTGATCCTAATCCTTTGGTGGCAGGTAATGGCATTAAGAAGCTGTTTGATACCGGTGCACAGGTAAAAGTAGGTGTGCTGGAGGAGCAAGGCCTGGAACTGAACAAGCGGTTCTTTACTTTCCACAGCAAAAAGCGGCCATTCATACTTTTAAAGTGGGCTGAAACTGCAGACGGTTTTATTGCTGGAGTTAACTATAAACAGGAGCAGATAAGTGGAAAACTGGCTCAAAGGCTGGTACATAAGTGGCGTTCGGAGGAGCAAGCTATACTTGTAGGCAGCCGCACCGCCCTGCACGACAATCCACGCCTGAACACGCGCTTCTGGCCCGGAAAAAATCCAGTGCGTGTAGTTATTGATAAGCAATTACAGCTACCACAGCACCTGCATCTTTTTGACAAGAACCAAGCAACTGTTGTGTATAATTTTATAAAGCAGGAAGAGCAGGATAATTTATACTTTGTGCAGCTACAAGAGCAGGAGCCTTTGCTGCTACAGATCATGCAGGACCTGTACCGGCGCAATACACTCTCGTTGATGGTAGAGGGTGGCACCTTTCTGCTGGAAAGCCTACTGCAGAGTGGACTTTGGGATGAGGCAATAGTATTTAAAAGCAAGCATAAAGTGCTAGAAAGCGGTATAAAAGCACCTAATATGATAAACGGAAGACTATCTGATAATCAAGCTTTGGGTTCAGACCAGCTGCTGTTTTATAGAAACAATTAAATAGATTAAATAGATTAAATCAAAAATTAACAATAACCACTTACATATTCAGTCATTCACTCAATCACTCATTCAAAATTAAATTATGGCCGAATCACTTATAGTAGACCAGACCCTCAGCAAAGAGGAAAGATATAAGACGTTGCTTCCGCAGATAGAGGCACTTGTAACCGGCGAAACCGACCTTATTGCCAACATCTCTAACTTAGTTGCCGCTCTAAAACAGGGCTTCGACTTCTTTTGGGTTGGCGTATACTTTAACAAAGAGGGGCAACTGGTACTGGGGCCGTTCCAAGGGCCTATTGCCTGCACACGTATACCTTACCACAAAGGCGTTTGCGGGGCCAGCTATACACAGCAACAAACTATACTTGTACCGGATGTAGAGGCCTTCCCGGGCCACATTGCCTGCAGCAGCGACTCTAAGTCAGAGATAGTGGTGCCGGTAATAAAAAATGGTGAAGTAAAACTAGTGCTAGATGTTGACAGTGATAAGCTAAACGACTTCGATGAAGTAGACCAAAAGTACCTGGAGCAGCTGATGCAGCTAGTGGCTAACTGGTATTAGAATACCTAGAAGGAATCATTACCAAAGGACACAAGACTTAATACACAAAACTACACTGTCGCTAACAGGCATGTACAGAATGTTCTAAGCCACAACTCCAACCCAGATAAAACAAAAACGCCGCTACAATTATAGTTTGCAGCGGCGTTTTTGTTTAAATTCTTTTGTCAAAATTCCTTTGTCAACAAATTATCCGAACAATGTTGGCGGTGGCGTCTTCAGCTGTGCGATCACTGTCTGTCCGCCTTTTGTTTTCTGGCCTAGCTCCGCTTTGATTTCTGTATCCAATGGTACAAAGATATCTACGCGTGAACCGAATTTGATGAAACCGAACTCTTCGCCTTGGCTTACTTCATCACCCTCGTTTACATACCACACAATACGGCGTGCCATGGCTCCGGCAATCTGGCGGAATAACACCTCTGGACCGGCAG
This sequence comes from Pontibacter cellulosilyticus, assembly GCF_014306105.1. GTDB lineage: Bacteria > Bacteroidota > Bacteroidia > Cytophagales > Hymenobacteraceae > Pontibacter > Pontibacter cellulosilyticus. Next base: position 511,835 of record NZ_JACRVF010000004.1, on the reverse strand, counting down.
TAGACTCAACAACAACAGTAGTGCGCTCGTTCTGCGTGCTCGACTTTGGATGCCAAGCTACAAAATAGTTGCCTGGGTGATACTTGAAATACTTTACAATACCTGACACCGGGTTACGCGTGATATGCACGTTGATTGGTGACATGAAGATAGAAATCTGCTTACGCTTATCCTTAAAATACTCAGGCTCTTCTACCTCCTCAATTACCACCACTTTGCCATCGGCTGGAGCAATAATAAGGTCTTCGTGCAGCAGCAGGTTACGGTAAGGGCTACGAAAGAACTGCAGGATGAGCAGGAAAAGTACTACAGAAACGCCTGAGAAAATTCTGTTAAAGGTACCGTTTTCAGCGTTGAAATTGTAGAGCAGCAGGTTCAGCACTATCAATATCAACAATGTAAAAAATAAGATTCTCCGTCCTTCTTTATGAATTTTCATTCGTGTTTGAGTTATCCGCAGGTACTTTATATAACTTATAATAGCCCATCCTGTTTAGTGGATGGGCTATTATCCTGCTTCAAAATTATATAAAGTTTTGAATTTTCTAATAAAAAACTTCGCTTAGAAGCCTCCGCGATACTTATACGTCATAGCTACTTTATCGATAGCCACGATGTAGGCAGCAATACGCATTGGCACGTTATATTTCTGAGACGCAGCGTAAACACGCTCAAACGACTCATTCATAATACGCTCAGCACGTTCGTTAACGCGATCCAGTGTCCACTTAAAGCCCATGCGGTTCTGCACCCACTCAAAATAAGATACCGTTACACCACCAGAGTTTGCTAGGATATCTGGCACAACCATAATGCCTTTTTCGTTGATGATGTTATCGGCTTTATAAGAGGTAGGTCCGTTAGCACCTTCTACGATCAGGCGAGCCTGGATTTTATCTACGTTATGGATTGTAATTACGTCTTCCACAGCAGCCGGTACTAGCACATCCACTTTAGAAGTCAACAGTTCAGCCGGGTCAATCTGCTCAGCGCCTTTGTAGCCTTCTAAGCGGCCGTTGTTGCCGTTTTTATACTCGATAGCCTCTTCGATATCGATACCGTTGTCGTTCCAGTAAGCACCGCTCACGTCGCTCACACCTAGTATCTTCACACCGCGCTCAGCCATTAGTTTAGCAGCCCAAGAGCCTACGTTACCGAAGCCTTGTACAGCAGCAGTAGATTTGGCCGGATCCATGCCCAGTTTCTCCATTGCAGCCATTGCCGATACCATCACCCCACGGCCAGTTGCCTCTACGCGGCCCAACGAACCACCCAATACAAGCGGCTTGCCAGTTACTACACCGTGCTCTGTAGAACCCTTTGTTTTAGAGTACTCGTCCATCAGCCATGCCATTTCGCGTGGACCTGTGCCCATATCTGGAGCAGGGATATCGCGGTCAGGGCCAAAAATATCTACTAAAGAAGAAGTATAGGCTCTTGTTAAACGCTCTATCTCACCGGCAGACATAGAGTACGGGTCGCAGATGATACCACCTTTTGCACCACCGTAAGGAATATCTACCACGGCACATTTCCAGGTCATCCAGGCAGCCAGGGCCTTTACCTCATCCAGGAACACATCCGGGGCATAACGAATACCACCTTTAGACGGGCCAAGGATAGTAGAGTGCACTACACGGTATCCCTCAAACACACGCACTTTGCCATCGTCCATCGTAACAGGCACGTTAACGATCACCTGGCGCGCCGGCGACTTCAGAACATTGTACGTTTCCTCGTCAAGCCCCAATACTTCAGCCGCAATGTTAAATCGCGACATCATCGATTCGAAAGGATTTTCTCTGTCCTTTATCGGTGCAGGCTCTTTATATAACATCATCTACTATAAATTTTAGCGTTGATTAATGAGTTTATGGCAGTAAAGTTGAGAATTATACTTACAACCTCAAGCAGATAAACGAAAAATATTTTAGAAGATTTTAAGGAACGCCACTACAAACGGGATAGCCATCAGCAGGCTATCGAAGCGGTCGAGGATACCGCCATGGCCAGGCAGCAGTGTTCCTGAGTCTTTTACACCCAGACTGCGCTTTAACAACGATTCTGTTAAGTCGCCTAAAACACCAAATACGGCAACTATAATGGCTACGCCAATCCACTGGTATACTTCCAGATCGGTGAAAAACAGCGCTAGCACGTAGCCTACCACCACTGCCAGAAAGGTTCCTCCTATCCAGCCCTCCCATGTTTTACCTGGCGAGATGCGCTCAAACAGCTTATTCTTGCCGAAGTTCTTGCCAAAAATGTAAGCTCCCGTATCGGAAGCCCAGATCAGCAGCATAAGTCCAAGTATAAGCTGGTAGAGGTATTCTTCTTTTAAGTATGCCAGTGTGTGCAGCAAACCGAATGGCCCGGCAATGTATGCCGCGCCCATTAACGTAAAGGCAATGTTGGTAAAGGGATGCGGGTGCTTGCGGTACATCTCCAGTATAAACACCACAAAAAACAGCGGGATGGATAGGAACAGCAGCTCAGGCTCCATTATCTCTTTCTCCACCAGGAAAACAGAAGTATAAAAAACTGCGCCCAGCGTTATGCCTGCTCCGCGGTGTGGCATTATGCCCTGCACCTGCACCAATCTGTAAAACTCGGCTATGCCCAGCAACGTGAGCCCCAGGAACAGCAGAAAATAGGTCCACTCACCGATGAGTATACTTCCGATAAAGATTGCTGCACCCAGCACGCCCACTATTATTCTTTGGCTAAGGTTGCTGAGTGTAGATAATTTGTTGCTCATGTAAGAGGTTTAGGTTGGCTTGGGCCTTTAGATTTTGCTTTAATAGTTCAGCCGCAGCCGTTTAGTATTCTTCTTCCTCCTCCTCTACCCGTACTCCGGATTCGGCCTCGGCTATACTTTCCTGGCGCACCGGCAGTGGCGAGAATTGCATGTACAGATAGTATAACACCCCAGCCGTAAGCAAAAGCGAGATCAGCACCCATATCCAAGGCATGGCCTCTGTGCTTTCCACGTCGAAGTCTATTTTGCCTGTCTGCTGCAAGTATAGCAAAAAAACAGTAAAGCCATTGTTAACAAAATGTGCAATTATAGGCACAATAATGCGGCCCGACCAGAAGTATAAATACCCGAACATAGCACCCAGCACCATGCGCGGCACAAATCCAAAAAACTGCATGTGAATAGCTGCAAATACGATAGCCGCTATCCAGATGGCTACATGGGTATTATCAAACCAGCGGTGTAACTGGCGCTGCAAAACGCCTCTAAACACCAGTTCCTCGCCAATAGCAGGTATAACAGCCACTACAATAATTCCCACTAATAGCTTTGGAAGTGTGCTAAAGTCAGCGATCAGCTTAGTAAGCTCTGCCATCTCATCCTCCTTGGCTCTGGCCCACTCTGCAAAGCCCTTCATAAACTCGGGCAGCTCCAGTTTCGCGTTCCAGTCTATTACCAGTGAGTTGGCTGGCATCAGTACCACTATCAGTAAGCCGCTTAGCAGCAGGAGCAAAGCCGATGGTCTTACTTTCCAGTTTAGGTAGGTGTCCAGGTTATAACCGAAAGACCTTAGCAGTACCAGCGGAGCCACTACAAACGAGAAAAACTGCAGCACACCCTGCATCAGCAGCATCATGTTTGCTCCTTGTGGGTTAGAGGCAGGGTTTTCGGCAACGGAGGCAAACTCAAAAATGCTTATCCCAAAGACCCAGTTTACCAGCAGGCTGAATATAAAATAGGCGACAAACATACCGGCCGTCATGTAAGCTAACAGCAGCAATAATACCCAAAATGGGTGTAGATCTTTGGAGATGAAACCTTTCATACTAGAGTTTAGGTTTAATTGACGTAAATTTACGCGAAAAATTAGATTTTGCTTTGGTAAAGATAGCGAACATAGAGTTGGGTGAGTTCCCGCTGTTGCTGGCACCGATGGAGGACGTGAGCGATCCGCCGTTCCGAAAGGTGTGTAAGGCTAATGGCGCAGATTTAATGTATACGGAGTTTATATCTTCGGAGGGTTTAATTCGTGATGCAGCCAAAAGTGTGCAGAAGCTCGATATATTTGATTATGAGCGTCCTATAGGCATACAAATTTTTGGCTCAGACATCGATTCCATGCGCGAGGCAGCCATTGTGTCGTCACAGGCCGGACCTGATCTGATTGACATAAACTATGGCTGTCCTGTAAAGAATGTGGCCTGTAAAGGTGCAGGCGCCGCTTTGCTGCGCGATATCCCCAAGATGGTAAAAATGACCGAAGAGATTGTGAAAGCCACAAATCTTCCGGTAACTGTAAAGACACGTTTGGGCTGGGATGAGAACACTAAGTATATCGTAGAAACTGCGGAAAGACTTCAGGACATTGGCATACAAGCGCTAAGTATACACGGCCGCACACGCGTGCAGATGTATAAAGGCGAAGCCGACTGGACTTTGATTGGGGAAGTGAAGAACAACCCGCGCATGAAGATTCCGATCTTTGGCAACGGCGACATAGATTCTCCTCAAAAGGCGCTGGAGTACCGTAACAAGTATGGCATAGACGGCATTATGATTGGCCGCGCCAGCATCGGTTATCCATGGATCTTTAACGAGATCAAACATTACATGGCAACCGGCGAGACATTACCTGGGCCAACACTGGAGGAACGTGTAGAGGTATGCCGCCAGCACTTTACGCACTCGCTGGAGTGGAAAGGCGAAAAACTTGGCATCTTTGAGATGCGTCGCCACTATACTAACTACTTCCGGGGCCTGCCGCACTTTAAGCCGCTACGTATGAAACTGGTGCAATCCGAAGATATTCAGGAAATCTATGATACGCTGGATGAGATTGCGGCTACTATGAGTTATGAGGAAGTAACAACCTAAAACATGTCAAGATAAAAATTTATACTTATTCCCTTGCCAGCAGGCAGGGGAATTTACATTTAGGCTAACATATCCGCAATTATCGGGTTGAGCATAAGGAGTTATTTATGGTAATTGCCTCCTGAACAAGCCCCTAAACATTTTAAAGTTTACTTCTATCAAAACTGCTACTCAAAACAAACAAGAAACAGCCGCCACTGCCACTCCGGCATTAGCATGGTTTCTGATCATTATACTGGCGCTTATCTGGGGTACTTCTTTTATCTTGATAAAAAAGGGACTGATAGTTTTCTCCTCTGATGAGTTAGGCGCCCTGCGTATTGCCATTGCTTTTCTTACACTTTCTCCGTTTGCCGCAATTCACCTGCGTAAGGTAGAGCCTCATCGTTGGAAGTATTTAGTCGGAAGTGGTATACTTGGAAACCTGTTGCCTGCTTTCCTGTTCGCCTATGCTGAAACACGTTTGGCAAGTGGGCTGGCTGGTGTACTAAACTCATTAACGGCTCTCTTCACTTTGCTTGTAGGTGCAATGTTCTTCCGGCAGTCAATAACCTGGATGCGCATGCTGGGCATTATCATTGGTATAATGGGCACGGCTGTACTCATCTTTTCTGGTAACGGCAGCGCCGACATGGACAACAAATACTATGGCCTTTACATTGTAATAGCCACTGTATGCTATGGTGGTAGCGTTAATATTATCAAGCACCGCCTGCAAGGTATGAAACCACTGGTTATGTCAAGTATGGCATTACTGACAGTAGCCCCTTTTGCTGTTGCCTATTTGTTCACAACAGATGTCGTGCACAAGCTGCAGTATACGCAAGGTGCCTGGGAAGCGCTAATGTATATTGCCTTGCTTGCCGTATTCAGCACAGCTGTTGGGCTGGTGCTGTTTAATAAGCTTATCCATATTTCCACCACACTATTTGCCAGCTCTTCCACTTATCTTATTCCCATTGTAGCGCTTATGTGGGGCGTACTGGACGGTGAAAGCATACAGTTGTGGCATTACTTGGGCATGATAGTCATATTGGTAGGCGTGTTTATCGTGAACCGGGCAAAGTAGACTTTGCACTTGGCTTTACAAAAGCAGAAGGCCTGTATTAAGTACATGCCCTCTGCTTTTTTTATGCTCTAAAAGTCTTTTTTTTAACTGTTTTTAAGGCTGTTTAACGGGTATTTTTCCAAAAGCTTAAAGTATACATTAGAAGGCAAATCTCATGCGCTCGATGTTATAACACACTTAATGCATTGATTATCAGATGAAACTAATTGCAAAATCGGCTTGCATAATCAATTCCTTACACTAATTTTAGCACGCATTTTTTTGCAAACGCACAAAACCTAGTCTATCTACTTTTTAATTAACCTTATTATGCAAAACCTTTACTGTTGTACAGGGTTGGGGACCTTGTATGCCTTAATGTGGAAAAGCAGCGACAGCTTCTTTGGCCCAAGTCTAATTTCAGAAGCTCCGCCTTCTGTACTTGTTCAAAACACGCAAGCTTGTAAAAACTTCACCTCTTAAGCCGGCGCAACAATGAAAAAAAGACTTTTAACACTTTCAGCGACCGTCCTGTGGATGGCCGCCACAACTGTTTATGCTCAGGCGCCTAAAAAAGGAAACAGCCCGGCCAAAGCAGAAAAAGAAATCTCCAAAGCAACAAACTCTGCACAGCTAAAAAGGCTTGCAAATGAGTTTGGCAAGGCACATGCGGCTAACAAACAGCGTGCATTGGAACTGGCAAAGCAAAAGAACTGGCCTGTGCGCCAGGTTAGCAAAACCGGACAAGTACTTTCCCTAGAGGGTGTAGATTCTAATGGATTTCCGGTATACTATGCTACTGATAACAATACACGTGCTGCTGCATCTGTAAAAGCTGACCAGCTTTGGGCCGGAGGTTCTACAGGTTTAAATTTGAGTGGCAGCAATCCTGCCCTAAGCGGCAAGCTTGGGGTTTGGGATGGCGGCCTTATTCGTGGTACACACCAGGAACTTACCGGTAGAATGGTGAACCGCGACAACGCTACAACCATTAGCGGACACGCAACACACGTGGCAGGCACTATGGTTGCATCTGGCGTTAACCCGCTAGCCAAGGGTATGTCGTTTGGCGCACCAAACCTACAGGGCTGGGACTTTAGCAATGACGTTGCCGAGATAGCTGCTGCAGCACCTGGACTATTGATCTCAAACCACTCTTACGGTACAATCACAGGCTGGTACTATAACGATACACGTGCCGGTACAACAACAAATCCTTACTGGGAGTTTTATGCTAACCAAAGCATAAGCACAACGGAAGACCTAAACTTTGGATATTATGATACCAAAGCTCAAAGTTGGGACAGAACGGCCTATAATGCTCCTTACTACCTGATAGTGAAATCTGCTGGCAACAACCGTAACCAAACGGGCCCAGCAGTTGGTCAGCCTTTCTGGAAAATAAGCAGCACCAACACCTGGGTTCTGGAAACATCACGTCCTGCAGGTATCAGCAGCAACAATGGCTATGACATTATCTCTACATATGGCACTGCTAAAAATATACTTACTGTTGGAGCCGTAGAGCCAATTCCTTTTGGTTATCAGAAGAAAGAGGATGTTATAATATCTTCTTTCAGTTCCTGGGGACCAACTGATGATGGCCGCATCAAACCAGATATCGTTGCGAATGGTGTGGCCTTAACCTCAGCTTACAACACTGCCGATAACTCCTATGCATCTTTAAACGGAACATCTATGGCTGCTCCTAATGCCAGTGGTACGCTAAACCTACTCCAGGAGCATTACTTTAACACAACAGGCGGATTTATGCGCGCAGCCACTTTAAAAGGCTTGGCCATACACACCGCCGACGAGGCTGGTAACACAGGTCCTGACTATATTTTTGGGTGGGGATTGCTGAATGCCGAGAGAGCCGCAAACCACATTACAAATACAGGTGGCACGAACCTGTTACAGGAGCGCACCTTGGAACAAGGGCAGACTTATACTTTTAATGTAGTTGCATCTGGTAAGGGCCCTCTGGTTGTAACGATTTCATGGACAGATGTAGAAGGACAGGTGCTTACTGCCAACACAACTGCTCTTAATAACCGCAGCCCACGACTGGTAAACGACCTGGACATACGTATTGCCAATGGTTTAACCACTTACATGCCATGGATACTGGATCCTGCTAACCCGGCTAACCCTGCAGGTTTAGGGGATAACTTCCGTGACAACGTAGAGCAGGTTTACATTGCAAACGCTGTTCCCGGTGAAACCTATACCATCACCGTTAGCCACAAAGGAACACTAACTAGCGGACCACAAGCATACTCTATACTTGCCAGCGGCATTGGCGGTGGCGCTTACTGCGTGTCCGGAGCTACTACTGACGGCGACGCCAAAATAAATAACTTCACTTTCGCCAATATCAATAACACACCAGCAGCAGGATGCGCTACCTACAGAAACTTCACTAACTTAATTGCTGCTGTAGAGCCTGGACAAACGCTTCCGCTTTCTGTAACGCTTGGCACATGCGGAGACGAAAATGCACGTGTTGCTAAAGTATATATTGACTGGAACGCTGACAATGACTTTGATGACGCTGGCGAACTGGTAGCTACTAGTGATGTAGTAAGCACCACTACTATTTACACTACTAATATTACAGTACCGGCTTCAGTTGCTACTGGTACGCAATCCAGAATTCGTGTAGTGTTGGCAGAAACAACAGATGCTGATGATGTTACCTCTTGCGGTGGCTATCTAAAAGGCGAGACGCAGGACTATATGATTCGCTTTAACCAACGCTCGAAAGACGTGGGCATAACCGCGCTTCTTTATCCAGAGCAAACTTTCTGTGGAAACACAGAGCTTAATGTTGCTGTAAACCTTCGCAACTTTGGCACTGTAGCCCAAACTAACATACCTGTTACAGTTGTGGTTAGCGAAAGCGGAAACACGATTGCTACACTAACAGGAACCTTTACAGGTCCATTGGCTTCTTTCTCAGAGACAAAGTATTTCTTACCAGGAACATTTAATGCAGAGGCCGGCAAGACTTATACTTTTACCAGCTATACTTCTTTAACAGGTGACTTAAATGCAGGAAACAACCAAAATGTTGCTACCCGCACCGTTAGCTCCTACCTGGATGCTCCTGTAGCAGAGGCAAATAAATGCGGCACAGGCCCGCTAGCTTTAAGAGGAACAGGCGCAGGCACAATTTTCTGGTATGATGCCATGACAGGCGGTAACCTTGTTGCAGCAGGAAACAATGTTTCTAAAGACAATGCTCCGGCAGTAGCCACTGTATATGCAGCATTAAACGACTTTTATGGAACAGTACCATCTGCTAACTATAATGAAGGCGGTGCTCAGTCCAGCTTCAGCAACGGCAGAATGTATTTTGATGCAGAGGTTCCGTTTATCCTGGAGAAAGCTACCATTAATGTAGGTGCTGCCGGCACCATGACGGTGGATCTTCTGGATAAAAACCTAAGTTCAAGTATTGTTGCCACCACCACTATTAACGTAGAGCCTGGTGTTAGCGAATACATTCTTAACCTTCCTGTACCTGCTGCTGGCAAGAACTATACATTAATGGTATCTGCCTTCGGAGGTGGCGCTACGGCTTACCGAAATAACACTACTAATTCAGCAGCTTACCCGCTTACTATACCTAACGTGGTTTCCTTTACAGGCAACAATGGTAGCATAGCTTCCTCATTCTATTACTTCTTTTACAATATTAAGGTAAAAGCTGCAGGTTGTGCTAGTCCGCGTGTTGCTGTACCGGTAAATCAGGCAGCTGAAGCAACAGCAAGTATAACAGCCGCAAGTGCTACTACTTTCTGTACAGGCGGCTCTGTTGTATTGAGCGCAAACCAGGGAGCTAACTATACTTACGCATGGTTTAAGAATGGTGCTGCTATCGCCAACGCTACTACAACATCCTATACAGCTAATTCATCAGGTAGCTACACGGTGCAGGTAACTAATGAACTTGGTTGTAGCGTAACTTCAGCTGCAGTTAGTGTAGTTGTTAATCCGCTGCCTCCTACCTCAATTTCTATCAGTCAGGATCTAAACCTGAATTTGTGTTTAGGAGAGAATTTCTCCCAGACCTTGCGTGCTGTAACCAGCACTACACACAGCTCATTTACTTACCAGTGGTTTAACAATGGTGTTCCAATTGCCAACGCGAACTCAGCTACGTATAATGCCACTGCAAATGGCTCTTATACTGTTCAGCTTAGCTCTCCATGCGGCGGCACCATCACGTCTGCTCCTGTTACTATTACCAACGATGCTGCCCAGATAACTGCACAGGCAGCTGAGACGTGCCAGGGTAGCAACGCAACATTAACTGCACAGACAACTTCTGGCAAGCTATACTGGTTTGATGCAGCTACTGGTGGAAACCTGGTAAAAGTTGGCAACAGCTATACTACGCCAAACCTAACACAGAGCAGAAATTACTTTGTAGCTGCCAGCAACGAAACAATTGGAACATTAGGATCATCCAATCATAGCTCTGGTGGTGGAGCTTCCAGTATAAACAGTGCCCGCATGTACTTTAACGCATCGGTACCATTTGTACTTGAAAAAGCGACTATCAACGTTGCAACTGCCGGAACAATGACAGTTGTGATCACAGACAAGAACAAGAGCAATGCAATCATTTCTAGTGTTACTATAACCGTAACCACCGGAGTTAAGGAGTATAATCTTGGCTTAATAGTTCCTGCTGCTGGAAATGATTATGGCGTACAGGTGGCGAGCTTTGGTGGCGGAGCAACTGCTTATAGAAACAATGCCACTGGATCAACCGCTTATCCATATGATCTGCCAGGCATTGCTAGTATTACTGGCACGAACCAATCTTCTCCTACTGGCTTCTACTACTTCCTGTACGATTGGCAGGTAAGTGCTGCCAGCTGCCAGACTGCTGCCAGAGTAGCTATACCAGTAACAGTTTCTCCAACTACTGTAGCCGGAACTTTAACAGCATCAGCAACAGCAGTATGTACAGGCAACAACAGTGGCACAATAACACTAAGTGGAAACTCTGGTAATGTGGTTAACTGGGAGAGCTCTACAGATGGTACTACCTGGACTACAATTGCCAGCACCAGTACATCTTTGCCTTTCGATAACCTGACTGTTACAACCAGCTACCGCGCTGTAGTGAAAAGCGGCTCTTGCACCGCCACTACAACACAGGCGGTAACTGTTACAGTTAATCCTGCTACAGTTGCAGGAACACTAACTGCTTCAGTAGCTCAAGTATGTTCCGGCACAAACAGCGGCACCGTTACCCTTGTTGGTCAAACAGGAAATGTGGTGCAGTGGGAAAGCTCTACAGACGGGTCTAACTGGACTGTTATAGCACAGACAGCTGCTACACTTAACTTCAGCGACCTGACAAGCTCTACCAGCTACCGTGCTTTAGTGAAGAGCGGTGCATGTACTGAGGCTTACACAGGTGCTGTAGCTGTAACTGTAAATGTGCTGCCAACTGCCGAGATTACTGCAAGCGGTGCACTTACGTTCTGCCAGGGCGGCTCTGTTATCCTTACTGCAACAGAAGGCCAAGGTTATACTTACTTATGGAGCAACGGTGCCATTACAAGATCTATAGAAGCAACTCAAAGCGGCAACTATACTGTAACTGTAACTTCACCAAGTAACTGTTCTGTAACCTCAGCGGCTACAACAGTTAGTGTAACGGCTCTTCCGTCTGCTACGATCACCACGAGCGGATCAACTACAATCTGCGAAGGCCAGACAGTGACGCTTTCTGCTCCGGCAGGCGCTAACTATACTTACCTGTGGAGCAACGGAGCTATAACACAAAGTATAGAAACCGGCACAACAGGGAATTATACTGTAACTGTAACAGGTGCAGGAGGGTGTACTGTTACATCTGAGGCAGTAGCCGTAACGGTAAATGCATTACCAGTTGCTGCAATTTCAGCTGACGGACCTACAGCATTTTGCCAGGGAGGAAGCGTTACATTAACGGCGACAGCAGGTACTAGCTACCTGTGGTCTAACGGAGCCACTACACGCTCTATCACTGTAACTACTTCCGGCAGCTACACTGTTACTGTTACAAATGAAAACGGTTGCTCTGCAACCTCACAGGCAAGAAATGTGAATGTAAATCAGGTACCTGCAAGACCATCGATTGTGCATAATGGTAATAACCTGTCCTCAAGCGAGGCAGAAGGCAACCAGTGGTACTTAAATGGAATTGCTATTGCAGGTGCAACGTCACAAAACCTGACGGTAACGCAGTCTGGCATTTATTCTGTAAAGATTACGAATGCGAGTTCTTGTGCGTCTCCTTTCTCTGAAGAAGTAAACGTAACTATAACTGCCCTTAATAAAGAGCACGCTGCTATAAATGGCCTGCAGGTTTATCCTAACCCTACTACAGGTAAGTTTACAGTGAGCTTTACAGTAACGAAAACAGAGAAAGTGAAGCTTGTGCTTGTAAACAGCATCGGCCAGATACTGTTCGAGGATACTCAGAGCAGAACAGCCGGTTCTCATGAGCAGCAAGTAAGCTTATATAACTTACCAACTGGAGTTTATTACCTACAGGTACACACCAATGGCAAAGTACTAAACAAGAAGGTAGTCGTTAAGAGCTAACCTGATAAGTTTAGCATACATAAAAACAGCCCCTGCAAATATTTGCAGGGGCTGTTTGTTTTAAGGGTGTATAGGTTTGGGGTTGGGGTTAGGAGCGATTATTCTTTTAGAAGCTTCAGGCGTTGCAGCTGCCCTCCGGCTTCTACTGTTATCACATATACACCGGCTGGTATTGCTTTGCCTGCTGTATCAATCGTAAAGGAGTTTGTTCCGGCTTCCATAATTGCTTTTTGCTCCAGTAACATCTTTCCTGCCGTATTGTACAACCTGATCTTAGCCATGCCTACTGCCTCTGCAGGTATACTTAAATTCACTTGGCTCTGGAACGGATTAGGGTAAGCTGTTGCGGCAAGCTGGCTTGCGTTACCAAACTCCACAGCTCTAGGGCCATAGTAAGCGTGGGTGCCATCGCGATCCAGTTGTTTTAAGCGGTAATAGCGAACTCCGCTCTTACCTGGCTCAGTATCAGTAAAAGTATAGCGTGTTTCCACTGCCGAGGTGCCTGTACCCTTCTCTACTGAACCGATCTTGCGGTAGCTTTTTCCGTCCGCAGACACCTCCACTTCAAAGCCTCTGTTTTCTTTCTCGCTTTTAGTTATCCAGGTTAACACCGCATTCTGTCCTTGCTTCTGCGCAGCAAAGTAGCTTAGCTCTATTGGCAGCGGCGACATGGAGCTACCCAGCGTCAGGCGCGTGAGCGACTGCAGCCCGTTCGCCCCAAGCCTGTTGTTTGTCGGGTCTGGAACAGAGCTTGTATGCTGGGTCCAGTTGGTTCCGTCTTTGGAGTGATAGAGCAACAGGGTGTTTTCATCATACCAGCCAAGCTCGTCGGTAAAGTAGTTCATCGTAACAGTAGCGTTTAGGCCTGCGTTGGTACCCGCCACCGTGAAGGAGAAATTACGAAGGATGCTTTGGTTACCGTTCGATGCTGAGATTGCCCTACCCGTCTCCCGAACCACCGTCACTGCACCCGGCGAAACAGCTGGCGTTACAGCAATACCGATTCCTCCAAAGTTTTCCAGCGCTGTGCTTACATTGCGTTGTGTTTCCACAAAGCCGATAACATAGTTATTTTCATTTTCTACGATAGTGGCGGTGCCTCCAAGTATAAACCTGTTAGAGCCTGTGCTAACTTTGCCGTTTGTCAACCGCAAATCAGTGGTAACAGTGGCATTGGCTAACAGTGTTTTGCTATTACCTCCGTTGATTGTTATACTATGGTAGGCTAAACCCGGAATGGATTGTGCTCCGGTGCCATTGAAGTTGATAGTGCTGCTGTTAGTTAGCATGTCTGCACTGGCTCCGCCTGTTATAGAATAGGCTCCTGCTATACTTGTCGTACCCACACCAAACGTTTTAACACCTGCGTTTTCCAGAGTCAGGTTGCCGTACTGTAGCACTTTCACTTGCTGGGCGCTACCGCTGTACGCCATTGTGCTACTTGAGTTAAAGATGTAGTTATCAAGTGCTGGAAGTGTATTTGTGCCGCCAGCCTTTAATGTAGCTCCTGCCGCAACAGAGAGGCCGGAAATTACGCTGGCATGCTCTGTAATTGTTCTGGTGCCGATATCAAATGTACCGCTGCTCACTACCAGGTTTTGCAGAGAGATTATATCTGATGCAAGTGTAACAGTTGCATTTGTTTTAGTCACTTTCAGGTTGCCAATGCTAATCGGAGTGGATGCAGAGTTTATACTTGCCGCCGCAGTGCCAATAAAGTCAAGCTCCACTGAAGCAGCGTTCAATGCTGTGCCATTATTCACGAGACTTCCTTCAAGCTTTGTGTTTTGGCTGATAGCAAGATCGGCACCAGCGTTTACAGTTAAGTTATTGATGGAAGTGCTACCACTGCCGCTTAATTGTGCTCCTGCTCCTGTAAAGATCAGGTTTGTTGTGACAGTGTTTAAAGTGCCATTGTTCTGCAAATTACCTGCTAACGTTAGGTTTGCAACCGCACTTCCGCTTATTCCAGCACCCGCACTTACCAACATGCCGTTAGCTACCTGTGTGTTCCCCTGCAACCCTTTGGTGCCGCTACCTTGCACGGTTAAGTTTCCGTAGGTTATAGGTGCTATCGAAGAGGTTCCGGCGTCATAAATAACATTACTATTTATGCCAAGCGTGTTTGTGTTAAAGTTAGCCGGAAAGCCTACTGTACCTCTTGTAAGTATAGTAGCTCCATTGGCAACCTGCAGTAAGCCACCTGTGGTACTTCTATTCACGGTATGGCTGTCCATTACCAATATTCCGCTTTGCACATCCAGGTTACCGTTAAGCACCAAGTTACCAGCAGTAGTTAATGCAGCTATTTTGTTGATGATAAGGTTGTTAAAGGTTGTAGCCGAAACAGTTTGTGCTGCTCCACCATAAAAAATCACTGTGCTGGTACCCGGCACAAAAGAAGATGCGCTAGCTGTGCTCCAGTTGCCTTGTAAGCTGATAGATGAGCCGTTGCCGGTTAAGGTGCCACCAGCAATGTTTACTCCGCCAGCAATATCCATAGAAGGAACATCGAGCGACAGGTTGCCTAAGCCACTAACTGATAAGTTGCCTGTTATGGCTTGTGCAGTTCCGGAAGTATAAGTTGCCGTGGTAGCAGTTGGTTTGTTTATGCTAAGGTGATGGTATGGCAGGGCTGCCACTGCCTGCGCACCTGTACCGTTGTAGGTAACGGTGCTGGTACCAGCAGTAAAGCTGGCTCCTAAAGTATAATTGTAGTTACCCCCGATATTGAGGTTACCGCTTCCAAGTGACACGCTTGCACCGGCCGGCTGCGTTATACTTCCCGATACTGTTATACTGCCCGATCCATTAACCAAGGAGATGTTGTTGCCCGCACTGCCGTCGTTCAGGGTAAGATTACCGCCTACCGTAAGACTGTTGCTGTTGGTTGACAAAGTATGAGAAGCGCCAGCTCCTACTGCAGATAAATTGCCTGTTACATTTAGCGATCCGCTGCCTATACTTAAGTTTGTAGTGGCTGTTCCCTTAAACTGTACCCCACTTACTGTAACCGCCGAGTTTATTACAGGATGGTTTATCGGGGCCACCTCTCCAAGTATAGCCACATCCTGGCTATATGGAGTTACGGTAGCACTTACACCCATTCCGTCTGTTACATCGATCCAGTTGGCTGCAGTTTCCCAGGCAGTACTCGTGCCACCCACCCAGCTATAAATGCTTGCACTCGACGACATCGCCCACTCTCCTGCTAGGTTGGTTAGGCTGCTTCTGCTGACCCAGTTATCTGTGCTGTTAAAGCTCGTTCTTCCGTAGGTTCTCCATCTTGACAGGCCTGCATCGTATTGATATAATTTCAGACTGCTCTCACTGTTTCCATTTAAGTTAGCATCGCGGTACTGCAGCTGTAAATTGCCGCTGCTGTATGATCCGGCCGGTATGGCTACTGTGTACTTGCCTGTTACAGGTGTTCCAACGGTAAAGCCACTAATAGCCTGTTCAGTATAGGTAACATCAACCTGGCTTATACTACCCGGTGATGTAAAGGTGGCTTTTGCGTGAGGGCCGTTAAAGGCATAGGATACCCCATCGGCGAAGGCATGACTGCGGGATAATGTACCAATAACCCAGCCATTGCCGGTTCTGTCTCCTAGCAATATTACTTTGTTGATCCCCGTCAGGATGTCTCCGCTTGCCATGCTCAGGTTAGTAGCGGTAACATTGTTGTTCAGGGTTAATGTATTGGCTGCGCTTGTTTTATTTACTGCCAAGGTGCCAAAGGTTGTAGTGCCACTTATACTTGCGTTTGCCCCGCCTGTGAACGTGATGGTACCGTTATCATGGTTAAATGTACCGTTGTTGATCCAGTTGCCCAGAATACTGTGGCTAAACGCACCTGCATTAAGAGTGCTGCCAGTAGCAAGAGTTATATTCCCGTTTACAGTTACAGCTCCTCCTGTTGTCTGAGTACCTGCATTAGAAAGTATAAGGTGGTGATAGGTGGTGGCCAGTATACTTTGTGGATTGGTTCCGTTGTAGTGTACAGAGTTGGGTATGCTGGAACTCACATCAAATAAAGAGCTACCTGCTCTCGTCATAGCACCTGCAATGTACAGATTAGCGTTGGCCAGCATACGCATACTTGTGCCTGTAATGGCTGCGTTGTTCAGGTAATGAGTGCCTCCAAAAGTAGAAGTACCGGAAAAAGTTACTGTTCCGCCAGATGCTGTTAGCGCACTGACTCCACTAAGCGAAGAGGTAACAGTAAAGGAACTCGGAGTGGATGTAGCTGCAGCAATATTCAAGCCCCAATAGTTCATACTTCCGGCACCCGCTATACTTTTGCCTGCGCCAGCCATACTTACAGTTCCTGCACTTGCCGTAAAGCTTCTGCCTGTGTTTGTTGTAAAGTTGCCATTAACTGTAAAATTTGAACCTGTTGTTACAGCACCGTCGATGGTAAGGTTCTGAAAATTAATACCTGAGCCGCTGATAGATTTGCTGCTGCTGTTCTGCATGGTGATGGTGCCGTCAGCTACCTGGCTTAGGCCTCCTGTAGCGGCAAGGTTTCCTCGTATAGTTAAGGCTGGCACCGTTATACTTGTACCTGTTCCACTTAGCGTCAGATTATTAAACTCTGTTGCCCCTGCCGTGCTGGAGATAGTTTTGCCTGCTCCTGTCATGGTTACAGTGCTGGCATTGCCTACAAACGTACCGTTGGCAGCCCAGTTACCTGCAACCGTATGCGTAGCACTACCTCCATTGAAAGTAGTGCCTGTGCCTATTGTTACATTACCAGTTACAGCAATGGGAGCACCTGCAGTAAAGCTAACACTACCTGTGCTTGTTAAATTACCAGCCACCGTCATGGCAGTTGCAGGCATGGTCTTAGTACCGGTGTTGCTGAGCAAAAGATGCCCGTAGGTTACACTGGTGACTAGCTGATTGGTGCCGTAATACTCTACTGTACTATTTGCATCAAGAGTGTAGGTAACATAGTTAGCCGGAAGTGTGTTTATGCCACCTATACGCAGAGTAGTTCCAGAAGCCATAGATAACACCCCCCCTGGACTGGATCCTCTATCCAAAGTATAAGTTTCCAAATCAAGGGTGCCTGCGTCTATAGCAAGCTGTGTGCCCTGTGCTGCATATACAACAGTATTTCCATCTAGTGTTTTAGTGCCGCTTCCACTAACACGTAATATACCGTAAGTGATATCGCTTTCAATTACTTGGTTACCTCCAGCATAATTAAACACACTTGAAGTAAACATAGTTGTCGGCCTGATGGAGAAGTTAGCATAATAGGAAGAGCCGCTAACCAGTGATGTGCTTTTTATAAATATAGTTGCTCCTTCATTAAACACGAATTTAGTACCCGCAACATTCGGTATATTTACAAGATGCACCCCCGGATCTAAAGTACCGCTCACCGTAAGTGTAGGCAGCACATCAGTAGAATTGTTTGATGGCGTAAGTGTAACCAAATTAATTCCTGAGGATAACTGTATATTACCAGATATAGTAAGGTTACTGAAATTATTCACAGCTGTTCCTCCAATAGTTTTTCCGGCACCAGAAAAGCTTATAGTAGGATTCTTAACACTCTGGGCTCTCGTAGATTTTCCTTTTGTATAGACAGTTTCAAGATAGATGTTGTCATTAGTCCAATTTCCTTCCACATTTATGTCAGAACCTTCATTTTCTATTTCTCCATTTGAAAGAATAATAACATCACCGCGCACAGTAAGCCCCTTGTCAGTTGATACTAGAAGCTTTATTGGGCGCGCACCCCCTACTGTTAAAGAAAGGCATTCAGCCAAAGAGGTTTGATCAATTTCTGGGGGTTTGCTGTTTGACGGATAATTTGCATCACCTATAATAGCATGCTTTGTTGCACTAGGCACGCCGTTCGTCCAGTTAGTGGATGTATTCCAGTTTGTATTGTTATTGCTTCCTATCCAACTGGTGGTAGTTTGAGCTTGCACTATATAAGCAGGTAACACTGCCATTATTAGCAGCCAAAATGCAAAACATCGGATTTTTTTTAGAGCAGTAAAAATTCTCATAAGCTTTACATCTATCTAATAAATTGATTACTAGGCAAAACGACATACATTTCTCCATGTGAGTAATGAAAAAGTGTATTAACTGGAGTTCTTATTGGACTGTATTGTAGTGCACAAAGCATTCTAATTGCACTGATTTTTGCGTTTTAAATATTCAAATAATTTACTTGATTATTTAATGCTGATTTTAATATGCTGTTGCTTGGTGGCGAAGCCTTTTTGAAACTTGCAATTAATATATATAAATTTACTATTATATGCACACTTTAGTTGCACTTAATTATGTATTATTATAACTAATACAAATACTAATTGCCTCTAAGCATATAGAAGCAATACAGTCTTGGTAAAAGCCAAAAAAAAGATTGAGAATTTTTATAGAACGTTGTATCAAGCAATCACAAAAGCCCTGATCATATAATTAACTACTGACCTTTGTAAAAATAGAGTAGTAGCATAAATGTTGTTATATCTCTCCTACCTTGTTATTTAATAAGTAATTATGGCTGTGGCGGACAGGCATAAAAAAAAGGGCACCTGCAAGCAGGTGCCCTTTTAATAAGGTATGATTTGATTATTCCTTTACCACTTTTATACTCTGCTTTTTACCGTTAACCTCAATAATAAACAGGTATAAGCCTGAACTAAGGTGTTGCAGATTACTTTTGATTTTACAGTTGTTTATTCCTGCTAATACATCGATAGACTCTTCGTAAACTGCTCTGCCCGATGCTGTATAAAGGATGCCCTTGCCAACTCCAGAGTTTTCAGAGTAAAAGTTTACTTGTAAACTGCCTTGGAATGGGTTAGGATACGCTGTGGCAGCAACATAAGCCTCTTTGTTAAACGTTAATGCACGTGGGCCATAATAACTGAAGGCACCGTCATGGTCTATTTGTTTCAGTCGATAATAACGTACGCCGAGTTTGCCTTTCTCTGTATCTGTATAAGTGTATAGGGCTCCAGACCTTAATGAAGCGGTTGCCTTACTTACGAAGCCTAATTTCTTATACTGCACACCATCTAACGATACTTCCACCTCAAAGCCTTTGTTATTTTCTTCATTGGCTGTTTCCCAAGTTATTACTGCATATTGGCCTTGCTTCTCTGCGCGCAGATACTTAAGCTCAACCGGCAATGGCATTGATGAACTGCCCAATGTCATGCTTGTTAGGGCTTGCATACCAGTTGCTCCTAACCTGTTGTTCGTTGGGTCCGGCACAGAACTGCCATGTTGTGTCCAGTTGGTTCCGTCCTTAGAGTGGTAAAGTAGCAGCGAGTTCTCATCGTATGTCCCTAACTCGTGCTCAAAATAGTTGAAGGTTACTGTAGCATTTAATCCCGAGTTAGTTCCCGGTACCGTAAAGGCATAATTTCGCAAAATGCTCTGATTACCGTTCGAGGCAGTTACTGCCCTTCCTGTTTCTCTAAGCACAGTTACTGTACCTGGAGAGACTGCTGGTGTGATACTGATTCCTAACCCACCAAAGCTTTCCATAGCTGTTGTCATGGTGCGTTGTGTTTCTACCAAACCCGTTACATAATTTGCAGCCGTCTCCACAATTGTGGCTGAACTGCCAAGTATAAACTTATTTGAACCTGTTGTAATTCTGCCATTAGAAAGCCTTAGCTCCTTTGCTACGTTAGCATTACCTACTAAGCTCTTAGCATTAGTAGCTCCGTTTGATACCAGAATTTTGCTGTAGTTTAGCCCAGGAATAGCTTGCGCACCTGAACCGTTGAAGTCAATGGTAGTCTCAACAGAGGTTAAATCAGCAGTTGCTGTTCCGGCTGTGGTAAAGCTTGCTGCAACACCTGTTGTTCCAGAGAAAGTCTTTATTCCGCTGTTACTTAGTGCCAGGTTGTGATAATTTATCGGTAGAATATTTTGCGCTGTACCGTTGTAGTTTACGGTGGTGCTGTTAGCAACTGCATTAACAGCTGAACTTCCAGAGTTTGTAAAGGCATTTGCTATGCCTGTTGTGCCAGTAGCCAAAGTCTTCGCACTACCTGTGCTCAGTGTTAAGTTGTTGTAATTAATAGCGGCTACTGTTTGCGCTGCCGTTCCATTATACTCTATTGTAGCCGGAGCAATTACTGCAGGACCGGCAGCAACTGTAAAATTACCAGCTATCTTGGCCGTACCTGCATCAAACGTTTTAGTGCTTGTGTTTTTAAACGATAAGTTACCATACTGTACACTCAACACAGGCTGAATATCTGCAAGGGCGCTGCCACCATAATACTCTACAGTACTGTTTTCAGCAAACGTATATTTATCGAGTTGCAGTTGAGGTACTGTACCTTTGCCGCCTATCTTAAGCACAGCATTGTTGGCAACAAAAACTTCAGATTGGTTATCTTCACCTGCTAACAGTAAAGCGGGTTTAACCACATTGTAGGTAGCCATATCTAGTGTGCCAGCTAAGACTTTTAGCCTATTTAGGTCGTTTATGCCAGCCTCTAAGGTTAGCATAGCAGTTGATGCTTTGTTAACCTCAACATTTCCTATACTTACTACTCCATTAACAGGTGCTTTTAATAGACTGTTACCTGTACCCTCAAACCTTAATAGCCCGCCAGTTGTATTAAGGTCAGCGCCTTTATAAGTAAAGTCTTGGTTTATAGCTACTGTTTTACCAATAGCCACTCCTGCACCTGTTTCGATGGTTAGACTTCCCATAGTAGTACTGCCGGTACCACTTACCGATGCAGCTGTAGGAGTTTCTTTTGCAAGACCTACAGTGTTAGTAAGTGTAAAGCTGCTACCTGCTCCATTTATGGTACCGTTGTTTATAAGGTTACCACCTACAGTATAGAAACCAGAAGACATTGGTACCGATGTTGTAGCTGAAGTTGCCAACGTGTACTCGCTTGCAGTACCCGTATTAAATACTGTACCCTGTGCTACAGTTAAATTACCTTTTATATTCCAGTTGGAGTGTAAACTCAGCGATGAACTAATAGAAGTGCCATTAACTCCCACTGAGTTTGTATTATCTACAATAACATTATTAAGTACACCCGGCACAAAACCCAAAAGAGCTAGCATCTCTGTACCACCTATGCGCAATGTACCGGTGCTTTGAAATGCATCAGGCGACAAGCCTAATTTAAATGGATAATATGGGTTTGTCGGAAGAATACTTACTATTCCTTGATCGATAGGATTCAGGTACATAACTCCTGAGCTTGTAATTAATCCTTCATTATCTATACCTGTTGCAAATATGTGTGTAAAGCTTCCACCGTGAAACTTAGCATTTGGTTTAACATATAATACACCTCCTACTAACCAATTTACGCTTGTAGTAACTCCACCAGTATTGTTAATGATTACAGAGCCAAACTGTGGAGCAGTTGTTGAGTTCAGAACTGGCGGCATAGAACCATTAAACTCTACCGTAGGTGGTGCCGGCTTATTGTTTAAAGGGTTAATACCAGCCGGTGTGATAGGAGCACGCAGCTGTATAGTTTGTTGCCTATTACCTGTAAAAGCTGCCGTACCACTACTTAATAAATCTCCTGTATTAATGAAGTTGCCTTCAAAAGTTGCTCTTAACGTAGTTCCATTTATACTGCCCTGGTTATTAAAATCACCCTTTATAGTAAGACTATTCGTGTTAACAGCATTAGAAAGGGTATAGTCGGCGTAAGGCTCTAACAGCATATTATGTACTGTGATAGCACCTATCAGATATTTGGCTGTTTTAACTTCTACAGTTACAGGAGCCAGCACAAGGGTACCTTCATTGTAAGTAGGTCCTGCTATAAATTGTCCTCCTGTTGCCAGACTAAAATTACCTTTAAGAGTCAAAGTTTGGGCATCTCCGTTTAATATAGCATCATCTGTTATAGTTAGATTGCCAATAACAGTAGTAGCAGCCTGTAACTTTTTAGATGTAACTGTACCATCGCCTAATGTGCTTTTGTTATCAAATGTCAGGTGACCATAAGTTACAGCTGCAACTAATTGGTTGATAGTACCCTGATATTTAACATGGCTACCTTCATTTAATAATACACTAGTGAAGTTCGCCGGGAAATTTGAATTTTCTAAAAGCAATACTCCTGTGCTGCCCATATTAAAATTGCCACCTGGTGCTGTTCTGGCAATAGTTTTTAAGCCAAGACTAACAGTACCGCTTATAACATCCAGATCAGCATTGATCCTGATGTTGCTGTTAACAGTAAATACAGCCGTACCTGTTTTAGAAACTGAAAGGTTGTTGAAAGTATATGTAGTTGTTGCATCTGCCTGATTTCCTATAAAACTATCTATGCTTCCATTAAATATCACAGTGCTGGTGGCTGGTGTAAACGTACCTGCTGTTCTGGTCCAGTTGCCAGCTACTTTAAGTGTTGAGTTTCCGGCGTCAATAGTACCGCTACTCTGCGTAACATTGCCGTTGATAGTAAGATCAGTCGCACGCAGCACAAGAACCTCGGCAGCACTCATAGTCAAGTTACCATTGATAGTAAGTGCAGCGGGAGCAGTTAAGGTAGCTAAACCGAGAGACTTACTTATTGTAAGATGATGATAACTAACCGGGGCTATTATCTGAGATCCCACTCCATCATAGTTTACAGTACTACCAACGGCGGCAGCAAAGCTACCGTTTGAGTAATTATAGTCACCTCCTACTTTTAAAGTACCGCCAGCTATTGTAAGGCTGCTGGAGTTATTTTGGTTAATTTCGCCTGCAACGGTTACAGTACCTGCACCAACCTGAAGGTTAAGGTTATTATTTAGACCTCCTGAAAGCACCACAGCGCCGCCTACATTCAATTTTGAAGCCGCATCAGTCAATGTTATTGTGCTGACTCTGGATGTGGTACCGGCTCCGCTGGCTACCACGTTGCCACTTACAGTTAATGCTGAAGTTGCTCCGCTCAAAGTTAAGGTTATTTGAGCACCGCTATCCAAAAACTGAATGGCCTTTACGGTAGCTGCTGTTGCAAGAGTAGGTTGGTGTGCTACAGTTGTAACCCCACCAAATTCAACTATATCCCCGGCCTGAGGAGCCTGTGTTGCAGTCGAGCCATTTGCCTGCTGCCAGTTAGTTGCAGTGTACCAATCTGTGTTGGTTGTTCCCACCCAGCGTAAAATACCTGCACTCTCAGATAGGGTCCAGCTGCCAGTTACATTGGTTAGAGTATTACTAACTACCCAGTTTTGGGAGGCATCTCGACCTGTTGCTCCCTTTGCCTCCCATGGGCCTGTAGTAGATGGAGCATAAAATAACTGCATTGTAGCTTCGCTATTACCATTAAGCTCGGCATCGTTATACTGCAACTGGAGCGTACCTGCATAGTTGCTTCCTCCTGATATATTTACATCATACCTACGGTTTATGGCACTGCCATTTGCAAAGCTGCTCACCACACCCGAGGTATTTGTAACTGTAATAGCTGTAACATCCGCCGTAGATGTCAAAGTGATGTTATTATTGGGACCGGCAAATGCGTAAGGAGCATTTGCCGTAAAAGCATGTTGCCTTTTTATGGTACCAAACACCCACCCGTTACCGTTTCGATTCTCGGTCACGGTAATAGTATATATACCGGTTCTTAATGATCCAGAGGTTACAGTCAGGTTTTTCGTCTGCACATCGTTGGCAAGCTCCAGGTAACTTGAAGCTACAGATTTATTAATTTCTAATTCATTGAAAACCGTCCCAATACCTGTAACACTACCGTTTGAAGTACCGTCGAATGTAATCTTACCTGTGCCGCCATTAAAGGCAGCACCAGCACTATTGATCAAGTTACCCTTAATGCTGTGTGCATAGCTACCAGCCGCAAAACCAGAGCTATTTTCAACAGTCATATTGCCCCAGACTGTAATAGCACCTGTAGCTGTTTTGGTATTACTGTTTTTGATTACCAAGTTAAAGTACTCTCTGCCAATTACATTCTGAGTGCCTACTTTGTTATAGGTGATGGTGTTCGGTGTATTGGCGGTAACGTTTAATGTTGCCCCTGCTGTAACCAAATCATTGGATATACCCATATTGGCACTTGCGTTCAGCGTTAGCGTGTTTCCTGTTAGCACAGTTACATTGTGCAGCAAGTGCGTACCACCAAATGTTGATGCCCCATTAAATGTTACAGTTCCGGCTGTTGCTGTTAGAGTACCTATGCCACTTAAGTTATTAGATACTGAGAAATTAGACATTGTGCCAGTTGTACCCAATATGCGCAAGCTATACAATTGCAGTGTACCGCTGTTAGCTATAGTAGCACCTGTGCCTTGCATATTTACGATACCTGCAGTTGCCGTAAACGATTTACCAGCAATTACTGTAAGATTGCCATTTACAGCCAGTATAGCCGTGGTTGTTGTGGTGCCGTTCCCAATCAGATTATTTAGAGTGATGTTCTCGCCAGTGATACTCATGCTATTGCCAGACATAGTAAGGTTGGCAGTACTTGTAAACTTACCATTCCCGGTGGTGGCAAGGTTGCCAAACACCTCTACGTCAACTGCTGAGGTTATCTGTCCTGTTGTAAGGCTAAGGTGGTGAAACGGTACTGTACCTGATGCACGCATTATATGCATACCTGCACCATTCATAATTACAGTACTACTTCCTGGTGTAAACACTCCGTTATTTGTCCAGTTGCCACCTACTGTTATGGTTCTGGTGCTTCCGCCTAAGGTAGTACCCGAACCTATATTTACATTTCCGAGTACAGTAAAATCGTTGCCTGCTGCGTAGTTCACTGTACCAGTACTGCTAAAATTACCTGCAACAGTAAAAATATCCACAGGCATGCTTTTCGTGCCAGACCCGCTAAGCAATAGGTGACCGTATGTTTGCCTGCCTACAGTCTGGTTTGTACCGTAATATTCTACCGTGCTAGTCGGACCTAAGTTAACAGTGCTATATCCTGATGGGAAGGTACCTGTACCTCCTATTCTAAGAAAAGCATCATTTGCAACAGTTAATGTACCTCCTACAACAGGCGAAGCAGATCCGGTTCTGTTTAAACTGAATGTTTTTAAATCCAGTGTACCTGCCTCTACTATCAATTGTGTGGTAGCCGCTACATCTGATACTGTTGTATTTGCCTCCAGTTCCTTTATACCTCCGCCGCTTATCTTAAGTATACCATAATTTCTTGCCAATACAGTTTGTGTTCCGGTTGCTGCTGCATAGTCTATGGTGCTTGTGGCATACAAGGTAGCGGTTCTGCCATAGTTGCCGGCGTAAGTTGCTGCCATTACTTTAGCTGTACCTCCTGCTTCAACAATAAAATCTCCTGTATAAGCAGAGGTCGGGTCTCCCTCTCTAGTAATTGTTTCACTCCATGTTACTAAATGGGTAGCAGGGTTGAGGGTACCACCTACTTTAAGATCGGCTGTACTCCTTACTTGGTTGTGTGCATTGGATGGCAACACTAGTGCTTTTATCACTACATTACCTCCCAGCGTTACACTCCCACTAATAAGTATATGGCTTATAATTGTTGTACCTGTACCTCCTAATGTTTTACCGGTGCCTTGCATTTCTAACGAGGGGAAATAACGCCCTTTGGCACCGTTGTTTCTTCTGTAAGTATCTTCAGAGTAAACACCGTTGTTGGTAAAGCTCCCTTTCAGAAATACATTTGTACCAACATTTAGCAGTGTTGTGTTACTACCTACGATAACATCACCGTTTACGACCACATTAAAATCGTTAGTTATTGTAAGCGTTACTGACTTGTTTGTTCCTTGCAATTCAATGCTGGCTATTTCAAGTGCAGTAGTCTCATCAATAGTTGGTTGGTTGGTGCCTGTAAAGTTAACGTCTCCTATTACAGCTCCTAAAGTGGCAGTGGGTACTCCATTTGTCCAGTTTGCCGCTGTGTTCCAGTCATCGCTGGATGTTCCTCTCCAACTAGTAGTTTGAGCATGAGCGTAGGTGCTACCAAGCACCAGCCATAAAAGCGTAAGCCCAAAAATACATTGACTGATTTTTTTTAGGTGAGTAGAAATCCTCATAGGCATTGAATAAACTAATTAACTATATAATGACAACTTTTACAGAAATTCTGTTTAGCATTTTTCCGAAGCATCAGCCAATGCAATTTTCCGGAATAAATTGAAATATTTGACTGTACCACCTGTATCCTATACAAAACCCGTGCAATTTCTAGCACAAATAATTATATATGGATTTTAGGATTACATATCTTCTATTTCTGTATCAAGTTTGTTTAAAAGGATTAAGTGCGGTTTTTGAATTATAATAGAAGATATGCATTATTAAGTTCCAGCACAACATTTGTACATACACTTGATCAAATTATATTATGCAAGCATAACATAAGCTGCAGATTATTTGTATGGTTAAATTAATAGTTGGTTAAACACAAATACATTAGTTTATATATACAAAATCATATATTTACATCTCATAATTTTATATTTTAATTGTACTTTATTACACCTCTGTCAATAAACAAAAACCATTGTTATAGGCCAAAAATATAACATTTCTTATATCTCGATTCTTAAAAGCGTAATAATCAGCAATTTATTTACAAGCATGCTAATTAAGCAGCACTAACAACATTGCCAATGCCTGTATTTTTCGCTAAGTCAAAAAAATTTAGTTACTTAAGGGGTTATAACTCTTGAATTCACCTGTAAATGAAGTTCCTTAAATCGTTTTTTACCCTTACGTTTCTACTTTTGCTCACCCTAAGTATTCAAGCTCAGGTGACTACTAATGGCAAAGCCGCTATCGAAGAACTGAAGCTGCATGCAATAAATGACACTGCCTATACCATCAGCACAACAAATGAAGTAGGCAATCAGGTAAAGTACAGTGGTCCCTTATCACTAAGAATAAATGGAGAGCTGCAGGAAGTAAGCTTTACAGAGGGAGAGGCCAATTTTTCTCTTGCAGAGGAGGCGAAACTGGTTCAGGTTACAGCAAATATTGGTACACGTACGATAGCACGGCTTTACCGCCCCGCCGATGACACGACTCAAGGTATGACGGAAATACCTATGTGGCTGTCTATACTTCCTCCACTAATAGCTATTGTGCTGGCACTTATCTTTAGGGAGGTACTGTTAGCCCTCTTTGCCGGCATCTGGATTGGCGGTTTTGTAGTGTATGGTTTATCAGCGAAGTCTATTTTTACAGGTTTGTTAGCGGTTGGCGATACTTACCTGATGGAAGCACTTACCGACGGAGACCATGTTTCAGTTATCATCTTCTCCATGTTGATAGGTGGCATGGTAGCAATTATTTCTAAAAATGGAGGCATGGCAGGCGTAGTAAACGTGCTGTCGAGGTATGCCCAGTCGGCGAAGAGTTCGCAGCTGGTAACCTGGTTCTTGGGTATTGCCATTTTCTTTGACGATTACGCCAATACCTTGATTGTGGGTAATACTATGCGCCCTGTTACAGATAAGCACCGCATTTCGCGCGAGAAGCTTGCCTACCTGGTAGACAGTACTGCTGCACCTGTGGCAGCTATAGCCTTTGTTACCACCTGGATCGGCGCGGAGCTTGGTTATATAAAAGATGCCGCCACAGCGCTTGGTATTCAGGAAGGAGCTTACTCGCTTTTCTTCCACTCATTGGAATATGCATATTATCCTGTGCTAACTCTTGTGTTTATGCTGATGCTGATCCTAATGAACCGGGATTATGGCGCTATGCACCATGCAGAAACCAGAGCACGTGAAACCGGTGCAGTTACAGCCGCCAGCCTCGACCGCAGAGGCCAGGAGAAACAGCAACAGGAAATGAGTGAATTTGAACCGATAGATGAGTCACGCTCACGTTCTGTTAATGCGCTGCTTCCTGTACTTGTCGTGATCTTTGGCACAATAGCTGGCCTTTTATACACGGGTTACAACGCAGAGGTATGGAACGATACCACGCTGGGGTTCATGCGAAAACTCTCTATCACCATTGGTGACTCTAACTCCTACAGGGCACTCATCTGGGCATCGCTTGGCGGAGTATTAACTGCTGTTATACTTTCGGTTAGCCAGCGCATTATGAGCCTTACCGAAACAATGGAGTCGTTGCTGGTTGGCTTTAAAACCATGCTTCCGGCTATACTTATACTTGTGCTGGCGTGGTCGTTAGCGGCTGTTACGCAGGAGCTTTATACTGCAGAGTATCTTACATCTCTTTTTTCGGGAAATATCTCTCCATACTTCCTCCCGGAGATAACTTTCTTTCTGGCAGCTGTTATTGCTTTCTCTACTGGCTCTAGCTGGGGCACCATGGCTATACTTTACCCGCTTATGATGCCGGCTGCCTGGTACGTAAGCCAGGCACAGGGTCTTAGCGTAGAGGAGACAATGCCTATAATTTATAATGTAATATCTGTAGTATTGGCAGGCGCTGTGTTCGGAGATCACTGCTCCCCTATTTCCGACACCACCATACTTAGCTCCCTTGCCTCTGGCTGTAACCACATTGATCACGTGAAAACGCAGCTGCCTTACGCAATTACAGTGGCGTTAGTAGCCAATCTTGTGTGCACCAACCTGTCAAGTTGGGGTGTGCACTGGCTTCTGGTTTATGCCATTGGCGCAGCTATACTTTGGGGACTGATACGATTAATAGGAAAGAAGAATTTAACAGGCACAGAAGCAGAGCCGGTACAGCACCAGGCGGCGCAGGCAAACCTGGAAGTATAATAAAAGCAGAAGGCTCAACTTGTGTTAGTTGGGCCTTCTGCTTTTACAATGGTATCGTGTAGTAATCGTGCACAACGGCGCGGGCTCCGTAGCTTTCTTTATTGGCTAAGAGAGTGCTGTTTAACCCGTTCGGCTGTTGCGCATCCATCGAGGCTCCTAGATCAAAGTATTTTTTATCGGCATATACACTTGTTAGCAGGTGGTGCAGCATCGCTTCCAGGGCTTTGTTCTCCCGGCCAGCCACTGAGGTGCCAATATACTGACAGTGTGCTACAGTCGCTGTTTCATAAACAATTACCCCTGCACCCAACACGTCACCTTTTTCTGCTGTGTATAACTTTATATTATCCGGAAACTGCCTTGCCAGCTGCGACATCTCATCAGAAGTATGAACAGGGCTGGCATTATACTTCTCCTTCAGTAGCTGTGCCTCCATCTGCATAAAGCTTTCAAAGTCCATGGACAAGCCAATCTGCCAGTCACATTCTTCAGCTTTCTTGATCTCCCACCTGCGTGTGCGGCTATACTTTAGCGGGTTCACCTGCTCTATCACCGACAGCACATCGCGCCTGTAAAGAACAGCGCCATACTTCAAAAGCGCATACAGGTCTTCTTCAGCGGGAGACTGGTGGTAGATGTGCGGAATAGTCTTATACTTTATACTTGTGTAGCCCTGCTGCCGGTAGTATGCAACCATCGCTTCAAATACCTGCAGCATCACCTCCACTTTCATACTTGTATCCGTTACTACACCGCCATAAGTTAATCCTCCATGCGAGCTTACCTCGCGCTCCTGTTCATTAGCAGGCAGCAACGCTATTAATTTGCCCTTGCGGTAGAAAAGCAGCGAGTGATCCGTGAACCTTTGGGCATGATATTCCATATAATCGCGAAAGAATAGGAAAGTAGCATTCTTCGAGCCTGCCACAAAAGCATCCCATTCAGGCTTATACTTCTCGCTATACTTTACTACTTCTAACACAGGTCAATGATTAATGAGATTTTATGATTAACAGGATTTCCAGAACTGCGGCTCTCTAATAAAACTGAGCAAGCAAGTTAAGAAGCAGACAGTTCAATAAATCAACGATTCAGCACAATTCGGAAAGTGGTGCCTTTGCCTACCTCCGACCATTTCACAAAAAGCTTTCCTCTGTGGTAGTTATCGATAATTCGCTTGGCAAGCGCCAAACCCAATCCCCAGCCTCTCTTTTTAGTAGTATAGCCAGGCAAGAAAACAGATGCCACCTTACTTTTTGGAATACCCTTTCCAGTATCTGTTATATCCACGGCAATGGCGCTCTTACCTAATAAACTCATGTTTATATTTATACTTCCACGCCCATTCATGGCATCCACGGCATTTTTGCAGATGTTTTCTATTACCCAGTCAAACAGCGAGATGTTTACCTTGGCAGTAATATCAGGAGAAAAGCTGGAGTTTATTGTTATGTCTACTTTGCGTGAGATGCGATTCTGCAAGTAGTTGATAGCGTTCTGCGTTACCTGCAATATGTTCTCGTCGCGGAGCAGTGGCACAGAGCCTACATTAGAGAAACGTTCGGTGATAATCTCCAGTCGCCTGACATCTTTGCCCAGCTCTTCTACTATTGGCTCGTTCTCAAATTTAGGGCTGGCTTTAATGTATTCGTACCAGGCCATCAGCGACGAAAGCGGCGTACCCAATTGGTGCGCAGTTTCCTTGGCCAATCCAACCCATACTCTATTCTGCTCTGCGCGGCGGGAGTAGCTAAAGGCGAAGTAGGCCATCAAGGCAAAACAGGCAATTACGATCAACTGCACGTACGGGTAGTATCGCAGCTGCGAAAGCAAGGCAGAGTCTTTATAAAAAACATAATTTTCCGATCCTTCGGCCCATGGCACCACAATAGGAGCATGCTGCGCCTTCATTTTCTCTATTTCTTTTTGTAATAGCTCAGCGCGCCTTTCTTCTGAAATGTTTTTAGGAAAATCTATGTTCTTAGAATCGAGGATATTTTCATACTCATCTGTTAAGATTACAGGTACAGTGGTGTTGGCTGACAGGATCTCTTCTTCGATGAAGACAATGTTGTCGTCGCTGGGGGCATTGATCATATAGCGAAGCCCTTTAGCGTAAAGCTGCACCAGTTCTTGCTCTCTTTCAGACAGTTTGCTAACTAAAATGTTGGTATACGTAATAGTAGCAGCACCTATTATTAGGGCAATGATAACAACAACAAGCTTTATTCTGTTCTTCTGAGAGTAGATGGGTATCATGCAGTGTACACGTAATTTATTTGAAATTAGTATAAATTAAACATTAAGGGCAAGTAAGTTTCATTTTAAAAATTTGAGACGTAAATTTGCACTTTAGTAGAACACACGTTATTATGCTTCAGAACTTTAAAGCGATCAGCCTGTCGTACAAGAAAGCGCCGCTGGATATCAGGGAACTGATCGCCTTAGATGAAACTTCCTGCAGGCAGTTTCTCCAGACGCTTAAGAGCTTTATTCAGGCTTCTGATGTGCTGGTACTTTCTACCTGCAACCGCACCGAAGTCTACTACAATGCCGATACCGATTACAGCAAAGAAATTGTTAAGCTGCTCGGCATCACTAAAGGCATTGACAATATTTCCAAGTATCTTGATTACTTCACCGTACTAAATGAGCACAACGACGCGGTACAGCACTTGTTTGATGTATCGATGGGACTGGAGTCGCAGGTAGTGGGTGATATGCAGATATCTAACCAGGTTAAGGTGGCTTACCAGTGGTCTGCCGACAACGATACGGCTGGCCCGTTCTTGCACCGCCTGATGCACACGATTTTCTTTACCAACAAGCGCGTTGTACAGGAAACTTCTTTCCGAGATGGTGCCGCATCAACTTCTTATGCAGCTATCGAACTGATTGAAGAGCTTACAGCAGATATCATTGAAC
The DNA here is from genome assembly GCF_014306105.1 of Pontibacter cellulosilyticus. GTDB lineage: Bacteria > Bacteroidota > Bacteroidia > Cytophagales > Hymenobacteraceae > Pontibacter > Pontibacter cellulosilyticus. The sequence continues at coordinate 479,709 of NZ_JACRVF010000004.1, read as the reverse complement.
CAAGTATACTTGTAGTTGGCCTTGGCGAAATAGGCGCTGATGTTTGCCGCAATCTGAAAGACACTGGCTTTAAGAACATAAAAATCAGTAACCGTACTCAGGCTAAAGCCGAGGCGCTTGCCGAAGAGTGCGGCTTGGAGGTACTTCCTTTTGAGGATATCGTTCAGGGCATGAAAGAGGCCGATGTAATTATCTCCTCTGTGGCCCGCGAAACGCCATTCTTTACCAAGGAGATGGTTAAGCGCCTGGATGTGCTGACGTATAAGTTCTTTATAGACCTTGCCGTTCCGCGTAGCGTAGAAGCTGACCTGGAAAGTATACCGGGTGTACTTGTGTACAACATCGACACTATCCAGAACAAAGCTTCTGAGGCCCTGCAGCGTCGCATTAATTCTGTACCGCAGGTTAAGCAGATTATCACCGAATCTATAGAGCAGTTTAACGATTGGTCTAAAGAGATGATTGTTTCGCCTACCATCAACCGACTGAAGAACGCACTGGAGAGCATCCGCCAAGAGGAAATGGCACGCTATCTAAAGAAGATGGGACCTGAAGAAACGAAGCGCCTTGATAGCATCACAAAATCTATGATGCAGAAGATCATCAAGCTTCCTGTGTTACAGCTTAAAGCAGCCTGTAAAAGAGGCGAGGCCGAGACACTTATAGATTTGCTAAACGATCTTTTTGACCTTGAAAAGCAGTCGGAAGAAGTAAGCCACTAAAATCAAGTAAACAGCATATTTTTCTTAGTGAATATAAAAGCCTAAGGTCCCCGTAAGCTTCATTTATAAATGAATTACGAGGACCTTAGGCTTTTGTACTTTTACAAATTGCGCTGGATGCCACTCCCGGTGGCTCCTCTTCTAAATGTCTATGCAACATTCTTCAAGACAATCTATAACATCAATTAGTTTAGGGATAGCAAGTGAGTAATAAATTTTTGTACCCACTTTAAACGAGGATAATACTCCCTTATCCTTTAGCGTAATAAGGTGCTGAGAAGCGATAGCTTGAGGCAGGTCAAGATGCTTATATATCTCTGTTACAGTCATTTTGTCTTCTTTTCCCAACAAATCGACTATAGCAAGCCTTTTAGGGTGTGCCAGCACCTTCAACATCGCAGCTGCCTTATCTATTTTCTTTGATTCAACTCTTGATAACAAACTTTTCATAATTAAAATTATACCTAACAGTTTCTACATACATTTAATCGATCTTATTCACAATAAGATATATACGGTGTTTACAGTATTATGCTGAGTGGTGTCAGCGCAATTTAATATTGTCGTACACTTATCTTGTGTGCTGCAACGCAGCCGCCCTATCCCTAAAGCAACAAACATTGCATATTTTAGATTTACGTAAAAAATAAAAAATTGGATATATGATATACTAAATACTAATACATTAACATATTACTATACTATAGTTGGCTCTCTCCGGGATATCAGAACTCTTTCAACATAGTGTTTATTGTACTTCGCCATGCTCATTGTATAAAATATAGTCACTTTCTAATCAACACGGATTCAAGTTAATTTTGTTACCACAACTACTCCTGCCTAATAACCGCAAAAGGATAACCCAGAGCACATTATACTTTCTAAGCTCCTATAACTATAACAACCAATAAAGCAATTGTTTTATGTAGCAGTGCAGTTGTTTAACCTCCGAAGCGTACGCTAGGCGTGCATCCTCTCCTGTATTTTTGTACCTTTGCGCAACCGTAAAGACATCCCTTATAGCATGAAAGACCTACTGGAGAAATTTGAAAATAAAAGACCCGAAATAGTTTTTGAGTGGAAAGATGCAGAAACTGAGGCAGAAGGCTGGGTAGTAATAAACTCACTGCGAGGCGGAGCTGCAGGTGGAGGCACTCGTATGCGCAAAGGCTTGGATAAGCGCGAAGTAGAGTCACTTGCCAAAACAATGGAGGTGAAGTTTACTGTATCAGGCCCAACCATAGGCGGAGCTAAGTCAGGCATCAACTTCGATCCCGCCGACCCACGCAAGCGCGGCGTGCTGGAACGCTGGTACAAAGCGGTTATACCACTACTTAAAAACTACTACGGCACTGGCGGCGACCTGAACGTGGACGAGATACATGAGGTAATTCCCATCACAGAGGATTACGGTTTATGGCACCCACAGGAGGGCATCGTGAATGGCCACTTTAATGCGACAGAACCACAAAAGATAAATAAGATAGGCCAGCTGCGCCAAGGCGTGATCAAGGTAATTGAGGATCCTCATTTCTCGCCTTCTACGGCACGCAAGTATACCGTTGCCGACATGATTACCGGGTTTGGTGTAGCAGAGGCTGTGCGCCACTATTACGACATCTGGGGTGGCCAGTTTGAAGGCAAGCGCGCCATTATACAGGGTTGGGGAAACGTTGGAGCAGCAGCAGCATACTACCTGGCTTCTAAAGGTGCCCGTGTAGTTGGCATCATAGACAGAGCAGGCGGCCTGATAAAAGAAGACGGCTTCTCTTTTAAAGAGATTACAGACCTGTTCCTGAGCCGCCAGGGCAATGCGCTTAACCCGGAAAGCCTGCTGCCTTTTGAAGAAGTTAACAGCCGCATCTGGTCTGTGCCAGCCGAGATATTTATACCTGCAGCAGCATCTAGGCTCGTATCGCGCGAGCAGGTAGAGCAAATGATCGCCAATGGCATGGAGGTTATCTCTAGCGGTGCCAATGTGCCGTTCCAGGATCCGGAGATTTTCTTCGGGCCTACAGGTGAGTTTGCCGATCGCAACCTATCAGTTATCCCGGACTTTATTGCAAACTGTGGTATGGCGCGTGTTTTTGCTTACCTCATGGAGAGTGAAGTGGAGATAACAGATGAGGCTATTTTTACAGACATCTCTAATACCATTCGCCTGGCGTTAGAGAAAACACACGCTAAACACAGCCAGAAAACTGAAATTGCAAAAGTGAGCTTTGAGATTGCGCTTAGCCAGTTGCTGTAAAGTATAAACCATGACTGACTGGAAAGAAATATTACGTTACGAGTTTTTAGGAAATACCGTGTCGGAGTACTTGCTGGCACTGGGTATCCTGTTGTTTGGCTTTATTTTTAAGACGGTACTATCCAAGATTCTATCTGGGCTGATGTACCGTTTTGTGAAAAGATTCTCGAAAGAGGATGACTTTCTGCCGGAGTTCAGGCGCTTGCTGCTACACCCCCTGGAGGTGCTCCTGTTCCTTGTTTTTCTGTACCTGGCTTTCCAGGTGCTGGACTACCCACTGGAGTCTAGCCAGCTGCGCAAAAGCGACCCGTTCCTGAAAACATTCATGTTCCGTACTTACCAGGTGTTTGTTATTGTGGCGCTTGCGTGGGTGTTTATGCGTTTCGTGGATTTTATAGGTCTCATATTCAGATACCGGGCCGAGAGAACCACTTCTAAGCTAGACGACCAGCTGGTGCCGTTCTTTAAGGATTTCACGAAGGTAATGATCGTGATCTTCGCCTTCTTGGTGATGCTTGGGGCTGTGTTCGAAGTAAACGTCGCAGGCTTGGTGGCAGGTTTGGGTGTAGGTGGTCTGGCCTTAGCATTTGCGGCCAAAGAAAGCCTAGAGAACCTATTAGCCTCCTTCACCATCTTCCTGGACCATCCGTTTGTAGTAGGCGACTTAGTTGAAGTTGGCGGCATTACAGGAACAATAGAGAAGATAGGCTTCCGAAGTACCCGCATTCGCACTTTAGACAAGACATTCGTGACAGTGCCCAATAAGTTCATGATCGATAAGCCACTGAACAATCTGACGCTACGCACCTTCAGGAGAGTGAATTTTGATATCACTTTAACCTACGACACAAAATCAGAGCAGCTGCGGGCCATTACCACAGACCTGCAGGAATTTATCGACAAGCACCCAAACACAAACCAGGATGGCGTCGTGCGCTTCCAGACATTAGCCGATAGCTCTAAAAATATTCTGGTGTTATATTTTGTGGAGTCGATGGACTGGACGGAGTATGTGAATATAAAAGAGGAAGTGGCTTACAAGATCATTGAGATAGTGGAGAAGCATGGCGCCGAGTTTGCATACCCAACGCAAACTTTATACTTGCAACGGCAGGCAGGTGGCCACGCCCCGGCATCTCAGCTCAAAAACTCCTACGTTGGCTCCGACACAGACATAAAATAGCTATAAACAAAAAAGCAGGAGAAGCTCCTGCTTTTTTTTCACCCTTATTTCTTTTGTTACAATTAAAGTGCTTCCTTTTCCATCAAAGCCTCAATTGTAATCTTCTTATTATCGTAAACCTTTAATCCCAAAAACCACTTATTAATTTTTTGTAGTTTTGGTTTGTTTAACGCGCCACCACAGCTATAGTTGCCATATTTTTATAACTTTTCCGTTTTAGCAGCACCTTTTACTGGTGAACGCACAATAAAAGCAAGTTAATGAAAAATATGATTTTGCATATATTGGCAGAAACAGCCATTACTTAGGCGGGTATATATTTACAAAGCTATTTTACTATTAAACCTGTAGCTACATTAAGCTTTAGTTAAAATCGAAGTACTCTCCTTCCTGCAGCTCTACTTTCTTCTCTTTATCTTTCGGCTTCTTGCCGCGTAGCAGGTCTTTTAACTCCTGGCCCTCCTGTTTCAGGTCTGTTTTGATCTTTTGTCGCACACGGTCATCATCATAGGCAATTTTAAAGTCACTCTCTTTGCCCTTTAGCGTCAGGAACAGGCTGCTGTTACCGGCACCGGGATCTGAAGCCACTATACCAAAGGCAGCATCCTTATCGGGGCGCTGACTGCTAAATAGGGGCAGCTTTATTTTGTAGTCCATGTGCTGGTCAAAAGTATGCTGCCCAGATATAGACACGGTAGGGGCTGCAGACAGATTGGACCGAATATCCATTTCCGGAATATAAATTGTTCGTTGCTGAATCCAGAAACTGTTATGAAGTTCGGCAAAACGCATATTAGCCAGCTCAGAGCGTTTTACGAACGCAGACATCTTCTGCATCGGCTCAAAGTTAATCAGCTGCCCATTGCGCACGGTGGCCACTATTTCGGCCTGCAATAAGTCAGTCTTGGCATTCAGCTGGCTGTCGAAGTAAATATCAGAAACAATATTAGCCGTAAGCTGGCCGCGCAGGTGACGGTCCATGATAAAGTTTTGCTGGAAATTCTCGAACACAAAGAACAAGCTATCCACGCTCATGTTGTTGAGTTTTGTGGCTGTGCTTACTTTAATATGCTCCCGGGTGCGCGCATCGAGTTTGCCGCGCACAGCAAAATTACCGCCAATGGCATTAAAGGATATGTTCGGCGAAGATACCACCTGGTTACGCAGGGTAACTTCTCCCTTTATGTTCTTCGCCCTAAATCTTCGGAACCTGACTCTATCTACAGAAGCACTGATATCGAAAGCAATGTTAGGGGAAAGTATAAATTTGTAGTCGCTGCGACTTCCTTTCCTGGCTTGTTGAGGTGTGTTCAGTTCCTCACTCAGCAATTGGTTAAAGTCGATGTATTTGCTGTTGAAATCGGCTTCTACCAGCAAGCGCTGCCTGTCAAGCAACAGCCAGGCCATTACATTTTTAAACATGCCGTTGATCACGAAGTCTGAGTTGCCGAGCTTGCCTTTAAAATCAGAAACAGCCACATCGTTGCGCTTAAAGATGAAGTTGCCATTCAGGTTCTGCAATGGCAGCGGCAGCTCTAGTAAGGACAGCGATACATTATGCAGGGTTATGTCGCCGGAGGTATTTAGCGTGCTGTTGCCGGGCCGTGCCTTAAACTCGTTCAGGTTACCTGAGAAAGCAATGCGAACATCTGCCAGGCCGCTTCCGCTTTGTACCTGCTCCAGCTTTGCCAAACCCAACACATACCCTACATCCAGCTTGCCCTTGATATCAAAAGCAATATTGGGATTGTTAAAGTTGCTATACTTAAAGTTGCCGTTAAAGCGGTGTCCGTTTAATACCCCAGACAAGTCCTTTAGCTCCAGCACCGTGGTGGCAGCATTCTGTTTGCTTCCGTTTGTAAAGCTTCCTGTCAGGTTTATGTCATCAACACGCTGCTTTACATCCGGGTGATAAAACGATGCATTCCTGGCTCCGAAGTTAAATGCAATGGTGGGGTTTTCTTTGGCTGATACATTGCCCTTAACAGTGCCATTAAAGTATACTTCCCCCTCGCTGCGGTATTGGTTAAGGTCGTTGCTTATACTTTGCGGCAACAGCGACAACAGCGACTGCACGCTTGTGTTTTTGCCATCCAGCTTAAGATCCAGAACAGTTGGCCCGGCGTAGCCGATAGTGCCTCCAACTTCGTAAGACGCGCTTTCGATGTTAACTGTAGAAGGCTGTAGCTGTACAAGCTTGTTAACGCGATCAATCACAAGGGCTGAGGCCAGATCTATCTTCTTACCTTTAAAATATTCTCCTGTGCCTACTTTAATGGTATTAACCGTAGCGTTTCCGTTTGCCTCTATGGCTATACTTTCGTTTGTTACACCCAGCGCCGCAACCAGCTCATGCGCATTAACCTCATAGGTTTGCTTCAGCTGCTGATCTATATAGTTAAGGCTTACCTCCTTCAGGTTTATCTGCTCCAGGTTAAAGGCAAACGCCTCGTTTCCGGTGCTGGAGGAGTCTTGCTTGATGACCATGTAATTTACCTTACCATCCGGCAGCACCTTTACATAGATAGCGCCATGCTCCATGTAAAGCTGCTCTATGCTATACTTCCCGCGCAGCACATTCCAGATACTAAAAGTAAAGTATAGTTTCTCTGCCCGTGCCAATGATTCTTCACTGCCTTCCACGCCTTCGTGCACGTTAACCTTATCCAGCGATACAGCCACCTGCGGAAACTTCTCGAAAAGCGACAGTGAAATTTGGGCAACTTCTACTTTGGTGTTGATGTGCTTGTTAGCCTCGGCTACGAACAACCCGATAATTTTATCCTGGTAAGCATACACTAACCCAAACGCTATACTTGCCACCGCCACAAAAGCAGCAATAGTGTAAAATAGCATTTTTTTAACAACTCGTTTCTTCACCAGGTAAAAGCTCAGATTTATAGCACCTTACAAAACTTAAAGGTACGCTACTAATAACACGCGTACAATAGAGGCTGGGGCCTGAAAAAAATTTTTGACAATTTTTTTTCAAATGTTTTGCAGTATCAAAAATAACCCCCATATTTGCATCATCAAACGACGACAATAGGTCTCGAAAAGAAAAAATTGGGGTGTTAGCTCAGCTGGTTCAGAGCACCTGCCTTACAAGCAGGGGGTCACTGGTTCGAATCCAGTACGCCCCACAAAAGGACAACTTAAAAGTTGTCCTTTTTTTATGTCTATACTTTTCTGTCTGCTTCTTTCCAACTGCCAAAAGTTTTATACTTCGCCAGCCTATACTTTACAAACGCCTGCATAAGGGCAAAAGTATAGCCTGCCACCACTTTGGCTGCAACACAAGCACTCCTGTAAATTTATTGGATTTAGTAAGCCGGGGCTAGTTTAAGAAGCTGCTCATGCAGCGCAAGCACCTGGGGTATGATCATCTCCTGATCATTGTTGGTAATAACGTAATCAGCACGGGCCATTTTCTCCTCTTCGCTGAGCTGTTTGCCTATGATGGCTTTTATGTCGGCTTCTGTACGGTGTGTATCCCGCAGCAGCAGGCGCTTTATCCGAACATCGGTGGGCGCGTACACCGTAATCATCTTATCGATCTGCTTCCAGGCTTCCGACTCGTACATCAGGGCAGCTTCTTTTATAATGTAGGGCTTGTCTGTGTGCTGGGCAACCCAGGCGGCAAAGTCGTTGCGCACGTGCGGGTGCACCAGGCTGTTTAATTGCTGCAGGCGCTCCGGGTTATTAAAAACAATTGAGGCGATGTATGCGCGGTCAAGATCTCCTTTTTCTGTGAAGGCTTTGGGCCCGAAAGCACCCGTCAGTTCAGACTTAAGCGCCTGGTCGTGCTGCATTACCCACTTTGCCCGCCCATCAGAGTCGTAAACTGGTATCCCCAGCAGACTGAACATGCGCGCTACAACCGTTTTGCCCACGCCTATGCCACCGGTAATGCCTACTTTTAACATTGGAGGTTATTCGACAACAGCTTTAACGCGCTCCGGCCACAGCGTTACATTACGCACACCAGTTGGCTTCTGCACAAGTTCAGGAATAAGCGTTGAGTCGCGGCGGGAGTAGCGCTTGTAGTTAAGTATAGCCTTAAAATTATCACGGTTGATGTAAACAGCAGAGTCTTCGAGCAGTTGGTAGCGTACCAGCACATAAGGTGGCCGTAGAGTAATCTCTTTGCCTGCCGGTGCATTTACAATCTCCGGAACAATCTGACGCTCCTCCTGTACCAGTCCTCTTACATTCAGTGTCACTTCCGCAGAGCTTGCATCTGCCTTTACCAGCGCTTTGTTGTCGTAGTTGATTGGCACCTTAAGCTTGGTAGCCTCTGTTAGCTGCTGGCCTTCTGGCAGACGTACCAATAAGGGGTTTGGCAGGCTTTCTACCATAGAAGATGGCCCTGTAAAGGTAACTGAGTCAGGTTGCATGATAACAGGTCCAACCACTGCGAAGCGATCTCCGGTTACTTTCTGAGATGGGTCTAACTTAACCGCAACAGTACGTGATACTTTCTGATTAAAGTTAAAGTATAGCGTATCCGTCACTACAAAGTTAAGTTCCATGCCATCCAGCGCATTTACTAAAGCAGGGCGCAATGCCGGCCCGAGCAGGTAATTGTTTCGGGGCAGGTTGCGGATAAATATTTCAGCTGGTTGTACCTCCACGCGCAGCGATTTGCGTAGCAATTTCCAGCCTTTCCCGGTAACGTTTATGGTAACCTCCTCTGGCAAGGGCTTTACCGGCACGAGTTCATTCTCGTCGTAAACAAACTTAACAGGATAAGTGGTTTGGGTAGAGTAGCTTTTGTTTAAGGCATTAAGTAGCCAAAAGGTAGAAGCCGCCACAAAGCAAAGCAATACTACTCTCCAGTATTGCTTTGTTTGTGGCCTGAATGGCTTCGCAAACCAGTTAACTATATTTTTTATTGTCCCAAATGGCAATGCTTCTAAACTTTTTGAGCTCGGGCAGTTGCCTCCATCGAAATTGATGTTTTGTCAAACGTTAGTCTGATACCTTTATCAACTTCAATCACAACAATATCATCTTCTATTCCAACTAACCTTCCATGCATGCCACCAATGGTGATGACGTTCATGCCTTTGGTTAGCTCTTCACGGAATTTCTTCTGGTCACGCATTTTTTTCTGCTGTGGCCTGATCATGAAGAAATAGAAAACAAGTATAATGGCGCCGAACATCAGTAATTGAGGCAGCATGCCTCCGTCTGGTGCGGCTTGTAGTAAGATGGTTTGCATGTTTGTGTATTCTCTTATCAGCTCTTAAAGCTTAGTTTCTCTTTACAGGTCCATCGGCACCTGCAGTTGGTATAGTACTAGCAGGCTCCACAGTGCCTTTTAGTGTTACCTGTGTGATGTTAGGCACTGTGTTGGCACGAACAGTTACCACCGGTGACTGCTGACCTGCTTTGCCAGTACTGTTAAAGTTAACTTTGATTTCGCCGGTCTCGCCTGGAGCAATTGGCTCTTTCGGTGACTCTGGCACAGTACAGCCACACGTTGCTGTTGCACTCTCGATGATAAGCGGAGACTTACCTGTGTTTGTGAACTTGAAAGTATGCTCTACTACTTCGCCCTGCTTTACAGTACCGAAATCGTAAGAAGTCTCGGCGAAAGAGATAACCGGTGCGTTTTCTGGCGCTACCGCTTCCTCAGCTCCTGCCACATTTGGGTTTTCTACAACTGGTTCAGTTGCAGTTGCTTCTGTAGCTGTAGCTTCAGTTTCAGTTACGTTGTCGCTTCCGGCGTTATTGTCGCAGCTGGTGGCGAAGATAGCCACAGCGAAGCTAGCTGCTAAAATCAGATTCTTTTTCATATCAAAAATGGGTTTGGGTTTATAATTTTGAAATGATGTTTTGCGCAAATTGCATGGTGCTGGCACTACCGCCAAGGTCGCCTGTGCACTCCTGCGGATTTGCAAGCGTGGCCTCCAGTGCTGCCTCAATGCGATTACCCTCATCCTTTAAATCGAGGTGGTGCAGCATCATGATTGCAGAACGAAGCAAGGCTGTAGGGTTAGCTATACCTTTGCCAGCGATATCCGGAGCAGAACCATGAACGGCCTCAAAAATTGCCATTTCATCGCCAATGTTGGCACCTGCCACTACACCCAGGCCACCTACCAGGCCAGCGCAAAGGTCAGACAGGATATCACCGAACAGGTTTGTAGTAACAATCACATCAAACTGCTCTGGCTTGGCCACCAGCTGCATGCACATGTTGTCAATGATCTTGTCATCAGCCTGAATGTGCGGATAGTCTTTTGCGATGGTTGTAAACTCATCTAAAAACAAAGCGCCTGCACTCTTCAGGATGTTTGCCTTGTGCACGGCTGTTACCTTTTTGCACTGGTGTTTGTTGGCGTACTCGAAAGCGGCACGTATAATTTTACGGCAGCCAACGCGTGTTAAGCGGGCCACAGAATCAGAGATCTGCAGGCGCTCATCAAACATTTCCAGCCCAGAGTATAACCCTTCGGTGTTCTCGCGGAACAGCACAGAGTTAACATTCTCGAAGCGGGTTTTAATTCCTTTTGTAGTTTTAGCCGGTCTCACGTTTGAGTATAAGTCAAACATCTGGCGCAGCTGCACATTTATACTTTTAAAGCCTTTGCCTACTGGTGTAGTGATCGGGCCTTTTAAAGCAACGCAGTTCTTGTTAAGAGAGTTTATCAGTGTAGCTGGTATCAGCTCACCCATAGAATCAAAAGTTGTCTGCCCTGCGTTTTCCTCTTCCCACTGTACAGGCACGTTGGCAGCTTTAAAAATAGCTTTTACAGCTTCTGTGATCTCAGGTCCTATCCCGTCTCCAGGAATAAGGGTTACTTGTCTCATGCTTATATTTCTTTCCGGCTATTGATTTCGTTTATTAATGAGTCTACATCGCCCAGTAGTTTCTCGGCTTTGTTCTTGGCATCTTGTATCACGCGCTGCCCCTCAGACTTTGCAGTAGTTGGCAGGTTGTCTTCTTTCGCCATCAGCTGCTCCAGCAAATCAGATAATGTGTCGCGGTATCTTTCCAGGCGGTAGCTTAGCCAGCTACGCGTTTCTCTACCTTTTTCGGGTGCAAATAAAATGCCGGCGGCAGCACCAACAGCAGCGCCAGACACAAAGACTAGTAAGTTGCTTGTTTTCTTACCCATAGTTTTTATGTTCTTATATAAACGAGTACAAATTTTTTCCTTTTACGGCGATTCCTGTTTGCCAGCTAACTCAAATGCTGCTGCTTACTTGTTATCTATTAAGCCGCGACCCGACTTGCGGATTTCGCCTTTTGTGGCAAGCTCCTGCGCCATCTTATCCAGCACCCCGTTAACAAACTGCTTGCTTTTTGGCGTACTGTAGAGCTTAGAGATTTCGATGTACTCGTTGATGGTAACTTTAACCGGAATGCTTCGGAAGATGTGCATTTCGCAGAGTGCCATCTTAAGTATGATCTTATCGAGCAGGGCCACACGCTCTACGTCCCAGTTTTTAACGCTTGCCGCTATCATCGCCTCATACTTCTCATCGTCCTGAATGGTTTGGAAGTATAGCTCCTCGAAAAACGCTCTATCGTCTTCCCAGTTGGCAGACAGATCTAAAAGGCCGAAACCTTCTTCAGACTCTTCGCTAAAAATCTTAACGGTTTTGTTTACCAGGCTCTTTACAATGGCTTTATTTTCTACCCAGTTCAGATCCTGCTCTTCAAACAAAGATTGTAAGTTTTTTTCTTTAAAGATAATGTTTTTGAAAATATGTTTCACTATCTCTGAGTCCTCTTCCAGGGTTGGAGCAGGCAATGCCAGGTATGCTAAAAAGGCTTCATCCTGCTTTAGCACATTCTTGTAAACAGCACGTATCTCGCTTATATCGGAGCCCCAGCTAATGTTTCGGCGGATGATGGCTTGCCTGTATGACTCGTTCTGTAGCAGACGCTGTACCACGCGGTTGTTCAGGAAGCGTTTTGTATCCGGGCCAGTGGCAGCTGTAAAACGGTTGGCCTTCTTCTCCTCTTCTTCCTCAATCAGGCTGTTGATGATTTCCAGTATTTGGAGTGTGCCAATGTAATGGTCGTAAATACGCTCTACTGCACTTAGCATTTGGTTGCCGTAGTACTTGTAGTCTTTCTTTGTGAGGTTGTTGTAGTAAGCAATGGCTCTGTTTACCGCGTCTGTTATCTCTCTGTCTGATTCCTCGGTCTCGAACTGGCGCGTCTCGTACCACTCCTTGAACAGGAGCTGCGCGATCTGCTTTTTGCCTTCCAGTAACTTCTTGTCCTGTACCTCCATCGAGTTCAGGTCCGGAGCAAACTCCTCGCTTATCTGGTCCAGCGCCAGCAGATAATCTGAACCTTCGGCCTGCTGATAGGCATAAATGGCTTGCATCGCCTTGATTCGTAGTGTTCTGCGGTTGAGCATATTCTTATTTTAAAGAGCGTATTTGGTTGTTGTTGTTTTACTTGATCGGCACCAGCTGGCGCCTTATACTTTGCAATGCAGCAAAGCTTTACTTTATACTATAAGCTTAAATGCAAAGCCATCTGCTTATAGTTCCTTTTAATCTGTAGCTGTGTAAAGCAAAAGTGCCACAGGTTAATGCAGCACTTTTGTTTTAACAGTATTCTTCGTGTATTTATACTTAGTAAGTAGAGCGGATTTTACCGATGCTCTGGATGCGCTTCTCAGCCATCTTCATAGCAGCAGCCTGGTTGTGGATGCCTTCTCTTTCTGCAAGATCAAAGATATCCAACGTATAACCATAAATACGCTCAGTTTGTGCATAAGCGCTCTCACGGTTGTACCCGATCAGCTCAGAGTAAACGTTGATCAAACCACCAGCGTTGATCAGGAAGTCAGGAGCGTAAACGATGCCTCTCTCAACAAGAGCTGGGCCATGTATTTTCTCGTCGCGCAGCTGGTTGTTAGCGCAGCCTGCGATTACCTGGCACTTCAGTCTGTCTAATGTATTGTCGTTGATCGTACCGCCAAGCGCACACGGAGAGTAGATATCCACGTCAAGATCATATATCTCGTCCATGCTTACCACTTTAGCGCCATACTTGCTAGATACTTCCTGCAGACGGTCTTCGTAGATGTCTGTGATAAAGATCTGCGCGTTTTCTTTTGCTAAAAGCTCTACCAGGTAACCACCTACGTGGCCAACACCCTGTACAGAGATCTTCTTACCTTCTAAAGAGTCAGAACCGAAAGCTTTTTTAGCAGCAGCCTTCATACCCATATAAGTACCGTAAGCAGTTACAGGAGAAGGATCTCCGCTACCACCCATAGACTCAGGCAAACCAGACACGTGCTCCGTTTCCATACGGATATACTCCATGTCTTTTGTAGTCATGCCCACGTCCTCAGCAGTGATGTAAGCACCGTTCAGGTTCTTTACAAAACGGCCGAATCTGCGAAGCAGCGCCTCTGATTTATCTTTTTTGGCATCGCCAATGATTACAGCTTTACCGCCACCTAAGTTAAGACCAGAGATTGCAGCCTTGTAGGTCATACCTCTAGAAAGACGCAACACATCGTCTAAAGCCTCTGCCTCTGAAGCATAAGACCACATACGCGTACCACCCAAAGCTGGGCCAAGTACCGTGTTGTGGATACCGATGATAGCTTTCAAGCCTGTTTCCTGGTCATGGCAGAAAACAACTTTCTCATGATTGTATTCTGAAATCTGACCGAAGACTGACTTGTCTTTCAGTTCTACTTCTTTTAATTCGACCATTTATGTAATTGATTAAGGGTTATTCTATCTTTGTGTGAATGAGGCAGGTTACCCTTTCCCGTTTCGCGCTGCAAAATTAATTCTTTTTTTGATTATTTCAATTTGTACTTTGTAAGTCTACGTAAAAGCCCTTGAGCTTACTAATTAACTGTGAAATCATTACGTTATCTAAATAAATACCTTCTTAAGTATAAATACAGGCTCTTGTGGGGCATTGTGTTTACGATCATCTCTAACTTTTTCCAGATTCTGCCGGCACAGGTGGTGCGCCATGCCTTTAACCTGATAAAGGAAGGCATTAACCTGCACGGCCTCTACGAGGGCTTTGCACAGCAGGAAAACGTGTATGATGTTTTTGCCAGCAGCATTCTGGTGTATGGTGTAGTTATACTTTTGATGGCACTGCTGCGGGGCGTTTTCCTGTTTTTTGTGCGCCAGACCATTATCGTAATGAGCCGCCTGATCGAGAACGACCTGAAGAACGAGATCTACGAGCACTACCAAAGCCTGCCGCTTAGCTTTTACCGCCGCAACAACACCGGCGATCTGATGGCGCGCATCTCCGAGGATGTGAGCCGTGTGCGCATGTACATTGGCCCTGCCATAATGTATGGCATTAACCTGATTATACTTTTCCTGATGGTGATCCCATACATGCTTTCGGTAAACGTGAAACTGACGATGTATACGTTGATTCCGCTGCCTATACTTGCCATCAGCATTTACTATGTAAACAACATCATAGAGCGTAAGTCTGACGAGATACAAAAGAGCCTTTCGGGTATAAATACATTTGTGCAGGAGGCGTTTTCAGGAATCAGGGTACTTAAGTCTTTTGTGCGGGAGGATGATTCCCACAACAACTTTACTACCTCCAGTAACACCTACAAAGACAAATCGCTGGAGCTGAACTTCGTGAACTCGCTGTTCTTTCCGTTGGTATTGTTCCTGGTTGGTCTGAGTACGATCATTACGGTTTACATTGGCGGACAGGAGGTGATCAACGGAAGTATAACTACTGGTAATATTGCTGAGTTTATTATTTATGTGAATATGCTTACCTGGCCGGTTACCTCGCTGGGTTGGACGGCCAGCCTGGTGCAACGCGCTGCTGCCTCGCAGGCACGCATCAACGAGTTCCTGCACACCAAAAACGATATTGTTTCCCGTGAAAACGTGAGCAAAGAAATCATGGGTGATATCCGCTTCGAGAACGTAAACTTAGTTTATCCTGACACGAACATACAAGCGCTGAAAAATGTCTCCTTCGATATTAAGCACGGTGAAACGCTGGCAATTATTGGCAATACAGGCTCAGGCAAAAGTACGATTGCCAACCTATTGCCACGCATGTACGATGTAACAGATGGCCGTATTTTAATTGACGGAGTTGATGTGCGTGACTATAACCTGAAAAGCCTTCGCAGCCAGATTGGTTATGTGCCGCAGGATGTGTTCCTTTTCTCCGATACCATCAGCAACAACATCGGGTTTGGTCTGCCAAGTATAACCGAGGAGCAAATGGTGCAGTCTACAAAAGATGCGGATGTATTTGAGAACATTATGCGCTTTCCGGAGAAGTTTGAGACCAAACTAGGCGAACGAGGCATTACCTTATCGGGTGGGCAAAAGCAGCGTGTATCTATTGCCCGTGCGCTGGTGCGTGAGCCAAGTATACTTATACTCGATGATTCGCTTTCGGCGGTAGATACCAAAACAGAGAATGCCATACTTAATAGCCTGCGCCGCATTATGGCCAACCGTACCTCTATTATCATCTCACACAGGGTATCATCGGTTAAGCTGGCAGACAGGATTCTAGTGCTGGAGGATGGAGAGATTATACAACATGGTACGCACGAAGAGTTGATTAACCAGGACGGACTATATAAAGTGCTGTACGAACGCCAACTGCAGTCAGAAGAGCAGGAGTAAGTTTGACTTTTTGCGGGGTATTGTTCACCATTACAGAGGTCGCATTTACAGCCATTTAAAGTTTGCGGGATTTTTTTTGTATAGATTCTGTTATATCAACGTATAGCTAGTCTACATTCACCTAAAAATCTGTGCTTATGGCCATCGACTTACAACAAATCGGTAAAAGATTCAGGTTCTACACAAACCTTAAAGAGCTGGAAATGGAACAACTTAAAGCCATGACCGGTAGTGACGAAACCACTCTTGCCAATATTATTTCCGGCCAAAACTATCTGCTGGATGACTTGGTGGCAATCGTGAAGAACTTTAAAGACCTGAATCCACAGTGGCTGATATATGGCGAAGGCAGTATGTTTAAGCCGATGAACGCCGACGGGACATGCCACGACCATCAGAAAGGCTGTTTAAAAAAAGATAAGGCTGCTTATTTAAAGCAAATGCAGAATATGCTAATTGAGCTAGACGCCGCTGAAGTTGCCAAAGGCCACCATCCAGATGTGGAGGCATTAAAGGCCAAACTGGATCAATACAGAGCAACACATTAATTGTTGTTTTACATAATATCAAAGCAGCACAGCTACTGATATCAAAGAGCCCCGACCATACACAAGTATAGCCGGGGCTCTTTGATTTATGAGTATAAGCAGTGAAAGAAGCATTGACTTTAGCGAATTACGAAGTATAGCTCATGAAAGCCTGGAGACCTCCCTTCATTTTGAGTCACAAGTCGCGTTGCGCTTAAAACTTGTGCCAGATAGAGATCAACTAGAGCCATACACAAAGAAGTCATTTTTTATTTCTCCATCGGCTTTATTTCACAAACACACCTGAACCCCACCTTGTCTGACGGCGAAGAATAAAGTTGTCTGTCTGTGATTTTGCTGTCTTCCAGTTTATCTTTCCAGCTTCCTCCTTTGGCTATACCTTTCTCGGCCACCATCTCCGCCACATTACCTTGCACATGCAGCAGGCCATAGTCATTTGGAGTGCCACTATAGATATAATCCGGAGTATTTACCTGCAGGAAGTATGGCAGGGTTCTTCTAACATTAAACATGTTATCCTGCACCTCCTCTTTTACAATGTCCTTTTTTACTTGCTCTGCAGGAACCTGCGCAGTTATTTTTCGAGACAGAAAATCTGCTGCCACCGGATTTAGTTTATACTTTCTGATTGCGCCTGTGGCAGAGCTGTACGGATAGGTGTTTTTATCATAGCCTGCGGCAGCAATTATCTCCCACTCCTTTTCAGTTGGCAGCCTGTATATCACCTGCACTTTCTCTTTATTATTTGGATCGCTTTTAACCAATTCTGTTACTACATTAGAGCGCCACTTGCAGTAATCAGCCGCCTGCTCATAGCTTATACCTACAACAGGGTAAAACTGGTACTCCGGATGGTACTGATAAGCTGAGACTACTTGACCTGCTGCAGTTCTGTAGTAATCTGTTTTGTTTAGCTGTATCACTGTAGTATCTGGCTGCTGGCTTTGATAAAACGCCACCGTAGAATCCTGATTAAGGTAGGTCAGGTACTCCTGCCAATGTATATTTGCCACTTCGGTTTCGTCTGCGTACAGTTGCAGCGGGTGTATATAAACTCCTCCTGGTGCATAGTTTACCGATACCAAATCTGCAGTATCAACCAGTATTTGTTGCATAGCAGCTGCTTGCGCTGTCCTCAACTCCTCCTTTTTCTCTTTCGTAAGTTGTTGCGCCTCAACAACCTTTACACTTTTCTTGTTTATAATCTGGTCTTCCGGAAAGCTATTGCTGTTTATCTCCGGATAAAATCTCTCCTGGCTAAAACCAAGACCAGTAGTTGTGCTGTAAATGCCTGGCGCGACAGAAGATGGATAGCTTGCCCCACAGCCAGACATAATTAAGAGACTGAACAGCAGCCCCGTTAGGTGTAAAAGTGATTTCATGTGAATTAATGAACTTTGCTTAAGCTTTAATGGCAATACCGTTAAGTATAAGATTTACTGTAAACAGCACATCGCGCTCTATCTTCTCAAAATCGATGTAGTCCTGCTGGTGGAACTCTGCACGCTGAAACTCCTCGAACTGGATCAGGTCTTTTACTACCATAATAGAGTAGCCCACGCGCTCGGCCTCGCAAGGTATAAAGGTATCATTGGCAACACCTTCCTTCACTACCGTAGCATAGTAATTTGCCTCCTTTGCCCGCGACTCCCGGAAGAGCTCCTGGAATAGCATGCGCGTCTCTATCAGTACTTTAATGGATATGGTATGCTGTGTTACGATTTTCTGGTAGTACCGCAGCGAGGATCTGATGTATAGCAACAGTCGCTCATGAGGGTTTCGCTCTTCCTCTGCAATGCGCTTCAGGTTAGACAGGCTTTCTTTCCACTCCTGCGAGAAGGCCTCTATAAACAGTACTTCTTTGCTTTTGTAGTAATAGTATAGTGTGGGCTTCTTTAGGCCAATGGCATGCGCGATATCATCAAGTGTGGCTTTGCTATAGCCCAGCCTGCCAAACACTGATTTTGCCGCGTCCAGAATCAGTTCTTTTTTCGCCTCTGCTTTCTTGCCCAAAGTTGTTTGCTAAAGTATCGGGAGCTGGTTAGGTAGATGATTGCCCCGCAACCAAAGTTAAAGCATAAATTTATACTTGCAAGTATAAAAGAGGCTACTGCTTTACCGGCACCTCTACTACGCCTCTGTCCTGCGCCGGAAACCACTCTACATAGAAATCCTCCAGTTTCAAGTTCTCTTCTTCGGCGTAATCATAAATAGCTTTATATAGCTTTCTTGGTAGCAGCGCCATATTGCCCTCTGCTTCGGCACGCACCACTTTTTTGCCCCCTGCCACCGTGCGCAGTTCATAACCTTCCGGCAGTTTAACATCAGCATTCGGAACAATCACACCAATAAATGCCCTGATGCTGTCGCCGCTTTTGTCTGGGTCGTTGTAGTAGATATTGCCCAATGTTCCTTCCAATTCCTTTTTATCAACTACCTCCGCTGCCCGCATAAACAGCTTGCTCATTTGCTCATCTTCTACTGAACCCGTATAGGCCTGGCCTGCCACGTACATCGTTTCAGAGGTAGCCATCTTTACCTCCGGTGCTGTAAAACCGCCTAAGAAAGTATAAAGTACCAGCAGCACAACGCCGAAGGCTGCTAAAATGTAGAAGAGTTTTTTCATAAATCGATCATGTTCTTGTACTGCATTTGGTGAAGCTGTGCATAGTATCCGTTATGCTTCAACAGCTCTTCATGGTTGCCCATCTCCTTCAGTTCTCCCCTGTCCAGCACAATAATCTTATCAGCTTTTTGAATGGTTGATAAGCGATGCGCAATTACAATAGAAGTACGGCCCTGCATCAACTGGTCTATCGCGTACTGTATCAGTTCTTCAGTTTCGGAGTCTACGCTAGAGGTGGCTTCATCCAGAATGATGATCTCCGGGTTGTATACCATGGCACGCACAAAGGAAATAAGCTGTCGTTGCCCCACCGATAACGTGGCACCTCGTTCCATCACTTTATAGTGCAGTCCTCCCGGCAAACGCTCAATAAATTTACGTGCTCCCACCAGGTCAGCAGCATGCCACATCTGCTCTTCTGTAATAGCTTTGTTGCCCAGGCTAATATTGTCGGCAATGGTACCCGAGAACAAAAACACATCTTGCAAAACTACCCCGATGTGGTGGCGCAGCACGCTCAGGTCATACTCCTGCAGGTCGTGCCCATCGATGATAATATGTCCTTTGTTTATCTCATAAAAGCGGTTGAGCAGGTTGATAACGGATGTCTTACCGGCACCTGTCGCTCCTACAAAGGCTACAGTTTCTCCCGCTTTTACATCAAACGATATATCGCGCAGCACCCACTCCTCTTCGTTGTAGGCAAACCACACGTTTTCGAACTTTACATTGCCTTTTATCTTCTCCGGAGCATAGCTACCATTGTCGGCGATCATTTCTTTGCTGTCCAGCAGCTTCATCAAACGCTCTGTACTTACTACTCCTAGTTGCAGTGTATTAAAGCGGTCCGCGATCATGCGTATCGGTCGGAAGAACATCTGAATGTAAAGTATAAAGGCCATCAGTGTACCCAGCGAAGTCTCATCCTCGATCACACCATGCGCACCATACCACACCAAAAGGCCCAGACCTGCCGCACCAATTATCTCTGCTACCGGAAAGTATACCGAATAATATAAAACGGAGCGGATGTTGGCGCGGGTATGCTCTTTGTTGATCTCTTTGAACTTATCCATCTCGCGCTCTTCGTTGTTGAAGATCTGCACGATGCTCATACCTGTAATATGTTCCTGCACAAACGAGTTTAACCTGGCTACAGCCGTGCGTACTTCCTGGAACGTATCTTTTATCTTTTCTTTGAAGATGTAGGTACTGATGAGCATGAGTGGGAATGTGGAAAGGCTTACCAGCGTTAACTCCCAATCGATGTAGAACATGAAGCCTACAATAAATACCAGTTGCAGAATATCGCCGATCATAGCCGCTAAACCCTCACTAAACACATCCGACAGCGTTTCTACATCCGATACATTTCGGGTAACTAAGGTACCTATCGGGGTTCTGTCGAAAAACTTGAGGCGCAGCTCCAGGATATGCCGGTAGAGTTTGATGCGGATATCGCGCACCACGTGCTGCCCTAGCCAGCCGGCAAAATAGGTATGCAGGTACTGTACAATAGCATGCACTACCAGCAGCACGCCCAGTATCACGAACATCTTGTTCAGGCCTTCCCAATCGTTCTGCAGAATTTCATTGTCTACAGTGTACTGTATCAGGAAAGGGCGCACCGCAGCAAGTATAGCCGAGGCAAAAGTCAGGAAAACGATAAAGTAGAAGATGCCGATGTAGGGCTTCACGAACGTGAACAGCCGCTTCAGCACGTCTGAGTCGAATACTTTACCGGTATTTTTGGGTTTGTCTTCCAAAATGGATATTCAGCTTTTAAGGTTAATCTGTAAACGCACAATCTGTGTAATTTCTTCTGTACGTGCCTTAGCTTTTAACCGGCTGCAAAGTTAATGGTTTTGAATCAGGATTTTCAGGATTTATGGATGGGTAGGTTGAAGGAAAATTTAAATTGATTTGCAGGATTACTGGCAGTCTCGTATCTAACTACTCCTGCTTAAAATTAGGGTTGTACCCTCAGATTAAACTTTAAAAATATGCTCCGGGTACTCCACTTTGGCTAAGTATAAACCTTCTGCCGGAGCGGCTCCGCTGGCTTTGCTGCGGTCCTGGCTGGCGATGATCTGCTCAAATGCCTGCACAGTTAATTTGCCACGCCCCACATCAACCAAAGCCCCTACCACCAGGCGCACCATGCCACGCAAAAACCTGTTAGCTCTGATCGTAAACACCAGCTCCTCTTCCTCCTGTTGCCATAGGGCCTCATACATATTGCAGCGGTAGTGCTTTGTGTCGCCTTTTACTTTACTAAAAGTCGTAAAATCCTCATACTTCAGAAGTATGGCTGCAGCCTCGTTCATCTTCTCCACATCCAGCAGTTGGCTGTTGTGCCAGGCGTAGTAACGTTTAAAGGGATTTCTGGTGAGGGTGATGTGGTAATGGTACGTGCGGGCAAAGGCATCGTAGCGGGCATGCGCCTCGTCAGTTACTAGGTATAAATTAATGGCGGCAATATCATCCGGAAGGAGGCGGTTAAGCCGGTAAACAACGTGTTGCGGGTCTAGCTGTTGTCCTGTGTCGAAATGCACAAATTGCTGACTGGCGTGTACACCGGTGTCGGTGCGGCCGCTGCCGGTGGTGCTTATCTGTTCGCGCAGGATCTTGGTCAGGCAATCTTCTAAAACTTCCTGCACCGATAGTGCATTAGGCTGCACCTGCCATCCATGAAATCGCCCTCCGTCGTAAGCTATTTCTAAAAAATAACGCATATGGCAAAGGTATAAAATAAAACCCGCACACGCCTGAGGCATGTGCGGGTTTACGAATATATGTAGAAAGGAAAAGTATTAGTTGTTTTGCGTCTGTCCGTTACGAACGCCATCCAGGATTACCTGACCAAGGGAGCGATCATTGTTTCGGCGACTCTCGTCTCGGCGGTTTCTCTCCCAACGTTCGTCATTTCTTCTGCGGTCTTCGCTTCTTCTCTGCTCATCACGGCGTCTTTCCCAAGTATCATCATCGTCACGATCATCCTCGTAACGCTTGTTCTCCTTCTTATAAGCTTTCTCGTATTCTTTCTCACGCTTCCATTCGGCATGGGCGCGGTGTTTCTCTTCTACAAAAGATGGCTTGCCTTTGGCTTTGCCTTTATGCTTCCCTTTGCCGTTACCCGGTCCGTCAGCCATTGCAAGCTGGCTACCTAAAGTCATAATGGCTATCAGTGTAATCGTCAGTAACTTTTTCATAAGCTTTGGGTTTTGATTTGATTACACATAGGCAAAGCCTGTGCCAAAAGCTCTTTTACAGTGGCAAATATCTTTTTTCAGATTTGTGCCTATAAGGCAAAAAGCCCGCTCTGGCAACAGAACGGGCTTTTTGCATCCATACATTCGCAGTAGCTTTGCACACTGCGAGGTCTGTAGGTTTATACTTTCTCGTATATGATGGCTGCACCCTGGCCTACTCCCACACACATGGTAGCCAAGCCATACTTTACATCGTTGCGGCGCTTCATTTCGTGAAGCAAGGTAGCAGAGATGCGCGTGCCGCTTGCCCCTAGCGGGTGGCCAATGGCAATAGAACCTCCATTTACGTTCACGATGTCCGGGTTGATGCCCAGCTGCTGCACACATGGCACGGCTTGGGAGGCAAAAGCTTCATTAATTTCAGCAAGGCTGATGTTGTTTATACTTAAGCCTGCACGCTTCAGTGCCTTTTGCGTTGCCGGAACAGGGCCCATGCCCATGTGCGCCGGGTCTACGCCTGCTACAGCAGCTGATACCACACGTGCCATTGGCGTCAGGTTATAGCGCTTCAGGATATCTTCGCTAACAATAATTGAAACCGCAGCGCCGTCGTTTATACCTGACGAGTTACCCGCCGTTACAGAACCTCCTTTTTTAAAGGCCGGTTTTAGCTCTGCCAGTTTCTCTAATGATGATAAGCGCGGATGCTCGTCTGTATCAAAAATAATATCGTCGCCTTTGCGCTGCGGAATACGCACCGGCACAATTTCATCTTTAAACTTACCTGCTTCGGCAGCTGCTTTATACTTTAACTGCGACTGGTGGGCAAACTCATCCTGGGTTTCACGTGAAATGCCATATCGCTCTGCTACGTTCTCGGCAGTCTCGCCCATTGCAAACGGGTAATGTAGCTGGGATAAGGCAGGATTTGTAAAGCGCCAGCCAATGGTAGTGTCATAAATCTCCGGAGTACGCGAAAAGGCGGTTTCGGCTTTGGCCATTACAAAAGGAGCACGCGTCATACTTTCCACGCCACCTGCCAGGTATACTTCGCCATCGCCGCAGGTAATGCCACGGCTGGCATCGATTATAGCCTGCAAACCTGAAGCACAAAGCCTGTTTACGGTAACGCCGCCAATCTCCATTGGCAAACCTGCCAGCAGCAAGGCCATGCGTGCTACGTTGCGGTTGTCTTCGCCAGCCTGGTTGGCTGCCCCCATCACCACATCCTCAATCAGGGCAGGATCTAAATTCGGGTTGCGGGCAACAATTTCTTTCATTACAAGCGCCGCCATATCGTCTGGCCTTACAGAACTTAACGTGCCTCCAAACTTGCCGACTGGCGTGCGAAGTATATCAACTATGTATGCTGTGTTCATCTATGTTTTGGTTTTACCGGTCTTTGTCTAATTTTGTATCTCATTGCAAGTTAAATTAACCCCTTTATGATACAAAGAATTCAATCCGTATTTCTGTTACTGCTGGTGCTATCGATGGTTGCCATGCTGTTTTTACCTCTTTGGTCTAAAACTGACGCCACAACCGGTGAAGAAGTTGTGCTCACTGCCTGGAATATTAAGTCTTACATGCCTGCCGACGCTGCTGAGGGTACTCCTGTGAAGAACGCCATTGCAATAGGAATGCTGGCAATTGCCGCTGCTGCAATTGCACTATATGAGATCTTCCAGTTCAGAAATCGCCTGAACCAAATGAAACTGGGCCTGCTGAACACGCTGGTATTAGCTGCTTTGCTAGGTACCTCATTTTACTATGCGGCTTATGTAGGTGCAGAGCTGGTAGAGGCTGATCATAACGGTGCCTACGAGGCTGGCTTTTATCTGCCTATGCTGGGTTTGCTGCTTAACGCCCTGGCTAACCGCTTTATCAAACGCGACGAGGACTTGGTAAGGTCTGTGGACAGGCTGAGATAATTTTGAATGAGTGGATGAGTGATTGAGTGAATCAACTTAGTGCTCCTGAAATAGAGAAGCCGCTTTGGGGAGTTAATCCTTAAGCGGCTTCTTTTTTTCATAGCTCCACAGATGCAAGAACCCACCCCTAACCCCTCCGAGGAGGGGAATTTTAGTTTTTGCCTTTACTCCTACTTATCCATTTATAGTTAGCAATTTAACCGGACCTATAAATCAATGGTATAGGCTACTGGTAAGGGAACAATTCCCCTCCTCGGAGGGGTTAGGGGTGGGTCAATCACCTGCAGATGAAACGCCGGATAATCCCGTATAAACCATACTTAAAAGAGCTAGCCAAACAGCTCCGCCAGAACAGCACCCTTGCTGAAACTCTGCTTTGGAATGAACTTAAGAACAAAAAACTGCTCGGTTTAGATTTTGATAGGCAGAAACCGCTAGGCAATTTTATTGTAGACTTCTACTGTAAGGAGCTAATGTTGGCTATAGAAGTGGACGGCGACAGCCACGATTACAAGTATGAAGAAGATGTTGCTAGACAAAGCGAGCTGGAAAATCTTGGAGTTAAGTTCCTGCGGTTTGAGGATGCTGCGGTGAAGCAGGATATGCCTAACGTACTTCGGGAAATAGAAGCTTGGGTTATGAAGCATTAGCAGGTGTAAGAACCCACCCCTAGCCCCTCCGAGGAGGGGAATATCGTGCATGTGAAAGTTCCCCTCCTCGGAGGGGTTAGGGGTGGGTTAATCGTATTCAAACACTCATTCAGCGTTTACCTCCTGCCTGTATACTGCTCCAACTCTTGCACGCTACTGTCGAACCTGAACAAGTCGTAGATGTAGTAGAAGTGTTCTTTATCGCAGAGGTAGTCGTAGGCATACTTGGCAAATTCTACCCTCGTGGTTTCATAGTCGAACTGCTGTAGTACGCGCTTCAGGTCTTCGGCAAGTATACTTCCGCTGCGCACCGCATCGCGGGCTATACTTAGTTTAGTGCTTTCGAAGTCGCGGCTGCGCATGGTCTGTATCAAGCGGTCTACTTCGTGGCCTGTCATCAGGTTGCGGCAGTCGCCTCTGTAGCGATCATCGTAACTTGGAGGAACTGGATCATAACGGTCGTAGTCATCGTAGCGATCTGGGTAGCGAGGCAGCGGCCTTACTATAGGAGGCGCCAGAGGCACTTCGCTGATCAGGCGCAGGTATGCTTTTCCGCTTCTGCCTACTGTGCGCACGCCATAATTAGCTTCTACACCAGCTGGCACTACAATGCGTTGTCCCATCTGGTATACTCCCTGGCGTGTTCTGATCTTCACCTCCACATAATGTCTGCCCGGCCTTAGCGGCGCGATACGCACAAAATTAGAAGCGGTGTGGTTAACGGTTCTATCATCAAGCTGGATGTGGAACACCTCGCCACGCTCGGCGGTAAAGGTAAGCACAGCGGTTTGCGCAAACACCGGCAAGGCCAGCAGCACAAACAAGAACGGAAGCAGAAGCTTTTTCATGGTAGTATAGGTTTTTCCTTATACTTCCACCAAGCCAATTATTGTGCCAAGTTTAGAATGGATACTTCTGCAGAAAGTTTTATAGCTTATAGATGATCCCTAAACCTATACTTAGCTACAGAGCTATCTGTTTAATTAAATTTATACTTCAACCCAAGTGTGGCATTTGTCAGACTAGTTTTACCAACAGTTGTGCTTTCATCGTTTCGGAAGTATATGCTCTTGGTATCCAATGAAATTGCTAATGGTAATCGCCCTAAGCTTTTCTCAACACCAACAGTAATACCTATTCCTAATTGAGCGCTTGTGTTATAATCACGGCCAAGTAGATTTCTATATGTTTCTTTAGGAATAATCAGAGCTGCCGCTCCTCCCCCATAGTATACTAAAAGCTGTCTTTTGGCATATAAATTTGCATGACGCTCATACATTACAGATAAAAGCCGAGCACCACGATATACCGCACCCGAATACCCTGCCTCCAAAGCGCCCTTTGGGAAGACAAAATATTTTGCAGTTATACCAAATTCGTACTGGTTAGTAAAGCTATACTTTAAGCCTAGGGCAAATTTATAGGCAGGAGGGGTATTTAAGGAATCTATACTTTTATTATCAGGCTGCTGGGCTGCAGCCTGATAATAAAAACAGAAGCACAGAATCATCTTTAATATTATGCTTATTAACTTCATATTAGCCCTTCTTATTTCTTATAGCAAAAATAGATATAATCACCGCCCGCTCCTTCATTTAAATCTTGGGGTTGTTTGATCCATCCTGATGGTGGCTGAATAGAACTACTATTACCATACAAAATCCCTACTTCTTTGATTGAGTTACCATAGACAACGAAATTCCTAGATTGATAGCCATAAATATACTTTCCACCCGCGCCATCATTCAAATCAATAATTTTATAGCTCGTTAACGCCCAATATGGAGTGTGTTCATAGATATAAGAATAGTTTTTAGGCGGTGCTGTCCATTCGCTCAATCCTGTATTATAAGCTATGGCCTTAAAATCTGTAATAGGCTCATTTCGGAGATTATAGTCAGGATGCTCCTGCTTAACACTATTTGGATCTCGAGTAAATTCTAGATAAATATATTTTCCTCCAGCACCTTTATTTAAATCGACATCAAGTCTTGTATATCCAGACTCTGGTGAGGGTAAAGGATTACTATCTTTTACAAACAGAAGATTATGTATATAGATACTGCCATTAACCAAACCCTTATCTTATGAACTGACAAAATCTGAAACTATGGTCGTTCCACTGCCTCCTCCACCGCCACAACCATCACATGGTTCATCTGGCTCCGGCATCAATTCACAGTTAACGCACTCTGTGGATAACATTGCCATCTGTTCTGCAGAGTAGTCCCGGATGTCATACTTGGGGCGGGTTGGGCGTTCGCTGCCATCTTCATAACCTGTTACCTGCACGTCTTTGCTCACATACTGGCCGGTCTTGTCGGTTTTATACTTGTCGTCAGCATCACCGCCTTTCTTTGCCTGCTGTGTTTGTGCCGTCTTTAGCGTCTGGGCTACAGAGTCAACAGCATCCTCGGCTTTGTCGCAGCCCCAGATGGCCATGCTGGAGGATAGAAAGAAGACAAGGAGCAGCCTTAGCCAAGTGGATCTAAAACTGGGGGGGGGTAAAAGTTTGTTTTTTTCATGCGTGTGTGGTTTTGAGTTTTACATAGCACAAGATTGATAGAAAAAACTATATATAAAAAGCTTTTTCAGCCCCTTTTGTAACATCAGATGCAAGCTAGCTAACATTTCTCTTTAAGCATAAACAGCTATTCTCTGAAAGTATAGCCACTTTTAGGCCTGTAGTTCCAGCTTCACTTATAACATCACCCACAAAAAATAGCCACAGGCTATGCACCTGTGGCTACTCAGAAGTATAGGTTTATACTTTATTATCCTTCGTAGTAAAACTCGCCTTTGTCGCTTTTAATGGTAAGCTCGTTGTGTTCGCTTGCCTCTACGCGGCCAATAATCTGCGCCTCCACACCAAACGATTTAGAGATTTCGATTAGGCTCTGGGCGTATTGCTGCGGCAGGTAAATTTCCAGGCGGTGGCCCATGTTAAACACCTTGTACATCTCTTTCCAGTCGGTGCGGCTCTGCTCTTGTATTATGCGGAACAGCGGCGGCACCGGGAACAGGTTATCTTTAATGATGTGTACCTTCTCGGTAAAGTGAAGCACTTTGGTTTGTGCGCCTCCGCTGCAATGCACCATACCGTGTATGTGCTGGCGGTGCTGCTTTAGTATCTCTATCACAATTGGGGCATAGGTACGGGTTGGCGAAAGCACCAGCTTGCCCATTTCCATATCGGTTTCCTTGTCAATGTCGGTCAGGCGGTAATTGCCGGAGTATACCAGATCTGCGGGTAATTCTGGGTCGTAGCTTTCGGGGTAAGAGGCTGCCAGGTATTTATGGAACACATCGTGGCGTGCCGAGGTTAGGCCGTTGCTGCCCATACCGCCGTTATACTCTGTCTCATACTTAGCCTGTCCCGAAGAGGAGAAGCCCACAATCACATCTCCGGGTTGTATGGTATGGTTCGAGATTACCTCATCGCGGCGCATACGTGCGGTTACGGTGCTGTCCACAATGATGGTGCGTACTAAATCGCCAACGTCAGCAGTCTCGCCGCCTGTGCTGTAAATGCCTACACCATTATCGCGCAGCATCTGCAGCACCTCTTCGGTGCCGTTTATGATGGCAGCTATTACCTCACCCGGTATCAGATTCTTATTACGGCCAATGGTTGACGAAAGCAGGATATTATCAGTAGCTCCCACACACAGCAGATCATCAGTATTCATCACTACAGCATCCTGGGCAATGCCTTTCCACACGCTCATGTCGCCGGTTTCTTTCCAGTACATGTAAGCCAGCGATGATTTAGTGCCGGCTCCGTCGGCGTGCATTAAGGCACAGTATTCGGGGTCGCCGGTAAGTATATCAGGGATGATCTTGCAGAATGCTTTCGGGAAAAGTCCTTTGTCGATGTTCTTGATGGCGTTGTGCACGTCTTCCTTGGAGGCAGAAACGCCGCGGCGCAAATATCTATTGTCTTCCATAGTTGTGGATGATTTGCTTACAAATTTAACAAAGCAACGGGGATAAGCGAATCTTAATTGTACATATTCAGATTTCAGGCAACCAATGGCCAGGAAAATTTATCTATGTGGCTGTATAATAAACATGGATATATGCTGTTATGCTAATATTCGAAAATTAAGCACTACTAAAACTATGAAAAGAAAACTCCTCTTATCCCTTTCGGGTGCTCTGTGTCTGTTTGCACTTCCTGCACTAGCACAAGATGATGCTCCCACTTCTAAACCAAATGCGATTTCCAGCTACAAAACTGCCATTGGCTTACGCTTCTCTCCTTCTTACAGATTCAGGCCTGACGTTACTGTTACGGCAAAGCATTTTATCAGCCCGGAGTTTGCAGTAGAGGCGCAGGCAGGAACTGCAGACTACGACAAAGGTTATCATGCGTCTTTACAATATGTGTGGCAGCCCCAATTGTTAACATCGCAACGGTTAAGGCCTTACGCAGGCATAGGCCTTGGCGTAACAGGTACTGAGGTGAGTAGGTACAGAGAAGAACAGCCACTATCAACAAACCTTATCGGCATTGGCAGCATTGGTCTGGAGTACTCATTTGCTAAAGTGCCTATCTCTTTATCTGTAGACTATCGCCATGCACTTTTTGGCTATAAGACCGATAGCTTTAAAGACATGCCAATAAACAGGATAAATAATGTTGCCGTTGGCTTGAAGTATAACTTCAGATAATAGAATTACCTTTTAAACAAAAGAGGCAGCACGGTTAAACATGCTGCCTCTTTTGTTTGTAGCGCTACACTGATTATTCTTGTATACGCACCACTTTAAATTCTGTACGTCGGTTTCGCTGATGTTCTTCTTCAGTAGTGGCATTTTTAACTACTGGTCTGCTCTCGCCATAGCCTTTTGCTGTGATGCGTGAGCGGTCTATGCCTTTCGAGATAATATACTCCACGGCTGACTCTGCACGGCGTTGCGACAGGTCCTGGTTATAAACGTCACTGCCACGGGCATCAGTGTGAGAGCTAAGCTCAATGGAGATGCTTGGGTTATCGTTCAGCACCTGCACTAGTTTATCAAGCTCTATGGCTGCGTCTGGTCTAATGTTAGCTTTGTCGAAGTCGTAGAAGATGTTCTCAAGTACAATTGCCTTCTCTTTCACAATCTCATTCAGCACCAGTGTAGCCGTTAGGCGCACCTCGTTTTCCTCCTCCGTTAGCTGGTCCTGCGTTGGCATTTTGCCTACCGTTGTAATACTCTGACGCGCCGTAAAGAAACCCGGCTTTTCCGATACTAAAAAATAAGTAGAGGCTGTATCCAGGGCAAAGTCAAACTGTCCGTTTTCGTCTGTGGTTGCAGTACGCAATTTGTTTCCTTGTTCATCTTGCAAAACCACCGGATGGTTGGCAACTGCCGTGCGCTGGCGGGCGCCTTCACGCAACTGATACAGCGTACCATCCACAAAGAAATTAACAACTTTACGTTTTGTTCTGGAAAGGGAATACAAGTCGTCGCCGCCTTTGCCACCGTCGCGGTTAGATGCAAAGTAACCTGTGGTCTCGTTTTGTAAAAAGATACCAAAATCATCGCCTGGAGAGTTTATCGGCTGCCCCATATTCACAGGCACACCATTTTCCACGCGGAACAGGTCCAGGTTGCCTAAACCTGGCAAACCATCTGAAGCGATGTAGAGCGTACCATCTGGACCAACAGAAACAAAGCTTTCGTTACCTGGCGTGTTTATACCTGGGCCAAGATTTTCAGGTGTGGAGAAGCGTCCGCTGCCATCCAAAGTTGATTTATAAATATCGTTGCCGCCTAAGCCTCCTCTTCTGTCTGATGAGAAGTATAATGTTCTGCCATCTGGCGTAAAGGCTGGTGATGAATCCCAGGCACGCGGATCGTTGATCTTAAGCAGCTCTGGCTCGCTCCAGGCTCCGGAGCGGAAATGCGTGATGAACAGGTCTACGTTCTGACGCCCTTTTTTACTACCCTCGTTGCCTCGCGCAAACACCATGGTGCGGCCTTCGTTGGTAAAAGTGGTTAAGGCATCATGTATACCCTCCATGTTTATACTTTCATACTTGCGCACGGCACCGCCAAGCGCAGCGGCAGAATCAGTAAGGGTAGTGGCAAATATATCTATAAAGCCTTCGCCGTTACCTAAGTATGTTTTACCCGGGCCACGCGTAGAAGAGAATACCAGTTCGTTGTTCAACACATATGGGCCAAATTCTGAAGCTTCTGTGTTTAGTGCTTCCAGGTTTTGGATTTCGTAACGCGGAGCTTTGCGCAGAATATCGCTAAGGGTACTGAAGTTCTCTACCTCGCGGGCCGCCTTTGCTTTAAGCTGCGGGTTTGCGCCTAATCTCAGGTAGTCCTCAAATTGATTAAGTGCCTCTTCATACTTGCCGTTGGCTTTTAGCGCTATGCCGTAGTAGAAGAAGGCATCTTCTTTTTTGTAGTTATTATCCAGGGCAGCTTTGTAAAACGGCTCAGCCTGTGCCAGTCGGTTAGACAAGCGATAAGCTTCCGCTATTTTAAAGTTTACCTCTCCCGGGTTATTGGCATTGCCTAGACCCTGTTTGTAAAATTCGATGGCACGCTCATACTCCTCTTCCCCAAACTTTTTATCGCCCCTGCTTATATACCTGCTTGCCCCACAAGAGCCGAGCAGCAGCGCCAGCACCAGAAATAAACTAATCAGTTTTAGTTGATGTGCCAATGGCTTAATCTGTAGTGTTTGATGCATGAACAAGTATAGGTTAGAGTTTCCCTAATCAGAAATACCTGGAGAGCCAGCTGGAGCCGGCCGGTTTTGGCCATGCCTGCTGCAAGTCTCCGTAATTGTTTACTAACGTATCAAAGTATAACGTGTCTTTATTTACATCGCCTGCCGCCACTCTGCTCTTCAGGTCGCTCATGGCAATTGTCTCCACTTCACCGTTGTTTAAAAAGGCAAGCTGAGAGCGATCGAAGAATGAAACACCAAAACGCTCCTCCAGCTCCCGCACAAACCGCGTGGAGGCATCGATGGAGCAACCGCTTGCCGCCGTGGCCGTCTCATTGTTGGCCAAAACCAGGAAACGACCGTTTAGCAAATTAGCAGATGCCTGCAGCCCTTTTCCGTGGCTACTCCACTCAGTAGCAAAACGTTGCAAAAGCGGTTTTATTTCAGTTTGCTCTGCCTCTGTAAATGGCCTGTTAGCCTGGTAAATCCACAGGCGCGCATGCGGCGGCAATTCGTCAAACGGAATATACATACTTAATTGTTGATTATTGGTTGTTGATTGTTGTTTCTGAACTGTCTGTCTAAGTATAAACTTAGCAGCAATTAACAGGTAGCAATCAACAATTATCTACTTAGTCCTTCGGCCTGTGCTATTAATTCAGCAATATCAAAAACCTGTACGTTTTCTTCCTGCTCCTTGTTCTTCACACCGTCGTTCATCATTACCATACAGAAAGGACAAGCAGTAGCAATTACTCCGTTGCCAGCTCCCAAAGTAGCTAAGGCTTCCTCTGTTCTTTCGATGTTAACGTCTTTCTTGCCTGGCTCAGGCTCTTTAAACATTTGCGCACCACCGGCACCACAGCAAAGGCCATTGGCGCGGCTACGCTTCATCTCTACCAGGTCGGCATCCAGGGCAGCCAGCACATCGCGCGGCGCCTCGTAAATATCGTTGGCACGGCCTAGGTAGCAGGAGTCGTGGAAAGTGATGCGCTTACCTTTAAACTCGCCTCCTCCCTGTATTTTTACTCTACCCTCGTTTATCAGCTGCTGCAGAAACGTGGAGTGGTGGATTACTTCGTAGTTACCTCCCAAATCAGGGTACTCGTTCTTGATAGTGTTAAAGCAGTGCGGACAAGCCGTAACGATCTTTTTTACATTGTAAGCATTCAGCACCTCAATGTTTGTAAGCGCCTGCATCTGGAACAGGAACTCGTTACCGGCACGCTTGGCCGGATCGCCGGTACAGCTTTCTTCAGTACCCAATACGGCATACTTTATGCCCACGTGCTCCAGTATCTGCACAAAGGCACGGGTAACTCTTTTATAGCGGTCATCAAAAGCACCGGCACAGCCAACCCAAAACAGCACTTCCGGTTCTTCGCCATTGGCTGCCATCTCTGCCATCGTTGGCACTTTCACTAATCTTTTATTCTCTTCCATCTGATTTTATAGGATTGTTGATTGTTGATTGATTATTGTGTTATCCACAACTCTTTCAAACAACACTCAACTATAAAGCAATTAACTATTCGCAATCAACAATTTAATTCTTGCTAGGTACATATAGGTCCTCGGCCCAGTTAAAGCGATCTGAAGGCGAGAAGGCCCAAGGAGCACCGTTGTTCTCAATGTTAGTGAACATAGCGTTAAGCGAAGCCGGCGCAGCAGACTCCTCCAGCACCAGGTAGCGGCGCAGGTCCATAATAGTAGAAAGCTGGTCTATGTTTACAGGGCAAGACTCTACGCAGGCATTGCAAGAAGTACAGGCCCACAACTCTTCCGGAGTAATGTAACCGCGAAGCAGCGTTTTCTCTTCCGTTGTCTCGACACGCTCCACACCCATTTCTTTGTAGTGGTTTGGCCTAAAGATGGCAGGGCTCTCCCCTTTCTCCTCCATTCTGTCGCGGGTATCCATCACGATCTTACGCGGCGAAAGCAGCTTGCCTGTAATATTGGCCGGGCAGACAGAAGTACAGCGTCCGCACTCGGTACAAGTATAGGAGTCCATCAACTGCTTCCACGTCAGGTCTTCCACATCCTTAGCACCGAAGCGCTGCATTACCGGGTTACCCTCAGCGTCTACCTCAGGGGCAGGCGGCTGATAGCTTGGGTCCAGCATAGCTTTGATCTCATGCGTAATAGCCGGGTTGGTTGTAAATTTACCCTTTGGCAACAGCTTAGAGTAGTACACGTTCGGGAAGGCCATAATAATATGGAAGTGCTTAGAACTTGGCAGGTAATTCATGAATGCAAGTATACCTATAATATGAAACCACCAGCCTACTCTGCCAATCACATATAAGTTATCCGGGTCGCTGCCTAGTATGTTTACAAACAGAGAGCTTACAGGATAGGCACCAGCAATTTCAACGCCTCTTAACTGGGCCAGTTTAAGATCAGAGATATTAAAGGCAAAAAGCGCAAACATCAGCACAATCTCTGTGATCAGGATGATGTTTGCATCAAGCTTTGGCCAAGCGCGCATTTCTACGCCGGCTGCCAAGCGCGGTACTTTTGTCACGTTTCGTCTCCACAAAAACATGATACAGGCAACAATTACCAGAGCAGCCAATATCTCGTTGATAAACATTAGACCGCTGTAAAGAATACCTGCAAAGCCAAGGATGCGGTGTGTGCCAAATACGCCATCAATCAGAATCTCCAGCACTTCTATGTTAATTACTAAGAAGCCGACATAAACAAACAGGTGCAGCACAGCCGGCAGCATGCGCTTAAACATTTTCTGCTGACCGAAAGCCACCAGTAATGTTTTATTTATTCGCTCAGAAGGATTGCCCGCTATTTCCATATCGCGGCCCATGAGCACATTTTTGCGGATTTTGCGGATCTGCCACACAAACAACCCTATACCCAGGGCAGCCACAATCAAGAAGATAATGTTTTCGATTCCTATTATCACAGCAATTATTCGTTATACATACTAATTTGTAGATAAAGATAGCAGAATAATGGGTAAAACGTACGCTAGCGCAACATTTTAAAATATTTTTCCCAAGAAAGTTTGCTACTTAAAAGTTAGTTACTACTTTTGCATACCCTTAAACGAAAGGGCAACAAAAAAGCTGGTGATGTAGCTCAGTTGGTAGAGCAAAGGACTGAAAATCCTTGTGTCGTTGGTTCGATTCCAATCATCACCACCAGCTAAACCCTTGTCAGAAACGGCAAGGGTTTTTTGTTTTTAGGCCAGTGCTCTACGGCAAACTATACTTAGTATTTAACAACTAAGTGCACCACAAGTTTACTGCGGAAGCATTTCCTGGCAATTCATACGCATTTCGAACAATGCCGCAGAGTAGCCCAATTGATAAGCCTGGTAAAAGTGCGCGCACGCCGAGTCTGATTTCTGTTGTTCAACTTCGTTACGGCCCAGCAAGTATAAAGCCCTGCCATTTTGCTTGTCTATTTCAGAGGCCATACGGTAATCCTGCTCCGCTGCATAAAAATCTTTTAACCTAGAATAAGCAAAGCCCCTATAGGTAAGTGCAGACACCCATTTTTCGCTGCCAATCCTGCTGTTTTTTAGGAAGACTGTTAAATCAGAAATAGCATCCTCATACTTCCCTAAGAAAAACAAGCGAACCTCCCCTCTTGCCATGTAAGCACTCCAGAAATTACTGTTTAACTCCAGTGCCCGCGTAAGATCCTTTTCTGCCTGCTGGTACTGCTCCAACTGCTGATAGCTGCGCCCTCGCATAAAGTATACTTGTGCCGATGGGCTCTCGCGTAGCTTAAGCGCTTTGTTCAGGTCATCCAATGCTGCCGGGTAGTTTTCATAAACATCCAACTCTATCATCGCCCTAGCCTCATACGCATCAGCATTCTCGGGCATAAAATGTATGGCATCAGAAAGCAGCCTATGCGCGCTGCTATACTTACCGTCTGCTATGTAAGTTAAAGCTGTTTTATACTTGTCTTCTCCGGTAACGTAATCCATTACGACCTTTAGCAGCAGGCTAAACGTTAGCAGCCCTGCCACAAAAGCAATAGTGATATACCAGTCTTTACGGGAGAACTTATATGTTTCGCGCCTGATAGGCCGGTAGTAACGTTCTGAGACTCCAGCAGGCTGGCGGGTTTGGTAGTAACGCGGGTCTACCTGGTATGCCTGCTGCTGGCGCAGCACGCGCTGGCGTTCACGCTGGTACTGCAGGCGCAGGTCGTATCGGGCTCTTTTATTTGGGTTTGAGAGAGTTTGATAAGCTGCGTTGATTTGTTTGAACATCTCCTCTGCTAGTACATTACCCTGATTTTTATCAGGATGGTACTTGATAGCAAGACGCTTGTAAGCAGCCTTTACCTCTTGCGTGGTGGCCGTATGGCTTATGCCTAAAACGCTATAGTAGTTACGGTTCAAACAGGCAGAATCTTTAAAAAGATTAACGTTAAATTTAACTAAAAACCGACAATATACATCAAATTCCGTACTACACTTTTAATCGGTTATACTTGGCGTAAATTTTTACACCTACCCACGTATACAGTATCAGCAACAAAACAAGTACTTATAAACTATGGAAATTCCTGATAACGGCACACGCGAAAAAAGCACTAATCTAATCGAGAACCTAATGGGTTATATTGACACCCGTATAGATATCATACGATTAGAAATTCAAGAAAAACTAAAAGCTGCACTAGTAAATACGATACATGCTGTTTTGCTTGGATTTGCGGCTCTGATGTGCGTTATATTTGTGAGCATTTTCTTAGGTCTGCTGCTCAACCACCTGCTCGACAGTACCTTCTGGGGCTTTGGCATAGTAGCGCTTATTTACATTATTTTACTCGTGGTGTTGATCGTGGGACTGGACAAGAAGATGTTCCAGGAGATGGCCGACAAATCTTTAAACAATACGATCTATAAATCTGATAAAAGAGAGAAAAGCATATGAGCGAACTATCGAACCCGCTGTTTGATAATGAACGTGACTTTTTAGAACGGCAAAAAGAAGAGTATAAAAATGCCTTAATGGGTGATGTAGATAGCATTAAAACCCAAGGGCAGGAAATAGGCAAAAAAGTTGCCATGGCAGGAGGCGTTATACTAGCCGGTTACCTGCTAAAGCGTATGATAAGCGGCAGCGGTAAAAAAAAAGCTAAAAAGGACAAAAAAGTAAAGCAGACCAGGGCCTATGATTCGGCAGGCATTCCGGTTATGCCTGAACAAGAGTCTGCTACAGTAGAACAGGCAGGAGGCTACGGCTTTAACGCTAGATCTATGGCTGACACTGGAGAGAAACCAAAGAAGTCCAAGAAAAGCTCGAAAGGTGTACTAGATTCAAATGTGGCGAAGGTAATTTCGTCGCAGGCAGCAGCCTTACTGCTCATGTATATATCGAAAAAGGTAAGCGATCATCTGAATAGTATCTCTGAAAATAACGATATTGCAGCAGCCCCTGTAGAAGAGGTTACTGTAGTAGAGACAACTGAGATTATTGTTCCGAAAGAGGATGCCATTTAAGAACCTTCGCTTACAAAAACATATACCAGGCAGGAAGCACTTTGCTGTTCTGTTAGACCCGGACAACCTCAACGAGGCATCCTGCCTGCAACTACTTTCGCTAAGCGCATCACATCAAGTTGACTTCTTCTTTGTTGGAGGTAGCCTGATCACGTCTCAAAACCAAGCCGAGATAATCAAACTCATTAAGGAGCACAGCAATATCCCGGTTATACTTTTCCCGAGCAGCAGCCTGCACATTGATGCCCAAGCCGATGGTATTTTGCTGCTGTCACTTATATCTGGGCGCAACCCGGAGTTCTTAATCGGGCATCATGTTATTTCTGCGCCTATACTTAAGGCCAGCCAACTGGAGATTTACCCAACCGGTTATATACTTGTAGATTCTGGCCGCCAGACCACAGCCTCTTACATGAGTGGCACTACTCCTTTGCCTTACGACAAACCTGCTATTGCTGCCTGCACCGCTATGGCCGGCGAACTACTGGGCCTACAGTACATTTACCTGGATGGCGGCAGCGGAGCTAAAGAACCAATAACCGCAGAGATGATTGCCGCCGTTCGTGAGGCAGTTGATGTGCCGGTAATAGTTGGCGGCGGCATTAATACAACCCATAAAGCAAAAACAGCCTTAGACGCCGGAGCAGATGTAATTGTGGTAGGCAACCACATAGAAAAAAACCCCGGCTTTTTGGCCGAGGTTTCTAATCTTATCGCTTCGTATAACGTTGCCTTAGATGTTCATCGCTGATTCGCGACGACGCATTTTACCGGCAGGTATACCAAACATCATTTTAAAGCGACGGCAGAAGTAAGCGGTATCTTTATAACCAACTTCTTTACCGATCTCACGAATGCTCTTCTTAGTGGTTCTAAGCAGGAACACAGCACGCTCCATACGCTGGTACTCGATGTAATCTTGCGGGTTGATGCCCGTCAGCATTTTGAAGTACTGACCTACGTAATCCTCCGAAACGTTTGCCACGTTAGAAAGCACTTTGTTAGACAGGTCGCCACCTAAGTTCTCCTTAATGTAGTTGAACAGGTCGATAAGGCGAGGGTCTTTGAAGTAAGTGCTGTTCGTAGCCAACTGCTCCACAAACATTCTGTTGCGCAGGATGTGGCGCACGATCTCTACAACAATGTTCTCTGTATAGATATTGATCAGACGCTCTTTACCTGGCAACTCCTGCATGCTCTCTTCTACAACTTTGATAACCAGGTTGGCTAGCTTGTTGTTGTTAGAGATAAGGAAGGCCGGCAAATCAAGCGAAGCAAAGAAGTTAACCGAGTCAAATACTTTTGCCTCGAAGCTTACAAAGCTGTGGCTCTCCTCAGCATCACCGATCAAGTCAAGATCGTTGTTGTTTTTGAAGAACTTCTCTTTATTCGTGATCAGGTCATCGTTAGAGATTGTCTTTCCTTCTCCGGCAGGTCCGTAGGTTACTTTCGTGCTACGGCCACCAGGTATAAACAGTAACTCTCCCTCTTCAACCATTTGCTCTTCGTCCCCAAAGAAGATGCTACCTTTATGAAGCAGGATCAAGTTATTGCCTACATCGTAGGCGTTGCGAACCGTAAATGGCTGCTGCAACACCAGATTTTTTGCCTTAATGAACCGCACCCCAAGCGATTCAATAATCTTATTGTAATCTTCCATGTGTGTTACCAACTAACTTTTATACTATAAACCCTTTAAATTTGGCTTAAAGCTAAGATTAATCTTTATAAAATTCAAAATATTTTTAAAAAATAAATTTTAATTCAAGAAATGCTATTCTTAGCCTAAACAGCATGGAGACAATGTTTTAACCCTAAATTTACTTGAGCAATTCTCTTGAAATTACTATTTTCTGTATCTCAGAAGTACCTTCGTAAATTTGTGTAATTTTTGCATCGCGCATTAAACGCTCCACATGGTACTCTTTCACGAAACCGTAACCGCCGTGAACTTGTACAGCCTCCACAGTTGTTTCCATCGCCACTTTTGATGCAAAAAGCTTGGCCATAGCACCTGACTTGCCATAATCCGAATGCGTATCTTTATCGTGCGCTGCCTGTAGGCAAAGCAAACGTGCTGCCTCTATATTGGTAGCCATGTCTGCCAGCTTAAATTGGATAGCCTGGTGCTTCGCAATTTCAACACCAAACGCTTTACGCTCTTTAGAGTATTTTACTGCCAGCTCGTAAGCGCCAGAGGCAATACCTAATGCCTGCGAAGCGATACCGATACGGCCACCTGCCAGCGTAGACATCGCGAACTTAAAGCCGAAACCATCCTCGCCGATACGGTTCTCTTTCGGAACCTTAACGTCAGTAAACATCAGAGAGTGTGTATCAGAGCCACGGATGCCCAATTTATTTTCTTTAGGACCGATCTCGAAACCTTCCATACCACGCTCAACAATAAGGGCGTTGATACCGCGGTGGCCTTTGGCTACGTCTGTCTGTGCTATTACAATGTATACAGATGCAGTACTGCCGTTCGTAATCCAGTTTTTCGTGCCGTTAAGTAGGTAGTAGTCACCTTTGTCCTCGGCAGTAGTGCGCTGTGAAGTAGCGTCGGAACCAGCCTCTGGCTCAGACAAGCAGAACGCACCAATGATCTCGCCTGTAGCAAGTTTGGTTAGATACTTTTGCTTTTGCTCTTCAGAGCCATACTTCTCGATACCCCAGCAAACAAGTGAGTTGTTAACAGACATTACTACAGAAGCTGAAGCATCTACCTTAGAGATTTCTTCCATGGCCAGCACATAGGAAATTGTGTCCATGCCACCTCCATTATACTTCGGGTCCACCATCATGCCCATAAAGCCAAGCTCACCCATTTTCTTGATTTGCTCGGCAGGGAATTTCTGGTGCTCATCGCGCTCAATAACGCCTGGCAACAATTCTGTCTGTGCAAATTCGCGTGCAGCAGCCTGTACTGCCAGATGCTCTTCTGTTAATTGGAAATTCATACTTGTGTATATAAACGATTCTGTTGAAACAATAAATTATAAGTGTACAAAACTATGAAATACAGTGCAATTAAATCAACCAGTAAGCCTAATAAATGTTAGGTTAGCCGAATAAATTATCTGTGTTTAGACACTCTTGCTTTAGAAAAAGCGACTAAAAACAATGAACGCCGCCTACAACTATGTGCAAGCGGCGTTTATACTTATATGTCGTTTCTGTTGAACACCTTAGTCGCGGCGGCCCATCAAAATAGAAACATAGTACAGCAGCGTGGCCAGAGAACCCAGTGCAGCTACTACGTAGGTTAAGGCTGCCCATTTAAGTGCATCTTTTGCCATGCCATGTTCCTGAGTTGTTACAATGCCACGACGGTCAATCCAGGCAAGGGCACGCTTACTGGCATCAAACTCTACCGGCAGCGTTACAAAACTAAAGAGAGTTGTCAGGGCAAACAGGGCTACACCAATTGCCAGCGGCACCGGCGTAGACTGTATCATAAAGATACCAATAAGCAGAATCCACTGCATGTAGCGCGAGGCTATACTTAAAGCAGGCACCATTGCCGAACGGAACTTCAGGAATGCGTATGCCTTTGCATGTTGTACTGCGTGCCCACACTCGTGCGCTGCTACGGCTGCAGCCGCTGCACTTCGTGCCTCATACACGTACTCGCTCAGGTTTACAGTCTTATCAGCTGGGTTATAGTGGTCAGTTAAGCGACCTGCCACCGAAATTACTCTCACATCAGTAATGCCGTTGTCGCGCAGCATCATTTCTGCCACCTCACGGCCTGTAAGTCCAGAGCTTAGAGGTGTTTGAGAGTATTCTTTAAACTTGCTTTTCAATCGCCAGCTTACAAGCCAACTTGCAAGCATCATGGCAATCATTATAATCCAGATCATAGTTATCTATTTTCGTTTAGTTGATTCTCTATTTTCTTTACGATGTTGGTAGTAGAATAACCTTTAACAAGCGGTACTGTTTTCACCTCGCCGCCTTTGGCCATCACTACCTCATGCCCCACGATCTGCTCCACTGCATAATCATCGCCTTTCACCAGTATATCCGGCTGCACGGCTTTGATCAGCTCCAGCGGTGTATTATCGTCAAAGAGCACTACTGCATCTACAAACAAAAGAGATGCCATTACCCGCGCACGTGACATTTCGTCCTGAAGGGGGCGGCTTGGACCTTTTATACGGCTAATTGACGCATCTGTGTTAAGACCAAGCACCAGCTTATCGCCAAGTTGTCGTGCTTTTTCCAGGTAATCCACGTGGCCCAGGTGCAGCAGATCGAAACAACCGTTTGTAAAAACAATCTTCTGGCCCTGTGCGCGCCATACTTGTAGCTTTTCCTGCAGCTGCGGCAGCGTGTAAATCTTATCGCTTGAGTTCATGAACAGATGTTTGCTCTTGTGTTACCAACGGTTGAGTGCGCTGTAGCATAGTTGCTATAAAACTCAGCACCCCCATTACAACGACCAATAGTGTCTGGGAAGTATGCGCCAGCAAAGCGTAGGCCATACCAGCCTCCTTGGGCACTCCATACAGCAGCAGCGTTGCCTGCACCAGCAAATGATATACTCCTATCCCGCCCTGCACCGGCGCCGCCATTCCCAAACTGCCTATCACCAAAACCGACAAACCCGCTCCCCAGCTCAGTTCGCTTGTGGCTGGCATGGCAAAGAACACCACCACGCTCATGGCATAATACATCAGCCACACAAAAACAGTATGGCCCCAGAAAACAGCTTGTTTATCGAGTTTGGTTATACTAAATACTCCCTGCAACATGCCTTTCACAAAACCCACTGCCTTTTTAAAGTATGCGTTTTTCCGCAAACGATTTAGGTAACGCAGCATAATGAAAAGTATAACCACGGCAGCACCCAGCAACACCCAAAACACCCAATACAGGGAGTTAATAGTTTGCTCCATGCCGGTATACTTTTCTGTGAACAGCCCCAGGAAGAAATTACGAATACGGTTAAACTCTACCAGAAAGGTAATACCTACAGCCAGCAACAGCATGATCATGTCTATAAACCGCTCGGCGATTACAGTTCCGAAGCCTGTGTTCACTGGCACATTATCAGATCGCTTAAGTATGCTGCACCGAACCACCTCTCCCATTCTAGGCAGCACCAGGTTAGCTAGGTAACCAATCATCATGGCGCGATACGTGTGCAGCAGCGACGGACTATGGCCAGTAGGCTTTATCTGCATTTGCCAACGGTAAGCACGGCTTATATAAGCAGCCACTCCCATCAGCAGCGACACAGCAATCCAGGAATAGTTGGTATTCTTCAGCTCGTCCCACATTTTCTGAAAGTCAAGTTCCTTCAGGGCATACCACATCAAAAATGCAGATACGCCCAGCAGCAGTGCGTATTTCAGAAATGAGAGCAGCTTTTTCATGCGAGGAATTTACACCAGGCGGTTGTGCTGATCAGGGAATACAAGTGTTGGCGTGTGGTTTTTAGCGTCTTCAAACTTAATGCTGCAGTAAGAAATTACAATTACGATATCTCCTACTTGCACTTTACGCGCAGCCGGGCCATTTAAACAAACAGTACCGGTGCCGCGCTCGCCTTTAATTACATAAGTCTCAAAGCGCTCACCGTTGTTGATGTTAACGATCTGTACTTTTTCATTTTCCACTACATTGGCGGCATCCATCAGGTCCTCATCAATGGTAATGCTGCCAACATAGTGCAGCTCGGCCTGTGTTACCTTACAACGGTGAATTTTCGATTTTAAAACCTCAATATACATGGTGATCTTGTAATAAGCCGCAAAGTTAGGCAATTGCCCGCAGATTAACTACCAAAGCCTAAGCAGTATGCCTTGCACGCTAACCAAACAATTTACTCCTTATTTAGATTCACCAGTATGTTGTCGATCAGGCGCACCGGACCTACCTGTGCCGCAATGCACAGTGCCATCTCCTGATCCTGCTTTACATCCTTTACAGGCTGCAGCGTAGCAGGATCGGCGATTTCAAAATATTCCAGTTCTATCTGGTTTATACTTTGCAGGTAGTCAGCCACTTCCTGTTTTATACTTTGAATTGGTTTTTCCGGCAACATACTTGCTGCCATTTGCAGTGCTTTGTATAGGTTGGCAGCAACTTCTCTTTGCTCTGGATTCAGTCGCTCATTTCTTGACGACATGGCCAAGCCACTCTCTTCCCGCACTGTTGGGTAGCATACCAATTCCAAATCAAAACTCAGCGCCTGCACCAATTGCCGCACAATAGCTACCTGCTGCAGATCCTTCTGCCCGAAGTATGCGCGGTGTGGTGTTATATAATGAAATAGTTTACTTACAATGGTGGCTACTCCATTAAAATGCCCCGGC
Source organism: Pontibacter cellulosilyticus (assembly GCF_014306105.1). GTDB lineage: Bacteria > Bacteroidota > Bacteroidia > Cytophagales > Hymenobacteraceae > Pontibacter > Pontibacter cellulosilyticus. Next base: position 436,465 of record NZ_JACRVF010000004.1, on the reverse strand, counting down.
CGGTGCTCACCTTCCATTACCGCCTCCAGCGCTCCGAAACTAAACTGCAGCAGCGTCTGTTGTGTGTATACTTCTTGTGCATCAGGCAAAAAAAGGTAGTCGCAGTTTACAGATTGTAAAAGCGCGATATCCTGCTCTGAGGTACGGGGATACAGTTTATAATCTTCCGGGTTATTAAACTGGGTGGGGTTTACAAAAATACTGCACACCGTTACGTCGTTTTCACGGCTAGATGCGCGAAGCAGTTGCAGGTGCCCTTCGTGCAGTGCTCCCATGGTGGGTACAAAGCCTATGCGCTTGCCACTACACCTAAGAGACTGCATTTTTTCGCGGATGGTGCTAACCTGCTTTATAACTTCCATTGGTTGGTATGCTTGTTGTCTTGTTTAAGGCCGGCAAATGTAAGTTATAACGTATAGAATTGAAAATTAGAATAAAAAATACTAATTTTGCACGTCCCATTACTGTTGCTTATTAATTTTTAACTTTTTATTATGTCCAAATTGCGAATTCTTTACGCCGCCACCGAGATCAATCCCTTCTTACAAACCACTAAAGTAGCCGAGTTTTTGCAGACGCTGCCACAGGGTATGCAGGAACGTGGGATGGAGATCCGAATTTTTGTTCCGCGTTTTGGCCTAATAAACGAGCGTAAAAATCGTTTGCACGAAGTGGTACGCCTTTCAGGTATCAATATTGCTGTTGGCGACGACGAAAAGCCACTGATTATTAAGGTAGCATCTATCCCGAATGCCAAGCTGCAAGTATATTTTATTGACAACGAAGACTATTTCCACAGAAAATCCGTTTTCGTTGACAAGAACAACAAGTTTCACCAGGATAACGACGAGCGTGCGATCTTCTTCTGCAAGGGCGTGCTGGAAACAGTGAAGAAACTTGGTTGGGCACCAGACATTGTACACTGCAATGATTGGATGACAGGTCTGATACCGATGTACTTAAAGACAACTTACAAAAAAGATCCAATCTTTAAGGATGCCAAGTCGATGTTTACTGTGTACAACCACAACTATAAGCATAAGTTTGACGGGGATTTGCTGGAGAAAGTGAAAATGCTTGACATCGATGACAGCATGCTGGAGCACCTGAAAACTGCTGATCTGGATAGCTTTATTAAAATTGGTATGGAGTACGCTGACTCTGTTATCAAAACGAACGAAAACTTTAGCGAAAATATCAACGAACTGTTTAACGAGTTTATGCAGACAAAAAGCATTAGCACCGTTAGCGCCGACGACACCCTTTTAGACTCATACTACACCCTGTATAATGAACTTAGCCGTTAGGAGATTTCTATTATTCTTCTTTTCTATCGCCACCCTTGCATCCTGCGACGACCCAACAGAAATTGGCATTGACCTGCAGGATGAAAACCAGATAGGCACCAATTTTACAGATACAATTACAATAAACACAGGCACGGTACTCTTACCCGACTCAATCTTGTCGTTTAAGGTAGCACCTGCACAAGTAGGTATATTAGCAGACCCAGTACTAGGCACTTTAAAAGCTACAACTTATACAGAAGTAGCTTTAAATGGTGCCGACATTACGTTTGGCGAAAATCCGCAGGTAGACTCTATGGTGCTTACCCTGGACTACAGCTTTATCTATGGCAACAAAACAGAGCCGCTAAAGATAAACGTATTTCGCTTAACGGAGGGCTTCCAAGAAAAAGCTTCATACTTTACAACATCTACACTGGCAAAAGAAGCAACACCACTTGCCTCTACTACGCTTGTTCCCTTGCTTTACGAAAAGAAAAAGCAGTTTGATGTAGACTCTACAGCAGCAAAGAGGCTTGTAAAGATAAAGCTACCGCAAAGCTTAATTAACGATTTTGTGGCTCAGTCTGGTCAGGCGCCGCTTAAGTCTCAAGCAAACTTCGAGGCTTTCTTTAAAGGTTTGGCTATTGCTCCTGCAGGTGATCCATCTAGCATTTTAGCTCTTAACCTGGCTGCTGACAGCTCAAAAATTGTAGTACATTACAAAAACGGAGCTGACAAGAAAAAGCATATCTTCCGTTTTGCGCAAAGCTCTGCTGTAGATTACTTTACTAATTTTGAAGGAAATCGCACAGGCACCTCTGTAGCTAGCTTAACTCAAAAAGGTAACTTCATACCTGCTAAACAAACAGGCAACGAAAGCTACATTCAAAACAACACGCAGCTTGTTACAAAACTTACCCTGCCATACTTGCAGCAGTTTAAACAAGCAGCCGGCACAATCATAATCAACCGTGCTGAGTTGATCATCCCTGTGAAGGCATCATCAACATCGGCCTTGCCAGCTCCGCCACAACTGGTGTTGTATCAGACAAACAATACAAACCGCATTTTGAAAGATGCCAATGGCAATCCGATAGCGGTGCAGCAAAACGGAGTAGGACAGATAAACGGCACAGCGTTCCCAGCACCACTTGCTTATGACAGTGAGAAGAACAGGTATACGCTAAATATCACATCATACTTCCAGGCAATGCTGCTGGACAAGAAGCCGAATACAGGCTTGCTATTGGCATCAGCAACAGTTGTTCCTACTCAAAGTGGAGTGTTCTCTATTGCGCCAGAGACAAGGCCATACCGGGCTATCATCAGCAACACTGAGAGCAACAAAGTGCAGTTGGTTGTATACTATTCAAAACTGAACTAGAAGGTTTATTTTATATCAATCTAATAGGTACCTTTGCAGGGTACCTATTTTATTTTAAAAATACAAAAACAGTATGTGTGGAATCGTAGCATACGTAGGGCACAGAGAAGCTTGCCCTATAGTAATTAAAGGCTTAAAAAGATTAGAGTATCGCGGATACGACAGCGCTGGAATTGCCCTTATGAATGGCAGCCTGAATGTATATAAGAAAAAAGGTAAAGTTTCAGACTTAGAAGAGTTCTTAGCAGATAAGGACACGCATGGCCATATTGGTATGGGACATACCCGTTGGGCCACGCACGGAGAGCCTAACGATAAGAACGCGCACCCACACTACTCAAGTTCTGGGAAAATAGCCATCATCCACAACGGTATCATAGAGAACTACGGAGCTCTGAAAACCCTGCTACAGGAAAAAGGCCATACTTTCAAATCTGATACTGATTCTGAGGTTTTTATTAACCTTATTGAGGATATCAGAGTGAACAACAACTGCACTTTACCAGAGGCTGTGCGCCTGGCCATGCACGAAGTGGTTGGCGCTTATGCCATAGTTGTTCTTTCTAAAGAAGACCAGAACCAACTGATCGCGGCGCGTAAGGGCAGCCCATTAGTAGTAGGTGTTGGTAAAGATGAGTACTTCTTGGCCTCTGATGCTACTCCGATCATAGAGTACACTAACGATGTGATCTATGTGAACGATTACGAACTGGTAGTGATTAAAGACGGAGAGCTTGAAATCAGAACGAAGGAGGACGTAAAGCAGACGCCTTATGTACACCGCTTAGAGATGGAACTAGAGTCTATTGAGAAAGGTGGTTACGAGCACTTCATGCTGAAGGAAATTTACGAGCAGCCACGCTCTATACTTGACTCTATGCGCGGACGCCTGGTGGCAGAAAGCAGCCACCTGATGATGAGCGGCGTGCGTGAGTATGAGAACAAACTTGCCAACGCTGACAGAATCATTATTGTAGCGTGTGGTACATCGTGGCATGCCGGCTTAGTAGCTGAATACCTGATCGAGGATTTGGCACGCATCCCAGTAGAAGTAGAATATGCTTCTGAATTCCGTTACCGCAACCCGATCATCACAGAAAAAGATATTGTAATTGCCATTTCGCAATCTGGTGAGACTGCCGATACGTTGGCCGCTATTGAATTGGCGAAGTCTAAGGGTGCTACTATCTTTGGTATCTGTAATGTGGTAGGTTCTTCTATTGCCCGTGCTACAGACGCTGGCGCTTATACACATGCAGGCCCAGAGATTGGCGTGGCAAGTACAAAAGCCTTCACTGCACAGGTTACAGTGCTTACGCTTATTGCTATGATATTGGGCAGCAAGCGCGGCACTTTAGAAACAACCAAGCTGCACCAACTGATGGCGGAACTAGAAAGTATTCCTGCTAAAGTTGAGAAGGCACTGGAACTTAACGACCAGATCGTTAAAATTTCTGAATTGTTTAAAGATGCAACTAACTTCCTGTACCTGGGCCGTGGTTATAACTTCCCAGTTGCCTTAGAAGGTGCGCTTAAGCTGAAAGAAATTTCTTACATCCATGCAGAAGGTTACCCTGCTGCCGAAATGAAGCACGGTCCTATCGCATTGATCGATGAGCAAATGCCAGTGGTGGTAATTGCCACGAAGGACAGCTCATACGAGAAGATTGTATCTAACGTGCAGGAGGTAAAAGCGCGTAAGGGTAAAGTGATTGCCATCGTAACCGAAGGTGATAAAACCATTCCTTCTATGGCTGATTATGTGATTGAAATCCCAGAGACAAGTGAGCACCTGATGCCGCTTCTGTCTGTAATTCCGCTGCAGTTGCTATCGTACCATATTGCGGTAATGCGCGGCTGTAACGTTGACCAACCTCGTAACCTGGCGAAGTCTGTTACAGTTGAGTAACAATCAAAGTATAAAAGGAAAGGGAGCCAATTGGCTCCCTTTTTTATTTCTGAGACTTATACTACCGCCTCGTCTTTAAGGTATTTCGTCTTAAGCAGCGGACATATCTTATACCTTTCTTCCTTAGTGTCTTCGTAAACAGCCTGCAGCACCTGGTATACATTTTCTATACCTATCTGCTTCGCCCACTCAAACGGTCCCTTCGGATAATTAGTACCGAGTTTCATCCCTAGGTCGATATCTTCTACACTTGCAGTTTGCTCCTGCAAAGTATAAAACGCTTCGTTAATGATCATGCAAATCATGCGTGGCGTTACCATACCAACACGATCATCAACTAATAAGTACTCAGTGTCCAAAGTCTCGCATATTTCTTTCAGACTCTCTTCATCTTTTCGGTTCAGAAGGCTTACTTCCAGTATAGGTCTATTGAAGAGTGTAGGTAATCCATTGAAACCAATTAAGGTACACGGCTCCTCTAATTCGCTTTGGTGCACCAGTTCTGCCAGCTGCATTGTTACTGCATTGCAGAAGACAACCTGCTGAGGGGCATACGTACTTAAGCGCTCCGGCTGCTCGTGCAACAGAAAGTCAAATACTATATCTGTAGGTGAAAGTTGCTGATTTAGTAGGCTATGGGACTGCAGGAAAGTGTAGCTTACACCTTCTCTCCCTTCCGGAAATTTTTGTTTGAACTCGGCGGCCATTTCCGGGCCAGACAAAACAACTATATGCATATTTCTGTACTTTTGATGGTAAATATACAAATTAAAAGATTCTACTATGGCACATACCATCATCAACTCTACCAAAGCTCCGGCCCCTATCGGCCCTTACAGCCAGGCAACATTAGCTAACGGAATACTTTATGTATCCGGCCAAATTGCTTTGGACGCTGACAGTGGCAACTTAATAAACGACAGCATCGAAAACGAAACGCACAAGGTAATGCAGAACCTGCAGGCTATACTTTCTGAGGCTGGCATGGATTTTAGCAACGTTTTAAAGTGCACCATTTTTGTAAAAGACCTGAACAACTTTGGTAAGATTAACGAGACTTACGGTAGCTACTTTACCAGCAACCCACCTGCCCGCGAAACGGTAGAGGTTAGCCGTTTGCCGAAGGATGTAAACGTAGAGATCTCTTGTATTGCTACGAAGTAGTCTATTTTAGCAGAAGATTTATTGACGAAGGACAAAGAAGCAAAGTATAGCTTCTTTGTCTTTTTGCATTTGTAGCAGCTGTTGGTCATAAGCCCTTATCCCCTCAGAAGGAGACTTTCCACCACTGCCAATTTATAATTCTGCATCAATTATACTTGCCGGTGAAAACACACTGCAAGGACAGCTAAAAGTAAGACCTTAGTTTTACTACCAAATCTACTCTTTGACTCAAGACTGAGAACTCAGCACTCGTAACTCTTTAAATATTCGCCCCCTCCTGCTTTTCGCCTTCGTCAGTAATTTCAGGTTCTTCCTCCTCTTCCAAATCACCATAAACTTCCTTATCATGCTTCCCAGGCTCGGCATTTACAGCAGAGTTGCCTACCTCCACCTCCTGGCGTATCACACGCACAGCATAATCTGCTGGATAGATGTTGAAACCATACTTACGGGAGTACACAAACGTGAAAACAGCGCCAAAGAAAATGATCTGTGAAGTGAAGAATACCCATGTAAGTATAACCACGATAGAACCGGCTGCCCCATAAACAGAACCAACATCCGTGTTACCCAGATAAAACCCGATCAGGCCCCTAAACACTACGAACAGCAGCGAAGTAACTAGTGCACCTACTCCCACATCACGCCACCTGATTTTAGCATCCGGTAAAAATTTATAGATACAGGCAAACAGGAAGGACATCAGCAGAAAGGCTGACAAAAAATTTCCTACATGTATCACATAGATGATCCAGCCGGAAAACCGTGCCGTCAGGAAGTCTCCAATTGCTACCAAAATAGTATTTGCTAAAAGAGAAAGAAGCAAGATGATAGCAATGGCCAATATCATCCCAAAAGAGAGCACCCTGTCAAGTATAAGTTTAAGGTATCCCCGCTTAGGCACTGGCTTTACATACCAAATCTCATTTAGAGAGTCTTGCAGCGATATAAAGACACCAGTAGCCGCCACGAACAAGGCAGCAGCACCTATAATGGCGGCAATATTGAAATCACCGAACTCATTTACATTCTCCACCATCTTCTGTACCGAATAAGCGCCTTCAGAACCTATAAGCTCTTTTATGTGAAAGTATATTTCTCCGGAAACAGCCTGTTCTCCAAAAAAATAACCTGCGGCACTGATGATGATGATAAGCATGGGCGGCAACGCAAAGATGGTATAGTATGCCAGTGCAGCTCCTTTCTGGAAAGATTTGTTGTCCAGAAACTCCAGCCAAGTCTCTTTCAACAAGCCCCATGACATCAATATCCTTTTATGCACCATTATAAGTTGCCTCATTGTATTTATATAGCCAATACGCAATTAGCTGATTATGTTTATACTATGGCAACAATTAACCCTGGCAACTGTTATTTATACTTTGCAACACTCCCAACCTTTTAGCGTTACCGAAACCATAGTTTATTTTGTACCTTTGCACCAAATTTGATTTGAATACAACAACCATACATGGAAAGAGAAGTTAGAGTACGCTTTGCCCCAAGCCCGACAGGGCCTCTCCATATCGGTGGTGTGCGCACTGCCCTTTACAACTTTTTGCTGGCCCGTAAAACAGGCGGTAAAATGATACTTCGCATCGAGGACACTGACCAAAACCGTTTTGTGCCGGGTGCCGAAGATTACATCCGTGAGTCGCTGGAGTGGTGCGGCATTGAGTTGGACGAAAGCCCATGGAACGGAGGCCCTTACGCGCCTTACCGCCAGTCGGAGCGCAAGCCAATGTACATGCAGTATGCCCTGCAACTGGTTGAGAGCGGTCATGCTTATTATGCTTTCGATACAGCTGAGGAGCTGGATGAGATGCGTGAGCGTTTGAAAGCTGCCAAGGTAGCTACGCCGCAGTATAACGCCATCACGCGCATGACCATGAAAAACTCACTTACTCTGCCAGAGGATGAAGTGAAGAAGCGCCTGGAGTCCGGAGACCCTTACGTAATCCGTTTGAAAGTACCGCGCAAAGAGGAAGTACGCCTGAAAGACCTGATCCGTGGTTGGGTAATGGTACACTCTTCTGCTATTGATGATAAAGTGCTGATGAAGTCGGATGGTATGCCAACATACCACCTGGCCAATATTGTAGACGACCACCTGATGAAGATCACACACGTGATTCGTGGGGAGGAGTGGTTGCCATCTGCGCCGCTGCACGTGTTGCTGTACCGCTACTTAGGCTGGGAAGATACCATGCCTGAGTTTGCGCACCTGCCACTGCTACTGAAGCCAGACGGAAACGGCAAGCTAAGCAAGCGTGATGGCGATAAACTAGGCTTCCCGGTGTTCCCACTACGCTGGACAGATCCGTTTACAAATGAAGTATCGTCTGGTTACCGTGAGAGTGGTTATCTGCCAGAGGCCTTCACCAACTTCCTTGCCTTCCTGGGCTGGAACCCGGGTACGCAGCAAGAGATCTTCTCTATGGATGAGTTGATCCAAGAGTTTTCTGTGGAGCGTATCGGTAAGTCAGGCACTCGTTTCGATATTCAGAAAGCACGCTGGTTTAACGAGCAGTACCTGCGTGCCAAGCCAGACAGCGAATTGGCTGGCTACCTGATAAAGGCATTAGAGGAGCACGGTATTTCTACTACTCCAGAGAAAGCAGAGAAAATTGCCGGCCTAATGAAGGAGCGTGTAAGCTTCCCGCAGGATTTCTGGAAAGAGGCCGAATATTTCTTTGTGGCTCCAACAGAGTATAGCGAGAAAGTAGCTTCTAAGAAGTGGAACAGCCAGTCTGTAGCCGTATTCGAAGATTTTAAAAACGAACTTTCATCGCTGGAGAACTTCAACGCTGATTCTGTTAAGGATTTACTTGTAGCTATACTTGAGCGCCACGGTATGAAGATTGGCCAGGTAATGCAGGCGCTACGCTTAGCTGTTACTGGTGCAGAAGCAGGTCCTGATCTGATGCATATCATTGAGGTAATTGGTCGCGAAGAAACCGCTAACCGCATTGAAGCTGCTATCGAAAGACTAAGCCAGTACGCAACGGCTTAACTATAAAAAGTATAAAGTATAAAAGAGGCTGGCCTGTATAGGCTGGCCTTTTTTATTTGCTGCAATTGGGCTGGCTTGTAACAAATTAACCCTTCTTAGCTTATACATCAATAAGTATAACCCAGAAGATCATGGCTAAAAATAAAAAAGAGAGCAAGAGCAGCAAGAAAAAGTCGCGGGTGCATAAGGACCTAGAGGGCTTCGAGATCAAAGTAAACGAGCACGGTGAAATCATCTCCAACTATAGTATAGATCGTATTAACGAGTTCCTGAACAAGAACGTGGACGATAAAAAGCTAATGAAACGTGATGCCGCCGAGAAAGCAAAACGTGAAGAGGAGGAAGATTATCATGTAGAGGAAAGCGAGGAGGTAGAAGAAACCGACGAGGATTTTGTGCGCAACACCAGCGGAGCATCAGACGAGGAAGATGAGGTGAAAGACCTGCCAAAGGCACGTCGCCGTAAGAAAGGAGAAGAAGATGAGGACGAGGAAGATGAGTAGCCTATAAGCCTATAGTATAAAATAATCGCCACACCAGAAGGGCAAGCAGACAAACTTACAGTTAAGCTGCTTGCCCTTCTTTTATTATTGATTCTAAAAACTTAACTTTCTACAGTAACCAACGCATTACTATAACTATGAGAAACTCACACGAGATAGACTACAAAATTTTTGGAAACGACATTCAGGTACTGGAGATTGAGCTTGACCCAAACGAGACGGTAATCGCCGAAGCTGGCGCTATGGTGTACATGGAAGATGGCATTGATTTCCAGACGAAAATGGGAGACGGATCCAATCCCAGCCAGGGCTTTTTGGGTAAATTGGTATCGGCAGGCAGTCGCTTGATTACAGGCGAATCGTTATTTATGACGCATTTTACCCACCGCGGCCACGGCAAAAGCCATGTAGCATTCTCTGCACCATATCCGGGCACTATACTTCCTATTGACCTTAGCACTACCCGCAACAACAGCCTCATTACACAAAAAGATGCTTTTCTGGCGGCCGCATTGGGTACTAAGCTAAGCATCCATTTCAACCAGCGCCTTGGCTCCGGCTTCGTCGGCGGCGAGGGTTTTATACTTCAGAAGATGCAGGGCGATGGCAGAGCGTTTATACACGCCGGCGGCACCGTAGTAGAGAAGCACCTAAACAACGAGACACTTCGCGTAGATACTGGCTGTGTGGTGGCCTTTGAAGAAGGAATTGATTTTAGCGTACAGCGTGCTGGTGGCTTAAAGTCTATGATATTTGGCGGCGAAGGTTTATTTCTAGCAACCTTACGAGGCACAGGCAGAGTATGGCTACAGTCAATGCCAGTGAAGAAACTTATTGAGGCGCTGATGCCACAGGGAGAGAACGCTAGAAAAGAAGGCGGTATGTTCAGCAGCTTTATGGAATAAAAAAATCGCTACGCTCCCAATCAGAAATTATGAATTAGGTGCAGTAGTATAAAATGCAGAAATTAGTCTCAAGCCAAGCAATTAAAAACATATGACAGCAGAAATCAGAAACGGATGGCACACTTTAAACAAAGTACTAACTATCATCAATCTTATACTGTTGGGGCTTGTTACTTTTAACCTTATTCGCTATAAAGAAATCAAGGATAAGAAGATACCTGTGATAGCAAACATCTTACTCATGCTGTTTCTGGGGTTAGGCCTGTATGCAGCAATTTATCAGCTCCGCTATTCGTGATTTGAGATTTATTACTAAGCAATACTTTAAAATGAGAATCCCCGGCAGTTCATACTTGCCGGGGATTCTCATTCATACTTATACACCTGCACTTAGTGTTTCTGCTGATATTTGCTAAGGCTTATGCTCTTTCTTCAGCTTTTGCTATGCTTGCCATATTATTAGCTCCTCACCTCCAAATACTGCATCATCTCCTCCAGATACTCGCGGGTATTGCTCAAGCGTGGAATCTTGTTTTGGCCGCCTAGTTTGCCTTTGTCGCGGAGCCAGCTCATAAAGGTACCTTGTGGGGCTATATGCACCATAGGCTCCTGTAGGGCAATGTCATTTTGCCGCTTGGCATCGTAATCGGAGTTTACTTCTCGCAGCGTTTCGTCGAGCACCTGTGTAAACTGCTGCAGATTGTTTGGCTCTTTTTCAAACTCTATCAGCCACTCATGGCCACCGCGCTTGCCGCTTTCCATATAAACAGGCGCAGCTGTGAAATTAGAAATAACGGCATCTGTTGCCTGGCAGGCTTTGGTTATGGCTGTCTCGGCATTCTCTACTATTACTTCCTCGCCAAAGGCATTTATAAAGTGCTTCGTACGGCCAGATATCTTAATACGGTACGGGCTGAGATTGGTAAAACGGATGGTATCGCCGATCTTATAGCGCCACAACCCGGCATTTGTCGAGATAACGAGGGCATAATTCTTTCCAAGTTCTACCTGGTCCAGTGTTAGCGTTTTTGGGTTCTCCTCCTCTACCTGGTCCATGGGGATAAACTCATAGTATACGCCGTAGTCCAGCATCAGCAGCATTTCGTCTTCGGTGCCAGCCTGGTCCTGTATCCCGAAAAAGCCTTCAGAAGCATTGTATACTTCCAGATAGTTCATCTTATCAGATGGAATGATGTCGCGGAAAAGCTGACGATAAGGTCCAAACGCCACAGCACCATGCGTAAACAGCTCCAGGTTAGGCCATACTTCCAGCATATTGCTCTTGCCGGTAACTTCCAGTATGCGCTTTAACAGTACGTAGGTCCAGGTGGGCACGCCGCTTAGGCTGGTAACGTTTTCCTTTACGGTTAGCTCCACCATCTTCTCTATCTTCTCCTCCCATTTGTCCATCAGGGCTACTTTAAGCGGAGGAGTACGCATGGCCTCTGCCCAGATAGGCAGGTTCTGCATAATCACCGCCGATACGTCGCCGCAATTAACTTTAGCGTTTATCTCACTTGGGCGGTGGCTACCACCAATAGAAAGACCTTTACCAGTAAAAAGCTTTGTGTCAGGGTAGAGATTCACATAGATGGAGAGCATATCTTTGCCACCTTTATAATGGCAATCTTCCAAAGATTCAGGACTTACAGGAATAAATTTGCTGCGGGCATTAGTTGTACCCGACGATTTGGCAAACCATTCTATTTTTGATGGCCAAATCAGGTTCTGCTCTCCCTTCATCACCCGCTCAATGTACGGATACATTTCTTCGTAGGAGCTTATCGGAACACGCTCCTGAAACTCCCGCACACTTAGGTTATCAGCATAGCCATACTTCTTACCCCACTCTGTACCTTTTGCAGTATTGATCAGGTTTTGAAAGAGCTCCTGCTGCACTTCATGCGGATACTTCCGAAACAGATCTATATCATGGATCCGCTTCTTCATTACCCAAGTAACGATCGAATTTATAATCTCCACAGGTGGTTTGGCTAAATGGTTAAAATGCGTTGCCTATATCTGAGTGTGCAAACATTAGCCTTGTAATATACCTATTAAAGACTAAATTTTTCTTTTTAGCTCGAAATGTTTACCCAAGTATACACGACGTACTTGCTCGTCGGCGGCCAGTTCTTCGGCGGTACCGGCTTTCAGTATCTTGCCCTCAAACAGCAGATAAGCACGGTCAGTGATAGACAGGGTTTCGTTTACGTTGTGGTCGGTGATGAGGATACCGATGTTCTTGTTTTTAAGCTTAGCCACTATACTTTGAATCTCTTCTACGGCAATAGGGTCTACGCCGGCAAAGGGTTCGTCAAGCAGTACAAATTTAGGGTCTACGGCCAGGGCACGGGCAATCTCGGTGCGGCGGCGCTCCCCACCCGACAATACAATGCCTTTGTTCTTGCGAACGTGCGTTAAAGAAAACTCCTCCAGCAACTCCTCTACCTTCTCACGCTGCGCCTGCTTTGACAGGTTCGTCATCTCCAGCACAGAAAGTATATTCTCTTCCACTGTAAGTTGCCTGAACACCGACGCTTCCTGCGCCAGGTAACCTACTCCGCGCTTGGCGCGCTGGTACATTGGCATATCAGTTATCTCCTCGTCGTTTAGGTAAATCTTGCCACTGTTTGGCTTTACCAGTCCCACAATCATGTAAAAAGATGTAGTTTTACCGGCGCCATTCGGGCCAAGCAATCCAACGATCTCTCCCTGGTTTACCTCTACGCTCACATCGTTTACCACAAGGCGAGACTTATACTTCTTTATCAGGTGTTCTGCTCTCAATATCATCGGGGCTAAATTACGCATAAAGGCTGCATCCTGCAACGTGCATCTTTACAGCTTTATTACCACTAACAATCCACTATATTGAACTTTTACTTTTTAAATTTAATTAACAAAGTATATAAACCTTATCATAAGGTATTGAAAGTTATCTTATTAATACTTAATTTGATAACTCGCTTGATATTACAACTACCTTTATGATTCTTTCTTTACTCTTTTCAGCTGGCCAAAAGCTGGCAGTATCCGGATTACTTCTATTCACCGGTTATACCGGAGTGCCTACAGGCGTGCCCGCGCCTGATAACAACGAGCCTAAAGTTACAACCTCTGCCACCACATCATCTTTAAAAGGAATTGACGTTTCACGCTGGCAGAAAGAGGTAGACTGGGCATTAGTAAAGGAGTCAGATGTTTCGTTTGCTTTTGTAAAAGCAACTCAAGGCGATTTTAGATTAGACCCATACTTTGCCCGCAACTGGGAAGAGACCAAACGCCATGGTATTAAGCGAGGTGCTTACCACTTCTTTAAACCCGAAGCTCCTGTACAGGGCCAGATAGATCTTTTCCTGAGCACTGTAACGCTGGAGCCAGGTGATCTGCCTCCTGTTTTAGATATTGAGGTGGCTGACGCAAAGATCAGCAGCGAGGAGATGCGCAAAAGCATCAGAACCTGGTTAGAAGCTGTTACGGCACATTATGGTGTCAAGCCTATTATTTATACTGGACAGAGCTTCTATCGCCGTCATTTAAAAGGTCATTTTTCTGATTACCTGTTCTGGATTGCGCGTTATAGCGATAACAAACCTGAAATACACCATACCGACAGCTGGATGTTCTGGCAGTATACAGACAGGGGAAGCGTATCAGGTATAAATGCAGCCGTCGATATCAATTTCTTTGCTGGCGATTTCGAAACGCTGGCACAGCTTTGCCTGCAAGATAATGCAATAGCCCAAGAAAGTCCACTGCAGCAGCTAAAGCATATGTACCCTAAGCCATAGTATGATAGATAGTATATATTAAGGTTAACAACAAGAAAGGCTCCTGTAACGGGAGCCTTTCTTGTTTACTTCATGCGGATATCTTTAATGCGAAGCTGCAGTGTGATGACTCCTCTGAATATGTTTTCTTCCACTGTATAACACACGTCGAATGGAATGCCTTTCGCTATTTTGTGGTAATAATCGCTGAGGCCAAAACCGATGGCATCTATACTATGGTAGCCATCCTGTGTCAGGCGTAGCTTTAAGTGTGAATCTCCAACTATACGTACACTGCCCGTATCATACACTAACTCCGACACGAATACAGGCCTCATATTACCGGGACCGAAAGGCTCCATCTGCCGCACAATGTTGTAGAAATTGCGTGTTATCTGCTTCAGCTCAATTTTGCCATCAATCTCGATCTGTGGTATCTTTTGCTCCGCCGTAATGGTATCGGCCACAATTTTCTCAAAACGCTCTCTGAAAGCCGGTATATTCTCTACAGGCAGGGTGAGGCCTGCTGCATACATATGGCCGCCAAACTGTTCCAACAGGTCAGAGCAGCTCTCGATGGCACTGTGCACATTAAAGCCATGTACCGAACGCGCAGAGCCTGATGCCTTGCCGTTAGACTGTGTAAGTATAATAGTGGGGCGATAGTATTTTTCGATGCAACGCGAGGCCACAATTCCAATTACGCCTTTGTGCCAGCTGTCTTTGAATAGAACTGTAGAGTTGGCGCCACGCAGGAACTCGTCTTCCTCGATCATCTGCAGCGCCTCTTTGGTAATGTTGCTGTCCTTATCGCGCCGCTCTTTGTTTGACTCATTGATGATATCAGCCATTTTAAAGGCCTCTTCTTTTGTCTGAGCCAACAGCATCCGCACCGAGTTCTTAGCGTCTCCCATTCGTCCGGCTGCATTAATGCGCGGTGCAAACCCGAACACAATGCTTGTGATATCCATCTCACTGGTTATACCAGCCAACTCTTTTAAAGCATCCAAACCAGGGCGCATCGGCTGAGGACCGTTCAGGTGGCGCAGACCAAAATAGGCAAGTATTCGGTTTTCGCCAGTGATGGGCACAATATCAGAGGCTATACTTACCACCAGTAGATCCAGTAGCTTATAAGCCTCCTCCTGGTCTATATCATTCTGAAAACAAAAAGCCTGTAGCAGCTTAAAGCCAACTCCGCATCCCGAAAGCTCTTTGTATGGGTATGGGCAATCAATCTGCTTCGGATCGAGTACGGCAACGGCTTTGGGTATGTCCTCGTCAGGCAGGTGGTGATCGCAGATGATAAAATCGATGCCACGTTCAGCAGCGTAAGCCACTTTATCAGCAGATTTTATACCGCAGTCCAGGCTGATGATGAGCTTAAATCCATTTTCTGAAGCATAGTCTATACCTTGAAAAGAAACGCCGTATCCTTCTTTATACCTGTCCGGGATGTAGAAGTCTATGTTGGAAGTATAGTTGCGCAGGAAGCCATACATTAGTGCCACTGATGTAGTGCCGTCCACATCGTAGTCGCCGTACACCATTATCTTTTCATTCCGGTGCAGGGCATCGTTCAGGCGGTCAACTGCCCGGTTCATGTCCTTCATCAGGAACGGGTCGTGGAGGTCTGTAAGGCTTGGGCGGAAAAAATGCTTGGCTTCTTCGTAGGTACAGATACCGCGCTGGCAAAGTATGGCGGCAAGCGTGGGGCTAATCTTTAGGCTTTGCGTAAGACTTTCCACTACATCGGCTGGCGCCTCTGGTATATATACCCACCTTTTCTCCATATGCTTCTGCTACACTACATTTAACTTGTCGCAAAGGTAGCTATTTTAAAGGTACTGTCGGCGATGCTTACCCGCTTCCGCTTAGCTTACCCTCAAAAATTATATCTTTGTATCAGAAGTAGAACAGGATATTCCGTGAAACGATTCAGAGAGATTTTCGAAAAGTATAAAAATTATTCGCTGGACCTGGTGATGTATGGCTTCTTCATCCTCTTCATTCTTGTACTTGTCATCTTTTTTTAGAGCAGCAGCCTAGTTTATACTATCGCCGCGCAGCTTCCGGAAGCGTTTGCGAGCCTCTGCCATATAAATGCTGCCCTGGTGCTTCACCAGAAAATCGTTGTACAGCTGCTGTGCCTTTTCCTTGTCTTTCAGGCTCTCTTCGTAAATATAGGCCATCCTAAACAAGGCGTCATCGCTTAGGATATCATTCTGCGGATTACTAACGATCTTATTCAGGTTTTCCAGCGCTTTATCAAAAGCTCCCATCCGCTCATGAATGTTTGCCTTCTGAAAGTATATTTCGTCGGTTAGGCTGTGGCCCTGGTACTTTTTCAGCATGGCATCTAAGGCGGTTATTGCCTCCGGCAGCTTGTTCTGGAACACCAGCAAGTCTATTGCCGCATATTCCTCCATGGCTACTGTGGAGGTATCTAAGCCGGTGTTGTCTGTGATAAGCAGGCTCAGGTCCATGGCATCGTTGGCAATTTCGCGGCTGGTGGCCAGCTTTAGGATATCAAGATGCGCCTGTGCCAGATCAAAATCACCTTTGTAGTAGTTCAGCCTCGCGTTGCGCAGCTTGGCCTCATGCCCTATCGGTGTTTCTTTATGTGACTTCTCTACCTGCGAGTAAAGCAGTGTACTTTCCCACGGTTCTCCCTTCAGCAAATAGATATCGCCTAAAGTTAATTTGCTGTTGGCTACAAAGTCGGGGTTAGCACGTGGCATGTCTATGGCCTCCTGCAGCAAAGCAATTGCCTTTTCCCTATCGTCTAAGTAAAAAGCGTATAATTCTGCCATGTGCTGCAGCACCTCCACCGTCTGGGCTGTGCGGCCAACCTCACTTAGCAACGCCTGGTAATCTGTTATCAGTGCCCTGATCTTATCTTTATCTACCGGAAATGTATTCTGCACCTGCTCTTCGCGGGCATTGATCAAGCGCTGGCGAGCAATCAGGTAGTATGGCCCTTCCGGGTATTCATTCACAATGTATTCGTATGCCTCAATAGCGCCCTGGTAGTCGTTGTTTTTCAAACTGATCGCCCCAAGCTCCATTACCCTTGTGCCTCCGCTGCGCGTGCGTTTGTCTACGGCCCTGGCTTGCATTAGGGCGCTGTAAAAGTCTTTGCGCTGTATATACAGCCAGATCAGTAGTTCATTATAAGCCAGTTTATCGGGGTTTTGCTGCACACGTAGTATAAGCTCTTTCTCCAGTTCGTCCAGGTTCTTTTCTTCGCGTATGCTGTTCTGAAGCATGTTCTGCACATACCCCAACTCACTCTCGTTAGCTTGCAACAGGTTCAGTATCTCCGGAATTAGCCTGTCGTTCTTCTGTCGGTAAGCATACAGCGCAATAAGCGGCCTATTGTATTCCAATGGATTTCCACTGATGGCTCTGCCTTTCAAGTATGTTTTTTCAGCATAATCAAACAGGTCGTTCTGCATAAAGGCGCTTGCAACGGCAATTACCTCCTCTGGCTTTAACTGCTCGATAAGTTTGTCAAAATGTTTTTCGGCATCTGCCTTATCGCCGGCGGCCTGGTATACTTTACCCAGGTCTACCTGATAGTTTAATATGCTTGGGAAGCGCTTGATGGTTTTCTTTACCAGCTTTTCTGCCTCTTTGTAGTCGCGCTGCGCCACCAGTACCTTCAGGTAATCCGGGTACACAACCTGGAAAAGCCTTTGCTGCTCTATCAGCTTGCTGTACAGCTCCTCCGCCTTTGCATAATCGCCTTTGCCATAATACTCTCTTGCCAGCTGCAGTTCCTGGCTCTGGGCTGAGGCTGTAAGCGTGATAAAGAGCAGCAGAAGTGTGCTAAGTATGATCCGTAGTAGTGTAGCTGGCATAGTATACTTAAAACGTTAATTATCCGGCAGTTGATATGGCAGTGCGTCTGATAAATTGAAGTTACGGGTATGACACAAAAAAAGCCACTCTTTGGGAGTGGCTTTTCCTGATTTTATACTTTGCGCTAAACTAGAAGAACTTAACGCGGTTATCCTTTATCTCAGCTTTTTCTTTGATAGCTTCGAAAGCTCTGCTCTGTACGCTGCCTGTGCGGGCACTGCGTATCTGCTCTTTCACATTGGCGAAGTCGTTGATTTCTGGGGCAGCGTTCAGGCTTAGTAGCTCAACGATCATAACACCGTTCTGGCCTTCGATTGGAGTTGAGCGCGAACCCTGCTTCAGGCCAAATGCCTTACCAATAGCTGTAGGCTCTACACCAAATCCAGGTATCGCAGTAGAAGCCATGGTTACGTTCTCAGCAGTTTTTACCATAGCGTTAGGTCCGTAGCTGGCAGCAATCTGGTCTAGTGTGCCTTTTTTACCTTTCAGCTTCTCCATGATCTGCTCTGCCTTCACCTCGTTGCGAACAGCTGCAGTAAGCTCTTCTTTGATATCCTCTACTTTAGCATATCCTTTTTCGCGCTTGCCTGTAAGTGTAGCCACCACAAACTTGTCTTCGATCTCAAACACAGGAGAAACGTCGCCTATCTCTGTATCATTCGCATATGTCCAGCGAACTAGTTCACGTGCGTTGTTCAGGTTGTTAACCAGTATCTGGTTCTTGCCTAATTCTTTAGCTTCTTCTTTTACAAGAGACTTGTTCTTGGCAACATTCTCTCTGAACTCTTCTGTGCTACCGCTTATACCAGAAAGCTCGTCAGCTACTGCATAGGCAGCATCGCGTGTTGTTTCGCTTGGCTCTACAGAACGCTGCACCGCGGCAACTTTATACTGCTGCTTTGTTTTTGGCTCTGTTACTTTAACTATATGGTAGCCATACTCTGTCTCAACCAGGTTAGGAAGCAATCCTGTTCCTGAATGGCCAAACACTGCTTTATCAAACGGGCCTACCATACGGCCTTCTGCAAACCATCCTAAGTCACCGCCAACAGATGCCGTACCGTCAGTTCCATGCTGAGCAGCCATCTGAGCGAAATCTGCACCGCCTTTGATCTGGTTGTACACATCCTGTGCTTTTGCTTTTGCAGCGGCCTTTGCCTCTGGTGTATCGCTTTCTGGCCTGATAAGAATGTGGCTGGCTCTGATAGCGCTCTCAGTACCTTCTCTGGCATCCATTACTTTGTAAAGTGCCATGGTGCCGTTGTTGTTGAAAGGACCATATACTTTCCCTTCCTGTAGTGGCAGTTGCTTACGCAGTTCCTCAGGCAGGTCGCCAGGAGTTTTGTAAGAACCGTCGAAAGGCTGGTCTGAGTTTGTGTAAACAAAAGCAGAATCGTTGGTTGCGCTTGCAAACTGCTTTGACAATGTAGATACCTCTTCCTGGTAGTATGTGCTGTCTTCTTTAGATGCGTTTACATCTACAACCACATACTCTATCGAGCGGCCGTCTTCTACTTTGTAAAGCTCTTTGTTACGCTCGTAGTAGTCATTCAGCTTGCTGTCTGATACTTCTACTGTTGAGTCGGCTATAGTAGCGTAAGGCACAAACAGTACGTTAAGGTTTGCTGTTGCATTCTGTGCTTTGTAGAAGCTCTTAGCCTCGGCAGTAGTTACGTACACCGACTTAGCAAGCAGGTTGTTATACTTTGTAGCGATACGGTCAGAAACAATGCCTTGCTCAAAGTTTGCCCACATCGGACGCGCCTCCGGTCCCATCTGGTCCAGGTTCTGCAGATACTGCACTACCTGGCTCTGGTCGAACAAGCCTGTCTGAGGGTTTACGAAAGCCTGCTGCACAGCCGGGTGAATGTTATTTCCCTGCACCATGTCAAACAGTTCGTCCTCGGTCACCTCAATGCCTAAACGCTCATATTCTTTTTCTAAGGCAATTTTAAAGATCAGCTGGTTCCAGGCCTGCTCACGCAGCATCGCCAACTCACCTTCTGTGGCCGCACGACCTACCTGATTCTCATAATTGGCTTTAAGCTGCTGTAATGCTGCATCAAACTCATCGTATGCAATTTCTTCGCCGGCAATTTCGCCTATAACAGTTGCATCGTTACCCATTAGTCTTGAGTTTGGTCCTAGCAGGTCACCGCCTACTACAAATATACCAAGCCCTATGGCAATGGCGCCTACAGCCCATCCAGACTTCTCTCTAATCTTGTTAATTAATGCCATTCTTTATTAAACTTATAAAAGGATTGTGCAAAATAAGGTTAATCGTCTTAAAATTCAAAAAATTTATGCAGTCAGGGCTATTATTCTACATCTGCCTGATAATCTGATTTTTTAATGAGCTTCACAGCGTTGATCCGGTTATCGTCCATGGAAAGGACTGTGATGTGGAAAGGCGGCACTTCTATTTCGTCGCCGGGTGTCGGAATTTCACCGAAAACAGAAAAAATAAGACCTCCAAGAGTTTCATAGTCACCTTCAGGCAGCTTTAACTCATACTTCTCGTTCAGGTAGTCTATCTCGTGCCGTGCGCTAAGCAGGTAAATTCCCTCCTCTTCTATCACCTGCTCCAGCAGTTCGTCATTGATGTCAAACTCATCTTCTATCTCTCCGAAGATCTCCTCTATCACGTCCTCCACTGTTACAATGCCCGATGTACCGCCAAACTCATCTATCACCACGGCCACACTGCGGTGCTCTGAAACGAACTTTACAAACAGTTCGCTGGCCATCATACTTTCCGGCACCATACTTACCTGCGACACGATCTCTGAAATGCTATGAGGCCGCTTAAACATGTCCAACTGGTGGCAGTAGCCTACTATGTTATCAATCGTGTCTTCGTACACCAAAATCTTGGAATGGCCTGTCTGCACAAAAGCCTGACGCAGTGTTTCTATTGTATCGGTTATCTCTACTGCCTCTATCTCGGTGCGGGGCACCATGCACTCGCGTACTTTCACGGTTTTAAACTCCAGCGCGTTATGGAAGATCTGTGGGTCCACCTCCGGTGCGTTCTCCTGCTCGGGGTTGTACAGGTGGTTCTTGATATAGGCATTCAGGTCTGTAAACCCAAATACTGGCTTCTCTTCAGAAAATTCTATCCTAAACAACTTCTCAGCCACCCACTTGCTCATGCTCACGATAAGGTACACCACAGGGTACAGCAGATAGTAAAGCAACAGTATAGGTATAGCCAGCACCTGAAGCAAGCGGTTTGGATTTATGGCAGCCAAGCTGCGCGGCAGAAACTCTGCAGTAAGCAGCACTACCACAGAGGCTATAATGATCTGAATAACCAGTATAAGCAGATTAAACTGAAACGGCTCGGGCAAATAGGTTGTAAGCAGGGTGTTCAGGATGCCTGCAATTGCAAAGCCATAAAGCACCAGCGCCAACGTATTCCCAATTAACGCCGTGCCCAGGAACCTGGAAGGGCGCTGCAACAGATGCCACAGTATGCGCCCCGACAGCACACCGTTCTTATCGCTGAGCTCAATCTGTATTTTGTTGGCTGCCACAAAGGCCATCTCTATACCAGAAAAAAAGGCGGAGAAAACCAAAGCGACTAGCAGCAAAATAATCTGACTGGGGTCTATCATCTTTTATCGTTCTTTTCGGCGTCTTCGCTTTTATTGCGCCTGTAGCGGTACAGCATGTATAACACCAGCACGATCATAAAAATCCAGTAGTTGCCTGCTATATCGCCCTCTTCTATACTTCTATGCACACCGATAACCATGGCCACAAAAGACAGCGACAGTAAAATGGTATTTAACAGCTTTGGGTTCATTACTCTTCTTTTAAGCTAAAGGTACCTGTCACTTTGGTTATGGAGTAGCGCGAAAAATCCTGATTTGCCCTAAGGCCCTTTCCGGTTATTACCTCTTCGGCAGTGGTAATTTTAACGAACTTGTCTGTAAAGATCTCTTGCTTGCTTTTATCCCAGTATAGCTCTTCTGTCTCCAGCTTTTCCCGTTTTTGCAGGTTGTCTACCACTACATTGCCTTTGGCCAGGTAAAGGTCTTTGTTTCTGTCCTGTTTCGCATAGTTTGCTTTAAGCGTAGATGTCATCTGCCCGGGCTTTTCGTAAAACTCTACATAAAGGCCTTTCGGAAAAACACCGTCACCGTTCTCGAACTCCTGCTGCACTGGGGCCTGCAGCTTTACCAGCAGCTTAGCCGAATCGGAGTACAGGGTGGTAACATCCTTGTTCTCGATCAAGGGTCCGGTATACTTTATTGCTTTATCCGGGTCCTGCAGTTCATCTTTACAGCCAAAGGCCATACTTGTGATCAATGCTAGTAACCCAAACATCCATGCTTTGCGCATTTTATACTTTCTCTTCAGTTTTTGTGAATTTAATAAATTATATGCTTTCTGGTTCATAAGCATTCATCCTTATAGCTATATCGCAAAAAAGGCCGCTTCTAGAACGGCCTTTCATTTATACTTTATAGCAAAGGTTACTCTATGCGGCGCTTAATAAACCACCTGCTGTTTACAGTAAAACCAACGCTAAACTGAAAATAGTTCTCTTTGATAAGACCATTGTCTGTTGTGCCGCGGCTTCCGTAACCAATAGCCCCGTTTAGCTGATAAAGATCATATATGCTTGAGCGGCCAAGCGGCATGGTAAATCCGGCTGTTACACCTTTGTCTTTAATCGTCTCGCCTTTGCTGATGTATGGAGAGTCGCCGTAGTATAAGCCACCGCGGTACGTGATACGCTCAAAGAAATTATCGATAGAGTTGGCATCTGGCGTAAACTCTGCGCCTACGGCCACTCTGTAGCTGTTACCAAGTTCGCTGTCTCCGTCAAAGTTCCTGAACTCCGACCACTTCTGTGTATAGAAATCAGCTCCTAAAGTTAGGTTCTTTCCGTTGTCTAAGGTTACACCAGCCCTAAAGCTTGATGGCAGATTTACGCTACCCTCTGAACTGTCAGGCAGTATATTGTTGTCTAGCACGTTATCAGATAGGGTTCGGCGCTCAAAAGAGGACCTGCGCTTTGCTTCTAGATCGGTTCCGAAAGTATAAACAGAGCCGGCACTTAGATAGTAAGTATCGGTTACTTTTTTTCGATAGTTTGCTCCCGCCCTGAATAGGAAATTGTCGTAACGTATACGCTCGCTGTAAACCACCTTTTCATTAGATATGGCATTTAAAGACTCATCTCTTACTGCAGAAGATGCCTCTTTTGTGATAGCCCCGAAAATATACGACGCGCTACCGCCAATCGTAAAGCCGTCTGCGATTCTTACACCGTGTGCAAAGTAGGCTTCTGACAGGCCACCTTCTCCCATATATTGCTGCTCTACTATGGCAGTAGGTTTATTCTCTATTTCTGATGTAGTTCTGGCCTCGTAGTTTACCACAGTATATGGCCTTAACCCGATAGCCGAGCTCCATCTCTTCGAAACTGGCACAGCCAGCGTCAGGTTGTAGAGGTTTGCATTTGCGTCTGTCTGCTTCTCAGTGGCATTTTTGATAGTTTTAACTTGACCAGCTACTCCTATATCAAAAACAGTGATGCTGTTATAGTACAGCAAGGCCGGGTTTGAGGTATTGGCTTGAAAACTATTACCTGCGCTTAGTCCCACACCCGCCATACCTGCGTTGCGCACGTTGCCCAAGTTATAGTTATATTCCCCTAAGCCATAGCGGGAGTACGGTGTGTTGCCAATGTTTTGTGCCTGTGCGGCATGTGCCAAGCATAGTACGGCAAAGCCAACAAGTACTCGTAGTGATTTATACATTATGTGCTAATATTCTGTGAAGCCCGATTAAAACTAACTCAGGAATTACAAAGATGCGTCCTTTTAATTTACTTTCAAAAAATCCTGCGTCTCCTCCACAAAGTATAACCGTCAGGTCTTTTGCTTTTTCTGAATAAGCTTGCATGAAGCCATTAAGCTCAGCTACACTTCCAGCCAGCACACCGCTTAAAATTGACTCTTGAGTTGTTTGCCCTGTCAGCGGATAGTCATTTTGAGTCCGCTCTACTAACGGCAGGCGTTTTGTAAAAGTATGCAATGCCTTAAATTTCATACTCAGGCCCGGCGATATGCCACCTCCCAGGTAGTTGCCATCCTTATCAATGAAGTCGTGGGTAATGCAGGTGCCGGCATCAAACACCAGGCAATTATGCCCCGGAAACAGGTAGTTGGCTCCCACTGCTGCAGCAATTCTGTCTGCTCCCAGCGTTTGTGGCGTTTTATACTTGTTAAAAACAGGCAGGGCTGTCTGTGCAGAAAGCTCTATTACGCTTCCCGTTACAGACAGCCCTGCTGCTATACTTTGTGCATCTGCCGCTACAGAGGCAACAATGGCATTATCAAATGTTTGGTTTAGCAGCTCCTGTGGCAATTCCTGCCCCTCAAAATATCCCTGCTTTACCAGCGCATCGTTTTCAAAGATGCCATACTTGCTGCCAGTGTTTCCTATGTCTATAGCGGCGCTGCGCATGTCTTACATAAAGAATTTAAGTCTGATAACTTCTTTCTCAGTTAAGAATCGCCACTCTCCGCGCGGTACGTCTTTCTTGGTTAGGCTGGCATACTGAACTCGGTCCAGGCTTACTACCTCGTAACCAAGGTGCTCAAAAATGCGGCGCACAATGCGGTTGCGGCCAATATGGATTTCAAGACCTAAAAACTTATTAGAGTCACCTAGCAAGGCTACATCATCCACCTCAGCTTTGCCATCCTCCAGCTCTACGCCCTCTACAATCTTCTGGAAGTCTGCTTTGGTGACAGGTTTATCCAGCTCTACCTGGTAGATCTTCTTGATGTTGTTTGATGGGTGCGTAAGCTTTTGGGCCAGTTCGCCATCGTTCGTGAACAACAGCAATCCTGTTGTGTTGCGGTCGAGGCGGCCAACCGGGAAGATACGCTCTTTAGAGGCACTCGCTACAAGGTCCATCACGGTCTTACGGCCTTCTGGGTCTTCTGTAGTCGTGATAAAGTCTTTCGGCTTGTTTAGCAGCACGTATACCAGCTTCTCACGGTTCAGGATTTTTTTGCCATACTGCACGTTGTCAGAAGGCTGTACTTTGTAACCCATCTCCGTAATCACCTCCCCGTTCACTTTTATCTCGCCGGCCTCAATTAGGCTGTCTGCCTCACGGCGCGAACAAACACCTGCATTGGCAATAAAACGGTTCAGGCGAATAGTGCCGTCCTCGTCTTCTTTGCGATTTGTTTTCTTGATGCGCGGGTTGTCTTTGTAACGGTTCAGGTTATAATCCGGTGCTTCCTGCTCTCCGCCTTCTTTGCGGTCGCTGAAGCGGTTACGGCTAGCTGCCTGCTTACCTAATCTGCTTTCGCGGTCTGCCTTAAACGGCTTTCTCTCGCCACCAAAGCTGCGGCTCTCACCTGCATCACGACGCGGACGATCATTGCTGAAAGAACGACGCTCGCCATCTTCTCTTCTTGGCCTATCGGCGTTAAAGCTTCTGCGTTCGCCTCCTTCTCTTCTGTCGCTATAAGAGCGGCGTTCGCCTCTGTCACCACCTTCGCGTCTATCGTTACCAAACGATCTTTTTTCCCCGTCTTCGCGGCGTGGGCGATCGCTGTTAAAAGAACGACGCTCTCCACCTTCTCTTCTATCCCCCCTGCGGTCGTCTCTTCTGTCCGGCCTGTCAGCGTTAAAAGATCTGCGCTCGCCACCTTCGTTTTCACGATCGTAGCGTTTTACACGGTTTCCTTCAGACGGGCGTCTTTCACGGTTCTCGCCACCTTCGCGTCTGCCTCCGCCAAAAGATTTGCGCTCTCCGCCTTCTCTTCTGTCGTTGCCAAAGCTACGGCGCTCACCATCTTCTCTTCTTGGTCTGTCTGAGTTGAAAGAACGTCTTTCGCCGCCCTCTCTCCTATCATTCCCAAACGAGCGACGCTCTCCTCTTTCACCGCCTTCTCTTCTGTCGCCAAAAGATTTGCGCTCACCGCCTCTGCGGTTTTCGCTTCTATCGTTATCTCTTCTGTCGGAGTTAAAGCTGCGGCGTTCGCCACGCTCCCCACCGTCATCGGATCTGTCGTTTTTATCTCTCCTGTTAAAGATTTTTTTCCCTTCGCGGTCGTTATTTGGTCTGTCAGAACCTCTTCTGCCAAAACCTTCTCCTCTGCCGGCATTATCGCGGGCAGGTCTTTCGTTTTCTCTTGCCATGGTATTATTGTTATCGATGCAGTATCGCTACTGTATCCTTGTTATGTGCAGTATAATAGAAAATCTCTATTTATAGTTCATTAAGGGTGCAGCCTAATCGGCTGTTTCGCCAATCATGTTTTCTTCGGTGGCGAAGTCTTTTAATTGCGGAAGGTCTTTGATGTGGTTGATGCCGAAGTAATCCATAAATTTCTGGGAAGTGCCGTAAAGTACAGGGCGCCCAATGGTATCGGCTTTGCCTTTTATCTCGATCAGCTCTTTTTCAAGCAGCTTATGAACAGCATAGTCGCAGCCAACGCCGCGAATTTGCTCCAACGCCGATCTCGTGATCGGTTGTTTATAGGCAATAATTGCCAGCGTCTCCAGAGAAGACGCTGACAACTTTTTCTTTGACTTATGCTTTAGGTAAGTACTTACCGTTTCCTGGTACTCCGGTTTAGTCAGAAACTGATAGCCTCCTCCAATCGCGTAGATCTGGAAGGCAAAGTTGGCTTCGTTAAGCTGCTCGTTGATCGCCTCTACGGCTTCCAGCACATCGCTTACCAAAACTTCTTCCATACCTAACGCCTCCTGTAAGCAACGCTGAATTTCTTCGATACTTATCGGGGACTGGGCACAGAATACCAGGGCCTGAATATGGTTTTGCAGGATATTCAAATTGTAAAAGTACTAGTCGTTACGCTGTAATTTAGCCTCAATAGAGTGCTGTGTATGCGGTACTGCACGCAGTCTCTCTTTCGGGATAAGTTTGCCTGTTACTATACAAACACCGTACGTGCCGTTTTTAATACGTATCAGGGCATTTTCCAACTGCTGGATAAACTTCATCTGGCGGGATGCCAACTGGTTCAAGCTTTCCTTCTCAGCAGTATCAGCACCATCTTCCAACACTTTCGTAGGAGACGCTGTGTTATCTGTACCTGAATCGTTGCGGCGGCTAAGGGTTTCTTTTATAAAGGCCACTTCTTTGCGGGCGTTAGTCAGCTTCTCTTCAATGATTGACTCGAATTCTGCTAACTCCTCACGCGAATAGCGCTGCTTTTCTTCGTTTGTGTTCATTTTGCTTTTTTTGAACTGTATATCTTTAACTCAATATCTGGGTTATTAATTCCAACTTATACCTCACAGCCGCTTCAACGCGGCTAAGCTATTGTATTCACTTTAGTACAAGAGTCTGTTTATTAGCATCTTCACTAAAATTCGTGCAAAAATAAGATTAAAGATTTGAATATACTATGGGTTATCAAAATTTAATAACTCCTTACTCCAGATACTTTTACGCTATAGTACATCAATATTCGTGCAAAAGATGTTATAACATATAAAATATTTTTTTGAATTCTCTCGCTAAGTATCTAATAAAATATATATTTGTTGCTGTATATTAACATCTTCCACTTTTTATTTTCATTAGTTATGAAACGAATTTTACTGTTCGTTGTGGCAGCAATTGCCATCTCTATGAGTACTGCACAGGCTCAGAGCAACATCTTTAAAATCAATGTAATCAGCCCGATCGTTCGTACAGGATCTGTGTTTTATGAGCGCACCATAGCCGCAGACAAGAGTATGCAGCTTGGCGTATTCTACACAGGTTTCAGCATCGAGGATACAAAATTCAGCGGCTATGGCATTACTCCAGAATTCAGAAAGTACCTTTCCAAATCTAAAGAAGCTCCTCAAGGATTTTACATTGCACCATTTATGCGCTACCAATCATTTAACATGACTGCTGAGTACGAAGGTCACAGTGACCATACGGATAAAGCAACTTTTAAGACCTTTGGTGGCGGTATGCTGGTAGGAAGCCAGTGGGTTTTTGCTGACCGCTTTGTTTTAGATACCTTCTTTGGACCTAATTACAACGCTGGAAGCATCAAAGTAGAAAGCGGTGAAGAAGATGCTTTCGATACCGGCGCATTTGGTGGCTTTGGAATCCGTACAGGTATAGCTTTCGGTATTAAGTTCTAGTAAAGCGAAGCAACATATTTTAAACAGGAAGAGGCGGCCCAATAAGGCTGCCTCTTCCTGTTTTATTCTATTTATTTGTTTCTACTAAGTTAAAAGCTCAGCATACCAATAACAGCTGCAGCCGCTTCTACACCTTTATTGCCATGTTTGCCTCCTGCCCTGTCTAATGCCTGCTCCAGGTTATTAGTGGTAACCAGGCCAAAAGCAACAGGTTTATTAAATTTCAAAGCCACATTGGTAAGTCCGTTGGCTACTGCATTGTTAATGTAGTCATCGTGCTTGGTATCGCCTTTTATTACAACGCCAATGCAGATCACGGCATCAATTTCTTCCTGCAGCGCCAGAAACTGTGCGCCAAGAGTAAGTTCAAAGCTACCCGGCACTGAGTTGATAAAGATGTTTTCTTTTTTTGCCCCATGCTTCAGAAGCGTTTCTACAGCTCCCTGGCAAAGCACGCTCGTTATATCATCGTGCCACTCAGCCACTACTATGCCAACGGTTTTATCTGAGATATCTTTAAAATTGTCTTTTTTGTATTCGTTCAGGTTCTTTAAAGATGTAGCCATTTCTTATTTCGTTGCTCGTTAAGGGTTGTTAGTTATTGGTGTATTACGAAGTATAACGCCTGCACATTACTTAGTTTGCTTTTATACTTCCGGTATGGCAAGATACCAACAAAAAAGCGCTCCTGCTGTTTAGCAAAAGCGCTTTCTGTTCATAGGCATCAGCCAAAGTATACTTTAGTTTTTGCCACCAGCCAGTGCCTCAGCACGGGCTTTATACTTTTTGGCCTCCGAAACTTCGTTAGAAGCAACAAAGTCAGTGATGATTTTATCGTAAGCCTCTGCAGCTGCTGTAAAATTGTTATCTGCTTCGAAAGCAATACCAGCTTTCATCAGGTACTGCGGAGAGAAGTACTGATTTGCATTGTAGTTAGCGGCCTTCATATACATGTCGGCAGCTTCTTTGTTATTGCCCTGCTCCAGCATGGCATCTCCTACTAAGCTGTAAGCGCGCGCCTGCAACAGGTAGTCATCTGACTCGAAATCTTCCAGGTACTCCTGCGCCTCTGCAAACTTACCTTCTTTAAGCAATGCCACGCCAGCGTAAAAGTTAGCCAGATTACCGGCATCTGTTCCATCATACTGACTAGCAATAGCTAACAAGCCAAGGTACTGTCCGTCGCCGTTAAGAGCTTTGCCCAGAGAGTCCTGCTCAAAATAATACACCGCTTGGAACATCGCGTTCTGAGCTTCTGTGCTACGGGTAGACTTGTAATTGTAGTATAAGAAACCAGCCACAACAACTGCAGCAATAGTGGCAAACACTACGAGTAGCTTTGTTTTATTTCTCTTCACAAAATCCTCAGAACCTGTTGTCAGGCGCTCTGCCAACGCATCCGGATTTTCTACCAGCTCCTCAAACTCGCTGTGCTTCTTAACTGTTTCTTTTGCCATTAGTATTGATAGATTAGAAATTCAAAATTAGAAATTATAAGTTATTAGAAACCACAATTATAATACTCAAACACCAGATTTATAATTTTTAATTCCTAATTTTTAATTAAAAGCGTTTTAGTCCATGATATATGGATAGTCTTCCTCCACGTAGATATCCGTGTAAAGCTCCGACGGATCCGGGTAAGGAGACTCTTCTGCAAACTTAACAGCTTCTGCCACACGCTGCTTCATCTTCTCGTCAATCTCGTCCAGCTCTTCTTGTGTAGCCCAGCCATTTTTAAGAATTGTAGCTGCCACTGCCTCTATAGAGTCGCGGCCTTTGTAGTCTTCCAGCTCTTCTTTTGTTCTGTACTTAGCCGGGTCAGACATAGAGTGGCCTTTGTAGCGGTAAGTTCTGAACTCCAGTAGAGTTGGTCCCTCGCCGGCACGCGCACGCTCTGCAGCCTCGGCTACAGCAGTGTGTACATTCTCCACGCTCATGGCATCTACCGGGAAAGAAGGCATATCGTAAGCAGAACCCAGTTTGTACAGGTCCTGCACGTTAGAAGTACGCGATACTGATGTACCCATTGCATACCCGTTGTTCTCGATTACGAAGATAACAGGCAGTTTCCAGCTCATGGCCATGTTCAGAGCCTCATGGAATGCACCTTGGCGCACCGCACCGTCGCCCATGTAGCAAATACACAAGTTGCCTGTGTTGTTATACTTTTCGGCAAACGCCAACCCAGCACCAAGTGGCACCTGACCACCTACGATACCATGGCCACCTACAAAGTTCACGTTCTTGTCGAACATGTGCATAGAGCCACCTTTACCCTTAGAGCAACCGGTAGCTTTGGCAAACATTTCGGCCATTACAGCACCCGGATCTGTACCTAAGGCAAGTGGGTGTGCATGGTCGCGGTAAGCAGTAATCCACTTATCGTCTTTTGTAAGCGCAGTTACGGCACCAGCCACACAAGCCTCCTGGCCAATGTACAGGTGGCAGAAACCTTTTATCTTTTGCTGGCCATATAACTGACCCGTTTTCTCTTCGAAGCGGCGGATGAGTTTCATGTTCTCATACCACCACATGTATGTTTCTTTTGAAAACTTTGGCTCAGCCTGTACCTTTGCTTTCGCCGACTTCGCTTTTGCCTTATCTTTCGTAGCAGCCATGGGTAAAAATCTAATCTGGGTTTTATCCGTTGCATGTTCAGGCGGAAAAGCACCTGAAACAGCGGGCAATCAGGCCCATAACGGGTTTAGCTTGCGAAATTAAGGAAAAAGAATTCAAAGTAGAAAAAATGCTCCTCGAAAATCTCAGTTTGCTGTACTTCAAGAACTACGAAGAGGCCTCGCTTGCCTTTACGGAGCATATTAACTGCTTTATCGGCGACAACGGAAGCGGCAAAACAAATCTGCTCGACGCCATCCATTACCTCTCCATGACCAAAAGCGCCTTTCCGGGCACCGAAGTACAAAGCATAAAGCAGGGCGAGGATTTTTTTATGGTGAAAGGCCGCTTTGAGATTGAGGGTGCCAAGCACACCGTGCAGGTGAGCATGAAGCAGGGCCAGAAAAAGACAGTAACGCACAACAAGGTGGTGTATGAGAAGATAAGCGACCACATCGGTCAGTTTCCGGTGGTGCTTATCTCGCCTTACGATACCGATCTGATACGCGAAGGCAGCGAAGAACGCCGCAAGTACTTCGACAGCCTTATTTCGCAACTTAACCATACTTACCTGGAGCAGCTGATACAATATAACTATATACTCAAACAGCGCAACTCGCTGCTAAAGCAGTTTGCCGAACGCAACTACTTAGACCGAGATTACCTTCACATCCTAAACGAGCAACTTATACCTTTTGCCGAGCAGCTGACGCAGGAGCGCGAGAAGTTTTTAGAGGAGTTTGTGCCTGTTTTCCAGAAGCATTACCGCCACATCTCCGACAGCTCCGAAACGGTTACCCTTACCTACAAAAGCCAGCTGTTGGGTGCCGATTATGCTTACCTGATGCACCAGGCCGAGCGCAAAGACTTAGCTCTGCAGCGCACTACCGTAGGCCCGCATAAAGACGATTTCGTGTTTCTGATGGATGGCAACCCAGTGAAAAACTTCGGCTCGCAGGGGCAACAGAAAAGCTATGTTATCGCCTTAAAGCTGGCACACTTCGAGGTAATGGACCAGCGCCATCACCACAAGCCCTTGCTCCTGCTCGATGACATATTTGACCGATTAGACGAAAAGCGCATTACCAAGCTCATGCAAATGGTAGCCGCCCATACTTTCGGCCAGATATTTTTAACTGACACCCATTTAGATAGGACGGATAAAATACTCGAAGGCCTTTCGGAAAGTATCCGTAGATTTGAGGTAAAGGATGGAGTGGTGAAGTTGATTTCTTAAACATTTGTTATATTAATATGAGCCTGAATTACTAGTACTGCGTTAAAGTATAAGTTTTAACCTGCGACTTTAAATGCAATGCATCATGAAGAAATACAGATACTTATTAGTTGCAGTTGTTATATGCTTAGCAATGGGTTTCCAATGTGGCGATGATTATCCTCCCGATCCTGAACCAGCAAATATTTACAAAGAAACGTTAAGCTTAACTCCTTTCCAGAAAAGTTATAATTTAGGTGATACGATCTGGATTGAGACCAATCTGAATAATAAGTTCCTGTTTGACTCAAAGTCAAAACAAACGGCATTAGTTGACTCTGTTTCTCTTCCTGTTGAACTGTCTTATTCAGCTTTATATCAGGTTTACTCCCAACCTGCCGATGGCTTCTGCAAAGTAGTCTCATCAAACCAAGTTAAAGCGGAAACAAAAAACTATGAGCGCACGACTTTTATTATTGCCTCATATGGGTGCAATCAATCTGGCTACCGCTTTAAAATAGGTCTCGTTCTACTTTCTACAGGAGTATACTCACTGAGGATTGCTGAAAACACTGACTTCTACAATTGTTTAAAGCCGCAACAGTACGCTAATCGCTCACAAATCTCCTACACATTCGACTTGAATGACACAAATAAAGATGTCTTTCTGGCTATACCTGCTATCTCGAGAGGAGGCTTAAACACGGAGAAAATAGACAGCAAGGAAGAGTATATTGTAAAAGTAGTGAAGTAGAACACTAGGTTTTCCTCCTAGTAATTATTAATCTCATCTACATAAATACCTCAGAAATTTATAGATTTGAACATTAAGCGTTCTTTATCTCCTAACTTTGCCCACGCTCTTCAATATTTGCAAACTTAAAAGAGCAGCAGAATTTATATTGGTAGACCAAGCAGATCACCCATTCATAATTCAGCATTACTAATTCATAATTCCCTACACCGTGCGCTACTACAAGAAGAAAGAAGAGATTGACAGACGAAAAGCGGACATCCAGCCGATTGGAGACAGCCTGAAAGCGCTGATGAAAGCCTACAGATTGGACGGTAAGCTGGGAGAAGTGCAACTGGTGCAGAACTGGGAGAAGATCATGGGCAAACCCATCGCCATGAAAACGCAGCAGCTATACTTTAAAGACGGAAAGTTGTTTGTACGCCTTACTTCTGCCCCGCTCAAGCACGAACTGAACATGTCTAAAAGCAAGGTGATAGAGCTGCTGAACATAGAGGCTGGCAGCGAGGTGGTGAAGGACGTGGTTTTTCTGTAAGCGCAACTGCTAAGCCGCTGTTAAAGTATAGGCATTAAAACTTGCCATACTTTAACCATGACCATACCAGCTTTTAGAACAGTATCTTATTCCCAAACCACCCTTACCGAGCTCATGATCCCGAGCTATGCCAACTTCGGTGGCAAGATACATGGCGGCATTTTACTATCACTAATGGACAAGGTAGCCTATGCCTGCTCTGCCAAGCATGCCGGCAACTATTGTGTTACAGTATCTGTAGATGGTGTTAATTTTCTGCAGCCTGTAGAGGTTGGGGAATTGGTATCACTAAAGGCATCGGTAAACTATGTAGGCAATACTTCTTTAATGGTAGGTATAAAGGTAGAGGCCGAAAATGTAAAAACCGGCATCATCAAACACACCAACACCTCCTACTTTACTATGGTAGCAAAAGACGAGGACGAGAAACCAACAAAGGTGCCGGGGCTTATACTTGAGTCGAGAGACGATGCCCGCCGCTTTCTGGAAGCTATAAAGCGAAAGGAGTTCTCGAAACGCTACCAGATGGAGTTCTTTAACACCAAAAGCATACTTAGCGTGGATGAAGAGCTATACCTGCTGCAGGACGAAAGGTGCAAGCTGGATTTTTAAATCAGGATTTAGGATGGATAGAACGTTTCAAAAAATCTTGTTGCTTGAGAGGCCAAGCATTTGCAACAGTGCTTGTGATTTTGGCAGCAGCAATGTTCCCCGCCTTGGACTAATGAGAACGAGAATTAGAAACTAGCGAGTGTTGCTCTGAGGGGTTAGGGACGGTTGGGCCCGGTAAACCAATTTGATAACGGAAACAATTGTCATGTTCCTAACACTGTCAAAACAATGATTTTTGCAGATTCTTGCTTATCTTTATCAATTATCACTAATACCAAAAACAAACATGACCTTTAAAACTAACCTAACCCGACTGCTAGCGGTGGCTGTGCTGGCAGGATCATACATTATTAACCCTACTCAAAGTATAGCCCAGGAAGTTGTAAAACAGGACGATGAAATAAAGCAGATGGTAAACCAGATATCTGCTAAAAACCTAGAAGACCTGGTGCGTAAAATGGTAAGTTTCGGCACACGCCATACTTTAAGTACAACCACCAGCAAAAAAGAAGGAATTGGTGCAGCCCGTGAGTGGGTAAAGTCTGAATTTGAGAAGTATGCCCAAGCCTCTGGTGGCCGCATGACCGTGGAAATGGACAAGTTTGTAGTGAAAGCAGACGGACGCCGTATACCGGCCGATGTGGAGATGGCTAACGTTATGGCTATACTTAAAGGCACCGACCCAAATGATGACCGTGTGATCATAGTAGGCGGCCACCTAGATTCCAGAGCCACTGATGTTATGGATGCCAAAAGCAAAGCCCCAGGTGCAAACGACGATGCCTCTGGCGTTGCCATTGTGATGGAGATGGCTCGTATCATGGCCTCTAAAAAGTTTCCGGCTACACTGATGTTTGTTGCTTTCCAGGGTGAAGAACAAGGGCTGTACGGCTCTACGCACCTTGCAGAGCGTGCAAAAAAAGAAGGCTGGAATCTGGTAGCCATGCAGAACAACGATATTGTAGGCAACTCATATTCTGCTGAAACAGGAATTCACGACAACACAAAGGTGCGCATATTCAGCGAGGGTACACCGGCCAACGAAACCGAAGAGCAGGCCCGCCTGCGCAAAACCTTGGGTGCCGAAAACGATAGCCCAAGCCGCAACCTGGCCCGATACATGGAAATGGTTGGTGAAAAGTATGTAGACCAACTAGATGTAGTATTGGTGCACCGCTCCGACCGCTTCTTGCGTGGAGGCGACCACACCCCTTTCAACCGCCAGGGATTTACTGCTGTGCGTATGAGCGAAATGAACGAAGACTTTGATCACCAGCACCAGGATGTGCGCAAAGAAGGCGACAAGCAATACGGCGATTTACCAGAATACATGGATTATGAGTACCTGCGCAAAAATGCTGGTGTTAACCTGGCAACCATGGCTAGCTTAGCCTGGGCACCTGCTGCTCCTCAGAAAGTAGGCGTTATTACCTCTAACCTTACCAACAAAACTGACCTGAAGTGGGAAGCACCAAGCAAAGGACAAAAGCCAGCCGGATATTATGTACTAATGCGCCCAACACACGAGTCTAACTGGGAAAAGAAGTTTTATGTAACAGACACAAAAGCTACCCTGCCATACTCCAAAGACAACTATTTCTTTGCAGTGCAGTCTGTAGATAAGGAGGGCCATGCCAGCTTACCTGTGCTGCCTGTACCAGTTCGATAACACTTAGTATTTTAGATTTTGAGTTGCCTTTAATATTAGCAGCTCTTAAGAACAGAGGCCGATGCTATACTTGCATCGGCCTCTGTTCTTTTGTACTTAGTCTCTTATGTGCTGCAGCTAAAAGATAAACTCTGTTACGGTGTCTGCGCCTGCTTTCTTTAGTGATTTCGAGTGCTGCTTTAACAGTCTTTTACTTTTCTTCCTGATCTTATCCGGCTCAACCTGTTTCCATTGCTGTACATCAGAAACAAAGTCTTGTTTATAGATAGCTTTGGAGAGATCCCGTATTACAGCATAGTTAGCAAATGCATGGGAGTTCCTGCCCTCGCTGCTGGCATTACTGATAAAAGTCGTTAATAGTTTATGGAGCGTTTCTTCTGCTAAAATTAACTCGGTTAGCTTTGCCCTGTACTCCAGATCTACGCCGGTTAAATTCGGGTAGGTCTTGTAATCTGCAAAGTGCTGTGCTTCGTGTGCAAGGTAGCTAACCTTAAAGTTCTCGCTGTTCTTGTCGTAGGCTTTGTCTACGCTGTACAATTGCTCCTTAGTAGCCCAACCTCCCGGGTAATACTTGCCAAAGGTGGCATATTCTTCCCACCCCATGGTAACAGGGTTCTCTAAAAAGACGACTGTGGTTTTTACTTCTGTCTCGGGTAGCTTAACGTTATAAGTCACCGTATCTTCTTTGGACCAAACGAACAGGTCGAACAGATTGCCGGTTTTACCGGTTGCAGAAAAGTACCCACTATTAGCCAGGTAACGTTTTAGGTGCTGCCCAAAGCTGGCGGCTATTTCCGGACGCGTTAATGTGTCGGATTTGTAGTTGTGGGCAATTAAGAAAGTAGCAATACTGTCTTTTAGCTGTTCATCATACTTTTTTAGCTGCTGCTTATCTAGCAGGGCATTCCTCCAATATATTTGGTACAGCTTCAGCAGGCTCCTGAGCATAGGATCATCGGTATTGCAGTCCATTGACTCGTTCTGGTTCCTAAAGCGCTGCAGGTACCTTCCTTTGATGTCTTTTTGCTCCTCCGTAAGCGACTGGTCAGGTATTGTGTCCAAAACAGAGAGTATTTTCTGCACATCCTCCTGCAGAGCATAGGAGTAGATCCTGTTAAACTCAAAAGCCTGGCTGCCCTGGCCAAAAGAATCCAGACAAATAAGTATAAGAAGTATCGAAAGGAGTTTTTTCATTTAAAGCTATACTTTTCCTTACCGTTCACCAATGATACGAACAAAAAAGCAGCCCTAAAATAGAGCTGCTTTTTTCAGGATATGTGGTTGTATTCTCTTTTACAATCTTGAAATTCTGGCCGCCGCCGATGTCTCGGAAGTTATACTTGGCGAGCCTTTATAGTATACCGACGAAGCACCAGAAGCATCAATGTGCAGGGTTTTATCAGCGTGTACTTTTACCTTGCTGGCACCGCTGGCTCCTATCTTTACATCTTTTGCCTGAAAGTCAGCAGCATCTACACTAGATGCACCCGACATTTCCATTACCAGGTTATCAGCCTTGCCTTTAAGTTCTACTTTGCTGGCGCCGCTCATATCAGCTCTTAACTCCTTTGCCTCTATTGCCAGCACTACTTTAGAACCTCCGCTCATGTCCAGTTTCATGGTATTGGTTTTAAAAGTCGAGTTGCCTACTACTTTAACGCCGCCGCTTATATCAACCTTGTTTAGTTCTTTTACTGTTATGTAAGCTTTCATTCCTTTTGAGTTAGAGAGGCTTTTATCGTTGTAAATGTGCAACACACCGTTTCTAACTTCTGTTTTTATGTTGCTGAGCAGGTTTTCGTCGGCCTCTAGCTTCAGGCTTTCGTTGCTACCTTGTGTAATTTCAACATAAAAGCCACCGCTTACATCTATGCCGGTAAAACCAGATACATTTCTGTCTTGAGTTTGGATGTTGCCGTTACCTTTCAGTTGCTGTGCCATTAGCGGCATAGTTACCAACATAAGCACCATTACTAAGCTAAGGGAAGTCGTGTAAAATTTCTGCATCTTCATAGTTGTATGATTATCGTTTTGTTCTGCAAGTCTTTCCTGACTGCTTTCGAACTAAAGATGCATGTTTAGAGGAAAGGTTGCTTGAGGGTTAAAAAATTATTTAAAGCTGTGGCATAATGATGCAGTATCTTCTGCAACAGCAGGCGTGTTGCCATACTTTAAGGTGAATTAACCTATTAACTTCTAACACAACTTGTATGTACAGGCAAACAGCCTTTTAGTCATAATTAAACTCCTTTTCATCTAATTTATAGCGCTTGCTACCCCTCCTGGCTTACTTCCTGATTGTTAAAGTATTAACTTTGCAGCACCGATATTAGATCTACAACCTTACAACTATGAAAAAATTACCGTTACTGCTCTTAGCATTCTTTACAGCTATTGGCTCTGGCTTTGCCCAAAAGCCCGTTATTAAAGACAGTCTTCGCTTTTACCTGGATACTGTACTGACTGTTATGAGCCAGCAGTCGCTCTACAAACACCAGGTGGATTGGCAAAAGCTGCGCCAGGACCTCCATCACCAAACTGCCAACGCTAAAACAGTTAAGGAACTGAAGCCGGTGTTTGCCTCTGTCTTCGCCTCCCTAAACGATCAGCACAGCGTTATTTACTACAAAAACATGCAGGTCAGTATTCTGGACCCTATGGCACTCCTGCCGCAGGACGAGCAGTCGAAGCAACTAACAGAGCGTGTAATGAAAGGGGAATTTAAATTACGCAGCGAGGTACTTGACGGAAAGTATGGCTACATTCTGATACCGCAGATGAACATGCCACAGGATAAGATACCAGCATTTGCCGAGAAAGTACGCCAGAAACTTTGTGAGCTAAACCCCGGCAACCTAGATGGCTGGATTGTGGACTTGCGTGTGAACACCGGTGGCAATATGTACCCAATGGCAACAGGAATAGGCCCGCTGGTAGGCGATGGCATGGTGGGCGGCGCTATGGATGCAGACAATAAACAAACCAGCACCTGGCGTATGATCAATGCTAACTTTGCTTACGACGACTGGAAACCAACTGACCTGACAAAGAACTGCGAGGTAAAGAAGAAAGTAAAAGTGGCAGTACTGATTGGTCCGCATACAGCTAGTTCCGGTGAAACGCTGGCCGTAATGTTTAAAGGCCGGCAAAGCACGCGCTTCTTCGGTAAACCAAGTATGGGCCTCACTACTTCCAACGCCTGGCTACAACTCACCGATGATTTTGTGCTGAACGTTTCTACTGCCTACTATGCTGACCGGAACAAAAAAGTATACAAAGGCAAGATACAACCAGATGTTGCTGTTAACGGTTCTGCTAACTTCGAGAATATCAAAGCGGATGCTACAGTAAAAGAAGCGCTGAAGTGGCTTAAGAAATAAGGCTGTCTTATATGCTCATGCGGCAGGTGCTACAAGCTGGTGCCTGCCGTTTCGTTTTTTGGCTTTACTTGTGCAGCAGGTTCATTTATCCAAAATTCAAAAATCGCTGCCCCTACTCCGTAAGCTGCCACATCCCAAATATCAGAAGTATACTTAGCATGTAACACAGGCAGCAGCAGCTCAAACACCAGGCTAAAAAGCAGTGCAGTGCTTATCGTATAAGTTCTGGGCAGCACAAAGTATGGATTTCGAAAGTATACTCGCTCAGCGGCAAGTATAAGCGTGAGTACAACAGGCAGACAAAGCAAATCGTCGAGGTGGGTGTGTAAGGGCCAGATGTACAGCTGCAGTTGTTCAAGCCCCTGATTAAGACAGAACAGCACCACGCTTAGCAAGAAAACCGGTTGTAGCAGGATGTTCATTTGTTTTGTTTATACTTTGCTTTTGCCAAAAGTGCTGCAAATTAACTATTCCCACCTTAAGTAGAACAGTAACAAAGTATAATAATCATGCTCTTGGGTAAGCAAGGCAGGTCTAAAATTGAGGGATAATGTAGTTTTCTGGAAGTATCAGAGAGAGAGTGGGTCTTCTTTGAGGGTATTCAGAATTGCGCCTGCCACCATACCTACTGCATATAACAGCGCAAGCGAGAGCACAACATTCACCTCAACATGCTTATCGCGTAACAGGTGCATGCATATAGCAGTAAGGAAAACAGCAATTGCAGGGAATATACTTTTTGTCATACCGGCTTATTTTGATTTAAAGGCTTGTATTAGCTCCACTATACCCTCATTCTTCTCCTTGAGTTGCAGATGTAATTATTAAAATTATACTTTATTCTCGAAGGTGCAAATACTAGGCTTTTATTTCAATGTTTCGCCACCAAATTTTACATCAAAGCGCCACCACGGCTATCATCAGCATGATGCTACCCAATATAAGCAGAAACACCTCGGTAGGCGTCAGGTTTTTATACCATTCCTTGTTCTCTACTGGTAATTCCGAACCACACTCCGGGCACTGCTTTGCTTCCTGTGGCACTGTGGCTCCACAGGTCGGGCATATTTTCATTTTATCAGGGTCTGTCAACGTGTTCTGTTTTTGTAAATGTAAATAAGTTATCCAGAAATCAATAGTATTGATCTTTCCTTTAAGAGGTTAATTCTTACCTGTGCCATCAGTTGCACATGCTGAAAACGATAGCTGCTGGCCTGCTTGCTTCCCTACTCTACCTCTCTCAATAACCTATCGGCAGCTAAAAGGGTAAAACTTAAGCAAACATAAAGCTATGATACGCACAAAAGTAGACTCGACATATTATACCATTAAGCGCGGCGACAGCCCTTTAGTTGCCACCGCCATACACAGTGGGCACGAGGTGCGCCACAACATAAGCAACCTGTTTGCGCTTGCTGCCGAAGAGCGCCTGCGCGAAGAAGACCCCTTTACAGACCAGTGGGTGGAGATAACGGATAACCAGATTATCGGGCACAACTCCCGGTTTGAACTGGACCTGAACCGCCCTCGTAACAAAGCCATTTACCGCAAACCAGAAGATGCCTGGGGACTGAACGTGTGGAAAGACGAACTTGCGCATGAGTTTGCTGAGGAATCGCTGGCACACTATGACAGGTTTTATGCCGATGTAAAGCAGCTCCTGAAAGAGATGCAGCAGCGGCATGGCTGCTTTGTGGTGTACGACCTGCATAGCTACAACCACAAACGCGAAGGCGCCAACGGCCCCGCAGCCGATCCACAGCAAAACCCTGAGGTAAACATAGGCACAGGCAACATGGACCGTCAGAAGTGGGCTCCTGTGGTAGATGCCTTTACGCAATCGCTTCAGAACTATAACTACCATGGCCGCCACCTGGATGTGCGCGAGAATGTGAAGTTTGAAGGCGGCCATTTTATGCGCTGGATACACGACAACTTCGGCGACAGCGCCTGTGTGATGAGCATCGAGTTTAAGAAATTCTTTATGGATGAATGGACCGGACAACCTGACCACACACAGATACAGGAGATAAAGAAAGCCCTGGAAGAAACAACAAAGCCTGTTTTGGCAGCCATGCACCAGGTTTGCAGGGTACTGTAGCGCAGAAGCAGAGAAAGGTATGATAGAAAGTATAACCGACAGCTTTATAAGGAGAACAACCAAAAGCCTGCAGCGCGGCAAGCAGGTGCACCGTCGCCTGCCCGACGGAGGCCTGGTATACATAGACAGGCCGCTGCCTTTCCTCATACTGTTCCGGCATCCAGTAGAAAAGCCAGACCACGCTACCGCTGATTTTGTTAAGGCCACAGCCTCTTATATCATCTCGAGCCAAGAAAGTACAGATGAGCTGCGCCCACTTGTACAAAGTATAGCCAAGGCAATGGCCGATGAATTTGGCGCATTCATGATCATAGAACTGTTGGCTTCACAGGATTCTCAGGCTCCTTTGTTCAAGATACTTGGTCCTGAGAAGCAGCTTCCGGCCACCCTCAAAGTGCTGAAAGAGGAGCTGGCAAGTATAAAGGTCAGTGGCACATCTACAACCGTAGAAACTGCCTCTAACGAAAAGCTGCTGCAGGAACCGCTATGCCTGATGCAGGAAGAGGAGCTGAAAAAGCATGCCATACTTATACTTGGGGTTGAGCTGAAACCGGTTTATTTAAGAACTGGCACTGATAAAGTGTACCCGCTTCTGCAGCGCACCCTGCGGCAAAAAATCGCGGACGCTATCAAGAAAACCGTTTTCGATTTTGTGCAGGTGCAAAGCACACATAAGCCTCTCCATTTCCAGGCGCTGGGCAGGCATGCTGTAAAACGGGTGGTGTGGCGCATTGACAAACAGCTGACAAGTATAAGCGATCAGTTTAGGTTTTTGCTGCTGGTAACGCCGGTAAATAACAACGAGGCCTGGGAGGAGTTCAGGAAAAGCAAGTATGATAAAACACCCACCTTCCACTACAGGCTAATGCCCGTAGACACAGACAAGCTAAAGCGTGACCTGTACAATATCCCGATCGAAAAAGTAGACGACCCTACACTGGCTTACCTTTTCCGCGACAAGCGCCATGAGCTGGATAAAATGATCACCATGCTTTCTGATCGTAATAAACCAGATTTCCTGTATAGCAGTATGCAGCTTTATGGTGGCGTAGATGCCCAGTTGCTTAAAGTGGCAGAGGGAATATTGGCAGCCATTCCCGAACCAACCCGCGACTCTGATGCGGAGCTTATACCTGTACCTGAATTTGCCGCCCTGGCCGAACAGGAAATAGCCTTCCTGAGGAGCCAATACGAAGGTGTAGACTCCGGTGTGGATGTGCGGGACGATATTGTGGGGCTGATCGTATCGAAGGGAAGGCTGAACGTGGGCACAGATGCCAAGATACCACGCAGCAGAGCAGAAGCATTAATACAGCATGAAGTGGGCACACACATACTTACCTACTACAACGGCAAGGCGCAGCCATTGCACCAGCTGTATGTAGGCAGCCCTGGCTACGAAGAACTGCAGGAAGGGCTGGCTGTGCTTAGCGAGTGGCTGGTAGGTGGCCTGGATCAAGACCGCATGCGCTTACTGGCAGCACGTGTGGTGGCTGTGCACCACTTAACCAAAGGCAGCTCTTTTGTTGAGAACTTCTGGCGGCTAAAAGACAAGTATAACTTTACTGAGGAAACTGCCTGGGATGTGACCATGCGCGTGCACCGTGGCGGAGGTTTAACAAAGGATGCCGTATACTTAAGAGGCCTGGTACACCTGCTGGATTACCTGAAGCAGGGGCATGAGTTGGAGCCACTCCTTATCGGTAAAATCCGGCAGGACTACATACCTATAGTGCAGGAGCTCATTTACCGCAAAGTGCTGCGGCCTGTACCTTTAAAACCCCGTTACCTGCAAGATGAAAGTATAAAACCGAAGCTGGAACAACTAAAAACCGGTATTTCAGTATTTAACTTACTGTGATCTTCCGGCCACATCAATAATCAAAAGACACCCACATGACAGTAGGATTTGTAGTAAACAACATAGAAACTGAAAAGGCAAACTATACCACCATATTTTTAGCACAGCGCCTGCACAATGCCGGACACACCGTATACCTGATGGGCGTTGGCGACCTGGCTTATTACCCCGATGGCTACATGGGAGCCAATGCCTTGTGCGCAGATCAAAACCACAAGTATAAATCTCCATCCACATACATCGATTACATACACAGCGACAAGGCCCA
Source organism: Pontibacter cellulosilyticus (assembly GCF_014306105.1). Classification (GTDB taxonomy): domain Bacteria; phylum Bacteroidota; class Bacteroidia; order Cytophagales; family Hymenobacteraceae; genus Pontibacter; species Pontibacter cellulosilyticus. The sequence goes on along the minus strand of NZ_JACRVF010000004.1, from coordinate 393,494 downwards.
AAGAGTTAAAGTAACGGCCCGTGAGCTGGATGTGCTAATGTTGCGAAATGACCCTTCGTCGGAGCCGGAAGGCCGCTCGTGGGCGCAGAATGCCGGTATTATTTTCGGGCAACTGGCCATGCGCCACGGTGTTATCGTGCTCAACGACCCAACTTCGCTATCCGATGCGGTAAACAAAATGTATTTCCAGCACTTTCCGGAGGCAGTTAGGCCGCGCACACTTATCACCCGCGATAAAGAAGAAATAAAGCAGTTCTTTAACGACCAAAAGAACAACATCATTTTAAAGCCTTTACAGGGCTCAGGTGGTTCGGGTGTATTTATGGTAAAGAAAAAAGACGCTACCAACCTGAACCAGATCGTAGAAGCCATCAGCCGCGATGGTTATGTTATTGCACAGGAATACCTGCCAGAGGCCACCGAAGGCGACGTACGCTTGTTTGTGATGAACGGCGAGGCATTACAGCATAAAGGAAAATACTGCGCCATACGCCGTGTAAACAGCCCAGACGATATCCGGAGCAATATACATGCAGGTGGCTCAGCGGTAGCTGCCAAAGTAGACCAGCGCATGCTGGACCTTGTAGAGCTTGTAAAACCAAAACTGATACAGGACGGTATGTTTTTAGTTGGGCTGGATATTGTAGGTGATAAGCTGATGGAGATAAATGTTTTTAGTCCTGGGGCTCTGCCTACAGCAAGCGAACTGGAAGGCGTGGATTTCTCTGAGCCTGTAATTGCTGCGCTTGAGCGAAAAGTGCACTACAAAAAAACTTACGGCATGCAGATCGATAACAAAACTGTAGCGATGATTTAGCAGCAAAAAATCGTATTTTACTGAAAAAGCTAAGCCTTTAGATACAATGTATCGGGCTTAGCTTTTTTATTTTAGTGACTTTGGCATTTGGTAACACATGGTGTCGCACATAAGTCCTATGTTAAATGCCTGTTTTTATACTTGAGGGAGGGAATCTGCAAAAAAATTTATGAAATTTTTTTTACACCCATCACCTGATTATCAATCACTTAAGCATTCAGAAAGAGGGGATCCGAAAAAATATTAAAATATTTTTCAGGCTTTCTTTGGAAGAAGAAAACAAACTACTAATTTTGCACCCGAATTGAGAGGGACGGTATTGCGGAAAGCTAATATATAAACAAGTTTTTATACTTGCAAGTATTAGATAACATTTTTTCCGAAACCAGACTTTTCGCTCTGCCAAGATAGCCGGCTAAAGTATAAAAAACCGGCCGCAGACATAGATAAGAGGTTAGATTACTAAAGATAAGGTTAGTTAAAGTTTAGATTAGTTTAGTTTGTTTTAAGGTGAGAAAAAGCCCCGTCGTTTTCGGCAGGGCTTTTCTCATTAATATAGAGGGGTATACCTCTCAAAATTTTAAGTTAGACATATAGCAGCAGCGCCCGACCTTTGGCCGGGCGCTGCTGCTTTGTATAGGTTATACTTCAGGATTACTGCACCTTACCCATGATCAGCAGCCATGTTACAATGATAGCAATGGGAATGGCTGAGAAAATTATCTTGCCCACAGGTCCGGGTGTAGAGGTGCCCGTTAACCAGGAGCCCCTGCTTAGCACGTAGCGCATACTTGTAGCAAATGTGGCCAGCAAAAAGAAAAGCAGCACACCCTGCACTATCAGCAACACACCACTGAGAAAAGCATCATATGCCAGCACTTTACGGCCAGCATCTATGGTCCAGGGTACTATGGCAAGCACACAAAGCAAAGCCATGATAGCGCCGATCCGCTCCAGGTACATTTTCAGCCACGATACGATACCGAAAAGCACCATACCGCTAACCAAGGCTATATTAGAATAAATTGTAGGCTCTATGCCCATGTAGCCTCTGTAAATTAATATTACAAGGGCATGTGCAAATCCCGTCAGGAAGTACAGTAAATACCTGGTCATACTTCGTCTACTGCAAACTGACTATTTCAGATACTTTTTAGGAAGCTGGTTTTTCTGGTTTTCAGGCGTGAACAGTAAACTGGCTATCCACCAGCGGCCTTTGTCATACACCAACTGGTATGTGTTGATGCCGCGGTCTTCTACTTTGCCGTCTTTGCCGTAGCGTGTTTCGTAGGCCTGAAAGGCGGTTGCAATGTTGCCGAACTGTTCTACTTTCAGGCTGATCTGGTTTTCATAGAAGCCCATTTTAGCATAGGCTGGCCCGTTCTTATCTGCAAAGTTTTCTACTGTGGTAATGCGCACAAAACTGCTGTCGCCTTTAAAGAATACTCCTCCCAGCTGCGCATTCGGCAGAAACAGCGCCTTGAACTTCTCCATGTCGCGCGGCTGGTCTTTTGGGCCCGAGATAATTTTTAATCCTGCATTTACGATGGCCTCTACAGTAGCTACATCGGCCTGGGGCACGGTGGTTTGAGCTACAGAAGCATAGGCTAGGCTGCAGCAGAAAAGAAAGGCAAACACGTGTTTTTTCATAGTCATAGTATAGTAAGATAAAATTTTACCATTTTTTATTCGCTACAAATCGCAGCGGTAAAGTAAACGACAGCGCTGTTGGTTTACCCTCCACTAAGCCCGGTTCCCAATTGGGTAAGGTCCTGATAACCCGTACTGCCTCTGCATCCAGTTCCGGGTCTACGCTTGCAACAACTTCTACATCTCCAACCAAACCATCTTCCTGAACCACAAATGAAACGATCACCACTCCTCCAACTTCTCTTTTCTTGGCAGATTCAGGATATTTAAGATCACGCGAGATCAGCTTCATTAACCGCTGCTCTCCTCCCGGAAACCTGGGCATCTGTTCCATCGGAAAGAACTTTAATTCGTTTCCAGACTCATCGTAAAGCTTTCCTGAAACCAGCCTGTTATCGGCATACACTTCTATCCGGCGCAATTTACCAGATTCGTAATATGCTGTTAGTGTATCCTCCAGTTTATAGTTTCTGTAGTGTTTGGTGTAGTGTAATGCACCACTCTCGTACCAGCTTTTGTACTCACCCTGCAACTCATCTTTTACATAAGTTGCTTCTGTTTTAAGCTTCCCGTTCTCGTGCCACTCATAGCATGGGCCATCCAGTACGCCCTGCCCGTATACTCCCCCTTTCAGGTTACTGAAAGTAAACAGGCTTACCTTAGAACTGTCTGCCAGCAAAAAGCATGTTCGGGTGCCCCCTGTTGTGCCGTTCTTTTCCTCTACTTCAAAATAATGTGCCTCAGCAACCGGCACCTCTCTCTTTTTACTTTTGCTCAGGTACTTTATACTTTGGCCTTGAGCAAAGGCAGACACTGAAACGCAAAAGAGCAGCAGCACAGCCGTTAACCTGCCAAGTATATTCAAAGCAGTTGCCATATCTGTTACCTGATCGTGAACCTAACTGGCAGCGTGTAAAGCACATCTACCTTTTCTCCCTCAAAAGTGCCTGGCGTCCAGCCGGACATTCCGCTTACCACGCGCAAAGCTTCTTTGTCCAGATCTCTGCTTATGCTCCTGATTACCCGTGGGTTGTTTATACCACCGTGTTTATTCACTGTAAAATTTATCACCACCACACCGCTTTCTCTGTTGCGCTGGCTGGAGGCAGGATAACGGATATTTTGCCCCAGGTATTGCAGCATGGCTCGTTCACCACCCCTGAACACAGGCATCTCCCGATATGGAACAAAGGCTACTTCAGATCCATCCTCGGCGTAGCATTTGCCATATTGCTGCTCCCCATTCTTGTATAGCTCTTCCCGCTTCAGCTTTCCGCTTTTATAGTATGTCTTAAGCTCCCCGTTATACTTGCCTTTTTCGTAGCCAATGCTTTGCCTTAAGCTGTCGTTTTCATGCCATTCTATATCAAGGCCATGTAAAATACCGTCCTCGTACGTCTGCACGCCTTTTCTTTTTCCGTTCGGATAGTATGTAATCAGCTGCCCTTGCACCTTCCGTGGGTGAAACACAGCGTTATAATACCCTTTTTTAATCAATGTTGCGGAGTCGGCAGAGGCTTTGTATAAGCTGATGGTGCCGTTTAAATCTTTATCAGTTTCGCGCTCTATCAGCTCTACAAAATGTGCCTCTTCTTTGCTGTTCACCTGCACCATGTCTTTGTCATAGTACATCACGTGTTTTACTTGCGCCATCACGTTACCTGGTGCTACAATCGACAAAAGCATTGTTACAGCAAGCGTAAAAAGTAATCTCATTGTAAGTTGTTTTCTTATAATTGCGTGTGTTTTAGCAGGCTAATTTACTATTTTTTATAAAACCTGTGTTATGCGTTTCACGGTTTCACCTGAAATAAAACATAATCCATACTTGGCGGTATAGGTATAGCCAAAGCAGCTGCAGCGGCGTTTAATTATAAGTATGAGTAAAGAGCGTAAAGGAGCAAGATCGGAAACTACAGCAACGAGCGACAAAAAGAGTTTTAAAGAACAGGTGGGAGCATTGAAGAACCTGCCTAAGTTCTTTAAGCTGATCTGGGAAACGAGCAAAAGAATGACCATCGGCAACCTGCTGTTGCGACTGGTTAAAGCCTCGTTGCCGCTGGCTATGTTGTATGTAGGCAAACTGATTATAGATGAGGTTATCAGGCTAATAGATGTGGTAGGCGAACGCGACCTCTCTTATTTATGGATACTGGTAGCACTGGAGTTGGGGCTGGCTGTACTTTCAGATATCATTAACCGCGGCATTACACTACTCGATAGCCTGCTGGGTGACCTGTTCTCCAACAAAACTTCTATAGCCCTGATAGAGCATGCCGCGAGGCTAGACTTAGCGCAGTTTGAAGACGCTACTTTTTACGATAAGCTGGAGCGGGCACGGCGGCAGACGGTAACACGGGTGGTGCTGATGTCTCAGGTGCTGTCGCAGGTGCAGGATATTGTTACTATTGGCTTTCTGGCGGTAGGTTTGATAGCTTTTAACCCCTGGCTTATACTTATACTTTTAGTGGCTGTAATTCCTTCGTTTCTGGGCGAAACGCATTTTAATGAACGTACCTACTCTCTCTCCCGCTCCTGGACGCCGGAGCGCCGTGAGCTGGACTACCTGCGATACATAGGCGCCTCCGACGAAACTGCCAAAGAGATCAAAACCTTTAACCTGTCTGGTTTCTTAGCCAGCCGTTTTAAGCAACTCTCCGATCGCTACTACAGCCTTAACCGAAGCCTGATTGTACGGCGCGCGGTATGGGGAAGCATGCTTTCTGCCATAGGTACGCTGGCTTATTATGGGGCTTATGTGTTTATACTTGCACAAACAGTGGCTGGGGCCATTACAGTGGGTACGCTCACTTTCCTGGCGGGCTCTTTTAGCAGCATGCGGGGGCTGCTGCAAGGCATCATGACTCGTTTCTCCCAAATAGCAGAAAGTGCTTTATACTTGCAGGACCTGTTCGACTTTCTGGAACTGAAGCCGCAGATTACCCCTCCTGTTAACCCCTTGCAGGTGCCACGGCCAATCCAGCAGGGTTTTACGTTCGAGGATGTCGGGTTTAAGTACCACAACAGTGAGAAATGGGCCGTACGGCACTTGTCATTCCACTTAAGGGCTGGCGAGAAACTGGCTTTGGTAGGCGAGAATGGTGCCGGCAAAACTACCTTGGTTAAATTGCTGGCAAGGCTTTACGAACCTACCGAAGGCCGCATACTTTTAGATGGGGTAGACCTACGCGAGTATGACCTGAACGATCTGCGCCACCAGGTAGGCATCATCTTCCAGGACTATGTGCGTTTCCAGATGACGGCCTCAGATAACATTGCCATCGGCCAGATCAGCAATATACAAGACCATGATCGCATCCAGAACTCTGCCTACAAAAGCCTGGCCGACCCTGTAATTCAGCGCCTTCCCGACAAGTATGACCAAGTGTTGGGCAAGCGTTTTAACAAAGGTGTGGAGCTATCGGGTGGTGAGTGGCAGAAGGTAGCCCTGGCCCGTGCTTATATGCGCGATGCTCAGTTGCTCATACTTGATGAGCCCACCTCTGCCCTGGATGCCCGTGCCGAACACGAGGTATTCGTGCGGTTTTCTGAACTGATAGCAGGTAAAACCGCTGTGCTCATCTCCCACCGCTTTTCTACAGTACGCATGGCCGACAGAATTCTTTTCCTGGAACAGGGGCAGCTAAAAGAACTAGGCTCACATGAAGAGCTGTTGGCACAAAACGGCAAGTATGCCGAGCTGTTTAACCTGCAGGCTAGAGGATATCTGTAATTTGGAATGAGTGGATGAGTGATTATGTGAATAGTATCAGGCTGTCATCTCGAACACAGTGAGAGATCTCTTTTGAATTCTATTTAGATTTCTCACTGTGTTCGAGATGACATTAAGTATTCGCTCAATCACTCATTCACTCATTATTCACGTGGAACATAGTTTAAAACGGGAAGAAAAACGGTATTATAAGTGAGGCCAGCGCCCAGAAAAGAATGTTGAGCGGTGTTCCTACTTTTAAGTAATCGGAGAAGCGGTAATTGCCCGGGCCGTAGATCATGGTGTTGGTCTGGTAGCCCATGGGAGTCATAAAGCTAAGCGAGGCCGCATAGGCGACAGCCATAATAAAGGGCCTGGCATTAAGGCCTAACTCGTGCGCGGTAACAATGGCAATAGGTGCCAGCAAAGCAGCAGTAGCGTTGTTAGACATAAAGTTTGTGGCCATAAAGGTGATAAAGAAAATAACAGACAGCAGCGCGTGCGGCCCATACTCCCCCACTCCAAAAATTAAATAATCGGCCAACAATTTTGCTGCCCCCGTTTTCTCAAGCGCGGCACCCATCGATAGCACACCAGCCAGCATAAAGATCACTTTCCAATCTATGGCTTTGTATACTTCATCTATCCGGATACACTTAAAGAGGATCAGCAAAACAACTCCGGTGAGGGCACTTAACACGATAGATGTTACACCCGTTGCTGCCGTGGCAACCACAAGTATACTTATGATCAGCACCGGTATGATTTTGCTGTAATTGTAGTGGCTATGCTCTGTTTGCGAGATAAGCAGCAGATCATCGTTCTGGCGTAATTTATTTGCCTGAAACTCGTTGGCAGCAATTAAAAGCACATCTCCGGCAGATAGCTTTACATGCGTTAGCTTCTCGTGTAAAATCTCGTTCCTGTGGCGGATAGCTAACACGGAGGCTCCGTGGTTATAGGTCCTGAAGTCAAGCTGCTTCAAAGATTTACCCTCCAGGTAAGAATTGGGCGGAACAACAGCTTCGTAGAATTTACTGTCGTTCAGGCGCAGGTCGCGGTCTTTAAACTTTCGTTCCGATTTGAGCAGGATGCCTTTCTCTTCCTTCAGCAACTTTAGCTCATCTACATTACAGCGCACTTTAAGTATGTCGTTGGCATGAAGTATAAGCGACGGGAACACCTGAATCTTTTCCTTATCCCTTGTTACCTGCATTACCTCAATATCCAGGTCCCTCACCATCTTAGCTTTCTCGATAGATATACCTACCGCCGGCGACTCCGGCAAAATCACGATCTCAGTTACATAATCGCCTAAGTTAAATGTTTCTGAAAGGTCTTTGGCTACTACCCTACTTGGTAACAAGTGCCGGCCTATCAAAAACATGTAAGCTACACCAACCACTAGAAAGCACAGACCGGCCTTTGTGAACTCAAACATCTGCAGGGGCGCCTCGCCCTGTGTTTCGGCAATACCGCTAACCAGTATATTAGTAGAAGTCCCAATAAGGGTGCATACACCGCCCAGCAGGGCACCAAATGATAAGGGAATAAGTAATTTGGCAGGGCTTACCTTAATATCATAGCTCACCTGAATAACAACTGGCATAAGAAGAGCCACAACAGCCGTGTCGTTAATAAAGGCCGACAGGCTGCCTGCTATCAGCATGACAGAGAGGAGGCAGAGAAGATAGTTTTTGCGCCCAATGCGGGTAAGACCAACGCCAACGCTACTTAAAGCACCGGACTTAAAAATGGATGAGCTGATCACAAACATGGCTGCCACAGTTAGTGTGGCAGGATTGCTAAAGCCAGCCAAGCCTTCAGTAGGCGTAAGAATGCCCGTTATCATAAACAGCACCATGGTAAGTATGGCTACCGTATCAATAGACAGACGCTCAGTTACGAAGAGTATAACTGCAAACGTGATAATACCCAACACTATGGCAATTTCATAGGTCATAGGTGCAGTATCAGGCAATTGTTATGGGGCAGAAAAGCCGTACAATGCTTAGGTTAAGAAATAAGCTGCATGATGCATACAGTAATTTATTATGCAGGCATACGGCTGTTCTACAGAAAAGCTATACTTTTTTGAGCTATTTTACAAAAACTATAAGGCAGTTATGTTTCTAAGCCATTCTTCTGCCTCCAGATGAGACTTAAAAGGCTTTAGGTTGATTTGGCTGGTTTGAATGGTTTGCTCAAGTTGAAAATTGGCAATCTTGTCTGTTGACTCGATGTATGCACCATATGCAAGCCCAGCAGTTAAGAGTCTTTTCTGTAGCTGTGTATGCAACTCATTAAGTTCCTGTGGATGGGTAACCATACCAGACATATCTGCTAAGAGGCTAAATCCGGCAGCAGTTAGTTCTAAGGCTTTATCAAGATCTTTTGTTATATCAGGCACAACTCCGGCGTTTTTCCAAAAGCCGATGATCTTAAAATAAATTCTGTTGAAATCTTCGCGGTACAGCAGTTCGTAACAGTCTGTTTTGGCAACAGCTATTGGAGATTTAAGGTTGGCATGTTCTTGTATGTTTGACATAGGCGCCCTAAGGTATACGCAAGTATATCACTTATGCCTTTCACTTTAAGAAGTACAAATTCTACTTACCGGTGTTTATTACAGGATTTACAGCTATATCAGGTGTTATATTTTAACAGCTCCGGAAAGATTATGGATAACTCCGTTCTTAACTTCGGTATTCGCAGCCTCTATTCGGACACCGTTTACTAAGGTATAATCCTTCTTGCGGCAAACGGTCAGTTTGGTTCCGGCTAGTGTCTCAATAGTAGCACCATCCTTAAGGTCGCTTTCCAGGTATTTTCCTTTTAATATATGGCCAGATAAGACTGTTCTAATGCGTTGCGCCGGTTCGTTTTGAAGTTTACTGATCTCCCCATTAGACGGCACCAAGAATGTATAAACAGCATCGCCAGATAACGTCGGCGCCAGTCCTGCCTTCGCGATTAGATCACCTAAGGCTGGCTTTGTTTCTACAATATACTGCAGCATAGATGCCCGCTCCTGTGGTACAACTGCCGACTGTTGGGCCAGCACCTGCAGCGCAGACAGATGAAGTACAGCTATAATAGCAAAAAACTTAAGGGCGATTTTATAGGGTTTGGCTTTCACGGGTACTAGAGCTTGTTTCTAGCCCTTATACGCAACCTGTTAGCCAACAGCCATATAACAAGAGATGTATTTTTGCTGACGCCCTCTAAAACATACGCCACCCGGCAATTTCGGAGAAGAAGTTTGGCAGCGATTGCGGCACCAACACCAGACTAAGTATAAACCCGTAAACCGCTCCGTAAAAGTGCGCATCGTGGTTTATGTTATCTCCCATCTTCTTACCAGAAAAGTATGAGTACATCAGGTAAAGTATGCCAAGTATAAAACCGGGAATACAAAGTACAGCATACAGGCAAATATCCTGTGTTGGATAAAAAAGGATGCTGGAGAATACCACAGAAGCCACTCCGCCTGATGCTCCTAATGCGCGGTATGGCGAGTCGTTGCGATGCTTAAAGAACGTAGGAATATCTGAAACAATAATGCCTCCCAAGTAAACCAGCAGGTACACCAGTATACCCGTTGTAGGTCCGAAAAGTGCCTCAAAAGTATACTCTACGGCGCCTCCAAAAAAGTAGAAGGTGAACATGTTAAAGAACAGGTGCGTGAAATCGGCATGGAGAAAGCCGGAGGTAATAAAGCGGTACCACGAGTTATCGCGCTGCACAGCGTAAGGCTGAAAAATCCACTTGTGCATCAGGCTCTCATTCTGCCACGCATAAAGCGAAATGCCAACCGTGATGATGATAAGTATAATGGTAACGCTCATGGGCGAATTATAAATTACGAATTAATAATTATGAATGAAGAGGAACTACAATTGATTAAGCATGATTTAAGATCCTTAAAATCAACTTTACTCCCTTTAATCTCCGGTTAATTAATGCTCCCGCTCCATTAGCTGCATGGCCAGGCCGCGCAGAGTAGCTTTATTCTCTTCGGGCAAGGCAATGGCATCTAAATGGTGCAGCGCCTTTTGGAAGTATAAATCAATTTGCTGTTCCGTTTGGTGACGGATGTGCAGTTGATCGTATACTGCAGTAATGGCCTGTACCTTATCTGAAGCGATACATTCGTCGGTTTTATCGCGCCAGTTAATAATGATTTGCCGCTGCTGTTCATCTGCCTGTTCCAGCGCCGTCAGCATCAGGAATGTTTTCTTATCGGAAAGGATATCACCGCCTACCTGCTTGCCAAATTTGTCTTTATCGCCATACACATCCAACAAGTCGTCGCGCAACTGGAAGGCAATTCCAACATTGTTACCAAACAGCCTCAAGTGCTCGGCGTCTTCATCAGGTGCACCCTGAAGTACAGCACCCAACTCCAGGCTAAAACCCAGCAGCACCGCTGTTTTCAGCGTGATCATTTGGATGTACTCCTGTATACTTACCTGCGTGCGGTTCTCGAAATTCATGTCCAGTTGCTGGCCTTCGCAAACTTCAGCGGCGGTATTACTAAACAGCCTGAGAACTTTTGCCAGCTTATCCTGCTCCACGTGTAACAGCAACTCGTAGGCCCGCACCAACATTACGTCTCCGCTAAGTATGGCCGTGTTGGCGTTCCATTTTTCGTGCACGGTTTGCTGTCCACGGCGCAGAGGGGCTTTGTCCATAATGTCGTCGTGCATCAGCGTAAAGTTGTGGAAAACCTCTACTGCCGCAGCAGGCAAAAGTGCCTTCTCGATATCGCTATCGTACATTTTGGCTGCTAAAAGCACCAGCAACGGACGGATGCGCTTGCCCCCCAGCGCCATAATGTACCGGATAGGTTCATATAGCTCTGACGGGTTTTCGCCGTAGCGCAACGTGGATAAAGTATAATGTATCTTTTCTGAAAGGATGTTAATATCCACAGGGTGTTTAATGTGTTTTTAATGTTTTTACCAGTTCAAGATCGATGGTACGGTCAGCGAGGTTGGCGCTTTTCACCTCTACCAGCACCTCGTCGCCAAACGAAATAATGCGCTTCGTCTGTCGGCCAATGATGCGGTAGTTGTTTGCGTCCAGTTCATAGTAATCGTCGTTCAGGTCAGACAGACGCACCATGCCTTCGCATTTGTTCTCTTCGATCTCCACAAATATACCCCATTCTGTCACACCTGACACTATTCCTTTATATTCGTTGCCAATAGTATCCTTCATAAACTCTACCTGCTTATACTTGATAGAGGCGCGTTCGGCATCGGCTGCACGTTTTTCCATTTCAGATGAGTGCTGGCAACGCTGCTCATACTCTTCCTTCTCTGTAGACTGTCCACCATCGAGGTAGTGCTGCAGCAGGCGATGCGCCATCATATCAGGATAACGGCGGATTGGTGAGGTAAAGTGTGAGTAATGCGCAAAGGCCAGACCAAAGTGACCTTCCGGCTCGGTGCTATACTTTGCCTTCGCCATTGTTCTGATGGCCAGATTCTGCAACACGCTTTGCTCCGGCTTGCCTTCTACTTCCTCTGTCAGGTTGTTTAGTTCTTTCGAGATGTCGCCTTCCGGGTCTACTTTATAGCCGAACTTGCGGGCAAACAGCGAGAAGGTGCTTAGCTTGTCCGGGTCCGGGGCACCGTGGGTACGGTAAACCATAGTAGGGCGGCGCTTGCCTTTGCCCAGGTTATACACATATTCGGCTACTTTTTTGTTAGCCAAAAGCATGAACTCCTCTATCAGTTTATGGGCATCTTTACGCTCCTTCACATAAACTGAAAGCGGCTTTCCATTTTCATCTAACTTAAACTTCACCTCTACTGTCTCAAAGCTGATGGCTCCGTTCTGGAAGCGTTTTGCCTGCAGCTTTTTAGCGATGCTGTTCAGGATGTTTATCTCTTCTGCAAAGTCGCCTTCACCAGTTTCGATGCGCTCCTGAGCCTCTTCGTAGGCAAATCTTCTATCAGAATAAATTACGGTGCGCCCAAACCACTCGTTGTAGAGTTTACCGTTATCGTCCAGTTCAAACACAGCCGAGAAAGTTAGCTTTTCTTCGTTTGGCCTGAGTGAGCAAAGGCCGTTAGAAAGGCGTTCAGGCAACATTGGAATGGTTCTATCCACAAGATACACGGAAGTGGCTCTGTGGAAAGCTTCTTTCTCCAGCAGGCTTTTGGTATGCACATAATGCGTTACGTCGGCAATGTGTACCCCTATTTCCCAGTTGCCGTTCTCCAGCTTTTGTATCGACAGGGCATCGTCAAAGTCTTTGGCGTCTACCGGGTCAATGGTAAAAGTAGTAACGTCTCTAAAGTCGCGGCGCTTGGCAATCTCAGCAGCGTTTATCTTTTCAGATATCTTGTCTGCTTCTTCTTCTACAGACTCCGGAAACTCGAACGGCAAGCCAAACTCAGCCATAATAGAGTGAATCTCTGCCTCGTGCTCACCTGCCGGACCAAACACACGAATCACTTCCCCTGTCGGATTCTTACCCGGATCTTTTGGCCACTCCACAATCTTCACCAGCACTTTGTCACCGTCTTCGGCACCGTTCAGTCCACGCTCTCCTACAAATATGTCGAAGTATAACTTCTTGAAGTCAGGCACTACAAAGCCGAAGTTTTTAGACAACTGCATAATGCCCACCAACTCGGTGCGCGAGCGCTCCAGAACTTCTACCACTATACCTTCGGCACGTCCGCTTTGCATGGTTGGCAGCACTTCTACTTTTACCAAGTCACCGTCCATGGCATACTTCAGGTGCTCTCTGAACACGCGTACATCCTCGTCTGTATCTTCCGACACAATGTAGGCATACTTGTTATTGGCAAGGTCTACGCGCCCTGTGATGATGTTCACGCGCAGGTTTAGTTGGTACTTATCGCCATCGATCAGCAACAGCTTGTTTTCGCGAGTAAGTGCTTTCAGGCAATCTGTAACCGTCTCACGTCCCTTTTTATCTACAACCCCTAGTCTGCGGTAGATCTGGCGCATTGTAAAGGCTACATCAGGGTTATTGGAGAAAGACTCCAACACAATGGTTTTAGCTGATCTGCGCTCTCTATCGCGGTTTTTGTCTCTTCTGGATGATGAATCACGTCGTGATGATGATTCGCTATTTGATGATGAACCTCTCTTTGAAGATCCTTCTCCTCTGCGGGAGCTGTCTCTTTCGCTGCGGCCCTCTTTGTCTCTGCCGCCTCTTTTACTGGTGCTTTTACCTTTCATGTATTCTTCGTCAATATGGGGGCAGCCAAACCAGCTGCCGCTTCCATTTACAATCTTTAACTTAAATAGTTTAAAACTACTATACGCCATATAAGGCGCTTTGGCTAAAGGTTGCTATTAATTGACCTCAATTTATATAGATTTTCCTATATATGATGGGTTTTGGAGGATTATATACAGGTTAGCATCTGGTAGCTGTACTGCAAAGGAAGAAAGTTACCTTTCTTGTACTTCGGAGATGATTGAGTTGAGCTAAAGTGATTTTAACCTACACTGCCGAAAAACTACAACACCCCGTTTCGCATCGCTACCCGTCTTTCCTGAGCTTTCAAAATATCCTCCGGCTCGCCTTTCGGAATAGCATTGATGAGGGTGCGGGTGTACTCCTGCTGCGGGTGGCGGTAAAGCTGCTCCGGTGTTCCACTTTCTACAATCCTACCTTTGTTCATCACCAGGATTCGATCAGACATATACTTGGCTACAGACAGATCGTGGGTGATGAATATATAGGTGATATGAAATTCCTGCTTTAACTTGTTAAGAAGGTTAAGCACCTGCGCCTGCACTGACACATCGAGGGCGGAAACGGATTCGTCGCAGATGATGCACTTTGGTTGCAAGGCTAAGGCACGGGCAATGCAGATGCGCTGCCGCTGGCCACCCGAAAATTCATGTGGATAACGCTGAAAGTGCTCCGGCATAAGCCCCACCTTTTCAAGCAGTTCCATTGCTTTGGCTTTGCGTTCTTTGTCGTTAGCGTATAGTTTATGCACATGCATCGGCTCCATAATGGCCTCACCAACTGTATGCATCGGGTTAAGCGAAGCATAGGGGTCCTGGAAGATCATCTGAAAATCGCGGCGGCTTTTGCGGAGTTCCTCGGAGCTAAGCTGGGCTATGTCATGGCCATTGAAAATTATGCGCCCTTCTGTGGGCTCTATCAGCCTTAGCAGCGTACGGCCCAAAGTGGTTTTTCCACAACCAGATTCGCCCACTAAACCGATTGTCTCGCCAGGCTTTACTTTAAAACTGACACCATCCACAGCCTTTACATAGTCGGTGGTGCGGCCAAAAAGGCCTTTCTTTATCGGGAAGTATACTTTCAGGTTTTCCACCTGCAGCAGCGGTGGCTTCTGCTTGCTTTCCTGTTGGTATTTGATGTTTGCTACAGTGCCAACGTATTCATTCACCACATCTGCCAGAGAGGGTGCGTATACCTCTTTTTTTCGTTCAGTAATGTTGCCGTATTCATCCTCCTGCAGAAAATCCGATACTGTTGGAAGTATACCCTGTGGTTTGGCAGACAACGTAGGACGGCAGGCAAGCAAGCCTTTGGTATAGGGGTGTTGCGGATTGGTAAAGATATCCATCACTTTGCCCTGCTCTACCAGCTTACCTTTGTACATCACAAGTATACGGTCAGCTATCTCGGCCACTACGCCTAGGTCATGGGTAATGAAGAGTACGGCAGTGTTCTCTTTCACACGCATTTCGTCAATCAACTGCAGCATACGTGCCTGTACTGTTACATCCAGGGCAGTGGTTGGTTCGTCGGCGATAAGTATACTTGGTTCACAGGCCATGGCCATGGCAATCATCACACGCTGCTTCTGACCACCCGAGATTTCATGTGGATAAGCATCGAAAATTTTAGCAGGCCGCGGGAGCTTTGCCTTCTCAAAAAGTGCAATAGTGTGTTCCTTGGCAACTTTTTCGGTGAGATTAGTGTGCAGCAGCAAAACCTCCGCCACCTGTATTCCACAAGTATAAACCGGGTTAAGCGACGACATTGGCTCCTGAAATATCATACTTATTTCGTTGCCGCGTATCTGTTGCATCTGCTTCTCTGGTAGCTGAAACAGATCTACCTCTCCAAACTTCTCCGACCGAAATATAGCTATCCCTCCTGCTATCCTCCCCGGAGGTGTATTTATCAGCCGCATCACCGAAAGTGCCGTAACCGATTTACCCGATCCAGACTCTCCTACAATAGCCACTGTCTCGCCGGCATGTATCTCAAAAGAAATATTGTCCACAGCTTTGACAATGCCGTGGCGTGTGGAGAATGTTGTTTCTAAATCCTGTATTTGAAGTATGGGAGTTGGTACTGGCAAGTGTAGTTACTTTTAGGCTATAGGTAAAAATAGGGATTTTTAGGTTATATCAACTATGCATGCACATTCATTATTCATTTATAAAAAAAGGGGCTGCTCCATATGGAACAGCCCCTTTTTTATACCTTACTCTTATAATTACATTCCTTGCTCCTGCTCTACCGTTTTGTGCTCTGGCTCCTCATGCTCACCAAAGAAACGCTTCTGGTTAAACAGGATCAGTAGTACACCGATGAATATGGCAGAGTCGGCTACATTAAAAATTGGCCACAGCGACATAGGTTTACCTCCAAGCAAAGGGATCCAATGCGGTACTATACCTTCCCATATGTCGACGTAGAACATATCGATTACCTGCCCATGAAACCAGGGAGTTGATGAACCATAAGGAGCGTTGTCGAACCAAACGCCATAAAAGGTACTGTCAATTAAGTTACCGATAGCGCCGCCAAGTATAAGTGCAATACACCAGATTAACCCTTTTGGTGCTTTGTGCTTAACCAGGTAGTAAAGGTAATACCCAATACCAAACATGGCCACTAGGCGGAACAGCGTAAGTATAAGCTTACCATACTCAGAGCCTAACTCCACGCCAAAGGCCATACCCGGATTAAGAGTGTAGTGCAGCTTCAGCCAATCGCCAATCAGGTGAATTTCGCCGGGCAATCCCATTTCCATGTTGTAATGCACAATCAGCTTCACAGCCTGGTCAATGATGATCACGACAAGCGCCGCCATGTAGTATTTCCAGTATTTCATATTTGTTTCTTTGGCAGCTTCTTCATGAAGCATGTAGTGCGTTTCCGGCATCACGATTTCAGTTTTAGCTTTGAAAGCTGCTTATTTTTTACTTTCCTAAAGTATAAAAGCACCGGAAAGCTAATGACTTTCCGGTGCTTCCTTCATTAAACTGCTGATTTGACGTCTGTCTGGATGTTGATCAGCACAGTATAATCATCAATATCAAGTATAGTTGAGTTTGGCAATTCCTCCACAATATCCAGCGTCAGGGCCTGCGTTTCGGCACAGATGTAGGCGCTGTAATTAACCACCGCCTGGTTCACCTCCTCGGCAGCACGCTGCATAAAGATATGTATCTTGTCCTGCACCTCCAGGTTGCTGTCTTTACGCAGATTCTGGATACGGTTTACCAGATCACGGGCAATACCTTCCTGCTTCAGTTCTTCGGTTATGGTGATATCCAGTGCCACAGTTAATCTGCCTTCGCTGGCAACCAACCAACCCGGAATATCCTCCGAAGAAATCTCTACATCATCAGGCGTCAACACGGCTGTCTCATCGTCAGAAAGCATGATCTCAAAACCTCCCTCACGCTCTAAATGTGCGATGTCGTTCTGGTTCATTTGCTGTACTGCGGTGGCTACCAGTTTCATCTTTGGTCCGAATACCTGGCCTAGCTTTTTAAAGTTAGGCTTGATTTTCTTCACTAGGATGCCTGATGTGTCGTCGATGTACTCGATCGTCTTCACGTTTACCTCGCTCATGATCAGGTCGGCAACGGCTGCTATCTGGTGCTTCATCTTATCGTTAAGCACCGGAATAAGTATACGCTGCAACGGCTGGCGAACTTTGATCATCTGCTTTTTACGCAGTGAGTGCACCAAAGATGAGATCGTCTGCGCCAGATCCATACGCTCTTCCAGATCCTTGTCAATATCAGCTTTCTCTACCTCCGGATAGTATGCCAGGTGCACTGACTCTTCTTTATGCTTGTTGCTAACGCTGTTCAGGTCTCGGTACAGCTGCTCCATGTAGAACGGCGCAATTGGCGACGCAATCTTAGCGATGGTTTCAAGGCAAGTATAAAGTGTCTGGTAAGCGGCAATCTTATCTATGTTGTACTCGCCCTTCCAGAAGCGCTTACGGTTCAGGCGCACATACCAGTTACTCAGGTCGTCCACCACAAAGTCTTGGATGGCACGTGCAGCACGGGTTGGGTCGTAGTCTTCGTAGTTAGCGTCAACTATACCAACCAGCGTGTTCAGTTTCGAAATGATCCAACGATCTGACTCAGTGCGATGCAACATTGGAACATCCTCTTCCTGGTAAGTAAAGTTGTCCAGGTTAGCGTATAGCGCGAAGAACGAGTATGTATTCTGCAAAGTACCGAAGAAACGACGCTGCGTCTCAACCACACCTTCCGGGTTGAACTTCAGGTTATCCCAAGGCGGCGCATTGGCAATCATGTACCAGCGCACAGCATCCGGCCCGTAAGTACCGATCATCTCAAACGGATCGATAGCATTGCCAAGGCGCTTGCTCATCTTGTTGCCGTCCTTGTCTAGTACCAGACCATTTGCAATTACGTTTTTGAAAGCCACACTATCCTCCAGCATTACAGCCAGAGCATGCAGCGTAAAGAACCAACCACGCGTCTGGTCTACACCTTCGGCAATAAAGTCGGCCGGGAAGTTCTGCTCAAAAATCTCCTTGTTCTCGAATGGGTAGTGCCATTGTGCATAAGGCATCGCACCAGAGTCAAACCAAACGTCGATAAGGTCTGTCTCTCTGTACATTGGCTTACCCGACTTGCTTACCAGCACGATGTTATCCACGTAAGGGCGGTGCAGGTCCGGTACCTCAATAAACTGCTCCATCACACCTGCTTTCACTGCTCTGTCTATCTCTGAAGTAAGTTCTACTACAGAACCAATGCAGATCTCTTCTTCGCCATCTTCTGTTCTCCAGATAGGTAGCGGCGTGCCCCAGTAGCGTGAACGCGACAGGTTCCAATCTACTAGGTTCTCCAGCCAGTTACCAAAACGGCCTATACCTGTAGATTCAGGTTTCCAGTTGATGGTCTTGTTTAGTTCAATCAGCCTGTCCTTAACTGCAGTTGTTTTGATAAACCAGCTATCCAGCGGATAGTATAAAACTGGCATATCCGTTCTCCAGCAATGCGGATAGGTGTGCTCGTATTTCTCTACTTTAAATGCTTTACCTTCTTCTTTAAGCTTGATGGCGATCTTTACGTCCGTTGGTCTATATTCCGGAGACGACTCGTCCTCCTTGGCATAGTTCTTCACGTACATGCCGGCAAAGTCAGTGATCTCACGTACAAAACGGCCCTGGCGGTCAACAATAGGTACCTGCTTGCCATTCTCATCTGTGATCAGCAGCGCAGGAATATCATTTTGAGCAGCTACCCTAAAGTCATCGGCACCGAAAGTTGGCGATATGTGCACGATACCGGTACCGTCCTCTGTGGTCACATAGTCACCGATGATCACGCGGAAAGCCGGCTTATCAGGCTGCACGTATGGCATCAGTTGGTGATATTCTACCCCTGCCAGATCAGAGCCATCAAACTCCTCTACTATTTTGTAAGGGATCAGCTTATCGCCGGAGTTATAATCTGCCAGTTCAATATCAGCTGCCTTCGGATTAAAGTAGCGGCTTACTAGGTCTTTGGCAAGTATAACTGAGATCGGCTCGTACGTGTACTGGTTATAGGTCTGTACCTTTACATACTTGATGTTCTTGCCTACTGCCAAGGCAGTATTGCCCGGTAATGTCCAAGGAGTAGTTGTCCAGGCTAAAATATATACTTGCTCATCCTCACGCTCAAACAGGAACATATTACGGGTAATGCGCTTCACAGCAAACTGTGCTACAATGGTCGTGTCCTTTACCATTTTGTAGCAGCCTGGCTGGTTAAGTTCGTGCGAACTTAAGCCTGTGCCTGCCGCCGGCGAGTATGGCTGGATTGTATAGCCTTTGTACAGATAACCTTTGTCGTATAGCTTCTTCAGCAGTGCCCAGCAAGATTCGATGTACTCTCTTTCGAAGGTGATGTATGGGTTGTTCAAATCTACCCAGTAGCCCATCTGCTCGGTAAGCGTATCCCACTGATTTTTGAAACGCATTACCGTTTCGCGGCAGCGCTGGTTATACTCCTCTACTGTAATTTTTTTGCCTATATCCTCTTTCGTGATACCAAGCTCCTTCTCTACCTGCAGCTCTACTGGCAAGCCGTGCGTGTCCCATCCACCTTTACGGTTCACGTGAAACCCTTTTAAGGTTTTGTAGCGGCAGAAAATATCTTTCACGGCGCGGGCCATCACGTGGTGAATACCCGGCGTACCGTTTGCAGAAGGCGGTCCTTCGTAAAACACGAACGGTGTGTTGCCCTCACGGGTAGCTACCGATCTTTCAAAGATGTTGTTCCTTTTCCAGAACTCCAGTACGTCTTCGCCGACTTTGGCGTAGTTCAGATTTTTATACTCGTTGTACTTCACCGTTTACAGGTTTTTTATCTTCTTCCAGAATTTCTTCTTCTATTTTTAACTTCAGCTGATTCAGGTCCAACTCCTCGTCCTCATGCTCCAGGTAGTATTCGTCATAGTGCTCTATAAGGGCATATGGGTCGCGCTCATACTTGCCGCTGTCGAAGCTCATCAGCAAAGTTGGCAATATAATCAGGTTTGTGAATAATGCAATCAGTAAACTTACCGACATCAGCACACCCAGTGCCTTTGTTCCGCCAAACTCTGAGAAGGCAAAGATTACAAAGCCAAAGAACAGGATCACCGAAGTATAAATCATACTTGTGCCGGCCTCTGTTAAACTGGTGGTAATGGCCCTGCTCACATTAAAGCCGTTCGTCAATAACTCGCTTCTATACTTTGCCAGAAAGTGAATAGAATCATCGATGGCGATACCAAGGGCGATGCTAAAGATAAGCGCTGTGCTTGGCTTTAGCGGTATGTTGAAAAACCCCATCAATCCACCGGCAATCAAGAGCGGTATCATGTTCGGTATCAGCGATATAATCACCACCCTTGCTGATTTAAACAACAGTGCGATTACAATAGTTACCAACACAAAAGCAAGTATAAGACTGCTGCGCAGGTTGTTGATAAGATACTCGTTGCCCTTAATGAAAAGCAGCGTAGTACCTGTAAGGCTAACTGTTGTCTTAGCGCCGGAGTCGTCGCGGGTAAAGGTCATGGTGTTGCCTGCCTCTTCTACCGTTACGCCCTCACCTCCGTAGATCTCACGCAGCTCCGGTTTAATTTTGTTGATGATCAGCGTATCGAGTTCTCTGGAACCGGCGTCAGCAACTTTAAGCGAGATACGCGCCTGTTGTCCCGTGCTGTCTACGAAAGAACGGAGCAGGCGTTGGTTTGCCCCCTCGCCCTGCTTTGCCAGGTAACTGAAGATGAAGTTGCGCTCC
Source organism: Pontibacter cellulosilyticus (assembly GCF_014306105.1). Taxonomy (GTDB): domain Bacteria; phylum Bacteroidota; class Bacteroidia; order Cytophagales; family Hymenobacteraceae; genus Pontibacter; species Pontibacter cellulosilyticus. Next base: position 372,780 of record NZ_JACRVF010000004.1, on the reverse strand, counting down.
GTGTTGTCTGGCAAACGGTAAGAACTCGGGTTGCCGCCGTAAAATGCCTGCGTGGCTGTTTTTACCAGACCCACTACCGAGATAGGCGCTGAAAGTATAGGCTGCGTGCGTAGGAAGTTCTCCAGTTGGTTTAGCTTGCCCAGGTTTGGTAAACGCATTACCCCTTGCTTCACGCCAGTATCCACGATGATCTCCAGTGGCATTACCCCGTTAAAGTGGTTTTCGAAAAAGCCAAGGTCGGCATTTACGCTGCTTTCTTCCGGCAGGTCGTCTACCATGTACGACACCGTTTTTACTTTATAGATACCCCATAAAGACAGTACCAGTGCCAGCGTAGTAAAGAAGTATACCAGATAACGCTTTTCGTGTACAATGAAATCAATAAACTCCAGCAGCTTATTAAGCGGCCTTGCATCGAGGTGCTTCAACTGCTTGGGACTTGGCGGCGGCAAATAGGAGAACACCACCGGTATAAGCACAATGCTGATGATGAACGTAACAAAGATGTTGATGCCGGCTACCACACCAAACTCATAAAGTATGGCTACGTGCGTAAACGTGAACACCACAAAGCCAATGGCTGTGGTTGTATTTGTTACTAGGTTAACAACTCCAATCTTGCTGATCACCCTCGAAAGCGCCAGTATCTTATTTCCGTGTTTGCGGTAGTCGTAGTGGTAACGGGTAAGCAGATAGGTTGAGTTTGGAATACCTATCACAACAAGTATGGCAGGTATAAGCCCTGTCAGCAGCGATATCTTATAGTCTAGCAACGAAAGCGTTCCCAGCACCCACACCACCACAATACTAATCATCAGTAGCGGGAACAACACTGCATAGAAAGATCGGAAGGAAACAAAAAGTGTAAAGCCCGTAACCAGCAGAGCCAGCAACAAAAACATTTTCATCTCACCTGCCACTTTCGTGGTCATCACGGCTCGTACAAAAGGCAAACCGGCGTAGTGGAGTTTTATACCTGTCTTTTTAGTAAACGCCTCCGTGTGCTCCATTACGTTATCCATCACCTCCACGCGGCGTGCCGAGTTCAGAAATTTCGGATCTACGGTAACAGCCAGAAGCGTTGCCCCAGTTTTATCGTTGATGATCTGCCCATCGTAGAAGCTCTGGTTGCGCACCACCTGCAGCAGGCTATCGAGTTGCGGTTGCGTTTGTGGGAAGGTGCCAAAGATTGGAGAGGTTGCAAACTTACGTTCTGCCGTGTCTTTTACCACCTGCACCAGGTTCGGCAAAGAAATGACTGCCTTTACCCCTTCTACCTGCGCCAGCTGCTCCGACAAAGCCTTTAGCTCCTTAAAGTTCTGAAGCCTGTATACTTTGTTATCCTGCATACCCACCACCAGAATGTTGCCATCCTCGCCGAAGGTTTGCTTAAAGCGCTGGAAGTACTGCATGTCCACGTCGTCCTGCGACACGACATTGGCAAAATCGTAAGACATTTCTGCGTTTTTAGCGTGATAGGCCATAAACGCAGTAAGCATGGCTAAGACAATTACCAGCCTTAACCTGTTTTTAATTATAAAAATGGCAATCTTATTCCACATGGTATGCTACAATTCGGCAAAGGTAGGCAATTTTGCGCACTCATGTGGTTTTCAAAGTATAAAGGTAGCTAAAGCACAGTAGATTTTAACGCAGCCCTAAACAAAAAAGCAACTCCTTTACTGGAGTTGCTTCTATTGTATCTTTTATACTTGTTAGCTTTTCTTTTTCGATGAACTTGAGCTGGATGATTTGTTCTTAGGAACGCAGTTAGGTACTTCTTTTCCGTCTTTCTTTTTCATACCTACTGGTTCATATCCTTTCCAGCACGGGTTGTTATCTTTTAAGCTGTTACTATTATTAGATTTTGAATTAGCCATTCCTGAAAATTAATTGATTCACTAAAGTATACGATTGGCTTGCTAGCTTCAGTTTACCCACTTTGCTGATCCCGCTTTTGTTTTAGTTAATGAACAAAACAATCAGGTAATGAAATGTTGACAAGCAAAAAGCAAATCCCTTTTTAAAAGAGATCTGAAGGCAATTTCAAGTCTAACTTTCAACAGCTGCAGGTTTAGTAAACTATAACACCTCATTCATACTTAGCGCAGCACATTAGCTTTGAACATCGTGTTAAGGAAAAAGAATAAAATACGCCGACGCTTAATGCAATAGTAAGTTTTGCTAGTGTGTATAATTATTTTCAATTATGCCTTTATACTTTCTATTGTGTGAATATGGTACAAACTATGCACATCAATACACAGAAAAGTATAAAGTATAGCATTAAGTATATTTTACATAAGCTATACACTTATTGACAAATTAATTGGGTGATGTAACCGGCTGCTGTACCTGTTCCACACGAAACGATGGTGCTTGGTAATCATGAGGTAAGTAATGTGCTGGAATAGTTACCATATTCCCGTCGCGCTGTCCCCGGTAGTGCGGCGACAGGATCTCAATGCCTGCTTCGTTAAACTTATCTTGAATGTTCTGGTGAATGTTGGAATAGATCATCGCCATTTTGCCTGCCGTGAAAGTATAGGCATTCAGTTGATAACTCACGTAAAAATCGTCCAGGCTAGTTTGTAGCACGAACGGCGACGGTGCTTTTTCAACATCAGGGCAAGCCAGGGCGGCATCAATCAATGCCTGATGTACTTTTGGCCACGGCACATCATACCCAATAGTAACCGTAGTATGCAGCACCAGCCCTTTCTCACTCTGTTCACTGCATGTTGTAAAATTGGTGGTATGGCTGTTTAGGATCATGGCATTCGGAATGGTTATGTCCTCATTCTTGATCGTGCGCACCCGCGTAACCAGTAGTGTCTTCTCCATCACATCTCCTGTTATCTCCCCTATCTTAATGCGATCCCCGATTTTAAATGAACGCATGTAGGTAAGCACTAGTCCTGCTACCATGTTGGCTATTGCAGACGAGGAGCCCAATGAGAAAAGTATACCCAGGAAAACAGAAACCCCCTGGAAAATTGCAGAATCAGATCCCGGTAAGTATGGCCAGATAACCACAAACATGAAGGCGTAAAGCAGGAAGCGGACAATATTGTAAGTTGGTTTAGCCCAGTCTTTATAGAACCCCGGTATCTCTAGTTTACCCTCCTCTACCTCGCCGGCCATAAAGCGCAGAAACTTTACAACATAGTGCGTAACAACCACAATAACCAGAATAGTGAGGAGATTAGGTATGTAATTGATCACCCCCATGCCTATCTTGCGAAGAGGGCTAATGATGTAGAGCATCAGGGTTTCAGCATACCCTTGCGTCCAGGGGAAGATGCTGAACAGCACCGGCAGTAGGATATAGAAAAGTATGAAAACCGTAATAACCTTAATAAACTTTACAACCGCCAGTATAACTGCTGCCTCCCTTTCGGGCGTTAGCATCTCATAGTTTTTTACTTTAAGGCCTTTCAAACGCTTACCCTGCTGCTCCTCCACCTTCTGGAAAAGGTACTGGAACAGCCTGTTTACATACTTCAACAGAAAGTAAAATACTATTAGCACTAGGATGGCCATACCTACCTCCAAAAGAATGGTGCGCAGGCTATTCTGCTTTGCTGACTCTACTACAGCTGCTCTTATAGTAGCTGCATAGACTTCTGCAATTTCTTCCCGGGGCTTTTCGGCAAAGGCAGCATCGGCATCGGTAACGCTTACTAGTATCCTGTCCAGGTAAGTAACTTCAGTGGATAATACATGATCGATAACCTGAACTGAGTCCTCGCTAAAGAAGCGTTCTTCTGTGAGCTCGGCAATCCTTTTGCTAACAGCTGCGGCACGCTCCTCTTTGCTAAAAGAGCCTACCGGGTTGTAGATATAAAAGAGGGTATCGCGCTCGAGCACTACCGGTGCTCCTAGCTCATTTACCACCTCTGGGTTAGATTGAGCTTGAGCCTCGCTAAAACAAAGCAGGCCTAGCAGACACAGCAGGATTTTAATAATTCGCATTGTGTGGGATGTAATTGAATCCTTTAATCTACAAAAAATTAATTTTTACTATCAACTAACTCCTTTAATCTCTGAGATTAGGACAAATTAATGTACAAAAGCTACTGTTGTTATAGCTGCTCCTTGTCCACAGGAATATAAAAAACAAATTTGCACATTAGTGCTCCTTTTTTAACACAAATTGAGTCTTTGGCTGTTATACTTCTGAGCTGTAAATGAAAGAGGCAGCATGGTTTCCCATGCTGCCTCTTAACTTAATCTTGGTTATACTTAAGCTAGCTTTTCAAAAATACTCTTGAAGCTTACAGCTTTCTCAATGTAGTTCTTTAGATCTGCAATAGGCATACGTATTTGCTCACGGCTGTCGCGGTCACGAACAGTAACAGTGTTATCCTCCAATGTCTGGTGGTCTACAGCAATACAGAATGGGGTACCAATCAAATCCTGGCGGGTATAGCGTTTACCGATGCTGTCGCGCTCTTCGTAGATCATGTTGAAATCATACTTCAGCGCATCATAAATTTCCGTTGCTTTTTCTGGCAAACCGTCTTTTTTCGTTAACGGAAGTATAGCTGCCTTAACCGGAGCCAGCGCTGGATGGAACTTCAGGAAAGTACGTGACTTGGTGCTATCTCCTTCCACAATCTCCTCTTCAGTATAAGCATTGCAAAGCGTCATCAGGAACAAGCGATCTGCACCGGCTGATGTCTCGATTACATAAGGAATGAAGTTACCGTAAGGTTTGCCATCCTCGTTCAGGTCGTTGTCGAAGTACTGCATTTTCTTGCGACTAAGCTCCTGGTGCTGTGTCAGGTCAAAGTCAGTACGAGAGTGGATACCCTCTACTTCTTTAAAGCCGAACGGGAAACGGTACTCGATATCCACAGCGGCGTTGGCATAGTGGGCCAGCTTTTCGTGGTCGTGATAGCGCAGGCTTTCTGCAGGAATACCAATAGCTAAATGCCATGCCTTACGAGCTTCTTTCCACTGCTCATACCACTCCATCTCGGTGCCAGGGCGTACAAAGAATTGCATCTCCATCTGCTCAAACTCACGCATTCTGAAGATGAACTGGCGCGCCACGATCTCGTTACGGAAGGCTTTACCGATCTGTGCGATACCGAAAGGCACTTTCATGCGGCCTGTCTTCTGCACGTTCAGGAAGTTTACGAAAATACCTTGTGCTGTTTCCGGGCGCAGGTAAATTGTTTGAGACTCTTCGGCCACAGAACCCACCTGCGTAGAGAACATCAGGTTAAACTGGCGTACTTCTGTCCAGTTAGCTGTTCCGGAAATAGGGCATTTGATGCCTTCGCTGATGATCAGGTCGCGTACACCGTTCAGGTTTTCGTCTTCCAGCAGCTTGCCCATTTCGGCAAGAAGGGCGCCGGCTTCTTCTACTTTGCCTTCTGCTTCGTACTGTGCGGCTTTATCTTCGATCAGCACATCGGCACGATAGCGCTTCTTAGAGTCCTTGTTGTCGATCATCGGGTCGTTAAAGCTGTCGACGTGCCCTGATGCCTTCCAAACCAATGGGTGCATAAAAATGGCCGCATCCAAACCAACAACATTCTGGTTCAGCTGGGTCATGCATTTCCACCACAGGTTTTTAATGTTGTTCTTCAGCTCCACACCCATCTGCCCGTAATCATACACAGCCTGCAGGCCGTCGTAGATGTCGCTGGATGAGAACACGAAACCATACTCCTTTGCGTGGGAGATAATATCTTTTAACTGTGCGTTTTCTACAGTTGCTTTTTCTTGTGTTGCCATGCTGCAAAGATAGCTTATTAGAGTTTGATTATGCCAGTATGTAAGTGTTAGATTTTAAATAAGAGACTTTTATACGCTGCTCACAACTTTTTTACACCCGTTAAATTCTAACTTATTTGTGTTAACAATTTCTTAACATTGGCTTTGGGTTCGGTTTTTACTTTTTGAGGTAACTTGCACAGTTTTTTAAGTTTCTCACCCAATTTTTAAAAATGGCTAAAATTAAAAAGTCAAAAAAGCCTGTAGTACCTGTACAGCCTTATAAGTTCAGGAAACGTTACAGCATTATTGACATTTATATTGAGAAGGAGAAGAAATTTCTTTATTTCATCGCCTTTTCACTTATTCTGGCTGGTATCGTTTACCCTTATGCATCTATAGCGATGTGGGTAGGCTTTGCTTTTGCAGGATACTCTGCTATCGCCAACGATAGTATACAGACTATTGGTACTTTCATCGTATCTAACGAAGACAAGAAATGGTACTGGCAGTGGCTGTTTATGGGTGCTATCTTTCTGGGCACAGTTTTCTACAGCTGGTATGCTTTTGACGGCGACGTAACCTATCAACGTCTTTCCTCTAAAGGTTTCGATCAGACTCCTGATAGCTTTGTTTACCTACAGTTAGCCGCTCCTATTGTTCTACTGCTTCTAACGAGGTTTAGAATACCTGTATCCACTACCTTTATGCTTCTTAGCGTGTTTACCGTAAGCTCTGGTGCCATCATCAGCATGGTAAGCAAAAGCTTAATGGGCTATGTAGCGGCTTTCGTTTCTGCTTTCATTATTTATGTGCTGCTAACAAAAGTTATCAAGAAGTTTGTTAAAGGTGAGGCACATGCCATATGGATTTGGGCTCAATGGTTAATCAGTGGTTTCTTATGGCACACCTGGCTTGCTCAGGACCTTGCCAACGTGGCTGTTTACCTGCCCCGCCAGTTAGATGTTTGGGAGTTTGCCGCTTTTGCAGGGTTCATTTTTCTTGGCCTTGGTTTTATGTTCTTTAAGCGTGGCGAGAAGATTCAGCATATCATTAATGAGAAATCCGAAGTTCGTGACGTTAGAAGTGCTACCATCATCGACTTAGTTTATGCCATTATACTTTATTATTTTAAAGAAGTGAACAACATCCCAATGAGTACTACTTGGGTGTTCATAGGTTTGCTGGCTGGCCGTGAACTAGGCATGCGTTTACGTGCCCACGATAGCTCTGTTAAGTTTGCCAAAACCTTTGGCCTTATCGGTAAAGACATTCTTTCTGTAACCATCGGTTTGATCATATCGGTTATACTTGCCGTTGCTATCAACCCTGTTATTCAGGAAGAGTTAATTAACTTCTTCTTCAAATAAGATTCAGCTTTTTAAGATAGAGCTATTGCATCAAAAAGGCCCGGCATTTGTCCGGGCCTTTTTATTTACTACATGTTAATACTTCTGCTCCAAATCCGGCTTAAATCTGTTTATGCCTATTACAACAGTCATTTTATCCACAGCCACTCATACTTGATATTTCTTCCTAAAAGCAAACAGCCCCGGCCTTTTAGGAGCCGGGGCTGTTTGTATATACTTATTAATGCTTCTATTTTTCTGGCCACATTACTTCCAGGTTGTCGTTAATAAACACCCCAAAGTTAACAGCTATCAGTTGGTCTTCGTCAAAGTATAAATCAATCATCTCTTTTTCGAAAGATACCCTGGTCTCACCGGTTTCTGCATCTTCCTCCTCTATATCCGTTACATCATTGTCGGCAAACAGTCGGACGATTTGGTCTTTGCTCATTTCAAAAATGCGCTCTCCCCAAAGCTGTACTTCTCGGTTCGCTGTTTCGATGCAGCTTAATTTGTAATCATCTTCTTTATCGAAGTACAATGAGTAGCCGTCTTCCCAGTAGTTCCAGGCTTCATGTTCAAACTCATCCTCTTCATCAGATTCTTCGATTTCTTCCGGCTCTCCTATCAATTCTTCTACTTCTTCCATTGACAGGCCAAACTTGATCTTACCAAGCCCTTTGCCTAACCTGATGTCTTTGTTGATCATTTTCTACAGAATTATTTTTAGCAAAGATACGTGATTAACTTATTTAGTGGTTATGTTTTAATTTACAGATGCGGCTTTACGAGCTGTATTTAGCTATAAATTTTTCTTTTAGTTCCTGATAGTCTTCGTTCTGCTTTGCTAACTGCCACTTTTCGTAGAAAATTTCGGCTGCCGCTGCTTTTACCGGATCTTGGTCTAATGGAAGTTGCTCTCTCCCATGTGCCCCGCTTTGCCCTTTCTTGTCGTCCGGCACAGGTCCTTTGTACTTCTTCCCACTTTTGTGGTTCGCGTAGCGCCTTGCCCTTGTATAGCCCATTTGCAGGTACTTGCGTGCCATGTCCGCACCCACAAAATCCTGCTGCTCCAGATAATTCAGGAACATTTCATATATTTTTTCTGAAGACTCCCGGGCTATGTCAGGGTTTTTAAATCGCCAGTGTGGTAATATTTCTGATTTGTAAGGCTCTACAAGTAATACTCCCTGTTCCCCTTTTCCTACCCTGTACAACTCCGGATGTTTTCTAAAATCTGTTTTATCGAAGTTGATTGAATAATCAAATTCCTTTCCCATTGGCATCTTCGTATGCTACTGGTATTGGCTTAACCGGCACTGTTTGGTAAACCGAATACTGTTCTGGATAAATCACTATGAAACTGTTGTCTTTGTACTCTCTGGATAGTACCCGTGGCACATAATCCATGCTACTGTTATATGATACTGTCTTTTTCCTTGCCGAAATTACTACCACCATATCATCTTTCTTCAGCTCATTTTTCATGCTGGCAATTTCGTTTATGCTTGTGTATTGCTGGTAGATAGCATCTACGGTTGGCTTGCTCGCTTTTACTGCTTGTTTAAGCTTGTTCAGCGTTCTTCTACGCGCTCTGAACACCAATGGAGCACCCAACTGATTCGATAATAGCTTAACAGCTCTTATCCACCTTAAAAAGCCTCGTTCCAATTCTGCATTTGTTGGCACTATCACAATTATTCTACCTGTTGTGTTTAAAGGCTGTATCAGTTTACACACAAGAATCATCTCGTCTGTGTTGTCCAGTAAGTTATCCAGCACTGATCCGAATATTCTATCTCTGGCAGTGATTTTGGCATTCCACCCCAGCACAACCTCTGTTATCATTAGCTCTTTTATGGCACGTAGTATTCCGCTAGGTACGTTCACATCTATTTTTGATACCAGCTGCACATCATTATCTGTTGCCGATGCATGTGTTATGGCTTCCTGCAGCATCTGGTTCTTCTTGTAGATCTCTTCTTCAGCATGCTCGTTGTCAATCACCACTGCCAGTGGATAGATAGGTGCTTTATGTTGAGGGTTCTTTAGCATTACCGCCAAGTCGATTAGTTTCTCTATTGTCTTCGGATTTCCAATCGGTACCAGTATTTTGTCTGGTTTCTGACTTAGGTCTGGCTTTCTTCTGCTTTCCAGTATAGCCAGTGTTCTTGCCACTTTCTCTGTTGAGAACGAACTCACCATACTTGATGTAAGGATAAGAACGACTGCTCCGTTCAGTGCACTCTCTCCCAATAAACCTATTTCATATCCTGCCAGCACCACCGCCAGTGTAGCTGCAGCATGTGCACTGCTCAACCCGAAGATCAGGTGCCGCTGAAGTATACTGAATTTGAAAATCTTTTGAGTTAAGTAAGCTGCTGCATACTTTGTTATCGGTGACAGTATAACTATTGTTGCTGCTATAAGTATGGCATTCGTATCTGTAAACAGCGTTTTCAGGTCCACGAGCATACCTGTACTTATGAGGAAGAATGGGATAAAGAGGTTGTTACCCACAAATTCAATCCTGTTCATGAGCGGAGATGTGTGTGGTATCAGTGGGTTTAGTGCCAGCCCTGCCAAGAAAGCGCCTATTATAGCTTCCATTCCTGCCACCTCTGATAAGAATGCTGCTGCAAATACTACTGTCAATACAAAAAGGTATTGTGCTCCCTTCTCACTCTCCAGCTGCTTGAACATGTACTTGGCAATTTTCGGAAATATCCATAGTACTACCCACACAAACGCTAGCATTTTGATGATCATCAATATCCAGAACCCCATACCTGCTTCTCCGTGTGTGCTGTTTATGATGATGGCCAGTACAAACAGAACGGCAGTATCTGTAATCAATGTACCACCTATTGTTAGCGTTACTGCCTCGTTCTTGCTTAAGCCAAGTCTGCTGATAATTGGGTAGGCCAGGAGTGTGTGCGGTGCAAACATACTTGCCAGCAATATGGCTGGCTTTACGTCATAATCGTGTAAGTATAAAAAGATGAGTGTTCCTACTACTATGGGGATCAGAAATGTTAGGGTACCAAATACTATACTTCTTACTTTGTACCTTTTAAAATCTATCATGTCTATCTCCAGACCTGCCTGAAACATGATATATAATAAACCCACTGTACCAAATAAAACTATACTTGCATCACGCTCCAGTATATGAAACCCGTTTGGTCCTAAAATCACGCCAGCCACTATCAGTCCTACTATGCCTGGTATGTTCAGTTTCTTCAGCATAATTGGCACCGCTAGTATAACCAGTAGCACCAGTGTAAATATTAGTACCGGTTCTTCGAACGGTAGTGTCAGCTTCATCAACAGCTTCATATTTTCTGCGGGTTCTTTTGTGTCTGCTTTAAAGATATAGAATTTTTGCTTTACAATTTTGTGTCACACTTTCCAGATACTTTCTCTTTTCTGTGTTCCTTTTCCACCTTTCCACATCTTTTATAACCTAATAACTTTTTATGAAATGAATTTTTAAATAAATCTTCTTTTGTTATTTGGTGTGTTTATAAGTTGATAACTCTACTCACTTTTGAGAAAAGTGTATATCATGTTTACACTTGTTTTGTTTTCACCATTTATTCCACATAAATTATTTTTGTCTTTTTCTCTGTCTCAGTTATTTATGTTGGTTTTCCACTTTTTACCTTTTTTTGTGTATTTCTTTCTTAACACTTCTCACATACGTGGATAAGCAATTTAATGCCTCCTGGTTTTGCACCTGTTTCCACTTTCTACGCATTTTTCGGTGCTTTATATGTAAGTGCAGTTATAGGTGTGTAAAGTTGTTCTAGACTTACCCACTCTTTTCCACAGTTATTCCCACACTTTTAAAGACTTTCCCTACCCATTTTTTTAGCTCATTTTCTCCACTTTATTATTCTCAATTCATTTTTCAATGACTGTTTTTAAATGTTTTCTCAATTGCTTTTTGGCTTCATTATCTGTTCAGTTTTAAGCTTTAGGATATTTTTGCTTATACTATGGTGTGCTTTATTCTCGATCTTTTATCATCAGGTTATTGAAGTTTCTTAATCTCTTTGCTTTACATTACATTTTCTTCTTTATCCCTTAGTGCCACTCATCTTTCTTGTTTTCTCTGCAGTAGATTTTTCTCATGTTATACCTCTCTATATTTTCATAAACAAAAAAGGGGAGGCCACAATAGCCTCCCCTTTTTCCTTCATTTAATTTTTTTCTAGAATGACAACTTTACGCCTTCCATCTCCCAATTCGCTCTTACTTCTAAGCTTTTATCATAGAGATATACTTTCTCTGGCTTTCGCTTAAATTCTGGATCCCCTGCTTCCCATTTGCCATTGTTATTTTCATCTATCAGCACTCTTATTTTATATGTGCCAGGTGAGATATTTTTGAAGTCAAATGTTTTCAAATTGGTTACTTGCTTTACTACTTTATCATCTTGGCCTAGCAACTGAATTGTGTATGATTTATACTTTGTATCTACTGTTCCCTTTACGCTACCTACACCTCCATTCTCAGCTAATGTAATCGGTATTGGTACAAACTTTATGGGGCCTCCTTCAATTGGCTTTATAGCAGTGCTATCTAATAGTAAAGAAATTCTTTTGTTTCTAGCATCGATAGAAGGCATCTTAAAACTTACTTCTGTTTTCGTTGAATCCAGTTTTAACTCCTCCGGATACTTAAGTTTTCTGATCACTGTTGTATCTGCAAGTATACTCACCGGTTCCTTTCCGGTTATCGCTATAGGAGTTTCTAACTCCAGCACTACCATTGATCCTACTGCTTTATTTTCATTGCTTGTCGTGTTAACAACTTTTCTTTGCGCCCCTTTTATTCGTTGCGCTCTCTTCCCTTCAAATTTGATTTCAAGCGTATCTACTGCTATATTACCTGCAGAATCCACAGCTGTTAAAATTGTTTTTCCACCATTGTATCCTGCAGTTTTAAACAACTCAGCAGCTTTGCCTACCTGTATTATTTTAGAAGCAATTTTAATACTAGGTGCCTGTACAGTGGTGGCTTTAAAAGTTTTTATCCCTTCATTGTAGTTTGCTGTAAAACGGTCAGTATAGTTTTCTCTCCTGTTAAGTATAGGCTTCTTTGTGTCTATTTTTACCAATTCCAATGTTACAGGCTGAGTTGATGCTGTTATAGTGATAGGCTGCTCCAGATATCCTATTTTCTCCTCTTCATTATCGTAAAAAGCATTGTTGTTCTTATCTGCCAGTGCATAAATTCTGTATTGTCCTTCTTTGATATTAGTTAACTCGAACTTACCTGCAGCGTCTGTTTGAGTTTGGTAATAGGGTTTATTTTTACGCACACTCAAAGTGTCAGTTGTTGGATATAATGCTACTATTGCTTCTTTCTGCGGCTTCTGCGTTAATAAGTCCACGACAGTCCCGCTTACCTTACTTGAGTCTATGTATGCTCCGGTACTAAAGGAGAGTTTGAGATTTGCTGCTTTGTTCTTTTCTGTGATGTCAGTTATCCCGTCCCTAAAGTTTAAAGTATAGGTTGTGTTTTCCTGCAGTGGTTTTTCGAATTCTAGTTTCAGTACGTTTCGCTCATTTTTTACCTTATACCTGTTATCTGTATTTGGTGTAATGAGCAGTTCCGAATTAAGTTTGTTCTGCTGTACTTCTTCATCAAAGGTCAGGGTAATCACTTTTGTTGATACATTCAGTTGCTGATCTTTAGGGTTACTGCTCACTAAAGTCGGTGGTGTTTCATCTTTCGGTCCCCCTTCTGGAGCACTTACACTTGCGCATGATGCTGCCAGTATTGCTGTGGATAAGATCAGTATTTTTTGCGTTAGCTTCATTTATTCGCGGTTTCTTAAAAGTAAAAGAGGCAAACTTTCGCTTGCCCTTTCCCTTCTCTGCTCTTTTATTCTGTTATTTTTTTCTTGCTACAAATATCAAGCTTGAATAGTCATTGCCATTTTTCTCTGCATAACTATTCGACTTATACCCGTTCATCACGCTGCTTATCATCTTCGTTTTTCCTGCTTTGTGTTTTTCGCTTAACATGCTCACATAATAAGCATCAAACTTCATGGGTAGCACTTCTTCCAATACCATCTTATGCTTTTTAAGGAAGCGCTTCATAGTTGGCTGTGTAAAATGGTACAGGTGTCTTGGCACATCGTATGCTGCCCAGTTTTCTTTGTACAGCTGCGCATCGTGCGAATCTGCGTTTGGTACAGCTATAATCAAAGTCCCGTCTTCCTGTAGCATTTCTGTGAGCTTACTCATCGTTTCATTCAATGTATGGATATGTTCCAGTACATGCCACAGGGTGATGATGTCAAACTTCTCGCTTTCCAGTTCGCTCAGATTAGTTGCAATAAGTTCTTCGGTTTCTTTAGTTGCTATTTCTCTGGCTTTAGCACTTGGCTCTACGCCTTTTATTTCCCAGCCGTCTTTTTTACAGGCTGCCAAAAAAACACCGGTACCACACCCATAGTCCATGATGGTGCCTTTGGTCGGTGTATACCTGTTTATAAGTTCTACCTTCTGCTTTGTAGTTATAGATCTTACCACATGGTAAGCCTTATTGATAATCCCTGCTTTGGTATTATTGTGCGAGATATATTCTTCAGACTCGTAGTAGTTTCCTATACTATCTGCGTCTGGTCTGGGGTTGGTAAACTTGAATGAGCAATTCTCGCATTCCACAATTACAAAGCTTTCCTTTGAAACTGTATTATCTGTTACAACCAAAAAGTTCTTAAAATCCTCTTTGCCGCATACAGGGCATTGCTCCAGTCTTTCGTAGCTCATTTATTTTCCTAAGTATACCATTAACACAGAAATGTCTGCCGGCGACACGCCACTTATTCTTGACGCCTGGCCAATTGTTTCCGGTTGTACCTTCAGCAGCTTCTCTTTCGCCTCTGTAGATAAGGCCGGAATATCACGGTAGTTAATTTTGCCTTTGATGTTATAGTTTTCCAGCTCACTCATCTTATTAGCCATTACGTGCTCTTTCTCGATGTAGCTTTCATACTTCACAGCTATACCTGCTTGCTCCACACTGTCAGCTTTAAATTTGCTTAGATATTCTGCAACGGCTGGTATGGCGGCAGCAATGTGTTCTATCTCTACGTTCGGTCTTTTAATTAATTGTCCTGCGCGCTGTTTTTCTACTATTGGTGCAGAGCCTAAACTCTCCAACATGCTGTTGATATCTCCAGGTTCAATCGGCTTATTATTCAAGTATGCGATGATTTCACCTGTTTCTTCTATCTTCTTATCCACAGCTTTCAAACGCGTTTCATCGGCCAAACCTAATTTAAATCCGAGCTTTGTTAAGCGGATGTCTGCGTTATCCTGGCGTAGAAGTATGCGGTGCTCGGCACGTGATGTGAACATGCGGTAAGGCTCATCTGTCCCTTTATTTACCAGATCATCAATTAACACACCTATATATGCTTCTGATCGCTTTAGGACGAACGACTCTTTGCCATGCACTTTGTTATGCGCGTTTATTCCTGCCATCAATCCCTGGCAGGCTGCTTCTTCGTAACCGGTTGTACCGTTTATCTGGCCAGCAAAGTATAGGTTGTTTACCAGCTTTGTTTCCAGTGTCAAGTTTAGCTGCGTCGGCGGGAAGAAGTCATACTCGATGGCATAGCCAGGGCGGAACATCTTAGCATTTTCAAAACCCACGATTTTACGCAGTGCTTTGTGCTGCACATCTTCCGGCAACGAGCTCGAGAAACCGTTCACGTATACTTCTACTGTGTTCCATCCTTCCGGCTCGACAAAGATCTGGTGACGGTCACGTTCTGCAAAGCGGTTGATCTTGTCTTCTATACTTGGGCAATAACGCGGACCCAATCCTTGAATTCTGCCCTGGAACATCGGTGACTTTTCGAAACCTGTCTTTAGGATTTCGTGCACATCCGAGTTAGTATAAGTTATAAAGCAGCTGCGTTGCTCCTTCAGAGTTTCTGTGTCTGTGTAAGAAAACTTAGAAGGCTTCTCATCACCGAACTGCTCTTCCATGCGGCTGTAGTCCAAGCTGCGCCCATCCACGCGTGGTGGTGTTCCTGTTTTCATGCGGCCAGCTTCAAAGCCTATTTCAATCAGCTGTTCGGTTATGCCTTTTGCAGACTTTTCGCCTGCGCGGCCCCCTCCTAGTTGCTTCTCACCAATGTGGATAATACCATTCAAAAACGTGCCATTCGTTAAAATTACGGCCTTTCCACGTATAGTTATCCCCAGGCTTGTGCGTACTCCAGCAGCTCTTCCGTCCTCTACTACAATACTCGAAATCATCTCCTGCCAGAAGTCTACATTCTCTGTCTGCTCCAGTGTCAGGCGCCATGCTTCGGCAAAACGCATACGATCACTTTGTGCTCTTGGGCTCCACATAGCAGGGCCTTTTGATTTGTTAAGCATGCGGAACTGGATCATGGTCTGGTCGGTGATAATTCCACTCATTCCGCCTAATGCATCAACTTCACGAACTATCTGCCCTTTTGCTACGCCACCCATTGCAGGGTTGCAAGACATTTGTGCAATAGTGTTCATGTTCATTGTTGCTAATAGCACTTTCGATCCCATCTTAGCTGCTGCGGCAGCGGCTTCGCAACCTGCATGACCGGCCCCAACTACAATTACGTCGTATTCTGGAAACATGTATTTCTGGATTTAGAGATGTTTCACGTGAAACATCATCTGGAGGTTGGTAATTCCTTTTTAGCGATTAAAATTTTCGCAAAGATAAGGAAGAATCTTCTTGTTTGCGCATAAGCGCCTCTTGCTCTTCGGTTTTATCTTTAAAACCCAACAGGTGTAGCACCCCATGTATGATTACGCGGTGCAATTCATTTTCAAAGGTGGTACCCAAATCTTTGGCGTTGTCTTGAACACGATCTATACTAATAAAAATATCACCTTCAATGATGCCTTCTTCATCGGCATTATCAAAGGTGATAATATCAGTTAGTGTATCGTGATCGAGATAAGAAACGTTCATCTCGTGTAGGTAATCATCAGAGCAGAAAACGAAAGTAAGGTTAACTAGTTCCTGGTCGTGTTGTTCGATGATATCGTTTATCCACTCTGCAACTTGATTTGGGTTTTTTAGCTCAAACTCTACGTCTTCGCTAAAAAACTCAATGGGAAGCTCCATTCTGTGATGGTATGATGTTAAATACTAACTGTACACGTTTGCCGTTTTCTTCGAAGTTAACACTGTCGCAAAGGTTGCGCATCAGAAATATACCTCTACCTCCAGGGTTCTCCAGGTTTTCAGGAGAGGTAGGATCTGGCAGGTTTTCATAGTCGAAACCTGGGCCTTCATCCTCAATCTCAAAGGTCAGCTGGTTCTCCTCTACTTGCAGTGTTAGATAAACGTTCTTATCCTTATCGAATTTATTACCGTGACGTATGGCGTTGTTTACAGATTCTGTAACGGCAACCATAATATTGCCATAAATATCATCTTCAAAATCAAACTCATCTTTAGAGTTGTCAATAAAACTTTCAACCACTCTGATGTTTTCGATTAGAGAAGGAATCTGAATTTTAACCTGATTCATATTAATCGTTAAGTGAAACTATAGGTGCTTAATTATTACTTATATTTTGAAAATACTCGTTTACCTTCTGTTTGTAATACGGAGAAAGAGCAGGCGGTATGGTTTTGAGTAACTCGGTCTGCTTTTCCTTTGCCTTAATATACTTTTCAAACGAAGGCGGTACTTTCCTGTTAATGTCCTGAGCCGTTCTTGCCTCGCGTTTATTGTCCAGTTCCCGCTCCCTGGCCGACTTTTCAGCCTCTAGCAGTCGGGTGAGGATCTCACGCTGACGCATGATGGTTTGCTCGGTCAAACGTTTATTAACGAGATCAGTCTCGCTTTGTTCCATCATCTTGCTCAAATTTCCTAATTCGCCGTTCTTGCCTTTTTCGCCAGGCTTTTGGCCTTGCTTCTCCAGTTCTTTCAGCGCATTTCGGAGAGCCTCCTGCTCAGCAGCCAATTTAGCTAATTCTTCAGAAAGTGCCTTACCTGATTTGCCACCTTTTTTCAAATCTTCGATTTTTTTATTCAATTGTTGCTGAAGATCTCCTAAATTTCCGGGTTGCGGCTTATTTCCTTTCTGTTTTCCGGCCATATTGCCCTGCATTTGCTGCATGGCCTGCTGCATTTGCTTTAAAGCATCGTTCAGCATCAGGGCCAGGTTATTCATACTTGTCATGGCCAACTGTTGTTGCGCAGTGGCACGGCCAAGGTTACGATCGCGGAGCTCCTGCATGCTGTTATCCATGCTTTGGTTCATGGCGGCTACCTCACGTGTTACAAAAGACTGAATCTGGAACACTTTGTTGGCTAGGGCAAACAAACTATCCTCAATAACCTTTGCATTATCGCGTAAGCCGAGCTGCTGCTGCGAAAGCGTGATAAAGCGCGGATCGCTTTGGTTTACGCCCCTGAATTGCTTCATCAGATCTTCCTGGTCAAAAGAGAGCTTAATAAGGTTTTCGAGAATGTCGCGCAGGTTATCCAAGTTATGCTGCATGCCCTGCATCCCCATAGAGCTTTTCATCTGCTCCATCTGCTGGGCCATCTGCTCCATTTTCTGCCCTGCCTTTTGCTGCGATTCGCTGGCTTTTTTGTTCTGATTCTTCTGGAGCTGCTCCTGGCTCTTCTGCATTTCCTGCTCTATACTTTGCTGCTCCTGCTTCTGTTGCTGGTCGTCCATCTGGTTCGGGTTCTCCAGCTTATCGTTTAGCTGCTTGAGCTCCTCCATTTGTTTTTTTACGTCCTCAAACTCCTGTTGCAGTTCTTTTTGCTGTTCCTGTAACTGTTTGTTCTCTTCCTGCTTCTGCTCGGTTTTATCGGATAGTTGCTTTTGCTCCTTCGCCATTTCCTGCAGTTTGTCGGTAACATTATCCAGTTTTTGTTCGAATTGTAACTGCTTGAACAGCTCCATGGCACGTTCTAGCTCACGCTCCAGGTTACGCTCCCGGTTATCTAATTTGCTTAACAGCTTTTGCAGCTCTGCATCATTAGGACGTTGTTGCTCCAGTAGTTTTTCAAGCTCTTCGTAAAGTTTCTTTGTTTCCGGGTCCAGCAGGTCTTCCATCAGCTTCTGCAGTTCCTGCGCTTTCTGAGCCAGTTGCTTGTCCTGCTCACTTAGCATGTTCTGCTTTTTGTTCAGCTCCTCAAACAACTCCTTCATAGACGAGATGTCCTGCTCTAGTTGCTTTTTCTTTTCTATCAGGTCTTCCAGTTGCTTTTTGTCCTGCCAGTTGAGGTCGCGCTTCGTCTTCATTTTCTCCTCAGACTTAGAAAGCTCTTTCTCTAACTGGTCAGCCTTCTCAAGCGTTTTACTTAGTTGGCTGGCAATAGACTGGGAGTTACTATCTAGTTCCTTCTGCAGGTCGCGCTTATCCGGAATCTTTAACTCAAACGTGCGGGTGCGGGTGCTTTTAGGACCTTTAAGACCGTCATTGTCCCAAACCTGCATGTAGTACTCAACTTTATCGCCTGGCTGCAAATTAAGGGCAGCTGTGTTCCAGCGGTAGTAGTATGTTTGGATGAGCTGGCTGCTTAAGGGCAAGCTTATACTTCTATACTTTGCCTGAGGGTCTTTGCTGTTGCTGATGCGGTAGTTTAAGGCAAGGCGCGTTAAGCCGTAATCATCTGAAACATCTCCACCTAGGATCATGAAAGTATAAAGCGCTGTATCCTGGAACTGCTCCAGGCTGATCTGTGGCAGACGGTCCGGTATGGTGTTGATCTGGTAAGTGATCTGCTCCTTGTTAGTGCTGTGTTCGTTCTTGAGCTTGATGCTGTAGCTCTGGTCCTGGTTAAATCTTTTGCTGGCAATAAAAGCGTCGCCTTCTTTTGCTGCGTTTATACTTTGGGAAGGTTCTTCGAAAGCGAGATTTATACTTTCTGTTTCAGTGGCTTTAAAATTCCAGCGGATGGTGCTGCCCTCTGGCACTGTAGCATTTCCGGTATTCTGCACATACTCTGGCTTGCGCTTAAGATAGGCCGGATATTCCACCTCCATGTAAAAGTCCTTCAGGTTCGGCCGTGAGAGCAGTTGAAGTTCATACTCATCAGACATAAATCCGGAGCCTTCCAATTGGAAGTCTAAGCTGCGCTGCGGTTGCTTGAAAGTATAAGTATAGGAGCCGTCGGCATTTTGATTTAGCTTTTGCCTGCGGCCACTGTAGTTGATGTATACTTCGCTAGGTACTGATTGGCCTTCTACATCCACTTTTAGTTCAAAGTCTTCTCCCCTATAGGTTTGCAGTTTATCGTTTTTAACAACAAACTGAAAGGGCGCCAAAGGAGCATAGTAACGCTTATAGTTAAGTATACGCTCTGTGCCCTGAACAAAAATGGTTGGGTACACGAGCACAATGAGTAATGCTATAAAAGCCGGAAGCGCCACATACTTTAGCAGCGGCCTGTTTTCGCGGTACGTTACAGCCTCTTTAAATTTAAAAGGCAGCAACTGCCGGGAACGCTGGTCTATACTGGCGGCGATAAGCTCATTGGTGCGATCCAGGTTTTGTAACTGAATGGCATTTAGTAACTTATCTTTTATTTCGGGATAATGTGAGCCAACACGTAAAGCTGCCTGTTCATCGGTGAGTACCTTTTTGAGGTTGGCAAGCGCCGAAATGGGGAGTATGATCCAGCGCACCAGCACATAAATAACGACAGCGATAAAAGAGAAAAGCAGGAAACCACGCACATACTGCGGAAAGTAAAACATGTACTCCAACAGGCTGTAAATGATATAAATAGACAGCAGGAGCCCAACAGCAAAAATGCTACCTCTCAAAAGCATGTTAAGGTAGAACTTTTGTTTAAACTCCTGCAGCTGATGCAGCAGTAGATCTAGTGCATCGTTATGTTTCATACTTTACCTTTAAACTGTTATCTCATTGTGCTATAGTTGTGGATGAAGAGGGAGCGTGTAACTTGCTGTATTATAGCAACTGAAGCTCTTTAACCTCTCTTATGATATAAACTTAAATCTTTTTCTTTTTAGTATACGGCCCTTAATCAATTTCAAGCAATACGGGGCAGTGGTCAGAGTGTTTGGCCTCTGTAAGTATGGCAGCGCGTTTTAAACGATTGCGCATATTATCGGTAGCCATATTATAATCAATACGCCAGCCAAGATTTTTGTTGCGTGCACCTGCTCTATAGCTCCACCAGGTATAGTTATGCGGCTCTGCATTAAAGTGCCTGAACGAGTCGATAAAGCCGCTTTCGATCAGTTTACCCATCCAGCTGCGCTCCTCTGGTAAAAACCCCGAGCTGTTGGCATTTGATTTCGGATTATGGATATCGATAGCCTGGTGGCAGATGTTGTAGTCGCCACTAACAATCAAACCAGGTACAGTGCTTTTCAGGTCACCGATGTAACTATAAAAATCGTCCATCCACTGGAATTTAAAATTCTGGCGCTCCTCTCCGCTTGAGCCGGAAGGCATATATACGCTCATTACCGAAACATCGTCGTAATCGGCGCGCAAAACTCTGCCCTCTACATCATAGCACTCCATGCCGCAGCCAACTTCTACATGCTTAGGTTTAGTTTTAGAAAGTATGGCCACGCCGCTGTAGCCTTTTTTTACAGCCGGGTGCAGGTACACGTGGTAACCTAAATCCTCAAAAATGGCTTTGTCAAATTTGGACTCGTCTGCTTTGATCTCCTGCAGACAAAGTACATCTGGGTTGGCTGCTTTTAGCCATGTGTCGAAGCCTTTGGTAAGCGCGGCACGAATGCCGTTAACATTATAGGTAATAATTTTCATGGGTAAAGTAAGGGTTGGGTAACACGTACCTTGCATCAGATGGCACACCTATTTCTTTCCTGTGTCCTTGGTCAGGAGTAAAAGTGATGACAGCAGAATTAGGTTTAAGATTTTATACTTCATAGCACCTTCTACAACACGTGCTTTGTATTATGGTTTTTCTATTTCGTCGGCACGGTTAAAATACTCGATCACATGCCATTTAAGCATTTTTTCCTGTTCTTTCAGGTTTGCAAAAGGGATCGGCTTTACAGCTTTAAAGTGTGGCCAGCCTTCTTCGTCGCGGCCGGTAAACTCGTAAAAGCCCGACAGGCTGAAAACACGGCAAGTAGCAATGTGCATCAGGTCCTGCTTCTCTTCTTTGGTAAACTCACGTATGCCCATGCCAAGTTCCTGAATACCTATTAGAAACAGGATAGCGTTCATATCGGGCTTTTTGCCAAAGCGCTTCATCAGGTCGGCCCGAAGCTGCGTCCAGTTATGATCTATATTGTCGGAGTCGTATATCATTCGGTAGTTGTTAATTGCTCATCGTCGGTTGATTTAAACTAAAACCGACGATGAGCAAAAAGCAATATCTTATTTAGCAGAGCCGCGCTCTTTCAGTTCCTCCCAGTACTCTACAGCACGGCGGAAGTGCGGGATCACAATGGAACCGCCAACCAGGTTTGCGATGGAGGATACTTCCATGAACTGCTCATCGGTTACACCTTCTTCGTAGCATTTACCCACGTGGTACTTAATGCAGTCGTCGCAGCGCAGTACCATAGAGGCTACCAGGCCAAGCATTTCCTTTGTTTTTACATCCAAGGCACCCTCCATGTAGGTGTTGGTGTCGAGGTTAAAAAAGCGTTTAATTACTTTATTGTCATAAGACATAATGCGCTCGTTCATGCGCGTGCGGTAGTCATTGAATTCTTCTACTAAGCTCATTGTTGTGTGTTCTGATTGCTTTAAAAGCGAATAAAAGTATAAGTATAAAGTTACGCGAAATTACTCAGAATACCTTAAACCAACGCCGTCGCACAATGTTTGAAGACCTGCTTTCGCTTTTATTCCCAGAGAGTTGCTATGCCTGCGACGGTGCCATAGCGCGCGGCGAAAGGTATATCTGTACTGGCTGCAACATAAAATTGCCTTTCACTGATTATCATGTACATGGTGCTACTGAGTTAAATCCGCTGCAACGCAGGTTCTGGGGAAAGGTGCAGGTGCGCTATGCTTTTTCGTACCTGCTGTTCATGCCTAAAGGCCGTGTACAGCGCCTTTTGCACAAACTAAAGTATAAAGGCGCTAAAGAGCTGGGTGTGCACCTGGGAAACCGCTATGGCTCCCTCCTCTCCGATTATCACTACTCCGGGCAGTTTGATGTAGTGGTGCCAGTGCCCCTGCACAAGTATAAAATGCGCCGCCGTGGCTATAACCAATCCGAGTACTTTGGCAGGGGCTTATCAGAAAGTATGAATGTACCCTTGGTGGCAGATGCTTTATTTCGTGCTATAGATACCGGCACACAAACAAGAAAGAACAGGCTGGACCGTTGGCATAATGTAGAGCAGGTGTTTCAGGTGAAACATCCGGAAAAAGTAAAAGGCAAGCGCATTCTTCTGGCAGACGATGTGATGACAACCGGTGCGACCTTAGAGGCCTGCACAATTGCTTTGCTTGCAGCAGGTGCTACGGAGGTGAGTGTAGTTACCATTGCAGCAGCATAGCATAAGTATACTTCTGTCACGAAAGAACCGAAATGCATTTCATTTTTGTTTAGCTAAAAGCTGCTCGAGCGGCAGCTATTCTTATTGATTCTTTAAATGAAGTTTCTGGACAAGTTTAAAAGCAACAACCTTCGGGGGAAGACCTTCAGAAAGGCAGCGCTGTGGGCGCTGTTGTTGCTGCTGGTTGCTAGCATGTGGGCGGCGGGTCCTCCAGTGGCTGGTACTGAACCTATCGTTCTAAAGGCTGAGCCCTTACCAATATCCCCAAAGGAGTATTACATTGCCAAAGTGCTGGATGAACGGCCGGATAAAAAAGCAATTGCCCATTTATATGCTGCATCGGTAGTTGCAACACCAGTTTCCAAACCCATACCTGTTGATCTGAAAGGAGGAGCCCAGGCCGCTGTACAGGATTACCTGCGCAAAAGCCTGCCATACAACACAAAGCTTCGCCCTGTAGTGATGCGCCTCAAGGAATTTAATGTAATAGAAAGTGCCCCTGTTAAAGGTCGTGTAGAAGGGCGTGTGGTAGCGCATGTAATCTTTGGGCTGCAGCGTGACGGTGAAATACTGCCGCTTATTGCACACCAGGGAGGTATAAAATATAACAGGCCAGCTAGCCAACAGGGTGTAGTGGAACCGGCCTTGCGCCAAGTGCTTACTGAGTCGCTGCGTTATTTTGATACTTGGATTAACAAAGAAGCTGGTAAGCATGTGCTGCTTGCAAGATCTTTGAAAGTGCATTTTGCAGACCATACTGCGGAGGCGAAAGATGATACCGTCTTCTATAGTTTAAAGAGGCCGCTTAACTGGGGAGATTTTATAGCCAGCCCAACCAAAGAGAGTAAGTATGCTGCAGCTGTTTTTTCTGGCTTTGCCTACGAAGGCGATAACGAAGTAAAAGATGGTGTGATACACCTGAACCTGAAGATGAAGGTGTTTGTCGTAAAAAGCGCCTCCTGGGCGAAAGCCGCTGCGCGTGATGCCTATACTTTAAATCATGAACAGCGCCACTTTGATATTGTAAAGCTGGTGGCAGAGCGGTTTAAGCAGAAGCTACACCCTGACAGCTTAACCTTAGCAGACTATAACAGCATTATGCAGTACAAGTATATTGAGTCTTACAGGGAAATGAACCGCCTGCAGGAGCAGTATGACAGCGAAACAAAGCACGGCACTGATACAGCTGCGCAGCAACGCTGGAACCAGAAGATTGATGCTGAGCTGCGTACTTTTAAAGTGAAGCAGTAGGTTTTGTTGTTGCTTCTGTAGTACAAAGTCCAACCACCCCTAGCCCCTCCTTATCCAAGGCGGGGAATCTGCTACTAGTATTTTTGCTGCCATCACCATAGTTCAAGATTATATATCTAATTGTCATCCTGAAAGGATCTTGGTAGAAGTGAGGTTAAGCGAAAACTACAGCGCTTATACTTCAACTAAAGTAATATATGAGTTCCCCGCCTTGGATAAGGAGGGGTTAGGGGTGGTTGGATATTTTACTGGCAATTAAAACAAAACTACTCATACCTCTCTTTTATATCTACCTCACACAGCTGCAAGTATAACTCTGCCATCTTTTCTGTAACAAACTTAAAAAACTTCTCTCCTTTTTCTTTTGTAGCAGCTTTCGGGTTGCCAATGCCAGTGTCTTCGGTTACCATAGACCATTGCCTCTCTGACCAGGCCCAGCCTTCCTTAATGCCCTTGATCTTCGATTTTTTCTCTTTGCCATCCCCTGCTTCCTCTAACGGCAGTACCAGTTCCGGCTTCAAGTATAATATAAGGCTTGTCTCCATTTCATCTGCGTGGTCGCCTTTCTCGTCGAAGAACTGGTTCTTTTCCGGTAGCTGAAACCAATTGCTGCTAACCAATAGCATATCCGGAAAGCGCAGGCCCAGTTCACGAAGTATCGGTTTAAAGTCATTTCCGCCGTGGCTGTTTACGATCAGGAGCTTTCGGACGCCTTGTCGGTTTAACACCTCCACAATATCCCGTACAATGGCCAGTTGTGTGCTTGGGTTCAGGTTAATGTCCAGCTTTATGTCAGCCTGGCCTGTGTTCACTCCAAAAGGTATGGCAGGCAGTACCGTTATTTTAGCTCCACGCTCCCATGCTATTCTTCCGGCCTCTGCGGCTATACTTTCTGCCTCAAAAATATCTGTGCCGTAAGGTAAATGGAAGTTGTGTGCCTCTGTGGCACCCCATGGAAGTATGGCTAAGTCCACCTGTTGCTCTTTCAGGGCTTTCCAGTTGATTTCTGCAAGTATGTATGGTCTCATAAAGTATAGCTTTGGGTATTAGTGTAAAGTACTTTTAAAAATATGCGAATAAAAAAAGCCTGAGGTTTAACCCCAGGCTCTCTTTTATGCTTTAGTTATTTCTTATCTGTTAGATCCGGCGTTGATCATCGCGCAACGGAAACCGATTGTTGCAGTAGATGAGTCTCTCGTCATGAAGCGACGAGTACCTGGAGATAACCAGTAGGCTACGTCTTTCCATGAACCACCTTTATAAACTTTCACCTCGTCAGTAACCAGTGAGTGGAAGCCTACGCTAGAGTCATAGTTTTCTTTCTCATCAAGGTAACCGTCTCTACGGAATGGGTTAAGGTCTTCTACATCCTGGTAAGAAAGCGGACGGTAAGTATCCTGTACCCACTCGTTCACGTTACCAGCCATATTATACAAACCAAAGTCATTTGGCGGATAGCTGTAGATATAATCCGTGATCATCGCACCGTCGTTCAGGGCACCGGCAATACCGGCATAGTCACCACGGCCACGCTTAAAGTTAGCCAGGAATTTACCCATCTCACGGCCGTACGGGTTACGTACCTGGTGGCCATCCCAAGGATAAAGTCTGCGGTTGTTTTGGTTTTCGTCTTCAGAGTACTGTGTACCGATCATGGCCTGCGCTGCATACTCCCACTCTGCCTCTGTTGGTAGACGGTAATTTGGCAACACATAGCCAGACTCGATTGATGGCTTGCTTCCTTCAACAGCTTCGCCTTCTCCGCCGCCTCTGCGACCAAACAAGCCTCTGCGGCCACCGCCGCCGCCACCTTCTGCTTCTTTTGCCAGGTTCTCGTTAACCTTAGCAGTACGCCAGATAGCATAGTCATTAGCCTGTAACCAGCTAACACCAACTACCGGGAAGAAACGGAAACCTGGGTAACGCAGGTAATACGTTACATAAGGGTCGTTGAAAGAAAGCTGACGCTCCCAAACAGTAGTATCCGGTAACGCTGCCGTGTATACTTCTGGCAATGAGTCTTGCTTCAGGTAGTGCAAGTACTCCAGCCAGTGAATGTTAGCCACTTCTGTTTCATCCATAAAGAAAGAAGCAACAGTAACCGTACGCTCTACGTTGTCGCGTGTCATTGCCACGTCTTCTTCCATAGAACCTAAAACGGTACGGCCACCCTCGATAAAGATCAAACCAGGGCCTCCCTCAATATCAGCATAATCGTTTACCTGGAAAGACTTTTCGTCTTCGCCATACTCAATACCAGTAGCGGTACTGTAGTCACCAGGGTTTCTGCTAGTAGGCTGTCCTCCTTTAGAGCAAGCTGTCAGGAGTAAACCTCCTAATACTGCAGCCGATAGATACTTTGCAAACTTCATAAAATAGTACCCAAATAAGATAAGGTTCTTTTAACGTAATTTAAGATGCAATTATAAATAAAATTAGAATGCCGGACAAGGAATGCTTCTGTTAATTTTGCGCCCTAAGCGGCTTCTAAACAATTTATTAAACTCAAGTTGTTCAAAAACAAGCGAAACCTCGTTGGCTCCACCTGCCTGCCTGCTTATACCGCTTAGCCCTATATCGTGGCTAAAGCCTATTTTAACGGCCTCAAGCTGCAATCCTGCTACTACGGACAAGGCTTTGTCTTGGTTAGTTCCAGAAGTAACAGGAATGCCTTTATATATTATACCTAACGTAAGCGGTGTATATATAGTATGTATTCCGAAATCTGCTCTGCTAAAACTGTTCTGATGTATATAAGTAGCTGATGGTGTTATGCTTAATTCAAACAGCCTGCCCTGCTCTTCGTAGGATCTTACGTAAAACTTATACCCTGCATTTACCAGGTAACTTAGGGGCAGCTTTGTTTTATCCTCAAAACCATAGGCTGGCTTGTTCAGGTTAGATACCTTTAGCCCTACCCACAGCTGGTCAGAGTATACTAAACCCCCTACGGCAAAGCTTACAAAACTGTTTGGTTCAAATGTTGCAGCCTCTGCAGATGTTATTGCAACCTGCCCGTTATCAGATAGTTGATCCCCAAAAACTAAATTGTCGTAGTTTATTTTAAGTGAAGCTACACTTGCTTGTAAGCCCGCTGACATAGCCCATTTTTCTGTTATGGGTGTGTGGTAGGCGTAACCTGCAGTGGCTTGTAATTTTTGCAATCCTCCAACACCGGCACGGTCTTGCTGCAGGATAATATTTATTGCACTTTTTGTATTTCCGAGCCTATAGTCGGCGGCAAGTTGGTTGGTAATAAAGGAACCGTTTAAGGCTGGCCACTGGTTACGGTGCGCTAACGAAACGCTCCAATTATGGCCTAAGCCGGCAAAAGCAGGGTTTAAGTATAGCCTGTTGGCATATTGTTGCGTAAAACGGGCATCCTGCGACTGGGCGGCAAAGCACAGAGTACAAAGTATAATGCTACAGAAAACCCTTTTCAAAATCATTAATTAAAGTTAAATAAAACCGTATGCCACACTTATAAAGTATAGTTTATAAACATGAGGCAATAATTTGCACGGTTTTGGCTTTAAATATATAGTTTCGCTTTAAATAGCTGTTATAATAGAAATCACCCTACCCTATATGAAAAAAGTAGTAATAGGTTTTTTTATCTTCCTGGCAGTATTGCTTGCCCTTGCAGCACTTGTACCTGTTCTTTTCAAAGATAAAATTAAACAAGCCCTCGACAAAGAGATCGCAAAGAATATCAACGCCACCGTTGTGTACGAAACAGATGACGTTAGCCTTTCGCTTTTCCGCGATTTTCCGAACCTGTCGCTTGGCGTAGATAACCTTTCCATTATAGGTCAGGACTCTTTCCAGAGAGACACACTGGCACAAATCCCTTCGTTTAGGATGGGCCTTAACCTGGCAAGCGTTGTATCCGGCGACGAGCTAAAGGTAAACTCTATTACATTAGACGAACCTGTTATACGCCTTATTGTGCTCGAGAGTGGAAAAGCCAACTGGGATATTTTTATTCCGGATACTACAGTTACCGAAGCTGATACGGCTGCCTCTGATTTTAGTATGGCTATTAAGGAATGGAAAATTAACAACGGTACGCTGTTTTACGACGACCTGAGCATTCCTTTTGGCTTGGCTGCCTATAAAGTGAACCACTCCGGCTCCGGCGACTTTGAGAAAGACGTTTTTGACATGGTGTCGGAGACAACCGCTGAGCGCTTTACCATGACCTACGATGGTGCCAACTACATCGAAAATGCTAAGTTGAATGCTGATGTAACGATGGCCATGGACTTGGACAAGATGCTTTATACATTTAAAGAAAATAATATCCGCATCAATGAGTTTCCATTTAAGTTTGATGGTACCATACTGATGCCGGAAGAGGCGATTGACTTTGACCTGACCTTTAGTGCCACCGAAACTGATTTCAGAAATGTGCTGTCGGTGGTGCCGGGTATGTATAGCGAGCAGTTTGAAGATATAAAGACAGAAGGCAAACTGAGCTTCGATGGCTTTTTTAAAGGCCGTATGATTGATACCCTGATGCCTAGCTACGGTGTAAACCTGAAAGTGGTAGACGGTATGTTTAAGTACCCGGATTTGCCAGAGGCTGCCCGAAATGTGAACGCCGATATGAGTGTGGTAAGCGCTGATGGAACTCCTCAGAATACGAATATCAATATCCGAAACTTCCACATGGACCTGGGTAAAAACCCTGTTGATGCCCGTGTGATGATCAATGGCCTGGAGGTGATGCAGATAGACGGTAACGTAAAAGCTAACATAGACCTGGCCGAGATGACGAAGGTTTTCCCGGTGGAGGGAATGACGCTGCGTGGTTTACTTAAAGTTGATGCCGATGCCAAAGGTATATACTCCGAAAAAAGCATGCCTGTGATAGATGCAGACCTGAATATGACCAACGGGTATATTAAGTCTAAGGATTTTCCGGCGCCTATCCAGAACCTTAGTATGGTAACCAATATCCGCAATACTACCGGCAACACCGACGATACCCGCATTAATGTAGAGCGCTTTAATATGACCTTGGATGGCGAGCCGCTGCAAGGCAACATGCTGATTCAGGGTATAGACAAGCCTGCATTTGACGGACGCATCAAAGGAATACTTGACCTGGCGAAGCTTACAAAGATATTCCCGCAGGAAGGCATGACGGTATCAGGCAGAATCACTGCTGATGTGGCCGCCAAAGGTAAGCTAAGCGATATTGAGGCGGAAAAGTATAGCAACGTAACGGCAAACGGTACCATGGGTATCAATAACCTGAACTATGTAAGCACCGATCTGCCAAACGGTATAAAAATCAACCAGGCCAATGCCACTTTCAATAACGAGCGCATCAACCTGCAAAACATGGCTGGTTATCTTGGCAAAAGTGATTTCCAGGCAAATGGCTCTGTGTCTAACTACCTGGGATATGCGCTGGCAGATAACCAATCATTGCGCGGTAACTTCAATATCAGCTCTAATAACTTTAATGTAAATGAGTGGATGGTGGATGATGAAGGTGCCCCTGCTGATGCCTCTACAGAAGGTGTGGTAGAGGTACCGGCTAACTTGGACGTGACACTGAACATAGATGCAAAGCAGGTGCAGTATACCGACCTAAAACTTAACAATGTGAGCGGGCAGGTACAGGTGAAGGATAAAATAGCCAGGTTAAACAAAGTAACCTTTAACACTTTGGGAGGCACCTTTGCTGTGGGTGGCAGTTACAATACCCAAAACATACAGCAGCCTCTGTTTGATATGAAGCTGGATATCCAGAACCTCGGTTTTAAAGAGGCTTTCAATGCTTTTAATACCATTCAGGTAATTGCGCCTATTGCCAAGCTGCTGGAGGGTAAGTTTAATACCAGCTTTGCATTTGCAGGCGAAATTGGCCAGGACATGACACCGGTATTTAAAACTTTGGACGGCAGCGGTATTATCAGCGTAATTAAAGCTGCGGTGCGTGATGTGCCGATTATAGAAAAAATCAGTAACCTAACTAATTTACAGGAGCTGAAGAGCTTTGTGGTGGAGAACAAGAAGATTGATGCCCAGATTATTGACGGTAGCCTGGTAATAAGGCCATTCGATATGAAAGTGGGCAACATTGAAATGACCGTAGGAGGCTCTAACAACATAAATGGTCAGATAGACTACATTACAGCGCTTAACGTACCGGCCGGTAAAGTAGGCAGGGAGCTGAACACACGCTTGGCAAGTATAGTTGGTAACGATGCACTGGCTGCTTCGGAGCGTGTAACCCTGAACCTAAGTATAGGCGGCACCCTCTCCGACCCAAGAGTGGCACTGGCAGGCGGTTCTGTAAAAGAGCAGGCTAAAGATGTGGTTAAAGCCGCTGTGCAAAGTAAAGTAGACGATGCCAAACTGCAGCTGGAGCAGCGCAAGCAACAGCTGCAGGATAGTGTACAGAATGAGCTGAACAGGCGCAAACTGGAAGCTGAGCAAAAAGCCCGTGAAGAATTAGAGAAGAAGCGCAGAGAAGCTGAGCAGAACATAAAGAAACAGGCTACCGATAAAATAGGCGACCTACTAAGGCCAAAATCTAAACCGAAAGCAGAGCCGGTAAAGCCTGATACTACTAAAACAGGTAATTAAGGCAGAGTGCAATTTTGCAAAATATAGAAATACGCTAATTTAAAATTGATCGATTTAAAGAAAGATGCCAGGAACTGCGGTTTCTGGCATCTTTCTTTTAGTGTGGCACGTAATTTCGTGCAACTTTCTCCGTTCCTACCTAAACAACTTGGAGGCGCAGGAAGAGAAAGTATAGTTTGTTTAAATAAAAATTAACGCAATTTTTTAATTCTTCATCTTGCCTTCATGTTAGTGCCAGATATTTGGCATATAACTTTAACGTACAATCCTTATGAAAAGAAAATTCATTCTTCCGCTACTGCTGAGCGGCTTAGTGTGGTTTAGCTCCTGCGACAGTGACAGCGATAACGGTACTGCTAAAATGCAAGTTCGCATGACAGATGCACCCGGTGACTATGCTGAAGTGAATGTTGACATCAAGTCTGTGCAGGTGCACAAAGACGGTGATGATGACGAGTCGGAGTGGATCACATTGGACCAAATAAACCCAGGCGTTTACAACCTGCTGGATTTTGCCAATGGTAAAGATACCTTGCTTGCCAGCTCTACACTGCCTGCTGGTAGAATATCGCAACTAAGACTTGTTTTAGGCAATAATAACACGCTCAAGCTTAAAAATGGCGAAGTTAAGCCTCTAAAAACACCAAGCGGACAGACTTCTGGCGTTAAGCTGCAGATAAATGCTGACCTGGAAAGCGATGTAACCTACGTGCTGCTACTTGACTTTGATGCTGCTAAGTCTGTTGTGCCAAGAGGCAATGGCCAGTATAACCTGAAGCCGGTTGTGCGTACCATTACCCAGGCTGTGGCAGGTGGTATAAAAGGTAAAGTAACGCCTGCAGAGTATAAGCCGGGCATCTATGTTATCTCTGCTGCGAACGACACTATTGGTGGTTTTGCCAACGATGCCGGCGATTTCCTGATCAAAGGTGTGCCAGCAGGTACTTACACAGTTAAATTCTACACAGAAGGCGATGCTCACAACAAAACTGTTGAGAATGTAAGCGTATCTCAGGACCAGATCAAAGACTTGGGTACTGTAGTACTGGAGTAGTTTTTTTAAGTGCCTGATGAAAGAAAGTTAGACAAAGGACAAAAAAAGGAGCTTCCCATGTCGGGGAGCTCCTTTTTTATTTAATTGGTAAAGTTGTAGAAGCTAATGATTAATAGAGACAACTGTTAGCCCACCCCACAAATCCTTCTATTAGATTAATACACCTGCCCCATCAGTTCACGCACGTAAGTAACATAATCTGTGTTTGGTGGCGTGTGGCCATTTTTGCGCAGATCTGTTGCTACCTGTGCCCTGTGGTAAGTGGCGTGGTTAAAAGCGTGTGTCAGGATGTCGAGTACACGTGTGCTATACTTATTACCTTGGCTGTTTGTATAGTCAATCAAGCGGTTAAACTCTGTCTCGTCGGCGTTGGTTACCAGCTCTGCAATTTTGTAAGAGGCACTTTTATGTAATGCCTTTAGCTCCTCCAGGTTGTGTTCCTGCCATACTTTAACTGGGCTCTGTGTACCAGTAATGCGGGCAATCCAGATAGCCTGTGCATTTAAAGCATGGCTAAATAAGCGGGCAGCATTGTTTGGTACACTAGGCAATGAACTAAACACGTCCAACATAGTTTGGTTAGCCCAGATATTATATTCTGATAAGTTCTTTAATACGTCGTTTCCTGTCATGTTACTTTTGTTCTCTTTTATCTTCCCAAATTAAGGTCTCATCAGACCGTTTCTCAAAAAAATCAGGGCAGCGGCCATCGCCTTTGCCAGTTATTCCTCCGTCAGGCTCACAGATTACATTGCCGTTCATATCGTAAAGTTTACTAGGAATATCGCAGCAGCGGCCTGTCACGTAGTATACCTGCTGGTCGTTGTAAGTATAGCGATAAACTTTTGCAGGAGGGTTACTTGGCTTGCCCTGTTCCATTTCCTGTATCATTTGGCTTAGCCATGGCGCAGCCTGCGCATTAGCTGTGGCCGCCTCGGGTATTTGTGGCGATATGCCAGGCTTGCAAGCGATATTTATACTTGCTAGCAATACCCAAAGCACTACTGCCTGTAAATTTAATCTGTTCATAGGCTACGCCCTTTTAAAGGGAGGCGCAAAGGTAATAAACGGGATCTGTTAATGAAACGATGTGTGATTAAACATTAAAATAGGTTTGCCAATAGGGCAGGAAAATAATCAGGCCTACAATTACAGCAGTAATGGCACATAAGAGCACAGCGCCTGCTGCCAGGTCTTTTGTTTTACCGGCCAAAGGGTTGTGCTCCGGCGATACAAGGTTAGTGAGGGTTTCGATGGCGGTGTTAAAGGTTTCTGCCATCCATACCAAGCCAATACAAAAAATAAGCATACACCACTCAGTGCGCGTTACCTCGAACCTAAAGGCCATTACCACTACAACAATGCTAGCCATAACGTGTAGGTGCATGTTGGGCTCGTGACGGAAAACGGTGGCTAAGCCTTTAAAAGCGAATTTGAAGCTGTTGTACCTAGAAAATAAAAAAGATGGCCTGTTATTCATGAGGCTACGGTTATCTAAAGCTGCTATTGCTGCCTTTTACAGCAGCCTAAAGTTTAAGGTTATCTATAATTTACTTAACCAAGCTGCATCTGCTCTTCGTTGGCGCTTTTGGTTAGCTCCATCAACACTTCGTAATATGGCTTTTGCAACATTTTAGACTTTAACCAGGCATAATAACTCATGGCTTGCAAGTCGGTTTGTTTGAATGTAGTGAACTCGAGTGTATTCTCAACGTGTTGCACAAAGGCTGGTTTCGTAATAAGCTGCGGCTGCACCGTCATTACTTTAATGAGCTCTAGGTATTGCTTTACATTGCGGTACATCGGCTCTTCCCATAGGTCTTTGTAGGTGCGCTCAAGGCCGCGCAGCTTGTTTTGTACCAAGTCTTCGTTGCCCAGTTCGTACTGTAGTATAAGTTCGCCAAGCTTCTTTTTTAATACCCATTCTCGGCCCATTTTACCTTCGCACCATTTATCCGATCGTTTGATCGAGAGTAGTATACGGTTTGCCTTGGCGTAGGCACCTGCCGCAAAGTAGTTAAAGCTCAAACCTAACTGAGCCGTCAGCTGGTCTTTGGTGCTAAGGGTAATTTTTTTGTTACTAAGTAGGCTTTCCATTAGGGTTATAGCATCGGCGTTTCGGTTAAGGAACACCAGGTTGGCCACCATCAGGAAAGTATAGCGTGGCATAAACTGGCGATAATGGCCTTTACCTTCTGTGGCTATGCCACTACGCAGTTGCTCCAGGTAACTTACCGATTCTTCAAATTTCTTATTGCGGTACAGAACGTGCGCAATCATGTAAAGCAGGCTAAGCTTGTAGAATTGGTGAGCCTTCCTAAAACCCTGCTGTTGCTCAACCTCATTATACTTGCTGATGATGTATGGCTCAAACGACAGAAAATCTTTGCGGGCGAGTATGGCGCTGCGGGCAATAGACATCAGTTTGTAGAGCAAAGAGGGCCGTTGGCTTAAAGCCTCAGATAAGTTGTAAGTACGCAGTACCTCCTGTATAATCTTATCGAAATGCATGTCGCTGCCCTGCTTCCTTACTGACCTGAGGCGCAGGTTAATGATGCTGCTGGCTATATTGGCACGTTCGTCTTCGTCGGCTACGAGTTTATTGTGGTTGCGCTTGGCAATTATCTGGTCCAGCGGATCGGCAAACTCATTGTCGGCTTTTTCTATCTGCAGGTTGTATACAGCGTTAAGTAGTCCATACTGTTCATTTGCAAGGGCTAACTTTTCAGCTTTACGCAGGTGTGTCCAGGCCAGCCTGTCTATGCCGGCATCAAAAAGGTAACTGGCCAGCGACATAAGTCCGGTTATAGGAGAGGCAGCCGTAATGTCCTCTTCCATGCGCTTTAGAAGTATAAACTCGGTTAAGTGGCGCTGTAGGCGTTTACGCAGTGCATAGTAAGCAACAGGGTTAGGCTCCTCCGGGTACAACATCTTTATCAGTTGCTCCGAAGTATAGTTTTTCTGCTGCTGTAGCATTTTATATAGCTCCAGGTCCTTGCGGTTCTTCTTCTTTTTCTGTCGCCTGATAAAGGTTGCCAGTTCACGCCTATCTTCTTCAGTTAGGGTCTCGATAGTAAATTTCAGGTCGTCCATACTTCTTTCGAGCTACAATGCCTCTGCTTTTTAAATATAAAAGTAAGATATGTAAAAATTTATAAAGTCTGAATATTTTAATTTAAGTTATTGATAATAAATTAATTACCCAAATTGTAATTGGGGTTATAAAGTCCTTTTATCTTAAATATTAGTTTTATAGTGTATTAGTGGCTCCGTATTTTTACCATATCAAACATGAAAAAATACAACATAAAATTAAACATAAATGAAAAAGCTACTTTTCACACTTTTGGCCCTGGTGCCATACCTCGCGCTGCAGGCACAGGACGTGCTTCTTAAACGAAGCGGAGAAGAAATTCAGGTAAAAGTTCAGGAGATAACCCTGAACGAGGTAAAGTATAAACGCTTTGATAACCTAGAGGGGCCTATTATCTCTATTGCAAAGCGCGATGTGTTTATGATTAAGTATGAGAACGGCACCAAAGAAGTTTTTAATGAAACAGCACCGGCAGCCGCTGCCTCAACTACCAGTGCCGGCCAAAGGTGGCGCGATTACGACCAGCAAAGCCTGAAGCTTTCAGGTCCGCGCATTGGCTTTACTGTGCTCAGCAACAAGTACCGCGACGAGATAAACGAAGAGTTTGACTCGGATGTAAATGCGTTTATGACCCAGTTTGGCTGGCAGTTTGAGACCCGCATATTTACCTTAGAGAGCGGCATGTCGGGTTTGTTTGAGTTTGTGCCACTGGTTGGCGGCCTGGAGCAAGGAAAGTTTTTGCCTAGCCTGAGTGCGCTGATAGGTTTACGTGGCGCTAAAGGTTTCGAATTTGGTGTTGGCCCGAACATTTCGTTAGGTGGAGCGGGTTTGGTTTTGGCAGCCGGCACCAATTTCCAGAGCCAGGGGGTTAATTTTCCTGTAAATGTTGCCTTCGCCCCTTCTAGAGACGGCGGCAGGTTTAGCGTGCTGTTCGGGTTTAACTCGCGCAAATATTAATAGTGTCAGGTCCAGAGTCTTATCTTAATTTATCACGTCATGAAAAAAAGTATACTGCTCGTCCTACTACTGGTATTGCTGCAAAATGCCTTTGCACAAGACAAGATCATAAAACAGAACGGTGAAGAAATCAAAGCACGTGTGGTGGAGATAAAGTTGCAGGAGATCGTGTTTCAGCATCCGGACTCACTTACCGGCACTCTATACCACTTGCCGAAAACAGATGTGTTCATGATACAGTTTGCAAATGGCACTAAAGAAGTTTTTGCCCAGAATGTTGCCGAGGCTAGTGCAGAGGGAGTAAATATTAGCAACCCAGAAGAAATGTATGAGCTAGGCCGTGATGATGCCAGAAAAATGTACAGGGGCAACGGTGCTATGTGGGGATCTGCAGGCTGTGCCTTTGTTTTCCCGTATGGTTTAGCCGGCTCTGCAGCCATAGGGCTTACCAAACCCAAAGCTCACAGAAACCCTGTTTCCAATGTAAGTTACTTGGCAGATCCTAATTATGTGAGAGGGTACGAAATGCAGGCACACCGAAAAAAAGCAGGTAAAGTGGTAGCCGGTGCGGGTATTGGTTTTGTAACTGCTATATCTGTAGTAGTTATCATGTTTAGCTCCATGCATCACTAAACAATAGTAATGGCGCAGTGCAATCACTAAATAGTTTATAGTTGGTGATTGTATTGTGCCATAAAACTATAAATGATTTCGCTTTTTCAAGCTATAGCTATTGTTTGTTAACTAAATGTTTAGTTAATTGATAATGCTAACCCAAAACAAACTTAAATGAAAAAGCTTTTATACTTCCCGGTGATGCTAACGCTGTGCCTGTTTGTCTTTTCCTGCACAAGAGATGTGTACCAGAGGCCCGTAACTATTGATAAAATGGAGTTTACAAACAAAGCCGGTGAAAAGTATGACGCACAGTTTAACCGCGTAAATAACTGGTTTCTACTTAAGCTAAAAGAGCTGGAAAGAGAGAAGCATACTTTCAGAATAGACACAGCTGCTAAAAAGCGCTACCGAAAGTATAACCATACATTAGTGGCCTCTCTGGAGAACTTGGAGGTAAATGGCAATTCTGGTGTCTACTACCAGCTATACTTAAAGCCCAATAGCGGTATAGGCAAAATCAAAGGTGATGTGCAGGATGACCGGTACAATGAGCTAAAACTGTACTCGCCGGAGCAGAGGTTCCTGAAGCATGGGCAACAGTACTATAACGACAGTATTGTTTCAGGGCCTTTTAGGAGGTTGATTACAGTGCAGAAGTTCCTGAAGCCGCAGAATACAGAGCAGCCCGGAATTATCAGCTTCTCTATTGACAGCATAAATTTTTCGAAAGGTTTTGGAAAGCGGCAGCGAGAAAGTATTACACGCATCATAAACAACGGCATTGCACTGGCGCAGCAAAACAGCTACGGCAAAGACCCAAAGAAAGCGATGGTATTTAACTACTATCCTAACTATAGCACCAAGCAAGACAAAAAACCTGCTTCTTTCTCTGTTAACCTGAATGTATCGCAGGACCCTGTGACGAACAAAGTAGTGGTAAAAGTAAGCAGCCCTGGCTATACTCCCGATAAATTTACAAGAACCGAAGCTAAGTTTAACAGGGCAGACTTTTTTGCTGGACATGATTACGAGGCAAACATGCAGCTTAATTCATTGGCAACAGGCTTCTTTAGCAGGCTCTACTATTCACAGAAAAGGTGATATAAACTATTTTAGCTGATTATGTGCCGGGCTTAATTGCATCAGCGTTAATGCAGTACCGCACCTGGGATGGTGTGCGGGAATCTTCGAACAGGTGGCCCAGGTGCTGGTGGCATTGGCTGCAAAGTAGCTGTATTCTGTGCCTGCCGTAAGTATCTAGGTGCTTGTGAATTACGCTCTCCCCTACCTGTGCCCAAAAGCTGGGGAAGCCGGAGCCAACGCTAAACTTTTTGCTAGCCTCAAAGAGCATGGATCCGCAGTTAGAGCAAGTATAAACGCCATCGCTTTGCCCGCCCTCCCGTACTTTGCCTCTGTGCCTGAACATCCTTATAAGAGGCTCTGCTAACCTTCTTTCTCCAGGTCGTCTACCGGCACAAACTTCATCGAGAGGGAGTTAACGCAGTGGCGAATATTTTTTGATGTAAGGTATTCGCCTTCGAACACGTGGCCTAAGTGTGCGCCGCAGTTTGCGCAAACGATCTCAGTGCGGCGGCCATCGGCATCTGGTACGCGCTTCACGGCTCCGGTTATTTCATCATCGAAGCTTGGCCAGCCACAATGCGACTCAAACTTGTACTCCGAAGTATAAAGTGGCGCATTGCAGCGTTTGCATAAATATACACCTTCTGCTTTGTTATGCTCATACTCGCCAGTGCCAGGGTACTCGGTGCCTTTGTGCACAATAATGCGTTCTTCTTCCGGGGTAAGCTTGTTATACTCTGATGGGTCTTTTGCTATTTTCATAGGTTTATACGTTGGTGGTTGGTTTGATTATACGTGTGGTTCTGAGAACAGCAAAACCAGTAGAAGGTTTTTATTGACAAGTTGGTTTAGCGGTGCTGCAGCTTACTTCTCGTGCAGCTTCTGGTTGCTGAGCAGCTTGTTTATACTTTGAACAATCCGCTCAACTTTAGTTTCATCGGTTTTAGCGGAGTAGATCCAATCCACAAAAGCCTTCTGTTCTCCCTTTGTGCATTTCAGAAATTTCTCAAGAGCAGTGGGTTCGTCCTGCAGGCACAGCAGCAGTTCTTCCGGTACTTCCTGTGGCGTATTGTCGGCGTAAAGTATAACCTGCACCCAATCGCCGGCCTGCTTCTTTATCTTCTTGCGTATCTCCGCCCTTACCGGCAGAAAAAGCTGTCCGTTGCCCATCGGCATTAAATGGTAGCCTTTTATCTCGTAGCCATCTATAGTTCCCTTCACCCTTACCCACCCAAAATGTGCATGTTTATCGGGTAAAATCTCTGGTATAGCCGCAAAGGTCCAGCCGCCTTTGCCGGAGAACTTCTCGAGTAGGTAGGATTTATTGGTTAATGGTTGCTCTTCCATAGTATGGCTATACACGTTGCGATATCTAAGCTCAAGTTACGAAAATGAAAAAAGCAGCCTTACCACAAAGCTGCTTTTTCTTAATTATAGTTTAAGCTATTATCCATTGCTGATTGCCAACTCACCTGTTAGCTTTTCTTCCGGCGCTTCCTGCTGGCCGTAGTTCTTGTAAACGGAGTAAGCCATCCAGAAATAAGCTGCTCCCCAAAGTATGTTGGTTAAAAACTGGAGTAACACGCCCGGAAACGGTATCAAAGCAAAGCCCAGAAAGGCCATCCACCCCGACCATCTAGGTAATACGCCGCTTCTCCAGACAGCCACAGCCATCAATGCCAGTCCAGCTAAGGTAGTGAACAGAGAAGCTCCCATAAATGCAGCTAGCGCGCCATCCATAGTTGCGAAACGTATTGCTTCCATG
Organism: Pontibacter cellulosilyticus; assembly: GCF_014306105.1. Taxonomy (GTDB): domain Bacteria; phylum Bacteroidota; class Bacteroidia; order Cytophagales; family Hymenobacteraceae; genus Pontibacter; species Pontibacter cellulosilyticus. The sequence continues at coordinate 333,761 of NZ_JACRVF010000004.1, read as the reverse complement.
TTCCCAGCCAACACCATCTCCCCTACAGCCGGAAACAGGAATATAACCAGGGCAAAAACCCCTAATCCTAAAATGTGGTGCGTAAGGGTGAACAGCAGTCCGTAAAAAGCAAGGCGCTCTGCTCTCGTTCTTTGCAGGTACAGGTATAAACCTACGGTACCGATCATCTCCATCAGCACCCCCACTAATCCCCTGGCTGCCCAAATGGAATAGTTGGGAGAAGTAACCAGTTCAGCGAACTCCTGCGGGCGCTGTGCCGCTTCAAAAAGCACGTTCTCCTGTGGGATTAACAGGTCACCGAAGGCAAAGACAAGCCCTGCCAGCCCGAGTATGCTCAGGCAGCTTACAATTCTTTTTTTCATAGTTTTATTTTGTTTAGTTAATCGGAATAAACCACTCTATAAATAAGTTATCAGCAGTATTGTAGGTTGGTAGCGCCTGGAACCGGAAGTATGAAATACCATAGCTATGCTGCAGTTGTGCCTCGTGCTGCAAATGGCTGTTAATGAGCATACCAATGCTGGCATACTCTGCCACCGGGCAACAAAACTTATATTTGGCAAACTTACCGCCGGGGAGTGTCGTGATAAAGTGCTTGTTTACGTTTAGCTTCGTCTCCTTTTTACAAACTATGGCCGCATCATACCGGCACATGCTTTCCAGGTTCACGTTCTGGCAGTCGTGCAGCACACCTACATAAGTGAAGTCATCGGGTGTTAAGCCTTCGCTCTGGATAAAGCTGTTTACCTTATCCCATACTTTGTAAATGTCTTTTGAGAAGTAGTTGCCGATGCTGGGGAAAACAATGGCCTGCTGCTCCGGCAAGTGTACTACTTCACACTTAAGCGATACATACTGTGCCTGCTGCAAGTCCTTACTGTGCACATCCTGCTGCTTCCGGAAAGTTCTGGGGGTAGTGCCCATGGTGCTTTTGAAGGCCCTGCTAAAGGCGCTGTCGTTCTCATAGCCTACCAGCAAACCAACCTCGTAAATAGGAAGCGTTGTCAGGCAAAGCAGGTAAGCAGCTGTTTGCATCCGTTGTTTTAGGATGAAACTGCCAATCGGCTCCTGCAGCTCCTCTTTCAGCTTGCGGTGCAGGTGGTAGGGCGAGTAGCCCGTTACCTGTGCCAGTTCTTCCAGCGAGATGTTCTCGTCCAGGTGGCTATTGATGTAAGCAAGTACAGCGTTTAACATGGCCTTAAATTATTTATGACAAAGATAAACAGGCACAGGCGAATAAAATGTGCAGATCTTGTGGTTCTGTGATAACCCCCTTCTCTGGCTACAAGTATAAAAAGCTTTATGAAACTAACTAAACTATGAAGCTGAAAGATAAAGTAGCCATCGTAACCGGGGCATCGCAAGGTATAGGCAAAGCCACAGCCAAGGTCTTAGCCGAAGCAGGCGCTAAAGTTGTACTCGCAGCCCGCCATGCTGATGATCTGAAAGAAGTAAAGCAGGAAATAGAAAGTAAAGGCGGCGAGGCCACCATAGCTGAAACCGATGTAACAGACCTGAAGCAGGTAGAGGCTATGGCCCAAATAGCTCTGGACAAGTATGGCACGATTGACATACTGGTAAACAGCGCCGGACTGATGCCCCTCTCCTACATGAAAAACCGCCACCTGGAAGAATGGGAAAAAATGGTAGACGTAAACCTGAAAGGTATACTCAAGGCTGTTTATGCGGTGCTGCCAACCATGATCCAAAACAAGAGCGGGCATATTGTGAACATGGCTTCTATCGATGGGCGCGTGATGTACCGCGGCGGTGCTGTGTACGGAGCTACCAAGGCTGCCATCATTGCGCTCTCCGAAGGGCTGCGCATGGAGCTCTCCCCGGACTATAACATCCGCATCACGTCTGTTGAGCCGGGTACCGTAGACACAGATTTGCGAGAATCTATCACAGACAAAGAGCTATTAAACGACATGGACTGGGACAACGGCGAGTCGAAGTTAGAGCCGGAGGATATCGCTGATTCCATACTTTACGCGCTCACTTTGCCCAACCGCGCTAACGTGAATGAGATTTTGCTGAAGCCGGCCGGTAAGCAGTAGGAGTTTGGCTTAGGGTAAGAAGGATTTGGTATGAGCCTGCGTTTTTGACTATTCGCTACAAAAGTGACTATGTCAGTTTTATATTCAGTCAATTAAAATACTGTAACACCAAATTTCTCTGACAGCAGACTATCTAGCTGCTTAATATCAGCTATCAGATCTTCGAAGTCTGGTGTTGATGATAACTCATGCTCGTTTTTCAGATAAAGGTTTTTCAGCTCGGACATCTTAAAGTAAAATGACTGGGACTGTAGCGGAATCTGTAATAGCGCTAACTTTTCTTCAATAGCACTCTTTTTTTGTTTAACTACATCAACTATTGAGACAGCCGAAGTATAATCCAGTTCTTTCCGATCAAAGGATTTTAGAAGTTCGCAATCATAGCTGGCACATTGTTTCGGCCTATCCGAGTAGATAGTGCAGCCATCACAATAGCTGTTACAGGGCTGAATAATAACCCCATCACTAGTTGCCTCTTCAATATCCATTAGTTCTCTTACCGCAGGCAACTCTTCACTATTGAGCTGTACAAAGCCAATCAAGGTGCCAGTACAACACAAACCACAAGCCAAACAGATATTTGTTGAATCAACCATACTTACTGAATTTAAGCACTTCTTTTATGTGCTGTTTCAAAGGTAGCTTAAATTGCAGCTAGTAATTGTATAAACGGAAGACTTTGCCTTTTAGCTAAATCTGTTGGTGTGAGTTTGCAGCTTGTGCTAATCTTTTATGATAAAAGGAGTAAGAGCTATAAACTAGCACTAGCGGCGTAAGAAGCTAATCAAATAATTCAAAATTAGCGAGTTTATGATTATTTAAGCTTCTTAAAGCCAACTGATAATACTCATTTGGTGTATCAGCTCTGTCATCAAAATAAATAGTTTCAATAGATTTTATTACTCCATCACAAGTATTACAAAGCCAGTTCTGTATCTCTCTATACTTACTTGATTCATCTTCTTCATCCAAATCTGATAGAGTTTTAAATTCCTTGTAACACTCTTTGCCTTTAATTCTAAAAATCTTCCATCCAAAATCGGCTAACATCTGATCTCTTAGCTTATCCTTTTCTGGCTCATGAAATTGCTCTCCATCTAATTCTAAACCTATTCTCAAGTATGGGTTTGCAAAATCTATAAAGTAATTGAAAGGGGAAACTGAGGATAAAGAGGTAAGCCATAATTCTGAATCGAGATCCAAGCATCATATTCAATTGGAGAAAAAACTATACTCCAATCAATAAAGTTTGAACTGACACATGTCTTTAAATTGGTCTCAGACGCAGCCATAATAAGAGGGATTCTCTCCATATATCCTTGTCTGATGTAGCCCCATTTATCAGTAATTTTATCTAACTCATAAAAGCCGTTTTTGAGTCTTCCTTTGCGAATATAATCTTTGTACCCACTCATTTAGATTATGCTATGATTAATTTATGAATATACTTTCTTTTACATCAGATACAAACAAAAAAGCAGCCCCTTCCAGAGCTGCTTTTCCTTTATCTACAAAAGTATAAACTTATTGTAGGGTCTTTAGATGCTTGGATGCTAATCCTTGTGGTTCTTTAGTTGCTTCTGCTTCTGCCTCTCTGCAAATTGTTCATGGCGTAACCTACTCTCATTAGCTGGAAGTTTTGCAGAATGAGTGCTTCTTCCTCGGGGGTGAGACCAGCTTTCAGGTAAAGCATATGAGGGATAAAGTTCTTCTCCTTCTTTAGCTGCTTCTTGGTTGGTTTGGAGTGGGTGATCAGGCCAACCATTTCATCGCCGTAGTACATTTCCACATTATTCAGGCACAAAGGGTTTGTGATAAGTGAGAAGGACTTCCCGAGCATTTCTCCTTCTGTCTTAATATAGGGTGTGTAGATGCGGCCATGGTTGCGAAGTATCTTGTGCAGGCTCTTTGCTCCTGTGGTTTTGGTACGGCTAACCAGGCCAAGATTTAAAGATGACGCGGACGCTTCTGACCCTTCATCGTATCTGCTAACTCCTAAATTGTGAACCAGCATATTAGATTTCAACATTTTTCCTTCATCATAAAGATCCAGCCTGAATGAATTATTGAAGGGATCTCCTACTCTTATTCCCAAAGCGTAAGCATCCTGAATAGATCCTCTTAAAGTATAAGTTCTGTAAGGCGAAGGGAAGAGTTCGGAGCTAAGGGTAAAGTTTCTGTCAAGCTGGCGATAACCAGTGCCCAGCGGGCTCACGATATCTAAATCTGTTATGCCGCTAAGCCTGTTTTCTTTCATTTGAATAAAGCCTTTTCTAGACTCAGACAGCTCTCCGGCAAGTACAGCAGAATGCTTGGATTTGCCCGCCATTACCGGAATACCAAGAAATCTATACTTTACATTGCTTAGAGTGGAGTAGCCGTACGTAGCAGGTACTACTAAGCTATACTTACGCTCAGCCTGCTCTATAAAATCATTGTAGCCTTCGTAAATTGATCTATTTACCAACTGAGTCTTTTGAGCTGCTTTATCGAAGAAGATCTGCTCTAATCCATCAAGGTAGGCTTTCTGTATTTCCTCTTTGTTGAGGGCGAAGTTCTGGTAAATTGCGAGAGACTGGCTGCCTAATTCATTCATAAGCAGGTCAGGAGTTTTAACAATGTAACTATAGCTCTCCCGCTCCTTAAACACTTTCCCCTTACCATTCTCCTTAATTTTTACTTTGAGCTTGAACTTTACATTTTCCTGGCTCTCCCAAACATTAGGCTTTAGAAACTCTGCATGCACAGTAACTAAATACTGGTGGTTTTTTCGATTCTCTTTTTTAAAGCGGGAGTAATACGCCTTTTGCTTAGCAAAATAATCTTTAAACTGGGTTTTGGAGTCCATATATGGGTTTATGGACGGACTAAGCAGGTCGATCTGCCTGCCAGAGTAATAATCAATAGGTAGGTTTCCTACTTTTGAGCGTATTCCCCTTTCAAGCACCTCCAACACTGGTTTCATAAAAGTGCTGTCTGTAAGGAATCTGCCGTGTTCGGGCAGTGACTCAGGAGATTCATTTAAGAGCTTAAATTCGTGTACTAAAACAGTGCCTTGTGCAAGAGAGGAAGTAACGGTAAAGTAGAACAAGATGGTGCTAAGCAGAATGTTTACTGCTTTTAGCTTGTTGATGTTGATAAACATGGATTCGATAGTTTTATTTTGTAGATAGTAGATATTTCGGCTTTGCAAAAATTAAGCCAATATAGAGGATCTATATATTTAATATTACATTGAGGCAATATTTTTAGCAGATGCCAATTGTTCGCTTTTCAAAGAAGCTTTAGTAATAGCGAGTGCATAAAAAAAAGCAGCCCCTTCCGGAGCTGCTTTTCCTTTATCTGTTAAAGTATAATCTTACTATTTCAAGCTGCCGATCATATCTTCTGGCTTCACCCACTCGTCGTACTGCTCGTTTGTTAGCAGGTCAAGGGCGATGGCTGCTTGGCGAAGGGTTGTGCCTTCTTTATGTGCTTTCTTCGCGATCTTGGCGGCGTTGTCGTAACCGATGTGTGGGTTAAGGGCCGTTACCAGCATCAGCGAGTTCTCCAGGTTCTCTTTGATGCGGGCTGTGTTTGGCTCGATACCTACCGCGCAATGCTTGTCGAACGAGTCGCAGGCATCACCGATCAGCTGGGCGCTCATCAGCAGGTTGTAGATCATCACCGGCTTAAACACGTTCAGCTCGAAATGGCCGTTCATACCACCAACAGAGATAGCTACGTCATTACCGATTACCTGGGCGCAAACCATTGTCATGGCCTCCGCCTGTGTTGGGTTTACTTTACCCGGCATGATAGATGAACCCGGCTCGTTCTCCGGGATAAGGATCTCAGCGATACCAGAACGTGGGCCAGAAGCCAGTAAACGGATATCGTTGGCGATCTTCATCAGCGATACAGCCAGTTGCTTAAGCGCGCCAGATGTCTCAACTATAGCATCGTGTGCAGCAAGTGCCTCGAATTTGTTAGGAGCTGTAATGAAATCGTGACCAGCGAACTGAGAGATCTTCTCTGCAACCAGTACATCGTAACCAGATGGCGTGTTAAGGCCTGTACCTACCGCAGAACCGCCAAGAGCCAATGTGCTCAGGTGTGGCAGTGTGTTGCGAAGCGCCTTCATGCCGTAGTCCAGCTGGGCTACGTAACCCGAAAGCTCCTGGCCCAGTGTAAGCGGTGTAGCATCCATTAGGTGCGTACGTCCGATCTTCACTACGTCCATATAAGCTTCAGCTTTGCTGTTAAACGTGTCGCGTAGTTTCTTAACCAATGGCAACGTGTGCTCTACTACTTTTTTGTAAGCAGCAATGTGCATTGCCGTCGGGAATGTGTCGTTAGAAGACTGCGACTTGTTTACGTCGTCGTTCGGGTGGATTTTCTTTTTCTCATCCAGTAAATCGCCACCTAACAATACGTGCGCACGGTTGGCAACCACTTCGTTCACGTTCATGTTAGACTGCGTGCCCGAGCCTGTCTGCCATACTACCAGCGGAAACTGATCAGCCAGCTTGCCTTCAAGTATCTCGTCACAAACTTTAGAGATGATATCAGCTTTATCCTGCGCCAATACACCAAGCTGAGCATTAGCCTGTGCAGCAGATTTCTTAAGTATAGCAAAAGCTTCCACTACTTCTGTCGGCATCAGCTGGCCACCGATGGTAAAGTTTTCTTTAGAGCGCTGTGTCTGAGCACCCCAGTATTTGTCTGCAGGCACCTCAATCGGGCCCATCGTGTCTTTCTCTACGCGAACTTGCATATCGATTTATGTTTGGTTTAAAGGATCCGTTTAACTGCGGTAAAACTACAAAAAAGAGTTTAGAGTGTCGAGTTCTGAGTCTCTAGTTATACTCTGTTTCTCAATTCTCACTCACAGTACTTACTCTCCGAAGGCAGGAATATATGTAAGTTCCACCTTTAGCGGTTTGCGTACCTGCTTGCTCACATACTTTTTCTCCTGCTCAAAAGCCACTATTTTAAGAGTAATGTCGAGGCCGGTTACTGTGTTGCTGTTTCTGAAAACGGCATGCAGCGTGTTGTCTGTAGCCTTTGGAGTTTCGGAGAGTTGTACCAATTTATAGTCGGAGATGATGCCTGTGCCCTGCGCAAAAGTATAATGTTTCCAGTCAGAGTCAGGATCGGCTACAAACTTATCCGCAGATTGCTTATTCATAAAATAGTAGTCGATGTTGCCGGAGGCATTTACCTGCGGCAGGCTCGGGATCAGGCCTAGGCCAAAAGCAGCCACAGGGCTAACAGTTGAGGCAAGTGTAGCAGCTCCTTTACTGGCCATACTTGTCATGTTCTTGAGCTGCTCCACAGACTCTTGCCCCACTCCTATCCAGTAAACCCAATGTACAGTGTTGGCTGGTAACTTAAATGGAACAGCCACGCGGCTAGGGTTTAGGTTCGTTTTAGAGGCTACCCGAAATGTTTTATCAACGAGTGTAACTGGCACCAGGTCCCCTTTTACGGCAACTTTCTCGGTTACAGTAGTCCAGGTGGTATCGGATTTAGTTTTCCAGGTGATGTTTGGATTAAAGTAGCGACTTTCTTCGTTGGCTGGGGTGCGTTTTATACTTAGTTGTGCCGGTACAGGCTTTCCGTTGGCTGAGGTAAGTATAAACCGGTAAGCAATTTTGCGTGGAGCCGGCAGGCGCAGGTTCTTTATCTTCTTTTGGTTCTTAACAGAGAAAACAGTTGAGCCCGAAGTATACTCCTGCACCTCCAGGTTCAGAGGCTGTTCTGCTTTCTCCGGCTCTACGTTTACCACAATTGCATCGCCTTGCTGAAATCCGTAGTGGTACACTCCATCTTGTGGCTTTATACTTTGCGGATTAGCGATGGAAGCAGGTGCTGTAATTTTTAAGTCGGCAACTTGTATGCTTTTCTGCGCCATTGCTGTTAGCTGCACCAGCAGCATCAGCATCAATAATTTATACTTCATGGTTATGATCTGTAGAAAATCGCGCAAAGATAGCTGATAATTAGATTTGTAGGGAGCAGAATGTTGCGGTATCCAATTGGTTTACAGTGCAGACTCCAACTACCCCTTTCCCCTCCTTGTCTAAAGCGGGGAAATTTCGCAGGCGTCACTTAAGCTCACCAACACAAGAGATTAAACGGTACAGCAAGTAAGACTGAGAAATACAGCCGACTATAAAGTAAAGCAGAAAAACTTAAGAAGCAGCTATAAAACGAAAGCTACACACTTACCTGATCACACGATGCCCCGACTGCTGCGACAACAGGGCTATCATCTCAAGGTTTACAGGTTTTAGGTAAGTGGTATTGATGTTGGTATTGTCGTTGAAGGTAACAACATACTTTCCTTCTTCCCCGAGGTAATGTATTGTTTTGATTTCCTGCATGCTATAAGATCGCTCTTCTCCCAGCAGGTTATTTACCTCCACCTTGTTTTTGTCTATAACTACATGCCAGCGCAGGCTATACCAAGCAACTACACCTGCAAACACTAGCAACAACAGGAAGATAATCCTGTATTTGCCCATCGAACTCTCGCCTTCAGTGCGTTGTATGTACGTTTTGTATAATTCTGTATCATGGCCTAGCAATGTGTTCTGTATTAGGCGGAGCGGCAACAAGGCCACTACCAAACCAAGCAGAAGCCCCGGCGCGAACATGGCAGAAAAGTTAGGGGTAAGCAAGTATAACTGCTCTCCGGAAGAGTGTACTATACTTGATATAAGAGATAGGGTACCCGCAAAAAACACAGCCAGCACGCAGGCAAAAAAGAAATAGGCAATAGTTAGTTTCAGGTCCTGCTTCTGAATGTACTTTATTTCGTCTGCAGCCAGTGTGCCAACGTTTTTAGCCGGAGATATGGTGCGCAGCATGTAGCGTACCACAGGCAAAAGAACAGCAACAGCGAAAAAAGCTAAGAGTAAAATTTTGAGGATCTCAAGCATAAATAATCATTTGGTCCCGCAAAGTTAATACGGGATGCTCAATTTCCGATAAATAAAGCCAAGCAGCCAGGCCGGCCCGATCAGTAGGAACTGCAGATCCTTCAGGAAAGACGGTTTCTTGCCCTCTACCTTATGCCCGTAGAACTGCCCTATCCAGGCTACAACAAACACAGCCAAACATATCAGCCACAGAGGTGTGTCAGTGGCGGCATCTACTATTTTTACTGCCCAAAGCATAAGCAAGCATACCATAGCCATGCCCAGAAACATAGTGAATGATAGCCGCAGGTAAAAAAGCAGACCAAGAAGTATAACTATCGTCCCGAAATGAATGTATGGCTGTATTGGTGCCGGAAACGGGGCCTTGAGTGCACCGCTCGGTATACTTGCCAGCAAACCTATAATACTGAAGAAGATTAGTGGCACACAGATCCAATGGATCAGTTTGTTTGTGTGGTTCTGATGGCTTTGCCCATACTCATTAAACCACTGCTGCATTGATTTCATTCTTCTCTTTAAATTAGAGGTGATGTACAAGGAGAAATATACTTATTTTTAGCTAAATTGCTTAAGTTTTCCGCTCTAAATTGTATCTTTTGTTGGTTTAGGAGGTAAAGAAAACGCTACCAGAACCGCCGATTTTTTAATTTTGTGACCAGGGGAATTTTTCCTCTCTAATGAATCTTTATTGTCTGGAAATTCTTTTTTTATACTGAATCTGCTCCAGAGCACTTAATTTATACTTATGAAAGCCACCAAGCTGGTACTGTTCGTAAAAGATTACTTTATCGCCATTTTCTCTTTCCTGCTAATTTTCCTGCTTACCCTTTTTATTTACTTTGAAACCAAGCGTAAGGCAGAAGATCGTAGCGAGAAACTCTTTAGCGTTAGAGCAGACCAGGCTACCCAGGACATCCATAGGCGTATGCAGGATCATATCCAGATACTGCTTGGTGCAAAGGCATTGTTTATCTCTTCCGATACTGTGGAGCGCCGTGCATGGCGCCAATACTACGAAACCTTAGACCTGGAGAAGAATTACCCGGGTATACAAGGCCTTGGCTACGCCTATTTTATACAACCTGAAAATCTGGCAGCCCACGAGCAAAAGATACGCGCAGAAGGATACCCGGACTACAAAGTTTACCCGGAGGGCAAGCGGTTTAGCTATACTTCCATTATTTATTTAGAGCCCTTTGCTGGCAGAAACCTTCGTGCCTTTGGGTTTGATATGTACAGCGAGCCCACGCGCCAGTCGGCAATGCGCATAGCACGCGATACTAAACAGCCAACGATGTCGGGCAAGGTACGCCTGGTGCAGGAAAACGGAAGAGACGAACAGTCCGGATTCCTGATTTACTTGCCAATTTACAGAGGAGCAGGAAGCCCGGAGTCTATAAAAGAAAGGCAGAAAAACATAAAAGGCTTTGTGTATAGCCCCTACCGTGCAAAAGATGTATTCACCTCTATCTTAGGCAATGATTACAAGGATATAGACATTGAAGTTTACGACGGCACCAGCCTGAGCAAGGAATCATTGCTTTTTGGTACCGATACCACCCTCTATTATAATGCGGAAGGCGACAGGCGCTTTAGCAAACTAAATACACTGAGCATAGCTAATAACACTTGGCGCATTTATGTAACGGCTAAACCTGAGTTTGGACGGTCAGCCGATACAGAGCTGCCAAAATTCATACTTTTAGGCGGAGGCATCATCAGTCTTTTGATGTTCTTCATTATTTGGTCGCTGTCTAACACCCGCCGCTCTAACCGTCTGAAGCAAACCATTACCGACAACGCTACTGCAGCCTTGTTTATCATAGATACGGAGGGTTACTGCACTTTCATGAACCCGGCTGCTGAGGAAATGACGGGATATAAGCTGGAGGAGATGCAGGATAAAACATTGCACGATGTTATTCACTACAAACGCCCCGACGGCACACCGCTTCCGGTTAACGAATGCTCTATAAGAGTGGCCTTAACCGAAAAGAAGCAGCTGCGCAACCACGAAGATGTATTTATCAGGAAAAACGGTTCTTACTTCGACGTTGCTTGTGCAGTACAGCCTATTATAGAAGGCGGTAGCGTAAGCTATACGATTATTGAGGTGCGCGATATTACAGAAGAAAAACGTGCCCAGCGCGCTATACTTGAAAGTGAGGCACGCTTCAGAACGATGGCTGACAGTGCTCCTGTAATAATCAAGGTGCGCGATGCCGAAGGCAAGTTCCGGTATGTGAACAAGCAGTGGATGGACTTTACCGGCCTGAGCTTTGAAGACACCATGAGCATTACCTGGAGAGACGTGGCGCACCCGGACGATGTGAAGAGCATCAGCCATAAATTTGAGAAAGGCCTGGAAACGCGTACAGCCTTTAGAGTGGAGTTTAGGATGCGCCGCTTTGATGGAGTGTACCGTTGGGTGGTACTTACCGATACGCCGCGTTTCGGGGCTAATGGTGAATTCCTGGGCTTTATAGGCTCTGTGATTGATATTACCGAGATGAAGGAGGCAGAGCGTAAAGTGAAGCAGAATGCCGAGCTGTTGCAGAAGTTGTTCCTGGAGGTGCCTGCCGTGGTAGGCTTGGTGCGTGCCCCCGATTACCAGTATGTGCTGGCCAACTCGCAGTACCGCAGGCTGTATGGCAACCGACCATTGGTAGGCAAAACTATCTTTGAGGCGCATACAGAGCTAGAGGGGGAAGGCTTCTTTAAAAGGATAGAGGAAGTATTTAACTCAGGTAAGCCTTTTATCGGTAACGAAGTGGCTGCAACCATAGAAGACAGCCGAGGCAAGCATAACGCGTACTTTAACCTGGTTTACCAGCCGCTCATCGATGCGAACAATAAAATAGAGGCCGTGCTGGTGTTTGCCGTTGAGGTAACCGAGCTTGTTAAAGCACGGCAGGCACTCCTGCTAACCAACGACGAGCTAAGCCACAAAAACAAAGAGCTTCAGCGCATCAACAACGACCTGGATAACTTTGTATATACTGCCTCTCATGACCTAAAGTCACCGATTGCGAACATGGAGGGGCTGGCTGCCTTGCTGCGCGAAGAACTACAGGAAAAGCTGGACGAAAGCGACCTGCAGGTGCTGGACATGGTACAAGGCTCCATCAATAAACTAAAAGGAACCATCGCCGACCTGGCAGAGATAACCAAAGTACAGAAAGAACTGGATTCAGCAGTGGAGCCGCTCTCTTTTGAGGCAGCCTTGCAAGATGTAACGGTTGATATAGAAGGTTTAATAAAGGCCTCTGATGCCGAAATAAACACAGACCTGCAGGTAAAGGACCTGTTATATGCACGCAAAAACCTGCGAAGTATACTTTATAACCTTGTTTCCAATGCCATCAAGTATAAATCGCCGGACCGCAAACCTAAGATCAATGTCAAGACCTATCAGCAAAACGGCTTTGTGGTGCTGGAAGTACAGGACAACGGCTTGGGCATACGCAAAGAGCAGCAGCATAAACTGTTTACGATGTTTAAGCGCCTGCACAGCCACGTAGAGGGCACCGGCATCGGGTTGTACATTGTGAAGCGCATTATTGAGAACAACGGCGGCCGCATAGAAGTAGACAGCGATCTGGGCAAGGGTACTACGTTTAAAGTATATTTTAAGCAGGAGCCTATTTCTGCCGCTATCATTAAAGCGTAATAGCGGCAGATACTTGGTAATTACTTATTATAGCTCTCATGTCGTCATTTTCGTTGTTGTAGAAATCTTTGCTATAGCGTAGCTCCAGAATTAGAGCCTTTTTATCGCTTAAGGAATACTGCAAACCTGCGCCTCCTAAGTATCCCACTGACCGGTTAGCATCATTATAATCCTTGGCATTTACCTGCCCTGTTTCATAAGTGGTGGTTTTCTTTATATTATTAGATAGGAGAAAGCTTATACTTGGTCCAGCATTCACAATTGGTTGTATCCTATTCGCTCTAAAAGTATACTTAAGCAGAAGAGGCACCTGCAACTGCGTGGTCTTGTAAGTAAATGTATTTTTGTAGTCAAGAGCAATCGGGTGCTGGTATTCGTACACACTTTCAAAATTATATTGGGTATATAAAATTTCTGGCTGAACAGATAATCTTTTCCCTGCCATGTGAATGTTCAGGAATATGCCTCCAAAAAGTTTATTGTCTCTGTTAAAGCTATCACTAACATCAGATAAATCAGAGTCGAGCTGTAAATTAGAGCTTGAAAGTAATGCTCTGAAACCATAGGATATACTAATTTTCGATTGATTAAGGTATACCTTGCTTTCCTGTCCAATGTACTTACATGCGCTATACTTCTGCACAAAATCAGCAAGGCTTAAAGCAGTATATCTTGGTAGATTATTAAGTGAACCCTGATAAGAGCTTTGAAGAATGTCACAGTCACTGGCAACTGAAGAAACAGTTCCCTTATAATAGGCTTTATAAAGCTGAATAACTGGAGAATTGGGCTTCTGTAAATAAAACTCTACCCCTTCTTCTATGCCACTGCCACTATAAAGCTTAACAGGTCCATCAACAACTAACCTCAGGAAAACCGTCTTGTCCGCGCTGCCGACTGTCACTTCTTTTGATTCGAATCGGATGCTGTCTTCTACGCCATAGCCTTTTATATCTGCGGCCTGGTAAGTGCGAAAATTGCCAGGCTCTCCAAACTGTATAGATGTAACCGTTTTTGTAGCACTCTCTCTTATTAACTGTCCTCTAAGTGTATCTGAGGCGGCAGTAACAATGTAGGCATTCGGTATGCTTTTCTGAGCTTGAGCAGCAACGCCTGTAAGTATCAAAGCAAAAATAAGTATGGCAGTGTGTAAAGTTTGTTTCATGTAAATTAAATAAACGTTATAAATATAAATATATAGATTTTATGTACATAAGACTGCAGTGTATCAGCTAAGAAGAAAATTTAAGCTATATCAATTCGAAATATGTAACTTTAAGGTATGCAGCAAAAGAAAAAATCATAAAATTAATTGGATAAATTAGCTGAAAAAACTGATTCTTCTGCTGCTGAATTTTGTTCCAATAGGCTGGTTAATTTGTCTGGCAACGAACATCAAAAACACGAACAACTAAATTAAATGGCCAAAATAAAAACATCCTACTTCTGCCAGAACTGTGGCGCCCAATCAGCTAAATGGATAGGCAAATGCTCTGCCTGCGGCGAATGGAACACCTATGTAGAGGAGGTAGTCCAGCGTGAAGAAATCACCCCAACCAGCGTTTGGAAAGTAGGCAGCAGTTCGGCACAAGTATCAAACAAACCAAAGCCAATTGCAGATATCAGTTACCAGGAGCAGCACCGCATCATGACGCAGGACCAAGAGCTGAACCGTGTGCTGGGCGGTGGCATTGTGCCGGGCTCTATGGTTTTGATTGGCGGAGAGCCAGGTATTGGTAAGTCTACGCTGATGCTGCAGATTGCTCTTAGCCTGAGCGGGCTGCGGGTATTGTATGTAAGCGGCGAGGAAAGCGAACAGCAGATAAAAATGCGAGCAGAACGTTTAATGGCCCAGACCTCCGACTGCTTTATACTTACCGAGACTGGCACGCAGAACATTTTCAAACAGATAGAGCAGCTGCGCCCGCAGGTGCTGGTAATAGACTCTATCCAAACCCTCCATTCCTCTTTTATAGAAGCGGGTGCCGGTAGCGTGAGCCAAGTACGCGAATGTACTGCCGAACTGCTGAAGTTTGCCAAAGAGAGCGGTACGCCTGTTTTTCTAATCGGGCACATTACAAAAGAAGGCAATCTGGCTGGTCCTAAGATACTGGAGCACATGGTAGATACGGTGCTAACTTTTGAAGGCGACCGCCACATGACCTACCGTATACTTCGCACCACTAAAAACCGCTTTGGCTCTACTTCTGAACTGGGCATTTACGAGATGCTGGGCTCTGGCTTGCGTGAGGTAAGTAACCCATCTGAGATATTGATCTCGCAGCGTGAGGATGCTTTTAGCGGCATAAGTATAGGTGCCACGCTGGAAGGCAACAGGCCGTTGCTGATAGAAGTGCAGAGCCTGGTTAGTCCTGCCACGTACGGCACGCCGCAGCGTACCAGCACCGGTTTCGATGCCAAGCGCCTGAACATGCTGCTGGCTGTACTTGAAAAGCGAGGCGGCTACAAGCTAGGCACCCAGGACGTGTTCCTGAACATTGCCGGCGGCTTAAAAGTAGAAGACCCTGCCTTGGACTTAGCTGTGTGTGCCTCTATACTTTCTTCTTTCGAGGATATGGCTATACCAAGCACTTCATGCTTTGCCGCAGAGGTGGGTTTGGGTGGCGAGATACGTGCTGTAAACCGCGTTGAGAACCGTATCAGCGAGGCCGAAAAGCTAGGCTTCAAAGACATCTACATCTCCAAGTATAACAAGAAGGGCGTTGACTTTAGCAAGTTCTCCATCAACATTCATCCGTTTGGCAGATTAGAAGATGTGTTCAGCAGCCTGTTTGGCTAAGGTATTTTGTGTTTAGCAAAGGTATAGTTTGCAGATTCTGACATTTTGCAGAAATTGCACGCCTTCCGGAATTTTATACTTTGATAAAGCTGTTGGTGATGCTATGTGTGCAGCAGCAGCCAAAGCCAACTGGTAAACAACAGGTTAAAGTATAACTGATACCGGATGCTGCTGCAACTGTATTAACCTTTCCTATACCTTTTTATGAAACACAAACCAATACTCCTGGCGCTGGCGCTTTTGCTGCAGGTACAAGCTGTTTTTGCGCAGGGCAAAGCCATTATCACGGGTAAGATCTCTAACCCATTATCAGACGAAATTGTAGTTGCCACCACTCCTAACCCGCTAATACCGGAAGAGGTACAGACGGCTGTACAGCTAAAAGGTGGAAGCTTCAGGTTAGAAGTGCCGGTAAACGGGGCCATTGTAGCAGAACTGCTGCACGGCGAAGAAGTGGTGCCAGTTTACCTGGAGCCCGGTTATGAGCTAAACCTGGCTTTTAACGGTGATAAGTTTCTGAAGACGCTAAAGTTCGAGGGCAAAGGTGCCAACGAGAACAATTACCTGGTGCAGTATACGCGCCGTTTCGAGGAGGTGGAAGAATATCAGGTAATGCCCGACAATATCAAACTAACTGAAAAGGAGTTTACAGCCTTCCTGGATTACCGCAAAAAAGACCAGCTAAAAAACCTGGAGAAGTATACAACCAAAAGCCCGGTATCGGATAAGTTTAGAAAGTTTGCCTTGGCCGAGATCAACTTCGGTTACGCAAATGATAAGATCACTTACCATAGCCTGCGCGAAAATGTACTTATGACCACAAGGTTACAGAAGCCTTCGGCAGAGTTTTATACTTTCCTGAAAGAGCTGGACCTGCAAAGCCAGGAAAACCTGCTTAGCTACACGTTTACTACCTTCCTGCGCAACTACGCCAAGTATAATGCAAACGAGGCTGGCCTAAAGGAAAGCGACAAAGCTTACTTTAAAACGGCTTACTCTTCTATCGTTGAAAAATTGCAGGGGCAGGTTAAAGCAGTAGCACAGGCAGATATACTAAAGCAGTCTATACAACAGGGGCATCTGAAGTACACAACCGAAATGCTGCAGGACTTTAAATCGATCAATAAAAACCCTGAGTTGGAGGCATACTTTACAAAGCTTTACAACGAGAACAAGGAGTTCGCCATCGGCAGCCCCGCACCGGATTTTCAGTTGAAGGATGTAAACGGTGCGGCAGTTTCGCTGAGCGATTTTAAAGGAAAGCTGGTATACCTTAACTTCTGGAGCACCATCTGTGGACTTTGCATGGTAGAGATGCCGAACATGCAGCAGCTTACCGAGCAGCTAAAAGGCAAGAATGTGGTATTCTTAAACGTAGGTTTGGATGAAGATGAAGCTAAATGGAAAATCACGGTAACAGGAAGAAAGCTACAGGGTGTGCATCTATACTTAAAAGGCATGGATGCTGAACTGGTGAAGCGCTACAATCTGAAGGACATTCCGGCTTACTTCATGATTGACGAAGAGGGAAACTTTATAAGTATAAAACCGCGCAGACCCACAGACAGAGAAACCGCCAACGATATCTTAAAGCATATAAACGAGGGGCAGGCATCGGCTAAGTAATCTTTTGCAGATGCTCCCATAAAAGCCGCCTGGTGCTAAAATGTGCCAGACGGCTTTTTTATATCCGCTTTTGAAAGTATAAAGTCATCTTTTGCCGCTCAATAACCGTTCATACTATAGATGCGTACTTAATTTCTACCCTTTATTACACCGGAAATAAAGAAACGACATCAAGTTAGATCTTATACTAAACTAAAATAAACTATGGCATTGATTAATAAAAATGACATTGAGAAACTGCTGAACGTGCAGAACAATACAAAAAATGCACTGTGCATTTCTATCTTCATACCTACCCATCGCGCTGGTCAGCAAACCCTTAATGGCCAAGACAATATTTTATTTAAAAATAAAGTAAAAGAAGCCAGAGCCCTGCTGGCCAGGCACGACGTACCAGAAGCCGAAATAGAGGAATACATGAAGCCAGCCGAAGTGCTGCTAAACGATACAAACTTCTGGCGCCACCAGTCTGAAGGCCTTGCCGTTTTTATCACAAAAGGCTTTGCGCAGCATTACACACTGCCCATCGAGATGCCGGATGTAGTGTATGTGCTGGACCAGTTTTACATTACACCTATACTACCTATACTTAGCCAAAATGGCCGCTTCTTTATACTTTGCCTATACCGCGAAAAGGTGGGCTTTTATGAGGCGACTATTGACAAGATCAGGTCAATTGATGTAAGTTCTTTTGTGCCTGAGACGATGAGCAAAGCCCTTAAGTTTGATGTAAAAGGAAACGACCAGGATTTTACCCACTCTACCACAACTGTTAACGGCTCAAACATTGTGCATGGCCCGGGGTCAACGAAAGGCGACGAGGAGCATGAGCGTGTGCGGGAGTTTGTGATAGAGATAGACAACAGTCTGCAGAAAATACTGCACGATTCGCACGAGCCACTGGTGCTTGCCGGCGTAGATCACTACTGCAGCCTTTATAAGAGCCACAGCAAGTATAAAAACATTGTGCCGCAGAACATTAACATAAACGAGAACAGCGATGTATTCAATATGCAGGCCCTGCACGAGAAAGCGCTAAAAGTAGTGAAGCCTATCATGCAGCAGAGCCACACCGACTCGCTTAACCGCTACCAGAACGTGGCTGGCACCGGAGTAACATCCGAAGACATTGCCACCGTGGCCGCAGAGGCAGTGCATGGACGCGTTGATACCTTGTTCATCTCTCCAAGTGAGCCTGTTTGGGGCAGCTATGATGCGGCAAGTGCAACAGCAGTTGTGCACAACGAGTACCAGCGCGGCGACCACGACCTTGTAAACCTGGCGGCTATCAAAACTATTGCCCAGGGTGGTAAAGTGTTTGTAAACAGTTACAACGGCCTTAACGAGGTAAGTGAAAGCCAAGGTAATGTAAAGGCGTTGTTCAGGTACTAAAATCAATCAGTTTTGGCACTTAAAGCCAGAAACCATAACTTAGAGGAGCAGCCACACCGGCTGCTCCTTTGTTTTGTAATTTTTCTACTGTGCTATACTTTTAGCCAAACAACCACATGAAGCTGCACCTGACCGACGGGTTTAACTTTTTATCTAAGCTTACTCCGCTACGGGCATTTAATGCGCTACAGGTAATAAGCAGCTATATAGTTGCTAAAGTAACAGGCAAGGCAGTGCACTGGGGCTACCCATTGAGTATATCACTGGAGCCCACCACCTCCTGCAACCTGCGCTGCCCCGAGTGCCCTAGCGGCTTACGCTCTTTTACCCGGCCCACCGGTATGCTGCAGGATGAACTCTTTAAAAGCACCATAGACCAGCTGCACAAACGGTTGCTTTACCTCATTTTTTATTTTCAGGGCGAGCCGTACCTGCACAAAAGTTTTCTGGAGTTGGTAAAGTATGCCTCTGGCAAAGGCATTTACACGGCTACTTCTACTAATGCCCACTATTTAGATGACGATACTGCCCGCAAAACAGTGGAATCCGGCTTGGACCGGTTGATCGTATCTATTGACGGTACCACGCAGGAAACTTACGCTGCTTATCGTATTGGCGGAAAGCTGGATAAAGTGCTGGAAGGAGCCCGAAACGTGCTGAAGTGGAAAAAAGAACTGAAATCTAAAACTCCGCACGTGATGTTCCAGTTTTTGGTGGTGAAGCCAAACGAGCACCAGCTACAGGACGTACAGCAACTGGCGCAGGAACTTGGCGTAGACGAAGTCGTATTTAAAACGGCACAAATCTATGACTACGAACTAGGCTCACCGCTTATACCTACCATAGATTATTACTCCAGGTACAAAAACAACGGCGATGGCAGCTATGTTATCAAAAATAAACTGCTGAACCACTGCTGGAAAATGTGGCACTCGTGCGTGATAACTTGGGACGGACTGGTAGTGCCCTGCTGCTTTGATAAGGATGCAGAATACAGGTTAGGCGACCTGAAGAGCAATAGTTTTAGGCAAGTATGGCGCGGGCCAAAGTATGGCAGCTTCAGGCAAACGCTGTTAGGCTCACGCTCCGAAATAGAAATGTGCAGAAACTGCACCGAGGGTACCAAAGTATGGGCCTGAGATAAATGCAACATCAGCTTATCGTATGAAAGACATCAACAATGCCCTGGAGCTGCTGCTCGATAAACTTCAGGTTTGGGGAAATCAGGTAATATTGCTGCTACCGAACATCTTTGTAGCTATTATCCTGCTCATCCTTACTTTTTACATTGCCAGGATGATCCGCAACGGCCTGGATAATGTTATCAGCCGCTTTTCCCATAGTAATGCTCTAAACAACCTTATCTCTACCCTGCTTTACCTTTCGTTGCTTTTGCTCGGATTCTTTGTTGTGCTTTGGGTGCTCAAGCTAGATAAAGTTGTAATCTCCCTTTTAGCCGGTGTGGGTATCTTGGGTTTGGCTTTAGGTTTTGCCTTTCAGGATATTGCCGCCAATTTTATATCAGGTGTCATCATTGCCGTGCAAAAGCCATTCGGTGTAGGTGATATGATCGAGACAAATGAATATTTTGGGGTGATTGAGCGCATTACGCTACGCACTGTGGATATCCGGAAGCCAACCGGAGAGTTGGTAAAGCTGCCCAACAAAATGGTGTTCGAAAACCCGGTCACGAACCTCTCGTTTCATGGCACCCGGCGAGTGGATGTGGAGGTCGGTGTGTCCTATGCAGAGGATCTGGAGCGTGTACAGACGATAGTAATCGATGCGCTGGAGAATGTAAAAAACCGCGTAAAAAACCGCGACATTGAAGTGATGTACGATGCCTTCGGGGATAGCTCGATCAATTTTAAAGCACGTTTCTGGGTAAGCTACAGCCGCCAGGTAGATTATGTAGGAGCGAAAAGCGACGCCATCATCCGCATCAAAAAGGCGTTTGATGCAAACAATATTGTTATTCCATTCCCTATTCGTACGCTGGATTTCGCAATAAAAGGCGGCGACAGGTTAAGTGATGAACTGCAAAGTATAAAAAGTATAAATGGCGCTGGTTCAGAAAGCCAGCAGCAAGAAAGCAATAAAGGATAGTAAGTATTTATAACAACAGAGAGGGCCGATATCGCATCGGCCCTCTCTGTTGTTACTTGTCTTTTTTATCGAGGTTTTTTCCAAGGTCTTCTACCTGCTTCAGAAAGTTGTCTACGCCTTCATCGGCATAGGGGCCGTAGGAGTTAGATAACGTTCCTTTAAGGCCGGTAGTGGTCTCCAGCGCGTAAAGTATAGACATATCGTCCGGATCGCTTTCTCCTTCAAATCTATAGAAATCTACGATGCGCACTTGCTCTGGCCCAAACATGTCTTTTTCTTCCATAGTGCAAAGTCTGCCGTCGCCGGAAACTTTAAAATCATACTTGTAGCCGTCTTTGCGTAGTCGGTTTAGTACGTTTACAAGGGATCTTTCTTCAACTTTATCTTGCATAGCATTACAATGGTTTATGTTCTATCCGTAAGTATAGAACTATACGCAAAAACAAAGTTTAGATACGGGTATTGTGATTATTAATGAATAACGGCTGATGAAGAGTATTTGTGAGAATTGACTATAACTCGTTCACCATTACTGGCGATTCACTGATTTTTCGAGGTCTTTCTGGATCTTTTTGAAGTCGATGGTAGAGCAGGCGCCACAGCTTTTGGCGCAGCCGCTCTTAGCCGCAAAGCTGCGATACAACATACGGCCCATGTACAAAGCCGCAGCTATAAAAACGAGAAGGATGATGAGTTCCTGTACCATACGCTACTATCAACTACACAAAAGTATAAAAAGTTTAAGCATCGGTGCCTTTCCAATGTTCGGCAATTGTATCGAGCATTTCCTGATGGATGCGGCTGTTGCTGGCTACAATCTCACGACCAAAAATATAGTCACCGCCTTCAGAAAACTTAGACACCTTACCACCTGCTTCCCGCACTATAATGGCCCCTCCGGCTACATCCCATGCATTCAGGTTGTACTCAAAAAAGCCTTCAAACCTGCCTATTGCTACATACGCTAAGTCAAGGGCGGCAGAACCCAGCCGACGCACACCGTGCGATCTACCCATAAAGCTGCCCAGCACCTGCAGGTACTGCTGTGTGAGGCCAAAGTCGTAGTATGGGAAACCGGTTGCAATAAGTGAATCTTTAAGTGCCGGCGCCTCCGATACGTTTATTTGCTTATCATTACAGAAAGCGCCTCCTCCTTTATAGGCCCAGAAGCATTCATCGCGATTAGGTTCATATACTACGCCCAGCACCACTTCATCGCCGTCCATTAGGCCCACGCTAACAGAGTAAGCGGGCAAGCCATGGGTAAAATTGGTGGTGCCGTCTAGCGGGTCTACCACCCAGTTGTAGCGGTCGCCTTTCGTATTATCTGTTTCCTCTTCCGTTATAAAGCCGGCCTCTGGCAGCAGTGTTCTCAAGCCTTTTACTAGTTGCTCTTCTGCCTCCTTATCTACATACGATACCAGATTGTTAAAACCTTTCATCTCAACTTTGGAAACGTCAAAGTTCTCGCATTCGTGCTTCAAAAAAGCGCCTACGCTACGGGCAAGTATGTTCAGGTTCTGGCTTAGCTGGTTCAGGTTCATAGTTGGTGGGTTATACTTTGGCAGCTACTAATTCTTTCTTTTTCTCAAACCATGCAATATACTCGGCACGCAGGAACAAGGTTAGTCCCAGTGGTATAAAGGCAGCATGAGGCTCTTGGGGTAACAGCCACCAAGAGATGGTAAGTATACCGGTTATCAGCCCGGTTATGGCCATATACTTAGCTGCCCAGGCCGGTACTACTTTTCTGCCAATATAAATTGCAGCTATAGCGTGTGTAGGTATGGCCCACAGCAGGTTAAAGTTATAAGCGGTTGCCTGGTGGTCTGTAGCAAACCATAGCAGCAGCATTACAATACCCAGCAATCCAGCTGCGAAGAAAAGTATAAAGTCTAATGTGCGGGAGCGGCGGTTATTCTTCAGATTAAGCAGCGTTACTGCAGCTACCACTACAAAAAGAATCCAGCAAAGTATGGTTGGGATAAATAGTGAAAATGGTTGCTCGGCTGGCGGCTGCTGCACAAACACTGTCACAGGCTTGCCAGTTAACTGCACTGCCTGCCCGTTTTGCTCAATGGTGGCATTGGCAAAGCCTTGCGATAGGTAATCCGGCAGGAACATGTACTCATACGGAGTAGCCTCTTTATCAATTCTAGCTCCTAAGGCAATGTCAATTCCAAAATCTCCCCATGGCTGCGGTGGCAAGTATAAATCAATTAGGTTTCTAAAGCTGTAGTCTTTGTCCAGATGATCGATGTTATACTTTATCTGGTCCGGGAAAGTAGCTTCCAGTCCGTCGCGGATGCGGGTGGCGCAATTGTCGAAGAAGAAATCGTAAAGATAAAAGCGGTTTGCTGGCAAGTAATTGTTTGTTAAAAAAAGCCAGTACTTCTGCTTCTGCTCAGGCGTAAGGTTCAGTTCCTGCTCAAATACGGAGCGGTTGTCTTGGGCGTAGCTGTATACAAAGTCGCTAAAATGCGCTGCCGACAATTTGTAGTTTAGTTTTCCTCTGGCAAACTTGAGGTAGAAATTAGGCTCGTTAAAGTCGAAGGTGCCATAATTGAAAATCACATCCATGCCGAGCGTTGGGTCCTGCACCCGCACGGCGCTATGGCCGAACACGGCATACAGATCATCGCCGCTGGAGCAGGTAATCAGGCTTATCTTTGCATCCGGAGTTATCTGTACTCCCTCAAACTGAGCCCTTGCCTGTACTGTAAAGCACGCCAGCAGGAATAGCAGGCTTATTTTCTTTAGATAATTTTTCATATGTTATTCGGCACTTGTTGCTTTGCCTGACTTCTCTCCTGCTACTACTAGTACAAACTCCCCTTTAATGGCTTTGGTGGTGAAAATTTCGACAAGCTCATCGAGGGTGCCATTTATAGTTTCTTCAAACATTTTGGAGATTTCACGTGAAACAGAGGCCATGCGATCTCCTCCAAAGTACTCTTTAAATTGCGTCAGCGTCTTCAGAAGGCGGTGCGGCGATTCATAAAAGATCATAGTTCTTTCTTCGGAAGCCAGGCTCTGCAGGCGTGTCTGGCGTCCCTTCTTTATGGGCAGAAACCCCTCAAACGTAAACCTGTCGGTGCTAAAGCCAGACTTAACCAGTGCAGGAACGAAAGCAGTGGCACCCGGTAAACACTCTACCTTTAGGTCATTTTTCAGACATTCACGCACTAAGAAAAAACCAGGG
Organism: Pontibacter cellulosilyticus; assembly: GCF_014306105.1. Lineage (GTDB taxonomy): Bacteria > Bacteroidota > Bacteroidia > Cytophagales > Hymenobacteraceae > Pontibacter > Pontibacter cellulosilyticus. The sequence goes on along the minus strand of NZ_JACRVF010000004.1, from coordinate 309,979 downwards.
TCTGAAATGCCCGGTGTACCAGCATCCGATATCAAGGCCATTACCTCCCCTGCTTTCAGGCGATCGATTAAATGTGCTGTGGCTTTGTGCTCGTTGTGAAGATGGTGGCTGTGCATGCGTTTTTCAATACCCAAATGCTGCAACAGTTTTCCACTGGTGCGCGTGTCCTCGGCAAGTATAACGTCTACCTCCTTCAGCACACGAATAGCCCTTAATGTAATATCCTCCAGGTTGCCAATAGGCGTTGGCACCAAGTATAAATTAGTTTTCTCAGGTTCCTGCATACTTCAAAGATACTACAATCAACTATTTTTTGTGTTGTCGTAGATCTGATCAATTTTTTGGGCTAACTCATAGTCTTTCTCAGTTACGGTGTTGCCGGCATCGTGAGTTGTTAGCTCAATTTCAATTTTGTTATACACGTTGCTCCACCACGGGTGGTGGTTTATCTCTTCAGCCACATCGGCTACCTGGTTCATAAATGCCATTGCTGCTTTAAAGTCCTTAAACTCTAAGGTGCGCTTTAGCTTGTTGTCTTCTTCTCTCCACATAATTTATACTAGTATAAAATCTGTTTTACTTCATTGGCAGCCTCACTGTGCAGCACTTATACTTTGACTTTCCTGTAACAACGCATCCAGAAAAACAGGCGTATAGGCTAAGGCAGTAATTATACTATAAAGCTATGAAAACTATGAGTAAAAAACCTAAATCGGTACCGCCGCAGGAGCAGAAAGACCAGCCCGGGGATGAATATAAAATGACGCCACAGCCGGAGTACATCCGTGAAGGTTACCAAGGCAGCGCCAAATTGAAAGGTAAGGTAGCCCTGATAACAGGAGGTGACAGTGGAATTGGACGTGCCGTTGCAGTTCATTTCGCCCGTGAAGGCGCAGATATAGCCATCGTATACTTGGATGAAAAGAAAGATGCTGATGATACCAAGCAACTAATCGAAAAAGAAGGCCGCAAATGCGTAACGATCTCCGGTGACATAGGTGATGAAGCCTTTTGTAAGAAAGCAGTAACGCAAACAGTAAAAGAACTTGGCAAGCTAGACATACTTGTGAACAATGCGGCAGAGCAGCACGAGCAGCAGGACCTGAAAGACATAAAAAAAGAGCAACTGAAGAAGACGTTTGAGACTAATATCTTCAGCATGTTTTATATGACGAAGGCCGCACTGGAGCACCTAAAAGAAGGCAGCTGCATTGTAAACACTACCTCTGTTACCTCCTATCGCGGTAGCCATCACCTCATGGACTATGCCTCCACTAAAGGTGCCATTACATCCTTTACTAGATCACTAGCTCAGAACTTGGCAGAGCAAAAAATACGCGTAAATGCTGTTGCCCCTGGCCCCATCTGGACGCCGCTTATTCCCGCCTCTTTCGATGCGAAAAAGGTAAAGGAGTTTGGCAGTAACGTGCCGCTTAAACGTCCGGGGCAGCCCTCAGAAGTTGCTCCTGCCTATGTCCTTTTAGCCTCAGAAGATGGGTCTTATATTACGGGCCAGGTGATACATGTGAATGGTGGCGAACAGGTTGGGGCTTAGAAAAGAGTTAAACCATAGTGTGCTAAAAAGAGTAAAACAAGTACAGTTAACGCCTGAAAAGGCAGTAAATTAAAACAGAAGCATTATGGCTGAAAATAAAAGCAACGAAACAAGGCTGCAAGGCCAAGGACCTAATAAGCGGCCAATACGCATCATAGAAGATGATACTAGCGAGGAAGAAATGAGAGCCGGGCACATTATACCCGGAGCAGATCCGCCAAAAAACGAGCATCAGCGTGGTGGCTTCGGTAACCGCGACGGTAAAGAGGGATTTGGCAGCGACACAGCTTCAGAAGGGCCGTCTGCAACAGGTGTAAATGACTATGCCGACGACGGAACGCCACCGCCTGATAACATGCGTACTGAAGATGAAGGTCGCGGAACATAAGTATAACATTTAATTAAAGGAGGAATATCATGCCATCTTATAAGCACACACAACCAAGCTCTGAGAACAAAGGAAGACCAACAGGAAAAGGCCAGGATAAAAATGCCGGTGCAAAACCAGTAGATCCGGGCCAGACACGTGCAGAGCACCAGGACCTGAAGAAAAAACATACTACTGGTCCGGACAAAGCAGCTGGGGAAAACGTTATGAAAAATAACCCCAACAGAAATACGAACAAACCAGAGATAGATAACAATAAGTATAATTAAGATTACCTAACGCTTACGTACAAAGAATAGCACCCATTAAATCGGGTGCTATTTTTTTTTATATTTGCCTATACATCGCCTAACACCATGGCCCGATACGCGCTAACGGATATACACGGTTGCTCCCAAACATTTAAAGCAATGGTTTTGAAACAGCTCAAGTTAACCAAGACAGATGAGCTGTATATTTTAGGTGATCTAGTAAATAAAGGGCCTGATAGCAAAGGTGTGATTGATTTTATTATTCACCTTCAAAAACAGCATTACCAAGTGCTATGCCTGCGAGGTAATCATGATCAAATGCTTTTGCAAGGCTCTAAGAAAGGTGAGAAAGCCCTGAACTTAACCGCTACAGAAAAAAAGTTAACCCTGCAAAGTTTTGCTATTGATCACTTTGAGCAATTGCAAGATAAGTATGTGAGATTTATACACTCCCTCCCATTCTACCATGAGTTGCCAGACTATTTTTTAGTACACGCAGGCTTTGACTTTCATCAGTCAGATATCTTCAAGGACACAGATGCCATGTTGAACATTCGCAATTATAAAGTAGATTGGTCAAAGATAAATAATAAGCGTCTGCTACACGGGCATACACCTACACCTTTACATAATATAAAAAAAGCAACTTCTCATCAAGAAAGCAGAATTAACTTGGACGCAGGGTGTGTATACTACAGAAATGCTGCCTTCGGTAATCTTGTTGCACTTGACCTTGATTCTCAGGAATTGTTTATCCAGCATAACATAGACAGGCCTTATAAGGTGGCTCGGAAAAGTTAGCTTTGCAGCGGCATTATAAGGTAGAAGATGGTCTAATGGGTTGATTATTAACCATTACGTTTAATGGTAAAATGCATCGCAATCTAATAAGAAATTTTTTTTATAAGATACCTTGGTGTTGAACTTCTTAAAGGCGCCTTTTTTAAAATAGTATTTCTCAAAAAGCCATTTATAGAGAGATTTAAAGGAAAACTAGTATTAAATGCATATAGATATTTATATATATGCTTTACACATTTTTATACTTAGCAGAGGCCGTTTACGAAATATTTTATTTAAAGTTGCTGAAATCAAATAAAAAATATCTTATTTTGTGAGCATTATACAAAGATCCCGAAATAAGATACATTTTTACTATAAAAACGGCTATGGCACAAATTTACGCTCACTCTCGTAAAGGCAAAGTTCTTGTAATGCTGCTGCTGAATTTTTTAATCGTTCTAGGTTCATTAACCAAGGTTCAGGCGCAGACAGCCCCCGTCATGGATTCTTTCTCTCCCCTTGCAGGCGGGCCTGTGGGGACGACAGTGACGATCAAGGGCACGGGCCTGAGCGCGGCCACCCACGTGAACCTTGGCAACGCCTGGATAGGCGCC
>NZ_JACRVF010000004.1:0-306289 GCF_014306105.1 Pontibacter cellulosilyticus | reverse complement strand
GGCCAGGAGCTCGGTGAACTTTGTAGTTTCCGGCGCCCCCGTCATGGATTCTTTCTCTCCCCTTGCAGGCGGGCCTGTGGGGACGACAGTGACGATCAAGGGCACGGGCCTGAGCGCGGCCACCCACGTGAACCTTGGCAACGCCTGGATAGGCGCCTCCAGCTTTACTTTTTTCACTGACACCGAGATCAGGTTCGTGGTTCCCTCCTCAGCGTCCACGGCCCCGCTAAGGGTGACCTCGCCCAACGGGGAGGCCAGGAGCTCGGTGAACTTTGTAGTTTCCGGCGCCCCCGTCATGGATTCTTTCTCTCCCCTTGCAGGCGGGCCTGTGGGGACGACAGTGACGATCAAGGGCACGGGCCTGAGCGCGGCCACCTATGTGAACCTTGGCAACGCCTGGATAGGCGCCTCCAGCTTTACTTTTTTCACTGACACCGAGATCAGGTTCGTGATTCCCTCCTCAGCGTCCACGGCCCCGCTAAGGGTGACCTCGCCCAACGGGGAGGCCAGGAGCTCGGTGAACTTCGTGGTTCTTCCTCCTTCATTCTTATTCACTCCAAATACTCTCAGCTTTACTGATGTGCCTGCCGGTAGTAGTGACACAACTTCTTATCAAGTAAGTGGGGAGGGGTTAGCAAATGGAACACCTGTTTCTATCAATATTGCCGATGCTAACAGCCCTTTTACGATCTCTACTTCTAAAAAAGGTACGTATAGTCGTTCATTGTCTCTCTCAAACATAACTAACTATAGGTTGAGTACTACAACCATTTGGGTGAAATACTCTCCACTTGTGGCAACAGCTGACGGTGCTCCGCATACTGGATCTATTGTTCATTCACAAGGCTCAGGTAGCAATTCCCTAGCAATAAACGCAACAGCTGTTGGCCCAATGCCTGTAGAGTTAGCATATTTCACTGCAAAGGCAAAAAATAACGATGCTATACTTGAATGGAGAACAGCAAGTGAACAAAATAACTCTCATTTTGAAGTTGAGATGGCTGTTGGATCACTAAACAACTTTGCAAAAGTAGCCTCGGTTGCAAGTAAAGCAGGAAACAGTACTACTGCATTAAACTACAAGCACCAGCAGCACCTTCCTAACTACGGACAAACTGTTTATTTCCGACTGAAGCAGGTTGATGTTGATGGTACTTTCAGTTATAGTAAAACAGTTGCAGTAGAAGCTTCTGCTCAGCAACAGCAATTACAGCCTGTAGTGGTTCCTAACCCAGTTAATAGTAACTCTAGATTGATCTTAACTTCAAACGGAAGTGATAGGGCAACTATACAGCTTAGCTCATTAGCTGGAAAGCGCCTGTTTGCAAAAGAGGTTGCTGTACAGAAGGGCTATAATGAAGTTGATTTGCCTGCTATGGGTAGATTAGAATCGGGAATGTATGTCCTGACAATCGAATTAGATGGTAAAGTGCAGCAGGTAAAGCTTATAAAAGAATAGTAAATAATTAGATTTGATAAACAAGCCGCTTTTGCTTAGCAGAAGCGGCTTGTTGTTTTTTGAACTGATACGAATTGCTCTACATCTGCTTAGCAGCTCCCTTCGTAGATAAACACCTGAAACATTGGTTTATTGCGGGGCATACTTTAATTTTGGACGCATAAAATCTAAAACCAGCAATGCAAAGAGATACAGCGATATTTGATTTAATAGAGAAAGAAAGAGCCAGACAAACTCATGGTATAGAACTTATTGCCTCTGAAAACTTTGTTTCGGAGCAGGTAATGCAGGCTATGGGTAGCGTAATGACAAACAAGTATGCTGAAGGTTTGCCAGGTAAGCGTTACTATGGTGGTTGCGAGGTAGTAGACTTGTCGGAGCAATTGGCTATAGACCGCGCAAAAGAGCTTTTTGGCGTGGAGTGGGTAAACGTACAGCCTCATTCAGGTGCACAGGCCAACGCTGCTGTAATGTTAGCTGTGTTGCAGCCAGGAGATAAAATCTTAGGGTTTGATCTTTCGCACGGTGGTCACTTAACGCATGGCTCGCCTGTAAACTTCTCTGGTAAACTGTACCAGCCCTCATTTTATGGTGTGGAGCAGGAAACAGGTCTGATTGATTTTGACAAAGTTGTTGAGACAGCACGTCGTGAGAAACCTAAGCTTATTATTTGTGGTGCCTCCGCATACAGCCGCGATTGGGACTACAAAAAACTGCGAGCCGCTGCCGATGAGGTTGGCGCCTTACTTTTAGCTGATATCTCTCATCCGTCTGGCTTGATTGCAAGAGGCCTTTTGAATAATCCGTTCGATCATTGCCATATTGTAACCACTACCACGCATAAAACCCTTCGTGGCCCACGTGGCGGTATGATCATGATGGGTAAAGACTTCGAGAATCCATTCGGGCTTAAAACACCAAAAGGTGAAGTACGCATGATGTCTTCAGTATTAGATGGCGCAGTGTTCCCGGGAACGCAGGGTGGCCCGCTGGAGCATGTAATTGCTGCAAAAGCTGTAGCCTATTTCGAAGCTCTTTCTGATGATTATCTAACCTATGTGAAGCAAGTGCAGTTAAACGCACAAGCTATGGCCAAAGCATTTGTGGAGAAAGGCTATAACATTATCTCAGGCGGTACTGACAATCATATGATGCTGATTGACTTGCGTTCTAAAGGTTTAACAGGTAAGCTGGCAGAGAATACACTGGTAAAAGCTGATATCACGATCAACAAAAACATGGTGCCTTTTGATGATAAGTCGCCTTTTGTGACATCAGGTATGCGCGTAGGTACTGCAGCTATAACTACACGTGGTCTGAAGGAAGGTGATATGAGCCGCATAGTTGAATTGATTGATACGGTGCTGGTAAACAATGACAGCGAAAGTAAGATCACCGAAGTGCGCAAAGACATTAACAACTGGATGCAGGATTACCCGCTATTCGCTTACTAAATAAAGAACAGGAGCCATTTTGATGGACCAACCATACTTAGATGAGGAACCGCAGCAAGAAATGTCCTTCGTGGACCATTTGGAAGAACTGCGGTGGCACATCATTCGAGCATTAGCCTCAATTCTTATTTTTGGAACAGCAGCTTTTCTTGCAAAAAGCTTTGTGTTCCATGATATCATACTTGCACCGTCGCGACCTGATTTTTTGAGTTACAGAATTATGTGTCAGGTGGGCGAAAGTATAGGCTCAGATGTACTGTGTATAAAAGAAATGGGCTTTACCATCCAAAGCAGGCAAATGAGCGGGCAGTTCACGATGCACTTGATGGTATCGGCTATACTTGGCCTGGCATGTGCTTTTCCGTATGCATTCTGGGAGATATGGCGTTTTGTGAGACCAGGCCTTTACCCGCAGGAGCGTAAAAATTCGCGCGGTGCAGTTTTCTTTGTATCTGTACTTTTTGCGATGGGGCTGCTGTTTGGTTATTACGTGGTATCCCCTATCTCAATCAATTTCCTGGCCGGGTACCAAGTAGATCCGACTATCGTGAATGAGTTTGATCTTTCTTCGTATATATCAACATTGACTACGCTGTGCCTGGCGTGCGCCTTTATGTTTGAAATGCCCGTAATCGTGTACTTCCTGACAAAGGCAGGACTGGTTACCGCAGAAACTATGAAACTGTACCGCAGGCATGCTTTTATTGTGATACTGATAATTGGGGCAATTATTACGCCTCCGGATGTAATAAGCCAGCTCTTAATTTCGATGCCGCTGATGCTGTTATATGAAGCAAGTATAAGCATATCCAAATCCATAAGAGCAAAAGACCTGAAGCGATTAAACGAAAATAATACACTATAATGGCACAAAAGATTGCAATTGGCGGAGACCATGCAGGCTATACTTATAAAAGCATGCTGAAAAAGGAAATGGCTGAACTAGGTTATGAAAACCTTGATTTTGGCCCGGATTCAGAGGCATCTGTAGATTATCCTGACCATGTGCACCCCCTGGCGAAGGCTGTGATAGCTGGCGATGCGGATTTAGGTATACTTATATGTGGCAGCGGCAACGGTGTAGCCATGACAGCAAATAAGTATAAAGAGATTAGGGCTGCCCTTTGCTGGACATCTGAGTTAGCCAAACTAGCCAGAGAACATAATAATGCCAATGTACTGTGTATTCCTGCCAGATTTGTAACCGAAGATGTTGCGAAGGAAATGACAAAAGTGTTTCTGGAGACAAAATTTGAAGGTGGACGCCACCTGAACAGAGTTAACAAAATTGCTGCCTGCTAAGGGCAGCAATTTTTATTTTAGCTTATATACAGTGGTGTCTCCTGCTGTTTGTTCATACTTTCCGAAAACAGCAGGCAGCTTATACTTCAACTCAGGCATCAGGCCTTCTTTATCCAAGAGATAGGCGGGAAGTTCGCGCTCAAAATTCTCATGAATCTCAAACACTGCCTGGTACTCATTTAGATCACCGAAATGGCGCTGTGCCAGCTCCCAGTTTAAATAGGGAGTAACAGGTTTGTTGTGCAGATAATAGCCCAAGTCTTCTCCTAAAACAAGCAGCGTTTTATTGGAAATAGAAGAGTCAGAATTATTCTTTAGCACTAGTGGCGACTCATCTAGGGCCAGGTACTGATTAATGCCGAGCAGAGACCTGTAGCGTAGTACCACCACTCCTGCCATTGTAACCAGCATAATAGTGCTTAATATCCATTTCTTTTGCCCGGAAGTAAATAAGTACTCACTAAAGTAAGCGATAGGGGGAAGCGCAAGTATAAACGTTGCGACCGTAATTTCATCGCGGGTAAAAATAACAAGCAGGCTTACCACCATCCACACCCACATCACCTGCTGAAACTTAACCTGGAACACCAGGCGCTGTGGCAGCGAAGAGGCACTCATAAAAGAAAGTATAGCTATGATAGCAGGTATAGCCATTAACTTGGCTACATCAGACGGAGGCCTCAGGAAATCTACCTGCAGTTGCCATGGTCGGAACAGGTGCATCTCCAGGAATTCCGATAAAGCACCATTGTAAAAGTAATAGGTCATCAGCACCACGTACGGAAAAGCGAAACCGCACAACATGAGCAAAAAGCTACGGAACGTGTTGGAGGCAAACAGAATTACTGCAAAGGCACCGACAATCAGGAACATGGTTAAGGGCAAATAGCTCAGTGCAGCCAGGCCAAGTATAAAACCACCCACAAAAAGCCTGTTGTAATCAAAGCCTTCTTTGGATAAGGTTACAATATAAGGCAGTGAAAGTATGATAAAGGTGTTGCCGATAAGTAGTGGCGTGAGCATGTTAAACTCAAAAGAAATGCTACCGAGTACCAGATACAAAAGGGCAGGCAAGTAGTTTTTGCTGGCATATACATTGTGCCGGTTCAGGGTGCTGTTTAAAAGTATAGCCTGCAGCAGCAGCAGTACGACAGCCGTTATCCTGTACACCAGAAAAGAACGTCCCGCTAACAGGTCCAATAGCCAGAAAACCATGGCAGAAAGCGGGGCTGTGTTATCATACACATCACGGTACACGCTAAAGCCATCTGCAAGTCGCTCCCCTACCAGCATGTGCAGCAACTCTGTAGAGGTAGCTGTTTCTTGCAGTAGAATTAAAGGCAGCTGGATAGCAAGGTAAATTATAACCAGCAGGATCAGTCGGGAAGGCAGTATGCTGCGAAAGTAACTAATCAAGGAAAGACAGAGTTAGAAGAAATTATAAACATACCTAACTCGAAATGAGTAAGGCGCTTTTGGGGTAAAAATGCGAAATTAATATGATATTTGCATCTTCGTATGGAAAGTAAAAGACAACAGAAATTTTCGCGCCTGATTCAGAAAGAATTGGCGGACATCTTTCAGCGTGAAGTTCCGCATCTGTTCGGGGGCGCATTTATATCAGTAAGTACAGTGCGTGTATCTCCCGATTTGGGCCTGGCGCGCACTTACCTAAGTGTTATGATGGCACCTAACCCACAGGAGGTATTGCTGGAGGTGAGGTTAAACGCAAAAACAATACGCCACCACCTGGCGCAGCGCATCAAAAACCAGGTACGCATCATACCTGAGTTAACCTTCTACCTAGACGACAGTGCAGAGTATGCCGCTAACATGGACAAGCTGTTCTCTGGTTTGGAAATACCTCCGGCACCTGAAGAAGACGAAGACGACGACATTTATACCAAATAACAGAAGCATAAGCTTTATTTCACCCTATGCAGTACGACCCTATAAAGCGCGTGCTTGGCGATGCCTTTAACAAAACACCTTTTCTTCGCCGCGTATTTTACAACCTGCTAGACCTGCTGTTGCTGCGAACATGGCATGTGCACAAAGAACTGCGCGAGTGGGCCACCAACCGCAAAAACAAAGAGCAACATATTCTGGATGCAGGTTCAGGCTTTGGGCAGTATACGTACTATCTCTCCGGCATGAGCAGCAAGTGGAGTGTGCTGGCTGTAGACGTAAAGGAAGAGCAGATATCAGACAGCAACTGCTTTATCAGGGCAATTGGTCGCCACAATGTATTATTTAAGATTGGAGACCTGGTAAAGTATAGAGAGCCTAATAGCTACGACCTGATACTTTCAGTGGACGTGATGGAGCATATCCTAGAAGATGTGGAGGTTTTCAAGAACTTTCAGGCTTCGTTGCGCTCAGGTGGTATGCTGGTTATCTCAACCCCTTCGGACCAAGGTGGCTCGGATGTACACGGTGACAACGAAACATCTTTTATAGAAGAGCACGTACGCGACGGTTACAATATACAGGAAATCCAAGACAAGCTGAAGCAGGCAGGTTTTAGGAGAGTAGAGGCGCGTTACTCTTATGGCAAGCCGGGACAGATCTCCTGGCGTTTATCTATGAAGTACCCGTTGCTGATGCTGAATGCTTCAAAAATATTTTTCCTGGTGCTGCCGTTCTACTACCTGGTTACCTTCCCGGTAAGTATGCTGCTTAACTGGATGGATGTAAACGGAAAACATGCCTCAGGCACGGGCCTAATTGTAAAAGCGTGGAAATAACTCTAAGAGTTCTGAGTCACTAGTTCCGAGTTAATACTAATAACGAATAACCAAAACGAATAAAGAAACTTGAACGTCCCTTTTCTGATAGCGAAGCGATACTTTTTCTCTAGAAAGAAGAGGAACATCATCAGCATTATATCCAATATTGCCATGATAGGCGTGGCTGTTGGGTCTGCTGCTCTTATTATAGTACTCTCGGTTTTTAACGGCCTGGAAGACCTAATCCGGGAAATCTACTCCAGCTTTGATCCGGACTTGAAAGTTACAGCCGCCGAAGGCAAGTCGTTTGAGACAGATACCGAGTTCATGAACCGCATACGCAGAACACCCGGTGTAGCTGTGGTATCGGAAGTAATAGAAGATAATGCCCTGCTGCGCTACAACGAAAGGCAGATGGTGGTGAAGGTAAAAGGCGTAAGCGAGAACTTTTTCCAGCAAAACGAGATACCGGAATCGGTGGTAGAAGGCAGCAGTGAGTTGATTTATGACGATACGTACCATGCCCTGATCGGGCGCGGTGTGCAGTACCAACTCTCCATCAGGCCGAATAACCAGTTTGTGCCGCTGCAGTTCCTGTACCCCCGGAACACAAAGTTCAATCCACTCAATCCAGAAGGGGCTTTCAACAGCCTGAACATAACGCCTGGAGGCGTATTTGCTATTGAGCGGCAATACGATGATGCTTATGTGTTTGTGCCTCTGAACTTTGCCGAAGAGCTGCTGGAGTACGGCCGCAGGAGAACAGCACTGGAGATAAAAGTGGAGCAAGGCTTTCGGGTTGATCAGGTAAAGCGCTCGCTGCAGGATCTCCTAGGTGCAGATTTCAAAATTCAAAACAGTGATGAACAGCATACTAGTCTGTTGCGGGCCGTAAAGGTAGAGAAGCTCTTTGTGTTCATTACGTTTGCCTTTATACTTTTCATTGCTTCGCTCAATATCTTCTTCTCATTGTCTATGCTGGTGATAGATAAGAAAAAGGATATTGCCATACTTGCCTCTATGGGTGCCACAGCCAACACTATTCGCAACATATTTTTGATGGAAGGAGCATTAGTGGCCTTCATCGGTGCAGCCTATGGACTTACACTAGGTATGCTTATTTGTAACCTGCAGCAGTCGTTTGGCTTGGTAAGTATGGGGATGGCCACCTCAGTGGTAGAGGCATATCCTGTAAAAATGGAGATAGAAGATTTTATCTTTACCGGCTTGGCTATTGTCATTATCACGCTGCTGGTCTCCATCAGGCCGGCACGCAGAGCAGCGGCAATGTCTGTAACCGAAAACCTATAGCTATAATATAGCTGCTCTCCCCAGTAAGTAGAGCAAATTGCTTCTATCTGTTTTTCTTTCCTAGTACTAAACTTCCCTATTTACTTAAACTTTTGATGTGCGTGGTTGTTAAAAGCAGAATTTAGTTAAAAGGTATTTCTGGTAAGCCAAGACCAGTTTTTTTGGTAGGAATTGAGCCTTTTAAAGACTAAATTTGAAGTCCGCAAATTTTCTTTGGCATGAAAGTTTATACCACTCAGCCTTTTCAGGTAATTTATTCTTTATTCGAGCATGAGTATCTGGGGTACCTGTTTGAGTCTTTTGTGGTGCAGATAAATACCAAAGGCCAGCTTACCTTACAGCACCAGAACATTTCCGCAAAAAATGCCGATGAGTTTGCAGCCCGCTTGGATGCTGATGACTTTAAGTTGATACAGCTGATTGACCAGATACAGCAGGATGCGGTGCTAAAGCGGTTTGCTTCAAAAAAAATGTCGGCCGCCGATTTCTTCCTAAAAGTATATGATCCTGAGAAAGGTGATAAAGCTTTACAGGAGAATATCAGCCATTACATTCAGGGCCGTATGGGCAAGATATTGGAATTGCTGCGCCACGATAAACAAACCTTTATCATGGGCAAAGACGGTGAGCCAACTTGGAAACAGATATATTTGGCTCCTGAAAAGGCGTCGGTGCTGTTCCATTTCATGCGCAACGAAGATAATACGCATTATTTCCCTAGGATCCGGTACAAGGGTGAAAAGCTTGAGTTCCAGTATAAAAACGCGGCGCTGATATGCTACGAGCCAGCTTGGTTGCTGCTTAACGGTGTAGTATATAGTTTTGACAAACCTATAGACGGTAAAAAGCTACAGCCATTCCTGAATAAGAAGTTTATTGCCATACCACGATCGCTGGAGGAGAATTACTACCGCAAGTTTGTAGCGCCTTTACTCGAGTCATTTGATGTGTTTGCAAAAGGATTTAACATACAGGACGAGAAGTATGAGCCAAGTCCTTTTCTTACCTTCTCTGAGATTTCGGCCGCTGATGTGCCTGCCACCAAAGTAAACGGAGAGTCAAAAACAGACCGTGCAGCAGGGAAGATCCTGTTTAATCTGGCCTTTAAATACGGAGATCATCTCTTGAATACGCAGGAGCCTAAGCGCATCAGCGTAAGTATGGAGAAGACAACGGAGTCTTACATCTTCCATAAGCTGGTTCGCGACCTGAGCCGTGAAAAAGAATTTGCAAAAGAGCTGAATAAACGAACACTGGAGATAAAGAACGGACAGGCAGTACTGGATAAGAGCGAAGCCTTCTCTTGGCTGAACAACAATCTTCAGGATTTGGAGCAGTTGGGCTTTACCGTGCAGCAATCGGCACAGAGTGGCAAAAACTACTTTATTGGGGAGATTACACTGGACGTAGGCATTACAGAGAAGAACGACTGGTTTGATATTTACGGCACTGTTCGATTCGGAGAGTTTGAGATCCCATTCATCAAACTGAAGAACCATATTCTTACTAAAAACAACGAGTTCATACTTCCAAATGGGCAGGTAGCTATTATACCGGAAGAGTGGTTTACGCAATACATTGAGCTTTTTGCCTTTGCTGAAGGCGAAGATCAACTTACGCTGAAGAAGCACCACATGGCCTTGGTAAACGATCTGCAGAACGGAAACCTGGCTACGGTAACTATGAGCCGCAAACTAGAGAAGCTGCGTGAGTTCGAAACTATAGAAGATCAGCCGCTGCCGGCCGGTTTTAAGGGAGAGTTACGCCCATACCAAAAAGCTGGCTACAACTGGCTGCACTTTGTGCAGAACTACAAGTTCGGGGGCTGCCTTGCCGATGACATGGGTCTGGGTAAAACAGTACAGACGCTGGCTATGCTGCAGCATCGCAAAGAAAACGGAGCTGAAACGGCCTCGCTGCTGGTTATGCCCACATCACTGGTTTATAACTGGATGAATGAGGCCCATAAGTTTACACCAAACCTGCGCATACTTAACTACACCGGCACCTACCGCGATAAAAACGTGGAGCTGTTCCAGGAGTATGATGTTATACTTACCTCCTATGGCATTGTGCGCCTGGATGCGGAGCTGCTTAAGTCATACTATTTCGATTACATTATTCTGGACGAGTCACAGGCTATCAAAAATCCGGACTCGAATACTTCGCGTTCGGTGCGGGAGCTTAAGTCGCGGCACAGGCTTATACTTACCGGCACGCCAGTAGAGAACAGCACCATGGACCTGTGGTCGCAGATGTCGTTCATAAACCCAGGTTTGTTGGGCAACCAGCACTTCTTCCGCAACGAGTTCCTGAAACCGATTGAGAAGGACAAGGACGAGCAGAAAACACGCAAGCTGCATTCGCTTATTAAGCCGTTTATACTTCGCAGGCACAAATCACAGGTTGCAAAGGAGCTGCCGGAGAAGATCGAGCAAACCACGTTCTGCAAAATGACGGAGGAGCAGGAGCACGCTTACGAAGAGACAAAGTCATACTACCGCAACAAGATACTGAAGAACCTGGAGGAGCACGGGCCAGGCAATACACAGTTTATGCTTTTGCAGGGCCTTACAAAGCTGCGTCAGATCGCCAACCACCCGCTCATGACAGACCCTGGTTACGAAGGTGAGTCGGGTAAGCTGAAAGAGGTGCTCCGGATGACGAAGAACATCGTAGCCAAAGGCCATAAAGTTCTCATCTTTAGCCAGTTTGTAAAGCACCTCGATATCATCCGGAAGTCTTTAGATGAGAAAGAGATATCGTATACTTACCTAGATGGGAACACAAAAAACCGCCATGAGCAGGTAGAGCGTTTCCAGAGCGACCAAAGTATACAGGTATTCCTGATCTCGCTGAAAGCAGGAGGTGTGGGTCTTAACTTAACAGCCGCAGACTATGTGTTTATACTTGACCCGTGGTGGAACCCAGCTGTAGAGGCACAGGCCGTAGACAGAGCACATCGCATCGGGCAGCAGAATACGGTGTTCACTTACAAATTCATTACAAAAGACACAGTAGAGGAAAAGATTCTGGCGCTGCAGAACAGGAAGATACAGCTGGTGACAGACCTGATCAGCACTGATGAGACCATCATCAAAAGCCTTACAAAAGAAGACATCGATAACCTGCTTAGCTAATAAGCGCAGAGAAACAAAAAAGGCCTGTACTGTACAGGCCTTTTTTGTTTGTAGCTGTTGATCACCCTTTGCCGTATGGCAGTTTTCTGGACGCTTTGCGCATAATGGCATTGATAACAGAGTAAGTGTCGCTGCCGAGGCCACCGTCCAAGGACTTGTGGTAGCGCCACAGCAGTTCGCCTGTTTGCCCGTCGTTGATGGCAATGCTTGCGGTTCCGGTGTTTGTAGTCACAGAGTAGGGCTCAAACAGCAGGCTTAGTGCAATGGCAGCTCCATCAGATAACGGCTTATCTGTTTGTAGCGAGCCACTTACTATGGCGTCTACACCCAGTAAATCGGCAAGCTCCTCGTGCGTGTAGTCGCGGATGTTCTCGCGGGTAATGTTGTTCCTGAATAGCAATGCATTGGTTTTGTGTACATCCTGGAAGTCTACACTAAAGTCTTCTTTGCCTTTCTCTTTCAGGAAGTAAGAGTACAAAGCACCCTGCACCGCGTAAGACTCCTTCTGCTCCAATTCTCTTTGCCCTTCCGGGCCTAGTTTTCTCATTTGGTTAGGGCGAAGGTTGATAATCGTCTCGAAAGGCAGGATCGCGATTGTTTGGTGCTGCTGTGCCTTTACAGGGAAATCAGGGCTTGTGTAAATGGCTCTGTTCATACAGCTTCCCAGGAACAGAGGTGACATAAACAGGATCAGGTAAAAAATCTTTTTCATAGTTTTATAAATTTGGTAGTGTAAGTTTTATAGCTGGTGTTCATCAGCATGAGCAGCAAAACAAATAATATTCCAGTTTCATATATAGCTTAAAAAAATTGTTAAAATATTAGACAGGTGCAGCGTATTATAAGTAACATATAATAAATGTGTATAACTTTTTTCACAGGAGGAGGTTAAAAAGCTAAACATATACTATGCAGCTCCATCTAAAAACAGCCGTGGCACAAGATTATCTTCAGGTGTTTAATGCATTTGATGAAAGGCTCTTCCGTAAACTATCGCCGCCCTATCCTAAGTTAAAGCTGAACAGGTTTGATGGTTCCGAACCCGGCGATGTGGTAGAAGTGGAGCTGCAGACAGGGTTTAAGAATTTCCAGTGGACCAGTCTGATAACAGATAGAAGTGTAACAGCCACCGAAGCATACTTTATAGACCAGGGCCAGGAACTGCCCCCTCCCCTGCGGCAATGGCACCACAAGCATTTGGTTACCAAAAGCGGCAACGGCAGTATCATACATGATATTATTACCTACAGCACCGGCTCTGGCATACTTGACTTGCTGATGTACCCACTGATGCGGCTGCAGTTTGGTATGCGGAAACCGGTTTACCAGAGAGAGTTCGGGAAAGTATAAATCATCAAAACCTTTACCCTACTCCGACAGTTACTGCACAAAGTATAAATTGCGTAAATGTAAAGTATGACGAAAGCAGCCATTATAGGAGCCGGCATTGGAGGCATAGCAGCGAGCATACGCCTGGCTGTTAAAGGCTACGATGTTACTGTTTTTGAGGCGAACGAAACCTTCGGCGGCAAAATGCAGGAGTTCTGGCTGGGCAAGTATAGATTCGATGCCGGTCCGTCATTATTTACCATGCCGCACCTCGTGGATGAGCTGTTTACCCTGGCCGGCCGCAACCCTTCCGACTACTTTACTTACAACCGCCTCGACCCTATTACCCACTACTTCTGGCCCGATGGCAGCCATGTTAAAGCCTACGCCGATGGAAGTAAGTTTGCAGCCGAGGTTAGTAAGCAACTGGGAGTGCCGGAGCAGGCGGTGCTGGAAGCTTTGGCTAAAAGTGCAAGATTATATAAAGGTACGGCAGATACATTCCTGCACAAGTCGCTGCACAAGCTGGACACTTACCTGAGCCCTGATGTACTAAAGGCGTTAAGCTGCCTCTCCGACCTTGGCCTGACCACTACCATGCACCAGGAGAATGCAAAGCAGTTTTCTGACCACAGGTTTGTGCAACTGCTGGATAGGTTTGCTACTTACAATGGCTCTGATCCCTACCAGGCGCCGGGCACGCTTAATATTATCCCGCACCTGGAGCACAACATTGGCGCTTTTTATCCGGAAGGGGGCATCTATGCCATTGCAGCCAGTTTGGTAAAACTAGCAGAGGAGTTAGGAGTTGAGTTCAGATATAACGAGCCGGTAAAGCAGATCTTAACCTCAGGCAAAAGTATAACCGGCATAGAAACTAGCCAAAGCAAGTATAAAGCTGATGTGGTGGTGAGCAACATGGATATTGTGCCAACCTACCGCAGGCTATTACCTAACCAGAAAGCGCCGGAGCAGACACTGCAGCAGCCACGCTCCAGTTCGGCACTTATCTTTTACTGGGGCATAAAGCGTTCTTTTCCGGAGCTGCACGTGCACAACATCTTCTTTAGCCAGGACTATAAAACTGAATTTGAGCACATCTTCAAATATAAAAGTATAAGCCAAGACCCAACTGTTTACATCAACATCACCTCCAAAGCAGATCCGCAGGAAGCACCAACTGGCTGCGAGAACTGGTTTGTGATGGTGAACGTGCCGCACAATCAGGGGCAGGACTGGCAGCAGTTAACCCTGGCCACACGGCAAGCAGTGCTACAAAAGCTAAGCAAGATGCTGGGCACAAGTATAGAACCACTGATAGAAGAAGAGCAGGTACTGGATCCGTTACTTATCGAAAGTAAAACTTCTTCGTTTGGCGGGGCACTGTACGGCAGCAGTTCCAATAACAGAATAGCAGCTTTCTTGAGGCATCCTAATTTTAGCAGTAAACTAAAAGGGTTATACTTTTGCGGCGGCAGTGTGCATCCGGGTGGCGGTATACCTTTGTGTTTGTTATCTGCTAAAATAGTAGGCGAGTTAACACCTGCCCCTAACGTTATTAATACTCCAAGCCATGCTTAAAACCATCGGGACACAGCCACAAACGCACAGCAGGAGCAAGTATAAAAAGTATGGCTTGCCCTTGGCTATAGCTGTGCTGGTTATTTTTCATGCAGTTGGCTTATGGGGGTTATTGTTCAGCGGCGATCCGGAATATTTCCAAAACCTTACTCCCATGAACCTGCTGCTAACCAATGCGCTGCTGTTCTCTTTTCATAAAAGCTGGAACAAAGACTTTATACTTTTTGCCATATTTGTGTTTGCTGTTGGCTTTTTTTCGGAGGTAGTGGGTGTGCATACGGGGCTGCTGTTCGGGGATTATACTTACGGGGAGGCACTTGGACTAAAAGTATGGGAGGTGCCCGTGCTAATAGGCCTTAACTGGCTAATGCTGGTTTATACTACAGGGCACATCAGCAACTATACCGGCTGGCATTGGATTGCCAAAGCCATATTTGGTGCAGGCTTAATGGTGTTGCTTGATTTCTTTATTGAGCCAGTTGCGATGCAGTATGATTTTTGGAGTTGGAGCGGAAACACTGTGCCATTCACTAATTACGTTGGCTGGTTTATGATTGCTTTGGTACTGCAACTATACTTCCATAAATCTGACTTTAAAAGGCAGAACAGATTAGCTCCTATGGTGTACCTGGTGCAGTTGCTCTTCTTCGTAGTGCTATTTCTATTCATCATTTAAGTAAAGCTAGTTGGTTTACTGTTACCAAAACAGCTAACTTGCGTAGCTATACACTCAGCAGCATATTGCTGCTTTATGTTTTTAAGTTGCTTTAATATCATTATAAATGACGTTCCTGGAAACAATTTTGGATGAGATACTTCAGATCTTTAAAAGAGAAGGTATCGAAGCTAACACAGAGGCTGACATTATTCGCAAATTGGATATCAGGTCTACTACATTCCATGAGCTGTTTTCCAGTAGAGAGAATATGGTGCTGCAGGTGATCAGATATGATGTAGAGCAGCAAAAGCGCGAGCAATCGGAATTATTGGCAAAAGCCTCTAATCCGGTAGAGCAAATCATGATGCTTCTAGTGAATGGGATTCAGAAGATGAAGCAGATTAATCCTGTTTTTATTGCTGATCTGCAGAAGTACCCGGAGGCATGGCAGGTGAGTATAAACTACGTAACCAACAATAACCAGGAAGTTAATGCCGACATCCTGAACCAAGGAATCATAGAAGGTTATTTTAGAAAAGACCTAAACCTACAATTGGTGACCAAAATTATACTTGAACAGTTCTTTATGATGATCAATCCGGCTGTATTTCCTCCGGGCAAGTATGATCTGGCAGAGGTATTCAGGAGTATTTACCTATACTATGTACGCGGCATCTGTACCGACGCTGGAGGCAAGCAAGCCGAAGAATTCTTTGCGCGAACCAATCTATAAAAACCAAAAGGCCCGAGCTGTGATTCGGGCCTTTTTAATTAAAGCAGGATTATGATTAGTTGATAGACACGCGCACTTTCTTTGTGTATTCGCGCAGCGCGGTCTTAAAATCTACGTTGTTCTCGTTCATATGGCTGATGATCCAGATGGCAGCATATACATGGGTTAGCTGCTCTCCTTCGTCATCTCCTTCTACCTCAATAGCCAATGGCTGTTCTTCCATCAGAGCATTTTCGGCAGCGCCTAATTCTTCTAAGTTATAGTTCTCAACAAGTTTTTTTATTGCAGGTATCTTCATGGGTTTGTGTTATGCGTCTAGTTTATGAATAAGGGCTAGTACAGCCTCTTCCTTGCTGGCAGCTACAGAGTCCAGCAACTGCCCGTTCTTAAACACAGCAAAGAAAGGCAGGTTGGTAACGTTAGCCAGTTTGCGTGCCTCTGGGCTTGTCTCAGCATTTATGTCCACAAAGGCGATGTTTGCAAAGTTCTCGTCATCAGACATACGCTTAAACTTAGGAGAAAACAAGCGGCAGCTGCCACACCAGTCGGCGTAGTATTTTACCACCACCTTTTGGTTTGAGTTGATCACCTCCTGAAAGTCGTTGTCAGATGAAAGTATAACTGCCATAGTATTGTCTTTTTATAGTTTCTGAAATTGTTCTTGTATCTGTATTAATTTACTAGTGCCAAAAGTAAAAGTTTCAGCCGATAGTTTAGTTATTGCTTTGATAGATTTAAATTATTATATAATAGGTTTTGTTTATAATGTAGTTAGTCTAAGGGTAAATTAATTCTGTTGTATAGCAGAAACTAAACTACTTGCTTTAAAGTTATAGCATAGAACAAATTAAGCCTGTAGATTTATTAGCAAAGGCAAAACGGAGTACAGAATCTTAGTTGCCAATTTAGTATCTTTGCAGCCTATAACCACACAAGACCCATGTTAGATAAGTTAGAAGCCATTAATCAGCGATTTGAGGAAGTAAGCCAATTGCTTATACAGCCTGATGTGGCCAGCGACATGAAAAAGTTCAAGGCGCTGAACAAAGAATATAAAGACCTTGATAAGATTGTAGTTGAATATAAGAAGTACCTAAACATCCTAAGTAACATCGACAGCGCAAAGCAAGTGATCGCTACTGAAAAGGATGAGGACTTTCGTGAGATGGCAAAAGAAGAACTGGACGAGTTGATTCCGCAGCGCGAAGCTATGGAAGACACCCTGAAAGAGCTACTTATCCCTAAAGACCCAAATGACAGTAAGGATATTATCATGGAAATCCGTGCAGGTGCTGGTGGCGACGAGGCCTCTATCTTTGCCGGTGACCTGTATCGCATGTACAGCCGTTTTGCAGAAAAGCAGGGCTGGCGTATGGAGCTAATGGATGCTACCGAAGGTACATCTGGTGGCTATAAAGAGATTATCGTTGGCGTATCCGGCGAAGATGTGTATGGCAAACTGAAGTTCGAATCTGGTGTACATCGTGTGCAGCGTGTACCGGCTACCGAAACGCAGGGTCGTATCCATACTTCGGTTGCATCGGTGGTAGTGTTACCAGAGGCGGAGGAATTTGACGTGGAGATTGATATGAACGATATCCGCAAAGACCTTTTCTGTTCTTCAGGACCAGGTGGCCAGTCGGTAAACACTACTTACTCGGCGGTTCGCTTAACGCACATCCCTACCGGTATCGTGGCGCAGTGCCAGGACCAGAAATCGCAGCTGAAGAACTTTGATAAAGCGCTGGCGGTACTTCGCTCACGTATTTTCGAGGTGGAATTGGCTAAGAAAAACGAAGCCGAAGGTGCACAGCGTAAAAGCATGGTAGGCGGCGGCGACCGCTCTGACAAGATCCGTACCTATAACTACCCGCAGGGCCGTGTTACTGACCACCGTATTGGTTATACAGTATACAACCTGCCGAACGTAATGGACGGTGGTATTGATGACTTTGTGGAAGAACTACGAATTGCTGAAAATGCTGAAAGACTAAAAGAAGGCGCGACAGCAGAATAAGCTAAACGCAACCAGATATAGCAAAGGAATGTAGTAAGGCAAGTATAGCTGCGCTGCATTCCTTTTCTGTTTTAAGCTGAATTACTAAATTGCTTGACTATTAGTTTGCTGACGGCTGTATCTTTAGCTTGTATGTAAAGTATAGCCTTTAAACTACAATAGCAGCAACATCAAAATAACTGCTTCTGACTGTCGTTTACCGAGTAATAGTATTAAATCATTCTTCTCAACGAATAACAAATTTGAGGTACTTACTGGCCATACTTCCCCTTTTGTGTCTGTTCTCAGTAATAGGTTGCGAGCCCAAGGATGAGATCTTTACCACAGACCCTAATGCTGTGCTGGAGTTCTCTGGCGATACTGTGCTGTTTGACACCGTATTTGTTAGCAGAGGAAGTATAACCAAGCGCCTTAAAGTATATAACCCGAACAAGAAGGCTGTCAGGATAAGTGAGATCATGCTGGCGGGTGCAGGAGCATCGCCTTACCAGCTTACCGTAAATGGGGTGCAAAGCCCATTGGTAAATAACCTGGAGTTACGCGGTGGCGATAGTATTTATGTACTGGTTAAGGTAAACATCAACCCTACTGATGCTAATCTCCCCTTCCTGGTATCAGATTCTATACTTTTCAGAACAAACGGGCAGCAACAAAACGTAAAGCTGGTGGCGTACGGGCAAAATGCATACTTCCACAGAAAAGAAACTACCGGTACTACCACCTGGCTTAACGATAAACCGCATGTGCTGCTCGATACAGTGCTGGTGCAGGAAGGCGCTACGCTAACAATAGAGAAAGGCACTGAAGTATATGGCAGCAACAAATCGGTGCTGCTGGTAAACGGGAAACTTCTTTCTGAAGGTACTCCTGATGAACGAGTGGTGTTTAGCGGGTATCGTCGGGAGGCAGAATATTTAACTGCACCCGGCCAGTGGGAAGGTATCCGTATACTTACCAAAAGCGCAGGTAACACCCTAAAATATACCGACATCAGAAATGCCCTTTATGGACTCCGCATCGGTAACCCGGGAATGGCAGGTACTGTAGTAGAAAGCTGTGCCATACAGTATGCTTTTTTAGATGGTATTGTAGCGTTTACTTCGGATGTTAAGATCATAAACACACTTATTCATAACTGCGGGCAGTATGGCTTTGGCGGCCTAGGAGGTGGTAATTATGAGGTACTTTATTCTACTATAGTAAGCTACAATAATCCGCTGCTTCGCGAAACACCTTTGTTCGTTGTAGCTGATTTTATACCTGGCACCGAGATCAAGAACAAGCCTTTGTCACTCAAGCTGGTTAACTCTATAATATATTCAGATGGTTTTAATGCAGTGGACGAAGTCCTGATAACACCACTCGCTGCAAGTATGGATATTAGCAATAACCTGCTGCGCACTGAAGTATATAAGGATGTGCTAAACAACAATGGCAACAAGTTAAATGTGGCTCCCAAGTTTAAAGAGCCGGCCAAAGCGAACTTTGCACTGGATACACTTTCACCTGCAAGCGGAGCAGCTAAGGTTTTGCCAAGTATATTTACTGACCTGAAAGGTAAACCTCGCAGCACAACCGCACCAGATGCCGGCGCTTACGAAAGGCTCATTGATTAATTTTGAGTGACTGAATGAGTGGATGAGTGAATATAGTAGTCATTTAAAAGCTTGAGTATATATACTATACCCAAGTGTTTAAAAAGCGCTAATCATTAAGCAGTTTAACATTCGCTAACTCACTCAATCACCAATTCACTAATTGTAAAACTATGTGGTTTCAGAAAGAGATACGACTGCCTGCTGTTAAACGAGGCTTCCATCTAATTACAGATCTGATCGTGGCACAACTGCCGGAGCTGGAGGAGGTTAATGTAGGGCTGGCACATATCTTTATCAAACATACTTCGGCCAGCCTCACTATAAATGAGGACGCCGACCCTACCGTACGGCAGGACTTTGAAAGCCACTTTAACCACATGGTACCTGAAAACCAAAGCTACTACCGCCACACCCTGGAAGGCTCTGATGATATGCCGGCACATTTAAAAGCAGCCATACTTGGTTCTTCAGTAACAGTGCCTATTTCTAACGGAGAATTTAACTTGGGCACTTGGCAAGGCATTTACCTCTGTGAGCACCGCGACCACGCCTCTAAGCGCACCATCGTAGTTACACTGCAGGGAGAGTAGTTTTTTTAAAATTACGAATTACGTTTCCTTAAGCAACAAAGTCAGCTGCAAGTATAAAGAGCTAGGTCTAATATCTTAGATCCAGATCCTGACTCAGCACTCGTAACTCAGAACTCGAGACTCATAACTCAGAAACCTACTTTACTACACTTATTTTATTGATTACTGTGCCATTGGTGCTGGTGATGCGCAGGAAGTAAACGCCAGCTGGCATGCTGCTTATATCAAAGCGTAGTAACCTGTCTCTGGCTTCTGCCACGTAAATTACCTGGCCCAGCTGATTTACAAGCTCTACCTGGCGCACTAAAACACGGGCTGGTTGTTCAATGACAACAAAGCGAGAAGCTGGGTTAGGATATACTACCAAGTCACTAACAGTAGTGTGTATATACGCTTCTTTTACCTGAGTATTAGATAATTTATCGTTTGCGATGGTTAGCTTCACGTCATACTTGCCTGGCTGTGGATAGGTAACAGTTGGATTCTGTAGTGTTGATGTAGCAGGCACTCCACCTTCAAATTCCCAGAAATAAGATATTGGCTTAACTCCTACCGATGCATCCGAGAATTTAACAGTAGAGCCTGCTGCAATAAGCGTATCGTTGGCAACTGCTGTTGTAAACTCTGCACGAAGTGCATAGGCACAGGCAAGTGATCTTGTAATAGCATCCCTTGATGTGCCCAGTACAGCCCGCATATATGCACCTTGCCCCTGCGTAAAAAGGTTCATACAAGCATCATCGGTGTAATCCATATAGTTTTGGTACATGTCGCCAAAGGGAGCATCTGTACAAGAAGAAACCATCCCTGAAGGGCAGCCAACGTTTTCTGCTAATTGGTTAGGAGTGTCAGCAATATTATCACTATCCTGGCAAGTGGCTCCCCCGCCCCAAATGTGGCGCAAGCCCAGCCAATGCCCTACCTCGTGAGTAGCCGTTCTGCCAAGGTTAAAAGGACTATTAAATCTGTTGAAAGGTGGTGCTCCCACTGTAGTAAAGTCCAGTACCACTCCATCGATGGCTGCCGGTGCTCCTGGCGGTGTGGCATACCCTATTATGTAGTTGCTTAAGCTGCACACCCAGATATTCAGATACTGCGTACGGTCCCAAGCATCTATGCCTCCCCTGCTCGTAAATTTTACATCATCTGCTACATCGCTAAACGAACTGCGTGAGGTCAGGGTACGGGTGATACCTGTAGTTGGAGCTCCGTTAGGGTCTGTGGTTGCCAGGCAAAATTCTATCTCTGTGTCGGTGGCGAAAGGTGCAAAGTAGGATGGTGTGTTTGCCGCATCTTTGTTTTTCCTCCTGAAGTCAGCATTCAGAATTTCCAGCTGTGAGAGAATCTGCTCGTCAGAAATGTTTTGTGCAGGACTGCTGTGCACTACATGAAACACTACGGGAATAACAACAGCGGCCTGACGTAAGTAATGTCCATTTTGCTGTTTCTGCTGCAAAGCCTGCTGCACTGCCTGTTCAGCCTGCTGCTGTTGCTGCTCAAAGCCTATATACCGCTGCTTCAGAGCCTGCACATAAGTATCTGTTCCGCAGGCGCGCTGTGCAAGGCAGGGTACGGCAAAGTATAAAGTAAAAAGAACTGAGGCTAAGATTACGCGCATAAGCAGACTGCAGGTAAAGTATAAAGCGCCAAGTAAAAGTAAATTAACGTCTTAGCTATACAAATATACTAAATAAAGGCAGGTAAAGATTTGTTTTCGGCTATAGATTAGCGTCTACTTTGTAATGAAGCGAATCACTGAAGATAAGTTTTTGCACACCTTTTATGCTGTAGCTGGAGATGTTACCTGTGCCTGGTTCAGCTTGCAACTGTACTTTCCGGCGGGAGAAGAACAGCGGGTTTTGATCCTGAAGTATAGCATTTACTTCCATAAGTTGCCGATTGGGGGCAAAAGAAAGGTAAAGGTAGTGTACCAAAGGTTCGCTTTCCTCTAGCTTTTTATACTCTACCGCGTAGCCGCCGCTTTCCAGCTCAAATACCTCTTTGGTATAATACTCTGCCAACGTAGGCTTGTTCAGGTCCAGCTGCTCAAATACCGATAGTTCATCCTCCCAGTTTATCTCGTCAGTTTCTACAGTTTCGGAAGGCTTGTTTTCGGTGGTAACAGTCTTGAGCACCATTGGCTTCTGAGCCTGCATACGAGCTTTCTGCTCTTGCAGGTACTGTGTCAGGTCATAGGCCGCACCGTCCTCGTTAACTGCCGGAGGTGTAGGGCGCTCACAGGCTGTGAAAGCCAGCAGCACTACCAGTAATATGCCTGCGCTATACTTTGCCATCGTTTTAGTCTATCAGAGTTTCTCCGGTCATGTCGGATGGCTTTTCTATACCCATCAATTGCAGAATAGTTGGCGCCAGATCCCCTAGCTTGCCTGAGTGCAGTTTGCCGTTAAAGTCGTTGCTTACCAAAATGCATGGCACAAGGTTCGTCGTATGCGCTGTGTTCGGTGTTCCATCAGGGTTGATCATCATGTCGGCATTGCCATGGTCGGCTATCACAATAATGTCATAACCGTTGGCTAAGGCAGTGGTAATGACCTTTTCAGCGCATTCATCTACCACCTCACAAGCTTTTACTGCTGCTTCAAACACACCAGTGTGGCCCACCATGTCGGGGTTGGCAAAGTTCAGGCATATAAAGTCAGCTGATTTCTGCTCTAGTTCCGGCACAATGGCATCGCGAATATCGTAGGCGCTCATTTCGGGTTGCAGGTCGTAAGTGGCTACCTTCGGTGATGGGCACAGCAGGCGATTCTCGCCTTCAAACTGCTGTTCGCGGCCACCAGAGAAGAAGAACGTTACATGTGGGTACTTCTCGGTTTCAGCTATACGGATTTGTTTTCTGCCAGCTTTCGCAATCACCTCACCCAATGTGTTGTTCAGGTTGTCTTTTTCGAATATAGCCTCTACGCCCACAAACGTATCGTCGTAGTTGGTCATGGTGATGTAGCGCAGGTTTAGCTTGTGCATGTCCTGCTCCGGAAAGTCACGCTGCGTAAGGGCTTGCGTAATCTCGCGGCCACGGTCAGTCCTGAAGTTAAAGCAGATCACCACATCGCCTTCCTGTATGGTAGCAATTGGCTGCTGCTCGTCGTTTACTTTTACAATAGGCTTGATAAATTCATCGGTAACGCCATCTTTGTAAGACTCCAGCACCGACTGTATCAGGTTTTGCGAAGGCTTGCCATTTCCTTTCACCATCAGGTCGTAGGCCAGTTTTACACGCTCCCAGCGGTTGTCGCGGTCCATAGCATAGTAGCGACCAACGATTGAGGCAATACTGCCGGTGGTTTTCTCCAGGTGCTGCTCCAACTCGTTGATATACTTTACACCACCCTTTGGGTCTGTGTCGCGGCCATCGGTAAAGGCATGAATGTATACTTGCTGCAGTTCATGGTCTGCGGCAACAGAGCAAAGCGCTTTCAGGTGGTCGATGTGCGAGTGCACGCCGCCGTCGGATAAAAGGCCGATCAGGTGAACAGGCTTCTTGTTTTCTTTGGCATAAGTGTAGGCATCGGCAAGCACGGGCATAGTAGCTAATTTACGCTCTGCAATGGCTTTGTTTATGCGCACCAGATCCTGGTACACTACGCGGCCGGCACCAATGTTCATGTGTCCTACCTCCGAATTGCCCATCTGCCCCTCTGGCAAACCAACTGCCTCCCCGGATGCATCCAGGTAGGTGTTAGGATACTTTTCCAGAATAGAATCTATGTAAGGGGTGTTTGCTTTTAATATCGCTGAAGCCTCCGGAGTGGTGCTAATTCCCCACCCATCCAAAATGACTAAAAGTACCTTTTTATCCATAACACAAATATAAGTATAATCTTTAAAAGCAGCCCCTGCTACAAAGGTTGTGGCAGTCGTTTTCAGGCTTAAACGCTTCGTAAACAAAAATGTAAGTGGGCTTCCTTTTTCAATATTTAGATATTCGTGCTAACTTAGCATTGTTTAATGCCTGCGCCAGTACTTGGCATAGTTTTAGCTATTACAAAGGCGAGATCACAAACAGGATTTATGAAAAATTTAAAACAAATTGCGGTAGTATTTTCGTTGTTATTGGCTGTATTTTTTACAGCAGAGCAGGCCGTAGCGCAGAGCGATGTAATGGGAGGCGTTAAGTCTGCGATAAAGGCAGGTTCGTCTAAAGATTTGGCGCGCAACTTTAGCAATGTGGTGGAAATCACATTAGAAGGCGGTGATGCCACCAGTTACAGTAGCACGCAAGCAGAGTTTGTGATGAAGAATTTCTTTAGCAAAAACCCTCCGGCAGATTTTTCTATTAGCCACCAGGGTACATCAGATAAAGGCCAGCGCTATGCCATCGGCTCTTATACTTCCAAAAACGGGACCTATACGGTACTTGTCCGTGTGAAGGATTCTAAGATACAATCGATGAACTTTATAAAAGATTAAGCAGATAATAATGAGATTTTTAGGAAGGCTCGGTATAAACTCCGAGCCTTTTTTTATTTTTGTGCCGTGAAACCGACATACCTAACCGAAAAAAGTATAAACGAGTTTATCTCGTTGGCCTTAGCCGAGGATATTGGCGACGGAGATCACTCTTCGCTGGCCTCGATACCTGCCGATGCGCAAAACCAGGCGCGCCTGCTGGTAAAGGGCGAGGGCATACTGGCAGGCGTGGAGCTGGCCGGTTACATATTTAGTGCCGTAGACCCGGATCTTAGCGTTGAGGTGCTGTTGCAGGACGGTGCTCAGGTAAAATATGGCGATGTGGCCCTTACTGTAAAAGGCAAGGCACAATCTATACTTACAGCAGAAAGATTGGTGCTGAACTGCATGCAACGCATGAGCGGTATTGCCACCTATACCCGGTACTTAACTAGTCTAATAGAAGGTACCGGTGCCAAGCTACTGGATACTCGCAAAACAACTCCTAACTTCCGCATTATGGAGAAATGGGCTGTTTTGATAGGCGGCGGTCACAACCACCGTTTTGGCTTGTTCGATATGATCATCCTAAAGGATAACCATGTGGACTATGCCGGTGGTATTCGAGAGGCTATAGAGGCTACACAGCGCTACCTGAAAGAAAAAGGCAAAGACCTGAAGATAGAGGTAGAAACACGAAACCTGGATGAGGTAAGGCAGGCAATTGAAACAGGAGGCATACACCGCATTATGCTCGATAACATGACACCTGACATGATGCGTGAGGCTGTTGCCATGATCGGAGGAGAGTACGAAACAGAGGCATCCGGAGGCATAACAGAGCAAACCATACGTGCCGTGGCCGAGTGTGGCGTGGATTATATTTCGGTGGGTGCTTTAACACACTCTATCAAAAGCATGGATTTGAGCCTAAAAGCTTATTAGTATAAACTTGATACTGCTGGTATAGCAGCACTTTAATTACCTGACATTCTCTTAAAAGGCATGGCCGGAGAGTAGGCAGAACAGAGAATTTTACTTTATTTTTTATGCAGCAACCAAACCAAAGAGGTTTTAGAGCGCCACAGGGACCAGCCCCTGGCGCCATCAGAACAAAAAAGTACCAGATGGACAAAGACTTGTTTACACGCATTGCTGTAACACAAGTCTGGAAGAAAGAGTGGTGGTACATCTTAATTCCGCTTACAATTTTTATGTTGCCGGCCATTTTCAGTTTCTCGTGGTGGTGGGTAGCGTTAGCCGTTATCATGACTATACTTTTTGTACTGGTGCGTTCAGCGCAGGTAATGGGTATCACCCGCATAGAGCAGGGCAATGTATTGTTCGAAAAACTGCACTACGACATTGATAACCGCCAGATATTAATGAAGCGCAATGAGCGTGAAGGCATGACCATGACCTGGGACATGATTAAGAAAGTGCAGCGCAGCGACGAGGCCTATCTGCTTTGGCTGAAGCCGCCAACAGGCTCTCAGATGCCTACTGGCTGGAAAGGCTGGTTAGCGCGCACATTTGAGGTTCCGGTTTTTATATACTTGCCTTACAAGATATTTAACAGCCAGAACGACCTAAAGCTGATGGATAACATACTGCGTCGTAAGAGCCTGATAGCTTAACAACAGTAATACCATAACCAAAGCCAACAAAATCATCGTAAATAATTAATAGATAATGCTTTGCCTGGATTAGCTTGGGCGGAGTAACTATAACATAAGTATAAAATCGTACAAAAATGAATAAGAACGTAATAGCAGTTTTTGCCGCAGTTTGTGGTTTGTTTATGGCATCTTGCGACACTCCAAAAGACCTGAGACCGGGCGAAAAAGTGTCTGCTGACATGGTAGAGCCAGGTACACGCAGTACTTTCAATGTAAGCGATGCCGGCGATCCAGAGATAGCTGCTGGTGGAGCTGTGCAGGCCCCAGCAGATAAAGAACAGGTAATGCCAAACCACGACCTTGGCGGTAACACCATTCAGAAGGGAGATAGCGTGCTGGAGGTAACTGAAACAAACACGGAAGCAGGCGCTACAAAGCAGTAATCTAAATCTGCTGATAAAGCCTGCCGTTGCTTTATACCTAGCAACGGCAGGCTTTTTTTATGGCACCTATTGTTTGCTGCAGGTGCCCGAACACCAGCTAAGCTTGGTTACGTATAGCCGGATTTAGGCAAATTAAAGTATATTTGCAACTCAATTGCTTTTAGCTCAAATGGCACAACAGGAAGTAGAATGGTTTAGTACTTGGTTTGATTCGCCGTACTACCACATCTTATACCAAGACCGCGACCTGGAAGAGGCGCAGCAGTTCATGGATAACCTGTTGGCATACCTCCATCCAAAGCACCACGAAAAGATACTGGATCTGGCTTGCGGCAAAGGCCGCCACTCATTATACCTGAACAGAAAAGGTTACGATGTAACAGGTATTGACCTGTCGGAGCAAAGTATAGCCTACGCCAAACAATACGAGAACGAGCGTCTGCAATTTGATGTGCACGACATGCGGCAGGTATATAAAACAGAGGGCTTCGACTTTATACTTAATCTTTTTACCAGCTTTGGTTATTTCGAAAACGAAACCGAAAATGTGGTGGCGCTTTTAGCTACAACAGAAAGCCTGCAGCATGGCGGCAAACTAGTAATCGATTTCATGAATACCGATAAAGTTATAGCTAACCTGGTAACAGACGAGGAGAAGGAGGTACAGGGGATTAACTTTAAGATACATCGCGGCCTGGAGCACGACTTTATTGTTAAGACGATTACCTTCTCGGACAACGGGAAAGAGTATATGTTTCAGGAACGGGTGCGGGCCTTGCGCGAAGAAGACTTTATAGAGTATTTTAAAATGACGCAGCTGCGTTTAGTGGAGATTCTTGGAGACTATGAGCTTAATAAGTATGACCGAGAGCAAAGCGATCGGATGATCTTTGTGTTAAAGAAATAACGCTCACCTGATGATCATAGCGATACCTGTTTTGTTTTTTACTGTTATCCTATCAGGGTTCCTAGTAAAGATATTCCCTCCTACTAATATAAAGTGGCTAAAGATGGCGCTGGCATTCAGCGGTTCCTATCTGTTCACTATCACCATCATTCATCTGCTGCCCGATGTGCTAAGCAACAGCAGCGGCTACGGCGTTGGCTATTGGGTGCTGGCTGGTTTTTTTCTGCAGCTTATCCTAGAGTTGTTCTCCCATGGCGTAGAGCACGGGCATATGCATCATCACGAGGATAGAGTAGGCTCTCTGCCGTTCCTGCTGTTGGGTTCCTTGTTTGTGCACTCCTTTCTGGAGGGAAGTATACTGGTAGAGCACCGTTACGGCACTGCAGACCAAGGCCACCATTCCAACGATAACTTTTATTTGGTGCTTTTGGGAATCACACTGCACCACATTCCGGCTGCTTTTGCCTTAATGTCGGTGCTGCTGTCGCGGTTAGAGAATTTACGTAAAGCGTTTCTGTGGCTTCTGATCTTTGCATTGGGATCTCCGCTGGGTATTGCCTTCAGCAACACCATATTGGCACAGGAAGCCCCGGATGGATTGGTATACACAGCGCTTACAGGCCTGGTTGCTGGCAACTTCCTACATATTTCCACTACCATCCTATTCGAGTCGAGCCCGGACCACCATTTTAACCGCAATAAACTTGTAGCTACCTTATTGGGCTTGGTACTGGCCATACTCAGCGATTTTATTTAGCCTTGTTTCTATTAGGAAGCACCTCATAGCTTGATTTTATACTTACTTATAAGTAGTTTAAGCAAGTATAAAATGAGTAAAATAATGGCTAAACCTGCCCCACAACGCTATAATTCGCTGAGAGAGTTCTACCCATACTACCTGTCGGAGCATCAGAACACAACTAGCAGGGTACTGCATTTTATTGGCACAGGGCTTCTAATTCTGGTAGCAATAGCTGCTGTTGTACTCGGGGAGTATAAATGGCTGTTGCTGGTGCCTGTGATCGGGTATGGTTTTGCTTGGGTAGGACACTTCTTTTTTGAGCGTAACAAGCCTGCTACATTCAAGTACCCGTTCTATAGCCTGGCATCAGACTTCAAGCTATTCTTCGATATACTGTGCGGGAAGCAAAAGTTTAGGAGCAGTACCAAGTAAATCAGCCTGCTTTTAGATAACCAGCAAAGAGTGGATTACATAATAGTGGAGAGCAGCGTAGCAATAAGTGCCTTCACTGTGATCATTACAGCGCCGTTGTTGGCAGTAGCATCAGCTTCATCTTCTTCTGAAGTAAAGGCTTTCTTGAAGTAACCAATAGGGCTATCTAATACCTCTGTATCCAAAACAGACTTGTTTTGCGGCTTCGTGGCAGGTGCCTTAGGCTTAGCTTTGGCTACCTTGGCTGTTTCTGCAGAAGCTGCTGTAGTAGTAGTGGCAGGAGTGGTATTTTGCTGAACAGTGGCTGTAGTAGCACCGTTGCTACCATTTCCGTTTCCGTTACCATTTGCCTGGGCTACTGGCACAACAATTAAGCATAGCAGTAATATGGCTGCTATAGGCAAAAATTCTCGTACAGGTTGCCACAGTTTTCTCATGCTCAAATGTAACTGCAAATTGTGTAAAAATCAAAAAATCAGTAGGATAATTTGTAGAATATACTCTTTGTTATGGTTAACGGCTGAAATAACTGTTTGTTGTGCTGCTGATAGTATACTTGCTAACCTATTTAGCGGCAGGCTTCACAACTTTCATCTTTACTGGCACCACTCCTGCTTTAACAGAGCCAATTTTCTTAGCAGCAGCCTCCGAAAGGTCAACTATTCTGCCCTTGGCATAAGGTCCTCTGTCTGTAATCTTCACCTTAACTGTTTGATTCGTCTGCAGGTTGGTTACTTTAACTTTTGTACCAAATGGCAGTGTTTTATGCGCTGCAGTCAATTTTCCCCTTCTGTAGGGTTCTCCGTTTGCCATTTTACGGCCCTGTAGTTTTCGGCTGTAATAAGATGCTTTGCCCTCTTCGGTATAGCCACGTTTGCCAAATTCGGCAGAGGAGCTGGCACAAGAACTTATACTTAGAGAAAAGGCTACAAGTATAAAAGTATACTTAAAGTTGTTGCAGATCTGGCTAAAAGGGTAAAAAGTCATGAGTTAAGGTGTGCTAAGGGCATGCAGTGTTTTGCTGCCGGTAAATTGTTCTATTTCTGAAGTTATTCTGGCTACGGACACTGTTTCGAGGGGGTGGCGGGTGTCTGGTAAAACAAGCATGCTGGCATTAGGCAACAGCCTGTAAGCCCACAGCGTCTCCTCTACTGTCACCATATTGTCTTTGTCGCCTACACCCACACAAACAGGTATATGCAGTTGCGGAAGGTTCTCTGAGGTAAGAGCAGGTGCTGCTCCTAGTTGATGCATCATTTCAGCAGTTTTTAACATAACCTGTTTCCAGTCTTGTGGCGAGTGGCGTTGGGTTAATGTCTGGGCAAAAGCCGGCACCTTCTGCTCTATCTTCTCCGGGTTTAGCATCTTGCTTTCCTTTTCAGCAGCCTCCGGTGACCAGGCAAACTTAGTGGCCAACGTAAAAATACTGCTTACACGGTTCGGGTACTGTAACGCAAAGTATAAAGCTGCATAGCCACCCATGCTGTAGCCGAAGATATGTGCCTGCTCAATACCCTCTTTGTCAAGCAACTCCTTTATATCATTAGAAAAAAGCTGCATGCTGTAAGGCTCATCCGGAATGGCTAAGCCCCCGTGCCCCGAGAAATCTAGAGTATAGACATTATATTTATCCTGCAGCGCCTGTTTTATAGGGTTTAGTGTGGCCGCCGAGCCTAAGGCTCCGTGTAGTAGCAAAAGGTTATCCATTGGTCTGTTACTGTAACAGTGGTTGTTGGAGATAGCTTATACTTGTGATGATTTACTGCTGCACCTGGTAATTATATACTTCCATAGCCTGTGTCAGCTTGTCCTTCTGGAACAGGTTAATCACAAACTGCGCTCCAAGTATACCTCCTCCGGCATAAACCAGCGGCGAAACACCAGAGCTTTGTGCATTGTTTATAGTTGAAAGCGAGCCAATCGCCAGTAATCCGGCACCTACAATAGACACACCTGTGTTAATTACCTTGTTGCGGCGATACTGTTGTAATATCTGCAAACTTGCTGCGTTATCTGCCAGGGCATCGCGCAGGTTGTTATAGTCCATCAGGTAGAGGGGACCGTCGTCTTTAGAGAAGAAATTAATACGGCGACGGCTAGTGCGCGGTCCTCCAAAGTCATAGGGGCTGTACCCATACCCATAGTCATAAACAGTGCGCGATGTATAAAATTTATCAATGCGCGGTCCGTCGAGCACACGTTTGGCGAAGTCGTCATAGCTGTTGCCGTAGTCTACACGGGCAAAATAGCCTTGCTCATTTTGAAAGGCGGCTACTGTAGTTGGGTTATACTTCAGGGAGTCATCCAGCAAAAAGTGGTTCTGTTTAAACAGCGGCGACTTCAGTTGAATTTTATTGGCATAGACAATCTGTCCGTTCTGCTGCTTTATAAAGAAGCGCCCCTGGCGTGTACTCTCTATTTCTCCCCGCTGAGCGTTTGCAGAAAAGCTTGCTGCCAAGCAGAAGGTTAGCAGATAAATTAATTTTTTCATTGGTTATCTAAACAGCCGGCAGTTCCTGGCCGGTAAGGTTAAAACAAAAAGAACAGCATAACCGCCATTCCGAGTAACGCTAAGTATACCCAACGCATTAACTGGCCCCTATGTTTGCTGGGCACAAAACTGCTTATCAGCATAACAACGAACAAGAGGCACAAAATGTATAGCAGTATAAATATAACAGCTTTTACCCAGTTAGGCACTATGGTATTCTCAGCCTGATACTGGTTGCTAATGCCTACATCCAATAATAGCCACTGCAGCCCCAAAAATACTATTGTCTCGAAAATGATAAAATATAACAACCAAACAAGCCAACTGTACTTTCCGCTGTTGCTCATAGTTTTACTTTTAAAGTATGGTGTTGCTCAGCAGCTACTATAGATATTAATCTATAATGTGGTGCTGCATCAAGCAGTTACTATCTTATATGTTAGAGATAAATTTAAATATTCAGATTTAAAATACTATGCATCAATGTTATAATGATAGCAAGAAAAGCATTGTACAACTCTAAGAATTGAAACATTAAGCTGCCTTTGTGCCGTTAAAATACCAGAAAGGTGTTGGAATATGAGGTTATTGAGGAATATAAAATTAGATAATTATAAATATAGGTACAAGCATGAGCCGAGAAAGATCTTCAGTATTGGATACGAAGACCTGACAACGCTTATATATTACCAGGATAAAGACAACCACTATACATTGGTTGTAGCTAAAGACGATGATCCGCCCTTGATTGTTGAGAAAGATATATCAAGAGCAGAAGCTTTTAGATTAATGAATACCCGGCCTTAAGAGAAGCCGGGTATTTTTTTGCCCTTCACTTGTCCCTATACTTTGCACGTTCATCCCTCCGCTTTATAAGTTCATACATGTTGCCAGATCAGGGTATTGCACCCGAGCGTAAGCATGCATAGTTTTGTCTTAAGTTATTCATTTAAAGGATATAACATTTTGAAAAATAAAACTATGAAAAAGAAATCAACTTCCAATTTAACGAACTGGTATCGCGGCACCGCCTTACTGGTACTACTGGCGCTATCTTTTGTTAGTGCTAAGGTAAATGCTCAGCAAACTTTTGCAGCCAACTTAGATCAGTACCTCAACACACATCTGAAACAAGGCACATTTAGTGGCACAGTGGTAGTTACCGAAAAAGGCCAGCCTGTTTATGGCAAAGGCTTTGGCATGGCCGATTATGAA
The DNA here is from genome assembly GCF_014306105.1 of Pontibacter cellulosilyticus. Lineage (GTDB taxonomy): Bacteria > Bacteroidota > Bacteroidia > Cytophagales > Hymenobacteraceae > Pontibacter > Pontibacter cellulosilyticus. The sequence continues at coordinate 274,129 of NZ_JACRVF010000004.1, read as the reverse complement.
AAAGGTATAGCCAACAGCCCGGAAGTGAAGTACAGAATAGGCTCTGTTACTAAATCTTTTACAGCTGTAATGGTAATGCAACTGCAGGAGCAGGGTAAACTAAATGTGCAGGATAAAGTAAGCAAGTACCTGCCAGACTTCCCAAATGGCGAGAAGATAACTTTACACCAATTGCTTTCCAACACAGCCGGCATTCCTGATTTTGTGAACCACTGGCAGGATGTAAACACAAAGCCTGCTACAACAAATGATATCCTGGCACTTGTAAAAGACATGCCGCTGGAGTTTGAGCCGGGAACTAAGTGGAGGTATAGCAGCTCCGGGTTTATAGTGCTGGCACAGATAATCGAAAAGGTGACGAAAAAGCCATACGAGAAGGTGCTTTACCAGCAGATATTGAAGCCTTTGAAGATGCGCTCTACTGGCCTTGAGTTTAGCAAACCAATAGCTGGTATGGCACTAGGCTATAACCACGACGGGGCTGAGCGTGAGCTTGCAAAATATATCGATATGAGCTGGTGCCATGCCGCCGGCGCTATGTACAGTACTAGTGCCGATCTGGCAAAGTTTGATGCAGCACTTAGAGGAGACAAGCTTTTAAACCAAGCGTCTAAGAAGCAGATGTACACGCCGGTTAAAAACAACTATGGCTATGGCTGGGTAATTGACTCTGTAAGTAAGCAACTAAGGATTAGCCACAGCGGAGCTATAAACGGCTTCAAAGCGAACTTTATCAGAATCCCGGAGCGAGAGATGACTATAACTATCTTGAGCAACTATGAGTCGCAGCAAGTAAACGGTCCTATTTCGCGAGATATTACAGCCATTGTATTAGGAGACAAATATCAGATGCCGGTTGCACGCACTATGATAAAGATGAGTGCCGCACAGCTTGCCAAGTATGCAGGAGAGTACCAAGTGGCGCCTAAAATGTCCTTTATTGTTAAGGCATCGGGAGATCAGCTGTTTGTAGAGGTGCCAGGCCAGGACAGATTCCAAATTTTCCCGGAGGCAGAAGACAAGTTCTTTGTAAAAGTGGCTCCGGCACTGGTTACATTCGAGAAAGATGAGAACGGTCAGATAGCCAAAATGTACATGCACCATGGTGGCAAAGCCATGCCAGCTATGAGAGTAAACTAAGTATAAAGGCAATTAGCATTTATACATTGCGGGAGGGCCAGTTACATGGCCCTCCCGCATTTTTTTTATACGCATCCCGTATAGGCTACTATGAACTGGCAAAACCGATATTATAAGATAGCAATTATAGGAGCTGCCATTACATTCCTGCTTCAGGTTATACTTATGTTCGCCGTAGATCCTTATTTAGCGTCTGTGCTTTCGCCACTGTATCCGGTTTGGGTAATTGTATTTGTTGTAGGCTGGCGTAAAGAACACCCTCGCCGATAGTATACTTTCAAGCTTAAGCTATGGGGCGTACTAAAGCACGTTGTACTCATCAAAGTATAAGCAGAAACAAAGTAAGGTTTTTATGCTGAGGCTTGATTTGCGCCGCCAAAGTGGCACTTTTTTGGCAGTAACAGGTTTATATTTATAGCCAAAGTGTAAAGCCTATGTCTAATCAGGAAGTAATGTCGGATGTAAACCATGTGCAGCACATGTTTCTGCGCGTGGAGAGTAATGATATGGAATGCGTAATAAATATTGCAGGCCACCCCTACCGTTTGCGAGAGCTGATATTTATGATGATCGAGAATGGCTGCAAAATTGAGCAGACATCAGCAGACTCTTATAATACATTTGTTTATGATAAGGAAACCGTAGAGGTACACGACTTTCTTACCTCTATCATTAAAGCTAAATTTAAGCCAACAGATAACTAAGTTAAATACCCTAAACGCAAAGGGCACCACATGTGTGGTGCCCTTTGCGTTATAATTGCTTAATTTCTATCTCCCTCGGTCTATCGGCAGCTTCATGGTAAGGTAACTTAATGCGCAATTTGCCATCCTGGTACAATGCCTCAATCTGATTAAGATCTACAATTGGTGGCAGAATAAAGGTGCGGCTAAATATTGGCACAGTTACGTTGGGGCTATGATCACTTGTTAAAACAGAATTAACCGTTAAGGTATTCCGGCGCAAAACTACTTTAAACAGTTCTGGATTTACACCCGCTGCCCATACTTCAATCACGGCACTCTCTTGCTCTTTTTTTACGCGTGCATAAGTTTTGCTAACGCCGCCTCCTATGGTATTAAACAGATCCAGATGCAGGGCGATAGTATGTAGAAAATCCTTGTTATTAAATCGCTTCATTTGTCTTTCTCCTCTTTTTTTCTACTTATCTTATTGCAAATCAGGTGCCAAACCAATCCGTGTTAATACAACACATATCAGCCAAATGTTGTTTGCTATAGGCATATACAGCTTCAAACGGAGATAACTTCAATTGATTGAGCTACCAACGATTACAGTTTGGGATGGGGGGATAGCTGTTAATATTCGACTTTGAATCAAGCGTAGCTATACTTAAACTATAATTTTGAACAGCGTTGTCGATATAAATTTTCCAAATTATAACACATTATTCCATTTTTGGGAAACAATACATGGTAGCAATTAAACTATACTACCAATCCAGTTAAATTTTTTGTGCTTTTAACATGTTGATAATCAAATATATTTGATCTCATATTTATGCCTTTGACAGATTAACACCGGACATACGATTTATGGCATATTTATTTCATACTGGGCAAACAACTCAGTGTAGTACAGTATGAAAAACATTTACCTCTCTATTATTCTTTCTTTAATTGTTGTGTTTGGAGCTTCCGCTCAAACGATTGTCCACCATGAGAACTTTAGCGGCGAAATAACCGGCGTTTGGACAAACGTAACTGGTGCTTGGGTAATAGCTCCTGCAAATGATGCCGCAGTAAGTACACTTTCATTTTCTTCTAAAGAAAAGTATGCCCGCACCGATAATGCGGTTACAACAGCTACCAAAACGCTGATACTGCGCGAATCAATATCAACAAAGAACATTAGCAGCCTTTTTATAACCTGGCAGCAATATAGAAATCCGCGTAAAGTCAATTCTGCCCTCACAGAGCCTGTTAAAGCTTATTATAGTGTTGATGGCGGCGCCACAAGACATGAGTTTTATACTACCACTAATACTGTAAATAGCCAGTGGAACCATGTAAATGGCGGCACACCAATTCAATTGCCTCAAGCCGCATTGGGATATGACGACGTTCGAATCGACATCGAAATTGTTTACACAAAAAACAACGGAGACTCTAACCCATATTATGCTGTAGATGATGTAACTCTTACAGGAACACTAACTGAGGGATATTCTACATTTAATTGGGCAAACCGTCCGCTAGATGAAAACCCTTTCCTAGTGTCTGGTCCTACTTCTACTTCACCTTATGTTGTGGATGGTGTTACTATGCGTTGGTCTGTAGCTATGAGCTCAGACGTAAGCTTTGAGGTGTCTAAAGTCGATAATACTAATTTTAAGGCTGGTACAAAATCTTTCGCCCTGATACAGACTGGTGCTACTGCCACCACAGGCTCCACAATACAACTAAGCTTAGACAAGGCAGTAAGGGATCTTTCATTTACACTTTTCGATGTGGATATTGCAACTGATCAGTTTAAGGATAGGATAAATATTGTAGGCTATAACAATGGTGTAGCGGTGCAGCTTAAGAAGAGCAAAGTTAAAACTACGTCTTATAACCAGTTTACCTCTACGGCTCCTACTGCTTTTTCCGGCCTTATCACAAATGATAATACTTCTGCCGAAGGCGATGTAGTGATTACTTTCTCAGAGCCGGTTACGCGCGTGGTAATAGAGTACCGCAACGACTCCCAGGTTCGCAACAGCAACGGGCGCCAGGGAATTGCTATCCACAACCTGAGCTGGAGAAATGAGATGACCATCAGTTCACTGCCTGTAGAGCTTATATCCTTTAGGGGTGCGGCACTGGATAACACAGCAAAGCTAAACTGGAGCACTGCAACCGAAAAGAATAACAAGCACTTTGATGTTGAACATAGCCAGGATGGCAAAGCCTTCAAAAAAATAGGCACAGTTGCTGGCGCTGGTAACAGTAGCTCTAAACTAAACTATACTTTTACCGATCAAACCCCAGGTGCAGGTGTAAACTATTACCGATTGCTTCAGACTGATTTCGACGGAAAATCAACCTATTCAAATATTGTGGCTGTGGAAATGGCTGGTAGTATGGCTATTGCTCCGAAAAGTAAGTTGTATCCTACTGCGGCCACAGATGTAGTTAACATTGATTTTGCCGGATACAAAGGAACAATACAGGTTCAGGTAATAGATGCTACAGGAAAAGCTGTTAAGCAGCTTGCAGTGGAGCCGGCTCAGGTACTTGTGCTTCCAGTGCAAGATTTAGTTAACGGAGTATACTTTGTTTCTGTAACAGACGGAGAACACCACGAAACTTTGCGTTTTGTAAAGCGATAGTTATAGTTTAACAAAAAGAAAAGCCCGCTTGGTAAAGGTGGGCTTTTCTTTTTGTGTTGTATTTAATATTAAAGCCATTGTAGCGGCGCTGGCTGGTTTAAATTAGCAATAACAGTAAGTGGTGTGCCAAATAGAGTAATGTAAGTTTGAGCCTGGTAGCTTCAAACTATTTTAAATAGGATCAGCAATGCAAGAGTTATACTTTAAGAATGCCTTTGTGAGCTTATACTATGATAAAGACCAGAAATTAGGTACTGCTGTCTGGAATGGAAATATAAAAGGATCAGAATTTCGGGAGTCTTTGCTGCTGTGCCTCGACCTGATCGATCGTTTTGGGCTTATCAGTTGGCTTGCAGACGACCGTAAAATGAAAGCGATCGATCCCGCTGATGTACTTTGGAGCCAAGAAGTGTTTCTGCCTCGTATACTTAGAGGCTCAATTGTGCGTATGGCAAGGCTTCCCTCTCATTCAGCAGAAAATCGTGAAGCAATCGAACTCTTAAAAGACAGTAGTAAAGGCTTTACCACCAACCTGATTATCCGCGATTTTAACACCGAGGCAGAAGCAATAGAGTGTTTATTGCAAGTATAATAATCACTACTACCGTTTTGCCAGCATAGAATTTCTGCAATACCTCTTATATTCCCCTAGCCCCTTAGTTTTAGCGCTGCTGCTATACATATCTGTAAATCATGCGTACAACATATTTATATGTAGGTTGTGTAACTCTATGGAAGAACTGTACTACGAAAGCCATGGGTTCAGGCTTAGTTACGATGCTGAAAAACGTTTAGGCAAAGCTGAGTGGCGCGGCTTCTTATCTAGTGCTGAGTTCAGAGAGAACAGCATGCTGTGCATGGAGCTTGCCTATAAGTATAGCACAATCCGTTGGCTGGCAGATCAGAAAACAATGCGTGCCATCAGGCAAGACGATTTGCGGTGGGCATCCATTGAGATTATGCCAAAGATTCTAGCAAGCCCTATTAGACGGATGGCCATTATAGTGTCTGTTGATATTTTTAACAATATGGCCATGGAGCAACTCACAAAGCGAGCCGGCAACCTAGGGGATTTGGTTGTAAAGGAGTTTGAGGATGAAGCAACAGCTATGACGTGGTTGTTACAGCCAATACCAGCGGCAACGCAGGCATAGTGCTTTTGAAAAAGATTACTGTATGATGGAGTTATACTTTGAAAATAATATAATCCGTATCTATGTAGACAAAGAGCTGCATCTTGGAATTGGTGAGTGGAAAGGTTTCGCGAGCAGCAACGAGTTCCGGGAAACAGTGCTGAGAAGTCTGGAAACAGTAAACAAGTATAAACTTACGCGCTGGCTTGCTGACCGCAGAAATATGAAGGCGATTCGCCAGCAAGATCAGCAGTGGACAGTAGAGGAATTTATTCCAAAATTGCTGGAAAGTCCACTTCGCCGTATGGCTACCATCGTCTCGGAAGATCTATTTAACCGCATGGCTATAGAAAACATGATACAGCGTAGCGGTGGCCTTGGCAACATTGTGCTAAGCGAGTTTAACAATACCAATGAGGCACTTAAATGGCTTGAGCAGCCTATTGAACAGGAGGTGCCACACAGTAACTCTGGAACTGCCAATACTTCCCGCTAATATTTGTTAATACAGTTTAGTAACATAGAGCGAAACTGTCAATCCTCCACTCACTCGCTTCTTTTATAATGCCTCAGCTTCACCAATAATAAACTAAGTAGTAGGTAGTGCGTACTTTTATATAGAACCTAAAATTTATACTATGAAAAAAAACACACTACTACTGTTGTTGGGTTTTGGAGCTATGGCTGCCTGTAACGACCCAAAGGGAGATGTTGAAAAGGATACGCTTAGCGAAGCTACTGCCGATACCGCGGTTATGTATGACGACGAACGCGGAAGAGTAGAAGCAGACGGTGCCGAAATAAAAGACGTGGGAGAGGATTTTTGGGCAGGTATAAACTGGGATGCTCCTGTGGTGGATGATCCTGAACTAAGAGGGTCTGAAGTAGAGATGCGCTCAGATACAGAGTATAACATATACACCATGGATGACCGCCTTTTGTTCGATACAGACAAAGCTCAGATAAGACCAGCCGGCGAAGAGAAATTGAAGCAGATAGTTGATGAGATCAAGGGCCTGCCACAGAGCGGACAGATCCGTATTTTTGGCCATGCTGATGCGCGCGCCGGAAACGAATACAACAAAGAGCTTTCTGCTGAACGTGCTAACGCTGTAAAAGATTGGATGCAGAGTAAGGGAGGTATAGATGCTAACCGTGTCTCTATAGAGGCAATGGGTGAGACAGCCCCAAGAGCCACGAACGAAACTGCAAGAGGCCGCCAGCTTAACCGCCGTGTAGCCGTTGTGGTGGTAACAAGAGAGCAGATGTAATCAATAACCATATTTAGATAAAAGACAAGGCCGCTGAGGTTATCAGCGGCCTTGTCTTTTATCTAAATATTTGTCTGTTGTAGTTGTGTATATGAGATGAACTATAAGCTGTTAAAACCCATAACTTGTGGTAAACATCAGCACAGAGTTTCTAAACTCTTTGTTGTCGACGTTTTTGACCAGCTTGGAAAGGTCGCCGTTATAGCGCACGCCAAAATCTAAACCAATAGACGGTATTTTGAATCCTGCACCTGCAGCATAACTAAGGCTTGTGCGCTTAAAGTTATCGGCCAGGCTTTGTACGTTCTCTCTGTTTTCTTTGTCTTTGATATCGCTTTTTACCTTGAAAGACATTTGTGGTCCTGCCTCTAAGTAAAAGGGACCTGCTATTAGCTGACCCATTATGGGTACATCCAAATAACCTAAATCAATGTTCAAGCTATCATTTTCTGATTTGGCGCCTTTCATTGAGTAGATAATATCTGACCGTACGGCTACATGCTTGCTAACTATAGGAACCGTAATAATTAATCCGCCGTGGCCACCCCAGATTCCCTCCAGGTCCAGGCTATCAGCGCCAGCGCCGATAAAGTTAGAGTAGTTGCCACCTAACCGGAGGCCGACCTGTACTTTTTGTGCCTCTGCGCCAAACGAGATACCCATTATGGCAACAATGATGATAATAATTTTTTTCATAGTGTTTTGGTGTAGCGTGTTTTGTGTTAAGCTATTTTAAATAAATGGCGCAAACATATATAAATTTTGAATATGTTGTTTTTAAGTGCCAGTTATTTTAGTGAAGGCTGCACTGAGTATGGTATAGATAAGAATTCCAATTAGCATCAGGGTTTAAAAAGAGTTAACTTTGAGAGGATATGTGTTTTTAAATCAAGTATCAACACCTTAACCACGTAGGTTAGCTACAATGCTATAGAAGTAAGTTTTGGAGGACAAAATCTTTAACAATTACAGCTTTATACTTTTTAGAGTAGAGTTTTGGGTAGTATAAACACTTTGCTGATTTAAAAAGGTTTTAATTGTTGGTGAGAACACTTACAAAGGCAGTAAGTCATTAACTCGTCTGAAGCCATCATATTACTATCTTACCACCCGCTCTTTTCCATAACCTTTTTAAAAGCCGTTTTGGCATCGGCTATAATCTGATCTTTGTTCAGGTGGGTGAGGGTGTGATTTCGTTTCAGAATTCTTCCGTCTATCATCACAGTATGTACGTTAGCTGGCTGTGCCGCCTCTACTACCAAACCATAAGGGTCAGTAACATAGCCTAAGTTCAGGGCATTAGCAGATAACATGATTAAATCAGCGCGTTTTCCGGGTGTAAGCGAGCCTGTTTGGTCAGCAAGTCCTAGAGAGCGTGCTCCCTCGATGGTGCCTTTCTCCAGTGCTTGTTTGGCGGTTAAAGCAAATTCACTTTTATTTAAGGCATTGGTTAGGTTCAGCAATATTTTCATCACAGAAAAAAGATCTGCATTGCCGGTTAGCGTGGTTGTGTCTGCTGATATACCAAGTGTAACTCCTGCATCTAAAAGCTCTTTGACCGGCGGTATACCATACCCGATGCGCAGCTCTGAAAACGGCGACAGGCTAACCACAGCGCCTGCTCTGGCTATACTTTGGATCTCGTCTTCTGTAGCATCTTTGCAATGTATAATTTGCATACCTTTGGCCAGCACACCCGCCTGCACTAAACCACTTATTACCCCTGCCGAGCTCGCATGAACCGACACGGGTATACCTATCTGCCGGGCTTTATCCAGTTCTTTTAAACCGGTTTCTTTTCTGTTGTTGATGCCTGGCCATGCTAAACCCAAGTGCAAATTATTACTTGCATATTTGTTCCAGTTATCATGAAGTTTTTCCAGCAGTTGCAGGTCTATCACGCCGCCTTCTCCGGTAGGCACACCAAGCGAATAGCGCCCTCGTATGCCTGCCTCTCGCAAAGCCTTTATACTTGCCTCGGCAAACGCTGGTCCTCTTGCATTGTGGCTCCAGTCGTGTAGCGTGGTAATACCTGAGTGGATAGCTTCAGCAAGTGCCAGTCTGGTGGCGGCATACATACTTTCTGGGGTATAATGCTGGCCTACTTTTCGGGTAACGGAGAAGTAGCCGCGGCCCTCTGTGTTGCCGGCCATACTTCGGAGCAGCGATGTCCAGAGGTGCCAATGCGTATCTACCAGCCCTGGCATCACGACCATTCCCTCCCCTGCCAACACCTCGGCACCGGCTGCACTCAGGTTCTGCCCTACCTGCTTTATCTCACCGTCCCGCACCAGCACATCGCCTTGCTTAAAGTCGCCTAGGGTAGCATCCATAGTTAGCACATAGGCATTCTTGATGAGGTAGTAGCCTCGTGGCGGTAGGTTCTGGCTCTGCGATGGTTGTAGAGTATGGGCAAAAGCGCCTGAATAACCTGCGATACCAGCCGCACCTAGAACTAGTGAGCTGCCAATGAAACTGCGCCTGCTTATGCTGTTTTGCTTTTGCTGCTTGGTAGGTTTGTTTGGTAGCTTCTTCACAGGTGTACTCTTTATGATCTTAAAGTATAGATGCTTGTACTGCGTAAGGTGTGCTTGGGTTGGTATGCTTACGCTATTGGTCTGGTGATATCATTGGGTTGATCAATATTAGTTTCTACTGTTGTTTGTATTCTCACCAATAACTAAACACCTATCAATGAGGATCCATAATTGTGGAAGAAGACCAATCAGACAGTTATCATTAGATAAAAGGTTCTAAAATAGAAAAGGGAGGCCATGAGCCTCCCTTTCTTATTATCTATAATTGTTAATTTTACGATCCGCAAGCTTCGCAAGCGTCTGGGTTATCCAGGGAGCAGCTCATGTCGCTGCGATTCTGATCCTGGTTGTAAACCGGTGATAAGGTTTCAGCGGCTTGTTTCTCTACAGTAAACTTAATGGCATCTACAGCAGCTTTGGTGCGCAGGTAGTACATACCTGTTTTCAGGCCTTTCTTCCAAGCGTGGAAGTGCATCGAAGTCAGTTTACCGAAGTTTACGTTCATTACGTGCAGGTTCAGCGACTGGCTCTGGCAAATGTAAGCACCGCGGTCAGCACTCATATCAATTACTGTACGCTGGCTAATCTCCCATACTGTTTTGTACAGGTCTTTGATGTGCTGCGGGATGTTCGGGATATCCTGCACAGAACCGTTAGCTGCGATAATCTGGTTCTTCATGTTGTCGTTCCAGATGCCCAGCGCGATCAGGTCTTTCAGTAGGTGCTTGTTCACCACCATAAACTCACCAGACAATACGCGGCGCAGGTAAATGTTAGAAGTATAAGGCTCAAACGATTCGTTGTTACCCAAGATCTGAGCAGTGGAGGCAGTAGGCATAGGTGCTACCAACAGAGAATTACGCACACCGTGCTTCATCACCTCCTGGCGAAGCTCTTCCCAGTCCCAACGGCCGCTTTCTGGCGTAACGCCCCACATATCAAACTGGAACTTGCCTTCTGCTAACGGAGAGCCTTTAAAGGTTTCGTAAGCACCCTGCTTCTTGGAAAGATCCTTAGAAGCTGTCATGGCAGCAAAGTAGATCGTCTCGAAGATGTCTTTATTCAGTCCTTTTGCCTCATCGCTTTCGAACGGCATGCGCAGGTGAATAAAAGTATCAGCTAAGCCCTGCACACCTAAACCAATTGGGCGGTGACGCATATTAGAGTTCTTCGCCTCAGGTACCGGGTAATAGTTTATGTCGATAACCTTGTTTAGGTTAACAGTTGCATGATAGGTTACATCAAACAGTTTCTGGTGGTCGAACACCTTATGGCCACCTTCTTCTTTCACAAAGCGAGGTAGCGCCAGAGAGGCAAGGTTACATACAGCAACTTCGTCTTCGCTGGTGTATTCCATAATCTCGGTACACAGGTTCGATGACTTAATAGTACCTAGATTTTGCTGGTTCGACTTGCGGTTCGCGTGGTCTTTGTATAGCATGTATGGCGTACCTGTTTCTATCTGAGACTCCAGTATGTGGAACCACAGATCCTGCGCTTTTACCGTTTTGCGGGCACGACCCTCACGCTCATACTTCTCGTACAGGCGCTCAAAGTCTTTGCCCCAGCATTCAGCCAGGCCAGGTGCTTCGTTCGGGCAGAACAGGCTCCAGTCTCCGTTCTCCTCTACGCGTTTCATAAACAGGTCTGGCGTCCAGAGGGCGTAGAACAAGTCGCGTGCACGGTTCTCTTCTTTACCATGGTTCTTCTTCAGCTCCAGGAAGTCGAAGATATCGGCGTGCCATGGCTCCAGATAAATAGCGAAAGCGCCTTTACGCTTGCCACCACCCTGATCCACGTAACGGGCTGTATCGTTATACACCTTCAGCATCGGGATTATACCGTTGGATGTACCGTTGGTGCCCTTAATGTAAGAACCTGTAGCACGTACATTATGGATACTTAGACCAATACCTCCGGCACTCTGCGAAATCTGAGCGCATTGCTTCAATGTATCGTAGATGCCCGGTATGCTATCATCCTTCATGGTAAGCAGGAAGCACGAAGACAGCTGTGGTTTTGGCGTACCAGCGTTAAATAGCGTTGGGGTAGCATGCGTAAACCACTTCTCCGACATCAGGTTGTATGTCTCAATCGCAGACTCAATATCTTCTTTGTGTATACCCACAGCCACGCGCATCAGCATGTGCTGCGGACGCTCCACGATTTTACCATCCAGGCGAAGCAAGTATGAACGCTCTAGGGTCTTATAACCGAAGAAATCGTAGTTGTAGTCACGGTCGTAAATGATGGTTGAGTCTAATAGAGCCGCATTCTTACGGATGATCTCATACACATCCTTCGCGATCAGCGATGCATTCTCACCGGTTTTTGGGTCGGTGTAAGTATAAAGTCGCTTCATGGTGTTGGAGAACGACTTACTTGTAACCTTGTGCAGGTTAGAGATAGCCACACGTGCTGCCAATACCGCATAATCCGGGTGCTTGGTAGTAAGCGATGCTGCTGTCTCGGCTGCCAGGTTATCCAGCTCCACGGTAGTAACGCCGTCGTATATACCGTCGATCACCTTTTTGGCCACCTCAATCGGCGACACGTAATCCATATGCAGGCCATAGCACAGCTTCTCGATGCGTGCTGTAATTTTATCGAATTTGACAGATTCGCGTCTGCCGTCTCGTTTAACTACTAACATAATGTATACAATTAGCGAGGTTAAAGGCCCCGGGTTGTTTAGTTTGGTTATATAGGTAATGCTGCTTTACAGCAGAGGTTATACTTTGTAAGGTATACAACCTGCCCATACGGTGTTATATGTATAAGCCGTTGTAGTACAAACGATTATAAGTAAAGCTAAATGCTTTTACTATATAGTAGGGTAGAAATACCCCGTTAGGTGGCGATGCTGCCAACTATGGTGCCGCTGCAGTAACCTGCCTGTTGCTTTAGCTACCGTGCGGTAAGAGTAAGTATAATATTTAGGATAGGAAAAGAAGATGGGCCTTTTCCCTTTGGCTCCCTAAACATAGTAAATCTCTAATAATCTTAAAAGTCTTCGTCGAGAGAAAAAACATTTTTGTCTTTGTCTCCCATTACGCCGGCCTTTTGGTATTCGCCCACACGCTTCTCGAAGAAATTTGTCTTGCCTTGTAGCGAGATCATTTCCATGAAGTCGAATGGGTTGGTAGCGTTGTAGATCTTGCTGCAGCCAAGCGCTACTAACAGACGGTCAGCCACAAACTCGATGTACTGGCTCATCAGCTTCGCGTTCATGCCAATTAGGTCTACCGGCAGCGCATCCGTCACGAACTCCTGCTCAAATGTTACCGCATCGCGTATAATTTCGTGCACGCGGCTTTCTGGCAGTTTATTGTTCAGCATAGAGTACAGCAGGCAGGCGAAATCGCAGTGCAGGCCTTCGTCGCGGCTGATCAGCTCGTTAGAGAAAGTAAGGCCAGGCATCAGGCCACGCTTCTTAAGCCAGAAGATAGAGCAGAAAGAACCTGAGAAGAAAATCCCCTCTACAGCCGCAAAAGCGATCAAACGCTCTGTAAAGTTCTCGCTGTTGATCCAACGTAGTGCCCATTCCCCTTTTTTCTTCACGCACGGCACTGTCTCCAGCGCGTTAAAGAGGTAATCCTTTTCAGACTGCTTCTTTATATAAGTATCTATCAGCAGGGAGTAAGTCTCGGCGTGGATGTTCTCCATCATGATCTGGAAACCATAGAAGCAACGCGCCTCCGGAATCTGTACCTCCTGCATAAAGTTAATAGCCAGGTTCTCGTTCACAATACCGTCAGAGGCTGCAAAGAACGCGAGTACGTGGCTGATAAAGTGGCGTTCACCGTCGTTCAGGTTTTCCCAGTCTTTAATGTCCTGCGACAGGTCAATCTCTTCGGCAGTCCAAAAGCTGGCCTCAGCCTTCTTATACATCTGCCAGATATCGTCGTGCTGGATTGGGAACAGTACAAAGCGGTTTGGGTTCTCTTGTAGTATTGGCTCCATAAGCTAGTAACTAAGTGTTTTATTGGTTGAAGGGGTAAGCAAAACCTTGCTTAGAAAACACCCCATTAAGATTTATGTTTTGGTAGATGCCTGGTTAACATCCGGTATTATCGTGACTTCAAATATATAGAATTGAACTTGAATTAAGGGGCTAAAGTTGTTCAATTTATACACACTCTTTTAAGTAGTTGAACGCTTGTGTGTTGCGGTGTAATGAACATGCTTATCCACATAAGTTATCAACTATATAGTTTTGTTGGAATATTTTTAAGAAGCTATAAAATCATTGTTAAATACCATTTTTGTTTACCAGAAAGCGATTTGGAGTAGTGGAGGGAAGATTTAGGTGTGTATCTGTGTGTAAAATTTTAAAACTGCAGGCAAAATTTGTGAAGCATGAAACAGATTTACACAACAGCTGTTGAAAATGTAGATTACTCAAATGGTCTGTATCTAGTTAAAGTATAGTTGATTAGGGTGGAATTATGAGGCGCCTTGAAATTGGGTTGTGGATTTCAACATCGTTATCCACATTTTGATGTGTAACATGTGGGCAGGGTTTAACAATTTATACGACAAGGCGTTGCATAATTAAAATATAGGCCGTACTTTTGCAGACTAAATTTTAAACATACATTGAAGCTGATGTACGCAATTGTAGAAATCGCAGGTCAACAGACCAAAGTAGAGAGCGGTAAGTTCATCTACGCTAACAAGCTTTCCGGCAATGAGGGTGACGCCGTTGAGTTCACCAATGTTCTTCTTACTGATGATAACGGTACAGTTACGTTAGGTGCTCCTTTCGTGAGCGGTGTTAAAGTGGTTGGTAAAATCCTTGGCAACGTGAAAGGCGACAAAGTAATCGTTTTCAAAAAGAAGAGAAGAAAAGGATACCGTAAGAAGAATGGTCACCGCCAGCACTTCACGAAGGTCCTGATCGAGAGCATTGGTTAAGCAGTAAGAAGAAATTAATCGAAGAACTTTTTCAGGGGATGCCCCCGCTAACCTGAATTAAATTTTAAACAAAATGGCACACAAAAAAGGAGCTGGTAGTTCTAATAACGGCCGCGAGTCACACTCAAAACGACTTGGTGTTAAGATTTACGGTGGCCAGAACATCATCGCTGGTAACATCATTGTAAGACAAAGAGGTACTGCACACCACCCAGGCAAAAACGTGGGTATGGGCAAAGACCACACTTTGTTTGCTTTGGTTGACGGCGTTGTAGAGTTCAGAAAGAGCGTGAAAAACCGTTCTTATGTTTCTGTAATTCCAAGAGTAGAAGCAGAAGCGTAAGCAAAGCATAACTGTTAAAGCAGTTAAGGGAAAGGGATGCCACACGGTGTCCCTTTCTTTTTTGTAAAAAAGTATAAACTAACGACACCTTTGCCTCGAGTAGCCGTATAAGTAAGTATAAAGAGTTATAGAGTAAAATCAATTAAACTCTTTTAGGAAAAGGACACTTTATGTGTCCTTTTCTGTTTTATAGGTATCAAGCCGTCAGACAAATACATCATATCTATATTCAAAAGATTTCGTAATTCACATATATCTGATTAAATTGCAGCTTCTTATCAAGAAAGACCGAGGGATAGGGCCCTATGACGTCTTAGCAACCTTGTACAAGCCTGGTGCTAATTCCCTTCTCAGCTATACTTTAGCCGGGAAAAGATAAGATAGTATATCCTACCTTAGGGTGTCCTTCTTGATAAGCTAATGCAGCAGACTTACGAGAAGAAAGACACCGAACATGACCAAATTACATCCGATTTACCAGTTGCTGAAACAGCGTGTGCTTGTGCTTGATGGCGCCATGGGCACCATGATCCAGCGTTACCAGCTTACAGAAGAAGATTTCAGAGGCGAACGCTTTAAAGATCATCCCTCCGACCTGAAAGGCAATAACGATCTGCTTTCCATTACCAGACCAGACGTAATCAAAACCATACACACAGAGTACTTAGAGGCAGGTGCTGATATCATTGAAACCAACACCTTTAGTGGCACAAGTATAGCCATGGCCGATTACCACCTGGAGCACATCGTGTATGAGCTAAACTATGAGTCGGCAAAGATTGCACGTGAGGCAGCGGATGAGGTAGAGGCAAAAGATCCTTCTCATAAACGTTTTGTGGCAGGTGCCATCGGCCCGACTAATCGTACTGCTTCGCTTTCTCCGGATGTGAACAACCCCGGCTACCGTGCCATTACGTTCGACCAGCTGGTGGAGGCATACTATGAGCAGGTGCGCGGTTTGGTAGATGGTGGTTCTGACCTGCTGCTGGTAGAAACGGTATTTGATACGCTGAACTGTAAGGCAGCACTGTTTGCTATTCAGGAATTTGTGAATGACGGTGGCAAAGAACTGCCGATCATGGTATCCGGTACCATAACCGACGCCAGCGGCCGCACCTTATCTGGGCAAACAGTAGAGGCTTTTTATAATTCCATCTCTCATGCGCCTATACTTAGCATTGGCTTTAACTGTGCGCTGGGTGCTCGTCAGTTGAAGACGCACATCCAGGAGCTGGCCCGCATCTCCGACTGTTACATCAGTGCTTATCCAAATGCTGGTTTACCAAACGCCTTTGGAGGCTACGACGAAACGGCACAGCAGATGGGTGCTATTGTGGAAGAATACCTGAAAGAGGGGCTGGTAAATATATTGGGTGGTTGTTGTGGCACCACGCCAGTACACACCAAAGTAATCGCAGACTTAGTGCAGAAGTATAAACCGCACGCTCCCACTCCAGTAGCACCTCTCCCACGCTACAGCGGCTTAGAGCCACTCACCATCACAAAAGATACGCTTTTTGTAAATGTCGGTGAGCGCACGAATGTTACCGGCTCTAAGATGTTTGCCCGACTTATCGTTAACGGTAAATTCGAGGAAGCACTCGCAGTGGCACAGCAGCAGGTAGAGGGCGGTGCGCAGATCATCGACGTGAACATGGACGAAGGCATGCTGGACTCAGAACAGGCTATGACTGACTTCCTCAACCTGATCGCTTCTGAGCCCGACATCGCCAAACTGCCCATCATGATCGACTCCTCTAAATGGAGCGTGATTGAGGCTGGTTTGAAGTGTGTGCAGGGTAAAAGTATCGTTAACTCCATCAGCTTAAAAGAAGGAGAAGAAGCCTTTAAGAAATTAGCCCACAAAGTGCGCCAGTATGGTGCTGCCGTGGTGGTAATGGCTTTTGATGAAAAAGGTCAGGCCGACACGCTGCCACGTCGCATTGAGATCTGCGAGCGCTCTTACCGGATTCTGGTAGACGAAGTCGGTTTCCCGCCACAGGACATCATCTTCGACCCGAATATACTTGCCATTGCCACAGGTATAGAAGAACACAACAACTATGCAGTAGATTACATTGAGGCGGTGAAATGGATAAAAGCAAACCTGCCGCATGCACAAGTAAGCGGGGGCGTTAGTAACCTGTCGTTCTCGTTCCGGGGTAATGACCTGGTGCGCGAGGCGATGCACACGGTGTTCCTGTACCACGCCGTAAAAGCCGGAATGGACATGGGCATTGTAAATGCCGGCATGTTGGGGATTTATGAGGAGGTGCCACAAGAGCTGCGCGACCTGATCGAGGATGTGATCTTTAACCGCCACCCGGACGCCACCGAGAAGCTGGTAACCTATGCCGAAACCATCAAAGGCAAAGGCAAAACTGCCACTGCAGCCGACAATGCCTGGCGCGAAGCTACAGTTGAAGAACGTCTGAAGCACGCGCTGGTACGCGGCATTGTTGAATATATAGACGAAGACACCGAAGAGGCACGTCAGAAAGCTGCTAAGACACTGGATGTGATTGAAGGGCCATTAATGGCAGGTATGTCGGTAGTCGGCGACCTGTTTGGAGCCGGTAAAATGTTCCTGCCGCAGGTGGTGAAGAGTGCTCGTGTCATGAAGAAAGCCGTGGCTTACCTGATGCCGTTCATGGAAGCAGAAAAGGCAGGTTCATCAGCCTCTACACAAGGAAAAATACTGATGGCTACCGTGAAAGGCGATGTGCATGACATAGGTAAAAACATTGTGGGCGTGGTGCTGGCCTGTAACAACTATGAGGTAATAGACCTGGGCGTGATGGTGCAGCTGGACAAAATCCTGGCAGAAGCCGAAGCGCAGCAGGTAAATATCATTGGCTTGAGTGGTCTGATTACTCCTTCGCTGGACGAGATGGTGTACGTAGCGCAGGAGATGGAGCGCAGGGGCATGAAAATTCCGCTGCTGATAGGTGGAGCTACTACCTCCAGAGTACACACGGCTGTAAAGATCGCGCCGCAGTATAGTGGACCAGTAGTACACGTGCACGATGCCTCCCGTAGCGTAACGGTGGTAAGCAGCCTATTGGGCAGTAACAAAGAAAGCTATATTGGAGAGATCAAGGCAGAGTATGAGAAGCTGCGCGAGGATCATTTGAGCCGCACCAAAGACCGTGCTTTTGCAAGTATAGAAGAAGCCCGCGCCAACAAGTATAAAATAGACTGGGATATCACCGAAGTAACCAAACCAAGCTTCCTGGGCAACAAAATATACACGAACTATCCGCTGCAGGAGATCGTGCCCTATATCGACTGGACCCCGTTCTTCCATACCTGGGAGTTAAAACGCCAGTACCCGAAAATCCTGAACGACCCGGAATTAGGCACAGAGGCTACCAAACTCTTTAATGATGCACAGGTCATGCTTCAGGAGATTGTTGACAAGCAGCTGTTAGAGGCACGTGCTGTGGTTGGTTTCTATCCTGCCAACGTAGAGGCTGATGATACCATTGAAGTATATGCTGATGATTCACGTGAAAACGTACAGATGGAATTCCATACGCTGAGGCAGCAGGGCAAGAAAGGTGCAAATGTGCCAAACTTGGCTTTCTCTGATTTTGTGGCTCCAAAGGAAACAGGAGTGCAGGATTATATAGGTGGTTTTGTAGTGTCTGCAGGTTTTGGCATCGAGAAGCTGCTGGAGAAGTATGAAGCAGAGCACAATGACTATAAGTCCATTATGGTAAAAGCGCTGGCAGACAGATTAGCCGAAGCCTTTGCTGAGCTGATGCACCTGAAGGTTCGCAGGGAGTTGTGGGGCTATGCACCAAATGAGCAGCTGGATAACGAAGGGTTGATCAAAGAGCAGTATAAAGGCATCCGTCCCGCACCAGGCTACCCCGGCTGCCCAGACCATACAGAGAAGATCACGCTGTTTAACTTGCTGAATGCAGAAGAAACCGGAGTTATACTTACGGAGAATCTAGCCATGTACCCGGCAGCCTCAGTA
Source organism: Pontibacter cellulosilyticus (assembly GCF_014306105.1). Classification (GTDB taxonomy): domain Bacteria; phylum Bacteroidota; class Bacteroidia; order Cytophagales; family Hymenobacteraceae; genus Pontibacter; species Pontibacter cellulosilyticus. The sequence goes on along the minus strand of NZ_JACRVF010000004.1, from coordinate 255,469 downwards.
AGTGGTTTATACTTCTCGCATCCGGAGTCGCGCTACTTTGGTTTGGGTAAGATTGGAGAAGATCAGGTGGCGGATATTGCGCAGCGCAAAGGTATGCCAAAAGAGGAACTGGAACGCTGGCTGTCGCCGAACCTGAACTATGAGCCAAAGCCGGTAGCGCAGCAGGCGGTGTAGCAATCTAACCACCCCTAACCCCTCCTTGTCTAAGGCGGGGAATTTTGCCTACTACTTCAATCTGTATAGCTCATAGTTTGCGCTATTGCATTCAATAGCCTTCAGCTATAGAACTTGAGGTGTATTAAAACAATAGCAGGTTCCCCGCCTTAGACAAGGAGGGATTAGGGGTGGTTGGACACGGCAAACCACCAATTTAACAATTAAGCAATCTAACAATTTAACATAAATTGAAAGTAACAGATCACTTCAAAAACGCTGACGGCAAAACGCTGTTCACGTTTGAGATACTGCCTCCGCTGAAGGGCGAGAACATGAAAACCCTGTTCAGCCACATAGACCCGCTGATGGAGTTCAAACCGCCGTTTATCGACGTAACCTACCACCGTGAGGAGTATGTGTACAAACAGCGTGAGAATGGCCTGCTGGAGAAAATCACTACACGTAAACGTCCTGGCACGGTAGGTATTTGCGCAGCCATCCAGAACAACTACAAAGTAGACACCGTGCCACACCTGATTTGCGGAGGCTTTAACAAGGAAGAAACTGAAAACGCGTTGATAGACCTGCACTTCCTGGGTATAGACAACGTGTTGGTGCTGCGTGGCGATTGCGTGAAAAGTGAACAGCGTTTTGTACCGGAGCCGGGAGGGCATCACTATGCATCACAGCTGATAGAGCAGGTAGTGGATATGAACCAAGGTTGCTATTTAGATGATGAGCAGGCAAGCAACAGCTGCACCGATTTCTGCATTGGGGTAGCCGGATACCCGGAGAAGCATTTCGAGGCGCCAAATCTGAAATCAGACCTGCGTTGGCTGAAGAAGAAGGTAGAGTTGGGTGCTGATTACATCGTAACGCAGATGTTCTTTGATAACCAGAAGTACTTCGATTTTGTGAACCAGTGCCGTGCAGAAGGTATAGATGTGCCGATTATACCAGGTTTAAAACCGATGACCACCAAAACGCAGCTAACCTTGCTGCCAAGTCTGTTCCATATCGAAATACCTTGCGATTTAGCTGATGCCATAGAGGCTTGTCCTGATAATAAAGCGGCTGCACAGGTAGGAGTTGAGTGGGCCATACAGCAGTCTAAAGAGCTGATGGAGTTTGGCGTACCATGCCTGCACTACTACTCCATGGGTAAATCAGAGTCGGTAAGAAAAGTGGCGGAGGCGCTGTTTTAGAGAGAACACCTTATATAACTAAACTATAACTAACCTAAGGCTGGGGCTACAACTCCAGCCTTAACTTTTTGAGGTGTAGGAAAGTACAGACTATACTTCTAGTGGCTTAAAAATCTCCGCAATCATACAGCGCACACTGCCACCCCCACACTGCTCGATCAGGTGTATAGGGAAGTATAGCAGGTGATTGTTTTGTTTCTTTAGCTTCTCCACTTGCTCCTCCTTAAGCGAAGAATAAGCAGCCTCAGACATCACTAGTATACTTTCGCCGAGCCTGTTTTGTAGCTGCAGCATATTTCCGGCAAAATGGTGGTGTGTTTGATCAGAAGTGAGTTCTATAACCTCTTTTCCAGTGCTTTCTAATTGCTGGCGTAGCTTTTCCCGATCCTGTGCATCTACCACGCTCAGGCCAACTACTGCAAAGGTTTCGCCCAGGCACATCATCACATTGGTGTGGTAAATTGGTTCACCTGTTGGCCCACAGGCACGAAAAGTAATCAGTTTATACTTTAGCCTGTCGCAGAACTCCTGTAGCGGTTCCTGCGCTGTTCTCGGAGATAAGGCGGTATACACTATCTTGTTCACCCGGTCCAGGATCATACTTCCGGTGCCTTCCAGAAATTTTGGCTCTGGCATTTGCTCGAAATACTCCAGTTGTACATGATCCTTATAGCCATACTTTTGTACCAGGAAATCTATCACCTCCTGGCGACGCTCTGCACGTCTGTTTACTGGGGCCATCGGGTAAGTAACTAACCTGCCGCTTTGGTGCGTGGAAAACCAGTTGTTCGGGAAAATAGAGTCGGGTGTGCAGGAGCTCTCTACGTCTTGTATTACGTTTACCTCCACGCCTGCCTGCTGCAACTGCTCCACCATTAACCTGAACTCCTGAAGCGCCCTTGCCTGTACTTCTGCCGGTGTTAATCCTTTTGCTTCTCTCTGGAATTTGTTCGTTTCTGCCGCATCTGGATTGTAGCAGAAGTTAGTCGGCTCAATCATCAGAATAGTATTGGTAGTCTGTTGCATGGCGTAGCTATAGTTGCGGAAACTCAGGTGCTAACGAATACAGTACAGGCTTGCTTGGGCTGGCATCCAGCTGCAGGCTGGCGATCTGCAGGTTTAGTAAGTATAAACCATCTGCAATGTGATCCGGGGCATAAATGAGCTCGGTGATAGTGGCGCCACAGCGGGTGTTTTTAGGATATTGCCAGAAGGCGTGGTGACACAGTAGTTTACCCTCATCCAGTTCACGGTCCACAGATGGCAGGTCTAAAAGTAAATGCTGTACTCCTTTTTCTGCTAAGTACTGCCCGATGGTGTGCTCCAAGTATGGCGGATTGGTGCCGGAGTAGTGGCGGGTAAGCTTATCGTCGGAGTTGGGTAGCGTGCGAAGTATAACAGCCTCGCATTTTATCCCCTGCAGCTGCTTTTGCACATCCTCCAGTAGTACCATAAAATCGCCGTTCTCCTGCTCTTGCGGCTGCACCGATATTAGTTGGGCTACAAACATAAAGCGCTTCAGACAATTGTGTATCGTGGCGTTTTCGTCCGCGGAGATGTGACCGTAGCACTCGGTGTGGGTGCCATTGCCGTGTGGCGTTACGTGTACGCGTTTATAGTTGGTGCTGCCGCCTTCTGCCACACTTCCCACAAAATCACCAACCCTGATCACATCAAACTGTACAGGCTCTGCCCAGAAACACTCCGGCTGTGGCTGCCTGTCGTGCAGCGGCATCGAAATATCCAACGGTTGCAGCGGGTTAAAGGTATAGGTTTGATCTTGATAGGTGATGGTGGCTTCCATGGGGTAAAAAGCTTTTTAGCAAGTATAGCAGAATTTGCCGAAACCTATACGTTGAAGCGTGAAAAGTATACTTACTTTAGTCCTCCAGCAGCCAGTGAATAGCATCCGCTTCCGAGGCAAAGTCCTGTATGGAGTAAGAAATAGTAGTTGAGGCCTCGGCGCGTGTTACAACCGATGCTAAAGCCAGTTTCTTAAAGAGATTGTCAGGCATCACGCGGGCCATTTTTTTCACGGCAGTCTTGGAGAACAGGCAATAGTAAGTGTTGGAGAGCCAGTCTTTTGTTTCCGGGCCAAGTATAGATACCTGTTGCGCATTTACAAGCACCCTCTCCGCATTTCTTTCAGCTATGATTTTATACGCCTGCATGGCCTCGCTGGTAAATTCTTTGTCAGTAAGCGGACGCAGCCACTCGGTACGCACGTAGGCATGGTTGTCGTCAACCTCTATTTTAAAATCATCAGAATTATATACCAAAGCGAGATGTAGCATAAGTGTGGCAGGTAGTATGATTTAGAAAATACTCGGCATGCACCCTTTTTATTTTTGTACGAAGTACAGCTTGATTTGTCTTTATAGAACTTGTGTATTTTAATCGGCCAATAGATCAAGCGTTATCTGGTCGGCTAACAGTTTGCCTTTGTCAGTTAAATAAAGCACACTCTCATTTATACTTGCCAACTCTTTTTGCTGTAACTCCTGAAGATAGGTAGCATGCCTGGCCTGAACATCGTACATATACTTATCACGCATAATGGCTAAGTCACAGCCCCATATAGTGCGCAACGTGGTAAGCAGGTAGTCGTTTGCCTGGTCTGCTAAAGTAAGTTCCTCTACCTCTGCTGGTATTATTGCCTCGCTTATGGCTGCAGTGTATTTCCGGTTATTAGCCACATTATACTGCCGCGACACCCCATTAAAAGAGTGCGCACTTGGCCCTAAGCCCAGGTAATGCACCCCGCGCCAGTAATTGCTATTGTGTTTGGATTCGAAGCCGGGCTGGCAGAAGTTTGAAATCTCGTACTGTACAAAGCCATGCTGCGCCATTTGCTCCAGCAAAATTTCAAACTGCTGAGCTGTAAAGTCGTCTTCGGATGGCGTAAACTTGCCTTTCTTGCTCCAGCGGCCCAATGCCGTGTCAGGCTCAATGGTAAGGGCGTAGCAGGAAACGTGCTGCACATTAAGGGAGAAAAGCGTTTTCAGATCTTCCAACCAAATCGTGTGATCCGGTGCCGGGATGCCATAGATCAGGTCAACAGTAATATTATCGAAGCCAGCGGCTTGAGCATCACGCACGCACTGCAGGCTTTCAGTGGCGTTGTGGGCGCGGTTCATCATGCGCAGGTGCGGCTCATGAAACGACTGCAGGCCTATACTTAAGCGGTTAATGCCTGCGGCCTTTAGTTCCCACAGTTTCTCCGGTTTAAGGTCATCAGGGTTGGCCTCCAGGGTAATTTCAGCATCCTCCGAAACTATAAACAGCCTTTTTATAGTTTGTAGCAATAGTTCCAGCTCCCGCTGCGTGAGCAAAGAGGGAGTGCCGCCTCCAAAGTAGATGGTGCGCACCTCCTGCCCCTGCAGGTAATCCTGGCGCAGCTCCAGCTCCCGGGCAATAGCCTGTATAGTTGCCTCTTTGTGCCCCATGGAGGTGCTAAAGTGGAAATCGCAGTAATGGCAGGCTTGTTTGCAGAAAGGAATATGGAGGTAAATGCCGGACAAAGTATAAATCGTTAAATTGTTGGGTTGTTAAATTGTTGAGCTATTGGTTAACACCGCTTGCTCTTGTGCGATAATCTGGCAGCACACCGTTACCTTTGTAAAGAAATGCGCCATCTGGTTATCAACATTTAACTGATTAACAATTTCGCTGTCAAACAATTCAACAGTAACTTATACAAATGTATAAAATAGCCGCCGTAGTTTTATGTTTGCTTTTATGGCTGCCGCAGGTGCAGGCGCAGAAGCAACCTGTTGCTACGCCCCGGCCAAAAGTTATACTTCAGGTGGATGTTGCTCCTGAGAATGCCTCCCGCCTCCATGGCTATACTTTCCGCACTGCGCACCCCGACTCTGCAGAGGCCGCCAAAGAGGCCAGGGCGCTGGTGTACCAGTTGCAGCAGGATGCCTTCCTGCTTGCCTCTGCCGATAGCTTATACCTGCGCCGCGATACGCTCCACGTGAAACTGCACCTGGGCCAGCAGTATGAGTGGGCACAGCTGCGGAACGACAACTTAAGTGAAGGTATTTTGATTGAGTCAGGATTCAGGGAGAAGTTTTACCGTGATACACCTTTTAAGCCGGCCGAATATGTAAAGCTGCAGCAACGTATCCTGAATTATGCCGAGCGCAACGGCTATCCCTTCGCCTCTGTTTGGCTGGACTCTGTAACAATTGAGAATGGGAAAATAAATGCTGCCCTGATGGTGGAAAAGGCTTTTGTGGTAACCTACGACTCAGTAGCTATAGTGGGTAATACGAAAACTCAGCCCAAGTTCCTTATGCGTTACCTGCAACTGCTGCCCGGGCAGATCTATAACCAGGACCAGGTTAATGCATCGCAGCGCATGCTTACGCAACTGCCATACATCAGGCAAACCAGGCCGCCACAGGTGCAGTTTTTACGGGATAAGGCCAAGGTGCTATACTTTCTGGAAGACCGTCAGGCAAACCAGATTGATGGCGTTGTAGGCTTTTTGCCAGACCCAAGCCGGCAAGATAAACTGCTGATAACTGGCGAGGCAAACCTGAACATCCGGAACATCCGCGGTACAGGCAAGCAGTTGGGTTTGCAATGGCGGCGGGTAAACAAAGGCTCGGTTATACTTAACGGAGAATACTTGCACCCAAACCTGCTGGGTACGCCATTCGAACTGGGTACTAAATTTAACTTGCTTAAACAGGACTCATCTTTTATAACCATACAACCGCGCCTGCAGTTGGCATACTATACCTTAAAGTATGGCAAGTTTAGTGTGTTTACTGAGTGGCGCAACTCGCGTATACTTTCCTCGGCCAATACCCAAAGCCTGCAAAAGCTGGACCTTGCCGATGCCCGCACCAATACCTATGGCCTTAACTACCTCTGGAACAACCTCGATGATTTTTACTTTCCGAGGCGTGGCCGGCTGGTGGAGATGCAGTTGGCAGCTGGTAAGAAAACATTGCTCCGCAACAGCGACCTGGAGAAAAGCTTTTACGACACCCTCGACCTGAAAACAACACAGCTGAGTTTGGGGCTAAGAGTTGAGAATTTCCTGCGATTGGGTACGAACAGCGCCTTGCTAACCCGGCTGCGCGGCGAGGCCCTGCTAAACGACCAGATCTTCCTGAATGACATGTACCGCATTGGGGGACTTAACACGCTGCGTGGCTTCGACGAGTATTTCTTCTATGCCTCCGCTTATGCTGTGGGCACGTTGGAGTACCGCCTGTTTACGGCTGCCGATTCGTACGTGCTGCTGTTTTACGACCAGGCCTACTACCGCAGCGATTTGGAGAATTCCGAAGCCTCCGATTTTCCTTTTGGCGTGGGTGGCGGTATTAGTTTTAGTACAGGTGCCGGTATTTTTCAACTAGTTTACTCCCTGGGAAAATCCGATCAGCAGCCTATCTCGCTGAGATACTCGAAGATACACTTTGGTATCACCAGCAAATTCTGAAAAAGCTCAACTTTTTTGCTCTTTTTAGGTATAAAAACTTGTAAAGTATAAATCGTTGTTATACTTTTGCATCACAATAACAGTGCGGGGTGGAGCAGTTGGTAGCTCGTTGGGCTCATAACCCAAAGGTCACAGGTTCGAGTCCTGTCCCCGCTACCCAATAGGACCGATCAGCTTTTTTGCTGGTCGGTCTTTTGTTTTTTGTGCTGTAAGTGCTTGACATACTGTAAATTAGTTGAAGTATTGTGTTGGTTCTTTCGGTTCGATAATGCTCTTTTTTAGTGCTGTAAGTTATTCCGGTTGGAAATAGTACTTTCTGTATAGTCTGCTTTGCGTGAAAATCGCCTAAAAGCCACAATTCTGATATATTTGCTGCAAATGACAAACAGGCGTCTATGGACTTTTCTAAGTTCGATAGTTTTAAAGATGATTTCGCTGCTTCTACGTAAAGGTTCTCTAATTCCTGTTTGAACTTTCTGCTATACTTATCATAAATTGACTGGTCCATCTGACCGAGAAACAGCTTCTCCTGGGCGTTTTCAATCGTTTCTTCTAGTGCTTTGATGGAAGCTTGGATGTCCTTTTGCTCGTCCTCCTGTTGTGAAAAAACTGCCTCTAAAGTTCCATGTATAGCGTCTCTTATAGGGGTAAGGGCTAACTTGTTGCAGTCGTAGCTTTGTAACAAGTCTATAAATTGTTTGTGCATATGTTCTGCGCTCTTATTGCTGCCACACCCCTTTTTGTTGCATTTATAGTAGCGTTTACCCTTACTTTTAACTTCGTACCCCGTCATAGTGGTGCCGCAGTGAGCGCACTTCACAAAACGTTTTAGAGGCAATGCATCGTCTGTTGTCTTGTGCTTAAAGCCGCGGTTATTTTTGGCTCGTTTCTCGTTTATTCTTTTAAAAATTTCCTTGGATACAAGTCTTTCCTGTCTTCCTTCTATGATGTTGCCATCTAAAAGCGAATGGGAAATCAAGCCACAATAAAACGGGTTGCTAAAAATGGCAGATAATTTCTGTTTAGATAGCTTTAAGCCCATTTTGGCAAGGCGTTCGGCAATCTGCACATCTGTTAAACCTTCATTCGCTTTCATGAGGAAAGCTTTTCGAATCAGTTTGCCGGTTTCGTTTACAACGATGTGTTGTTCTCCATTCTCAATTGTGTGCGTAAAGCCAAGTGGTGCTCTGGTCACCCAATATCCCTGGAGAAGGCGCTCTAATGTACCAGCCATAGTCTTCTGACGGCGCTGATGGTTTTCATACTGCCCGAAAGAAAGAAACATGTTTTGGTATAAAGAGCTGCTAAGGGATGTTGGGTCTATGTTCTGCAGCACAGAGTGGATGTAAATACCTTCGTTACGTAGGTCTTCTATAATCTTTATAGCCTCTGCCCCAGACCTGGAAAATCTATCGATGCTATAGACAATTATGTTTTGAACCTTCTTGGTGCGTACAAATGATAGCATTTCTTTGAATTGCTTTCTTTCGTCCGTTTTGGCACTCTCATGTGTGCCTCCAAAGTATTTAACTACTTGGAATTTTTTGGTGAGTGCCAAGCGTTCGCATTCTTTCTTTTGAGTTGTAAGACTCTGGTTATTTTCAGCCTGCTCTTTGGTAGATACCCTGGTGTAGATGACCGCATCCTGGCTGTTGATGTTTGCTATTTTAGCTGCCTTGGATTTAGCAAACTTTCTGAATTGATCTAGGTTAGTCATTGCTCAAGCTTTTAAAGGTTCTTACTGCGCATTGTGCGATCGTCCATATGGATTGTACTAGCTCATTAGCCTCTGCGTCTGAAATAGATTCGAATCCAGGATAGGTGCGAAGTTTCTCTACAGTTAATGGTGAGGATGTTTTTTGTTTTTTCTGGTTTTGCTTAAAAGGTTTCAAAATATTAATTGGTCTAGCACGTACCTGTTATCTGCAGTGTATGTACCGATAGTCATTTGACCCGTTTTCTACGGTGTCCTTTAGGCAGCAATTGTTATTTTAAAATCGCAGCCTTTTAATATAATTGTAAAACACTGTTTTATTTTTTATAGAAACCATTGGAGCACTGTGGTATCTTGGTAAACTTTCAATAGTTTCATGATATTTCTCTAATGATGATGATTTACTTTTCTTAAAAGTTATGAGCCAGTTAAAGTTTTTATCAGCTGCAGCTCTATCAACTTGTATGCTCTCCCATTCTTTAGTTCTCATCGATTTTAAAACCTCATTTTCTGATTGTGAGACTAATGTTGAATAAGAAGTTAGGTTCGGCAAGTTTTTATCACCGACAAGCTGTAGTAAGATTTCGTGTACAGAGAATGAAATAGAACCATTAATTTTTTTGGCTTCTTCAACAGGCACAAAACGGCCAACAAATCCCATTCTCCCATCTTTATTAAAATATATTTGTAAGTCTTCTCTTTTGCTTATAACTGTGCCTGCAATAAAATCAAGCAAAGTGGGCGTTGTTTCAATGTTGTATGTTATTCTGAGTGGGTTGCCTGCACTATCTTGTTCGAGCTCTTGGTAACTGTGCTCTGACGGGAATATATCTGCAAAGAGCCATAGCTTGAAGTTGTGCAAAATATTTGATGGGAAGTTGTAACTGATTAGGTTATCCAAAATTCTCAACCATATATATTGGCTAGTATTTAATGATGTTTCTTTGTCTTCTGGTAGAAATGCCCATTTCTTCAAAAGTATTTCTTCATATGTACAGTTCTCTAACTCTAGCAAATCAAAAGTTACGATGCCTTTCTTTAAACGAGGTAATAGACTAGATTCAGGGTAATTTAAGCTATAGTTCACTAGACCTTGCTTTCCTTCTTTGAACTCTGGTTGGCTAACACTTTTGTTGTTCATATGATGGGTTGCGTTATTCTTTGTCCTTTCTCTGTGAACCTTTAGATGTTTCTTTTATTAAAGCATCTAAAAATAGACCAATGCCATATCCTAATAGACTGATCTTATATTGCTTATAGGCAGCTAAAAGAGGGTGATCTTCTCCAATATTATCTTTGTTCAATATGAAGTCTATTCCGTCAATTGCAAAGACAGAGGCTATGGCATTTGGTATATCATTCCCACTATCTAGTTTCGAAGAGATTATCGGCTTTTGAAAGTGTTTTATTAGAGCTTCGAGCAGGTTTTCTGAATTTGACTTCATGCGTTCAATCTGAGCTGCCTGTTGCTTTACTATTTCCTCAAGAGCTCCATGGTTTGGTAAGCCCAATCTTTCTTGCGCAGTCTCATGGTTGAGAATTTCTCCACTTGTCATATTGAAAATGCTCTGCAGAATTTCGAGTTTCTCAGGTGAAAGTGCTATATCTCCTTTTTCAATTCTGCTATAATTAGCTTTACTCATGCCCAGCTTTATAGCTATATCTTCTTGCTTGAGATTTTTTGCTAGTCGGATGGATTTGATTTTATTATGTATATTTTGCATAAAGCAAATATATATAATCTTTATTCTATAATGCAACTAAATCAATAAAATAAATTAAAGTGCACAAATTGCAAAAGTTGTGTACAGCTAGTTTGTGTTAGGTAATTGACTTAGTAGAATTATAAGTGAGTGAGTATAGTATAAGCAATGATTCCAAGTACAATTCTAATTTTTCGTTTCGTATAAGGGGCAATGTTGATGAAATGTTGAAGAAATTAGGAATCTGCTAAATATTAATAAGCATTTCTATCACTATGATTACTCTAGTTAAGAGCACATTTTCAATCAATGACATGACGTGGGTGAGATACCAAAGGAATTAAGATGCATAAATCCGATGGCGCAGATAACGGTAGGTGGATTAGGATAACTAAGGTGTTTCGCCAGTGAAAAAGAAATAGGAATGCGATAAAGGAAGCTATTTTGCTGACGCCTTTCACAATTTGCAGACTATATTATAGTCCCATTTTTATAAGGAGCAATGTTCTACTAGGTTCATACGTGGATCATACTGGATTTTAACTTTAATCAACGTGTTACCATTGCCATAAGAAACTTCTCCCTCCGGGATACTTGTGTAGCATAGATTACTGGAAGTTATAAGACTAAAGTGATTTAAATAGAAACCTTATTTCCAAAATAAGCTTCCTACATATATGGACAGCTTGGTGAAGTATGCTCATATATGTATTACTTAGCAGGCCTCTGCAGGTTCAAAAAAGAGCTCCTTAAAAAAGTGAGGGGCATGTGCTGGGGCATAGTGCACAAGGCTGAAAGCAAATTTAATAGCATACTCTCGTTCATTAAAAACAGCATACTTTACTAGATTATACTTACTAAGTTGTTTCAAATATGCTTTAAAAATCTTTGGAGTCAGGTTAAAATGAGCTGCCGTAAATACAGCACCTCCTATACCTAAGGCTATCTTAGAGCCAGATCCTGCAAAAGCGTATTTTATTAAGTTTAGACAGAAGGTTTGCGTGGAATTGGAGAGCAAAAGCCCATCTAGAGCCAGTGGAACTTTGGCCGTTACATGGATCGGATCATTCGGCTTAGAAATACTCACCAGTACCCGCTGCGCGTGTTTCCACCTCATGCTAGCTGGACAGAAAGAGAGCATATGCCTGAGGTGCTCTATCTGGTTAATAGGATCTGTTAATGGAATCTCCAGTTTGGCGTAAACCTCTGCTGGGTTAAGTTTCCACAGCGTCTTTTCCCATAAAAATATCCGCATATTATTCCCATATCCTTCTAGAAAGTAGCCATTCCCCAGCACTTCAAGGTGGTAAACTCTGCGCAGGAAATCCCTTCGCCTTATAATGGATTGTGATGAAGATGATTCTGGTTGCATTTAATTGCTTTGTTTGGGGTGGATCAACGGGGTTGTCGTACTTTAGAACTTTACCTTGGATTCAAAACACATTTTACCTTAACTCAAGGTTTCCAAATATAGACAACAAACCTTTATTATAGCATATGTGCTATAATAAAGGTTTGTCTTTTTCCAGTCCTTTCATGGATGGAAAGAAAAGAGCTGTTTGATGAGGAGGGACTACGCCTTTTTGCAGAGCACCTGAAGCAATTGCGCAAGTCGAAGGGCGTATCACAGGAAGAACTCTCTTATCGTTCTGGCTTAGTACTCAGTCAGATTGCCCGTATTGAGACAGCCAGAACCAATCCTCGCTTGAGTACTTTGTTTCAGATTGCCCGCGGATTGGATATTGAATTAGCGGAGCTGTTCAACTTTAGGCTTCAGCCAAAACAACAATCCTAAAGAGGCTAGATTCGCATATAAGGATTTCCTATATGGAAAGTCCTTTAATTTACCTTATGTTAAATAAGGTAGAGCTGTAAAGGCTATAGCTTGCCTAACAGTCCTGATACTGCTTTCTACATGCATCAAGTATCTGGCGAATTTTCTGCCTTAGTGCTTCAGGAGCAATAACCCTCACTTCCTTGCCAAAGCTCAGAATAGTGGCTTCCAGCTCATAGTTAAGCACAACTTTCAGTTTTACCCTGACTTCTTTGTCGTCATCAACCAGAAGCTCTTGGGAGCTATGCAGATGTTGCGTTTTCACATAGTTGCCGTCGTAAGGCGAGAAAGAGAGCACAACCTCCTCGACCTGCCCATCTTCCTGAGAAATGCCTATCGCATTCTTGAAGTAGAGTTCAGGTTTGAAGTCTGCTTTCTCTATGTAGGGTGCCTCTGGCGCACTTTCAAGACTCTGTATGCGGTCCAAGGCAAACTTTCTCAAGCTACCTGTCTCGTGCTGCAACCCCACCAAGTACCACCTGTTACGGTATTCTTTCAGAAGGTAGGGACTAATGGTGCGGTTCTTTGGCTGCGCATCCTCAAACTTTCTGTAAGAGAGCCTAAGTGTATGTTTGTTTCTGATTGCTCCAATGATTGTATCGAGATACTCGTTTCCCTTAGCATAAGGAGCCTTTTCAAAATCGATAAACCCTGAATTTGCCCCAGGCTGGTCAGAGCTGATTTGCTGCACCAGGTTGACCACCTTGTCCACGGTAGATGCAAACTCACTGAAGACAGCCATGTGCCTATACTGACCCAGCGTAGCTGCTGCCGTAGCAAGCGCGTGCAGCTCCACCTCATTCAAGGGAAGGTTCTCAATGGTATACTCCGGATCAGTGTAGTAATATCCGTTCTCCTTTTTGCTATAGGCTATCGGGGCATTGTAGTTGAGCTGAGAGCAGTAACGCATCTGGTAGATGTCGTAATCAAGCGTCCGCTCACCTATCCTGATGTCTTTCGCCGCGCTTATTTTGTCTATCAGTTCCGTTTTGGACCAATACTTTCTAGCCTTGCTTCTCAGGCACTCATTGATGAGCCTCATACGTACGATAGCGTGCTTGGTTTTCGGCATAAGCAGATATTTTTCAACAAGTTAAATATTTTTAGAAGAACGCAAAAAGATTGCGCTCACCTGCAATAGCTTTGTTATAAACCAAAGGAAAATTTATGGCAAGCAACCCAAAATTCCAGGTGTTCAAGAGCACCTCCAACAATCAGTACTACTATAGGCTTCGCTCCCGAAACGGGGAAATCATCCTTAATGGGGAAGGCTATACAACAAAGCAGTCGTGCTTGAATGGCATTGCGTCTGTCAGGACAAACGCACCCTATGATTCACGTTATGACAGAAGGGACGGATGGAGCAACTACACCTTTAACCTCAAAGCCAGCAATGGTGAGATCATTGGGAGAAGCGAGAACTACACAACGCGTACAGCCCGCGAGGGAGGCATCGAGGCGGTTAAAAGAGACGCGCCTGGCGCACCTATTGAAGATTTCTCATAAGCGTCTTGTGAGGGTAACCTACAATACAGTCTTGTTAGCCATAGGCACCACGGGCGGTATTGTAGGTAAAATCCTTTATTGAAGTAAAGGCGGTGCCTGCTTTGTGCTGTTGTTTCTAAAGATTCATAATCTGCTCGACCCTCTCCTCCAGCAGCGACAGGCGCCCTTGGTCCATCAGGTGGCAGCCCAATATCTCCTCCCGGTATCGGCTATCTCAGATTGCCCTATACTTTTGCCGCAGGTATTCTCTCACTTCTTTGGGCGCATGGGAAATTTCCTCTACCAGGCGCAGCCTGTTATCAGTGAAATACACAATATCTTCAAAATCGTCGCTCCTGATGCCGGTTCCAGATACCGTAGCCGGCCAGCGAAACGCTCAGGTCAATGTCGCTGGTTAGACAGACTGCATCAGCAGCGGGATCGTCGGCATAGAGGATCAGCGTGGCCCCGCCCACAAACACCATTTCCTCCCGAAGCTCCTTGTTGGACATCATCAATGGGAGCTAAGTCATCAAAGAAGACAGGTTGTGCATCTACCTTATCTGATGTCACCCATTTCTCAAAGCGATCAACCCAGTCTCTCAAATATGAAAGCGTTTTTTTGCGGAGTCTCTTATTGGACATAATCAAAGCTTAAGTAATGAAGAATGGCCTGAGTCGCTTCACTCAGATAGCTAATTTTTTCAGATTGCTTGTACAACAAGAAGGATTTAATGAAATATTTCAGCCAATTCAATATATTTGTTTTCAAATAGAAAACTTTTAGTTTAATTGTGTCGTTCTGTGGATGTATTAGGAAGAAATAAAATAACCAAGTATGTCAAAAATAAGCATGAGCTTGCCCGTGAGTTCAATGCTTTTGTCTCTAAAATTAAAAGTTCTGAGTGGAAGAGTGCATCAGATGTAAAGGAGACTTTTCCTGACTCTGACCATATTGTTGGAGATGTATATATATTCAATATATCAAGCTCCCGAAGCATGGCCATGGTTTATTTTAAGGAGCAGGAAGTGGAGATTGTATGGGCCGGCAACCACGATGATTATGAGACAACTTTCCGAAACAACACGAGCACGATCAAGAAATTCTTAAAGAAGAAAGGGTTTAGCGTATGAAACTTGGAGAATTGAAGAGTATTAGAAACGAAGGTGAATACGAAAAGGCTCTGGCATTGCTTCGAATCCTTCGGGGAGCAGAGTCCGGCAGCAAAGAGTATGCATACAGATCAAAGCTTAAGAGGCTTGTAATGGATTATGAGAGTACTCATCATCCTTTCGGAGAGGAAGGTTTCGAAGAGTGGGCGCAGCAGATGCAGGAAGGTCAAGCAGCTGAGCACAAAGCAGCCGAAATTGAAAAAGCAGAAATGGATGCCGCGAGATTTATCGATAATTGGAGAAGGTTCATTGAGGCGCGGAAAACGATTGTCAAGAGAAAGATCAAAGAAAAGCACACAACACAAGGTAGACTTGCGGAAATGCTTCACTTGAGAAAAGCTCACTTGTCTAACATCCTCAATGGTAGGAGGACTTTGAATGCTAATGTGGTTGTTCTTATGAGTCATTACCTAGAGATTCCATATGAAAAGCTGCTTCCTCCTGTTGAAGTAGCACAAGGAGCAATTATGGCAGACTGAAACAAGTAGTCTATTATCTATTTTTGATAAAAAAATTATGTAATAGTTTTAAATCAAGATCTATCTTACAGTCTCTCAATTTTAAAGAGAGGTGCTACAAAAGAGAGACACAGCATACAAATTATAAGAGAAGAATATGGCAAGAATAAAAGTAGAAGATGTAGTAGACCATCTTGATACTGAGTTCCGAAGAGCACTAGAGGAAACTATAAAAGAGCACTTTCCAAGGCAAGATTTTGACGCATGGGCTATTTTTAGAACATTCAAGCGTCAAGTTTATAGAAAATGTAGTACTTGGGAAGAGGTACCAGATGATTACATTGAGTTTGACTAATCTTTCATTTGTGGTACCAACAAAGTATTAGTGCCTTTCCCAAAACTTGCGACTCATATTAAACTTTTAAATCGAATAAATACTAGTCGAAATCTACACCAAAGTAGCCGCTCCTAATTTAGTAATAACCCCGAGAAGGCACTTTTTACTAAGGCAAAAAATGCATGGCGCTGTTCAGGGTTCAATGCCAAAGTGACTGCAACGTTGATGATAAGGCCAACGAAGTGGTTTTTCCAATCTTTTTTTGTGAAGGACTCCGCTTTTAATGCTGCTTCTTCGAAAGCGGCCTGCAGTTCTTGTACAGCGTGCAATGGCAAATTTAGGGCAGCAACCTGTCTCTCCAACTTTTTGAACTGGCCTTTCAAAAGAGCCAGCTCCTCATGGTCGAACATTGTATCAGGAGCGGCCTGGGAGAAGTAAAAAATACGAGCGTTTGTTTCCAGCTCTCCCCACAAGTCCGGCTCCTCCTCCTCTTGCTTCAGCCAAAGCAACCATTTACTGAAAAGGTGAGTTACCGTCTCCCATTTGTCAATATTCGCATGATGCACTTCTTTGCCTGGTTGAATTACAACTCCGGAGTAGTTGGGAGTGGAATAAGTGTTCAACCGAGGTGCTTCTCTTCGCCCGTTAGCAGACCCCTCAATAACCGTGTTTGGGGCTATCTTAAAATAAAACCCAGTTGCAAGGTGTTTGATTTTTAGGTAACTGTTGTCTTCCATGCTAAAGGAATGCACATTCAGGCCCTGCTGCTGAATTACAGTATACAGCGAATTCTTTTGGCTTTTGGTAAACATCAATTCTGACAATTAGTGGAATTTTATACTTCAAGCTGTCATTTAACTATCTCCTCTTTCTCCACAACGGCGACCACCTCAATGGCGAAGTGTATGCCATCCAAATCCGCTGGGTTGTGCAGCCCGAGGTAAGCTTTCCTGCCGCTGCTGTGCACCGGCACCACGGCAGACTTCAAGCTGGTCCGCGACCAGTCTCTTACGGGGGTAAAGCTTCTTTTTTGCATGAACGCCTTTACTTGGGCCTCGTCCTCAAACATGTAGACGTTACAGATGTCTCCTCCAGGCGGCGCCGTGAACAGGTCCGCCGCGAGCTTCAGCATGCCGGTCTGGTCAATCAAGAGCGTCAGCTCCGAGGCAAGCTTGAACTTCTCCTGGGCCGCCTGCAGCTCAGCTTCGTTGCGGTAGGCGGTAAACTCGTAATACCACTCCACCGTGTTCTCCGGAAGGATCACGGGAATATAAGTTCTGCTGTTGCCCGAGTTGTAGTAGCTCACCAGGTATCCAACCTGCGGCTTAAGCACCGTCACGGTCCTGTAGGTCTTTTTGGTGACGATCTCTTTGCCGTCGGCATCCCAACGCCGCACTTTGCCCTCCGGCTTGCCGCTTTGGTAGAAGGCCTCCTCTACCTTCTGACCCTGCTCGCTATAGGTGATGCTGGTACCCTGCCGCACATCCGGCTTCTCGCTGATCAGCTTCCCGTCCCATTGCAGTACGTTGGTCTTGGCATAATAGTCACGCACCAGTCCGCTTGGCACTCCGTTTTGATAATTGATCTTTCGGATGAAGGCAGCATCCTGCGCCTGTTTTACTTCTTCTTTGTCGCGGTCTAAATAGAGTGTCCATGCTCCTTGCCGCATGCCCTTTTGGGTACAGTTCACCTCCGGCAGGCGCAGCGTGAAAGTTTTGCCACCATTGGGAATGCTTACTTTCGTAAACGGCGCTTTCTCTAACCCTTTATTTAGGGAAATAGGTAAATCTGAGGCAGAGTTTGCAATTGAAAAGGCCTCCTTTGGTTGGATATGCAAGCTGTACTGCCCCTGGTAAAGCTGATCACAGCCGGAAATACGTCCAAAATAATATACCTCTCCTCCCACAATCCCGTTAGGCAGCAACATGGCGGAGTCATGCGGTGCAATGTTTATCCATCCTTGGGTATGCCACCCCTTTATAAGCCCAGTCTCGTTGTAAAAACCGAGTGCGAGCGATACCGCATGCCCGTTAGGGTTGATAACCTTCAGCTGTGCTGAAACTGGGAACAGATTAAAAGTAATTAAGATTAATAGAGAAAGTAAAAGCTTACGCATAGCAAAAAGTGTGATTAGCCTCCTACGGCCACTCTGGTGAAGGGTATTTAGTTTGACGTATTATGAATTCTTTATGCCCGCTCCCGAAGCAAGCGCTCGAGCATGATACTAAACACATCCGTCCGGTTAGGAAGCTGCAACAGCGGTGATTTACCGGTATCTTTGCCAATCTCAAGCCCGTCGGAGTAAGGGGTGATGCTGAGAATCTTTGTTAGGTGAATGATCGAATTTTTCTTACTCCCTGCAAAGATGAGACGCTTGCTGGTTAAGTATAAGGTGCCCGAGTCAATCAACTTCATCTCATCGGTGCTGTAGCTGCGTGGGGTGTAGGAACCGGAACGCAGGTAAAAGCCTTTGGCCACTCGGAAGCTGGTGGAGTAGCCGCTGTAGCTGGTGCGATGCCGCACCGTGCGCAGCTCATGCCATTTTACTCCCGGAATGGAAATGTAGCACTTCTCGCTTTTTTGCAGCAAAATATCCGGCTGAATCGACGGAAGCTCGGCATTCTCTAGGGCCCAGTATAGCTTGAGCTGCTGCAGCTGGCGCTTTGTTTGCTCATTCACCTCTAGGGTGACATTCAAGTTGGCGGCAATGGCCTCCAGCTCCTGCTCTTCCGAAGGCGAAAGGCGCTCGTCTGCTATAATAGACGCAACATAATTTTGAATAAACGTGCCCCGCACTTCTTCAGAGATCTTTTTGGCTAGCGCCTCCGGAAGCTTTAAGTCTGCCTCCAGTTTTTCTAAAAAAGCTTTCTCTTCCGGAGTGATGCGTCCATCGGCAACGGCTTTTTCGAAGGAAGCCTTATACACCTGCTCCCCTATTTTGGCATGCAGGCCTTCTACCGTCCGCTCGTCCAGTTGCAGCAAACCGCGCAGGTGTTTGAGTGACTGTAGCTCATCCTGGCTCAGGATATTGTCTTGAAGGCAATGATTCAGGTACACAGCATAAAACTCTTCCATATTACGCTGGAACTGCCGCAAAAAGTCTGTTTGATAGGTTTGGGCTATCTGCCCTACCTCTTGCCGTGAAATCTTTTGGATTTGCTTGCTGGCAAGCAAGTTGTTTAGTTCAATGACAGCATTTTCTTCCGGGTGCTGGCCCAGTAGGCGTTGCAGCAGGCTGCGTTTGGCCAATGGTACAGTTTGGTATAGGTGTTTGCTCATAGCTAGTATTTTCTGTATTCTTCGTATACCGGATCATTCCAATCACATACTCCGCCGTGGTGCGAGCAGGCCC
The DNA here is from genome assembly GCF_014306105.1 of Pontibacter cellulosilyticus. Classification (GTDB taxonomy): domain Bacteria; phylum Bacteroidota; class Bacteroidia; order Cytophagales; family Hymenobacteraceae; genus Pontibacter; species Pontibacter cellulosilyticus. Next base: position 236,591 of record NZ_JACRVF010000004.1, on the reverse strand, counting down.
CTCTGCCGGTGGCACTGGAAGTAGTGCCGTCACAGCAACGGGTCACGTAATAGGCGACTCTCTTCTTTAGAGGATTGATGCGCTCGTGCAACTTGTTGGCTTCCACATGCCCCACCTCAATCGCCGTTTTAAGATCGGCTACGGCTTCCTTCGTTTTGCCTAGCTTGCTATAACACAAGGCGCGGTTGTAGAGCAAGTCTCCATCTGTAGGGCTTTGATCTATCAGGGTGGTCAAATCCGCAGCAGCTGCCTTATACTTCTTAGCGCTCACCAGCGTAAGCGCCCGAACCGTCAAAATGTCGGATTTAATGCCTTGGATGGTGTCTTTTTCAGCTTCTGTCGCAAGGGCCTCGGCATGCTGAAGTCGAGCGAGTGCCAATGTGGCCTTCTTGGCTTCCTTTAGCTGCACGCTTTCAGCCAGGTAAAAGTGAAGGCTGTCCTTTCGTTGCGCTTCTACCTTGGCTGCCATGAGCTGCTCCTGCCTGGCTTTTTCTTCCTGCACCTGCATGGCGTGCGCCTCCTGCGCGTCCACCTCGGCATAGTGGTTGATGAAAGGCGTGGAAACCAAGAAGATGGAGCCGCTTACGATGGCTTTGGCTTTGCGCTTGAACTGAAAGCGCCCCTTGCGCTCCAGCCAGCGATGCCCCTGCGGCAACAGCAAAAAGCCGATCGCGCCCAGCAACAGCGTCACGAAAGGGTGTTTTAGAAAGGCCAAAGCGCCTAGAAAGAAAAAAGCAGCGCCCAGATAAGAGAGTGCCACCAGGAACTTGTTCCGTGTGGGGAAAGCATACGGGCTTCCTTGAAAGTAACTGGGCAGCACCCGGGACGCCTTCGGGATCAAATCAGGGACATAACGCATTTGTTCTCGTATTTTAGCTTGGATTATAAAGCCAAAATACTACATTTTATCTAAATATAGAACAAAGTGTATGTTTATTCTTACGGGTTTTACCTGAGCCTGAAACAGCTTAGATGGCTACCCAATTGCCTAATTCTGTATTTACTTTATGCGGTTCAGGCTATAGGTTACATCCTCTATCACTACTTCACACCACCTGTCAGCCAGAGCCTCTAACTCTTCTTCAGGCCACTGCTGATGGTATAGCTTTTCCAGCCAGCTTTCATCTCTGTCGGGGCCGACAGCGTACTTAAACTTTTCGAGTGTAAAGATCAGGTCTCTCGAGACGCTAAAGGCTTTCGTGCCTGCTTTCTTAAAACCGTCCATCCACAGGCTTAGGCCTATTTGATAGACTGTATTTCCAGCCTCCAGCATTTCTTTGAATTCCTCTGTTGTGTAATCTGGTTTTGCTGTTTGGTTTACTTGCCTGTTTAACCACACCGTGTTGAACAAAGGGAATACATCAGCTAAATTTTGATTTATCCGGACGATTAAGCTTGAAAGTACATCGTCAAATAGGTAACGCAGCGCAGCGTGATCCTTTTCCTGTTGCACCTCCTCTTCCCTGCTCACTTGTGCCAGCAGATCTTTTAGCAGTTGCAGCTTTTGATCGAGCGGTTTAACCGGTGCTACAATCTCTTTTTCCAGTTCCTGCTCGAGTGCTTCAATAGTTGGCAGTTCCCCTTGCAATTCTAGCGGCATGGCTTCTGTCAGCTCATACTCGGCTACGCCCATGGGTTTGTTCATGTCGCGCAGCGCATACTCAACTGTAACCTTGTTCTTGCTCTTGCACAGGATCAGCCCAATGGAAGGCGAGTCATCACCTGTTTTCAGGTCTTCGTCTACAGCGGACAAATAGAAATTCATCTTGCCGGCATACTCCGGCTTGAAGTCACCGATCTTTAACTCTATGACTACATAGCAGTGCAGTTTTAGGTGGTAGAACAGTAAATCAATATAGTAGTCCTGCCCTCCCTTTTCCAGGTGCACCTGCCGCCCGACATACGAGAAGCCCCTACCCATTTCAAGTAGGAATTTGGTGATGTTATCGACCAAGGCATTCTCCAGATCCCGTTCCTGGGCTTCCTCTGACAACTGCAGGAAATCGAACTTATATGGGTCTTTAAACAGCTCTTTTGCCAGATCCCCCTGCACGGCAGGCAGCGTGCTGGGAAAATTGTGCTGCAGCTTTCCTTGGCGCTCATGCAAACGCGATTCGATCTGATGCACCAGCACGTTGCGGCTCCAGCCGTTTAGTGCAGCTTGCCGGATGTAGAACAGGCGTTCTTCTTGGCCCTTGAGCTTGTCTAAGATTGTGATGTGGTGGTACCAGGCTATTTGTGCAAGGGGCGCTTGCACAATTTTACTGGCTTCTGCACTTGCAGGTATCGCCTGACTTTGTGCAAGGGATACTTGCACAAAGCCAGGCCAGGCTTCGGCAAAGGCACGCATGTACTTTAAGTTACGAGCCGACATGCCTTTCATATCCGGAAAAGCAGTTCTTAAATCAGTGGCTAGCCGGTCGATCACTTTAGCGCCCCACCCTTCCTGCTGCTGCTGTTGCAGGATGGCATGGCCGATCTTCCAGTACAGCTCCAGCATCTGGGCGTTCACGGTAAGAACAGCGTGCACACGGGCCGCCTTGATTTCTTGTTTTAGCTGCTCGAACAGCTCCCAGTACGTTGTGAGTTTTTCCATCTTTAACACCGTAGCCACCTTGCCAAAGTAAAAGCAGGCGCAGGCGTGAAGTTAGTAAATTCTTCAAAGCAAAAGGCACTCCTATCTGTTTGTAAAGGTGTGCTCTAAATCACGACAGTTAAGGCTCAGGTCATCAGCTTATGCAAATCAAATCGCACTTAAAGTATTACTTTAAGTAATATTCGTTTTTAACTATCTTTCTAACTGTTATAAACTAATACATTGAGTTTAATTCATTTCTGCTAACCATATGAATAGTGGCTAAACTGAAAAAGTGTATGAATATTATGTACTGCTATTTTGAAATAATTCCATAAATACTATATAATTAATCTGTAATAATTACGTAATTCGTTAAATTATTAGAAAAGCCTTTACCCCTATGCCCAAATACAGCCGCGAAGAGTTTCCCGTGAATTCGATTGTTTATAAGAAAGTATGTCCCTATTGTACTCAAAGCTTTTGGGCAAATAAACCCCGCGCTATTTACTGCTCGGATAAGTGCAGGGTCTATGCCAATAAGGCAAAGCGGGAAGCGGACATGCCAAAGATTTCAGCTGGAACTTCGCCGGATGTGGAAGGCAGAAAAGGCATGGAGCCGATGCTCATAGGATCAGGCAGAGACCTGCGCCTGGTGTACTTCAATCCGTATCGTGAGCAACGGAAGCAGTTAGATCCGGACGATACCTTTGGTGAGAAGCATCTAAGTGGGGAACACCCAAGAGCACTCGAAGAGGTGATTGACTTTCATACGCTCCGCATTCAGGAATACGAGCACTATTACAAAAGTCTGAAGGATCTGTACCTAGCAGATAGAAATGCAGACAAGACAAAGCTGACAGATCGTGAGCGGTATTTCTTGCAGGAGGAGCAATCTAAGGTAGACATGCAGATTGTCAGTATACGCAAACGTATTCGTCACATTCGGGAAAAAAGCCAGGACCCGGACTACATCCCCTGGTAAGGCACAGCCGCTTGCGAGCTGTTTAGGTGTTTTAGCTAATGCCATTGGTCTTCCAATGGCATTAGCTATCTTCCGGCATTATTCACTATAGAAGATTCTATGAAAACTATTCTAGCGATCAGCCATGCCAGCGGCAAGGGAAAAACACAGACCATCCGTGAACTGGCTAACCTGCTTCTTGGTTCCTACCCGACTTTCGTGGCCATAAAGCCTATACCTGCCAAAGTACCCGTTGATGGCGATTTTCAACTTATCATAGAAATAGCAGGCATCGTGATCGGGATAGAAAGCATGGGTGACCCGGGTACCGGGCTAGAGAAAAGACTGCAAAAGCTTGCCGGCTCCTATAGCTGTGACATCATCATCTGCGCTACCAGAACCCGCGGGGAAACAGTAGCTGCCGTGGAGAACGCAGCGAGCACCTGGGACTATGATACCATCTGGACTTCTACCTACCAGGTTATAAAAAAGCACCAGGCACAGGCCAACCAGCTAAAGGCTAAGCACTTGCTGGATTTGCTCCAACAGCTTTTGCTATTACCAATACCAACTGCCTTAGTGGCACCTTTAGCCCCTGCTTCAGTTTCTGCAATATAAGCACCACACACTCCAGCGATGTGACTGGCTTTGAACACCGCATCAATTCTACCTGTAGGGAGCTTAGCCGGGGCAGTGCTGCTGTAGACCCCATTTCCTTAGAGAAGCACAGGCTTCTATGAATGTCTTTAAGATTTGTTATTAAATTTTAAATCAGAAAGCCCTATTTGTTAGGGCTTTCTGATTTGAAATCACTTGCATTTTACCGGTTTACAGGCTGTTCTGCATTTTCCGCGGCCACCACCTTTGGCACTGTCATATCCCTCACCGAAGTGCTGCATATAAAGCGCAGTTGTATCAGCAAATGCTATGTGCAGATCACGTAAATCTTGTTCTCCGCGCATACCAAAATAAGGGAAATGGTGAACAAAATACCCGAACACTTGCTCACAGTCCCGGGCGTATGCTTTCGTATCAAGGATGTGGTAATGCCAAAATTTGTCTACTGTCTGATTAGGCACTACTTCTTCATCAGGATAGGCATACTTAAGCGCTAAGAAGCGTTTGTAATCTAACTCAGCAATGTCACATTCTTCAGGCGACCAACCAAGCCCTTCTTCTGAATCTTGAAGCTTGAGCTTCAACATTTCAAAGTCAATTTTTGACAATGATAAAAGAGCCTTAGCTACTAAAGCTCTTTTAGATGAAATACTAATTTCCATGGCTAAAAGGTTTTATTGACACTCTAAATATAATAATATTTAAATTAAATATATAGATAATAAAATCAGTTTAGCTAACTTATTTAGTTAATCAGGTTAATGATCAAGCTAAAAAAAAGGAATTGAACCTTATAAGAGAGGGAATGTTTAGATATTAAGAGGAGAGAATAAACTAAAAAGCTGGATCACTCATAGAGGAAGGCTTAAGCGGTTCTATAAAATGTGATGTGTAGTGACCACTCGATAATTTATTTCAACGCCGCTTCCAACCCATTTCCAATGTATTCCTCAAAATGCGCTTTGACGAATTTCACCGATTTACTCAAGCTCCTGTAGTTTGCTTCTAATTGACTGTTAAGGAAAGGATCAACTACTTCAATACTAACTCCATCTGTAAGATTCTTTTTGAACAGTGCTTTGACATGAACGTCAGCCTCCGGGAATGAATAGCCGACAAACACAACTCGACTTGCTTTCCTTATCTCAATTGCAGCCTCGTCCATAAGCTTAGTAACCGCAGGGTGGCTTAAGTTTTTTATGTGAGAAGGGGGAACAATAAAGGTGTCGAACAGCGTGTCATCAATCGGGCATCTCAAATCATACTCTATGCTTTCTGGATTTTCGCAGCTTCTTCCGGTTCTCCCTTTGAAGCCTTGTGATTCTAAACTTATTTTCGTGTCCCAGGGTGTTAATAAGACCTGGTTGCAGCAGTTGCAATATTTCCAATTGAGGGAGCCGTGGATCTTCATTATTTTTATTGGACGCGGATCCCCCCCTTCCCAAACGGTTATAGGCTCTCTGGGATTATCCCACCAATTAAAAGCTTCTATCCTATCGTAATGCTCATAATTCATGAAGTTTAGACAGTAGTCGATTACTGCCTTATCAGGGTAAAGAAAGTCGAAGGATTCGTCTAGTAGTGTATCATAGTTCATCGTCAGCACAGAAATATTCCGGTTTGTATTTGCAACAACCTCCCAGAACCTCTTGTACACCCCCTTGCTTTTGCTACAGCCGTCTATACTATAATGAACTAGGCGTATCAAGGCCTCTTTAACGAAAGCTATGCTTGCGGTCGTATAGCCCTTTCCCAAGCTCTCCTGCTTTGAGATAAAATAATCCAGAAACCCAAAAATAGATTCTAGTGATGGATAGTGACCACTAGAAACATCAAAGTTATCCTCAATGAACCTCTTCACCAACTCAACAGTCGCTGATCGCTCATGCTTCGTGTTTAAAATATGAGGTAACAGGTCTCTCTGCAATGGTCCCCCGTCTGCGGTTGATGCGCCAGCTCCAAAGACAAACAGCGCATCTCTCTGATCTTTGTACCCAACGTACTCTTTTTGACTAGCCCTCATTACAAAAACGCTTAAGTAGTAAACAGCTCAGTGCTCCAACCTAATTGGCTGCACTAATACTGCAGATATTCAATTATGCTTCTTCTATGCATATATATTTTATCTAATATATGGAATTCCAAGATAATTTCCGTTTGACCCCTGCCCGCTATTCAGTTAATCACTTTATGTGCGTAGGCACAGATGCTCTCCACTTTCTTTGTAATCATTGCCCTGGGCTAGAATATTAGTGAGAGGGCTTATGCGGTTTAAATCTCTGTTGGTGCTAGTGTTGGCTTTATCTCAAGAAATGGACCATTACTAATTGCTGTGCGCGTTTTATTGCGTCTCCACGTACTACACGAAATACATCGCTGCAGATTATGATCCGGTGCAGTGCTCCGCGCGTGTAATCGCGCAGTGAAGCAATAAATTTTGAGGTTTTAATTATCAGTTTTAAGAGTGGCTGCTTCAGCAGGAATTGCAGCGCGTCCGTACTCTATAAAGACACACAAATACGCGTGTAAAAACGAAGCCTCCAACAGACGAATTTTAATTGCCTAGAAAAGAGCTTTAGAGACATGGTTTTACGCGCAAAAGGTAAAGAACAAACCAGCTGCGTAACTTATTGGCTTTACGTGTCTTACCTATGCCAAAAGCAATGCCTTCGCTTTTAAGCACGCTTTGATTTTTGGTATCAAGTTAACACCTGTTTCACGGGAGAAATGCACGCTATATTACTAAGCTAAAATACCCTGTTTGCCACTCTGTCTTTAGAAGCCCCTATAAGGTGAAAATGCAGTGTTTTCCTATACTCAACAGAGCACAGCGAGAAGCACATTTTGATCGCACCTGTCAACTGCCTCGGAGCCACTAAAAAGTAGGGCACAGCAACACTAACTTAGACGGGGAAATACGTACTGTGTTGGCATATGTTTTCGCAGATACACAGCAATCCTGCGGCTACTCAGAAGTGAGCCTTAGGAGGGTTCATTTTCACGCCGGGGAATTTACTTAGCGCGTTTTTTGACGAGAGGGCGGGCCGCTGTTCTGGTGTATACTCTAAAAGCTAGTAGAGGCCTATGGCGACAGCATCATCACCCCTAATTCTTGGTATCTTGGCTTGCTTCTCTTACGACGCTCTGAAGCTCCTTTGCAGCAAGAATAAAAGAGGGGCCCGCAAAACGAAAATCCACGGCAGCTTGTGCCGTGGATTCCATTATCGCTGTTTATTATGTTACACCGATGGCTCGGCGATCAGTACCTCCAGCGGGAATCTCAACCCCCGGTGCAGATTGCGGATCATCTCGAGCGAAAGCCCGCGTTTTCTGTTCATCACCTTCGACACATTACCTTTATTACCCATGTAAGGAACCAAATCTTCCTGGTTTAAACCAAGTTCCTCCATGCGGATTTTAATGTATTCGATCGGGTCCGGTTCCTCTATAGGATACTTCTCGTTTTCGTATTTCTCAACAATCAGAGTTAAAATCTCCAATCTCTCACTCTCCGGGGTTCCTTCTGGAGCATCCCACAAGTTTCTAATCTCTTTAAGAGCTGCGTGATACTCGGATTCGTTATGGATTAAGTGAATGTTCATGCTTCTTATTTCTTGCAACGCTTCGGCTTCTCTCTCGCCGACTAAGTTTAAAGTAAAGGCTCCAATAGCCTACTAATTTATTTGGCTTTGCCTCTCCAATTAGAGGTCTTCTATTCTGATTTTGTCGTATTCGGCGTGTGTGCCAATCCACAGGACAAATACTCTCTTGCTTCCAAATCCCACCAACGCCACCAGCCTATAGTCGTTAGCTTTGATATTGAACACGACCTTGCCATCTACAACCATTTCCGCGCTCGGAAAATCGGCGCGCATATCGTTAACGGAGTTCCATTGTGCCGCTTCGGTGGTCTTGTGCCACGCGAGAAGGTACTGCTTGGCTGCGGCGTGCCTATTAGCGTACTCCAATATTGTCTTTCTACTTAATACATGCATTTCCTCTTTAACTTTAATACGGCAAAGGTAAAAACATGTTGTCATATTGACAACAAATATACAGAAAAAAAGTTTCTCTTTGCAAGAAACATGGAATACGTTGCTTTAGAGACAGGCTTTGCGGTGCTGGGCTTTGAAGACTACAAAGAATTCAAGCGCGTACTGCAGCTGTGCAAGGAGAAGAGCAAGGCAGTAGTCTACGCCGGCCAACTGGAGAGGATAAGGGAGATCCAGGCAAAGAACTGGGCCTACCATACCCCACAGGAATGGCAGCACTAGACGCACAGGCGGCGAGAGTACTGTGTATCCAATCCTGAGAAGCCCAAGCCGCCGGCATTCCCCACTGCAAAGGAGAGCATTGTGTCTGCCGCGGCGGAGCATGGCAGAAAAGCAGGTTATCGGGTTAACTCCGTTTTAGTTGCGCGCATATAAATACGCAATTCGTTAACCTGTATGTCTGCAAAGCCGCAACAACGGATCAAAAGGATACGTGCTCACATAACCTAATGCACCTGGGGTTTATCCCTCTGGCCTTAAACTTGCCTAAGTCGGCTACTCAGGCCTGCGTAGGGAGCCATCTCAAATAAGGGAGATTTTCTTGAATCGTTTTCAAAGTGTGTCTTTAATTGAAAAGTAACAAGCACCAAGCATTGGAGTGTTTTTGGTAGTGCAGCTTCACAGTACTCATTCTGTCATTCCACTTATAGCAGGCACAAGTCTGCAGAACTAACCAAGTAAGGTCCTAACTGAAAAGTCAGAGTAAGAAAACAACACTGCCTACAAGGGTAGCAAAGCGGGCGCTCGTATTCATGCTCCTGCATATTACAAAGAGCATTGGGCCATCAGGTGAAAACCCTGTCCCAATGCTCTTTGTAAAGAATCTAAGCCAACGTCTAATGTCCCCGGCTCTAGTCAACTATTTTTTTATAATCACCTGTTGGGTGTATGTCTTGATACTATTGATGAGGTGTAAGTAATAAGTGCCATCAGGTAAGTCCAGCACTCCCATTTCAAAATCTCCTGAGTCGGAAGAAGCGACCTTCTTTAATTGTCCATATTGGTCGTACAGCCTTGCCTCGAGCGCCCTATCTTTACCCAGAGCCTTAACTGTGATCTTACTTGTCGCCGGGTTAGGGTAAACCTGAACAGAGTAGCTTAGGCTTTTGCCATCCTCACACTCATAAGTCGCCCATGTGGTGTTTCTGCTGGATACCCCGCAGCCATCGAACACCGCTTCTACTTGAATATAAAAGGAATTTCCACAATCTGTATCATAAACAGGAAAGCTGACTAAGTTTGATCCATTCGAAATGACTTTTACGCCGTCTTTGTACCAGTTGTAACTGCTCGCTCCGGGAACTTCATCAATGGAGCATTGAATCTTCCTAATAAGGCTTTCTGCAAATATCGAGCCTGGGTTCGATACGCCATAAACGTTAACAACATAAGGGCTGCTTACAGAGCCACATGCGGAAGCTGTCACTTGGAATGATCCGATACCTGAAATTGAGGCACTAAGCCCGTCAGCAGAAGGGACTACTTGTGTGTTAGAGTTAGTGGAGGTCCATGTGTAGCTGTGTCCTGGCTGAGGGTTCACAACACTTACGGTTTGGCTCTGACTGCCACAGACAGTAAGTGAGTTAGCAGTTGCGGAAAGCTGCGGAGTATAGGCTTTCCTGGTAATATTAACAGTATAGTCCTGAGCGTACAGGTATTCCGTTTCAGAGCATTTAAACACTTTCCTGAAGGTTACAGCCCCACCCGTATACGCATCAGGTTTCAGATGTATATTGTACTTGTAAAAATCTAAGCCATTAGAACTTTCCTTTCCTACATACACAACCTTTACAAACTGCCATCCATTGGGCAGCACAAAGGACTGCGGCCAGATAAAAGAGGCGTATTGTGATCTAACATAAGAGCTGGGCTCAGCATAGGTATATATAGTGAATACCACTTCAGCGGTGCTTCCGCAATAAATGTCAGGCACTATTGAGTGTGAAACGTTTGGCACAAGTATGTAGGTGTCGGGCTCGCTTGAACAATAAAGAGTTTCATGCTTCTGTGCCTTCAATGGTGATGCCAGAATCAGGAGGACGCAGAGTGCTGGAAATAGGAAAAAGTGTTTCATAGCAGAATATTTCTTAGTTTAAATTTTATATGTAAATATGGACATATGTTTTAATAAAGAAATGAGAATATTTCAGCTTCTGAGTAACATGATTAACAAATGGCTACGAGAGTGGAAATGCAGCTCTAAATAAGATAAATCAATATTTATATGGCAAATAAACAATAAAAGGTAACATACTATACATTTAACCATTAAAGAAATGCACATTTTACAGCTTGGAAGTAAGGTTATAAATGTATAATTAGGCATTTTAGTGAAAGCCGTATGACAGTTCTGTTAGACCACGAAATAGTAGGCCAAAGAGCTGTTTTAAAACACCTTTATAGCATTCCCACAAATGAGAATAAAAATTCTTTTACTGGTGATGGGGCTAGTTGGCTCTAATAGTTACGCTCAAGTCACTATTGACACAAGGCTAGGCCTCAACTTATCAAAGATTGCGCTAGACAGAGAAGAATCAGAAACTGATGGTTTGAAGCCTGGCTATTTTGGGGGAGTTTCTGCTCAGGTACGTCTGACAGAAAAGAGATTTGTTCGGGCAGAGCTACTCTACTCTGAGAAGGGGAATAAATATCCCCCTTCCACCTTGTCGCCAAGTGGTGCAGTCTCCTCTTTCCACTATGCATCGGTAGGTTGGTATCATGGTTTAAGCCCCGCTAAGCGCCTTTTCCTGATTATTGGTCCGCAAGTAGGTTACCTTCTTAGTGCTAGTACAAGGTTAGACAGCGGAGCATATGACATTACGGAGTATTACAACAGATTTGATGTTTCAGCTGAGCTGGGCATAGAGTACAGGGTTACACGGCGAATGGGCGTTGAGACCCGCTACAGCCACGGTTTCAAAGTAATAATGGAGCATAGGGATCATCACAGCTCAGGAGGGGCAAACACGGGAAAGCTTGATGGAGCACACCGCATGATACAGATAGGGGTTAACTACAGATTAAAGCTGGCAGATAGTGAATTTGAATAGAACTAAAAATTCAGATAGATCAACTTCGCAGTGCTTGATAGCAGGGACTCAGAGGGAGTGACTGTCCCTGTATTTTTTGCTGAAATTGTTATAAGAAAAATAATGATACTCATGAAGGCTCTTAGACTTACGGCTTTGCTACTATTAATCGTTGCTATAACGGCTCATGCCCAAGGAGAATTCTCACCTGAAACTATGGTAGGTCTCAAGGCAGGCATTAACCTTTCAAAATACAGCTTAGGATCATCTACACAGGAATGGGCCCAAGGATATTCAGCTGGAATAGTTTTGAGACATGTTTCGGAGCCAAAGTTAGGAGTTCAGTTGGAGCTCAATCTAGCGCAAAGAGACTTCGCAGAGAGAGTCGACACAACGCGAAGCTACAGAAAAAGAATAAACTACTTGGAGCTGCCATTTATGACACATATCACCCTCGGGAGAAGAAACACAAACTTTAATTTGAACTTTGGCCCGAGCCTTGGATATTTGGTTTCGAGCGGAGACAAAATACCTGCTTTTGATGAAGGAGACGATAGCTCTGAACACTACCCGAAGGAAACCGACACGCCATATCAATTAGGGCTATGCCTTGGAGCAGGTTTAATTCAGAAAACATCTTTCGGAGCTTTTAGCTTAGAAGGAAGGCTAACAAGAAGCCTCAACAGTACTTTCAAAACCGAAGATAATAGTGTCAGCTCACATAATACCAGTATTACTGTTACTGTTGGCTATCTCACCATGTTAAAGTCTAAGAGGAGGCCAAGAAGCTAAGAATTGCCGTTTAAGCAGGCAAAGGCAGATACTCGCTTGAGGCACAGTTTCTACTTTTCAAGAACCTGCGCAAGCCTCCTGACAAGAGACTCCTTATGAGCCCTTGTCACCGCCATGGATTGAATATCTGACAGCACTCACGCGTGTCTTTCTCGTGAAAGGGAGATTTCGTGAAACATGCTCCAGGACGTGTAGTGTCGAGTGACCAAAAGAGGATTAGCATTGAACGGCCTTCCACATCAGCACCGAAGCCTCTGCTATCAACGGGCACGTTGAGGGCCCCACATCTTGGCGAAACGGGCGGTCGATTCCTCCCAGCCCGCTCTTTCAGCCTTCCATGCAAGCGGGAAGGACAGAAAATAACCGAGAAATACTGCCAGGTGAAAGCAGAGGTTGCTACGCCTAGGGGCGGCCGTCGACAATGCAAAGCTCCTTTAAGAGCACGGCTGGCTGGCTCTGGAGGCATGGCGCATGTTCGGCAGCAACCGCTTGCAAATGGCGCCCTTTATCCCTATGTTTGAGCCTTCGGGCTTTCTGTGATTAAAAATATACCTTTGTAGTGGTTTGGCTCCCAAGAGTGCGCTATTAACAAACATTGCGTTGTACTATACTTATATAAATTAAAACACGAAAGATTGCGCCAATGGCAAAAGCGGGGCGCAGCCGAAAATCCGCTAGCAGGAAACCATTAAAGCATATATATGAAAAAAATTCCATTTCTGGCGGCGCTGATAGCGCTTTCGGCCACGCTAAGCAGTTGCGACAAGTGCGACAGCGAAAACCCGCGCGCAAGGATTCTCAACAACGGCACCGGTGAGGCCAGCGTCCAGATAAAGACCTCAGGGGGCAACACCGAGAACCTCAACAACGTCCCCGCCGGCGCCTCCTCCGACTATAGGGGGTACGGGGCGGGCATGGTCACCTTCACCGTCACGGTGGACAAAGCCGAACTCGTGGAGAGTGTGCAAATGAGCGAGTGCTATGAGTATGACATTACCGTCGATGCCAACAACAACATCACGACAACCGCACGGGATAGAAACGACTAATACCGGTTGAAAACACTTTCTTCACAACGCAGGGAGCGGCGCCGGCGCCGCCTCTTGCTTTAACCAGAAGGCCGGCGCAGAGGGCTTTCCCCAAGTTCATTAAACCACCTTCGAAATCACCAGCAGTTGCTTTCAATCTTGGAGGCCTACAAGATGGAAATTGAGGCATTTCACCCTTGCCTACTTCTTAATACCCCAATAATACACTATTCACTATTATTTTACCCTCTTTCACTTTAATAATTCATAAATTTTATACATATTATACTCTCTTGCGTAAGCTAATGTAAGACTGCCGTTAAATGGTCATTACAAGAAAGTAACTATCGGTGCGACAGCAGCTTAGAGCCCCTGTAACTTTAGTCAATTGCAATGACTGAAGGTGAAGAAGCAGGCTATCCTCCTGAGCCTGCCGAATAATGGCACTTGTGACTTTTTCTTTGGAAACTCGATCCCCAATTCCATTTTTTTTTTGCATGCCCCAACACCCGGTGCACTCTACACACTCATACACTTGTGACTCTAGTTTACCCTCTTGAGCCAAATTTCTAACGATAGCTAAAAAAGCTCATATGACAAATCCCTGCCTCACAGGAAAGGTAGGCCGGAATTCCTATTGCCTGCTTGCACAGCCTCCTTAGCTCGCCGGAGCTTAAATGGCTCCAGGGCTTCCGAAACAGCAACTGCGGCGCAACAGCCTGCTGCCTTACTCATTCCCATCCTCGGTCACACCTAGCTAGGAACAGCACACCCCAATAAATCGATTGAATTTTTGTAAAAAATTTACAGCTATGAAAGAATTCTCATGTCACACGAGCAGGGCGGAACACGTTCTCTCCAAGAAATAGCACCTGTGGTGCTATACCATGGTGTTACTAGTTGGCACTCTTCTCCTTGCCCCACTAACTGCCTCAGGGCAAGGGGCCCCTATCGGATCCCCCGGCACGGCGGGCGACTTTGAGATAGACGCAAACTTCCCTAGAAACGCCATGGGCCTGCAGGACTGGAGAACGGTCCTGAAGCCAGACCCAAACCCTGCAAACGCCGGCCTGATTATCCCTGGAAGAAGCTCGGTAGCCGATGAAAATGCCAGCTGGATCGTAGACGGAAACAGCGGTAACGCGGCGCCCCTCATTTACACAGAGCAAGAGGTGTTCAGAGGATCCAGTAACAAAAACGGTGACTATATCGGTCCTTTGCAGTCTCCCTACACGATCGAGACAGCCAGCCCGAGCACCCCGCAGAAAAACGACCTGACAAACATCTACGTCAGATCCAAAAAGATTGGCAATGACATCTGGCTGTTCTTCGGGGCGGAAACGCGCTCCGTGGACGGCACCAGCTACCTGGACTTTGAGTACAGCCAAAAAGGCATCGCTATGGCAAACGGCATGCTGACGGGTAACGCAAGCGCTTTAACCGGCGGCCGGACCCCGGAGGATACGGGCTCTGGCCAAGAAGGGGATGCCCTGTTTGTCGTGGACTTTTCCAAAGGAGGCAATCAGCCGGTTGTTGACGTGTATGAGTGGAAATCATCTACGAAAGGCAACAAGACCATTTTTTCGTGGGTGAAAATCACCCCGCCGGCCGGAAGCACCTTCATCGTCACCAACGGTGAGAACGTGGACGCAGCCGGTGCGAACACCGCCTTCTCTGGTGACGGCGCCCTTTCGAACACGTCTCTGGCCCTGCAATTCGTGGAGGGCGGGGTTAACCTGTCAGCGCTTGGGCTTGTAGGAGAAAGTGTGTGTGACCCGGAGGCCACCATGCTTGTGAAGACTCGCACGTCCAGCTCCTACACCAGCGAGTTGAAGGACTTCAATCTCTTCAACTTCACTATTTTGGAGCCAGGAACGCCTATTCCGGATGATGTGGCGTACTGCCAGGGCGATGCGGCCGATCCGCTGACCGCAACTTTGGGCGCCAATGGCGTTTCCTTGAGATGGTATGAGCGAACAAACGGCACCTACACCCTGCTTTCCGGAGCCCCTACACCAAGCACAGCGGTGGCAGGCGTTTTCGATGAAAAATATTACGTGTCACAGGTAACATCCGAAGGGTGCGAAGGCAGCAAGGTACCGGTAGAGGTGATCATACATGCCAAGCCGGTCGGTACAGCAACCTCCCAGGCGCTCTGCTCCAGTAGCATCGGCGGCACAACCGCCGTCTTTGACCTGACGGCCGAGAACACGACGGTAGTGGGCTCCACCGGCGCCAGCATAGAGGGCTGGTACGAGGCCTTCGACCCGGCCACTGGTGCCTTCTCCTCCCCGATCACGGACCCGGAGAACTATGAGTCGGCCACCGGAAACACGGTCTACGCCAAGCTCGTGGGCGCAGCCGCCGACGGCGGATGCGTGGGCGTGGCAGAGAATGACCTGACCGTGAACCCATCGGCAGCAGGACCGTCAGTCACCTACATTGCGCCTGAGTGTTACCAGACCACCTTCAGCGTAGAGGTAAACAACCCAGAGGCAGGCGCCACCTACACCATTAAGAACTCTATAGAGCTGGTATCGGGAGAGCTAAACGAGCAGAGCATCGTAGCGCAGGAAGGCCAACCGGTGATCTTCGCTAACAGAGTGCCTGGCACAGGGTACAGTGTCACAGCGACAGTCGGTGAGTGTATATCCGAGGCCACTGCCTGCGAGGTGCCCAGCGGGTTGACATCCCAAGCCACCGGCACTCTCCAAACAAAAGAGCAGCCCGAAGCAAAGGATCAGCTTACCGCCTACCCGATTCCTTTCTCAGAGAATGTAACGCTTGAATTCAAAGCCGAGCGGGACGGAAACTACCAGATCAACCTCTACGACATGAAGGGAACCCTAATCCGTCAGCTGAAGGCAGGCACAGCAAAGGCGGGCGAAGTCACCCAGATCGAGGTAAACGGCAGGGCCATGGCTGAAGGCATGTACCTGGCCCGTATGGTCAGCGGATCGGGAGCGCAAACGGTGAAACTATTAAAAAAGAGTAGATAAGCAGAAAAGATAAGCAGTGAGGCTGTTTATTAAGGCGGGGTGCCCGGGAGTTTGCTCCCGGGCACCCCGCGCTTTTCGGGGAACTAATATGTCCTCACTAGCCGGTGCGAGCCCGTTTTCAGCTCTAGCAGGAGCGCCAAACATGACTTTACCTACAGACAGAAGGCTACGGTTTCTAAAAATAACTGGAAGGACCAATCGCTCCATAGACTTTGGGTTGTTGCCAATCTTGGCGTGCTCCATGCAGCCGGAGAGACTAAGATGGCAGCCTTGGACACAGTTTCAGGTTTCGGATCGGTCGGTCAAATGCGTACTTGGCAATCCATTCAAGCAGTTGGCAGTGGGGCTTGCTTCCAACGGGAACTCGATAAAGGAAGCAGTGGAGCCTGGTGTTATTTGACCCGGGTATACCTCAATCAAGAAAGACAGCTTGACATGTGATTCAAGTACCCTACCCCTCAGACTTCAGACAACACTGCCCGCTGACCCACTAGCTATGCCTGTCTCCCGCCACTTAACCGAACCCAGCATAAAAAACCGCCACCCAATGGGCAGCGGCTTACATTTACAATTATGAAACAAATTAACGCGATAGTTTAGTTGACGTTAGTCGGCACGTCGTAGAAGCGCAGTTGTAGCACCTTCAAGCCGTTGTTGTCATAGCTCCAGTAGTAGTCCTCCAAACGGTCGTCAAACAGCGGCACGCGCACCACGCCATCCACGTTGTCATTCTCCAGGTCGGCGTAGATGTAGAGCAGGTCTCTTGACACGTTCGTGAACTTGGAGCCGCCCTTCTCGCGCAGGCTCACCAGCGACTCCAGGCTGCACACATCCTCCCCTGTGGTCGGGTCGGTGGCGCAGGTGGTCATGGTAGACGAGCCGCCCGGCTTGCCCAACGCACGCGCATACACCGAGTATGACGTAATTCCGTCGTTGTCCAGGTCAGCACTCGGCAACTGGAACAATGCGCCGTCACTATCCGTGCCGTTGGCGTCCAGCACGCGGAACGCGCCGTCCGTGAGGTCCGCGTTCTGCAGGTTAATTTTCGTGTTTCCCTCTAGGTCAACGAAAATGCGGTGGCCGCTGTTGCCGTCCATCGGGGCGGTTTTGCCTTTGGGCACACCAATGATATTAAGGGTGTAGTGGGCACCGCTCGGCGCGCCGTTTGCCTCCGATACGTTAGAGGCGCTCATAGGAGCTACTGCGTCCTGTTCTTCTGTGCAGCCTACGGCCAGTAATGCAGGAATTACCAAAGCACCTAGTAATGTAACTTTTTTCATAATAACTAAAATTTTAATGATTAAACATATAAACAGCTAATACAGACAGAGTTGGTCTAAAGTTACATATAAATATAATTATTTTTAATAGTCATATAATTTAATTAACAAATATTACACTCTTTCCAGAGCGCAATCTGTGGCAGACGCCGATAGCGCGCCGGGAAGGCGGCTTTTGCTGTACCGAAATAGTTTAAACTATTCCGGCATCGGCAAGCGGGGGGGCAGGTGACTTTGCGACGAGGCCGCCCTTTGGGATATTTCCGGGTTCAAAGGCCTATGATAATAGTGCGGGCGCTGTGGGCACAGGTGGGACTGCTCCAAAGGCTGTACTGGTGGGGACTTTTATGCTGATCGGTACCAGGCTAAAGCACAGGCGGCTGCCTGGCCGGCACCGCGGCGGGAGGAAGAGGAGGGACTGAGTCTAAGCCTTCCCGTGGCCGCTGGCGCGGCGGCACTTCAGGAACCCACTCGAAGGCCTTGGGCCGGGTCCGGGGAAACGAGCGCCCATAGCCTTGCCAGGCACGGCAGCAAAACCAGGCCGGGCTGTAGACCGTTATAGAGGAGACATAGTTTCCCAGAGGCACCGGTCGGCAAAGGGCGTCTCCATCATAGCGCCTGCCTGGCCGGCCGGTACACTCCCCTTGCCTGCAAGCTGGCAAAGGACTATCGTATGCGGCTTGCCGCCCCTCCGCCAAAGACCGCAGCCCAAAGGGGAGTGAGTTACTTTTTAACAGAGTCCCCTGAGGGCGCAGGCTCTCTCTTTCCCCGGCTTACTAATTAGCGCAGATGGTGTAGCACGCATTCCCGGCACCGCCCATTAAACCATTTCCTATGGCCCCGTTAAGGAAAGTGCCAGAAGTCAGACTCCTATTACTTCTGTGACTCCCGAGAGGCTCCTTTAACAAGGGGGGCCTCTCCTGCTTGTAGCTAGCGGCCTATTGCACCACCTGTAGAAAGGAAGTTATACCGGAGCCCTCTGTTCATTATTCCTACCACACAGCAATGCCCACCTGCTTTCACTTTCAAAGCCCCGCTGTATCAACTTAAGCCAGTCCTTTTCACTTAGCCCCCGAGTCTTAAGGACTGGTCTGGGGCTAAGTCTTCTGTGTCACCACTCCATTGACAGGTGCCAACGGAGTGGTGACACTGTGCCTGGAGACAGCGCTGCCTGGAGAGAATACTATAGAGCTACCAATTTGCCTTAGCTCTCTGCTGCAAGAGCCAGGTAGCGGTAGCAGGTGGCCCTGGAGATACTCAGAATCTGGGCGATCTCCTCCACGGTCTTGGTGCCGGTGTCAAACAGGATCCGGGCGGAATTGGCCTTCTCTAGCGCCGCCTTGGAGAGCCCCTGCGGCCTCCCCCCTCTCCTGCCTCTGGCCTTGGCCGCGTCCAGCCCGGCCTTGGTGCGCTCACGGATGAGCTCGCGCTCGAACTCGGCGAGCGAGGCGAAGACGTTGAAGGTGAACCGGCCCGTGGGCGTGGCCGTATTGATGCCGTCTTGAAGACTGACGAAGTCCACCCCCCGCTCCCGAAACTCCGCCACCAGGTCGATCAGGTCCCGGAGCGAGCGGCCCAGTCTATCGAGCTTCCACACCACCACCGTGTCGCCCGGCCGGAGATGGGCGATCATCTTCTCGAGCTCCGGCCGCTCCTTATTCTTGCCGGATTTTTTCTCTCTGTACACCTGCTCGCAGCCGGCCCCGGTGAGCGCGTCGAGCTGCAGCTCCAGTTTTTGGTCCTGTGTCGAGACCCTGGCGTAGCCTATCTTCATAATCTGTCTCAGTAACTCGTCTCAAATATAAGGAAAAGTTTTTGATTCATGAGACGGCAATTTGAGAATTTTAAAAATCTGGACTCCGTGCTGCTGGCAGTAATATGTAGGTTGTGATGGGGCGGCGTTCTATGTCTCAAATAACGGCCGTTTTATGAGATGACGGTGGCAGGCCAGGAACCTTGCCTCGTCCTGAAAAGAAGTTTAGAAGTATGATTGCAGATTCCAAGAATCTAAAGAATAACATATTTGTTAGTACACAGTTCAAAGAATAAATCTAACAGCTGCTCTCAGCCAAAGACCTGATTCTACTCAAAGGTTTATTCCTAGTAAACTTAATCCTAGCTTCAAACAACATATGGCCAGTATGGTGATGTGCTATACAAAGTGTAGCAGCACCCAAAGCGCTATCCGTTGACCAGTAAATTATTTTGATGCAATTTGCCTTTTACCTCGTCAAACTCCCCGTTTTCAAACTCAACAAGCAATTTCATGAGCCTCTTCTTCTCATTTTCAGCCTCTGCTCCCATTGCTTTCATCAACTCCCCAATGCGAACTGCTGCCGCGTAGAGTTGTTTCTCATTTGTAATCGCTGTTAACTTCATGATATAAACGAAATGTTAACAAATGTTTAAGCAATCGTTCAGTACAAAGTAACAAAATTCTTACGAACTAAGCAGATATTACAACATTATATTAGCTCTAGCTTCCTCCCTCCGCCTTCCCTTAGGCTGACCTTCGAAGTATCTTCCATGTGCTTCCAATACGACCACTACTTCTCAAAATGTTCACTCTGATCAAGTACCACTTGAAAGACAATCTGAGTTAGAGGCGTGGAGCAGGTAGGTTATCTGAGTGAACTGCACTCATTGCCTTTTATTCAAGGAAGGAGGAGCTGATGGCCGTTTCTAATGTAGAGGTAATAAACAAAGCGAATAGCTATAGAAAGCACTCCTGCTTAAGCCATTCATAAAGTATGAGTTGATAATAGAACCCCCTGTTACGTCTTTACAGATTTGAAAAAAGCCACCAGCTTGACCGGAATACCTCAGTCAACACCAGTTAGAAATGGCACGCGTACTTGCCGGCACTTATGCAGGACAAGAACAAGATTTTCAAAAGCCTTGCCTTTGCAGCAGGCAAATATGCTGATGCTCTTCATTAAATTTAAAGATCTTGTAAACCCTCTTCCCCTTTACAATCAAGTCAGACAAGTTCAGGAATTGATGAGTAGCAGGACCGACTTGGTTAAGGAGTGCTATTGTTCCCAAAATCATAGAGCCAGCTAGCTAACATCAAAGCTGCAGTTAATGAAGGACGTCCATCATAAACGGCATTCAACCTAACAGCAAACATACATTACGATTATATAACGTTACATAGCAGGCTTTTTATAAACGCTCCCCTACTTTCGCAGCATAGTTTTCCACACATGCGTATTAGTAGCTTCAATACCCCACGTTCATTCCGTACAAAAATCCTCTTTAGTTTTCTGTCGTTAATCAGCATTCCACTAGTGTGGGTTGCTTTTACTTTTCCTGAGTGATAAGCAAAAGCAATTCCAGTACTTCTCCAACAGCTTTTCCGCCGCTCAGCACCAGTACTAGGAAAATAACCAGCACCTTCAGTACGTTCTGCTGAGAGGCTACCACGAACCCTCATTTTGGATAATTTTATATCCAAGCCCTTTACCATAGAGGAACTTACTAAGGTCATTCCGGAAGCTGCTGCAAAACTAGGGGTGGAAAACAACGCCTCAGGCTCTTATTGATAACTGGACTGTTAGCTCTTTGTGACCTATGAAAAACTAATGGAAGACTACACGAATAGACGCTAGCTGCCAATCCAATTATACTAATAGCACTTAGGCTGTGACGCAAGCTTTACCCTCTTCACATTAAGAAAAGGTAAACAAGCAACAACTAGTTTAATGGTATGTTAAAGCCCGCTTTTCTTTAAGGCAACATTGAAAGCATAGCTTTGCATTGAACAACTAATGAGCAATTAAACGATGTTGGATTACGTCAAAACAATTCTACTGAAAGTGAGCTTCGACAAAACGCTGTTTGAGAAAGAGCTAAAGAAAGGACTGAAAGCACTTGAAGAACATGAGATGGTGCTGCTGAGGCAATGGTGCTATGAAAAGTTCTCCAACATTTACCAGCCGATCCTTCTCAACACCTTCCCTAGCATCGATGCTGCCTAGCTAAAATCAAGTTTAACAGAAATAAACTTAAAATGCACTTTATGCTTATTTCATCATCAACGACAACAGGTAACGTCTCTTACCTGTTACTGATCTCAGCAAAGAGATAATGTAACTCAAATAAGTTAACTATATAGTAATGTGTACTTAAATAATAGGTAATAGTGCCACTCTACCTTTGCTGCATACCTCCATTAAAACAACACGAGTACATGAAATTTCAAAACAACACCATCACTAAAAAAGCACTCCTTCTAGGACTTGCGGGACTTACGTTAGCCTCTTGCGACAAAAACGATGACCTTGACGGAGAAACCATCGGTTCTGTAGTACGGGACCTGAAAACTTATTCTGTTACGCCATCTTTTCTGGCGCTTACGCCTGAGTTCAAAAACGCAAAAGTATTCCCGCTTCTATCTTCTGAAGACAAACTAACTGAATCACCAAACTTCGTTTATGGCTCTATGGCCGATGGTTTGGGTTTAATGAGAAACAACAACGGTACTTTCACGCTTATCAACAACATTGAGGCAGACTACTCTATCGCACGCATTATACTGGATAAAAACCTGAAGCCTGTAAAAGGTGAGTATATCCTGAACGCGATTGCTACCGCCAACACAGCGCAATGCTCAGGCACTCTTGTTACGCCGGAAGAGCACGGCTTTGGTCCGGTATACCTGTCCGGTGGCGAGTGGGGAGGCTCTTCTAAAGGAGTTTTTTCAACTAATCCGCTGAAGGATGCCGCTAGTGCTGAAGTGCCTAAAATGCTTACTGCCATGGGACAGTGGTCTACAGAGAACGCCGTAGCCATCGGCAAAGATGCCTATCCGGGCAAGACAGTAGTATTCATCGGCGATGACCACTCTGACAATACTGTTCCTTCCGGACAGTTAGGTATGTATGTGGGCAACAGAGGCGATCTGGAAGGTGGCAAACTGTACGGTCTGAAAGTTACCTCGTCTGGCATCAACTACGAGGTGGACATGAAAGAAGGCGTTGCCTATAACGTGGAGTTCGTGGAGCTGACGGAGAAGAACATCGACCTGCTGGATGCTGAGGCGAAGGCCAAAGGTGTAATGGGCTTCTCAAGGCTTGAGGACATTGACTGGAGAAGAGGTTCGGCCAAAAACAACCGCGAAATATACTTTTCCGTGACAGGCAGAAAAAAGGATGCTTTGATAGGCAAAGGTTCCGTGTACGGCAGAGTGTATAAGGTACAGCTAAACGATACAGACCCTACAAAAGGCGGTAAAATTACCTGCGTGCTGGATGGCGACATCCCAAACGGAAAAGCGAAGCCTTTCCATAGCCCGGACAACATTGTAGTGACAGAAAACTACGCCTACATTCAGGAAGACCCAAATGGCTACTACGACAATGCTGATAAAACGCACTTTGCCCGCCTGTACCAGTACAACCTGAATACTGGCGAACTGAAGATAGTACTGGAGTGCGATCAGGTAGCCGCTGCCGCTAAAGGTTACGGCACTACAGATAATGATTGGGAGATTACAGGTATGATCGATATTTCTGACATCATCAGAGTACCGGGCACTTTCCTGGTAATCACTCAGAACCACGGTTGGGTAAAAGCGGACGGTACTCCATTCACGGATCCGAAGGCTAACCCGGATGTGGCAAACAGCGCAAAAGAAGGAAGCCAGTTATACCTGCTACAAGGCCTGGAAAGGTAAAATTACGTTAAATGTTTAGTAGATTCAGATTGAACAAAGAGGCTTATTTTATGATAAGCCTCTTTGCTTTGTTTATTTCCTGCATTATTGTATTAGACTCTTGCAGCCAACGCAACAGAGCCGCTGATACAACGGTAGCCTTTCAGGAAATGGAAGAGCTCTATGTAAGCGATCTTTCAGCATGTATCAGCGCTCTGGACAAGCTCAAAAACAGTGCCTCCCGTAACAACAAGGATGTCATAAGGCCGATGCGCGAGCACTACCAGAAGGCTAGAATGTACTTTAAGTATGCGGAGCTGGTGCTTTCGTTTATTGACACGGAAAATTTCCGTTTCCTTAATCAGCCGAATATTTTAAAAGTAGAGGAAGAAGACCAAACAGATATAAAAGAGAAAGAACCTTCAGGTTTCCAGGTGCTGGAGGAGCTGGTTTACGCCGATAGCGTTGACAGGGCAGAAGTAGCAAAGCATGCTGCGCTGATGTCGAACAGGTTAAAGCTGATACGCAGCAATACACAGCTACAGAGTTACCAGGCATACCACTTTCTGTGGATACTACGAAACGGGATTGCCCGCGTGGCACTTACCGGCATCACAGGGTTTGACTCCCCGGTGCTGGAGGCATCGCTGCAGGAAAGCGCCTTTGCCTATAAAAGACTGAAAAGGTACCTGAGCTATTTTAAACACGAGTTTAAGGATGAGGCACTTTACCAGGCATGGAACCAGCAACTGGATCAAAGTATGGAAAGCTTGAAGGGTGACTTTGCTTCTTTTGATCGATACAGCTTTATTAAGAAACACACCCACCCACAGCTGGAGCTTTGGGTAAAGACGCAGCAAGACTGGGAAGTGGAGTTTCCGTTTACCCTTGCCTTTAACCACGGGGCCACGTCTTTATTTTCGGATAGCACCTTTAATCTAAAGCACTTCGACGATCTTAAATCAGGTGACTTAGCTACTGAAAAGGTGCTGCTGGGAAAACAGCTGTTTAACGATCCTTCTCTTTCTATCTCCGGCACTATGAGCTGTGGAAGCTGCCATCAGGAAAACCTTGCCTTCACAGACGGCATGGCAAAATCGGTGGGCCAAACACGTAACAGCCCCACCATGAGCTATGCAGGTTTGCAGCGGGGTTTCTTTTACGACAAGCGCTCCGGTAGCCTGGAAGGACAGATTGTGGCCGTGGTGAACAATGAAACCGAATTCCACACAAGTCTGGAGGCTATGAGCAAAGTAGTGAAGCAAAAACCGACTTATCAGCAGCAGTTTGAAGCACTATATGAGCAGGGCGCTACAGAGGTGAATATTCGCAATGCGATTGCCAGCTATATTAAAAGTCTCTCGCCGTTCAACTCAAAGTTCGACCGTAACATCAGCGGAAAAGAGCAGAGCCTGACAGAAAGGGAAATCAGGGGCTTTAACTTGTTCATGGGAAAAGCAAAATGCGCTACCTGCCACTTTGCACCTGTTTTCAACGGTACAGTACCTCCTGAGTTTACCGAAACAGAGATGGAGCTTTTAGGTGTTCCTGCAGCCAAGGATACTGTAAATGCGAAGATTGATCCGGACCTGGGCAGGTATAATTTATTCGGAACAGAATCGCGCAAGCACTTCTTTAAAACACCTACGCTACGTAATGTGGCCCTTACGGCACCTTACATGCACAATGGCGTTTATACTACGCTGGAAGAGGTGATGGATTTCTACAACCGTGGCGGAGGCGCAGGCATAGGGATACAACTCGAGCACCAGACATTACCACCGGATGCCCTTTCGCTTACGAAACAGGAGATCAAAGACATTATCGCTTTCTTGAATACTCTAACCGATCAAAACAGTAAACCAAAACAACTTACTTCAGCAAAGTAAACTGTTTACATTCTTATGATAGCTAATAATAGTGCCGTAGCGTCGCTATAATTTCAATTAAATTTTTGATGAATATATTTGAAAGCAGCAAGGCCGGTTTTAGTTTAGATCAGAGCAGCCTTGCTGTTATGGATAGAACATTATTTGACGATGGACATGCAAGCACAATTATTATAAATAAATATAAAGTGAGCAACCTGTACAGAAGTTCTTGGGGAACTCGCCGTTGCATAGCAATACCTTCAAAATGGCATCTTTTAGTGTAGCAAACAGGTTCTGCCTTTTGGTGTCCGTGCTCTCCATGGGCGTGCTTTTCTTTTCCACAGCTTTGGGATTGAAGTGAAAGAAAATATCTCAGGGGAATTAACTTTAGGCCTTGAAAGTATTCTGATCGGGTCCCCGATAAATCGGAACCATCCTGAAATCACCTTAATGTCCTCCTGCAGTATAAGAACTCTCAACTTTCCATCCTAAATACCATGTGAAGTTAAAAGCTTCAATTAAAAGCCGGTCTTGCAAGATATACATTATTAATAAGCAGAAACGTTGGCAGGAGAAATCAATAATTAGTATGGGAATTTTTGCCAACATTTTGAGATAAGAAGTGTACAAAAGCTTTTTAGCTCCTGTTGTACAAGCCCTACGGTAGTATTTATAAAAAACAGGGATAAGGGCTACCTATCAGGTTCCCATTCAAATCTTGATCAATATAGAAAAGAGTTCACCCTCATACAGACTGCCTACCAGCTCGGTCTTCAGTATTTTGAAGAAAAGCCTCGGCTACAGCGTTATCTCAAGTTAAGCACCGCCGAATAGGCTACTTTCACGTTTCTTATCAGGTTCTCATGTTCATCTCGGATAAATTCCTCCGGCTGGAGTATGCTCCCCTACATGGACAAAAAGATACTTCCCCCGCTTGCAGCCACTCCTCTAAAGCCGCCAAATCCCTGTGGAAATTGTTCGATAATTCCATTCCTCGGGCTACAGAGTAAACAGCCGCTCCACATCAAACTGAGCGGCTGTTTTGGTTCGATAATTTATACCATTCGATTGAAAAAGGCTCCAGTAAAAACATCCCGTTCCACTTAAAAGCGGCCAACCTGTACTGTAGAGTAGGAGTTATGAGACAGACACACCACAGCTGCTTCCGCTCCGATAGGCTTTGCAAGCACCTCCTCTTTATACCAAACCAGTTTACCGAAAGGATCTCCACTAACACATTCTGGTTTCTGAAATTTCCCTGTTGGTAGCTTACAAATATGCCTACTCCTGATGGCGTTTCTAAATAAGTACCCGATGCAAGGGTATTGAAGTTGAAAAACTTAGAAATGGCGCTAATTCTTAAATGGGCAATAGTTGGAAGTCGATGGTTTCGCGGTTGCCGATGCTCGTCTCCTGGGTAAGGTAGCCCACAAAGCTAACCACCAGTACCGCCGCTTCATCGTTTACAGGAATGCTGTAGTTGCCGCTCAGGTCAGAAATAGTACCGTTGGCGGTACCTTTCACGGCAATGCTGGTGCCGGGCAGCCCCTGACCTTTCTCATCTGTTACTTTTCCCTTAACTGCGAGCGTTTGCGCAAAAGCGTTAAAGCAGCACAGCAAGGCAAGGCCCCAGATCATGCTGTACCTGCAAATTGTAAAGATTCTCATCCTCATAGTTTTTTGGTTGATTTTGCCTGCAAAACTATGTTTGGTGGATTACGCAAATATTAATGGTGTACTATGTTTTTATTAATCCTCATGCCCTATACGGCAGGATAAATTCACAAAAACTTCACATGAAAAGTATTTCATATAAAAGCTAAAACGATAATAGCACCTCTCGATGCCTAAGCCACTCAATCAATCTTAACCAAAACATAACTTCCTCATAACCTGCAGCTAACAATACATGCGTAATTTAGTAGCGTAGTTAGGACAACCTATAGCCAGGGGGTGTATAACCTAAATCACACGAAAATGAAAAAGGCAAAAACACTTGCAGGCTTTATTACAAGCAAGCTACTAGACATTCTCCTGTACAGGCTGCACTCCTTCTACTCGCCCTTTAAATTTAACAGAGACTAAAATTATACTCACCCACGCCTAGTGTATGGCAAGAAAAAGAAAAGTAGAGGTTGTTGTCATATCCGATGTGCACCTCGGTACCTATGGCTGCCATGCAAAGGAACTGCTGGCTTACCTCAAAAGTATAAAGCCCGATACCATCATTCTTAATGGTGATATCATTGACATCTGGCAGTTTAGTAAAAGTTATTGGCCTGCCTCGCACATGCGGGTAGTAAAGTACCTGATGGGGCTCATCGCCAAAGGCACCAACGTATACTACATCACCGGCAACCACGATGAGATGCTTCGTAAGTTCGTGGGCTTCAAGCTTGGCACTTTCCAGATCGTGAACAAGCTGGTGCTGGAGCTGGATGGCAAGCGTGCCTGGATGTTTCATGGCGATGTGTTTGACGTAACGATGCAGCACTCCAAGTGGCTGGCGAAACTGGGCGCTCAAGGCTATGACCTGCTCATCCTGCTTAATCGCATGGTTAACTTTTTCTGCCTGAAGCTGAACAGGGAGAAAGTATACATATCCCGCAACATCAAAAACCGGGTAAAGAGCGCCGTCAAGTTCATCAACAACTTCGAGAAAACGGCCTCCGACATCGCCATCTCCAACGGGTACGACTATGTGGTTTGCGGCCATATTCACCAACCTGAGCTGCGCGAGATCACCAACAACGAGGGCTGCGTTACCTACCTCAACTCAGGCGACTGGATCGAGAACCTAACGGCCATGGAGTATGACAAAGGAGCGTGGAGCCTGTACAAGTTCCGGGAGAACCTGGATGCCGTGGTCATGGACAAGGATGATGAGTTGGTTCCAACCAATATACAACTGTTCCAAAGCCTGATGGTAGAATTTAACCTGAAATCAGCTTGAGAATCCTATATGCCATTCAGGGCACGGGTAACGGTCACCTTACCCGTGCCCTGGACATTGTACCGGCTCTGCAAAAACATGGTGAGGTAGACATCGTGGTGAGCGGCAGCCAGGTAGACCTCAGCTTGCCTTACCCGGTAAAGTACAGGCTGAAAGGACTTGGTTTTGTTTTTGGGAAGAGCGGAGGCGTAGACTTTTACAGGACATTTGTAAAAGCTAACTCCAGGGCTTTTTATAAAGAAACATGCCAGCTACCCGTAAATGAGTATGATCTGGTGATCTCAGACTTTGAGCCTATAACAGCCTGGGCCTGCATGCGGGCAAAAAAACACTGCGTGGGGCTGAGCAACCAGGTGGCGGTTCTGAACCCAAACGTGCCAAAGCCAAAAGTAACAGACCACATGGGTAAATTCATTCTGAAAAACTATGCCCCTACCACCGCGCAGTATGGCTTCCACTTTGCCAGGTTCGACGACACCATCTTTACCCCTATCATACGGAAACAAGTGCGGGAGCTGGAGGTAAGCAACCGGGGACACTACACGGTATATTTACCCGCACACGACGACCATAAAATTATAAACAAGCTCTCATGCTTTAAGCATGTGGAGTGGAAGGTCTTCTCAAAACACAACAAGCAGCCTTTCCAGCATGAAAACATCTCAGTAAAACCAATACAAAACGACGCTTTCCTGCAAAGTATGGCCTCTTCGGCAGGGGTGCTTTGCGCAGCAGGGTTCGGAACGCCATCAGAAGTTTTATACTTGCAAAAGAAGTTGCTGGTAGTGCCCATGAAAAACCAGTATGAACAGGTTTGTAACGCCGCCGCCTTAAAGCACATGGGGGTAGCAACAATTAAAAGCCTCAAGCAAAAACACCTGCCCAAGATAAAGGAGTGGCTGGACCATGGCGAGCAGATTCAGGTGCATTACCCTGACGAGACGGATGCCATTGTAGCACGTATAATGCAGGAAAATACATAGTATAATTTCAGCTTTAGGGTGCAGCAGGAGCCGCTTCTGCTGCTTATTTTATGACAGAAAACAGCACAGCACAGGTACAGGATCAGCCTGTATGGAGCAGATTAGATTTCGGAGATAACTTTGACTGGGGAGTTGCCACAGCGGCATACCAGATAGAGGGCGCACACGACATAGCAGACAAAGGCGCCTCTATCTGGGATGTTTTCACGAATAAAAAAGGAAAGGTAAAACAGAATCACCACGGCCAAATTGCCTGCGACTTCTTTAACCGCTACCCTGACGACCTGATGCTGATGCGGGAATTGGCTATCCCGAACTTCCGCTTCTCGCTTTCATGGTCCCGCCTTATCCCAAATGGCACGGGTAAAATCAGCCAGCATGGAATAGACTACTATAACCGCCTGATAGACCATTGCCTGGAATTGGGCATTACCCCCTGGGTAACCCTGTACCATTGGGACCTACCGCAGGAGCTAGAGAAAAGAGGCGGTTGGCCAAACCGCGACATCGTCAGCTGGTTTAGTGAATACGCTGCGCTATGTGCCAACTCCTTCGGCGATCGGGTTAACCATTGGATGGTGCTGAACGAGCCCATGGTATTTACCGGAGCCGGTTATTTTTTAGGTGTTCACGCGCCAGGTCGCAGGGGGTTTGGCTCGTTTATACCTGCCGTGCACCACACCGCGCTTTGCCAGGCCGAGGGTGGCCGCATTTTAAAAAGTATACTCCCGCATGCAGAAGTGGGCACCACCATTTCCTGCTCTCACGTAGAGCCCTTGCAGCAATGCGATAAGGATATTAAAGCAGCGCATCGGGTAGATGCGCTGCTCAACAGGCTTTTCCTGGAGCCTGCCCTTGGCCTCGGGTATCCGCTGGACGACCTGAAATTTATGCGGCGCATTGAAAAATACATCAAGCCCGACGATGAAGCGCTACTCCCATTCGATTTTGATTTCATAGGCATACAGAACTATACTCGTGAAGTAGTAAAATACTCTTTCTGGACACCCTTTCTGCAGGCCAACCTGGTGCCAGCCAAAAAGCGGAATGTACCTTACACGCTTATGAACTGGGAAGTATACCCGGAAGGCATTTACCATTTGCTGCACAAATTTAGCCGGTACAAGAACATCAGAAAGCTGATCATAACAGAGAACGGTGCGGCCTTCCCGGATGAGCTAAAGGATGGGCAGGTAAATGACCAGGAGCGTTTAAACTACCTGCAGCGTTACCTGCAGCAGGTGCTGCGTGCCAAGCAGGAAGGCGCGAACGTACAGGGTTATTTCGTGTGGTCTTTCCTCGACAATTTTGAATGGGCAGAGGGCTACGATCCCCGCTTTGGCTTGGTACACGTGGACTATGAGACGCAGCAGCGTACTATTAAAGAATCCGGGCTGTGGTATCGGGACTTTTTAATGTGCAGGAGCAAATAATGAATGACCTCTATTTGAGCCTGACGTACCCACACAGTAAAAATTATTCCTCTAAATAAACACCAAAAGATAGCGCAAGAGCAGCTAAAACACTGTGGAAATGGTTCGATAATTCATCCTTTGGTCTACCTCAGCTAAAAAAGCCGCTTCACATAGTGAAGCGGCTTTTTTAGCTCGATAATTTCTCCTTTTCGGGAGGATTCCTGCTTTGTGTAGAAAGCAAAGCAATGTATGGCCGGTGCAATCATATTCTGCTACCTTTGAATAGAGCCTTAGCAATCTATCATAACTCTATAGTAAAATAGTATACCTGAAAGTACAACCCTCCAGTTGCTCTTTTAAAGCCTGTAGATTGTTCCGCCCTTTCTTGGTTCTGCTCAGTGTTAACCTCATTTGAAAAACGTTATTATCCCTACTCCACCTTTGTACTCCAAGATAGACATTCACAAAGCATGCTAAGATGTAATAGGGGTTATTGAAGAGAGGTCAGTAAGTGGGACCTCCCCCTTTAACCTTTTGCAAAATCTTTCTTTACTTAAGTTAAAACTGCTTAAGCCAAACTCGTTAGAACGATTTTAACTTATGCTCCTAGTTACTTGTCGTCAATCAGCTTAATGGCATTGCGTAGGCTGTCACGCAGGGCCTTTGCAAGGTTTTGGTTTCCGTCAGGGTCCTTGGAGTGGATCTCTATCCTGCCGTCCCCGTTTCCGTCCATGGCGGTAGTTAAGTCCACGCCTGACGCGGCACCCACCAGGGAACCTATTTTATAGTCTATGATCAGTGCCCGGTCCTGCCCGTCAACAACAAAGTCCTGATTCGCATCCGTGAAGTCCACATCAAACTCTTCGTCCATATCATGCCAGAACTCGAAAGGAACACCGTCTATGGTGCCAGTCATCAATACAGCTCTATCCAGCATGATGCCACTGGTGCCTTTGTGGGTTTTAAAACCAATTTCTTCATAAACGGCATTAGGCAATTCTACCGTTGCCGCTAACGCGCTCAAAGAGCCGCTTGGGCCGAGCAGGTCGAACTCAAAAGGCCCTTTTAGCTTTACATCCTTGATAGCAACCTCAGTGGTAGATCTGGGATCGGTCTTGTCAAATTCGAATTCAACTTCCTTCATGTTAATGCGGAAATCGGTGATCACAATACGGCCCTGCTGGCTTTCCGTCGCCGTAAGGGGGGACGCAGTTGCCTGAACTGCGACATTGGCACTCGCGCGGTTCACCTCCTCCGTTTCGCAGGATGTGAAAAAGCTTAGCCCTGCAAGCAAGAGGGCTGATGTCTTAAAGGGAAACTGATATTTCATATGATTGGCTGGTTTAAGTTGAAATAAAATGCTGTAAGATGCCAGCGTTAGGGCGTTACTCAAAAGTGAACATGGATGCAGTACACTAACAGGTTTAGAGTGATTAAAAGGAAGAGCACCCAGTCAGAGTGCTCTTCCTTTTTTGGACCGGATGTGGCAGGCTGCATTCCGGAGTTGGCTGCTCATCGCAGGTTAAACTCTTAAATTCTCTGCTCTAGTCTTCCATCTCTACGTCTGTCGCCAGGTCCAAGCCATCGGCCACCACTTCAAAGATGTCTGTGTTCTGAGTCGAGCTGATAACAATAACTCCTTCTGCGTTCTTAACTGCGCCTGCCAACTGTGCAGAAGAAACACCTGCGAACCAGACTGTAGGGTCAAAAGTAACCTGGGCTACCATGCTCTGCCCTTCTGCAAAGGTGATTACACCTTCTCTCTCCACTTCAAATGTCTCACCTGAATTGAACTCAAACCGGATTGGATGGGCCTCTCCCTGTGCATCGATGAACGTGCCGTTCAACACAATAGCTGGTTTAGTACCTTGATCCTGAAGCTCCATCTCTATTTCAAACTCCTCGTAGGTGCCAGCGGGGATGGTTATGGTGCTAATATCAGGGGAAGTGGCCCCGGTGGCGAAATCAATGGTTACATCCTGCTCCAACTCGAATTCTACCTCCAGAGAGTCAACATCGCTCTCCACCTCAAACTGGATCTCTTTCAAAGTAATGGTGCCGGAGGTAAAGGACAAGCTGTTTGGAGCAGAAAGCCTGGCTCCCATTGCTGCGGCCTCTTTGACAGTGTTAAAGCTTAGCCCTACCTGGGGTTGTGGCGCAGCAGTTTCTTTCTCACCGCAGGCAAACATGCCAAGCGCTAAAGAACCAATAAGTAATAAGGATGAGGTTTTCATAAAGTTATGATTTAGGTTGTTTTGTGGGGAAGACACTGGCAGGCTGCTAAACGTTGGAATAGCGGCAGAAAAAAATAGTAATTCGTTTTTTAAAAATAAGTCAACAAACTGCGACTTTCTATTAAATATTTAATGCACAGGAAGTTATAAGCTGCAGCGGCATGAAAAAAAATACTTCTAAATATTAAAGCTTCTTGAGCATTAACTTTTCAAGAAATGCTTACTTTTGTACGTTTCTAATGCAGTGCTTTAGAAATTGTTTTGTCAAAAGATGCTATAATCTCTTTTAATTTGCTAAATACGAGCAATTAACTAACATTACTGTTTTTCAGAAATCAATTATTAGCAAATTGGGATATTTAGCATATAGGATAATATCATTAAAAATAAAATGCTTTTTGAGGAAGAAGAATGGTATTATTACTTTTTTTCTTCTTGCTGGTTCGCGAATTCCAACTTTTGGTGGGCTTTTTCTATCTAAGGCTTACTTAAGTCCGCATTCTATTTTATAGTACCCAGCGTTTTTGCTATGTCTGAGAGAGAACTAATCGAGAAATGTATTGCCAAGGAGCGTCGGGCGCAGGAAATGCTGTACAGGCAGTATGCAGATAAAATGTATAATGTCTGCCTTATTTATACCAAAGATGAGGACGAAGCCTGCGATGTGCTGCAGGAAGGTTTCATTAAGGTTTTCCGAAGCCTTGCCTCGTATGAATTTACCGGCTCCTTTGAAGGCTGGGTCCGGAAAATAATGGTTAATACGGCGCTTGCCTATTATCAAAAGAAAAAGCGGGAAAAAGAGCATCTTGATATTTACCAGACCTATATCGATCCTTTGGTGGATAGTATTCTAGACAGGCTCCATGCTGATGAGCTGATTGCCTTAGTTAACCAGCTACCATCAAAGGCAGGCATGGTTTTGAAACTTTTCGCCATTGAAGGTTATGACCACAAGGAAATAGCGGAGCTGATGGGCACATCAGAAGGAACTTCAAGGTCGCAGCTCAACAGAGCAAGGTTCCTGCTAAAAGAATCTATTGCGAGACAGGAAGGTAAGGTAATCGCTTTATCAAAGAATGTAAATGAAACTAAAACAGCAGAAGCTTAAACAAGTCATAAGAAAAATTAAAAATAATTATAATTATCTTCCAACGTTTACGACCTGCCGTGCATCTTAATATTAATAGCACTTATTCTAACAAGGTAGTGGAAAGACTTTATAGTAAAGGAGTTTTTAAAATGAAAAGAGTATCGTTCATCGTGCTTTTTCTGTCCTGTTTTTTTCTTTCATGTGAGAAAGAAGATGAGTTCAAAATACCCGTTGATGTAAGCTTTCAAGTAGATATGCAGCGGGAGCAGACCTCTGGCAGCAGCATTCGCTTTACAGAAGGCCATGTTATTTTATCTTCTTTTGAGTTTAAAGGAGACAGGGAGCAGGCAGAGAGCGTTCACTTCGAAAAGGAATACAAGCAGGGACTTTATACCCTTTTTTCTCCCAATCAAAATATTGGGGAACTGAAGTTCCAAGTTCCGCAGGGAAACTATAACCGAATAACCATAGGTTTTGAAACCTTTGAGAATGATGATTCTGATGATAATCAGGGAGGGAGCGGTCTTTTAGTGAAGGGTATGTACCGCTCGAGTGGAGGAGCTGAACTTCCTTTAATACTTGAGCTACAATCATCGGAAGATTTTGAAGTTGTAGCCAAAAGCTTGTTTGATGGAAATCAGATTATCCTAAAGCGGGAAACACCTACCGCTGCCACCATCAGATTAAACCCTTTCTATTGGTTTCAGGCTGTTCCCTCTTCTTATCTGGAAAACGCGGAAGTGGTTCAAAGAAATGGGGTAGCAACAATTCTTATAAGTGAAGAAGTAAACGAAGACATCTATGAAATTGTGGTAAGCCGTTTTAACAAAGGTGCGGAAGTAGTATTTGCCTATTAAGTGGTGCTAACCCTAAAGATCAAATGGCTTAGGTGATGAAAGAGATGAACGACAAGCTGAACGGGAAGATAAAAAACAGCTTTGGGCAGATGAACAAGAAGGCTCCAGACCTTCTGTGGAATGGTCTGTCCGCTTCTCTTGATGAAAATTCTCCTGTTGATGCTGCGCCTGAACCAGCAGACCCTTATTTATATAAGAAAATAAGGGAGAGTTATTCTTCACAGCACCGTATAGCGCCTTCTCATGTCTGGCAGTCCATCAACAAGCAACTGAACATCGATCTGGTCTGGACAAGGGTCAGCAAAGAGCTTGATGGGGCTGGAGGCATAAGCAGGCATAGATGGCAGTGGACAGCAGTAGCTGCCACGTTCCTGTTTATGGTTGGGCTTGCAGGTGCCTATTTTTTAAGTTTGGAAGACTCTTTAATTTTATCAGGCAGTAACTCAGGAGCCCCCATCCAATTAACAGAAACTCTTGCAGATGGAAACCTGCCCAACGGTTCCGATGTAGACAAGAACAATGAAAATACATTAGACATTACTGAAAAGCAGCGTTTGCCCCAGTTAGGAAATGGTAGCGAAAGTATGTCTGAGCATCAGGAGAACCAGCAGCAGGAAGAGATCTCCTTCCATGAAGACAAGGATGCTTCGAAAGTCTCTTCCAAATCAGCTTTCGGAGTGCCTGAGAATATTATTGTACATAAAGCATCAACACTTCCTTCAACAGATAATAGTTTGGCTTCCCTGGGCAGTATATCAAAAAGTATTCCTTCGGATTTCCTGGAAACAAGGACGGTGGTACCTGACCCGCTGAACAAGGGAATTTATGCAGCCTTCGACTCCTTGGGTTTCAGGCCTATGGCTGAGGTTCAAAACAATGCTGCTGAAGAGTACGAGAAAAAGAAAGTATTATTGAGCAGGTTTAACCTAGGCTTAGCTTTATCTTATCACAATAGCTGGTTACTAAATAATGAAACCCAAAGGAGCTTCGATAGGGGAAGCCTTATCTCAACCAGCCCGACGTTCAAGGAAAGTATAGGTCTTACACTTGGATACCATTTTAGCAGCAAAAGTATGATTTCCACCGAGGTTCACCTGGCAAAGAGTGGGCAAGAATACAAGACTTTTGGGGATGGCAGCTATATCAGAAAAGGACTCGAACTAACCTACTATAAAGCGTATGTACAGTATCAGTACAACTTGCTTCAAAACAGGAAATCCCTGCTCTCTGACATCACCATAAAAGCTGGTTTATTCGGTGGGTTTCTGTACGACAAGCAAGGTGAGCTGCGAGAAACTCAAAGCAGGTACAGTCAATATGACTATGGTGTACGCGGGGCTTTGGGCCAGGAGAAAAGGATCGGAGGCCTGACTGTTGGCTATGGCATGAGTGTAGAGAGAGGGCTAAGAAATATCTTCTTGGGCAGTGAAAATATGCCTGCTAGGTTTAACGAGACTTACACCCTGAACATAGGCCCTTACCTGAACCTTAGGTATAATCTTTAAGAAGGCGTTATTCTTATATCTTCACACACTAATCTACAGCTATGAAATCCCTTTGGTCATGGTTTAATTTTCTTATCATTTGTTTGACACAGGGACTCAAAAGAGATATGACTATTGCACAAACCTTTGTTGGGATTAAAAAGGCTCCCATAGTCTGCTAAACATTTGTCCTGTTTAGGATTGTATGAGTCATAATTGCGTAAAATGCTAGGCTAATAAGTAGGAGCAACAATCTATTTTGCTGAAAGCTTTTCGTAAGTTCTATCTCCTTCCTGAGACCTGCAGAATTCTGTTATGGCAGTTAAGTCATAATGTTTGATTTTTGACTTCCTTGGCCTACCTTAGTAGAAAAGCCGCTTCATATCAAATGGAGCGGCTTTTTATATTCGATAATTTATCCTTTTCGGTTAAGTAAGTCCCTTAATTCTGCCGATGGCTGCTATTAGCCAACCTTCTTTTAAGAGACATTAAAAGCCATAGTGTTGGCCTGTCTATTCATTATAGAGTCCTTCTTCTTTACTTTCTTCTTTTTGTTCCACCACACCAGAAAGCCAGTAATAGGCAAGCTGGCGCAAATAAGGCTGATAAAGAAGGCAAGGATCTTGCCCGGCATCCCCCACACAATGCCCACATGAATGTCATAGTTGAGCATGACTAACTGGTCGGCAAGGCTAGCCTCCGAAAACTTGTCGCTCTGCACGCGGTAAAGCTCCAGGGTGTGCTGGTCGTAATAATACTCGTTTCGATTATACCATGAGCCAAAGTCCTTATAGGCTGTAAGCTCGATCGCATCTTCTTCATCTTCCAGTATGGGCGTCATATACCAGCCCTGCGCATCCGGCTCCAGCGCCAGCGTTTTATACCAGGCTTTATCCAGCATCGAAACAGTATCACCAGCAAACATGCCTGCCTTAGAGACATCAGAGTGCGGATGGTGGTGTACAGGTTTAGACTCGCCGCCTGATGTGATGTAGTACAGGCCATTCCCAAACCACTCGAAGCTCCAGACCAAGCCAGTAACCGCCAGCACAAAAGCCAGGATCAAACTATAAAAACCTACTACATTATGCAGATCGTAATTAACACGCTTAAAACTGCCGTTCCACTTAATCTTAAAACTCTTGTCGATGTTCGTTTTGTTCCACTTTTTAGGCCACCACATCACCAGCCCCGTTACAAGCAGCACCACAAATATAAGCGTGGCTATACCTACTATCGGACGACCAATTTCATAAGGCAGCCAAAGGGCGCGGTGGCCGTCTATGATAAAATGAAAGAAATCGAAATGCCCCTCCCCGTGGGTCTGCTTTTTTAAGAACTCCCCAGTGTAGGGATTGATAAAGATGGCAATAAAATCGGCCTCTCCATTTCCTGAGCCCATATAGCCTACAGCAGCCGCCCCTTCCTTATTGCTATAGGTGAGGCCGGTCGGTTGTTGGCCGGGCATGTATGCCTGGGCCGTATCCAGCAGCTGGCTGGGTGGCACAAAGGGTTTGTCCTGGGCCTCTACAAAACGCCAGGGCTCCAGGGCGTCCTTTATATCTTGCTGAAAAACATAGATACAGCCTGTGATGCTGACGATAAACACTACAATACCCGATGTAAGCCCCAACCAAAGGTGTAACCAGTCATTCAATCGTCTGAATGCACTTTTGCTGCTATTCTTTTTGCCTTTCATTTTATTTTAAGCGGAGCTTATAAAGAGAAAATACTTGCTCCATTTTGCTACAATGGAGCAAGTAATAAGAGTTGTTTATCTACTAAAGCTTTGAAACGCCTGCTACAAAGTTGGCTTGCACTTCAGCACCTTTCGTGGCTGTGTGGCTCTCAGTATCAATTCTGTACATGTAGATAGCGTTGCCTTCCGGGATGCTCATATACACATGCTTTCCGTCCTGCAATGCAGCCAGCCTGCGGCCATTACCGGCATGCTCAGGCAATCCGCTGATGTATGTAACTGTCTTGCTGTTCAGGTCGATGATAGCAGACTTCAAGGGGCCGTCAGACCATGCTGCCTGCTGGCTTCTATCAACCGTATTGATCTCAGCAAAAGCTTTGCCGTTGCCCAGGTACTTCAGGTGCGATATGGTTTTACCACCGGTTGCTGCAGCCACGTCAAAGAAATAGTTCTGGTCAAATGCAGTTTCCCCGCTCTTAATGCGCAGAATGCCAGCTGGTTTTGTTGTCTGGCTATAGCCGTTGGCCGGGTTAGAGTGCGACAAGGCATACACATTGCCCTGCTCGTCTTTGATCAGACCTGATTTTGTGTTAAAGCCACCGATAGGGCCGGTACGGGTGTCTTCGATCACTCTCTGGAACTGTAAACCAGGGTAGGTGTAAACAGCTATCTGTGCCTTATCAGTATGTGGTGTGGCATAGGTGTTTGGATCGCTGATGTAGTAGCTCAGGAACAAATAATTACCGCTGATGTTCATGCCGGAATATGACGGAACTTTAAGAGTAGTTATATCAGAAACCGGATGCTGCACCGTACTAGCTATCGAAACAGTATTGGAATTGATCTTGTGGAACTTTATCATATCAGAAGTTGAAGACATTTCCACCCCTACCAAGGTATTGTCATCGGCCTTTATAATATCGGATAAGCTGTTGGTGAAAGAAGTGTTGCCTATTTGCTTTAGTTCACCGGCTTCATTCTTCGAAATGCCTACCACACTTACGTCTCCCAGTCCACCTATACTATAAATGGTGTTATCTATCTGCGTAAAGTCAAAATAGCCAGGCTGCTCTATTCCCTGGCCTTTGGCAGAAAGGGCTCCACTCATTACATCACTATAAGGAACAGTATAATAGGTAAAGCTGTTGTCACTCCCCTGCACGGCAAGCGACACAACAAAGGCATCATCTTCAACAGGGTTTGGATTATCGTCGTTGCTGCTGTCGCATGAAGTGAACAACAAGGCTGAGCAAAGGCTTAAGACTGGCAAAGCCAGCTTTCTTGCATTTGTAATTGAAAACATAGGTTATACTAAAGTTTAAAATATTTATTAAAGAACGTATCTAAGTTTTAAGTAAAAAGCGCGCCCGGGCTTCTGCAGGTAATACTTATCGTAAAGCAGCGCGTCTGTCAGGTTTCGGCATTCAAGCGCGATGTTATACTTGCCCTGCTGAAAGCTACCGGCCAGCTCCAGGTTATGCGAAGACTGCCTTGGGATAACTTTTTTGGAGTCGCGGGAGCCAAGCTCTGCCCAGCTCAGGAAGTACTGCTCCACAAAGTTGAAGTGGTAGTTGATGTTCCAGACAGACTCGCGGGCCAGCACATTTTTAAAAATTAGACCGGCATTCGCATTACCGAACATGTAGGGTATGTTAGGCAGGCGGTAGCCCTTCTGGTAATTCCGCTGGTAGCCGGTGTTGGTGTAGGATTCGTTATAAACAACATCAGCCTGATCTGTAATATCCTGGAAAGTGAAGCTACCACCTAAGCGGAGAGCCTCTCTCCAGAGGTATTTCATGCTTCCCTCTACACCCAGCGTACGGGTTTCGCTCAGGTTATCATAGTAGGTTTCCGGGCTGGCTACCCTTACTACCTGGTAAATAAGGTCTTTTGCCTCGCGGTAGATAAAGCTACTCTCCAGGTTAAACTGATGGTCTTGGCCGAGCTTAAACCCATAGGCTGCCCCGGCGTTAAAGTTGTCGCTTTGCTCCGGTCCCAGGTCAGGGTTCGGCTTTACAAACAGGCCATCACCGAAAATCTCGGTAGCCCAGGGCATACGATAGGTATGCTCGTAAGAAGCTTTAACCTGCAGCTCGGGAAGTATAAAGTATGAAGAGGCCAATCCATAGCCGAAGTTTTGCTTAATGGCCTCCAAGGCTTCTACGCGCTGTGTCTCAAGGGCGAAGTCATACATTTTGCTTGTCCGGGCATGCAAAAAGTACGCTTTGCTGAAAAGCGTGGCACTCCATTTCTCACTCGGGTCAAACTTATAGGCTAGCCCCAGCACTTGCTTGTTCAATGATGTCGGGAACTGGTTCTCGATCTTATCCGGGTTTTCTGTGTCGAAAGCTTCGCGACGGAAATAGGATAAGGCATAATTAAAAGCCAGCGAATGCTTCGGAGTGAATGTATAGCCGGCATTAAACTGGCTGTTGAAGTCCTCGTCGTTCAGGGTAGTAAAGGTTCGGGACAACTCTCCGTTATTAGAACCCGGGGTATAGGTAGCTTCTCCCAGCCAGTTATAAGTAACCCCACGCAAGGTGTCGATCACCTCGCTTTTGGTTATGTTGTAAGCCGTGTAAAGGCTGGTATTTAGCCCGTCTATAAACAAGTTGTCTTTGCTATACCTCAGGGTAGGTACAACAGACTGGCTGTAACGGGTAATACCGCCATACACGCTGCTCATGGTAGCCCCTGTCTGCACCTGCTTGTCGTTGCCCGACGCGATAACGCCGAAGAGAAGGTTGTCAGCATATTTCTTGTTAACCCAGCCTGTCTCCAGTTTCACGGTACCAGATCGGTAGCGGTCGTGGAAACGCTCCACATCTGCTGTGTCTGCCACATTATTTCCTTCTCTGATCGGCACCCATACCTTATAGTTATTGTCGGAGTAGTTGTA
This sequence comes from Pontibacter cellulosilyticus, assembly GCF_014306105.1. Lineage (GTDB taxonomy): Bacteria > Bacteroidota > Bacteroidia > Cytophagales > Hymenobacteraceae > Pontibacter > Pontibacter cellulosilyticus. The sequence continues at coordinate 196,113 of NZ_JACRVF010000004.1, read as the reverse complement.
GTTAACGTTTCCTCTGAAAGTATAGCCGCTGTTAGGATTGGTGTAAGCCCCGTTTAGCGACAGGCGATGTGTATTGAAAGAGCCGATAGCATAAGAGGCGTCCAGGAAGTTAGCCTTTCTGTTGGTGATGATGTTAACCGCCCCGCCCAGGGCATCCGTACCCAACCACACCGGTACAACGCCTTTGTATACTTCTATTCTGTCGATGGTATTAACAGGAAGATCACTCATCTGAAGCGAGGAGCCAAAGTTGTCCATCGGAATGCCATCCAGAAAGAACTTTACCTGATCTCCCGAAAATCCATTTAAGGTAAAACTTAAGTTAGACCCCAGACCACCTTCTTCCATTACCCTTACCCCTGACATACGATTCAGCACCTCTTTGGCATCTGAGGTACTGTTCTGCAGCTCTCTGGTAGATATGGCGGTAACGGCATAGGGCTGCTCGTTTACCTGGCGTGTAGCAGACTTGCCTACAATCTCCACCCCCTTCACTTCGAAGGCTTTGTCGCGAAGTTTGAAATTTACTTCCAGGTTTTGTGAAGGCTTTAGCGCTATTGCTTTTTCCTGCGCCTCAAACCCTAAAAAGCTTATGTATAAAGTATAACTGCCAGGTGTAATGCCTGTAATCTCGAACCTTCCATCGGCTTCTGTGGTGGAACCGATCCTGGCATCCTTCAGCACTACGCTTACGCCCGCTAATGTTTCTCCCGAGGATGAGCTTACCTTCCCGAATACACTTGCTTTATCCAGTTGCTGACCCCAGGCAACATTTGTAAGGCAAACCAGCCCCAAAATTCCTATAAACGCCCGAATGATTTTGATGTACTGCAGCAAAGCCTGTTGTTATTTAGAATCGTTTTAAACTAAGGCAAAGCTATAACAGAATCTGCAGCAGACAAAATTATTTAGAATAATTCTAAACAAATTTAGTGAACGAACTTTTTCTTCTTCGGCTCTGCTTGCATATTCCGAGCCCCCTTCAAAGTATGTCTCGATTCGCTAAGCACAAAAAAACAGGGCCAGCCATTCTGGCCAAGCCCTATTAATCAACTAACCTAACCTATTCGTTATAGCTCTACCACCATAGACACATTGAATGCCGCCCCTTTGCCCTTTGTATACAGGGTTGGAGATGTAAACCACTGCGAGCGCGCAGGGAAATAGTCCTCGTTGAACAGGTTCTCCACCCCCACGTTGAAGGTCGTGTTCTTGCTCATTTTATAGCTGGCTGACAGGTTCACCAGTTGGTAAGGCTTCACAGGGCCCTGATAGAAGTTGTAAGTGCTTTTCTCATTCAGCTCAAACCTTTCTCTTGCGCCGATGCCTGTATATTGTAGGTTAAACCCGAGCTTGTTGTCTAGCAGCGCGTAACGCAGGTACGCCGTGTACTTTGGAGGAGCGATGCGCTCGCCGCCCAGGTATACATCCTCTGCATCATCAAAGCTGTCGTTCTGGTTCACGTCCATCTTTCCTTCCACGTAAGAGTAAGTGGCTCCCAGGCTCAGGTTTGAAAGCAAAGCAACATCGGCTGTTGCCTCAAAGCCGTGGATCTTCTCCGGCGTGCGCATCACCACGAACACGCCGTCCTTGTACTGTCCGCTGGCCCCAAGCTCGGAGGTGCTGATAAAGCCAACTCCTTCCAGCCTCACTTTGCTGAATTTGCTGACAAAACCTCCCTCATAGTTGTTGATCACGATGGCCTCCGTGCTGATCTTGCTGATGTCGTTTACCCTGGCCGAGCGCAGCATCACCCCGATGTCGGCCACCGAGAAACCCTGCGAGAAGCTGGCGTAAGGTGTAAACAGCTCATACTTGTTGTATCGCAGCCCCGCGTTGAAAAGGAAAGCATCATACCCCAGCTCACCGCCCTTCACCTCAAAGCCTTGGTTATCGATCTCCCCTGTCTTCGGGTTCACTGTCCTGAGGGTGGTATAGTCCTCCACCGCAATGTGCACCTTTTCGGCTCTGAAGCCGCCCTTGAAGATCAGGTCCTCAGCGATGGTCGTCTTCAGCTGCACGAAAGGCGCTACGTTCAGCATGTTCATCTCCGGCACCCATGTCCTGCCGTCCACAAGTGGCTGTGAGGTTATGTCATTCAATACGTCGAGGCCATAAGTAACATCGCCTTCCATAGCAGCACTGATCTTATAAGGGGTGGTCAGGAGGCCTCTGGCACCTTTCTTCACAGAGGAGATCATAGACTGCCCCCCGAATTCAAAGTTAGGAGACCAGAAAAACACGTTGTCCACCGATTGGAAGTAGGCATCTGCCTCGTAACGGCTGTTCAGGAAAGCCTGCTCCCCGGAGAAGCGCAGGTGCAGGTTGTGGTTAGACCGCACGCCCTGCGGCACACCCAGTGTCTCACCCAGAACAGCTCTGGACTTTTGTCTGTTTTGGTAGTTGCCGTACTGCGGCACATAATTCGTCTTCTGCTCGCTGCTGTAGTAGTTGTAAGTCAGCTGCACGCGGTTGAACGGCGTAAAGTCGTAGCCTAGCTTCAGGAACCCGTTATAGGAGTCTGTCTCCCCCAATCCGTAATCAGGCGGAAGCACATCTCCTTCGGCGTCTTTCCACTCGCCTGTCTGCTCATAGGCACCGCTCAGCACATAGTCGAACTTGCCTGTCTTGCCGTAGAACATCTGGCTTACACGGGCTCCGATGCTGTTGTCTGCGTTCACCAGTGAGCCTGCCGTGCCCAGCGAAGTGCGGGAGCTAAAAGGCTTCTGCTGTTGAGGGGTTCTGGTGATGTAGTTGATAAGCCCGCCTGCCGCACCGTTTCCGTAGATGGCCGTGGCCCCTTTGATTACCTCCACCTGTTCGATAGCGTCCGGGTCAAGGGCGCGCATATCCACGGCGCCGTTCCGAAGCGGGGTGGATTGCGGCACCCCGTCAATCATTACCAGCATGGCACGACCGCGAAGGGTCTGGCCCCAGTTGCTGCTGGTACCCGTGCTCGGCGCAAGGCCTGGCACCTTGTTGCTAAGTATGTCTATCACATTGGTGCTTACCAGCATATCCTCCTCAATCGCCTTTCTGGAAAGCACGGTGATGGAAGAGGGTACCTGGTCGATAGTCTCGGGTGTGCGGCTGGCCGAGATCACCACCTCGCTCAAGCCCTGCTGACTTGGCGAAAGGCTCACCTTAACCTCTGTAGCTTCCCCTGCCTTTACCTGCACCGCTACTGTCTTACGCTCAAAACCTACAGCGGAAATAAGCAGCTTATGTTCCCCAGTCTTCACCCGCTCCAGCGCAAAAGCGCCGTTCTCATTTGTTGTGGTGCCGGAATTGGTGCCCTGCAGAAACACGCTGCTGAAGGAAACCGGCTTGTTATCTGTGTCCAGAACAACTCCCCTTATGCTGCCAGTCTGGCCAAAGGCGCCTACTGACAGCAAGACACATACAATCAGCATTGGTAAATATTTTTTCATTAGCTATTATTATTTAGAATGATTACAAATAATTTCTGCAACAAAAGTAAGGGGGAAATTCAAAAAGCCAAACGTTTATTTAGATTTATTCCAAATAAGCTTTGATCCAACATGATTAAGCTATAGCTTTGCTTAAGTACTTGCCCCTGCAAAGCAGCAGTGAATGAAAGTATAGTAGTACCTGCAGGTAGCACCAAAGAAGACAAGGATTTGAAGAAGCGCGTCAAAAGAACATTTTCCATTCATCACTGGCTGGGTCTGGTGGCAGGGATATTCCTGCTGCTCTCAAGTATAACGGGTTCCGTGCTGGTTTTCCACCATGATATTGACCACGCGCAATTCGATGGGCTGTCCATGCTGGCAACGCCCGCAGCTGAGTTGAAGATAGATCGTTCAATTGTTCGCATGCTGCAGACGTATCCCGGAAGCGACATCCGGGTGCCGGAGTTACCCCGAAAGCCGGACAAGGCGCTGAAATATGAGATTCGACAGGGCAGCATCCGGCAATGGGTTTTCGTGCATCCTGAGACAGGCGAAACGTTGGCGACTGTAGCGCGCGCAGACAAGCGCCTGGTGCATGTGCTGCTGGACCTGCATTACAACCTGCTCTCCGGTACGCCGGGGAAAATAGTGGTGCTTATGGGAGGACTGTCTTTGATTTTACTATCCATCACCGGCTTCCTGCTGTACCGCAGGTCTATCTGGAAGGTGCTTTCCTTTCAGCAGCGTGTGTCCTTTAAAAGAAGGCGTTCCTTTTTCTCCAGTCTGCACCGGGTAATTGGTGTATGGAGCCTGGTATTTAACCTGTTTATCAGCGTTACCGGCACTTGGATTGCCTACACCATTTTAAAGAGCGCCATACCCCAGGTTAGTGCCACCCCGGTAGAGCACAGTACTTCAGCCTTAGTGTCAGTGGATGGTGTGCTTGAGAAGGTCAACAAAGATTACCCGGAGTTTGAGGCCAACTACCTCCGGTTGGCGGGCAGCACCCTATCGGTGCTCGGGAGGGTAAAATCAGACCCGGCTTACTACGGGAAAACATTCAGCAACCTACAGGTGAATTTATACTCGGGGCAGATGCAGGGAGTGAATTTTGTAAAAGACAAGCCCTGGCATGAACGCGTGCTCCTGGTGTTAAAGCCACTGCACTTTGGCGACTATGCCGGTCTCGCTGTAAAGCTTATTTACTGTTTCTTCGGCATGATGCCCGGTGTGCTGGCTGTCTCAGGTTTCATTGTGTGGAAACTAAAGTATAGTAAAGCAGATAAAATAGCACTCCAACACAAGCGTCCTAAGAACAACTTCCAAGCTGTTAAGCCTGCAGCTAAATAAAATTGTTCTTGATTGATTTTAAATTCAATGTTTCATAGCAATTCATCGAAAGAGCTTAAAGGAACTTGCTGATAGCTCATAACAGGTATTATGTAAAATACCTATTGAGAAATTTCTTGCCTGATGCTATGATTTCTAATGCCTTAGATCTGGGGCATCTTTTGGAAATTGAATAACATTACACATTTCTCTAAGTCTAGACCTAGAAATATCCTTATAATATTCTGTCAGTTCTTCCACATTTAGGTTAGTAGTGAAATGGCTTTTAGCACCTGTCTTTTTAAAAAATAGATGACGTATATAAATTAGTTCTTGGCCAACAATAATCTTTCTGCCAAAGTGAGTAATTGGAGGATCTACTCCTAAGTCATCAAATAAACAATCAATAGGTTTACCTGATTGTGAAAAAATAGGTCCAAATCGGTATGGGCTAAGTGCTTTTTCGCCCTTTTCACTACAGTTCATCATTATATCATAAACATATTCCTCCTTAATGCCAGGCTTTATAAACTTTTTGAGCATCAATATGATCTCAGTCTTTCCACAACCAACAGGTCCCATCAATAAAAGCCCTTTTTGGGGGTTTATATTTAGCTCTTGCATGGCTTCTGTATCTTTTGCAACATAGGCGGCAATCTTTTCCAATATATCGCGATGCCAGTTAAATTGAATAAGCTTATCTCTTATCTCTTTTGGCCAATTAACACACTGCATGGTCTGTATGAAGTAAGCTAGAATTGTTTCTGTAGACCACTGAGGAGCAATGCTATAACTTGCCGCTGTATTCTTTACTTCTGTCGGTGCTGTGGTAGCTAGAGAAGCCCATCCATCTGTTATCTCTCTTATTGATCGTGCTGTGTTCATTTGTGTTAGTATTTGAATTTTGGAAATTGCTATTTGTTTTATTTAACCAGTTTCTAACTGCTGCCTGCCAATCTAGAATAGGGCCGGCTTTCATTTGCCAGCCTAAAGCGGAATAATAATCTACAAATGACCGGGCCTCTTTGCCTTCTTTCTTGCTAAGCCAAGGCAACTTTAGGGTTTGCATATAATTTTCTACTTGTTCCTGATTAGGCCACTTTGATTCAAAATGACTTGAAGAAAATTTTTCAGAATTTTTTCTGGCTTGAGAATACCCTTCTCTATCATCCTTATTTTTATTATTCTTTTTATATATAAGGAGTGAAGCCGTATTCTCTGGTCCATTTTGTCCCGAGGTAGAACCATTAGTGTCCATAGGTATAGACAATTCTGGGGTATCTTCACACAAAAAAATGCTTCTTTTATTTCCTTCCTCTTGATTGATTTCAACCCGGATATAACCGAGTTTGGCAAGGGAGGTGATGCTCCGGGAAATAGTTTTAGGATCTACACCAAACTTTTTGGCAAAGTGTGCATTGGTAGCCCAGCATTTTTTATGCTTTTTAGCAAGACCTATTATTTCAGAGAAAATGATCTTTGCAGTTGAGCTCAGGCGCTTATCGTAACGCACTTCAGCAGTTAGGATAGTTTTGATACCTAGCCTTGCAGCAGGTTGCTTTGAGCCTCCTGTGTCCAGTGAATAGGAGAGTTTCTCTGCCATCTCTATTTCTTTTTAGATTCAGAAGATGACTTAGGTTGGCTAGAAGATGTGTAGCCGGTTTGGTGGCAGAAAGCTTCTAAGGCAGCAATGTCTTCTTCTAAAAAGTTCGATTGCTGCGCTAGTTGGTCTACCTCAGATACACAAGGCCTTGTAAGTATAACTTGCAAGGCCTTGTTGTTTTTAACTCTTTTTCTGCCAAAAGGCCAATCTGCCCCTGCCAACAAAACTGCTAGTATTGCATCCTCTCTATTAATCAGCACTTTAAATGCCTTAACATAGTCTGTATATAAATTTGATAAGTATTGCGTTACTACTATATTTGTTTAAGCCCAAACAGGTAATGTAACTGCTTATGAAACAAACTTTACTCCTGCGATCTATCCTCCTGCTTTTCTTCTTTTCAATAGCTTCTTTCGTTGCGCCTGTTGTAGCTCAAACTTGTACAGTGTCTGTTTCGGCATCTTCTACTTTGCTGTGTCAGGGGCAGCAGGTGCAGCTAACAGGAAACGCAAGCTTTGCTGCAGAATCGTGGGAATGGTACTTGCAAGGACAAGCAACTCCAGTGGCAACAACTCAAAACTACCAGGCAAGTGTAGCGGGTCGTTATACTCTAAAAGCATCTGGCAGTAATTGCGGTACTATTGAATCATCAAGTATAGAGATTACTGCTGGGTCAGTTCCAGGGATAGTTTCTTTTAGTTCTGGTTCATCAAAAGTATGTTCAGGAGCTTTGGTAACCTATAGCGTTGGAGCTATAGCGAGTGCACAAAGCTATACCTGGCTATTACCATCTGGTTGGGCTATACAATCTGGGCAAGGCACAAACTCTGTAACAGTAACGGCCGGGAGCAGCGGTACAATATCTGTGAAAGCTGTGAATGCATGCGGAGAAGGACCTGTAACTAGTATGGCTGTTAATGTAGTGGGAACTCCTGGATTGCCAGATGTAACTAATGCTTACATATGTGCTGGAAGTAGCGCAACTCTATCTGTACAAAACCCAACACCTACTTTTATTTATTCTTGGTATGCTACTGCTACAGGAGGTACAAGGATTGCAACTGGTGCTAGTTTGGTAACAGGTACATTAACCTCTACTCAAAAGTATTATGTGCAGGCAGAGAACGAGTGTGGTTTTGTTAGCGCCAGAAGCGAGGTTACTGTAAATGTATCGGCACCCATTGGCAACAACCTTATTGAGGAGAAACAGGCATTATGCGCTGGTCAAATTCCGGAGAGTATAACCGGTTCTGTGCCTACTGGCGGCAATGGTATATATTCTTATACCTGGGAAGTGAGTTATGATGGCGTAAACTTTATGGTGGCATCTGGGCAGTATAATGGCATATCGTATAGTCCTGGTGCGGTTACCCAACCCATATGGCTCAGGAGAAAAGTGTTATCTGGCAGCTGTGCATACACTTACAGTAATGCTATATACCTAAGTATACTTCCCGCTCCAGCCGCACCTCTGGCAGGTAATGCTACTGCTTGTGAGGGAGGTATCACTAAGCTCAACGTACATAATCCTGATCCCAAGCTTACCTATCGCTGGTATTTTGCAGGGCAGCCTAATGGCATATTTGCTGTTGGTCCTTCTATACTTTCTGCACCTGTTATGCAAGACACGCTATACTATGTAGAGGCGGTTAACGAGGCAGGCTGTGTGGGGCCACGCACAAGTGTGGTGGTAACTTTAGTAGAGCCTTTTTATGACAACACGATCGGGGAGGCACATACAATCTGTGCAGGAGATATAGCAGTGCAATTAGGTGGGCTGGCTCCTAAAGGCGGAAATATGAATTACAGTTATTTATGGGAAGCAAGTATAGATGGGGTTAGCTACACTGCGGCGACAGGTTTAAACACTACAAAATATTATTCTCCGGATCGTTTGGAACAGACAACCTGGTTCAGGAGAAAAATAGTCTCGGAATCGTGTCCGTTACTTGTAAGTGAGCCTGTAAAAATCACTGTGCTGCCTAAGCCTGAGAAGCCAAGTATAAATTTAGGTGCTACAACTCTGACAGCTAGTATAGCGGGAGTGACTTACACTTGGCTAAAAGATGGGGTAGAGCTAAGCAATGTAACCACCCGAAGTATATCATTTGATGCCGCCGGCTCCTATAAAGTGCGTGTACAGAATGAGCAAGGCTGTTACTCCGACTTTTCGGAAGCGCTGCAGGCGACGCCACAGCCAAATGCACTAAACTCTGAACTAGCAAATATGGGTGTTTCCGTAGCTCCAAATCCAACATCAGGTAAAATAGTAGTGCACACGCGGCAGCCCTTAGAAAATGCTGTTGCAGCAGTATATAACCTGGCGGGCAAAGAAGTATACAGGCAAGCAATTGGAGCAGTAGCAGTGGCCTATGAATTAAATCTGGCGCATCTTGAATCCGGAGTATATGTGTTATTTGTAAGAACAGGCAAACAGCAATTTGTGCAGCGAATTATAATAGTTAAATAAGGAGCTGGTTATTTGCCATATCTAAAGAAAAATTAACACATGGCATAGATGTTTGCGTCGTAACATTAATATAATCAGTATTTTATTCGAAGAGAGGATTTGATTAGCTAATTTTGTCGCAAAGTCAACTTATTCAATCCTTTTCATGAAGAAATTTTTACGCATTGTGCTGGCATTGTTGCTTTTCACACAATATGCCGGTGCACAAACTGCGCCTCCTACCAATCTATCCGGAGAAGAATTAAAAACATGGTTGCGTACGAACTGGTACGACGGAAAACGTGTAGTATTGGATTACGCCACAGCGCGCGGCAAGATGTACAACTACATCGACAACTACAACAGTACTGTTAGCTGTGTTTACTCCGGTTATCAGGAAAACAAACCATACAGCGAGACATCCACCTCTACCCTCATGAACAGGATAAACTGTGAGCACACAGTTCCGCAGTCATGGTTTAATGAAGTGGAACGCATGCGTACCGATATTCATCACTTGTTCCCGACGTATGATACCTGGAACAGCGATCGTGGCAGCGACCCTTTTGCCGAGATACCAGATAATCAGACAATAAAATGGGTGCGCAATACTACTGCTCTAAGTACCATCCCGACCTCTAATATTGACGAGTACAGCGAAGACACCTATACACAATTCGAGCCGCGCGAAGATCACAAAGGTAACGTGGCCAGAGCCATCTTCTACTTTTATACTATGCACGCCAATGAGAGCTTTGACGCAGGTAAAAATGTAATCTCGGCAGCAGGTGATATTAATACGCTTTACCAGTGGCACTTACAGGACCCGGCGGACGACCGTGAGCGTGAACGCAACAGGCGCACAGAGCAGGTGCAGGGCAACCGAAACCCATACATCGACTATCCGGAACTAGTGGCAAAAGCCTGGAACCTGACCCCGGTAAATTGCTCTCCTGCTACTCAGGTAACTAACCTTACGGCTCCTCAAAAACTTACTACATCCATCACGCTTAACTGGACAAACGGCTCCGGAAACAGAAGATTAGTAGTAGTGCGTGAGGGTGCTGCTGTAAACTTTACGCCATCGGGTACTTATAGCGGTGTTAACGCAGATTATACTTTGGCAACAGACCAGGGAAATGGCCAACGCGTGGTTTACTATAACAATGGCAGCTCCGTAACGATAACTGGGCTAACGGCAAACACTACATATTATGTACAGGTGTTTGAGTCCTGCTCAACCGACCAGACCTATAATGCCACAAGTGCTCCAACAATAACTGCTACAACTGCAGATTATACTTGTAGTGGCGCGCCAACGGTTGCCTCGGCGGTATCATCAAGCAACATCACACAGAGAGGCTTTACCTTAAACTGGACAAATGGAACGGGTGACGGCAGAATTGTAGTGTTGCGTAAAGACGCTGCTGTAACCTTCGAGCCTGTGAACGGCATCAACTACATAGGTGCAAACGCAGATTATACTTTGGCGAATACTTTAGCAGACGGTAGTAAACTGGTGTACAAAGGCGGAGGCAGCAATGTAACTGTAACTGGCTTAGAAGCTGGCGCGACATATTATGCGCAGGTGTTTGAGAGCTGCTCAAACGGCTATATGTACACAGCAGCAGGCTCACCTACACTAGCTATCACAACAACAGCAGCACCTACTCCTATCAATAACGGTAATCTTATTACAATCCAGAACTTTAATGGGGTAGCTACCGATGGCTGGGCAGTTACTTCTGGCTTCAGTTCGTCGGCTACCAATACTGGAACTCCAGATGGGCAGCGTGTGCGTAGCGGTTCAAGTCATCAGGTATCGGCAACAACCAGCACGTTAGAGTTTGCAGCAGTAGACATAACCGGCAAAGAGAATGTATTTGTAGAGCTCTTTAATTCTTCTGTTTCAGTTACTACAGGCAACGGTGTTGAGGCCTCAGATTATCTGGAAGTATACGTGGCGCTAAACGGAAACAGTTTTTCTGCCACTCCAGATATCAAAATTACCGGCGATCAAACAGACAACAATGTGCGCTATGGCATGAATGGCACAGCTGCAATAATCACAAATGCCGGTACTCCTATAACCAAAACATTTATTAAAGCAGACGGCGAAGCAGGTACACTTACAGATGACAAAGCGCCTTCTAAACTGCAGGTAAGCATACCAGCGGGTGCTACTTCTGTAAAGCTGAAAGTTGTGGTAAAAACAAGCGGCTCTAATGAAGTATGGAATTTAGATGATGTAGGGCTTTATGCTGCCTCAGCAACTGCCATAGCAGAACCTGCAGCTAAAGTGGGTGTGGTGGTTTATCCAAATCCAAGCAGAGGTACTGTAATATTAAGTACACAGCAACCGCTAAAGCAGGTGCAGGTCGCTTTAGTAAATACATTAGGGCAAACAGTATATTACCAGAGCTTTGGCAGTATTGTAGGCCAGCAGGCTTTAGATGTATCTCATTTGCCGGCAGGCATGTACTTGGTGCACATCAAAACAGCTAACATGCAAGCTGTTCAAAGGCTAGTCGTTTCCAAGTAAATCCTTCATTAAAAGTAAAAAGAAAAGGCCCTGCAGCTTCGGTTTCAGGGCCTTTTCTTTTGTAATTCTCTCAGTAGCAAACAATACAATTTGAAAACTGTTATTCCGTTTAATATATATCAGCTGGTAAAAAAACAAGCTGGTTTGTAACCTTTTTTAGGTTTTAACAATAGAGGTAAAGGGTGATTGTGTGCCTGCCTCTGGTTCTCTTCTAGTGGGCCCACCCTCCCAAAACCTTCTGTTGGTTATCCCTGACTTTTGGTCAGCTTAATCAATCTTGAATCTGAAAATATATTGTTATCGTAATGTAGTAAGGGCTGATGAAGCTTGAGGTTCACCCTTTAATCACTTTTAAATGCATCTTCTGCTGAAGCAACTATACACCACTTTCCTGTTACTGTGCCTGATTTTGCTTACGAGTACTTTTGTAAGTGCACAGGGAGGAAATCCCCTCTGTACAGCTACCATTACGGTAGATGGAAGAACAGTATTATGTAGAGGCGAAACTACTATACTTAGAGCCAATACAGGTACCAACTTAACTTATGAGTGGCTTCTTAACGGCAATGTGCTTCCGGGGCAAATAAGCAGCTCGATAGAGGTTAGTGAGGCCGGAAGATACCAGGTGCGTGTAACAGGCTCCGACTGCCAGACGAATACATCTTCTGAGCGCGAAATAACGGTAAATGAGTTGCCGGCAAATCCGAATTTCCTTGTAAGCCCCACAGGGCAGCAATGCGCCGGAACAGAACTAACTTTCTCAGTAAATAATCCTCTACCCGATGTTTCCTATACTTGGATATTCGGTGATGGTAGTACGGACAGAGGGCCGGAAGTAAAGCATACTTATGAGTCGAAAGGGGTTGGTACGATAGACTTTATTACCAAAGTAGTAGCTACAAATCAGGCAGGTTGCGAGTCTGATACAGTACGCCAGACCATTACAGTCCGTAAGGAGCCAGAGGTGGCTTTTGCAGAAAAGAACAGCTTCCAGACTTGCTTGCCCGATACCATAGCAGACGAAGACATTGAAGTGTTTGCTGAAATCACAAATGAAACCATAGCGCCATACTTAGGCGACATCAGGACATACTTTGTAGACTGGGGCAACGGTGATCAGCAACAGTATAGCCCCGGTGCATTTCCTATTTCAAACCCTACAGCTTACGACACGGTAGGTGTTTACCCAATCTCTATCAGAGCAGTAGCCGGTAATGGCTGCGAAGTAATCTTTACGCAGAACTATGCTGTTAGTAAAGAGCCTAAAGCAAACTTCTCTGCAAATGATAAGAAACGGGTAGATGAGAACCAGCAGCCGCCTTGTGTGCCCGTGCTTATTGCTCCTGCCGATAGTTCAACCGGCGGTGGTCTATCATATAAATGGGCTATACAACCAGAGCAAGGGTTTGAGTTGGAGTCAGGCACTCTTGAATCTAAGGACCCAGTGTTCAAGTTTACCAAATCCGGTGTTTACAATATTGAGCTGGTGGTAACCAATGGCTGCGGCAGTGATACTACTTCACAGTCGGTGGTAGTTGGTTGGCCGCAAGTACAGCTGCCGGCAAGTGTTACCGAGTGCGGACCAACTACCATAGACTACAGTAGCAGCGGCGCAGGTGGTGGAGGTGGTTTTCCAGGAGGAGGTGGCTCAGGAGGCTTGTTTATTGACAAGAACCTGGGCGAGCAGGTAACGGTAACTATTACTATTACAGGTCCAACCAGCGTTACCCGTACCTTTAATTCCGATACCTTTGACTTCCAGTATGATTTTACCACGCCCGGAAAGTATACGGTGGCCGTAGAGGCCGTGAACGAGTGCGGTAGCTCCGACGATATTTATAGTAGCCAGGGAGGGCAAAGTGCGCCTGTACAAGAGGTAGTTATACTTCAGCAACCTGCAGCTCCATCTATACAAGCTCCTAAAACAGCTTGTGCCGGAGATATCGTTACCTTAACCCCAACTAGTCCAGGGCCAATTTATGTATGGTTTGAATCCAACGATCCTAACGCCACACCAATTTTCACAGGTCCGTCTTTCTCTACTCCTACGCTTACTGCAGATGTTACCTTCTATGTAGCAGCGGTGGATACAGCTAACTCTGTTGTTTGTATCGGTCCTAAAACGGCTGTACCATTAACTGTGGTGCCGGCTGTTACAAACAACACCATAATAGGAGATCCAGTGCGAAATACCTGTAAAGGCGAAACACCGGCTGCATTAACTGGCAGTGCGCCAACAGGAGGCGATACTAGCACACCTTATAGCTTTATCTGGCAGATAAGCACTACTAATGCCAATACTGGCTTTACTAATGCTCCAGGTATAAACAATACACCAAACTATACGCCTACCCAACCTATAAACACTACTACCTGGTTCAGGAGGTTGGTTATTTCAGGGAGCTGCTCTGCCGATACCAGTAACGTAGTGGAGATTGTGGCTGTGGATCCGGTTCCGGCTACAGCGAATAGTATAAATGGACCGCAGCAGATATGTGAGGGTGAAACGCCAGCTCCATTAATTGGAACAAGACCTACAGGCGGTGGAGGTGCTCCTTATACTTTCTTATGGGAAGTAAGTACACAAAGTGCCACAACAGGCTTTGCGGCGGCACCAGGCACCAACAACGGCGAGAACTACACACCGGGTGCCTTGACGCAAGATACCTGGTTCAGGCGTAAGGTAACATCCGGCGGTTGTACAGCTACATCAGAGGCTGTTAAAATTACAGTGCTACCAGAGCTGGCTAATAACACCATTTCTGCAGATCAGGAAGTGTGCCGCGGTACTGCGCCTGCGCCTCTTACAGGTACAGCGCCAACCGGAGGGTCGGGCTCTTATACTTACCTGTGGCAAAGCAGCATAACAGGGGCAACAGCAGGCTTTGCCCCGGCTGCAGGTAATAACACTAACCAAAGCTACACACCGGGCCCTGTAACGCGAACCACCTGGTTCAGAAGAGTAGTAACCTCAGCGGGATGCTCCGGGGATACAAGTGCTGTTGTCAGAGTCACGATCAATCCGGGAGTTACTAATAACAGTATTGCTGCAGACCAGACAGTATGTGCCGGAACGCAGCCACAGCAGCTAACAGGCAGTGCACCGACCGGCGGAACAGGCGCCTTTACTTTCTTGTGGCAAAGCAGCACGATAAGCGCGACAGCAGGCTTCGTGAATGCCGGCGGCACAAATAACGGTCAAAACTATGCGCCTCCAGCCATAAGCCAGAATACCTGGTTCAGGAGGTTGGTGACCTCAGCTGGCTGTACTGATACGTCAGATGTAGTTTCTATAACTATTATACCGGTGCCGGCTGCCCCTAAACTTACAGTGCAAAATGCAAAAGCCTGTGTGGGCGAATCGGCAACGCTTACAGTTGAGAATCCTAATGGAGAGACGTATGAGTGGTATGATGTCGCTACCGGAGGATCGCCGATATTTATCGGACCTGTTTTCCAGACGCCAACGCTTACGCAATCGGTTATGTACTTTGTGCAGGCTGTAAGTGCCAGCGGATGTACCAGCACCACCCGTACCACAGCCACAGTAACAGTGGTTACGCCACAGGCCAACGCCGGCGAAGATGTGACGATTATACAGGGCAGAACCGTGGAGCTGAGGGCATCAGGAGGTGATACCTATGTATGGGAGCCAGCCGAAGGCTTAAGTGATCCGAATGTGCCGAATCCGGTGGCAAGTCCTGATAAAACGACAACCTATACCGTAACTGTGACAACTGCCGAAGGCTGCGTTGATACCGATGAGGTAACCGTGGAGGTAATACCGGCTATCACTGTTCCGAATGCATTTACGCCAAACAGAGACGGCGTTAACGAAATCTGGGAAATTGAGAATATCCAGAATTACCCTGAGGCAAGAGTAGAGGTGTTTAACCGATGGGGTAATCTCATCTTTACCTCTAATGGCTACGGCACACCATGGGATGGCACCTACAAGGGAGAAGACCTGCCGGTAGCAACTTACTATTATATGATTTACCTGAACAAGTCTGAAAAGCCGATTTCAGGGCATGTCACCATTATCCGATAGCAGATGAACAGACGCCTACTTTTTATACTTACTATACTTCTGGCTTGTTTGGCACAGGCGCAGGCACAGCAGCGCCCGCAGTACAGCCAATACATGCTGAACAACTACCTTTTAAATCCGGCCATTACAGGTATAGAGGATTACGCTGACATCAGGGTAAGCCACAGGAGGCAGTGGGTAGGTTTGGATGGTGCGCCGGTAACAACATACCTGACAGCACATACTCCTCTAAACAAAGGCGCAGCCAGTACAAAGTACCACAGGGCCTTGGCGCATCATGGCGTAGGAGTGGCGTTTCATACAGATAAAACAGGGCCATTGCGCAGAACAGGTGTCACAGGCTCTTATGCATATCACTTGCCTTTAACAAACTCAATAAATGCTTCGGCAGGGGCAGCTGTAGGGATTATCAGAAACAGCGTAAATGCCAATGATCTGGAGTTCACAAACCCGAACGACCCACTAGTAGGCGGTGGCAGCTTTAACAACAACGTACTCGACCTGAACCTAGGGCTATGGGTGTATTCTCAAAATTTTTCTGTGGGTGTGGCCGGTGCGCAGCTGTTGGAGGATGTAGGCAGTTTTCAGCCGGAGGGTAGCAAAAACCCCACGCTGGATCTGCAAAGGCACTACTTTATAACAGGGGCTTATCGCTTCTCTCCTACCAAAAAGCTTGACGTAGTACCTTCAGTTATGCTTAAGCTAGCTGATCCAAGCCCGGCTTCTATAGATGTGAACGTGCGTGTTCTATATAGTAAGCAGTTTTGGGCAGGTGCCTCCTATCGCCACGATGATGCATTGGTAGCCATGGTGGGTGTTTATGTAAATCCACTGCTTGATATTTCATACTCCTATGATGCCACTTTGTCAAACCTGAACCGGGTAAGTGCAGGTACACACGAGGTAGTGGTTGGCTTTAAATTACTAAATACCAGAAGAATCATTTGCCCACAATGGATATGGTAATATAGTAATTGTTTAATTTTAATTTACCCAAGTCAGTTATACTTTTTATTAGTTGTTTGCACAGTAACTAAAATCCTTTCAGTTGCTATTTAAAATTATGTTCAAGTAGGCTTAGCCTAACCTGTTTTGCCCTTCCTATTATTTTCTTTAATTGTTTGTATCTGATTAATAGTGTGTTACCTTTGCGTTCCTTTAACGATAGACAAAATTGGTATAATCCAATTTTTTAGTTGTTTGTTATTGCTGCGTGCATACAAAAGATAAATTGCACTACCTTTATATAACTCCTTTTTCATATGTAATAAGGTGGGTTTTAAACAATTAAATTTTATTTTTTAGATAAAATTTGGATTGTACAAAAAAAATGTAAAATTTAGAAGAGCAAACAGACACCAACAGGCAATTAGAAGTTAAAGTAATTGTTAATGTTAATTTTTATCCAGGCAATTGCACCATTTAATATACTTAATGGTTATGCCCGGAAACTAGGTGGCTAATTTAGTGCAAAGGGGGAGTGCTGCATTAGCTGTATAGAGTTTATTTAAATAAGGTCTTTATAGCAAACTTTTACAAAACATCTTAATGAGAAGCTTATTAGGAAAAGTTATACTACTTGTAGTATGCCTTTGCGCTCCGTCTTTTCTTGCTTCCGCTCAGCAAATCCCTTCACTTGGGTTAGCTTACAACTACAATGCCCTGGCCGACAAAAAAGTTACCAGCACGGGCAACACAGTAGTAAACGCTACCCTTGGTGTTGCCAACGGAACAATTGCTGGATTTCCTCCCGGCGTATCAGTGCGCACCCCAGACATCAACAGCAGTGCAGCTAAGCAGGCAATACAGGACGCAGGCCAGGCCTTTAACAGCGCTTTTGCACTCGCACCGAATCTTGTAGAAGATAACCGCAACTTAGGAAGCCTTACCTACAACCCAGGAGTTCATAGAATAGAAGGCGACGCCATATTTTCAGGCAATGTCGTGTTAAGTGATAACGGCAGGTCAAAACCCACCTATATTTTTCAGATTGCCGGAAACCTGACTATCTCTAACAATGCAGTTTTAGATTATGCTAACAAAGCTGCAACAAGCAACATCCTTTGGGTAGTAGAAGGCGACCTGACTGTAGGAAAGAATGCTGTACTAGAAGGCACATTTATTGCCAAAGGGAAAGTAACACTTGGCGATGGCACACGATTGCAGGGGCGCATTATATCGCTGCAAGACGAAATATTTTTGAACCAGGCGTTGCTAAACACGCCATCTGATTTAAAGATTGAGATTACCATGAGTCCTAGTACTACTGGTACCGAATCATATCATCATAATGAAGAAGTTTTCATCTACTTCAAGATCACAAACAACGGACCTGCCGATGAGCATAATGCTTATGTAAGAACAGTAGCCTTTATTGGAGAACTGCTCGGTTACAGTACCAGTAGAACAGGCACTACCTTTAATTCTGAAACAGGAGAATGGAAAATCGGTAAGATATCCTATAAAGAGTCTGTTATACTTACGCTAAAAGTAAGGCTAAACAAATCTGGCTTTGGCTATACACGTGCCGTAGTAGAGGGCGACAACATTGATGAGGACCTTCTAAACAACTCTACTATTATAAACTACTGCGTGCTGCTTTCTGAAACCAGCAATATCTCGGGTCCATCTGAGGTATGCCGCGACGGGAGCTATACGTACAGCATTGCACCCGTAGTTGGTGCTACTAAATTCATTTGGAGTGTGCCAGCCGGCTGGCAGTACACGCAGCTTAGCTCAACAAGTATAAGTGTAAAACCAGGCACGCAGTCGGGGCAGATAACAGTAAAGGCCAGCAATATTTGCGGCGAAGGACCAGCACAGGTGTTACAGGTAACTGTGTTGCCAGACCCACCGGTGAAGCCAGGCCCGATAACCGGAGAAAGCAATGTATGTGTGGGCACAGAAGGCCTGAAGTATAAAATTGATCCGGTACAGGATGCGACGACTTACACGTGGGCACTACCTGAGGGTTGGAGCATTACAGCAGGACAAGGAACCACTGAAGTTACGGTTAAGGCTGGCCCGACAACAGGGCCTGTAACAGTGGTGGCATCAAATAAGTGTGGGGCCAGTGCAGCGCAAACTTTTCAGGTAAACGTAACGACAGAGGTACCTACTATCAATGTATCTATTCGCGGTGTAGACAATAGCTGTGTGGGCAGCAATGCTACATTTGAGATTGATGCTACACCGGGAGCAACAGGTTATGTATGGACGGTGCCGTCTGACTGGATCATCAAGTCTGGGCAAAACACAAACAGCATTACCGTTACAGTTGGTAAAACATCTGGGAGTATAACAGTAAAAGCCAGCAATGCCTGTGGCCTGAGTACAGCACAGACCATGACGGTAACACCAACCTTTTCCCCTACGGATGCCCCAGGCCCAATAACGGGTGCCTTAAATTCTTGTGCCAACGAAAAAGGTCTCATATATTCTGTTGAGCCTGTTGCAGGAGCCTCTAGTTATATATGGGTTTTTCCTTCAGGTTGGGTGATTACAGCCGGACAAGGCACCACAAGTGTAACAGTTAACGCAAGCACAAGCGGTGGCCAGATTACGGTAAGAGCAGTAAATGAATGCGGGCCAAGTGCAGCAAGTATTAAAGAGGTGCAGCCTACTCAGGGTGTTCCTGCTTTGCCAGGTCCAATCAGTGGCAAGCAATATGGCTGCGCTAAGAGCACAGCAACCTATACTGTAGCCAATGTAGCCGGAGCCACAACCTATACCTGGACAGTACCTGCAGGCTGGGCAATTGTTTCAGGGCAAGGCACTACATCTATAACTGTAACTGTAGGCGCAGAAAAAGGAAAAGTTACTGTAAAAGGAAGCAACATTTGTGGTGTGGGAGCTACCAGAGAACTGGATGTAACACCGCAAACAGATGTTCCGGGCCCAATTACCACGCTTACCGGGCCAGCTGAAGTATGCCAGGGTGTGCCTGGGTTTGAGTACAGCGTGGCGCCCATGGTGGGAGTTATTACCTACACCTGGACTTTGCCAAGCGGCTGGGTGATAAACAGTGGCGAAGGAACAAACAAGATAAGCGTAACCCCAAGCGGAACCGAAGGCAAGGTAACAGTAACAGCTACAAACGACTGCGGCGTAAGTGCTGCTGCAAGTATGGACGTGAAGGTTGTGCCTTCGCCACCAGCCAAACCAGAGGCTATATCTGGATTTATATCTGTTTGTAACAACCAGAAAAACCTTGTATATACCATTGCACCAGTTGCCACAGCCTCTTCTTACAAATGGACAGTTAACAACGGCTGGACAATCATATCAGGTCAGGGTACCACAAGTATAACTGTAAATGCCAGCTCAGTGGGAGCTACTATTTCGGTGCAGGCAGTTAACATTTGCGGCATCACCAGCGAGACCCAGCTTACGACAATCATCACCAATACTCCTCCTGCCAAGCCCGGTGCCATAACAGGTACAACTATACCTTGTGTGGGCAAAGAGTATACATTCAGCATTGCAGATGTGCCAACAGCCCTAAGCTATACCTGGTCTGTTCCGGCAGGCTGGCAGGTTGTGTCTCAGAATGGCACTTCTATAAAAGTTATAGCAGGTACAACACCGGGCAATGTAATGGTTACCGCTACAAACAACTGCGGTACCGGCGAAGCACAAACACTGGCAGTTAAGCCAACCACAGAAGGGCCAAGCGGCTTTACAATAGTGCAAGGCGGCCCAGATGTATGCAGCAACAGCACAGCAACCTTTAAAGTAGATGCGGGTGTGAATGTATCAACTTATACCTGGGCTGTACCGGCTGGCTGGACAATTCTATCAGGCCAGGGCACAACAGAAGTTACAGTTAAAGCCAACACAACGGCAGGTACAGTTAGCCTTACAGCCGGAAACGATTGCGGAACTACAACGATAAGCAAGCAGGTTAGCATCTCTACAACAAAGCCTAATGCACCAGGAGCCATTACAAGTACAGGTGCAGTTTGCATGGGGGCATCGTCTATATTTTCGGTGGCGCCTGTTTCTGGGGCAACTTCTTATGCGTGGGAGGTACCGGCAGGATGGGTGATAACAGCCGGTCAAGGCACGAACAGCATACAGGTGCAAACAGGCAGCAACTCAGGTACAGTAAAGGTATTCGCAGTTAATGCCTGCGGCAACAGCAGCACACCGAGCACACTGGATGTGGCGCCACTGCAAACCAATCTAATTAAACCTACAAGTATAAATGGCCTGGCGGCAAACTTCTGCCAAAACCAGCCAAACCTAAAGTATAGCATCAGTCCGGTGGCAGGCGCTACAACTTATACTTGGGCAGTGCCAACAGGCTGGACCATCACCAGCGGACAAGGTACAACAGAGATAACAGTAACGGCAGGTACAGTTGGCGGAGAAGTAACAGTTGCAGCAGGCAATCCATGTGGTACAGGCACCGCCCAGAGCCTAACCGTAAAGCCAAATACAGTGCCGGCACAGCCATCCGCTATTGTTGGCTCACTTGATCCGTGCAATGGCTCCACAATAGAATATAGTGTGACAGGCGTAAGCGGCTTAGGTTATACTTGGGCAGTGCCAGCAGGCTGGGCAATTGTAAGCGGCCAGGGTACAAATAAAATCACAGTAAAACCAACTACTACAGCAGGCACAGTTAGCGTAACGGCAAATAACACCTGTGGCGCCAGCACGGCAGCACAACTGCAGGTGAAGCCGGTAAACACAGTGCCTGCTACTCCGGGCACAATACGCGGAGCTGCCAATGCATGTGCAGGTCGCACCATAACTTACACTATCGACGATGTTGCAAACGCTTCTTCTTATGAGTGGAAGTTGCCGGAAGGATGGACTATTGTGTCAGGCCAAGGTACCACACAGATAACAGTATTAACAGGCACAAAGGCAGGCAGCGTAACTGTGGTTTCTAAAAACGGTTGCGGAGTTTCAACACAGAGTGCTGCCCTGAATGTAGGTATACAAATCTTAACACCTCCTGCTACTATTCTGGATAGAAGCGCGCCATGTTCAGGCCTAGTGTATGAAGTAGAGCCAGTGGCTGGTGCAAAATCCTATACTTGGACAGTACCAGCAGGCTGGATGATCATCAGCGGCCAGGGCACGACTACTATCTCGGTAACAGCAGGCGAGGGTAAAGGCAACATCACAGTTACAGTTGATAACGGTACCTGCGTGAGTGAGCCGGTTAGTATTCCGGCGGATAAAGAACTTGCCAGTACCGATCTGGTATTTCCTAACGTCTTCTCGCCAAACAACGATGGCAACAACGATACCTGGGTGGTGAAGAACCTCAACAAATACACCGACAACAATTTGACCATTATTAACCGTTGGGGCAACGAGGTGTACAAAGCAAAATCATACCAAAACAACTGGACCGGCGACGGCCTGAGCGAAGGCACTTACTATTATATTGTGCGTGCTACCATGTGTGACGGTAAAGACAAAATATTTAAGGGTTACGTGATGATCGTTAGGTAATGCCTATGAAAACAAATCTACTGAACAAACTTTTTGTGGTGCTTTTCATATTAAGCGCCCATGCCGCTACAGCCCAGCAGGCTCCGCAGTATACCCAGTACATCTTTAATGAGCTGGTGATAAACCCTGCCTATGCCGGAAGTAAAGGCATACTTAATATCAACGCCACTTACCGTAGCCAGTGGACAGGCCTGGAAGGAGCACCAACCACGCAAACACTAAGTGTGGATGGCCCTACCAAAAAGTCTAATATTGGCTGGGCAGGCTATCTGGTGCACGATAGGCTGGGAGCGCAAAGCAAAATTGGAGCTTACGGTAACATGTCTGTCAGGATAAACCTGGACCGATACACTAAGCTGGCTTTTGGCGCCTCGGTTGGTGCTGCTCAATACACCTTAGATGGCACTATGCTGAACTCGGGTAGCCAGACGCCGGACGCGGCCATTCCGGAGGGGCGTGAGTCAAGGGTATTGCCAGATGCCAAAGTAGGTATATTCTTCAACACAGAGCGTTTCTTTGCGGGCTTAACCGCAGCCAATCTAGTGCCTTATAACAGCGATAAACTAATCGTTACTAATCCCCGCAGGCACTATTTCCTATCAACAGGATATATGTTTGACTTGGGGAATGATATGCGCCTGAAACCAAGTATACTTCTGAAAGAAGACTTCCATAGCCCAACCAACGTGGACCTAAACACATTCCTGCTTTTGAGTGATCGTTTCTGGGTAGGCGGTTCTTACCGTACTTCTGTTCCGATGTTCACAAACCTGGAGATGAAACAACTCTCGAAGCGCAATGCGGCGGCGGCACTGGTGCAGTTGTACGTGACACCGAGAATGCGTGTAGGCTACTCTTATGATATGAGCCTGAATGAGCTGAATAACTACTCAAGCCACGAGGTTTCGCTGGGTTACTCCTTCTTTAAAATGCATGGTGGCAGAATCCTGACGCCTCGAAATTTATAATACCACCCTTATATGAAATTACGCTTACGTCTTGCTTTTTTGTTGATGCTGTCGGTTTGGATGAAGCCGGCAATTGTGCTGGCGCAGGATATGAAGCAGGCAGACAAATACTTTAACAACTTTGAGTTTAGCCTTGCCTTAGAAGCCTATAAAAAAATACTGGACACAGGCGAGCCTAACATTGCAGTAGTGCAGCGTATTGCCGACAGTTACCGCATACTGAATAACAGCAAGGAGGCTGAGTTCTGGTATGCACAAGTGGTAAACTTCCCAAACGCAGATCCAACTAACGTGTACTTGTATGCAGAGTCGGCGAAGCGAAACGGGAATTACGAGAAAGCGAAGTTCCTGTTCCAGGAGTATGGCCGTAAAGTACCGGCGCAGGCTGTTATTGCACAACGAATGGCCGCATCCTGCGACACAGCTATGAAGTGGCTGGCATCTCCGAAGGCGTTTGAAATACAGAAAAACAAAGCACTTAACTCGGAAGGAGCTGACTTTAGCCCTGTTAAAACAAAGGAAGGTTTGTTCTTTGCATCTGACAGGTTAGATGGCAGCAAACAAACCATGCGCAACAACTGGACGGGCAACGGTTACATACAGATGTACTTTGCGAAAGCTGTTACAGACAGCACCTGGGGAACTCCGGTGCCATTACCATCAAGCATTAACACGACATACCATAATGGCCCGGCAGCTTACAATGAGCAGTCGGAGACGCTATACTTTACCCGCACACAGGTAGTAAAACGCAATGCCACCAAATCGAACCCAGACCCAACCAGCTGGTTTAAAGGCGCTGAAAATAGTACCCATACCAACCGCCACGGTATTTACATCGCTGAGCGCAAAGGTGAAAAATGGGATAATGTAAAAGCATTTAAGTATAACAACACTGATGAATTCTCTATCGGGCATCCTGCTATTACGCCAGACGGGAAGGTTTTATACTTTGTATCGGATATGCCTGGTGGTTTGGGTGAGACAGATGTATACTATAGCGAACTTCAGTCCGACGGCTCATGGGGAAAACCAGTAAATGCTGGTAACATTATCAACACACCTGGCCGTGAAAGTTTTACAAGTATAGGTGAAGACGGTAATTTATACTTCTCGTCGGATGGCCATATTGGTATGGGCGGTCTGGATATCTTTAAAGCAGTAGGTACGCACAAGAAGTGGAGCCGTGTAGAGAACCTGAAGTATCCGCTCAACACATCGCACGACGATTTTGGCATTCAGGTTGATGCTACCGGTAAAGCGGGTTTATTGTCTTCCGGACGCCTGGCAAGCAATGGCTTCGACGATATCTTTACTTTTAAAGAGTCGAAAGTGCCTTGTACGCTGATAGGTCGCACCATTGAAAGAATGGCCGTGGCAGGCACCACTAAAAAGAAGGAAGTGCCGGTAGAGAAGGTGTTGCTGCAGCTGTTTGAAGAAGGTAGCGACACGCCAATAGAAGTATATTCTGATAAGTATGGCAATTTCGCATTCCCGGTTAAGGCAGCCACCACTTACACCATCAAGGGCACCAAACCAAAGTACCTGACCCAGACACTAACGATGATGCCGGACTGCCGCTTTAACACAGACTCCGTGAAGGTGGAGATGGTGTTTAACCGCGACACACCGAACAAGCCAATCGTGCTAGAGAACATCTACTACGACCTGGACAAGCATGATATTAAAGCTGAGGCTGCCTTAGAGCTTGATAAACTGGTACAGACGTTAAAAGATAATCCGGGCATCCGAATCGAACTAAGCTCACACACCGATAGTCGTCAGAGCCACCGCTACAACGAAATGCTTTCGCAGTTAAGGGCACAGAGCGCTGTGGAGTACATCATTTCCAAGGGCATTGCCCGTGACAGGTTAGTTGCCAAAGGCTACGGCGAGACGCAGTTGGTAAACAAGTGTAAAGACGGTGTAACCTGCCCGGAAACTATGCACGCAGAAAACCGCCGCACAGAGTTTAAGATTATAGGCAACACTGCGCAGGCAAGGTAGCAAAGTATAAATCAGAATAAAAAGTACAGGGGCTGCAGTATTTACTGCAGCCCCTGTACTTTTTTTGGCATTATTGTTCGGTGAGAAATATCGTTTTTAGTTGCTCGGAATCTACTGTGCCGACCAGCCCCCGTCAATGGGCATCATAGTGCCGGTTAACTGAGAAGACATAGGGGAAGCCAAGAGCAGCGCCATCTGGGCAATAGCGCAAACATCCACAAACTGCTTAACAGGTTGCTTTTTCAACATCACTTTCTCGATTACATCTGCTTCCGACATCTGGTGTGCCTTTGCCTGGTCTGAGATCTGTGCTTCTACCAATGGTGTCCGCACGTACCCAGGACAAATGGCATTGCAGGTTATGTTGTAGGGTGCCCCCTCCAGCGCTAGTACTTTAGTTAGCCCGGCTATGCCATGCTTGGCTGCCACATAGGCTGCTTTAAACTCAGAGGCACGTAAAGCATGGGCAGAGGCTATGTTAATGATTCGACCAAATTTACGCTCTTTCATGCCTTTCCAAACAGCTTTGGAAGTATGAAACGATGAGGAGAGGTTAACAGCAAGTATAGCATCCCACTTATCCTCCGGAAACTCATCTACAGGCGCCACATATTGTATGCCCGCATTGTTTACCAGTACATCTACTTGCCCTAATTCCTGCTCTGCCTGTTGCACCATTTCGCGTATCTGCTCTGGGTGCATCAGGTTGGCACTAGAGAAAACCACCTTAACTTTGTACTCTGCTGCTAGTTCCTTAGCTATGTCTGCTCCGTTTCTTTCCAGTCCGTTTACCAGAAGGTTATAGCCGTTGGCTGCGAAATGCCCTGCAATGCCAAGACCAATGCCGCTGGTGCCTCCGGTGATAAGTGCATTTTTCATACTTTTATACTTTTGCTAAGCTGTAAAAAGCCAAAGCGCCCCCATAAGAGGACGCTTTGGAAAACTAATCTAACCTATTATCTAACTTTCTTGTCTTTTCCGCCAAAGTCGAAGCGAAGCTCAGCACTGTATAGGCGTCCGATTTCTGGAGAGCCTACAAACTCACGTTGCGGCGTATCAAACAAGTTTGTTACGCTGCCACCAAGCGTTAACCAGTTAGTAAACTTGTAACCTGCGCTAAGATCAACAGAAGTAAAGCCACCAAGCGGGCCGTAGTTGTAGTTGTATGGGGCTACGCGCTTACCTTCGTTTTCTTCAGCTGCAATCTGTACACCTGAGTAGAAATCATACTCAGGCAAAATGCGCACATTCACAGAGCCGAAGAACTTCTTATCAAACAGGTCGCGTGCCGTGAAGTTGAAGTTATAGCGATGCTTGGCTGCGTTCAGGCTACTTTCCGATACAGAAACTTTTTTGTCGCCGTTGGCATCGTTGTCCAGGTTATCAGTGTCGGTAATGTCAGAGTTGAAGTAGGAGTACTTTGCACCTACGCTGAAGAAGTCGTTGATGTAATAGTTCAGGCCAAAGTCTGTACCCCACGAATTCACGTTTCCATAGTTCAGGTAAGTCAGGTAATAGTTTAGGGCGTTAGAAGCTCTGTCTGTCACGTCCTGATCACCTTTCTTAATCACTTTCTCTTTACCCCTCATTAGGGTAACACCAGTAAGTGGAGAAATGAAATCTTCAGATTTAGAATACCAACTGCTGATATCTACAAACAGCTTCTCTGTTGGTGTGCCTTTGTAGCCAATCTCAAAAGTTTGTACCTGCTCCGGCTCCAGTTTATCAATAGTTCTGATTGCGCCTGTCTCGGTATTTTGTATGGTTAAACCGGCTCCGTTACCAAGTATAGCCAGTGCACCGTTGTTCAGGTAAAACTCCTGGAACTGAATAGATGGCGCAGAGTAAGCACGGCCGTAAGTTGCTCTGAAGGATCCGTTAAGGGCTGCGTATGTCAAAGCTGCTTTTGGGCTGAACTGAGTGCCATAGTTGTCGTGATAATCTACTCGTGCAGCTACAACAGCTCTAAGTTTTTGTGTCAGGTTTCGTTCTACCTGTGCTACTGCGCCGTACTGGTTCAGTATGATATTACCAGCTGCATCATCCAGGTATGTTTGGCGGCTATAGGCTACATCGCGCTGGTAGTTTAATCCGGTAATTACATCGAACCCTGCAAAGCTATTGTTATACTGCACCTCACCATTGATACGGTGGCTCTTGTCAACAAAACCAGGGAAAGCAACAGGAAGTGAGTTTGGACCTATTTCACCGGCTTTGGCGCCTGTTTTGGAGTACTTAGCGGCAATATCTTCCGAATATCCGCGAGCGCGTAAAGTATAGTAGTTTGCAGTGCGCGCATTTATTTGATACGTATCGCCAGCATCGTTCCAGGTGCTGTACAATTGTGCAAACACACGAGGAGAAACAATACGGCCCTGCAGGTACTGGAAAGTCCAGCCGTTGATCTGGTTGCGGCCGTTACTGGTAACGCCAATGTTATCTCCCTGGCCATACCCATAGTCAAGTATGATGTCTGTTTTCTCAGTCGGGCTATAGTATAAAGCCGCGCTCGCACGTTTTGACTTAAATCCGAAATCCACATCATACTCTGGTAAAGGGCCAAGTGGAGTAGCGGCGAGAGAGTAAACAGTATCAACAAAAGCAAAATCGGTTCCTTCGGTATACTCTCCGGTTACTTTGTAAGCAAACTTATCAGAGATGATACCTGCATGGCGAACACGTCCACTTAGTACATCTTGGTTACCAGCACCGACTGATACCGTTGTGCCTGGGTAACGGCGTGGATCTTTGGTAATGGTGTTAATGACACCGTTATGCGCGTTAGGGCCATACAAGGCAGAAGAAGGGCCTAAGATCACCTCGACACGCTCAATATCTTCTTTAATAACCGTGTTGTAGAAACCGGCAGGCAAACCTGTACCACCTGGCAGCATAGAGTTACGGCCATCGGTCATCTGGAACATCTTCACGTTAAAAGCATTGTTAAAGCCACGTGCGTTTATACCCACACCAATTACACCAGAGCGTACTACTTCCACGCCTTGAACCTTGTTTAGCAGCTCACCCACGTTAAAAGAAGGAAGCGCCTCCAAGTCGCGTGTAGAGATCACACTAATAGCAGCTGGGGCTTCTGTCAGTTTCTCTGGACGGCGCGTAGCCGATACCACTACCTCTTCGCCGATCACATTGGATGATCTCATGGAAATTGTACCGATGTCAGCTGTACCGCCGGCCGTTACGGTTACATCAATTTTAGGATAAGAATAGCCAACATATGTGATGCGCAAGCTGTGATTACCAGCGGGCACATTGGTGATTAAAAACTCACCGTTGGTGTTGGTGGTTGCGCCCCTGGAGGTGCCTTCTACTAGCACAGTGGCGCCTATTAAGGCTTCTTCTGTGTCAGCTCCGACCACTCTTCCTTTAATGGCTCCACCTTGGGCAAACGCCGACTGTACTATGCACAGCAGCGAAAGCAGGATAAGGTAAATCTTTTTCATGTTAGGTAAGGTTAGGTTATTGATTTAAGGGATAGTTTTATTTCGTACTGTTCTTCATGAAATCCTGCACGGCTTTGTTAAAGGCAGCCGGCTGTTCATACTGCAGGAAATGCCCTGCCTCTGGGATCATCACCATTTGGCTGTTCGGGATGCGCTCTTTGCCTATCTCAGCTACAGCTTTTGGGGTAAGGGTTGAGTTAAAATATCTATTTGGAATCAAGGCATCGTTCTCACCGAAAACAATCAGCGTAGGCATTTTTAGCTGCGATAGCTTTTCGTGCACCGGCTCGTCTACCATCGCTGCTACACTGCCTGCCACAGCTTTGCTGTAGTCATCAAACTGCTCCGACTTCATGATCTGCAGACGCTCTTCCACCATGTGCTGCGCCTCGGCTGGCATGTTATAGAAATTGATTTTGTAGTTGGCGGCTGTTTGTTCTGGTGTGGTTTTCTGCACACTTTCTGGCGTTACTGTCATCTTGAACAACTGCTTCTGCTGGTCTGTGAAGGTTTCCAGTCCGGCTGGTGCGGCAAGTATAAGCTTGCTTACCCGCTCCGGCGCCTGCAGGGCTGCGGTGATAGCAATTTGCCCGCCCATGGAATGTCCTGCCAGTGTAGCTTTCTTTAGCTTCAGCTTGTCCATCAGTTCCAGCACCGTTTTGGCATAAGCATCCATACTTACCTGCACATTCTCTTTGGATGACTTTCCATAACCCGGCAGATCCAGGGCAATAGTTCTGTAGTTGCTTTTCAGTGATTCAATGTTCTTCTCCCAAGCCGGTAAGTAGCTGCCCAAGCCGTGTATGAAGATGATGGTCTCAGCACCTTTGCCTTCATCTACATAAGCTACAGATTGCCCGTTAGAGAGTGTTACTTTCTTTGTTGGGAATTTATACTTGAGGCTCTCGAATACAGGATCTGCAGTAGTGGTGGCAGACTGCGCCACAGGCGACTGGCATTGGCCGTTCAAGCCAGCCAGGTACAGTAACGACAGCAGCAGCGTAATTTTATACTTAGTTTTCATAAGCAACAGGTTGTTTTATAGCATTGGAAGGCACGGCTTCTTCTTCCGGCACAGCAGGCTTGCGGAAGGAGAAGTATAAAGAGAAACCGACTATAACAGAGGCAAGTATGGCCAGTGCGGCGGCTATTCCTGGGTTGCGTACAGGTGCATCCATGTAAGAGGTAAGTCCGCCATAGTATACTGCAAAATGCACGGCCACCGAAGTAAGCGAGGCAGCTACAGGCGCAATAAGCGGCACCCGCTTCAGGAACATGCCAAACAGCACAGGTACAAAGGCAGCTGAGAAATAAGCATACACTCCATTTTGCGCGAATATGCCCACGCTTAGGTTCGGGTTGATCAGTTGGTCAAAAGTTAGGAAGATAGTTACTACTGCCAGCGCCACAATAACAAGCCTGTTCACAATAACGCTGCGTGCTTCTACTCTAGGGCCAAGTATAGGAGTAAGTATGTCCGATGTGATGGTGATGGAAAGCGATTGGATTAAGCCTTCTAAAGTAGAGAGGCCTGCCGAGATTAGGCCCATAACTACCAGCAGCCCCACATATACCGGAAACTCACTTACCACATAAGCCGACATAATGCCATCAACTGGAATAGCGCTGCCATTTATACTTAGATCAGGGAAGGTGATGCGTGCGTAGAGGCCGGCAACTACAACCAAAAAGAAAAGCGCTTCGGTTGCCACACCTACCAGCAAGTATAAATTCACATCTTTCTCGTTTTTAAGTAGCAGCGATTTAGTGATGATGTGCGGCTGACAAACGATAGCCACGCCTATGATGATCTGGCAAAAGATGATCTCAAAATTGTCGCGGAACAGGAAGCTTTTCGGGTTAGTTGGCTCTACCAGCAGTGGGTCTATGGCGGCTAATTTGTCTAAAAAGCCATGCACGCCGTTGCTGAAATGTTCGTAGCCGGAACCCAGAAGTATAAAAGCTACCACTACCATCAGGATGGCCTGAATCATGTTGGTATACACCATCGAGTTGGCCCCGCCAAACATCATGTAGCCAAACACAAACACCACGATGCCTACGCATACATGCAGCTCATTCAGGTTTAGCACACTGGCAAGCACCTTCGTAAGTCCCACGCAAATCAGCACGATAAACGTAATCAGCAGCAGCGACAGAAAAGCAAAAAACATTGTGTAGCCCTTGCTCTTGTACACGGCTCCCATCCACTGTGCCATCGTTTGTGCCTTAACCGCCGTTCCCATACTTCTGAAACCCTTGGTAA
The DNA here is from genome assembly GCF_014306105.1 of Pontibacter cellulosilyticus. GTDB lineage: Bacteria > Bacteroidota > Bacteroidia > Cytophagales > Hymenobacteraceae > Pontibacter > Pontibacter cellulosilyticus. The sequence continues at coordinate 165,553 of NZ_JACRVF010000004.1, read as the reverse complement.
GCACCACCAGCGATAAAAGTGCAGCAGCCGGCAAGGCTATAGCCATTGAGATAAAGCCGCTCACGCCATACAATGCCACAAAACCCGGGTTGATGATAAAAGTCGCGGCACTTGTCATGGAGGCAGCCAGTGCAAGACCAACAGCTACCGGCGAGAAAGCCACACTGCCCAAGGCATAATCTGAAATAGAGCGAATACGCAGAGCGCCTCGCACCACAAAGAAAAGTATAAGTGCAGCGTATGCGGTAACCAGTATCCAACCAGCCGTTACAAGTTCCGATGGGGCCAAGCTGTTCATAGGGAGCGGAGTTAAGAATAGTAAATTGTTCTATTAATTTAGGAAATATTACACATAGCTCTTAGCCTATACTTGCCAACTCAGCTTTTTTTAAGGTGAAATCAGAAGATGATCAGGTGACGTAGCTTTTGGAAATGTAAGAGAGACACTTTTTGCTTGAGTTTAGACGATACCCTTCTGTTGATCACAATAACATAGTCTGTCTGCTGATGTAATCATCGGGGGACTTTTTCAGCAGGTGTAAATTTAAAGCAAAAATTACTTGTGCAGGATGTCCCCCTTTGAAGGGGGTAGGGGGGTGACAATCGTTCCCTAACTCAACCAATAGAGTCTACAATATCTGCAATCGTTTTAGCAGTGAATCTTTGTGGGTGTTACCAATAGGTATAGATTTGCCGCCAATCAGAATGTTATTATCCTCGATAGCTTCTATGGCCGTGAGGCGCACGATGTAAGAACGGTGCACACGCATAAAGTCTTTGCCAGGCAGGCGCTGCTCTAAGTTTTTGAGGCTTTGGCTCACGAGGTAAATGTGCTGTGGCGTTTTAATATTACAGTAAATATCCTGCGCTTCTGCCCACACAATATCATCTAAAGAAACTTTCTCCAGGCGGTTGCGCACCTTCACAAACAAAGTATCGTGTAGCAGGTAATCCTCCGGTGCATTTTCGGCAGGCGCTTCTGGAGCAGTATCTACACTAGTACTTGTAGCAGTGGATAATTGCTGACGTAAACTGGCATTATGAATGGCAACCTCGATGCTGCTCTGCAGAGTGCGTACATCGAACGGCTTTACCAGGTAAGCATGTGGGCCAGTTAATTTTGCACGGTCAATGGTGTCTTTATCTGACAGGGCCGTCATAAAAATAAAAGGTATCCTGCTTGATTTTGAAAGTATAGCAGCCGTATCAATACCATCAAGCTTTCCGTCCAGCGTGATGTCAAGTATAACCAAATCGGGGTTGTGCTTGTGCGCCTCCAGCAACAACTCTTCACCGGAGCTTACCACAGTGCATACCTCATAGCCCATTTCCTCCAGCGACAACGCCAGGTTCTGCGCAATCACCACATCGTCCTCAGCAATCAAAAGTTTTACTTTGGCCATACTTGCTCGTCTTTGATCTTATCAAGATATAAAAAATAAGGCTAATACAGAAGGGTGCAGGTGGTGTTAAGATAAAGTATGGCTTTTTGATGATTTTTTGTAAATTGATAGATGCTTTTGCCTCTCCTCTTACTTCGGCTCCAACTGCACAGATGGCTTCTATGCCTGCTGTTGTCTTTGCTGTGCCTGCAAGCGTTGGCTGCGGAGCGCTCTCCGAATGCTGTAAGGCTGGAAATGCAGAAGCAGGAGCTCTTGCAGCAGCTACAGGTGTATCATGATTTGGGCGGAAAGCTTTCGCTGGCAGAAGTGCAAGGGCAGGTATTTATGCGATTAGATACAGCAGCTACCTTATCGGCTGGTAAAACAGTTCATTGGGTGCGCGTGGCACTGCATAATACTAGCCAAAATGAGCAGGAGCGCTACCTCTACGCCGGCGACTGGAGCAAATTGCAGCTTTATACATTGTTCCCTAACGGGGCAATAAAAGAGCAGCAAACAGGACAGCTGGTGCCGGTGGCGGAGCGGGATGTGCCGCAAAGCAAGCCTTATGTACGTGTAAAGATGATGCCCCAAAGCCAGATTTTACTTTACCTGCGCCTGCAGGGAGACTTAAACCTGTACAAGCCACAGCAGCTGAGCCTGCAACTGTTAACTCCGGAGCAGGTAGTTAAAACGAACAACAGTCGCTTGCTGGTGCAGGGGCTGTTCATGGGTATTATCCTGGTGATGGCACTTTACAACCTGGTGCTGTTTATCTCGGTGCGCGACCGCAGCTATTTATACTACGTACTGGCGCTGCTGGGCACCGGCTTATACTTTATGTTTTATCATGGCTTTGCGCTGGAGTTGCTATGGCCAAATGCCCCGTACTGGAATGCCCACAGCTTTGCCTTCATCGTTACTTTCAATGGCCTTTTCAGGCTGCTGTTTACGCGCAGTTACCTGGGCACCAAGCAAAACCTGTCGCTCTGGGACAAACTGCTGCGGTTGTTGGCTATGCTGTACGCGCTACCAGTGGCTATGGGGCTGCTGTCGTACTTTACGCCTTTGGATCTGCTACAGCCTTGCGTAGACCTGATTGGTATTATAGGAGGTGGTGTACTGGTGGTGATGCTGTTGGTGGGGATAGCTTCGCTGCGGCAAGGGTATCGTCCAGCTTTATACTTTCTGGTGGCCAACGTGCTTTTTGTGGTAGGGGCGCTGCTGTTTATTTTAAAAGAGACCCACTTACTGCCCAATACCACACTTACTGTATACTCGGCGCAGGTGGGAATGGTGGCGCAGGTGGTGCTGTTCTCGCTGGGTCTGGCTTACAGGCTAAACACCGTTACCAGCGAGCTGGCGGCAGAAGTGGTAGAGAAAGAAAGGCTGGAGCGCGAAAAAGAAACTGAACGCAAGCTGTTAATAGAGCAACAGAAGAAAGAACTGGAAGTAACAGTGGCAAACCGTACCGCTGCCCTGCGGCTAAAAACACAGGAGCTAAACCAGACGGTGCGGCAGCTAAAAGCATCAGAGTATAAGCTGCGCCGCCTCAACCAGCTCAAAGACCGTTTCTTCTCCATCATCTCCCACGACCTGCGAACCCCCCTAGCCACGCTCGACTCGTTCCTGAACATCCTGCTTAACTTCTCTGACAGAATGAAACCGGAGCAGATGCAGAAGTTAGCAAATCATACACAGCTCTCGGTGCGCAACCTGCAGGCATTGCTGGAAAACCTGCTGCAGTGGGCTGCCTCTCAAACTGCCTCCGACCAGGCGATGCGCTTTGAGCCGGAGCCAATACGGCTGCAAGAACTGGTACAGCGAAATGTAACACTACTGCAAGACACCGCCGACACCAAAGAGCTACAGTGGCATATGGAGGTGCCGGAGGAGCTAACAGTTTTTGCCGATGCCAATATGCTTGACTTTATCATCCGTAACCTGCTGCATAACGCGATAAAGTTTTCCAATGTAGGCGGAGAGATCAGAATAAAATCTAAACCCGGAGCAGGATATGCAGAAATATCTGTAGAGGATAATGGCTTGGGCATGACACCTGAAGTGTTAAAGTCGCTTTTTAACCTGGAGCAGCCAGCTATAACAGCCAAAGGAACGGCCAACGAGAAAGGCACCGGCTTGGGCCTTATGCTGTGCCGCCTGTTTGTGGAGCGCTGTGGAGGAAGTATAAAAGCGAAGAGTGAAGCAGGAAAAGGCAGCTGCTTCTGGTTTACTGCACCGCTGGTGCCTGCCAAACCAGCTCATAACCCAGAGCGGGAACTGGAAGGGGAAATCTGCTAAGTGACGCTACATCCGATTTCACTTTTTCAAATAATCCTCTAGATTTGCCTGTCACTCACAAACAACAACCCACTATGAAGCATACCTTACCCGACGGACTCCAGCTATACTATGAACTGCACGGCAAGCCCGATGCCTCACAAGCCATTGTTTTCCTAAACGGTCTTTCACAGTCTACAGCGGCTTGGGCAGGACTGGTGCATGCGCTGAGTAAGAAGTATAAACTGGTGCTGATAGACCTGCTGTTTCAGGGGCAGAGTGATGCAGCACCGGAGCATAGAAGTTTTGAGGGCCATGCCGCTGATGTAGCTGATTTACTGCAGGCACTTAATTTACCGGAGACGATTGTAGCGGGTATTTCGTATGGTGGCGCAGTGGCGCAACGCTTTCTGGTAAATTATCCGGAGTTGGCACAGGCCGGGGCACTGCTATCTACGTTCCCGTACAAAGATGCTTATTTTGATGCCATCGGCTATAGCTGGGAAGCTGCGCTTAAAACAGGTGGTTACCCGCTGATGTTGGATGTGATGCTGCCAACGGTGCTGGGGCGAAGCTATTTCCTGAACCCGATCATCACCATAGAAAATCTCAAAAATGCCAAAGCCAACCAAAGCCCAACGCCAGAGAATATCCTGATGCTGACGCAGGCCACCAAAGAAAGCGGCAACTACCTGGAGAAGCTGAAGAAGATAGAGGTGCCGGTGCTGGTGGTGCAGGGTGAAGAAGATCCGTTGTGTACCGTTGAGATGGGGAAAGCCATGTACCAGGCGCTGCCAAATGCAGAGCTGGAGATTCTGCCAAACGTTGGCCATACCCTTAACCTGGAATGCATCCCTGACCTGATTCAACTATTAGATACCTTTGCTGCTAAAGTGAGGCAGGCCAAAACAGTATAAGGTCACGCGTAATGAGTTGTGCGTTATAGGCCTCTAAGTTTGTCTGCTACAGCTTCTCCTCCAGCCACAGAAAACCACTACTTAGTACAAACGCTACAAAGAACCAGATCAGCGAAACAGGCTCTTCTTTATAGGCAATAGCATCAGCTGCAGAACTAGCAGATTGCTGCGCTACAAAAGCCTCTGTAGCTGCTCTGCGTGCGGCTATACTTTCATGCTCCCAATCTGATGGTTCCTGCACGAAGAAAAAGTATGGCGCTGCATTAGGTGTTTCCACTTTGTACCAGCCGCTGCGGCGTGGCCAGAAGGTGCCGTTATAGGTTGAGAGTTGATGAATGTGCTGCGCTAGGGGCAGGTTTATACTTGCAGAGTATGCCAGGCTGGTTACAGTTGCTGCAGGAGTAGTTGCACCTGCTGCCAAAGTATAATCTGTAAATGAAAGTATTACTGGCTTATCCGGCTGCGGCACCTGCGGCTGTTCCAGTTGCCAGAACTTCTCCTTTACCTGCTCTTTGGTGATGGCTGATAAAAGTGTGCTCCAATAGCTGGCGTATACTTGGTCTTTGCCCTCCAGCTGCCACGGAAATGTTTGCGGCACAAAGCTCATGGCTACTTTGCCCCAGCCTGCACGTTTTGCTCCTGCCAGTAAATTACTGCTCTGTTCTGTTACCAAACCTGTTACGGCAGTTGTCTTTACCAATGTATAGGGTGCGGCATTTATATTTGTCTCGCTACCCTCCCAGCCGGCACGGGTGCTGCGGGTATCCTGCTGCGACAGGCGCTTGCTCTGGAAGCTGGTGAAGAAGCTGGTGCTTTTCGAGGCAGCTGGCGCTGTGGCAATGGTAAGTACACCCAAGCCATCTTCGGTAACGGCGCGCTGCAGGGTAGCTCTTTCGCCGGCACTCATGCTTTGCAGCGCCTGTGGCTCAGTTATTACCACATCAAAGTTCTGCAACAGTTTTGGATTAATGCGGCTAAGGTCAACTTTAGTCATGTTTACCCATTCGCTCTGGCTGATGCTTTTGCTTACGGTGGTGCGGTAAGCGACTTTATGCTGTTGTTCGCCTAAGTGGTTTTTCAGGAACTTGAACTCAAAGGATGGCGCGGAGGCTACTAAAAGTATACTCAGTTGTTGTTGCTCATTTACCTGTACCGGCACCCGGCCCAATGTGTCTGTTTGTGCTTCAGTTTTAGCCAGCAAAGTATAAACGTAACGGCCGGCTTGCTTCGGTGTATAGTTCAGGTTAAAAGTATAAGTACTGTTGGTGCCAATCTCTGCAGAATCGCGGAGCTGACCTGCTGCGTGCAAGTACAGCTTGCTATGAGTTTTATATTTAAACTCGCCCGCTATAGTTACAGCCTCTCCTAATTTCACCTCCTGCGGCCATTGTACAGCTCGTATACCAGCGGTTGTTTCTGATAAATGTGGCACTAGTTGCACACCTTCTAAAGCTTTCAGTTGCTGCTCCTCCAGTCCGTAGCCTAGCAAATGTACCTTCTGCAGACCTGGCTGTTGCTGGCGTAAAGTATAAAGACTGGTTAGCGTGCTTACGTTGTCTGCCTCGGCTCCAAAAGTATAAACTATAGGCTTTGCCTCCTGCTGCTGTAGCAGAGCTTCAAGTGTGTCCTGGTTATAACCTTCGGTTAAAAGTATAGCTGCACTCGGGTTAATGGCTTGCTGTGTAGTTGGCGGAAAAACGAGTAAGGTTAAGCTGATACCTGCCACGGCACTGGCCAGTATGCGTAGCGCCAGCCGCTGCCGGTTCGGCCTGCGCCATGCCAGCCACACAAGTACCAACGCTACAATTGTAGCCAGGAGCCATGGTAAATATGCCGGGTAAGTATACACGTTCTACTTTTGATTTAGTTGTTTAAGGTACTGCTGTGAGAGCCGACTTCTCACTGCTTGCTGCGGCTGCGGTGTTTGCTCAGCCGGCGGCAACAGGTCAACCCAAGCCCGCTCCACAGAAACCATACACGATTTACACAGCTTCTCCCCACGTTGGATCTCCGAGATCAATGTTCTTAAATCCTGTAAAGCTTTTAAGTTACTACCGGGCTTATTTAACGACTGATGTGCCAACTCCTGTCCTGCTTTCTCCAGAATGGCGGCATCTGCCTGTTTATACTTGCCGCTCTGTTTATACTTTGCCAGCCATTGCAGCGCAGCACGTGTATTCGGCAGTTGCGCTTCCTGCTTAATGGTTCTACTTTCTGATGGAGCTGTGATCTTATTTAATTCTCCTGTCAGGCGCAGTTCCGGTTCTTTAAGCGGCGGCGCTTCGAAACCTGTTTTGGCAACGTATGCCCTTTGCGACTGCTGCACCTCTTTTAGCATGCGCAACGCTTTGTACTCGTAGGGCAAGGCCTCTTTCGGTTTGTGCGTGCGCAGACGCAGTTCGGCTTCCCACATCTGAGCAAGGGCTCCTTTTAGTTTAGCTTTAACTACAGGTTCAAAAAATGTTGCCGCCTCCTCCTGGTCGTGTTTGTGAAGGTAAGGGTCAAGCAGGGCTTCGGCGCTGTTCTTGTCGGCAAACTCTTCGTGGTCGTGGCCATCGCCTTCATAATGCTCTTCGCCTTCGGGTATGCCGCCTCCCGGACCGATTCCGCTTTCAAATTCCTCGCCCAAAAACTTGCCGTAACGCAGGCGCAGCAGCTTCTGGTCCACACCCAGGTTGTTGGAACGCTGCTCAAATTCTGCTCTGCTTATACTTTTTTGCTCCTTCAGAAGCTTTTCGGTATCGATAATGATCTGCCGCTGGCTGCGGAAATATTCCGGCACCGGGTTCACGCCCATCGCCATATCAAAACTCGACTCTACAATGGTGGTGTCCTCGATCTGCACAAAGTAGGTTTCGGAGCGGGTGTAGCCACGGTGGCGATCCCAAGCCTGCAGGTAGAAGTATAGCTCATCGCCGTAGGTCATGCCCAGTTTCTGCAGGTCCAGCGTCTGTTTTACCGTATAGCTTTTGGCGTTGCCGCCCAGGTTTAGTTTGATCTTTTCCTCCCGAAACTTCACGGCCTCACCGGTTCCCTTTGCCACAGTGGCTATCATGTTGGCCTCCCGGATTCCGTAATCATCCGTCAGCTGTGCCTGAAGCGTTACGCGCTGCGGCTCCCCGAAAAGCACCTCCGTATACTGTTCTGGCTTCTGAATTTGGATAACTGGTGCTTCATCGGGGATGATCTCTAAAGTATAAAAAGCGGACTTCTGCTCATTCAGGTTGATGGTGTAAAGCCCGGCAGTAGTAAAGCTCCGCGATAAAGTATAGCCGTTGCCTTGTTTCTTAAAGCTGACAGGTTGCTGTTCGTTCAGCTCCAGTTGCAGTTGTGCCGGTTTGCTCGTGCTGACGCGCCAGGTTACAGTGGCCCCCTCCTCTACGCGCAGGTTCGGGCTCTCGGCACGGTAAGTGGCCTTGCCGGTGTAGGTCGGTGGCTTTACAGTAATTTCAATCTTCACGATCTTGGCAGCCGTATCAGCAGCGGCAACCGGCGCATCCGGAAACTCCACTTTTATACTTTCGGGCTCAGTTGTGCTAAGCGGAGCCGCCGGCAAGTATAAAATGCTAACAGAAAACAGCAGCGCCAGCCCCAGGAAAGTATAAGTAGCGGTGCTGCGCAGGGTAAAGGTTTTTTGCCGTTCCGGATGAAGTTGCTGCAAAGCCGCTGACACCCGTTGTTGCTGTAGCTTCTGCAGTAGGTTGCCGGGCTGGTGCAGGAGCAGTTCGGTGCTGTCTTCCAGTTGCGGGTACTGCCGGTTCAGGTGCCGTGCTATGTGCTGCAGCGTGACCTTTGAAAAAGACCTCCAGCGAAGTATAAAGTATAAAATAGCCGCTAAAAGTACAGCCACGGCCGTAGCAGCCAGCAAAGGCGCCTCCAGCTTCCAGCGCCAAAGTATAGCCACCCCCACAAGTATAGCAGCCAAAGCCTGCAGTACATACAGCCACAGCTTCGCCTGCACATACTGCCTGCGAATCCGCTTTAAGATATGGATGCTCTCTGGTGTGGCCATTTATACTTTACTGCGCCTGTTAGCGATGATCCTTTCTATCAAAAATAACACAAAAGCTGCCAGCACAAACCACTTTAGTAGCGGTGTTTGAGTCGTTTTGTCTGTGCTTGCCGATGCTGCTTTTACCTGATTTACCGGCAGTAGCTGGTGCTCGTCTATGGCCCGGTAGTCATTGGTTGCTTGCGGTTGGGGCAGGAGCAAGGGCAGCAATAACTCCGGCAACTGCGCACTCTGTCCCAGTTCGCTCCAGGTCGGCGAAAAGGCGCTCCGGAAAGTATAAACCTTGCCTCGCCCAATAGTTTGATAATACAGCAGAGCCTCTGCGTTTGCCGCTGTCCATACCAGGTTTTGCTGCTGTGGCTGCGGCTGGCTAAGCTGGTGCACCTTTATAGCGGTGCCGCCTGTGCCTTTTAAGTTGGTATTCAAAGGTTGCGGATTCTGGCCCTGCTGCACCCACACCTGCATTCCTTTTTTGATTTGCTGATTTATACTTGTCGGCACTTGCTCGTCACGCAGCCAGAAGATCCAATCTGCCTTGGCTGTATCAGCTTTAACTTGAATAGGCAAACCTGTATAGCTGCTGATGGCCTGAATGGCTGCTTTTATATAACGTACCTCTGCCTGCTGTGCCTCCTCGGAAAGTATGGCTACTTGCAACGGCTCGGTCTGTACTTGTACATTGCTGCTGTTCCCGGAGATGGTAGCCTGTAGCGTGTCCTGCTGACGCCGTAGTTGCAACTGTTGGTTGCCGGGCAGGTTTATACTTTGTGCTGATGTGGTAGTTTTATACTTGCTGTAGGTGGTGCCCTCGCGGGAGCTATGGCCAAGTATAAGCAGCAGGCTATCCGGTGTAGTTTGGATGGCAGCTTGCAGCCAGTTTATACTTTTATCAGTAGCAACCGGAATCCAGCGGATGTGTTGCGGCATTGTCTCCGGGCGGGTGCCTTCAAAATACTGTTGCTGGTCTGAGGTGAATAGCCAGACGCTATCCTGCGGCAACTTATACTTTTCAGCCAGGGCAGGCAACAGGCTCCAGTAGTTATACTTGCTCGTTACTATACTATCCTGTGTGCGGTTGCTAATCTGCTGCCACTCCTCCTGCTGTACCTGCTCCAAGTTTGGCGTGTACCTGTGCAACGTATAGCCACGCTGCAGCAACGAATCTATGGTTGGTTTGATAGGCTTCAAGGCTGAAGTATAAAGCAACTCTTCGCCAACTACTATGGCCTTTGCACCTTTTTGTTTCTGTGCCTGGTGTTCCAATACTGGTTGCGCCAGGGCTACAGCCAGAAGTATAAATATCAGGCAGCGCAGCGCCAGCAACCAGAAATTGTTTAGCTTTATACTGCTCCAACGGTTACTCGCTGACGCCTCCAACCACCGCAAACTACCCACCTTCACCGTCTTCCCCTGCCGCTTGTTCCACAGGTGAATTGCAATCGGGATAAGTATAGCCGACGCTGCAAAGAGTAAGTATGGTGCTGTTAGAATCAATTATAAATTAGAAATTAAAAAGTTAGTAGGTTAGAAAGTTATTTTTACTGTCATTTCGAACGATAGTGAGGAATCTGAAGCGCTTCATGATGAAAATTTCAGATCTCTCCCATAGGTCGAGATGACAGTATAGCTTGCTTTATTGGATGGGGTGTGATAGGCATTTGTTTCTGGGACATCAATCAACAATTTAATAACTATGCAATTCAAAATCACCCGTAAAGCAGCCGCTTTTGCAGGAACGTCCGCAGCGCCTTATCCAGCGGCTCGTCGGTTACAAAGCGGTTGTAGGCGATCTGGTGGTTGCGCATCTCTTTTTCGGTTTCCTGTAGCCATTCCTGCTGTTTTTCTAAGTATGCCTGCCTTTGCGATGCGCTGCTGACCTGTAGCGTTTGCCCGGTTTCCAGGTCCTCGAAGGTGAGGGTGCCGGTGTAGCTGAAGTCCAGCTCGTTGCGGCTCATCAGGTGCATCAGTAACAGTTCGTGGCCTTGCGCACCCAGCTTAAACAGCAAATCCTTTATCTCACTTTCATGCTCATACAAATCCGACAGGAAAACGGTGAGCTCCTTCTGTCGCCTGTCGGCAAACAGGTTGGCGGCTACTTCCATGCCCGGGAATTTACCCTGCGGCTTTACCTCGGCCAGCTGGTGCCAGAAGCGCTGCAGGTGCATGTTGTCGGAGCGCGGCGTCAGGTTGATGAGCTGGTTCTCGTGCAGCACGTACAGCCCCACCGCATCGCCCTGCGTAGTAGCCAGGTAAGCCAGCGAAGCCACCAGAAACCGCGCATAATCCATCTTGCTGATGCCGTTCACATCCTCATGCGCCATTGAGGCGCTGCCATCCAGTATAAACCGCACCGTAATGTTGGTGTCTACCTCGGCCTCGCGGATGTAATAGCGATCGGAGCGGGCAAACATCTTCCAGTCGAGCTGCCGCAGGTCGTCGCCGGGCTGGTAGCTGCGGTATTGGCTAAACTCCAGCCCCGCCCCACGCCGCAAACTCTGGTTCTGTCCCGCCAAAAAGCCCTCCACCACCGTTTTAGCCAACAGCGGCAGGTCTTTTATGGTAGCCAATACCTTCGGGTCTATGAATTTGTGGGTACTCAAAGTGGATAATTTTAATTGGTTGCGCTATTACTTTTGATATTTATTCTTGTCCCAAGCCCTTCTTGATAAAGAAAGTAGGTTGTGCAAGCCCTTCCTTCAGCATTAATCAACTTCTTCATTCCCATTAAATAATCTTTTTCCTGTAGATAGTTAAGCAACAGTAAGTTTTTTACTTCTATTCCTTCATCAAACTCAAGTGTAATTGGGAAATTGTCTTCATTTGGATTTGGAGTGTGGATATAAATAGCATCTTCTCTGCTATCATTTTCATCAACTTCAATCCAGAATTGGTAGTTTTTATGGTAATCTAACAGTTTCCCCTTTACACACTCAGCTAGTTCAAAAAGGGTATCTAAATGCTGCTTTCGCGCTTTCCAAGACCTGTTGCCTAAACCTAGATCATCAACGTGTAAATGATATAAGTCAAACCAAGATTGTCCAGCACCGCTAAAGTCTAAGATTTCTGGCAACTTCTGATGCTTTAAATTTCTAAAGTACTTTCTTAGTCCTCGCTTCTTCATCAACATGAATTTACACCAAACTCTGCCTCAACTTCAGATCCACTAACTCCGCTTCTATAGCCGCATCATCCAATATAACATCCACCCCACCAACCAGCTCTTCTCGCACTTTCAGCATGTACTTTCGGGAGTCGGTGTAGAGCACTATTGCGGCGTCGTAGTGGATGGTTTCGTCGAACTCCTGGTTCCAGTCCTGGTACACCTCCAGCATCAGCACCTGCGACGATAGTACCTTTATCTCCGAGTACTGCCCCGACTGCAGCAGTTTTTCGCAGCGGAGCGGCATCTTGCTTTCTTCAATGGCAAACTCATAGTAGGTGGTAGACGAACCGGGCGTAAGTTTATAGTCGGCGCTGATGTTGATGAAGGTCAGGTCGCCGCGGTTGGTTTTAAGGCCAAGCGCAAACTCAGGAGCCCAGTACAGCACCTTGTCGCCGGTTGCTTCCACTTTTATCCTATCGGTAAAGAAGTAACAGATCCTTTCCCCCACGATCTTCTTCAGGAGCTGTGTGCCCGTCTCCGTCAGTTTTATAGTTGTTAGCTCTTCCATCTGTTTCTTTTTATTTAAAGTTTATAGCGCGAGCGTCTTCGCTCGTGTTTACTATAGTGCGGCCTCTGGCCGCTGTACAAACTTGGGCCAGAGGCCCCTGCTATAGTTAGTCACGAGCGTGGACGCTCGCGCCATTATACTAGTACCGCCTTTGGCAACTTTATACTTTGCAGCAGCTCATCCACTACTTTATCCGGAGTTACACGCTCTGCTTCTGCCGCGAAGTTTACCAGCACACGGTGGCGCAGCACGGGGTAAGCCATCGTTTGTATATCGTCGGCAGTTACTGCAAAGCGGCCGTTTAGCAAAGCTCTGGCTTTAGAGGTAAGTATAAGTGCCTGCCCTGCTCTCGGACCTGCTCCCCAGCGACAGTACTTCTTCACAAATTCTATACTTGTACTGTCTGGCCGAGTGGCGCGTACCAGTTGATTTACAAAGCTGAGTAGCTCATCGCTGATGCTTACTTCGCGCACGAGCTGGCGCAGCAGCATCACTTCTTCGCCGCTAAGTATAGGCTGCACCTGTGCCTGCCGCGTGCCGGTGGTGCTGGAAAGTATGTTTAGTTCCTCTTGTTCGGTTGGGTACTTTATTTTAATGTAAAGCAGGAAACGGTCGAGCTGCGCTTCCGGTAGTGGGTACGTTCCGGCCTGTTCTATCGGGTTTTGAGTTGCAAGCAAAAAGAAGGGTTTCGGCAGGAAGTATGTTTTACCGGCATAGGTTACCTCGTGCTCCTGCATGGCCTCCAGCAGCGCTGCCTGCGTTTTGGGTGGTGTACGGTTTATCTCGTCGGCCAGCACGATGTTGGAGAAGATTGGCCCTTCGTTAAACTTGAAAAAGCGTTTGCCTGTGGCATGATCCTCTTCCAGTACCTCGGTGCCCAGTATGTCGGTTGGCATCAGGTCTGGAGTAAACTGTATCCTGCGGAAGCCCAGATCCATCGCGTTACTGAGGGTGCGCACTAGCAAAGTTTTAGCAAGGCCCGGTACGCCCTCCAGTAAACCATGTCCGCCAGCCATCATGGTAATCAGCACCTCGTCGAGTACCTCTTCCTGACCAACAATTACTTTTTGTATTTCCTGCTTTAGCTGTGGCAGCTTGCCGAGCAGGTGGTGTATGTCTTTTTCAGTCATTTTATATTTTGTGATGACTTTGGTAGTAAGTATGTTAGACGCTCGCAGGAGCTGCGCACGCTGTGAGGTCTTTAATGTTTAGCTAGTCAGCGCGTACATGATGATATTCACACCGAACTTGGTATTATCCTCAGCCAGCCAACGCTTATTTCTAAAATCGTAATCCCACTCGCAGCCATAGTCTTTGTTGCTGTAGAGTACTGCTATGCGACCGTTTACTTCTATTGCCTTGAGGTAGTCGTGCACTAGGTCATCGCCCCAGCCGTTCAGCTCAAAACTCGTAGTTGGCGGCCCCTCCTCAAACGTAAAGAAGCTGCGGTAGAGCTTATGGTTATTCGGGATCTTCTTCAGCGCATTGGCTCCGAATATCTGCCGCATCTGCTCCTCAAACGACTTGGCAAAAAGCCCGTCGATGTCGTGGTTGCAGTCGTCTACAAACACAAAGCCGCCATTCTTCACATAGGTCTCAAAGTTCTGCCGCTCCTTCTGGTTAAACTGCACCAGCTTGTGCCCGCTCAGGTAACTGAAAGGGTAATTAAATAACTCCGAACTTTCCAGCGAAATCACCTTCTCCTGCTCGTTTACCGGCACCGTGGTGTACTGGATAAGCGAGTGCAGCAAATTGCTCGGCATGCGTGGGTCGGTATCCCAGTTGCCGGAGCGGTATTGCAGACGCACGAAGGTGAAAGGTTGCACTGGTTATGGTTTGGTTTTAAACTAACTGTCATCTCGAACAACGTGAGAGATCTTATTCAAATTCATTTCAGATCTCTCCTATCGTCGAGATGACAGGAAAAGTAGTTAGTAATTCAGCAGCAATTATACCGCATCTGATAAACTCGTGAACGTAAAGTCACGGATCTTCATTGGCGGAATTAGGCTACCGTTGATGCGTTGCGGTTTGCCAAGTGCCTCTAAGTTATTCAGCATGATAATCGGGCTCTCGTTAAAGCGGAAGTTCTTTACCGGGTACATGATCTTGCCGTTTTCGATGTAGAACGTACCGTCGCGGGTAAGGCCGGTGTAGAGCAGCGTTTGTGGGTCTACGGTGCGGATGTACCACAGGCGCGTAACCAGTATGCCGCGCTTAGTGCTTTTAATCATATCCTCTAATGAAGAATTGCCGCCTTCCATGATCACGTTGCTTGGCGGTGGAACAGACACTGCTCCTTTGTTAGAAGCCCAGTAGCGGGTGTTGTACAGGTTTTTCACCACGCCTTTGTCTATCCAGGTAATTTTTTTCTGCGCTCGGCCGTCGCCAGCAAATGGTGAACCCGGTACTTCTGGGTGCGACGGATCAGAATACACATTGATACGCTCATCCACCAACTTCTCGCCCACCTTGGTTTTGCCACCCGGCTTGCTCAGGAAGCTGCGGCCTTCTTCGGCATTGCGCTGGTCCATGTTAAAGAACATGTTTTGCAGCAGGTCGATAGAAGCGGCAGGCTCCAGAATAACGGTATACTTACCTGGCTCCAGCGCCTTAGCGTTACGCGAGTTAGCTGCTTTCTCGGCGGCTATTTGTGATGCTTTGCCTGTATCCAGCTTGCTTACATCCGAAAAGTCCTGCGTTACATAGCCAGAACCGGTGCCGTCTTCGGTACGCATAGTTACCGAGAAATCCACGAAGGTAGACGGATGATAGGCGAACAAGCCTTTGTTGTTCATCTTCGACGTGAAGTTGGTGTAGTGCTCCAGGAAGCCAGCGGCTGTCAGGCCTTTGTCGGCGGCTGCTTTTATACTTTTAGCGGCTGCCTCTGCTCTGTAAGCCGGGTCTATTTTAGCTGTAGAGTCAAAGTGGGCTTTGGTGGAGATATACTCCTGTGGCCCCAGGAACTCTATATATTCCGGGCTTTCTGGTGCCAGGCGCGCTGTCTCCTCAGAGCGGCGGATTACCTTCTCTAAAGACTTATCGTCAAACTCATTGATTGTAGCCACGCCGGAACGTTTGCCGAAACGAGACTCTACAGCCATGGTAGTGTTTTCTTCAGCACCGCTGGTAGATACCTCGTTACGTGCGTAGCGGATGTTGCCGCCACTGTTGCCGCTAAGTGTTATCTCACACTCGTCAGCTTTCGAAAAACTCAGCGCTTTCTTTAGTATCGCCTGAGCTTCTTCTCTTGATAATATTGCCATTTTTGATGTCTTCTAAAATTGAAACCAATTGCTATATCAGTTCTGAGTTTTGGGTTCTGAGTCACGAGTTTTTTTCTTTTTGCTGAGAAGTGAGAATTATACTTCGCAGGATTTTGATTAACTCGTCACACTCGCTGTGGATGCTTTTAAAGGCATCTGGTTTTACATAATCTGAGTCTTTTAATAGTCGTAGCCAATAACTCGTTTCTCTGGCTTCTTTAAGGGCTATGCTTAATTTGTGTCTGAAGTCGGCTTTACTTTGGCCGCCGAGTGCTTCTTCTACATTTGCTCCTATAGATGTACCACTTCTTAAAACTTGTTTTGCCAGTACAAATTCCCGTTGCTCTTGCGTCAGGTGCTTATAAAGTTTGATAATTCGCAAAGCAAAATTGTAAGACTTAGTAGCAACTATACTTTCGGCCATATTTTAAAAAATAACTCAAGACTCAGAATTCAGAACTCGAGACTCATTTAAATTTTTCGCGCTGTGTTGATCACGTTTACACCGTTAAAGCGGGTGTGGGCAGAGCCGTGTGATACTGCGCTTACCTGGCTTGGTTGGCCTTTGCCGTCGAAGAACGAGCCGAACAGGCGGTAATCGCTTTCGTCGCAGGAGCCGGCGCAGGAGTTCCAGAATTCCTGGGTATTGCTCTGGTAAGCCACGTCTTCTAACGGACCAACAATTTTACCATTCTTAATCTCGTGGAAAGTAGTGCCACCGAACTGGAAGTTGTAGCGCTGCTGGTCGATAGAGTAAGAGCCTCGGCCGGCGATATATATTCCTTTGTCTACACCACTTATTAACTGATCCACATTCATCTTCTCTTTGCCTGGTGCCAGCGATACGTTTGGCATGCGCTGGAACTGCACTGAACTCCAGCTGTCGGCGTAGCAGCAGCCATGAGATTCGTCTTCGTTAATGATATGCGCCTGGTCACGGATGGCCTGGTAGTTCACCAATATACCGTCCTTTATCAGATCCCACTTCTTGGTTTTCACGCCTTCATCATCCCAGCCTACATAGCCAAGCGATCCTGGCTGCGTCTTATCGGCAAAAATGTTTACTTTATCAGAGCCATACTTAAAGTTCTTCGACTTCCACTTATCCAGCGTGGCAAATGAAGTACCAGCGTAGTTAGCTTCGTAGCCAAGTACACGGTCCAGCTCCAGCGGGTGACCAACAGACTCGTGGATAGTTAAGCCAAGGTGGTTAGGGTCCAGCACTAAGTCATACTTGCCTGCCATCACCGATTTAGCTGTCAGTTTCTCTTTCGCCTGCTTAGCGGCCAGAGCAGCGTCTTCCAGCATATCATAAGCATAGCGATAGCCCATCAAGCCGGTGCCTTCCGGTCCTTTTATCTTTTCAGACGCCTTAGGGATCATGTACTCATAGCCCATACCCATTGGCGCGCTTAGCGCTTCGCGGGTCTTGAACTTGCCACTAGCCTTATCTACAGCCGTTACAGTGAAGTTAGGCCAGATACGGTGCACGTCCTGATCGATATAAGAACCCTCGGTGGAGGCAAAATACTTCTGCTCATTTACTTGGAACAGGGCCGAATTAACGAAGTTGGCGCCATTCTCCATGGCTTTGGCGTTGGCAGCCAACAGCAGGTCAGCCTTCTCGCCTACAGGCACTTCGAAAGCATTTTTCTGAATAGGAGTCTTCCAGCTTACTTCGCCGTAGCCTTTAACAGGGGCTAATTTTACCGGCTCTTTCTGTAGTTTGGAGTTAGCTTTAGCAATGGCAACAGCCTGCTCAGCAGCTTTGGCTACGCCTTTATCCGATACATCCGAAGTAGCGGCAAAGCCCCAAGTGCCGTTTGCCAGTACACGCACGCCCACACCATAAGATTCAGCGTTTACGATGTTCTGTACCTGCTTCTCACGGGTAAAAACATACTGCTGCAGATAACGGCCAATTCGCACATCAGCGTAAGAGGCGCCTTTAGACTTTGCAGTGTTAAGGGCCACATCGGCAAGTTTCTTTTTCAGGGCCGAGTCTACGGTCTCCAGCAAGCGCTCCGGCGATACAATATCGCCGAATACAGGAATGGAGGGTAGCATTAAGCCTCCGAATCCCAGCGCTGATAGTTCAAGAAAATTTCGTCTTTTCAAAGTATGGTAAGGTTAGTTTAAAGTTTGATGAGTTTAGTTTTCGGTAACTAAGTATACTAATATTAAAGGTGTTGTCAAAATAATGAGCTGGTAAAAAAGCTTAAAGCGGGTATTGTATAGATAAATAACGGAATAGGCTATATCAAAACAGCTGCGGCAATAGGGCTTTAATTCAGCTATTGGCACAGCTGATGCCGGTTGGCGCTGCAGAAAATTTGCCTGTAGCTGTAATGTTATGTCTGCTCGGTCGTCTTGTTATTATAATGGTTTAAGTAAGGGTTTAACAAGTTTGATTGGCTATGAAAAAAGTTGTTTTAATGTTGGTTTTGCTGTTTGCCGCATCCGCAGGCTTTGGACAGCACAAGTTTTACTACACATTGGTTGTAGCACCCCATCAAACTCAGAAGGCAAACAAACTCTTTATAGCATATGAAATTGCAGGTACAAAGTATATTGATAGCCTGACGCTGGATAAGAAGCAACTAACCCTGAATAAGAAGCTAACGCAGCCGGTTGCAGCCATACTTTACACCGATAACAAGGCTATTAGCCCTGCGGCAGTTTTTCTGGCAAATAATACCTTACAAGTGTATGTAGATGCGGCGGCTGTCAGAACAGACCAAACGCCGCTCCAGAACGATTTTCTACTTTTGACTGAGAACGACAGGGTGCGGCCAAAATATTTTCCGTTGTATGGCGAGCTTACGGCTAAGAACGACACGACAGGGTTAAATAAATTGGCTATACTTTTTGACAGTTTAAAAACCGATGATGTTAAGAAAGCCTCTGATTACTTCAGTAAGCATAAAGACTCATTTCTAAGTTTACTTGCCTTTACCCGGCTCACAAGTTCGCTAACAGACCCATCAGCAGTAGAACAGTATTATAAGCAACTGCCAGATTGGGCGAAAGACAGTCCTGAGGGTAAAAGCATCTTGTCAAGAATAAAAGGCGCAAAGGCCACACAACTAGGCAGTAAAGCAATTGGGTTTACTCAGAGGTTAGCTACCGGGGGAAGTATAAACCTGGAGCGTTTTAAAGGCAAATATGTGTTGCTGGACTTTTGGGCGAGTTGGTGCGGGCCTTGCAGAAAGGAGCACCCAAACATTGCCCGTGCCTACGAAGAGCTGAAAGAGAAAGGATTTGAAGTTGTCTCCGTCTCTTTGGATACAAACGAAAAGGCGTGGCTAGGTGCCATCGAGAAAGACAGCATGACCTGGACAAACGTGTCGAATTTGAAAGGGTTTGAGGATGAGGTGGCCATAAAGTATAGCATACAGGTGTTGCCGGCCAATTTCCTGATTAATCCGGATGGGGTTATCATAGCCAAAGACCTGAAGGGAGAGGAACTTGTGATGTTGTTAGAGTCTATTATAGAGGAATAAGAGTGGTATGATGTGCGCCTAAGTTTTGCACCTGTGCAGTGTGATAGTGCGGTTGTAAAAATATTTTAGAAAATTTAAGAATCAGCTGTAATGTTTACCTACCTGCGTCGTCTTTGTAATTGAATGGATCTACTAGAGTTTAAGCAAAAGGTACTACCTGCCAAACACAAGCTATACCGGCTGGCCTCTTTCCTGTTGCAGAGCAGGGAGGAGGCGGAGGATGTGCTGCAGGATGTGTTTCTTAAACTCTGGTCTAATAAAGAAAAACTTGATGCCTGCCAAAGTATAGAGGCCTTTGCCATGAGTGTAACTAAAAACCTGTGCCTGGATAGGCTAAAGGCAAAGAAAAGAAAGCACATGGTAGATGTAACGGGGCTTGAGCTGGATTCGGAAACGGTATCGCCTTACCAGAGTTACGAACTGGCAGACAGCGTGAACAAGGTGCAGGATCTGCTTAGCCTTCTTCCGGAACAGCAACGGCTTATACTTCACCTGCGCGATGTGGAGGGCTATACTTTTGAGGAGATGGAGCAGATCACAAACCTGACGGTAAACAACATGCGGGTTATACTTTCGAGGGCCCGCAAAAGTGTACGCGACGGGTATTTAAAGCTAGAGAATTATGAAGCAAGATAGCATAGCAGCATTACTGGATAAGTACTACGAAGGCAACACCACGCTGGCCGAAGAGGCCTGGTTGCGCGAGTATTTTACCCAGGAGCAGGAACTGCCGGAGCACCTTCGCAAGCATGCAGTCCAGTTTAATGGCCTTGCTCAGCAGCAGGAGATACTGTTAGATGAAAGTATAACTGACGATTGGCTACTGGCTAAAATTGAGAAGCCGGAGCAGCAGCAAAAAGGAAAGCAGCTTTTTATGCCTTTGGCAAGCGGTGCTAAAGTATGGCGGGTGGCTGCAAGTATACTTTTATTGCTGGGCGTGTTCTGGGCGGGCTTTTACTTTGCAAAACAGCAAACCGTTTCGCAGGAGAATGAAATGGCGGCACTTCGCCAGGACGTGAAAGACCTGAAAGAGGCACTGGCTACGCCTGAAAACAGTTATTCGGCCAGTGAGCGCATACAGCTGGTAAGCCAGGAGTTTGATAAGGCTCCGGACGATGCGGTAGTAGATGCGCTTATCAGCACTATGAACCATGATACTAACGTGAATGTGCGGCTGGCCGCCTGTGAAGCTCTGTACCAGTTTAAAGAAAACAGGAAAGTACGGGAAGCTTTTATCCAGGCACTGAAACAGCAATCAGACCCGCTCATGCAGATCACCCTGATTGATATGCTGGTAAACATGAAAGAGAAACGCGCAGTGCAGCCTCTGCAGGAGCTTGCCGAGAAAAAGAACTTATTGCCTATAGTGAAAGACAAAGCCGCCCAAGGAGTCGGCATCCTGATATAAGATCATACATAAAATTAGTTTAAAACACACACTAACATGAAAAAGACAATGTTACTGGCATCGCTTTGCCTATTGCTAACTACTGCACCGCTACTGGCACAAACCAGTACTGGCGGAGAGGGACGATCCGCATCGCAGGCAAAGCAAAATGCTACCTACAAAGCAAAGATTAACAACAGCAAAGACAGCAAGATCATTATCACCATGACCCAGAGCAATGTGCAGATAGTAGGGCACAACTCGGATGAGGTGGTAATAGACGGAGGCAAGTATACACCGGCACCAGCGCGTGCTGCGGGCCTGAAGCCGCTTTACAATACAGCCGAAGACAACACAGAAATTGGGCTTTCGGTTACAAAAGAGGGCAATACGATGCGCATTACGCAGGCTTCGCGCCATAGCAACAAGTATACGATCAAGGTGCCTAAAAACGCTTCGGTAATGTACCAGGAAACCTCGTGGGGAGGCAGCAATGTGGCTGTAACAGACCTTGACGGTGAGATTGAGCTGAAGCTGAACAGTGCAGGCGCTACACTTACGAACGTGTCAGGACCTGTGGTGGCAACATCTACATCCGGCGATTTTATTGTAAAGTATGACAAGGTAAACCAAAGCAAACCTACCTCTATCTCAACGGTGAGCGGCATTATTGACCTTACCCTGCCAGCCAGCACCAAAGCCGACTTTAAACTGAAAACTATCACCGGCGAAGTATACACTGACTTTGACATGAACCTGCCCAACGCCAACCGGGATAACCTGGCAAGAGTTGGTGGCAACAATAAAATAGATGGCAAAACAAACGGTGGCGGTGTGGAGATGAGCCTGTATACCATCAGCAACAACATCTACATCCGGAAAGCCAAGTAATTATTTATCAAGAGCTGTTTTACCACCTTATAAAAGTATAAGACCATGAAAAGACTAACCTTACTTTTGATATGCTGGCTCCTGCTGCTAGGTATGGTGCAGGCACAGCCAAAGACAGTAGAAAAAACATTAAAGGTGCCGGCTAACAAGCGCGTAGACCTGCAACTAAAGTTTGGCGACAACATCAAAATAACTGCCTGGGATAAAAAAGAGGCATCTGTTAAAGTTACTTACGAGGTAAATGGCGGTAAGCTAAACGATGCCCTGCTATTGAACTTTGACGAAGACCAGGAAAGTGCCCGTGTAAAAGTAGATTTCGATAAGGAGCTGATGAAAAACGGTAAAGCAGAAGATTGCCCTGACAGCAAAGGCTACTCTACCTACAGTGATGGCAGCAGAAGCTATACTTGCAGCACCATTAATTACGAAATATTTGTACCCCGCGACGCAGACCTGACTGTGGAAACCATTAACGGAGACATCGAAATAAGAGGCGTAACTGGGCCGGTAGCAGCTAAATCTATCAGTGGCTTTGTAGATATGAACTGGGCAGCAAAAAAGGGGGCGGGCGTTTCTCTGAAAACGATAACCGGTGAGGTATATACCGACATGGACATTGCCTTTGCCAACAAAAAAGAGAAAACGCCCTTAGTTGGCTACGAGCTTAATGGCACCTTAAACGGCGGCGGCACCGACATTAAACTGGAAAGTATAAGCAACAATGTGTACTTCCGGAAACAGAACTAATTTATTTTACTCTCCTTTAAAAGCGCAGCTCCTAGGCTGTGCTTTTTTGTTACAAGGCGCTATGCCAGCGAACAATGATTGGAAGTATAAAAGCGAAGGGCACAGGATAATTAAACCCTGTGCCCTTCGCTTTTATACTAAAGAGTTGCTTATGCCTCTTTTACCAGCCCCGAAAGGCCTTCTTCTTTCAGAAGCTCGTTAAAAGCTTCTGCCTCCTTACGGTTGTCAAAGCGACCTGCTCTGATGCGGTGTACTTTCTTGCCTCTGGAGTTATCTTCCATCAGTTCCACATCCAAGGTCTTGTCAAATGCCTTAAGCTTCTGGCTAAGCGCCTGCGCATTTTTAAGGCTAGTGTAAGCGCCTGTTTGGATGGTGTAGAAACCGGCGTTTTTAGGATCGTAGTCGCCTGGCAATTCCAGTACTTCTACTTTCACGTTTCCGATTCCCTGCCCATGGAATGCAAGCTTTTTGGCTGCTACCTCCGATACGTCAATGATACGGTCGCCTACAAAAGGGCCTCTGTCGTTGATGCGCAGAACTACTGATTCTTCGTTCTCGAGGTTGGTTACTTTAACCTTTGTGCCAAAAGGAAGTGTTTTGTGTGCTGCGGTCATGTCGTTCTTATTGTAACGCTCACCGCTGCTGGTTTTTCTACCGTGGTATTTGCTTCCGTACCACGATGCCTGTCCTGTCTGGACGTCCTGGGTTTGTGCGAATGTTGGTTGGCTAATGCCGATAAATAGAAAAATAATGAATGTTAAAAAGTAGCACTTTCTATTATTTATCATAACTGATAATAGTTGGTGAAGCCGCAAAATTACGGAATATTTTTCAAACGAGACCTTTTACGCGATTATTGTGGCGAGGATGTAGGGGGATATTGCTGGCGTTTCAAAAATTGCTACAAGTCAAATTTGAACAAAAAGGCTGTTTAAAGCCTGTAAAGCCATATTTTTGCTGCGGATAAGTATAGAAAATAGACTATAAAAAATAATAAAATTTTTTTTCTTGTCAAGTATAAATTGCAGTATAGTCAAAATTGGTTTTGTCATATTTGGCTATTTAGTATAAATATAGAAATGAAGTGTAAGTTGCTTATATTTAAGCATATACGTATAGTGAAGTTAAAGTATAAACTATGGATTTCGGAAAGCTATCAGATATCAGTCGTGTAAACTTTGCGCTGCCCCCAGATCACCCCGACACGCTGCCTTTGCTGCAGCAGTCCGGCACCTATTTAAAGCCGCAGGTGCACATCGGATTGCCGGTTTGGGTAAACAAAGCATGGGTGGGTAAATACTATCCTGCCCATATGCCTGAAAAGGAATCGCTGCTGTGGTATGGCAAGCAGTTTAACACCATTGAACTAAACAGTACGCATTACCATATACCTAGCCCTACTACTTTAGATCGCTGGCGAAATGCTGTGCCGCAGGGGTTTAAGTTCTGCCCAAAGTTTCCGCAGCTTATCAGCCATGAGGCAGCGCTTCGCAGCACACAAGATGTAACAGCCGCCTTTTGCGAGGCCATTGCCGGCTTTGAGGATAAACTGGGGAGTTCTTTTCTGCAGTTGCCGCCATACTTTGCTCCTGCTCAGCTACCGGACCTGGAGGCTTTTCTTGCCTTTATACCTGAAAGTATACCCATTACGGTAGAGCTGCGCCACCCGGACTGGTTTACAGATAATGTGGCCAGCCTGGAGTTGTTTGAAGTGCTGGAGAAGTATAGAGTGGGAACTGTGCTAACCGATGTGGCCGGACGACGTGATGTGCTGCACATGCGCCTGACCACGCCCTCTGCCATGGTGCGCTTTGTTGGCAACGGCCTGCACCCCACAGATTATACCCGCATCGATGACTGGGTGCAGCGCCTGAAAGTATGGTTTGAAAATGGCCTACGTCAGTTATACTTTTTTGTGCACGAACCAGATAATACCTTAGCTCCAGAGCTGGAGACATACCTGGTAGAGCAGCTGAATAAAGTATGTGGCTTTGATCTGAAGCCTCCGAAAAGGTTTGTACAGCCGGTGCAGGGAGAGTTATTTTAGGGAGTTTGCCATACTCTGGGTTAAACCACGAAAGGAATGAAAAATTACGAATGGGGCTGCTGAATCAGCAGAAGTATGATAATGAGGAAGCGTGTTAACCCACCCCTAGCCCCTCCGAAGAGGGGAATTTCTGCTGTTGCTTTATTATAACTCTATACTTTATAGCAGCGGCCGTATTGCGGACAGGTCGCGACCTGTCCCTACCAATTAGAATTTATACTTCTATTCCAGTTGGATCAACAGCAAACGAAGAAGTGTCTTTCCAGTCCTTGGGTGGGGGTAGGGGCCCTCGAGAAAGAGCGCCTTGCAGCTGTTGCGGTGCCCATTAGGGCAGCCGAAGCAAAGCGGAGGTAGCTTCAGGTACACAGCGCGATGCCCGAGGACGAGCCCACGCGGGCTTGAGCGCACCAAGGCCAAAGGTGAAACAATAGGCAGGTAAGACTGAGGAATAACGCTAACTCGATATAAAACAACTACAAAGTATAAAAAGCAAAAGAGGCTAACCTGTTGGCTAGCCTCTTTTATCAGCAAGTATAAAGTTTATACTTACAGCTTAAACGTGTCGTCGCTTAAGCCTTTGTTTACTTCAATGTTCTTTACTTCAGCCTTAATCACCTGCGGGCCAATCGTGGTTTCCACTACATAAGGGAATTTTACACCATTCACTTCTTTGTAGTCGCTGTATGTTTTAGTTTGGGTGATAACACCCTGTGGGCCTTGCAAATTGTTTACCTCCTTCAAGCGCAGGCCACTGTCTTTAGCAAAGTAGTGCAGCGATTTCTGTCCATTTGGCAGCGTTATCTCTACCGCATAGGCGTCTTTGCCATCCACTTTCTCCATTCCGGTAAGTTTGGTTTTGATGCCAAGCTTATCGTACTGCAACGAAGGGAACATATTAGACTCCAGTTTCTGGGTCTTTAGCTCCTCTGGAGTCAACTCTTTGTTCATGCCCTGCATAGGTGCTTCCATTTTGCCTTTGTCTCCGTTGATGATTACACGCTGCATAGGGTTGTTGTTCATCAACACCTGTATAGCAAAGTGATCGTTACCCTTTTGCTGGTGTACAAAAGTTAGAGGCATGCCCTGAATGGTGGCATTGCTGGTAATGGTTACATCTTTCAGCTTATCGATATTGGCTTTGCCACCAATAGCTTTAATGTGATTGTTTAGTACAGTTTCGGCAGTAAGCCCAGCTGGTACACCCATGGCAGCGCGATCTACTTTTTCGCCTGTGGTGCTATAGTATTCAATGTTGCCGTCTTTGTCAAACTTTTTCAACTTGTCGGCTACCTCGCCTGCATTACCTACTGCCAGGATATACATCTTGTCTGGCTGAATATACTTTTGTGCCACGCGCTGTACATCTTCTGCGGTAACTGCCTCTACTTTTTTCAGGTAGTTGGCATAGTAATCTTCAGGCAGTCCATAACGGGCTGTGTTGATTGCATATACGGCAACAGTTGCCGGGTTTTCAAGGCCACGGCCGTAGCTGCCCATTACATAGGCTTTGGCATCGCGAAGCTCTTCGGCAGACACACGCTGGTTGCGCATCTTGTTAAGCTCGTTCATAAACTCTACTACGGCACTGTCGGTTACGGCATTGCGTACGCTGGCATTTGCACTAAAGCGGCCTAATATCTCATCATTGGTTACACCAGAGTATGCACCGTAAGTATAGCCATGCGTTTCGCGCAGGTTCTTGAACAGGCGGGCATCCATGCCACCGCCAAGTATGTTGTTCATCAGTGTGGCTGCCACAGCATCTTCTGCGCCTGGCTTAAGGTCGATCGGGTTTGTCAGCATCAGTACGCTTTGCACTGCGCTAGGTCTGTCAACGACAACTACTTGTGTCTGCGCTGGCTGCTTAGGCAGGTCATACTTTACGTCTTTTACTTCACCTTTTTTCCAGTTCTTAAGCGACTTGTTGAGTAGCTTCTTCATCTCTTTTGGCGTAACGTCGCCTACAACCGCTAAATAGCCAATGTTTGGCTTATAGTAAGTGTTGTAGTAGTTCTGGATGTCCTGCAGTGTGAAGTTGTCCACTGTCTGCTCCGTCATGATCTCGCCGTATGGGTGATCTTTGCCATACAGCACCATGTTACGAGTGCGGCTGGCAATAGCATCTGGGTTATCCTTAGACTGTGCCAGGTTGGCCTTCATCTGCTTCTTGATCTTGTCAAGTTCCTCCTGTGTGAACTTAGGGTTTAGCAGTGCATCTGTGGTAAGCTCCACCAGGGTTGGCAGGTGCTTTTTAAGAGACGATGCATTAAAACCTGTTGAGGAGAAGCCAAGGTTGGCGCCAATAAAGTCAACCTGCTCATCAAACTGATCTTTGGTGCGGTTGGTGGTTCCGGTGCGCATCATCTGGCCTGCAGCCTGCACATATCCTGCCTTATCGCCTTCCAGAATAGGGTCTCTGTCTAAAACCAACGACATAGATACTACTGGTAGCTTATGGTTTTCCACCACGTATACTTTCAGGCCATTCTTTAAAGTAAAGTGCTCATATTTGCCCAATTCAATTTTAGGGGCCGGACCTGGTGGCGGAGGGGTTTGTTTTGTCTGGGCTGGCGCAACATAAACAAGCGCCATTGCCAGGAATGCAGTACTAAAGAATTTCTTTATCATGATTTCTTTTAAGTTTTAACCTGACGAAAGACTGTTTGACAGTGGACAAAAGAAGCTTAGAAAGTATAAATCTGCTTTGTCTGATGTCGTAGAGTCCTTTGTCTGAAAATATTACTTAGCCTGTGCTGACTTTGGCAGATAATGAAGCACCACACGGTTGTTTTTTGTGAGGTACTCGTTTGCCACACGCTTGATGTCTTCTTTGGTCACGTTTAGGTAACGCTGCAGCTCTGTGTTGATCAGGTTAGCATCGCCAAAGTATACATGGTAGTTTGCAAGGCTTTCGGCGCGGCCGGCAACAGTGCTGTTCTGCTGCACAAACTGGCTCTCTACCTGGTTGCGCAGTTTCTGGAACTCGCGGTCAGTTAGTGGCTCAGTTTTTACGCGCTCAATTTCAGCGTTCATGGCTTTCTCCAGGTCATCCACCTCTACGCCCATGTTGGCAATGGCAAACGTCAGGAACAGGCCCGGATCTTCTGTCGGGAATGGTATAGAAGCCGCAGCTACGGCTTTCTGCTGCTTGTCTACCAGCGCTTTTGGTAAGCGGGCACTCTCGCCGCCAGACAACAAAGTAGTCAGCAAAGAAAGAGCATAGTAATCTTCTGTGCCCTGTGCCGGAATGTGGTACGCCTGGATAACAGCTGGCAGTTGGATGTTGTCGTAAACAGTTTTGCGACGCTCCTCTGTCTGCTTTGGCTCTACAACATTAGGACGAGGAATTTCTTTTGTGCCTTTTGCAATGCCGCCAAAGTACTTTTCGATCATCTTTTTAGTTTCCTCTATGTTAATGTCGCCGGCAACAGAAAGGGTAGCGTTGTTTGGCACATAGAAGGTCTTGTAGAAATCACGGAACTCCTCAATGCTGGCTGCATTAAGATCTTTAAAAGAGCCGATTGGCATTGATTTGTAAGGGTGCTTGGTATACGCCAGCGAGAATACGTTTTCGCCCATAGAGCCGTACGGCTGGTTGTCGATGCGCTCACGCTTTTCTTCCTGTACTACCTTGCGCTGCGTCTCTACGCCTGTTTCGTCAATCTTAGCATGCTTCATACGCTCTGCCTCCAGCCACAGTCCAAGTTCTACCTGGTTAGATGGCAGCAACTCGTAATAATAAGTGCGGTCGAAAGAGGTATTGGCATTTAGTGCTCCACCTGCTTTTTGTACAAGCGAGCTGTACTGGCCACGGTCTATGTTCTCAGTGCCTTCAAACATAAGGTGCTCAAAAAAGTGCGCAAAGCCTGAGCGACCTTCCACTTCGTTTTTAGAGCCCACATGGTACAGCACCGACACCGCTACATTGGGTGTAGACTTGTCCTGGTGCAGAATTACGTGTAGGCCGTTCGGGAGCGTGTACTCCGTAAAATCAATCTTGTTGCCTTTGGTTTGCGCCATTGCCGTAAAGCAGGAAGCACACCATAAAAGACACAGTAATAACTTGCGTTTCATGTTTTGCTATTTAATGAAGAGAATACTGTAACTGTGATAATGTGAGATATTTTAACTGCGGTAATGCCTAAAATTAGCATTATTTAAAGCAAGAAGCGAATGAAAACCTCTGTAATACAGCGCTGACTCGGCCAAAGTGGAGTAGTGGCAGATGAATCCAAAGATTTTGTAGACGAACAAATCAGCCTATCAAAGTATGTGTTTAACACAGTGTGCACGGTAGCAAGCGGCACCTCGCCAATGGCAGCTGCTGATCAAACTAGTACATCTTTGGCAGTTCTATACCTTTTATTTTTCGGTACAGGCCAAGGGCTGCCTGGTCGGTAAGGCTGGTAACAAAATCGCAGATGTGGATAATGCGTTCGTAATCAGTGGCCGTATCCGGTAGCTGAAGGTAATGTGGCGGTATAAGTGCGGCCAGTTTGCGGTGGTGCTTGGAGTTTTTCTCAAAAACAGCTTTTATACCGGCATCTAGCAAGCCACCCAGTACCTCAAAACCTGCAGCCTCAATCTCAAGTACTGGGCGGTTCTGATAGATCAGTTTTATAGACAGGTCTTTTATCTTGTCAAGCACAGGCTTGCACGCTAATTCGTTAATCAGCGGCTTATCATAGGTGCCGTTCAGCATCTCTTGCTCGTGCTCCAGAAAGACTGCCGTTGTCTCATCTATAAGTTTGCCAATGATGCGGGCGCGCAGATATCCGATCTCCTCCTTCCAGTCGTAGAAGGTAAGGCTAGATTTATGATTGGAATCTAGGTTCAGGATCTGGCGCAGTAAGTCCATACCCTGCTCCTGCGGCACCAGTCCTAGCTTCAAGCCGTCTTCAAAATCAATGATGCGGTAACAAATATCGTCGGCAGCCTCTACTAAGAAGGCCAGCGGGTGGCGGTGATAATACACTTCTCCTGCCTGTCCTTTTTTCAGTAGCCCCAGCTCTTTGGCTATGTTGTTAAACCACGCTTTCTCTGTCTGAAAGAAGCCATACTTCTTCTCGCTGGTGTTTTTAGTGTTCAGGATAATCGGCAGCGACTCTTTTGGGTATTTAGTAAAAGTGGCCAGCGTAGTATAGGTAAGGCTAAGGCCGCCAGGCATATTGCAGTGAGTAGGATAAGTATAAGTAAGTACCCTGAAGCCTGCCGCATTGCCTTCATATCGGATCAGGTCTGCTTTTTGGGCTTCTGTTAAATTGGTTAAATACGGCTTTGCTGCTTCGCTTTCAAAGTATGATGAAATAGCATCTTCGCCGGAGTGGCCAAAAGGCGGGTTGCCAATATCGTGTGCCAAACAGGCTGCGGCTACAACATCACCAAAGTCGGCTTCTTGTATGTTTTTTTCCTCTGCCAGTTCCGGGTACCGCTCTAATATGCTTTTACCCACAATACGACCCAAAGATCGACCTACTACCGATGCCTCCAAACTGTGCGTGAGCCGGGTGTGCACAAAATCACTCTCAGGCATGGGCATTACCTGCGTTTTATTTTGCAGCCGTCTGAAAGCAGACGAAAAAACAATTCTGTCGTAGTCGCGCTGGAACTCGCCCCGCACCGACTCATCAGAAGTATACTTTTTGTCTGCGGTCTCAAATCGCTTTTTAGAGATCAGTTTGTCCCAGGTGATGGTAGTGGCGGTTAGTGTCATAAGTATAAAAGTATAAGTAAAAGCCTAGGTCAGTAGCACGCTTACGAAAACAGTGCCCAAAAAGAAAACGGCTAAAGTTAAAAGATACACAAATCCAATAGGCAACAGGCTAACTAAAGTGCGCAGGTAAGTCTGTTTATAAACCTGGTGTAAAGCCAGGTATAAGTATAGCACAAGTATGGCTAGCACTATGGCCTCTAAGTTTAAAGCCGGAAACAACTTGCCCAGCAGCATAGCCACAGAGAGCAGTATGAAATAAAACGTGTGCAGGTGTATGGAGAACATTAGGTGCTCAACATAATTGCGGTCTTGCTTACGATAATAAAGGTACAGCACCAGCGCAAAAAATGGCATGAGCAGGAACATCATGAACGAGAGGTTTTTGATAAGCTTTTGTTTTGATTCCTCGCCATGGCTGCTAAAACTGGCAAACTTCTCAGAGAACTCAGTCATAAATGCATCTTCCTGCAATCCAGAGCTTAACGCTTTTAGCTGTTCAGTGTTCTGTAGCTGTTTTAACCGTGTCAGTGCTGCAGAGTCTGCGGCCTGCTCCAAAGAGTCGGCCACATTAGCGTTGATAGTAACACCCGGAAGTATAGCTTTTGCTTCGCCTTGTTCTTGTCCGGCAACTTTTACGCTGCTTTCGGTAGTTAATGCCAGCACAAAAAAGAAAATCAAACTGACAAAAACATACAGCCTGAACGGCGGAACATAGGATGCACGCTGCCCGGTGTTGAATTTCTCTGTAAGTAGCCCTGGCTTTGTGATAAGGTATTTTAGGGTATGCCATGCTTTTGTATCAAAGTGCATGGTGCCTTCAAAAAACTCTGCGACAAGGTGTTTTACCGGCACATTCAGGTCATGGTTCTCCTGGCCACAGTTAGGACAGTAGTTGTTTGTATCCTTAAAAGTGTATCCACAGTTTGGGCACTGAGTAAATTTGCGTCTCGTTTTGGGCATGTATGGCAACGGTTTTAGCAGTGCTAATCTAACCAAAATATAGTTTTATGGCTATAATAAAGCCAAACTACATGCTGTATTGTGACTGAGTAAACACATTTACTGCATAAAAGCATATAAAATTTTCATCGCCTGATGTTACAAAATTGTTGGCATATGCTAATTATAAAGTGCCTTTAAAGCTTTTTTAGGCACTTATGTATTATTGACTTGCTCTCTTATGCGAAAGTTGTGATGTTACAAATAGGGTATAAAATGCCTTGTTTTGTTGGGCAGTTCCATTCAAATTTGTGCTATATAATCGCCCTTTCCAAGCTATAAAACTTACTGTTCCCATTTGCCTCACAGTTAATACAGAAACAAAGGCAGTACGCCTTAACTTTATCTGTAGTATAAACGGTAGAACTGTGAAAGTAGGCAGGCAAAGCTTTTCATTTCAGGCAAGCTATTGTCTGCCTTTTTTGTGGCTACTTGCTTCCCATAGCTATTTACCACACAATTAAAAGATAATAAGAGTAGGGTACTGCCATTTGCTTAACAGTAACTATAGTGCAGTTGCAGTGCCTAGCCCTGCTAAAAGGTGCTGCAGTGACTTTATCTGCAAAATAAGTTAAAATAGAATTCTTTAAACAACAGAAGCCGGGGCAGCAATTGCCCCGGCTTCTGTTGTTTAAAGACTCTTAAAGAGGTGCTGTTATAGCTTGACTATTTTAAACTCTCCGCTGTTAGAACGCTCCTGCCATTTAAGTATATAAACGCCAGCTGCCAAATCACGCAGCGACAATTCTATTGGCTCGTTTACATCAGACAATGTAAAGTTAACATCCCGAACAAGTTTACCTGTTGTGCTATATAACTGTAATGACAACGTAGTGTTAGAATTTACAAGATAAACTAGATTTATGCTGTATGTGCCTGGCGGTACCGGATTAGGGAATACCTGTAGCCTGCGCAGCGAACTTGGGTTTATTAGCCGTACACGCGGCGAGAAGCTATTGCTGTTGTCGTTGTACACAAGCTTGAGACGGTAAAAGCTGATATCGTTAAGCGGATTAGCATCTGTGTAAGTATAGGTGCCGGCACCTTTTGCATCTACTTCAGCAATATCTTGCCAGGTAGAGCCGTCGGCACTCCGCTGTATTACATAGAAGTTTACGTTTTGCTCTTGTTGTGTCACCCAATTCAAGACGACTTGAGAGCCTTGGAAAGCGCCATCAAACGTAAATATCTCCGGCGCCAGGTTACAGTCTCCCTGGGTTTCAGGAATCATTGGTTCAGGTGGTACGTTACAGCTAAAAGGTACTGTGCTCCGCGCCATTACACGGTTACCTCCCCGGATGTCTGCATCGCTCAGGTCTCGCACCAGCGCCCTTACTTCCACAGCATAATGCATAACAGCACGTGGAAGTATAACGTGGCCCAGCTGGTGTGCGTGCCCTAGCTCGTGCAGGATCACCGTTTCAAAGTCGTACTGGTTGCCTGTTGGGCCTCCTGGGCCATATTGCCAGGTAATATTGCTGTTAATGGCCATATCAAACTCGCTTAGCCAGAACACAGTGTCCGTTCCGCACCTGTATCCTTCCCAGTAACTTAGGGTGCTGGCCAGTACGCCCTCCTGCCCGAAGGTTGAGCCTTGGGCAAACCGGATAACTGAAATTTCGTCATCTTTTGCAGCCTCAATGGTTGTTGGAGAGCCAACATCCCAATTCACATTTGTGGCACAGGTCCAAGTGTTAAGTGCACGTTCAAAGCCTTCGCGTGCGGCAGATCTATTTTGCATGCTCGGTGCGTAACGAACAGTATAGCCACCTTTGCCGTTTTTGTTTTGCAACAGCGGCTCAAAGGTTCTCAGGTTTGGCTGAGTTAATGCAACGTTAAGAACTGCAAACTCTATGATTATCTGGGTTGCACTGATAATAGAACTACCATCTGCGGCAGTTACGCGAATCTCCCCTGATCCGGCTGTGCCGCCGTCTTTTCCCCGAGATGGTATACGCACTCGTATCTGTGTGTTTGTCCAGGAGATGTAGTCTTTTGGGCGAGGCTCCATAAATGTTTTGCCGCCATCATCGGCATTGCGAAACTCAACTTTTCCTGTGCCGCGGGTACTGCCAAAGTTTGTTCCGTTAATGGTAAGCACGGCGTCGGTGCCGGCTGTTGTAACCGTAGGCGAGAAACTGGTAATGACAGGTATGAGCAGGCTTTTTTGCGTTTGCACTTCTGAGCCGGGGCGTTTCGCCTCAATGGCTTTATGAAGGGAGGT
Source organism: Pontibacter cellulosilyticus (assembly GCF_014306105.1). Classification (GTDB taxonomy): domain Bacteria; phylum Bacteroidota; class Bacteroidia; order Cytophagales; family Hymenobacteraceae; genus Pontibacter; species Pontibacter cellulosilyticus. Next base: position 132,514 of record NZ_JACRVF010000004.1, on the reverse strand, counting down.
GTTTTCCTGAATAACGCGGTAGCTGCTGCCTGTTCTTTCTGTTATGGCATTGTATAGCTGTTGTACCGAGCTATAGGTGTTAAATGCATCTGCAGCAGAAACCTCCTTTAAGTTATACTTTACAAAGCCTTGTTGGCCGGCATATGCTCTTGTGTGCAGTTTTAATTTGAAAGGAGTGCTGCTGATTTCTTTCTCGTTCATGAGTAAAAAGATGCCCTGCTGCCCGGGGTACAGCTCAAGTGCTGTGGACAATACTTGTTTTTTAAGTCCAACGCTTCCTCCTTGTGTTATCAACTCGAGCTGCTGCTCCTGCACGCTGCCTTTAAACACCTTGTATACTCTTATAACGTTGGAAGTATAAATATTTGTGTTGTCTGCGTTCCAGAAAGATTTCTGGGATATAACCTCTCCTTCAATAACGATGTCTGCTTTGCGTGTCCGCTCCTCCAATGAGATAGGAACCATGTGCAGGCTGTTGTCAGCAAGAAGGTTAGTGGTGGTAATCAGCGCTAAGATGGTGAACAATAACTTTAGCATAGTGCGTGTCAGAGCAATAGGGGCTGCGTATAGTTTTATCATTATTGCAGATGCGGTTTTAGATGTAGAGCAAATGCGCCAGGGCTGTAAGGTATGCCGCAGCGTGTTATACTTACGCAAATTACTATAAAAATGGATATATAGTTTTGATTTTAATACTGATGTTACAAAGCACTTTATAAAACAGCAGCCTGCCAAAGTATTAAACCGGCAAGCTGCTGTTTGGTTGTTGGAAGTAGAGCAATTAGTTATTCTGGTTATATCTGAAGCGGCCTTCGCCAGTTATATTCACATCCATCAGTTTTTTATATTTCTCAAACATCTCCTGGCTCTGCTTTTTGCCGTTCACATAAAAGCTGTCTTTAGTTATTTCTATGTTAACGTTTTCGTTTTCGCTTTTAATAAAGCCGTCTTTTACCATTTCCTTTTTCAGTTCTTTCATGCGAGCCTCGTGCTGGCGGGCTCTTTCTTCATGCTTTTTGGCCATCTCCTCATGGCGCTGGGCCATTTCGCGGGCACGCTCAGCCTGTGCAATGGCACGCCGTCCCTGCTCTTCGGAGCGTCTTGCCTGCGCCTCTATTCTTTGTTGATAATGCTGCATTTGTTGCTGATAATGCTGCTGGCTGATGGTGCCGGCCTCCATTTGTTTACGAATATCTTCTTCGTACTTTTTAAGCTCGCTTTTATACTCTGCCATCTCCTTCTCATGCTCTTTCATAGCCTCCTTAAACTGCTTCTGGGCATCTTTGTCTCCTGAAAGAGGAGCCATGGGTGGCATAGGCGGCATCGGGGCTGTTCTGTGGCCATGTGCCATAGGAGGTAAGGGCGCCGCAGGAGACATTGGTGGCGGAGGGGCAAACGCTCCGCTGTCACCTGACCCGTAATAGCGGTAAGTATACTCACTCTTTTCTTGTCGGCGCTTTGTTTTGTCTAAGGCATTGCGCTCTTCATTTAAGCCGGCCTGTACCTGAGCTGAGGTTGCCTTTGGAGCGTTGTCGATAATTTGCAGACGCTGGTTTATTAGCTCGGTATACTTCGGGATATCTTTTTTAGGAATGCGCTTGCCATCAACATAAAGCTCTGTAACCTCTCCTTTTTTGTTTTTGATGATGACGATGTCGCGGGTTTTGCCGTCCCCGTCCTGCACTTTGTAAGCGTAGGCGCTTGTTTCCTCATCTTCCCAGGCATATACTTCGGCAGGTGTAGCAGTGCTGCTTATAGTTGGAGTAGCGTTTGCCTCGATTTTGTCAGCAACGTCTTTCTTGTTCAGCTGCTTCAGGCTGGCCACGGCTCCGTAAGAAAACACGGTTAAGCCCGCTACCAATACTAAGGCAGCTATAAAGCCTTCGGCAAACGTTGGGCGCATCGATTCTTTTCCTACCAAACGCTTAATACGGCTAAGTAACGTGTTGCGCTTGCCTGAGAACGCCATGGCCAGGGCTGGCCCGGCTGGCATACGCATGGCCTCTAGCTCGGCAAGGGCGCGGGCATAGGTAAGGTTGCTGCCGCACACGGCTACGGCTATATCGTCGCAGCAGTTTTCACGCTCGGCGCGAACCACACCAGATATCCACCACATGGCCGGGTGGTAGAAAAAGATAATGTCTACAATGGATTGGATGATATTGAACAGATAGTCGCGGCGAAGTATGTGTGCCAGTTCGTGGGCAAGTATGGCCTCTACCTGTGCCTGCGACAGCCCGGTTACAGCGCCCACCGGCATCAATATAACAGGCTTGGCGTAGCCGATGGCCATAGGTACTTTCACCAAACCGGATTCAGCTAAGCGCACAACTTTCGACATGCCTAGCTCTTGTTGAAGTGCAGCTAATCGTTCTAGCCACTTCTCAGAAAGCGGTGTGGTTTTGTAGTGGCGCAGGCGCTGGGTATAAGCTAGACCTCCCAAAAAACGAAGCGCCATCAGCACCAGACCCATCAGCCAGAAAGTAACGATAAGCGGCATGTGCTGCTCAAAGTATGCTTTCGAAACCTCTAACGGGGATGCCCAGAATGATACAGGGGCCTCTGTTGTAGTTAAAGTAGCCTGCGCTGCGGTAACAGTCAGGTTAAGAGCAGCAGTTTCCTGTGGGGCCAAAAAGTAATAATGATCGAATGTGATAGCCGATACAAGCACCTGAAGCAGCAGGGTTGCCGCAGCAATGGTATAACGTGTTTTAGAAGTATGACGGTGCAGCACCAGCATTAACAGGCTAAGTATAATCGCCAGCAGCGCACCTTGCCAAAGCGAGTGCAGCAAAGTCCAGCCCAGGGCCTGCACTACTGACTCAGAGAATAAATTCAGGATCTGGTTCATTTGCTACCTCCTTCCAGTTTATCAAGTAAGTTTCTGATTTCGTCCAGTTCTGCTTTGGATGTATTGCTGTTGCCCAGCGCCTGCATTACCAGTTTGCTGGCTGAGCCCCTGAAAGCAGCATCCAGAAATCTGCCAAGTAGTTGCTGCTGTGTTTTCTCCTCTTCGAGAGCGGCATAATAGATATGTGAGCGGCTCGATTTGTCCACGTCCAGCATCTGTTTGTCTGCCATGATCTGCATCAACTTCAAGGTGGTAGTGTAGCCAACTTCTTTATTCTTGCTCAGCTCCTCGTGCACAAATCGTACGGTGCTAGGGCCATGTTGCCAGAGTACCTGCAGTATCTCCAGTTCCGATTCGGTGGGTTTAAGGGTTTTTTCCAAAGTCATAGTAAATAGATAGTTATAGCTCTTGGTTAGTTTTGATACAAGTATATACGAATGATTTCGTAAAAGGAAATTTTATTTACGATTTTTTTCGTAGTTACTAGCAAAAAGTATAAATGAGGGGGTGGCGGTTTAATTATGGATTGGTTGATTGGTGTTAATGTGGGACGTAGCTACCTTACGAATAACGGGCAAAAAGGCATTAGTGCGTGAGCGCAGACTTGATCATGATAAACTCGTTGATGTTATCGGTGTTGATAACCCCGGCAAGGCGGCCGTTATCGAGTACAGGTATAAGCGGGGCGCGTGTTTTTTGTAACTCCGTGTAAGCTTCGGCTAATTTGTCCTGCACGTTAAAAGTTTTAAACTCCTGCGACATGATCTCTGACACAGGTTTGTTTAACAGCTCCTCTTTTATAGCCTGGATCAGTTGCATACGGGTAAGCGTACCAATTACCTGCCCCTCCTGCTCTACTATAAATTCGTGCTCTGAGCCCATCAGCAGTTTGTTCAGGGCATCTTTCACGGTGTCAGTAGGAGTCAGGGTTACGAAATTAGTCATCATGCCTTCGCGTACACTGTGGCCGCGCAGGAAATCCAGGTGCTGCACCAGCATGTTTTCGGCGTAGGCTCCGAAAAAGACGAAGGCACCGATAAGTATAAGAAAAGGATTGTAGAACAAGCCGATAAACACGAAGCCGATTGCCAGCAGTTGCCCCAGGTTTGCCGCTATTTGTGTGGCGCGCACTCTGCCCAGTTTAAAAGCCAGCAATGCCCGCAACACTCTGCCACCATCCATCGGAAAGGCAGGTATGGCGTTAAAAACAACCAGCACCACGTTCACGAATAAGAGCAGGTAGAAAAAGTTGGCAGGCGTAATGCGCTGAAAAAACTCCTCCGAAGGCACATCTTTAAGCGAAGGCAGCACCAGCCAAAGTATAAGTGCAATAACCACGTTAACAGCCGGGCCGGCAATAGCGATCATCAGCTCTTGCTTTGGTTTTTCTGGCATGCGTTCCAGGCTTGCAACGCCGCCAATAGGTAACAGCGTTATCATTTTGGTGTTGATGCCGTAGCGTTTGGCGGTAAGTGCATGCCCCAGCTCGTGCAGCACTACGCACAGGAAAACAGTAAGTATAAACGCGATGGCAAGCAAGGTGGTGTTTAGGTCGCTGCCGCGCTGCGCCTCCGAGAATACGACCCACGCAATCAGGAAAACAAATGTCCAGTGTACCAGTATTTTAATGCCGGCTATACTTCCCAGTTTCAGAGACCATTTCATACGCGTAGGGCTATACTTACTGTATTTTATTAACGCATCCCGGGCTGTATTGTTTACTGGCCCAAGTATAGGCACACTATGCTTTTGGCTTCTTGTTAGGTGGCGAGGTTTTCTTTTCCGACGGCAGCTTGTGCAGCCTGAACCAACGATAGCCGTAAGGCTCTAAATCTACCTTTCCTTTTTTGGGGGCAGGATATTCTGAATTACTGAAAACCTCGTCCAGGTGCATCTCTTCGTCGCAAAGGTCTTCTATTTCTATCTGTACTTTTTCGCGGCTCAGGTTGTGTGCTGCCACAAGTTTATACTGTAGTTCGCAGCTGTGCACCAGCACGCGGCTATCTGGTATGGATATGATGTTGCTGCTGCCGTTCCCAAGCTCCGGGCATTGCCTGCGCACCCGTATCACGCGCTCCATCCAGTTGAGTAAAGAGTCTGAATCGCGCAGCTGTTTTGCCACATTCACTTTTTTATAGGAGTAGTTTCCTTTGTCTATAACAGGACGGATAAGATCTGCCTCCGCTGATTTGGAAAAGCCGGCGTTTGGCTCATCTGTCCACTGCATGGCCGTGCGCACACTGTTCCGCTCTTCTAAAGACAAGTCGTCGCCCATGCCTATCTCGGCACCATACTGTATCATGGGAGTGCCCGGTAAACTGAACAGCAAACTGTAGGCAAGCTCTATTTTCTGGCGGTTACCTTCGAGTATGGGCGGCAATCTTCGCCTGATGCCCCGGCCGTAAACTTTCATGTCTTCTTTGGGAGCAAATTTCTTAAAAACAATCTCCTGCTCATCCTGCTCCAGGTCCTCCACGTTCAGTTCGTCGTGGTGCCGCAGAAAATTAAGCCACTGCTCTCTGTAGTCGGTGTCGGGTAGCATTTTCATGCCTTTGGCTATGGAGCTGCCCTTTTCCCTTGCCAGGCCCAAAAAGATGTGCTGGTTTAGCAGGAAATTGAACATCATGTGCATCCGGTTTTTGCCTTTAAAAAAGCTTCCTACCACCTGCGGCGGACCTGACGCCTCCGCCAAAAGTATTGCGTCGCGGCTGTGCATCGTAATGTACTCACGCATATCCTCGATCAAAGTATAGTGCTCGTCCGTATCGTGCTCCTGGTCGCTTTGCACAAGAATATGGGCCGCATCGATCCGGAAGCCAGACACACCCAGCGCCAGCCAGAAACCCATAATGTGGTGTATTTCCTTGCGCACCTCCGGATTGTTGAAGTTAAGATCAGGCTGATGAGAATAGAACCTGTGCAGGTAATATGCCTGCGCCTCTTCGTCATAACTCCAGATGTCGTCCTGCGGACCTGAAAAAGATGGTTTGTAGGCAGGGTCTTCTGGTTCTTCTTCGCGCCAGGTGTAGTACTGCCTATACTTAGAGTTTTTGTCGCGGCGGGCCTGCTGGAACCATGGGTGCTGATCCGAAGTGTGGTTTACCACCAGGTCCACGATAACACGCATGCCACGCTCACTGGCCTCTTTCACAAAGCCTGCAAAATCACCGAGGGTGCCAAGCCGGCTGTCTACGTTATAGTAATCCATAACATCGTAGCCGTTGTCGCGGTTGGGTGTTGGGTAAAAGGGCAGCAGCCAGATACAGGTAATTCCCAGTGTTGCCAGGTAATCCAGTCGGCCGGTCAGCCCCTGAAAGTCACCGATGCCATCTCCGTTAGAGTCCTGAAAAGTTTCTACATCCAGGGCGTATACTACAGCGCGTTTGTACCAAAGGTCTTTTTCTCTCATGTTGCGTTAGGTTAGTTGCCAGCCGGGAAAGCCACAGTAGTTTGAGCACGGCAGAATTTAAAGCGTGTGTGCTGCACTACGCGCCGATGGCTTCTTTCATAGTTTGTTTATACTTGGTGCGTATAGCATGTACTACGGTTATACTTCAAAGTATGGTTTCGTAAGTATAAAAACAGCACATTGCAGTATCTAAAACAAAGCACAGCATCATGCAACTACAGGAAAGGGATTTTGAGAAGGAACTACAGTTTCAGGCATCTAGGAGCGGAGGGGCCGGCGGCCAGAATGTGAATAAGGTGGCAACCAAGGTGGAGCTGAAGTTTGATGTGCAGAACTCTGAGCTGCTTAGCGATGAGGAAAAGGAGCTGGTGCTAAGTAAGCTGGCCAGCCGCATTAACAACGAAGGTTACCTGCAGGTGGTGTGCCAGACAGAGCGTAGCCAGTTGCGAAACAAAGAGCTGTGTGTGGAGCGTTTTTACGAGCTGCTGCGGCAGGCGCTTACCAAACAGAAAAAGCGAAAGGCTACGAAGCCTTCGCGCTCGTCGGTAAAGCGGCGGCTAGAGGGCAAAAAGAAGCAGGCCGAGAAAAAAGCCAACCGCAGTTACCGGGGCAATTTCTAAAGTATAAAAGGCTATTTTGTTTCGTCGTCCCAGGCCATGGAGGTTATCAGCCACTTGCCATCTACCTGTATAAACTGAATGCAGTTAACACCCACAGCAAAAGGGGCCGGGCTGGCTTCGTCAAAGCGTGCCTCGTAGGTGCTGAACCGGTGCGCCACTTTGCCAAATACCTCTGTTTTACTGGCCACCTCCTTCTCCTGAAATGCTTCTATCACGTTTTCAGAGATTTTCTTCATCACATTCTCTGAGAACTGCGCTACAGTATACTCCTGAGGTTCGGTGCCACTGTTGTTTATTAATCGGCCACTGCCGAAGAAAAGCGGTTTTAACTTCTCCAGCTCTGGCTTCTCTCCTTTATTAAAGCAAACGCAGCTGTAGAGCTGCCTGGTTAGTTCGTCGAGTTCCTGCATAGTATATGGGTTTGGTAAGTATAGGCGAAAGTATAAAACAGCCAGGCGACACCGCTATGCCGCCTGGCTGCAAAGAGTAAATGCTTAGTTCTTGCTGGAGCCGGCAGGCGCAGGTCCGCCTTTCAAGTGCTTATCTAAAAACTGAAGTATAGCACTGTAGCCTTCTATCTGGTTTTCTTTCTTTACAAAGCCATGGCCCTCATCATCAAACACCACATACTCTACCGGCACATTGTTCTTTTTCACAGCTGCCACAATTTCATCAGACTCTACTTTTAGCACGCGCGGGTCGTTGGCGCCCTGCAACACCATCAGCGGCTTCTTGATCTGGTGCGCAAAAAACAGCGGGGATTTGTTGTATAGGGCTGCAGAGTCTGTTTCAGGGTTACCCATCTCTTTATAAAGCGCCTCCCTAAACGATTCCCAATACGGTGGTATACTTTGCAGGGTGCGTAGCCAGTTAGCTACCCCGAACAGGTTAACGCCCACAGCAAACTCATCTGGAGTAAAGGCAAGGCCAGCAAGCACCATATAGCCGCCGTAGCTGCCTCCCATTATGCCAATTTTGTCTTCAGCTACATAGCCGGTGCTCTTCAGGAAGTCTTTTGCCTTTACCACATCTTTCAAGTCTACGTCGCCGTGCTTTTTATCGTCGGCGGCAAAAAACGTTTTGCCATAGCCGGAGCTGCCACGGTTGTTTACCGCCAGCACCGCATAGCCGTGGTTTACCAGGTACTGCATCAGTGGGCTGTAGTTCAGGCGTGTCTGGCCACCCGGGCCACCATGTATCCATAGCACAGCTGGCACTTTGTTATCTGCACTGGCATTTTTCGGCTTCATCAGCAGCGCCGGTATCTCCATGCCGTCATAAGACTTATACCGTACCACTTCGGTTTTTACCAAATCATCCTCATTAATCTCCGGGTTCATGGTGTCTGTCAGTTTGGTAGTTTTGTTGTTGCGGAAGTCGTGTACGTACAGGTTGCTGGAGGAGGTGGGGCTGTTCACGTAAAAGGCCATCAGGTTTTCGTCGTCCGAAAAGTTTACGCCAGTTATGTCGCCGGCAGGTACATCGGGCAGCTTCACTTGCTTGCCTGTGGCGGTATCGTATACTTTTACCTCGGTGCGGGCGTCGTTGTTAATAGCGGTCACTCTATACTTCCCGTCCCTGGAGAAATAAGTATACATGATGTCCCATTCCGCTTTTTCTACGTTGGCAGTTTTGCCGGTGGCAAGGTCATAGCTTTTCAGCTCCATAAACTCACCGCCTTCATCTGTTACAAAGTATAGCTGCTTATTGTCCGGGGTAAATGTTTCGGGGGCATACTTGATGTCCTGTTTGTGGTCGGTCAGTTTCTTCAGCTGCTTAGTAGCAGTGTTGTACAGGTACATGTCGTTGCTGTTGGTGTTGATGCTCTTTACCAGGGCTATGTACTGCTTGTCGCGTGAGATGGCGCCTACTTCAAGTCCCTGCTCATTTTTCATCACCAGCTTTGGTGTCATCGCCTGCAGGTCCATCTCGTACAGGTCGAAATATTTTGGATCTCGTTTGTTAGACAGGAAAAAGAAGCTGTTCTGGTCGTGGCTCCAGCCTGCAAAGTTTGCTTTGGCCTGAGGCTCAGGAGTTAAGTCTTTTACAGTGCCATCGGGGCTGCGCATGTACAGGTGTGTAATCTCATTGCCGCCTTTGTCGCTGGAGTATAAAATCCGCTCATCTTTCGGGAAGTAGGATATCGCAAACACCGAATTATCCGTTGAGTTGGTGAGCTGGCGCGGTTCGCCTCCGGTTACAGGCACTTCGAAAGCATTGTATACGCCGGTCTTGTTGCTCGAAAAAAGTATCTTTGAGTTATCGGGAGCGAAGTCGCTGCCTGCGATGGAGGTGGTGTTCATGAACTGCTCGATGGTATAGGTCTTCACCACCGGCTCGGTTGTCTGGTTTTCGCTGGATGTAGTGTTCTGGCATCCGGCTAAGAGAGCCGCTACCGCAAAGGCAGCTGGCGCCCAGCTTAAAATTTTTTTCATGTTTTATAGTTTAAAGTGCAGTAAGTACAGGTTAAGCTACTGAATTTCAGGTTAAAAACAAATAGCTTGTTTGCCACAAATTAAAATGCCAACCTGTTGAAGCGCCTCGTTGCAGCAGTATCTTTATATTTCCTAAATAAAAAGGAGTGGTATTTGCTACGGTGCTTTTGTTTCACCCTAAGTATATGATGAAAAGGTTATTGATTATTTGCTGCCTTGTGTGCGGCGTAAGTATAGCAAGCCAGGCCCAGAAGTACAGAACTGCCCTCGGCCCCCGGTTCGAAAGCGACAAGTTCGGAATATCGCTTCAGCAGAAACTGCACGAGAAAGGCACCATAGAAGGCATCGTAACAGTAGGCTCCAACGAGTACAGCGGTACAGCCTTATACGAGTGGCACTTTCCGTTGCTGGGCAAAAGATTTAACTACTACGTTGGCGCCGGCGCCCATATTGGCAACCTGAAAGACAGCGGCGTGTTTACTGGTGCCGATGCCATACTTGGCATAGAGTATAAAGTTAATGGCTTGCCCATACTTCTGTCTGCCGACTTAAAACCTGCCGTGCATATTAACCACGCTGACTGGGTAGATCTTGCCTCTGGCGTATCGGTGAGGTATGTGCTTGTGAAGGAGAAAAAAGAGAAGAAGAGCTGGTGGCCTTTTGGCGATAAAGAAGAAGATACCAGGAAAAGAAAGAAAAAGAAAAACCAGGATAGCCGCGAAGGCAGCATCTTCGACATCTTCAAAAACAAAGACAATTAATTAGACGACCAGCCGGTTATAAAAAGCGAAAACCCGGTGGGGACCGGGCTTTCTAAGGAAAAGAGCTCATCTAGCGACAGATGTAACTGTCTAACTTTATTCTGTTTAAGTTTGTCTATTCACTTACTCCTGCAGATGGGGGACTGCAGACTTTAACTAACCTTTTTGAAACAAACTGCGCTAGACAATTAGTTAGTTAATGGGTTTACTGCTCTGTTCCTGTTTCTTATATAGTTTGCCTTTTATACTTATCCTAAGCACCTCAGCAATAGCAATTGCAAAGTATATACTTTAGCGTTTGCCTCTATGCTTTGGTGTTGTAAAGGTATATATTAAAGATAAGATATAAAAGTCAATTTTAGTCCCTTTTATAACATCAGGTCTACAGGCCGGATGCCAGCAAAAACTTTATTGGTCTGCTTTAAAGTACATTAGTGCCCTTATTTTTTGGCAAAAAGGAGCCCTGTTATAACATTGTGCATGTTACCTCTTCACTGGCAGTAAAATTATTTTTGCTGTTGCCGCTGGTACACAAGTACAAGATTTAAATTACTTGCATACCAGGGGCATTGTGATGGGTTGTGGTGTTTACTGTCAACTGCTTACTTTTTGAAAGATGTGCAGTTCTGGCATCAAGAGCATCTTTGGCTGCGAAACAAAAGACGCCGACAATGAAGCAAAGAAGAATAATGATTTTCATAGTTGTTGCGATGGCTTAAGCGTGTGCTGTCTGTAGTTGCTGTGTTAAGACTAGCTACGGTCAGCTACAATTTCTACCACAGGCAGTAGGTTCGGATAAGTTTTGTACTCGTTGATCTCAGCTCTTGTTTTAAGATCTTTGATATCATCGGCTTGTTTTTTAACACTAGCACCGAAACCAAGTACGAAGACGAAAAGAAGAATGATAATTTTCATAGTAGTAAGTTTTTAATGTTTTGATTTTTAATGTCTTTCTGATTTAATAGATGGTGGCTTGGTAACAAAGGTTGCTTGGGCCACTCAAATTATTTTTCATTTCTGATTAGTGAATTACATTTTGCGTGCCAAACATTATAAATCACTATAAATCAGTGTGTTATGTAGTAAAAACGAATTTCAGGATAAGTAGATTGTGTCCGGCAGCGAACATATTAATGTCCGCAACCGAACAGTTTTATAAAACATATAATAGGCTGGTGCAGAGGGTGCTAGCTAAATGTAACCAATATGCCTCAGGAGAGGTAGCAACAGTACATGAAATTCCTGTTTCCGAAGTTCAATAAAATAGGCATGCCACTGCTGGGAGCAGCGGCGGTGGCCTTGTTTGTGTTGCAAAACAGGCACAAACTCCGTAAGCGCGTAAGAATAGCCGAAGAACGTTATTTAGAGAACGGAAGTGTAGCCTTGGCGGCGCTTCCTGCACTGCGATTTGCTTTGCTTCCGGCTATGTATGGCGCCGCCCAGAAAGCGAACAAGCATAACTTTGGCCTGTTGCCACGGCTGGGCGCGCCAAAGTGGGTAAAGTATACTTTAGGGTTTGCCCTGCTGGACTACACAAACTATCTCTGGCATATTTTGCTCCACAAGCTGCCTTGGCTGTGGCGCTTCCATAATGTGCACCACGTGGATATGGACCTGGACCTTAGCACTGCCTGGCGCTTTCATATAGGCGAGAACATTGCCTCAGTGCCTTACCGTAGCTTTATGGCTGCCTTTATCGGCGTTCCGGCTCCTCTCGTACTTTTTTACGAAGTAATTTTTGAGGGCTGTACTGCTTTTCATCACAGCAACTGGCGGCTGCCTTTTTGGGTAGAGCGAAGGCTTTGCCAGGTTGTGGTCACGCCCCGCATGCACGGCATCCACCACTCCATTGTAGCCCAGGAGACAAACAGCAACTTTTCAGTTATTTTCTCTTTCTGGGACAGGTTGCACAGCACGCTTCGCCTCAACATTCCACAAGATGCTATCACGATTGGTGTTCCGTCTTACCGCAATCCCGCAGAGCAATCACCGATGCGCCTGTTCCTGATGCCCTTTGATGAGCCAAGGCCCTGGAAGCTGCCAAGCGGAAAAATACCAGCGCGTAACGAAGATATGCCTGTTACTAAAACACATTTGTTGCCTTAATTTGTTGTACATTTGTACTTTACAACATAAGATGTATTATACCTGGTGCTTCTGCCAACCTGCCTCTATAAATTAAAGTATAACAAATCGTTTTTATGGTAAAGCAACACATGGAAGAAGTAAAAGGAAAGTTAATAGCCTTAGGCGGTGGTTACGATGATGGTTTGATAAAATTAATTCACTCCAAAATCTGTAGCCTTACTTCCAGAATAGAGGTAATTGCCACTGCAGCAACTGAAGCAGAAGAATCTGGGCAGGCTTACAAAGAGGCGTTTGAAGAGTTGGGGTGCCATAATGTGCGCTTTATGCGCATAGATGAGGAACACGAAGCCGACATTCCCGATAACCTGAAACGCATAAAGCAGGCGGACGTGATCTTTTTTACAGGAGGCGATCAGGTGCGCCTGGCTAGTTTTTTGAACGGGAGCGAACTGTTAAGGATATTGCGGAAAAGATACCGGGAAGAAGAGATTATCGTTGCCGGTACAAGCGCCGGCGCCGCTATCATGTCTGATAGAATGATTTACGACGGTTACGGGCACTACTCCCTGATAAAAGGAGAGATGAAAACCACCACTGGCTGCTCTTTTATCAAGAAGGTATTTATTGACACTCACTTTGCAGAACGTGGCCGCTTTGGCCGCCTGGCACATGCCGTAGCCCACGATCCAGACTACATTGGCATAGGACTAAGCGAAGAAACTGGCATTATCATCAAAAAGGGTAACCAGGTAGAGGTGTTCGGCCCTGGGGTTGTAACCATTATAGATGCCAGCGAAGTCGCCTTCTCTAACCTACGCGAAGTAGAAGAAAACGAGCCTATCGCCGTAGAAAACCTGAAAATGCACCTGCTGGTAAATGGTTACCGGTATTGTTTAAAGGAACACCTGTTTCAGCCGGTTGCAGCTACAGCTACACTAATTCATGTAGATAATAGTGCAGTGCCGGCAAAGGGATAGCAAAGTATAGCAGACAGAGCAGAAAGAGATTGTAAATACTATTTGCGCTCTTCTTGCTGCAGCTCCATGTTAATGGCTACGCCTGCCTTTGCGCCTTCAGCGGCCGCCACTATTACCATCTGCATATCGCGGGCAGCATCGCCGGCCACATACAACCCTGGAATATTAGACTTCTGCAACCGATGAGTTTTAATTACGCCGCTCCCTGTAAACTCGCAGCCAAGGTGCTTTCCTAAATCAGATTGCTGCTCTGTGCCTGTCGAGAAGAACATGGCTCCTTGCTCATGCTTTTTACCGCCGTTTGTGACTACATACTTCAGTTGTCCGTCTTCCCCAATCAGTTTTGTTACCTTTTCTGTATTATAAGCTACTTCATTTCTCTTTAAAAGATCCAGGTCTTTTTTTGTGAGTTCATTAGTGCCGTCGGTATATAATGTAACATCGCTGCTCCAGTTCTTCATGGCAAGTGCCTGGCCTATGCCATCACGGCCTTTGCCATAAACTGCAATGGCCTTATCACGGCTTTCCCAGCCGTCACAATAAGGACAATGGTGCACACTCTTCCCATACAACTCTTCTATGCCCTCTACTTGGGGTAGATGATCTTTTAAGCCTGTTGCCAACAGTAGCTTCTTAGAGCGGTATACTTTGCCTTCTGCGTCGGTAAGCATAAACTCGCCTTTTGTATAAGTAGCGGCCTCAATTTTAAGGTCTATTAACTCTACCTCATACTTTGCCAGCTCTTCTCTACCTTTCTCTATAAACTCCTTTGGGCTTATGCCGTCGTTGGTCAGGAAGCCATTCATGTTTTTGGCCCAGCGGTTTCTTGGTTTTCCGCTGTCAAACACAGCCACTTTCCTTCTGGAGCGGCCAAGAATCATAGCCGCGTTAAGCCCGGCAGGGCCTCCTCCTATTATTAAAACATCGTACATGCGATACTCTCTTTATGAGGATATGATAACGTATGGCAAAGCATTTAGGTGGTAGTGCAGTGCAAAAAGTTTGCAGAGCAAAACATATTCTTGGCAAGTTATAATAGCGGTGCTATAAAGAAGAAAAGTGTGCGGCAAACTATGTTATGGGTATATGCTTAGTGTAAGATTGCACCACATTTTTTTTCGACTCATTCTAAAAAATATTTGAAAAAAGAGATAAGCACGTTCTGCAGCGTGCAAAAATTCTATATATTTGTTTTAGACGTACTATCACCCTACAACATTAATCTTTATGAAAAGTAAATTACTAGCCTTTTTGGGAAGTGCACTGCTTTCGGGCACAGCCATGGCCGGAGGGTATCAGGTAAACCTGGCTAGCCAGCGCCAGATTGGCATGGGCCATACAGGTACCGGTATCCAAACTGGTACTTCCAGTATCTTTTTTAACCCAGGCGCTTTAAGTTATATCCGCGAAAATGGAGTAACCATTGGAGCGAGTGCCATTAGCTCCCACATCGCATACCGTGGTATAGAGCCTACCAGCGTGTCGGCAGAAGCGGATAATGATTTCGGAACACCGTTTCAGGTATATGCTGCATACAAAGTAGATGATATGCTAACAGTTGGTTTGGGTATTTATACTCCTTTCGGCAGCGGCGTAAAGTGGGGTGACCAGTGGAGCGGACGCTTTGCCTTGAACCAGATTGATTTACAGGCTATCTTCTTTCAGCCAACTGTAAGCTATAAAATAGGTGATAAACTTGGCCTAGGCGTAGGCTTTGTAGTGGCTACAGGTGCCGTTAACTTGCAGCGCGCAGTGCCTGTTCAGAACCAGGATGGAACAGAAGGCAGCATAGAACTGGACGGCAGTGCCAAAACAGGCTTCGGTGTGAATGTTGGTGCATTTTTCCAAGCTACAGAAAAGCTTTCGATCGGTATAGATTACCGTTCTAAAATCGATCTGGAGGTAGAAGAAGGCGATGTGATATTCTCTAACATACCTGCTGCTGCACGTGGTAGCTTCCCGGATGGTGCACAGTTTTCTGCCCAGTTGCCTTTGCCAGCTACGTTAACACTTGGGGTTGGATATCAGGTAAACGACCAATTAACATTGGCTGCTGATGTTAGCCATGTAGGCTGGAGCGAATATGAGTCACTGCGTTTTAACTTTGACAAACCAGTTGCAGGTTCTAACTTCTCTGAAAGTGCCAGAAACTACGAAGATGCTTTTATCTACCGTATTGGCGCTGAGTATCAGCTAAACGAAAAGCTGGCATTACGTGGCGGTGCTTATTACGACCAGACTCCTGTACAGGATGGTTACCTGACTCCTGAGACACCAGATGCTGACTCTCGTGGTCTTTCTGCCGGTATTGGATATGCCATTACTGAAAGCTTTGGCGTGGATGCCTCTTTCCTTTACATCAACAAGAAAAAGAGAACAGACTCAGCGGAGGCTTCCAGAAGTATAGCAGGTACTTATAAAGCTACTGCTTATATTCCGGGTATAGCGCTGAATTACAAATTTTAATTTCCAGAAATAGTCATGAAAAAGTTTTTTTATAAATCGAGTGTACTGGCTCTAGCGGCCGGTGTACTTTTAACAAGCTGCGACCCGGAGATCGACTCACCAGATCCGTCTTCAGGTACTGCTGATTTCTCTTCTTACCTTGCGGTAGGCAACTCTTTAAGTGCAGGTTACGCTGATGGTGGTTTATACCGTGAAGGACAGCTGAGTTCAGTGCCTGCTATACTTGCTGACCAGTTTGAAGAAGTAGGTGGCGGAGAGTTTGTTCAGCCATTGTTCTCAGAGGCGCAGGCAAACGGAACCGGGTATTTAAGACTTGTTGGTTTTACTCCTCAGGGGGCACCTATAACTCAACCAGTTACCACTAACTTAGCCATCAGAGGGCTTACATCTAGAAATACGCCTCTTTATACTAAGTTTACTGGTAACATCAATAACCTGGCTATACCAGGTATAAGAGTAGCTGACATTAATACAGGAGGTTATAGTAGCGCGCAAGGTAACCCGTATTTTGAGCGACTGACAGACAATGCTACGCAGACCTATCTGCAGTATGTGCAGGCGCAAGCGCAAGCTGCAAACCATACTTTCTTTAGCTTATGGATGGCAGAGAACGATGTGCTGTCATATGCTACTTCAGGTGGTGCTTTTTCGGGTGGTATGCTAAACTCGCCTGCACAGATAATTACTCCTGTGAATACTTTTAGCCAAAACTATACTGAACTGGTAAATGCGCTAACAGCTGGCGGTAAAGAAGGTGTTCTGGTTACCATTCCTGATGTTACAGCGATACCATTCTTTACTACAGTAGGAAACTCAGTGAAGCAGTTGCTTGCAGCCAACAAAATACCTGCTGTAGTTGCTCTTACTGGTTCAGGTAGCTCACGAATAGTAATCACTCCGGCTCAGATCGATGCTGCCGAAGGTGGCGTATTCTTTCCGCTTACAGCCTCTGCATATGCTCCACTTTTTGGTACGCGTACTGGCAGGTACTGGAGGTTGCTTGCACGCCAGGTAAGTTCAAGCCAAGATCCTGTAACAGTGAATGCCACACTAGCTGGTATTCTTGCAAATTACCAGATTGACACAACGCAGTTGTTTGGCCTTTCAGCGGGTAATCCGCTTCCAAGTGCCTTGGTTCTTGATGCTGCAGAGCAGAAAAATATAAAGGATGCAACTACTGCGTTCAATGATATCATCAAAGCACAGGCTGCTGCAAAAGGGTTAGCTCTTTGGGATGCTTACAGCTACTTTAACAGCATAAAAACTGGTTTTGTTAAGAACGGGGTGGCTTACTCTCCTTCATTCATCACCGGCAATCTGTTCTCGCTGGACGGTGTACACTTAACACCTAGAGGCAATGCAATAGCTGCGAATGAAATCATAAATGCTATCAACGCAAAGTATGGTTCTAATGTGCCTCAGGTTGACGAGACACAGTTCAGAGCAGTACTGCTACCATAATTGAAATTTAAAGTTTAAAGCATAGAAAAAGCACCTCACTTTGAGGTGCTTTTTCTATTTGCTACAGCCTGTGTTTACATTATTTTACTAAAAAATTGTGGAGCAAGAAGGTTTTGTGAAATAGGTATCATAGTTTTGCCTTTTAAATACACTACCGAACCTACACAACTATGAAAAAAGAAAACTTTGCTCTTGATGAGAGCACAGGCAGGGGCATTATGTCTCTTTTATCGGCCATTGTAATTGCAATTGTTTGCATCGGCCTTTTTTCCTTCACCGCACGCAGCGCCTCCGAGGCTGTGTTCCAACGCCTGGGCATGAGCCAATCAGAGGCCGACCAGAACATCTCCCAATCTATATTACAAGGTTACCTGTCGCATGCAGGAGCCAGAAATCTGAAAAGTATAGCCATTGGCGACCGGGCAGCTGCTGTAAAAGACCTGATGCTGTATGCTAAGCAATATACCAAGAGTGATGCTTTCCAGAAACAGTATGAGGCACTTAGGACACAGCAAAGACCACAAGCTCCAGCAGCTGCAGAATCAGAAGAAGACATTCGATCTAAAATGGTGTCCGACCTGAAGAAGAGCATCAAAAGCACAGAAGAGTCGATGGCTAAGATGAACGATGAGACGAAGAAAATGATGGCCGAGTCGTTGGCGATGCTGAAGGCGCAGCTAAAGGAGTATGAAAACCCTAACAGCGAAATGGTGAAGATGTTGGCAGCCGGCTCTGCACAAACAAACGCTTATGAGCAGGAGGCTTACAAGGAAAAGCTAGTAAAATGGCAAAAGCAGTACCCGGCAGATGCCCAGGCATTTGTTAAGGTGCGCCTGCAGCAGTTCCTGAACGAAACCAAAGACATCGATTTTAACGCTGCGTTAAAAGACAGTGGCCGAGGTAAAATGAAGTTTGTAAACCCTGCATTTGAGGCAAAGTCCAGCGATTGGAAGAAAGCTTTTAGAGCAGGAAAGGACGCCACCACCACCGCACGACAAATAGCACAACAGTGGCTACAAGAGCCAGCATAGTATAAGTATAAAGTATAAAACAGCAGCGGCGCTCCTATTATAAAGTGCCGCTGCTGTTTCTGTATATTACGTACTTAGAGTCTCATGTAAGTCCTGGTTTTTAGTGTGCTTCCAACCAATTTTCACCAACTCCTAAACCAACCTCCATCGGTACGCTTAGCTGCAGGGCATTGGTCATCAGCTCCACAATTTTTGGCGTTACAATCTCCACCTCTTCCTTCGGCGCATCAAAAAGCAATTCGTCGTGCACCTGTAAGATCATCCGTGTTTTGAGGTTCTCCTGCTTCAGGTAATCATGAATATTGATCATGGCTATCTTTATGATATCGGCAGCAGTGCCCTGAATTGGTGCGTTAATGGCGTTGCGTTCGGCAAAGGCACGAATGGTAGCGTTGCGGGAGTTAATATCGCGGAGGTAGCGGCGTCGGCCAAGTATAGTTTCAGCGTACTCTAAGTCACGGGCCTTTTCGATGGCGCTGTCCATGTACTCTTTTATTGCTGGGAACTCCTGAAAGTATGCTTCTATAATATCGGCTGCCTCGCGACGCGGTATACCTAGGCGCTCTGCCAAACCAAAGGCTGAAATGCCGTAAATGATACCGAAGTTTACCATCTTGGCTTTGCGGCGCATCTCGCCGTCTACCTGCTCCAGCGGCACATGAAATACTTTGCTTGCTGTTGATGCGTGGATATCCTGTCCCTTTCTAAATGCCTCACGCATGGTTGGGTCAGCACTAAAATCAGCCATAATACGTAGCTCAATCTGCGAGTAGTCGGCAGAGATGATCAGGTGCTTGTTATTGCGCGGAACAAAAGCCTTTCTTATCTCACGGCCACGCTCTGTTCTTATAGGTATGTTCTGCAGGTTAGGGTTGGTAGAACTAAGGCGGCCTGTTGCAGTTACAGCCTGGTTAAAGGAAGTATGAACACGGCCATCAAGTTCGCAAACCAGCTGCGGCAGTGCATCCACGTATGTAGACTTAAGCTTGGTAAGCTGGCGATGGTCAAGTATAAGCCTTACGATCTCGTGCTCTCCGGCCATTTTGGTAAGTATCTCCTCGCCGGTGGCATACTGGCCTGTTTTGGTTTTTTTGATCTTGCTTTTGCCGTGCAGTTCGAGCTTATCAAATAGAATCTCGCCGAGCTGCTTCGGAGAGCCAATATTAAACTGCTCGCCGGCTATCTCGAAAATGCGTTTCTCTATGTTGATGATCTCTGACTCCAGTTGCTGCGAAATATCAGCCAGCGCATCAGAATCTATACTTATACCTTCCTTCTCAATATCAGCCAGCACCTGTACCAGTGGATTCTCGATGTCGTTGAACAGCTTCATCAGGCCCTGCTCCTTTAGCAGCGGCTCAAAGTATAACTTTAGCTGCAGCGTAACGTCGGCATCTTCACAGGCATAGTCTTTCACCTCTTCTGGCTCAAGATCTGCCATGTTCTTCTGCCCTTTGCCTTTTGGCCCGATAAGGTCTGTAATAGGAATAGGGCTGTAGTTGAGGTACGTTTCGGATAGCACATCCATATTGTGGCGCATTTCCGGCTCCAGCAGGTAGTGCGCAATCATGGTATCGAATATGGGGCCCTGCACCGCTACCTTGTAATTCTTCATCACCAGAATATCATACTTAATGTTCTGGCCGATTTTAGAGATGTTCTTATTCTCCAGCACATCCCTGAACTCATCTACAATACGCTGCGCTTCTTCCAGGTTGTTGTGAGGCACAGGTACATAGTATGCTTCGCCGGGGCGGTAACAGAACGACATGCCTACCAAGGCTGCCGTGATAGGGTCTATTCCTGTGGTTTCGGTATCAAAGGAGATCTCGTCCTGCTTTAGAAGGAAGTTGATCAGGCTCTGGCGAAGGTCGGGTGTATTAATGAGGTGATAATCCTGTGAGGTAGTTTTAAAGCTCCGCATAAGGGCAGGCACAGCATCTTCGGTTGCGGCCTCTTCAGCAACAGCTGTGGCAGGAGCATCAAAAAGAGACGTTTGTGTCGATGCAGCAGCTCTGCCTTTGCGTGCAGCAGGTTTTGCCGCTGCAGCAGTAGTGGCAGATGCCAGGGTCTGTCCTAAAACACGCTGCGAAAGCTGCCTGAACTCCAGCTCTGCAAACAGCTCTGTCACCTGCTCCTCATTTGGCCCGTCGTAATGCAAAGCATCAGCACTAAAAGCAATTGGTACATCGCGGTGTATCGTAGCCAACTCCTTCGACATCATGCCCTGGTCGGCAAAGTTCTCGACGTTCTCTTTTTGCTTGCCCTTTAGCTGATCGGAATTGGCTATAAGATTTTCTACAGATCCAAAACGCTGGATAAGTGACTTCGCCGTTTTCTCGCCTATGCCCGGTATGCCTGGTATGTTGTCCACGGCATCGCCCTGCAGGCCAAGTATATCTATTACCTGCTCTACACGTTCAATTTCCCATTTATTCAGTACCTTCTGCACATCCCATACTTCTATGGCATTGCCCATAAAGGCTGGCTTGTATAAAAAGATATGGTCTGTTACCAACTGGCAGTAGTCCTTGTCCGGCGTCATCATGTATACATCAAAGCCCTCTTTCTCTGCTTTGCAGGCCAGGGTGCCAATAATGTCGTCGGCCTCAAAGCCATCCATGATCAGTACCGGAATGTTAAAGGCCTCTACAATTTTCTTGCAGTAAGGTATGGCAATGGAGATATCCTCTGGCTGTGCCTGTCGGTTTGCTTTGTAGTCGGCAAAGTTATCGTGGCGGAAGGTTTTAGCCGCGGAGTCGAAGGCTACACCAATGTGCGTGGGCTTCTCTTTCTGGAGTACTTCTACCAGCGTGTTGGTAAAACCCAGGGCAGCCCCTGTGTTCATGCCTTTGGAGTTGATGCGTGGGTTCTTGCTAAAAGCAAAGTGTGCGCGGTATATCAATGCCAGGGCATCTAGCAGAAACAGTTTCTTTCGTGGTTCACTCATGGGGCTAATTTAGTCAATTTTGGGCAGTGTTTTACTTAATGGCAGCAGCAGTTTATGCTTTGCTTTGATAAGTATAAAACGATGGTTTTGTTTCCTCAGCTTCTAAGCAATACCGCACAACATGGGGTCAAATGCCACAAAGTGTGGAATTTTTCTACACTTTTAAATAAAGGCAAATTGGGGAATTAGAAGATGTTTGTGTTGTAATTATCTTATTTAAAGGAAGTTAAAAACGCCGAACTTTTTTGGCATGATTATGCTTAAGTAGGAATTAGATTTTAGTACAAATACAGATTCCATGAACAAACTGTTTGCCCTTGCTATCGTGTTGGTTGCTGCCGGATTATTAACCAGTGTAAAAGCACAGGCTCCGTATGCAGCGTCTTCGCAGTTGCCTGAAAGCGCCATGCAGGGTTTGCCACAGGATTTGGGCAAAGAGCAGATAGAAACCGATGAGTTGCCAAAGGCTGTGAAGCAGGCACTTAAGCGGGAGTCTTTAAAAGAATGGAATGTAAGTGAGGTGTATGTAGTTAAGGCTACCGTACAGCAGGCAGATCCAAAGCCGGTGTACGAAATATACCTGACAAACGCAGAACAGAAAAAAACGGTGGCACGCTTTTACAAAAACGGAAAGACTGTCTCCGGTAAGAAATAGTATCTCAACTTAAGCATTTAAAACGCATTAACTGACTGATTATGATCAAGACTAGTGTTTTAGCTGCTGCAGCTGCACTAAACGGACCAAGCATTAACTTTGCTACCCCGTTACAGCGCACAGCAAAGCCCAATGCTCCGCCAGGCAATAAAAGCAAGGTCGACTGTAGTAACAGAGACCTGAAAGCTGGCGAATTTCATGAAGTATTTCCAGCCCTGGGCATAGCTCATTTAGCGCAAAACCGTTGCGTCAGGTGAAAATAAGTTCAGGCTGTTAAATAAGCCAGTTAGTGGCTAATGCCATTCATATATAAGTTATTAAGAGAAAGCTTCCGTTGGCGCGGGAGCTTTTTCTGTTTTAGGGCTGTGTCATCAAAATACAGTCCAGCGAAACCTTGCAGCGTGAATAACGAACAATATGTAGTTTTAGCCGTTATAGTTTAGCCCTGCCGCACTACGTGATGCAAAGTCAGCAAACAACCTTATGTCCAAAATTCTTCTGATTGATGATGATCCTGCATTTAGCCTGATGCTGAAAGCCTTTTTGCAAAGGAACGAGTATGAGGTAGAGACAGCCTTCACTGCCAATGATGGACTGCGCCTGACCAAATCATACAGCCCCGACCTTATACTTACCGATTTCAGGTTGCCGGACAAAACAGGCTTAGAGCTGCTGATGCAGATTAAAGCCGTTGCGCCGGACATGCCGGTTATACTTATGACCACCTATGCAGATATACAAACTGCCGTAAGAGCCATAAAGCTGGGTGCACTGGAGTACCTTACCAAACCCATCAACCCCGACGAAACACTGCTGCTGGTGCGCAGCGCCCTTAAAAAGCAGGAAGAAGAGCAGCCTGAAGTACAGGCATCGGCTAACGCGGAGTATGTGCATGGGCAAAGCAAAGAGGCTGCGCAGATAGAAGAGTTTATACAACTGGTTGCTCCTACAAACCTTTCTGTGATCATTGAAGGCGAGAGTGGCACCGGCAAAGAGTACGTAGCGCGTACTATACACGAGAACAGTAAACGCAGCAACAGGCCATTTGCCGCCATAGACTGTGGAGCTTTATCGAAAGAGCTGGCAGGCAGCGAACTGTTCGGTTATGTAAAAGGCGCTTTTACTGGAGCTGTAACAGATAAGAAAGGCCAGTTTGAGGCTGCAGACGGCGGTACGCTGTTTCTGGATGAGATTGGGAATTTGCCTTACGAGGTGCAGGTAAAACTGCTGCGTGCCCTACAGGAGCGCAAGATCCGGAAAATAGGCAGCACCACTGACCAGGACGTGGATGTTCGCGTTATTGCTGCTACCAACGAAGACTTGGCGCAGGCCATCAACAATGGCATGTTCCGGGAAGATCTTTACCACCGCCTGAATGAGTTTAAAATCAACATTCCACCTTTGCGCGACCGCAACGGCGATGTGCTGCTCTTTGCACGGCACTTTTTACAGCAGGCCAACCGGGAGCTGGAGAAAGACATTGCAGGATTTGACCCTGCTGCCGAAGAGATAATGTTAAACTACAAATGGCCCGGTAACCTGCGCGAGCTTAAAAACGTGGTAAAGCGTGGCGTGCTGCTCACAAAAGGCTCCATCATCACACCGCAGGTGCTGCCGCCGGAGGTGGTAAACTATAAGCCAAAGCCAGAATTCGCTGCTGCAAGTATAAGCGCAGTGGCAGGCCACCCGGAAACAGATCTCAAAAGTATAAACGAACGAAACGAGCGGGAGCTGATCGTAACTACACTGGAGAAGGTGAGATACAACAAATCAAAGGCTGCACGCTTACTCAACATCGACAGGAAGACGCTTTACAACAAGCTGAAGCAGTACAATATCGAGGACTAATGGCTGGTTGCCGGCTGTTCAGCTGCCTGCTTTATACTTGTAAGTTCCTCTTGCAGCGCCTTTAGCACTTCCACTGCGCTTGCTTCTGCTTTTGCTACTACCCCAGGAAGAATAGTCTTGTCAATATCCGGTGTGTGCAGCACATCTTCCAACACTGCCAGGTGAGGTACTACCGTGTCGGCTTTTAATTGCCTGAAGCCGGTGATCATTTTATGCGCTACAGCGGCGGCTTTATCCCACTCCATTGCACTGGCATGTGCTTTTAGCTGCTCCAGGCTTTGTTCGTGCTCCGAAACCAGCAGTTCCAGCACCATGATCAGCATGTGCGTGTCGTCTCCGGTAAAGATTCTTATTTCTTCCAGGTTGTAAAGCTGAGTTGGTGGAGTGTTGCTATACTTTGCGGCTGGTTTTATACTTTGTTCAGGGGCTGGTGCTGCAGGCGCTATCGGCAATACGGTTGCCAGCAACTGGTGCAGCTCTTCCTCCTTATAAGGTTTAAGCAAATGGCCTGTTATGGCAGATCCTTTAAAAAAGTCAGCGTCGTTGCTTAGTATGTTAGCCGACAAAGCTAAGATTGGCACCTGCTTGTCGTGCTTCCGGATGGCCCTGGATACTGTTTTGCCGCTTACACCTGGCAGTTGTAAATCTGTCAGCACTACATCAAACTTTTGCTTTTTTACCAGCTCAAGCGCTTCGTGCCCATCGTTCGCCAAGCTTACCTGCATACCCCATTTGCCAAGTATAAGCTCAGCCAGTGTGCGGCTGTAGGCATCATCGTCAATCACCAGGGCGCTATACCCTTTAAAAGAACTAGGGGCAAGTATAGGTTTAGAGGGCGCGCTTATATTTTGTCTAGCTACTTGCAGTGGCAGTACGATCGTAAACTGGGTACCTTTTCCGGCTTCGCTGTCTACGGATAAGGTGCCGCCCTGCATCTCTACTAGTTTTTTGCTGATAGAAAGGCCTAAGCCTGTGCCGCCATACTTGCGAAGTATAGAATCATCAGCCTGGCTAAACTCTTCGAACACGTGCTGCAACCGGTCCTTGGGAATACCGATACCTGTGTCAGTTACCTCAATACAGGCAGTAACGCGGTTTCGGCGTATGCTTTTGAGCGACATAGCCACCTCAACATGGCCTTCATGAGTAAACTTAATGGCATTGTCTATCAGGTTAAACAGGATCTGCTTTATGCGCAGCACATCACCCTGCAGAGCGTCCGGCATCTTATCCGAAACTGAACAAACAAAGTTTATACCCTTGGCAGATGCCTTCAGAGTAAATGCCTGCTCCAGCTCTGTTACCAGCTGCTTTAAGCTGAAAGGTACCGGGCTTAAGTTTAGTTTACCAGCCTCGATCTTTGAGAGGTCGAGTACGTCGTTTACAATGTGCAGCAAATGCTGGCCTGCGCTGTTAATGGCCTGTACGTGCTCTTGTTGCTGCTCCTGTAAGCGGGCGTACTGCATTTGCTCGGTAAAGCCAAGTATGACGTTAAGCGGAGTCCGCATCTCATGGCTCATGTTGGCCACAAATGCCTCTTTTGCCCTTGCCAGCTGCACGGTTTGCTTTTGCGCTTTAATCAGGCTCGACTTATAGTTGTTGCTTCTGGTAATGTCGCGGAGGATAACAAGTATAAAGGCTACACCACTTACAAGCCCCAGAATACCCATCAGCAAAAGTATAGTAGAGGTTTTCTGCGCCTCCCGCTGGGCTCGTGCTGAGTTTTGCTGCGATTGTGCCTGCTCATGCTGCTGCAGGCTGTACATCATGGTTCGGATCTGGTCCATGATCTGCTTGTCCTGCTGCAGCAGTGCTAGCTCCTCGGCCAGAAGTATAGCTTCTTTCTCCTCCGACTCCCGCTTTACGTTTTTCAGGATTCTGCGCACTTTAGCGAGCTGGGCTACTGGGGCAACTACTTTGTTTGTGTCTACTTTTACTTCCTGGGTAACATTTATCTCGGGTATAATTACCTGAGGCGGCCTTGTAGCCTGTTGTGCGGGTTTGTCTTTTCGGGAGAAGAGCTTATTCAGGAATCCTTTTTTGCTGTCTGTGCTCTCCTGCTCGGGTGTATTCTCAGAATTATCCGGCTCTGTTGGCAGCCGGTCTGATATGGTGGTGGTCGTGTGCTGCTTAATGGTGGTAGACAAAGGCTTTGACTCAGCTGCTGAGGCGATCTGGCGAAGTGCCTTATCGGATGGGCTAAGGCTTTGCTGTTCTTTTTTAAGGGCCACATACCGCTGCATACTATTTTGCTTCTTTTTGAGTAGAACAGCAATAGAATCTATCTGGGCAACATCTGCTTTGTCACTCCTCATCATAGCACGCAGCGTGTCCAGCTGGTTCTCTATGGTGTCGAGGTGGCTTAAGTATGATTTAAAGTGCTGCTCCTGCGTAGTTAGCGTGTAGGCTCTTATCGAGCTTTCTGCCGCTGAGATGGTAGCCAGCGTATGGTGTAGGCTGGTAAGCTTATCGTTAGGCTGCGAAAGCTCATCTACAGAGTTTAGTAAGCGTGTAAAGCTGGTGTAGGTAAAGAAAACAGCTACAACGGCCATGCAAAGCGCCAGGCCGAAACCAATTACCACCTTTGCTTTTATACTATCCCCAAATAGTTTCATTTATACGCTTTTTGCCTGATTGTTTAATTCTTGCTAAAAGATAAAACCCTACAACGCCATTTAGGCTAAAATAATTACATAATTCTGAAAATCAACCTCAAAGCTTTAGTTCTGGCGCAAAATTATAATAAATCCATACAGGTTAGTAAAATTTGTATATCCATATATTTTCTAATTACGTTATATGGGGTATGTGCCGCCCGGTGCTGTTAAAGTGTAGTTTCTGCTTTTAAATTCTTTGTTGCTATGGTTGTTCGGGTTACTAGATTTCTGCTGCTGATGTTCCTTTTTATTGCTGCTAAGGCTAATTGCCAGGACATAATCATTAAGAAAAACGGTGAGCAGATTATAGGAAGAGTGGTTGCTTTAGGAGATGAAACCATACAGTACCGTTATTTCAGCGACTTGAACGGACCAGTGAAAACAATGCCACGAAGCGAGGTAGCACAAGTTAAACTGGTAGCCGATGTAGACCCGATTGCCTTAGCTGCACATACTTACACCGACGAGAAAACAAGTATAAACGAGCTGGCCCAACTGCGTTTGCAGGCTAAGCTAGACGCCAACAATTATTATAAAGCGAAGGGGGTATTCTGGACAACAATGGGCTCTACCATTATTCATCCGGCAGCCGGTTTGGCTACAGGTGCCGTAATCTCGGCTGTGCCACCTGCAATAGACACTGACTACAACCCTAACCGCCACCTGATGAAAGAGCCTGCCTATCGCGAAGCGTACCAAAAGCAGGCGCGCAAGCGAAAAATGGGCAACGCAGCAGCAGGATTTGGGGCAGGTGCAGCTGTTTTAAGCCTAATTTATATGGTGGTAGTGATTGGCGTTGTAGGTGGGTAATTCTATTAATTATTAGTTATAAAAGTAAGATAAGTTAAAGCCCTGCAAGTAGAAACTATACTTGCAGGGCTTTAGATACTTAAAGCGTTATAGTAAAGTGAGTTTTACCAACTGCTGCTGGCGCCACCGCCTCCAAAAGAGCCGCCTCCAAAACCACCGAAGCCGCCTCCGCCTCCTCCGCCTCCACCAAAGATGCCTCCGCCTGAACTGAATGTGCCAAAGCCACCGGGTATGATAACCGGACCGCCAAATGTTCTGGAGTAGCGTCTTCCGCCGCGGCCGCCTCTGCCTCCTCCCATCCGTGAGAAGATGATGAGCACGAGTATTACAATGATGATGATAAATATGATAGAAGGACCGCCCTCTTCTTCGCCTGCCATACTTGGGTCTCCTTGGTAGGCGCCGCTGGCTAGATCTATTATCAGACTGGTTGCTCTGTCGAGGCCTTCATAAAATCTGCCTTCGGCAAATGCCGGTTTTAAGGTGCGTTCGGTAATGCGTTTTGCAAGTGCATCGGGAACATATTCTTCCAAACCATAGCCGGTTTGTATGGTTACGGTGCGCTCTTCCTTCGCTACAAGTATAACCAGGCCATTGTCGTAGTTCCCGGTGCCTATACCCCAGCGTTCGCCAAGTTCAGCGGCATACTGGTTGGAGTCGTAACCTCCGATAGAGGTCATCAGCACCACGGCAATCTGGGTGGAAGTAGTGTCGCTGTAGTTTCTTAGCTTTTGCTCCAGCGCCTCTTCTTCCCCGGCAGACAGCATGTCAGCGTAGTCGTTTACGAGCCGGTTAGGTTTAGGCGGAAAGTCACTGTCCTGGCTAAAGGCAAGTGTGCTAAAAGTGCAGAAATACAGCAGTAAAAAGAGTTTTTTCATAATCTATCAGTCTCCGAACGATACATCGTCGCTCAGTTCGTTTACGTCGCCTTTGCGGTCGTAAGGAAAGTGTGACTTTAGTTGTTCGCCGGCCATAAGTATACCTTCGGCCAATCCCTCGGCATAGTGCTTCTGCTTAAAGTGTTTGATCACATGTTCTGTGATATCTTCCCAAAAATGATCCGGAACAATGGCATTTATACCTGCATCGCCCAATACAGCAAATTGGTGATCTTCCAGAGCAATGTAAAACAGCACACCATTGCGCTCCTTGGTCTGGTGCATGTGCAGTTCGGCAAACACTTCTGTAGCCCTGTCGAGTACATCTTTGTCGCAGTTGCTTTCTACGTGCACGCGTATCTCGCCAGACGTGTTTACCTCTGCTTCACGTATGGCTGCCATTATCTTCTCCTCGTCGGCTGGAGTTATAGTGTCTCGTGGCATAACTTGAATGGTTAAATTGTTGGACTGTTTAATTGCTGGTTACCTATAAGAGCAACACTTATGCAATTAAGCCATTAAAACAATTTATGTTTAAAACTCTACAGTAGGAGCCTGCTGTGCACCTGCATCTGCTTCAAAGTAGCCCTTCTTCTCAAAATCGAACATGCCGGCTACAATGTTTCTCGGGAAGGACCTAATGTAGGAGTTATAATCCTGTACAGTCTCGTTAAACTTTCGTCGTTCTACGGCAATGCGGTTCTCAGTTCCCTCCAGCTGTGCCTGTAACTCTAGGAAGTTTTGATTAGCTTTTAGCTCAGGGTATCTTTCCACGGAAACCAGCAGCCTGCTAAGTGCGCCGCTCAATTCGCCCTGCGCCTGCTGAAAGCGTTGAATGTTCTCCGGTGTCAGGTTATCTGGGCTGATATTTACGCTGGTAGCTTTCGCTCTGGCTTCTATAACTCGGGTCAAGGTTTCCTGCTCAAAGTTGGCAGCGCCTTTCACTGTGTTTACCAGGTTCGGTACCAAGTCGGCGCGGCGCTGGTAAGCATTTTGTACGTTAGCCCAAGCTGCCTCTACAGTTTCGTCTTTCTGTACCATAGTGTTGTACCCGCACGATGATTGCGAAGCCAGAATGACGAATCCGATAAAATAGAAGAATAGTTTTTTCATGGTTTGATGTAGTATTTGTGATGTTACTATACGTTATAGGAAAGCTTTGAAAGCAATATCAGTACGAATTTAATAAACCTGCGTTAGGAATAGCAGTTAATATGAAACAATTAACAGATTACTATGTTACGGCAGATGCTCCCTGGCGTTGTAAGTGCAATGGTAACAGTAATTTAATGTGCCGGAGAAGCGTGATAAAATTTAAAATACAGTAAAAAATAGATATATTGCAGTATAAAGTATAGTATGAAAGCAATTATACCTGTAGCAGGAGTAGGATCAAAGCTTAGGCCGCACACGCACACGCAGCCCAAGTCGCTGGTGCCTGTAGCAGACAATACTATACTTGGGCATATCATCGAGAAGATCCTGGAGGCTGGCATCACGGACTTTGTCTTCATCATCGGTTACCTTGGCGAAAAAGTGGAACGGTATGTGCGAGGCAAATATCCGCAGATAAACGCTGAGTTTGTAGTACAGGAGCCGCGCGAAGGCTTGGGGCATGCCCTCTGGATTGCCCGCCATACTTATGAAAACGATAGTAGCCTGCTGATTATGTTAGGTGACGCTATTGTGGATGTAGACCTAAAACCTATCATAGAAGCGCCCACCTCGGTGCTGGGTGTAAAGAAAGTAGCTAAGCCCTCTTTATTCGGAGTTACAGAAGTAGGCAACGACGAGTACATTGTAAAGGTGGTGGAGAAGCCGAAAGTCCCGAAGTCTAATTTTGCGCTGGTGGGGCTTTACAAGATCGTGAACCCGCGCAAGCTGGTAAAATCGTTGGAGCATATTATTACTGAAGATCAGCGCACACAAGGCGAATACCACTTAACCGATGCTCTAATGCACATGATCAAGCACGGCGAGAAAATAGTAACCTGGAGCGTAGACCACTGGTTTGACTGCGGAAAGAAAGATACGCTGCTGGCGGCTAATGCTACCTTGCTTAACAGGCAAAGCTTCCGTACCAACGACTACAGTGAGCAGTGCCCGGGCTGTATTATTATACCGCCGGTAAGTATAGGAGAAGATTGCGACATCACGAATTCAATCATTGGTCCCAACGTGGCTATCGGAGATAATACCACCATCACCAATTCTATACTTAGTAATTCTATTATCGGCTCATACTCAGAGCTGCGTTATGCTGTAATGCAGGATTCGATTATCGGTAGCGATGCCTCTTTCCGTGGGTTCAGTCATAGCCTTAACATCGGCGACAGTACCGAAATCAATTTTTCGCAGTAGCCTTTCGTCTCCTACAGAAACGTCAGTTCATTTAGCTGGTCCAGCATCCAGCCGGTGAGGCTGTAGCGGTGGCGGTTGGCAGCCAACACCTCATGCGGAATCAGATCAGCTCTAAAACAGGCCAGGCGGCCGGCAATTGGCAGAATATCTACTTCTTCCTCAGTTCCGTCTTCGTTGGGCAAGTATAAACGCAGGTTACCCCCATTCTCCGGTTTCCAGTCTTCGTTCAGGTAGCAGATAAAAGATAGACGGCGGTGGTCATTAGTCTGGAACTGGTCTAAGTGGCGCTGGTAAACAGTACCTGGCGGGTATACCGTAAAGTGAAATTCGAAGTCCTTTAAACCTAGGAAGCAGGTGCGATTGATGTAGCGCATTACCTCGTTCATGCGGTCCAGGAAAATTTGTGTAGGCGGCAATGCCTCCGAAGGCTCAATCCAACGGATAAAGTCACCGCGTACCTGCTTATCTACTGTAAACTGATCTGCTGTGCCAATGCCTGCTTTTTTAAACGTGCCCTGCTCCTGATGATGCTGCAACACCTCCAACAGGTTGTGCACCTCTTCCGGCTCTAAGAAGTTATCTACAATTGCGTAGCCCTTATCGGACAGCCTGTCGGCTATTTGTTCGAACTTCTGAAGCAGTTTATCGTCTTCTATTTCTTCTATCATAACGGTTTACACCTTAAGCGCCTCTAAGCAAGTATAAAAGCGCGCAAAACTAATGAGTATAAGCATCCGTTGTATACGCAGCATCGCCTGATTCTATACTTTGCAGTTTAATATTTTGATGCTTCAAGGTTAGAGGAGGTAGACGTTAGCATTAGAAGTATGATGCTGAAATTCCCTTAAAAATGCGTATCTTGGTTCATTGCACATCTAACCTATAAACAAAACAACAGGCAGAGTAATTATGAAAAAGACAACCGTAATTCTGCTGGCCGGCGGCCTGACAGCTGTTTCGGCCTGCAAATCAACACAAACTGATACAACAGCCACAGGCATGACAACAGAGACAACAGTAGCAACTGCTGTAGAAACAAAAAGTGACTTAGATTACCCTGATACCAAAAAGGTAGATCAGGTGGATAATTACTTCGGCACTCAGGTAGCCGACCCTTACCGCTGGCTCGAAACCCACAACGCAGAGGTAGACGAGTGGATAGAGGCGCAAAATAAAGTAACATTTAATTACCTGGATGATATTGACTTCAGGGATAACATAAAGCGCCGCCTGACTGAGATCTGGAACTATCCGAAGTATGGCGCTCCGTTTAAAGAAGGCGGTAAGTACTACTTCTTCAAAAATGATGGCCTACAGAACCAAAGCGTGCTGTATGTGCAAGAAACCCTTGAGGCGGAGCCGAAGGTGTTCTTCGACCCGAACAAACTGAGCAGCGACGGTACTGTAGCGCTTACTTCTTTGCAGTTTTCTAAAGACGGCAAGTATGTAGCCTACGGCACTTCCAGCGGCGGTTCTGATTGGAACACTTACCAGGTAATGGATGCCTCCACCGGAAAAATGCTGGACGATAAAATTGAATGGGTAAAATTCTCTAGCCCAAGCTGGTACAAAGATGGTTTTTACTACAGCCGCTACGATGCCCCAACTGAAGGTAACAAGCTGGCAAATAAAAACGAGTACCACAAAGTATACTATCACAAAATAGGCACGCCACAAAACCAGGATCAGCTGGTGTACGAAGACAAAACTAAGCCGCTGCGTAACTTCTATGGCCAAACCACAGATGATGAGCGTTACTTGATCCTGAACGTATCCGAAGGAGCCAGTGGAGCCAATGCTTTATATTATAAAGACCTGAAAGACCCTAAGTCTACGATTAAGCCGCTTATTGAGAACTTCGAGAACGAGTATAATGTGATCGATAGCTTCGGTGATAAGCTGCTGGTGATGACGAACAAGAACGCGCCGCGCTACCGCCTGGTGATGATCGATCCGAAAAAGCCGCAAGAAGCAAATTGGAAAGTGGTAGTGCCGGAGTCGCAGAATGTAATGCAGGGCGTATCGTCGGTGGGTGGCCGCATTATTGCCACTTATATGAAAGATGCTACCAGCCAGGTAGTGGTATACGACCAGACTGGTAAGCAGCTGAACAATGTGGAGCTTCCGACATTAGGCACTGTTAGTGGGTTTGGTGGCGATAAAGAGAACAAGGAGACATTCTTTACCTTCACATCGTTTACCTATCCGCCAACCATTTACCGCTACGATGTAGCCAACAACAAAGTAACCCAGTTCCGCAAGACAGAGGTTAAGGTAGACACCGATGCTTTTGAGACGAAGCAGGTATTTTATACTTCCAAGGACGGTACAAAGGTGCCGATGTTTATCGTGCACAAGAAAGGCCTGAAGTTGGATGGCACCAACCCGACTTACCTGTACGCCTACGGTGGCTTTAACATCTCACTTACGCCAAGCTTTAGCATCGCCAACATGCTGTGGCTGGAGAACGGTGGTGTATACGCCATGCCTAACCTGCGCGGCGGCGGCGAGTACGGCGAAGACTGGCACAAAGCCGGCATGACGCCAAACAAGCAAAATGTATTCGATGACTTTATTGCAGCTGCAGAGTACCTGATCGATCAGAAGTATACTTCATCAGATAAACTGGCTGTAGCCGGTGGCTCTAACGGTGGTTTGCTTGTAGGTGCCTTTATGACACAGAGACCTGATTTAGCCAAAGTAGCCATACCTGCTGTGGGTGTAATGGACATGCTGCGTTTCCATAAGTTTACTATTGGTTGGGCATGGGTGCCAGAGTATGGCTCTTCAGAAGATGAGGCACAGTTCAAGAACCTGTATACTTTCTCACCGCTGCACAACATCAAAGAAGGTGTTAAATACCCAGCAACGCTGGTTAAAACAGCCGACCATGATGACCGCGTAGTACCGGCGCACTCATTTAAGTTTATCTCTGAGCTGCAGGACAAAGGCGCTGAGGGTAATCCATACCTGATAAGAGTGGATGTTCGTGCTGGACATGGTGCCGGTAAGCCAACTTCGCTGCTTATACAGGAGTGGGCCGATACGTGGGCTTTTATTTACAAGAACATGGGTGTTAACCCTTATCCAAATCAGTAACAACAAGTATAAATCTGCCATTTATACTTCAGCCGCGCTGCCTGTTTAGGGAGCGCGGCTTTTTTGTTTTCGGCATGTTGTCTCGTTCTTCCGTAAATTCGCAACAGCAAAGTATAAACAGCTATGAAATCATATCCCGGCACAAGCCACTTCACCATCCGCTCAAACGAGATTGACTACCGAGGACAAGCTACTCTGCCGGCGCTTGTAAGCTATATGCAGGAGGCTGCCTGGGAAAACACCCGTGACTTAGGTATATCTATGTATGATTTGCTGGAACGCGGATTTACGTGGGTGCTGCAGCGGATGCGTGTGGAGATGTTCCGGTATCCGAAGCACGGCGAAAGTATAACCGTAGAAACATGGGCCTCTGGCAGAGAACGTGTATTCCTGCACCGCGATTTCAGAATTTATACTTCGGAAAAAGAGCTGCTAGGGCAGGCTACAAGCGTGTGGCTGGTAATGGATGTAGTAAAGCGCCAACTGGTGTCTGTTCCGGATTTTATAATGGAGGTGGAGGTAGTGCCGGGGCAGGAGCCGTTGCCCTTTGCCAAAGGCAAGCTGCCGCAGCTACAGGAGGCACAGTGCGCGCAGCAAATGCCCGTGCGCTGGCACGACATAGACCTGAACCGCCACGTTACCAATACCCGCTACCTACAATGGGCCTTAGACACACTGCCGCTGGAGGTGCTAGAGAAAAAACAACTGCAGGAGGTGGACATTATTTTCAAAGCCGAAAGTATACTTGGTGATACTGTTGTGTCAGAAGTTGGTAAGGGAGCTGAAGAAAGTATATTTTTGCACAAACTACTTAGCCAAAGCACCGACAAAGAACTGGTGCAGGCGAAGACAGTCTGGGATTTAAAAATTTAAAATGTAGAGGCGTAATATTTTGCGTCTTTGCTGGAACCACAATTACAAATGAACATACGCAAAGGAATAATTGACGACTTGCCTCAGGTACTGGGGTTGATACAGGAATTGGCAGAATATGAGCGTGCTCCGCTCGAGGTAACAAACACCCTACAGGATATGCAGTGCGATGGGTTTGGCGAGAACCCAATCTTTAAATTTTTTGTGGCTGAGGACGAAGGCGGTATTGTGGGCATCGCTCTATACTACACCGCCTACTCTACCTGGAAAGGCAAGACTATCTACTTGGAAGATTTAGTGGTGACTGAAAAGTTGCGCCGTGCAGGCATTGGCCGTAAATTGTTCGATGCAGTGGCAGAAGAGGCAAAAGCTTTAGGAGCCAAACGCTTTAGATGGCAGGTGCTGGAGTGGAACGAGCCGGCCATCGCCTTTTATAATAAGATAGGCGCAGAACTGGACGGAGAATGGATAAACTGCACCATGACAGAAGAGCAGATACAAAAGTATACTGCCTGATCCATTAACATGAAAAGCCGCACCCGAACAAGTAGAATTGTTCCGGGTGCGGCTTCCATATTTTTAGTATTACGCCTGATCTTTACGTTCCACGTTTACGCCAACAACATCCAGTACTGTTCTGAAGGAGGCGTATTTACCGGCATACCGTGCGTTAGCTTTCTGCTGCAGTGCCGGCGAGTGGTCGCGCTGGTATTCTAGCAGATCTTCTAAGCTGCGGCAAGTATACTGTACGGCGTAGGTGGTGCCGCCTGTGTCTTCTTCTTCCATTACCCGGCAAATCTGGTTCCCCAGAAAATAACCCGTACCCATCACCTCTGGTATGTGCTCCTCCAGCATCCACTGCAGCCACTCGTCAGCCACCGTGTTATCTATACTTACAGTTACGTTGTAAATTATCATACCCGAAGTTACTAATAAAACTCATCTTGCAGAAAAGTTAAAAAATAGTGTAGCAGCTACTTTAGAATAAGATAAAACTTTCTTTAAAAATTTTTATCTTTGCTGCTTCTGTATTGTTCTAATATTCAACTAAATAACTATGAAAAAAATACTGATTGTAAGTGTCCTAAGTGCTAGTATGGGCTTGGGTTTATCGCAGCAGCCAAGTGTGGCAGCTCCAGTCTCACCTTTAATAGCAGATGTAAGTACAGCTAACGTCCACCCCACAGAAGCTAAGTATGACAAGATCATGGCTAAATATGCCACTGGAATTAAAGCAGCCTTCGCTGAAAAGGACGATAAAAAGACGGTGGCGTTGGTAAACAAGATGAACAATGAGCTGGTATCAGAGCTGGAAAAGATTAAGCCTGAGCTAGAGCGTTGGATGAAAGGTATGACTGAGAAAGACAAAGAAGGCTTTGAGCAGCGAATGGGGGAGAAAGCTTACTTTAAAACAATCTTTGAAATAATGTTTGACCCAGCCGTAGGTGCACGCATTGAAAAAAATCCGGAGCTTAAGCAGGCGCTGGAGGCTGGCAACCAAAAAATGGAGGGCCTTGGCTTTAAAGACGAAGACTCTGAAGAAGAAGAGATTGACTAAGCAATAAATATAAAATAAAGAAAGCAGCGGCAAACATTTGTAAACCGCTGCTTTTTTTATGCCTGCACCTAGTACTGGCAACGCCAGTTGCCAAGCGAGCCGTCATAGTAACCTTCTTCTGGGTCTAGCTGATAGGCTACAACAATGGGCTTTGCAGTGGGGTACGCCTTTAGTTGCATCTGGCCATCCCTCAGCTGTAAATAAATAGTGCCTTTGTTGTCGTATTTAGCCTGTAGGAGGTTGTTGTTGTTACTTACTAGGTAGGTGTTGTTTGTGCTTAAACCGGTGGCTGTAAGTTCTGTTACAGTAAACACTTTGGTTTTGGAGAACGCTCCTGAGTTGCCTAGTACCACTTTATCTGTGCTTTCTAATTTGCCGCCTAGCCAAAGGTCCTCACCCAGGCAATTATCGGTTTCTGCAATCAGGTCGAAGTATACTTCATCAGCTGTTTTCTCTATGGCTGCCACGGTAACTGCACTGTGCTTTTGTGGAGCAGCAGTTTCAGTTTCTGCAGTAGACTCTTTTTTGTCCTGTTCCACGTGGGTAGAGCATGCGCCTAAAAGAAGTGCAATAAAAAAGTAAGCGAATAAGGTATAATCGGAGAATTTTGAAGTAAAGTTTTTATCCATAAGCAAGTATGATTTAAACGTAACATGTCTAATTATTTATACTTGCTGTACAATTTTATGGTTGCTTGATTTTAGCTGATTGATATCAGTAATAATCTTGCTCTTAGCGATTTTATTTTAATTTATGTTTAGTGCAGGATGTTGTAGCTGCCGCTGCTGTAGAAGCTTAACAGTGCAATTTAAATCGGCTCAGTATAGTCCAGGTCTTTGGCGTAGGTTTCTTCCAGCGAAAGTATAGCAACTACAGCCAACGCAATGCAAATTAAACCTAGTATGATGGCACCCGGCACCAACCCTATACCGTCTTTTAAATAGCTGAACGATATGGTAAGCGGCACTACGGCACCGCGCACAAAGTTGGGTACAGTGGTGGTTACAGTTGCCCTGATGTTGGTGCCAAACTGTTCGGCAGCGATGGTTACAAACACAGCCCAGTAGCCGCTGGCAAAACCGAGGGCCACACACAAAGTATAAAACGTGTCGATGCTGAAGGCAGACCCGAACAAGTAAACCCCTACGAACACAGCTGTAAGTAGAAGAAAGGCCACTACAATGTAGCGCCTGCTTTTAAACCGCTGGCTAAGATAACCGCTGGCAAAGTCGCCGAACACCAGTCCGAGGTAACAGAACGATACCGCCTTTGCTGCAGATACTGTCTCCTGCATGCCAAGCGCAATGCCAAACTCAGGCGAGAACGTGATAAGGATACCTACCACATACCAGATAGGCACCCCAATTAAGATGCACTTAAGATACTTCCAAAAACGTTTCGTGTTGGTGAACAGGCTCAGGAAGTTTCCACGTGTAACATCCGCTGTCTTCTTCAGGTTATCAAACATACCTGACTCGTAAACTCCCACGCGCAGGAAGAGCAACAGCAAGCCCAGGCCACCGCCGATAAAGTAGGCCGTGCGCCATCCAAAATACTCTCCTACCACACCAGCAAGTATAGCTCCTGAAATACCAATAGTAGCCACTACCATGGTACCGTAGCCACGCTTCTCTTTGGGCAGTACCTCCGAAACAAGCGTAATACCTGCACCTAATTCACCCGCTAAGCCTATGCCTGCCACCAGCCTCAGGAAGGCGTACATCGGTATAGAGGTTACAAACCCATTCATGATGTTGGCAACCGAGTATAAGAAGATAGAGCCGAACAGTACAGACAACCTACCGCGCTTATCACCGAGTATACCCCAGGCCACACCGCCTATCAGCATGCCTATCATCTGCATGTTCAGTAGCATCACTCCCTGCTCCAACAGCTGGCTTTGCTCTGTAACACCTAAATCCTGCAGGCTTGGTATGCGCACAATGCTAAACAGCACCAGGTCATAAATATCTACAAAGTAGCCAAGGGCGGCCACAATTACAGATGTATTTAAAAGGTAGTGCTTTTGCTTCGATTTCGTTAATTCTGCCATTTCCGGGTTTGTCTATCCTTAAATATAGCTTATGCCTAATGAATTGCAAAGTGCAGGCCATACTTTAGTTCTTGCTGAATTTGTACTAGATTGGAATTTTAAAACCGCTAATACCGATCATGATACCTGAACTATGGCTGAAATAGGAAAGAAGCTTCAACTAAAACACACTTACTCACTGTTGCTGCTTAATGCGCCGGATCAAATAGCCGATGCATTGGCAACAGAAGGCTATACTTTCACAAATGCTGCTGAAACGCCGCACGTGGGTACTTATGATGCCGTGCAGATCTTTGTCAGGAACAAAGATGAGATGGACCACTTTGTGCCGCAGGTAGTGCTGCTGCTAAAACCAAACGCCTTGTTCTGGGTTGCCTACCCCAAAAAATCATCAGGCATCAAAACCGATCTTAGCCGCGACGAAGGCTGGAAAACAGTTGCAGCACTTGGCTATGAGGCAACTCGGCTGGTAGCGCTGGGTGACACCTGGTCATCGGCAAGGTTCAGACACAAAACAGAGCGCAGTAAACCTTCTACATTTGGTATGGATATGCCCGGTATAGATCGCAAGGCGAAAACAGTTGTGTTGCCTGAGGATGTGCAGCAGGCACTGGAGCAGGCCGACTTGCTGGAGGTGTTTAACCAGATGGCATTTACTCATCGTAAAGAATATGTAGTGGCAGTACTGGATGCCAAACGTCCCGAAACACGTGCCAAGCGAATACAGAAAATCATAGATGACCTGCAAGCCAGAAAGCAGAAAGTATAAAACAGCAAGGGCAGCCATTTGGCTGCCCTTGCTGTTACTAAAAAGTTTGTTTTCGTAGCTTAATGTTGTACACTAACAAAGTATGTGGCATTAAATACGCTGCCTGACAAAGAAGATTTCCCCTGAGATTTTTTAGCGTTCAGGTTAATTTTAAGTGTTTCGATACCCACCTTTCCAGTTGTAAAAGTTGCCTGCAGGCCTAGTGGCGTGCCATCAGCCTTTTTATCTGTAGCGGCAATAGCAAGTTCTGCGCTAAAGTTCTGGGCGTTGTTTGAGCCTTTTTCATACACAACTGAATATACTCCAGCCTCTCTTGTTATGTCTGTGTTCTGCACAGTGCGGGTGCCGGTAATGTCGGAGAAGTATGTAATGGTAGCGTTGTAAGTAGTATTAGGTTGCAGGATAATGTCATCAGCCTTTCTCTCGCCATAGGTGTTGCCATTATTATCAGTGGCCGGAAAGCTTACTGTAAAAACCTTTGTCTCACCGCCGCCCTCAGGCACCAAGGTAACGTGCACGCCGTTTACAGGAACAATGTTAAGCTCCAGCTCCTCTTTTTCGCAGGAGGTAAGGGTAATGGCGGCTAATAGTGCAAAGCAGCTGGCAAGTTTCGTGAACAGTTTCATAGTTTTTTCTTTAAAAAGTTAAGTTTTGTTTTCTGAATATTCCTGCAGGCTAATATTGTGCCATAAAAAAATAACACAGGATAGGTTTTAAAAAAAAGAGGCACTTAACTATATAAGTGCCTCTTTATCAATATAAAATATTTAGAGCCTTACTCCACAATCACAGGGAACTCAGCCTGGATATCTGTTTCGCCTCTGGTTAAGCCTGTTTGCTCACGGTTAGGCTCGTTGGCGCCCACTTTCAGGTTTGGCTGATGCTTAAGCGTTATGCGCAGCTTGCCAGAACTTGTAGTAGTAGTAACAACCTGTGCTTTTAAACCTAATGGGCGCTGGCTGTTGTCTCTATCTGTCTTAGTGATAGCTAGATTAAGATTGTCCAGTGCCTGGTAAAACAGCTCATGCTCATCGCTCTCTTCCTCCACCTCGCTTGTCAGGTTTGCTGCGGGTGTTTTGGTCTCATCTAACAGCGTAATAGTGGCATTGTAGGTAGTGTTCGCTTCCAGACGCAGTGTATTTGCAGTTGGAGGGTTGCCGCCGTCACCGTCGGTGTCGCTAAATGTGCCGGTTACGGTTTGGGTCTTGCCTACTGGCTCAAGCACTATCTTCAACGTAGTTATCAGCTCTTCCTCATCAACTGGCTCCGGATCATCATCGCTGCAGGAGGTAGCTGTGAACATCAGAGAGCCCATTACAAGTAATGCTAAGTATGGTCTAAATAAATTTTTCATGTTTAGTATCTGGTTGATGTTAAAAATTGTTAGAAACTGTAAATGGTTAAAAACTAATTTTTGCTAAAATCTAAAGGTATTTTTACGCGCAGCATGAGTAAACGTCCCATCTCATCGGCATAGTACCGGAAACGGTTTAGGTATTCGCGGTAGCTTGTGTTTAAAAGATTGTTACCGGTTATACCAAACTCTATAGGCTGTTTGCCAAAGTAAACTGTTGTACCCGCCTCTGCCTGCAGCAGAAAGTATGCATCTGGTGCGGGAGCAAAGTCCTCGTCGCCCTTGGTTGGTACTCTTGTTTGCTCTGCTGCGTAAACTCCGCCCAATGTAACGTATGCATTTTTAAACAGGCCAGCTTTACCAATTTCACCGATCTCATAGCGCAGGCTGTTGTCAAACCTATCGGGTGGTATGTTGATCAGGTGATCGTCTGTAACCGTGTTTCTTGCCCGCACAATAGACGTTTTAGAGTCTAACGTAAGCTTAGGCAGCAGATTATACTCCAGGCTGAGGTCTACACCACTAAAGGTAGCATTTGTCTGCTTGTAACGGAATGCTGGAAACGCGCCTCTTATGGTTAATTGTGGCTCTGGAAGCGGAGCCAGGTAAATGTAGTTGTCAATAAAGTTGTGGTACACGCTCAGCTTACCGTTAAAGCGGATGTTGCCATAATAGTCAACAGAGGCTTCGAAATTGTATGCCTGCTCAGACTTCAGGTTCGGATTACCCTTCTCGTAGGCTGCAGAGCTGTGGTGCACTCCCTCGCTAAACAACTCGTTGGTATTAGGTGCACGCCAGGCTGATGTGGCGCTTAAGCCAAACGTAAGGTGATACCCTACATCATACAGAGCCCCCAGCGTACCCGACACGTTGTTAAAATTAAATTCGGGCTTCTGCAGGTCCCTGTTCTGCTCATACTTTTTCACCAGCAGGTGCTTATAGTCATAGCGCAGGCCAGCTTCGAGTTGCAGTCTGTCTTTGCGCCACTTCTCAATGGCAAAAGCACCAACCGTTAAACCAGTAAAGTGCGGCAGAAAATCGCTGTACTTCCTGGTGTTTTGCTGGTAGATAGTACTTGCACCCACCGAACCTGAAAAATTGCCGATTGGGGAATGCTCCCATATTGCCTCTGTAGTATGGGTTGTCAGGTTCAACTCTAGTGCCGGAGCAGCAGTGTTTCTGTGGGCATCAAACTCCTGACGCAGATTACGCTGCAAACCGTAAATAAACTCCAGCTTGCCTGCTTCTCCCGTTAGCAAATATGCTTTCGCTTTTAATAGCTGGTGCTGCACGTCCTGGTAAGGTCTTCCGATTTCGTAAGTGAACTCAGCCTCGTCTGCGCCCTCAGGTTTGCCTCTTTCTATGGCATAAAGCAAGTCGGTTAAGTTGCCTATATGTGCGCCTTTAAGTATGCCTAACTTTGTATTGAATTGGCTATAGAACAACTCGCTGCCAAACCTTTCTTTTTTGTATCCGAGTGCACCAGAGAAGTTTTGCTCTTCAAAACCGGTGTTTTCTAAGTAGTAATCAGGAGTGCGGGCATTGCCAGCCTTTTTATAGGAGCCCTGCACGCGCCAGCTAAGAGGCAAATTATTCAGCTTCCCTTCCAGTGTGCCGGCTCCGATTAGCTGACGATTGTTACTGGTGCCTACTAAGTTAACCTCACCTTTTGTACCGCCAGTTTCCGGTAGAGGGCTTGGCTCTACTATTACCACACCTCCGATGGCATCAGATCCATAGCGAACACCGGCAGCGCCTTTTATTACTTTCATCTCGCTAGCCACGAAAGGGTCAATTTCAGGGGCGTGTTCGGTGCCCCATTGCTGCCCCTCCTGTCGGATACCGTTGTTTAACAACAGCACACGGTTACTATGCATGCCATGTATAACTGGCTTGGAGATGGTAGGGCCGGTTTGGATGGTGGTAACGCCGGCAATACCTTTTAACGATTCTGCCAAAGATAGTCCGCGCGTTTCCTCCAATGCTCTGCCAGATAATGTTTCCGTAGACTGCGCCTGCTCTTTCACATGGCTGCCAGTAATCTCAACTGTGCCCAGTGTAGTGGCATCGGTGTGTAATTGCAGGTCACGCACTGTAGAGGAACTGAGCTTAATCACAAAGTTTTCCGTTTCATACCCGATGTAGGTCACTTTCAAAGTATAAGTACCCTTGCACAGGTGATGGAAATGGTAATTGCCGTATTCGTCTGCAATGGCTGCTCTGTTAAGCTGTGGGATATAAACAGTGGCCCCTACAAGCGTGCTGCGCGTGTCGTGGTCCAGTATCTTTCCGGAAATGGTAAGCCCGCAGTCCTGGTCAATGCCTCCTGCATCAGGCATAGTGGCTGCAGGTGGCTGCGCCACGGCAGGGTAAATACCTGCCAAAGCCAGCATCACAGCCAGTAATGGGTACTGCAGTAATTTTTGGATTGATATTAACACTACTTTAGTTTTAGCTATACTATAATAAGAGCAACAACAAAGGCTGCCATGTCCTGCAGATGCTAACATAGTGCCAAAAGCACACGCCAGCCCCGGTACGTTAGGTTTGGGAATAATATGCACGCAATGGCCACACTTGTATAAGCAGGCATTTTGTACAGGGATGAGCTAAAAACTAAGAAACCGGAGGGCCCCGGAGAGAGGCATTGTGTAAGGTGGTGCCATGCCAGCTGCTGCTGTAGTGCACCGAATAGATGGTAATATGCTGTACAGGTGTAAAAGCAACAGGGTCTCCTGCCATTTGGTAAGGTGCTCCGAATAAGTCCTCTACCGGGCAGTGCGTGTGCTTTTTGCCAACCTGTGCTTTATGTGAGTCCGTCTGTTCTGTATGTACCGTATGGCCGTGCGCATGCAGCTGTAGCAACAGCGCATCCGGCACCATGACTCTTATAAAGAGCAGGAGCAGCAATACAGCGATATAATTCAGAAAGCGGTTCACCTATAGTCTATAACTAATCTGATCACAGATAAATTTCAACCTGTTGTGTTTACGGTGCTTGTTAGAGTAAGATAACAGCGCCAGGTTTAATCTGTAATGCCAATAATAACAATAAAAATGACGAGTACGGCATATTTAGGTATGAAATTAAAAATAGTTTCTGACAACCTGTCACAG
Organism: Pontibacter cellulosilyticus; assembly: GCF_014306105.1. GTDB lineage: Bacteria > Bacteroidota > Bacteroidia > Cytophagales > Hymenobacteraceae > Pontibacter > Pontibacter cellulosilyticus. The sequence continues at coordinate 89,433 of NZ_JACRVF010000004.1, read as the reverse complement.
AAACAGCACCTGAATCACAATGGAACAAGATTTGAAAGCCTGCAGGTAGACAAAAGACAAGATTCATAACCTTAAAGTATAAATATGGAAGAAAGAGGTAGTATTTCGATCCACACCGAGAATATTTTCCCGATCATTAAGAAGTTTTTATACTCTGATCATGAGATTTTCCTGCGCGAGCTGGTAAGTAACGCCGTAGATGCCACCCAGAAAATGAAGCGCCTGGCTTCTATTGGTGAGTATAAAGGCGACTTAGGTGAGCTGAAAGTAGTGGTTTCTGTAGACAAGGATGCTAAAACTATTACCATTTCCGATAACGGTATCGGTATGACAGCCGAGGAGATCAAGAAGTATATTAACCAGATTGCTTTTTCAGGTGCATCGGAGTTTGTGGAGCGCTATAAAGAGTCTGGCGGCGACAAGAACCAGATCATCGGCCAGTTTGGTTTAGGTTTCTACTCTGCCTTTATGGTGGCCGAGCGCGTAGAGATTGTTACTAAATCTTACCAGGAAAGCGCTGAGGCAGCACACTGGACCTGCGACGGCAGCACCGAATTCGCCATTAAGCCAGCCCACAAAGAAACGCGCGGCACTAATGTTATACTTAACGTAGCCCAGGATTCTGAGGAATTCTTAGAGGAGGCGCGTATCCGCACTATACTTGAGAAGTACTGCAAATTCCTGCCTGTTCCGGTAGAGTTCGAAGGCAACATCCTCAACAACCCGAACCCGATCTGGACAAAGCAGCCATCAGAACTGACGGACGAGGACTACAAGAACTTCTACAAAGAACTTTATCCGTTCTCTGAAGCACCGCTTTTCTGGATACATTTAAATGTAGACTATCCGTTTAACCTGACGGGTATTTTATACTTCCCTAAGATCAAGAACGACTTCGAGCTGCAGCGCAACAAGATTCAGCTATACTCACGCCAGGTGTTTATTACTGATGAGGTAAAAGACGTGGTGCCGGAGTTCCTGATGCTACTGCACGGTGTTATCGACTCACCGGACATTCCGCTGAACGTAAGCCGTTCGTTCCTGCAGGCTGACTCTAGCGTGAAGAAAATCAACACTTACATTACAAAGAAGGTAGCCGACAAGCTGAACGAGATCTTCAAGAAAGACCGTACCGCTTTCGAAACCAGCTGGGAAGACATCAATGTGTTTGTAAAGTATGGCATGCTGAGCGACGAGAAGTTCTATGAGAAAGCAAAGGACTTTGTGTTGCTGCAGAGCGTAGATGGCAAATACTATACTTTAGAAGAGTATAAGGCGCTTACGCAGGCAAACCAGACAAACAAAAGCGACCAGTTGGTGCTGCTCTACACAACAGATGCAGACAAGCAACATGCTTTTGTGGAAGCTGCCCAGAATCGTGGCTATGATGTGCTGAAGCTGGATACGCTGATTGACAGCCACTTTATTGGTATGCTGGAGCAGAAGCTGGAGAAAACAACTCTGAAACGTGTAGACTCCGAAACAGTTGACAAGCTGATAGAGCGCGACGAGGCAAAGGAAAGCGTACTGACGGACAATGAGAAAGAAAACCTGAAAGGCATTTATGAAACTGCTATCGACAACAAGAACATGATGGTAGAAGTTGCCCCAATGTCTCCGGACGATGCCCCTGTGGTAATTACACTGCCAGAATTTATGCGACGCATGAAAGATATGAGCAAAGCCGGTGGTGGCGGTATGATGTTCATGGGGGATATGCCAGATACTTATAATGTAACCATCAATGCAAACCACAGCCTGAACCAGCGCATCCTGCACGCAAAAGAGGAAAACCGTCCGCGCATTGCACGACAGGCTTATGATCTGGCGTTATTATCACAGAATATGCTGTCGGGGGCCTCACTTACGGCTTTCGTAAAACGCAGCTTCGAGTTGATAGACAAAGAATAGTAATTTATTAATATACCTGACAGAATTAAGGCGGTATCCATAGGGTGCCGCCTTTTTTAATTTTCTGTCTTTATACTGTGAAACTATCGTGCAACAGACGTAGTTATAGGAGGCATATTGATGGATATATAAAATATGTTCATCTTTACGTTATACTTAGAGTTGAATTGCAAAGGCTGTCAAAGCTGGTTTATTGCCTTTGTCTTAACTTATAAATACTATAAGCTATTATGCAGCATTTGATTCGTGTGGTTTCTTCAATGGCTGCCGGGGCTTTATTTTTGGCCTTGGCCGGTTGCGGTGCGCCTAAATGGAACAGTGATTATAACCTGAACCAGGCCCGCCTGAAAGAAAATGCTAAAACCAATGCTGTTGCCTCTGCTGATACTACTGCACCGGAAATTGATACCAGTCTGCTAAATGAGAAAGTGGAGGAAAAGGAAAAGAAGCGCAAGAGAAAGTATAACAAGCGCTATTTTCTGGGTGAAAAAGTTAGCCGAAGCTTTGTAAAAAAAGGCAAAGGCAGCAGAGAAGAGATTGAGACGTTTAGCTATCTTCCTGTACACAAAGAGCCCAACCCTTATGCGCCTTTAAAATATTATTTCGATACAAAGAAGAAGGTTCTCTACCGTACCAGCTCCGATGAGGTAGACCCAGATCGCTATAAGGTGCTGCACGGGCCTTACAAGAAAGAGATTGGCGGCAATACCGTTGAGGAAGGCTATTATTATATAGGCACTAAACATCTGCGCTGGGAAAACTACAGAAGAGGCGATGAAGGTATACTTACAAACAAACAGCACTTCGACAAAGGCTTCCTGCGTGATGCAAAAGTTACTTACTATGATGGTGGCAAAAAGATAAAAGAAGTAATGCCTTATGAGTATGGCGAGGTACAGGGCACGTATTACCGCTTCTACGAAAATGGCGAGTTAGAGTGGACCGGCAAGTATGAAAAGGGTAAGAAAGTAGGCATCTGGATCAATCACTACGACTTCAGAGGCCGTCGCCACTATGAGTATCAGTATCCGGAAACGGCTTATGATAAGTATTTTGAGCCATACCTGATTAAAGAGTATGACCGCCACGGCACACTAATCTTCGAGAAAGATAAATTTGATAAACGCTCACAGGCTCAGCGTTAGTGAAATGCATCTACTATGTGGTGTATTTCCTGCCTAGGAGCAAGGGTAATGGCTACTACATCAAATCGTACTTCTCCTTCCCAACCAGTTTGGTAAATATATTCTTCCGCTGCCTTTAGTAGTAGCTTTTCTTTTTTGGCGCCAACAGCCTCTTCAGGAAAACCAAAAACAGCACTAGTCCTTGTTTTAACTTCCACAAATACTAAGGTGTCCTGATGCGTAGCTATGATGTCTGTCTCAGTGCGCTTGTACCTGTAGTTGCGCTGTACTATAGTGTAGCCGCGTTCCAACAGGTAATTGGCGGCAGCCTCTTCACCATCGTGTCCAGTTCTTATGTGGGTGTTTGTTTGAGAAGCCATCTAAAACTTGTAATTTGCATCAAACTTAGATTCCAGATTGAAGTTATAGTTTGAACATAGGTAATAATCTATGTCACAGAGCCATAATCAGAATCGCCTATAGCCTGAAAAAGTATAAAATTTATACTTGATGGCAGTGTTAAAGTTGACTAATTACGGTTGATAGTCTGTTAGCGTTCTGCAATAAAGACTCAGGAATCTGTAAAATAAAAGTATACGCTTGTGCTACAGAATAAAAAGATAAAGTTTGAGCACCTTGGTCTAATAGACTATAAAGAGGCTTGGGATTACCAGGATAGGCTGTTCAACGGAGTGCTTGATCTGAAAGTGAAAAACCGCAAAGCACCATCAGATGAGCAGACTCAAACGCCAAATTACCTGCTGTTCTGCTCACATCCACATGTTTATACTTTAGGTAAAAGTGGGCACGAAGAGCACCTGCTGTTAAACGAAGAAGGGCTAAAGGCAAAAGGAGCTACCTATTATAAGATTAACCGAGGCGGTGACATTACTTACCATGGCCCAGGCCAGATTGTTGGTTACCCTATATTAGACCTTGAAAACTTTTTTACAGATATACACAAGTACCTGCGGTTTTTAGAAGAAGCTGTAATACTTACGCTCGCTGAATATGATATAAAGGCGGGTCGTATTGCTGGCCTTACAGGTGTGTGGCTGGACCATGAGGCACAGGTAAATCCCCGTAAAATATGTGCAATGGGAGTAAAATGTAGTCGGTGGGTAACTATGCACGGCTTTGCCTTTAACATTAACGCCGATCTTAACTATTTCAATAACATAGTGCCTTGTGGCATCTCAGATAAAAAAGTAACCTCGCTGGCAAAAGAGCTTGGGTACGAGGTTCCTTTGCCAGAGGTAGAAGAAAAGCTTAAAAAACATATAGCAGCTTTATTTGAGGCTGAAATTACGGAGTAACCTATATGAAGAAAGATATAGATTTTGGTGCAGTAGAAGGCATTGCGATTGCTATTGCTACTAAGACAAATGATGAAGGAGAAGCTATATGGAATGTATACTTACTTAACAACAATAGTTATCCTCTTGAGAATGTGCTTATCACCTCTAAAGGCTATGGTGTAATGAAAGGGCAGGAAGTGCAGACATCCGTGCTGCGCCATATGTTTGAGCGGGTGGAGCCAAAAAGCTCAGTTCAGATAGAGCCCATTGATCCGGGCATCTTTCATATAAATAACGAGTATTGGGTAAGCTACTATATTGATAGGCAGATATTTGACAAGAAGTTTGTCTTCGTGCCCGATTCCATTACAGAGGAAAACCTAATCGATATCGGAATGCTGCAGCAGCGGGGAGTATTGCACTCTTAGCATAGGCGGTATAAAGTATAAAATTTTAGTAATAGGGGCTTTAGCAGGCATCTATATAGGAATTGTGACGTTTATTAACTTAATTTAAGTGCCGCTGCTTTATCTTGTTCCTTAATTTCTATGGATCAACAAATTTTACCCCTTATACTTGCATCCAGCTGGGCTTTTTTGATAGCTATCTTTGCTGTGCCCTCTATTATCCGGGTAGCACACCTTAAGAACATTTTGGACCGACCCAACGGCCGTACTGTGCATGAAGAGCTCACGCCGAGACTTGGCGGCGGCGCTATGTTTGCCGGTTTCATGTCGGCACTTACCATTTTTGCAGATCTGAATAATGGAGTACAGCAACTGTTGGCTGGCTGCATCATGCTTTTCTTCATTGGCCTTAAAGATGATTTGATCAATATTTCAGCATTAAAAAAGTTTGCAGTGCAGATACTAGCTACTGGGATCGTAATATTCATGGCTGATATCCGGGTGACAAGCTTTCAAGGGATTTTTGGAGTAGGAGAGCTAGAAATAGGAACAAGTTATGCTTTCACATTTATAGTTGTGATCGGAATAACGAATGCCATTAATCTAATAGATGGCCTTGATGGACTTGCGGGTACACTAGTGGCCATTGCAGCCAGTGCCTTTGGTGTATACTTTTACATGTATGGCGGCCCAGCGTATGGTAACTACGCAGCAGTTGCGTTCTGTTTGGTTGGGGGTATACTTGGCTTCCTGAGGTATAACTTCCGCAAAGCAACCATATTCATGGGTGATACAGGCTCTCTGCTTTGTGGCTTTATACTTTCTGTGCTTGCTATACAGTTTATCGAAATGCGTGTTGTGCCTGCTGCACCCTCCGTTGCTTTAGGTATTTTATTTATACCACTCTTTGATACGATACGTGTATTTGTTATTCGCATCTTAAAAGGCTCCTCCCCTTTTGTGCCGGATAGAAACCACATTCACCACCGCCTTTTAAGTATGGGGCTGTCACAGACAGGCACAGTGCTTACGTTAGCCTCCATCAATTTATCCGTAATTTTATTTGTAGTGTCTTTGGGTGTATGGGGTAACTTGACTATGATTATAGCATTATCGGCATTTTCGGTGCTGTTAGGTGTATTTTTAGGAGTTTATAAATCTAGTAGTGCTCAAAATATATCAAAAGCTTAAGAGCTTTTCCCCTCATTTTTTGCTTTTACTTGTAGCGTTTGTAGGTTTCGCACTGGAGCCTTATGCGCAGATGTTGCCTTTAGAACAAAGCAATGCTATTACAGGAGAGTGGCTGGTGTATGAGGACGAAACACAGGAGCTTGTGCCCTACGTTTCGGTAGTGCATGCTAAACAACAGGCACTTCACCAGTGGTTAACTGTCGAGCCTGCTCAGCCCTTCCTGATTGGTTTTACTGCCCAAAAGGACCTATGCCTGTTCCTGAATAACCAGATGATCTTTAAAGCTGACTCTACTGCGGCTTATAAGTTAAACCTTTCGAACTACGCCAGCGCTGTAAAACCAGTAGAGGGCAAAATGCTACTTACTGTGTGGCACCCGTCACAGCAGCCAAACATCAAAGGCTTTTACAACGATGTGCAAAGTAGTAGCCAAAAAGCAGATACTGGTCAGCGGCCTCTTTCTATAAGGTTAAGAGAGTATGTAAACCAAAACCCATTTATAGTTTTTCTGCTGGTAATCGGGTTAGTTTACGGATGGTTACGTATTAATTTTCCAGCAGAGTTTGAGGCACTGTTCGATGTAAGGCTCGCTGGGCGCAACAATCGTCTTGATGAAGGTTTTATGGCAAATCCATTAAGCTCTTGGTCAAGCATTCTTTTTGTACTTGCCTTTTCTTTGTCGCTGGCGCTGCTTATTGCCGCTATTCATACCAATGTGCAGCATATTCGCTTGTTCAATCGTCTTTTCCCAGTTTCAGAAGCTGATATCACAACTAAGATCGGGGTTTATACTTTGGCTATTTTCCTCTTTCTAGTGCTTAAATATCTCTTTCTGAAATTTATGGCATTTATCTTCGGGCTTGAAGAGGTAGTGGTCGTGCAGTACAGGGAATTCATCAAAACGCTTCTGTTTCTGGGTGTTTTTCTGCCTTTCGTCATGCTTTTGTACCTTTCTATGAATACCTTCATACCGGAAACGATCTTACTGGTGTCTAATGTGCTGGTGTCGTTACTGTTATTGCTGGCCGTGCTACGGGTGTTTGTAATTGTAAATAAGAAAGCTACTGTACTAAATTTGCATTTATTTTCATACCTTTGCGCCACAGAAGTAATTCCGTTGGCAGTTGTGCTAAAATTAATCGTATTTAGCTTTTAAAAACACAATTTCCGACGGTTCTAAGCAGCTGGATTTTTAATAACCGCATTTTTATTATATGGCTGAGAGTAAAGCAAAGGGAAGTGCAAACCCTGAAAGACACAAGATTCCTATTAAGAGTATTCTGGTTACCCAACCGCAGCCTACCACAGATAACTCACCGTATTTGTCAATAGCAGATAAGTATGGTATAAAAGTAGATTTCAGGGCTTTTATTGAGGTAGAGCCAGTGCCTTACAAAGAGTTCAGAAAAGACAAGGTCGATATCCTGTCGCATACAGCTATCATCTTTACCAGCCGTAATGCAGTAGACCACTTTTTCAGAATCTGCCAGGAGAGCAAAATAGAAATGCCTGCTGATATGAAGTATTTCTGTATCTCTGATCAAACGGCTTATTACCTGCAGAAGTATATTACCCTGCGTAAGCGTAAGTTGTTTGTTGGCGAAAAAACGGCCAAAGATCTTTTCGAAGTGATCAAGAAGCACAAGAACGAGAAGTTCCTGTTCCCGTGCTCGAATATCCGCAAAGAAGATATACCGGAGTTTTTACAGGCAAATAAGATCAAGCACTCAGAAGCTATTATTTATAAAACTGTGGCGGCTGACCTTTCTGATCTGGATGATGTAACCTATGACTGCCTTGCTTTCTTTAGCCCATCAGGTATAACATCTTTATTTATCAACTTCCCTGATTTTAAGCAGAACAATACGCGTATTGCTGCTTTTGGTCCCACAACAGCAAAAGCTGTAAGAGATGCAGGGCTTGAGCTTGATATCGAAGCGCCAATGCCAAATGCTCCTTCAATGACAGGCGCAATTGAGGTGTATATACAAAATCAGCAGAAGCAGGAGGCGAAAAAATAAGCAGTTAACGTAACTTTTATTTCTGTTTTACATACTATTAAAACGCAAAAGCTAGTATCTGTCAAAAACATACTAGCTTTTGCGTTTTAACGTTTAATCATTATATTTGGTCTAGTGCTTCTCTTTACCTGATTATAAAAAATCTTGCCATCTTGCAATTGCTTATGAGAAAGCTTCTACCCGCCTTATTGCTGATGCTTGTGTGCCACATTGAGGTATGGGCACAGCAGCAACCGCAGTTCACCCACTACGGTTTTAATGGCATGCAAATAAGTCCGGCTTATGCAGGTATAACTAAGCGCCCGGAATTTATGTCTATATATCGTTACCAGTGGTTAGGTTACGATGCTACATTTGACGATGGAGGCTCACCGCAAACGCTGCTGCTAACTGCACATACTCCTGTAAGGTTGCTACACGGCGGGGTAGGTATAAATCTAATGCGAGATCAGATAGCCAATACTACTTTTCTTACAGCAGCGCTGTCATATTCCTTTCACATCAACATAGGCGAAAGCAAACTTGGGTTAGGGGTGCAAGGAAACATAAATAATATTAAAAAAGGGAGTTATAGGGCAATTGACGAGGGAGACCCAAATGTGCCATACAATTCCTCTGACACAAAATATGATTTAGGTGCAGGCGTTTGGTATGAGTCGGAAACATTTTATGGAGGTGGGGGAGTAACAAATTTACTTAAATCACAGTATGAGTTTGCGGATTCAGCAAGAACTGGTACTGGAAACTTTTTAACTGAAAATCACATCTACGTTACTGCCGGCTATAGACTGCCGGTTTCAACAAGCTTGGAGGTAACTCCAATGGTTCTTTTAAAGCATGATACTGAAACATTTTCTTTTGATGCCGGCACCCGGTTTACCTATAATGAAAAATATTGGGTCGGAGTGAATTATAGGCATAAAGAAGCTGTTAGTGCGCTAATAGGATTATCCCTTTTTCAGGAGAATGCTTTAAGAGTGGGATACGCGTTTGACTTTACAACATTTAACCGTGCGGCCAAGGCCCCGACTTCTCATGAAGTTATGGTGAACTACAGGTTACCGGAGCCAGTTATAAGATTCAAACCACCGGTAAGAACACCGAGATACAACTTCTCTAGATAAAAAAAATATAAATCAGAAGAGGCTGTAAAGCTAGGATTCTTAGAAAAATACAGTAAAAAAATAGTTTATAGTATAATAATAATCAGTTTATTACGCCGTTTAAAAATAATAAATAGGTGTACTAATGAATTGTTTTTTTATTTGTTGTTAAAGCTTTTATATTTGCTACCCTAGAAAAAGTGTACTAAATTAATATTGCTGGAAAAATTTACTTTTTATTACTCAATATGAACAAACTACTTAAGCTGACTTCCTTCGCTTTGGCGGTAGTACTGCTTGCAAGCTGCGGACTTAGAAGAGGACCTGAAGGTGATCTTGTGGGGGTGGATGACCGTCCGGAGTACAATGCTCAGGAAGTGCCTTATGGTATGGTGCCTTGCCCTGGTGGTACATTCCATATGGGTCAGGCAGATCAGGATATAGCAGCCTCTATGGCTAACCTGAACAAACAGGTTACTATAAGCGGCTTTTATATGGACGAGACTGAGATTACAAACAACGAGTACCGCCAGTTTATGCAGGTTATGATGGAGGATTCTCTGGACGTGCTAGGCGAAGAGTTTGTGATGACACAGCTTTACCCAGATACAACAGTGTGGGTAAAAGACTTTACCTACCACATGGGTGATCCTCTGATGGAATACTACTTCTCACATCCAGCATTTGATGATTACCCGGTTGTGGGAGTGGACTGGTTTGCAGCAAAGTACTTCAGCGATTGGAGAACTAAGCTTAAGAACCAAGCAAACGAAGAAGATGGCCGCGCGCCAATGCCTAAATTCAGACTGCCAACGGAGGCTGAATGGGAGTATGCTGCAAGAGGCGGACGTGATATGTCTGTATTCCCTTGGGGTGGCCCATACCTGCGCAATGGCAAAGGCTGTTTATTAGCTAACTTTAAGCCAGGCCGCGGTGATTACTATAGCGATGGTTTCTCATACACTGCACCTGTAGCACAATATTTCCCGAACGACTTTGGTCTATATGACATGGCGGGTAACGTGGCAGAATGGTGCGAAGATGCTTATTACGATGCATCAGTTCCTGTAGTGTGGGACTTGAACCCAGTATATAACGATGACAACGAACCAAGAAAAGTTGTTAGAGGTGGTTCTTGGAAAGATATAGCTTACTTCCTTGAGACCGGCACACGCAATTTCGAATACCAGGATTCTGCCCGTTCATTTATCGGCTTCCGTAATACTATGATCTATTTAGGTAGATCTTCTGGTAGAGAATTCAGATAAGAATTTTATTAACCCTATATTACAAAACCCAATAATCCAATCGTTCACTTATTAATTAGAAAACAAAATGAGCAAAGCTAAAGGTCGCAGCTTTATGTACGACGTTTTGATGCCTAAAATCTATGGTATCGGTGCAGCTGTCGTAATCGTCGGAGCATTGTTTAAAATCCAGCACTGGGAAGGTGCGGATATAATGCTAATTGTGGGTTTAGGTACTGAGGCTGTTATCTTCTTCCTGAGTGCATTCCAGCCACAGCCTCATGACCCGGATTGGGCAAGAGTTTACCCTCAATTAGCCGATGATTACACAGGAGAAGCATTGATTCCTGCAACAGCAGCATCAGGCGGATCTTCGTTGACAAGAAAGTTAGACGACATGATGCGTGACGCAGATATCACGCCAGACACGATCAACAGCCTAGGTTTAGGCTTAAACAGACTAAGCGAAACTACTGCACAATTAGCAGATATGAGCCAGGCAACTGCAGCTACTCAGGATTACACAGTACGTGTTAGAGCAGCAGCTGACCAGCTTGACAACATGAACAAAGCGTATGCTACTACTGCAGAGGCTCTGTCACACATGGCAGGTTCTACAGTTGATGCAAAAGAGTATCATAATCAGATTCAGAACATGACCAGGAACCTGGGTGCTCTGAACGCTGTTTACGAAATGGAACTTCAGGATGCTAACAACCACCTGAAGGCGATGAACAAGTTCTATGGCAATCTAACTATGGCCATGGATAATTTAACTGATGCCAGCAAGGACACAGAACAATTCAAAGAAGAAGTTTCTCGCTTAACGCAGAACCTACACTCGTTAAACACAGTGTATGGTAACATGCTTACTGCAATGCGTGGTTAATTCTTTCGGAAGTTCTAAATCAACAAGAAAACAGTTAAAACAGTAAAAAATGGCTGGAGGAAAAGAGACACCACGGCAGAAGATGATCGGTATGATGTACTTGGTACTGACCGCCCTTCTCGCCCTGCAAGTGAACTCGGCTATCCTATTGAAATTCCAGTTTCTCGACCAAAGTTTGATGGGCGTGAACGGAAAGACAGTAAGTGATAACGCCGGAGTTCTATCCAACATAAAATCCGCTGTAGATAAAGGCGGTAACAGATCCACAGATACACGTGTATTAAAAAGTGCACAAGAGATCCGTCAGCAGACTTCTGAATTGGTTACCTACATTCGTGGCTTGAGAGAGCAACTTATAACTAAAACAGGAGGTGTTAGCGAAGATGATCCAAACCAGTATGCAAATCCAAGCGGTGAAGACCATGTGGCTATGCTGATGATTGGTGCTGCAAATAAGCGTAATGGTGCGGCTTATGAACTGAAGGACAAGCTTAATAACTATGCAAAGTTCCTGAATGAGTACAACCCAAATATGCCGGACCAGTTAGCTTATGATGGCAAGGAAGATCCTGTTGCAAAGAACGATAAGACACAGCGCAACAAAGACTTTGCTGAACTAAATTTTGGTGAGACACCAATGGTAGCTGCTTTAGCCGTACTTGCACAGAAAGAGAATGAAGTGCTGAAGTATGAAGCTGATGCGTTGCAGGAACTTGCACGTCGTGTAGGTGCTGATATCATCAAATTTGAGAAGATCTTCGCAATGGCTCGTGCTGAGTCTAAGACTGTAGCTGCCGGTACTAAGTATAAGGCAGATATGTTTATTGCGGCTTCTTCTGATGCAATTACGCCAAAAATGAGCTTCCAAGGTAAGCCTATAAGAGTAGAGAATGGCATGGGTCAGGTAGAATTTACTGCTGCTGCTTCTAACTACGATGCTGAAGGAAACTCAAAGCAGTCATGGAAAGGCCAGGTAACAATTAATCAGAACGGACGTGATACTACATTCACTGTTCAGGAGGAATACATTGTTGCGAAGCCAGTAATCCAGGTACAGTCTGCAGCTGTTCAGGCATTATACTTCCAGTGTGCAAACGAGCTTAACATTCAGGTGCCTGCATTAGGTGCTATCTATGATCCAAGCTTTAGTGCAAGCGGTGGTTCTGCCATTAAAGGAGCTAAAAAAGGATTGGTAACCATCATACCTAATTCTACAGAGGTAACAATTAACGTAAGCAGCGGTGGCAATGCCATCGGTTCTGAAAGATTTAAAGTAAGACCGATACCAAAGCCTGAGCTTGTGCCGTTAGTAAATGGCCGTCCTATTGATGTGAAGCGTGGTGTACCGGCTCAATCAATCAGAGCGGTAGAGATACAAGCCGTAGCTGACGAAGGCTTTAAACAATTATTACCTAACGAAGCACGTTATAGAGTTACAAAGTGGAGAGCTTATCTTGTAAGAAACAACTCACCGATTGACCAGGGAGAATTTAATGGCCCTAGTGCAAACCTTACAAGCTTTGCTGCTAAAGCAAGCAAAGGCGACAGAGTTGTAATTGAAGTATTAGACGTGAAGCGCCTTAACTATAGAGGTGAAGCGGTTGACGCTAAGACAGGTGGAGAAAGCAACTTCATTGTTCCTCTTAATTAAAATCTGAATATTACAGGAGTATGAAATTAGTAAAAGTAATAGGTGTAGCAGCAGGTGTTTTGTTATCCGTTGGCGCTATGGCACAGCAGGTATCAACCACTGCATCAAGCAATCCTTCAGCAAGACCTATTCCGGAGCATGATGTACTGTTCAAAAAGACAGTATGGCGTAAAATCGACTTACGTGAAAAGCAGAACAAGCCAATGTTCTCTGAAAACAGAGAAATCACTAAAATCATTATTGATGCAGTGAAAAGTGGTGAGTTAGTAGCATACAGAAGTGACTCTGTAAGCACGCCGATCACAAGGGAAGAATTTATCCAGAACATGACTCCAAGAGAATCTGGAGAACAGTTAAGCGATGCAGAAATTGCAGCTGGTTTCGGAAAACAAGAAGCAGAGGATGATGATTGGGGTAATGCACTTGGAAAAGATGCCGCGCAGACTAGTACTGCTCCTGTAAGTAATGAGTACTTTCCAAAACAACTGTACCTGTTGGAGTTGAAGGAAAATGTGGTGTTCGATAAAAAGCGTTCACGCATGTACCATGATATCCAAACGATCAGTCTTAAAGTACCGGCTACGCTTAACCCACTAGGATTTGAGCAGAATGTGGCAAGCTTTAAGATGAGCGACTTGGTTAGGATTTTCCGTAACAACCCAGAAATGGCTATCTGGTATAATGCACAGAATGATGCACAGCACAAGAACTTAGCTGATGCTTTTGACCTATGGTTATTTAGCTCTTATATCACTAAGATATCAAATCCAGGTAACAGAGATCTTGCTTCTATCTACGGAGCTGGAGAAAAAGGATTACTTGCTGCTCAGGATGCTGCAGAAGCATTGATTGAGTACGAGTACAGCTTGTGGAGCTACTAAAGAATAGTAACTATATGAAAGAGGCAACCTGAGAAGGTTGCCTCTTTTTATTTATGCACCACAAGTACAAGAATATATTGATGGTTAAAGTAAAGCAGAATCAGGAGGAGTGAAAGTAAGTATAAAGAATATCAGCTTTTGCTTTACCTACCTCTTCTACTAATTGCTCACGCGTTAGATCCTTCAATTTTTTAACAGATTTATACTTGAGTAGAAGCGCCTCGGCTGTGGTAGGGCCAATGCCTTTCACATCAGTGAGTTCTGTTTTTAACGTACTGGCATCTCTCTTGCTACGATGGAAGGTAATGGCAAAGCGATGCGCCTCATTACGCAAACGCTGAATCAACTTTAGCGATTCTGATTTTTTATCAATGTACAATGGAAGCGAGTCACCTGGATAAAAAATCTCTTCTAACCGCTTGGCAATTCCTACAACGGCAATCTTCCCGTAAATATTGAGATCCTTTAGAGCCTTTACAGCCATTCCTAATTGGCCTTTACCACCGTCTATAACGATCAGTTGAGGCAGTGGTTGGTTCTCTGCTAATAGGCGCTTATAACGGCGGGTAACTATCTCATACATCGACTCGAAATCGTTGGGGCCAACAACTGTTTTTATGTTGAAGTGGCGGTAGTCTTTCTTGCTGGGCTTACCGTTCTTAAAGCAAACCATGGAGGCGACAGGATTATCGCCCTGAAAGTTTGAGTTATCGAAGCACTCAATCTGCCTTGGCAGCTCTGTAAGGCGTAGGTCTTTCTTCAAAATTTCGAGTACACGGATTTCGCGCTGATCAGTTGACTCCCTGTTCTTCTCTTGCCTACCCTCTCGCTCCTTGCGCAAGTATAATGCATTCTTCAGCGAAAGGTTAATGAGCTTCTTTTTATCACCTATCTGAGGCTGTGAAACAGTTATATTATCAAGAGGTAATTTTACTTCTATGTTAGTAATGATCTCCTTAGAAGTACTTTCAAAATCCTGCCGCAGCTGAGCAATAACGGAGGCAAGTATGTCAGCATCTTCCTCTTCCAGCTTCTTCTGAATTTCAAGAGACTGAGTTTGGATGATGGAGCCGTTCATTACCTTGAGGTAATTGAGAAAAGCGCATTGCTCGTTACTGGTGATGGTAAAAACATCAATGTTGCTAAGCGTGTTGCTAACTACAGTAGACTTTGCCTGAAAATCCTCTAGCATATCGAGTTTTTGCTTGTACTGATGCGCTAACTCATACTGATAGTCCGCGGCGGCGGCAGCCATTTGCTCCTTAAAGTAATTCTTTGCTACAGATAAGTTACCAGAAAGTATATTCTTGATCTGCGAGATATAATGGTTGTACTGCGTCTCGTTTTCCAGCGCTTCGCAGGGGCCTTTGCAGTTACCGATATGATACTCAAGGCATACTTTAAATTTACCGGCAGCAATGTTTTCAGGAGAAAGATTATAGGTGCAGGTACGTAATGGGTAAAGCGTTCTGATCAGGTCAAGCACCACACTCATAGTTGTTCCGCTTGGGTAAGGGCCGAAATAACGGGAGCCGTCATTAAGCTTATTCCGGGTACTAATTACTCTTGGGAAGCGCTCATTTAAGATGCTGATGTAAGGGTAAGTTTTTCCGTCCTTAAGCAGGATGTTATACTTTGGCTGGTATTGCTTGATAAGGTTATTTTCGAGCAGAAAAGCATCAGCCTCGGTGTCAACAATAGTAAACTCAATGTGGATGATCTGGGAGACCAGCTTAAGGGTCTTTTTATTGTGTTGCGCAGAGCGGTTGAAATAGGAGCTTACACGCTTCCTGATATCAACCGCTTTGCCAACATAAATAATGCCTTTCTCGTCGAAAAATTTATAGATGCCGGGTTTATGCGGCAGATGCGATATCTGTTCCTTTAGCTTTTCGTTTGCAGGCATACAGTGTCGTAATTAGATCTCAGCGTCTAAGTCTATTTCAGTAGGCATGTTCAGAAACTCGTCCTGCTGAGACGAATCAACCGGAATACCTTGATTATACTTAGCACAGTCTAATTCTACCGATAAAGGAGCTAAAGGTTTAGGGAAAGCATCTTTAGATATATCCAAAGTTTTATCAGCATAAACTTTTTGCATGAAAGAGCCATATACCGGCATTGCCAGCTTATTACCCTGACCAAGCGCAATAGTACGGAAGTGAATAGAGCGATCTTCGCCACCAACCCAAGTACCCACCACAAGATTTGGCGTTAAGCCCATAAACCATGCATCAGATTGGTTCTGAGTAGTACCTGTTTTGGCACCGATCTCGTTCTTCAAGCCATTTCTATGGCGCAGGCCGTAATAAGCGGTACCACCTGGTTCTGCGGCAGCTTTTAGCATGTGTACCATCAGGTAAGCCGTTTCTTCGCTAAGTGCCTCTACAGTTTTAGGAGCAAATTCTGCGATAACGTTACCATGTTTATCTTCTATACGCGTGATAAAGTTTGGCTCTACCCAGGTACCACCATTCACGAATGTACCGTAAGCACCTACCATATCATATAATGATACATCGCTGGTACCAAGTGCCAGAGAAGGTGTAGGATCTAGTGGAGACGAGATACCCATACGTTTGGCTGTTTGAACAAGCGTTTCCGGGCCGAGCTTGTTTACAAGGTAAGCCGAAACCGAATTAACAGACTCCGCAAGTGCATGGCGTAAAGTATACTTCTTGCCACTAAATTTATTGTCAGAGTTTTTAGGGCACCACATGTTGCCGTCTGGAAGCGGTACGCACACCTGTGTATCAATTACTTCGTAGCAAGGATAGTAGCCATTCTCAATAGCAGAAGTGTAAAGGAAAGGCTTGAATGTGGAGCCAGGCTGACGTACCCCCTGCTTCACGTGGTCATACTTAAAGTGCTTGTAGTTGATACCCCCAACCCAAGCCTTAATGTGACCTGTCTGAGGCTCCATGGCCATAAAACCAGCCTGTAAAAAGTGCTTGTAATACTTAAGGGAGTCCATCGGGCTCATAACCACTTCTTTCTCGCCGTCCCATCCAAAGATGGTCATCGGGATTTTCTTGTTGAGGTAGTAGTTAATAGAGTCCTGATTACCATCGAAGCGTTCGTTCAGTCGGCGGTAACGCTCTGTACGCTTAATAGCTACTTCAGGGAAGTTCTTGATCTCTTTGTTGTCACGATCAACCCAAGGGTTACGGCCTTTCCAGTGCTCAAAGAACAGCTTCTGCTGGCCCTTCATATGCTCCGCCATGGCTTGCTCGGCATACTTCTGCATGCGAGAGTCGATAGTAGTGTAAATTTTCAAGCCGTCAGCATAAAGATCGTACCCGTTCTCACGGCACCACTGCAGCAGGAACTTGCTGGCCTCTGTTCTAAAGTATGGAGCTAAGCCAACATTCTGGCTTTCGACGCGGTAATCTAAATCAATGTCTTTATCCTTAAGGCTGTTATACTCTTCTTCTGACATGTAGCCATACTTCACCATCTGTGACATAACCACATTGCGACGGCGCTTAGAGTTCTCTGGGTTAAACTTAGGGCTAAAGGCAGTAGGCGCTTTAAGCAAGCCAACTAAAACCGCTGACTCCTGCACCTTAAGGTCCTGAGGCTTTTTATCGAAAAAAGTTTTAGCTGCTACTTTTATACCGAAAGCGTTAGATCCAAAATCAACAGTGTTCAAATACATTGTCAGGATCTCACGCTTTGTATAAGAACGCTCCAGCTTTACCGCCATTATCCATTCCTTAGTTTTCAGGATAAGCATACCGAGCCCCGGCACGTCATTAAGTACTCCGTTGTTCAGTTCATCGCTACGCGTATCGAACAGATTTTTGGCGACCTGTTGTGTTAAAGTACTGCCGCCTCCCTTGCGGTTACCAGTAAGTATACCACCAGCCACACGTAGCATAGCTTGTGGATCTATGCCGGCATGTTCTTCAAAACGGATATCCTCTGTTGCCACCAGTGCATTTACAAGGTTATCCGGCAGGTCTTCGTAATCTACAGGAGAGCGATTCTCGCGGAAGTATTTTCCGAGAACTTCATTGTCTGCGGAGTATAACTCTGATGCAAGCTCACTTTTAGGGTTTTCAAGGGTACGTAGGTTTGGCATCTCCCCAAAAAGATTCAGGAAGTTTATACTTACCGCATAGAGGTAAATGATAAATGCCACAAAACCTCCTATTAACAGCATCCAAAGTGTAGATGCAATTTTAGAAAAGTAAGATTTTGGTTGAGGCTCTACTGTTTTTTGACGCGTAGCCATGTATTAATAGTTGTTTTTAAAAAAGGTCAGATAAGTGTCTATATCTTTCTTCTGCAAGAACTTCTGGTAATTGGCAGATGAGATGGCAAAGGTAACGAATTCTACGCCTCTAATTCTACCAATCGGAGACTGCGGCGCTTTTTGCTTTATAGTATAACCCTGAGCCTGCTTTACATCCGGGAAAGAGCGCATCACAAGCATCGTTTTACCCGGAGAGAAAGCTGCAGAATCTATTGATAACTGCTGGTTTTTAAAATAAGTGCTGTTATACTTTTCATACTTAGGCAAGATATCTTTAAAAGCCGGCGCATCTGATGGATAGATCAACACCATATAAAAAGCAGAGTCTGTTGCAGCCTCGTAAGCCATCGGGTCAACTGGAGGAGCCGTTGGCTTAGGCAAATCTACAGAATCGCTGGGTGCCGTTACAGTTTTAGCAGGCTGATCAGTTTTAACCGGAGCAGTTTGTTTAGGCTCTGGCGTAGTCGGCAGCGCTGTGGTGTCTGCTTTGGCAGGCTCCGGTTTAGCAGCCACAGGCGGTGCCTGCGGTGTTGGTTTGGCAACTGATGCTGTAACAGTAGAAGCAATTTCTGTGCTAACTTTCTCTTCAGGTGTTAAAGCATCCGCAGTTTTCTGCTTTGGAGGAGTTGCATTTGGTGCATCTTTACGTAGCTCATTCCGTTGCTCCAGGCTCTGATAAGTAGCCAGCAACTGGTTAGCTTGTGGTATCAGCGCACTGTTAGGATAAGTCTTCTTAAAGCTATTTAACTGTGCATACAGCTCCTCCGGCTTTTTGGTACGCGCCGTTATCATAGCCTCCAAGTATGCCGTCTTATCTTTTATATCGTTTAGCGGATACTGGCTCACCAATTGGTTTATGATGTTTGTAGCCTTCGCAAACTCATAGTTCTCATAGAAAGTATAAGCCGAGTCGTACAGCGCGTGTGCTTTGATATTGTCCAGGGCATTTTTAGACATAAAGTCAGCGTCATCAACTAAGCGGGCATAGGTGGTGTTCGGGTACTGCTGCTTTATTTTGCTGTAGTATACCTGCTGCTGGTCTTTGTTGTCGGCTTTTCCATACAATAAGTACAGGTTATAGTATACTTCTGCCGTGTGCTCGGAATTCGGGAATCGCTTGATAAACTCTTCAAAGGTTTCTGTAGCCTTAACTGGGTTGCGCAGCTTTTGGCTATAGATGTTGCCAAGCTTAAAGTAAGCATCCTCCACCTCTTTCTCTGAGCGCATCATGTCTGCTGTAGATAGCGGAATATCTTTCAGGTACTGCTGCATCTGCATCTGTGCTCTTTCTTCAATGGTCATCTGCTGCTCCGGGGATGTAACCGGAGCACGGGCAATTTCTGCTTGGTTGGTAGTGCCACTCTCGCCGCGTGCACGTATGCGCCAAAAGTCCTGTAAAGGCCTGTCGCCCCAACGGCGCACGAACTCAGACCTGGCCGAGGCTAACGCTGCAGGATTGTCAAAGTACCAAATACCCCCCACCATGGTATTATCTTGTTGATTGCTGTTGTTGCGTCTGTTCCGTACGTTTCCCTGCTGATCGTTTGTTTGAGTTGCTGCCACCTGCCTGGCTGAGTCCTGAAGGCGCTGCTCTTCCTGTCGCTGAATTAGCTGCTGCAGGTAGTCTGTTCGTTCTGTTTCGCTCAAGCGTGCCAGGCGCTGCAAGCTATCCTGCGTTTGAATAGTTGTGAACTGCTTCGCGAAGTCTGCCAAAATATCACGCCGCTCGGCCACGGCCTCATACTCAGGGGCAACTCTAGGGTAGGCCTGTGTGGCGCTATCATAATAGGCGGCAGCCAGGTTATACTTGCTCAGGTTATCAAAGTATACCTCGCCAGCCGATACATAGCTGTAGGCTTTTTGGTTTTTTAACGTACCGGATGTTCTCAGCGATTGCTCCAGGTAAGCAAGGGCCTTATCGTAGTTCTGTTGGCGAAGCTCAAACTGCGCCATCTCATAGTATATCTTATCGCGGTACTCGGTGTTCTTGTCGTCCTTCAGCAGTTTTTTGTAATAGTTAGCAATTCGCTCCTTGTCCTGCTTATCTTCCAACTCCGACACCTGCCCCAAGTATAACCTACTAAAGAAACCAACATCGTAAGGCGGGTTGCGACGCAGGATTTTAGCATACTGCTTATAAGCATCCTTATCCTGGCCAGTCAGTTGGTAGAGTTGTGCTAGCGTAAACCTGATGCGCGACTGCTCATCCTTATCCTCGAAGTTAGGAATAGAATAAGCCAGGTTCTTAATCACCTCAGCCGTATCACCTAGAATGCGGTGGTATTGGGCTCGAGCCAAGTATAGCTCGCGAGCATTATCCTTGTTCAGGCGTTCCTTTCTAAGATACTCCGACACCTGCTGTGCATTATCCAGTTCGTCCGTCTGCAGGAAAGTGCGCATCAGCCAAACAAGCGCTTTGTGCCTGTCTTCGGCGTTTTTGCTCGTAGCATTTACATACTTAAAGGTGCGGGAAGCTTCCCCAAAGTTCAGCTGGTAATAATTTGCCTGGCCTATCAGAATGTAGCAGTTGTCTATCCACTTGCTGTTTTTGTGATACTGTATCGGGAAAGAAGCTTTTTTGATTACGTCCTCCAGCTCCGGGGCAAGGGTTTTTGCTGTAGTTGAGTCTATACTTGGATAAATGGGCAGCACCTGATTATAGTCGAACTGCATACTCTCAACAAGGCCGCGCTCGATAGCATCCATTTTCTCCTTTGCCAGAAAATAGCCGTTATAGCGCGCAGTGGTATTATGGTACGTCTTACTAAGCGGGTTTTTTCGCTCTACAGAGCAAGCCGACAGCAAGAGCCCCACTACTAAAAAGTATAAATACAGGTGATGCTTATTCAAGTTAAATCAGGAGCAAAGGGTTGAATACGATACAATATAAGTATAAACGCATTGTACATGCGGTAAAGTATAGCCGTGATAAGGTACACAGGCAGAAGCAGCTGCCACTAAAATTATCGTAAGTTATTTATACAAAAATACAATAATCTGCCAATACTAAAATATACTGGTACACATAGCCTGCTATTGAACTATGCAAAAGCATATTTGGTTTCAGGCGCAGCCACCTGTACAGTGTAACAAAAGATACAGCATGGAGGTGCATTAAGCTCGTAAAAAAGAACTAATTTTGCATCGGGTTATAAATCAGCACTAAAATGCCAGAAAACACACCGCCGGAAAAGTCGAAGGGAGATAACGTTAAGCCTTACCTGAAGTATTCCGGGCTGGCTTTTCAGATGATTGGGGCTATGGTGCTGGCCGCTTTCGCAGGCATGAAGTTGGATGAATACTTTGGGACGCAAAATCCCTGGTTCACAATTATACTGCTAGTTATAGCTGTGGTGGCTTCTATGGTGTTGGTTATCCTATCGCTTAATAAAAAATAACACACGTGAATTTTGTAAGAAACTTAATTATTTTCTCTGGAGTGCTTGCCATGCTAACGGGGGCGCTTTTATACTTTACCGGCAATCAACTGGTGCACGATTTCGTGTGGTATATCTTCGGGTTCTTTGTTCTAGTTACTGCACTTGCCTTTTATGTTACCCGTCTGGGCATCAGCTATGATGAGGATAATTTTCAGCTGTACTATTTCGGCTCCATGGGTTTCAGAATGATACTAAGTATAGCTGTCATATTTATATATGTATACCTCTTTTCTGAAAACGAATTGCAGTTCGTTTTCAATTTCTTTGTGTTTTATTTTCTATTTACCGGGTTTGAAATTTACAGCTTATTGGCTAACTTGCGCCCGAATTTGAAAAGGCAGGATCAAAAATAAGGCAAAGCTTTATAAAATCTGTTTCTAAATCTCTCTTAATGAAGAAGTTATTAGTTTTATTGTTTTCCTTCTTGACAATCACGGCATATGCCGCTGAATCGGCAGAAGGCGGCGAGTTTAGGCCGGGCGACATGATCACGCATCACATCGCTGACGATTACACCTGGCATTTTGCGGATGGGGTGGTTCTTTATTTGCCAGTTATACTGGTAGATAACGGAGAGGTAGTTTCGTTTTCTTCAAGCAACTTCTACAACGAAGCGCATGAGGTTGTGCCTTACAAAGGTTATGTGATGGAGCATGGCCATATTTACAAAACTAATGCTGCAGGCGAGCCGATTGCTGATTACGCTGGTTTGTATGATCTGTCTATCACTAAGAACGTAGCTTCGATGTTCGTGAGTGTGGCTTTGTTGTTTTTTGTATTCTTCGGTATTGCCGCTTCTTACAAGAAAAACCCTGGCAAAGCGCCAAGAGGTATGCAGTCTTTCTTTGAACCGATCATCATCTTTATACGTGATGAAATTGCGAAAGCGAACATCGGTCCGAAGTATGAGCGCTACATGCCGTACCTGCTTACTATCTTCTTCTTTATCTGGTTTAACAACCTGCTTGGTCTGATGCCAGGTGGCGCTAACTTAACTGGTAATATTGCTGTAACCCTTGTGCTGGCTCTAATGACACTTCTTATCACAGTGTTTAGCGGTAACAAGTCATACTGGGGCCACATCTTCGCAACACCGGGTGTTCCGAAGTGGTTAGCTCCTATTATGATCCCAGTAGAATTGATCGGTATCTTTACAAAGCCTTTCTCTTTGATGGTTCGTCTTTTTGCGAACATCACGGCGGGTCACATTATCATCCTTTCCCTGTTCAGTTTGATCTTTATCTTCCAGAGCATTGCAGTTGGTCCGTTAAGCGTGGCATTCGCTACCTTCATGAACTTCCTGGAGTTGTTTGTGGCGCTGTTGCAGGCTTACATCTTCACGCTGCTTTCTGCGATGTACTTCGGTGGAGCAGTAGAGGAGCATGAGCATCACGACGAGCATGCACATGCAGAGGCTCACTAATATTGAATTTTTATTTTTTAACTCTATATAACTACTATTATGTTATTAGCTCTTTTGCTTCAAGTGGCGACTGATTTTGGTTTAGCTATCATGGGTGCCGGTATCGGTGCTGGTCTAGTAGCCCTAGGCGCAGGTTTGGGTATCGGTAGAATCGGTGGCTCTGCCATGGAGTCTATTGCTCGTCAGCCTGAGGCTGGTGGTAAAATCCAGACTGCCATGATCATCGCAGCTGCTCTTATCGAAGGTGTTGCACTTTTCGGTGTGGTAGTTTGCTTGTTAATTTCTTTCAAAGGCTAATTAGTCATTT
Organism: Pontibacter cellulosilyticus; assembly: GCF_014306105.1. Taxonomy (GTDB): domain Bacteria; phylum Bacteroidota; class Bacteroidia; order Cytophagales; family Hymenobacteraceae; genus Pontibacter; species Pontibacter cellulosilyticus. The sequence continues at coordinate 66,282 of NZ_JACRVF010000004.1, read as the reverse complement.
GATGATCTCACGTCCGGACGCATGGTCCGGACGATGAGATCAAAAAGTAGTTTAAGGCAGTTAAAGGTGCTCGTCTGCGAGAGTAAAATCGAGGCCACTAAAAGGAACTTATTTCTATAACAAAATAAACAATGCAGTTAGTAACCCCAGGTATCGGTCTAATTTTCTGGCAGCTAGTAACATTCTTAATTGTTCTGTTCCTGCTGGCAAAGTTCGCTTGGAAGCCAATCATGAAGGCGCTTCATGAGCGTGAAGCTTCTATTGAAGATGCATTGAGCGCAGCTGAAAGAGCAAAGCTTGAGATTCAGTCGCTAAAAGCAGACAATGAGAAGCTGTTGGCAGAGGCTCGTTTAGAGCGTGACAAGATCTTGAAAGAAGCTTCTGATGCTGGTAATGCACTAGTTGAGTCGGCTAAGAATAAGGCAAACGAAGAAGGTGCCCGCATGATTGCACAAGCACGTGAGGCGATCGAAAACGAGAAGCGTGCTGCTATTACAGAAGTGAAGAATATGGCTGCCGCCCTTTCTCTTGATATTGCAGAGCGCATTCTGAGAAAAGAGCTGAGCAACCCGGCTGCACAGCAGGAGCTGGCTGCGGATTACATCCGTGAAGTAACGCTTAACTAAAAGGAAAAATAGCGGTTGCCAATAGGTGTCGCTGTATCATAAACAAGCATTATGTCAGAATTTAGAGTTGCTTCCAGGTACGCGAAGTCGCTGATTGAGCTGGCGAATGAGAAAGGCTTAGTTGAGCAGGTGCATGCAGATATGCAGTTGTTTACAGAAGTGATTTCTCAGAACCGCGATTTTCAGCTGCTGCTTCGTAACCCGATCGTGAAGCCAGAGAAAAAGTTAGCTGTACTAAACGCAGTATTCAAAGGTAAGGTACAGGAGCTGACACTGGCTTTCTTTAACTTGATAGCACGCAAGCAGCGCGAGTCTCTTTTAGAGTTCGTTGCTACTTCTTTCGAAGAGCAGTACAATGAACTGAAAGGCATTGTGAAAGCTCAGGTGACATCTGCCCTGCCACTAACGGCATCACTGCGTGAGCAGCTAGGTATAAAGTTAGCAGCAGAGTATGGCCAGCAGATCCAGCTGGAGGAAATAATTGACCCATCGCTTATCGGCGGCTTTGTGCTAAAGGTAGGAGACAAACAAATAGACAGCTCAGTGAAGAACAGTCTTCGCAAGCTGAGAAATGAATTCAAAGACAACCCATACATTAATAAACTATAATCATGGCAGAAGTAAGACCTGACGAAGTATCAGCCATATTAAGAGAGCAGCTATCAAACTTCCGCTCTGAGGCAGAACTGGAAGAAGTTGGTACTGTACTACAAGTGGGTGACGGTGTCGCTCGTATCTATGGCCTTTCCAAAGCACAGTCTGGTGAGCTATTAGAGTTTGAGAACGGACTTCAGGCACTCGTTCTGAACCTGGAAGAGGACAACGTAGGTGCCGTATTGCTTGGCGACTACAGCGAGATCAAAGAAGGCGCTACCGTAAAAAGAACAAACCGCATCGCTTCTATCAAAGCTGGCGAAGGCGTAATTGGCCGTGTAGTTAACACACTTGGTCAGCCTATCGACGGTAAAGGCCCAATCGCTGGCGAACTATATGAGATGCCACTAGAGCGTAAAGCTCCAGGTGTAATCTACCGCCAGCCGGTAAACGAGCCGCTACAGACTGGTATCAAAGCGATCGACTCAATGATTCCAATCGGCCGTGGTCAGCGTGAGCTTATCATCGGTGACCGCCAGACTGGTAAAACAGCTGTTGCGATCGATACAATCCTGAACCAGCGCGAATACTTCGAAAGAGGTGAGCCTGTGTTCTGTATTTATGTGGCTATTGGCCAGAAAGCATCTACTGTAGCGCAGGTTGTAATGGCGCTTGAAAAAGGTGGTGCTATGGATTATACAGTAGTTGTTGCCGCTTCAGCTTCTGATCCGGCTCCAATGCAGTTCTTCGCGCCATTTACAGGTGCTGCAATCGGTGAGTTCTTCCGTGATACTGGCCGTCCTGCACTGGTTGTTTATGATGACCTTTCTAAGCAGGCTGTAGCATACCGTGAGGTGTCTCTTCTTCTAAGAAGACCTCCAGGGCGTGAGGCTTACCCAGGTGACGTATTTTATCTGCACTCTCGCTTATTGGAGCGTGCCGCTAAAATCAACGCATCTGACGAGATTGCTCGTAACATGAACGATTTGCCAGATTCTCTTCGTCCGTTAGTAAAAGGTGGTGGTTCACTTACTGCCCTTCCGCTAATCGAGACACAGGCTGGTGACGTTTCTGCTTATATCCCGACTAACGTAATTTCGATTACTGACGGTCAGATTTTCCTTGAGACAAACCTTTTCAACTCTGGTATCCGTCCTGCGATCAACGTAGGTATCTCGGTATCACGTGTGGGTGGTTCTGCTCAGATCAAGTCAATGAAGAAAGTAGCAGGTACGCTTAAGCTTGACCAGGCACAGTTCCGTGAGCTTGAGGCGTTCGCTAAGTTCGGTTCTGACCTAGATGCGGCTACAAAGCTTACAATTGAGCGTGGCCGTCGTAACCTGGAAATCCTGAAGCAGCCACAGTATTCTCCTGTTGCTGTAGAAGAGCAGGTAGCGATCATCTACTGCGCTACAAACGGTTTGATGGACAACGTTCCGGTTTCTGAAGTAAAGAACTTCGAGAAAGACTTCCTGCGTACAATGCGCGCACAGCACAACGACGTGCTAAACGCCTTGAAAGCTGGTAAGCTGGATGACGAAACTACGAACACGATCAAGCAGGTAGCCAGAGAAGTATCGGCTAAGTATAAAAAATAGTTGATTTAAAAAGTCGGGGGTTGGTAGTATAAACTGCTAGCCCCTGATTTATGCTCATAGCAACAACAATATGGCAAGTTTAAAAGAGGTAAGAGGTCGCATCGTATCCATCTCATCTACGCAGCAGATTACAAAAGCCATGAAAATGGTAGCGGCTGCTAAGCTAAGACGTGCACAGGATAACATCCTGCGTATGCGCCCCTACGCTCAGCGCCTAAGCGGGATATTAGCTAATCTATCTTCTATAACAGAAGGTACGGTTACAAACCAGTATTCACAGAAGCGTGAGATCAGAAGTGTTTTGATCATCGCTGTTTCTTCTGACAGAGGTTTGGCTGGTGCTTTTAACTCGAACATCATCAAAGGTGTAGTATCTCTGGTTAATACGAAGTACAGTGCGCAGCAAGCAGCTGATAATGTTACAGTACTTGCGATTGGCCGCAAAGCGTTTGAAGCTTTAAAGAAAAGAGGCTACAACGTGAATGGCGACTTTACCGGTGTTTTCTCAAACCTGTCTTTCGATACAGTAAGAGGTGCCGCTGAGTTTGCTATGGATGGCTTCATCAGAGGGCAGTATGACCAGGTTGACCTGGTTTATAACGAGTTTAAAAACGTTGCTACGCAGATTGTACAGACGGAGCAGTTCCTGCCAATAGAGGAGAAGCCAGTTGAAGAGAATGCATCTGCAATGTTGGTAGATTATACTTTTGAGCCTTCTAAAGAAGAAATCATTCAGGAACTGATACCAAAATCGTTGAAGATTCAGGTATACAAAGCCGTATTGGAGTCTAACGCTTCTGAACACGGTGCCCGAATGACGGCGATGGACAAAGCAACTGAAAACGCCGGTGAACTTCTGAAGGAACTGAAACTTACCTACAACAGGACGCGCCAGGCTGCAATTACAAAGGAGATTTTGGAAATTGTGGGTGGTGCAGAGGCTCTGGCTTCAAAATAAGAAGAAAAAGAAACTCTATAAAGCAGCGCCCATCACTAAGGTGGGCGCTGCTTATTTTTTGTACTTATACTATTGCAACTGATTGTTAACAAATTAAGAAATTTGAGTTGTAACATTCAGCAAGAGAAATAATAGAGCACAAGCCTGTTATATTTGCATAAGTATAAATCAAACAAGATGAAGACTAAAAGCTTGAAAGGGTTAATGAATTGGGCAAAGGTTGCTGTTGTAATGATAGTGACGCTAACAGCCTGTACAAAACCTGCACAGACTACAACTACAGAAGCCTCGGCTACTACTACAACTTTTACAGACCTAAACAGGCCAAAGCTAATAGTAGGTATTGTGGTTGACCAGATGCGCTATGACTACTTGTACCGTTACTGGAACAAGTATAGCGACAATGGTTTTAAGAAGCTGTTGCGCAAAGGCTTTAACTTCAAGAATACACAATATAGCTTCGTTCCAACGTACACTGCACCTGGTCATGCCTCTATTTACACCGGCAGCGAACCAGCCCTGAATGGTATAGTAGGTAACAGCTGGTACGACAGAACTACTGGTAAAGTAGTATACTGCACCGAAGACAATACAGTAAAAACAGTAGGTAGCACATCAAATGCAGGCCTAATGTCTCCGGCTAACTTAGTAACCACCACTATAACAGACGAACTAAAGTTAGCAACCAATATGGGCTCTAAAGTAGTGGGTGTGTCTTTGAAAGACAGAGGCTCTATACTTCCGGCTGGACATTTAGGTGACGGAGCCTATTGGTTCGATTCTGAAAGCGGCAACTGGATAACAAGCACATTCTATAGAAATGACTTACCAAACTGGGTACAGGAGTTTAACAAGCAGCAGTATCCGGACCAATACCTGAGCCAGGTATGGAATACGGTACTACCCATAGAGCAATATACAGAAAGCACTGCTGATGATATGCCATGGGAAGGCACGTTATCAGGCGAAAGCAAACCAGTGTTCCCACACAACCTGCCAGCTATCAGAAAGAAAGACTTTGAACTGCTGCGTTATACACCAAGTGGAAATACAATAACTAAAGACTTTGCGCTGGCTGCCCTTAAAGGAGAGAATTTAGGCAAGGGCACTCATACAGATTTCCTGGCAGTTAGTTTTTCTACACCGGATTATGTAGGCCATACTTTCGGACCGAACTCCATAGAGGCACAGGATATTTTCCTGCGCTTGGATAAAGAGATAGGTGAGCTAGTAGATAAGATAGAAGCAGAAGTAGGGGCCGGTAACGTGCTATTCTTTTTAACTGCTGACCACGGTGCGGCACATGTACCGGCATACTTAGCTCAGAATAAAGTACCGGCTGGCGTTTCAAGCTCAACTGTGATCAGAGACTCAGTAGAAAACTTTCTGGGCAAGCTGTATGGCAAAGGCCCTTGGGTGGAGCGTTACATGAATCAGAACATCTACCTGAACAGAAAGCTGGTAGATAGCAAAAAGCTGTCGCTAAGCGAGATGCAGCAGCGTGTGGCGGAGTACGTTATAAGGTTAACCCCAGTAGAGAGAGCTGTTACCGGATATGCTTTGGCAACAAGTAACTGGACCGCAGGAGTTATGGGCCGCGTAGAGAACGGGTTTTACCCATCCAGAAGCGGCGATGTAGTGCTTATCCTGAGCCCGGCCTGGTTCGAAGGCTATGGCAGTGGCAGGCAAACAGGCACGACACATGGCTCGTACTCAAACTACGATACACACGTGCCGCTTATCTGGTATGGCTGGAACGTGAAGCCTGGAGAGACATCCGTAGAAACAAAAGTGACTGATATAGCCCCAACAATTGCTTCGTGGCTTTACATACAAGAACCGAACGGCAGTGTAGGGCAACCTTTACAACAATACATGAAATAAACACAACGCCTGAAGAAGAGACAAGGACGGCGTGAATTAAATTATTTAAAATGGAGAATATGGAGAATAACAACCCATGGCATAGCGTGAGCTACGGCGATGAAGCTCCCGAAGTGGTAACCGCAATCATTGAGATCCCGAAAGGGTCGAAAGCAAAGTATGAGTTGGATAAGGACAGCGGTATGCTGAAGCTTGACCGAGTGCTTTTCTCATCAGTGAATTATCCTGCCAACTATGGCTTTATACCGCAAACGTACTGCGACGACAAAGACCCACTGGATATCCTGGTGATCTGCTCAATTGACGTGCAGCCAATGTGCCTTATCGATGCGAAAGTAATCGGTGTAATGCAGATGATCGACAACAATGAAGAAGATGATAAAATCATCGCTGTTGCGTACAACGATATGTCGGTGCGTCATATTAACGATATTTCTGAGTTGCCTCCGCACACCCTGCTGGAGATGCGCCGTTTCTTTGAAGACTACAAGAAACTGGAGCACAAAGAGGTGATCGTAGAGCAGTTTTTAGGCCGTGAGCACGCTTACAAAATCATCAACGACAGCATTGAACTTTACAACGCTACCTTCGGAGAGCCAAAGAGAGTACAGACGCTGTAAAAATTTTACTTTTCCTGTTAAGCCTGGCATAGGGATAATCTCTGCGTCAGGCTTTTTGTTTTGTATGCAGTTTGACAGAGGCAAGAATAGTTGCGTAATTGCATGAGATGGCGCAGGACCAACAGTTAAGTATAAACAGCAAGTATAGACAGCACCGGATAGGAGAGCAGTTGCTGGGAATAACTGTGTACAGCAGCGTGTTTATTTCTTGCTGCGCCTTTAGCCTAACCATCGAAGCATATAAACTGGCAGGGCTGCCTATCTCACTGCCGCTGGCTGTCTTCGTATTTCTGGCCACCCTGTTTACCTACAACCTGAGCAGCGTTTACAGCTTCATCCGGAGGCCACACCAGCAGAAGTATAAAAGCGGTAGCGAATGGTGGCAGCGAAACAAAAAGTTGTTGGCAATTGTAGGGGCGGTAAGTATAGCCGGTGCAGCAGGTGTATACTTATACTTTGACTTAAGCATTAACATGTGGGTTATACTACACCTGGCAGTAATCTCAGTGGGCTATACTGTGCCGGTTGTGTACAAATCTAAGCGGGTGCGCCCACTGAGGAAAATACCTTTACTAAAGGTTTTTCTGATTGCGTATGTGTGGGCGGTGGTAACAGCCATGTTTCCTCTGCTGGATGCAGGTGTAGAGGTAATGGATCAGGATGCGTTATTCCTGTTGCTACGCCGATTCCTATTTATACTTGCCCTTGCCTTACTTTTTGATATAAGAGACTACGCTTACGACAGGTCTAAGAATACCCTTACCATACCTGGTTTAATAGGAGTGCGCTATACAAAGCTGCTATCGCTGGTGCTGCTGGTGCTGTATGTTGGGTTGGCAATGGTTTCTGAGGGTGGAGAGGTACAACGTGCCTTGATGGCAAGTGCGCTTATTGCAGCGGGAGTGGTTATTTTTTCTGATGAGCACAAACCAAGAATATACTATGCACTATTGGCTGACGGTGCTATGCTACTGCATGCGGGATTGGTATACTTGGCCTTCAGCTAGATTGCTGCAGATGGAGGAAAGCTTGGGGCAGGTGGTCAATTACATCAGATGCAGTCATGGCAATGTCACCAACTTTACTTGAAGCCAAGTCTCCGGCAAGCCCATGAACATACACGCCCAAGAGGCAGGCATCCTCTAAAGTATAATGCTGTGCTACAAGGGCTGTGATAATGCCTGTCAGTACATCGCCAGTGCCGCCTGTTGCCATGCCTGCGTTGCCTGTACTGTTAAAGTATAGCTTCCCCTCCGGTGTGCCAATCGCAGTATTGCTTCCCTTGAGTACTACATAGCATCCATACTCCGCACAGAACTCCAGCATGTCTCTAAGGCGGTCGTAGTCGTTGTTGCTTTTGCCTACCAGCCGCTCAAACTCTTTGGGATGGGGTGTAAAGATAACGCGGTTTTTGGGGAGCTGCGCTTTAAGTTTGTCGCTGCTGCCTATCAGATTGATAGCATCGGCATCTATAATCAAAGGATGAGAAGAAGTAGCCAGTAACTGTCCGATGGCTGTTTTGGTAATGCGCTCAGTACCTAAACCTGGCCCAACTCCTATTGCATTATACTTATTGATATCCTGTGGGAGTTCTGAAAGGTGCTTCCTGCTTTTATCAGCCAGCGTCATGGCCTCTGGTACGGCAGTTTGTAACACTGTATAGCCAGCAGAGGGCACCTGAAGCGTGAGCAAACCTACACCGCTGCGCAGGCAGGCACGTGCAGCCAGCACAGCAGCGCCCATTTTTCCAAAGCCTCCGCATAGCAGCAGGGTATGCCCAAAGGTACCTTTGTGCGAGAATTTCTTGCGTGGTTTTAGCTTGTAGTGTATGTCCCGATAGGTGGTATAGTATAAATTAGTTTCTGTTTCTGATATAAACTGCTCACTTAGCCCTATTGGGATCACGTGCCATTCACCTATGTATTCTTCGTGTTGGGGTAGCAGAAAAGCCAGCTTGGGAAGTTCAAAGCTAATGGTATAATCAGCTTTAATGATAGCGCCTTCGTAAGGAGTCTGGCTATCACTGAAAAGACCGGAAGGGATGTCGATGGAGGTGATGCAGGCGGCGCTGCTGTTTAGCTTCTCGATCACATCCGCAAAAATACCTGTAACCGGCCGGTTTAATCCTGTGCCAAACAAGGCGTCAATTACGTTCAGGTCCTCGTTCAGGTCAGGCACCTGATTCGCTTCTTCAATATGGAAGTGCTTTAGTTCATCGGGTAACAGTTTCAGGTTAGTTTTAAAATCGGATGATGCTTTTTCGGAGGCTCCCACTGTAAATACCCTCACAGGATAGTTTCGCTGATGCAGCAGTCTAGCCACCACTAGCCCATCACCGCCGTTATTGCCCGGCCCGCAGAACACCAGTACTTCTTTCGTAGGCTGGAATTTGTTCTCAAACCATGTGGTAAAAGCCTTTGCGGCTCGCTCCATCAAGTCAGCAGAAGATATTCCTTCTGCTTTTATGGTGTATGCATCTGCCTCTCTGGTTTGTGCTGCGGTCAGGATTTTCATAATATAGTATGGGTTTATCAGGGTATACTAATTATGAAACAATGAGTTCAGTAATGACCTGAGAGTTTAAAACGCCACCGTCAGGGTAAGTTTTACCCGCAGGTTGTCCTTCTCCTCATCAAACGCATAAGGTCCATATCGGTAAAAGCCACCGACACCAATACCAGTGAAGGCAGAGCTGATCACGTTATTCAGGATCAAACCAGACTCATAAAAACCCTTGCGCATGCTATTAATCTCTGCCAGGGGCACGTCTTGCACAGCCTGTTTCAGATCGCCGAAGCCAATATTGGTTACAACTATAACGTCTGGCTTAAAGAAGCTGTTGCGCAGAAAGCGCTTGCCAAAGTTTTGGGAGAAAAGCAGGGCGGCATATCTATCGGAGAAGAACTCGTAAGGGCGCATGGTTTCGAAGCCTTCGGCAGCATAGAATTTATAGTTAGGGTTATTACTGCCGAAGCCGTTAAACAACATAAAGAAAGGAGCGTCTCCATCTACCAATCCTGCGGTAAGTTTAATGCTGCTCTGACCAAAAGTACGGTGCCTTGCACTTGCCTCCAGCCTTGCCTCATACTTGTTGTAGCTATAGTCACCGTTCAGTACACCATCCAGGCCACGGGTGTACTGCAGCCACAGCACCGGGTACTCAGACGCCATGGGTAAAACCTGGTTAAACTGCTGCATATACTTTTCGCCGTAGGCATAGCGCAGGCTTACAACAGCTTCTGTGAGGTTATACTTTGGGAGCGGGGCATCTTCCGGAGTAAATAACGTTGGGCGGTGCTGCTCCTGCCGCAGCTGTGTTTGTGCCTGCAGGTAGCGGCTTAGCCTGCCGGACAGGGCTATACTTTTGTGGGTAGCATAGGTTCGCTGGGTAAGTAGGTTAGGACGAAGGTCAGTGAACAAGCTTTTCTGCTGAAACGGTAAACGCCTGCCTCCTGGCTCCAGCACATCCTCAAAATATATAGCTTTTACCTGTAGCTCCGACGGCTTATGAAGTATAACGGCTGCATCTGCACCATACTTCGCCTCTTCGTCTTTAAAACCATATCCCCAGTAGCCGCCAAGTATAACTCGCTCCGAAAATAAGCCATTGGTATGGGCACCTGCTCCCAAACGCACGCCTTCGAAAGCACTTACTTTAAACAAACGATTTATATCTAAACTGATCGGGCCCAACGATATCTGTTTTGCTATCAGGTATTCCATCAACCGGATAGTCCGGTCCAGTTTGTCGGCACGGCCTACGCTATCCATGCGGGTGTAGGTAAATTGTTCTTTGGCAGTAAGGGAATCAGGGCGGTACTGCTGGTACAATTGGTCTGGCTGCAGGTGCGCGTCTGGTTTCTGAGCCAGGGCAATTACCCCAAAGTCTGATTTGCGCAGGTTAGGGTTGATATTGATGTTGGTAATGTAAGTGCGGAGGCGGCCATAAGGCTGATGCCCTTTAAAGGATAGCTGCGGAATAGTAATCTCTGCATCCAGTTCTGTGAGAAACCAGCGGTTTTGAGGGCTGGTTCTTTCGAAGCGCTGCTGTAGCTTAATGCCGCGTTTGTCGTCGTTGGCTGCTGACTGGGCCAGCACGTTCTGCACAGCCCAGCCGTTGCTGTTGATGTATAGCAATCCCTCAAGCCCTTCGAAGTTCTTACCCTGCTCCGGTTTATAAGAAATAACAAAAACAGTATCCTGGCCAACAATATTTGTCTCCTGTAGCACAAAATCATACTTGCGGGTGCTGCCGGGGCTTAAGGGGCTGAGGTAGCGTTTGCCAAAGAACACCGGCATATCCTCGTACACCGAAAAGTCGCGGCTTTCTGCGGCCACTACACCAAAACTAGGCTGCTGCAGTCCCGATACCCTCGTGGCTAATATGGTTTCTTTTACTTTGTCCGGCTTCAGGTAAGCGTAGTCGGTTATACTTTCCATCAGAAAGAGGTGCTGCTTTGCCAACAGGTTGCGCATGTTCAGGTAAGCGGAGTCCTGTTGCGACAGGCGCAGCGTATCACCCAAGTCTATTTCTTTGGCATCTACAGCGGTAACTATAAATTTATTGTACGTGCGGTAAGTATAAGCCGGTAAGTTATCGATGGTGTTGCGGTCGCGGTTTTGCGTTGCCAACCGGATAATGCGGTGCGCGGGGTTCTCTCCTGTGCCCATAACCACTACCTCCTGCAGCTGTGCAGCCGACGGCTGCAGGTAAACATTGATTACCTGTTGCGAATCAAGATAAACGATTTGCGGCTCGTACCCTACATAACTAAAGCGCAGCGTCTGGATCGGTTTGCTATGTCGCAGTTGGTACTGCCCCTCCAGGTTAGTAGTAGTTCCTGTTTCGCCATCGTTGGCAGCTATACTTACAAAAGCTAGTTTTTCGTTTGTTTTAGCATCGCGCACCACACCCCGCACACTGCGTACCTGTGCCAGAGCAGCAGAGGCTACAAGTATAAAGTAAAGAAAGGGTATGAGAAACCTATGCATCTGGTAAAGATAAAAAGAAAAGGCGCTTACTCCCGCAATGGAACAAGCGCCTTTTCTTATAAAAGGTTTTGATATACTAGAAAGTTACAGTTAAACCCATGCCCGGCGAGCCATTTGGTAACACAACCGGAATAACGGCTGTATTAAGCCCTCCACCCTGCGTTAATTTGGCATGTACCCAGTATACTGTGTTCACGGAAAGTATGCCAACTCCAGCACCAGCCAAAACGTCTGCCATCCAATGTGCATCGTTAAGCACGCGTAACACACCGGTTGCGCCGGCAATCGAGTAACTTGCCACACTTACCCACGGGCTCTTGTGGCGGAATTCTTTATCCATGAAAGTAGCAATGGTAAAGGCATAGGCTGTGTGCCCTGACGGAAAGGCAAAGGGTTTCCCGTTAGGGCGGTCGATGTCTGTTAGTTTTTTTGTTGGCCACACAAATGCAGATGCCAGCGTTCCTGAAGCTAAAAGGAGGAGTGTCTGGCGACCAAGTTCGTGCCTATTCTGCGAAGAGATAATGTTAAAGCCATACAAGCCAACCAGAGGCCCCAGCATCAGAAAGTCATCGGCATTGGTAGCAAAATCCGAAAGTACCTTATCACGGGCATCGTTTACATCAAAACTACTGATAATGCCTCGCTCCTGTATCGTATAGATGCCGGCGCCTATCAGTATGGCAGAAGGTATGACTGCTCTTTTCAGGAACCGCTTGTTGTCGCCCTCCAGACGCTGGGACTCTGTAAAAGGGTTCTTTTGCCCTGGAAGTACGGTATCAGCAGGTACAAAAATATTAGGATCCAGCGAGATGGTTTTAAGCGTGTCGGCTTGGGGTGCCTTCTTTGGCTTTACCTGGGCATCAGCCACAACAGGTGCAAATAACACACTAAGCCAAATCAGATGTAGTGTGAAAAATCTATTCAATCTCATAAGTATAGCAAAGTAGTAACTCCTGCTTGAGTCACAGGAGTTGCACTAAAAAGTAAATATATTATAAACGGACTCAGCTTACTAGGGGTTTACCTGTCTACTTCGCCCAACACAAAGTCTATGGAGCCAACAATGGCAATAAGGTCGGCTACCATGCAGCCTTTAGCAATTTCGTGCAGCACCGACAGGTTGGAGAAGCAGGGAGAACGGCCATGGCACCGGAACGGCACATCGCTTTTGTCTGTGGTCCGGAAAAAGTAGCCTAGTTCACCACGCGGGGTTTCGGCCCTGAAGTATAATTCCTGGCTGCCTGTCATGCGTATTTTTTTAGGGCAAGCAGCCTGAGGGTCAAAATCTGGGGTGCGTTTGTGATCGCCGGTAAGCCTCTCGAGGCACTGGCGAATGATCTTTACCGACTCGCGGCACTCCTGGGCGCGCACGTAGTTGCGGTCCCAGCAATCACCGGGTGTGCCTGCTAAGCCTTTACCAACCGGAATGTCAAACTCCAGCTCCGGATATACGCTGTAACCGTCTACGCGGCGCAAATCAAATTTCAAGCCTGAGCCACGCAGCATAGGTCCGGAGCAGCCGTAGTTAATTGCCACATTCAGGGGCAGTACTCCTACGTTAACTGTGCGATCCAAAAAGATTTTGTTTTCCAGAAGTATGGTGTCCAGCTCATCGAGCTTTGGCATCAGGTAATCAATAAACTCACGGCAGCGCTCTTCAAAGCCAATGGGCAGGTCGTAGTACAGGCCACCTACCCAAATGTAATTGTACAGCATGCGCGCTCCACTAACCCACTCCAACAATCTCTGAATGTGCTCCCTGTCGCGCAGTAGCCACAGGAAAGGGGTAAACGCGCCAATATCGATGGCATAAGTACCAATAGCCACAAAGTGCGAAGCAATACGGTTTAGCTCAGCCACCAGTACCCTGATATACTCTACCCGTTTCGGAATCTGATCTGTAATGCCCATCAATTTCTCCACGCCCATACACCAAACATGCTCCGAGTTCATCGCAGCTACATAGTCCATGCGATCTACATAAGGTATGGTTTGGTTATAAGCCATACTTTCAGCGTGTTTTTCGAAGCAGCGATGCAGGTAACCGATATGTGCCTCTACGTTTTGCACAATCTCTCCGTCTGTAACCACCTCCAAGCGCAAAACACCGTGTGTGCTCGGGTGCTGAGGTCCCATGTTCACAATCATCTCGCCGGCCTTCAGGGTATCAAGGCTGAATTTGTTCGGCTCCGATTGCAGCAGGTAGTTTTTATAGATGGTGGACTGGCTCAAGAAATTATGCTTTGTGTTAACTGATCATCAAAGTTCGGAAAAAAGAGGGACTTAAAACAGGGAATATATTAGCTGGAGTAGTTGCCTATATTATTGCTTGTTAATAAATAACATATGATGTTTGGTTTATGGTGAAATACACAATATATTGATTATCTAATGTTTTAACTTCATTCATCAAATACTAAACTTATATTTATTTAACCTTTAGCTTATGAACAAACTTTTACTCTCCATCCTATTCTTCCTATTAAACTTAAATGTTTTTGGCCAGAGTAGTTTTGAGCCTGCCTATTTCATCGACAACGAGGGCAATAAGGTAGAATGCCTAATAAAAAACGTTGATAAAAGTACTAACCCGATATCGTTTGAGTACAAGCTCTCCGAAAGTGCTGAGGCAAAGTTTGCCGGCATCAATGATGTGCAGGAGTTTGAGATTTTAAATACTGTGCATAAGTATAAGCGGCTCGATATAAAAATAGATCGGTCTTCTAGTAACGTCAGAGAAATGGACTATTCAAGAGAGCCTGAGTTTGAACAAGAGCAGCTATTTCTGAAGGTTTTGATTGAGGGTAAAGCTTCGCTTTATTCTTACAAGGATCGCGGAGGGCTAAGCAGATTCTTCTACAAATTAGATGACAAAGCTACAGAGCAGCTGGTGTATAAAAAGTACATGATCAATGAGGTTAACTTCGGAGAAAATAAAAGTTATCAGCAACAGCTTTGGAACAACTTAAAGTCCCCAACTATAACGATGGAGCAACTCGAAAAAGTTGGTTATGAAGAAAAAGACTTGGTTAAGCTATTTGTTAAATACAATGAACATTTTGATGTTAATCATATCAACTATTCCCAAAAGAAAGAGAAAGGCGACTACAATTTTTCGGTTAAGATAGGATCCAGCATTTCTGCTTTAAATGTTGAGCAAAAACTACTCATAATATACTACGAGAATCGGGTGAAGCATACGAAGTACCTACGTTATTACTCCGAATTCGATAAAGCCTTATCCCCACAAATAGGATTAGAGATGGAGTATGTATTGCCGGTAAACAAAAAGAGATGGTCTGTTTTTTTTGAGCCAACATTTCAGTACTACAAGCGAACTTATGAATTTGTAAATCACAGGCACACCCCAAATGCCTACAGTCCGTGGGCTGTATCATCCGAAGAGGGTGAGTTACATGTAAACTATTCCCACATAATGCTGCCTTTAGGTGTTAAGCGCTATTTCTTTATTGGAGAAGGCTCAAAATTATTCTTAGGCGGTGCTGTAGCTTTTAACGTGCTTCTAGGTCCATCGCAGGTATTTAGTATGGAAAGTGCTGAAAGGGAACATTCTTTAGATAAAAATGAAGCTAGCATGATGCCTGCTTTTGTTTCTAATCTTGGTTACAAACTCAATAACAAATACAGTATAGAGGTTGGTTATCAACTAAATAAAATTATGGTAGAAAATCAGAGCTGGACTAACAGGTTTGAAAGTGCATTCTCGGTAGCTTTTGGTTATAAAGTGTTTTAGAACTGCTACTAATACAGAATAAATAGCGCACTATTTGCTATTATAGATTTAATCAACTGCAACTTGCATTCACTCTATTACATTGCAGAAGATTGGTTTTATAAATGGCCAATTAACTCAAGTATGAAGACTGAATGATGAATCTATACTTAAGATTTTGGAGAGGGGCGAACTTAAAATAATAGATGCATCGGTGGCGAAACAGATCAAGATATGTAGCAAGTGCTATGTCTTTAAAAATATAGTATATTTAATAGATATAAATTACATTTAGGACGTTTATACTTATTCTATATCTTGATCTAAATCTAACATGAAAAAATTACTTTGGCTTTTGCTGCTAGGGTTCATATTTGCTTCGTGCAAAGATACTGTTGTACAGCCCGATGAATTAGTAGGTAACTGGCAGTCAGAAGAGATCTACGCTAACGGTAAGCTGCAAGAAGACATAAGCAAATCGACTTGGCTGGGCATTAGAAAAGATAAATCGTATTATAAAAACTACACTGCTGGTAATTGGTCTGTAGACGGGAAAAGGCTTGTTCTGTCTCCGGATGGAATGTCTAGTACAACGCTACTGGATTATAAAGTAGTAGAGCACACAAAAGACAGGTTGACGCTAGAAGTAGTTTTAACCCAGAGAGACTACTTTATGAAGTTTGATGGAGTGGACGATAATGAGCAGGTAACCATTGTTGAAAAGTATAGGAAAAGATAGCCTGCTGTTAGAGAAGTGAAACTATTTCTCTTATGAACACCGACATAGTTTTATACTACAAGGAAAGAGCCCGGGAATATGAGCAGGTGTACCAGAAGCCTGAGCGGCAGGGAGAGTTACAGCAGCTAACAAAGCTGCTACAGGATATCTTTAGAGATAAAACGGTATTTGAGGTGGCCTGCGGCACTGGCTACTGGACAGAACGCATTGCCGAAACAGCTCACTTTATACTTGCCACTGATATAAATGAGGCGGTGTTGGATATTGCACGTGCTAAAGAGTACCCCAACGAAAATGTTAGCTATAAACAGGCAGATCTGTTCACCCTAAACCAACAGGCAAAGTATGAGAGCCTGTTTGGCGGGTTTATCTGGTCGCATATTAAACTGCAGGAACTGCCAACTTTCCTGAGGATCATTAACAGTAGCGTAAACCCGGGAGGCACTGTAGTAATGGTTGATAACAACTATGTAGCGGACAGCAGCTTGCCCCTTGCACGAACAGATGAGCAAGGCAATACCTATCAGAACCGTACCTTAAGCAATGGCAGTACACATGAAGTGCTTAAAAACTTCCCAATAGAAGGCCAACTTCGCCAACTGCTCCAAGGCATCGCAACAGATATAGAGCTCACTAACTTTACCCACTATTGGGTGATCACCTACAAAACAACAAAGCCTTAGCCTTCCTTTTTGTCAGTCTATATAAAAAAGGCTATATTTGATATAAATTATACTTTAAGCTGCTGTACACAAGCAGCAGCCTTTTTCCCTGACTGCCTGTATGAAATTCGCATATATTCTCCTGCTCGGCCTGCTGCTCCTGGTCGATATTCTAACTTTTACGGAAGTGGCTTCTAGGCTACGTGAACCTTCTGATCTTGATGTGGCTATTGGATTGGGTTTACTAATAGTACTCGTTATAGCTAATTTCTTCATTATTCGGTTTTCCATTAATAAACTCAAAGCATAACTCATGAACAATGCCCGTCAGGTCCTAACATGGAGCCTTACTTTCATTCTTATACTTGTTTTCTCCATTACTGCCATGAAGTCTTGCACACGTATTGATGCAGGCCACGAAGGTATACTTGTTAAGCTCTACGGCTCCGACAAAGGTGTGCAGGATGTGAGCCTGGTAACAGGGCGTGTGTGGTATAACCCATTCACAGAAGAAGTTTTCCAGTTTCCGACATTCGTGCAAACAGTGGATTATAGTGCATTTACCGTAAATGCGAAAGATGGCTCTGTGTTTACTGTAGATCCAACTATCTCGTTCAGGGTGATAGGCGGCGAGAGCCCACGCATTTTTGCCAAGTACCGTAAGGACATAGACCAGATAACGACCACCACACTTTACAATTATACCCGCGACGCATTCCGAATTCAGTTTAACCAGTACAGTACTGACAGCATTATCTCGAACCGCCAGAGCTTTGAGGATAAAGTGCAGATAGCGCTGGATAAAGCATTGCGTAAAGAAGGTTTCGAGTTGGAGCAAATGACAAGCGGCTTACAGTACCCGGAGGTAATTGTGCAGGCTGTAAACTTGAAAAACAAAGCAGTACAGCAAGCCATGCAGGTAGAAAACGAACTGAAAGTTGCCGAGGCGCAAGCACGTAAAAAAATTGTAGAGGCCGAAGCCGAAGCTAAAGCGAATGAATTGCGCCAGCGCACGCTCACGCCACTACTCATTCAGCAGCAGTTTATAGAGAAGTGGGATGGCCGTACGCCGTTGTATGGCAACTCTCCTACCTTCTTTAAGAATGTACAATAAGTATAGCTATTAAAGTATAAAAAAGCCGCTGGTAGTATAACCGGTGGCTTTTTTGTTTTATAGTTGCTGTGGTCCAACCACCCCTAACCCCTCCTTATCCAAGGCGGGGCCAGGGGTGGTTGGAGAACGGTAGTCAAGTATAAATTCCTACTCCGGCTTCTCCCGCTTATCCCCAAACTCGTTGTCAGCCTTGTTTGTAAAGCTGATGGGTTCGCCTTTAAAGCCGTTTAGTATGTTATGCTGGTCGAAAGGTACTTTAATGCCGTGGTAGTAGTCCTGCAGCTTGTAGTCTTTTCGGAGCGGGTGGCCTTCCCAATCAGCGGCGCAAAGGATGCGGCGCATGTCGGGGTGGTCTTTAAAGTAGATGCCAAGCAAGTCAAAGATCTCACGTTCGTGCCAGTCGACGGTGCGCCAGATGTGGCTGACAGTGGGTACATCTGGTATACTTTGCTCCGGGGTGTTGTTGCGCGGCACCTGTACCTTTAGCGTCAGGTGGTGGTGGTGAGGGATGGAGTACAGGTTGTAAGCAACCTCCATGGTGCCGGCTTCAGGTCCGTTATCGATGCCAGTTACGCAAGAGAGAAAGTCGAAGTAGGTAAGTGGATTGTCGTGCAGCTCCAGGCACACTTCCGGCAGGCGCTCTGTCTGCAGTAGCAGGTAAGGCTGCAGGTTATCTGCTTTGGCCTCAAGTATAACCTCAGTGCCAAAAGTATCTACTATAAAATCTCTTAACTCTTCGAAAGACACGGCAATTAATTAAGAATGCTGAATTATAAATTATGAATGTATCTCCGGAGCCTTATCTGCGTCTGCCACCGGCTGCCCTTGCTGCGCACGCTTCGCCATAATTTGTTGCACGGCTCTTGGCGCACGTATCGTTTCCTTTCGGATGATCTCCTGCAGCTTTAGGAAGCCGCCAATCAGCGCCTCAGGCCTTGGCGGGCAACCCGGCACATACACATCCACAGGTATAATTCTATCCACGCCCTTAACTACATGGTAGCCGTGTTCCCAATAAGGGCCGCCGCAGTTAGAGCAACTCCCCATCGACACCACATAACGAGGCTCCGGCATTTGTTCATACAGGCGGCGAATACGGTCAGCCATTTTAAAGGTAACCGTGCCAGCCACGATCATCACATCCGACTGCCTCGGAGAAGCCCTGGGTATAATGCCAAAGCGGTCCATGTCGTACCCCGACGAGTAGGCTCCCATCATTTCGATGGCGCAGCAAGCCAGGCCAAAGCCCATCGGGAACAGCGACGTAAGCCGCGCCCAATTAAGCAGATCGTCCAGTTTGGTAATTACAACGCCTCCTTCTCCGGTTTTATCCAAGGTAATAATGAGTTATGAATAATAAATTATGAGCGGCAAAAGCGATATAGGGCTCTCACCAATTACACTTTATTTCTAGATTCCTGTTTTGCATTGAATTGCTCGTACACATCCATCGGAATTTTAGAACGACTTTGCGGGATAACAGGCTTTGGCCTGATCCAGTCTAAATGCCCTTTAGCCCAAGCATAGGCTAAGCCCAGCACCAGCACCCCGATAAATATAAACATCTCTATCAGCGAAAACCATCCCCAGGCTCCATCTGTAGCGTCTATAAGCTCTCTTCTGCCAAACACAGTTGCCCACGGGAAAAGAAACGCCAGCTCCACATCGAAAATGATAAAGATAAGCGCCACCACATAAAACCGCGGGTTAAATTGTATCCAGGCATTTCCTATCGGCTCCTCTCCGCTCTCGTAAGTAGTAAGCTTTTCCTGGTTTGGGCGCTTTGGCCGGATAAGTTTACTTGTAAGCAAGCCAATCACAACAAATAGCGCACCTCCTATCAGGAAGAGGAGAATAGTGCCGAAGTCTGAAGTATAAGTTTCTGCCATCTCTTGCAGGTGTTTATACAAATTTACGATAAATTAATTACCCCTTTTCAACCCGCACATAAAAACAGAAGCACTGCCGCTTTGGCAACAAGCCATGCAGGCGTAACAGTTAACAGCAATTGTTGGTTAAAGATGATGTATACTTTTTTGCAATAACTGTTTCTTGGCTTACCAAGGCATTAGTTTAGCTATTTATTAATGTTTACTTAACTGCAGAGAGTACATCAAAAACTTTGAACTTTAACATCAGGCGATTCTGTTGCCAATTTAACTGCGAGTTCGTCACTTTTAATGGCCTTTTCATCACAAAGTAGTGTATAAAAGTATAAAAGCCAGTAAGTTGCACGTTATTAGATAACTGGCAGTTGCAAAGTCAGTTTTTGTCTGTACAGATAATTTTTTACATGAGAAAATTCTTTTGGTGGTGTGCCGGCGCCGACGATACTATACTTGAAAAATGCTCTAAGTCGGAGCACGTGAAATATGCGGGCATCGGTGCCACCGTATTTTTTACCGGCCTGCTGGCTGGCATATCGGGTGCTTATGCCCTCTATACCGTTTTCGATACTGTTGGCCTGGCTATCTTGTTTGGCTTGCTATGGGGTGCCGTAATATTTAACCTTGACCGCTTTATTGTTTCTACTCTCCGCAAGGAAGGCAAGTTCTGGAAAGAGCTGCTGCAGGTAACGCCGCGTATTTTGCTGGCCCTGGTGCTGGCAGTGGTTATATCCAAGCCGCTGGAGTTAAAAATCTTCGACAAAGAAATTCAGGCTATACTTAAAGAGAAGCAGGCAGAACTGGCCATACAGCACAAAGCGTTGGTTGGAAAGCAGTTTGCCGAGGTAGACTCGGTAAAGTCGGAAATTGCTGCTATCAGGCAGGAAGTAGAGGCTAAAGTGCAGGAGCGCAACAAACTGTATGAACTGGTAGCCGCTGAGGCCGACGGAACAGGTGGTACAGGTAAAGTGGGTAAAGGCCCTATTTACGAAGAGAAAAAGCGCCAGTACGATAAAGTAGACGAAGAACTGAAGTTGTTGCAGGCCAGCGCTGCCGATAGGATATTGGTTAAAGAAAAGCGCATAGCGGATCTGATGGCAAAGTATGATGATACTGTGGCCGAGGGCCAGGAGAGTTTCTCTAACTACGATGGCCTGATGGCACGCATCAATGCCTTGGACGAGTTGCCATGGCTGCCTGTGTTCTTCATTACGCTACTGTTCATCTGTCTCGAAACGGCCCCAATCTTTACGAAACTTATTTCAAACAAAGGTCCTTATGACGATATCCTGAAAGGGGTAGAGCACGAACGTACTACGCAGGAGATGCAGCGTGTAACAGAGCGGCAGAAGCAGTACGATACGCGTCATGCTGTAGCGGAAGCTAAATTCTTTGCCCGCACCGAGTATGAGGTGGAAGCTAAGCGTGAAGAGGAACGAATTAAGTCGGATGCTCACCTGGAGGTGGTAAGAGAATCTGCCGCTGTCTGGAAAGAACGTAAGCTAAACGATATAAACCGTAGCCCAAACACTGCCGCCGAAATTCTAAACGACGGGGAAGAGAATGGGTACTATAAATGGTAAGTTGCTATTAGCATAAAGTATAAACCGCCTGGGCCAGTTGCTGGCTCAGGCGGTTTTGTTTTAAGTATACTTTGCCATATATAAGGATTGCTGCTATGGTAGATTTAATGGTTATAATCCTGCTAATCCTAAGCTCAAATAAAAAAAGGTGGAAGACCATAATAGCCCTCCACCTTTCTAGCTCTTAAACTCTTTAACTTATTCCGCGTCTTCGTCAGGTAAGATTTCCACATCCTGCACCAGCACAAAGTTCTCTATTTCACGGGCTTTTGGTGTATTGGCCAAGCCACCCTCGGCAGTTTCTTTATACTTGCGTTCCATACTTTCACCTACCTCACCTAAGGCAGCCACACACTGGTCTACAGGTATAACCGGATCAACACCGGCAATGGCTAATTGCGACGAGGAGTAGGCAATAGCAGCTGCACTCGCGTTACGCACAATGCAAGGCACCTCTACCAGTCCCGCAACAGGGTCGCACACTAAACCAAGCATACACTGTATGGTAATGGCTACGGCGTTAAATACCTGCTGCACATCTCCGCCCAGGCAATAAACAATGGCTCCGGCTGCCATAGCGGCGGCGCTACCTGTTTCGGCCTGGCAGCCACCCACGGCACCTGCCAACGAAGCATTCTGCTCTATAATTAGAGCAATACCGGCAGCAACCAACAAGCCCTCGTGTATTTTTCTGTCTTCCAGCCCGTGCAGTTCCTGCAGGGTAGTAAGTGTGCCCGGGAGTATACCAGAGGCCCCGGCTGTAGGAGCAGCCACTACGCGGCCCATGCACGAGTTTACCTCTTTGGCACCTAGCGCACGCGACACCAGCATTTGAAACTCCGGCGACAACACCGTTACCGGTGACTTTGCCACTTTTTTAGCGCTGTTGTTTACCATGCCAGAGCGGGAGGTCATGTTTTCGGTAAGGCCGGTTTGTACGGCATCCTTCATCACTTCGTAGGCCTTGGCAATATTTTCCCAGATAAAGTCTTCAGTGCGACCTTTCTGCTCTATCTCGTACTCCAGCACAGGCTGGTAAAGCGGTTCGCCGGTTTCGGCACAATGCTTCTCCCAGCTCTTAAAATCATTGAATAATAACGACATTCTGTAAATCTCTAAAATCTAAAGCGATCCCACAGCGAAGGGGGCGGCCAATATAGTCACAATTTTGCAATGCAGCTATACCTGCCTCCACGATAACAAATTCAGCCGGAGTAAACGTTCTAAAGTATACTTTCAATCTGAGATTAACTTGTACCGGCATTGCCCGTTCAAAAGAATAAAGCAAACACCATGGCAGACTTATCCCCCGATATAAAAGACAAGTTGCTTAATGCCCTAGAAAAGGCAGAGCACTCTATTTCTATGGCCAAGTTTAAGGTAAAGGACAAGCTAAACCTGCTCGAGCCTATCAATATTATGCCTTATTATGGCTTTGGTAACGAAAAGTATGTGTATCTGAAAGGCCGCGTACTGGAAGACGAAAAGGTAAAGCAGTCTAAAGAAAGCGACTCTGTATTTCAACACCTTAAGGATACCTACAAGCGCTACGAAACAGACGAGATACCGGGCATGCGGGTAAAGGCTACTTTTGCCGGGCAGGAGAAGGAGGTAAAAACAGATGAAGAAGGATATTTTAATGTAGAGTTCAAGTCTGATACAGCCATAGACTACAGCACCACCGATAACAAGATAAAGCTGCAACTGCTGGACCAAAAGACCGATAACGACAGGTTAGAGGCAGAGGGATATGTTTTTGCTCCGGGCAAAGATGTTGAGTTTGGCATCATCTCCGACATTGATGATACTGTGCTGGTGTCAAACATAAAAGATTTTATGGGGAAGCTGCGGTTGATGCTGACAAAGAATGCCACAGAACGCAGTCCGTTTCCGGGTATAGCAGGATTTTTCAGGGCTTTGCGCAAAGGCAGCGACGGAAAAGGGCAGAACCCGCTTTTCTATGTATCGGGTAGCGAATGGAACCTCTACGACCTGCTCATTAGTTTTTTCCGCTCGCACGACATTCCCGAAGGCCCACTATTACTGCGTGATAAAGGTACCCGGCTAGACAGAGGCGATTTTGAAACCAGTGAAGAAGAATATAAACTTGAGAAGATACGCCACATCATAGATACATTTCCGGACCTTAAATTCATATGCCTCGGCGACAGTGGACAGCACGACCCTGAAGTATACCAGAAGGTGGTAGAAGAATACCCGGATCGTATTCTGGGTGTTTACATACGCGATGTGTCGCCGGACAAGCGGGATAAAGAGGTACGAGGTATAGCCGAGAAGCTGAGAGGAAATGGCGTGGAGATGGAGCTGGTGGAGGAAACCTACACAGCAGCCAAGCATGCCTTGAAAATGGGTTGGATCAACGAGGGCCAGCTGGAGGACGTGAAGCAGGCCTGCGAAGAAGACGAAAAGAAAAACTAAAGTTGCGCCTGTAGCTGTTTAGATTTAATTTTTGTAAACAACACAGCCTTTTTGCCAGTTTATTCAGAAACAACCTGTAGTATGGCAGATATGATGAATAGACTGTACGAGGCCTTTGTGCGCCTGGAGCAGGAAGTTGATGCTGGTCGTGAAAAGATAAAGGAAGACCTGCACCTGCTGCGCCCTATCCAAATACTACCCTTTTATGGCTATGGCTCAGAGATATATGTGTACCTGAAAGGGCGTGTGATAGAGAAAGACAAGAAGCAGGACGACAAGCAGGAAGCCAACAGTGGCGAGCAGCTTCTTAGTATGGTCCGGCGTTTCGGCTTAAGTGCCATCCCACATGTTAAGGTTAGAGCTTCGTTTGCTGGCATGCAGCAGGAGGTAGAAACCAATAAAGAAGGCTACTTTGAGATAGAATTTACACCGGATAAGCCAATTGACTACCAAGAGGCTGGCTATTGTATGAAGCTGGAACTGCTGGAGCGCAAAACAGGCAAAGACGAACTGGAGGCAGAGGGCCGGCTATTTGTGCCGGAGCAGGATGCCCGCTTTGGCATTATCTCCGATGTAGATGATACCGTGATGATCTCTGGCATGGCAAGTATAACGGGGCAACTAAAACACAGTTTGTTTGAAGATGCACAGGAGCGAAGTCCATTCCCTGGTATTGCCTCGCTGCTGCAGGTGCTTAAGGGTAGCAACAACCCGTTATACTATGTCTCTTCCAGCCAATGGAGCATGTACAGTTTTCTGGTTAGCTTTATGGAGGCGCAGGATATACCAAAGGGGCCACTTTTTCTGCGCGATTTCGGCGATAACCTTGAACAGAATCATAAGCACCGGATAAAGTACAACCAGATCTGCGGCATTTTGCGCACATACTCGAACCTTAAGTTTATACTTATCGGGGATAGCGGCAAAAACGACCCGGAAGTATACCAGCAAGTAGTACAGGATTATCCGGAGCAAGTGTTGTGTGTGTACATCAGGGATGTGACAGACGATGGCCGCGCCCGTGAAGTAGAGGAGATTTGCAATAAAGTTGAAGCAATGGGTGTAGATATGCTGTTGGTGCAAAACAGTGCCAAAGCCGCCGAACATGCTTTCAGACATGGTTGGATAACCTTGCCACAACTACAGCAGGTGCAGAAGAATCAGCAGCAACAAAAAGAAAAATAATCCTCTAAAGCTTTATCTTTGAGCCTTGTATAGCTATCACTGCTAGAATAAATGGCTCCAATAAAATCGCTGGTTTTTCTGCTTCTGTTTTTACCTGTTACCTTTCAGGGCTTTGCACAGGCCATAGACAGCACAGCCGCTGACAGTAGCAGCGTAAACCGCAGAAAGCTTTATCCTGTTATAGTCTCGGAAGCAGCGTTTTACCTGGCAGGTATGTCTTACCTACAATTTATCTGGTACAAAGACCATGAGCGGGTACCGTTCCACTTCTACGACGATACAAAAGGCTACCAGCAGGTAGATAAGTTTGGCCACGCCTTCGGGGCTTATGTAGAGAGCTATATTGGATACAAATTGCTGCGCAATGCAGGCGTGCCGAAAGGTAAGGCGCTGCTGTATGGCGGCACGCTGGGGCTGGTACTGCAAACACCCATTGAAGTATACGATGGGCTTTATGAAGGCTGGGGATTTTCTGTGCCTGATATGGTGGCTAATGCCGCCGGCTCTGCCATTGTGGTGGGTCAGGAATTACTTTTCGATGAGCAGGTAGCCAAGTATAAATTCAGTTTTTCACCTTCTTCCTACTACAGCCAGGCCAACGGCTACCTCGGCGACAGCCACCTGGAGAGCCTGTTCCTGGACTACAATGCCCATACCTACTGGCTAAGTGTTCCGATCAATAAACTGGCGCTTAAGAAAACTGTACCCGATTGGGCCAGCGTGGCAGTAGGCTACAGTGCCAATGGCATGTTTGGCGAGTTTGAGAACAGGCGCTATTACCGCGGCGCATACTTACCCGAAACAGAACGTTACCGCCAATACCTGCTCTCCCTTGATATCGACTGGACACGCATCAAAACGGATAACAAACTGCTTAACGCTATCTTTAAAGGCATGTTCTTTATTAAGCTACCTTTCCCGGCGCTGGAGGTAAACTCTAAGGGGCAGGTAAAAGGGCACTGGCTATACTATTAACCGCTGTCTTAACCACTCCCTGCTTTAATCGTTCATAGGAGGACCATTTCACAGACTTATACTCATGAGCAGCAACCACAAACACATCGCCATGCGTGTACATGGCAAAGTACAGGGGGTATTTTTTAGAGCCAGTACACAAGAGAAAGCCGAAGCGTTAGGCCTTACCGGCTTCGTGCAGAATGAAGATGACGGCACCGTATACTTAGAGGCCGAAGGAGATGAAACAGCGCTTCGTAAGCTGGAGCAGTGGGTGCACGAGGGGCCTAAAAATGCACGTGTAGAGCGGGTGGATGTAAAGACGCTGAAGGAACTGAAGGGGTTTGATGGGTTTGAGCAAAGGAGGTGAGGGTGCCAAAATAGAATTAGAAGTTCTTATATTAGTATAATCTTTAGCTAATGATAATGAAGTTTCCTCAGTCACTGCATTTAATTGAAGAATTTAAGAAGTCAGAAAATTATCTACTTCTTAAAGATATTGAAAGTATTAGACGCTCCTTTAAAATTTTCAATGGTAACTATAGTGACTTAAAGGCTGCTCTATGGGAACACAATATTAGAAGTGTTGACAATACTTTATGGGAGAGCAAAGAGGTTCGTTGGGATCTTCAAGATAATATAATCAGACTACTGTTCAATTTTTGTTCCGCTGCAGCAGCACTAGTTCCTCACACAAGGAACCACAGGGATAGGTTATACATGCAGGCTGACCTAATTTACGATGAGTATGAAAAAAAACTAGATAAGAGTTTTAGAAATAATGCTTTGCATCATTTTGTAATTGGCCTTAGGAACTTTATAAGTCATGATAAATTACCTGTTGTAATTTCTATAAGAAAACATGATGGTAGGATCGCCAGTACATCCTTCAATTTAGTCAAATCATCACTAGAAGTAGAAAGCGATGATTGGAAATCAAAGGCAAAAGAGTTTTTAAGTTATCAGCAGAATTACATTAATGTTGAAGAGTTAGTTGATAAATACTTTTTGCCAGTAAAAGAGCTGCATAATTGGTATAGTCATAGGCAGCTACAACATCATAAAACAATTTATGCGCAGGTAATTTCTGAAAAGAAGATTTTACTCAAATTGGCTACAGAAGATAGAATTACCACAGCCTTGCCTTTTAATAAGGAAGACATAGAAAGAGAAGAGCAATTGTTAATGTTACTATAAGCTTCCCATGCTCCGCACCCTCTTACAACAAGTCCCATACTTCACCTTGGATGATATTGAAGCTTTTTTGCCGCTCTGGAAGAAACAGGTGCAGCTAAACAGGTATGATTTCCTGATACAGCAGGGGCAGGTAGAGCAGGGTTTATATTTTGTAACCTCGGGTGCGCTGCGCATTTACTATCCTCTCCCCGACGAAGACATTTGTGTAGGCTTTGGCTACCCCGGCACCTTATTGGTTTCCTTTCCGTCGTTTGTTGATGGCAAACCCTCTGCTTATTATATCCAAGCCTTAAAAAGAAGCGAGCTGATAGGCATTAGCAAACGTGATTTTGTACAGCTAATGGAGCAGCGGCCAAACGTAAAACGGTTCTGGTACGAGCAACTGGAGAAGGCACTGGTAGGCAAAATAGAACGCGAAGTAGACCTGCTGTTGCCAGAGCCGGAGCAACGGTTGCAACGTGTCATGCAGCGCAGTCCACACCTTTTCCAGCATATCCCCAAAAAGTATATTGCCTCTTACCTGCGCATGACGCCAGAAACGCTTAGCAGGTTAAAAGTATAAGCAGTAGCCATACTTAGTAGACACAAAAAAAACAGCCGGCACATAGTTGTAGAACTACATGCCGGCTGCTTTAAGTATACTTTATACTATAGCGTATTGTAATAAGCGATCAATTTCGCAAAATCCTCGTCCTTTTTCAGGTCCAGCATATTTTTCTTGATAAAAGTCTCCAACTCAGGCTGCTTGTTGCCTAGTGCAGCCAGCACAGACTTCTTATCGTTTTTGATCTTAGTTAGCTTGTTGTCTCTGGCGATATAGTAGGCGGTGTTGGTCTCAAAACTCTTTACTTTAGTCGCAGAGCTGTATGTAATTTCCTCCATTATACTCTTCGATGTTCTTTTCAGCAGCTTAGTCTGATCATCAACCAGTACTTCATAAAAAGTATGGGGCTTGGCTCCGTCAATCGGAGTAAATCCATTGCGAAAAACCTTCTCGCCAATAACCACATTGTCTATTTCTCGCTTGAAAGAGAATTCCTTTACCGGATCAACAAATGTTTTAGTTTCGCCTTTCTCGCTTTTAAAAACCAACTCGTCAGCCACCTGATCATACATCAGGTTTACCTTTTCGAATTTGGTGCCGTTTGCTACAATAACCGAGCCTCTCACCCAGTCATCAAACAAGAAAGGAGATCCTTTTACATCCGTGTATGATTTTGTTCGTACAGGTACTCCCAGGTGGTCATTTAAAGCCACGAATTGTGCAGATGCACTTGCTGCTGCCGCACATACCAGAGCAGCAGAGAATACTAGTTTCGTTAATAAAGTCTTCATGTGTTTTTAGGGTCTGAAATTGAATCAATTTATACTTTTTTTGAATTCAAAATTCAGTACTCTGAAAATATACTTATAAGATTAATAAATTTTATTTTGCAGCGCTGCGGAAAGTGCCTGCACGGTATGTATTTACAATGTGTTGTAGTATGTTATCAGCTTTGCCAGCTCCTCATCCTTTTTTAAATCCAGCTTGTTTGTTTTTATATAAGACTCAAGGGCTGTTTTCTTGTCAGATAAAGCTTGCAACACAGATTTTTTGTCGTTCTTGATTTTTGTAAGCTTACCTTCTTTTGAGATATAATAGAAAGAATCAATTTTAAAGGCTTTCACTTTTGTGGCAGAGCCGTAAGGCAGCTCTTCAAATATTCTCTTAGCTGATCTTCTCAGCAGCTGTACTTCTCCATCGGCCAATACTTCATAAAAAGTAGCAGGCTTTGCACCGTCAATTGGCATAAAACCACTTAAAAATACCTGCTCTTTTAATATGGCGTTGTCTTTACTTGCTTTTAAAGTAAAGGCCTTTATAGGTTGGTTAAATGTTTTAGCCACGCCACCCGAGCCTTTAAAGATCAGCTGGTCCTCTACCTGGTCATACATTAGTTCTATACCATCATAAGTGATGTCTCTGGCTGTTGTAACGCTGCCCTTCTTCCAGCTGTCGTAGAGGTATGCAGAGCCTTGTACATCTGTATAGTTCTTTGTTAAAAAAGGCTGACCTGTGTTATCTACAATGGCAAACTGAGCAGTTGCGCTAGTAGTTGCAACCAGAACCAGCACAGCGGAAAACAAAAGTTGATAAAGTATCTTTCCCATGATCAGAAGTTTAATAAGCTGAACAATTTAAATAATTTATACTACATTATAAGTAAAATACTGGACGATCTGCAGTATAAGTATACGTTTTGTAGAGTTAATTGTAAATCTTGATTTAGATCAAGGTTAGCGAGTGAGGGCGATGCTACCTTTGTAGCGTACAAAATAAAACTATGAACATTATGAACAAGCTAGAACTACTAACACAAGCCAACCGCACACTTACCGAAACAGTAACCAACGAGTTTGCCAAACTGGACTTAGATGCCCTAAATTACAAGCCTAGTGCCGAGAGCTGGAGCATACTGGAGTGCCTGGAACACCTTAACCGCTACAGCCGCTACTACAACCCAGCACTGGCTAAAGCCATTGCTCAAAACAGTAATGGAAATTTTCTGGAAAGTATAAACTACAGCTGGTTGGGCAAGAAGTCGCTGGACATGGTGCGGCCGCAAAACGCGAAGAAGCACAAAACAGTAAAGCACATGAACCCCAACAACAGCAAGCTGGGCCGCGGTGCCATAGATGAGTTCCTGATGCACCAGGAGAAACTGCAACAGCTGCTGCAAAACGCGAAAGGCACAAACCTGAACAAAAAGGCTGTACCCGTTGAGTTTTTTAAACTGCTGAAGCTGCGCATTGGTGAAACGCTGGAGTTTGTGGTTACGCACCAGGAGCGGCACATACAGCAGGCATTGCGGGTAAAGCAGCAGCAGGCACAGCAGATGGCAGCGTAAATGTAAAGCTGGAGCTGGTGCTATTTTAAGGCAGCTGCAGCTTTACCTTAACTTCCTGTTTTTCGCCGGTGTTTAGATCTACCTTAAACAGCTGGTGGCTATTCGTGCTGGTTACCCACAGCTTTCCGTTCAAAAAGATGAGGTCGTTGGGCTCCGATAGGCCGCTGGCAAGGGTGTACACGCGGTTCCTGGATAAGTCCAGCACCTTTATCTTACCATTGTAGGTGTCGGCAATGTATACGTCGCTGTCTATGATCTCCAGGCCCACACAGTGCTGCAGCAGTGCATCGTCTATGTGGCCATCTGCATCCCCGAAATCAAAAAGGCCTCTGCCAAGTGGGGTAAGTACCATACCTGTTTTAAGATTAACAGTACGTATAGCGCTGGCTTCGGCATCGGCTACATAAAGTACGTGCCCGTTGTGGGCCAAGCCGCTGGGCTGGTTAAAGGCTGCCTCCCGTAGCGTGCCGTCTGTTAAAGCTTCGCGGCCTGTGCCGGCAAAGCGGTATACTTGTTCTGTTTCAAGGTCCATGCGCAGAATCTGGTGGTTTCCTGCGCTGGCTATAAATAAGCTGTCGTGGTAAAGGAGCAAATCCCAAGGGCTGTTGGGGTTTACTAGCTCGTTAAGCTTATCATCTAAAAAGTAATATTCCAGTTCTCCGGTGCCGGCTGCCGTGTTAACCATGCGGTGCTTCAGGTCTACTTTCCGGATGGCGTTGTTCTTGGCGTCAGCAATGTATAAAGTATTGCCGTGTATCACCATGCCATGAGGCTCGTAAAATGTGGCATCGGCATAGCCGCCGTTGTTAAAGCCTTGTTCGCCGCTGCCAATCACCTCCAGTACCTGCCCCTGCTGGTCGAGTTTCAGTATCCGGTTGTTGCCGCTATCTGCCAGGTATATGTTGTTTTCTTCATCACAGATCAGCTTAGACGGAAAGTATAAACCTTCGGACTGTTTCGGAGACGATTTAAACTCGAACGGTTCGTGGTTTAGCTGCTCTTTAAACTCTTCTTTCAGTTTCTGGATGTATGGGCGCACCGTGTCGTATACTCCCTCGCCAGCATGCTGGCCTATCACTTTTCCGTTCGGGTCTATCAGCACAATAGTAGGCCAGGCGCGTACGCCGTAGTAATTCCATATCTTGTAGTCGGCATCGTTTACCACCGGGTGCTCAATCCCGAACTTCCGGATGGCCTGCTCTATGGTTTGGTTATCTTTTTCGGCGTCAAACTTGGCTGAGTGCACTCCTATCACCACCAGCACATCCACATACTCCTCCTCCAGCTGCTTCAGGTCTGGCACAATGTGCTGACAGTTAATGCAGCCAAAGGTCCAGAAATCCAGGAGCACAATCTTACCCTTAAAATCTTTGATCGACCAGGCCCTATCGGTGTTAAGCCAGCCATATTCGGTATCTATTTCCGGTGCGTTTACTCGGCCTGTCAGCATAGTATAAATTAAGTAGGAGTTAAGCTTCTGTCTTATTGGGTACAGCTTTGGGCGGACAAATGTTTTTGCTTTTCCGGCGCCTTTGCTAAAGTATAAATTTGATTCGTGTATGGTGGCTGGTGCAGGTGTTAAATTAATTTTAGAACACTGCCAGATAGTTTTTACAGATGTGCGTTTATATAGTTGGTCTTAAATTTTTATCTTGTAAAGCACTAAATATTTCCCCCATGATAGTCTCAAAAATGGCGCAAAACCTGATCGGCTCCGAAATTATTCGTGTGGCCGGCGAGGTAAACGCAATGATCGCGAAAGGCGAACCTATCTGTAACCTTACCATCGGCGATTTTAATCCAAGCATTTATCCTATACCAACTGAATTGCGCCAGGGCATAACCAAAGCCTACGAGCAGGGGCACACCAACTACCCACCGGCGAACGGTGTTGCTGTGCTGCGCAAAGCTGTGGTAGCGTTTACAAAAGAAAGATTAGGGCTAGAGTATCCTGAAAATGATATACTAGTGGCCGGTGGCTCCAGGCCATTGATCTACGCTACTTATCTGGCACTGATTGATCCGGGTGACAGGGTGGTTTACCCAACGCCATCGTGGAACAACAATCATTACTGTCATTTATCAGGGGCAACACCAGTAGAGGTAAAGACACGGCCTGAGAATAACTTTATGCCAACCGCAGAAGACGTAAGGCCACACCTGAAAGGCGCTACCATGCTAGCACTCTGCTCGCCGCTTAACCCAACGGGCACCATGTTCTCTAAAAAAGACCTGGAGGAGATATGCGATCTGGTGCTGGAGGAAAATCGCAGCAGAGCAGAAGGCGAAAAACCGCTGTATGTGCTGTACGACCAGATTTACTGGATGCTGACCTTTGGTAATGCCGAACACTACGACCCGGTAAGTCTGCGCCCTGAATTAAGAGATTATGTTGTTTACATCGATGGTACTTCTAAATGCTTTGCTGCTACGGGTGTGCGAGTAGGGTATGCTTTCGGTCCAGCAGTAGTGATGGACAAGATGAAATCTATACTTGGGCACGTTGGTGCATGGGCACCTAAAGCAGAGCAAATGGCAACCGCAGAGTTTTTGCAGCAGCCGCAGGCAGTGGATGGCTTTATGAATGAGTTCAGACCAAAGATCCAGGAAAGCCTTGATGTGCTTTACAATGGTTTTCAGGAGCTAAAGGCAGATGGCTTTGCTGTGGATGCTATTGTACCCATGGGTGCCATTTACTTATCCGCCAAAATAGATGTAGCCGGTAAAACTGTGCCAGACGGTAAGGCGCTGCAAACGAGCCAGGATGTAACGTTCTATGTGCTACAGGAAGCGAAGCTGGCAGTGGTGCCGTTCTCCGCCTTTGGCTCCAGCCGCGACCTTAACTGGTTCAGGTTATCAGTTGGTGGTGCCTCTCTGGAGGAGATAAAGGACTCGCTGGGAAGATTAAGAGGAGCGTTAGAAAGGCTGAAGTAGTTTATACTTTAGGAATTATACTTTATGGGCAGCAGTATACTTGTAGTAGGTATACTGCTGTTTTTTTGTGCTGATGCTTCTGTGTCTGAAAACAAGTTTCAGGAACTAAGCACGACCTGTCAGGGAAATCTGTAATTATAAAATAATAGACCTCAGATTAAGCAATGGCAGAAAGTCCCTCTGTGAAGGGGTCGTAAGAGGATGACAATCGTTCTCCGATCAAGTTAGGCTATACTTTATTCTCCGCAGCAACGGGTCCAACCACCCCTGGCCCCTCCTTATCCAAGGCGGGGAATTTTACCTACTACTTCACTATATGCCATCACTGCAATTAAGGCTATTCCTTTTTGTCATTTTGTAAAGATTTTAATAAATGGAGGTTAAGCTGTAACCACAGAGCTTATACTTCATCCTGAGTATATAGGATGATTCCCCGCCTTGGATAAGGAGGGGTTAGGGGTGGTTGGACCCGGTATTGCAGGAAAGCGAGTCCTGGAGACTCGCACTCACTAAGCGGCACCAGCTGGATGCTGGCGCCAGGTAAATAAGATTTTAGACAATGGAAATCTGCCTGTTTATGCTTTCTTCCAGCGAGATAAACGTTTCGGTGCGCTGTACACCTTTTACTGGCTGGATCTTCTCATTCAGCACCTCTCGCAGATGGTTAGTATCGCGGCAGATGATCTTGATAAACATACTATAAGAGCCGGTAGTATAGTGTAGTTCTACAATCTCCGGCACCTGTCGCATTTGCTCTACAGCATCCTTATACACAGAACCCTTTTCCAGAAACACTCCAATAAAGGCACAAATGTCAAAACCAATGGCAGCAGGATTAATGATCAGCTGAGAGCCTTTCACCA
The DNA here is from genome assembly GCF_014306105.1 of Pontibacter cellulosilyticus. Lineage (GTDB taxonomy): Bacteria > Bacteroidota > Bacteroidia > Cytophagales > Hymenobacteraceae > Pontibacter > Pontibacter cellulosilyticus. Next base: position 32,833 of record NZ_JACRVF010000004.1, on the reverse strand, counting down.
CGCCCATCTCTGTTAGTTTTTTCATGCGCACATGGATGGTGCCTCCTGATACATTCAGCTCTTTGGCAATGTCGGTGTAGGCACGGGTTACATTGTGCATCAGCAGGTTTAAGATCTGCTTGTCCAGATTATCAATCTCATAATTCATAAAGCCCTATACTTAGTCTTTTTTGCAAAGTTTCAACAGGTGGTGCTATGTTTTGAATAATTATCAAACATAAAAAATAATTGTTATTAAATTGTCAATAATGGCAATCTTATTTTTACTTTAGTAAGTATAAATCTTCAAATTCATTGCAAATTTTTTAAAACTTATGGAGTTAGAAACATTAGAAAAGCCAACGTTGCTGGACGCAACGCTGCGGCACCTGTGCCGTGAAGATCTGCCGAAAGTGCTGCAGGTGCAGCAGGGCATCATTCGGGCTACACATGATTTTATGTTTAGAAAAGGGCTTACACAGCTGATGCCGCTCATGCTCTCCCCGATTACGGATCCGTTGAACCACGGCGTGGTAGATGCAAGTATAAACTACGCCGATCGCCGTTGGAGCCTTACCAAATCGATGATCTTTCACAAACAGCTGGCGCTCCTGAACCCATCGCTTAACAGCCTTTACATTGTGTCGCCTAACGTGCGCCTGGAGTTTGCTGACCGTACGGCTACCGGACGCCACCTGTTCGAGTTTACCCAGGTAGATTTTGAGTTTAAGGGAAAAGACAGGTTTTATGTGATGGAGTTTGTAGAGGAGATGGTAAATTTCATCTTCGGTAGGCTGAACGCTGAGATACCTGAAACATTACTCGAGCTGCGCGGTGAGCTACTGCCGCTGTATGAGAAATGGCCGGTGTACCGTACCGAAAAACTGGAAGCAGCACTTGGGCCAGACTATGAGCACATTAAATCGGAAGATACTACAGCGCCATTCTGGCTTACAAATCACAAGCGTGAGTTCTACGACAAAGAAGATCCGTCTAAGCCGGGCACCTACTTAAACTATGATATTATCTGGCCAGAGGGTTTTGGAGAAGGTTTGTCCGGTGCAGAGCGTGAGCATGAATACGAGCAGATTTTAAAGCGCATGGGCGAAACAGGCACTGACAAAGAAGCCTTTAAATTTTACCTGGAGGTGGCCAAGGAAACTGGCTTGCCTAAGACAGCCGGTGGTGGCTTTGGCGTGGAGCGCATGACTCGTTTTATCTGCCGCCTGAAAGATGTGGACGAGGCGACAGTTTTTTCACGTAAACCATTTACACAGACAGCATTTTAAATGAAGAAAGACCTATGGACGACAATAGCGATAATGCAGATAATCCTGCGAATAATAAAGTAACATAAACGGCCTGCACCACTTAAGATGCAGGCCGTTTTGTTTTTATACTTTGTGATAAGTATAGCTGCGCTTGAATCCTGCACCATAGTGGGGTTAGTGATCCAGCAAGTATAAACTGCACCTTAACAAAAAAGCCTGCACAGGGCAGGCTTCTGATTTTATCCTTTTCGTTCTTTCCAGAGCTGGTTAAACGATTTCTTAGGCACTTGCAGTGGCTCGCGTCGTTTGCTCCAGGTATCTTTTTGCACAAACCTGAGCATAAAATTCTTGACACCAGCAGGTGCTATATTCATTAGCTTTCGGTTTTTCATGGCCTTTAGCCAGAACTTAAATGCTGTTTTTTCCTGCCCGTCAGCCAGGCCCTGCTCTACGCTTTGCTTGCGGTTTAAGAGCAGCAGGTTATGGATATTTATTTTAACCGGGCAAACAGAGGTACAGGCACCACATAGGGAGCTGGCAAAACTGAGGTGTTTATTCTCGCCCATCCCGCTTAAGTGTGGCGTAATGACTGATCCAATAGGGCCACTATACGTGCTCTCGTAAGTATGGCCGCCAATGTTTTTATAAACCGGGCAAATGTTCAGGCAGGCACCGCAGCGGATACAGTTCAGGGCCTCACGTTTCTCTGGAAGGGCTAACAGTTCTGTACGGCCGTTGTCCAGCAGTACTACATACATTTCTTCCGGGCCGTCCTGCTCTTTTGGCTGGCGTGGTCCCGTCATGATGGTGTTGTAGATGGTTACATTCTGGCCGGTGCCGCTGGTGCTCAGGAGTGGCCAGAACAGGTCCAGGTCCATCACCGACGGAATCATTTTCTCGATGCCAACAATAGCAATGTGCGTTTTTGGGAAGGTAGTGGAAAGTCGGGCATTGCCTTCGTTCTCTGTTACGGCTACGCCGCCAATATCCGCAATAAGAAAGTTGCCTCCTGTTATACCTACCTCTGCAGAAGTATACTTTTCGCGCAGCAGCTTACGAGCTACACCTACCAGTTCTTCAGCATTATCGGTTGGTGGTATGCCCAGTTTGCGTACAAACAGTTCTGCAATGTCTTTTTTAGACATGTGCATGGCTGGTGTTACAATGTGGTAAGGACGTTGCTCTGCCAGCTGCACAATGTACTCGCCTAGGTCTGTTTCTACTGTTTCAATGCCATTCTTTTCGAGGTAATCATTTAAATGGATCTCCTCGGTTATCATTGACTTAGACTTTACCACAGAGCGGGCGCGTTTGCGCTTCATGATCTCGCCAATCTCTTTCAGGGCCTCCTGGGCATCGCGAGCCCAGATAACCTTGCCGCCACGGGCTGTAAAGTTAGACTCGAACTCCATCAGGTACTTATCTAAGTTGTTGATGGTGTTCGTTTTTATAAAGGAGCCACGCTCGCGGGCTAGTTCGTGGTCGCTGTATTGGGTGAGGCCACGCTGCACAGCGGCGTTATACTTGCCGATGTTAAACTTGATAGTTGCGCGGTGGCCCTGGTCGAATGCTTTTGTCTCTGCGTCCAGCAAAAACTGTTTCAGTTTACTCATACTGTATCTACCCTACGGTTTTCGGAGACAAAAGCTGCCCCCTACAAAAGAAAAACACCCTTAAAGTTAGGGTGTTTTTCGCAAAGCTACTAAAGGTGTAGCACTTATACATTAAACGGCTGCAGTAGCAGCTCTAGTATACTATTTCTTGTTGCTGTCCACTACAATGCGGTTATCGCGGTTGGCAAGTTCCCATGTTGTGTGGAAAGCCAGTCGGGCAACTTTTTCTGCTGCATCGTATAGGATCTTCTGCGGCTCATCGCCTGGCTGGTGGTAATCGGCGTGCACTCCGTTAAAGTAGAAGATGATCGGAATACCATTCTTAGCGAAGTTGTAGTGGTCTGAACGGTAGTAGAAGCGGTTCGGATCATTTTCATCATTAAATCTATAATCCAGCTTCAGGTTTACGTGTTTCTGGTTCGCCTCTTCGTTTATCTGGTGCAGCTCAGAAGAAAGTTTGTCAGCACCGATTACATAGATATAGTTGCTGTCGTTGGTCTTCTCATGCTCCGTGTCCATACGGCCGATCATGTCGATGTTTACGTTGGCTACTGTGTTGGCTAGTGGGAAGATTGGGTTCTCAGAGTAGTACTCAGATCCTAGAAGACCTTTCTCTTCTGCGGTAACGGTCATGAACAGGATGCTGCGGCGTGGACCAAAGCCATCTTTCTTTGCTTGGGCAAACGCCTCGGCAAGCTCGATTACAGCTACTGTACCAGACCCATCGTCGTTGGCGCCGTTGTAAATCTTATCACCTGTGCGGGATTCATCTATACCTACGTGGTCATAGTGAGCTGTTACCACAACTACTTCATCTTTCTTGTCTGATCCTTCAATAAAGCCCAGTACGTTTTCAGTTGGAAGCGGCGTAGAGATGCGTGATGCTTGAATTTTTACATCCTTTGCAGCTGTGAAATTAGCAGCAACTGGTTTTCCTGCCTTCGCTACCTGATCAGCATAACCTGTTAGATTTTCTGTAGTTGTGCTAAGCAAAGCAGCACCTGCAACCGGCGAAATGAATACTGCGGCAGCTGTTGGCTGGCTGGTATTGCTCTTTAACCCTAAAGACGGACGAGACGCAAAGTTTTTGTAGCGCTGTGTCAGGCTGTTAAACTCACTGGCTGTTGTGCCGGTAACGATTAAAACGGCTTTAGCACCACGCTTTGTGGCAGCATTGCGTTTCTGGCGGTAATCGTTGCCCCAGTCAGATGCCTTTGTAGTGCCGCTTATCAGGTAATTGCCGTCTGCTTTCTTTGGCTCACCTGCCAGCACCACCACTACTTTGTCTTTGACATCTAGGTTAGCATAGTCAGAGTAGCTTTCACTATCGATGCCGAAGCCTGCGAAAACCACGTTAGCAGCCTGCTCTGTCTGGAACGGAGAGCTGCTGCCCAATACGAAGAAGTCCTGTCCCATCAGGTATTTTTCGGAGCCAACCATCATGTGGCCTTCGCCCCACTGGCTTTTTTCCAAGTCAAATGTCTGGTAGAAGGGGTTTGAGCCAGCTTTTACCGGGCCAACAAGACCGTCTTCACGGAATTCGCGGGCAATGTACTCGGCAGCCATTTTCTGGCCTTTCTCACCTGTGTTGCGGCCTTCGTACTCATCTGATGCAATAATGTACAGGTGTTTTGAAAGATCGGCGGCAGTGATCGTCTGACCATACTTAGGTGCTGCTTCACGCAGTTTGGCAGCATCTACGGTTGGGTTACTAGCGCTTGGGCCCTTCGTGCAGCCAAAGCCGAGGGCAGCTAGCAGCAGGGCAGCATAGACATTATGTCTCATAGTTAGTGATAAGGTGTTAGTAAAAGTTTAGTTTAGATTGTTAGGTGCTGTTTAGACTAAGGTTAGTTCAGCAGGTTTAATTTGTTCTGTCTAGAGCAGATTTTACTTTTCTACTGCTTCACAATTAAAACAGTTGCAAAAGCGGCTACTCCCTCCTTCTTGCCCACAAATCCCAAGTGCTCGGTAGTAGTGGCTTTAATAGAAATATCATGCTCCGGAATACCCATTACCTCTGCCAAACAAGTTTTCATGGCAGGGATGTGTGGGTTAACTTTGGGCTCCTGCAGGCAAATGGTAGAATCGATGTTGCCGATCTCGTAGCCTTCGCGTGAGAGCAGGTGCATAACTTCTTTTAAAAGAATCTTGCTGTCGATGCCTTTATACTTGGGATCTTTATCGGAGAAATGATGGCCAATGTCGCGCATGTTGGCGGCTCCCAGCAAGGCATCACAAATTACGTGTATCAGTACATCGGCATCAGAGTGACCAAGTGCGCCATGTGTGTGCGGTATTTTAATGCCACCCAGCCAGAAATCCAGCCCCTCCTGCAGTTGGTGCACATCGTAGCCAAAGCCGGTTCTTATTTTTAGTTTCATGTTAACTATACTTTAAAGTATAAGCCTGACAAGTATAAAAGGTAAATCTAACCGAAAATTACGATTGCGCACTAGTATAGATGCCGTTTTTTAAGTTTATACGTTGCTACAGGTTATGGTAAGTATAAAAGCAAAAGCCAGCTACTAGTGCAGCTGGCTTTGCCGGTATATATAAAAGCGCCTCAGGCTTAGGCCTCTACCTCCGCAAGCGAAGGGTAATCGATATAGCCTTTGGCACCAGGAACGTAGAATGTTTTACTGTCGGCCTCCTGTAGTTCTGCATTTTGTGCAAAACGCTCTGGCAGGTCAGGGTTAGAGATAAACGGTACACCGTAGGCTATCATATCCGCGTCTCCTTCCTCAATTACTTTGTTGCCGCTTTCCTGTGTAAAGCCACCGTTAATGATCAGGTTGCCTTTGTAAATTGGGCGGTAACGTTTAGCGATATGCTTCTCGATATGCGGCACATCGTAGTTAGACTGCGACGCCTCCGTTAAGTGCAGGTATGACAGGTTATACTTGTTCAGGTTCTCGATGATGTAATCGAAGGTAGGAATAGTATCCTCGTTCAGCGTCATGCCAAACGTGCCGTGCAGACTTGGATTTAACCTCACACCGATTCGCTCTTCAGGCACCACTTCCTTAATGGCATCGATCACCTCGAAAAGTATACGGGCACGGTTTTCCTTAGAACCGCCATATACATCGGTGCGGATGTTAGAAGTAGATGCAAAGAACTGGTGCAACAGGTAACCGTTCGAGGCATGAATCTCCACACCGTCAAAACCTGCCTCCATTGCATTTGCTGCGGCAGCTTTGTAGTCCTGCACGATTTGCTTTATCTCTTCTATGGTTAAAGCATGCGGCGTAACGGTGTCTTTAAAGCCTTCTGGTGTGAAGGATTTTGACTCTGGGTTAATGGCAGACGGCGCCACTGGCAATTTGCCGTTGTGAAAGTCGGGGTGCGACATACGACCAACGTGCCAAAGCTGAATAAATATCTTGCCGCCTTCTTCGTGCACGGCATCGGTTACTTTCTTCCAGCCTTCTACCTGCTCTTCTGAGTAAATACCAGGCGTATTTATATAACCAGTTGCCTGCTCCGATATCTGCGAGCCCTCTGAAATAATCAGTCCGGCACCGGCGCGCTGGGTATAGTAGGTTACCATTAGGTCATTCGGTACATTGCCCTCGTTATCAGCGCGACTGCGCGTCATGGGTGCCATAATTACCCGGTTCTTCAGTTCCAGGTCGTGTAATTTTATAGGTTCTAAAAGTGGTTGTGACATATCTATAGTTAGAAAGTTAAAGAGTTAGAAAGTTTAGGAGTTGTCTTGCCTTTACAATCTTTCTCATTCTTGATTAAAAGTTCTTGGTTAAATATTAGTCCCAGTCTGGGGCAAAAGATGGATTGACAACACGGATGTTATCTTTCTTCAGTTGGTCTATCTGTTTTACCTCCTCTTGTGTCAGCTCAAAGTCGAACACATCTATGTTTGATTTGAGGTGGCTGGTTTTTGATGTTCTTGGAATAGCCATTACACTATCCTGCTGCATCAGCCAGCGCAGCGATACCTGCACTTCGTTTTTGCCATACTTCTCGGCTATACTTTTAAGAACAGGATTGCCCAGCACCTTGCCTTGTGCAATGGGGCTATAAGCTGTAAGAGTAAGGTTGTGCTGCTGCAGGTAAGTATAAAGCTTGTCCTGGTTTATTAGCGGGTGATACTCTACCTGGTTTGTGATGATGTCGGCACTTGTGGCCAGCACCTCATCCAGCAGTTTGGTAGGATGGTTGCTCACGCCGATATATTTCGTGTAGCCTTTCTGCTGGGCCTTCATCAGTTCTTCCATGTATTCTGCCACGGGCACACCGGTATTTGGCCAATGGATCAGCAGTAAGTCTACGTAGTCTGTCTTCAGCTTTTTCAGGCTTTGCTCCACCGACGGCAGGAAATCTTTCTTAGCCAGGCTCTCACGCCATACTTTGGTGGTCAGGAAAACATCCTCACGGGCTACATCAGATGCTTGTATGGCTTTGCCTACACCTTCTTCGTTTCTGTAAATCTGTGCGGTGTCGATATGGCGGTAACCTTCTGCTAAAGCCGCTTTGGTAATTTCAAATGCTTTATTGTCTTCTAGTTGAAATGTGCCTAATCCTAAGGCTGGTATCGTTGCTCCTTTTATTTTTACTTCTTTCATAATTTAAGTCTGTACATTACTTGTATATACAAATAACATGCTAAAAAAATAGCCTATCCTCTGAGCTTGTCTAAAAGGTTACTGGCCAAAACAGCTTCCTCCTTCGAAAGGTTATGGAGTTTGGAGAAAAGGTCTGGAAATTTTTCATCCACCTGCTCCAGCTTTTTCAGGCCTTTATCTGTGATTCGCACCTCAATCATACGACGGTTTGCTGCGCAAACATCGCGGGTAACGTAGCCTTTCTCAATCAATTTATCTATAAGGCGGGTTACATTGGAGTTGCGGTCCACCATGCGGTTCTGAATATCGCCAAAGCAAACCGGCTCCGGGTGCTGCCCTCGAAGTATACCCAGCACATTATGCTGCTGCAACGTCAACCCCAGTTGCTTAAAGAACGGCATCACCTGTTGGTTAACCCAGTTGTTTGTAAACAACAGGTTTACCAGCAAACGACGGTAATCGTCTTTAAAGTGCTTCTGGTGTATTTCGTCTTCTATGCGCATTGGTGCTTGCTGCGATTGCGGTGCAAATTTATAATTGTTTGTTGTATATACAAATGTGAGGCGGGAAAGGTTCTCTTCAGAAGGACAAAGGACTGCTTGACAAAGGACAAAAGAGTTTTAACCCTTCTCCTTTGTCTTTTGTCAAGCAGTCCTTTGTCAAAACTTACGCTTCTACCGCCTCCTGCTTTTTCTCTGCCTTGTACAGCAGCGTTGAGCAGTTATTCGGGTTCAGTACTTCTTTAGCGCAGCGCTGAATATCGGCTGGCGTTACGGCTTGTATCTTTTCGCCTTCGGTGTTCACAAAGTTTGCATCGCCCAGCAGTTTTCCATAGGCCAGGTTCATAGCGCGGTTCAGCAGCTCAATTTCAGAGAAAACTAAGCTGGTCTCTGCCTGGTTTTTTACTTTATTTAGCTCATGCTCATCCACGAGGTTATCCATCAGTTCCTTGTTAATAGCTTCTATGGCTGCATTGGCTTCTTCAATACTTATGCCTTCGTTCAGCTTGCCCTGTATGATCAGCAGACCTTCTTCTATAGATCCTGTCACCGACGCGGCAATAGAGTTGAACAGCTTCTGCTCCTTAACCAGCTTATCGTACAGCCTGCTCGATTTACCACGACCCAGTATGTCACTGATCAGGTCTACGGCATAATAGTCTTTGTGCGTGCGGTTAGGCATATGGTACGCTTTATAGATAGCGCTTAGCGGCACATCGGCAGTTACTTCCAGCACACGTGGCTCAGTTTGCTTTGGCTCCGGCTTAATGTTGCGCTCATACTTTTGTCCGGCAGGTATAGGCCCGAACCATTTCTCGGTAAGCTCTTTTGCTTTGTCGAAGGTAACGTTACCGGCTACTACAAGTATGGCATTGCTTGGCGAGTAGTGTTTCTTGAAAAATGCCTTCACGATATCCATGGTGGCATCTTCTATGTGCGAAATCTCTTTACCGATTGTAGCCCACTTGTACGGGTGCTCCTTGTAAGCCAATGGGCGCAGCTTCAGCCAAACATCGCCGTAAGGCTGGTTCAGGTAATTCTGCTTAAACTCCTCTACCACCACTTTGCGCTGCACCTCCAGGCCGTTCTCGTTAAAGAGCAGCTCCATCATGCGGTCCGACTCTAGCCAAAAACCTGTCTCAATGTTTTGCGCCGGTACTGATAAATAGTAGTTAGTGATATCTGGGCTGGTGAAGGCGTTGTTTTCACCACCCACGCGCTGCAAAGGTTCGTCGTAGCTGTGTATGTTTATAGAGCCACTAAACATCAGGTGCTCAAATAAATGGGCAAAGCCGGTGTGCGACTCTTCTTCGTCCCTGGATCCTACATCATACAGCACATTCAGTACAGCCATTGGCGAAGTATGATCTTCGTGCACGATTACACGTAAGCCGTTATCCAGTGTAAATTCCTTAAATTGTATCATAATTTATTTAAGACATAAGATTATCAGACAAAGGACTCTCTCAGGATATACTACAGTTCCTTCTTTCGGTTCCAGCTTCCATAAATTGGTGTCCCTAGTCTTTTGTCAACAGGTCCTTTGTCAAAGTATAAGACAAAAGTATAAATTAGCAGCAACTTTTGTTGCTATGCCTAATATAGTAACTTGCCTAACTATAACGAGGTTTTCCTTTTTTTCAGATGAACTATAATCGCAAAGAATACTCCGACGACGAACTTTTAAACTTGTACAAAGCCATACTGAAGCCCCGCATGATAGAAGAGCGTATGCTCGTGCTGCTGCGCCAGGGTAAAATAAGCAAATGGTTTTCGGGTATTGGGCAAGAGGCAATATCAGTAGGCTCGGCATTAGCGCTGGAGCAGGACGAGTACATTCTGCCGCTGCACCGCAACCTGGGCGTGTTCACAAGCCGTGAAGTTCCGCTGGATAGGCTGTTTGCGCAGTTCCAGGGCAAAACTACAGGTTTTACCAAAGGCCGCGACCGTTCCTTCCACTTCGGCTCAAACGAGCACCACATTGTAGGCATGATCTCGCACCTTGGTCCGCAGTTGGCTGTGGCAGATGGTATCGCTTTAGCTGATCTGCTGGAGAAGAAGGAGAAAGTAACGCTGGTATTCAGTGGTGACGGTGGTGCAAGCGAAGGCGATTTCCATGAGGCGCTGAACGTAGCGGCTGTGTGGGGATTGCCGGTTATCTTCATGATCGAAAATAACGGGTATGGCCTTTCAACGCCAAGCAGCGAGCAGTTCAAATTTAACCAGTTTATAGATAAAGGCCCTGCCTATGGCATTGATGCACTGCAAGTAGACGGTAACAACATCATCGAAGTATACGATACGGTACGCCAGGCAGCAGCCAGTATTCGCAAGAACCCGCGCCCAATGCTGATAGAGGCTATCACCTTCAGGATGCGCGGCCACGAAGAGGCTAGCGGTACCAAATATGTGCCACAGGAGCTGTTTGAGAAATGGGCCAAGAAAGACCCTGTGGAGAACTTTGAGCGTTACCTGCTGGATGAGTTGGTGCTGACGCAGAAGACAATGGAAAGTATAAAAGAGGAGCTGAAAGCCGAGATAGAAGACGGTTTACAAACAGCTTTCTCTACGCCAATGCCAGTAGCTGATCACCAGGAAGAGCTGGATGATATGTACAAGCCATTCGACCAGGAGGTGATAAAGCCTGCATCGGATGCAAAAACAGAGCGACGTTTTGTGGATGCCATTTCGGATGCGTTGCGCCAAAGTATGGAGCGTTACCCAGAACTGGTGCTGATGGGGCAGGATATTGCTGAGTATGGTGGTGTATTCAAAATTACTGAAGGCTTTGTTGAGAAATTCGGCAAGGACCGCGTACGAAATACCCCACTGTGCGAATCGGCTATACTTGGCATTGGCTTGGGCATGTCGGTGCGCGGGCAGAAAAGTATGGTAGAGATGCAGTTCGCAGACTTCGTGAGTGCGGGCTTTAGCCAGATCGTGAATAATCTTGCCAAGAGCCATTACCGCTGGGGCCAGCATGCCGATGTGTTGGTGCGTATGCCAACAGGTGCGGGTACTGCAGCAGGTCCTTTCCATTCGCAAAGCAACGAAGCCTGGTTCTTCCATACTCCGGGTTTAAAGGTAGTATACCCTTCGTCGCCTTACGATGCCAAAGGTTTGCTAAATGCCGCCTTGGAAGACCCGAATCCGGTGATGTATTTCGAGCATAAGCTGCTTTACCGTTCTATCTCACAAGAGATTCCGGATGACTATTATACTATAGAGATTGGCAAGGCCAGAACGGTAGCCGAAGGAACAGACCTTACCATAATTACGTATGGAATGGGAGTGCACTGGGCCAAGCAACTGCAGCAGGAACTGTCAGATGCAAGCCTGGAGATACTGGACCTGCGTTCGCTGCTGCCTTGGGATAAAGAAGCTGTTAGAGCCGCTGTGGAAAAAACGGGCAGAGCGCTTATTCTTCATGAAGATACCTTGACGGGTGGTATAGGCGGCGAAATAGCTGCCTGGATAAGCGAACATTGCTTTGAGTTGCTGGATGCACCGGTAGCGCGTGTTGCCAGCTTAGATACAGCCGTGCCGTTTGCGCCGCCACTCGAGCAGGAGTTTTTGCCAAAGCAGCGCCTGCGCGAAAAGGTAGAAGCTATGCTTTCCTACTAAAACAAAAAATTATTGCTTATGCACCATGTACTTAATATCAAGCGTTACCTGCTACTGTCGCTGCTAAGTATGTTTATACTACTTGGTAGCTGCCAGCATAAAGGTATACTGCGTTGCCCAAAGCCCCCAGGCAAAAGCAGCAAGATTAGTATAAAAGGGCCCAACAGCCAAAGTATGCAAGGTGTAAGTGTGCCCATGGATAAGAATGGTCGTGTACAAAAGAAGCGCGGCTTGTTTGGCGGGATATTTAATCGATAAGAACAAGCAACGCTGAAAACAGTATAAACGCTAGGACAGCCTGATGATGTGTGATCTTAAGAAATCTGTTTTTGTGGATGCCGGCAAGTGGCTCGGCTGCCTTTTAGTAATGCTTCTGTTAGCAACAGCACCTACTTTTGCACAGATAAAGCACAAGTCTAATGAGGAGCACAAGCAGCAGCGCAAAAAGTTTCTAAAGCAGGCCGATACCGTAGAAGCGCAGTACAAAGACACACACCTTAACGTGGATGCCTATACTTTTAAGGTAGGCGAAGCAGGCCGTAAAAGGGTAAAAAAGAAAGACGAAAGAGCCCGGTACCAGTTTAACGAAGCCGGTGAGCCGGTAAAGAAAAAGCGACTCTTTAACAGAAAAAAGAAAAAGAAGCGTTCTAACTAAACATTAAGAAAGAATAGAGATTATTATACTATGAATTGGCATCCGCTTACAAGTATAGAACAACTCGATGAGGTATTGCAGGAGTCTAAAGAAACTCCTGTTGTTATATTTAAGCATAGCACAGCCTGCTCTATCAGTTCCACAGCTAAAAGCCGGCTGGAGCGCCAGTGGCAGGGATCTGGTCTTGACCACGTGAAACCTTACTACCTGGATTTGCTGAGCTACAGGCCTGTGTCTAACGAAGTGGCGGAGGTGCTGCACGTTACGCACCAATCACCGCAGCTGCTGCTTTTGCAGGATGGCATGTGCACTTACGATGCCTCACACCTAAGTATAAGTGTGGATGCGCTTAAGAAAAAAATAACGGCATAGCAGGGCTATACTTCCCGCCATGCCGCTACTTTCTAATTAGTATTGGAAACTGATTGTCTGTTTGATATCAGGGTGCAGGCTTAAAGCAACCGGGCAGGTTCGTGCTGCGTTCTCCAGTATAGCTCTATCCTTGGCGGAGTAGCTGTTGGCTGGCATTTTAAAGTTTAGCACAATCTCTGAAATACGGCGTGGCTCTGCGGCCATTATCTTTTTGGTCTCGATCTCCATGCCCTCTATGTCAATGCCGCAACGGTTTGCTGCAATACCCATAATGGTCATCATGCAGCTGCCCAAGGCGGCGCAAACAAGATCGGTCGGTGAAAATGCCTCCCCTTTGCCATTGTTATCTACAGGGGCATCGGTAATAATAGTGTTGGCAGAGGCAACGTGCGTGGCACAGGTGCGTAAGTCGCCTTTATATGAGCTTTTTATCGTTGTCATAGGGTGTGAACTATAGTTTTGAATACCGCGTAAATTTAGTTACTTTTATCTAACTATAAATCAATAATCGGGTGGTAAGATATCTTGCACTTGTACTAGTACTTGCTTTTGGGGTAGCCCTGCCGGCAACTGCACAAACAGAAGAAGACGAAAGTTTTCAGAATGAACTGAGCTACGGCATAAACATCAACTCTAATGGAGGATTGATTGGAGGCGTGTTCTTCAGGTCGGTGTACTTCATGAGCGAAAGCATGTACCAGTTTGGCGGCCTTGAGATAGTGGAAGTAAAGCATCCGAAAGAAAATCCGATTTTCAGCGAAACAGGCGATCAGTTTATTGCAGGCAAACGAAATTATTTATTTGCAGTGCGTCCGCATTATGGTCGCGAGTTTGTGCTTTTCAGGAAAGCCGCAGAGTCTGGAGTGCAGGTAAATGCTATTGCCGGTGCAGGTCCTTCGCTTGGTTTGCTGATACCATATTATATCCGCTATAATTATGGCGGGCCAACTTCGCAGGACATTCGCACTGAGCATTACGATCCTCAGAGGCACCGCAGCTTCGAGAACATCTTAGGAAATGCATCTGTATTTCAGGGCTTAGGCGAGGCCAACGTTAACTTTGGTGCACATATCAAAGGCGGGTTAAGCTTCGAGTATGGCCGTTACCGCGAGAGTATAGCCGGCATAGAGGTTGGTTTTATGGTTGAGATCTTCCCGAAAGAGATGGTAATTATACCACAGGCCGAAAATGAGCAACTCTTTACTTCAGTATATCTTAATTTATACTACGGCCGCCGCAAATAACTTCTCTTCAAAGAACATTTCAAGTATAAGTCCTGTTATGGGAGGGTGCCGCTACGCCATGTGACTGCACAAATCTTAGCTAATGGCTAAACTCTTAATGCATAACTTCCTATCTTTGCACCATGGACGATTTGATTACACTTCCGGTTATACAGCCCAACGCCACACCCGAAGGGCTAAACGCTTTAGGTAAGCCGCGTAAGCCAAACTGGCTTCGTGTAAAGCTGCCGGTAGGAAAAGAATATGCAAAAGTTAGAAGTATAGTAGACGAGTATAAACTGCACACCATCTGCGAAAGCGGTAACTGCCCTAATATGGGAGAGTGCTGGGGTGCAGGCACGGCTACATTTATGATATTGGGTAATGTGTGTACGCGCAGTTGCTCGTTCTGTGCTGTGGCTACCGGCCGGCCAAACGAGTACGACGAGGATGAGCCGCGCCGTGTGGCAGAAGCCATCCAATTAATGGGCGTTAAGCATGCCGTTATTACCTCCGTTAACCGCGACGAACTGAAAGACCGTGGCGCAGCCATCTGGCACGAAACGGTAAGGCTGGTTAAAGAGCTGTCTCCGAGCACTACAATAGAATCCCTAATCCCGGATGTGAAGGCAAACTGGGATGCGCTGATCACAATGATTTCGCCGGGGCAGGAAGTGGTGTCGCATAACATGGAAACCGTGAAAGAGCTTTACCGCCAAGTGCGCCCGCAGGCTAAGTATGACCGTAGTTTAGAGCAGATAAAGCGTACGAAAGAGTATGGCAAGCGCACTAAAACAGGTATCATGCTGGGGTTAGGTGAAACACCTGAGCAAGTATACCAAGCTATGGACGATCTTGCTGCCAATGGCTGTGATATCCTGACGCTGGGACAGTACCTGCAGCCTACAAAGATGCACTTAGAGGTAGCCGAGTTTATTCACCCGGACCTGTTTGAGCATTACAGAGAAGAAGGTCTAAAACGCGGAATAAAGTATGTAGAGTCAGGGCCATTGGTTCGCTCATCATACCATGCAGAACGACATGTGCATGTATAATTGTGATTTTAAAGGATAGAAGAGCCCCGTTGCCACAGCGCAACGGGGCTCTTTTTTTATAATTGTACTATTTTCTATGGCTTTCTGTTATAGCTATAATTTCTGCTTTTGCAAATAGCGTTAAAACACCAGAATTCCACCCTTATTTGCGTTTAATAAGGCCGTTTTTGGCAAAGTATTATTCACTAACAAATAAAAAATTGCACCACCATAAAATTGTAGTTAAAAATTGCAATATGAATGGCTGAAGCATTATAATATTACTTATTTAATATATTTTGTATTTTTTATATCTTTTCATATGATTTTTTGAATTTAGTATAACTTAATACAATAGTTTAAGTAAATGGAAATGTTCAATAACTATAGTTGAATCTATATATATTAGACATATACTATATTTTCTTTTACTTAAACTATATGAATAAAATTTTACTGCTACTAACCCTTTTTCTGATTGGCAGCACCACCCTTAGCATAGCGCAATCAGAACCAGGCCTGGGTAAATCTAGCACTTTTGCAGTTTTAGGTACAGGCTGTTTAAGCAACACGGGAACGACGGGTGTTACAGGAGACGTAGGTCTGGCACCTGAAGGAGTTTTCACAGACAATGGCTTATTGCTTGTAAAAGGCACCAAGTCTCTGGGTGTGCCCTTGGCCTCAGAGGCACTGCAAGACGCCAAAACTGTTTATGATTTCTGGCGGAGCACAGCTGCTGTGCCTTTCACAGATGCAGGTCTAAAAGCCAATGGAAGCTTTCCAGGAGTTTACCGTAGCAGCGGTGACGTTAACCTGGATGGCATCATCGTTTTGGATGGCAACGGTGACGTGAATTCAAAATTCATCTTCATCATCGATGGCAACTTAACTACACCTGCCCCTAATCCTCCTGCGCCTGGCACAGGCTTGCTGCTGCAGAACGGAGCGCAGCCAAAAAACATCTTCTGGATTGTAAAAGGTAATGTTAGCCTTGGTAACTCCACCAGTTTCCAGGGTACTATCATTTCAGAGGGTAACATCACCCTAGAGCCTGGCGTTAACCTGATCGGCAGAGCAATATCGCTGAAGAGCTGTGTTAATCTTAACACCAACAACATATTCCTGCCTAACATTATTATAGCCGACCTAAGCGTGGGCAAGGTAGCAGCAGAGGGAGAGTATAAAATAGGCGATGAAGTTACATACACTGTAACAGTAAGCAACGCTGGCCCAGGCACAGCTACAAACGTGATTGTAAGCGAGGTAATGCCTCCGGAACTTGAGTTTGTACGTGTAGAGAGCGCCAGCGCAGGCACGTATGATCCGGTAAGACAGGAGTGGGTGATTAATGAGCTGAAGATAAACGAAACGGCAGAACTAAAGATTACCTTTAAAATATTAGCTGGAGGTACCATTGTAAACAAGGTAAAGGTTGGAGCTAACAACCCGGATCCGAAGCCAGGCAACAACGAAGGCGAAGATCCGATTATAGTGCCTGTTGTTTCAGCGGATCTTAGCATAGTAAAAACTGCCAGCGGCGCACCATACTTATTGGGTGGCACGGTAACCTATACCATAGTAACCACCAACAACGGACCATACGCTGCAGAGAATGTAGTAGTAACTGAATCGCTGCCAGCCACACTGGAACTGCAAAGCTTTACAGTTAGCAAAGGTGCATATGACCCGGCAACTGGTATTTACACAGTTGGAACGCTGGCCAAAGATGAGAAAGCAACGCTAACTATTGTGGCAAAAATCATTGGGGTAGGCCAGATCATCAACACGGCTAGTGTAGGCACAACTACTCCGGACCCGAACCCAGGTAACAACACAGACCCTGAACCAATTGAAGTAACATGCCCTGTGCCAACACTGGCAATAGATGGAGGTGCCGCACAATGCGCTGAAACAGCTAACGTAACTTACACTGTTACTGCCGTGCAGGGTGCTACATACAACTTCCAGTTAACAGGCGGCTTAACAGAGGTATCTCGTTCAGGTAACTCAATAACTGTAAACATCGGCAGTGCAACTGGTAAAGTAATAGCCACCGTAACCGATATGTGTGGTAATGTTTACACAGTAGAGAAAGAGGTTATTGTTACCTCAACGCCTCCGGCCCCAAGTATAGAAGGAAGCACAAGCGTTTGTATGAACAGCGAAGGGCTTACTTATACTGCATCAGGCCTGGACGATGGTAACTATCAGTGGAGTGCTACAGGTGATGTTAAGATAGTAAGCGGTCAGGATGGCAAAAAGGTAACTGTAAAAGTAGGTGCCAACGGTGGTACACTATCAGTAAAAGGAAGCAACAAGTGCTTTACAAGCGAAGCTGCAACGGTTACCATCACTACTAAAACACCTCCTGCAACGCCTGATGCTATCAGTGGCCCATCAGCAATATGCGGTAACACAGGAGATCTTACTTACTCTGTTACCCCGGTAGATGGTGCAACAGGTTATACTTGGAAGTTACCGGCAGGATGGGTAATCGAAAGCGGACAGGGTACAGCTACCATCAAAGTAAAATCAGGTACAAGCACCGGCGACATAACCGTAACTGCAAACAATGATTGTGGTTCTAGCGCAGCAGCTGTATATAAGCCAAGTATAAATAACACACCGCCTGCTCCACTTACAATTAACGGTAGCCACGGCTCGTGCCCGGGCACAGTACTTACCTACAATGTGGCAGGTGTAACAGGAGCCACAGGATATACCTGGACAGTGCCTGCCGGTTGGACGATAAAAAACGGCCAAGGCAGCAGCACAATAGAAGTTGAAGTTGGCCAGAACGCAGGTCAGGTAACAGTAGCCGGCACAAACGAGTGTGGCGCTGGAGCAACTGCAAAACTGGATGTAGCGCCTGCACCGGTACCACCTGCACCAGGCACCATAGAAGGACCTAACGCTACCTGCGCCAACACCGAAAACCTGACTTACAGTATAGCAGTGCTAACTGGAGGCGACAAGTATGAATGGACAGTGCCGCAAGGCTGGACAATTGTGAGTGGTCAGGGTACGCTAAGCATCACTGTAAAAGCAGGAGCAGCCGGAGGCAAGGTAGGTGTAACAGCTACAAACGACTGCGGCACCAGTAAAGCCAGCACATTGGATGTGAGTGTAACAACTCCGCCAGCTGCACCGGTAGCCATTCAGGATATGAGTTCGCTGTGCGACGGACTGAAGTACACAGTGGATGCAGTGCCAGGAGCCACAGACTATACCTGGACAGTACCAGCGGGCTTCACCATTGTATCAGGACAAGGCACTACTACCATCACAGTCAAAATGGATAATCCGAGTGCATTCGGTCAGGTTAGTGTAAAAGCAAACGCTGGCACCTGCGATGGCCCTGCCACAAGCCTGCCAATCGACAAAGAAAAAATCGCTGGCGACCTGAACTTCCCGAAAGCCTTTAGCCCGAACGGCGACGGCAAAAACGACACATGGGTAATTGAAAACCTTATGAAGTACCCTAAAAACCAGGTGGTGATCTTTAACCGCTGGGGATCAGAGGTATACAAGAAAGACGATTACCAGAACGACTGGAACGGTAACAAGCTTGAAAAAGGCACCTACTTCTACAAAGTAAGCGTGACCATGTGTGACGGAGCTGACAAAGTGTTTACCGGGTACGTGACCATCTTCCGCTAATAGTATTCTTATCAACAGATAAAGAAAAGACAATGAGATTATTTTACACCCTGCTGGCCCTACTGCTTGCCTTTGGAGCTAGTGCCCAGCAAAACCCACAGTACTCGCAGTACATTTTCAATAGCATGAACATCAACCCGGCTTATACGGGTAGTAAAGGTGTGCTAAACTTCAACGCCTTCCACCGTTCGCAGTGGACAGGCATCGAAGGGGCCCCTGCCACCCAGTCGCTTGCCATAGATGGTATAGCAGCTAATAACAGGCTAGGCGTTGGCGTAGGTTTAACAAGAGATAAGATCGGGGCGCAGTCGCAGTTCTCGGCTTATGCCAACCTGGCGGTAAAGCTGCAGGTAAGCGAAACAGGCATTTTTAGCCTGGGTCTGGCGCCTGGCCTGGTGCAGCATACCCTGGATGGCACCGAGCTCGGCATAGATGATGACCCAACAATACCGGCCGGTAAAGAGACAAGTATAAAGCCAGACGTTAAAGTTGGTGCATACTTCCACACCGATCGTTTTTATGCAGGCCTCTCAGCCTCGGATCTGCTGCAGTTCAAAGACATGCAGTACATAGAGCCAGAGCGCCACTACTATTTTACAGCAGGTTATGTATTTGATATGGGCAACTTTGTTAAAGTAAAGCCTAGCGTGCTAGTGAAGGAGGATTTTAAAGCGCCTGCCAACGTAGACCTGAATGCTTTTGTGCTGTTAGGCGACAAGCTGTGGCTGGGCAGTTCTTACCGTACCAGCATGAACATCTTCAACAACAAATCAGACCTAAAGTATACCAACAAGCGCACTGCCGTTGCGCTGATAGCTGAACTGCAGATTCACCGGTCGCTGCGTCTGGGCTATGCCTACGATAAAATGCTTAACGATATGAAAGGCGTTAACACGCACGAGATCTCTGTTGGCTACTACTTCTTTAAAAAGAAAGACACCCGCATTATCACGCCGCAGTATTTTTAATCATAAGCCCTATATACGATGAACTATAAATCTACACCCTTATACTTTGTAATAGCGGCCATGATGGGTCTGGGCACTGCAGCCCAGGCGCAAACAGAGCTGAAAAAGGCAAACAAGCAGTACGAGAACTACGAGTTTGCGCTGGCCCTGGAGAATTACCAGGTGGCTGTACAGAAAAAAGACCCGGACCTGAGCACCATGCAGCGTATAGCAGATGCCTATCGTCTGACGCGCCAGAACCAGAAGGCCGAAGAGTGGTATGCCAGGGTGGTACAGAAAGAAGGCCACGACCCAATGAGCCTGTACCACTACGCAGAAGCGCTACACAGCAACGGCAAGTATGAAGAGGCAAAAGCCAACTATGGCCTGTGGGCCAAGGCAATGCCCGAGAAAAACGAAAAAGCAAACGAGCTAATTGCTGCCTGCGAAAGAGCCATGGTGTGGGCCAGTAAACCGGCTGCTGCCGTGGTATCACCAGTAGAAAGTATAAACATGGGCGGGTTTTCCGATTTTAGCCCAATGCAGTATGGCAACCAAATTATCTTTACTTCCGATAGAGGCCTTGCAGATAGTCGAAAAGCAGATGTGTATGGCTGGACAGGCCGTCCTTACCTGCAGTTGTTTACTGCTCAGCAGGACGAAGCAGGTAGCTGGGGAGCTCCTAAAGCTCTGGAAGAGGTAATAAACTCAGAGTACCACAATGCCACTGCCTCTGCAGCAGAAAACGGCAAAATGCTGTACTTTACCAGAACACACATGGTACCTAAGCGTAAGCCAGGCAACTCAGATCCTACAAGCTGGATCAAAGAACCTGTCGTAAAAGAGTTTGTAAACCGACTGGAAATATTCACTGCTGAGAAACAGGGTAATGTATGGGCCAACATCAAGCCTTTCGCCTATAATAAGGTGGAGGAGTACTCTGTGGGGCACCCGGCAATCTCTCCGGATGGCAAAACTTTATACTTTGCCTCTGACATGGAAGGCACCCTGGGAGATACGGATATCTTTTATAGTACAAAACAGGCCGATGGCAGCTGGGGCAAACCTGTAAATGCAGGTCCAACTATAAACACTGCTGCCCGCGAAAGCTTCCCTTATGTAGATGCAGACGGTAAATTATACTTTGCATCAGACGGGCACATGGGTTTTGGCGGACTGGATATGTTTGAGGCAGAAGGAGCACATGCCGCCTGGACTAAAGTAAGAAACGTGGGTGCGCCTATCAACTCAGCCAAAAATGACTATGGCATCATGTTTACCAAAGCCGGAGAAGAAGGTCTTTTCTCTTCTAACCGCGACTCTGAAAACGGCACAGAAGACATTTATTCCTTTAAGATGCTGCAGCGCCCTGTTGTAATTCAGTTGATTACGCTGGAGCGCAAGCAGAACGAAGAAAAGCGCAATATTGAAGTGCCACTGCCAGGTACAAAAATTCTTGTAGCCCAAAAGAACCTAAATGATAGCTCGGTGGTTATCACAAATGAGAGGGGGCAGTACTTTATGGATGGCCGCAGAGGCGATGCCTACACGCTGCTTGGCACCAAAGACGGTTACCTGACGCAGAAGATATCGGCTGAAGTGCCTGCCACCGCCGGAGACACAGTGCAAATAGCCATGCTGTTCGATAAGAACGAGGTAAACAGAGCTATTGTACTGGAAAACATCTACTACGATTTAGATAAGTGGGATATTAGACCAGACGCCGCCACTGAACTTGACAAGCTGGTAGCGGTGCTGAAAAGTAACCCTAAAGTAAAAATAGAAATGAGCTCGCATACCGATAGCCGCGAGAGTGTTAAGTACAACAACGTGCTATCAGAGCGTAGAGCAAAAGCAGCTGTAGATTACCTTGTGTCGCAGGGTATAGATAGAGGCAGGTTAACTGCTAAAGGCTACGGCAAATCGAAGTTGGTTAATGGCTGCGCTGATGGCGTAGAGTGCTCTGAAGAAGATCACCAGCTTAACCGACGAACTGAATTCAAAATTATCAATTAATTGATATAAAGATTCTCATTAGCTTTCATAGTTTGGAAAGGCTCCGCAGTCTCTGTCGGAGCTTTTTTTATGGCCTTACAGCAAGTATAAGTATAGCCAGTTGTTGCGGCAGCCGGCTATACTTATACTTTTATGAACCTATTTCTTGCCAGTGTATGCTAAACGGTATACTATGCCATTAGCGTCATCAGAAATAAGAATGGAACCGTCCTGGTGATGTGCAAGCCCCACCACTCTGCCAAACTGCTCTTTGCCCTCATTCATCAGAAAGCCGGTAACCAAATCTTCTACTTTGGTTGGTTTGCCATTCTCGAACCGCACGCGCACCACTTTGTAGCCAGATGGCTCTTTGCGGTTCCAGGAGCCGTGTAGGGTTACAATAGCATCTCCCTGATAATCCTTAGGAAACTGATTGCCTTTGTAAAAGATCATATCAAGGGGAGCGCTATGAGCAGTATAGGTTAGAACCGGGAACTTAGTTTTCTTGGCATATTCTTCCCAGGTCATGCCCATAGGTGGTTCGTCGGCTAAGTTTGGCTTGCCGTTCTCAAACACATATGGCCAGCCATAGTCACCTCCGTCCTCTAGCTTGTTTAGCTCTTCTTCCTGCGTGTTGTCTCCAAGCCAGTCTATGCCGTGATCAAAGCCGTAGAGTTCTTTTGTTTGCGGATGCCAGTCAAACCCGATAGTGTTTCGAAGCCCTTTTGCAAAAACGCGTCTGCTTGATCCATCGGGCTTCATCTGTAAAACAGTAGCACTCTCTTTACTTGTTTCTTTGCAGGCATTGCAGGTGCTGCCCACCGATAAGTATAGCATTCCATCCGGTCCAAACTCGATGGTGCGGTTTGCATGCTGTCCGCCATCTGGGAGTTTGTCAGCAATCATTTTTAGCTGGCCTAATGTGCCATCTTTGTTGATGTCGGCAGTATATACCTCGTTTACCGTTACGAGGTAGGCTTTATTATTACGTAGCGCAATACCATGCATTCCTTCTTTGGTGGCCACAACCTTTTGCTGATCAGACTTCCCGTCTTTGTTCGTGTCGCGGAGCATGGTTACGGTGCCTTTGTCGCGGTCGGTTACATACACGGTGCCATCGGTGTGCACAGCCAGCATGCGGGGCTTATTGAGGTTTTCGGCAAACTTTGTAATGGTAAATCCTGTGGGCACTTTAAGCTGGCGCACGTGTTCATCGGTGGCAGGTACTTTGGCCGGTTTAAAAATGTTTCCTTCTATGGAGGCAGAGATAGGCTTTTTGGTATCTTGTGCGAAGGCTAGGACTGGTGCTAATAGCAAAGCTGTGGCAAGTAGCGAGGTAGTTGTTTTCATAGTATAAGCTAAATTTGTAGTTAGGCAAGGCGCCGTGTTGTACTATGAAATAATACAAGCAGCAGATGGGTTTTGTTACGGAGGAGGCCAAAGCTAGCATAGAGGCATGGCATCAGTTAAACTTTAGAGCTGCATCTCCGTTTTCATTGCATGATTACCCTTACTATGAGACTAAAACTACTAATCTATACTTTTCTGTTGCTCCTGCCTCAGCTGCTTTTTGGGCAAAACGTTTTACGTGGAACTGTACTCGATGCGGCTACCGCTTTACCTTTAGAAGGCGTAACCATAGCAACAGATGCAGGAGACCAGACTTATACTTCAGCAGACGGCTCTTTTAGCTTGGCAACCTCTTTTAGTGCGGAGCAGCTTATCTTTAGTATGATCGGCTACAAACTGCAACGTATAAAACTGCCAGTTTCGGATCAGGAGCTAAGGATATTATTAGAGCCAGGTGCCGCCAAGCTACAGGAGGTAACCATTACAGGCTACGAAAGCAATCGACCTCTGCTTGAAACCGCCGGTGCTATAAGTATAATTGACAGGGCAAGTATAGAAAGGTTTGACGAAAGCTCTGTAGTAAGGGCTGTGAATACAGTGCCTGGGGTACGTATGGAAGAAAGAGCCCCTGCAAGCTATAGGCTATCCATCAGGGGCAGTACGCTACGCTCGCCCTATGGCATTCGGAACGTGAAAGTATACTTTGATGGCATTCCGTTTACAGAGGCTAACGGTACTACGGCCTTAAACCTGTTGGATGCAGCTAACATCGGAGGAATAGAGATATTGAAAGGCCCTACTGCCAGTATTTACGGGGCAGGTACAGGGGGTACGGTGCTGCTGGAACCGCGCAGAGCCGCTCCCGGCGAAAGATCACTGCAGTTCAACACCATTGTTGGCTCTTATGGGTTCCGGAAACATACAGCCGCGGCAAGTATAGGCACAGAAAATAGCAGCATACTGGTGCAGTACACCAAGCAGCTCTACGATGGCTACCGCGAGCAGTCGGCCGTGGACCGTGATGTGCTGCTCATCTCCTCTGAATTCACGCCCTCTGAAAAACGCACAATCAGCGCCAATCTAATCTATTCTGATTTATACTATGAGCTACCGGGTGGCTTAACCTTGGAGCAGTACCAAGAAAACCCAAGACAGGTGCGCGGAGGGCAGTTTGGCAGTGTAAAGCAAAATGCCTCGATTGATCTGGAAGGTATAAATGTGGGCCTGAAGCAGGAATACAGATTCAATGATTACCTCCGCAATACTACAGCAGTGTATGGCCTGCACAAGTTCAAGGATAACCCGTTTAACACCGATTACGAACGCAATACAAACCAGGAAATTGGCGCACGCAGCAGCTTTGCCTATACCGCTAATTTAGGAAGCATAAGATCAACCTTTACCTTAGGCGCCGAATTCCAGAGGGGTTTTGAAGTGGCCCGTACTTACGATAATAACAGTGGCACTCCCGGCAGTCTCCGAACAGACGACGAGGTTGTGGCTAAAACAGGTTTTGCCTTTGCGCAGGCCGAGTTTGAGTTGCCGGCCTCCATTATCGCCACTGCTGCGCTTAGCCTGAATGATACAAAGTATGAAATAACCAGACTGCAGCAGGTAAGCAGCGGCAACTATAAGTATAACCGCGATTTCGAGGCAGTGCTTTCGCCAAGAGTGGCATTGCTTAAGCGGCTAAATGATAAGATATCGGCACATGCAAGTATAAGCTCCGGCTTCTCTCCTCCCACCGAAGAAGAGATCCTGACCTCAGATGGCACCCTGAACGAAGAACTGGAAGCAGAGAAGGGCACAAACTACGAAGCTGGCATTCGTGGTTTCGCCGGTAAGTTAAGTTTCGATGTGGTAGGCTTTTACTTCAGACTGAAGGAGACGATTGTGAGCCGGCAGGATGTGTCGAGTGTAGCGGTATTCCGTAATGTGGGCTCCACCAGTCAGAAAGGGCTTGAACTAAACGCTGCCTATACTTTGCTGGAGCAGCCTGAGCAGCAGTTAAGCTCTGTTAAACTATGGAGCAGCTATACTTACAGCCACTTCCGGTTTAAAGACTACCAGAAAGATGAGGAAGATCTCTCCGGAAACCAACTTACAGGTGTAGCGCCACATGTAGCTGCCGCAGGTTTGGACGTAACTACTAAAATTGGCTTATATGTTAACTTGACATCAAATTACGTAGATGAGTTGCCGCTGAACGATGAGAACACTGTTTATGCGGATAGCTATTTTATACTTGGCGCACGGGCCGGCATAAAACGCAGCTTGGGGAGTAAGTTTGGGCTAGAGGTTTTTGGAGGCGTAGATAACCTTACCGATAAGAAGTATAGCTTGGGCAATGATTTAAATGCATTTGGTGGCCGCTTTTACCAACCAGCCCCTGATCGAAATTACTATGTTGGTCTTAACCTAAGTTATAAATTGTAGGTGCCTTTATACTTTACCGCACAGTGCTAGGCACAGGAGGGAACTGCGACATAACCCTGGCAACAGACCTGCTTATTTTATCAATGTCTATCGTTACCGGGTCTATGCCTGCATCTAAGGCACCTCGCCATACTACGCGGTTTGTGTTGCGGTCTATCAGGTCTACCACAAGTGAGCCTGGTTTGTAAGTTCCGATGTTCTTAAAGTTCTGCAGGCCGTCTCCGTCGTATCTGTACCTGTAGCCATACCAATAGCTGTAACCATAGCCAAAGTTGGTGTTCTCTAAATTAATACTGACCATTTCCTGGGTAGGCTCTATGGCAATGTCGTAGGCAACTATCAATCCGGGGTTGTCTGCGTCTGGGGTTATTCCATTCTTAACCAGTTCGCTGGCAATGGCTTCTTTAACGCGCTGATCGAGTAACGTGCTGTAAAGTGGGCCGCTGCTGCCTTGCTTTGGCGCCGGCACTTCAGCCGGATGCCACATGAACGTTTGGTATACTTTAAAATTTACAGAAGGATCAAAAGTGGTTTGTACTGATATAATAGGTGCGCAACCTGCGAAGAGAAGTATGGTCAGAAGTAAAATCGTTGCTTTAACCTTAATTAGAGGAGTGTGTAAAAGTAACGTCATAGTTTTAGCTGTAGGTGCTCTCTTGGGTAGCTATACGCTGCAAGAGAGTTTACGGCTAAACAACGGGAAACGGGGTTTGTTTAGTATAGCTTAGAAAGGCTGAAAGCTAGTTTTTGCCGCGGCGCTTTGGCTGTTGCAAGGCAAGCTCTTTGTTTATCCAGTTGTCAAGTGCTATAGCCATTGGTTCTGCCTCTGACACAGGAGTAGCCAGTATTTCTGCAGGCTCGCTTAGTGTATTGTCTCCAAACGCATAGCCTGTAGCAGGTAAGGCAACCAAAGCTTGTTTACCAGGAGTATCTTCAACGATCTGTTTATTAGGTTTTGTGCCTTCCAGTACCTGCTGGTATTGGGCAGTGGTTAGTATAGTATTAGAAAAATGAAGTGATAAGCTATTAAATGTTGCAACCTGTGCAGACGCCTGCGCGCTGATTACTAGTATAACTACTAAAGTAAGTGTCGCAGTTAGCAATTTCTTCATACCTAATATTGTTATTGTTCAGGTTTTTGTTTTGACGGCACAAAGGTATAAAAGCAAATCATAATTACATAGCATGCTTTATATATTTTGTTTAAAGCATACTTCGTAAAATGCTATGATGTGTTATGCGAATTGTACTTTTGTGGTTAGTGTTTGCTGTGTTACGAGTTAAAGCTACTTTTGTTGGTGTTATAGTATAACTTTTTGAAATTAAATTTTTTCATAAAAATTTTACTTTAATTGAAAATTTAATCTTTCAACTGACTATAAATCAAGATTTGTGGTGATGATTGTGGGTAATACTACATTATAGAGTTGTAGGTATAGTGATTACAGTTTACTTTCATCTAGATTGGGGGATTGTCCTTGGTTCTTTGAACAGTCTAGGTGAGGCGAAGCAAGTCTATAAAATAAAAAAGGTATCCTCCATTTATAATATAATGAAGGATACCTGGTGCGGCTAAATAAGAAAAGTGTGATTATTTACCTGAAGGAGGGTATTTTTTAAGAATATCACTGACAATTGTATTGATGCTCTCTTGGGTAATGCTGCCTGCCATATCTACAGGTGCCTCTCCTACACCTCTCCAAACCAGTTCATTGGTATCAGTGTCAACTAAGTCGACTACCACTGTGCCTTGTTTGTACTGGTTGATAGTTTTATAGGTAGCTGGAAATCGGTTAAAGCCATAGTTATAACGATAGCCATACCAGTAGCTATAGCCATAGCCAAAGCCACGGGGGTATGCATAGTTCGTATTTACTTCCGTCTCAGTATCAACGGCCACGTCATATGCAACTTTAAGATCCGGGTTGCTGGCATCATAATTTAACCCCTGTGCTCCTAAAGATTGACGAATGGCTGATTTTAGTCGCTGGTCAAGCATAGTGTCATAGTTGCCAGAAGTTGCTCTTGCTTCAGTTGGTTGCTCCTGGTAAAAGCTAAAGGTTTGGTATTGGCTAAAGTTGGCATCCTGTGCGTAGTCTGTGTTTACATCAACGGTAGGTGCACAGCCTAAAATTAGAAAGCACAGCCCCAACAAGAGCAGCTGTGCTTGTGTTGTAGCTTTCTTCATAGTTTTAAAGGTTTTAAGGTTTGTATTAACATGTATTAATTTATACGGGGCGGCTGTAGAGCTTTCTTTAAGAGGCATGTCTTTATTGGGCACACCCTCTTTTAGTTTAGTGGATGGACATTTTGCTGGTGTGTAAATAAAAAAGCCTGACCGCGAGGATCAGGCTTTTAAAGTATAAGTCAGGAGTGGATTAGCCGATAGCTACCATCTCGTTTCCATTCTCATTGTAAGCTTCAATTGGAGCACAAGAGCAAACCAGGTTACGGTCGCCATACGCGCTGTCGATGCGGCTAACAGTTGGCCACATTTTATTGTCGCGCAGGAATGGCATTGGGAACACAGCTTTCTCACGAGAGTAAGGTCTCTCCCAGTTCTCTACCATTACTACTTTCAGCGTATGCGGCGCATTCTTCAGCACGTTGTTCTTCTGGTCAGCTTTGCCAGCTTCGATCTCACGTATTTCCTCACGGATCGAGATCATCACATCGCAGAATCTATCCAGCTCTTCCTGTGCTTCAGACTCAGTTGGCTCTACCATTAGCGTACCCGCTACCGGGAACGATACCGTAGGCGCATGGAAACCGTAGTCCATCAGACGCTTCGCAATATCTTCTACCTCTACGCCATACTTTTTGAACTCACGGCAATCAAGGATCATCTCGTGCGCACAACGGCCATTAGCACCTACATAAAGTACAGGGTAGTGCTTCTCTAGGCGCGCTTTCATGTAGTTCGCATTAAGGATAGCAACCTTCGTAGCTTCTGTTAAGCCTTCGCCACCCATCATAGCTATATAAGCATAAGAAATAGGCAGGATAGATGCAGAACCCCAAGGCGCAGCAGATATTGCATTGATAGCATCTTTACGACCCAGGTCAACTACAGCGTGACCAGGCAGGAACGGGGCCAGGTCTTTTACCACACCGATTGGGCCCATGCCAGGACCACCACCACCGTGAGGGATACAGAAAGTCTTGTGCAGGTTCAGGTGGCAAACGTCAGCACCAATGTGTGCCGGAGAAGTAAGACCTACCTGAGCGTTCATGTTGGCACCGTCCATGTAAACACGGCCACCGTTGTCATGTATGATCTGGCAGATCTCGATGATGCTCTCCTCATAAACACCATGTGTAGATGGGTAGGTCACCATTAAGCAAGACAGCTCATTCTTATACTGCTCAGCCTTAGCGCGCAAGTCAACTACATCAATGTTGCCTTTCTCGTCGCACTTCACGATCACCACTTTCATGCCGGCCATTACCGCAGAAGCTGGGTTAGTACCGTGTGCCGAAGATGGAATCAGGGAAATGTTACGGTGATGATCGCCGCGTGACTCATGATACGCCCGGATAACCATCAGGCCAGCATACTCGCCCTGTGCACCAGAGTTAGGCTGCAACGACACCGCATCGAAACGAGTAATCTCACACAACCAAGCTTCTAGGTCCTTAAAGATCTGGGCGTAACCTTTTGTCTGGTCAGCAGGAGCGAATGGGTGTAACTGCCCTATCTCTGGCCATGTAACCGGGATCATCTCGGCAGTAGCGTTCAGCTTCATGGTACATGAGCCCAGGGAGATCATCGAGTGAACAAGAGAAATGTCTTTGTTCTCCAGGTGCTTCATGTAACGCAGGATCTCGTGCTCAGAGTGGTGCTTGTTAAACACTTCGTGCGTCAGGTACTCACTTGTACGAATCAGTTTATCTGACCAGGTGATTTCAGTATCTTCTGGTAAGGCATCTATACTTAATACATCCGCAGATTTACCAGCCACTTTCGCAAATACAGCAAGTATAGCTTTTACATCTGCCAGGTTCGTGTTCTGGTGAAGTGAGATACCGATATTATTCTCACCGAAGTAACGGAAGTTGATACCCGCTGCCTCAGCTTCGGTACGTATAGCCTGCTGCATGTCGGCACTTTCAACAGCGATCTTCAGCGTATCAAAGTACTGCTCGTTCTGCTGCTCAAATCCTAATGCTTTTAGGCCATTTTCTAGCTGCTGCGCTAAGGCATGCGTGTTAAGGCCGATATACTTCAGGCGACGTGGGCCATGGTAAACTGCGTACATACCTGCGATAACTGCCAACAGTACCTGTGCAGTACAGATGTTAGAAGTAGCTTTTTCGCGGCGGATGTGCTGCTCACGTGTCTGCAGAGCCATACGGTAAGCCTTGTTGCCAGCTGCATCTACAGAAATACCAATAATACGGCCCGGGATCACACGCTTAAAGGAATCCTTTGTAGCAAAGTAACCAGCATGTGGACCACCAAAGCCCATCGGCACACCAAAACGCTGTGTAGTACCAACTACAGCATCAGCACCCATCTCACCCGGAGGTGTTAATAAAGTAAGCGAAAGGATATCGGCAGCAACAGCTACAAACATCTCCTGCTCATGCGCCTTCGCGATAAAGTCAGTATAATCAAAAATGGCACCGTCGGCAGCAGGGTACTGCACCAGAGCACCAAATAAGGTCTCGTCAGAGAAATCAACCTCACGGTGATCGCCGATTACTAACTCAATTCCGATTGGCGTAGCGCGCGAAGCAAGAATATCTATCGTCTGTGGCAACACCAGGTCAGATACAAAGAAGCGGTTTGCGTTCTTGCGTGCGCCTTTGCGGTTTGCATAGAACATTCCCATTGCCTCAGCAGCAGCAGTACCTTCGTCCAGCAACGATGCGTTGGCGATCTCCATACCTGTCAGGTCCATTACCATTGTCTGGTAATTGATCAGCGCCTCTAAGCGACCCTGCGCAATTTCAGCCTGGTAAGGAGTATAGGCAGTATACCAACCCGGGTTCTCCATAATGTTACGAAGTATAACCGGAGGCATAATTGTGTCATTATAACCCAAGCCGATGTACGACTTGTATACTTTGTTCTGCTTCGCGATCTGCGAGAACTGGTTTAGGAACTCAGTCTCTGTCAGAGCTGCTGGCAGATCTAAAGGTCTCTTTAAACGGATGGCGGCCGGTACGGTCTCATCAATCAGTTGGTCCAGCGAGTCTACCCCGATGGTCTTAAGCATGTCCTGCATCTGCTCTTTGTCAGGGCCATTGTGGCGCTCCTTAAACACGTCTGCAGGTTTGGTTTTAAATATCATAACAATGATCTATAGACTGGGAATAATGGGTTTAGCAATTTAACGGGCCAGCAAATCGGCGCCAGCGTCTTATTTTCTGCAAAGTAATAGTAAATGTTTCTTATATTGAAGCATCAAGGCTAAATAGTTAGGTCTTAATCATCTATACCTATATATAATAGGTGTAGGCGCAGGTGGTTCGCTAACTATAAATATAATGCCTTCGATAGCTCTTTTGTTTACTTCAGCCTAACAAAAAAATCAGCTTAACAATTCAAGAGTATACCATCCATGAGCAAGCTTAAAGTCGGTGTTATAAAAGAAGGTAAAATACCTGTAGATAAACGTGTGCCACTAACGCCTAAAAAGTGTGTGGAGGCCTTGCAGGAGTTCCCTGACCTGGACATTGTAGTGCAGCCAAGCGATATCCGGTGCTTTACAGATGCAGAGTATGAAGAGCTGCACATTCCGATGCAGGAAGACCTAAGCGACTGCGAAGTGCTGATGGGGGTAAAAGAAGTGCCGATCGAGCAGCTCATTCCAAACAAAACATACTTCTTCTTCTCCCATACTATTAAGAAGCAGCCGCACAACGCCAAACTCCTGCGTGCTATACTTGATAAAAATATCACGCTGATAGATTATGAAACGCTAACTACTCCGGAAGGCCAGCGGTTGGTAGCCTTTGGTTATTATGCCGGTATTGTTGGAGCTTATAATGCGCTGCTGACCTATGGTAAAAAGCATAGACTCTTCGATCTGAGGCCGGCTTACCTGTGCCACGAGATGGAGGATATGGAAGAGGAGTACTTTAAAGTGAAGCTGCCACCTATTAAAATAGCCGTTACAGGCGGAGGACGTGTAGCAGGCGGAGCCATGGAAGTATTAGATAACATGGGTATCCGGAAGGTAAGTGTGTTCGACTTCTTATATAAGCAGTTCACAGAGCCTGTGTATGCACAACTTCGATCCGGAGATTACAATGCCAGACCAGACGTGGAAGTTTGGGACTCGCCGGACTTCTATGCACACCCAGAACTGTATCAAAGCACTTTCCGAAAATTTACCAAAGTAACCGATTTGCTAATGGCCTGTGCCTACTGGGACCCGCGCGCTCCGAAACTCTTTACTGAAGAAGATACTCGCCAGCCAGATTTCAAGATTGATACCATAGCAGATATTACCTGCGACGTGGATGGTTCTATACCTACTACCAAACGTGCCACAACTATTCCTGATCCGGCATATGATTATAATCCGGAGACAGGTGAACTGGAGGCACCCTACAGCCGAAAAGACAACATAACTATAATGGCCGTAGATAACCTGCCTTGCGAACTTCCCAGAAATGCATCCAGAGAGTTTGGCCGGCATTTAATAGACCATGTGTTTCCGCACTACTTTAATGGTGATAAGGATGGAGTGTTAGAGAGAGCTACAATTGCTAAAGGAGGAAAACTGACAGAGAGATATAGCTATCTTCAGGATTATGCAAACGGGGTAATAGACGGCGCTGTAGAAAAGGAAGAGAGGCAGAGTATACTATAGTATATAGTAGCTAAAACAAAGCAGGCATAGCGGGAACTTCGGCAAGTATAACAGCTGTTAGTTATCAGCCGCGGAAGTAAGAGCAGCCTGAAAAATAAAATCAAAAATAATTAGCCTCAAAATCAACAGGTTGCTGAAATAGTAAAGATATTAGTTTAGCCGGTGCTTGCAAGTCGGGAAACCTTTGTTACCTTTGCATCCCGGTTCGGCAGGGACGGGTTCGTGAGACTGAAGGGTAAGTGCTTGAAAAGGCGGCCTGGCTGCTTTGGAAGGCGGTTTTCCTCTGAGAAGCGGCCGAAAAAAAACTTGAAATAAAGTTTGCGGTTTCCGAAACTCTTCTTACCTTTGCATCCCGGTTCTGAAAGAGGGCCGGCGGCGAAAAACGAAGAGGCGTTCCTCGGAGAAAAGGCCGGAAAAAAGATTGAGAAAAGATTGCTGCGGATAGAGAAAAAGTTCTTACCTTTGCAGCCCGCCGAAGAGAGCAGCTCGGAGGCGAAAGAGAGAAAAAAAAGATTGAAAAAAGTTTTGGCAAACCGGAAAAGATTTCCGAGCTTTGCACCCCGCAAACGAGTGAACGGCTCAAAAGGGGTTGAGAAACAACAAGCGCCGGGTGCGGCGCTCAGGCAAGGAAAGTAGTTCCTTGGCAAGTTCTTTGAGAGATTGCAAGAGACAGATAGCATAATTAAGTAAGGAAATTGATTCGCCCTTCCTTTCGGGGAGGGCAGCAAGAGGCCGGGATCTGACAGACACATTGATGGTGTAATAGC
>NZ_JACRVF010000003.1 GCF_014306105.1 Pontibacter cellulosilyticus | reverse complement strand
TTCCCATCCCGAACAGAGAAGTTAAGCCCGGACGCGCCGATGGTACTGGGGTCACACCCGGGAGAGTAGGTGGCCGCCAACCCCAACAGGAGGGGCAGCAGGAGAAATCCCGCTGCCCCTTTTTTCATTCACCCCACCCTAACGCAACCCGCTACAAGAGCCGGGACTGATGCGTTTTGAAGACAAAGTAAGGAGAGGTTTAATTAAATGAGTGGAAAGATAATTTGACTGCTCACACATTCGTAACAGCAATAAGCAGCTTCTTAGATATAGTGCAAAAAGTAAAACCGCATTTTATTCTCTGGTAATAGTGTGGTAGTATACATCCTCTATTTAGTCTTACTTATCTTTTATACTAGCTTGATAGATCTTGTTATGAATAAAAGCTATTGTGCAATGATTCTAAAGTTGTATCTTCATAAATTTTTAAGATATGTTTTCCCTAATTCTAGGTAGCCTATAAATGAAAAGAGCCCACTTGTTGGGCTCTTTTCATTTATAGGTCGTGTTGCTTTATTAGCTATACTTTCCTGCTACTACAATATGTAAGTCTTTTTCCTGTAAGTATTGTTGAGCCAGTTGCTGAATTTCTTCTGTAGTTATATTCCTAACTGTGGCTACGTAACTGTTGTAGAAGTTCTGCGGAAGATTATTCAGAACAATTCTTTTATACCTGTCAGCTTGCTCGAAAATGGTAGCTATGTCATTTAGGAATTTGCCTAGCATGTAATTCTTTACCGTCTCTAATTCCTCTTCTGGTACTAGTTCGTTCTGAAGCAGTGAAATCTCTTTCATAACCTCATTGATAGTATCTTCAGTAACTGAGCTTTTAACATCTGTTCCTATAAAGAAAAGTGTATCATGCTCCTTAGGAGAAATGGCAGAGTAGATGCCATAAGTATAGCCCTTATCCTCTCTAATGTTTTTCATGAGTCTGGAGCCAAAGTAACCTCCAAATATCTCATTCATCACTAGCAGCTTCTGATAGTCGTTGCTTGTCATCATTGGGAACTGCTTACCGATTCGAATAGAGGACTGTAAACTTTCAGGCATCTCTACCAGCTCATTTTTAACAGGTAATGCCACCTTTTCTCTATTGATGCCTTCTGAGCCCGCTACACCAGAGTTAGCTCTGTTCAGTTTAAGCTTGTTTATAAGTGATGTGAGCTGCTGATGCATAACTTTATCAACTGCACCACAAGCAAACACTTCTAGCTCCTGTGAAATGAAATTTTTCTTATAAAACTCCTTAGCTTTAGTGAGGTCTACTTTATCGAGATCTTGTTCATCATATCCAAAGATATAAGGATGGCTGTTGCCATATATTTGCTTTGTGAAAGCATGGGTTGCCAAGTAGCTGTTCTTTTGCCTTTGTACTTTTAGGTTTTGCTGAGAGCGTTGTTTTAATAGGTCAAATTCGCTTTCAGGGAAAGATGGATTTTCTAGTACATCGATAACTATAGGTAATAACTCACCTATATATTTAGCCAGGCAGTAAAGCGTAATTTCTGTTCTGTCATAGCCATGATTAATATCTAATGAAGCACCATAAAATGCTACCTTTTCAGCAATTTGCTTAGCTGTTAAGTTAGTTGTGCCCTCCAGTAGCATTTTAGAGCTTAAGTCGGATACGCCATTTTCTTCTTCGTACCACTTACCGGCTTTAAAAACAAAATCCAGCCTGATGACAGGCTGGGTTTCGCTTATGATGCTATGCAGACGTACTCCATTGTCTAAATTAGTTACTTCAGCAATTTGGAGTGTTACCGCATCTATTTCGTGTATTTCTGGAGCTTTTGTTCTATCAAGCATTATTATCTTGTCGTTCAGTTATTCTAGGTTCAACGCAATGCTGAATCGTAGGGTTTGTGCCAGTGGGTTATTCTGATCATTAGGAATCAGGTAAGCAGCATCGATACCAAATTTCTGGTAACGCAGTCCTAAACCTAGTGAGAAGTACTTTCTGCCTCCTTTTTCAGGGTGCTCATAGAAGTAACCAGCTCTTGCGGCAAATAGGTCGTTGTACCAGTATTCTACACCGGTAGAGATATTAACCTCTTGTAGCTCCTCGCTGAAACCGCCTTCCGCATCACCAAACGAGGTAAATATACCGCTTAGTACTGTTTGCGTACTATCTGCTCCTGGAGATGGTACTAAAAGTTTATTTGCATCTACCGCTAATGTAAGTTTATTATAAGCATCCAGGTTGTAAGTAACCGCTGTGCCTAGTTTTAGGTTAGTTGGCAAAAAGTCTTTCTCGTCTTTAGTAGTATAAGAGATCTTACCACCAATGTTAGATATATTACCAGCCAGAGCTAAATTAATTTTCTGACCCAAATCTTTATTATAGTATACACCCACATCTACTGCAGCGGTGTTGCCCGGTTCTGATTCAAAAGACTGAGTAGAACCACCAACATTTACATTGCCGGCCAGGTTAGAGTGAATGAAACGAGCACCTATACCCAAGCTAAAGTTTTCGCTAAGCGCCTGTCCGTAAGCAACCGAAACTGTGTATTCTTTTGGATTATAATCTTGGATAGGATTGCGTTGCTCATCTATAAATTGAATCTCACCCAGATCGAAGTATAAAAGAGAAACAGAGAGCGCAGATGTTTCGCTCAATTTTTTGTAACCTGACAAATAACTAAGCGACATATCATCAACGATGTTGCGCAGCCATGGAGAGTAAGAAAAGCTAACACTCAGGTCGTTCTGCACAAAGCCGAGTTTGGCTGGGTTCCAGAATGGCGCGTTGGCATCCGGACTTAGTGCCACACCTGCATCGCCGAGAGCAGCAGAGCGTGCATCAGGGGCTACAGTTAGGATAGGAACTGCCGTGGTTACTGCATTGCTACCTACCGTAGATTGTGCGAAGGCAAACGGAGCTGATGCAAACGCTAACACGAAAGCAATAGCTTTTATTAAAGTACTTCTTTTATACATAGGTTGTTTGTTGATAACACTATACCAAATATAGAAATATTGAGTTAGATTTTAATTTAAAATTACAAGCTTTTCAAACTTGGAGGTTTTAGAGCCATCCTGCTGCGACCTTACGTTTACTTTATAAATATAAACGCCTTTAGCCAGCACATCATTGTATTCATCTTTGCCATCCCACGTTAATTCTGCCAAATGTGCTTTACTTGCATAACTTGTTGTCTCTAATGTCTTTACTAACTTACCTGAAATGGTGTAAATCTGAATCTGAATTTCCAGGTTGTCGCCGGCTCTGTTATGATCAAAATGAAATGTTGTTTTGGTAGAGAACGGGTTTGGATGATTCAGCACATGCTCTAACGCAATTTTGCTATCATTAGATACAATAAACTCTATGTATTCTTCTGCCGCGTTGTTATGTGTGTCCCAAGCTTTAATTCTAAGCGAATGAGGCCCTGGTTCCAAATCTTTGAAAGTATACTTTACGCGCCCAGCCTGGTAACTATCCGGCTCAGAAGTATAGTAATCATTTAGTACAAGCAGATTGTCCCGTTGCTCATCAAGTATGGCCGTTATTTCGTGCCCGATTCCTAATCCTGCTGTATTAATACCGTTCTCATCAAAAAGTTTTGCCAAAAGCACGGCATCTTTGTTTGTAGTGCCTCCAAATACAAAGGATTCATCGTTCATAAAGAGCTGCAGGGTTGGCGCTGTGTTGTCCGCCTGAACGTTTTTAGCCGTACCGCCCACCACTACAGACTGGTTGGCTCCTAATGCATCCTGTAGCTGGTTGCTGGCATAGAGCGAGATTTTGCCCTGCCCATAATTATAGGCAATATCTTTAGGCACAACAAAGCTTAAATCGAATAAGCCATTCTTTATAGTCGCCTTGCCATCATAAATCACGTTTTCTCTTACGCTTACAGGAACAGATGGAGAACCATCATCGCCAAAAGTTTTAAGTGTAACCGGCTTCTCATAAACAGTTACCTGTACCTCACCATTAAAATTAGAAGCAACACTACCTGCACCTGTACGCACCTGTCCTTTAAGATTAATCTTCCCAAGAGCGCTGAGGGTATCTGAGGCTACTGCCTTATTGTTGATGTGTGTAATCTCCGTGTTAAGAGCAGTAGAGGCCAATTGCTGTGATGGGTCGGCTAGTAGGGAGAAGTTACGATTGTTAACCCCCTTGGATCCGCTAATGTTGTCGGTAATGCTGTTATTCTTGGTGTTTAAAACCAGATCGCCTAAGCGTGTTTTAGCACCAGTTGCAGGTGTAAAAAAGCTTTTAAAGAAGTTACGGTTGAGCACGCGGTTGCCATTCGAGTAAACAGGGCGCGTAGTTGTAATTAACCCTACAGCTCCACCGTTTGGATGAAGCAAAGCTGTTTCTGCCCCCGATACAACCGTTGGGTCGTCGTAGCGGCCGAATTCACAGGTGGCCGTTAATAGGAAGGTAAGCCTGTCTTTGTTTGTCCAGCTGTTTATACGAGGTATGGTAATCAACTGCTCAGACGCAAGACTCACCTCATTTCCGTGGCCAGTGTAGTTAGTGATTAACGAGCCCTGCTCAATAGCTTTATTAAGCGCAGCAACTGCATCCGGTGCCGACTGCCCGTTTGCCTCATACACTTGCCGGTAAAGATCTATGTATACTTTATTAGGGTTGTAGTTGATGGCGTTGCTCTTCAGAAAATCAGCCAAAAACTCCGCATCGTTCTGGTGCTCGTTGTAATCACCGTCATCGGCCAGTAAAGTTACGCGGCTCTTCCACTTGCCAAAATGAGAGGGGCTGTCGTAATTGATAACCTTACTAACCATAGTAGAGGCCTCAGCTACTGATTTTGCAGGTAGCCTGCCAATGCCAACGTCCAGCAGGTGATCGCCGATAGTAGACTCTATCCATTCGCCTTCTTCGTCATCTAAAAAGCCATAATAATCTTCAGAGGAGTAACTGGTGATCGGGTGTAACGATTGCCTTGACTCATAGATAGGAACAAAGTTGGTGTTGTTGCTGAGGCGGTTCTTGTAGTCGTAAGAGGCATCGCCTAATAGCAGCAGGTACATATGGTCATGGCCACTTTTATTGCTTCGCTTGTACAGCATGCGCATAAAGTCGCGTATGGCTGTTACATCCTGTGCACCAGAAGAGAACTCGTTAAAAACCTGTGTAGTGGTAGTTACAAGTACTTGCATGCCACTGTGCTTGCGCCTATGCTCTGCCAGCCGGTTAGCCTCCTGTAAAAAGCGTGGGTTAGAGATGATAACAAAATCCAGGTTTCCGTCTAGGTTCTGCGCATGCAGGTTCTGGTTATTTACTTTTCCGGCTGCTATGGGTTTATTGCTGATATTGCTTTGCAGCACTACAAACTCACGAAGGGTAGCGGTAGCAGTGCTAAAGCTGATATCGGTGCCGGCGTCAGTTTGCTGTAGCACAGGTGCCAGCGGGTTTGTAACATCCCACACCATTGCACCAGCCGGTGCCCCGGTAATTCTGAAGGTGCTTACTGGCGCGGCCATACTTGCCACAGACCTGAAGCTGGTTTGGTCTCCTTTTAGCCTTAGCTGCCGCTCATAGTTTAGCAGCAGGTAGTTCAGATAACCAAGCGAGGTGGAGCTGCCCCCAGTACCGAAGGCCAGGTTAGTTTCAAGGGCAGTAGGGGAGCCTAATGCTTGCTGGCTTATAGTATAGGTTTTTATACTATTAGTGCCTTGAGGATGATAACTGTATGTGCCACGCGAAGCGATAGGCTGAGTTCCTATTGTCTGGTTATTGACTTTAATTGTGAAAGCACTTTCTACTGGTGAATTTGCCATTAGGAAGGCCGTAAGTTTTACATCGGAGCCACCTACAATATCAGAAATAGGCAAACTGATGTTGTGCGATGTAACAAAGGAGCTGAATTCTTCTCCGTACCATTCCCGACCTGAGAACACCATGTTCTTCAGGTCGCGCTCATGGAAGTGACGTTCGTTATAGCTGGTGATGGTTTGTGTTGCTCCTGTTGCCTGTGCACGGCTGCTGATGCGCTTGCCTTGTGCCGAGCCCACTCTCAGGAAATAGAAAGCTGTATCAGAGTAAACGTTAAAATTATGCTTAAACTGCTTTTGTGTAGCGTCATATTCCCAAGTATGTGGGCCTTGCCCATAAAAAAGCACGTAATCATTATCGTCAAAACGGCCATCTGCCTCTCCGATCACCATTACCGGGTTTTCAACTAGGTCATCAGGACGGGTAATATTATTTGGTTGCGGCAGCATACCGCCGCCATTGCCATAAAGCTGAATTGTTTTAGGATCAAGGCCTTGTGTATTTATGCCAAGCGTTTGTAGCAGGCCTTTGTCTATTTTGTAAACCCCAGACGATGTAACAGCCAGTTTGTACCAGTTGCCACTGCTTAACACAGAATTGCTGGTATAACTTGTTGCGCCAGCGCGGGCATTAGCCGCTTTTATCGATGCCGAAGTATACTTGTAACTAAAGGATGTCAGCTTTTCGAGTTGGTTTGTCTGCGGGTTTCGCCGGATAGGCAGTACTGTTACCACAGCTACAGGGGTTTTATTCTCGGTGCTGTTTACTACATGTACCTCAGGGGAGGCCGCAAATTTATACTTGCCAAACAGCTTCTGTTCTGCTGCCGTGAAAGGCTGGTATACTGCATCGGTAAGTGAAAAATTCTCGATGTGCTGCTGTAAACGAAAACGGTAGTAGGGTAGGCGCTCAGCGGGATCTAGGGTAGCACCATCAAAAGTCGGTACTTTATCAGACAGGTTATCAACAGGAAGCACAGTTTCGTAGCCCTGCCAGTTTATTCTTATACTTTGCTGGGCATTGATACGATGGGTAAAGAAGCTCGAAAGCAGGAAAAACGTGCTAATGAAAACGAGTCGAAATTGCCTCATTATTTAACCGTAATAGTGTTAAAGCAGGAGGCCTTGGCTTAACTCCAAAGCACCCCTTTGCAAAGTAACAAAATTACGGGTAATATATTGTATTTCAGCAGGATTTTGCAGCTGTTTTAGCAATACAGGCTGGTTATACTTAACCAGCAGTTTCGGACAAAGCACAACATCAGTTTGATGAGTGCGAAGCCTTTTTTACAACAGACAGAAGTATGTACAATACAATGATTAGTGGTATGGCTGCAAACTGAAGCAGCACCACCAGGATAACAGACAGAATAAGGAAGATATACCGGACTGAGTTATCCTGCCAGGTAAGGTTCTTAAACTTTAAAGCAAAAAGCGGTAACTCTGCCACCAGCAGGTAAGACAGCAGTATGGTAAGGGTTACCAACACCCATGGGTTAAGTATAACTGCATAGTGCATTAAATCGCCATGCTCAAGTATGAGCGGCAGCGAGGATACAAAAATAGTGTTGGCTGGCGTTGGCAGACCGATAAATGAAGTGGTCTGGCGGGTATCGATGTTAAACTTGGCCAGGCGCAGGGCCGAAAAGATGGTTATCAGGAATCCGAAAAAAGCCACTGTCTCTATCGGGAAGCCAAGAAAGCTTTCGCCGGTGCGCTGCAGCAGCATAAACATAACTGTACCGGGCACCACGCCAAACGAAACCATGTCTGCCAGGGAGTCTAGTTGCTTGCCAATTTCGGAGTACGCTCCCAATACTCGTGCTATCATTCCATCTAGGAAATCGAACACAGCTGCAATGCCTACTAAGTAGGCTGTATACACGAGCTGGTTCTGAAAAGCAAAGTATAAAGCCAGGCAGCCCGAGAAA
The DNA here is from genome assembly GCF_014306105.1 of Pontibacter cellulosilyticus. Taxonomy (GTDB): domain Bacteria; phylum Bacteroidota; class Bacteroidia; order Cytophagales; family Hymenobacteraceae; genus Pontibacter; species Pontibacter cellulosilyticus. Next base: position 579,022 of record NZ_JACRVF010000003.1, on the reverse strand, counting down.
AGGTTAAGGCAGGTGATGGCGTTTGGTATATGTTTTTTCATGTGCTGTTGGCGGCAAGTATACTACCGCAGAAATGGGTTATACTTTTTTTCGTAGCCGATGGTGGTCTCAGGCCCGTGACCCGGGTAAACTGTTACATCGTCGGGCAGCGTGAAAAGCTTTGTCTTTATACTTTGGATAAGCGTATCGAAATCGCCGCCGGGTAAATCTGTTCTGCCTATACTTCCCTGGAACAATACATCGCCGCCAATTACCTTCTTCTCTTCTTTGTTGTAGAACACTACATGGCCAGGCGCGTGGCCAGGCGCAAAGATCACATCCAGTTCGGTGCTACCGAATTTAACCGTGTCTCCTTCTTTTAAATACTTGGCAGGCAGTTGCTCTGCATACATCGGGAAACCGTAAACTGGTGCATAGGCTGGCACCGAGCGCAACGTTTGCTCGTCTTCGGGGTGTATTTCCAGTTCTACGTTATAGGTATCGGCTACAAACTTGTTGCCCAGCACATGGTCTATGTGGCAATGGGTATTCAGCAGGCGCACCACTTTCAGGTCATTGTCTGCGATATACTTTTTCAGTTCTTCCTGTTCGTGTTTGTCATAGCAACCTGGGTCTACCACCACGCACTCTTTTGTGTCGTCGTGCAGCAGGTAAGTGTTTTCCTGAAATTGGTTAAAGGTAAGGCAGGTAACTTTCATTCGTGTCGTTTTTTACTTTCTGGCCCAGAAAATCGGCTTCTAAGTTACGAATTTCACCTGTACATCTTGTAACTTGCCTCTATGAATTACGATTTTGTAGTTGTTGGGCATGGCCTGGCAGGCGCCATTTTAGCCTATACTTTGCGCAAAAGGGGGCATCGTGTTTTAGTTGTTGATGAGCCTAAAGTGGACACAGCCTCTAAGGTTGCGGCAGGTCTGGTAAACCCTGTTGCCGGAAAGCGCTTTGCAAAATCGTGGTTGGCAGATGTTTTTATTCCGGCAGCGGATGCGCTGTATAGCGAGTTGGAGCAGCGCTACGGGCAGCAGCTTTACATCCGGAAGCCTATCTATAAAATCTTTTCCTCTATTGAAGAGCAAAATACCTGGATGGCCAAAAGTGCCGGCGAGGGTTGGCAAGGATATATTGACGCCACTTACACGCAAAGTATAAACCAGCCGGGCATAGACGATCCTTTTGGCGGCATCATGATCAGCAGGGGCGGGTACTTGAAGGTAGAAGAAACTTTGCGTTTGCTTACGAAAGAACTGCAGGAGCAAAACCTCCTGTTGCCGGAGCGCTTTAACATCGAACATCTGGGTTTAACAGATGCAGGCGTGCAATATAAAGGTATCGCGGCCAGGCACCTTATCTTCTGTGAGGGTTACCAGGCGGTTAAAAATCCATACTTTAAGTGGTTGCCGCTGCAGCCAACCAAAGGAGAGGTGCTGGAGGTGCAAACGCATAATTTTGAGCCGGAATGCATCTATAATAAAGCCGTTTACGTTGTTCCGATAGGAGGAGGCCGCTTTAAAATAGGTGCAACTTACAACTGGCGTGAGGCCGACGAGGTGCCTACAAAATCAGGTGAAGAAGAGCTGGCCGAGCGTTTCAGGCAAATTACTTCTGAAGATTTTGAGGTTGTAGGGCACAGGGCAGGCATCAGGCCGGCTGTGCGCGACAGACGACCACTAGCTGGTGCCCATCCGGATTTTAAACAACTGAGTGTGTTTAACGGTTTGGGCTCTAAAGGTGTGATGATGTCGCCGTACCTGGCGGAAAACTTTGCCGAAGCATTAGAAGGCAAAACCAACCTGCTCCCGGAGATACACATTTCGCGATATTTTTCGTTATATTACGACTACATAAAACACCAGAACCATCAAACCTAAGCGCATGCGTTTTTATACAAGGTTATTGTTGCTCTTTGTGCTGTGCTCTTTATCAGTTAACACCCTGCAGGCCCAGCCTGGCCGCGATGTTTTCGGGAAGAGCCGCATTCAATATAAAAACTTCGACTGGCAGCTCTACAGCACCCAGAACTTTAACATCTACTTCTACAGCGGAGGCAAGGAGACAGCATTGAATGCCGCAGAGTACGCTGAAAAAGAGCTGAAGCGCATCACAAGCCTGATCGGGTATTACCCATACTCCAAGGTAACGCTCATACTTTACAACACCACCACCGACCTGCGCCAAAGCAACATTGGCCTCGACAATGAGCAATACCAGATCGGCGGCGAAACCTTGTTCATGAAGAACAAGATAGAGCTGGCATACGAAGGCACCCAGACCGAATTTAAACGCGACCTTAGCTATACACTTACCGAACTGCTGCTAAACGATATGATGTATGGCGGCAGTCTAAAAGAAGCTTTACAAAGCAGTTACCTGTTGCGCCTGCCCGATTGGTTTATCAGTGGCGTGTCGGCTTATACAGCCGAGGGCTGGAGCATACGCATGGACAATTACATGCGCGACATGCTGCTGGAGTCGAAGCAAAATCCGCAGGTGTTCTTTACCCGCGATCCTCAACTTACCGGCCAGTCTATCTGGAACTATATTGCTGAGCGCTACGGCTACACTTCGATCCAAAACATACTTAACCTTACCCGCATTACCCGCGACATAGAGATTGGGATTACCAGCAGCTTAAATATCCCTTACAAACGCTTTCTGCAGGATTGGAGAAATTATTACCTGCAGATAAACAGCAGTGCGGACAACAGGTTGATAACGATGCCGGAGGCTGCGCGACTGTTTAACAAGAACAAACAGAACCACCGCTATTCTGAGCCTGTGCTGAACCCTGCCGGTACGCTGCTTGCCTATGCCGAAATGGATAATGGCAACTTTAATATAATTGTGCAGAACGTTCGCACCAAAAAAGACCGTGTAGTTTGGCGCGGAGGCTACAAAACCATGGATCAGATGGTAGATTACAAGCTGCCGGTGCTGGCATGGCGCTCAAACAACCAGCTTGGCTTTATTGAGGCGCGACGTGGTAAAATGACGCTGCGGCAGGTAGATGCCCGCGACCGTTACGCTTTGCTTCCTTTTTACGAGAACCTAACCACGCCTGCCGTTACCCTCGAGCAGTTTGCGCAGGTTTACGACATGAACTACTCTGAAGACGGGCAAAGCATAGTAGTTAGTGCCTTAAAAGACGGACAGACAGACATATTTATACTTACAGCCAACGGCCGTTTACAGAAGCAGCTCACGAAAGATATCTTTGATGATATCCAGCCAACGTTCTTGCGTGGCGGACAGGGAGGAATTGCATTTAGCTCTAACCGCTGGGTAGATACTACAGGGGCGACACTTGATGCCACCTTTGCCAGTGTAGTTAATAACTACGATATTTTTTTACTTGATGCGCAAGGTGCTAACCTGAAACAGCTTACCAATACTGTAGCCAGCGAGTTAAGACCGCGTGCAACAGAAGACGGTAATTTGATTTATCTGGGCGAAGCAAGCGGCATACGTAGTTTGTACCGCTACAACCTGAGCACAGGCACCAGTACGCCGCTTACAAACTTCATGCAGGGGATTGACGATTATGACTATGTGAGCAGCAACAATACTTTAGCCTTTGTAGCAAAAGACCGTTCCCGTGACTTTGTGTACCTGCTGCCAAACTTTACTGCTACTACGCTGGATGAGCTGCCCAAAACATCGCGCCAGATCATACTGGAGACAAGAGTAAGAGCACCGCAGCAATCTGCCGCTACCCGAAAGTTACTGGAAAGCGAAAGCAAGAAGAAAAAAACTGCCAGAACAGAGGGGGAAATTAATATTGATAACTACCAGTTCAGCACCGAACAAAAACAGGTAGCTAAAACAGACAGCACAAAAGCCTCTCCAATAGTGGCTAGGCGCCCGGCCTCTAACCTACAAATTGCAGGGCCACTGGATTATGATGTGCGTTTTAGCGTGCACGAGATTGTTACATCAGTTTATGCCGACCCACAGCTGGGATTTGGTATAGTTGCCGGGGTTAACATGAGCGACCTCTTCGAAAACCACCATATTAGAGGCAGCGCGTTTATAAGAACAGACCTAGAGACAAGCCGTGTATGGGCAGAGTATATGAACCTGAAAAACAGGGTAGACCTAGGTATGCAGTTCCGTCGCGATATCATACTTACCGAGGTGCCAGAGACAGGTGCAAAGCTTCGTTTCTCTAAAAATGAATTTTCGCCAACGCTGGTTTACCCGCTTAGCCATAGCACTAGCATCAGAGCGCAGCCTAAGTTTGTAAACACCAGGTTCACTTTTGTAAACAGCTTCTCAACGCCAGACAGCATTACCAACTTTGGTGGTGCCAACATAGAGCTGGTGTATGACAACTCTGTAACTACAGGTGTAAACATGCGCGAAGGTACCCGTATGAAAGCCGGTATACTTTCCCTGCAAGGTTTTGACGAATCTGCTGTTAGCTTTAGTAAGTTTTATGTGGATTTACGCCACTATCAGAAACTGCACCGGCAGATTGTGCTGGCTACTCGTATTGGCTATGGTTCATTCTTCGGCAACTCTCCCAAACGCTTCCTAATTGGCGGCATGGACAACTGGTTATTGGCTGATGATGACGAAGAATCCGAGCAGAATGATATCCTGATACAGTCGCCGGCCGATTTGTTTTACCTAGAGTATGCCACGCCGCTAAGAGGTTTTAGCTTTAACACGCGTAATGGTACCAAGTACCTTATGGCAAATGCAGAGCTGCGCATTCCGATTGTGCAGTACCTGTACAGTGGTCCTATACCTTCTGGCTTTTTCCGTAACCTGCAGTTTACAGCTTTTGCCGATGCTGGTTCTGCCTACAACGGATCTAACCCTTTTACAGGTAATAACTCCATCAACACCCGTGTAGTCGGTGGCAGAAGAAGCCCTACAGAAGTAGATCCGTTCGAAATTACGGTGATCAACTATCGTAACCCGTTCTTGCTGGGCTATGGTGTTGGTGCCCGCACTACCTTGCTGGGTGTGTATGGCAAGCTGGATGTAGCTTGGGGCGAAGAGGATTACGAGCGTAAAGGACCTAAGTTCTATATCACCTTAGGGTACGACTTCTAAAAATTCTGCATGAATAGAAAGACAAAGCGCTATGGTGCTGGCGCTATACTGCTGCTTATGTTAGGGGCAGCCTGGATACACATGGCTGATAAAAACTACCTATACAAAGCAGTAGTGTACAACTTTGCTGACATAGATGACCGCAACATATTTGACCAGCGCGAAATAGACGCCCCCCGAAAGGAGCAGCCATGGCCGCTGGCAAAAAACTACAACAAACTAAGCCTGCCCGAAGACCTGGAGCAACAGCACCTGGATATCCAGTCTGTCGCCTTTCTTCTGATCCACAACGACTCCATACTTTACGAACAGTACTGGGATGGCTACTCTGCGAAGTCGCTGAGCAATTCCTTTTCGATGGCTAAAAGTATCGTGAGCATGCTGGTTGGCGTGGCCATAAAAGAAGGAAAAATCAGAAGTGTAGAGCAGCCTGTAGCCGATTTTCTGCCTGAGTTTAGAGAAGGCGATAAATCCAAAATCAAAATAAAGCATCTACTGTGGATGAGCTCTGGGCTAAACTGGGACGAGTCTTACAGCAGCCCTTTGTCGGTTACAACAGAGGCTTACTATGGCTCCGACCTGAAGAAGGTAATCGATAGACTGGAGGCGGTAGAGGAGCCAGGCAGACAGTTTAGCTACAAAAGCGGCGACACGCAGGTGCTGGGACTAGTGCTGAAAGCTGCCACCGGCAAAAGCCTGAGCGAACTGACAGAGGAAAAACTCTGGAAGCCATTGGGTGCCGCAGAAGACGCAGAATGGAGCCTGGACAGGCCTGATGGGATAGAAAAAGCCTACTGCTGTTTCTACTCCAATGCCCGCGATTTTGCCCGCTTAGGTAAGCTATACTTGCAGAACGGTGTTTGGAACGGCGATATCATTGTGCCTCCTGCATACGTTAAGGCATCCCTTACACCTAATGGCCTGGTAGATGAAAGAGACCAGGAAAAGGTTGATTTCTATGGCTACCAATGGTGGCTGCTGCCAAACTATAAAGGACAGGACGTTTTTTACGCGCGCGGCATACTGGGGCAGTACATTATCGTGATCCCGGAGAAGAACATTGTGATGGTGCGATTGGGTAAAGAGCGCGCTGAGCGTGTGGGCAAACACCCCGGCGAAGTACTGACCATGATCGATGCAGCCAATAAACTGATACCATAACATACTTTGTTGGATGGATTACCTGCTTATCTGTGCTACTGCTTTTATCGCATCCGGCTTAACTTTTTTCTCTGGTTTTGGTTTGGGTACATTGCTGGTGCCTGTTTTTGCCCTGTTCTTTCCGATTGATATTGCCATTGCCTTAACGGCAGTTGTCCACTTCCTGAACAACCTGTTCAAGCTGACTTTGGTAGGGAGACATGCAAAGCTGCCGGTGGTGCTCAAGTTTGGTTTACCCTCTATTGTAGCTGCCTTTGCCGGTGCTGCTTTGCTTGCTATCATATCAGAATGGGAGCCTCTGGCAAGTTATACTTTAGGCGCAAAGGAGTTCTACATCACGCCGGTCAAACTTATTGTGGCTTTGCTGATGATCGGATTTGCATTATTTGATCTGCTTCCCCGGTTGGCGACGCTTTCTTTCGATCCAAAGTATTTGCCTGTGGGAGGCGTTCTTAGCGGTTTCTTTGGCGGGCTTTCAGGTAACCAAGGTGCGTTGCGCAGTGCTTTTTTAATTAAACTAGGTTTAAGCAAAGAGGCTTTTATAGCAACGGGAGTGGTTATAGCTTGCCTTATTGATGCCAGCCGCATTAGTGTATATGGTAAACTGATCTTTGCACCGGAGCAAAGTATAAACTATACGCTGTTGGCTGCTGCTACGGTCTCGGCGTTTGCGGGGGCGCTACTGGGCAACAAGCTCCTTAAGAAAGTAACAATACAGGCGCTGCAAATGATAGTGGCCGTTATGCTTATACTTGTAGCACTTGGCCTTGCAACGGGGCTGATATAAAAAAACAACGGCTATACTTTGCTCAAGTATAGCCGCCGTAAGCAAATGTATTTTATACTTGTACTAAGCCAGTTTATCTGTAACTACGGCATAGTGTGGGTCTTCCAGAATGTTTACATCAATCACCTTATCTGCATTCTTTAACAGTAGCAGGCAGTCGGGGCTCAGGTGCTTCAGGTGTAATGTTTTGCCGGCCTTATGATAGCGTTCCGTAAGCTTGTTAAGCGCATCAATCCCAGACATGTCGGCCACCCTACTTTCTTTAAAGTCTATCACCACTTCTTCAGGGTCATTCAGTACGTCAAATTTCTCAGTAAAAGCAGCTACAGAGCCAAAGAAAAGCGGGCCATACATTTCATAGTGTTTTACACCGTGTGCATCCACGTACTTTCTGGCTCTTATACGCTTGGCGCTTTCCCAGGCAAATACTAGGGCCGCTATAATTACACCTATAAGTACGGCCAGGGCTAGGTTATGCAACCAAATGGTAATAGCGGCCACAAGTATACCTACAAACACATCATGCCTGGGCATTTTATTGATGATCCTGAAACTTATCCACTCGAACGTGCCTATAGCAACCATAACCATAACGCCTACCAGAGCGGCCATGGGTACTCTTTCAATTATCGGTGCCCCAACAAGTATGATTATCAGAATGGTTATAGCGGCTACTATGCCTGCTAATCGTGCACGCGCGCCAGCCGACAGGTTTACCAGTGTCTGCGCGATCATGGCGCAGCCACCCATTCCAAAGAAGAAGCCATTTAATAAGTTGGCGCTACCCTGTGCTATACTTTCTCTGTTGCCGCTGCCGCGTGTGCTCGTAATTTCGTCTACCAGGTTCAGGGTCAGGAGGCTCTCGGTTAAGCCTACGCCGGCCATAATCAGGGCGTATGGGAAGATCACCTGCAGCATCTCCAGCGTTAAAGGTACCTCCGGAATATGGAACGGCGGTAGGCTACCGCTAACAGCGGCAATGTCTTTTACCAGCTTCGTATCGATGCCGAAGCCCAGCACAACGCCGAACACCACGATAATAGCGACCAACGATGGAGGAACAGCTTTTGTGATGCGCGGTAGCAGCACGATAATGGCGATGGTTAAGGCTACCAAACCAGCCATGATGTACAATGGCGTTCCTGATAACCAAGTGGTTTCGCCATTAACAACGGTCTTAAACTGCTCTATCTGCGACATGAAAATGATAACCGCCAAACCGTTTACGAAGCCATACATAACCGGCTGCGGCACCAAGCGAATAAACTTACCCAGCTTAAAAACACCTACCAGGATCTGAAGCACGCCGGCAAGTGCCACAGCGGCAAAAACATACTCCAGCCCATGCGACTGCATTAGCGCAATAAGAACCACAGCCGTTGCGCCTGCTCCACCGGATATCATGCCCGGCCTGCCGCCAAACACGGCTGTTACCAAACCCATAATAAAGGCGGCATATAACCCTACCAGAGGAGGAAAGCCGGCAATAATTGCAAAAGAGAGAGACTCTGGAATCATGGTCATGGCAACGGTAAGGCCTGCCAGTACCTCAATTTTATAATCGACTTTTTTACTGAAGTCGAATAAGCGTAAAAAAGGCTTCATATGTAAGTAAAAGAAATGTACTAATAGTGAAGAATGAATGCGAAAAATAGCATTAGGCTATACTTCAGGTTAACGCCATACGCTTACAGTTGCAAGCGCAAGCAGGCAAACAAATTTTAAGCAGGATTGGATGCTAAGAACTCACGGCGGAGTAAGAGACTTGAAGAAGAGTGCATTCATCATTATGGATGCAAAAGTATGAATTTTTGAGTTACCGTACAGTATCTACATCTTGGTCCCATCAGGCTTAAAGAAACAACGACACCAAATTTAATGTACAAGGGAAAATTAGCTGTGTTGGCCGCATACTTAAAATGATGTGAAGAAGCTTTCAGGTGCTGTGCCACGCAAAAGTGAATAATTATGCCTAATTTGCCAGCGTACCATATTTAGTAAAGATTATGTTGCAATCCATGACAGGCTTCGGCAGTGCCCGCCTTGATTCTGATCAGTATTCTATTTGTGTTGAGATTCGATCTCTAAACTCTAAGGGGATGGACCTGAACGTTCGCACACCACGCTATCTGAACGACAAAGAGTATGAGATTCGGAATATGGTTACGAAGGCATTGGTAAGAGGCAAAGTATCTGTCACTGTTGATTACTCAAAAAACAAATCGCAGAAAGCCAAGAACAACATTAACCGCGAGCTGCTGCAAGTATACTATAATGAGTTAAGCCAGGCTGCCGATGCAGTGGGCGCCTCTAAACAGGATTTGTTCCGTTTGGCCCTGCACATGCCAGAGGTATTGCAGCAGGAGCAGGACGAGGAAGCAGGCGATGCGGATTGGAGCATAGTGCAGCCCCTGCTGGAGGAGGCGCTGAAAAGTATAAATACTTTCCGTGCCGACGAAGGCAAAGCACTTACCGCAGAAATTATGGCTTACATAGACCGTATCCGTATTCTGCTGGCTGAGATCGATAAGCACGATCCAGTGCGCATGGAAAACATCCGTAACCGAGTAAGAGGCCACCTGACTGAAATCTCTAACTCGGAAAGCTTCGACAAGAACCGCTTTGAGCAAGAGATGGTATACTTTATGGAGAAGCTGGATATTGCCGAAGAAAAGGTAAGGCTGATCAACCACCTGCACTACTTCACGGAAACGGTTTACTTGCCAGAGCCCACTGGTAAAAAGCTTGGCTTTATATCGCAAGAAATTGGCCGTGAGATTAACACCATCGGCTCTAAAGCCAACGATGCCACCATACAACATTATGTGGTAGAGATGAAAGAGGAACTGGAGAAGATAAAGGAGCAGATAAACAATATTCTTTAATCTGGCTTAATGCTCTCTTAACAGGCCCCCGCAAATTATACTTGCAGGGGCCTGTTGTTTTATACTTTACTGCCACACACTGCACAAAAAAAAGAGTCTCTTTGAAACATAGTTGCAGATTTGTATTATGTTACTTTTCTGTTGTTTAATAGCGGGTTTTGATCAGATTTTCTTTTAAGATTGCTGAATTGCGCAATATGGGGGCAGTGCAGGCTGTGTTACCTTTTGTTGCAATTATTCCTGTTTTTACAGGATGTTATCCAATACTTTTATCCTACTAACATCTGCACAATAGTTCTTAAGGTTTGCAAGCCTGTTCGTGCCGATGTTTAAGCTTCTCCCTCCAACCTTCATCTATGATACCAACTTAAAGTTGGCTCCGGTACCTGTGTTTTGCAGAGGCACTAGCCAATTTTTGTGTCTTTATCCAAGTATTTTCTGTTTTATTAACCTATATGTCTAACTTTTAATTGTTTAATGTTTATGAAAGTAACCCGTTTACTTGCTGTAGCTGCCTTGGCAGTTGTGCTTGGCTTCTCTTCTTGCCAACAAGAAGAAGAAATTACGAACAAGGCAGAAGTATCTGAGCAAATCCTGAATCAGATAACTGCAATGGGCTTCAACAACCAAAATGTGCAGAAGGTTGAAGGAGGCTATATCGTAGAAGGTGATATCTTCTTAGGTGAGAAGGATCTGGCAACCGCATACGACGAGAAGGCCGTACGTGTGGGTGAGTCGGAGCAATACCGCACCAACAATCTGGTTTACGTTGGTAGCACTAGCCGCACAATCCGTGTAGCGATTACTACAAGTCTTCCTTCTTCTTATGTAACAGCGCTTGATGAGGCAATCCGCCGCTACAATGCAGAGAACTTAAGAATCAAGTTTCAGCGTGTATCATCTAACTACGAGATTCTTTTCTCTAAAGCTCCGTCTGGCTCTACTTACCTTGCTTCAGCTGGTTTCCCATCAAATGGTAATCCATATAACAGCGTTAAAGTAAATTCAGATTATCTGGGCTCTAATCCTGGTACTAACTACCTTGCCACTATTCTTGCACATGAAGCTGGTCACTGCATCGGCTTCCGCCACACCGATTACATGGATAGAAGCTACTCTTGCGGCGGTTCTTATTACAATGAAGGCGCAAGCACAGTAGGAGCAGTACATATCCCTGGCACACCAACAGGTCCGGACCCGAACTCCTGGATGTTGGCTTGTATAGGTTCAGGAGTTAACCGTTATTTTAACTCTAACGACAGAACAGCACTTAATTACATTTATTAAGGCTAGTCTGTAGCTTAAACATAAAAGAGGGACTCTCTAAATATAGGGAGTCCCTCTATTTTTGAATAGCTAATAAAAATTATTGAATAATTATACTAATATTTAGTTGTATTTGCAGGTTAGTTGCACATGCAATAAATGTCTATAAATGCCATTGTCATTATTAGAAAAATTATAATAAACCGATGCTAAAATTTAAACATTTATATTTTTAAATTTTACTGTTTAAACATTGATTTATAGCAAAAAAAACAGCAAAAATATCTTGTGTTATAACTTATATATCTATATATTTATTTTATGTCTAACTTAAAATTATTAAAAAACATGTTTACAAAACGATTACTACTGTGCGCAGCCGTAGTGGCTACCCTTGGTTTCTCTTCTTGCCAGCAGGAGGAGGAGATCACTAACAAAGAAGAAGCTTCTCAGGAAGTATTGGCTCAGATCAAGGCCCTTGGCTTCAGCAACCAGAATGTGCAGAAGACAGAAGGCGGTTATGTAGTAGAAGGCGACATCTTCTTAACGGAGAACGACCTTACCGGCGCCCACAACACGAAGGCGCTGCGCGTGGGCGAGTCGGAGCAGTACCGCACCACCAACCTGGTGAACGCCGGCACTGGCCGCGAGATTACCATCTCAATGGATGCTTCGCTGCCGTCTTCTTATGTGCCAGCACTTGACGAGGCGATCGCACGCTACAATGCAGAAACCCTAACCATCACAATGCGTCGTGTTGCATCTAATGGTAACATCCAGATCGTTGCAGCGCCTAAGTCAGCGCAGTACTTGGCATCAGCAGGTTTCCCGACTTCGGCCGGCGATCCGCACAACCTGATCAAGGTGGCCACGCGTTACATCGGCTCTAACCCGAACCAGGCCTGGTTCGCCACCATCCTGGCGCACGAGGTGGGCCACTGCATCGGCTTCCGCCACACCGACTACATGGACCGCAGCTACTCTTGCGGCGGCAGCTACTCCAACGAGGGGCAGTCTACGGTGGGTGCCATCCACATCCCGGGCACGCCGACAGAGGCTGACCCGAACTCGTGGATGCTGGCCTGCATCGGCTCTGGCCAGAACCGTCCGTTCAACTCCAACGACAAAGTCGCTCTCGGCTACCTGTACTAAGGAAAAACTTAGTATAACATAAATACAAAAAAGGCCTCTGCAGTAATGCAGAGGCCTTTTTTTATGTACTATTATATGTTTTGTATAGACATTAAATGTATAAACATAGCAAAAATTTAATTTTTAACTTGTGTTATAACATTGATATCTATATATTTATTTTATGTCTAACTTAAAATTATTAAAAAACATGTTTACAAAACGATTACTACTGTGCGCAGCCGTAGTGGCTACCCTTGGTTTCTCTTCTTGCCAGCAGGAGGAGGAGATCACTAACAAAGAAGAAGCTTCTCAGGAAGTATTGGCTCAGATCAAGGCCCTTGGCTTCAGCAACCAGAATGTGCAGAAGACAGAAGGCGGTTATGTAGTAGAAGGCGACATCTTCTTAACGGAGAACGACCTTACCGGCGCCCACAACACGAAGGCGCTGCGCGTGGGCGAGTCGGAGCAGTACCGCACCACCAACCTGGTGAACGCCGGCACTGGCCGCGAGATTACCATCTCAATGGATGCTTCGCTGCCGTCTTCTTATGTGCCAGCACTTGACGAGGCGATCGCACGCTACAACGCTGAGGGATTGACGATTACTATGCGCCGTGTATCTTCTGGTGCTGATATAAGCATTGTTGCTGCTCCTCGATCTGCTCGTTATTTAGCATCAGCAGGTTTCCCGACTTCGGCCGGCGATCCGCACAACCTGATCAAGGTGGCCACGCGTTACATCGGCTCTAACCCGAACCAGGCCTGGTTCGCCACCATCCTGGCGCACGAGGTGGGCCACTGCATCGGCTTCCGCCACACCGACTACATGGACCGCAGCTACTCTTGCGGCGGCAGCTACTCCAACGAGGGGCAGTCTACGGTGGGTGCCATCCACATCCCGGGCACGCCGACAGAGGCTGACCCGAACTCGTGGATGCTGGCCTGCATCGGCTCTGGCCAGAACCGTCCGTTCAACTCCAACGACAAAGTCGCTCTCGGCTACCTGTACTAAGGAAAAACTTAGTATAACATAAATACAAAAAAGGCCTCTGCAGCAATGCAGGGCCTTTTTTGTATTTATAGCAGCAGTGTAAAGATAAAAGTTGATGTTACGTTATAGGGTGTGCCTTGATCAAACAAGTAAGAGCGTCACAACTTGTGAAAAGATAATAACAGTAGTATAAAACATCCAGGGTATCTCACGAGGTGTGTTACAGGTTAATGAAGCAGAGTAAAGCTGGTATAGTGGCACATTAAAGCTACCAATCGAATAAATATCTCTCCGCTGTTAAATCCCTAACACGAGGTTTGTAATTCTACATAGCATCAATGGAAAAAGCTGCTAAAGTATAACCACGCGTAAAGAAATATATAATCCGGCATCCGACTTAACACGAAGTATATAAAGGCCTTTCACTAAACCGGTAGTATCCAGTGTTTTTACAACTCCAATCTCTTCTGATTCTCTTACTATTTTCCCAAGCTGGTCATAAAGCTGGAGTGTGGCAGCATCGCCAGCCACAGCAATGTGCAAAGGTTGTCCTGCCTCTACTGGGTTTGGATATACTTGCATATAGCCATGCTTTGTATAAACAGCTTCCTCAATGCTGCTATAGTACGATGCCTGATGTAGGGTTTCTACTTTTACTCTATACTTGTTGCTGCCCGGAGCCGGAGCCGGGTCAAGTAGCTGCAGGTCTAGTCCAGAGCTTGGCTTAAGTGTTTGTACTGCCTTAAAACTGCCGTGCTGCTGGCGCTCCAGGGTAACAGAGGCAACCTGATAAAGTGTGCTGAGTTGCAAGTTCAATCGAACAGTGTCCATTACAAACTTTTCAGGTAAGAAGCTCTTTATATAGCACCCTGTGCCCGGTCTGCTGTAAGCTATCGCATCGCTTGTTTCTGCCAGCATATCTTCTACAATTGGAGCTACTAAAATATGATCACCTAAGTCCTGCAGCGTTCTTTTATCGAGCACGGCAAGGGTATCGGATGTGGCTAGCAACTTAGAAGTATACGCTTTATCTACAAACAGCAGCTGGTACTCTTTTACCCCGTTAAGCGCAGGCCAGTAAACCATTGCCTCGTCTGTGCAATCGAAACCAACATTGAGTTTTAGTTGCTTAGTAAGTATGAATGGTTCTGTGGTTATACTTGTACCTGCAGTGGATAACCGAAGCTGTGCCACGGCAACTGTGTCAGGGGCCTTCCATTCAAAGTATAAATCAGCGGTGTTAACTTCAGAGATTACCGTCCAATCTCTGTCCTGCGATAGTTTATACTCTAGTTGGGCTGGTTCGGAGGCTATACTTCCCTGCCACCGCAGTTTGTTCTTTTCGCCGGCTTTCAAGCTAAGGCCGACTGCCGGATAAAGCCACTCCAAGGCTGCCTCGTATTCGTACACCAGGCTAAAAGCTTGTGCTTTATCCTGCACCTTATATCCCTTTACAAGAAGCTCGTACTCGCCGCCTGCTGGCAGGTCTATTGTTATCTGCTCTACATTGTTCAGCCTGTCCAGGCCGCGTTTAGCTGGTTTGGCAAGTGAATCGGCATGCGGAAATGTGCTGAGTACCCACGGGAACCAACCTTTATTCGTGCCTATGTGCTTTACTTCCAGGTCAAGGTCGTTGATCAGGGCAGTTGCAGCACTTGGGTCTGCTTCTTTATCATGCCACACAAGAGTTACTTTCAGGGCTTTGGCACCCTCTGGCACCCTTATACGAAATGACTGCTGCTCATTTTGTGCCACACCGGCCTCTACAAACCTCGTCTCCAGTATACTCCTCACAGCGCCCAATGCATCGGTATTGCCAAACCCAGATGCAAAATCTACTGCCTTCCGGCCTACATCGTCGGCGCTGTTAATAAGAGCAGCTTTAACAAGCGAAGCAGTAGGTAAGTTGCCTCCATACTGGTTTTTATAAGCTTGCTGCACCAACACTGCTACTCCCGATACCACTGCAGCCGCCTCTGAGGTGCCGGCTATACCATACGCCACTAATTCTGGTTTCACCCTACCATCAAAAGCTGGGCCTTTAGAGCTAAGTCTGCCTATTACATTGCCAGGTTCCAAGGCTCCCACGCTTAGGGTGTTTTTAGAGTTTTTGAACTGGCCGGTTAAATTAGCAAAGCCGGGTAAGTTAGCGTATGTACCTGCTGTCTCTGCTTTGTCGCCGCTGTTACCCGACGAGAAAACGTGCAACAGCTGTGGGTTCTGAATTGTTTGCTGATCGTAGGCTACTGATTCCAGGCCGTAATAGTTCTCTACACCAACACCATACGAGTGGTTTTGCACACCCACTCCATTACTTGTAAGGGTATTGCTGTTATCTGGGAAAAGCTGCTTAAAGCTTGAGGTAGCAAGTATAGCCTTGGTAGCAATACCTCTGCCTCTGGGTCCTGAGTTACCCGCGCCTGCAATAATGGTAGCCATGGTAGTGGCATGCTGGGTGTAGCCCTCAGTAAACGACTCTGGTGCCAGCACGCGTGCTTTTAGGTCTATATCTGAGGGGTTAAAAGCGCCCTCCTTAACTGATACCACCATGCCGTCGCCGGTAAGATCTGGATAGGAGGCCTGCAGGATAGGGATATTGTTAGCTGCAAAGTCTACATCCTTTAACTCGGCCTCTTCTTTAGGTGTTCTGTGTGCCCGGTCTATGAAGGTGACGTAGGGAGAGTTTAAAAGCTGTTTTAGCTGTGCTCCTTTTACTCCGGTAAGTGCGATGGCATTTGAAGTGCCTGTAAGTTCTTTTGCGCTGACAGCTATGCCTTGGCTTTGGAGCCATACTTTAAACGCAGCCTTGTCTTTAACGGCCACTGTGTAATTTCTTGCTGTATTACTTTGCAGCGACTCACGGAGAACCCGCGCCAATTTTGCCATTGCCTGCTTCTGCACCACCACATCCGCCTTCTTCTGTGCTGTAAGAGAAAAGGGGGTGAGGAAGAACAGTAACAAAAACAAACTAGTCTTGTGGCGCGCGTAAAAGTTCTGCATAGGTAACTATTGAGAAACAAAGAATTCTCCGGGGCAGGAGAATCGAACTAACACTAAAGCTAAAGAATTGCCCTCAATAACACAATACCTCCGAGTGCCTTAACATAGTAAATTTTAGAGATTTATACCTGTTTAAGGCAGTTGATGAACAGTCGAAAAGGTTTGAGTGGATGCTATGTTACTTAGATTTATACTTTGAGGTCTTCTGCAGGTGCTCTGTAAAAGATGTTATCAGCTTAAACACGTCTGCAAACCTGGTTAACGGCAGTTGGTTGGCGAAGTCCTGGGTGTTGTGATAGGCGGCAGTGCCACCCAAGGTGTAAAAGAAGAAAGCCGGAACACCCTGCTCCGAAAATGGGTAGTGGTCGGAGTTGGCTGCTTTGCCACGGCTCTTGATCTGCGGCAGGTAGTTATACTTCTGGTTAATGGAGCTCAGCAATTCAAATTCCTGCTTATGCACCTGTCCATTCACCACCATCATTCCCTCGTCGCCGGTGCCCAGCAGGTCCAGGTTGACCAGAAAGCGGATATCGCGAAGCGGGAACAGTGGGTTATGGACATAATAAAAGGAACCAAGCAGGCCGGCTTCTTCTGCAGCAAAGGCAATAAAGGCCATGCTATACTTTGGCTTGTTTTCGGGTTTGCTAAAGTGCGCTGCCAGCTCCAGCAGCATAGCCGTGCCGCTGGCGTTATCATTGGCACCCGGAAAGTAAACCTCTTTGCCTTGCCCACCCAGGTGGTCGTAGTGTGCCGTGAAAACTAGGAAAGAATCAGGTTTGGTACTTCCTTCTATGTAACCAATTACATTTTGCGCCTGGTGGTTTGGGTTCACGCTGCTCTTGATGCTATACTTTATACTTTGCGCTTTGGCAGGCCATGCTGTAGACAATACTTCCAGCATCGGCGTGGCTTCTGCTTGATGTGCAACAGTGGTTAGTAATGCCTTTGGCTGAAGTATAATATGCACAGCAGCTTGCTGCAACTTTTGCTGGTACGGCTGCGGCAACTGGCTAATTGGTTTTGCGTCCTGCTGGCGGTATACGATGGCTTTGCCCTTAAAATTTTGGCTGAAGAACTGTTGTGCTGCGGCCGCATCTGTGAGGGCAAGTGAATCTAGTACAAGTATAGCTGCTTTTCCGGAGCCGGAAGGAGAAGAGGCGCGCGCTACAAAGTCCTTGCCTGCTAACAGCTTTTTCCCGTCTATCTCTAATTGTGGTGTTTCGGTTATCCTGTTCACCGGAAAGCTGAAGCTCTGGAAGTATGAATTGCCCAGCGGTTTCAGTCCCATCTGCTTAAACCTGTCACGAATGTAGTCGGCTGCTCTTGCGTCCCCGTCTAATATGTATCCTCTCCCATGAAAGTATGGGCTGGCCAGGGTATCCACAGTTTGCCGTACCCGCTCCATGTTCTGAGCAGATGCCGTACCGGTGGCTACAAGTATAAAAAAGAGAAAGATGCGGAAGTGCTTCATCTATTAAAGATAAGCAATTGCAGGCAAAAAAGATGCGAAGCGTAAATGAAGGATTACCAGATGTACACCCACTTAAACAGCACTATACCCAGCAGGCAACCAATGGTATTAGCCAGCACATCCATGATATCGCCCTGGCGGCCATAGATAAAGAAGTGCTGCATCAGCTCCACAAAAACACCAAACATAAAGCTGATGAAAAGACTCGCCCTGATGGCAAAATGACGAAGCTTAAGGTAACTGAACTGCTTGGTTAGCCCCACAATCATCAGAAAAGTAAGGATACCAAAGAGAAAGGCGTGGGCAAAGGAGTCAAAAGAAAAAAGCTCCCATACCGAAAGAGAGGGCATAGAAGAAGAGGGCAGTAATGTCGTTAACAAGATCATTACTGCCCACAATATTGTAAACAGATTATAGCGTAGTATCAAACCGGCTTAATCTATCACATCAATAATTACTGGCCGATAAGCTCGCGGTAAGCCTCTGCAGAAAGTAAGCTGTCTACTTGGCTATTGTCACCGATAGACATTTTAATGATCCAGCCTTCGCCGTAAGGGTCAGAGTTAACAAGCTCAGGGCTGCCTTCCAGCTTCTCGTTAAACTCAAGTACAGTACCGCTAAGTGGGCTAAACAGGTCAGAAACAGTTTTAACGGCCTCTACAGTGCCGAAAACATCTTCCTGATTTACTTCTTTATCTACAGTGTCGATGTCTACATAAACAATATCGCCAAGTTCGCTCTGTGCGAAATCAGTGATGCCTACATACGCTACATCGCCATCAATGCGGATCCACTCGTGGTCTTTTGTATACTTTAAGTTCTCTGGTAAGTTCATTTGTTTTATCTGGTTAAGATTACTGCCCAAAAATACGGCCTTTTTTGCAATGCCAAAATTTTATTGCAAACTAACTCGCAGTTGAACGCCGCCTTCTGTCACACTGTTTCGGAAAGAGGTAGAAATCTTTGGGTCAGAAACGGTTCGTAGCACATAGAACTGGATATTCACCCGCTGGCTAAGCACATAGTCCACGGTTGGGCGCAGCTGCAATTGGCGTGTGCCGTTCGTAATCTGGTTTTGGCTAACTTCCAGGCCTGTGTCGTCGTCGGTAGAGATGGCACGCTGCACTGTCTGGTTATCACGCACCGAGAAGTCAAGGCGCATAGTTAGTTCGTTCTCTAAAACACGGCGCTTACCAGCGATTCTGAACGGTATCCTGAAATTGCTAGTGGCATAGCCAAAGCCAAACACATAGTCTTTTACATTCGTCTCGGTTACCTGTGCATTGGTCAAATTAAGCGACAGGTTACGCTCAATTTTATACTCTAGTCGGCCGGTTAGGTTTGTCTTGGTTCTAAAGTTGACACCCAACAGCGGTGCCAGCCTTTCTGATACCGTTAGCTGGTTTACAATGTAGTAAGGTACCAACTGGCCAAAGTTGTTGGTGGCAGTTGAAAAACCAGCCGGTTCCTGGTCGTACAGCAGCGATGTGGTAAAGCTGGTGATGTTAAAGCTAGAGTTATAAGCATGTGTAATATTTACCTGGCTAAACCACTGCTGGAAGAACGGCAACTGCGACAGGCCATTATAATCCAAACGCCAGTTCGGAATTGGTAATCGCTTAAATGGGTTGTCGTTGGCATCTGGGGCAAAGCCGCTTATATCACGGTCCTGGTACGCGTACAGGAACGACTTTATAAGTACCTCCTGCGAATTTAAAGTATAAGCCGAATCTGTAGTGGCAGCCGGGTTAGCTGCTAGTAGTTTGTCGCGTACGTTATGGCGGTTACGCACAAATTGCTCAAATGCCTCTGATGTTCCCGCACTGGTAGACTCAAATAGAGTGCCCAAGGCCATAAATGAAGTAGAGAAAGCACCTGTATTGAATGGATTCTGACGCTGGTCTACAACACCCACCTCTCCAAAATCATCAAATTCCTTACGGTAGAAGATTTCTTCAATGGTAGACTTGTTGCGGCGCACATCCAACTGCACATTAAAGCTCTTGAATGGCTCCAAGTTAGCCTGTGCTCTAAAGTCTTCGGTAAGTATACTGCTCAATGGCGTGTTCAGGTATTGGCTGCTATCAGTGTACCATCCGTTTTCTTTCGCCCTGAAGTATAAATTATCCAGATCGTACTGCTTACCAAGTATAAATGGCAGGCCAGGCGCCTCAAAGTCATCATCAAACCCGAAGAACTGTGTGCTTGGCAGGTAGCCCGGCAGCAACGTACCGCGGTTCTGCAAGTATGTAAAGTTGATCGAGCGCGTCATCATAAATGCTCTGGCAAGCGCTTTTGCAAACTTCATTTCAGAGGCAGGCTTCTTAGCTATAGTATCGCCAGGAGCAGGTGCTGCCGCTACAGGAGCAGGCGAGTTTACTGCTTTCAGGAACTTCACCTTGTTGTACAGCTTTACTAAGTCAAACTTACCGTTTACAGTAAACTCGGTGTTGTTCTCTACTGTATTGCCCAGCCTGAAAGTGGTATCCTGGTTAAGAGCCGTAGAGCCTGCTGTCCAGAGATAGGTAACGGCGTAGCGGGTATCGGCGCCGATCCAATCTACCAGCGGGAACTTGTCCAGTGGCAGCTTATAGTTTAAGGCTACCATCTGGTTAAAGTTGGTATTGCGGCCAAAATGCTTTAAGTTATCCCAAATGATTTTATTCTTGTAAGCTAGCGAATCGATCTCATTGTTGATGCGGTTATCCGGTTCATCTACAATAGCTCTGTTGGTGGCTGTGTAGTCTAATGCCAGACTCTTAGTAATGTCCCATTTCAGATCGTAAATACGGTTAAAGTAGAAATACTTCTGGAATGTAGGCGCTATACCTCTGGAGGTGATCAGTCCGGTTTCCGGGTCACGGCGTTGCAGGAATGTTTCGTTATAACGACGGTCCAGATCTGCCCTGAAGTTAAAGCTACTTGGTAGCGGCGTAAAGTTCAGGTCTTTAATCAGGCGCAGGTACGGCGATTTCATACTTTCTGCCTTGGCAAAAGGCACAATGTTTCGTGGCGTAGTATTGTAAGTATAAGCCACGGCACCGTTGTATGTCTTCGTAAAATCTCTGTCGGTTTCGATGTTGCTGAACAGGCGTTCCGCATAAGAGTAGGAGAAGGAGAAGTTCTCGATATCATAAGGCTGAACCTTATCCTCCGGATCAGTCCGCTCTTTGCGCACATTAAGCAAACTTACGCTCTTACGTGTTTCCCGCGTGGTTACTTCTTTCCTATAAGCTTTTTTGGCGTCCTCATCCTCCTTAAATCTTGTAAGCGATTGCTCCAGCGGTACGTCCTTGTCCAGTGGGTCGAACTGAGGCTCGCTGTTAAGGGTACCATACTGCACCGATACCGGTACTCTAATACCTAACTTCTCCGGCAGGAATTTGTCGGCTACAATGTTGGCGCTCACGTCAAACAGGGCAGTATTTTCACGGGCACGCTGCGCGATTTTCTGCTGCAGGCCGCCGAAGCCAATAGTCGTATAGGCACCGGTTGCGGTGATGTTCGCAAAATCTGCCAGTTTGGTGTTTAAGCGGCCGTTAGCTGCCCAACCGGTTTGGTTACGGAAGTCAGTAACGCGCAGCTCGTCTACCCACATACACACAGAATGCGGCTGTCCATTATCGCTAGGGTTACGGATACCGATCATAATACCCTGCACTTCGCTAAAGTCAGGGTTACCTACTATTCGTATAGTTTTGCCGCCTACGTTAACATCAAATGGTCTGAAGCGATCTACACCTGACTGAGAGTTGCGCAGTGCTTTCGCGTCTACGAACTCCTGTAGAGCAATATCGATTTGGTTGCCCCGCGGCCAGATAGCATCTGGGGTCAGACTACCCTGCGGGGTGATCTCCAGCGGCACAACATACTCATAATAGTTTTGGGTAAAGTCGGTGCCGATACGGATAAAGGCCTGCATTTCTCCATCCCGTAATCCTGCCTCCTGGCTCTGGGCATGTATAAACATTTTCAGGCGCTTATAAATAAGCATATCCAAAGAGATATTCTTGTATACTGCCTTCGAGAAAGAATCCTTCAGATCCTCAACACAAAGCTGCAGCGACTGCTCGTTCTGACGGCGATCGTTGGTAGAGGCGTAGTCACGAAGGCGTTCGATGCCAGGAGGAACTACGTAAGGTATAGTGCCCTCTATTTGCTGTCCGTTCTCCTCGATGTTTACTGTTGAAATAGTAAAGGCTTTAGCGTCGTCGGTACAGGTTAAGCATGGATTGCCGTCGGTAATAGGCTGTAGGTACTGGCGCCACTGGTTAGCCACAAACTGGAACTGTACAAAGCGCAGCACCACCGGATCGGCAAACTGAGTTAGGTACATACGCATAAACCTGATAGACTTGAAGCCATTGATGTTCCCCACTGAACCCGTTGGCTGACGGATCGGCACGCGGAACTGGTACCACGTAACTCCTTTTCCTTCTACGGCATCTACAATGTAATTCTGCCCTACATTTAGCTGACCCGGCTGCAGGTCTATCTTATATTCATAATACTGCTCCACATCGCTAATCACGTTGTCGCGGTTCAGGTCTTCTTTGTCTGGGAAGGCATAGTTGGAGAAACGACTGTTTTCCGGGGAGTTGTTCTCCATGCCGTTAAAGTTCTTGTAGCGGGCAAGTATACCTGCATTCTGTCCATCGTAACGTGCATCTAAGTGGTGCAGGAAGTTATCTGCCGATGGGTCATTCAACACGTTTTGTGGAGGTGTGCCGGAAATTAGGTTCAGGAATGTGTTTTGGAAGTATGCCTGCTCCTCGTTATCATTCAAGCCATCCAAACCTATATCCTGTAACTGCCGTCCACCTGCTACGCCTGTAAAGGCATCTGTCAGGAACTGCTGTGTGGTAATACGGCCCCAAAGCGTTTCCTGTACTTTAAGCATGTTGTCCTGCGACACCGGCAATCCGTTTTCGAAAGCGTACAGGTTATCATTCAGCACATCTTCAGATACGTTACCTAAGTTAAATACCAGCTGTCCGCCTTCGTTGCTTGTGATCAGGTTACCTTGAGCATCCTTTCTACCGTTAGGACCGGTAGCGAACGGGTCCATCATCCAGAACTCAATGTATTCAATGTTGGCATTGTCAAAGTCGGTATCGAAGGTGATATCGCGACTGATGCCACCCCAGTTATCACGAGGATCACCGGCTAGCAAACCCTGTGGCGTCAAGTTAGGATTATAATTATACATGCCTCGCTCGCTAGGATAGTAAGCCAGGTCAAATGTATACTCAAAAGTGTTAGCTACTTCCAGGTCGCGACCCGGGAAAACCTCGTTTCTCTGTACCCCACGCACATAGTTATTGGCAAGTTCCTCTTTGGTAATGTTCTTTGGTCTTAAACCGTCTGCATCCCTGTAAAAGATCTGATCGATGGTATACCAGGCAAGTTTTGCGCGGTTATAAGAGTATGCCAGCCCAGCACCCGGTACAAGTGGGGCAGGGGTAGCCGCTAAGCGCCAACTAGAGTTATTAAATCCACCCAGGCTATAAGGTGTTTCAGCCCCCTCAAAGTCATCAATGTAAGAGGCGCCATCCTCGTTTACAGCTGATTTTGTATTTGCCGGTACCAACTGAGCAAACTCACCGCTAAATGTTACCAGCGAAGGCACCTTTGTTTGTATAAAAGGGATCGCATCAGTCATCTTTGTAAGGAAACGCGACTCCCGCTGCATGTTTAAATCAAACCCGTAAATGGTGTTGTTTGAGGGCTCATCGCCTATACTTACGCGGTTAATATAAGGCTGCTCAGACAGGTGTAAAACAGTAGCACCAATGTTTACATCTTCGTTAAGTCTATAATCAAAGCGGGCACCAAGCAAAGAGCGCGGCTGTATGTTCAGCAGTTCTGCTTTCTCGTAAGTTACTCTTAAATCGCTGGCTGAGCTAATGTAGCTTGGGTTCAAAATTTTAATACGGCCAAGGTCGTAGAATACTTGATAGTCTGTTCCCTCTACCAGGCGGGTGCCGCCAGAGTATACTACCACAGATCCCTCTGCAATTCTAAAGCCTGGCAAGGTTATCTCGTCGGCGGAGGTGGCTTGCAGGCGGCCTTTTAAAAAGAACTTGGCCTTTACGTTATTTTGCTGGGCATCCGTCTGTGTCTGGTCATACAACTCCTGGAACACATAACGGTCAATCAGTTCAGGTCGGCCTTCTAGTTTCTGGGCCAGGTAACTACCAAAGGGCTCTACCTGCGGAAAGTATATCCTGCCTGATTCTGTATCAATAGTGATGCCCGGTAAAAAGTCGAAGTTACCATCGCTTGGCTTGTCGTTGTTCGGGTTAACGTTATCGAGGTTTAGCACCTCCACCAGCGGAATGTTCTGGATCGGGCTAGGCTCTTTTAAGCTGGTAATGTCTACACCTGTCTCATCATCCTTGTAGATGATCTGCATCTGGAAGTTTGTGCGATTTACCTGTGTTGCGTCTAGGCTATACACGTTCTTCATCATCAGGTCCCAGGTAGGGTACTCCAATGCAGGGTTGGTGGCGCGCAGCAACTTCATGTGAATTACCTTCTCATCATCCAGGTTCTGGTAATTATCAATCAACTCACCTACCTGATAGGTCTTGCCATTGTAAGTATACTCAAACGCCACGCCCAGCACCTGGTCTGGTAGCAGTGCTGTATTTAAGGAAATGTAACCAAGCTGTGGATTAAACTTATACTCGCGTGGGTCCAGCTTACGGGCACGCACATGCTCAAAATCTACTGTTTTCTGTAAGCCGCGGCTTCTCAGGTATTGGTCTACGCCGGAGTTATCACGTGCCTGAGGATTAGTAAGTATATTGTAGAGTGAGTTTGCCTGATTATCTGCCGGTGCGGTGGCCGGACGGCCAGTATCAAATTGCTCGCGATAAGGGTCTGACTCACCGATATCCATATAGGCAACCATGTTGCGCAGGTTTTCGGTAGAGCGGTTGTTGTTAGTAACGTACAGCTCCAGGCGGCGAATAACAATGCCAGAGTTAACTAAGGGCAGCTTTGCCAGGGCCTGGTCGTAGCGGTTACGGAAGAACTGCGACAGGAAGAAATGCCTGTCTTTGTCGTACTCATCTACCCTAATCAGGAATGGCTTGTTCTGTGCTCCGTTCTGAATAATTACCTCGTCGTTACGGCCACGCACGTTGGAGGCAATGGTTGTAACGCCTAGGCGGCCGAACTGCAGCTGTGTCTTTATACCAAACAGGTTCTGCGCGCCTGTAATAAGCGAGTTGTTCAAGGGCAGGCTTACGTTGCCGGCCTCCACTTTACGGATAATTTCTTCCTCGTAACCAGTGTAATCCAACTTCATGTTGTTTTCGAAATCGAAGTTGGCGTTGTTGTCCCAGTTAAAGTTGATGCGCATTTTCTCACCTACCTTGCCCACTAGGTTCAGGGAGATGTTCTGGTCAAAATCGAAGTCGCCGGTGCGTTGCTGGCGCAGTGGTATAGTAGGGTTCTGATTGCGGTTAAAGCGTGCACCGAATTTAAGCGACACATTACCGTTAGGCTGAATATCTACATAGTTGCCTCCGAAGATACGATCAAAAGCAGGGCTGATGTATATTTTAGGTATAAGCCTATTACTGCTTACTACACTCTCACCATCCAAACCAGCCGACTTGGAGCGCCAGTAATTACGAATGGCCTCGCGCTGCTGCCACTCCGAAAACTGCTGCAGCGTCATAGACGAAGGCGGCCGGTAATTTATGTCTCCTATGGTTTCGGTAATATTGTACTGTTGTAGGCTGTCGTCCAGTTCTACATTTAGCTGCAGATTGCTGGGCTGGCCCAACAGCAGGGGAGAGGAGTTAGAGCGTGTACTGAAAGGGTTGCCGCGCCTGTCGCTAGGCACAAACGTAGGCCGTCTGCTTGGGAGGTAAGCAGTGTCTTTTTTTACTGTATCCTGAAAGGATAGCAGATTTTGAAGAATAGTGTACTTAAATCTGCTCTTTGAGCGCAACTCTTCCGCCTGCGACCACCAGGCCAGCATAGAGATAGTTGCAACCGTCACCAGAAGCAGGTTGTTCTTTTTACTTTTCCAGATCAAATTGGGTATATCTGTTACGATGTTTTCAACGCAAACTTTATCAACTCCTCTACACTCAGATTTCCGCCTTCTCTCTTAATAATCGTATCCAGTGTTTTCTCGGCTACGTTCTTGGCAAAACCTAATGTAACTAAAGCAGATAACGCTTCGGCTCTGTTCGTATTGTGTGCGGCTGCAGGTACAAATGTGTCTGTCAGCAAAGCTTCCTTTTTCATCTTATCCTTCAGCTCAAGTATAACACGCTGGGCCGTTTTAGCGCCTATCCCCTTTACTTGCTGTATTGTTCTTACATCCTCTCTGATAATGGCCTGCTGCACCTCATCTACAGAAAGGGAAGACAGGATCATGAGTCCCGTATTGGGACCCACGCCTGAAATAGATATTAAATGCAGAAACACTTCTTTCTCTGAGGCCGTGGTAAACCCGTAAAGCGTGTGGGCATCTTCCTTTATGTGCAGGAAGGTATGCAACTTACAGCGCTCTCCGGCTGGCAATGAAGAATAAGTGCTTAACGATATTTTGATCTGATAGCCTATGCCATTCACATCTATGATGACGTAGGTCGGATCTTTATGGGCTAGCTTACCATCAATATAGGCTATCATCTATATATGTTGATTATTATAGTTTTGAGCATCTACGACAGCAATAGCCACCATGTTTACAATTTCTCTTATCGAGCTGCCTAATTGTAAGATGTGTACCGGCTTACGCATTCCCATCAGGATAGGACCAATAGCCTCGGCGCCTCCAATCTCCTGCAGTACCTTGTAAGCAATGTTGCCAGAGGTAAGCGTTGGGAACACCAAAGTGTTAGCACCTTTCTCTGCCAACTCGCTAAACGGATAATGCTCGCGCAACAGGTTACGGTTAAGGGCCGTGTTTGCCTGCATTTCACCGTCTATTAGCAAGTTAGGGTATTTAGCCTTCGCTTTTCTAACCGCCTCAGCACCTTTATTTGGGATATCACCCTGTACCGATCCAAAGTTCGAGTACGAAAGCACTGCCATACGTGGCTCTGTATCAAAAAAGCGTACCGTGCGAGCTGTCAAGCCTATTATATCTACCAGTTCATCTGCAGTTGGATTTACGTTCACAGTAGTGTCGGCAAAGAAGTATGGCTCTTTCTTGTTCAGGATGATATACATACCTGCCACTTTGTTGATACCCTCTTCCACACCGATTACCTGCAGGGCCGGGACAATTGTTTTTGAGTAATCTCGGGTTAAACCGGAAATTAATGCATCAGCGTCTCCGCACTCCACCATCATACTTCCGAAGTAGTTCCGGTCGCGCATCAGGCGGCCTGCATCAAAAAGGGTAAGTCCTTTTCGCTGGCGCTTTTTGTAAAACAATTGCGCATACTCTTCACGCTTTTCCGCCTCCTCAAAAGGGTCAATAATGGTAACGCCTTGTAGGTCCAGGTGATTTTCTTCTATGATACTCTGTATGCGGTTGCGGTTACCTAAAAGTACAGGCTTGGCAATTCGCTGGTCTTTTACAGCCTGTGCGGCTTTTAGTATCTTATAGTTGTCTGCCTCAGCAAACACGACTGTTTTAGGATTTTCTTTTGCCTGATTCGTAATACGAGACATCAGCTTTTGGTCGATGCCGATACGCTCCTGAAGCTCCTGCTCATACTTTATCCAGTCTGTTATCGGCAAGCGCGCCACACCGCTATCCATAGCTGCTTTTGCTACAGCCGGCGAAATGGTTGTAATCAGGCGAGGGTCAAGCGGCTTTGGGATCAAATAAAAGCGACCAAAAGAAATAGTGTTGTCGCCGTATGCTTTGTGCACGATCTCTGGTACATCCTCTTTCGCAAGGGCAGCAAGTGCATGTACAGCAGCCAGTTTCATCTCTTCGTTGATCTCGGTTGCGCGTACATCCAATGCACCCCTGAAAATGTATGGAAAGCCGAGCACGTTGTTTACCTGGTTCGGATGATCAGAGCGGCCGGTGGCCATAATGATATCTTCACGGGTTGCCATTGCCATATCGTAAGGAATCTCCGGGTCAGGGTTTGCCAAGGCGAAGATGATCGGATTAGCAGCCATTAGCTTCACGTATTCTGGTGGCAGAACGTTACCTGCTGATAGGCCTACAAATACATCGGCATCCCGCATCGCATCCTCCAGTGTATCCAGTTTGCGCATGGTAACAAACTGTGCCTTATAAATATCCAGATCATTGCGCTCCGGACGAATGATGCCTTCTTTATCGAACATCACGATGTTGTCCATCTTCACACCTAGGGCAACATAAAGCTTAGCGCAGGCAATGGCGGCGGCTCCTGCACCGTTCATTACCATTTTGATCTCACTTATATTTTTGCCGGCAAGCTCCAATGCATTTAGAAGCGCTGCAGAAGAAATTATAGCCGTTCCATGCTGGTCGTCGTGCATGAGCGGAATGTTCATTTGCTCCTTTAGTGCATTCTCTATTTTAAAGCTTTCAGGGGCTTTAATATCTTCCAGGTTGATACCTCCGAAGGTTGGCTCTAGTGATTTTACAATTCGTACAAACTCAGCAGGGTCGGTGCAATCTATTTCAATGTCGAAAACATCAATACCTGCAAACTTTTTGAAGAGAACTCCTTTGCCTTCCATTACTGGCTTAGATGCATCAGGGCCGATGTTGCCTAAACCAAGTACGGCAGTACCGTTAGATATTACACCAACTAAGTTGCCCTTGGCTGTATATTTGTAAACGTTGTCTTTGTCGGCGGCTATTTCTTTGCATGGCTCTGCAACGCCTGGCGAGTAAGCAAGTGCTAGGTCGTGCTGTGTGCTCACCATCTTTGTTGGAACTACCTCTATTTTGCCAGGTTGCCCCTGCATGTGGTAATTTAAGGCGTCTTCTCTGTTTACTTTAGTCGTCATTGTATGCGTCGTTGTGTGTTATTACTGCTCAAGCCTGGACACCTGTTTGGAGTTTCAGCAAAATATATCTTGCTAAAGACCAATTTCATAAGTTTTTCGCGTTAATCCAAAACTGAGCCTCCAAAGATACGCGCTATGAATCCATTGTGAAGCAGAAATTGCAAATATTTATACTTGGAGTTTGTGCTTCGCCAACAAGTATAAAAAAGAGAGCACCCTCTCGCAGCGAAAGGGTGCTCTCTTTTTTATACTTTATAAACTCTAGCCTAAGATCAGTTTCTGGCCTGGCTGTATTGCGTTTGACTTTAGTTTGTTTAGCCTTTTAATTTGCTCTACAGTAAGGCCGTTGTGCTTTTGAGAGATAGTCCAGAGAGTATCTCCTGGCTGCACATGGTATATCAACGATTCTTTCTTTATCTTCTCTATAGCAGATTTAGCTGGGGTAGCTTTGGCTGGCGCAGCTGCTTCCTTATTTACCGCTAATAGTGTAGTGTTCGCTTCATCGGCAGGCTTCATCACAAGTAGCTTTTGGCCGGGCATAATGCTGCTGCCTTTAATATCATTCCACTCTTTCAGATCTTCTACAGTTATGTTGTAATCTTTAGCGATGTTGGAAAGGTTATCGCCGCGGCGTACAACATAGGTAATTTTGTCTGTAGGCTTTGTCTCGTCTTTATCAGGCTTCTCTTCCGTGTTGCTTGCGAGCAAAGCTTTAGACTTCGCCGGCTCTGGAGCTGTTTCTGGTTCAGGATGCTTTACTGGTGCTGCTGCCAGAAGTATACAATCTTTGTCGTTTGCACTTGCCACAAGCTTTGCTGACTGGGCTGGTATCTTAATCCTGTAGTTAAGCAGGTGCTGTGGGATCTTGGTTGTTTTCAGTTCAGGGTTAAGAGCCATTAGCTGCTCTTTTGTGAGGTGCAGTTCCTCTGCCAACTTCTCCAGGTCCACCTCCTTGTTCAGTTCCAGGTAAGCTACATCCGGCGTGTATAGTATAGAATCTGAGAAGATGTTATGCTCAGCTGCATAGTTCATAGCATAGATTACAGCTGTCATGTTAGGTACATAGCTGCGTGTTTCGCGCGGGAGGTGCGGGAAGATTTCCCAGAAAGTTCTTTTGCCACCGCCTGCTTTGCGTATGGCTTTATTTACGTTACCCGGGCCGCAATTATAAGCTGCCATGGCCAATTCCCAGTCGCCGTAGGTTCTGTACAGTCTCTTTAAAAAGCGTAGTGCTGCATCCGTGGACTTTTCAGGGTCCATGCGTTCATCAATGTACTGGTTCTGCTCCAAGCCATACTCCTTGCCCGTAACTTTAATGAATTGCCACAAGCCGACGGCGCCGGCCCAAGATGCTGCCTTTGGGTTAAGACCAGATTCTACAATAGAAAGGTACTTCAGGTCTCTTGGCATGTTGTGCTTTTCTAGGTACTTCTCGAAAAGCGGGAAGTATACATTCTCACGCGTAAGCATCTTACGTGTATACTTTCTGTTGCGGATAGTAAAATAATCTATGTGTGCTCGCACAAAGTTATTGAACACAAGGGGCATATCAGATTCTATACAGCTCAAGCGATCCTGAATAACCTCGTTGGGTTCATTGGGGATATACTCAACCAGTAACGCAAGGTCTTCCTCAGAAAGAAAAGTAGTGTCCTTTACTGGTTTTAGGGTGTCCTCAAGAACGAGTTGTTCCTGAATAAAGCCATAATTGGCAGCCTGCGCGCCAGTAGCACACAAGCTGCCAATTATAGTAGCTAGTACTGTAAATAATCTGAATTGAGTCATGTGGTGTTATGCTTCAACGGTTATCTTGTCCAGGATGTAATTCGAGAAAGCAAGCAGTTGCGGCTCCTCAAATGCACGGGTCATAAGTTGTAACCCGATGGAAAGGCCGTTGGCATCGCGACCAACTGGTATAGAAATGGCCGGGACGCCTGCTAACGAGGCCTGTACGGTGAAGATGTCGGCTAAATACATAGCCAACGGATTCGCTGTATTCTCTCCTATTTTAAATGCTGTAGTAGGAGCAGTAGGCAAGATAAGGAAATCATATGCCTGAAGCAACTCATCCGTTTTTTCTTTTATTAATCTTCTAACGCGCTGAGCCTTTGTATAGTATGCGTCATAGTAATCAGCGCTGAGAACAAATGTGCCCAGCATGATGCGGCGCTGCACCTCAGGACCAAAACCCTCAGCTCTTGTTTTTTTGTAAAGTGAGGTCAGGTCAGTAGCGTTTTCTGAACGGTAGCCATACTTCACGCCATCATAGCGGCCCAAGTTAGAGCTTGCCTCCGCAGTGGTCAGGATGTAATAAGTAGGTACCATGTAGTCCAGGTATGGGAATTCTACTGCCTCCACTTCGTGTCCTGCGGCTTTCAGCATGTCCTTTACGCCAAGTATGGCATCTTTCACCTCTGCATCTAAGCCTTCGCTCTCGAAGCAGTCGCGGATGTAGCCGATTTTATACTTCTTGTCAGTAGCCAGCAAGTCGCTGTAAGCGGGCACCTCACGCTGGCTTGCTGTGCTGTCGTACTCATCTTTGCCTGCCATTACCTCTAACAAGAGCGCCGCATCCGACACGCTTTTAGAAATAACACCGATCTGGTCAAAAGAAGATGCATAAGCGATAAGGCCGTAGCGGGAGATGCGTGAGTAAGTAGGCTTTAAACCCACCACACCGCAAAAAGAAGCCGGCTGACGCACAGAGCCACCCGTGTCGGAGCCGATGGAGGCAAGGCACAAATTAGCCTGAACAGCAACTGCCGAACCGCCTGAAGAACCTCCAGGTACGCGTGTAGCATCATCAGCATTAAGTGCCGGGCCAAACGATGAATTCTCATTAGAAGCACCCATGGCAAACTCATCGCAGTTCTGGCGGCCAATGATAATAGCGTCTTCGGCAATCAGGCGTTGCACTGCCGTGGCAGTATAAAGCGATTTAAAGCCATTTAGAATTTGGCTGGAGGCCTGAAGGCTGTGGCCCTCATATGCCAACACATCCTTAATGCCGATAACCATACCTGCCAGCTTGCCGGCAGTGCCGTTTGCCAGTTTATGGTCAACTATATCGGCCTGTGTGTAGGCTTCCTGCTCAAAAATTTCCAGAAACGCATTTAGCTCAGCCTTTTCTTTGATGTTGTGGATGTAGTGGTCCACCAGCTGACGGCACGTAACTTGCCCATTGGCAATATCAGTGCGAATGTCCTGTAGCGAGTTATACTGTTTCAATCTATTTTGACTTCTTTTCGTCGTCTATAGAACGCTCTAGTTCGTGTTTGATTTCGTTGGTCGCATCTTTAAATTCCCTGATACCGCGGCCAAAACCACGGGCAATGCCAGGAATACGATCTGCGCCAAACAATAATAAGACTGCCGTTAATACAACGAGCATTTCTCCTCCTCCCAGGTCTCCCAGGAAAAGGAATATCGTAGTTAAGCACATAGCCTGTTATGGGCTGGTGTTGGTTATTACTTGCGTTCGTCGTCTTTTACTGAAGACTCGATCTCATTCTTAACTTCTTTAGTCGCGTCTTTAAATTCTCTGATACCACGACCAAGGCCTTTAGCAAGCTCAGGAATACGCTTAGCACCGAAAAGAAGCAGGATTACCACAAGGATAAGAATAACCTCTGTACCGCCAAGACCACCAATAAATAGGAAAATGTTAGTGATTTCCATGTTGTTAAAATTAAATGTATGCTGCAAAATTAGGGTTAATATTTAAATAAACCCACAACAGCCGAGATAAGTTTAATGTCGCATCCGAACAGTATAATATAGTATACAGCTATCTATTGTGCAGTAGGTTATGTATAGCTGATGCCAAATAAATTCATTTGTCTGTGATGCGCCTATATATACGGCAATACTCCCTGTAGTAGATTGGCAGTATGTATATTAAGGTTGTTTCTAAAAATGGGAAGTATGCTTTGTTTTATTTCTCAATTTGGGAAATAAAGATATATGTTCAATTTGGAGAAGTTTTGTAAATCAACTGCTTAGGGTGTTTTAGATAAATTGGCACCAAGCTTGTATATAGTATATCTGAAGCAGGCGGCTTTACTGATAAAGTTATATCTCTGCAAAGTGCACAAATATAAAGTGCATCTTAAAGCAAATCAAGTTTGGCTCTTTTTGAGTAGGAAACCGATATCTTAAAAAAAAGATATATGGTTTGGCAACAAAAGCTATTAGATAGTAGTATAGCTATACAGTTATTATAAAAAAGCAGTTAAATTTTGCTTATAACTTGATTGTTTGAACTTCAGGTTGTAATTTAGAGTTAGAATATAAGAGCATATGTTTTGGAAACCCGAGGCTGTGCTTAAATATAAAATATTAAGTTTGTTTTCATAGCTTGGAAAGGCACCCTGCACTGTAGGGTGTTTTTTTATTTTATAGCTATATATGTTTAGTACTACTTTATAAGTATAAATCTGCTGAATAATAAAATACAGCTGAGGCACGAGACTATGGTATCATAAATACAAAAGCTCACGATTTATATCGTGAGCTTCCCATTTATAGACTGTGCTAAATGTTACCGACTTACAATTACTTCCTGATCAGCCACGTCTCTGGGTTCATGTTGTCGCTGTTTTTCCATACTTGGAACTGCAGCTCTGTTGTACCATCGGCATCAGTGTATACAGTACCAATTACATCCTTCACATTAACATTCTGGCCTGTCGTAACGCTCACAGATTTTAGCTTGGCGTAAACTGTAAAGTACTCTCCGTGCTGTATCATTACAATGTTATTCATGCCTGGTACCGAAGCAACTGTAAGCACTTTACCCTCAAAGATGGCACGCGCTGCCGCGCCCTGCGCTGTTTGGATATCAATACCGCGGTTCTCTACTACCACACCTTTTAACACAGGATGGTTATGGCGCCCAAATTTCTGTGAGATAAACCCACGTTCAACTGGCCATGCTAATCTGCCTTTATTTCCTGCAAACGACGATGAGATTAAGGCGGCTTCCGGGGTAAGCGTCATCTTGCTGCTGCTGCCACTCGATGCTTTACCGGCCTCTCTTGCTGCTCGCGCTGCTCTGGCAATCTCTTCCCGAACAATGTCAGCAATAAGCTTGTCTAGTTTCTTTACCGCTTGCTGGCGCTGAGCTACTTCCTGCTTCAGGTTAGTCTCTTGTTTACTCAGGCGGTTTATTACACTGTCTTGTTGTACTTTAAGCGTTTGCAGGTTCTTGCTTTCGGCTATCTGTTTGGTGAGCAGCCCTTGCTTTTGCTTTCTCTTAGACTCGAGTATATAAATTTGGCCTGTAAGGGCAGCCTGTACTCTGTTAATTTGCTCTACTTGTTTCTGTCGTGCTTCAGAGTATTGCTGCAAATAACGCAGGCGCATTACAAGCTGGTTAAAAGACTCAGAAGCAAAAAGAAACATTAGTTTATTGTAGCTGTTGGCAGTTTTTGACGCGGCATATACCATGGTTGCGTACTCTGCCTTCAGCTTTTCCAGGTCGTTTTGCAGAGCCTGCACTATACCTTCTGTCTCCTGCACATCTGATTCGATGTAGTTTATCTCGCGTGATATATTCGTAATCACACCCTTTTGTACATCAATCTTCTCTTTGATGGCATTAAGCTGCCCAATAGAAGCTTCTTTCTCCTTTTTTGTTTGCTGGAGGATTTTATTAGCCTGCTTTATACGGTTAAGGTTTTCCCTTTTTTCTTTTTCGAGCTGTGCTTTCGATTTATTTTTTTGAGCCAGAGTGGCAAACGGAAGAGAAAGTAAACACAGTAAAAAGATGAATTTGTAAAGGGCCTTCATTAAACTATAGGTTGGTATGCACTCAGTTTACAAATATGGCAAAACTATAAGTGAAGTACCAACGGGCAGGCAGATTTAATTAAAAGTAAGGCGTTTATAGTCTTTCGGAATAGTGAACGGAAACTCCAGCACCTCATCGCTGATGGAGATACGGGAATGCTTTAAAGTAAAGTCTGTTACCTCTCCCTTTTGCAGAACCTGTGCGGCCATATCGTGGGCAAAAGGTACTGTGCCTACTTGGTTAAAGTTATTATACTTAACAGTAATAGAGTTGCCGCTGCCATTGTCCTGAACATTCAGCTGCTTAAGCTTGCTGTTATCCAGACTGATAAAATAGTCGTAAAGCAGGTTCTGATAGCTTTGCTGTATATGCTGTGTATTTTCCTCGGCCATTACTTTTTCCGTACCTTGTGCCTTGTAGTTACCCAGCAAGATAGCTTGAAGTGTCTCAAAGTTTACATCAACGTTTAGTTTACTTTTTAGAAAGCGGTAATCAGTAGCTACATATTCTTTGTGCAGACGGTTTATCATATACACAGAATCCTGAGTTAGCATCATTCGGGCAGCCTCTATACCCAGTCCAGGTTGCACCGATACCCAAATCACACTGTCCTTTTTCATGCGCATGGTAACGCCTGAAGTCAGGTTGTCATTTTTGTCGTTGTAGGTAATCTGGCCTTTAGAGTTGAGATAATTAAAGTCCAGGTTGTTAACCGATACCCGGCCTACGGTTGCAGTAGTTTCAGATGCGGTAGTAGGAACAGTTTCTTTTTTGCAGCCAGCCAGCATAAGTATAGCTAGCAGGCCCACCAAAAGGTGTTTACTCATAAAGCTTTTTCTCTTTTATCTTTTTGTCTATGAAGGCGGAGGCTTCTCCTTTTAGTTTGGCTTTTTGCCACTGGCTAACAGCTTCTTCTTTTTTGCCTAATTTATAAAGTACATCTCCATAATGTTCTACTATGGTGGCATCATCAGAGATAGCAACCGCTTGCTCCAGGTATTTGCGGGCCTCAGAATACTCTCCTAATTTATAAAGCACCCATGCATAAGTATCCAGATAGGTAGGGTTGTTTGGATGTTGCTTTACAAGGCGCTCAGACATGGCTTTTGCTTTTTGCATGTTCTCGTTGCGCAGCGATAAAAAGTAGCTGTAGTTATTCAGTACATGGGCATTGTCGGCATCATGCACTAAAACAGCCTCGTATGCCTCATCCGATTTTTTATATTCTTTTAAGGAGTTATAGCTATCGCCAAGCTGCAAGTTGAATTGAGCAACCAACTCAGGTTCTCCGGAAGAAAGTCGTTTGCCATACTCCAGCGCTTTGACAGCCTTCGCATAATTTTTTTCGATCATGTGACCGGTACCGTTGTAGAACCAGAAAACTGCCTGATTAGGGAAAAGCTCCAGTGCCTTTTCTGAGTGAACAACTAATGAGTCAGACTGCGCCAACTCTGCATCAAGCAGAACGATCTGCTGCCAGATCTTAAAGTGAGAATCGTCTAGTTTAACGGCTTTCAGGTAGTTGTTGCGGGCTTTCTCTTTCTTGCCAACTATGGTTTGCAAGTCGCCGGCAACAGCATATGCCTTTGCCTCTTCGGGATGATTTTTGATGGTTAGATCCACCAAATCCAGCGATACTTGTTCGATAGCAGGATTAGGCAACTGACGGATAAAATCTACTAGTATCCTAACTTTTGTATCAATATCTAGCTCAGGGCTGGCAAAAGCTCTTTTTACACGTTTCTCAGATTCAGGCATGTTGCCTTTCTGGCGATACAGGTCTGACAGCATTAGGTGAGCAAATGGGTTATTAGGATCTAAGCCTAATGCTTTATCCAACACTGCAATTGCCTGGTCTGGCTTTTTGTTGGCGTTATACAACTCGGCCTGGGCCAAGAAGTATCGAACCTCTGTCGGGTAAGTTATGATTAGCTTTTCGCCCTCTTGTATGGCTTTGTCAATGTTTTTCTGGCGAAGGTAAATTTGCTGCCGGTTTACAGTTAACTGCTCCAGCTCACCAAATTGCTTTTCGATACGCTCATAGGTTTTAAGTGCATCGTCGTAACGGGCCTGTGCCAGGTACAGATCTGCCAGGTTAAATAGATACTCCTCCGAATTCGGCACATTCTTCAGCAGGTCGTTGTAGGCCTGCGCCGCAGCATCGAACTGTTTCTGATCGGTGTGCAGCTGCGCCAGCAGCAAGTAGTAGTATGGGTTCTTAGTATCCTGTGCAATAGCAGCCTGGGCAAACGGAACCGCAGCTTTAGGGTCCTTCAGGTGCAGGTATGTTTCGCCTATTTTATAGTTTAGGGCTGCGTTGTTAGGGGTAAGGGTGTGTGCTTTCTGAAAAAGCTGGAGGGCTTGTTGATAGTCCTCCAGCACAAAATATTTCAGTCCATCCAGAAACATTGCCTCGCTTATCTGCCTGTCTTGCTCCGATGGCTCCTTTAAAACAGGGGCCTGTGCGGTGGCTGCCTCTTTTGCTGCTCTGTTCTTCTTTCTGGAAGATTGAGCGTTGGCTTCTGCTGCTGCCACTAAAGAGAAGCAGCAGGTAGCAAGCAGAATGTTTCTGAATGTGTTCATGGCATTAGTCTATAAGCGTATTGTAGTCGCCGAGGCTTAAGTCGGACTGACGACTCTCATACACAACAAAATTGCCGAGCATTGAGTTTGCAATGTTGCTGTTTTTGATGGCGGTGCTCTCCTGAACAATGGAGTTGCTCACTACAGAGTTATATACGCTTGTATCGTTACCGATGGAAACGTGAGGCCCGATTACAGAATTTGTAAGCTGCACATTCTCACCAATATATACTGGGGGTATAATTACTGTGTTCTCCAGCGTCGCCGTAGAGGCTATCAGTCCCTCCTCGTCTTTTATATACTCTAAATAGCGTTGATTAGTATAAACAGTTGCGTTTTTATTTCCACAATCTAACCATTCAGAGATAACGGCAGGTA
Organism: Pontibacter cellulosilyticus; assembly: GCF_014306105.1. Classification (GTDB taxonomy): domain Bacteria; phylum Bacteroidota; class Bacteroidia; order Cytophagales; family Hymenobacteraceae; genus Pontibacter; species Pontibacter cellulosilyticus. The sequence goes on along the minus strand of NZ_JACRVF010000003.1, from coordinate 541,582 downwards.
TAAACTTAGTGCCTTTGTTCTTCATGTTCTCCAAGGCATTGGTCAGTTGGTACTCACCTTTGTCCTTGATGTCGTTGTCAAGCAGGTACTGCAGCTCCTGGCGCAGGTACTCTCCATCGCGGAAATAGTAGATGCCGATAATAGCCAGATCAGACACGAACTCTTGTGGCTTTTCCACAAAATCAGTGATTTTGTTGTTCTCGTTAAGCTTAATTACACCAAACGGACGCGGGTCATCTACGCGTTGCACCCAGATGGTACCATCCGCATTTGTGTCCAGTTTAAAGTCTGCCTTAAACAGTGTGTCGGCAAAAGCTACTACTACTTTACCAGTTAAAGCTTCCTTAGCACACATAATGGCGTGGGCAGTTCCCAAAGCTTCGTCCTGGTAATGAATGCTACCTTTAGCACCGATTTTCTCGGCTATACTTTTAAGGTCAGCTTCTACTTTGTCGCCAAAGCGGCCAACAATAAAAGCTACCTCTTCGATTGGCTCCTGGCATACTTTAGCAATATCCTCTACCAGGCGTTGTACAATAGGCTTACCCGCAATAGGTATAAGTGGTTTAGGTACTGTTAATGTGTGGGGGCGCATACGCTTGCCCATACCTGCCATCGGTATTATTATCCTCATAGCGTTCTTTAGTTTTGATTAAAGGTATATTAAACGCCACAACCTGAGTCGCAGCTTTTTTTATTATCGGTTGTTCGTTATTCGATAACTACTGGGTAAAGCATAATTCGGTGCATGATAACCCATAATGGAAGTCGAGCAATTACTATTTTGTTCCTGTACTGCCGTAGCCGCCTGCTCCGCGTTCAGTGCCTGTTAATGTTTCTGCCTCAGCCCATTCTACTCGCTCATACTTGGCTACTACCATTTGGGCAATGCGCTCTCCATCTTCCACAACAAAATCCTGGTCAGAGAGGTTAACCAGCAGCACTTTTATCTCTCCGCGGTAATCGGCATCAATGGTGCCCGGGCTATTAACGATGGAAATACCGTGTTTGTATGCCAGACCACTGCGAGGACGAATTTGTGCTTCGTGACCTTCGGGTAGTTCAATAAAAAGGCCTGTTGGCAACAGCGCGCGCTGTAAAGGCTTCAGTATAACAGGTACCTCTAAGTTAGCCCGTAGATCCATGCCAGCAGAGTGTATGGTCTGGTAAGACGGAAGCGCGTGCTTAGATTGGTTAATGACGTTAACCTTTAGGTTGTTGTTGTTCATCTTTAAAATTAAGGCTTAAAGTTTAAGAAAGCGGGGACGCTCACGTAGCCATACTACTACCGGAAAAACAGCAGTTACAGCCAAGTGAAACGCATGACGCAGCCAGAAGTTATCAATTTCTATGGCCAATGCCAACCACACCAGCGCAATTGCCAGCAAGATGTAGCTTACAATTGCTTTAACAGGATATGGAATAGGGTAGTGGCGGTGCCCGAGCAGGTAACTGGCAAGTGCCATACTAAAGTAGCAAACAAAAGTGGCAATAGCTGAGCCCACATAGCCTAACACAGGTATGAGCAGCAGGTTAAAAAGTATCGTTATGGCTGCCCCGGCAAAACTAATGTAGGTGCCATACTTTGTTTTATCGGTTAGCTTAAACCACACCGACAGGTTATAGTATACGCCAAGAAACAGGTTTGCCAGCAACAGAATCGGCACCACTATCAGGCCGTCCCAGTATTCGGGTCCTATAAAGTATGCGAAGTCCTCTAAGTTAGCAGATATGAACAAGAAGATGAAAGTGCAGACAATCACGAACCACTTCATCACAAGAGCAAATGATTGAGGTGAATCCTTCTCTTGCGCCTGCGAAAAAAAGAATGGCTCTGCTGCATATCGGAAAGCCTGTATGGCCAGCGTCATAAATATGGCAAGTTTATAGCAGGCACTGTAAACACCTACTGCAGCCATATTACTCATTTCCGGATAGAAGCTTTCAGGTAGCCAATGCTCCAGCAGAATTCGGTCTATCACCTCATTTACCATGCCTGCCAATCCCATAAAAAGCAGGGGATAAGCATATACAAGCATTGGTTTCAGTTGCTCCAGATCCAGTTTAAAGCGGAAAATGCGGAATTCGCGCCAGAGCATAGGCAGGAGCAAAGCATTGGCCACCAAGTTAATGATGAATATATAGCCTACTCCAAAATCAGGGTCGTACAGGTAAGAAACTAAAGGCCTAAGCTCCTGTAGATATTTGCCTTCATAAATATGTCGGAACACTACCAGGAAAAGGAGATTAGCCCCCACTGTAATCAGGATGTTGGAGAGCTTTATAGATGCGAACTTAATTGCCTTATTCTGGTGTCGTAGCCAGGCAAAAGGTATGGCTACGATTGCGTCTATGGCTAATACCAGGGCTAGCCAAGTAATAAACTCCTGCCGGTCCGGGTAGCCAATGTAGTCTGCAATATATCCTGACAGAAGAAGAAGGATGCCTGTAAAAACAGCACTGCTAAGAAGTATGGCGCTAAGCACACGGTTATACACTGCTTTGGGATCAGAATCAGGCCTGTTGGCAAACCTAAAAAAGGCTGTCTCCATGCCATATGTATACACCACGTTAAAGAAAGCGACGAAGGCATATAGATAAGAAACAACCCCATACTCCTCGGGCAGGAATACGCGTGTATAAACAGGAACGAGCAAATAATTTAGCGCCCTGCCTACTATACTACTTAAACCATAGGCAGCAGTCTGCCCGACCAATTTCTTGGCTATACTCATACTTTAAAAGGGTCGGGTTTGGGATTGATGGGAATTAAACGCCTCTGAACTCAGGTTTACGTTTCTCAAGAAAAGCATTGGTGCCTTCTACAAAGTCGTCGGATGAGCAGCAACGGGCAAAAGAGTTAGCCTCTGTTTGGTAGCCGTTTTCATCTTTATTAAACACCGCGTTCACACACTCGATCACCAATCCGATAGCTAGCGGGGCTTTGCTCATGATCTTGTTCAGTATCTCAGTACACTTCAGCAGCAGATCTTCCTGCGGTACTACATGGTTTACAAGTCCTAGCGCTTTAGCTTCTTCTGCTGTAATCATGTCGCCGGTCATCATCAGCTCCATGGCTTTGCCTTTGCCAATTAACTGCGTCATGCGCTGCGTGCCGCCGTAGCCTGGTATTACGCCTAAGTTAACTTCTGGCTGTCCGAAGCGGGCATTTTCGCTGGCTACGCGCATGTGGCATGCCATGGCTAACTCGCAACCACCACCCAACGCAAATCCATTTACAGCAGCAATTACTGGTTTATTGCAACGCTCTATCATAGCGAAAACATCCTGGCCTCTTTCTGCAAAGCTGCGCGCATTCACCTCGCTAAGTTCAGCAATCTCCGAAATATCAGCCCCTGCTACAAATGCCTTTTGGCCAGCACCTGTAAAAATGGCACCCTTTACATCCTCGTCGTCATACACCCGCTGAATAGCAGTTTTGATTTCGCGGATTGTATCGATGTTAAGTGCATTTAGCTTATCTGCTCTGTTAATTGTAATGGTTAAGATGCCATTGTTCAGTTCGAGCAGTAGGTTTTCGTATGTAGCCATAGGTTTTTCGCCTTTTCTATTCTTAATTTTTCAGCACAAATATAGTAATTTAGTTAAATTCTTGATTAGCTAATTGGTTTGCCTGCCTTAGTGCAACCATCGCTTCCGAGAGTGCTAAATGTGCTTCTGTGTATAAGTATAAAGTATAATAAAGTTTTTATTTCACCTTTAAATTTAAAAGATGGGTCTTCTTTCTGAGTTTAAAAAGTTCGCTGTAAAAGGCAATGTAATTGATCTGGCTGTTGGTGTGGTGATTGGTGCCGCATTCGGAGGAATAACCAAGTCATTGGTTGATGATGTTATTATGCCTCCACTGGGCTTGCTGATTAGTAACGTTGACTTCTCCCGGCTAAAACTTGTGCTAAAAGAGGCTGTTGTGGCAAATGGGGAAGTGGTAGAGCAGGCCGTATCTATTAACTATGGGAGCTTTTTACAGGCTGTTGTTAATTTCCTGATCATCGCCTTCGCCATCTTTATACTTGTACGAACTATTAACAGGCTACGCGAAAAAGAGGCGGCTAAACCTGCGCCACCTAGTAATAAGCAAGAAATGCTGTTGGCTGAGATCCGTGATTTGCTCAAAAATGACAATGTTCCTAACACACCGGAGCAAAAGCAAGTATAAGCATACAAAAATTTGAATATTGCTGCCGCCGCAGCGAAACAATCCTTTATAAATGATCACATCTATACTTAAAAACACCCTTTACGCATCCGTTCTTTTTTTCTTAGCTGTTGTTCCATCTTTTGGGCAAGACAATTCTGTTTCTCCTGACTCCGCCAACATCTGGGATTTTGGGGGTACCGGTACTATAAATTTTAGCCAGGTAAGTTTGAGTAACTGGGCCGCCGGAGGGCAAAGCTCTGTATCCGTGTTAGGAATAGCTAATGTACATGCGAACTACGCCCAAGGCCACCACACCTGGGATAATGCTTTGGATATAACGTATGGCACTTTAAAGCTGGAGAATCAGCGTTTGCGCAAGAGCGACGATAAACTTGAGCTAAACACTAAGTATGGCCATCGTGCTTCTGAAGATTGGTTTTATTCTGCACAGGTAAATTTAAAAACGCAACTTACCTCCACCTACACTGCGTCCCGCGATACCATCCTGTCTGATTTCCTGGCACCTGCCTTTGTGCTTGCTTCGTTGGGTATGGACTATAAACCAAATGATAAGTTGTCGGTTTTTATATCGCCTGTTACAGGTAAGTTCACATTTGTGCGCTTGCAGACATTGGCAGACAGAGGAGCCTTCGGTGTGGAACCTGCCGAGCGCAATGCAGCAGGAGAGATTATCCCGGGCACAGGGGAGCGACTTCGTAAGGAGTTTGGTGGGTATGTTAATGTAAGATACAGAGAGGAGATTTTGAAGAATGTTATTTTCCAGTCTAAACTCGATTTGTTTTCTAATTACCTGCAAAACCCTGAGAACATAGATGTGAACTGGGAGAATCTAATCAACTTTAAAGTAAACAAACTTATTTCTGCCAGTTTGTTTGTGCACATGATCTATGACGATGACATAAACATAATCATACCTGCCAGTGAAGCCGGTGCATCTGCAAAAAAAGGACCGCGGCTGCAGGTAAAAGAAACATTAGGCATCGGTATCTCTTATAGTTTCCAGTAGCTGAACTTTTAAAGTTTTCTGTGCTGTTCTTAATTTAAATATATACATTACACGCTTTTCTGCGTTGTATTACTAAACACACACAGGTTGATATGAAGAAATTGTTTCTATTGGTGCTGGCGCTTGGTTGTTTTCTATCCTTTTCTGAGGCGCAGGCGCAATCTTCTGCCCAGAGCAGTACAAAATCAAAGGACGAATATTGGGGAACCTCTAAAGTGCAGACTAAAGGCAGTTCCGCGGATGCTGTTGGCAGAAGAGGGCAGGGGCTGGACAAAAGATACAATGAGTATGAAGATGATAGAGGCAGCCGCCGCAAATCTTTTGAAAAGAAGAAGATTGCCAAGAGTAAAAAGATGAAGGAGATCCTGAAGAAGGAAGAAGAGATGATGAAAAAGCACAAGCGCGATAAAAAGCGTTTAAAGCGGCAGCAAAAACGTAGGAACTAAAATATAAAATAAAGAAGCCACTCCCTCAGGAGTGGCTTCTTTATTTGTGCAACAACAAGAAAGCCCCGGCTACTTTTGGTAACCGGGGCTTTCTGCTTTTTATACTTTAATTAAAGCTTACGCTTCACTTCTTTCTCTGTGTAAGCCTCGATGATGTCGCCTACCTGGATGTCGTTGTAGTTTTTCAGGCTGATACCGCACTCGTAGCCTTGTCTTACTTCAGACACATCGTCTTTGAAGCGCTTCAGGGCAAGTATCTCACCGTCCAGTACCACAATACCGTCACGTACTAAACGTACTTTCGAGTTTCTCTGGATTGTACCGTCTGTAACCATACATCCTGCAATCGTACCCACTTTGCTGATCCTGAATACGTCGCGTACCTCTGCGTTACCAACAATCTCCTCTTTCAGAGTAGGGGCAAGCATACCTTCCATCGCATCCTTCACCTCGTTAATTGCATCGTAGATGATTGAATACAGACGGATGTCTATTTGCTCCTGCTCGGCCAGTTTTCGTGCGTTTACTGACGGACGTACCTGGAAACCGATGATGATCGCATCTGAAGCAGAAGCCAGCAATACGTCAGACTCAGAGATGGCACCCACACCTTTGTTGATGATGCTTACCTGAACCTCAGGCGTAGACAGCTTCAACAGGGAGTCAGAAAGTGCTTCTACCGAACCATCCACGTCACCTTTCACGATCACGTTAAGCTCTTTAAATGTACCGATTGCCAAACGACGACCGATCTCATCAAGTGTAATATGCTTACGTGTACGCAAGCTTTGCTCACGCTGCATTTGCGAACGGTTAGAGGCAATTTCACGAGCTTCACGCTCCGAATCCATTACCACAAACTTATCACCTGCCTGCGGTGCACCATCTAAACCTAGCAACTGTACTGGTGTTGCTGGGCCTGCTTCCTTCATTTTACGGCCACGGTGGTCAGTCATGGCTTTTACTCTACCGTAGTGCGAACCGGCTAGTACTACATCTCCGATTTGCATTGTACCTGTTTGTACCAACATGGTAGCTACATAACCACGGCCTTTATCCAAAGATGCTTCGATTACGGTACCAATAGCATGACGCTCTGGGTTAGCTTTCAGCTCCAGTAATTCAGCCTCCAGCAATACCTTCTCCAGCAGGTCTTCTACACCTAAGCCAGATTTTGCAGATACTTCCTGAGACTGGTATTTACCACCCCACTCTTCTACCAGGATGTTCATCTGAGAAAGTTCCTCACGAATCTTGTCCGGGTTAGCAGATGGCTTATCTACTTTGTTTATAGCAATGATGATTGGTACACCGGCTGCCTGTGCGTGGTTGATAGCCTCTTTTGTCTGAGGCATTACCGCGTCGTCAGCTGCTACCACAATGATTACAACGTCAGTTACCTTGGCACCACGAGCACGCATCGCTGTAAAGGCCTCGTGACCTGGTGTATCAAGGAATGTGATATTTCGGCCGCTTTCAGTTTTTACCTTGTAGGCACCAATGTGCTGCGTAATACCACCGGCCTCACCGGCTGTAACGTTTGCGTTACGGATGTAGTCGAGTAGGGAAGTTTTACCATGGTCAACGTGACCCATGATCGTAACGATCGGAGCGCGTTCTACCAGGTCCTCCTCGTTCTCTTCCTGCATCTCTTCCAGGGCCTGCTCTTCTTCCGTTGTCATGAACTCAACGTCGTAGCCAAACTCATCCGCAATAATCGTGATGGCCTCAGCATCCAGACGCTGGTTAATTGAAACGAACATGCCAAGCTGCATACACACCTTAATAACCTCGTTCACGCTCACATCCATCAGCGACGAAAGGTCGTTGGCAGAGATAAACTCAGTTACCTTAAGTGTTTTAGACTCGGCCTGCTCCTGCATTCGACGCTCTTCTGTAGCATCGGCAATGGCTGAGCGTTTTTCACGGCGATACTTAGCACGGTTACCACCGCCACTTTTACCACCGCTCAGTTTTGCAAGTGTTGCTTTAATCTGCTCCTGAATCTCCTTGTCCGTAACCTCTTTTTTGTCAGGTCTTGGAGCTGGGGCATTGCGTGGTCCGCCTTTTCCGGCTGGTCTGACTGGGCGTTGGCCCGGTCCTCCTTGGTTTCTATCACCAGGACGTCCACCTTGCTGTTGTCCGCCTTGAGGGCGCTGACCCTGCTGTTGTCCTGGCTGTCCGCCTTGCTGACCACCTTCTGTGGCCACCATAATGCGTTTACGTTTTTTCTTTTTGCCTTTCTTCTCGTCAGAAGATGCTACCGGCTTAGGTCCTTTTCGTCTGGACTCTGTTGGCAATTCAATCTTGCCAAGCACAGTCAGACCTTTTAGCTGGTCGGCTTTTCCTGTAATCGTTTCTATTGGTTCTTTATTATCGTTATCTGCAGCAGATGTCTCAGCAGCTGGTGCCGAGGCAGGTGTTGCAGGTGCTTGCTGTTCAGCAGGCGGTGTAGTTGGTTCAGCTTTTGGAGCTGCAGCAGGCTTTTCTTGTGCCGGTTGCTGAGGTGCCTCCGCTTTAGGTGCGGCAGGTTCCTCTTTTGGCTCAGGTGCTTTAGGGGCCTCAGGGGCCTCAGGAGTAGTAGGTGCAGCAGGCTTCTGCGCTACTGGCGCCTCCTCCTTCGGAGTTTCTTCTTTCTTAGCTTCAGGTGCCGGAGCAGCTGAAGCTTTAGGAGCCTCTGGTTCAGGAGCTGCTGGCTGTGGTTCAGCTTTTTTAGGAACAGGACGCCCTTTGGCGTCAAGCTCTATCTTACCTAGAACTTTGATGCCAGGTAATTTGCTTTCCGGAGCCGGCTCAGGTGCCTTTGGCTCTTCAGCCGCTGGCTTCGGCTGGTGTACTGTTTTAATCTGCAGTTCCTGCTCTGGCTCGTTAGGCTTCTTAACTTCAGCATGTTGCTGTGGCTCCGACTCAATAACCTGGTTGCTCTGCGGTTTCTTGCCGATGTTCAGCTCTTCTGCTTCTTGCTTATCCTGCATTGAGGACGCGAATTCTTTAGCCAGCATATTGAACTGCTCTGCTGTGATTTTGGTGGTAGGCCTATTCTCCACGTCAAAACCTTTAGCAGAGAGGTAGTCCACAATGGTAGATGTACCAATGTTTAAAGTAGTCGCAACCTGTTTAAGCCTCCTTGTTGTTTCTTCTGCCATGTTGTTCTATATGCTGTCTTAAAATTCTAATGTTAAAGTATAGCTGCCTCTGTTAAAGGGTTTAGCTGTGCTCCGCAGTAAAATCTTTTCAAAATTATACGAACGAAGCACAACTAACAACTATTGGTTATCTTCTTCTTCCAACTCTTCGCGAAGTATAGAGAGCACGTCATCAATTGTCTCTTCTTCCAACTCTGTGCGGCGCAGCAAATCTTCTTTGCTTACTGCCAGCACACTCTTCGCAGTGTCAAGGCCGATGCGACGAAGTTCTGCAATTACCCAGTCTTCGATCTCATCGGTAAATTCTTCCAGGCTGATGTCTTCTTCGTATGTTTCAGACTCACGGAATACGTCAATTTCCATGTCAACCAGTTTGCTCGCCAGTTTAATGTTCTGGCCGCCTTTACCGATTGCAAGGGACACCTGGTCTGGTTTCAGGAACACAGACACACGGCCTGTTTCATCGTCTATTTTCATGCTGCTGATCTTAGCAGGGCTAAGGGCACGCTGAATGTATAGCTCCAGGTTATCTGTATAATTAATTACGTCAATGTTTTCGTTCTCCAGTTCGCGCACGATGCTGTGTATACGAGATCCTTTCATACCTACGCAGGCACCTACCGGGTCAATGCGATCGTCGAAAGATTCTACGGCTACTTTAGCACGCTCACCTGGCTCACGAACAATTTTCTTGATAGCGATCAGGCCATCAAATATTTCCGGTACCTCGTTCTCAAACAAACGCTCAAGGAACGCAGGAGAAGTACGAGAAAGTATAATCTTAGGATTACCATTCACGATCTCAACGCGCTGTACTACGGCACGTACTACGTCGCCTTTGCGGTAACGGTCTTTTGGTATCTGCTCTCCTTTTGGTATAAGCAGTTCGTTTTCTTCCTGGTCTAGTAGTAATACTTCGCGGTTCCATACCTGGTATACTTCACCTGAGATGATCTCGCCAACCTGGTCTTTATACTTCTGGAACAGCAATTCCTTCTCCATGTCCTTGATGCGCTGGATCAGAGTCTGGCGTGCCGTAAGTACAGCACGGCGACCAAAGTCCTCCAGTTGTATCTCCTCCGATACTTCTTCACCAACCTCGAAGTCAGGCTCAATCTTGCGTGCCTCGGTAAGGCTTATCTTATCATGGTCCCAGATGTCCTCCGAGTTGTCGTCCACGATTTCGCGGTTGCGCCAAATCTCCAGGTCACCCTTCTCCACGTTCAGGATGATGTCAAAGTTCTCGTCGGTACCCCACTTTTTGCGTATCATGGTGCGGAATACGTCTTCAAGTATACGCATCATGGTCGGACGGTCAATGTTCTTGAATTTCGCAAATTCAGCGAACGACTCGATCAGGACTGAACTGTTCATTATCTTTTTATTTAAATGATATTACAACATTTGCTTTCACAATATCCCCGTAAGGTATTTGCACAGGCACATACGTTGCCTTCTTGCCTTTTTGTTTTATTTCCTCCAGCAGATTAATTCCTGTTTCTGTTACTTCTTCCAGTTTGCCTGTTTTCTCGGTGCCGCCTTGCAGCTTTACCTTTAAATTGCGGCCTACGTTGCGCTTAAACTGCTGTGGCTGTGTAAGCGGAAAATCTACACCCGGAGAGCTTACCTCCAGTACATAAGCCAGTTCCTCTCCGAACGCCTCTGCTATTTTAGCATTAATGCGGCGGCTGATGGTGGCGCATTGGTCTATGGTAATGCCCTGCTCGCCATCGGCCAGCACTGTTATTTTAGGGCGAACTGCCGTGTCAGATACAGCAACATCCACTATAAAAAGATCGTTGTCGGGGAGGCTTTCCTCCGCCATTGCTTTTATGGTTTGCGCAGTAAGTGCCATAGTCAGTGGTTAAGAAATAAAGAAGGGGACTTCTTTTGTCCCCTCATCTCCTTGAAATAACGCCACAAATTTACTACAAAAACATTATATATACAACATAGTGCGTGTAGTTAAGCTTTTAAATAATTTGAGCATCAAACTAAGGGGATTAAACTCGGACACCCGCTGCCATCACAGGTCAGCAAAAAATAACAAACCAGCTCTATTTATAGTTCGCATGTTTAAGGTATGGAGTTTATGCAAGTATAAATATATTCTGGTGGCAGAAATAGCATAGATAAAAGCATAATTTGTAAGTTTGCTAATATGGCGGCAAGTTTTAGATCGATACGCAGGCGCGTGTGGCTTACCCTGAACACCTTGGTGGTGCTTTGGATATTGCTGGGCGTGCTGTGCCTGCAGGTGCCGCCGGCAGAGTTCTGGCCAGCTGCCTTCATCGCCTTTTCGTTACCGGCCCCGCTGGCGCTCAATTTTCTGTTTCTGCTTTACTGGCTGCTGCGCCGCTCATGGCTGGTTGTGCTGCCGCTCTCGGTGTTTATATTTGGCTGGGGTTACTATGCTCGCCTCGCTTCTATAAATTTTGAAGAGGAAGTTGCCGCTGGGGCTAAAACGTTACAGGTGCTCAGTTTTAACACCCACGTATTCAATGCTTATACCAACCACGATGGAAGTGAGATAGAAGCCTCTATGGATATGATAGAGTGGGTAGCCACGCATCCTGCTGATATTATCTGCCTACAGGAGTTTTACAGCAACCGCGGGTCCAGCACTTACAACACCATTAGCAAGATCGGTAATCGCTACAACAGGTACAGGTTCTTCTCGGTGTCTTATGTAGATCGGAACAAGGCAGACGTTGGAACTGCGATCTTTTCAAAGTACCCCATTGTAAATAAAGGTGTTATCCGTTTCGGTGAATCTCACGTTAACCGGGCAATCTGGGCCGATGTAGATGTAAAAGGCGATACGGTACGTATTTACTCAGCACACCTTCAGTCGATGAGTATAAAGTCACAAGACATTGAAAATACTTACTCGGCTATTGGAAACGAGGAAAGCTTTAAAAAAGAAGGCCGTAACCTGGCCCGGCGTTTGAAGCGTGGATTTGTGGCGCGGGGCAACCAGGTGGAGCTGTTGCTGGAGCATATCCGCGAGTCGCCTTATCCGGTAATTATTTCCGGCGATTTTAACGACATCCCTTTCAGCTATACTTATAACGAGATGGCCGAGGAACTCAAGAATGCTTTTGTGGCGGCTGGTTCCGGGATAGGGGCAACATACAATGGGCCACTGCCGTTTCTGCGCATCGACAACCAGTTTTACAGCGAAGCACTGCAGGCCTACGATTTTGAAACACATTACGAAATGGGGCTTTCGGATCATTTCCCGATCTCGGCAAAGTATGTGCTTCAGCCTAAGGCGCAGGAGTAGCGTTAGGAGAAAGGGCACAATATTTATAGTTTTGAAACAGCAAACGCCAAAGTATAAAGGCGAATAAATAAGTACGGCTGCCGCAGGTGCCTATACTTTAAAAGAACCATGCAACAGAAACTGAACCTATACAACACGCTAACGCGGAAAAAAGAAGAGTTTGAGCCATTGCACGCCCCCTTTGTAGGGATGTACCTGTGCGGCCCAACTGTTTACGGAGAACCTCACCTGGGCCACGCCCGCAGCGCCGTTACCTTTGATGTGCTGTACCGCTACCTGAAGAATCAGGGGTATAAAGTACGCTTTGTAAGAAACATTACCGACGTTGGCCACCTGGAGAACGATGCCGACGAAGGTGAAGATAAAATTGCAAAAAGAGCCAAGTTGGAGCACCTGGAGCCGATGGAAGTAGTACAGCACTACACCAACATCTACCACCAGGACATGGACAAACTGAACGTGCTTCGCCCTGATATAGAACCGCGTGCATCAGGCCATATCATTGAGCAGATCGAGATGATACAGGAGATACTGGGTAACGGCCTGGCTTACGAGGTGAATGGTTCGGTATACTTTGATGTACCGGCTTACAACAAGCAGCACAAGTATGGTAAACTTTCTGGCCGCGTGATTGAGGACCTGATGGCGAATACCCGCGATACCGAAGGACAAAGCGACAAGCGTTCTCCGCTGGATTTTGCGCTATGGAAAAAAGCATCGCCTTCGCACATCATGCGCTGGCCATCGCCGTGGAGCGACGGTTTTCCGGGCTGGCACCTGGAGTGCTCTGCCATGAGCCGCAAGTATCTGGGTACTACTTTTGATATACACGGAGGCGGACTTGACTTAATGTTTCCGCACCACGAGTGCGAGATAGCACAGAGCCAGGCAAGCAACAACCACACCGATGCCGCCAAGTACTGGGTTCATAACAATATGATCACAGTAAATGGGCAGAAGATGGGTAAATCGCTGGGCAACTTTATTAACCTGAGCGAATTGTTTAGTGGCAACCATGAGATGCTGGAGGAGAAGTATTCTCCGATGACTATCCGCTTTTTTATACTTCAGGCCCACTACCGTAGTACCCTCGATTTTAGTAACGAGGCGCTTCAGGCGGCACGCAAAGGTTATACTAAACTGATGAACGGCTTAAACGTGCTGAAGAAGCTGAAGTATCCGGAAGATGCGGGAACACCTGATGCAAAGTTGAATGAGGAACTGCTGAAGCTGACGGAGGATTGCTTCCGTGGCCTGAACGACGATATGAACACGGCGCGTACCATTGCTTCGCTGTTTAACCTGCTTAAGAAGATCAATAGCTTATACCTGGGGCAGATTGATATCACAACCTTGGAGCGTGGCACCTTCGATACTGTTCGCAACACTTATCAGCAGTTAGTGCTGGATGTGCTTGGCCTGAAGGAAGAGCAGACTGGTGACATGGAGGAGATGCTGCACCTGGTGCTGGGCTTTTACAAGGAGGCTAAAGAAAACAAGGCCTACGATAAAGTGGATGCCATTCGTGCTGAACTGAAGAAGCAGGGTATCGTGATAAAAGACATGAAAACCGGAATAGACTGGGCATATGAAGAATAAAATAATCGCGCTTGCTCTTGTTGCGGCAGGCACGCTGGGCATTTACAGCTGCGATTCTGCTGAGAAGGGCGGTGCAAAGCAAGTAGTAGAGGTTGAAAAGGAAAGACCAGTGGTAGCAGCTCCTGAATTTAACCCGGACACAGCTTACGCGCTGATTGCGAAGCAGGTAGCTTTCGGTCCACGTGTACCTAACACTCCTGCGCATTACGCCACCGGCGAATGGATAATCCAGAAGCTGAAAGAGTATGGTGCAGAGGTGCAGGTGCAGAACTTCCAGATGCGTGCCTTTGATGGCAAAATGCTAAACCTGCGTAATATCATCGCCTCTTACAACCCGGGTGCGGCTAACCGTGTGCTGTTGGCAGCACATTGGGATACGCGCCCTTTTGCTGACAAAGATGAGAAAGATCCGAAACGCCCAATAGATGGAGCCAACGACGGAGCCAGTGGCGTAGGGGTGCTGCTAGAGATAGCCAGGACAATTCATACTTCTGAGCAAAAGCCGGAGGTTGGGGTAGATATGATCTTTTTCGATGGGGAAGATTACGGACAGCCGGACAACAGTGAATTTGCAACTATGGAGAACTCCTGGTGCCTGGGCTCACAGTATTGGAGCAAGAACAAGCATAATCCGAACTACCGTGCCAGTTATGGTATACTTCTGGATATGGTGGGAGCAGAGGGAGCCAAGTTTGCAAGAGAAGGCACATCGTTGCAGTATGCCAAAGAGGTAGTAGACAAAGTATGGAAAGCGGGTAACAGCATCGGGTACTCCGACTACTTTAAGTATGTAAATGCACCTGCTATTACCGACGATCATTCTTATGTAAATGCCTGGGCTAACATCCGCATGATCGACATTATCGAGTACAACATGAATAACCCTGATGATTACTTCGGCCCGTATCATCACCGCCACACTGATAATATGGATGTAATTAGTAAGAGTACACTAAAGGCTGTGGGCCAAACGGTGCTGCATGTGCTGTATAATGAGTAATAAAATATAGTTTTAACAAATCAGCCAGAGTCTCTAGTTTGATGCTCTGGCTGATTTGTTTTTATGCCAATCTGCCAAGCGAACTTGAAGAGTGAAACTACTCCAAAGGCTGGGAAAATAAATACTCGACTTCTACCTCTGCTACAGTACAAGTATAAATTGAACAGCAGTAGCGAAAAGTTTCCCTTCGAAGGGGGAGGGAATGATTGCACCTGCGGATAAGGCTCGTTGTTATAATAGTTTGAACTCTCTCCTGCCAAATTCCCTATTCTGTTTTGGAGTAGATAATCTCTTTCAAGAGGGCATAAATCAACCCTACCTGATCAACCCATCCTGTGCCAACCTGCTAACAGTAATCTCAGCCAGCTTTTCAGAAGCATTTCTTAAGCTGGCTGGGCTATAAGACTGAGACTGCGCCGACCACACAAGATTTTCAGTGTCCTCATCATAAAGGTTGGTCTCCAGGAAGTATATTTTCTCTTCGGTGTAATAACCCGGGTCATATAGGGTTGGGTACCAGTAACTATAGTAGCCCCTGAAACGACCATACCAGCCAAAGCGGGTGATAGGGGCGTAGCCGTAGGTGCCAGGTACATAGCGCGTTTCCGTTTGTTCATCGATCAGGGCTATGGTCATAATAGCATCATAGTTCTGGACCTTCATCTTATCAATCAACAGGTCTATATCCGGACCTCCTTTACTGGAGGCAGTTGGCGGAAAAAGATCTATACTTCTGGCTACTTCTACACCTCTGGCTCTGAACTGTGCCTGCATGTGGCTTTCCACTGTTTCCCTGGCCCTGATGTTGTCTGTAAGGGCGGCTACTACAATTTTGTTATAGTTTTTACTTGCTGCGTCAGGGTTTTTCCAGGTGCCTGTAATTCTGGTGGTAGGTACACACGAACTCAAAAGTAGGGCTATGAAAAGGAATAGCAGGTTGTACTGGTTTGGCAGCTGGAGTTTATACTTTGTTTTCATATAGGTTGCAGATTGTTAGATGGTTATATGATAATATAAACGAAGTGAAGTATCAAATAGATATATAAGAGAGGCTTACCGGATGCACTGGCTTCAGGCGTATCAAAAGCTGAAGAAGATTTTTATTTAAAGTATAAAATCACTAAGTTGATAAGCTAAACTTAACTAACCTTACCAGCTTTATACTTTTATGAAATCCAATAAGCAATTATTGGCTGCCTTTGGAATGGCTTTGCTGCTCGGGGGGCAACCCCTTCTGGCACAGGATCAGCCTCATGTTTTCAAAGGTGCCAAAATAATTCCCATCTCAGGCCAGCCCATTGAAAATGGAATACTGGTAGTGCAAAACGGTAAAATAACAGCCGTAGGTGCTGCCGATAAAGTGAAAACACCTAAAAACGCTGTAGAATTTGACATGACGGGTAAGGTGCTGATGCCTGGCCTGGTTGATACCCACTCACACTTAGGAGAAGGCTCAGGCGGAGACGGCTCTGGTGCCCTGCACCCGGATGTGCGAATTATTGATGCCATAAACCCACTCAGCGATACCTTTAAACGTGCTTTGGCAGGAGGTATAACAACTGTTAATATAATGCCGGGTTCCGGACATTTGATGAGCGGGCAAACAGTATACCTGAAGATGCGCGACGCCAAAACCATTGGCGATATGGCATTTTGTGATGATGTGACCAACGGCATCTGCGGCGGGATGAAAATGGCTAACGGTACTAATCCCATGAAAGCTGCTCCGTTTCCGGGAACACGGGCAAAGTCGGCGGCCATGGCACGGCAGCTGTTCCTGGATGCGCAGGCATATAACAACAAGATAAAAGCAGCCAAAGGCAAGGCAGACAAGATGCCGGAGCGCAAGCCAAGCCTGGAGCCACTGGTAGAGATACTGGACGGCAAACGGGTGGTGCACTTCCATACACACCGCTACGATGATGTGCTGACTGCCCTGCGCCTGCAGAAAGAGTTTGGTTTTAAACTGGTGCTGCACCACGTAAGCGAAGCCTGGAAAGCAGCCGACGAAATAGCCAAGGCAGGTGTGGCAGCTTCTATTATTACACTGGATTCTCCGGGAGGTAAGTCCGAGGCAGTGGAGATACGGAATACAAACGGAGCTGCGCTGGAAAAGGCAGGAGTGTTGACAGCATTTCATACCGATGATGGCATTACTGACTCAAGGTTATTTTTGCGCGGCGCTGCCCTGGGTGTGCGTGCCGGTATGAGCCGCGAAAAAGCCTTGGAGGCACTAACTATAGCCGGAGCCAAAATGATGGAGCTGGACAGCCGCGTGGGTTCTTTGGAGAAAGGGAAAGACGCTGACTTTATCGTGCTAAACGGAGAGCCGTTCAGCGTGTACACCAAAGTAGAGCAAACCTGGGTAGAGGGCAAAAAGCGCTTCGACCTGCACAATCCCGACGACAAGAAGTTTGCTACAGGCGGTTACAATACCTTTAGCGGCGAAATCCATTATCATGCACATTGATTTTTGACCAAGGGCAAAAGGCTTTCTATTCTATTGTCTCTTGTCGAATAGTCTTTCATCATAAAAAGATCATCATGAAAAATCATGTAAAATTAGGCGCTGCCATACTTGCCGGAATGGCCATACTTTGTGGGCAGCAGGCATTGGCGCAGATCGCTGTAAAAGGCGAGACAGTTTATACCATGGCTGGTACTCCCATCAAAAATGGCGTGGTGCTGGTAAAAGACGGTAAGATAGAAGCCGTGGGAGCCAACCTGCAGATTCCGCAGAACTATAAAGTATACTCAGCAAAGGTGGTTACGCCGGGCTTGGTAGATGCTCATACTTCAGTGGGCCTGGCAGGTATTTATAACGTACCCGCCGACCAGCAGCAACTCGAGAAAACAGCACCCATTCAGCCTGAACTTCGCGCTATAGATGCTTATAACCCGAACGAGGAGCTTATAGGGTGGGTGCGTAGCCACGGCGTCACCACCATTAATACCGGCCACGGCCCCGGCGCTTTGATCAGCGGACAGACGATGACGATCAAAACTGCCCCGGAAGGATTTGCCACGTTAATGGATACCACTAAAATGGTGACGTTTACGCTGGGCTCAACTGTTGGAGATAACTATAACTCTCCTAAAACCTCTGCCAAAGGTATGGCTATGCTGCGCTCTGAGTTGCAGGCGGCGCAAGCCTACGCTAAAAAAGCGTCTAACTCCGATGCCAGCAAACGCCCGGACCGCAACCTTAAAATGGAGTACCTGTCAGATGTGCTAAATGGAAAGTATAAAGCCCTGATCACAGCAAACAAGGCAAACGATATTATGGCTGCGTTGCGCCTGGCAAAAGAATTTAACCTAAGTATAGTGTTGGATGGAGCCGCCGAAGCTTACTTGTTAGTGGATGAAATAAAGGCAGCTGGCGTGCCGGTTATACTTCACCCGACTATGGCTCGCTCATACGGTGAAAACAAGAATCTGTCGTTCGAGACGGCAGGTATACTTGCCAAAGCCGGGGTGCCGGTAGCAATACAGAGTGGCTTTGAGGCGTATGTGCCGCGTGCCCGGGTTATACTTTTCGAGGCGGGTGTGGCAGTGGCTAACGGTATGGCTCCTGAGCAAGCTCTGGCAGCGATTACTACAACTCCGGCTAAAATCATCGGTTTAGATAAGCGTGTAGGCGCCCTGGCCAAAGGGATGGACGGAGATCTGGTGCTTTTTGACGGAGACCCATTTGAATATACTTCCCATGTGTGCACTGTGCTTATAAACGGTAAGGTGGTAAGCGAAGAGTGCAAATAGCAAAACTTTAGCTGTTGTTAAAGCGTCGGTTTCCTGAGTTGGAATCGGCGCTTTTTTTATCATAACCTTTTTGCCGGGTATAAGTATGTTCTGTGGAATCTAAACCACAACCGTAGTGGCTGCTATTCCTGTGTCAATACATTTAACCTGTATCTCACAAGTATTGATAGAATTAAATAGAAGAATTATATATTTGTATCACCAATTCAAAGTGTCCCTTACACAAAATAAAAAAACAAATGAATTACGATAACATCGTTTCTTTACTTGGTTCTGAGGCAGATAGCCTGCTGCAGTATGAAAGCAAAACAATTTCTAAAGAGCAGCTACACGCGCCGGGACCTGATTTCGTAGATCGCATTTTTGCAAACTCTAACCGTAACCCACAGGTGCTGCGCAGCCTGCAGTCTTTATTTGACCATGGCCGCCTGGGTGGAACAGGTTACCTTTCTATCCTGCCTGTAGACCAGGGCATCGAGCACACAGCTGGTGCTTCTTTTGCTCCTAACCCTATTTACTTCGACCCTGAGAACATCATTAAACTAGCTATCGAGGGTGGTTGCAATGCCGTTGCTACTACATTTGGTAACCTGGCCATGATGTCTAGAAAATATGCACACAAAATTCCTTTTGTAGTAAAAATCAACCACAACGAGCTGATGACATACCCTAACAAGTATGACCAGATCATGTTCGGTTCTGTGGATGAGGCCTGGAACTTAGGTGCTACAGCAGTAGGTGCAACAATATACTTTGGTTCTGAGGAGTCTTCTCGCCAGATCATTGAAGTGGCTGAGGCATTCGAAAGAGCGCACCAGTTAGGTATGGCTACTATCCTGTGGTGCTACACGCGTAACAACGCCTTCAAAAAAGACGGTACAGACTATCACGTGGCTGCCGACCTTACTGCGCAGGCAAACCACTTAGGTGTAACTATCCAGGCGGATATTATCAAGCAGAAGTTACCTGAGAATAACGGAGGCTTTAAAGCGATTGGCTTCGGTAAAACACACGAGAAAATGTACTCAGAGCTTTCAAACGATAACCCAATTGACTTAACACGTTACCAGGTGGCTAACTGCTATATGGGTCGTGCCGGTCTGATCAACTCTGGTGGCGAGTCTAAAGGCGAGTCGGATTTGGCAGATGCAGTGCGTACAGCTGTAATTAACAAGCGTGCGGGCGGTATGGGCTTGATCTCTGGCCGTAAGGCGTTCCAGAAAGACATGAAGGTTGGTGTTGAGTTGCTTAACGCTATACAGGATGTTTACCTGAGCAATGAGATTACATTGGCATAATTTGTAGCAAAACTGCTGATTGTTACATATTTTTGTGACCTGCTTTCTTCAAAGCCCCGCAAAAAGGGCTGGCAGAGGGCAGGTCACTTTTTATACGATGCTGTGTAGCAGGCGTATATTCAACTTAAATGTGCTGTTGCACGCTTATTACTATGATGCCTTGGTTTAAGAGAGCTGAAAAAGGAATTATTACTCCTACAGAGCAAAAGAAAGAGACGCCGGACGGGCTGTGGTACAAATGCCCAAGCTGCAAAACTGTTACTAGCATGGCTGAGCACCGCAAAAACCTTAGTACCTGCGTAAAGTGTAACTACCACGACCGTGTTGGTTCTAAAGAGTATTTTGCCATACTTTTCGATGATAACAAGTTCACGGAGCTGGATGAGAACCTTACCTCTGGCAATCCACTGGACTTTGTAGATACCAAACCATACCCGAACCGTATCGTTGCCACACAGAAAGTCACAGGATTAAAAGATGCTGTGCGTGCTGCGTATGGTAAAATGAACGGCCAGGACATCACCATCGCCTGTATGGACTTTGCCTTTATCGGTGGTTCTATGGGCTCTGTGGTAGGTGAGAAAATTGCCCGCGCCATAGACCATGCCCGCAAAACACGCACCCCGTTCATGATGATTTCTAAATCTGGCGGTGCACGTATGATGGAGGCTGGTTTCTCGTTAATGCAAATGGCCAAGACATCTGCAAAGCTGGCATTGCTGGCCGAGGAAAAACTGCCATACATCTCGATGCTGACAGACCCTACGACAGGTGGTGTAACGGCATCTTACGCCATGCTGGGAGATTTTAACATTGCTGAGCCAGGTGCGCTAATCGGTTTTGCCGGTCCGCGTGTCATCAAAGAAACTATTGGTAAAGATTTGCCAAAAGGCTTCCAGAGCGCTGAGTTTGTGTTAGAGCACGGCTTCCTGGATTTCATTGTAGACCGCAAAGAGCTGAAAGACAGGTTAACAGATCTGCTAAGTATGATCGTTACTGAAAAAGCAGAGAATGGAGCCAAGGCCAAAGCTGCCAAATCAGCAAAGGCATCTTAACAGATATTGTACTGAATATAATTTAAAAGCGCCTGCCATACTTAGTGGCAGGCGCTTTTTATTTATCCAAAGCCACAAATTAGCGTAGACTAGGGAAGTTTTTATACATGGGTATAAAATAAAAAATTGAATTGTTCGTGTATAGCTAAAACAAAATATACTCTTGGCACACGGATTGCAATAGCAGTCTGTAGATACAAGTACAATCTCAATCATCAAAAACAAAAGAACATTTACAAAACAACAAACAACATGAAACTAGCGAGAATTACATTAAGCTCTCTTTTAGCCACAACAATCTTTTTTGCGTCTTGCCAGACAAAAACCCCTACGGCAAGCACAGACAACACAGGTACCGCTAAAACAGAGCAGACTACTACAGATAACAGTACCACTACCACTGATAAGAAAGGTATGAACAAGACCACGAAGGGTGGCATTATTGGAGCCGGCTCTGGTGCTGTGATTGGTGGTATCATTGGTAATAAAATGGGTAACACCGCTGCAGGCGCTATTATTGGTGCTGCCGTGGGTGGTGCTACAGGTGCCGTAATTGGCCGCCGCATGGATAAGCAGGCCGAAGAGCTGGAGAAAAGTATGGAGAACGCTAAAGTAGAGCGTGTAGGCGAGGCTATCCGTGTGAACTTTGACTCAGGTATACTCTTTAATGTGAACTCTGCAGAACTTAGTGCAGGTGCCAAGAAAGACATCGAGAAACTTGCCACCTCGTTAAAGCAGAACGCAGGCACAAACGTAATTATCGAGGGCCACACAGACAATACTGGTTCTTATGAGCTAAACCAGAAGCTTTCTGAAAGACGTGCTCAGGCTGTGGCAAACTATGCCAAGAGCTTAGGGGTAGATGGTTCACGCCTGCAGGCCAAAGGTTATAGCTACGATCAGCCAATCGCTGATAACAGTACTGTTGAAGGGCGCGCGCAGAACCGCCGCGTAGAGGTTATTATCGTTGCAAACGAAGAGCTGAAGAAGCAAGCTGAAAGCGGTGATCTGAAGTAAGCAGCACTTAAAGTATAAAGTTAATTTTTGAACCAGGGCCGCCGGTATATACCGGCGGCCCTGGTTGTTTTATAGCGCTATGGTTGGATTATCATTCAAATAAACAGAACTAATTAAGTACAGCAAAGTATAAAGAATGTAGAATATAAAGTGTTGCTTATCAATGGCAAAAGTAGTTGTGTGCTGGCTTGGGCAGCAGGTCTGGAGCAGCTTTTAAGGCCATGTGAACAGAACATTTTAGAAGAATAGGAGTATTATGCACAGAACTTAAAAGTTCGTTTTCAAGATAAAACATAAAGACTATGAAAAACTTTAGAATCAATCTTTCAATTATAGCCATTATAGCCGTGATATTGTCTTCTTGTGCTTCTGGCGGAGGAATGAGCAGAACAGCTAAAGGTGGAGTTATAGGTGCCGGTTCTGGTGCCGTAGTTGGTGGTGTTATTGGTAAAGTTGCAGGTAGCACAGCCAAAGGCGCTATTATCGGTGCTGCCGTAGGTGGTACTGCCGGTGCTTTAATTGGCCGCCGCATGGATAAGCAGGCTGAAGAACTGAGAAGAGACCTTGAAGGTGCTCAGGTAGAGCGTGTAGGAGAAGGTATCAAGATCACGTTTGACTCTGGTATTCTATATGCGGTTAACTCTGCTGAGCTGCAGCCAAATGCCAAAACAGAGCTTACGCAACTGGCCGAAACACTTAAAAAGTATCCTGACACTAACATCCTGATCGAAGGACATACCGATAACACAGGTACACGTGAGATCAATCAGCCGCTTTCTGAGCGCCGTGCGCAATCGGTAGCGTCTTATTTAGGAGCAATGGGCGTTGACCGCAGCCGCATGACCACACAAGGCTATGCCGATTCGCAGCCTGTAGCTGATAACACAACAGCAGCTGGCCGTCAGCAGAACCGCCGTGTAGAGATTGCCATTTTCGCAAACGAGAAAATGAAGAAAGCCGCAGAGCGTGGCGATCTGTAATCTTTAACCCATGTTATTAGGTGTTAATTTTAAATGATTTTCCAGCCGTGCCTTCTGGTGCGGCTGGTTTTTTTTAGCATACTGTTATTGGCTTGTGTGCAACGTTATTAACGCATAGCTATTAGCAGAGAGTAGCGTATGAAAAAGTATTTACAGATGGGCCTGCTCAGCCTGTTCATAGTGGTGGTAGTTACTGCCTGCGAACGAATGGGTGATACAAGCTCTTATGGGCTGTTTGGTAATGCAACTGATACTAAAATTATAACAGAGCCTAAAGAGGCTAAAGAAGTAAGGGATGCACTGTACAAAGATGCCCAGTTAGCCCGAACCATGCCTTTGAAGCAATTTGCACGGCACATGAAAACACGCCATAATTTTTACAGAAGGTACCGCTTGCAACACCAGGACGATTATGTAAAGATTGATGTGAATGGTAACGAGATGCGCATACAAACACAAAAGGGCAGGGTAAAACTGGCCCATGGCAGTTAATAGCAGAGCCTTAAGATGCTTATGATTTTTCCCGCCGTAGCATTCGTACTACCACTGTTACAAGTATAGCGAAAAAGGCACCGCCTAAGGCTAGTCCCATATCTTTCTGGGCATCCCAAATATCGCCTTGCATGCCCAGGAAATCCATGCCGCGCTGCGGATCTTTAAACACCAGGTCGGCTACAATCCACTCTACCAGCTCGTATACAGCGCTCAGCGAAAGTATAATTTCCATGGGCAGCAGGTAACTGTAAAACCGCCTCACATTAAATCCTTTTCGGAGCACTTCGTGCATAGGGTAAGCCAGCAGCAGGCCAAAGCCCAAGTGTACCAGCCTGTCATATTGGTTGCGGGGTTGGTTTAGCTCCACCTTAAGCCACTCACCAAAAGGGTTGTCAGCGTATTGGTACTGGCTGCCATACATGTGCAGCAGTAAAAAGAAAAATATTAAAGTATAGCTTAGGTTAGAAAACCGGAAGATGTTGTAGAAGGCCATCAAAAAGATAACCAGCGAAAGCGAAAGCGTATTTTCAAGTGCCCAGTTTTTTAAGTCGGGTGTGGTAAGGCCGGTATACACTAAATATGCAACAAAAAGTATACTATACGCTATATGAAGCGGTTGGCTGGTAAATGTCTTTTTAGTTGCAGTTGCCTTTTGAGTAGTTGAATTCATAGTTGCATGCAGGTGGCAGTTGTACTAGCATTAACCTCAGAAGTCAGGGGATAGTTTTGATAAAAGTAAAGTTATCAGCGCTGTTGGCTAAAATCCAGTATGCTTTTTTCCTGAAACAGCGAGTATGGCTGCATCGAACAAGAAACAACATCAGGCCATCAGGTCTTTCTCATAGAAGACAAGACGTATCGGGTTGTCTAAGGGGTTTTGGGTAGGGTCGCAGTGGTAGCCGAACATATCCACGCCGTTTAAGTATGGTAACAGTTTCTTATAGTACGTGTGTCCTATGTTGTCTGGATTGAATGTGATGTCGTGAAAAACGCAGGTTTCTTTGGGCGGCATCTTCTGTAACTTCTCGAAAAGCGCGTCAGGTTTGCCCAGGTCTCCGGAATACACAATACGGCTGTCGTTTTCGAAGATGTAACCATATGTTTGCATGCCCTCAGAATGCTGTCCAAACGTGTCTATGGCTGTAATACCCTCAAACTGCTCTAGGGGTACGAACTCGGCATATTTGTCAGGATCTTTTAACTGTATTTTCAGAAATTTATAGAGTTGCTGTTTAAAGCCTTCGGAAGGATAAAGTATAACAGGTGGCTTTACTTTTTCGATAGCCTGCTTGTAAATCAACAGGTTTGCAAGGCTGCCGCAGTGGTCGTTGTGCAGGTGGGTAAGTATAATATGATCTACTTTTGTTATCAGGTTCTTCTTTACGAGTGTCGGGAATACGGTAAAGCCACAGTCGATGAGCAGGTGTATGCCCCTAAAATCTAATATAGCCGCAGAGTTTAAGTAGTCTGTGTCGAATGCGCCGCCTGTTCCCAAAAATTTAATTTGCATACAAAAAATTAAGTGTAGTCCCCCGGTTGCCAAAAAGGTATAGCGTTAAACAATATAAATAGTTGTGTAGGGCAAGCCTTTTCGGGTAGAAAAAGTGCAATAGCTATGCAAACGGTTGTTCAGCAGAAGTGACTGGATTTGATCCTGTTAGTGCCTGCTGGGTTATAGTTATTAACAAGACGGCTTTATAATCGTAAAGATATAGTCCATAAAAATGATACTAATGGATGCCCATACATTACCTCCTCACGACAAAGCACAGCTTACGCATGAGCTGCTAAACCAGGAATACAAACGTCTGAAACTGGAGCCACGCCGAAGCCACATGCACGAGCTTATCTCTACCATGCTGTCGCACCGTACCAACCACAAAGATGAAGAAAAAGCATACCACACCATGCTGGAGCGCTTCGGTGATTGGGAGGGCATTATGAAAGCAGATTTTGATGCCTTGGCTGATGCCATTCAAACCACGCGTTATCCAGAGCAAAAGGTGCCGCAGATACAGCAAACATTGCGCATGATAAAAGAAGAGCGCGGCGAGATAAATATCGATTTTCTGGAAGACATGCCTGTGGATGAAGCGTTAAACTGGTTGACGAAGTTACCCGGGGTAGGACTAAAAACAGCTACCTTAGTGTTACTCTTCAATTTTAAAAAGCCTGTGATGCCCGTTGATACGCATGTTTTCAGGATAAGCCAGCGGGTGGGGCTTATAGGCGCGAAGGCAACAGCCAACAAAGCCCATGCTATACTTTTAGAGATGCTTCCTCAAGAGCCTGTAGAACTATACAACTTCCATAAGCACATGCTGCGGCACGGGCAACGTATCTGTACCTTCTTCAGCCCCAAGTGTGAAGAATGTGTGCTTAACAGCATCTGCAATTACTACCAGGATGTGCGTCAGAAAGGTATCGACAAGGCGGCGTAGGCTGCTGAAAGTATAAATTAAGCTGCTTTGTGCGTGATAGCTGAGTGCCGGTTTGTATCAAAAACCTCAAAGTATGCCTGCCCGAAAGCCAATATGCCTTTTTGTGGTATCCAGAAATCTTGTAGAGACGCCTGTTGGTGCAATGGAGTGGGTGTGCCCAAGTCTGTGCCGGCAAGGGTAGCATAGCTTTCTGTTACAGCCCAAATACTTTTAGGGTTTGCGATAAAGTGCTGCCCGTTAGGCACAGTGCCCGATAAACCAACTCTTTGTACGCCTAAAGCAGCACTTGCCACTTTGCTCATGAGGTTTAAAACCAGTTCGTTTTTCCAGGCAGATTGCGGTAGTACAGTGCCCAGTACATTCATGGCTTTTGTAACCGGTGTAGCAGCTACTTTTACAAACCAGTGGAGTTGGGCACTCTCTACGGTAACTTCAAAGCTAAAATCGCTAAGCCAGTTTATGCTGATGGGCGTAACGATAGCCTGTGTAGCCATTCTGCCAAAGTAGCGGGTACAGGAGTGCTGTGGATCGGTGTCAGCGTAAAAAGTCCAGATTTTGTTGGGGCTGCGGTGCCACACCGAAGTATAACCATTTCCTATTGATGAGGCCGTAAACCGGCGAAGTGCCAGTACATGCCCCGAACTAAAAGGCATTCCCATCAAGCCATACCCGTTAAAGCGTTCTTCTGTGCCTTTAGGTAAAATTGGATTAGCTTCTAGTTGTTGAGCCAGTTCGTGTGGTGTCGTCATAACGGCGGCAAGTATAGCTTGGGTTACTACACTGTATACGCTATGTCAGCACATTGAGGAGGGCTTTAAAGTATGGCCTTTGGATCTAGTTCAGCTGTTTTTAATATGAGCTTATAAGCATTCAGGAAACCAGTCAAATTTCTTTTATCAGTTTCGTAGTCCGGTGTGTTTGCGTGAAAGGTAACCGAAGTGCCGCGTGCCCCATACGAGATGTAACAGCTCGATCCATCTAAAAGCGAGGGGTGCGGCCCACCTGAAACATCTGTTTGCTTGATTTGCTGTAAAGCATTAACGATAGCGATAAACTGTGCTTCAGTTATGGTAGTATCTTTGTCTACATTCTTGCCAGGACTTTTGAGCTTCTTAGTTACAGGGTCTATTGTTTCAGATAAATTCACAGATTCTACTAATAACCTGTAGCTACTGTTCATCTTAGGATGTATCCTGACTTTCACGTGCGCATTTTCCGCTCTTACAGCAGTACTGTACTCCAGCGTTACAAACTCAATTTTCTGAGCAGAGGCTGTAAAGGATACAGCTAGTATAAACATTACAAGTAAAAGTGCTTTCATACAAAGTAGGCTGTGTGTTGCTTAGAAAGATAGTAAACTAAAAAGTACTATCTCTTATGCCAGCCTCCTTTACTTCATATTTTCCTTCATCTCACAGTCAGGTGCGGAGCAGCTATTCGCATTATCAATCCTTCCACATCTATACCTGAAGCATTGGTAAGCAACACCACCGAAAGCTGCTGCTCAGGAAAGATCAAAAAGCCTGATGAAGCCCCACCCGACATGCCGTAAGCTTTTAATCCGTTTATGTTCATCACCATCCAGCCCATACCAAAACCTACTCCCTCATCTAGCAGGTTGTCTTTGTTATTATTGAGTTTGGCTAAGGTGTATACTTTCCGCTGGTTCTCTTCCTTCAGAATCTTGTTGCTTGTTACCCCATTGCAGAACTTCACCATGTCATCAAGGCCTGCATTCAACCCTGCGTTTGGCAAAGCAAATCTTGGGTAATGGTAGGTGTTCCATGTCATCAGCGAATTATCCTTCTTAATACCGTAGTTGCTTACTCTGTTGTTAACTACCTGCCATACATCGCCAAACGTAGCAGATTTCATGTTTAGCGGGTTCAGAATCGCCTTTTGCACATAATCTTTGTAAGTTACCCCGGTAACTTTCTCTATAATCAACCCCATCAGACTTAGGTTAGTCTGGTTGTAGCTCCAGCTTTCTCCCGGGGCGAACTGCATTGGCAGCTTAGACAGCGAGTTAATGAGCTCTTTCTCGTCCTCGGTTACCCAGGCCATAGTATAACCGGGCTTCTGCTCGACCACTACATCGGGTAAGCCGGAAGTTAAGGTAAGCAGTTGGTAAACGGTTATGTTTTGCCATTGCGTTGGCAAACCAGTCAGGTACTTACTAATTTTATCCTCAAGCTTTATCTTGCCTTCTTCCACTAATTTCATGGATGCAATGCTGGTAAAAGTCTTTGTTGTGCTGAAGATAGGGAAGACATGCTGCTCAGTTAGCGGAACATCTAACTCCACGTTGGCTTTACCGAAATGCCCTTTCTGAAGCACCTTTCCCTTTTTAATCACTGCGTAACTAAGCCCAGGAATATTGAGCTCCTTCATGATATTAAGCACAGTTGAGTCTGGGTTGGCAAAAGCTGTTGCGAACGATATGAAACAGATGAAGGTAAGTAGAGCTGCTTTTTTCATAGTATAGTTGTTAGTGCGTGACCAAGTAAAGATGCGTTTATAAGTAAAAAAGTTGCCTAGCCATAAAACTTTAGAGACTTGATGCGGCAGATACTACTTGTATGCCAGCCTTACCCCGGCATCGTTTACCTCCAGGGTTGCCTCTCTGCCACAAACTAAAGCCAGGTTGTGTGGTTCGTGGCCAACCGGAAAGCCGTAGCAAACAGGGTAGTTATACTTGCCGGTGTGCTCCAATATTATCTCGTAAGCAGTTTTGCCAAAAGGTACAGGAGGGTCAATCATATCGCTCATATCTCCGACAATAAGGCCGGCAAGGTTAGCTAGTTTGCCGCAGCGATCCAGGTGTACCATCATGCGGTCTACATTGTACAGATATTCGCAGAGGTCCTCCAGAAACAGGATCTTGCCGTCGGTGCTAATATCGGATCGGGTGCCTGATAATGTTTGAAATATTGAGAGGTTTCCGCCAACTAACTGGCCAGACGCCGTACCGGTTCTGTTGAACTTATGCGGGGCTACTGTATAGGTCACTTCCTCGCCAAACAACACGCGGCGAAGTGTTTCTATCGAGGCTTCGGTTCCCTCTTTTGGGAAAAGCAGTGGCATAATGCCATGCACGCTCTCGATGCCAAAATTGTGGATATGGCTGAGGAGTGTGGTCACATCGCTAAAACCAACTACCCACTTCGGGTTCTTCCTAAACTGCGTAAAATCTACCTGATCGATGATGCGGGTGGTGCCGTAGCCGCCGCGTGCGCAGACAATCGCCTTTATACTTTCATCATCCAGAAACTGCTGCAGGTCCTGCAGGCGTAGCGCATCATCTCCGGAAAAATAGTTGTAACTGGCCCCTATACTTTGACCCAGCTCTACTTCTAATCCCCAACTCTGGAATACCTGGACAGCCATTTCTATTTCAGGGTAGGTTATTTTACGGGCAGTAGCAGTAATGGCGATACGGTCGCCGGGTTTAAGTGCTGGTATCATAGGTAAAGCAAGTATCTGTAATGTAAAGCTAAGTTATGGCTTTTTGGGCAAAATTTGGGGAGATGGCTTTTTTTTGCCAAATTCGAAGGCCTTAGCGGCAACACAAGCATCAATACTGCGGTTTTTGGTGCTGCTGAAAGAGGAAGTACAGCATAGTCTGTGCTTGGCTAATCTAACCAACCAACCTTTTTATGATTGAAGTAGAAAAGAAAAAATCAGGAATTGACAAGTTCCTGTCGGTAGTGGAGCGCATTGGCAATGCCCTGCCGCACCCTGCTACACTTTTTGCCGGCTTTGCCCTGCTGGTGATAATACTGTCGTGGGTGGCCAGCCAGTTTGATATGGCGGTTGTGCACCCGGGTACCGGCGAAACGGTAACACCGGTTAACCTGCTCTCTACAGAAGGCCTGCACATGATCCTGACCAAAATGGTTACCAACTTCACTGGCTTCGCGCCACTGGGTACGGTACTGGTGTCGTTGTTGGGTATTGGTATTGCCGAGGGTACTGGTTTGATAGGTGCCGTGCTGCGTCTGGTGGTGCTTTCGTCGCCGAAGCGCTTGCTTACATTCGTTATCGTGTTTGCCGGTGTAATCTCTAACACAGCCTCTGAGGTTGGTTACGTGCTGCTTGTGCCATTGGCTGCTGTTATTTTCCTGGCCGCTGGGCGTCATCCGTTGGCTGGTCTTGCTGCTGCTTTTGCCGGTGTGTCGGGTGGTTATAGTGCTAACCTGTTACTAGGTACGGTAGATCCGCTGTTGGCTGGTTTATCTACGGAGGCGGCTAAAATTATTGATCCTGCCTACGCTGTAAACCCTGCTGCTAACTACTACTTTATGTTTGCCTCTACGTTTGTTATTGCCGCACTGGGTACGTGGGTTACCGAAAAAGTGGTGATACCTAGGCTGGGTGAGTACGAAGGTGATGAGAAACCGCAAAGTATAGACAGGCTTACTCCGCAGGAGAAGCGTGGTATACTTTATGCTACTATAGCTATACTTTTGATGACGGCCTTTATACTTGGTGGTTTAATTCCAGAGAACGGCTACCTGCGTGATCCTGAAACAGGAGAGATTCTGCACTCGCCGTTTATGTCAGGTATTGTGGCATTTATCTTCTTGCTGGCTGGTATTGCCGGTATTGCCTACGGTATTGGTGCCAAAACTATCAAAAACGACAGCGATGTAATGCGCGGCATGGCCAAGTCTATGGAAACACTGGGCTCTTACATCGTACTGGTGTTTTTTGCGGCACAATTCGTGGCCTACTTTAACTGGACCAACTTGGGGCTTATACTTGCCATTAACGGTGCCGATGCGCTAAAAACAATGGGCCTAAGCGGTATTCCTTTAATGATCATGTTCATACTTGTGGCTGCCACTATTAACATGGTTATGGGCTCTGCTTCTGCTAAATGGGCCATTATGGCGCCGGTGTTTATTCCAATGTTCATGCTATTAGGCTACACACCGGAGTTTACACAGGTGGCTTACCGTATCGGTGACAGTGTTACCAACATCATTTCTCCAATGATGTCCTATTTCGCCCTGATCGTGGCCTTTATTCAACGTTATGATAAGAAAGCAGGTATCGGTACGGTTATCTCAACCATGTTGCCATACTCTGTTGCCTTCCTGATCGGCTGGATTATACTGTTCATCATTTGGATTCTGGCAGACCTGCCAATTGGTCCGGGTGCGAACTTGTACATGCCGTAAGTTTATTCTATTTGATAGTAAATCGCCTGAGCAGCAATGTTTAGGCGATTTTTATTTTGGAGCAGGATTTACAGGATTGAAAGATGGACAGGATTATACTTCATGCTGGTTCTATTCAAACTAAAGTATATCTATTCTCCACGTTGATACATAAAGTATAGCCGTTCGTCCAGAGATATGGTTAAATACGCTGAAACAACTTATCTTTAGTATAAAAAATATCTCAATGGGCATGAAAAAGCTGCAGAAAGAAGTATGGTTACATGTGCTGGTATGGCTGATTGGCTATGTGCTTTTTGTGAGCCCATTTACCAATGTAACCATGTACAAGTTCAGCGGGAGAGATGGCTCCATTATACTTCCTGCGCTTGTTTGGATGTGCTTTAACGTGCTGCTCTTTTATGGCAATGCACTGACGCTTCTGCCCAAGTATAAACAGCATCGCCACCTGAAACTGTACATCGGGCAACTGATCTTGCTTTTTGCCGGTGTTTCGGCTTTAGAAATGCTGTTTGACGGAATACTAGTGGCGTACCTATGGCCGGAGGAGTATACGTTTCGCAGTGGCCTGGCCATTGTTCCCAACCTGGTCATGAACCTGCTTGTGCTGCTGCTGTCGTTCTCGTACCGTTTCCTAAAGGATTGGGTGGAGCATGAGCGGCGCGAACGGCAACTGGCACAGGAGAAGCTGGAAGCCGAACTAAAGTATCTCAAGGCACAGATCAACCCGCATTTCCTGTTTAATACCCTGAACAACTTGTTCTCGATGGCCCGGCGAGAGAAGGCGCATGGCACGGCAGCCTGTGTAGCCAAACTAGCCCACCTGATGCGCTATACCTTGCACGATAGCAACTTACCCCTGGTAGAGCTGGAAAAAGACGTAAAGCACATGGAAGATTACATCGACCTGCAGAAGCTACGCCTGCCGGAGAGGGGTGTTGAGATCAAACTGGAGAAGAAAGGGAACTGGGAAACAGTACAGGTGCCACCCATGCTGCTGATCACGCTTGTAGAGAATGCCTTCAAGCACGGTATCAGCTATCAGCAGCCTTCGTTTATTTTTATGGAACTAGATGTGCAGGGGCAAGACCTGACGTTTAGCGTGAAGAACAGTATGCATCGCCGTGAAGAGACCTTAAAGGAAGATGCATCGGGTATTGGCCTGGAGAACATGCGCCGCCGCCTGGCACTGCTATACCCCGATCGGCACGAATTGCACACGCAGGAAACAGAACACGCTTTTCTAACTCAATTGCACATCCACCTAAACTAAAAAGCTATGATACGCTGTGTGGTAGTAGACGATGAACCAATGGCCCTGGAGGTGTTGGAAGATTACATAAGAATGACTCCCAACCTGGTGCTGCAGCATACTTTTAACAACAGCCTTGAGGCACTGGCTTACCTGCAAACCCACGAAGCGGACCTCCTCTTCCTGGACATTAACATGCCCGACCTGTCGGGGATACAGCTGCTCAAGTCTTTGCGCCAGCCGCCTATGGTCGTGTTTACCACAGCCTACTCAGAGTATGCAGTAAAAAGCTATGAGTTTGATGCCGTAGATTATTTGCTTAAACCAGTCGAGTTTGACCGCTTTCTAAAAGCCGTGAACAAGGCCATAGAGCAGTTTAACACCCGCCATAAAGCAGGAACACAGCAAACAGGGGCAAAAGATGAGGACGTTACTGCCACCAAAGAGTATATCTTTATCAAAAGCGGCTATCAGCTAATAAAGCTAAAACTGGATTCTATACTTTATGTAGAGGCCTCTAAGAACTATGTGACCTTTGTAACTACGGATAAGAAAGTACTGGCGCTTATGCCACTAAGCGAGGTAATGCAGCTATTGCCTCCCGACGATTTCTTCCGAATCCACAAATCATACATTGTGGCCTTGCGGCACATAGATGCCATTGAGCGGCAACACGTAAACCTGAACAAACAGCAACTGCCTATTGGTAAAACCTACGCTGTCGACTTTTTTAAGCTGCTCAACCAAGGCATATAACACACCCCTGTTACTTAATAAAAGCATATTGCTTTAAAACAACAAAGGCCATACCTGACGGCACGGCCTTTGAAATTAAGAGGGCTCTTACTTATATCTCACCTTAAACAAGAATACCCATTGCACATTAGATGCAGTACAAATGTAAAGGTTTAATAGGGGTTTAAAATTTTTTTATACAAAGTGCTGATATTACTATACTACCACCCCAAAAAGTTAGACGAACGCCCTATGTTATTTTTTTGTAAGAGCACTAAGGGTTAGCAGTGTCTTAATGTGTAAACACTGATAGTCTGCTAGTTACATCATTGTGTGCCTAATAAGTTTATACTTCATCGTAGGGTGTGGCACTTTCGTTGATCAGTTTTTCCTCACTGGAAAGTATGGCGGTGGCCTCAATTTCTACAAGTAATTCCGGGTTTATAAGTGCACTGACTTCTACCATAGTAGAGGCAGGCTTTATACTTCTGAAATACTCCCCATGCGCACGGCCTACTTCCTGCCATTGGTTGATATCGGTTATGAAAATTCTGGTGCGTATGACATCGTCCAGAGCAGCCCCTGCTTCTGCTAAAGCCTTCTCAATTTTTCGGATGATGTACTTTGTCTGCTCATAGGCGCTGCCTTTGCCTACTATTTCTTCGCCTTCTGTGGCAGTAGTACCGGCTACTTCAATGGTGTTGCCCATGCGCACAGCGCGGCTGTAGCCTACAATATCTTCCCAAACAGCGCCGGAAGAAATGTTCTGTCTTTTCATAGTTCTGAGTTTTCGTGAAAGTATAAATTTAGGAATTGCTAATCAAGTGAGGCAGAAATGGCAAACTCAGCTATACTTTCGTACCTTACTTCACTCATAATTCATAATTTTGAATTCATAAGTTCCCAGTTGATGCGCCTAAGGTCCAAGCCAGTACTTTGCAACTACTACGTTACCTACCGCTGTAACGCAAAGTGCTCGTTCTGCGACATCTGGGAAAAGCCCTCGCCTTATATTACGCTGCAGGATGTAAAGCAAAACCTGCTGGACCTGAAACGGTTGGGCGTGCAGGTAATTGACTTTACCGGCGGCGAACCACTGCTGCACCGCGAAATAGACCAGATGCTGAGCATGGCGCACGACATGGGTTTTATCACCACGCTTACTACCAACGGACTTCTATACCCTAAGCTAGCAGAGCGCCTGAAGGGTAAGGTAGACATGCTGCACTTCTCATTAGATTCTGCCGATAAAACTGAGCATGACACAGGCCGGGGTGTTGCCTGCTTTGATTTTGTGATGGAATCGATTGCTGTGGCGAAGCAGTTGGGGGAGAAGCCGGATATACTTTTTACGGTATTCAAAAATAATCTTCATCAGCTGGAGGAAGTATACCAAAAGATTGTACTACCCAACAAACTGCTGCTTATTATCAACCCTGCCTTTGAGTACAACCAGGTAGAAACCGGAGAGCAGCTAACGGAGCAGGAGCTAAAGTACCTATCAGCATTTGGTAAGCGAAAACAAGTATACTTGAACGAGGGGTTTATACAGTTGCGCTGCGATGGAGGCAACCACATTGCAGACCCGGTTTGCAAAGCCGCCAGCACAACCCTGGTTATTTCGCCTGAGAACGAACTGGTGCTGCCCTGTTACCACTTAGGAGCCAAAAGCTTCCCAATACAGGGGAATCTATACACTTTATACTTGAGCCAAGAGGTGGAGGCGCTAAAGCAGCAGGAGGGAAGGCTACCGGAGTGCGAAGGCTGTACCATTAACTGCTACATGCAACCAAGTTTTGCCGTTGAGATGAACAAGTACTTCTGGAAAGCGCTGCCGAGCACACTAAAGTATAACTACCTAAAAGGCACATGGAAACGACTTTTGTTAAATAGTTAGATACTAGACTAAAGAAAAGGTGTGTGCATATGCTACTCTACACCAGTTCATAATTCTTAATTTGAAATTCATAATTTAAAAGATATGCCAGTTATACTTCCGGTAAAAGGAGTTAAGCCACAGATGGGAGATGAGTGCTTTATTGCTCCCAACGCGACTATTGTAGGTGATGTGATCATGGGCAGCAACTGCTCTGTTTGGTTTAATGCCGTAATCCGTGGCGATGTGAACAGCATCCGGATAGGAAACAAAACAAACATACAGGACGGCGCTGTAATACATTGCACCTACGAAAAAGCAGCAACCACCATTGGCAACAATGTATCTATCGGGCATAATGCCATTGTGCACGGTTGTACAGTAGAGGACAATGTGCTGATAGGGATGGGCTCAATTGTAATGGACAATGCGCTGGTGCAGAAAAACGCTATTGTGGCGGCCGGGGCCATTGTGCTGGAAAATACCGTTTGCGAGTCGGGTTGGATTTACGCGGGCATACCGGCCAAAAAGGTAAAGCAGCTAAGCGAGGAGCAGATAGCAGGCTTGGACAAAGTAGCCAATAATTATGTGATGTACAGCAGCTGGTTTACCGGGCAATAGGATCATACAAGCTTACCCGTTCAAATGCTGCAGCACCAGTTGCTGCAGTACTTTTAATTTCTCATCCGGAAGCTCCTGCTGTAGCTGCTCAAAAAATACCCGCTCTTCGTGACGTATGTGCTGCTCCAGGAGCTTCCCAATTTTGTGTAACTTGTCTGGTAAGTCTACGCTGGTGGCATCAGGCAGTGCAACTATTAAGTTCTCCAAATGCTGGTGCTGTTCCTGCAGGTGTTTTGTCTGTTGCGCAAGTTCTTCTGATACTTCAGGAGCCAGCTTAAATACAGTTTCTTCCTCCAGCCTGAAATGTGGCAGCAGGTGCTGCTGCAGAAAGTTTAATGCGTAGTCCCGTTTTGCTTCTGGTGTAGCAGGCATGCCTTTGTAAGGTGGTGCCCCATGTTGCAGCAGTCTTGCCGTTAGCAAGCCCCTGTGGTGTTGCCTCGAAATAGGAACAATGCTTTCGTGGCGCCTCATCCTTTGTTAGCTAATCTCGTCGCGTGCCTCTTCTCTTACCGTCAGCAGCACCCACTCTACGCGCCTGTCAGACTTCTCTAGCACGCGCACATCGTATTGGTTAAAGCTGGTTACCTCGTTCAGGTTTTCTGGGATATGGCCGTAAACCACGTTCATAAGCCCGCCAACTGTTTCGTAGTCCTCGCCCTCTGGCAGCGAGTAAGGCAGATAATCGTTGGCATCGCCGATGGCAGCCGAGCCGTTCACTTTATACTCAAAGTCGTTGATGCGCTCTACAATAGGTGCTTCTTCGTCGTACTCGTCCTGTATCTCTCCAACCAACTCTTCAATGATATCCTCAATGGTTACGATACCAGACACTCCTCCAAACTCGTCGGTGGCGATGGCCATGTGCATGTGGCGCCGCTGGAACTGCTTCAGGAGTAAGTTTATTTTCTTTGTTTCAGGCACAAAATAGGCTGGGCGCATCAACTGCTCGATGTTTATAGGTTTGCCGAGGCGCATTATACTCAGGATATCTTTTACATACAGAATACCCACAATATTATCGATATTGCCATTGTAAACCGGCAGGCGCGAATAGCCTTCGTTAAAGATCACCTCCATCAACTCATCTTCCGGTATGTTTACGTCTATGGCAACCATTTTGGTGCGGGGCACCAGGATCTGCTTTACCATGCGCTCGTTAAACTGAAACACATTTTCGATCAGCTCGTGGTGGCCTTCATGTATGGCGCCACCTTCGGCGCTCTGCTCAAAGAGCAAGCGTAACTCTTCTGCCGAGTGAACTTCGGCACCATGTACAGGTCGTATACCCATGCCGCGCAGCACCATGTTGGCCAAACCATTCAGCATCCAGATAAAAGGGCTAAATACAACGTAGAAGAAGCGAAGAGGGTAGGCTACTGCTAGCGAAGTAGACTCGGAGCGTTGGATAGCCAGCGACTTGGGTGCCAGTTCCCCGAATACGATATGCAGTACCGTGATAATAGCAAAAGATACCGGAAGTGCTATGGTATGTGCCAGCTCCTCGTTGCCGCTAAAACCAAAGAACACCATCACATTTATTACCATTTTGGCCACCACACTCTCACCTATCCAACCTAGGCCCAGAGA
Source organism: Pontibacter cellulosilyticus (assembly GCF_014306105.1). GTDB lineage: Bacteria > Bacteroidota > Bacteroidia > Cytophagales > Hymenobacteraceae > Pontibacter > Pontibacter cellulosilyticus. Next base: position 504,620 of record NZ_JACRVF010000003.1, on the reverse strand, counting down.
TGCCAGCGTGATACCCAACTGTGTAGCCGAGAGGTATGCATCTAAGTGGGTGATCATGCGGTGAGCCATCTTTGCCATGGCGCTGCCAGCCTGCGCGCGCAATTCTATCTGCGAAGACCTCACTTTTACGATAGCAAACTCTGCAGCCACAAAGAACCCGTTAAGCAGAACAAGAAATATGGTTAAAAGTATGTCTAATATCATAGTTGTGTACCCGGCAAATAAATGCAAGCTGTAAATTTAAACTAAATTACATGTTTGTGCTACGAGACAAATGCAAAAGCATGTATATATGTTAAAGTTTATATACTAGTATGCATAACGTTATACTTCGTAATTTAGATTTTTTAGTTGACATTAAAACAAAAAGGTGCCCCCGTAGAGGCACCTTTTTGTTTCTGGATACTTACCAGCTAGTTCAGAGGGTAATTTGCTTGTTGAACGCTTCTGCGGTGCTGAATAACTCACGAGCGTTGTCCTGTGACAGGCGGTGCAGAAAGATCTGCTTTGCCTCTGCCTCAGTAATTAACTTGTATGTTTCTGCCGCATAAGTATCCTGGAAGGGATTGCAGGAAGAATAAATATACTCATCAGAGTAGGTCCTGTACACTACATGAAAGTTATGCTTTTCATCACGAACCAGCTTAATGGCTCTGAATGCCTGGCTGTATTCTTTTCCGCACTCTGTTCTAAGCAAGAGCGCTTGCTGTTCTGTTGCATAATTTTTCATAGTGTGTTACAGGTGCAATTTATTCTAATACAAGTTATACAATATGCTTCCTTTTTAAATTCCTTTTGTAGTTCAAGGTATGCTTTGTTGTCCGTTAATGTGCTATTTTTATAGGTGAAGTATGCTTAATTAATAGCAAATATGAATAAGCATATTTTTAATAGGATATATTACGGTATATATAGAAGTATAGTTGTATTTATATTAAATAATTTTATAAAAAATATTACTTTTTGTATTGATTTACGAGCTACTCAAGCTAAGATAAAGTATAAAAGTGCCTTTAAAAGCTGTGAGAAGTGCTTTTATAGTATTGCGTATCATTAATTTGTACTATTATTAAGAGTTTATTTTTATATTTTAGATTAAGTATGGTGAGCAGGATTAGTAATAATTGTAATCTGGAGCAGCTTATCAAGCATTAAGGGGAGCAGAAGCGTTGTTTATCTGAAAGGAGTAGTCAATAAAGAGCTTCCAAACAAAATTCTATACTTTTGCATTGTAAACTTGAACATTAAAGTATGTGAAGCTGGTTCTTATAGTAACTCGCTACACGCTTTATTATAGCATCACCCATGAACAAAAAAATAATAGTGAAGCAACTGATGGCCACCTGGCTGCTTTTGCTTTTAACCATTTTCATTGCACAGGCACAGGTACTTAAGCCTGTCACCTGGAGCTACGACGTTTCGAAGAAACAGGCCGCTGTAGGTGAGGAGGTAGAACTTATCTTTAACGTGCGCATTGACAAGGACTGGTACCTGTACTCGTCTGATTTTGACCCTGACCTGGGGCCAATGGTAACGGAATTCAAGTTTCAGAAGCATCCGTCTTACGAGCTGATAGGTAAAATTGTGCCTGTTAAGCCGAAGAAGAAGTATGATGAGCTGTGGGAGGGAGAGTACACTTACTTTGTAGGCACAGCCCAGTTCAGGCAGAAGATCCGCGTGCTTAAGCCAGAGCTGTTAGTGAAGGGTAGCTATGAATACCAGGTTTGTACGGATGTTGATGGCCGCTGCATTCCTTTTGACGATACATTTACCTTTACTAACAAGCAACTAAACATAAGCGGTGAAGTAGCGCCGGCAACTAAGTCCGGGGCAGCAGAGCAGAAACCGGCCCAGCAGGAAACGCTTAACAAGACACAACAACCTGCCTCTCCTGTATTCGGAACAGACGAAGTAACCACAGCCCCGGCTGATAATGTGAACGCTGAAGAGACAGAGGCAGACAAAATAGCAATAGTCGCTGAGACCGGTGAAACTGCCGAAACAGAAGCAGAAAGCATACCTTCAGCCTTGTCTGAGCCGGCTCCTGGTGATGAGGCAGGTGATCTGTGGTCGTTTATGCTGATTGCCTTTGTGTTTGGTTTAGGTGCTCTTCTTACACCCTGCGTTTTCCCGATGATCCCCATGACGGTTAGCTTTTTTACAAGTAACAGCACAAATAGGGGAGAGGGCATCTTCAAAGCTTTGGTATATGGACTCTCTATTATTGCTATTTATACTTTGGTAGGTACGGTGGTAGCTAAATTATTTGGGGCCGATGGCGCTAACTTTATAAGTACACACTGGTTTCCGAACCTGCTGTTCTTTGCGGTGTTCATCATCTTTGCCATGTCTTTCTTCGGCTTGTTCGAGATTACGCTACCCAGCTCTTTTCTTACAAAGGTAGATGCACAGGCAGATAGAGGCGGCCTTTTAGGCGTCTTTTTTATGTCGCTAACACTGGTGCTGGTTTCATTCTCTTGCACAGGCCCGATTGTGGGTAGCATACTGGTGGCATCTGCCGGAGGCGAAACACTTCGACCTGTAGTGGGTATGTTTGGGTTTTCGTTGGCGTTTGCCCTTCCTTTTACACTATTCGCTGTTTTCCCGTCTTGGTTGAGCAGTCTGCCGAAGTCCGGTGGCTGGCTTAATTCTGTTAAGGTGGTACTGGGTTTTATAGAACTGGCGCTTGCCCTTAAATTCCTAAGTGTGGCCGACCAAGTATACCACTGGGGAATACTGGACCGCGAAGTATACTTAGCCCTGTGGATCGTGATATTTACGCTGATGGGCTTTTACCTTCTTGGCAAGCTTAAGTTCTCACACGATTCGGACTTGCCATACTTAAGCGTGCCCCGTTTATTTCTGGCGCTGGCAACCTTTGCATTTGTAGTATACCTGATACCGGGTATGTTCGGAGCGCCGCTTAAGGCATTATCCGGTTATCTGCCGCCGCAAACTACCCAGGACTTCGATATCAACACTATTATTCGGCAGAATGGCAGTGGAACAGCCGTAGCATCTGCTGATAATCAGTTGTGCGAAACGCCTAAGTATGCAGATTTTCTGCACTTGCCACATGGCCTGCAGGGTTATTTCGACCTGGAGCAGGCAAAGAAATGCGCTGCAGAACAGGGTAAGCCTATCTTTATTGATTTTACCGGCCATGGCTGCGTTAACTGCCGCGAAATGGAGGCCAATGTATGGTCTGACCCAGCGGTGCTTAAACGCCTGCGTGAAGACTATGTGATCGTAGCTCTGTATGTGGACGACAAAACCGAGCTGGCTGAGTCGGAGAAGTATATTAGCGATTACGATGGCAAAGAGAAAGCTACTATTGGTAAAAAGTATGCTGACTACCAGATAACGAAATTTAATGTGAATGCCCAGCCATACTATGTGCTGATGGATGCCCAGGAAAACGTGCTGGTTAAGCCAATCGCTTACGACTTAAACGTAGAGAACTTTGTTAATTTTCTGGATGCCGGAGTAGCCTCTTATAAGGCCCGCCACGATAAGGTAGCACAGAAATAGACTACTGATTTAGGAGACGCAAGATATGACGTCTCTGCAGTGCTAAAACAGAAAAGCCCCGCCGTTTCCGGTGGGGCTTTTCTGTTAAAGTATAAAGTATACTTATTTTGCTTCGTTGTAACGACGGGTTACCTCATCCCAGTTTACCACGTTCCAGAAAGCGTTAATGTAGTCCGGACGACGGTTCTGGTAGTTCAGGTAATAGGCGTGCTCCCACACATCCAGGCCAAGAATTGGCTGGCCGCCGCAACCTTCTGCAAACGACATCAGCGTGTTATCCTGGTTAGGAGTAGAGCAAATCTCCAGCTTTCCGCCTTTTACGCAAAGCCATGCCCAGCCAGAACCGAAACGAGTAGCCGCAGCTGCGTTAAATTTCTCTTTCATCTGGTCGAATGAACCAAAAGCAGAGTTGATTGCATCAGCAAGTTCGCCGGAAGGTTGGCCGCCACCGTTAGGAGAAAGCACTGTCCAGAACAGGTTATGGTTGTAGTAGCCACCACCATTGTTACGAACAGCTTTGTTGTCTTCTTTAACATTGCGCATAATCTCTTCGATGCTCATGTTCTCCATGTCAGTGCCTGCGATAGCCTTGTTCAGGTTATCAGTGTAAGCCTGGTGGTGTTTTGTATGGTGGATTTCCATGGTGCGCGCATCGATGTGCGGCTCCAGAGCATCGTAAGCATAAGGTAGTTTCGGAAGTTCGAAAGCCATAGTTTTATGTATGTTTATATGTGAAAAATTATATGTCGTACACAGTTTTAACGTGTACGTCTTCGTTTCAAAGTTAGTTAATTTCTTTTTCCTGCAAAGAAAGACGACATCAACTCGGCGCATTCCTGTGCCATAACGCCGCTTACCATCTCTGTCTTAGGGTGCAGTAAATTACCTACACGTCTATAACCGCGCTTCGGTTCTGATGTTCCGAATACCACCCGCTTTAGCTGTGCCCAATAGCTGGCGCCGGCACACATCACACAAGGCTCTACGGTAACATAAAGCGTACACTCGTTCAGGTATTTGTTTCCCAGGTATTCGGCAGCTGCTGTCAGGGCCAGCATTTCGGCATGGGCTGTAACGTCGTTCAGCTTCTCGGTCTGGTTATAAGCTTTGGCTATAATACGGTTATTGGCTACCACTACCGCACCTATCGGAATCTCGCCTTCCTCAAACGCCTGCTGCGCCTGCCTGTAGGCCTGCTGCATAAAATGTTCGTCGCTATGTATCGATAAAAAATCTGTTGCCATAAGTGCAAAGGTATAAGATATGCTGGTTTACGAAAGGTATACTTCCGTTTAGGCATGTATAGAACAAAAAAGCCTCCCTTTTGCAAGAGAGGCTTTCTTAAAGTATAAATGACATTTATACTTTTATCTTGATAGAGCTCATTACTTCACGCATCGTTTGCTGCCAGTCGTTTTTCAGCATAAAAGGTGCATGCATGGTAAACACCATCAACTGGTTACCTTTTATAGTATACTGCACGATGCTATACTTTTGAACAGGAGCCAGGTTTGTTACGCCACGCTCATCTGCCATTTTGGACACGAACTCGAAAACAATGTATTGCTCTCCTTTTATATCAACAATTTCTTCACGGATGAAATCCACGTCGGTGAATCTCTCCAAGAGGTTTGCCTTATATACTTCTTGCAGCATGTTCAGGTCACGTGACCTGAATGGAGTACCCTTCTGTGTTACGCTGAAATCAATCTGCCCATTAGGGCTGGTAAACACGGCAAGCGGCTTGGTAGTGGCAGGGTAACGGCGTGCTATCCCATCATCGGGCATTGGCGTGAAATCACGCGGCAGCATAACAGAAATCTCTTTGCTGATCTGGGTTTTCTTGAGTTTGGCTTGACCAAAAGTGGCTCCGGCCAGAAGTAAAATGGCTAAAAAAGCTATGTAACGCATATTCATATGTATGGAGGGGCAAAGCTATAAAATTATTGAGTAAAACGGCGAATCTACCGGATTTAGTGCAATTACTTTGCCAAAGTACCTAACGCAAAAGTGGCCTCTAAAATTCCTGAAGTACATCCTGATGCAGTTATTAACGTTATACTTGAGAGCAACTAAAGTATAAATCAAATTAACCTATAACTATGCTAGACAACATTATAGACCAGGTAAAGGGACAACTGACCGGCGAATTGCAAAATAAATTTCATTTGCAACCTGATGCGGCCAACCGATCTGTAGACCTGGCCAAAGATAACCTGCTGCACGAAGTTAAAAACAGAGCTACCAGCGGCGATGTAGGTGGCGCCATGAATATGCTAAAAGGTGATGCTGGCGGCTCTGGAGTTAATTCGATGATAAGTAAGTATGTTACCGATCTTACTTCTAAAGTTGGAATACCCGAAAACATAGCTCAGCAGGTGGCGCCCTTTGCGATTAACTTTATTATCCAGAAAGTGTCCGGTAAAATGGCATCCGATAATTTGGGCCAGTCAGATATACTGGGCAGCCTGGTGGGGGGAAGTATAAAAGATTCGCTTGGCAAAGGCCTTGGAGGTAAGTTAGGCGGGCTATTTAAGTAGAACACTGCTCAAACAAGTATAAAAACAAAGAAGCCATACTCATTGAGTATGGCTTCTCCCTAACGTCACGTAGATTTTTAGTGCGTAAGGCAATTCTTACTTACATCTCACCTTAAACAAGTTTGCCTTATTGCCGGTGCTGGAATCAGCCTTCCGACAATGTCTTTGTATTATCCGATGGATTTCGGTCTATCAGGATATTGTATGGATCGATGCCTGCTTTAGCTGGCTTTTTATCCACAACGAACTCAAATTTATTCTGGCCCGCCTTTAGCTTGTGCTTTTTAAGGTACAGCGGCTGGTCCTGCCATTGCCCGTCAACTTTCTCACGGGCAAGTACACCGATATCAATCCAGTCATTCATAACGGCTTCGCTTTCAGAACCTAAACTGTCGGCATAAAGTTTCTTTGCGTCAACTGTAAAATTGACTTTATACTTTCCATTTTTAAGTTTGGTGTATTTTGCCTCGGTAGCCTTGTTCTCGTAAAGCGTAATGTTTTCGAACATATCGGTTACGAGGTACTGCAACGAGTCTGGAGCGGCGGCACGAATATACTGCATGAACTCGATAGAATTAGTATAGGGCGCCTCCTGGAAAGCAACTTTTTTTATGTAGCGCTGCAGCGCATCGTTCAGCTTATCTTCACCGATGTAATTGGCCAAAGCATACATTACCAGACTACCTTTTCTGTAGTGGATATAGCCTTGATTTTCAACACGGTAAAGTGGCATTTCTTTTTTGCTTTCAGCGGTTCGTCCTGTTAAGTAAGAGTTTAACTCATACTTTAGGAATTTGTTCATGCGTTCTTCGCCATACTCATGCTTCATTACCATCAAGGCACTATACTGGCTCATGGTTTCAGACATAAGCACAGAGCCCTGTACATCGCCGCCAATTACCTGGTGTGCCCACCATTGGTGCGCCACCTCGTGGGCTGTGATGTAGAACGGATAATCAATATCCTCAGGGTCGCTGTCGTCTACATCGGCAATAAAGCCAATAGCCTCAGAAAACGGAATGGTGTTCGGGAAGGCCTGCGCAAAGGAGGCATAGCCCGGGAACTCGATAATGCGGACCTGGCGGTGCTGGTAAGGGCTGAAGTTAGCTGTAAAGTAATCCAGCGACTTCTTCACACTCTTCACCATGCGATCGAGGTTATACTCGTGGCCTTTGTGGTAATAAATCTCAATGGCCACTTCTTTACCGTCTTTACTTTTCCATTTGTCTTTGAGTACCTCATACTCTGCCGATAAGAAAGAGTAGAAATTAAGGATAGGAGCATCCATCTTGTAATGGAAGTAACGGCGTCCGTCTTTGGTCCATTCTTTCTGCAAATAACCAGGGGCAATGGCAATCTGGTCCGGCACAGTACTCACGGTAGCTTCAAAATTAATCCAGTCGGCTTCCTTACTGATGTAGGTGTTCTTTCTGGCTTCCGCATCGTTTACATCGGCCATGCGTAGTTTAGGAGCCAGCCCATGTTCTTTGCGCACATCATCATCGCTAAGCTCAACAGCCTCCTGGTAACCTATTTTAGGCAGATACTGGCTGTTGATGAAAGTGCCGTTGTATACAATGTTCGTGTTGGAACCGCTATTTCTGAAGCCTTTGGTTTCGTACAACAGGTCCATGTTCAGCTGCAAGGAGTCACCGGGCTGCAGCGGCTGTGCCAGGTGATAAATATGGTAGCCATTCTCTTTATCAGTAAGCACAACTTTGGCTTGTTTCGCAAACTCAAGCTGTTTAATCTCGATGTTATCATCCAGCATGATGTGGATAGAGTCGATCGGCTGGTTGTGCTTGTTCTTTAACCAAAAGTAGCCCTGAAAAGCAAAGGCACGCTCATCCGGATAAATATCTACATTCAGTTTTACATCGGTAATGCGAGGCTGCGGAATTCCTTCATACTTCTTGTAGGTCTTCTCAAACTCAGCCTGAGCCTTTTCCTGGGCATCAGAATTGCGGTAGTCATTCAGAACATTGGTATTGTAGTAAATGTAGCCGCCTGTTACCATAAATATAGCCATAGCTGCACCTGTTACAGCCATAGTTGGCTTACTAAGCTGCAAAGCGGCCAGTTTAAAGCGCCACTTGATCATCGACTCGGATCCCCGCACCCACAGCATGTTAGCCAGCACGGCAAGTATAATGGCAAAGGCTGCCCAATAAACTTTGAAAATGGTGAAAGGCCATACAAAATGCCCGTAGCCGTTCATGGCAGAGTAAGTTATACCCGGATCGGAGTTGAAGCTGTACAGGTTATGCTCCCAGCCTAGCTGACCTTTAAAAATGTTCAGCAGGAAGTATACTACCATTACAAAATGGCCAAGATACTTGTTGTTCACGATCACCTGCACCAGCATCGCCAGCACGCAAAGCATCACGTAATCTATCAACTGCAGCCCGAACAGCCCTTTTATGTAGATGTCCAGTTCATAGTTGTAGTAGCCTTTAAACGTTTGGATAATGATGCCGCAGAACATTACTACAAAGAGCAGTACTACCTGCACCAGTATAAGGGCTAATAGCTTAGAGGCAAAAGGCACCCAATTGGGGATAGGGAGCGCGTCGTACATTTGATTGATGCTGTTATCGCGCTCACGCCACACCAGTTCTCCGGCATAAAAGGTAATAATGATCAGGATGAACAACGCAAAGGTGCCATTAAGTACTATGATTGTTGAGGAGGTGGTAGGGAACACAGTTGTGCCATACATTTGGCCAATATTGGCGCCTGCAACAAACAGAAAAAGTATACCAGCTGTAACAATAGCAATAAAGTAAACGCTTTTTATCACACCTTTAAACTCCAGCTTGGTAAGCTTAAGGAACTGCTGCCAGCTAAGTTTAAATGAGAAGTGTTGGCTAACTTTAGGTAAGGCCAGGCGCTCCGATGGCACAAAGGCACCGGCCGCCTCTGCGCTGTTACGCCTGCGGAAAAGTTTGAGGCCTGTATTGGCAAAAGAGAAACTGAAACGGAAATAGCAGAAAGCCAGTATCACGAGACCTATGCTGGTCCAGAGGGCGCGGTTTAACAGGACATGCTCGCTAAACGGCAGCATAAGCGTATTGCGTTCGGCAATGGTCCAGTAGCGTTGTGTATAGTAAATAGCCGATGCACCCATTGGGTCGACTAGGTTGGCAACAGTTTCGTTATCTAAGTCAGCTGTAAGGCTGCTGGAGACGCCGTAAAGCACCAGAAAAATAACACCTCCCACGTAAATAGAAAGCGCACTGCGTGTCAGGGTAGCAAGTGTAAAGAAAATGGACCCGGTAAGTATAAGATTTGGGATAATAATGGTCAGGTAAGGCTGCAGGTACCACATCAGGTTAAACGGCCCGATCTTGTCTGGCTCAACCCACGGCATAACTGTACCAGCCCAAGCGCCCACAGCTACACCTAAAAACACTAACAGCGTGATCAGGAATGAGCCGAGGAAGCGGCCAAACAGATAACCTGCCTTTGAAATTGGCGTGGTGTAGTATAGGGAGTGGGTCTTATGTTCGAAATCCCTGAAGATAGGCGTCCCCATCATGGCAGAGGTTATCAGCACACCAAACCAGCTGAGCAATGTTACAATCCAGTTGATCTGATAAGGAGAATTGGCGTTTACTTTACCACCACTGGCATCACCGATAATAACACCGCCGCCAAAAGCTCCAGCCAGCGCCAGCATGGCAAACAACGCCATCAGGAACAGCAGGCCAAAGTATATATAAGTAGCAGGCCGCTTTAGCCTGTACTTTAATTCGAATAAGAATATCTCTTTAAACATGGCTTAATAATTATGAATTAAAAGTTAAAAATTAGAAATGGTGTTTAATCCAACTTCTAATTCACAACTAGCTCTTGCTCATTTGCTTGCTCTTTTCGGCTTGCCTCATATATTTTGCTGAAGTACACATCTTCCAGGTCTGGAGCAATAGCTTCGAATTCCGGGCCGGGTTGTACCTCAGAGAGCACATGTATGATTGTTTTGCCGGCAAACAGGCGCGATGAGATAACTTCATGCTGCAGTTGGTGCTGCACCAGTTCGTCTTTGTGTATAAACTTGCGCCAGATACAGCCTTTCAGATCATTTATTACCTCAAGTGGGTCGCCTTCTAGTAGTACTTCTCCTTTGTTGATGATGGCAAAATTGCGGCAGAGGTCTGTTACGTCTTCCACAATGTGCGTGGAAAGTATAACGATGATATTCTCTCCGATCTCGCTAAGCAGGTTATGGAAACGATTACGCTCAGCAGGATCCAGGCCGGCAGTTGGCTCATCCACGATAATGATTTTAGGGTTGCCTAGCAGTGCCTGTGCAATTCCGAAGCGCTGTTTCATACCACCAGAATAGCCACCCAGGTTCTTTTTGCGCACATCGTACAGGTTTGTTTGCTGCAGCAGCGCCTTTACTATTTCGTGGCGCTCTTTGGAATTGCTGATGCCTTTTAATACAGCAAAGTGATCCAGCATTTCTTCGGCAGACACTTTAGGGTAAACACCAAACTCCTGGGGCAGGTAGCCCAGCACCTTCCGCATCTCCTCCTTTTCACGCAGCACATCCAGGTCACCCAACATAATGCTTCCCTGGTCAGCCTCCTGTAGGGTGGCAATGGTGCGCATCAGCGATGATTTACCCGCACCGTTAGGTCCAAGCAAACCAAACATGCCCTTAGGGATGGTGAGGTTAATGTTTTTTAAAGCTTTAGTACCGTTCGGATAAGTTTTGGATAGGTTCTGAATGACTAGTTCCATGGTTAGTGTTTGTTTAGGTGAAACTTACTAATAATCAATTAAATAATTCTTAGTATTCATTCAAAATAAACTATACTAATCAGCAGCTTTTATCGACAAATTAAACTTAGAATCAGGTGCTTATCGATAGATGCTGGGAGGAGGTGGATGTATGGGGCAGCAGATTTGGGTTGGTTGCCTGTATGAAGTATGTTACTTTTGCAGTTGCTGTTGCTACTACACCTTTGTTACAGCAATCTGAAGCTAATGTCGGAATACCTGCAAAATCTCTTTTTTAAGTTTCTCAAGTTCGGCACTGTCGGATTTTCGGGCCTGCTGCTAGATTTTGGTGTTACCTATGTAGCCAAAGAAAAACTGCGATGGAATAAGTATGTGGCTAATAGCCTCGGGTTTATACTTGCCAGTGCCAGTAACTTCTACCTTAACCGCATCTGGACCTTCCGCAGCCACGATCCTGAGATAGGCTGGCAATACTCTAAATTTTTGGTGGTGGCACTGGTAGGGCTGCTGCTAAATAACTTTATTATTTACATTCTCACTGATCGCCTCCGGTTTAATTTCTACGTGGCAAAATTCTGCGCCATTGTTATCGTGTTCTTCTGGAATTTCTCTATAAATTACCTGTATACTTTTACGAGGTAGTTGGGTAAAATCAAAAGTATATAAGAGATGAGTCCAAAAGTCAAAGGTGACATTGAAAAGTTGATAGGTTATTCTATTGATTTTGCAGAGACTCTACTGCTTGGCTCTGGTGAATACTACCCATTTGGTTCAAAGATTAGCTCATCTGGAGAATTGACACCACTTAGTTACTTTGACGAAGAAGAATTCCCAGAAAGTCAAAAGATAATAAATGGATTGACCTCTGTTTTTGAAGATGCTCTTAATAAGAAGGAAGTTAGAGCATATTGTATAGCTTATGATGTGAGAGTAAAAAATGAAAAGTATGACGCTGCAACAGACGCTCTACTTCTATCAATCAAACATGAAGATGTTGAAGGAAGACTGACTTATTACTACCCTTACGAATTAGGAAATAATAAGAAGTTGGAATTTCTTGAGCCTTGGGGTGAGCACGAAAACTAAAAGTGTCTTTACCCAACACAGCACATGAATTATACTTCGGCTACGCCTCATTCTCCTTGTGTACAAACCGTTATTTTCAAAAAATGAAAGCATGAGAAATTCATTCCTGTTACTCTTCCTGACATTTGCCTTTACCAGTGCCTGGGGCCAGGGACAGGCGAAACAAAATTGCGAAGATCCGCAGACACAGTTGGAGATGAATATTTGTGCAGCTGAAGACTTTAAAAGGGTCGATGCAGAGCTTAATAAAGTGTACAAGGAGATAGTTTCGAAATTGGAGCCGAATTCGAAGGGACTGATGGTAAAGGCGCAGAAAAGCTGGCTGGTTGTAAGAGACAATCATTGCGGTTTATATGAGCAGTTCTACCAGGGTGGTTCTATTATGCCGCTGATGTTATATACTTGCAAAACTGAGTTAACGCAGAATCGGATAAAGGAATTAAGGATGATTCTACGGGAAGTGACAGAAGAGTAAATGAAGTCCAATCTTACAGAAAGCAGCTGGAGTACAGATTGTGTGTGAGGCGCCACCAGTGGTAGAGAGTTGCTCTGTTTACCTGTAAATCTCTAACGATTAAATTCACATGACTAAGAAAACAACATTGCTTTTAATAATCCTGCTTTGCGCTACAATGAGTGCATTTGCTCAGAAAAGCTTTGAAGAATGGAATAAAAATTACAATTCAATAAATCTGACTGAGATATTAAAGTATGAGCAGGAATATGCTGATAGTATTGATGTAACACTTGGGAAAAGTAATTACTACACCAGAATTGCAAAGTATAGGTTCATGGCCACTTACTTGGGAGAGTCCAGAACAGTAGATACAGGAGTAATGCGCTCGATGCTGAATGTATTTAAGTTGTTTGGAGGTGACACCGAGGCGATAAAAAATGATGTTAAAAGCGAGTATCTCTTTCAGGTAGGAGATATAACGTTTTGGGCTCCTATACAAAGCCAGCTCGAAAAGCCGCTCAAGAAGGAAGTGAAAAAAGGAGAGTCAGTAAGATTATACTGCTTGTTCTTGAACGAACATTCCAGTAATGGCCTTTACAACTCATTTCTAATTTCAGAATTCTATAAACATTAAATTCAGGTTTACCTCACCACCTCATAGATCTGCACATGTTCATCCTTGTGCACGCGCGGGTTCAGGAAGTGTAACACCTTATCGTATAAAGAGGGCGTAACGGTATGCTCCAGCTTCAGGTTTGGAAACAGGCTGTTTAGTCGGGCCATTCGTTCTTCCATGTCGTCGGTGCCCACTACTACCACATAGTCTGGCTTATAAGGTGTAGATTGTATAACAGAGTCGAGTGTGGCTGTAGTTTTATCGCCGTTCAAAGTATAAACCATCACGAATTCCTCCGGCAGCGGCTTTCTGCCTTCCAGGTAATCTTCCCACACCATGTCATCATCAATAACATAGTAGTCATAGTCGGCGCTGATGCGGTTTAGATAGAAGAGGGGCGGTGTCTTTACGCTGTGGTTACCGAACTCCAGTACTACAGCATCCAAGTGCTGCTTTTCAGATAAGTACACTAGTGGTGCCACACGACTTTTCTTAGTATAAGTAAAGGCGAGGCCAACAGCTGCCAGGATATTCACAACCCAGAAGAATCCCCAGGACACAGCTAAAAGTTTTCGTCGCTTACTCCAGAACGCAGAGGTTCTCACGAAGTCCTGCCAGCCAGTTACACCGAGTATCATTACCAGTGGCAACAGCGGAAGTATAAAACGCTCCTGTTTATTCGGGAACAGTGAGTGCGCCACAAAAAAGATCAGACCACCCCAGAACAGTGCAGGTGCCAGTTTAGCTGTACGGGAGTATCCCACAACTAAAAAGGCGCTAACCGGAGGCACCAAAAAGCCAAGTATAGTTAAAGCAAAACGATAAACTGGACCTGTGCTATAGCCATACGCATGTTCTGTGTTGTAGAGAAAATATGCTACAATTGAGTGAAAAGGATAATCGAAGTAAATAATGTCGATGGTGCCTTGTATCAACATAGCTGCTACGGCAAAACCTATCAGCAGCGAAATTGACTCTTTCCACTGTTTTCGGTATAGCAGTACTAAACCTGCTCCAGCTCCCATCAACACTGTATGATATCGGAATACAAAAGAAAGCGCAAACAAAGTACCAGCCCAGAAGTATGGCATTAGGCGTTTTCGCGCTTCTTGGTCCTGTCGCAGCATCAAGTAAAATGCTGCCATAAACGGCGGAATGCACACCATCTCCACCAGATTCCGCACACTCATAAAAGGCATAAACCACACCAGTGCCAGCATAAGACCTACCAGCCTTGCGTTGGTTTTGTTAGACAGGTGTTCGGTTATTTTATAGCCAAAATACACAATAAGCATCGAGTACAGCCCGTGCAGTACACGCACCACCGTCATTTTTACATCAGGGCTATAGATGCCCATCGCCTCTAAAGTATAAAATAAGCCATAGTGCAGCAGCACGTACAGCATGCTGTGGCGCGGCGGCATAGGTTCATTCAACCAGAGTGGCAGCCCATCCAGCCAGCCCTGTGCAATGGTAATCACATCAAAATGATCGTCGCTAAATGCATAACCTTTAGAAAAAAAGGCTGCCAGCATCCGGAACACAAAAGCTATGATAAGTATAACCGACAAAGGTATCAGGTAACGCTCCTGTGGTTGCTGGCCCAGTGTGGCGGCATCGGCAGTAAATGCTTTAGCTACAGATGTTTTGCTTGTGCTTTGCATAGGCTTGTGGTTGTGCAGGTGCAAATTTAAGGGTATTTAAAAAGAATTGGTGTTACCTTCGCTTTATAATTGCTACAAAGCCCTTAAAATTGAAAACAACAAGAGAAAGAATAGCTAAAAAAGCAGAGCGAGGCCGCAGTACTGGTTGGCTTATGATTATAGCCGGAGTGCTGGTGCTGGGTGTGTTTGGGTTCCTGTATTACCCGTTCGGTCTTGGCGCTAAAATTAATTCTGATGTGCAGGTGCTGGGGCACGCCGGTTCCGGTTTTATGTCGCCATTAAGCCCGTTTAACCCATTGCCTGCCAATAGTATGGCCTCCATTGTAAAGGCTATGGAAGAGCATGGCGCTGATGGCGTAGAAGTGGATGTGCAGTTGAGCAAAGACGGTGTTCCTATACTTTACCATGATGTTGACCTTAGCTCAATGACAGAAAAGATTGGCCTGATAGAAAATCATGCTGCTGCAGATGTTATTGGGCTAAAGTATAAAGGGGGCTTCTTCTATGATCTTTTCCACGACGAAGAGATCATAACCCTGGAGGCAATGCTACAGCGCTTTGCTATTTATCCCGAACTGCCTGTGCTGCATATAGACCTTCGTAACCATGATCCGGAGCGGCATTTATACTACGCGCAAACGCTTCTGGAAATGCTGCAGAAGTATGACTACCCATTCGCGAAGCTGATGTTTATCTCTCCAAATCCTGATTTTCTGAAGGCTTTCAGGCAGGTAAATCCGGACACTCCACTGATGCTGGATACAGGTGGCGACTTTGAGGCAGCCTTTAAGATTGCTGTTGAACGTAATTTTGATGCCATTTGCGCTGAAGGTAAAAGCGTTTCTGCAGAACAGATCAAAAGAGCCAAGGATCAGGGGCTGCAGGTAACGCTGTTTGGCGGTAAGTCGCGCTCACGCATCACCAAAATGATCAATCTTGAGCCAGATGCCATTCAGGTTAATAATGTAGCTACCATGCGCGACCTGCTGGAGTAAACAACTTAGGCTTTGATAAAGTAAACGATAAGTACTATTTATTACATTTGCATAAAACTATACAAGACACTATGCTCCGATCTCATACTTGCGGCGAATTGCGCCTAGACAACGTTGGTGAAGAAGTAATTTTAACCGGATGGGTACAGCGCCTTCGCGACAAAGGCGGTATGCTGTGGGTGGATATGCGTGACCGTTACGGAATTACGCAATTAACTTACGAAGAAGGGATTACGCCACAAAACCTGATTGATCAAGCCCGTACGCTTGGACGTGAGTATGTAATAAGAGTAGTTGGTAAGGTAGTAGAGCGTTATTCGAAAAACGACAAAATCCCTACCGGTGCTATCGAGATCGTGGTGCATAAACTGGAGGTGCTAAATCCTGCCAAGCTGCCGCCGTTCCTTATCGAAGACGAGACTGACGGAGGTGATGACCTGCGCATGAAATACCGTTACCTGGACCTGCGCCGTACACCTGTGCGCCGTAACCTGGAGCTGCGCCACCGCATGATGCGCGAAACACGCAATTACCTGGACCAGCACTATTTTATCGAGGTGGAAACGCCTGTGCTTATAAAATCTACGCCAGAAGGTGCCCGTGACTTTGTGGTGCCTAGCCGTATGAACCCGGGTGAGTTCTATGCCTTGCCGCAGTCGCCGCAGACATTTAAGCAGCTGCTGATGGTGTCTGGCTTCGACAGGTATTACCAGATCGTGAAATGTTTCCGCGACGAAGACTTACGTGCTGACCGCCAACCTGAATTTACCCAGATAGACTGCGAAATGTCTTTTGTAAAGCAAGAGGACGTGCTGAACATGTTTGAGGGCTTTATCTCTTACCTTTTCGAAAAGGAGAAAGGAATTAAGCTGGGCAAGCTGCCACGTATGACCTATGCAGATGCGATGAAATACTATGGTTCTGATAAACCAGATACCCGTTTCGACATGCGTTTTGTGGAGCTGAACCACCTGGTAAAGAACAAAGGTTTTAAAGTATTCGACGATGCAGAGCTGGTAGTAGGTATCAACGCGAAAGGTGCAGCCTACTATACTCGTAAGCAACTCGATGAATTGACGGATTTTGTGAAGCGCCCACAGATCGGTGCCACAGGTCTTGTTTATGCCAGAGTTAATGAAGACGGAAGTATAAAGTCATCTGTAGATAAATTCTATTCTCCTGACGATCTGCAGCACTGGGGTAGCGCTTTCCATGCTGAGCGTGGCGACCTTATACTTATACTTGCCGGAAACAAAGACAAAACACGTAAGGCTCTGAATGAGCTGCGCCTGGAAATGGGTGAGCGTCTTGGCCTGCGCGATAAAAATGTGTATTCTCCGCTTTGGGTAGTTGATTTCCCGCTGCTGGAGTGGGACGAGGACAGCAACCGTTGGCATGCCATGCACCATCCGTTCACATCGCCTAAACCAGAAGATATCGAATTGATTGATGATCGTCCGGGTGACATCAGGGCAAATGCTTACGATATGGTGATAAATGGTGTAGAAGTTGGTGGCGGCTCTATTCGTATCCATGACCGCAGGTTGCAGGAGCAGATGTTTACTTTGCTTGGCTTTTCACACGCAGAGGCAGAGGCACAGTTTGGCTTCCTGATGAACGCATTCGAGTACGGTGCTCCGCCGCATGGTGGTATTGCCTTTGGCTTCGACAGGCTTTGCACGTTGTTTGGTGGCTCAGAGTCTATTCGCGATTACATTGCCTTCCCGAAGAACAACTCAGGTCGCGATGTAATGATAGATGCGCCTTCCCCAATTTCGGATACGCAGCTAAACGAGTTACACATAAGAATGAAAAATATTCCGCACCAGTAACAGCGGGTTATCAACTAAATAACAGAAGGGCCTGCCTCAGAAATGGAGCAGGCCCTTCTGTTTATCCACAAATCCACAGTTATCCACTCTAGGTTTGTTGATAACTGTGAATTATTGCAGCTCATTTATACTTTAGTCTTGGCTTTTGTAAGTACAAACACCTGCTATTTGTGGATATGTGGATAAGTCAGGTTGATAAGTATGGTGTATAACTTTAGGGGTGATGTATCCAGTAAGTACACAGCGCTGTGTATTAATATAGGTAGTATGCATACTTGTTCGGCTGATTGAAGACTTCCCGCCACACACCAGCATATTGGGCAATTCGCTTTACATCTTTGCTACAGCCAGGGAGGGAAGTAAATCATATCATCTCTTCGGATAATCAGAAACATTCATTCCAAGTATAATATCTCGGGTAGCACTCTGAAGTCCATTCTGCTGCTGCACTTTCACAATGCCACTTCCTCCTACATTACGCATCTTTTGCTTCATGGCAGTTGTCATTAAAGGATCGTCTTCAAAGTGAATGTCATCGATATAGTACTCATTCTTAAATTGTGGCTCTTTTACCAGCATGTGTATGTGCTGCGGGTTGTTGCTATTTGGGTAGGAGCCGGGGCGGATGGTATAGATAGTGTACCTTCCTTGCCTATCTGTTTTTACCCAACCCCTGATATAGCCATGTCGCTTTGCTTCGGGATTTAAGCCAGGTTTGTCTGCATATACTCCTGCCGGGTCTGTTTGCCAGTAGTATAGTATAATATTTGGCGCAGGTGTTTTTCCGCCTGGTTTATAAACAGTGCCTGTTACGACCAGCTTTTGCCCTTCGCTATTCCATGCAGCGCTGGTGTCGGTTGCATTTATACTTTCAGGCATACCTACATAAATTAGTTCACAGGTTTCACAATTGCCGCCTACCCGTTTGCCTGTTTGAGCCGGAGAATCAGCATCAGCAAACTGATTTTGAGCGCTTTGGTTGTTGCAGCTTGTAAAAGCCAGTACTGTGGCCAGAAATAATCGGAGGTAAGTATAAACGCAGCACATAACAAACATCTTTTATGGTAGATATTCTTTCTACTAACTTGTGACTCAGCAAGTTTTAATATTGAAGGTGTATAAAACAGAAGAGGCTGCCCGTTGTGGAGCAGCCTCTTCTGTTTTATGAGTTATGTGTTGCTTACAAGATGTCGCTTACAAGTGCAGGAGCAATACCCAATAATATTGTCAGGACTGAGATGAAGATTAGTGTAAATGATGCTACTCCGCTAACCTGAATCTTCTCGTAGTTCTCTGCCGGCTGCATGTACATCGCAATAACCACACGGAAATAATAGTAAATACCTACTGCAGCAAGTAAAACTGCAATCACAACTAACCACAACATACTTGATTCCTGTAGCACAGCTGAGAACACGAAGAACTTCGCAAAGAAGCCAGCCGTGAGTGGAATACCTGCTAATGAAAGCATCGAAACAGTCATGGCAAAAGCTAGAAGAGGATTTGTTCTTCCTAAACCGTTGAAAGCCTCATACTTGTCAGAGCCCTTCTGATCAGATACCAGCATCAATACACCAAAAGCAGTGATAGAAGCAGTAGCATAAGCCAGGGAGTAAAACAGTATAGAAGAGGCAGATTTCTCGTTAAAGGCCACCAGCGACATAAGCAGGTAGCCTGCGTGTGAGATACTCGAGTAAGCTAACATTCGTTTTGCGCTTGTCTGTATCACGGCTCCAATGTTACCTACCACTAATGTAAGTACAGTAATAGCGATCATTGTCGGAAACCAGGCAGCATAAGAAGCGGCAAAAGCAGCGGCCATTAGCTTAAAGAAAGCAGCTACACCGGCAGTTTTCACAACGGTAGACATAAACGCTGTGAAGAAGGTTGGAGAACCTTCATAAACGTCTGGTGTCCAGAAATGGAACGGCGCAGCAGAGATTTTAAAGGAAATACCTATTAACAGCATCAGAAGGCCAAGTATAAACATAGTGTTCATCACACCACCTGTGGCAATCTGTGCAGCACCAATCTCTGTAATGTTAAATGTACCTGTTGCTCCGTAAATCAATACGATACCAAAAAGCAGTATACCTGTAAAGAAGGCACCCATCAGGAAGTACTTTAAAGCTGCCTCGTTAGAGCGCAAGCTTTTCTTGTTACTACCAGCCACCACATACATGGCTATAGAAAGGATTTCAATCCCTACAAACAGCATCAGCATGTTCTCATAGCTCACCATCATAATGGCACCTACCAGCGAGAACAGCAGCAGGCTGTAATATTCTGCCAGGTTGGAGTCGCCTTCACGAACGTAGCGCTGCGAGAACGGTAACAGCAATAAGGTTGTCAATGTCATGATGCCCGTAAATGCCACCGCATAGTTGTCGATGGTCAGCATGTTGTTGAAATAGCTTTGCGTGTCGTTCCAGCTGAACAGGTTAACAGCAAATACTATTAGCAAGAACAGTAGCGCCAGAGGCAACAGTATCCTCTTAGACTTCATGAACCCTATAAACAGGTTCGCGATGCCAAATACGGATAGAAGTATAATCGAAGTCATGTCGTATTTCTGATAAACTCGTTATTCTTAATTGAGCTGCTTAGCGGTTAATGATGCTTAGCAGGTTTATAACTGCAGGCTCTGAAATGCTTAGGAAAGTATTCGGGAACAATCCGATCCAGAAAACCATGATCACCAACGGAATCAGTACAGCCATCTCGTTCATTGTCAAATCAGTGAAGCTTTCTGTAGCCTCAGACTTAGTACCGAACATTACCCCCTGGAACATGCGCAGCATATAAACGGCACCAAGTATAATGGTAAGGCCAGCTACAGCACCATAAATGTAGTTGTACTGGAACACGCCAGACAGTAGCAGGAACTCACCCACGAAACCGTTTGTAAGCGGAAGCGCTACAGAACCTAGCAATAAGATCATAAAGAAGATCGACAGTGCTTTTGCATTCTGTGTGATACCACCCAGGCTGGTGATCTCTCTTGTGTTGGTGCGGCTAAAGATGATATCAATAATGAAGAACAGACCAACAACGTTGATACCGTGGCTTAGCATCTGAATAACACCTCCTTGTAAACCTTGCTCGTTCAGGGTAAAGATACCGGCGGCAATTAGGCCAACGTGAGCAATAGAAGAGTAAGCTACCAATCGCTTCAGGTCGCGCTGACGGATGGCAATGATAGATCCATACACGATACCAATGATAGCAAGTATAAGCACCAACTCATCCCACTGGCTCACACCCATCGGTACAATAGGTAATAACCAGCGAATCACACCGTAGATACCCATCTTCAGCATGATACCTGAAAGTAGCATGGTTGCCTGCGTAGGCGACTCAGTATAGGTATCTGGCTGCCAGGTATGGAACGGGAACACAGGCATTTTAATAGCGAAGGCAATAAACAGAAACCAGAAGATCCAGCTTTGCTCACCGCTGCTTAGTGCCAATTGGTAAAATGCATTTACATCTGATGAATGTATGCCCGGCGTTTGTAAGTATAAGTATACAAAAGCGGCCAGCATGAACAGTGAACCGAAGATTGTGTATACAAAAAACTTGAATGTTACTTTAATTCTATTCTCGCCTCCCCAAACGGCTGCAATAAAGTAGATTGGAATAAGCGCCACTTCCCACATAAAGTAGAACAGGAACGCATCCATGGCCACAAACACACCGATCAAGCCAGTCTGCATGAACAGGATAAGGGCGTAAAAAACGTTAGGGTTTTTATAATCATGCTTGAAAGAAGAAAGCACGATCAAAGGCACCAGGAACGTTGTCAGCAGCACCATCAGGATACTGATGCCATCCATGCCGATGCTGAAGCTGATGCCGGCACTCTCTATCCATGGGAAGTTAAGAGCCAGTTGTGTACCGCCGTTTTCAGCATTAAATCCAGAGAGAGCGAAAAGAGACAGCGCAAACTCAACAAGCGCTGCTACAAAAGCCACTTTCTTGGCACCTTGTCCTTTTATTAGCAACACAAGTAGTGCAGCTAAGGCAGGCCAGAAAAGTAAAAGAGCTGTAATCATCTTCTTAGAACCTTATCCGATAAAGAAGTTTAAAAATAGAATCAGAACGATGCTGAACACCATTACCATAATATAAAACCCGATGGCACCACTTTGTGCGTAGCGCAATGAACGGCCACTTTGCATTACCATCTTGCCAAATCCGTTCACGATACCATCTACCACGATCACATCCAGGAAGCGGTGGAAAGCGGATGACATCCACATTAGCGGACGCACGATGATAGTGTCGTACAGTTCATCGATATAGTATTTGTTATAAATCAGGTTGTGGAGAGGAGATAGACGCTCACCTTCTGCAACTGGTACTGTTTTCTTGCTCACATACATTACATAAGCGATAAGAGCAGCAATTACAGCCACACCCACTGATAAGCCCATCAGCATCCATTCTGTAGCGTGGTCTATATGAAGCGGTGCCACAGCAGCAGCATTAGCTACCTGCGCGTAACCATAGATAGGAGCCAGGTAATTCTGCAGCACGTGCATGTTCTCGCCAAACACAGCCGGAATTCCTAAGAAACCACCCACTGTAGAAAGTATAGCCAGTACGATCAGCGGCAATGTCATAGAAATTGGAGACTCGTGCAGGTGGTGCTTCTGTGACTCTGTTCCTCTGAATGTTCCGAAGAAAGTAAGGAACACCAAGCGGAACATGTAGAAAGAAGTCATGAACGAGGCCAGCATACCTAAGCCCCATAGTACTTTGTTATGCTCCCATACGTGCGCCAACAACTCATCTTTAGAGAAGAAACCGGCAAACGGAGGTATACCTGCAATGGCAAGCGTACCGATCAGGAAGGTAAGAAAGGTAATTGGCAGGTATTTTCTCAGGCCACCCATGTAGCGGATATCCTGCTCGTTACTCATAGCGTGAATAACAGAACCAGCACCTAAGAACAGAAGCGCCTTAAAGAAAGCGTGCGTTAATACGTGGAAGATTGACGAAGAGAATGCCATCACGCCCAGTGCCAGGAACATGTAACCCAGTTGCGAAACAGTAGAGTAAGCCAGTATCTTTTTAATATCATTCTGCGCCAGGCCGATAGTGGCAGCCAATACAGCTGTAGCCACACCCACAATAGCGATAACCTCAAGTGTAGTAGGAGCCAGTACATACAGTACGTTAGAACGAAGTACCATGTAAATACCAGCCGTCACCATGGTTGCCGCGTGAATCAGGGCAGAAACCGGGGTAGGACCTGCCATCGCATCTGGTAACCAGGTAAACAATGGAATCTGAGCACTCTTACCCATGGCACCTACAAACAGCAGCAGGGTAATCGCAATCATGATGTTTGAATCGATGCCGCCAGTAAAACGTGCAGCCTCCGCGAAAACCTCAGGGTAGCTAACAGAACCGAACGTGATAAAGATCAGGAAGATGCCTAACAGGAAGCCTAAGTCACCGATACGGTTCATCACAAAGGCTTTCTTAGCGGCATTGTTATAGTTGGTATTCTTGTTCCAGAAACCGATCAGCAAGTAAGAGCAAAGACCAACGCCTTCCCAGCCTACGAACATCATCACATAGTTAGAGCCCATTACAAGCAACAACATCGAGAACATGAACAGGTTGATGAAAGCGAAGAACTTACCGAAGTTCTCATCGTGGCTCATGTAGCCTGCAGAGTACAGGTGGATAAAGAATCCTATACCTGTTACCATCAGCATCATTAGCAGCGTCAGTTGGTCAATCATAAACGAGAAACCAATGCGCATATCGCCGGCAGAGATCCAGTTGTAGTAGTCTACAAGGTAGGCTTGGCTGCCATTTGCGGTAAAATCAAGGAAAAGGTAGATCGAGATCAGGAAGGACGCCAGCACGGTGCCACAACCGATCATACTTACCAAGCCTTTTGCCAGTTTGCGGTTGCCCAGGCCGTTCAGAATAAAGCCCAGCAGGGGCAGTATCGGAACCAGCAGACAAAGTAGTGCCATTCCCTGGTTATTAGTCGGCATTACAATTTCTTGCATCTGTGTATGTGTTTAAGCTAATTCTTATTTAAAAGGAGCTTTCTACCACTTCAGGTAGTTAAGCAGTTGCACATCGGTAGAGCGGATGTTTCTGTAAGTCATTACAATAATGGCAAGGCCTACACATACCTCTGCAGCTGCCACTGCCATAATAAAGAACACGAACACCTGTGCATTTGCATCGCCTCTGTAAGAAGCCAGGGCGGTTAGTAGCACGTTTACTGCGTTAAGCATCAGCTCTACGCACATAAAAATGATGATGGCATTGCGGCGTGTGAGTACTCCAATCACACCAATAACAAAAAGAGCGGCGCTGAAGTATAAATAATACTCTAACGGAATGGTTCTGATTACCTCAGGTATGTTGTTCATCTTGTATGGGACTGAACGTATTACTGTTAAATTACTGTCCAAAAATCAAGTCGCAAAGTTACCCCCATTTTTGTAAAAACCATAACTTATTTCCACACTTCTTGAGGTAATTAGCGTATCGTTTTTGTTCAATTTTGTGTCGCCAAATATGCCCAGCTTATACTTGTTTAGCCTCATCTATCTGAAGCAGCATATAACTTGTTATACTTTTACCTTTTGATTGCGTAGCTATGGTAAATCCTGACTCTCGCTGTATATGATGTGTAAATATGTGTTGTGCTTTGCTTTTGTAATACTGTGCCTTACAGGCTGTAAATCTAACGAACCTGTAACCACTGCTACTGAAGCTCCTGTATTAACAAGAATGAAATCTTTAAGTTTAAAAGCTACCATGGTTGGCAACCAGCCATTACAGGAAATTCCATCTGCCTCCGGGATTGAATTCGTGGAAGGAGCATATTACGTTATTGGCGACGATTCCCCATACTTATATCAGTTAGACGAGCAGTTTAAGTTAATTAATAAGTATAGTCTGTTTGAGTCGGGGAAGCTAGGTGAGAGCGGCCGCTTACCAAAAGCAGAGAAGCCTGACCTGGAAAGTATAGCAGGTTTTACCTATGGCCGCGATAACATGCTGCTGATTTTTGGCTCAGGTGCCAGTGAAGCCAGGAATAAAGGTTATCTGGTGAATCTGTCGGAAAAGGGTACTGTGAAAGAGTTGGATCTTAGCCGCTTTTATACTTTCCTGAAGCGCACTCTAAAAATCGAGACGGAGGGGCTACTGAATATAGAGGCGCTGGCTATGGATAATATTTATACTTACTTGCTCCAAAGGCCTTTGGGTAGTGGTGTAAACGTGCTGTTCCGCTTTGATTCTGATGATTTCAAGGATTTCCTGCTTAGGAACGGCCCTATTCCTGCTGTAGCAGTTTATCATTTCACACTTCCCGGTATCGGGCAAAACAGCGCAGGCTTTTCCGGAGCATATGCTTTAGGCGATAAGCTTTTTATAACGGCATCGGTAGAGGATACGCCCAATGCCATAGATGATGGTGAGGTTTTAGGAAGCCTTTTAGGAGTGATAGACTTGAATGCTTTACCTTACGCCACTAACTCTGCTAATCCGTTGGCTGTGCCGGCCGTGCAAGTAGCTGCTGAAAACGGGGCCGCCTTCAAAGGTAAAGTTGAATCGCTAGTTGTAAAAAAGACAGAAGTCAAGAATCGCTATCATATGATTATTGTAACTGACGACGATAGAGGCGGATCCAAATTACTGGAGGTAGAGTTGAAGCTAGATTAAGTTTATACTAGACCTGTGTCTGATAAAGTAAAAAGGCGTGCTACAAAGTTGCAGCACGCCTTTTTTATGTAAAATCGAAAACTTCTTCTAAAAATGCTGTTCGCCTGTTTCTTTCTTTCCTAACATCACAGCACCCACCATGGCTACCAGGAACAGTACCGAAGCCAACTCAAACGGCAGCAGGTATTCTGTGAACAATACTTTGCCCAGGTTCTCCACCATACCTATTTGTGAATTGTAGCTCTCTGGGTTATAACCGGCTACTTCTGCATCTTTTAATGCTGCGATCATCACAACAAAGAGCAATCCTCCAGCTACTGTGCCGGTTATTTTACTTAACATAGATGTCTTGATGCCTTTATCAGAGCCTTTGCCCAAGTTCAGGAACATGATCACGAACAGGAACAGTACCATGATGGCACCGGCATAAACAATAATGTTTACGGCGGCCAGGAACTGCGCATTTAGCAGAATGTAGTGGCCAGAGATGGTAAAGAACGTAATAATCAGGAAAAGTACGCTGTGTACCGGGTTCTTTGATATTACTACCATTAAGGCACATAACAGCGTAAGCGAACTCAGGAAATAGAACAGATTCTCTGTCATCGGGTTATTTCGTTTCTGTAGTTTTCAGAGGCTCAACCAGACGGTCTTTGCCGTAAATAAATTCATCGCGCTCAAAACGGGCAGGCGCAACTTTATCGTCTTGCAGGAAAATAGCAGCTTTAGGGCAAGCCTCTTCGCACAGTCCGCAGAAAATGCAACGCAGCATGTTTACTTCATAGGTAACTGCATACTTCTCTTCACGGTACAGGTTCTCTTCACCAGCCTTACGCTCTCCAGCCGTCATGGTAATAGCCTCAGCAGGACAAGCCACTGCGCATAAACCACAGGCGGTACAACGCTCAGCGCCATTTTCATCGCGCTTAAGCACGTGCAGGCCACGCCATATTTCGCTTCGCTCACGCGTCTGCTCCGGGTACTGAACCGTTGCTTTTTTCTTGAAGAAGTGCTTTAATGTTATTCCAAGACCTTGTGCAATAGCAGGAAGATAGGCCTTTTCAGCAAAGGTCATTTCCCTCTTTTGCACTTTCTTGCTTCTATTTGATAGTGGTTCCATCTCTATTTCGATTATGAGTATTGCTTTGGGTGATTTATACTTTTAACAGGATACCCCTCAGCAACATTCAAATTTCGGTACTATAGTTTAAAATAAATAGTCTTTCAGCAGAATACCGCCACCTGTAAGTAGTATGTTCAGGATCGCAAGCGGAATTAATATCTGCCAGCCCAGCTTCATCAGTTGGTCGTAACGGAAACGCGGAAGCGTCCAACGAACCCACATAAAGAAGAAAATGAACAGGAATATCTTCGCGAACATCACTGCCACTCCAATCAGGGTAACAATATTATTTGCTGTAACGGCATCTTCTGTAGCATTTACCAACCAGGCTTCTAACTCCAGCATGAACGGGAAGTTGTACGCGCCGAAGTATAGCGTAGCCATAACAGCCGATGCCACAAAAATGTTAATATACTCTGCAAACAAGTACATACCCAGCTTCATAGAGCCATACTCTGTGTGGTAACCGCCGATAAGTTCAGCCTCAGATTCTGGTAAGTCGAAAGGCGTACGGTTAGTCTCGGCAAAAGCACATACCAGGAAAATCAGGAAGCCAAGCGGCTGGTACCAGATGTTCCAGTTAAAGCCTTGCTGCTGCTCTGCAATTTCACGTAGCGATAGTGTACCGCTCAGCATCAGGATCGCAATAAGTGAAAGACCCATCGCCAATTCGTAGCTGATGTTCTGAGAAGCTGCACGGATAGCACCCAACAAAGAGAATTTGTTGTTTGAAGCCCATCCACCTACCATCAGTCCATATACACCCAGTGATACTACACCAAACACATATAACACCCCGATATTTACGTCAATGGCAATCAGGTTAATTTCATGGCCGCCTATGATCAGGTTATCACCGAACGGCACCACTGCACTCGACATAGTAGCCACCAACATGGCAATACCAGGACCAAGTATAAAGAGTGCCTTGCTTGACTTAGAAGGTATAAAGTCCTCTTTAAAGAACAATTTACCAGCATCGGCAAGCGGCTGCAGCAAACCTAGCGGACCCGCACGATTGGGACCAACACGATCCTGAATGAAGGCCGCAATCTTACGCTCGAAGTATGTTGAGTACGTCGCTATCAGCAGGGTGATGCCGAAAATAGCGATGATGTATATGGCTTTGTATAATAGGTCTACAGACTCCATTTCTTATTCCTGTGGAAGGTTTTTCTTAGTGGATACTGGTAAGTTTGGAACAATCGGCACGTTTACAACCGGCAACTCATAATGGTTAGCCGAGATAACAGAGCCTCTGTCGATGTGACGAGGACCTTCGATTGTCCAGTCTTTTACCTCTTTCTTATCAAAGCGGCAGGTGTTACAGATAAACTCTTCCACTTCTGCATACTGATCTTTGCGGGCTGTTACACGAAGAACTTCCTCACCACGCGTCCAAAGCGTAACTTTACCAGAGCAGGTAGGGCAATCTCTGTGTGCGTCCATTGGCTTGGTAAACCATACACGGTTCTTAAAGCGCCAAGTCTTGTCTGTCAAAGCACCTACAGGGCAAACATCGATCACATTACCAGAGAACTCGTTATCGATCACGTTCTCGATGTACGTACCGATCTCAGCAGCATCTCCACGACCAAGTACGCCATGCACACGGTTTTCAGCGATTTGATCAGCTGTGTAAACGCAACGGTAGCACAGGATGCAGCGCGTCATGTGCAGCTGGATGTATGGGCCTAAATCTACTTTGTTAAACGTACGACGCTCTTCCTCGTAACGGGTTGCGCTCACGCCATGCTCGTAAGACAGGTTCTGCAGGTCACACTCACCAGCCTGGTCGCACACAGGGCAATCAAGTGGGTGGTTGATCAGCAACATCTCTACAATGCCTTTGCGGGCGTTCAACACGTCTTCGTTTGTTGTATTTTCTACCACCATGCCGTCCTGTACCTGTGTAATACACGAAGCAACCAGTTTAGGCATAGGGCGTGGGTCTTTGGCTGAGCCCTGTGCTACTTTCACAAGACACACACGGCACTTACCGCCACTGCCTTTAAGTGGAGTATAAAAGCACATGGCAGGTGGCACTACATCGCCTCCAATTTTTCTAGCGGCTTGCAGAATGGTAGTTCCTTCTTCTACCTCTACTTCGATGCCGTCGAAAGTTATTTTAACCATTTGTAATCTTCCTATAATTGGCGCACAAGTATAAGTTGTGCAGTATTTAAGCCGCTAAAGTTTAGCGGTGGTTAATTTCTTAAGCTGTAACTGCGTCTAACTGGCCTCTGTACACAGCACCCGGAGCTGTTGCTTCTTTCGGATGTTTGATATGCCACTCAAACTCATCACGGAAGTGGCGCACAGCACTTGCTACCGGCCATGCAGCTGCATCGCCAAGCGGGCAAATGGTGTTACCCTCAATCTGCTTCGCCACGCTTACCAACAGGTCGATGTCCTGCTGATGTCCATGACCGTACTCGATGCGGTGCAATACTTTCTCCATCCAGCCGGTACCTTCACGGCATGGGCTACACTGACCACATGACTCGTGGTGATAGAAGCGAGCATAGTTCCACGTGTTACGCACAATGCACTGGTCTTCATCAAACACGATAAAGGCACCAGATCCCAACATAGAGCCGCTCACAAAACCACCGTCAGATAACGATTCGTATGTCATCAGGCGATCTTCGCCGGCTGCTGTCTTGAGTATAAGGTTGGCTGGTAGAATTGGAACAGAAGAACCTCCTGGTACTACTGCCTTCAATTGTTTTCCATTCCAGATACCTCCGCAATATTGATCAGAGTAAATAAACTCTTCTACCGGCACCCCTAGCTCAATCTCAAAAACACCTGGGTTGTTGATGTTACCGCTGGCTGAGATTAGTTTTGTGCCTGTGCTTCGGCCTACACCAACTTTGGCATACTCTGCACCAGTGTTGTTCACGATCCAAGGCACAGAAGCGATAGTCTCCACGTTGTTTACCACAGTTGGACACTGGAACAAACCTTTCACCGCTGGGAACGGAGGCTTGTTACGCGGATTGCCACGCTTGCCTTCCAGAGACTCTAGTAGGGCCGTTTCCTCACCGCAGATGTATGCACCACCACCCGGAGCTACGTGCAGGTCCAGGTCATAACCTGAGCCAAGTATGTTTTTGCCAAGCAATCCGGCCGCATACGCTTCAGCGATAGCTTTCTCCAGTATGCGAAGCACGAACAACAATTCGCCACGGATGTAGATGTAAGATGTATTAGCACCTAGCGCGTAGCTGGAGGTGATCATACCTTCAACCAAAGCATGCGGGTTTTTCTCCATGAACCAACGGTCCTTGAAAGTGCCCGGCTCTGATTCGTCGGCGTTGCATACCAGGTAACGCGGAACTCCTTCTGGTTTAGCCAAAAAGCTCCACTTCATACCAGTAGGGAAACCGGCACCACCACGACCACGCAGGCCCGATGTTTTCACCTCTTCCACCACCTCATCCGGAGACATCGTTTTCAAGGCTTTCTCTACTGACTTGTAGCCGCCGTGCTTACGATAAACCTCCAAGGTCTCGATGCCTGGTACGTTAATATGTTCGGTTAATATTTTGAGTCCCATTTTAGCAGGATATATATCTTGACAGCCTAAGCTGCCTCGTTAAATTCAGGTTTATTTTTTCCAAGTTGGCGTTTCGTGCTCCTTGTTGCGCATCATCTCCAGGAACGCGTCCAGCTTCTCTTCGCTGTCGATGTTCTCGTAATATAGCTCGCGCACCTGCAGCATTGGGCCAGAACCGCATGAAGCAAGGCATTCCACAGGCTTCAGGGTAAACATACCATCTGCCGTCGTTTCGCCTTCCTCTATGTTCAGCTTTTGCTTAATCATGTCGATCATCTGATCGGCACCACGAAGGCAGCAAGGGCCTGTACGGCATACTTCCAACACGTGCTTGCCAACCGGCTTCAGGTTGAACATAGTATAGAAAGTAGCCACCTCGTACACTTCGATCGGCTTTATGTTCAGGATCTCCGCCACCTTGTCCATTACCTCCGGGCTAACCCATCCGCCGAACTCCGCCTGCGCAATGTGCAGGATAGGCAGCAGGGCAGACTTATGGCGTCCTTCCGGGTAGTGGCTGATATAGCGCTGAATTTCGGCCATGGCCGCATCAGAAAACTTTACTTCGTTTATAGTCTCTGCCATTTTTATCTTGTCACCGGCCAAAGGCCAATGTATAAATGGTAATTGATTATTCTAATTAAGCGTCCAGCTCGCCAGCGATTACGTTCAAGCTACTCAGCGTCAGGATCGCGTCAGCCAGCTGACCACCTTTGATCATCTCTGTGTAAGCCTGGTAGTAGATAAAGCATGGTCTGCGGAAGTGCAGTCTGTATGGTGTGCGACCACCGTCTGAGATCAGGTAGAAACCTAACTCGCCGTTACCGCCCTCTACACTGTGGTATACTTCGCCAACCGGAGCATCAATCTCACCCATTACTATTTTAAAGTGATAGATAAGGGCTTCCATGTTGCGGTATACTTCCTGCTTTGGAGGCAGGTAGTAGTGCGGTGCATCAGCATGGTAAGATCCTTCTGGCAGATTTTTGTAGGCCTGCTCAATGATCTTCAAGCTTTGCCATACTTCCTCGTTGCGCACCAGGAAGCGGTCGTATGTATCGCCTTTAGAGCCTACCGGTATCTCAAACTCAAAATCCTCATAAGAAGAATATGGGTTCATTACGCGCACGTCGTAGTCTACACCAGCTGCACGTAAGTTAGGGCCGGTAAAGCCGTAGCTAAGGGCACGCTCAGCAGAAATTGCACCTACATCCGTAGTTCTGTCGATGAAGATACGGTTGCGGGTAAGCATTTTCTCAAACTCTGCCCATACTTTAGGGAAGCGCTTCAGGAACTCGTCGATCAGGTGCAATGCCTTTGGTGAAAGGTCACGCTCCATACCGCCGATGCGGCCCATATTTGTTGTCAAACGGGCACCGCATACTTCCTCGTAGATATCGTAGATGTGCTCACGCTCCTGCATCACGTACAGGAAGCCGGTAAAGGCACCAGAATCAACACCAAGAATTGAGTTACAGATCAAGTGGTCCGAAATACGGGCCAACTCCATCATAATCACACGGATGTACTGCGCACGCTTTGGTACGGTAATACCCAAAAGCTTCTCTACCGTCATGTGATACCCCATGTTATTGATAGGGGATGAGCAGTAGTTCATGCGGTCAGTTAGCGGCGTGATCTGGTAGAACGGTCTACGTTCTGCTATTTTCTCAAAAGCACGGTGTATGTAGCCGATCGTTGGCACAGCGTCCACGATCTTCTCACCGTCCATTTGCAGGATGTTCTGGAAAATACCATGCGTAGCCGGGTGCGTAGGACCCAGGTTCAGCGTGGTTAATTGCGGCTCTTCTGTCAGGGCAAGTCCGTTGTCTAGGCGGAATTGTTCCAGGTCAGTAAGCTCGACTTTCTTATTTTCAGTAGCCATTATTTACTCCTTTGGCTTAGCGTCCGAAATATGTATTGATTTTATCTTCCCTGGTCTGATCCTCCAGCGGGTACTGCTTCAGCATTGGATGGTATTCCATCTCCTCAATGTTCAGGATGCGCGTTAGGTTCGGGTGGCCGGTAAAGATGAAACCATAAAAGTCAAAAGCCTCACGCTCCATCCAGTTGGCAGTAGCGTAAAGGTCTGTCATGGTAGGCATCACAGGGTCCGAAGCAGGCATAAACACCTTAATGCGGATGCGGTAATTGTGGCGAAGGCTGTGCAGCTGGTACATCATGCACATTTCCTTATCGCCCTGGCCAGGGAAATGAATTCCGCACATTGTTGTCAGGAAGCTGATTTGCAGTTCCTCGTCATCGCGCAGGTATTTGATCAGCTCATGGATCGATTCGCGGTTTGTAGTGATGGTCATGATACCATCCGGGTTAAAAGCATCCCAGATATTCTCTTCACCAAACTTGCTTATGATCTTGCCGAGTACGTTTTCGTTCGTAAGCTCCATTTGCTTATTTAATATTGTAAGAGGCTAATAGTGCCTGATACTCCGGAGAGTTGCGGCGGCGTAGCGATTCGTTTTCTGCCAGCTCCTGCACACGCATCAATCCGTCAAGGATCTGCTCAGGGCGCGGAGGGCAGCCTGGTACGTAAACATCTACAGGCACTACACGGTCAATACCCTGCAGTACAGAGTATGTATCAAAAATACCGCCTGATGAAGCACACGCACCTACAGCGATTACCCAGCGAGGCTCCGCCATCTGCTCGTACACCTGCTTTACTACAGGGCCCATTTTTTTAGCAATCGTACCCATTACCATCAGAATGTCTGCCTGGCGTGGGGAGAAGCTAGGGCGCTCTGAACCGAAGCGGGAAATATCATAGTTAGAGCCCATGGTAGCCATGTACTCGATACCACAGCAAGAGGTAGCGAACGGCAAAGGCCAAAGCGAATGCTTACGAGCCAGTCCAATTAC
Source organism: Pontibacter cellulosilyticus (assembly GCF_014306105.1). GTDB lineage: Bacteria > Bacteroidota > Bacteroidia > Cytophagales > Hymenobacteraceae > Pontibacter > Pontibacter cellulosilyticus. Next base: position 471,884 of record NZ_JACRVF010000003.1, on the reverse strand, counting down.
TTTCTCAAACGATGTGGCAAAGAAACCTGCACCCGAAATGCCATCTGGTGCTTCTACTAATTTTATATCTGTATTTTCGCTCATTTCAATTTGGTTGCTTGTGTCTTGTTTTGGTGCAATTCCACCGATAAGAAGAACACAAAAGCCCAGTGAAAAGTTTAGTAGGTTACTCCCACTTAAGGATACCTTTTTTGATCACGTAGAAGAAACCTGCAAGAAGCATGCCCATAAACACAACCATTTGCAGGAAGCCATCTAAGCCGAACTCCCTGAAGTTAACTGCCCAAGGGTACATAAAGATAATTTCCACGTCAAACAGCACAAAAAGAATGGCTGTCATGAAGTATTTATAGGAGATTGGCGTACGCGCATCACCTACAGACTCAATACCACTTTCCCAGGCAGCTCCTTTTACTTCACTTTTGCGTTTCGGGCCCAGCAGGTGGGTCATCACGAGTGCAAAAATCACAAATCCTAAAGCAGCCGCAAATTGGATGATTATTGGCAGGTAATCCGACGGTACATACTGATTTACAGTTGGTTCCATAACTCTGAAATCGTTTCTACAAATTTGGTGGCAAAATTAGGTATAAATAGCCATTAATCAAAAGGATAACTACAGTGTATAATTGTAAGTAGGTATGCAAGTTTCTGCCGTGTTAATCAAGAAATCTGCATTTGCCAGCATAACTACCGCTAATAAAGAAAAAGCCATACTTTGAGTAAGTATGGCTTTCTGGTAAAGGGTTAGGGTTATAGTATAATATTTGTGTGCTATACTTTGCTGGGGCCCGCTAAACGCATGAGCAAAGTATCTGTTACTACCTTATTAAGTTTGCCTTGCTTGGAAGGCTTTATGTAATAAGCTGTAAAGTAAGAGAAAAAGTATGAGCAGCGAAATACTCCTTTTTGATGATTTTAGTAAAAATCCCCTGCCAACTCTAATCCTGACAGGGGATTCATACTTGATAAACTTTGAGGTTATTTATTCTCGCCTAGGAATGGATATCGGTAATCTACAGGCGGCACGAATGTTTCTTTGATAGAGCGTGCAGACACCCAACGCAGCAGGTTCAGCATGGAGCCGGCCTTATCGTTTGTGCCAGAGGCACGTGAGCCGCCAAATGGCTGCTGGCCCACTACGGCGCCTGTTGGCTTATCATTGATGTAGAAGTTGCCGGCAGCGTTTTCCAACTTTTTAGCCGCATATTCTATAAAGTATCTGTCCTGGCTAAAGATAGCACCTGTTAGGGCGTAAGGCGATGTTGCGTTTACCAGTTCCAGCGTCTCTTCAGCATTATTCTCATCATACACATAGATTGAGATAACAGGTCCGAAGATCTCTTCACACATAGTAATGTACGTTGGGTTGTGCGACAGAAGCACTGTTGGCTCTATAAAATAACCTTTAGACTTATCGTAGTTACCGCCCGCGATAACTTCAACCTCATTGCTATTCTTGGCATTGTCTATATAATTGGCGATTTTATCAAAAGACTTCTCATCGATTACAGCGTTGATGAAGTTGCCAAAATCCTCAGGAGCACCCATTTTAAACGATTTCAGGTCTTCGATCACATAGCCTTTCACTTCGTCCCATAGGTTGCTAGGGATGTAAGCACGCGAAGCAGCAGAACACTTCTGGCCCTGATATTCAAATGCGCCACGGGAAATAGCTGTAGCCAAAGCTTTCGCATTTGATGATTTGTGAGCAAAGATGAAGTCTTTTCCACCAGTCTCACCTACTATGCGCGGGTATGTTTTATACTTGTGGATGTTGTTTCCGATGGTTTTCCAGATGTGCTGGAATACGCCTGTGCTACCGGTAAAGTGGATGCCGGCAAAGTCAGAGTGGTTAAAGATCACGTCGCCAGCCGTAGGGCCATCAACATATACCAAGTTAATAACACCATCAGGCAGACCAGCTTCACGGAAAAGCTCCATGATCATTTGAGCCGCATAGATCTGCGTGTTAGCAGGCTTCCATACAATAACGTTGCCCATCATGGCTGCAGACGCAGGCAGGTTACCGGCAATGGCCGTAAAGTTGAAAGGCGTTAATGCAAACACGAAGCCTTCCAGAGCGCGGTGCTCCATGCGGTTCCAGATGCCAGGAGAAGACTCCGGCTGCATCTGGTAGATTTCTGTCATGTACTGCACGTTAAAGCGCAGGAAGTCGATTAGCTCACAGGCAGAGTCGATCTCAGCCTGGTAAGCGTTTTTAGACTGACCCAGCATGGTAGCTGCATTTAGTCTGGCTCTCCAAGGGCCGGCCAATAAGTCAGCAGCCTTTAAGAAAATAGAAGCACGGTGCTCCCAGCCCATGTTTGCCCAGGCCTCACGTGCAGCAAGCGCCGCGTTAATTGCCTGTTCCACATGTGACGCATCGCCTTCGCTAAAGTGACCTAAGATATGCTTATGGTCGTGCGGCTGAAGCATTGGCTTCTTGTTATCTGTGTATACTTTGTCGCCGCCAATATACATTGGTACATCGATCTCTTTCGACTTAAGCTCTTTATAGGTGCGCTGTAGTTCTTCGCGCTCCGGAGAGCCCGGCGCGTACGATTTTACAGGTTCGTTTACGGGAGTTGGTACTTTAAAAAATCCGGTTGCCATTTGTTTTATAGTTACAGATTTAAAGATGACGTTCTAATGCCCTTTAGGAGGCATCTATACAAAGGTAAGGCTTATTATTTGATTTTTGGGCATAAAAGGGGCGTTGTCTTACCCGTGGTTTTGCTATACAAATTAATCCTGATGCGTAAACATATACTGGAGGAGGCAATGTTTATGGCACATAGTTATACTTGTTGGGAGAAAGTAAAAATGGTGATGCTGAAGACCTTTGTGTGTGTTGCAGTGTACTGCACCTTCATGGGCTCTGCGTATACTCAAGCAGCAACTGCACAAGGGCAAAAGAACCCTGAAAAGGAGCTTCTCGGTCCATATCACGATATAAAATCATTAACAACCGGAAACATTGCACACGCCTATCTTACTTTTATAGAAAACGTACGCGCCCGCCAAGGCACCTGGTCTGAAGATGATTGGATACAGGCCAAAGCTGTGCTTCGAAAACTGGATTCCCGTACAAACTCGATGAACAGGATGCTAAAAGTTGCCGACAGAAGCCACATTAGAGCAGCACAATCCGAGTTTAGAGGAATGGAAGCAAGAATGGCTGCTAAAGACTAAGTATGCATTGGCCTAAAGTATAACTTTCAGTTCGCTCAGGCACATGATCTCGTAGGTTGGCTTAGGCCGTTTTTTACTGCGTACGCCCTCCGGGTTAAAGTATACCTGATCTATGCCACAGGACATGGCGCCTTCAATATCACACTCAAAATTGTCCCCAATCATCAAGCATTCTTCTGGCTTTATGTTGATGCGGTCCAGGAGGTGCTCGAACATACGGCGATCGGGCTTTTTGTAGCCGCAGCATTCTGAGGTTACTATTTCTTTAAAATAGCCGTGCAACTCAGACGAAGCCATTTTTATATGCTGCACTTCCTTAAACCCATTGGTAATAATGTGTAGGCTATACTTAGGCTGCAAGTACTCCAGCACCTCATGTGTAAATGGAAATACCGCCTTTTTAGTAGGACAAAGATCAGTGTAAGCCTCCGAAATGCCAGCCGGTACTTCATGCTCTTCCAGTCCCAGCCCCATCAGCGTTTTCTTAAAGCGATTTTCGCGCAATTCCTTCTGGTTTATCTTGCCCTTGTTGTAGAGGCCCCACATCTGCGTGTTCACAAATTTATACTTCTTGTAAAACGATTCGCTGTCGAACTTGCCGAAACCAGCTAGCTCAAATTGGTGGTATAAAGTATAAATGGTCTCTTCAGAGTTCTTTTCGAAATCCCAAAGAGTATGATCAAGGTCAAAAAGGATGTGCTGGTATGTTTTCATTTAAGATAATATCTAATATGGTTTCACCTTCTTAAGCCTGTATAACGGCTTGAAAGAGATGATAATTATACTTTGGCTTAAACCTTACAATAATTAAAAGGTTTAACAGTTATAGCATCGGCTTAAGCTTACGGTGCCACCCAGCGGCGGGATTGAAGCTTATTTATGGCCAGTTCGCGGTTAGAGTAGAGTATTTGGTAGGTCTCCTGGTCTTTCTGTAGAATAGTGTCACGCTCTAGGTAATTGAAGATTTGTGAAGCAAAATCAGCGGCTTCGTCTTTTACACTGTAAAATACCCACTGGTCTACCTTGCGTGCTGTTACCAAGCTGGCGTTGCGTAGGTATGTAAGGTGCCGAGAGGTCTTTGTTTGGGTAAAGTCGAGTACCTGCTCCAGGTCTGAGGTGCACATTTCTTTGTTGCGCAAAATCAGGTTAAGGATGCGGATGCGAGATTCGTCTGCCAGGGCCTTAAGAATCTGTTCGCCAAAGGAAATGCTGAAGTGTTTGAGCCTCATGGTTACTGCGGAAACATAAACAAAATTAGGCAAAAGCTGCTATTATAAAATAATAAATCATATTATTGTAAGAAATGATTCTGAAGCTACACGATTACTTAACACGTTTAAAGTTGCCTGCAAAAGCTGTAGGAACCGTTGTAGCTATACTTATGCTCATAATGGCTCTGCCCAAGCAGGCCACAGCACAAACTAAGCAGCGCGTAGTTCAGTTGTCAGGTTTTGTGGCAGTTGGTGATAGCCTGTACGGCGTAGCCGGCGTAAGCGTGTATGTGCCCGGAACTAGCCGCGGTACCCAATCCAACGAGTTTGGTTTTTTCTCAGTGCCCGTAGTGGCAGGCGATAGTGTGCTTTTTAGTGCATTAGGGTATAAAAGACAGTACCTGATCATCCCGAAAACCTATAGCAGCGACAGTTATTCTATTATTATGCAGATGCAGGAAGATCCCACTGAACTGCCTACTGTGGATGTTTTTCCGTGGCCTACCGAGCGTGATTTTAAAGAGGCCGTAGCTAAGGTGAAATTGCCAGACGAGGGCCGTGCCATGGCTATGCGCAACCTGGACCCCGAACGGCTGGAAGAGCTTTTTAAGACAACTCCGATGGATGGCGGCGCTAACTTCAGATTTTGGCAACAACAGCAGCTACAGCAGCAGCAGAATCGTGTAATGTACCCAACCATCAGTCCTTTTGCCATTCCGGCACTGCTCAATGCCATCTTCAAGGGTAACGGCAAATAGCCAGTCGCTAAAAGTAAATACTCTTTTCTTTAAATTTTAAAAGCTGCCCAGCCAAGGTAGCCTGGTTTACTGTGCATGAAGTTTATACTTGTAAAAAGCCTTCAGAGGAGCTGCTGTGGGTATGTAAGTAACTTACTACGGCCCCCTGCGTTATTTTGCGAAAGAGGTGTGTATTGTTAAACACACAACAACAGTGTCTGAATGGAGGCTGTGCAAGCTTCTTAAACAAAATAAACTATGCTTAAACCAGATAAGCTATCGCTTAATATACCGGAAACCACTAAGCCTCGGGTGGTTATTATCGGAGGAGGATTTGGAGGCATCAACCTAGCCAGAAAGCTTCCAGAAAAGTATTTTCAGGTAGTGTTGCTGGATAGGCAAAACTATCATGGATTTTGGCCGCTGCTGTACCAAGTGGCAACAGCCGGGCTCGAGCCGGACTCTATAGCCGAGCCGCTTCGTAAAATGTTTGGCAGCGATGATTATGATGATCTTCACTTTAGATTGGTAAAAGTAACAGGCATAAACCCCGCAGCCAGAACAATAGAGACGATTGTAGGAGATTTGCCTTATGATTTTCTGGTAATTGCCACAGGTACAAAGATCAATTACTTCGGTAATGAGCAAATAAAGAAGTATGGCTTCCCATTAAAGCAAATACCTCAGGCGCTAAACTTGCGCAGTCAGCTGTTGCAATGCTTTGAGCAAGCAAGTATGACCATTGACCAGGAGACCCAACAAAGCCTGCTCAACTTTGTGATAGTGGGAGGAGGCCCTACCGGTGTGGAAACTGCCGGAGCAATTGCCGAGATGAAAAAACATATCCTGCCTAACGACTATCCGGGTGTTGATTTCAGTAAGATGAACATATTCCTGATTGAGGGTATGGACAGGGTACTGCCGCCTATGTCGGAGGAGGCCAGTGAAAAAACGTTTAAATACCTGAATGAGCTGGGTATCATTGTTAAACTAAATACCTTGGTGGAGGGCTATGACGGAGAAACAGTTATCCTGAAAGGTGGTGAGCAGATAAAAACCAATACGCTCATATGGGCTGCCGGTGTGTCTGGCGCTGTAATACCAGGGCTACCTGATGAAAGTGTGGAGCGTGGGCGATACCTTGTAAATGACTTTAATCAGGTAAAGGGCTACGACAATATATTTGCCATAGGCGATGTAGCCATGATGAAAACACCGGAGTATCCAAAAGGCCATCCGGGTGTGGCGCAACCGGCCATACAACAGGGTAAATTATTAGCAAAGAACCTAAAGCGTATTATTAATAAAGAGCCGCTTCAGCCATTTAAGTACTTTGATAAAGGTTCTTTGGCTATAATTGGCCGTAACCGTGCTGTGGCCGATTTGCCGAACAACATGCACTTAGGTGGTTTCTTTGCCTGGGTTATCTGGCTGTTCGTGCACATTATGTACTTGATCGGTTTTAGAAACAAGCTGGTGGTGCTCAGTAACTGGGTCTATAAATTCTTTACTTATGAGAACAGTACCCGCCTTATCATCAGGCCTTTTGTGCGACGTGGTGATAGAGTGTCGCAGAGCTTTATAAACAAGTATGGCGGGGACTAGTAGGTTACTTCTAAAACATGAGAGACTTTAAAATCACTTAAACTCCCCAGTTTTACTGAAAATAATAAACCCTCAGACGATGCGCCTGAGGGTTTATGTGTTTAAGGTGAGATGTATTATTTATTGGCCGGTATTGTTTCTGCTGCCGTTACGGCTCGTAGAGCGCTCACGTTGCATTGGGTTTTGCTGTTCGCGTTGCTGCTGCTTATAAATATCGAAGCGAGACGGAGATAAGCGACGCGGGAAGTAGTTGTTCGATAATTCTATGTCGGCAGTTTGCAGATAAGGGTCTAGTTCGAAGTTTACAACTGGTTTTTCTGTTACAAACACCTTTGTGATGTCTTCGTTGTTATAGCGCCAAATCTCAGCCGGGATGTTTACAATTTCCTCTGAACCATCTTCGAACTCCATGCGCACGATCAATGGCATCACCAGACCGCCAAGGTTCTTAAAGCTAACCTCGTAGAAGTTAAGTCCAGAGTCCAACGCTTTTTTCTCAGCAGGTGTCAGGTTCTTAAGTAATGCTTGATAACGCTGCTGGTCGGCTGCTGTAGTTGCCAATGGATCATAGCTGTTGTAGAAATCCTTCAGTTCTGGTCTCTCATCAAGTCTGGTTTTCTTAATATCCTTCAAGTTACGCTGCTGCGACAGGGTTTGAGGTGCTTTGTTCTGCTGCTCACGTAGCTGTGCGTTTACAAACTCGGGGTTTTGCGAGTCTATGGTATACCACTTCACGTTTTCGATAGAGATATCGGTATGGTCAGTAGTATAAAACCAGCCTCTCCAGAACCAGTCCAGATCCACGCCAGAGGCATCTTCCATGGTACGGAAGAAATCAGCAGGCATCGGGTGCTTAAATGCCCAGCGCTGTGAATACTCTTTAAAGGCATAGTCAAATAGCTCGCGACCCATTACTGTTTCACGTAAAACATTAAGAGCAGTAGCAGGCTTGGCGTAAGCGTTGTTACCGAACTGAAGTATAGACTCGGAGTTGGTCATGATCGGCACCTGCATGTTTTTGGCGCTCTTCATGTACTCTACAATGTTAGCTGGCTCGCCGCGGCGCGATGGGTAATTTCTTTCCCACTCCTGCTCCGTCAGGTACTGCATAAAGGTATTCAGACCTTCGTCCATCCACGTCCACTGGCGCTCATCCGAGTTGATAATCATCGGGAAGAAGTTGTGACCTACTTCGTGAATGATCACGGAAATAAGGCCATATTTGGTGCGGTCAGAGTACGTACCGTCGGCCTCAGGGCGGTAACCGTTAAAAGAAAGCATCGGGTACTCCATGCCTCCTACAGGACCATGCACCGATATGGCAACCGGGTATGGGTAATCAATAGTGTGCTTCGAGTATACTTTTAACGTATGCGCAACTGCCTCGGTAGAGTACTGTCCCCAAAGTGGGTTAGCCTCTTTCGGGTAGTACGACATAGCCAGCACGTTTTTGCCGCCTACGTTTACATTCATCGCGTCCCAGATAAACTTACGGGAACTGGCCCAGGCAAAGTCGCGGACATTTTTAGCGGCGTATACCCACGTCTTTTTGCTGTTTACAGGGTTCTTTTCTGCATTAGCAGCTTCGTCCTGCGTTACAATCACAACAGGCTTGTTGCTTTTGATAGCCTCAGCCCAGCGCTTTTGCATGGTAGTAGATAGTACCTGGCTTGCGTTCTGAAGCTCACCGGTTGCGCCCACCACATGGTCAGCAGGTACGGTAATGCTTACTTTGTAATCGCCGAAAGGCAATGCAAACTCTCCGCTGCCCAAAAACTGCTTGTGCTGCCAACCGTTCACATCGTCGTAAACGGCCATTCTCGGGAAGAACTGCGCCATTTCGTACAGATAGTTGCCATCCTCCGGGAAATACTCATAGCCTGAACGGCCACCAAGTGCTTTCTGGTCGTTGATGTTGTGGTGCCAATCGATGCTAAAAGTATAACTCTGCTTTGGCTTAAGCGGCGTCGGCAGGTCAACACGCATCATAGTGTTGTTGATAGTATACTTCAGGTTTTTGCCGTTGCGGTCTTTTACCTGCTCAATCTTAAAGCCACCGTCAAATTTTTCACGGGTGAGGTACTCAACCGCCTGCGCCGACATCTGCTGCTTTAGCTCACCTGTTTTTGTGAGGTTGCTGGCAGAGTTTGGCTCATAGATGTTCTGGTCCAGCTGCACCCACAGGTAAGAAAGCACATCCGGCGAGTTATTGGTATAAGTTATACTTTCTGAGCCTTTGATGGACTGGTTCTTATCGTCCAGCTCTACTTTGATAGTATAATCTGCACGTTGCTGCCAGTACTCGTGGCCTGGAGCACCAGAGGCGGTGCGGTAGGTATTGGGTGTAGGCAACTCTTGTTGTAACTGCTTAAACTTAGACTTATCGGTATTGTCCTGGGCCTGCACAACAGCAGGGCCGGCAAGTAAACCGAGCAAAGCTAAGCCGGTAAGTAAGTTCCTCATTGGTTGGTTAGTCGTTTAGTTTAGGTATAGTTAGTCGTGTTGTTCTAAAAAATATTGGTCTCCATCATCAGGATCAGCGAAATGCCGGCTGCTGCACTCGATAACACCATGATCCAGTCGCGCTTTTTGGCGTTGAAGATGTTCATAAGTATAAAGGCAGCAATAAGCAGGAGCAGGACGATAAGCAACTGCCCTAGTTCTATGCCCACATTAAAGGCCAACAACTGTAGCCAAGTGTCTGAACTGCGCCCTAACAATGACTTCAGGTAATTAGAGAAGCCCATGCCATGCACCAGTCCGAAAAAAACAGCCATCAGATTGTGCAACGAAAGTATAACTCCCTGTTTAGAAGCCGCGCCTTTTAGTTTGAAGAAGTTTGTGAGGCAGGTGAAAAGTATAGTTACCGGGATCAGAAACTCAATAAGTGCCGTATCGAACTGAATTAAATTAAAAGTAGACAAAGCCAGTGTAATGGAGTGCCCTATGGTAAAGCTTGTAACCAGTGCCAGCACTTTACGCCAGTCGTTTAAAGTATAAATGGCACACAGCGCCAACAAAAACAGCAGGTGGTCATATGCCTGCAGGTTAAAGATGTGGTGAAATCCTAGTTTCGTGTATGTTGTGAAAACAGAAGACACTGTCTTATTTGTAGTAAAGTTAAAGGTAAAGTTATTTGGCAAATTACGTGTTATCACTATGTTATGCAAGCATAAGACACAGGAATAGCAGTATATTATCGCATAATCTCTAAAACTGAAGCTAAAAATTGAGTGATAAACATAATAACGAATTGATTAAAGGCTCAGCAAAAAATGCATAGTAAAAAAAGTACATTGAGCTTTTTGTTAGGTCCTATGCCAGCTTTGCATGCAGCCATTAGAAGCTTCGCATTTAGTAATGTGAAGTATAAATGGTTTTGAGATTGTTCTAATATTATCAGGGATTTAACTTTTTAACTTGCTAAAGAACAGCAGGTGGTACTCCAGTGCATTTCCCCAATATGCCCAGGAGTGTGCGCCAGGGCGTTCGATGTAATCGTGTGGGACCTTTGCTGCTACTAACCTGCGGTGCAGTTCCCGGTTATCCTCAATCAAAAAGTCATCTACACCACAATCGATAATGAAATCAATGCCGCTCTGCTTTAGCTGTGGCACCATGTGTACAATGGAATTTTGTTCATAACGCTGCTGATTCTCCTCTTTAGGCCCTAATACAGCCTCTATACTTGGCAACAGGTTTTTGCGGTCTATGGCAGCAATGTTTACTGATCCACTCATACTTCCAGCAGCTAAGTATAAGTCCGGGTGCCGGGCAGATAAGTATAATGCCCCGTGCCCACCCATACTTAAGCCTGAAATAAAGCGGCCGTTTTTCTCTCTGATGGTTTTATACTTGCTGTCGATTAATTGCACCAGCTCCTGCGTAATAAAGGTTTCGTACTGGCTTGATTGATCAACGGGACTGTCGAAGTACCAACTGCTGTAGCCTCCGTCTGGCGTTACGATTATAAAATTATACTTGTCGGCCATACGTTGTAGCAGGTCTTTTTGCGGAGGCACTTTTAACCAATTACTGAAATTGCCGCTGTAGCCGTGCAGTAAGTATAAAACAGGGTAAGGGCCGTTCTTTTTCTTTTTATACCCTTCTGGAGTAACCACGCCTGCTTTTAAAGTTTTCTGCATCGAAGGGCTCTGGATAGTAAGCGTATCAACTTTGGCTTGTGCCGTAAGTATGGTAAAGGCAAAGAGCAGGAACAGCAGGTGTCTTTTGAGCATCATCAGTATATGGAAGTATAGCAGGCGCAAAGTATAGATTTTGAACCAGTAATTAAAGTATAAAATACTTCCCCTGTATTTAGATTCCTCTGCGTAAAAATTAAGTATAAACTTATTCAAGATGCTGGAAATATTGCCTGAAACTCATGAGAATATACTGGCGGTGCGCATAAGCGGTGAGCTTGCCATTGCCGACTTTGATGCCTACCGCAACCTGCTCCGCGACCTGATGCAGCTATGTGATGAGGTGCATTTATACTATGAAATGGCTGATGTAAAATGGGTGCATCCTGTGGCTGCCATTGAAAACGCCCTGTTTGATGTAGTGCATGGGCTGGATTATGGCCGGGTAGCCATGGTAGGAGAGAAGTGGTGGCAAAAGTTGGCCGCTAAGCTTATAAGTCCGGTTAAGAAGTATGGGGTACGGTATTATGAGATGGCAGATAAGGAGAGGGCGATGCGGTGGTTGCTGGAAGGGGAGTGGAAATTATAACATACTGAAGGAATAATTTCTATAAGCTCAGTAGCTAGATATATAAGCTAGCTGGTGCGGTTTGTTGGCCTTCATCTGTACCTAATTTAATAAGGTTTTCTTTCCCAATCTCTCTTATAGTTTTGATATAATTTGGATTAATTTCTTTATGAAGTTTCTTGATAAGTGTATCCAAAGCGTTAGCTCTCTCGATTGTAGATGAATAACCTTCATTGAATAAAATGTTAAGAATCTCTCTTTGATATTTAAAGCTATCTAACTGTCGAAGCTTATCAGCCACTTTCCATGAATTATCTTTCAGCCTCTTCTTAACTTCAAGGCTAATTTCATGTAATTCTGCTGTCGTAACCCAAAAGTAGTCAGAATAAATATCTAGAAGTAGTCTGTAAATATCATGCTTAAGTTGTAATTGTTCCTTTTTCCTCTCATGCCTCTTTTGAAAAAGGTAAGAAATCCATGCACCCCCTATTGTAATGGCTATACCGGAAATAAATGATATAACTAGTTCTATAATTTTAGCGCTTTCACTGCTCATAGTTGACTGATTTTGAGATTATAAATATATATAAATAAAAATAGATTTATTGGGTTATAAACATAAAACCCCGCCACTCTCGAGGAGCAGCGGGGTTTACAGCTAATCTATACTTTAAACTAAATCACAATTTATTCACCAGTCGGAATTTCCACGTCCACGTTATTGAACCGGATCTGACCATTTTCCAGTGTAGCCTCTACTACAGAGTCCTTGCTGATCTTACCAGAAAGAATCTCTTTGGAGAGCTCATTCAGCACCTGGCGCTGAATTACACGTTTCAGTGGCCGTGCACCGAACTGCGGGTCGTAACCCTGTTCGCCCAGATAATCCAGTACTTCGTCTGTGGCAATCAGGCGTATGCCTGCTTCTTCAAGGCGGTCCTGAATGTGGCCAAACTGTATCTCCACGATCTGGCGGATATCCTCACGGCTCAACGGACGGAACATTACCAGCTCATCGATACGATTCAGGAACTCCGGCCTCACCGACTTCTTCAGCAGTTCAAAAACCTCGTCTTTGGTCTTCTCAATCACCTCATCATGGTTAAACTCATCCATCGTCTCAAAATTGCTCTGGATGATGTGCGAGCCAATGTTTGAAGTCATGATAATGATGGTGTTCTTGAAGTTTACCACACGACCTTTGCTGTCGGTCAGGCGGCCATCGTCAAGTACCTGCAGCAGGATGTTGAACACATCTGGGTGTGCTTTTTCGATCTCGTCAAGCAAAACTACAGAGTATGGCTTGCGGCGCACAGCCTCCGTCAGCTGGCCACCTTCATCGTACCCAATGTAGCCCGGAGGCGCTCCCACCATGCGGCTTACGGCATGGCGTTCCTGGTACTCACTCATATCGATGCGCACCATGGCGTTCTCATCGTTGAACAGGTAATCTGCTAAGGCTTTGGCAAGCTCTGTTTTACCCACACCCGTTGTACCCAGAAAGATGAACGAGCCAATCGGACGTTTCGGGTCCTGCATACCGGCACGGCTTCTGCGCACAGCATCAGAAATGGCCTCAATCGCTTCTTCCTGACCAGCCACGCGTTTGCCCAGCTCCTGTTCAAGGTGCAGTAGTTTTTCACGGTCGCTCTGAAGCATTTTGCTTACAGGTATACCGGTCCATTTGGCTACTACTTCGGCAATATCTTCGGCGTTTACCTCTTCTTTCAGCATCGGGTTTTCACCCTGCATCTGGCGCACCTGCTCCTGTAGTTCTTTCAGCTTCGCTTCGGCTTCCTGGATTTTACCATAGCGCAGTTCCGCCACACGGCCATAATCACCGCTTCGCTCAGCCTGCTCGGCCTCCAGTTTATAATTTTCAATGTTCTCTTTCTCTTTCTGAATGCCCTCAATGATCTGCTTTTCGTTTTGCCACTTAGCTTTCAGGTCATCACGCTTGCCGCTTAAATCAGCAATCTCCTTCGAAAGAACTGTTTCTTTGTCCTTATCATTCTCACGACGGATAGCCTCGCGCTCAATCTCCAGCTGCATAATGCGGCGCTGAATCTCATCAAGCTCCACTGGCAGTGAATCAATTTCGATACGCAGTTTCGCGGCTGCCTCGTCCATCAGGTCAATGGCCTTATCTGGCAAAAAGCGGTCTGTGATGTAACGGTTCGACAGCTCCACAGCAGCAATAATCGCATCGTCTTTGATGCGCACCCCGTGGTGTACTTCATACTTGTCTTTTATACCGCGAAGTATGGAAATGGCATCCGGCACGCTTGGCTCGTCCACCATCACCGCCTGGAAACGACGCTCCAAGGCTTTGTCTTTCTCAATATACTTCTGATACTCTTTTAATGTAGTAGCACCAATGGCATGCAGTTCGCCGCGTGCCAGGGCTGGCTTTAATAGGTTGGCTGCGTCCATGGCGCTCTCGCCACCTGCACCGGCACCAATCAGGGTGTGGATCTCGTCGATGAAGAGTACGATCTCGCCCTCGGCATCCACTACTTCTTTGATCACGGCCTTCAAACGCTCTTCAAACTCACCTTTATACTTAGCACCTGCTACCAGCAGACCCATGTCCAAGCTCATCAGTGTCTTGTTTTTCAGGTTTTCTGGTACGTCGCCAGAAACAATACGCTGCGCCAGGCCTTCCACGATAGCGGTTTTACCCACGCCAGGCTCACCCAGCAGTACCGGGTTGTTTTTGGTACGGCGGCTCAGGATCTGGAGCACACGGCGAATCTCCTCGTCGCGGCCAATTACCGGGTCGATTTTACCGGCACGGGCCATTTCGTTTAGGTTTTTGGCGTAGCGCTTCAGCGAGTTATACTTTGCTTCTGCGTTCTGGTCAGTTACCTTGGCCCCTCCACGAAGTTCTTTGATTGCTTTTTTAAGATCTTTCTCGTTAAAGCCAACATCCTTCATCAAACCAGCTACTTTATCACGACCCGCCAGAATTCCCAGCAGCATGTGCTCAATGGCTACATACTCATCGCCAAACTCTTTTAAATAAGAAGTAGCTTTTTGAAGAGCCGCCGCCGCATCGTTAGCCAAATATGGACTGCCACCACTTACTTTTGGATAGCCAGCCACAATCTCATCCAGCTTGCTGTGCAGGATGTTTCCGTTTATGTTTAGTTTCTGGAGCAGGAAGTTTGTTACATTCTCGTCTGTCTCCAGTATCGCTTTTAAAATATGCCCAGTCTCAATAGCCTGCTGTTGGTTGCCGCCTGCTATCTCAGTGGCCTTCTGAATGGCCTCCTGGGCTTTAATGGTATAGTTGTTAAAATTCATATTCCTTTGTCTGTTTCCCTTAGTTTTAGTTCTACGAGGTAAGAAGCAAAGGGTGCACCAATGGTATTTTTAGATGATTCTACTGAAATAATGACAGGTTTTAGGTTGGGGTATTTGGAAAAAGTGGACTTTTTGTCTGAGTTAGAAGCTGGAAGATAAAAGAGCAATACTTAATTCGCGGTACCTGGTCCAACCACCCCTTTCCCCTCCTTATCTAAGGCGGGGAATATGTTGTTGCTCATACAAACGCTGGCGCCCTATAGTTAACAATTAACTTCTTTTAATCTAAATCTTTGCAAGATGATAAAGAAGAATAACTGCTACCGGGCTGGCAACAGAAACCGCAAAAGCAGAATTCTCCGCCTTAGATAAGGAGGGGGTAGGGGTGGTTGGACTTCTTGAACCGAACAAATTCTACTTCACTTCTTTCTTAAACACCGCCGCATAATGGTCAGCTAATCTGGTAGGTTCAGGCAGTTTATGCTTGATAGCGCAGTTGAAAGCAATCTCTGTTGCAGATTCCAGGTCCATGAGATGGCCGGGAGAAACGAAGACCGGTTTAATATTATCCTTTGTGCGTAAAACATTGGCGATAACTTCTCCTTTATACTCAAGAGGGGAGATTGATCCCTTAGTAGTGGCCGGTTCTTTATACTTGCCTACTAGCAACTTCTTGGCCACACCCATGGTAGGCTTATCTAGGTGCAGGCCCAGATGCGTGGCAATGCCCAGGCGGCGAGGATGTGAGATACCATGGCCATCTACCATAATTAAATCAGGTTTTTGATCTAGCTTTTTATAAGCCTCTAATAAGTTGGGCGCCTCACGAAAAGCAAGAAAGCCGGGCACATAGGGCAACTCTACCGGACCGTGATGCCATACTTTCTCCAGTACCTCCAACTCAGGGTAGGTCATCAAAACAAAAACAGAAAGTATAGAATCCTTACCAATAAAAGAGGAGTCGCAGCCGGCAATCAGTTTCAGGTCGAAGTCTGGTTTTTGGATGATGATACGCTGCTGCATTTTGTTCTGTAGCTCTGTTAGTTCGCGCAGCAGGTTAGGGTCGGGTGGGGGAGTATCATGTCTTCTGAAGTAGGCCATCTTTTCTAATTATGAATTAAGAATTACGAATGATAGGGGAGATGGTATAGGTATGATTCTTATTCACTCAATCACTCAATCTAAACTTTATTTCAAGCGCTGCATGGGTACATGATTTTGGCGAAGAGCAGGTACCATTGGTCATCTACTTTACCGAAGTGAAACTCGAAAGAGGTGTTGGTATGCAGTACGGTCTTCTGCACCAGAGGCAAAGTCTCTATAATTTGCTGAATCTTTGCCTCGGAAAGGCTGGCGTAGTTCCAGTAGCCACTTGTTTTAAACTTTTCAGCATCCCATACAAAGCAGCCGTCTTTGCTGTAGCCAGTTTTTCCAGCATCATAATTTAGATCTGCGCAGTCAAAAGATGGGAAAGGCTCTTCTACTAAGTTGCACTGCTTTATCTCCAGGGCAATAGTGAAAAACGACTTGCCCTGGTACTCGCGTCCAAAGTTTCGGATGTCGTGTACCTGTGTCATTTTGGGTACGGCACCTGGTTGCTCAATTACCCACAAGCCATACTTCGGATGGATAAACTGGTTAAAAGCAGCCGTGTCGGAGTTTTGTAGTGCCTCAAAATAGGTAGAAAAGGCAGTCTGAAAGTTATCTTCTGGCGCAGCTTGTGGTTTAGTTTCAGTAGTATCTTTGGCAACAGTCTCTTCTGTGTTTGAGGTACTCTTTTCTGTGCTGCAGGCGCTAAAAAACAACAGCAATGCAAATATAAATGGCAGCTTAGGCATGATTATCAGGAATTTATACTTGCAGTACGAAGACAGACGCGTATTGGTGTGGCTTTTTGAACTTCTATAATTTGTGGGCGTAATCCAAAAAGTACGGCATGTGCTGTAACGCAACCTAAGTACACAAACTATGACAAACTTATCTATACAAGAGGAGGTAACCATACCAGTAGGAAAAGTAAATCTTACCGGAGACCTGTCTGTGCCGGAGAAAGTAAAAGGACTAGTCATTTTTTCTCATGGCAGCGGTAGTAGCCGCCTAAGCACGCGCAACCGCTTTGTAGCCGAACACCTGCAGCGCTCTGGTTTTGCTACGCTGCTTTTCGATCTGCTCACGCCTCAGGAGGACCAGAATTACGACAATCGCTTTAACATACCTTTAATTACGCAGCGCCTGATAGATGCCACTAATTGGGTGCTGAAAGATGAACGTTTAACCGACTATAATATCGGCTACTTTGGGGCAAGTACAGGCGCAGCCTCTGCTCTGGGTGCAGCAGCTGCTTTAGGCGATATGGTAAAGGCTGTGGTTAGCCGTGGTGGTCGCCCTGATCTAGCTGACTCAGTGTTGCCTGATGTGCAATCGCCAACACTGCTAATAGTAGGAGGTAAGGATGATCCTGTTATTGACTTAAATAGGCAGGCGCAGGACCGGCTGCAGTGCCTAAAAGATGTGGAGATTGTACCTGATGCGACACACCTGTTCGAAGAGCCGGGAGCATTGGAGATGGTAGCGCAACTAGCTACCGATTGGTTTAGAAAATACCTGGAGCCAGGCAAGCAGCACCCTCTGCACCAGGATAAACCATGATCTTTAACTAGAGGATGAGTGGCAGGGCTAGAGAGAAAACCTTCAGTAGCTATCTACCCATCTGTAATTAATGTAAAACTATGAACATGATCCACAACCGTGAGAGTGCGGCAAGGGAGTTAGCTCAGCGGCTACAAAAGTATAAAGGCGAGCAAGGCGTGGTGCTGGCCATACCTAGGGGTGGCGTTCCGGTAGCTGCTCCAATTGCAAAAAGCTTGGGAATGCCGCTGGAGGTAACGCTTACAAAAAAAATAGGCCATCCGGCGAATCCAGAGTTTGCCATTGGTGCCGTTAGCCTTAAAAGTATAGCAGTGGATGAGCGTGCAGAAGTACCACATGAATACGTGGAGCGGGAGGTGCAGCGTATCCGGGAAAGCCTAAAGCAAAAGTATAAGCTCTTTTTGGGAGATCGGGAGCATATTGCGCTGAAAGACAAAGTGGTAATTATTGTAGATGATGGTATAGCCACTGGTAAAACACTGGAGGCTACCGTAAAGCTGGTAAAACAGGAAAGTCCTGAGAAGATAGTAATAGCCGTACCCGTAGCCCCAGCTGAGGCAATAGCGCGCTTCGAAAGTATGGTAGATGAAGTGGTTTGCTTACTTGTACCGCCTTTTTTTCAGGCCGTGGGGCAGTTTTACGAAGAGTTTTACCAAACCTCCGATGAAGAAGTAATCCAGCTGATGCAGGACCAGGGCAAAGAGTAAGTTACTCAAGTATAAATTCGTCCTGTAACTTTCCTGTAGGTGTTAGCACCTGCACCAGGTATAAACCTGCCTTTTGTGCATTGTTTAGATGAATATCCATGCTCACACTGCCGTCTGCTGTACACTGCTTTACTACACGCTGTACACGCTGGCCCGATAAAGTATAAATGTGGATCTCAACTTCTGAAAAAGGCTGCTGCCCGGTAAGCGCCATCGTTATCTTTTTGTCTCTGGTAGCAGTAGGATAAATCTGTAGCTCAGGTTTCATAGATATCTCATCTGCTGCGCTTAGCACCTGCTCTTTCTTAACAAACTCTACCTCAGAGTATGTTAATTTGCCATCTTCTCCAATATGCTTCAGCCTATAGTATAAATCACCGTAGGGTGCGTTTTGGTCTGTAAAATCATACTCTTTTAGCGTAGTGGAACTTCCTGCACCGGCCACCTCACCAATCTTTTCGAAATTATTCGAGTTTAATGCACGCTCAATTTCAAACTCTGAGCTTTTATACTCAGATGTTGTTTGCCACTCCAGTGCTATGTGGCCCTGCTCGGTTTTGCTGGCATCGAAACCGTTAATGGTTACAGCAGATGGCGCTGCTACCTGCATAATAGCATCAAACCACCGCTGCGCCATCTTCTCTTCTCCTGATGCATTAGGATGCACGCCATCCCAGGTGTCGGCACCGGTGGTAGGGTTAAAGCCGGTGAACTGGTCTACAAGTATAACCTTTGAGGTGGAGGTATTCAACTCTGCTACCAAGGCCGGAATCTTCTCATTCAATAGCACAATGTTATTTGCCGCCTGTGGCCCTACTTTTTGGTCATAGGCAGGTATAAGCTTGGCAAAAAGTATGGTCACTTCAGGATTATCTGCTCTTAGAAGCCTTACTACCTCGCGCAGTTCATTCAATGTCTCATCAAGGGGTTGGTTCCTGAACATGTCGTTGGTGCCGAGGTGCAGCAGCACGAGGTCTGGAGTATAGTTTTGCAGCCACTGGCTTAGTTTTCCTTTGTTAGGTTCTTCTGTATTTCCGTATAAAACCTGGTCTGCACTCCAACCCCAGTGCCCTTCATTATCAGGGTCAAAGCTCTTACCGTTATACTGTGGCCAATTAGGGTTGCCTCCACGGTTTTCTGCATGTGATCCAACAAAGTCTGCCTCCAGGTTAGCGTCCAGCAGCTTTTTCCAGAGGTTGTAGCGGTAGCTATAGTTGCTTTGGTTGGACTGGGTAATGGAGTTGCCAAGTGCCATGATCCGGAGAGGTGTTTGAGAAGCCGCACAAATTTGAGAGAAGAACAGGAACAGCGCTAAGGTAAGTGCGAGCTTTGGTGCAGTAAAAAATGATGACATAGGCAGGCTGTATCGTTTAAGCTTGTAGTAAACGTGGTACTGGTGCTGGAGTTATACTTTGTGCTGGCCTTTTAAGTGAGGGGCAAACGATAAAAACTAGAAGCTATATATAATTTAGTAAATGGAAGAGGTCTGCTGCATGAGTAGCTAACGCAGAACCCTATGCTTGTAATGGCTGTGGATAAACTGTGCCGGGAAAGGCTGTTAAATTCTTATCCTATATTAAGAAGACTCTTATATTTGCTACCTAATCAATCATTGAGAGCGTTGGTTTAAGGCCAAGGCTTATACTTTAGCCACTTTCTATGTTTCCTCTATACAATAAGGTAAAGGGCTCTGCCAGAAACAAAGTTACCGGGTTAGGTCTTAGTGTATTCAGAGTATTCTTTAGCTCAGTATTGTTCGTGGAGGTAGCCAATCTTTTTTATTTCCGGCACCTGTACTTTAACCCGATCCCTTATGTAGTAGAGTCGGAGCTAAGTTTTTCGCTAGTACTGCTATGCTGGTTGGGAGTACTTCTGTTATTAGCAGCTGGATTTTCTACTCGTATCGCCGCTGTTGTTAATTACGTGCTGGTACTTGTCTTCTTCTCTTCGTTTACATCATTTAAGTATCATTTTGATGCAGCGCTGGTAGGACTAAGTTTTATGTTGATGGTGCTGCCTGTAAGCCATAGGCTCTCTTTAGATAGCCTGCGCTTTAAGCTTCGAACACTGCATGAAAAAGAACGGAAGGTAAGACAGATCTATTACTTCCTGCCTGTACTGCTGGTTCTAGGGTTGCAGTACTTCGATTCTTTTTTTCATAAGGGGGCCTCCGAGGTATGGCTAAGTGGACTGGGTGTATGGTTACCTGCTTCTCTGCCAAATTTGGTGTATACCGACTTAAACTGGCATCTAGACCAAAAGGTGCTCATGATATCTTTAGGCTACCTGGTGTTACTGTTTGAGGCTCTTTTTCTGTTTCTATTGCCATTCCGGAAGGTGAGATTCTGGCTTATTGCGATAGGGATAAGTATGCATCTAAGTATTGCTTATATCTTTCCTATACCTTCTTTTGGCGTCACATTTGCTGGCCTGTACCTGCTTCTGTTGCCTGTTAGCTTCTGGAACAGAATAAGCCGCTCAGACAATAAGGAGGGCAAAGCTGGTATACTAATCTATTGTTCCGGTGATAAAGTGGCGCAGCGGGTGAAGATACTACTGGAGCACTTCGATGTCAGCAGAAACTTAGCATATAGGCAGCAATCGGGAACGGAAGAATGCCTATGTTTTATTTCCGGTGATGGGAGTTTAAGTACAGGCCCGGCTGCAATTGGTCAGGCAATGGGGAAAGTCTGGCTGCTTTGGCCACTAAAGCTTATTTTAATCGTGCCACAGCTAGAGCGGGTTTTTATCAGTGCGTTGGAGCACGGGCAGGTACAAGAGCAAACTGTGAGTCCAGAGAATAGCTACGAATTTAAGGAAAACTTAAAGGCAGGCTTTATATATTTTTTTATAGCTTACCTGGTGCTTGCGCAGCTAGTACTTACATTAAATTCACCCCTAGCTCAGAAGCTCAGCAGCTATACCGGCACAGATAGGTTACGGCAACTCATTGCTAATACATCTTTTCCGTTATCCGTTTTTAATTCAAAGCTGCTAGGTGTAACAGAGAATATTATTTTTGCCGGCTTTAGAGAAGGTAGTTATAAGATTATCGCAGTAGAGTATGTTGCTGAAGATGGTAGGCGAGCCTGGTTACCGATAATAGATAAACTGGGTATGGCCGATGAATACAGTTTTGGCAGAATGTACACGAAGTGGGGGAGAATAATAGGTGCGTATCCAAAGGACGTGATACAGCTAGAGGAAGGGCTGGTACGTTATGTTGGTTTTTGGGCCGCTAAGAATCAGGTCTCTCTACAGGACGCTTTATTTGTAATTAAGGTAAGGGAAGTGGATGTTGTAATGGAATGGAGAAAAGATCACCTGCATCAGCAGATGGCTAAACCTTGGACTAGTGTTGGTGCCCTTGAATGGAAAGGGCAGGAGCCTCACCTTTGGCTAAATAAACCATAAAATTTGACTCACCTTTTTCTTGTCCAAGAATATGATTTATACCAAATTTATTACTCTCTAGGGCGTGTAACCGTGCGTATCTTTAACTCAGCTGAGGCTATAATCTAATTAAATAAGGAAAGCTGGCTTGCCTCCCTGCCTATATCAAAAAGTCTCTTATATTTGTTCCTTAATCCGGCTGGGCTAAACAGTTGCTCCGTATGCTGGATTTGTAGTTGTAACATCCTTAATCAAAGCATTTTTAACCTATACTTTTGCTGCCTAGCAGTAAAGTATAGCCTTAACTAACATTCTAAATGGCAAAAACATCAAAGATCATCTATACCATTACAGATGAAGCTCCTGCGTTAGCAACGCGTTCATTCTTACCAATTGTACAAACTTTCACTAAAGCAGCCGGTATCGAAGTAGAAACAAGAGACATTTCGCTTGCGGGCCGTATTATCGCTGCCTTCCCGGAGAGTCTGACTGAAGAGCAGAAGCAAAGCGATGACCTGGCGTACCTGGGTGAACTGGCGAAAACTCCGGAGGCGAACATCATCAAATTGCCTAACATCAGCGCCTCTATTCCGCAGCTGAATGCGGCTATAAAAGAGCTTCAGTCGCAGGGCTACAACATCCCGAACTACCCGGCTGAGCCTAGAAACGACGAAGAGAAAGATATTAAAGCCCGTTACGCCAAGATCTTAGGTAGCGCGGTAAACCCTGTGTTGCGCGAAGGTAACTCGGATCGCCGTGTGGCTGATGCCGTGAAGCAGTACGCTAAGAGCCACCCGCACTCAATGGGCAAATGGTCATCAGACTCCAAAACGCGCGTGGCGCACATGGAGAGCGGCGACTTCTATGGCAGCGAGAAATCTGTAGTGGCTGATAAGGCTACGGACGTGCGCATCGAGTTTGTGGGTGCCAACGGTGATACAAAAGTGCTGAAAGAGAAAGTGGCGCTGAAGGAAGGCGAAGTGATGGACTCTTCGGTAATGCATGTTGCTGAACTGAACGCATTTTTCGAAAAGGCGATTGCTGAGGCGAAGGAAGATAATATCCTGCTGTCGCTGCACCTGAAGGCTACCATGATGAAGGTATCTGACCCTATCATGTTCGGCCATGCAGTGAAGGTTTTCTTCAAAGATACGTTTGCCAAGCATGCTGCTACATTCAAAGAGATTGGTGTGGATGCAAACAACGGTTTGGGCGATGTATACAATAAGATCCAGAGCCTGCCAGCCGAAAAGCGTTCCGAGATTGAGGCTGATCTGAAAGCTGAGATGGAGAAGCGCCCTGAGCTGGCAATGGTGAACTCTGACAAAGGTATTACCAACCTGCACGTGCCAAGCGACGTGATCATCGACGCGTCTATGCCAGCGGCTATCCGTACGTCTGGCCAGATGTGGGGGCCTGATGGTAAACCAAAAGATACAGTTGCTATCATTCCGGATCGCTCTTACGCAGGTATTTACCAGGAGGTGATCAAGTTCAACAAAGAGAACGGCGCTTTCGACCCGACTACCATGGGTACAGTTCCGAACATCGGCCTGATGGCCCAGAAGGCGGAAGAGTATGGCTCGCACGACAAGACCTTCGAAATGGCTGAGGCTGGTACGGTGCGTATCGTAGATGCGAACGGTAACACGCTGATGGAGCAGCAGGTAGAGAAAGGTGATATCTTCAGAGCTTGTCAGACAAAAGACGTAGCTATCCAAGACTGGGTGAAGCTGGCCGTTACCAGAGCTAGAATTACCAACACACCAGCTATTTTCTGGCTGGATCCGCAGCGTGCTCACGATTCTAACCTGATTAAGAAAGTAGAGAAATACCTGCAGGACCACGATACCAACGGACTTGAGATCAAGATCATGTCTCCGGTTGAGGCCATGCGTTATACTTGCGAGCGTGCCAAAGCTGGTAAAGACACTATCTCGGTAACCGGTAACGTACTGCGCGACTACCTGACGGACTTGTTCCCGATTCTGGAGCTGGGCACTAGTGCCAAAATGCTTTCTATCGTTCCGTTGCTGGATGGTGGTGGCCTGTTCGAAACAGGTGCCGGTGGATCTGCGCCGAAGCACGTAGAGCAGTTCGTGGAAGAAAACTACCTGCGTTGGGATTCGCTTGGTGAGTTCTTAGCCCTGGCTGTATCGCTGGAAGACCTTGCTTACAAAACCAAGAACGAGAAGGCTGAAGTATTAGCAGAAGCCCTGAATAAAGCAAATGCTGAGTTCCTGGAGAAAGATAAGTCTCCGGCTCGTAAAGTAGGCGGTATTGATAACCGTGGCAGCCACTTCTACTTAGCCATGTACTGGGCACAAGCACTTGCTGAGCAGAACAAAAACCAGGAGCTGAAAGACAAGTTCTCTAGCCTGGCAAAAGAGCTGACCGACAACGAGCAGAAGATCGTAGATGAGCAGATCGCAGCCCAAGGCAAACCAGTTGAGATTGGTGGCTACTATCACCCAGACGAAGAGAAAACCAGCAAAGCTATGCGCCCAAGCGAAACGCTTAATGCTGCTTTGAATAATTTCTAATCAGAAGTATAAAGTACAAATATGAAAGGCTGCCTGAGATATCGGGCAGCCTTTTTTATGCTGAGAACCTATCGTTGTTTGCTTTCTCACTAACAGCAGAGTTTCACAGTTTTGCTATGAGTAAATTTAAAACAATGATGCACTACCCCTTTACCTGCTTTTTGAGATTCTGTTTCCTCGTGTACACATACAGTATTCCCACCAAGCCACTAACTACAGCAGTATAACCATAGCCAATCAAGAAGCCATAAAAATCGCTTTTGCCGCCCAATAGATATGAAGTGGCAACTGAAATGATGCCTGAAACAAAAAATAGTATTGATTTAGTGTAGGTCATTTTATTCTCCATATATGATCAAAGTATGTACTGTTTAATAATCAGTTCTGCCTTGTACTAAAGTAGAAAATATCGTAACATATTGTTTCACAATTAGACGAACGCGAGCAGGAGGTAGACTAACTAAGGCTTTATCTATAACTTTTTTGGTCCCTGTTAGTACAAGCAAGACAAAAAACTAACGGCCAACTATATTTGGCTGCCCTAGTTTTCACAGTCTATGAATTAAAGTATAACCTAACATCCAAATGGTATACTTAGCTCCAACTCTACTGGTCATCATACTCCTCTGATATCGAAAGTTCGTCTTCTGTTTTGGGTACATTACAAAAGCACAGCTTATGTTATGGAGAGGTTTTTCCATAAAAAGTAAGGTTGTTAACAAATACCAGGCAATCAGGTTTATACTTATACTTTATAGTGATAGTGAGTAAGATAAAGAAATTAGATTATGGCCAGCATCTTTAAAAGTACTTTCAAAACGTACCTAAACTGCTGTCGGAACTTATCTTAAAGTATTGTTTCGCCGTAACACAGAATCCATGCCTTCTGCATACGAACTGTAGCTGAGTGGCATTACTTAAGATTTTATTATGTCTGCAAATAACATAAAACAACAAACTTATTTTACACCTGAGCAACTGAATGATTGCCCGGATGAACAGCTTACAGAAATACATACGAGCATAACTGAGAAGCTTAATGATGCAGATTATCCTTGTGTAGGAGCCAAGGCAGCCTTAAACTCAAGTCAATACCGTATTGGTGTGTATGGTAGTATGGGTGACGATGAAACTACCCGCCAATTAGGAGAAGACCTGAAAAACTACACAACAGAAACCCTATCTGCCGAAAGCGAATATATGACACTGATTGCTGTGTTTACCGACGAACCTGCCTCTGAGTTAGATTTTGAGCAGAAGTTGTGGCAGCAGCTTCAAAGACTGCACGACAGCGAAAAACACCTGCAGCGCTGGGACCCTGAAGTAAGTAACAACCCTGAAGACAGCGATTTTAGCTTTAGCTTTAACGGGACTGCCTTTTTTGTAGTAGGGTTGCATGCTAAGGCCAGTCGCAGAGCCAGAAGGTTTACACATACGGCCATGGCATTTAATCTGCACCGCCAGTTTGAGCAGCTACGTGAGAAAGGAGTGTATGAAAACATGCAAAAGGTAATTCGGGAGCGTGAGGAAGCTTATGATGGCTCCATCAATCCGATGTTGAGTAACTTCGGAGAAGGACTAGAGGCACCTCAATACAGTGGCCGGCAGGTAGATGAAAGTTGGAAGTGCCCGTTTCATGTCGCGTTCAAGCATCAAACAAAAAAGGAGAATGATTAACACAATAGAAAAACAGACTGGGGCAGCCTTTAGACTTCGGAAAGGAGACAGGCTCAAGGTAATAGATCCGCAGGGGGAGCAGGTAAGTGATATAGTGCTGTTCAACGCAGAAGACTTGCGCGAGAAGCTGTCATCAGGCAAAACGCTCGACTTTGAGGAAACGATACTGATAACCAAAGGGCACCACCTCTGGAGTAACCGCAGCCGGAAAATGATGGAAATATTGGAGGATACGAATGGGCGCAACGATTTTTTGCTGGCGCCCTGCAGCCCCGAGACTTTCCAGATCATGTATAAAAACCCTGAGTATCACCCAAGTTGCTTTGAGAACCTGCACACTAACTTAAGCAAGTATGGCATTGCCCCTGATGACATTCCTACTGCCTTTAACATTTTCATGAATGTGCAGTTTTCACCGGATGGAACGCTTTCAGTAGACCCGCCGCTAAGCAAAGCAGGCGACTATATGTTACTGGAGGCTAAAATGGATTTAATTGTAGGTTTAACCGCATGCTCTGCAGAGCAGTCTAACAATTATGCTTTTAAGCCTATTCAGTATGAGATAATCTCCGGAGAGTGATTACAAAAGGGTTACAAATGCTGAAGCACTCTCAGACAAAGAGGCACCAGAAGTGTATAAAATTAAAAAGGGCAGCCATACATAGCTGCCCTTTTTAATTTATCTTGTATTCAAGTTCTATAATCTACTAATACCCAAACAAGGTCTTCAGATCCAGCTGCTTCACTTTTCCATACTTCTCCAGCGCTTTGAAGTTCAGCTTGTCTTTAGAGCCGATCACAAGTATAGCCTGTGGCTGGCCTTTTACATACTTCTGCTGGAACTCCTTCATCTGGTCAAAGGTCATGGAGTTGGCGCTCTGGTACACGTCCTGGCGGATGTCGTAGTTCAGGCCTAGTTTTTTTGCACGCTCGTAGTCAAACAGGATGCCTGCTTTGGTAATACGTTCCGTAGAGATGCTGTTGCGCAAAGCGGCGCGGGCATTCTGGAAGTTCGCATCTGCCAGTGGCATGTCTGTAAGTAAAGCTTGCATGCCAGCCATCGCCTCAGCTAGTTTATCCGACTGTGCTCCAATGTACGACACTAAGTAATTGGCGCGGTCCTTCTTGGCAGCAGGGCTATAAAATGAGTAAGTAGAGTAGGCAAGGGCCTTCGACTCACGCAGGTCCTGGAACACGATGCCACCCATGTACTCGTTGTACAGGCGCACCACCGGAATAATGTCTTTGCTGTAAGGCACCGACTTGCTCAGGAATAACATTTCAGCCTGCACCATGTCATAATCTGCCCAGTAAACCGTTGGTTCTTTAAAATCAATCTCAGTGTATACTTTCTCGGCTGGTACTGGCTTTAGTTTGGCTGGCACCATGTGGCCCTGGTTCAGGGTAGCTACCAGGTTGTCTGTTTCACGTGGACCGTAGTATAGCACGCGGTGCTCGTACGTTGGGATGCTCTTGATGATGTTCACCAGTTCCTGCGGCTTCATGGCCTTCAGTTCCTTCTCGCTCAGTACGGTGTTAAATGGATTTTTAGCGCCATACTTGGCATAGTTTACCATGGCCTGCTGCAGAATAACGCCTTTGTTTTTCTTGGCATCGGCACGGGCTTTCAGGATACCAGCAACCATGTCATTTAATGCCTGCTGATCTGGTTTAGCGTTAGCTAGTACGCTTTCAAACAGGTTCAGGCCTTTCTCGAAGTTCTCATCCAAACCAGATAAGCTTACATACACCTGATCACCGGAAGAGAACACATCAAATGAAGTGCCCAGCTTGTAGAACTCCTTCTGAAGCTCTTCGGCTGTATACTTGTCGGTGCCCAGGTACTTTAGGTAGTTCACGGCCATGCCCAACTTCTGGTCGTTGTTGGTACCCATATCCAGGATGTAGTATAGCTGGAACAAGCCATTGTCTTTGTTCTTAGTATACAGCAGCGGGATATTCTGCTTCAGGGAAGTCTCAGTTATATCCTTTTTGTAGTCGATGAATACTGGCTGCAGTGGCTGTACTTCCTTCGCCATAAACTGCTTGTAGTAATCTGATTGCGCATCGCGGTTAACGGCTACCGGCGTAATGGCAGGTTTCTCTACTTTCTGAGCGTTAGGGTCTTTGCCAGTGCGCTTGTACACTAATACATAGTTGTTGTTGAAGTACTTGTTTGCCACATTCATCACATCCTGTTTCGTGATGCTGGCAAATTCTTCCTGGCGGGTTACGAACTTCTGCCATGGCATCTCATAGATAAACGAAGTAACGAAGGCATCAGCACGGTTACTGTTGTCTTCATACGCCTTCATGGTGTTGATCTTGTCGTTATTCACCACAGCCTGAATCAGCGACTCATCAAAGGTGCCTTTCTTGATCATATCCAACTGCTGCAGCAACAGATCACGCACTTGGTCGAGTGACTGTCCCTGGCGTGGCATACCTGTCATTCTGAACGTGCCATAGTCTTTCATCGGCGTGTCGTAGGCATACGACTGCAGTACTTTCTGCTGCTGGTTCAGGTTTAGGTCGATTAGTCCGGCTGAGCCATTGTAAAGCAAATTGCTGATCATCTGTACAACTAGCGCATCTTTTGTATTAATGCCCGGTGAGCGGTAGGCGATAGATACGTTCTCAGCATCCGGACCTAGCACTTCTTTCACGATTGGCTGCTGGATTGGTTGCTCCTGGGCTACATTAAACGTAGGCTCAGGCTGCTTCTCCATGCCACCCCAGTATTTGTCGATCAGGCGGATAGTCTTATCAAAATCAATGTCTCCGCTCATGGCAATGGCCATATTGTTCGGAACATAGTACTTGTTGTAGTACTTCTTGATTTCAGTGATAGAAGGATTCTTTAAGTGCTCAATAGTACCGATGGTCGTCTGAGTGCCATACTGGTGCGTTGGGAAAAGTGCTGTGTTGATCACTTCTGCCACTTTACGGCCGTCACTGTCTAGGCTACGGTTTTTCTCTTCGTACACAGCCTCAAGCTCCGTATGGAAAATGCGGGGAACCATGTCTTGGAAACGGTCAGCTTCCAGTTCAATCCAACGCTCCATCTGGTTGCTCGGGATGTCGTTTACATACACCGTCTGGTCTACCCAAGTATAAGCGTTGGTGCCTTTGGCTCCGATAGCGCTAAGTATCTTATCGTATTCGTTAGCAATTGCGTAAGTAGCGGCTACTCCAGACACTGAGTCGATCTGGGCATAGATCTTTTTGCGGGCAGCCTCGTCTTTGGTAGCTCTATACTTTTCGTAAAGGGCTTCGATCTTATCTAGCTCTACTTTTTCTTTTTCCCAATTCATGGTACCCAGTTCGCTAGTGCCTTTAAATACCATGTGCTCCAGGTAATGCGCCAGGCCGGTAGCATCGGCAGGGTCGTTTTTAGAGCCCGCACGCACGGCAATGTACGTTTGAATACGCGGTGCCTCCTCGTAATCCGAAAGGTATACTTTTAAACCGTTGTCTAAAGTATAAATACGGGCATTAAGCGGATCATTAGGAACCGTTTCGTATTTATACTCTTTCTCGGCTGTAGCTGTAGCAGCAGGTGCGGTAGTTTGAGCTGTTGACTGCGTTTGATAGGTTTCATTTTTACATTGCGTGAATGTAAATGCCAACGCAATCAAAAACAGAGATACTCCCTTTTTGATTATCATAGTTCTGTTAATTAGTGATGATGTAACTATACGAAGATACAGTATTACTGATTTAAAAATCTGTATCTAAGCCAAATCGCTGTTTTAAATCGACGATTACCGGGTATTTCTCGGCGAGGTAGTTAAACTTGTCCTGCGAAGTATACAGTTTTCGCCCTTCATCCTGCACTTCTACCACTTCTGCCCTCAGTTTTATACTTCGGTTGCCGGTCTGTGCCTTCAGTTCGCGCAGTATCTCCGGACGAATGGCCGTGAACTGGTCCATCATCACGTGGTTCTCCAGGTGAAGTATAACTTCGTTGTCGGCACTGATGTGGTACTGGCGGTTCAGGAGGGTGAACTCCATCATATTTTCCGCCTTCTTGCGGCGCAGGATAGCATGCCAAACTGTTTTCAGCTTAGCTTCATCTATCGGAACAATAGCACCATAAGTTGTATCCTCTTCCTCCTCGGCTACGGCCACATCGGCAACAGCTGTCTGCTGATTCTGCAGGTCTTTCAGGCTTGGCAGCTTGCCTAGCTTTTTAGGCGGAGGCAGCTGCACTTTAGAGCGCGGCTGTTCCGGAACAGCCTGTGCCTTTGGAGGAGCAATATGTGCATCAGGTGTTACCTCTTGCGGTTTAGGTGGCTGTTGTAGCCCCTCCGACGGCACATGGTTAGGCGTGTGCGGAGGCTGCATACGCTCGGATGGTACACTACCTGGCGTTGGCTGTTGCATCTGCTGCGATGGCACCGTGCCCTGGTTATGGGCAGGCTGCATGGCAGCAGAAGGTATGGCACCTGTATTTCCGGTAGAGGCTGGTGCCTTATCCGCTACCTTAGCTTTTTTTGCTTCTGCTCCGTCTTGTGCAAAACTCAGGGCTGCATTCAGGTGTGCCAATTTCATCAGGCACAGCTCTACATGCAGACGCTGATTTTTGCTGCTTTTATAATTAGTGTCGCAGGTGCTCACTAGGTTCAGACCCGATAGCAGGAACGATACGCTAGACTTCTGCGACTGCTCCGCATACTTCGCCTTGATGTTATCTGATACCTCCAGCAGCTGTATTGTCTGCGCATCTTTGCAAACTAGCAAACTACGGAAATGCTCTGCAATACCAATCAGGAAGTTATGGGCATCAAAACCGTTCTTCAGGATTTCATCAAACAGCAGCAGCGAGCCAGCCAGGTTCTGGTCCAGCAGGTGGTCTGTTAACCGGAAGTAGTAATCGTAGTCAAGTATGTGCAGGTTCTCTACGGTAGCCTTGTAAGTCACATTGCTGCCTGAGAAAGTAACCATCTGGTCGAAAATGGAAAGCGCGTCGCGCAGGGCGCCATCGGCCTTCTGCGAGATCAGGTGCAGGGCATCCGGCTCGGCCTGTATACTTTCTTTTGTGGCGATGTTGCCCAGGTGGCGTACCATGTCCTCGATTCGAATTCTGTTGAAATCGAAGATCTGGCAACGTGAAAGTATAGTCGGGATGATCTTGTGGCGTTCTGTGGTGGCAAGTATAAAAATTGCGTAAGATGGCGGCTCCTCCAAGGTCTTCAGGAAAGCGTTGAAGGCTTGATTCGAGAGCATGTGCACCTCATCTATGATGTAGATCTTATACTTGCCCGTTTGCGGTGCATAACGCACCTGCTCCACCAGGTTACGGATATCCTCTACAGAGTTATTAGAGGCAGCATCTAGCTCATGTATGTTGAACGAACTGTTGCTGTTAAAGCTGCGGCAAGATTCGCACTCGTTGCAAGCCTCTGTTTCCGGAGTAATGTTCTGGCAGTTGATGGTTTTAGCCAGAATACGGGCACAGGTGGTTTTACCTACACCACGCGGTCCGCAGAAAAGGAAGGCCTGCGCCAAATGCTTGCTGCTGATGGCGTTTTTAAGGGTATTGGTTATATGGTGCTGCCCCACCACACTATCGAATGTGCTTGGGCGGTATTTACGCGCTGATACTACGAAATTTTCCATTACTACAAAGATAATCAATCTGAAGCTGAGATGGGAGTGCTTTTTATCCAGTAGTTTTCCAGATACTTATCCACGGCAGGAGCTTCTCTAGTTAAAGAACACCGGCAAGAGACAATTCGTTTTGCCCTTGACTGCCTTATTAGCTTTTAATAAGATAGCGACTTTTGTAATAGTGTTTTAGAAGGTGTTGTTTTAATTATACTTTTTTTATGCTTTTTTGCTTTTAAAAAGGCATTTGTCAGGTATAGTGATAAATATAATAAAGCGGATATGTTACCTTTTACACCATTTGTTCCCTGAAATTATTGCATTAATGGCGTCTAAGGCGGTGAGGTTTTAATGTATGAGCAGTTAAAAGCTGATGTTTAAACGTTACCTGCCAGAGTTTTTATTCCTGCAATAAAGTATAGAGGTGGAGCTATATTTAAATGCTGAAAGAAAGCAAAATCAATTCCAACCTATACGTTATGAGAAAGCACGTCGGACCATTTATTAAGCTGCTGCTGCTTTTGGCTTTTCTGTCGAGACTTGAGTTTGTGTTTGGGCAGGAGGGAAAAGCTGATATGGCGACCTGGGCAAATAAAGCGCAACAGCAACAGGGTAAAGAAAGCCCTAAATCAGGTAGCAATTCTGGAAAAGCCACTACGCTTGGCGAAGAGATTGGCGTAGAGCGGCTGGAGCTAAAAGCATCACCCAACTCATTTAACTCTAGAACAGATTTAAGTTTTACACTGAGGCAGGATGGCCGCTATAAACTGGAGATCCTGAACATGCAAGGCGATGTGCTTGAGGTATTAGCAGAGGGAACAGGGCAGGCAGGAGAGCATTTTGTGTATCAACTTAAAAAGGAAAAGTTTAGAGCCGGGGCTTATATTGGCCGCCTCATAACACCGCATGAAGTAACCTCTGCGCGCTTCATGCTAAAGTAAAAGCTTACAAGTTATACTTTATACTTATTTGCTATGCTTTACATCACCTTACTGCTGTATACCCTCCTGCGATCCCTTCCTTAGACAATACCAGTTGCCACAATTGGTTGTTGCGAGCTCTAAATGAGCCTGCGCTGGAAAGCAGGTAATACTTCCACATGCGGTAAAAGCGTTCGCCGTACTCGCCCTGCAACTGGTCCCAATTGCGGTTAAAGTTGTCAAACCATGCCATTAAGGTATTATCGTAGTAGGGGCCGAAGTTATGCCAGTCCTCCACTTTAAAGATGTGCTCCATGGCTGCGCCTAGCTGCTTAACAGAAGGTATAAGGCAGTTCGGGAAGATGTAGGTGTCGGTAAATGGATCGGCTGAAGTTCTGGAGTAGTTATGGCCAATGGTGTGCAGCAGAAACAGGCCGTCATCTTTTAAACAACGGGCCGCCACCTGCATAAACTTTCGGTGGTTGCGGTATCCCACATGCTCAAACATTCCCACCGATACCACATGGTCAAACTGCTCGTTTATGTCGCGGTAATCCTGCAGGCGAATCTCAACAGGTAAACCTTTGTACCTCTCCCGGGCCAGCGCCGCCTGCTCTTTCGAAACAGTAATGCCTACTACCTCGGCGCCATACTTTTCGGCGGCAAGTCCGGCAAAGCTTCCCCAGCCGCAGCCAATATCAAGCACCCGTTGTCCGGGCCGCAAGTATAACTTCCGGCAAATTAAGTCGAGTTTGTTTTCCTGCGCCTGATCCAGGTTATCAGCGCCTTTCCAGTAGCCGCAGCTATAGGTCATGCGCCGGTCCAGCATTAATTCGTACAGTTTGTTGCCGATGTCGTAGTGGCGTTGTGCGTTGCGGGCGGCCTTGCCTTTGGCCTGCATGTTCAGCAGCTTTGCCAGCAGCACCTGCAGCACCGATCTCCAGCCAAGGTTCGCCTTTTTATATAGATCAGCACGCAGCACCTTAAACACAAACTGATCTATACTTTGGCAGTCCCACCAGCCATCCATGTACGACTCGCCGAGGCCCAGCGTTCCGTCTGTAAGTATGCGCTTATAGAACCTCTTGTCGTGCACCTGCAAATCCCACGGGTCGGGCCCGTTGATTTTTACATCTGCTGTGGCCAGTGTATTAACTACTTGCTGCTGTAGACTTTGGGCCGCCATAATGCTCAGGTTTAAGTACTTATTATACTTATGAGAATATGAACGGAGGCAACAGAGAATAGTTAAATCCTTTAGCCTTTGCTCTATTACAAACTGTATTGCTGATGCACAATAAATTTAATTCATAGCCAAAATGAAGCTATTGGAGTTAAGCTTACATAGAATACAGTGTGGCAATAACTACCGCTAAGCTGCTCAGGAACAGCAGAAAAGTATAGGCAAAGGACAGCAGCATGCATTTATAAACAGTGCGCCAGCGTGTGCTCCGGTAGGTGTTTCGCATTGACCGGTAGATGTACCAAAGCATCACAAGCACACCCAGCATTTGTACCCAGCCAGACACAAAAGGAAGCAACCACTTTAAAATGATAAGGATAGAGCCAAACAGGAAAAGGAACGAATGTACATGAATCGAGTAAATCAGGTGCTCCGCATAAAGCTTCTTTGATCTGATATTAACCAACTTCAGGATTAGGGCAAAGAGTGGCAGCAGGATAAACATGACTTTAGGCAGATGGCTTATCAGCTTGTTTAAGAAAAGCTCAAACTGCACTTTATCGTTCTT
The DNA here is from genome assembly GCF_014306105.1 of Pontibacter cellulosilyticus. Lineage (GTDB taxonomy): Bacteria > Bacteroidota > Bacteroidia > Cytophagales > Hymenobacteraceae > Pontibacter > Pontibacter cellulosilyticus. The sequence continues at coordinate 437,870 of NZ_JACRVF010000003.1, read as the reverse complement.
TACCTTTCTATATTTGGCATTGAAGGTGTGGAGGGGGATGTTGAACTCGCCAAAAGTAATCTCTTCTTTTCCGTTTGCTCCTTTTTTAACGTTGCTGATGTTGTTGGCAATTGCCGGTGCAGGAGTGACATTACTAACTATCTTTTGGAATGTTTTTTTGTCAGCTAAAGCTTCTGCTTTTTTAGCTTCCGTCTGTGCCGTAGCAGTTTTTTCTGCAGCACCGTCTTTTAGTATTCCTTTCTTGTTGATGTTTGTGTTAGCTGTGAAGAGGAAAAAGAACAGGATGCTGATGAAGATGTACATGCTGATCGGGTTAAGATGCGAGGCCCGTTTTCCAGCAAAATATTCCTTCGTCAGGTAGCCTGGTTTGGTTAAAAGCGGCACCATGCTTTTAAAAAACTTCGATTCTAAGTGGAAGTAGTGCCCAACGCTGTGCATTACCAGGTGCAGAAAGTTCTCATGCAGTTCCAGGTTCTCTTGTCCGCATGCCGAGCAGAAGTTACCCGTTACAGTTGCTTCACAGTTTAAGCAGTTGCTTTCAGAGCGGTAGCGCTTTTTCATAGTAGAGGTGGTGAGTAAGGTCGTTTCAAGCGCCAAAAGTAAAAATAATTATTTAGCTATATAAGCTTGATGTGTTTAAAAGGCAGAATTGAAGAGATGGGGCTGCTAAGCTCTAAGCTTTACTTTGCCATACTATGGCGCGAGCGTCCTCGCTCGTGATCGGTTATACTTGGGCCTCTGTCCCAGTAGAGTCTCTGACTCTACACCACTTGAAGACACGAGTCTGAAGACTAGCGCCAGAAAGCCAAGTATTTCTTTCGTCATCCTGAAAGGATCTTGTGTGCAAGCAGGTGAAGCATATAGTGTTTCCTCCCCTAACTCCTCAGAGGAGGAGAACCCTGCAAATTTCTCAGAATCTAGCTTAAAACACCAACTTAAATGTGCTGCCCACGCCTTCTTCGCTCTCGACTTGAATAGTGCCTTTGTGCAGCAGCATGATGTGCTTTGATAAGCTAAGGCCAATGCCGGAACCTTCTTTGTGGGAGGTAAAGAACGGGATAAAAATGTTCTCCAGGATTTCATCCGGAATGCCAGTGCCGTTATCGTGCACTTCAATCGTTACTTTTCCATCCTGCTGCCCAGCCACAAGTATTATCTGCGGCGATGGCCGCTCCAGCACCGCGCGCTGGGCGTTCGTGATCAGATTGATGAGCACTTGCTCCAGTAGATTTACATCACCGGTTATGGTCAGGTCCGGAGGAGATACTTTGCAGATATACTCAATGCCATCTGCCTTCAGGCGTGGTCGCATCAGGGTATCTATACTTTTGAAAAGCTCCTCAACATAAATGGTAGTGAGGTTAAGCTGTTGCGACTTGTTCAGGTTGCGGTAAAACTGTGTAAAGCGCAACAGTCCTTCGCTACGTTTCTTGATGATACCGATCCCTTCTTCGGTGTCTTCCAGCACTTCCACATCTACAGGTACATCGGGCTCAGAAGTATAGCGCTCACGCTCCATGTGCAAATGTTTTCCTAAAGTATCGGCTAGTGAGGCAATGGGAGCCACGGAGTTCATAATTTCGTGCGTCATCACACGTAACAGCTTTTGCCAGGCCTCTGTTTCGGTGGCATCTACAGTAGCGCTTACGTTTTTAATTACAACCAGCAGCAGATCACGGTGCTGCATGGTAAAGGCCGTTGCCGAAACCAGCACCTGCGACTGACCCGAGGGTAACTTCAGTTTTACGAGTGTGCTATCTCCTGACTTTATACTTTGCAGCGAGTTATGCAGGGAAGGGTAGCGCCGGTCCAGGTTATCTATACTTTTGAGGTGAGGCAGGCCCAGCATCTTTTTAAAGGCATCGTTCACCCATTCTACTTCCCCCGTCTCTGTGTCAACGGCCATAATGCCGGTATCCACCAACTGCAGTATGGTTTGCATGTACTGGAACTGCGCCTCCCGTTCTATCTGTAGTTGTTTGAATGTGTTATTTATTAGATTAAAGGCGCGATGGAGTTGCTGCAGCGAAGAGTTTGTATTCTCATTAAATCGCTGCGAAAAGTCACGCTGCTTCACAGCCTCCAGGAACTTAGCCAGTTCGTTGTTGCTGCGGGTTACGTAACGTGCTATCTCCCAAAGCTGCGCCAGCATGATTAGTATGCCCGATGTAACCTGCAGCCAGGTGTACTGTGTCAGGTATTGCACCGTAACGTACATCATGCCCAGCAAAAGTATAAACCGGACAAACAGCCCGAGCTCCAGTCGTTTAGATATCATACTTGTTCAGGCGGCGGTAAAGGGCAGTGCGGGTAAGGCCAAGTTCTTTAGCAGCTTTAGAAATGTTGCCTTTGTTCTTCTCGATCACGCGGCGAATCGTTTCGCGTTCTATTTCGTGTAGCGGCATATTTGTATCTGCGGCAAAAGCAGGTACAGACTGTGCAGCAGGTGCCATTTCCATAGGCGAAAAGCTAAAGTCTTGCGGTTGCAACACATTATCCTCGGCAAGTATGATGGCACGCTCCACGGCATGTTGCAGCTCACGCACATTGCCAGGCCAACTGTGTTGCTTTAGCTTTTGCAGGGTAGCAGGGGCAAACTCAGGTACAGGCTTATGGTTTTTCTGTGCATAGATTCCGGCGAAATGTCTTGCCAGCAGTTCCACATCATTACCGCGGACACGCAGCGGCGGCAAGGTTATTTCTACAGTGTTGATGCGGTAAATAAGGTCTTTGCGGAAAAGGTTTTTAGCAGCCAGTTCGTAAATGGGCTCGTTGGTAGCAGAAATTAGACGTATATCGACAGGAATGGGTGTATTGGAGCCTAGTGGCGTTACCTGCCTGTTTTGCAGCACCGTCAGCAGTTTGGCTTGCATGGCAGGCGAGATATTTCCGATCTCATCCAGAAACAGCGTACCACCATCTGCTGCCTCAAAGCGGCCTTTGCGATCTTCTTTGGCATCGGTAAAAGCACCCTTCTTAAAGCCGAATAACTCACTCTCAAATAAAGTGTCGGTAAGTGCTGCCACATCTACGCTTACAAAAGGTTGGTTGGCTCTAAAAGATTTCTCGTGCAGGGCGCGTGCTACCAGTTCCTTGCCTGTTCCGTTCTCGCCAAGTATAAGTACGTTAGCCTCGGTAGGGGCAATTTTATCTATCTTATAAAGTATATCCTGTATTGCTTCGGATTCGCCAAGTATAGTGGTATGGCCTGTATTGGCAGCTGATTTTTCACTCTTCTTTTGCCCCTTTGCCTGCAGTGCATTATGCAGTGTTTCCAGCAGCTTGTCGTTGTGCCAGGGCTTTACTATAAAATCGTAAGCACCCTCCTTCAGCGACTTTACAGCCAATTCCACATCACCGTAAGCTGTGATAAGTATGACTTTGGCGTCTTTGTCTTTTCCCAGAATCTGGCGCAGCCAAAACAGACCTTCGTTGCCAGTGTTAAGAGCACTCTTAAAGTTCATGTCCAGGAAAATGACATCAAACTTCTCCTTCGACAGCTGGCTCATCAGGTTATCCGGGTTTTTCTCGGTTACCACCTCTTTTACCTCTGTTTTCAACAGCATCTTCATGGCGAAAAGCACGTCTGCTTCATCGTCAACAACTAAAATTCTACCGGTTTTTCCTGTAGCCATCGTGCAAGTTATTCTGGTTCAGATACCGAATTTAAGTAATTTATCCGGAGTTTAATACTTGTCTTCATTCAAGCTGCTTTGCTGGCTCATGCTCCAAATTGCCTCAGTACAATTTATGTCTTTCGGCTCCTGAAAAAGCTGTGTCACAACCGCACAGGTGTTCTCCTGAAATGTGTATCGGAAGCGTACACTTTCTAATTCTTTATTTGTGTAAATAACTGATAATCAATGATGTTTAAAATTGGCATCTTAATTTCTTGATACAGATTACAGAGAGTGAAGTTATACTTGTTACACTCCAAAAAGAAGATTTATACCTGTACCAGATAAAATTTAAAGCTATGCTTAAGAACTACCTCAAAATGGCCTACCGCAACCTAATGCGCCACAAGGTTTTCTCTTTGATCAACATATCAGGTTTAGCGCTGGGGATGACGTGCAGCATCCTGATTATGCTGTGGGTGAAGGACGAACTGAGCTTTGATCAATATCATAGTAACATAGATGATCTGTATAGGGTGATGGAGGTACAGCACTACCCAGGAAACGATGATCTTATCACTTCGGCTAATCCAGGACCGTTAGCTGAGGCTTTGAAAGCAGATCTGCCAGAAGTAAAGCGTGCAGCGCGTATTTTTTGGGATACCCAGATGCTCTTCAACTACGGCGACAAAACCCTGAAGCAGACTGGCCGCTATGTAGATCCGGAGTTTTTGCAGATGTTTTCGTTTCCGCTGCTACACGGTGATGCCAACCAGGCGCTGAGCCAGCCAAAATCTGTATTACTAACGCAGGAGATGGCGGAAAATATTTTTGGAAGTGCTGATGCAGCAGTAGGTAAACTGCTCAAGGTAGATAACAAGGAAAGCTACAGAGTAACAGGTGTGTTGGCTAACGTGCCGGAGAACTCTTCAATTCAATTTGATTTTTTGATGCCGATGCAGGACCTGCTAAGCAAGCCGGATATGGCTTGGTTGAAGGAGTGGGGCAACAATGGCATAAGATCTTATGTGCAGCTACAACCAGGTGCCGATGTAGCGGCTTTTAACAAAAAGATTGAATTCTTCATCAAGAAATATCAGGAGGACACGCACATAGATTTGTTTGTACAACCCGTTGCAGACATGTACCTCTACGGTGACTTCAAAAGCAACCCGAAAGGAAGTGGTAAGATTGAAACCGTACGTCTCTTTTCGGTTATTGCCCTGTTTATACTTGTAATTGCCTGCATCAACTTCATGAACTTGGCCACGGCACGCTCTGCAAAGCGCGCTAAAGAAGTAGGTGTACGCAAAGCAATAGGCGCAAGCAAATCTGCACTTATAGGGCAGTTTATGGTCGAGTCGGTGTTGGTGGCTTTTCTGGCGCTGTTCCTTTCTTTAAACATTGCTGGTATGGTGTTGCCACAGTTTAATGAGCTTACAGGCAAAGCCATTTCATTTGATTTAAGCAATCCGTCTCTTATACTTTTGCTGCTGGGTGTGGCTTTGTTTACAGGATTGATTTCTGGTAGTTATCCTGCCCTTTTCCTTTCCTCCTTTAATCCGGCAGTTGTGCTTAAAGGCACAGTTAAATTAAATAAGCGCGTAGCCGTTTTCCGACAAGGGCTTGTGGTGTTTCAGTTTATACTTTCGGCTTTGCTTATTATCAGCACACTGGTTGTTTACCTGCAATTGCACTACATCCGCACAAAAGACATAGGCATGAACAGGGATAACGTGGTGTATCTGCCATTGGAAGGCGAGCTAAACAAAAGGTATGAGCAAGTAAAGCGTGATTTGCAGCAGGTGCCGGGTATAACAGGTGTGTCCGCAGGAAGTGAAGTGCCACTTTATGTTGGAAACTCTACCGGTAACTTTGAGTGGGAAGGTAAAGATCCTGATACCAATATCCTATTCAGCAGGCTGTGGGTAGACTATCACTTTATTGAAACAATGGATATCAAGCTGAAAGAGGGCCGCACGTTCTCCAAAGAGTTTGGTACCGATACTGCCAATTACATTATAAACGAAGAAGCTGCCCGCCTGATGCAGTTACAAAATCCGGTAGGAGAATGGCTTGGTCAGGATGATGAAAGGGGAAAAATAATTGGGGTTGTAAAGAACTTTCATACTTCGCCTGCACAGGTAAACACGCAGCCAATTATCATCACTTTAGGGTCTGGTTCTCAGTTTCTGTTTGCCCGCATTGCTACAGGAAAAACCACTGATGCACTTGCTGGAGTTGAGGGAGTTATAAAGCGACACAATCCAGCTTTCCCATTTGAGTATCATTTCCTGGACGATGATTATGAGAAGATCTACAAAAGCGAAGCCATTATGGGCAAGCTGACCACATATTTTGCAGTAATAGCAATTATCATCTCTTGCCTGGGCTTGTTTGGTTTAGCCTTGTTTACAGCCGAGCAACGCACCAAGGAAATAGGTGTCCGAAAAGTATTGGGCGCATCGGTAGCAAACATCGTGTTCATGCTGAGCAAGGATTTCTTGAAGTTGGTGCTGATTGCTAATCTTATCGCGCTGCCACTGAGCTGGTATGTTATGCAGCTATGGCTGAACGGCTATGTATACCGCACCGAAGTTAGCTGGTGGATTTTTGCAGGCACCTTTATAACCACAATTATTATTGCACTGTTCACGCTTAGCTTCCATGCAGTAAGAGCTGCAGTAGCTAATCCGGTTACTTCACTTAGAACTGAATAGTATCCAACCATTAGTATAAAATATAACCATGAAAAAATTTCTATTCCCGTTGCTGTTGCTCTTAGCAGTTGTTGCACATGCACAGGTTCCTAACACCCTTTCTGCAGCCGACAAAGTATACGGCTTGTCTAAATTCTGGCAGGAGGTAAACTATAACTTTGTGTACCTAAACAAAGTGGACCGCAGCAAGTGGGAGAATGCCTACCGTGAGGCTATAACTACAGTCCAGGCTACGAAAAATGATTATGAGTATTACAGGGAGTTGCAGAAATTCTGTGCCTTGCTGAATGATGGTCACACCAACATCTACTTTCCGAAAAGTATAGATTCGCTGATTCACAAAAACACATTCGGCAAGTATAAACTCTTCCTTAGCAACATTGATAACAAAGCCATTATAACCAGAATCAACCTGAGCGCTAAAGACGAAGTGCCGGTGGGTAGCGAGATCATTGAAGTAAACGGACAACCAACCAATGCCTACCTAAAGCAGCATGTACTGCTTTACATCTCATCCTCTACGGATTATGTACTGATGGACTGGGCTATTGAAAATATGCTGAGAGGCCTGGTAGGAGAGAAGTATGACATCAAGTACAGAACTCCAAAAGGTAAGGTAAAGAGCCTGACGCTGACCCATGCCAAAACTACAGAGCAGGAAGTATACCCGGTGCTTGAGAAACGTGAGCTGCTAGACCTGAAGTGGTACCCGAATGAAACAGCTTACCTGGCACTAAACGCCTTTCACGATCCTAAAATTAACCAGCTGTTTTTAGAGAAGCTGCCTGAGCTGCGCAAAGCCAAAGCCCTGATCATTGACCTTCGCTATAATGGCGGCGGCTCTACAAGTATAGGCCGTCAGATACTGGATTACCTGAGTCCTGACACACTGCTTTATGGCTCTAAAAATTCTACGCGCCAGCACCTAGCCAGTTTTAAAGCCTGGGGTGTATTTACGGCGCCAAAAGATACCGTTGGAAGTGAGTTTGCCGCCAAGTCGCTGAACGCTTTTCAGGACAGACTGATGTATGAGTTTGACTACAATCCAGCCCACAATAAAGTCCAGCAAAGTGAAAAAGTTATTGTGCCAACCGCCATACTTATTGGGCATAAAACTACATCAGCAGCCGAAGATTTCCTGATCTATGCCGATAATCAAAAGCACATGACCAAGATAGGGGAGAACTCTAATGGCAGCACGGGCCAGCCTTTTATGTTTGAGTTGCCTGGCGGTGGCAATGCCCGCATCTGCACCAAAAAAGACACTTACCCGGATGGCCGTGAGTTTGTGGGCTACGGTGTGAAACCAGACATAGAGGTGAAGATGACCCTGCAGGACTACATCCAGAAAAAAGATCCTGTGCTGGAGCGTGCCCTGAAGCACCTGAAAGACCAGAAATTAGCCGCTAAATAATACCAATCTCAAAATAAAACTTTATGAAAAGCTTAAAGAAATACGCATTGGCGTTGATGTTAGTAACTGGCGCATCAGCCAGCTATGCACAGAAGGTAAAGGAACTGCCAAGCATAAAATCTAATACAGACAACTTTACTTATGTAGTAAATGATACCGACAGGCGCTCTGACTGGAGAGTGTCTCCTGACGCTGAACCGTCCAGGCTGCAAGTAGAGTGTAAACTGAAGGTAAATAAAGTAGGTTTTATAACAGACGTTGACTCGATCTTCTTTCATATAAAAGAAGGTGAAACTGTGCACTTCTATGTGCAGCAGACAGGTAAAGAAAAAAAGCTTACCGAAATCGTGGGAGTGCCTAAGAACACGAACTTCACGAAGAAGTATATCCGAGAGCACCAGGGCAAGTTTAGTGTAGAGGTGCCCGAAGTGCATGAGCTCGCTAATATCTTAACGGCTATCTCAAATGTAGGGCAGCAGGATTCTAATATGGTTGATATGACTACGCCTTACTACAAAGAAGTGATGGCGCATTTCTCCCCATACAAAAACCACCCGGTTATGGATGTGGTTAATAAACACATTACTAAACCAGAGGACATAGACAGCTATTGGTATTACTATGGCATGAAAATGAATGCCTGCGCCTACGTGTTCGATAAGAAAGGCAACATAAAGAACGAAGGCTTCATCAGGAAAATGGGTTTTAACTATCCTGAGGATCCGATTCTTGCCAACCGCGCGTTGATCGAAGACTTTGCCAGGAAATCGAATTTCAGGGAATTTTATAAGCAGCACCAGCCATACTACAATGAGCTTATTCAGATGTATCGCTCTCAAAACCCAATAGACCAGCAGCAGGAGTGGCTGGAAGAAAAATTCGGGTTCAAGTATGGCAACTACCGTGTCACGTTCTCGCCGCTGGTAGGTGGCGCTCACTCTACCATGAGTTTCGAAGACAATGGCTTTAGCCAGACCGTTATGTTCGTAAACCGTGCAAAGCTAAGCCCAAAGTATAATGCGAAAGTAAACGAGATGAGCAATACGCGTGTCGTATTTACAGAGATAGACCACAACTTTGTGAATCCGGTAGCGGAGAAGTATCCTGAGCAGGTAAACCAGGCGTTTACAGATAGATCGAAATGGGTAAACGATGCTGTTTCTGGTACTAGCGCTTATGCTTCGCCTGACCATGTTTTTAAAGAATACATGACATGGGCCATTTACTCCCTTTATTGCCTGGATAAATTTTCTGCCGAAGACAATGCCACCTTTATACCCAAAATGGAGCGCCAGATGGAGAAGAGTAGGGGTTTTATCCGGTTCGGAGACTTCAATCAAAAGCTGATCTCGCTTTACAAAGTGAACCCAAAAATAAGTATAGATGAGCTTTATATTGCTATGCTTGACTGGAGCAAAACTTTATAGGCAAAACTTTAGAAATCTGAAACCTGAAACGATATTTAAGTGTTAATTAACTGAAAAACGGATAGAAGTGTGCTGCAAATTTTATACATTTGTGGCATACTTCTTGAAGTATAAATAACAAGAATTCGTTCTTTATTTATTGGGGATGACCGGAATTGACAGCTTGTGCAGATTGCGTGTAAGCATGTTGGGTGATGAACGTACCACCTGTTAAAAATTCGTTCGAACAATAACTGGCGAATATAACTACGCCATGGCTGCTTAATCTAGGTATTAAGCACTAGCCATAGTCTCGTGCAGGCTTCGTAAATCTGCTTGCACATCAGAGGCTTCGATCCGATTTACTAGTCTGTGTAAAGGTGCGGTGCACAGGCGAAATTAAGCATCTAAGGAGTGCGCATAGGCTTGACCTAGGCCCGCAATCTCCCGACAATCCAACTAGCGTCTAAGCATGTAGAAGGCACGACGGTTTCCTTGTCTGGACCAGGGTTCGAATCCCTGCATCTCCACCAATTATAAAAAGCGCCAGCTGACATTGTGTCGGCTGGCGCTTTTTTGTGCTTTATCTTTTTTTGTGCAGTACCGTTTTCACTAAAAAGCTGCTGAAAGATGTTGTGCATGCTGATGTTTTAACTAAATTACTACGTTCCGTAGTAACAAAAATTATAAGAGCTAGTATTGTTTAAACTTAATACCAAGAACAATACACCCTGAAGAGACACCCTTATATGATGAGTTTAGCAGAAGATAAACAAACGTTGTTTAGCGAGGTAGAAAAACAACTTGCCAGCCAGGGCTTTTATATCGAAAAAAAAGATTTAAATAGGCCTTGGGGTGGTTTTTTTGTAATAGATGAAGCCCAGGCACCAAAGTTTGCAGAAACATACTTCAACCAGGTACCAGTAGAGGACCTGAAAATATCCGGAAAGCTTAGCCCTAAGATTTTGGTTGTAGCTCCTGACAAAAGACTGTCGTGGCAATACCACCACCGCCGTGCTGAGATTTGGAAAGTGCTAAAAGGCGAGGTAGGCGTGGTTACCAGCGATACAGACGAAGAAGGTGAATTGCAGCGATTATCTCCTGAATCTTTAATAACTTTAAAGCAGGGCGAACGCCACCGTTTAGTCGGACTTAACGACTGGGGCGTACTTGCCGAAATCTGGCGCCACACTGATGCAACACAACCCTCTGATGAAGAGGATATTGTCAGGCTGCAGGATGACTTTGGAAGATAAGCTTATGATATTATTATAAACAAAAGAGCCTCTGCATAAGAGGCTCTTTTGTTTAAGGGTTTCTTTTTTAGTGCAATGAGTTAATCCTCAATATGATCAATGTTCATCTTCTTCCTATTTGTCTAATTTGTACTTAATGCAGTTGAGTTAATTCTTATTCAAGAATCTTTGCAATGTGTTTATTAAGTTATACAGAGAGATGTAGTTTTGCCGTTCATCGGTATCAGAAACCAATTCTTTTATGAATTTTACATTAAGCACAAGTATTTTGATTGTAGTTGCAGTGTTGTCAATGACTGCTTGCTCATCTTCTAAAAAAAGCACTGGCAGTAATGGCCGTGTTGTTGTAGTAGACGGAAAACAGGTACGCATAGAAAGCGGCAAAAAAGACAATGGCTTGCACAAAGGGTGGTATAAAAACCCGAACAACCCGCATCACCCAAGCACAACCAATCCGGGCCATACCAAGCAAAAGGGTAAGCCAACAGGTAAGGGCAACGGTAAAAAGAAAAAGTAGCTTACCAGTTAATCTTTAGAAAAGCACTTTAGCCATTAGGTTTAGGTGCTTTTTTTATGCCTTTATGCTTGGCTAAGGCTATTTGTAAAACAAAATATAGAGAAATTTAAATTGGATAAAACCATTGTGAAATTATAAAGTATAAATACACTGTTAAAACACTATTTGTAGAATTGCCCTTGTCTGGGCAGGAATAAACAGTTTATTTATGCGGTTTTTTACAAAAGGATTTTTTGTGTTGGCAGTAGGAGCTATGGTTGCTTCATGTTCGCCCCTTAGCAGAAGCAATAAAGCTATTTTGGTTGATGATGATGGGAGAAGCATGCGCTTTAATAATGGCCGGCAAGAAAGCAAAAATAAAAAGTGGAACAGCTCTAAAAGCATTGGAAAGCAGCAGAAGAAGAGAAACAAGTCTTTTGCAAAAAGAAGACGAGGGTAAAACCTGTGCCATCAGTGTTGAAGTTTGGGAATATTGTCTTGCTAATATCTTTAACTGCAAGCTGCCGTATATGCGCTTATGGTAGAATATAACAGTCGTTATACCCGCACGCCTCGCAGCGAGAAGCTGAAGTGGGTGGAGCACATGGTGAAGCTGATGGATAACCAGTTCAGGTTTCCGGGCACTAACTTCAGATTTGGCTTAGATCCTATACTTGGATTTATTCCAGTGGCTGGAGATCTTGCGTCATTTGCTGTTTCTGCCACTATCGTGATGACCATGGCGAGGCACGGTGCGAGCAATAAACTGGTTGTGCTAATGCTGCTGAACATTGCTTTAGATACTATTATAGGAAGTATACCTATACTAGGTAACATCTTCGACTTTTTCTTTAAAGCCAATGAGCGTAATGTTCGTATGATGCGGGAACACTACGAAGAAGGCAAATACCAGGGCAGTGGCAAGAATATAATTATTGGCGTAGGTATTGGGATACTGGTGCTATTTATACTTTTAATTTGGGCACTATGGGAACTGGCGGAGTGGGCTTACCACATAATAGCGGACTTGTTTTAGGCCCGGCCTAACGCTTGCGCCAGCTTTAGAGCTTTGAGGGCACTGTCTTCTTTGTCCTTGATCTCTAACATGATGTCCATGTCTAGACCCTCAGTCTCAATCAGAAAATCATGGAAAAGTTGCTCCTGTATACTTTGCGTATGTCTGCCTTTGCGCTCTCCAAGAGCTTGCGAACTATAGTCCATCATCAGTATACCGTCTCGTTCTGGTTGCCAGGTAGCGGCAGCCATCTCAACTGCCTCACGCATTGGTTCACCGTTGTTTACGCACTCGTGGTGCAGGTTGTCAAAAATAATAGGCATACCAGTGAGGTCGTGTAGGTAAAGGCAGTCTCTTAGAGAATAGGTGCGGTCGTCGTTCTCTACACAGAGTCGGGCTTTTACAGCATCGGGTAACATGGTGTGGTATACTTCGGAAAAGCGGCTCAGGGCAGAGGCTTTATCGCCGTAGGCGCCGCCGCCGTGTATCTGCAGTTTGGCAGTAGTGTCAAGGCCCATCAGGTCGAGTACGCTGCCCTGGTACACCAGCTCGGCTATGCTGTTCTTTACCGTTTGCTCGTTCGGGGAGTTTAGCACCACAAACTGATCGGGATGCATAGAGATGCGCATGTTGTTATTTCGGATGTAACTACCCAGCCGCCTAAATGTCATCTTAAAATGCTCTTGCCAGTTATACTTGTTCACCTCGTGCGAGGCAAAGGGCACTAAACCGGATGTGAGCCTGAAGAAAAGCAGCCCATGCTGTACATTATACTCCAGAATGCGTCGCAAGCAGGCTAGATTTTGCTCTACAGTTTCAATAAGACGTTCTTCTGTATAAGATGCTAACCTGAATGTGCGGGAAGAGGTGCAATCCAGTGATTCGTTTATGCAGGGGTATCCAATCTTCATGTGCGCTTCTTTTGTTTTGTTTAACCCCTGCTGTAAAAAAAGGTTTAGGAATCTACTTCGTCGTCTGCACCGTCCCTAAAGCCAAAGCGCCTGCAGTTTGCTGCAGGCGCTTTGGCTTTATTCGTAGCCTTTGTTATCCTTAAAAAACTTGTTGTATGCCTCCCGTTCTTTTTGCAAACGCTCAAGCTCCTGTAAAATGATCAGTTCCTGTAATTTGCGCTTCTCCTTGCCTTCCCGTGATAACAGGTCGTACAGGAAAGTGGCCGGACTCATGATGGTGGCAGGGGCTGCTTCTGGGGGTGGGGGTGGTTCTAAGCCCGGTATGTAGCCTGGCTTTTTGGCCTGGCTAGTGGTGCTTTGCTTCATGTTGCGCAGGGCGCGCTGTATCATTTCAGGAGAGGGGCGGCTCGTTACCTCTACCTCGCCAAGCATTACGCTATCCTCCTGCAACACAATATTTACCCTGATCTCGGAAACAGGTACAGGCTTAGGCAGGTATAAAAGTGGCTTAAAACCAATGGCACGAATCATCAGGGTGTCTTCCTGCGCCACATCTATTACAAACTTGCCCTGCTCGTCTGAAACTACTCCTAAACTTGAGTTGATCTTAATGACGCTGGCACCGGGAATGGGTGTTTTTTTATCGGCCTGCACTACGGTTCCGCTTACCCGTAACTTCCGTTGTGCCTGCGCAGGCAGGCTTACAAAAAGCATCAGACAGACAAAGCTGAAAAGTAGGGGGAAACGAAGCATTTAGTATAGGTTGATAAGCAGCATTTAATCGTAGGACTTCTTTACTACGTCCAGAACTGCCAAAAAGTATGCCAGCCTCAAAATATTAGTCCTGAAAGATATATCAAGATAGTTAAAAAAGAAAGGCAGCCCGTGTATGAATTTACGGTCTGCCTTTCTTATGCTTTGCTATACTTATTGCTTGTTCGTCTTCTTGCTTGTATCGGACTGTTTTTGTGTGCCTGTTGTGGTTTTCTGGTTGGGGTTGTTTTGTTCCGGCTTCGCGCTTTCGGTGTTTTTGTCTCCAGTTACTTCGTTCAGGCTGTCCTGTACTGTTACCATACTTTCCTGCTCTCTTGGGTCTGTTGCACTGGACTCATCTATTATGTCTCCTGCCTGGCCAACCATTCTAGTGGTTTGATTAAGGTTGAATTGTTCTATTATGCCACTTGCGTCTTGGTCTGATATGTAATAAGCCTTAACCATTTCGGTGGCTAATTGCCCGTTGGTTGGTACAGTAGCTGTGGTCATTTGTATCATACGGGATAAAGAGTCGAGACTAGAGTATGGTCTGATATGGTTAGGATTAACTCTTTCATCATTGTTAGACTCTTCTGTTTCAAAAGAGGTGCCACTGTCTTCCATACATGAACTTGCAAAGAAAAGTATACCTGCAGCCAGTACAATATTAAACGCCTTTTTCATGGTTTGCTTCTGTTTGTTTGATGTTGTGCCGGTCTTATTTTCTTTTAAGCCGGCATTTGTTTTCGCTTCAGTTTATTACGTCTCATGTTCTGTTATGTTTGATTATAGCAGATGACAGCAAGTATAGCGAAACGAAAAAAGCCGACGCAAAGGCCGGCTTTCTTTTAAGTATAAACCCTACGGTTTAGGCTCGTTTCAACTCAAAAACAGTGATCTCTGGCAAAAAGCCCACCCTGCCGGGATAGCCAATGAAGCCCAGACCCGTATTCACATACAAGTGCTGCTGTCCCTTTTTGTACAGGCCTGCCCACTGTTTGTACACATACTGCACCGGGCTCCATTTAAAGCCAGGTATGTTTACGCCAAACTGCATGCCGTGCGTGTGCCCGGAAAGGGTAAGGTCGATGTCATCGTATTTCTGATTTACCTCACCATCCCAGTGTGATGGGTCGTGCGAAAGAAGTACTTTAAACGGAGTGCCTTCAGTGCCCTTGTAAGCATCCTCTAAGCGGCCATACTTCGGAAAGCCAGCCCTGTTGCCCCAGTTCTCAACGCCAAGCACGGCAATTTTCTCCCCGTTCTTCTCGATAATGCGGTTCTCGTTCATGAGTAGCTGCCATCCCATTTCGGCATGCGTTTCTACCATACGCTTCAGGTTATCCTTTTTGGCATTCGGGTGCGGCCACTCACGCACATAGTCGGCATAATCGTGGTTGCCCAGCACAGAGTATACTGCATCTTTTGCCTTGATCTGGCTAAGCGTTGGTATGTGACTCTCTACCTCCGAAGCAAGGTTATTTACAAGGTCGCCGGTAAAAAACACCAGGTCGGCCTCCTGCTTGTTAATGATCCTAACTGCCTCCTGCAGCGGTTCTGTAGAGGTAAAGCTGCCGGTGTGCAAGTCAGAGATCTGTAGCATTTTATAGCCATCGAACGCAGCCGGAAGGTTAGGGAAGCGGAGCGTTACGCGTTTAACACGGTAATCGTAGGCGCCCTTAACCATGCCATAGATAAAAGCAGACAATGGAATGGCTGCCACTGCCAGGCCCAACTGGCTGATAAACCTGTTGCGCGACGGATCGAACGGCGTTTCTTTGCTAATGCTGTTTAGGGCATACTTGCCCACCCGCAACAAATCGTCTACCATCAGGAAAGCTACCACTACCAGTTTAGAGGCAAATATTATAAAGAGCGTGCTGGCCAAATAAGTCTGGAAGGCACTAGGAGGTGTGCCACGTGTGGCAGAGGCAAGTATAAATGTGCCTGCCGTTATGACAAAAATCAGCCAGTAAACTATGTGTAAAATGCGTTGGGTGATTGGTGCAAGATTCTGAGTTGCTGCCTTTACTGCCTGAAACACATACAGGTCCAGCATGAAAAGGATCAGGACAACAATGCCAAAATTTAAGATGCGTTGTATCATATTTTAGTAAGCTGCAAGCTATAAATCAAATAGCCGCGCGTGTGTAACCACAATTAGTGAAAGTTATTTTGTATTTATTACTAACTGCTGAACTAATTTTCTCTATAATTAATTGCAGTAGCATCTTCTTATTATCAAATTTTGTACCGTAAGTGAAAGAGACCGAAGCTACTGCCATTGCGCCATACCTGCAGCCGTTAAATATTAAAACCTGGGCCGAAGAAGACCGACCCCGCGAAAAGCTCTTGCTAAAAGGAAAAGCGGTCCTGAGCGATGCCGAGCTCATCGCTATACTTATCGGTTCGGGTACGCCTAAGCTTACGGCCGTGGATGTAGCCAAACTTATACTTGCTGCCGTTGGCAACGACCTGAACGAGCTGGCAAAGCTTTCGGTAAAAGATCTGATGAAGCATAAAGGAATAGGAGAGGCAAAGGCTATTACTATTGTAAGTGCACTGGAACTGGGCCGCCGCCGCAAAGAGACAACTGCTGCTGCCCGTGCGCAAATAACCTGTTCCACAGATATTTATAATTACATTAAGCCCCAACTGCTCGACCTGCCCCACGAAGAATTCTGGATTATACTTCTGAACCGCGCCAATGTGGTAATGAAAAAGGAAAGTATAAGTTCTGGCGGCGTGGCCGGCACCGTGGCTGACCCAAAGATCATTTTTAAGAAAGCACTAGAGCAATTGGCCAGTTCTATTATACTGGTGCACAACCACCCCAGCGGTAACATCAAACCAAGCGCAGCCGATATCTCCCTGACCAAAAAGATGAAAGAAGCCGGACAGTTCCTAGACCTGCCTGTGCTGGACCACATCATTTTTACGGATAATGACTACTATAGCTTCGCAGATGAAGGGTTGTTATGAGTTAGAGAGTTTGGGAGTTAGAGGGTTTGAGAGTTAAAAGGTAGAAATATGGGTGAGCTTAGGTTAAGCAATTTTGAGTTTGGCGAACAGTTTAAAAGGCGTACCAAAGCTTATAGTCTAAGGGTAATAAAACTTTTTCAGGCATTACCTAAAGATGTGGAGGCACAGGTTTTGGGTAAACAATTACTTAGAGCAGCAATATCTGTTGCAGCAAATTATCGTGCAGCTTGTAGAGCAAGATCTAAAGCAGAGTTCGCCGCTAAAATTGGTATAGCGCTGGAAGAGGTGGACGAATCTCTTTTTTGGCTTGAGATGCTTGAAGAGGCAGGAATAGTCAAATCTGTACTTTTAACTGGCTTAAAACAAGAAGCAGATGAGCTAACAGCAATACTTACTACCATCCGCAGGAATTCAGCAAGGAAATAGTAACAGATTTAACTCTCTAACTCTTAAACCCTCTAACTCTATAACTCAGGAAGTATCTCCTTTACCCTGCCAACCTCACCAGTCTCCAACCTAACCTTAATCCCGTGCGGATGATTTGGAGAATTAGTCAGGATATCCTGCACATAGCCTTCGGTAAGATAGCCGGTGCGCTGGTCTTCTTTCATCACGATGTTTACCCGAAGGCCGGGCTTTATGTTTGATCGTTTTCTGCCGTCCATAGTTTTGATTAAAGTGGCAAGGTAAGTATAAATCGTGTTACTCTTTTGTTCGTTGGTGTGCGCCAATATCCAGCAGTTGTTGCCGGGGTAAAGGGTTCAGGAAAAAATCATGTGCTCCTGGAGAGAGTTGCAACTGCTCCGGCCATACTCCTTTGCCTTGTAAGGAAGAACGCGCTTTCAGTTTATAGGCGTTTAAAGACATCACCTTGCCTGGGTAGCCGACTGTTTTTCCTTTGCCCGGTTTTCTAAGCCTTGGGTTCTGCATAAACAGCCCCTGTGCATCTGCTATATTTATACTTGTATGCTGCTGTAGCTGTTGTGGATCTGTATACGTTTTATCTCCCACGATAAATAGCGGTGTACCATCTTTACTGTAGAGATTGTTACTCCGGAAACGTACGGTATTAATGGTGTCTTCAATTGCTAGGAGTGTAGCGCCATTGTCTGTGTAAAAGATATTATTCCATACTTCTACATCTTTTAAGCCACTGCTCATAATCCGGAAGCCGCCGCCACTGGGTACCACAGCACCATCTGCAAAAACAGTGTTGTTGTGGATGTATAATTGGCTAATGCCGCCTGTTGTGTTGGCTGGAGCCACCCACAAACTAATGCCTTTGTAGTTGTTCTTGCGCCCATCGTTCTGCGAGATATTATACCGGATGGTATTGTGATGCATTGGCCTGGCCCATTCGAACTGCGCAGCTAAAAAACCCGGGCCGTCGTTGTCGTGGGAGTAGTTGTACTGCAGCACCGAGTTGGTAGTGCCTCCGTCTAAATCGAAGCCGCCGCCGTCGCAGCCACTGCCGGCCTGCATATTGTAGACCTCGTTAAACTGAATAATCACCTTGTTTGCGTCCCAAGCCCAAATACCCACCGGACCGCCACAATGTATGTTGTTGCTGCCGCTGCTATGCACCACGGAATGCTCTATGGTAGCACCGTCTACATCTGAAAGCACAATGCCGCTACCGCTGTGTTTATTTTGTTTGGCTAAGCCGTACACCTTGTACACATGGCAGCTGCCCACAAAAATATTTTGGTGTGAATACCCTTTTTTAGACTGGCTGAAGAATCCCCAACTGGTAATGCCCTCAGAACCCACATCATATACAATGGCTTTGGTTATACTTACATCGCTGTAGCCGCTGTTACCGTTCCAACTGCCAATGGCAATTCCTGCATCCCTAAAGCCAGACACCTCCACATCATGGATGCGTACACGGTTAAGCTTCGTGTCTCCGGGTAAGTCGTTGTAGAACAGGATTCCGGTATTTTGATTGGTTTGGTAGCCATTGCCTGTAAATGCCAGTTGGCTTACATCAAGGTTAGACACATTGTAGGCATACAAGCCAAAGCTGGTATCGGCTTCAATATTGGCTTTACCCGGACCATAAGAACTGATGACCACTTGTTGGTCACCTTGTTTTAGGTTGCCTTTGTGTAAGTATAAACTGCCGTTGAACGTGCTGCCGCTCTCAAAAAGAATAGTATCGCCGGAGTAATAAGTATGGGAGTTTACTTTACTGATGCTGTACCACGCGCTGGCTGGGGAGAGACCTGTGTTTTGATCGCTGCCTGCGCTGCTGATGTAGTATGTTTTTGCGGCTACACTCAAACTACTGAATACGAGTAAAAGTATAGTCGCTATTGATTTTGTAAAGGCCATGCACGGCTGTACGTTTACAGTTGCATGCCCGGTTTTATTTTGTAACCAGGTTCAGGTACTCTTCTTTGCCGCCTTCTATAAACGGATTATCAGCAACAGCCACCACCACATCTTTTATAGTGGCAAGCTCTACTAAAACTAGCTCCGGTTTGCTAACCATGCGGCCATCAATGGCAACTTTCAGCTGCTGTTGTTTTGCAGGAACTTTAAAGTGGGTAAACACCTGTGGCAGTCTGGTTAGCTCAATGTCCTCTTTTAAAGCAATGATAACAGCACCTTCTGCAGCTTTGTCGCCATACTTTGCAGTGGCTTTTTCACCTTTTAAAATATCAACGCTTTTTATTTTGTCGGGCTCAAGTATAAAAGCTCCCATAGCTGTTTGTTGCCCATTTACAACTACCAGCGGGTTTGATGTTTGTGTGTTGCCAACAAATGTTAGTTGCTCCTGGTTTGAAGGAGTCTGTGCACTTGCTCCCAGGCTGGAGGCGAGTATAAGCAGGGCGAAAAGTTGTTTCATAGCGGAGCTTAGCCGTTTTTAAAATGCTTGAAGTTTTCTTTGTGCAACTGGCTCTGGCGTTCCTGGCTGCAGGAGTATTTCATGTATAACAGTATGCCAGCTACACCAGCAGCATGACCGGCCAGTATAAGGTACAAACCAAAGTTGCTATCCGGGGAATACATAAACTTAACAAAGGCTCCGATAATTACCAACAAAATGGCAGCCTTGTAAAGCAACTTTTCAAGTGTTCTCGATTTCATAATGGTATGCTTCGTTGAACAAATCTTTACTAAGTGTAATTGCGAGACCTAAGTTACTTTAAAAAGGTTTAGCACTTTACAGGGGTAATATATGTATAAAAACGATAAAGGTTGTAATTATATTGCTGAAATTCAAAAAGATGTGAATTATGTTAAATCTTAGCACGTGTAATGTTACTAACTTGGCTTAAGGCTGCATATCCAGTTCCGAAATGTGCAGGCTGCGCAGCATAGATGTTTTCTTGTTCTGGTGCTCCTGCATCCGCACCAGGATATCGTGCAGCATCTCGATGGCTTTTATTACATGAGGACCCTTGTTAAGCATCACACAGTCGGCTCGCTGGGCCATGGCGGCATCTGTTATCTCGGCCCTGGAGGGGCGACCTTTCTTTGCCAATGTTTCCAGTACCTGTGTAGCCCACACTACCGGTAAATGTGCTGCCTCGCAAAGCCACAGGATCTCTTCCTGTACCTCCGCCAGCCGCTCCCAACCGCACTCCACGGCAAGGTCGCCTCGCGCTATCATGATGCCAGCAGGGTAACACTGCATCACAGCCAATAATAAGTGGGGCAGGTTTCTGAAGCCTTCCTTGGTCTCTATCTTCAGCATCACGCCTAAGTGCTCAGCCTTTAATTTTTTTAATTCTTGCTGAAGGGCATCCACAGTTTCTGCATGGTTCACAAACGACAGGTTTACAATGTCGGCATGCTTGGCTATAAAGCGGAGGTCTTTTTTATCCTTGTCTGTTAGTCCTTTTAAATGGATGTCGCTTTCAGGGAGGTTTATACCTTGATCGGCGCGCAGTTTACTGCCTTTTTCACTGGCAGAGGTTATTTTTACAAACAGTTTATCCTTATTCACCTCCTCTATTACACCACCTATTTTGCCATCGTTAAACAGGATAGGCTGACCTGCTTTTACCTGTTTAAACACTTCTGGCAAAGTACAGGCAATGTGGGCAGGCTGTACAATATGTCCCTTTGAGTCATACTGTGCTGGTTCGCCGGGTATCTGCTCTTTTGTTATCATCAATAGACTGTCGCTCTTAAGTATAAGCGGGGAGTATATAGGAGGCAGTTCGCCAACTTCCGTTACCCGGTCCGGTACCGATTTACTTTTTACGCGCAGTTTGGTGCCTGTTACGAGGTAGGAGGTCTTAAATAGGCGCGCCACACAACCATTTTCTTCTTTACTTGCAACCGTAAAAGTTCGCTTACGGCCACGGGTGTCAGTAAAGTTGATTTTGTCGTTTTCCTGCAGTTGTGCTACCCAATCGGCATCTACCGGAAGTACAGCATCTATGTTTTTTGGGGGCTCAGCGCCTGCTGGTGCAAGCCATACTTTAGCAGCTTCGGTTACCTGGCCTAAGTCATTTTGCACCGGGTGTATGGCACGCATCCTAGGTCCCTCTTTAAGCGGGCCGGTCCTCAGTTTAGGCCCCATCAAGTCGATCAGGATTTTGCAGCTACTACCTGTTTCTTTCTCTGCTTGCCGTATGAGCTCTATCATCTTTAGCCAAACCTTTTCACTGTCGTGAGCGCAGTTAATGCGTGCGCAGTTCATGCCGGCTTTAAACATTCGAAGTACTAGCTCATATTCATTTACCACATCAGCTGCCAGTGTTACCATAATGCTGGTCCTACGCTTTTTAGGCTTCGTGCCAAGCAACGCTTCAGTATGCGCAGCTAGTAATTTCTTGTTTTCATTAAACGTTACCGACAAGTGTTTTGGGGCTGATTGACACGCAGAGAGATAGCAAAGTTGTTTCCGTACTGCCTGCAGGCTGGCCAGCACATGCCCCTCGGCGCGGCCCAACGAAGAAAGGCCTAGCGCTGCCAGTTGTTGCTGTAGTTCCCGAATATCGTGCTGCCGAAGCGCCAGGTAGTGCAGCAGGTTCTTAGCACTTTTTCTAAAATTGGGATGCACGACTTTAACAGCAGCAGAAAAC
Source organism: Pontibacter cellulosilyticus (assembly GCF_014306105.1). Taxonomy (GTDB): domain Bacteria; phylum Bacteroidota; class Bacteroidia; order Cytophagales; family Hymenobacteraceae; genus Pontibacter; species Pontibacter cellulosilyticus. The sequence goes on along the minus strand of NZ_JACRVF010000003.1, from coordinate 416,258 downwards.
TTCTTTTCCAGCGCAATAGCGTCCTGGTGCAGCTGGTCTAATTGCGCAATTAGTGTATCATACGGCTCCTCCTTGGGCTTTGGCATAATTCATACTTTAGTCTTTATTGAGACTTACGCATACAGCCAGGATGAGGTATTCCTGTACTAAGTATAAATAGCAGAATACAGTGCGATAGGGGCAAAAGAATTAGTTAGTCTATATGATCAATCTTTATACTTATCCACCCAATCAAAATGCTTCTGGATGATGCTGCTTTTCTCTTGCTGTATATAATTTAGGTATGCCTCGGCTACAGGCGAGAAACTTTTGTTGTGCAGCCATATCAGGTTCCAGGAGGTAATCAGCGGTAGGCCATCTACCGGTATAATCTTCAGGTCTTTCTGGTTAAGCTCATTTTTGATGCCGATCAGTGGCATAATGGAATAGCCTATACCAGCTAATAGTGCCTGCTTTACCGCCTCGTTAGAGGTAAGCTCTATCTTCTTGCCAACACTGATTTTGTTGCTGGAGATAAAGCGTTCCATCGTCAGGCGCGTGCCCGATCCGGGCTCCCTGTAAATTAAGGGAAGCTTTTCAAAGAGCTCTATGCCGTGGTGCCTGCTACCATCTCCCTCCAGTTCGCGGCCTACTAAGTATAGCTTGTTCTGCATAAGCTCTACATTACTCACCTTAAGGTGCTCAGGCAGAATAGACACTAAGGCAAAATCCGTCTCATTGTTCTCCAGGCACTCTAACACCTTTGATTTATTTGTAACGTCCATCACTAGTTCTACCCCTGCGTGCTGTTTCAGAAAACCTGAGAGAAAATATGGCATCACATACTTTCCGGTTGATACCACTGATAGCTTTAATCTGCCAGACAAGAGCCCTTTATGGGCAAGGGTTTTAAAGTTGATTGCATGTACCTCGTTCAGAATTTTCTCTGCAGCAACGGCTAGTTCTTTCCCAAAATCAGTGACGTGGAGTTTCCTTCCGATGATCTCTGTGAGTGGGATTTCGAACTGTTCCTGGAGGTTTTTTAGCTGGATAGACACCGCTGGCTGAGTCAGGTGCAGCTCCTCAGCGGCCTTGGTGATACTCTTTGTCTGCGTGATCTTTAGGAAGACCTGCAATTGGTGTAAAGTATAATTCATAAATAATGTTTATGTGTCGCATTAAAATTATAAACTAATATTTATAAATCAAAAATATGATGTTTGCAGTTAAATAAGAAAAAATGAAAAGCGATATGATAACACTTAATGAAAAACAAACAGACGAGGCAGCGGTAAATGCGCCAACTCGCACCAAAATAGCAGTAGCCAAAGGAGATGGCATCGGGCCTGAAATTATGGAGGCAACCCTGCGTGTGTTACAGGCTGCAGGAGCACGCTTGGATATAGAAGAAATTGAGGTGGGAGAGAATGTATACTTGGCTGGCAACTCCTCCGGCATCACGAAAGAAGCATGGGATGTGATTCGTCAAAATAAAGTATTGCTGAAAGCACCCATCACAACGCCACAAGGAGGTGGCTACAAAAGCCTGAACGTAACCATGCGCAAAATGCTAGGACTGTATGCCAACGTTCGCCCTTGTACCAGCCTTGCACCCTTTGTTAAAACTAAACACCCAGTGATGGATGTGGTGATCGTACGGGAAAACGAGGAGGACTTATACGCCGGCATTGAGCACCAGCAGACTGATGAGGTAGTACAGTGCTTGAAGCTTATCAGCCGACCGGGATGCGAGAAAATCGTGCGCTACGCCTTTGAATATGCCCGCCAGTACGGCCGCAAAAAAGTGAGCTGCTTTACAAAAGACAACATCATGAAACAGACAGACGGACTGTTTCACAAGGTGTTTGATGAGATAGCCTCTGAATACCCTGACATAGAGAAAGAGCACTGGATTGTGGACATTGGAGCCGCTATGCTAGCCGATTCGCCGGAAAAGTTCGATGTAATAGTAATGCCTAACCTATACGGCGATATTCTTTCTGACGTGGCTGCCCAAATTACAGGTTCTGTGGGTCTGGCGGGATCTGCTAACATCGGTGAGTCTTGCGCTATGTTCGAGGCAATTCATGGTTCGGCGCCTCTTATCGCTGGTTTAGGAGTGGCTAACCCATCTGGCTTGCTGCAGGCGGCCTGCATGATGCTTAACCATGTCGGGCAAAACGACATAGCCGAGAAAATCTACAACGCCTGGTTAAAGACCATAGAAGAGGGCGTGCACACACCTGATATCTACCAAGAAGGAACCAGCAAACAGAAAGTAGGGACACAAGATTTTGCCACAGCCGTGATCAATAACCTGGGGCAAAAACCTGCACAGCTAAGCTCAGTAGCCTATGGCAAGGGCATTAAGTTTAACATGCCAAAGTATATGCCTAAACCTGCGGCAACTAAAAAATTGCTTGGTGTAGACGTGTTTGTGCACTGGAATGGCAGAGACCCGGAGGAGATAGCCAAACAACTGCAGCAACTGGACACGCCGGAGGTAAAGCTAAGCATGATCACAAACCGGGGTATCAAAGTATGGCCTGAGGGCTTTGCAGAGACATTCTGCACCGACCACTGGCGCTGCCGCTTCCAGCATGCGCAGGAGCAGCCAATCACAAAAGAGCACATCGTAGCCATCTTGGCAAAAGCCATCGAAAAGAACATAGACACCATTAAAACAGAGAATTTATATGCCTTCGATAACAGAAAAGCCTTCTCTCTTGGGCAAGGACAGTAACATTGCACAGCCTGCTCTGCCAGCAGCAGGCAACAGCGAAAAAAGGAGAGACCTTAAACTGCGCCTGCAACTTATGGTAAACGCACTGGCCGTAGCTGCTTGCTTTATGATGATATTCTACACCAGCGATGTCATGATAAATGAGTTAAGTAAAGCTTTAGGCATAGTGCTTTGCCTGAACATGTTCAGGGTAATGGCAAGCAACAATACATCAACAGAAAAACAATTATAATCATGGAAACTATAAAATTGATACAGGGAAGCTTTACCTGTGAAGAAGCAAAAGAGATCCTACTTGAGATCATTACAAAAAAAATCAACTTTCATAACCTGAAGAATTTCAGCTCAATCATTCGCTTCGATGAGCAAGACGAGGAGCAGAGAAGCAGGCTGGAAGAGCTAAGGGAGGCGAAGGAGCAAGTGCTGCGTCTTATTGAAGAGGCAAAACGAAACAACAAGAAATTTGTGATTGAATCTACTATAAACATTACCCTAGAGGCGCAGGAACAACCTGCAGAGACATGTTCAGAGGCAGAAATTTACTAATTGCCACTAAGCACGAAAAAGAAAAAGTGATCGCGCCTTTGTTGGAGGAGGCCTTGGGAGTAAGTTGTGTGGTGGCTTCGCAGTTTGACACAGATATGCTGGGCACATTTACAGGCGAGGTAGAGCGTGAAGCTGACCCTGTAACTACAGCCCGTAAAAAGTGTGAAATGGCTTTGGAGTTGCACGGTTTCGACTTGGCTGTTGCCAGTGAAGGGTCTTTCGGTCCGCATCCGGTGCTGGGGTTTATGCCGGCAGATCAGGAGATCCTGTTGCTGCTTGATAAAAAGAACAGCCTGGAGATAGTAGCCCGGGAACTGAGCATTGAAACGAATTTTGCCGGCGAAGCGGTAAGCACAGAGGAGCAACTGATGGCTTTTGCGGTAGACGCTAAATTTCCATCTCATGCACTGGTGCTTCGGCCAACAAGATCTTCTGCCACAGCTATAACCAAAGGTATCACTGACAAGGCGCAACTGCTGGAGGTTTTTCGCCAGTTACAGCAGCAACATGAACTGGTGTATGTAGAAACGGACATGCGGGCTATGTATAATCCCACCCGCATGTCCGTCATCAGGCAAGCCACGGAGAAGTTGCTGGTTAAGGTAAACTCCTTTTGCCCTGCATGTCATACGCCAGGTTTCGGGGTTACCAGCGTGAAGCAAGGGCTGCCTTGTGCCGGTTGCGGTTTTCCGACACACTCCATCAAGAGCGAAATTCTTACCTGCCTGAAGTGTGATTATACTTCGGAACGCATGTATCCCAACAATAAAAAGGTGGAAGACCCTGCCTATTGCCAATTATGTAATCCTTAACCATGAAAAATAAGTTATTTCTGATATGCCCTCACAGTAAGCTAGAGCACTTTCTGGGTAGCAAGTACAAAAACGCTTACTTTCTTACGGCACTGGCAGCCGCTTTTAAACTAAATGAGCACACCTATATAGAGGAACTGATCGACTTTATAGAAAGAGAATCTGTAGAAGAGGTGATTGTGGTAAATGACGTCGACTGCCAATTTATAGAAAGTGTGCTCTCGAAGAAGAAAGGGTATGGCACATATGCCGAAGAAGTATTGGTAGATCTGCTGATTGATAATTATGCAGAGGTGATGAGCGGTAGTTCTGTGGAAGTGCAAAAGGAGAAATTAGCAGAGCTAAACGTGCAAAGACAAATACAGCAATTACTAAGCAGTGAGTATTTTCTGCAGCAGGTGGTACTGCAAAAGATCAAAATTAAAGGGCTAATAGCCTCCACTGCAGAGGGTAAGTTAACGGCGGTAAAAACAAACAAAGCTGTGTTCTCTATATGAACCTACATCTACTGATTGACAACCTCACAAGTCCGGCCTTGCTCTTCTTTGTGTTGGGTATTCTGGCCGTTCAGGTAAAAAGTGACTTGGAGATACCACCGAATTCATCAAAATTTATCTCGCTTTACCTGCTGTTTTCCATTGGGTTTAAGGGCGGACAGGAACTGGCGCACAGTAGTTACAATCTCGAAATTGTATGGGCGCTTCTGTTTGGGGTACTTATCTCATGCGCCATTCCATTTTATACTTTCTTTCTGCTAAAGAGAAAGCTAAGTGTGGAGAACGCAGGTGCTGTTGCCGCAGCATATGGCTCAGTTAGTGCAGTTACCTTTGTCACAGCTGTGTCTTTTCTAGAGTTTCAGCAGCTGCCTTTTAGCGGACACATGGTAGCCGTAATGGCGTTTATGGAGGCGCCTGCCATTATAGTTGGAGTTATCCTGATTAGTATGTTTTGCGAACGGAAAGAGCAGTCTCCAAACTTAAGGCACGTAATTCATCATTCTTTTACGAATGGGAGTGTACTGCTGATTTTAGGTAGCCTGGCTATTGGTATGCTGGCCAGCGAACAGCAGGCGCAGGGCATAAAACCGTTCACAACAGATATTTTTAAAGGATTTCTGGCGATCTTCCTGCTGGATATGGGCATTATTAGCGGACGCAAGCTACAGGACTTCTTCAAAAGCGGCTGGTTCACTTCTATGTTTGCCATAGTAGTACCACTTTTAAATGGTTGCGCGGTGGCAGTACTAAGCGGACTAATAACGCAAGACCCCGGCAACAGGCTGATGTTTGCTGTGCTGGCGGCAAGCGCCTCTTATATTGCAGTGCCTGCCGCCATGAAAATAGCCGTGCCACAGGCAAATCCGGGAATCTTCCTGCCAATGGCGCTGGCGGTTACGTTCCCGTTCAACATTACACTAGGTATGCCGATTTACCTCTTTGTAATCGGTACCTTCTAAAGATAAGGTTTAAGTTTAGTTGGTTTGGAGGTAGCCGCTTCCTTTAGCTGTTAAAAAAACAGTTAATTGAAGAAAAGGCTGCCTCCTTTTTTGTGCCATAATAATAAAGTGCCCATTGCATGTATAGTGGCTAAACCGTTTATACTTCTCTTCAAAATTTACGAACTTTGCCAGAAGTCAAGAATTCTAATTATGAAACGAGCTCATAAGCTGATCATATTTGCCGGCGTCGTGCTGGTACTGTTTTATTTCTTTAAAGATGCCTTTTTTAACGAGGAGAATTATACAATGCCTCTGCTGAAAGAGCGGGAAGACAAAGACCTGTCTTTCAGAAGTAAAACAAACTCCCCTTTAAACGACGAGGAGCGACGCAGTTTCAAGAATCTAGTTTATTACGAGCCAAACCTGGAGTATCGTATCAAAGCAGAGGTAGAGCCGCTTCCTGAACAGGATACATTGCTGATGCCTCTTACCAATGGTAGCTATGAACCCTACTTGCGGTATGCCCTGGCAAAGTTTGAGGTTCAAAACCAACCACACCAGTTAACACTGTATAAAAAGCTAAGTGGTGAGAAAAAGGACCAGTTGTTTGTGCCATTCACAGATAAAACCAATGGGTTCGAAACCTATGGTGGAGGCCGCTACCTAGATGTGCCCTTTGAAGAGGGAGCTAAAACGGTGACGCTCGATTTTAACCGCGCCTATAGCCCCTTCTGTGCTTATAACCCGGAGTATGTTTGTCCATTACCACCGAAGGATAACCGCCTAAGTATAGCTATTCCGGCAGGGGAAAAGACGTACGAAAAGTAAAATTTGATTGCTGATTGTCGGTTCGGTAGTGCCGGGTCAAACTACCCCTGTATTCCCTCCTTAGCCAAGACGGGGAATTCTGTTTTTGCTTTAGTTTAAGTATAAGTTGCATAGCACCAGCCTTTAGGTGGACAGATCGCGACTTGTCCCTACAAAAACGATTCACACGTCCTCTCCTTTAGCAAATGCATCGGCCAAGAAGTGTCTATCCCAGTTTCTCTGTGGGGGTAGGGGCCCTCTTTAGAGGCGCCTTGTGAGATCCGGTGCCCGCTAGGGCAGCACGCAAGTGCAGGAAGGAACACAGCGGTGATGCATAGAAACGAGGCCACACGGCCTTGAGGGCACCAAAGCTAGAAGTGAAAATACCGCCAGTAAGGCTAAGGATGAACCTCATCTCAATAGAAAAGCAAAAAAACGTCTGTCAAAGTAACAGCAGTAGCAACAATATCTTAATTTCTCCTCTCTTGCGACACTAAACAGAATAATGTTTAATTTTGGTGAACATTGGCTTTTGCTATAGAAGCTATACTTTAACAGACACAGATTAACATCATGCTGATATCATTCGACTGGCTAAAACAACTTATACATACAGATAAAACCGCTGAAGAAGTAGGCGCTTTACTGACAGGCGCAGGCTTGGAGGTAGAGGCCATTCATACTTTTGATCAGGTACAGGGCGGCCTGGAGGGCATCGTATTGGGTGAGGTACTTACCTGTGAGCGCCATCCGGATGCAGATAAACTAAGCCTCACCACAGTAGACATCGGAAACGGTACACCAAGCCAGATTGTTTGTGGTGCGCCGAACGTGGCAGCAGGTCAGCGAGTGGTAGTGGCTACGGTTAACAGCACACTTTACCCAACTGGCGGGGAACCGTTCAAGATCAAGAAGTCGAAAATCCGTGGTCAGGTATCGGAAGGTATGATCTGTGCCGAAGATGAAATAGGTATTGGTACATCGCATGCCGGCATCATGGTGCTGGACACCGACCTGCCAAACGGAACACCAGCTGCCGAGTTCTTTGGATTAGGTTCTGATAAAGTGTTTGAGATTGGCTTAACGCCAAACCGTGCCGATGCTGCTTCACATTATGGGGTAGCCCGCGACCTGCAGGCATTAACAGATGCTGCTGCTACACTTCCAAATGTAGATGATTTTAAAGTTGATACTACTTCTAAGTCAATAACGGTTGAGGTAGAAAACACAGAGGCCTGTCCGCGTTATGCTGGTGTAACCATCACTGGTTTAAAAGTTGGTCCATCGCCGGAGTGGCTGCAGAAGCGCCTGCGTGCCATCGATCTTTCCCCGATCAACAACATTGTAGATATTACGAACTACGTGCTGCACGAACTGGGGCAGCCACTGCACGCTTTTGATGCTGATAAGATCAGAGGTGGCAAGATTATCGTGAAAACCTTGCCGGAAGGTTCTGTACTAAAGACTTTGGACGGTGTAGAGCGCAAACTGAAGGCAACTGACCTGATGATCTGCGACGCAGAAGGCCCAATGGCGATAGGCGGTGTATTTGGCGGTGAAGACTCCGGTGTATCTGAAGAAACAACCAGTATCTTCATCGAAAGCGCATACTTCTCACCGGACTGGATCCGACGTACAGGTATGGCTCATGGTTTAAAAACGGATGCATCGTTCCGTTTTGAGCGTGGTACAGATCCTAATATGGTGATAACTGCCTTGAAGCGTGCTGCTTTGTTGGTGCAGGAAATAGCAGGTGGCGAGGTTTCTTCTGAGATAGTAGATGTTTACCCAACTCAGATTAAGAATACAGAGATTGAGTTAAACATCGAGCGTACCCATACATTGATCGGGCAGCACATTGATGTGGAGCGAATCAAAAGTATACTTACATCATTAGGTATTGAAGTAACAAAGGAAACTGAAACAGATCTAACCCTTTCGGTGCCTCCTTTTAAAGTGGATGTTACCCGTGAGGCCGATGTGGTGGAAGAAATCCTGCGCATTTACGGCTTCAACAACATTGAGATGGACGAGAACCTGGCCACAACATTCCTGGCCAAGTTTGCTACGCCATACGCTGAAGATGTGACGGACACGATCATGAACTACATCACAGCCAATGGTTTTAACGAGATTATTACTAACTCTATTACCAACTCCAACTACTACAAACCAGCCGGTGAGGCTGAAGTAGAGAGCCTGGTAAAGGTGCTGAACTATAACTCCGAAGACCTGGATGTACTGCGTAAAAGTATGGTTTTCTCTGGGTTAGAAGTGCTGCGCCGCAACATTAACCGCCGTCAGCGCGACCTGAAACTGGTAGAACTGGGTAAAGTATACGAGCAGATAGATGGTGACTATAAGGAGAGCCGCAAACTGGCCTTATACATGGTTGGCAACGCAACTGCCGAAAGCTGGAAGCAGCCAAGTATGAAAACTGCCTTCCACGACCTGGCAAGTGTAGTGCAGAACGTGCTGCACAAGCTAAATGCCGGTGAGTTTGAAGTACAGAACCTGGAGCAGAACAGCTACATGCGCCAAGGCATATCTTACCAGAAGAACGGTACCGAAATAGCTAGATTAGGCTTGTTGGATGCTGCTGTTTGCCGCTTTATGGAGGTAAAAGAGCAGGTGTGGTATGCAGAACTTAACTGGGATTACCTGCTGAAGAAGTATAAAAACAAGCTGGTAGCCGAAGAGTTGCCAAAATTCCCGGAAGTACGCCGTGACCTTTCTTTGGTGCTGGATAGAAATGTTACTTTTGACCAGGTTAAACTTATTGCCTTGCGCACAGAGCGTAAGTTGCTGCAGAGTGTAAACGTGTTTGATGTGTACGAGGGCGACAAAATAGAAGCAGGCAAAAAAGCTTATGCCCTTAGCTTCACGTTGCTGGATAAACAGCAAACCCTGACCGATAAGGTGATTGACAGTACAATGAATCGCCTGATGCAGCAATTTGAAAAACAACTGGGAGCTTTTATCCGCAAGTAGTGTTATGGCTAAGGAAACGCAAGTACAACAACTCCAGCATATTGAAGAAAAGCTTCGCAAGCTGATCTCACGCTACACCGATGTGCAACAGAAGTTTGCGCAGGCGCAGGAAGAAATCAAGTTTTTGGAAGGTTTGGTGCAAGAGAAAGAGCAGCAAATAAAAAATTTTCAAAATCAGGATAATATTGTTAAAATTGTAGATGCGATAGCAGGAAATACTGCAAATTCGACAGAGTTAAAGCTCAAACTAAACGAATACATTAGAGAAATCGATAAGTGTATCGCTTACTTACAAGACTAAGCATCAGGCCATAAAGCTCCTTTAGAGCGCAGCCAACGAGCAAAAAGCAAGTAAGCATCACCATAAAAAACGCAACGGATGGGTGAATTATCTATAAAGATTCGCATCGCGGAACGCGAGTATCCGATGCGGGTAAAAGAGGAGGAAGAGGAAAGATTAAGAGTTGTCGGGAAATTACTGAACGAGCGCCTTCGTTTTTATAAGGATCAGTTCGGTATCCAGGACAAGCAAGATCTGCTGGCCATGGTGGCCTTTGAAACCATGGTGGAGAAACTGAAGATGGAGGAAGAGAAATCAGCTCACCTCGCTAAAGTGGGCCAGCAGCTTAATGTACTCGACGAACTCCTTTCATCGACAAATAAATAAGTTATTGCTGGATTTTATACTTCATATATAGCTTATACTTCGTTTAGGGCCCTGAGCCTTATCCCTATCTTTTTGCAGGCACCGGCTATACGTTTTTGTTAACCATAAAACTATAGTTATGCCCACCATTCTTTATATTATACTAACTGCCATCGTAGCGCTCGGAGTGGGCGTGTACATTGGCCGTTCGCTGTTGCAGAAGGTCTATAAACAGCAGGAAGATGCTGCGCGGCAACGTGCCAAAAACATCATCCGCGAAGCCGAGATCAACGGCGAGAGCATCATGAAAGACCGTATTCTGGAGGCGAAGGAAAAGTCTCTTAAGCTGAAGTCTGAGTTCGAGGAGGAGATGAACAAGAAGAAGAACATCATCATCCAGAACGAGAACAAAGTAAAGCAGCGCGAGCAGCACGTGTCTAAGCAGATGGAGGATGTTAAACGCAAAGAAAACGAACTTCACAAAGAAAAAGAGCACCTCAACATGCAACTGGAGCACCTTAAAAAGCGCAAAGATGAAGTTGAGCAGCAGCACGAAGAAGTTGTAGCGCAGCTGGAGAAGATTGCAGGTTTAACTGCTTCAGAGGCCCGCGAACAATTGGTAGAAGCTCTGAAAAACGAAGCCACTACACAAGCGTCATCGCACATCAAGGATATTGTAGCACAGGCCAAGCTTACCGCTACAAAAGAAGCAAAGAAAATCGTTATCGAGACTATCCAGCGCACAGCCGCTGAGCACGCTATTGAAAACTGCGTGTCGGTGTTCAACATCGAGAGTGATGACATTAAAGGTAAAATCATTGGCCGTGAAGGACGTAACATACGTGCCTTAGAGGCTGCGACTGGGGTGGAAATCATCGTGGATGATACCCCTGAAGCAATCATTATCTCTGGTTTCGATCCGGTTCGCAGAGAGATTGCGCGTCTGTCGTTGCATCGCCTGGTGGCTGATGGTCGCATTCACCCGGCTAGAATCGAAGAGGTTGTTTCTAAGACCCGTAAAAACATTGAAGAGGAGATCGTGGAAATCGGTGAGCGTACTGCCATTGACCTTGGTATCCACGGTCTGCACCCTGAGCTGATCAAGATGGTGGGCCGTATGCGTTTCCGTTCGTCTTATGGCCAAAACCTGCTGCAGCACTCTCGTGAGGTTGCTAACCTTTGCGCTACGATGGCCGCAGAGCTTGGCCTGAACGTGAAGCATGCGAAACGTGCCGGCTTGCTACACGATATTGGTAAAGTAACGCCAGACGAGCCGGAATTGCCGCACGCGATTATCGGTATGGAGCTTGCCAAGAAGTATAAAGAGCATCCGGATGTGTGCAACGCGATTGGTGCCCACCACGATGAAGTTGAAATGACAGCGATGATTTCTCCATTGGTACAGGCCTGCGATGCCATCTCAGGTTCAAGACCAGGGGCTCGCCGCGAGATCATGGAGTCTTACATCAAGCGTTTGAAGGAGCTGGAAGAAACAGCTATCTCTTTTGAAGGTGTTAACCAATGCTATGCTATTCAGGCAGGTCGTGAACTGCGCGTAATGGTAGATGCAGACAACGTGTCTGACGACAAGGCCGCTCAAATCTCATTCGATATCTCGCAGAAGATTGAGAAAGAAATGCAATACCCAGGGCAAATCAAGATCACGGTTATCCGTGAGATGCGTGCTATTAGCTACGCGAAGTAATCCTCAAGTATAAGTAAACAAAAACGCCTGCTGCAGCAATGCAGCAGGCGTTTTTGTTTTGGGCTGTAGAAGAATGGGAGAACTAAGATTGTTTATCTGCGGCGCCGGGTCCAACCACCCCTTATCCAAGGCTGGGTATTTGTACTTACTGTTTCTTCTGACATTTTTGTAGCAGCTATTCTCTTTTTTGTCAATCTGTTAAGGATCTTGTAAGAAGAGAGGTTAAGCAGAAACTACTGAGCTTATGCTTTTGCCAGAGTAAAGTCACAATTCCCCGCCTTAGATAAGGAGGGGTTAGGGGTGGTTGGACCCGGTGTTGTAGTTAGTAATTTAAATCTGAGTAGCCTTCTAAATCACGTAGTCTTGGTTACCCCACCGGCACAACCTGTTCTTTTTTTCTGTTCCTGATCTCATGTGGCAAGGCTGCGATAATTTCTTGCTGCAGTGCCTCGATCAGTTTCTTTTTAAGGAAGCTGCGGTGCACCACTAGGCTAACCTCCCTCAGCGGCTGTGGCTCCTGGAATGTATGCACCAACTGCCGCTTTTGCTCCGGCATGTCAAGGATGGATAGCTCTGGCAAAAGCGTTAGCCCATGCTGAGTTTCAACGATGCGTTTTAAAGTCTCTAGAGATCCACTCCTATAATCGAGGTTATTGCTTTGGGAGGTTGTACTGCCGCCTCTGTTGCAGATGTTTAGTACCTGGCTTCGGAAACAATGCCCCTCATTCAATACCCACAGTTCGTCCATGTCAAGCTGTTCGGGTTTTATACTTTCATGTTTTGCTAAAGGGTGCTTTGGGTTGATATATGTCACAAATGCTTCGTAGAACAGGGGAAGCTCTTTTATACTTTTATCTTCGAGAGGAGTAACCAGCAAACCCACATCCAAAAGCTCGTGCTTCAGCTTCTCCACGATCTCGGTTGTTAACAGTTCTTGTATCACTATCTGTACACTAGGGTGCTTTTGTAAAAAGCTAGTGATGAACAACGGGATCAGGTAGGGGGCAAGCGTAGGAATCACACCAATCCTTAACTCACCGGATAGCTCCTGCTTCTGGCCCTGCACAATCTCTCGTATTTTTTTAGACTCTGCCAGTATAATACGCGCCTGCGCGATGATCTCTTTGCCTATCTCTGTTGGCCTTACAGGTACCCGGCTACGATCAAATAGTTGCACGCCCAACTCTTCCTCCAGCTTTTGCAGCTGCATACTAAGTGTAGGCTGTGTTACAAAGCAATGCTCTGCGGCAGTGGCAAAATGACGGTGTGTGTCTACGGCCACTAAATATTCTAACTGTACTAATGTCATTTTTTTAGGCTAAAGAATGAAGTACATTGTGGTCCAACAGCAGTAAAACAATTTTGCTTAATAAGTGTTATCAATGTAAGTATAATTTGTATCAATTTGATTTATATAGCAAGTATATACAAATTTGAAACGTAGTAATTAAAACTGACAACAAAACAACTATGGATAAACTAACTCAAATCGGACTACAGAAAACTGACAGTAAGGAAATCGCCGACAAACTGAATGAGCTGTTGGCAAATTATCATTTATACTACCAGAACCTGCGCGGTTTTCATTGGAACATAAAAGGGGTGCACTTTTTTCAGCTGCACGCTAAGTTTGAGGAGCTGTATAATAATGCCCTTACAAGAATTGATGAGATCGCTGAAAGGATTCTGACCATTGGGCAGACACCGCTCCATACTTTCTCGGATTATGTGAGAGTGGCAAGTATAAAAGAAGCAGGGAGCCTGAGCGGCGATACAGAAACCGTACGCGCCACCTATGATAACCTTACCGTGCTGCTGAACCTGGAGCGTGAAATCCTGATCATGGCTGCTGAAACAGGAGACGAGGGTACAGTAGGCTTGATAAGTGAGGATATAAACGAAAACGAAAAGACGCTTTGGATGCTGAACGCTTTCCTGAGCTAAGTTATACTTTAGTTGTGGCTGAAGTATAACTTTAAATTTCCAGCAAAAGAAAAAGGCTGCCCGCGAAGGCAGCCTTTTTTATGGTTTATACTTTAAAAGTATACTTAGCTCTAATTAAGCAGTGATGCCAGCTTGCTGAAGTGCAGCAACCATTGCCTCACCGATCTCGGCAGGAGAATCTACCACATGGATACCGTTCTCACGCATGATCTTCATTTTAGCAGCTGCAGTATCATCAGCACCGCCTACAATAGCACCGGCGTGGCCCATACGACGGCCAGCTGGAGCAGTTTGGCCAGCAATAAAGCCTACAACCGGCTTCTTGTTACCAGACTCGCTGATGTATTTAGAAGCCATAGCCTCGTAGTTACCGCCAATCTCACCGATCATCACGATCGCGTCAGTCTCAGGGTCTTCCATTAGCAACTGAACAGCATCTTTTGTAGGAGTACCGATTATTGGGTCACCACCGATACCGATAGCTGTAGAGATACCAAGGCCAGCCTTTACGATCTGGTCAGCAGCCTCGTAAGTTAATGTACCAGACTTAGACACGATACCGATACGACCTGGCTTAAATACGAATCCTGGCATGATACCTACCTTCGCTTCGCCTGGCGTGATAACACCCGGGCAGTTAGGGCCGATAAGCGTTACGTCTTTGCCTTTCAGGTAGTTCTTAGCCATTACCATGTCTTTTACAGGAATACCCTCTGTAATAGCCACAATCACTTTAATGCCTGCGTCGGCAGCTTCCATGATAGCGTCAGCGGCGAAAGCCGGTGGAACGAAAATGATAGATACATCAGCGCCAGTTCTTTTAACGGCATCTTCTACTGTGTTAAAAACAGGAAGATCTAAGTGGTTGTTGCCACCTTTGCCCGGAGTAACACCACCTACTACGTTGGTGCCATACTCAATCATCTGAGAAGCGTGAAAAGAGCCTTCAGAGCCTGTAAAGCCCTGCACGATCACTTTCGAATCTTTATTTACTAAAACACTCATGTGTATCTTTTTTAGTTTGTAAAAACAGGTCGAACTATAAGGATTTGCAAAAATAGGCTTTTTTGCGGGGCATACAAAAAATAGTTAAGCCTAATATAGCAACAGGTTATACTTTAAGCAGGAACAAGATGTGGCTATAGGTCTGTTGTTTAAGTATGGTTGTGTTTTGCCAGCATGATATAATGTAGTCTAAGGTGTATTTATACTTTGTGTGGGTTGCCTGTGCGGTTTAATTATGCAGTGAAGTATAGCTTAAGTACCTCAGTCCTCCAGATTTATTTTAAATTCTTACCTTTGCACCAAAATCTAAATTAGATATAAATGAAATACCTAAATCATATTACCGAAGCTATCGGTAACACACCCTTAGTAAAGCTAAATAACGTTACAAAAGGTGTAAAAGCCACCGTTCTTGCCAAGGTAGAATACCTAAACCCGGGTAACTCTGTAAAGGACCGTATGGCCATAAAAATGATAGAGGATGCTGAGCAAGTGGGTATTCTGAAGCCAGGCGGCACTATCATCGAAGGAACATCAGGTAACACAGGTATGGGCCTGGCTCTGGCAGCTATTGCAAAAGGTTATAAGTGCATTTTTACGCTGGCTGATAAGCAGAGCAAAGAGAAAATGGACATCCTGCGTGCCGTTGGAGCAGAAGTGGTAGTTTGCCCAACCAATGTTTCTCCGGACCATCCGGACTCATATTACTCGGTGGCAAAGCGCCTGAACGAAGAGATACCAAACTCCTTCTACCCGAACCAGTATGATAACATGTCTAACTGGGCAGCCCATTACGAGAGCACTGGCCCGGAAATCTGGGAGCAGACAGACGGGAAAATAACGCACTTTATTACCGGTGTAGGAACAGGCGGTACAGTTACGGGCATTTCCAGATACCTGAAGGAGAAGAACCCTGCGATAAAAACGATTGGTATCGATACTTATGGCTCTGTGTTCAAAAAGTATAAAGAAACAGGCGTTTTTGACGAGAACGAAATCTACTCTTACGCAACAGAGGGTATCGGTGAAGACATCCTGCCAAAGAACGTAGACTTTGACGTGATAGATCAGTTTGTAAAAGTAACCGATAAAGACGGTGCCGTGATGACCAGAAGATTAGCAAAAGAAGAAGGTCTTTTTGTAGGTTGGTCGTGCGGTACGGCTGTGTATGGTGCGCTGGAGTATATCCGCGAAAATAACCTTACCGAAAATGACGTGGTGGTAGTGCTATTGCCTGATCACGGTACACGTTACTTAGGTAAGATTTACAATGACGATTGGATGCGCGCCCAAGGATACATCGACTAATTGTAAAATACTAAGCTTAAAGAAATGCCCGGACATAGGTTCGGGCATTTCTTTTTTGTAGCTTTCGCGATTATTAAAGAACTATATCATTACTTAAAACCCTTTCGGCATTTCTTGTATGAACGAATTTTTCAAAAAGATAGTCGAATCTGACTTTATGCCCCACGGGCATTGCTATTTCTGGAAAACAGAGATAGTAGCGATGAATGTAGGAGGCGACTCGCTGATTATGCTGGCCTACTATTCTATCCCATTCATGCTTTTTTACTTTGCAAAAAAGAGGCAGGATCTCACACATAAGTATGTCTTTCTTCTTTTTGGTGCTTTTATCCTGGCTTGCGGCACAACACACCTGATCGATATGATCACGGTTTGGGTGCCCATATACAGGCTTGGCGGTCTTGTAAAAGTTGTTACAGCCATACTTTCGGTTGGCACAGCTATTGTGCTGTGGCGATCGCTGCCAGTGCTGCTTTCCATACCAAGCCAAGCGCAGCTGACAGCGGCAAACAAGCAGTTGCAGGTAGAGATAGCAGAACGCGAGCGTGTACAAGAGGCGCTTAGGGTGGTAAACGAGGAGCTTGAAATGCGCGTGCGAGAGCGTACAGAAGAGCTTTACTCTACCAATCAAAAATTAGAGAAAGAGATAGCGGTAAGAATGGTGGCAGAAAAAACGCTGCAGCGAAAGAACCGTGAACTGGAACGCTCTAACCGAGACCTCGACAACTTTGTGTACTGTGCGTCCCACGACTTAAAAGCTCCGATATTCAACATTGAGGGCCTGGTGAATGTGCTGAAGGAAGAAATGGTTGCTCCTGACGAGAATATAAACCAGCTCTTAACACACCTAGACAAATCTGTCGCCCAAATAAACAGGACAATACATGATCTTACTGCCGTAAGTATATTCCAGAATGAAAGCGAAACGCACTTGCTTGAGCAGGTTAACCTGCATGAGGTGCTGCAGGAGGTGAAAGTTAGCATCGCGGCTACAATTGAACGGAACAACGCTGTATTAGATACTGACTTTATGGCGCAGGCGACGTTGCCTATTAACAGGAAAGATGCTAAAAGTATTCTTTATAATTTGTTAACCAATGCTTTAAAGTATAAAGAGCCATCTCGTAAGCCTTATGTTAAGCTGACTTCAGGGTTTAAAGAAAATTATATATTTTTGTCGGTAACAGATAACGGAATAGGTATAGATTTGCGAGGTAACGAAGAAAAGCTGTTTAAGCTATTTAAGCGCCTGCATGACCATGTTGAAGGAAGCGGTGTTGGTCTGTTTATTGTAAAGCGGATAGTTGAGAATTACGGAGGAAGTATAACAGTTGCATCTGTTGTTGGAGAGGGAACTACCTTTACATTACGTTTCCCAATTGTTGATACTATTGATATTTAATTGATCATGAGAAAGCTTACTGGCGTACTACTCATCGACGACGATGAAACTACAAACTTCCTGAACCGCCGTTTGCTGGAGAGGCTGGGGGTAACAGAGAACATACGCACTTTCGTGAACGGGAAACAGGCATTCGATTACCTGTACAATATCAGCAACAACAACTACGACACAACTAATAAAGACTATTTTCAGCCGCAGCTTATTTTCCTGGATATTAACATGCCGGTAATGGATGGCTTTGAGATGCTGGACCTGTATGAGCGCCTAAATGCGGATTTCAGGAAGAATATAGTAATGGCAGTGCTTACCAGCTCTACTCACCCACAAGACACGGAGACTTCTAAAAAATACGCTGCCGAGTACCTGACCAAGCCATTAAGTACAGAAAAGGTGAGCAACCTGCTTAATAAGTACTTCGCAGATTAAGTAATTCTATGTGCAACATAACTAAAGCCATCCGCTGCGGGTGGTTTTTTTGTTTATAAGCAGTTTACTAAAACGAGAACCCGAAGTGAGATTTAATGGCCAGGTTCAGAAGCACACCGAAGCCAGCCAGAAATAAACCGATACCGATCAATTTTTCCATTTTCAGCCCTTGTGGGCCGGATCTTTTTTTTACCAAGTTGCCACCCAGCGCGCCCAATGCAAAAGCGGCCACAATGGGCAAACACCGGCTCCACATAACGTTGCCTAACAAAAAGTGGCTGATAAGGCCGGTAAAGCTGGTAATCACAAGTATAAACAGGGAAGTGGACGTGGCAATTTGCGGCGGTATCCGGAAAAGTTTGATCATGGCAGGAGTCTGAACAAACCCGCCGCCTATACCAAACAGCCCCGCCATAACACCCGACACAAACCCAAAAGCGGAAACAAGACCACCGTTAATTCTATAGGCCAGGTGCTTTGCCCTGTTCTTACGGATAAAAGAAGTTGGAATCCGGCGCATGCGGTACATTACACCGGAACGCTTCGACCTTACCTTTTTCTTTTTAGGACCAAACATGGTGGCACCAATGGCTACAACAAACAATGCAAAGATAAACTGCAGCTTAAACACCGGCAGAAAAGCCACCATAAAAGCGCCTAACACAGTGCCCACCACAGCAGGTAACTGGATCAGCGTGCCCACTACATAATCTATACTTCTGTCGCGGAGGTTAAACACAGAGGCAATAACAGAGGCTGGCACCAGTGCAGCCATGGTAGAGCCTATGGCTATTTCGATGTTGTAGCCGAAGAAGATGATCAGGATGGGCACCATAAACACACCACCGCCAAACCCGATGATGGTGCCAAATGCGCTGACCAAAATGCCAACCAGAAAAAGGATAAGCTCCTCCATTTAAGGCAGCCCTATGCGGGCTAAACTATTTATATTTTGTTTGGTATAAGATTACTCTGCTACTGGTACGAACTGAAACACATCACCGTTAAACAAACCTTTGTCGCTTAGCTTAAGCGAAGGTATAACAAGCAGTGCCATGAACGACAGTGTCATGAAAGGAGACTCCAGTTTGCTGCCCATCTCTTTGCTCATCTTATCAATAGCCGAATAAGCCTCTGCCACTTTGTAGCCATCCTGTGCCGACATAATGCCAGCTACTGGTAAAGGCAAAAGCTCTTCTCGGCCTAAACCTACAGCTGCTACACCGCCTTTGGCTTGTATAATTAAATTAACGGCTCTGGCTATACTTTCATCGTCTACGCCTACGGCAATAATGTTGTGTGAGTCGTGGCCTACAGAGGAAGCAATGGCGCCCTCTTTAAGCCCGATGTTTTTAATAAAAGCTACAGCTGGGATAGTATTTTGATAGCGGTTTACGACAGCGATCTTCAGCACATCCTGCTCCACATCAGATTCTATAAAACCATTATGCACTTTTGGTGTGGCCCAGCTTTCTTTTGTGATCAGTTGTCCGTCAAATGCCTCAATCACACGAATCTTGTGCGCATCGCCTACAGGTATCTCAAACTGCTGCGGCACCTTTACATCGGTATCAAAATTGTTGATCTCCTCGCTGGGCGTAAACTCTATCTTAGACTTACCCTGCGCTGCTACCAGTTGCCCGTTAATGTAGGTCGCCTGTACATTAAAGCTCTCCAGGTTATCTATAAGTATAAAGTCGGCGGGATCACCTTCTTGTAGCAGGCCTACATCCAACTTATAATGCAGTACTGGGTTAACACAGGCTGCTCTTAAAACATGGTACAAATTATTGCCTTTTGCCAGTGCACGCTCTACCAGCAGGTTTATATGCCCTTCTACCAGATTATCAGGATGTTTATCGTCGGAGCAGAACATGATATTTTGGTGGTGTTCGGGCAGTAGCGGAATCAGAGCTTCAAAGTTCTTGGCAGCGCTTCCTTCACGTATCAGTATCTTCATGCCAACAGCTAGTTTGTCTAAAGCCTCTTCGGAGGTAAAGCACTCGTGGTCGGTAGTGATGCCTGCTGCAGCATAGTTTGCCGCTTGTTCACCGCGCAAGCCGGGTGCGTGTCCGTCCACAGCTTTGCCATACCTTTGCGCCAGCTCAATTTTCTCCATTACATCCTGGTCGCGGTTCAGTACGCCGGGCCAGTTCATCATCTCGGCCAGGTACTTTACCTCATCCCGCTGAAACAATTTCTCTATGTCGGCGGTCGTTATCTCGGCACCGGCTGTCTCGAAAGGAGTGGCTGGTACACACGAAGGAGCCCCAAAGTAGAATTTGAACGGTACCTTGTTGCCATTTTCTATCATGTACTCTACGCCCTCCAGGCCAAGTACATTGCCAATCTCATGGGGGTCAGAGACAGTAGCTACCGTACCGTGCGGTACAGCCAGTCGTGCAAACTCGCAGGGTACAAGCATAGAGCTTTCTACGTGCACATGGGCATCTACAAAACCCGGTAAAATATAATTGTCTGCAGTTGTAGCCTCACGAACTATTTTAGAAATGCGGCCGTTTGAAACATGAACTGTGCCGCTGTAAGTCTCTTGCTGCTGTATATCTATGATATGTCCGGAAACGGTAAAGTCTGCGTGCATGGTGCTGTGTTTTGTTTGATAAATTGCCTTGTTGTAAGGCTTAAAACGGTAAATTACTTTATATTTGCGTTAAATTCAGTCGTTTTGAGAAAGTATATTTCATATTTGGTTTTAGCATGCTTCCTGGCTACAGGTCCGTTGGCTGGTTGCTCTAACAAAACACCACAGCAGAAAAAAACGGCTAAATACCAGAAAAAGAGCAAGCGTGGTAAACAACCTTGCCCTTGCGACTCTAATTAATCTCCATTATTTCTCTCTTTATGAAGAAGATCGTAATCGCACTCGACGGCTATTCATCATGCGGCAAAAGTACAACGGCAAAATTGGTGGCAGCAGCCCTTGGCTATGCTTACATTGATACCGGTGCTATGTACCGTGCGGTTACTTTATACTTCTTGGAGCATCACGTGTCGCTTACCAATCCGAAGGAGATAAGAGAGGCGCTAAACAACATTGAGATCGAATTTCATTACAACCCGAAGACCAATCGCAACGAAGTTTTCTTAAATGGCCTGAATGTTGAAGATGAAATACGCAAGATGTACATCTCTAACCAGGTAAGTGAGGTGAGTGTAGTAGTGGAGGTTCGTAGAGCTATGGTGGCGCAGCAGCAGAAAATGGGCAGAAAGCGCGGTGTTGTAATGGACGGACGCGATATTGGCACAGCTGTGTTTCCGGATGCGGAGGTAAAGATTTTTATGACTGCTGATGTAGATACACGTGCTAAACGCCGCCAGGTAGAATTGCTGGAGAAGAAGCAGTTAGTTAACTTAGACGAGATCAGAGAGAACCTCTTAAAACGCGACCTTATCGACTCTACCAGGGCTGAAAGTCCGCTTCGCCGTGCCGAAGATGCCGCCTTGCTGGACACCTCGCATATGACGATAGATGAGCAGGTGGATTTTGTGCTGGAGCGAGTAACATCTGCCCTGATCAAGAACGAAGAGAAGGCTGTTAAACAGGATTGAAGTAAAAGATTATGAAAGTTACCATCGATAAAAACTCAGGCTATTGCTTTGGCGTGGAATTCGCCATACAAATGGCCGAGGATGAAATGGAAAATTGCGACGAGCTTTATTGCTTGGGCGACATTGTTCATAATAGCATGGAAGTGCAGCGCCTGTACGAAAAAGGCCTGCGCATTATAGACCGAGAGCAACTGAAAGAACTACGCAACTGCAAAGTACTTATCAGAGCACACGGCGAGCCACCAGAAACCTATAAGATGGCTCTAGAGAATAATATTGAATTGATAGATGCCTCTTGCCCGGTGGTACTAAAGCTACAGAACCGTGTAAAGCACGCTTACGATAGTGGTCTGAACGAAGCCAGTCAGATCGTGATCTACGGACAGGTGGGACATGCGGAGGTGATTGGTTTGGCAGGGCAGACAGGCGATGAGGCAATCATTGTAACTACAGAGGAAGACCTGGACAAAATTGATTTTACACGTCCGGTAACACTGTTTAGCCAGACAACCAAAAGCACCAAAGGCTTTTATCATATAAAAGAGTTGATTGAGGAGCGTATCAAGCAGGCAAACGAAGATAGTACACAGCCAGCTTTTAACGCCAACGACAGTATTTGCCGCCAGGTGTCTAACCGTGAGCCTCAGTTAGCTAAGTTCTCTACAGAGCACGATGTGCTGGTTTTTGTAAGTGGCAAAAAGAGCTCCAACGGAAAGGCACTTTACAGCGTATGTAAACAGCACAACCCAAACAGCTACTTTGTAGAGAATGAGCAGGAGTTGCAACCTGAGTGGTTTGCAAATGCACAGAGCGTTGGCATCTGCGGTGCAACCTCTACACCTATGTGGCTGATGCAAAGGGTAGCTACTCACATTGAAAATTTAGGCCTGGCCGAAGTGTAAGTATAGCATTTATACTATAGAGCATTTTCGCTACATTTAGGCTTTGCTTCGGCAAAGCCTTTTTTGTGATCAACAAAATATGAGACGTTTATTTCGATATTTCCTTAATGGGTTACTGATAATAGCCCCATTTACCATCACCGTCTGGATTGTGGTGGCCATTATAGATTGGCTGGATGGTTTACTTGACATTGGTATACCAGGCCTTGGTATTTTGCTGATGGTTGTACTGCTGACTCTGGTTGGTTTTATCGGTTCCTCGTTTCTGGTTAAGCCATTTTTTATCATCACAGAGCGCATCTTTCATAAGGTACCGTTGGTAAGCATCATCTATTCTAGTATAAAGGATTTGTTTGATGCCTTTGTGGGGGATAATCAGAAGTTCAACAAACCAGTAATGGTGAAGATGTCGCAGAACTCAGAAAACTGTAAGCTCGGTTTTGTTACCCAGGACACTATTATCAGTATAGATTGTGAAGACAAAGTAGCCGTATACTTTCCGCACTCGTACAATTTTTCCGGAGAACTCTTCCTGGTGCCGATCGGAAATATTACTTTCCTGGATGCCCCAAGCAGCGAAGTAATGAAGTTTATTGTATCGGGAGGGGTTTCTAAACTATAATGGTTGATCTTTGATCGCTGTGCTTTCAATGATTTTTCTTCAGATGCTAAGTTGTTACATCCAAAACAGCGGAGATAAAGTATAGCCTTAACTAAAGCATCCAACAATTCATCAACTAATAATCAAGCATGCCTTTTATTCTAAAAGACAGATCCAAGTTTCATTACCGGGTAATCGGGCAAGGAGACAAGGCGCTGCTGGCTTTTCATGGGTATGGGCAGAGCAGCGCGTACTACCAAAGTATGGAGCGGGCATTGGGCAACGATTACACCATCTATGCCTTTGATTTGTTCTTTCATGGGGGCAGTACCTTGCATAAAAATGATCTTCCGCTGACAAAACCATACTTAAAGGAGTTTATCGAGCACTTCCTGGAGAAGTTTAACCTGGAGCAGTTCTCCCTGATGGGATTTAGTATGGGGGGCAAGTTTGCGCTTACACTGGTAGAAACAATGCCGGAGCGCATAGAAGAACTTTTTCTGATAGCACCTGACGGAATTAAAACAAGCTTCTGGTACAACATTGCTACGTACCCCGGTTGGCTGCAGCAGTTGTTTAAGCGCACTGTTGTAAAGCCGGAGTTCTTCTTTGGTCTGCTGCGGATGCTGGACAAGTATAACATGGTACACAAAAGCCTTATCCGCTTTGCCCACTACCAAATGGACAGCACTTCCAAGCGCCTGCGCGTGTACCGTAGCTGGATCGGTTTTCGGGAGCTCAATTTCGATATCCGTCACATAGTTGGCCTGCTTAACAAGTATAAAGTACCCGTTACCATGTTCCTGGGAGAGTATGATCAGATCATTACACCGAAGCGTGTGGGTGTGTTTGTGAAGGCACTTGACCAGGGGGAGCTGGTACTGCTAAAAACGGGACATTCTAATTTACTAAGCGATGTGGCGGAACTGCTGCACCGGAAACGCGTGTCCGGAAAATTAAATAATTAACTACTTTAGCAGGAGCCTGCTTGTGTGGTAAAATAACCCAAAGCTGATTTATACTTATACAAAGCTATTATAACTACACTCAAAAAATGGAAAAAGCATTTCGCCTACTCTTATGTTGCTTTACAGCCTTAGCTCTTACCACCAGTTGCTCTTCTGAGGGAACATCTGCCGAAGCAGAAGCTACAGTTGAGACAGAAAGTGTGGCTGTGAACCAGGATGCAGCAGCAAGCGCCGAAGAACCTGAACCAACGGACGCGAACCTGGCAAAGATCAAATTGCCAGCCGGTTTTAAAATAGAATACTATGCCAAAAACGTAAAGAATGCCCGTTCCATGGTTTTGAGCCCGTCGGGTATAATTTTCGCGGGCACGCGCAGCAACGATAAGATTTTTGCCATTGTAGATAAGAACAAAGACGGCAGAGCAGAAGAAGTAGTAGAGGTTGCCTCTGGTCTAAACACGCCAAACGGTGTCGCCATTCGCAACGGAGACCTGTATGTGGCAGAGATAAACCGCATCCTGAAGTACCCAAATATAGAAAACACGTACCGCAACAAGCCAAAGTATGAGGTGGTGAATGATAAGCTACCTACAGACCGCCACCATGGTTGGAAGTATATCGCCTTCGGTCCTGATGGAAAATTGTATGTGCCAGTTGGTGCGCCCTGCAACATCTGCGAGAACAAAGACAAACCAATTTATGCCAGTATTGCCCGCATGAATCCTGATGGTTCTGGTCTGGAAGTATACGCGAACGGTGTTCGTAACACAGTTGGCTTCGACTGGCACCCGCAAACCAAGAACTTATACTTTACAGACAATGGCCGCGACATGATGGGCGATAACATTCCGCCGTGCGAGTTGAACCGTGCTACCCAAAAAGGCCAGCATTTTGGTTACCCTTATTGCCATGGAGGTGACATAGCCGATCCGGAGTTTGGCAGCAAACGCAATTGCAGTGAGTTTGTAAAGCCAGTACAAAAGCTGGGAGCACACGTTGCGCCGCTAGGCATGAAGTTCTATACTGGCAACATGTTTCCGGCAGCATATAAAAACCGTATTATCATTGCAGAGCATGGCTCCTGGAACCGCTCTAAGAAATCCGGTTACCGCTTAATGCAGGTTACAGTAGATAAAAATGGAAATGCCACTGCCTATGAGCCGTTTGCCCAGGGCTGGCTGCAAGGCGAGGAAGACTGGGGTCGCCCTGTAGATGTGCTGGTAATGCCTGACGGCGCCCTGCTGGTGTCTGACGATAAGAACGACGCGATTTACCGCATCAGCTACGTTAAATAATTGCGAGTTGATAATTAGCAATGATGAATGGAAAATAAGTCGTGATTTAACGAAGGAAGTGTAACATGATTTATACTTTTCTGAAAAAATCTGAATCATAATTCATTATTCGTAATTCATAATTCCTAATTTGCCTCTGATGAGAGCAGACAAAACTAAAATAGAAAAGAAGCTTATTGGGCGGCGGGAGCTAGTGTCGTTTCCGGAGCTGGACATAGAGGAAATAGAGGCTAAGGTAGATACCGGTGCTTATACCTCTGCGATCCACTGCTCCGACATACACGAAGAAACTATGCCCGATGGTACAAAAGTTATCTGCTTGGATTTGCTAGACCCGTCTCATCCACAGTACAACCATAAAAAGCTTCGGTTTGCCGAGTATGAATTGCGCGAGATAAAAAGTTCGATAGGAGAGAAGCAGGAGCGCTATGTAATCCGCACCAAGATCAGGCTTTTTGATGAAGTGATAGAAGCCGATTTTTCACTCTCAGACCGCAGCGACATGAAATACCCGGTACTTATCGGAAGAAAATTACTGAAAGGGCGGTTTATTGTTGATGTTTCCCGTAAAAACGTCGCGCAGAAGTTTAAACTCAAACAAAAGCAGAAAGAATAACTCTATGAAGATAGCCATCCTCTCCCGTAACCCTAAGCTATACTCTACCCGCCGCCTGGTAGAGGCAGCAGAGCAGCGGGGGCACCAAGCCGTAGTATTAGACCACCTGCGTTGCGACCTTGTAATTGAGCAGGGCGATCCGCATATACTTTATAAAGGCGAACGCCTCACAGATATTGATGCCATCATTCCGAGAATTGGTGCCTCAGTTACTTTTTACGGTACAGCAGTGGTGCGTCAGTTCGAGATGATGAAGGTGAAGACTGCCGTAGACTCACAGGCTATTGTGCGCTCCAGAGATAAGCTGCGCAGCCTCCAGATACTTTCACGCGCCGGACTGGGAATGCCAAAGACCGCCTTTACCAATTACTCTAAAGAAACATCGGAACTGGTAAAAGAAGTAGGCGGTGCACCCCTTGTAATTAAGTTATTGGAGGGTACCCAAGGTTTGGGCGTAGTATTGGCCGAGACAAGAAAAGCGGCAGAGTCTGTAATAGAGGCATTCCATAACCTGAAGGCGCGTATTATTGTGCAGGAGTTTATCGCAGAGGCCGGTGGTGCTGATATCCGGGCTTTCATTGTAAACGGCGAGGTTGTTGGGGCCATGAAGCGCCAAGGAAAGGAAGGCGAGTTTCGCTCTAACCTGCACCGTGGCGGTAAAGCCGAGTTGATCAAGCTATCTCGTCAAGAGAAGGCCGCTGCGCTGCTGGCTGCCAAGTCACTGGGCCTGGGAGTAGCTGGTGTAGACATGCTACAGTCCAAAAGAGGGCCGCTTATACTGGAAGTAAACTCATCGCCAGGTTTGGAGGGAATTGAGAAAGCAACGCAGAAAGATATTGCCGGAAAAGTAATTGAGTATCTGGAAGGGCTGACAAAGAAAAAGCCAAAGAAGAGAGTAAAAGAATAGCATGCCGGAAACAATCGTTATCAACGGTAGAAGTATAGACCGTGGAGAGAAAGTGCTGACAAAGCTAGTGATCAGCAAATTGCCCAGCGGCACTGTCATAGAAATACCTGTATATGTTTTCCGCTCTGTGCACGATGGCCCCGTGGTATTACTCATGGCTGGCATGCACGGCGACGAAGTAAATGGCACCGAGATCATCCGCAGGATGCTGTCCAAAAAAATGCTCTATCCGCTTAAGGGTACCATTATAGCCGTGCCGGTACTTAACATTTACGGTTTCCTGAACTTTTCAAGGGAGGTGCCGGATGGGAAGGACGTAAACCGCAGTTTTCCGGGAAATCGTGATGGCTCATTGGCCAGCCGCGTAGCGCACCGCTTCATGAAAGAAGTAATGCCTTATGTGGATTATGGATTAGATTTCCATACCGGAGGCTCTAGTCGCGCCAATTATCCGCAGATACGTTGCGTATTGGGTGACTACAGAAACGAAGAGTTAGCCAGAGCCTTTGCCGCACCTTTTATCATGAATGCCCCATACCGGCAGGGTTCACTTCGCAAAGAGGCAGGTAAATTAGGTAAATCTATACTTGTGTATGAGACTGGCGAGAGCCTGCGCTTTGATGAGAAAGGTATAAATTTAGGAATAGAGGGTACCTGCCGTGTGCTGCATCACCTGGGCATGATGGCCAACCACACAGAGCCAACAGAACCAAGTGTAATATGCATGAAAGACATCTGGCTTCGCGCTAAAAATGCCGGCCTGTGGCGCACATCTATCGGAATAGGAGAGTACGTTAAAAAGAACCAGCAAATAGGAAGTATAACCGATCCTTACGGCGAGATGGAAGTAAGACTGAACGCTCCGGCTTCCGGCTACATTGTCGGCTTAAACAATATGCCTGTAGTAAACCAGGGCGATGCCTTGCTGCACATAGCTTTTTAAAGTCTATCAGATTAACTATAAAAGGCGAAGGTTACCTGAATCAGGTAACCTTCGCCTTTTATAGTTTAAATTAAAAATACTATATTTAAGAAACAGCCTGTTTCAAAATCTGAATTATGCGAAAGGCATATACCGGAGAACTATACTTTGACTAACACCCCATGATGAAATTCTTTACTACCTGTAGCACTGCCAAGGCAAAATTTTCTCTTCTTGTACTTCTTTTTGTGGTTGTTATACTTTTTTGTGTAGGTCTGATGGTAGGAGAGTCTGTTGGTAGGTTTATATACAACATAACACACTAGTGCTGGCTAAATGCTTATAAAAGAGAAGGCCTTGCTACAGTAAAGCAAGGCCTTCTCTTTTATACTTTGCTGATTTCAAAAATCAGCGGTTGATAAGTTAACAATTAAAACACATAACGCACATGTAGGGCGCTGTCCCAGAAGCCACCACCGCTTGGTATATTTATGTATGGCTTAATGTCTGCACCGATGGTAAACGGAATGTCGCGGATGTAGTACTCCAGACCCAATACACCATCAATACCTAAAGCTACGACACGATCATCGTAATAATGCTTATGGTCGCGGTCATAATAATGGCGACCGTCATGAAAGCCAACGTGCCCACCGATACCATAATACCACTGCAAACCTCTTGCGTTAAAAGCTTGCGCATGTTTCTCGTAAAGTACGGTAATTACTGCGCCCCTGTGTCTGAAGTTAGTGCTGATGATACCCTCAATAGCAGCATCGCTCTTAATAAAATGTTTAATAGTAAGACCGGAGGCAACACCGCCTCTCAGACCTATACCTGTGGTGTAGCCACTTTGTGCCTGAGCTCCAACACTCACACTCAGCGTTACAGCCAATACAAAAGTAATGCGTAATAAAGTTTTCATTTAGGTATAAAAAAATTGAAAGATTAGTATTTGCCTGAGCCTGTTTATAGGCTTTAGGTCAGGCAAAATTACTACTTCTAACGGAGTTATCTGTGTTTATTGTGTACTGTCCTGATTTTTAAGTTCAACTTTATAATCCTGGAGGTACACTGTTTTTTTAGTGCGGCAGCCAATTAATTTAAAAAAGGAGATAAAGTGCTGTTCATCAAGCTCCAACGCTTTGGCAAAGGGGTCAGGTTCGTCTGAGTCTTTAAAATCTTTGACATAGTTTTCGCGCACAAGGTCAGCTTCGTTCAGGAGCTTTGCTGCCTGCACTTCTACAAGGCCAGTCTTCTCCCATAGCTTCTTCCACCAGTCTATGGTATGCACAAAGTACCAGTAGTTTTGGTAATCTTCCTGCAGGAAGTCAGGTACCTGGTCAAGCGTTTCAATTTCTTTGGTAAAACATACATCTACAATGGCAATGTAACCACCAGGTTTTATAAAGCGGGCTATGTAGGGCAGGTATTTTTCGTCTGTACCAAAGTAAGTATAAGAGTCTACTACAATCACTACATCAAAATATTCTTCAGCGAAAGGCAGGGCGCGGGCATCAGCTTCGATGGGTACTACAAGGTCTTCGCAGTCTTCTTCGCGGATGCGCTGGTAGTTATCGCTGGCAGACACGGCTTCGTCAACGGCCCATACTTTAACACCGAACTCTTTAGCCAGGAATATAGAACTGATGGCTTTGCCGCATCCAAGGTCAAGCACGCGCATGCTGGGCTTCAGGTTCAGCGATTTGGTAAGGCTCTCCAGGTTAAATAGCACGTTTTCGCCCATAGAGTGCTTTCGCACCCACTCCGGGTCGTATTGAGAAGCTTTCGGGAAGACGTGGTGTAAGTGCTGTGCGTGCATAAAGTATAAAAGTAGTTGCAAGCAGCTTACGGCATAACTCAGGCTACAGTTTAGCCCCTAATGCTGCAATGTCGTCGGAAGGGTAGATGTGCGTACCCTTTTGCTGCTGTGCCGCCACGTATAGCATGGCTCTGGCCACTGTCTCGGCTTCTATGGGTTTATACTTTTTCAGCGGCCCTATCATCAGTCCGCTGAGGGGCTTCATAAGCTTGAAGGCTACTTCTTCGCCGGTGCGCTGTTCGGTACGTTCGCCGAGCAGCAGCGATGGCCTAAGTATGTGCACCGCCTCAAATCCGGCCTGTTGTACATCACGCTCCATCTCTCCTTTTACTTTGTTGTAAAAGAACATAGAACTGGCATCGGCTCCTAGGGCAGATATTACTATAAACTGAGACGCTCCTTTAGCAGCGGTTACCTTTGCCAAATCTACCACATAAGTATGGTCTACTTTGTAGAAGGCTTCTTTTGATCCGGCTTTTTTGATGGTAGTGCCCAAACAGCAGAAGACATCATCTACGGCTAGTTCGGCGGCATACTGCTGCAGTTTGTTAAAATCTACTACTCTTTGCTCCAGTTTGGGGTGCAGCAGGGGTAAATCGCGTCGGCCTATAGATATTACTTGGCTGTACCTGTCGCTTTTTAGCAGCAGATCAAGGCAATGGCTTCCTACTAACCCGCTGGCTCCGGCAATAAGTGCATATCGTACTTTCTGCATAGAAATGGCTTATGCAGAAAGTACGTTTTTGATGGCGATATAGTCTATAAAGTACAGTAATTTAACAGAAAAGTTATTGTTTTGAGGGGCACTCATGGTGCGTGAAAGATTGTCGAAATAAAGTGGAGTCAGGGTATTGCTCTTATCCTGGATCGCATTCTTCCAAACCACACGCAATTCGCTGCCCGGTGCAAAACGCCAGGTATACACCAGGTCAACGTTAAATATATTGGTGTTGATGTTATTTACACTCGCTTCTATCGGCTCTAGCTGTCCATCGCTTGTAAGGCTATAGTAAGAGTTATACTTTGCCCTGAACCAGTAATGGCGCATATTTAACGAAATGCCTGTTTTGTTATTAAATATGTATGAGCCGTTAAGAGTGGTTGTAAGTACATTCAAATCACGGTCACCGAAAATAATGTTGCCGCCTTCTTTTTTGGCAAACCCGATGTTGTGCTTTTCTATACTATAGTTGTTGCCGTTTACCAGCAGTAGCTTATCATTTACCCTGAATCGTGGGTTAAAGCTGCCCCACCAGTTGCTTTGGTTGTAGCGGTCAGACTCCCAATGGCCCAAAGATGCATCAAATGCCAGGCGTTTGCGATAATCTGTGGAGATGCCGCTGCTGGCTTCGAAGGCCGGCGGCTTAACAAACACCCTCGGGAAAGTACGGGCCTCAAAATAGTCGTAGGCATTGCCGGTTCTCACTGACCAGTTAATGTGCGCACTGGTAAAGCTGCGGAACTTTACAGAATGGCCCCCGCCAAAGTTCGTACTTACAAACTCACGCGGAGCATACAGCATGCTATGGTTCACGTTCAGGCGATTATTCCAGCTTAAGAATTTCCAGATAGGCTGATAGAAGTTATAATTTACTTGCGCCGAAGTGCTTACTTCGTTGTTGTTCCTGATGTAGCCCAGATCGTTAATATCATACTTGTCAGACTCTACGCTGTGGTTCAGGCTATACTTAAAGTTGCCGCTTACTTTTGCTAGATTGATGTTATACTGGTGGCCCAGCGTTACATCTTCCCCTTCATGTTTGCCAAATAACTGGCTTACGTTACCACCGGCACGCACGGCATAGGTGTTTGTTCTGTCTGCGAAGCGAAGCTGAATACCCGAAACATTGGCATCGTAAAAATCCTGTGAGCGGGTAACATTGGTGTTGGTAAACGTAACAAAGGAGTTGTTGCGCAGTGTCTGGTCCAATACAAACACATTATAGTTAGTGAACGGGTCTGTCAGGATTTCGCGGGTTTCGCCTTCCTCGTTTTTGGCTGTGGCAAACATATTGCGGGTAAGTGCATTAAAAATACCAATGCCAAGGCCATTGCGAGTTCTACCAGATACTTTAGCGGCGTTTACCAAGCTACTAACATCCGGGTTTTCTTCCAGTGTCTCGCCGTCACTTAGAAAGGTTTTTGCTTTGCCATGTAAAAGGGGAGTACCACCAATACGGCGGGAGTAAAACAATCCTGCTTTATTAAATAATTCTGTACCCTCCGTAAAGAACTGGCGGTTTTCGCTAAACTTCACTTCGAAAGGCGATAAGTTCTGCACTTGGTTATCTGACTGTGTTTGTCCGAAGTCCGGGATTAAAGTTACATCTAAGGTAAAGGCGTCGTTAATGCCATACTTCACATCCATACCGCCATTTACAGAGTAGCTGTAATTGCTTTTGCCTTCAACATTAGAGGGATAATGGTTAACATAACCTGATACGTATGGCGTGAACTGTAACCTCACCGGCGACTCTATACTTTCAATACCAACGGCACGGCCTTCCTGGTTCACAAACCCTGAAACAGAGTTATTAACGTGATTCCAATATGATTTTTCGCGCGTGCGCCGGATAATACGCATATAGTTTACGCCCCAGGTTTGCACGGCCGCTTTCGGAAAGCGGATTGCACCATAGGGTATTCGTATTTCTACTGTCCATCCTTGTTGGTTTCGCTTTACATTACTGGCCCACACGGCATCCCAGTTGATGTCCTCTCTACCCTGGGAGATTTTTATATCTGTTTGCACACCCGCTGCCGACACAAGAAAGGCAAAGGCATTTTGTTTGTCATTGTAAGTATCCAGGTACACGCCGAACATATCAGAGTTATTCTCACCGGAGTCTCGGTCGCCTAGTTGTGTAAGTATAGAATCGGGAGCGGTGTCGTACATCATTGCCCCAATATAGATGGCATCGTTATCATACAGCATGTACACTTCCGTATTCTGTTTTGAGGGTTTGCCGTTAATTGGGTCGAACTGAATGAAGTTAGTGGCAGGCATTACTGTTAGCCATACTTCCGGCTCTAAAACACCATCCAGCACTGGCGCCTGGATAGTACGCTGAGCTGTAGTGGTTTTAAATTTTGTAGTTGCCTCAGGATTGTTTTTATCGGCAAAGGCTAGATTGGTAATAACGCAGAATGCGGTAATAAGTGGTAAAAGTTTGTAATACATTATACTTGGCTGCGGAAGGTGCAACGCAGCTGTTAAAGGTTAAGTGTTTTGTTTAAGTGAGTATGGATCATGTGTTATTTAAGGCGGATGCTGTCGTCCTCCAAAGTAATCAGTCCGGCTTTGTAGAGGCCGCCAATAGCTCTTTTAAATGTCTTCTTACTCATAGCCAATGTCTGGTAAATATCTTCCGGAGTGCTGTTATCTGATAGCGGAAGCCAACCACGGCCTTCGCGCAGTAACCGCAGAATTTTATCAGAGGCCTCATCAGACTCTGTTTTTTGTGTGGCTCCTGGTGCGCGTAGCGTAACGTCTATTTTGTTGTCAGGGCGTATGTGCTTGATGTAGCCTGTTGGGGTGTCGCCTAGGTGCAGGTCTTTAAACACTTCGTTGCGGTACAGCATACCCATGTAAGCGTTGTTGATAATTACTTTGATGCCAAGATCAGTAAAGCCTGCCACCAACAACTGCACTTCTTCGTTCTCTGTTAGCTGAATGTGCTCGTTTTGCAAGTATTTGCCTAATTTGGAGGTGGCCACCACACGATCCGAGGCATCGTCTAAGTATAAATACACGCAATATTTTTTGCCTACCTGCATCTTGTCTTTCTGGTTATTGAGCGGCACCAGCAGGTCCTTCTCCAGTCCCCAATCCAGGAAAGCGCCAAACGGGGTAACGTCGGTGCAGGTAAGGCAGGCAAACTGCCCAACCGTGGCGTAAGGGTGCAGGTTAGTGGCGATCATACGGTCCTCCGAGTCGCGGTAGATGAATACACGTACGCGGTCACCTACCTGGGCACCCTCCGGAATATACTTTGTAGGAAGCAGTATGTCGCCATCCTCAGAGGTTAAGTAAACGCCAAAATCTACTTCGCGTGCAATTTCCAGTTCGTTGTAATCGCCTAGTTCTACCATTTTGTTTGATTGGAGTATAATGTGCTGCTTTACAAAACTAACAAAAAGCGCAGAGGCCTGAAAGCAGGATTAACCTATTGTTAGGTTTAGACTGTGTAAAAACTGTAAAGTTTAACTGCGTGCTGTTAAAGAATAGCGTCGGCTAACAGCTATGGAGTAAAACAAATTATAAATCAGTAGGTTAAGCGCATTGTAGAAATTCAATTACCTGAAGTTTGCCACGCCAGGGCGAGTAAACCGGAAGTCGGTAAAATCATAATATGGGCGCGATGACTCCAGAATTCTAAAACTATCAAAGTTCTCGTTTGGCGGCAGCTTAGGATAATAGCTTAGCAATAACTGAATGGTGCTAAAGGAGAGGTACTCGTTTCTGAAACGGAACCCGATGCCATAGCCACGGTATGGGGTGTTTTTGAAAGGCGAACTCTTGTTGCCCGTTGACAGCCAAGCAACATCTGCAAACATAACGGCTGCCAGCCTGAAGCCTAACAGCGAGAATGGCGTGTACAGGTTGGCTTCATAGTTAAAAGTAACGCGCCGTGAGCCCCTCAGCAGATCTGACCTGAAGCCCCGCAGTCCGCTTTCGTTGTTTATAGCGAGCAGTTCTTCGGGATTGCGGTTAATGCCGAAGGTGGCCCTACCTTGTATGTAATGCCTTAGCTTCCAGTTGCCCCATTCCTTTAATCCAGTAAAGTATAAACTTTCCAGCTCCAGTACGCCTTGTTCCCATCTGTCGTCGCGGATAAAAGAGCCCCAGGTCGCGCTGCCATAAAAGTAGCCGGTTTGGGTGCGGTACCTGGCATAGGACGTAGAGGCGGCAAAATATCTCCGTTCTGTTACGTTTCCTTTTTCGTAGCCGCTTGTAAAAGAAACCAGTGTACCTGCCGGAATATCCTCGGTTCTGCCAAATCCAAATAAGTAGCGGTCTTTGTAGTATTTGCGCACACTATAGCCTATACTTCCCAGCATCAATACGTTACTTTGAAAGTTATCAGTTGGGATTTTTGAGTAATCCGTGTCTATCATCCGCAGGCCAACTATCAGTCTTCCGCGTGGCTCGTAGCCTAAGTGGTATGTTTTAAACTTAAATGCCCGCCCCAGCCAGACGTCTTTTCGGTTATACTTTAGGTCGCCGAAACGTGCAATGGAGTCTCCTGGGGCAAACGGCAGTAAGATCTGCTCCTCGATGTCGGCATATCCCACTGCGCCCGCATACTTGGTGTTGGTAGCGAAGAAGTCGCGGTGCAGGTAAGCGCTTTTCTCTTTATAATAATTCTCGTCAGTATAAACCAGGTCGGCGCCTATATAAGTACGGCTGATGTTTGGTATAGAGTATGCGCCGGACGCCTCCCAGGGGCGAGGACGGTTCATGTTAAATCGGTAAGTGCCGCGTACCTGGTGGCCTCGTCCCAAAAAATTAAGCTCGCGCAGGGAAATTCTGCCTCTGCCCGACGATGGAGTGAAGGAACCGGAACCGCCCATACTAAAAACGTCTTTCGTGACTACATAAACATCCACACTATCGTCGGTGGTAGTTATTTCGTTGACTACAATACGGGCATCCAGCAAATAATCCGTCTGGCGAAGTAAGCGTTCTGATTCTATTAAAGCTAAGGGCTCAAGTGGCTCGTTCCGTCTGAACAGCAGTTGGTTCCGCACCAGCCCGCGACTGGTTTTGATATGAATGGCATTGCCAGCTTTCTCAAAAAAATTGCGTGGCACACGTGTAGAATCGTTTATGGAGTAGCCAAATGCATCTAGTGTTACGATGTCGAGGCGCCTTACAATCTTGTAGTTGTGCTTCTCATACTCCCGCTGTATTAGCTCCACATCCAAACCATATACTTCTTGCTCTTTCCGGTCAAATTCAAGTATAGCATCAAGCAGTTTGCCCATAATGGTTTTCCGCTCAGACATGCGACGGAGATTATCTAGAATACGCTCATCAAATTTTTGTTTGGTGGTATCCTGTTGGGCTGTTACACTGTCCTGTTTAGGCTTTACCGGATCTTGGGCAGAGCACACCTGCGTGTACAGCAACATCAGGCCAAAAAGCATGGAGCAAAGTAGCTGTTTTACATTGGGGTGTACTGGATGCATGGGTACGGGTAGCGGAATAATTAATCTTTCTAATATAACGAATTAATACTGCAGATGTGTGGTAACGTTGCCGATTTTAAATAGAGAGCAATTTTGGGTTGGCTGTCTCAGATGGTTTTTGCTAAATGTATTAGCATAATTAGAATTGTTGATAAGTAGGTTTATAAAAATTGCTAATAATATTGGGTGATTAAGCTATAAAGTGTTATCTTTAAACCGTTGCAGAAACAAAAATGTAAAGTAAATGGAAAGCAGAATAACTGAGAAACTAAAGATATTAGCAGATGCTGCCAAGTATGATGTTTCCTGCTCATCCAGCGGTGGAAAACGCAAAAATGAGAATAAAGGATTAGGTAATGCTGAAGGCATGGGAATTTGCCATAGCTATACTGAAGACGGTCGTTGCGTTTCACTGCTGAAGATACTGCTTACTAACCATTGCATATTCGACTGTGCTTACTGTGTTACCCGCAAAAGCAACGATGTAAAGCGGGCTGCATTTACGGTGCAGGAAGTAGTGGATCTTACTGTCAACTTTTACCGCCGAAACTACATAGAGGGACTCTTTCTGAGCTCAGGCATTTTCAAAAATGCTGACTATACGATGGAGCGGTTGGTGCGTGTGGCTAAAAAGCTGCGTCAGGAGGAAAAGTTTAATGGATATATCCATCTGAAGACCATCCCTGGAGCCAGCGACGAACTCATAAAGGAGGCAGGTTTGTACGCTGATAGGTTAAGTGTAAACATTGAGTTACCCTCTGAAATGAGTCTGCAGCAACTTGCCCCGGAGAAGAACTACTCAGAGATATTGCTGCCGATGGGTAGCATTAAAGATCAACTTATACTTGCAAAAGAGGAAAAACAGCTGTTTAAGTCGGCGCCGGCGTTTGCTCCGGCGGGGCAGAGTACACAGCTTATAGTTGGCGCATCTGCCGAGAACGACCACCAGATTCTGCAGCTGTCTAACCAGCTTTACAAAGACTATAGTCTAAAGCGTGTTTACTACTCCGGCTATGTGCCTATCAGTAGCGACAACAGGTTGCCTATTATAACAGAGCCGCCCATTATCCGTGAAAATCGCATTTACCAAGCCGACTGGCTAATGCGCTTCTATGGGTTTAACGTGCAGGAGATAGTAGATGAGCAAAACCCACACCTCGACCTTGATATTGACCCAAAATTAGGTTGGGCATTACGAAACCGCCACATGTTCCCGGTAGAGATTAATACTGCCGATTATGAGATGATCTTGCGCGTGCCGGGAATAGGAGTAAAGTCGGCAAAGAAAATAGTGTCGGCAAGGCGGTTTACACCGCTTAACTTCGATAACCTGCGCCAGATGGGAGTGGTGCTTAAACGTGCAAAATATTTTATCACCTGCCAGACAAAAACAATGTATCGTCAGGACTTTGATTCTCAGACCCTGAAGCGCCGCATTCTGTTTGGTGACGGCTCAGTGAGAAGTTCCCTGCTAACGCAGCAGTTGGACTTGTTTAAACAAGTAGGCTAAATTTTATTATTAGTGCCATGGCCTCCAATAAAAAGAAATCATCTAATACGAGTCAAACCATACAAGCTAAGAAAGTTATAGTCATGAGAAAAAACCAGAAAGTAGCCCGTGTTTCCCTTTACTGCAAACTGAATATGCTGGTGCCACAGCTGAAGAACCTTTCGTCGAGGATGCAGGCAGAGGGCGGTGAGAAAAGCAAGGCAGGAACAAACAGCCACAAATAAAATTACTATGGGGCTTTACACTTACGACGGCACTTTTGAAGGACTGCTGACAGTAGTGTTTGAGGCTTACGAGCGCAAAACCTGGCCCCATACCATTGAGCAGGAGCATCTGGCGCAGCCAAGTATGTTTGGCCAGAACATAGCCGTAACCACCGACGAGGAAAAAGTAAGCCGTGTATGGAAAGGCCTACAGAAGAAGCTATCGGTTG
This sequence comes from Pontibacter cellulosilyticus, assembly GCF_014306105.1. Classification (GTDB taxonomy): domain Bacteria; phylum Bacteroidota; class Bacteroidia; order Cytophagales; family Hymenobacteraceae; genus Pontibacter; species Pontibacter cellulosilyticus. The sequence continues at coordinate 378,765 of NZ_JACRVF010000003.1, read as the reverse complement.
GTGCGCTTAAGGCCTTATATCATACATACCTGTGGGAGCAACCGGGGTTCGAGATGCTGCTGTTTGATTATATGAAGCTGGCTATAGATTCTAAAGAATGTATAGAAGACAACTACGCCGCTTCATGTGTGTTGCGGGTGCAGCAGGCAGCAAAGCAAATGTTCAGGGAGAAGCACCGTATGGAGGCCTTTGTGCGATTCCAGAAAACGGCAGATGATTTATACTATGCCACCATCTCTCCTGATTTTAATGTGCTGCCCCTGATTATCCAACACTTTGAAAAGCGCTATGCAGATCAGCGGTGGGTTATTTATGACACGCAGCGCAAGTACGGCGCCTTTTACGATTTAAACGCAGTAACGCTGGTAAATCTGGAGTCACAGCCAGATAAGCGTACCAGTTCAGCGGCAAATAATATCTTTTCGGAGGAGGAAGACAAGTATAAGCAGCTATGGCAAGTATACTTTGACCACGTAAACATTCCAGAGCGGAAAAATCCGAAGTTACACTTGAGGCACATCCCCAAACGATACTGGAAATACCTTTCTGAAAAGCAGCCAAGACTGCAGCTGGAAACAAAATAATTAAACTGTTTCTAACGTTTATACGTTAAATCGCGCTTCCTACGAAACCATTCCGGCAAAAGATACGTTAAATTTAATATATAGATCTTTTATTTTAAACATGGGCAATGCTTTGGGCTACTTAGCCTCCTGCTAAAGCTTGTCTGTCTCTAAATACTTTTCATACCATGAATACACGCGTACGAAAGAAACTCATTCAAGTAGCTCGCGGCAGGGCTAATCTGATGACCTTCCAAAACCTTATTTACGAAGCCGAGCTAGGCCTTAACCTCGAAAACTCCTACGAAAAATCAATGCTTACAGAAGTTATTGATGAAATATCAGAGAGTGAGTACAAGAACGGTAGACCCTTGCTAAGCAGCCTCGTTCAAACAAAAGGTCAGAAGAACCAAGGCGATAGCTTCTTCAGATTATGTGAGCGGCTTGGACTTGGAAATTGGAAAGAATTAAAGCGAGATTCCAAATTCATAGAGGAACAGCGCGAAGCTTGCCGCAACTTCTGGAAAAACAAAGTTAATTATTCATCCTTCCTATAGAATAAACCAAAGCGGCGGCGCTTTTAGCCTTACAACTAATCACCCTTGGCCGCCGCTTTGGTTTATTTTCTTACTACCACATCCATAAATCGTCCTTCGGTTACTATTTTACCTCCAATCCACACTTGGTAAACCAAAGGAAATTTCACACCTTCACCAATATGCTGGTAATCTAGTTCATCGGCATAATAAGAATACTTGCCTGTTTCTGGATCAGGCTTAGATGACGTAAGTATTTGGCCATTCTCACTATCTATAAAAAGATCCAGTACTAAATTCTGTCTGCTGGGGGTATATACTTTTATTATATCAACAGTCTTGCCTTTATAAGAAGTACTTTCTTTATACACGTACTCTAGTGCATCGTTTTTGAGCATAGATATAAAATTTGTGAGCAGTATGCGCTGCAATCGCTTGATTTCATCCTCTGGCAGTTTTGACTTATTGCCATTCAGTATAATCCATGCACCGGTAGCATCAGTCCATCTAATTGTAGAGTCGATATCAGTAAACTGCTTCTCCTCCACATACTGTCGGCTTAAATCTAAAATATAATCAGTTCGAGTTGTAATAGTATCAGTACCATAGGAAGTTTTTAGAATAGAGTAGCTAAAAAGATTAATAGCATTTAAAGCTTTTTCACCTCCTGAAGCTTTTATCATAGCTGTTTTCGCCTTTAGGGCCTTGCGGTCACTAGCCTTGCCTTGAGCTAGAGATACAGTGCAAGTGCAAAGCAAAAAAAGTAACAGTAGCTTTCTTGTTGTGGCTAAAATGGGTTTAAGTAAATACATTATATAAGCCTGGTTCCTGTCAATATTACTTACAGTGGATAACATCGGATAAATAAAGTTGTCTAAAACATTGTCTATATAGTAATATAATGTTTTATTTATGTTAGTGTTTGTTTGAAGTTAAAATACAGGAATTATTGTAACACACTTCTTGCTCAAAATCACTACAAATTATCTCCCTTTTGAAAAATTTATTTATTGCCTATGAAAACAAAGTTTACTCTTACATCCCTTTTTTTATTGTGCTGCTTTATTTGCTATGCGCAAAACCCTCAGAAACGCTTTGGTAAAGTTGAGGAAGCAGAACTGCGAATGATGTCTTATGACAAAGATACTAGTGCGGCAGCCGTTATACTTTATGACCACGGTAGTACTAAATTCGCTTTTAACGAGAAAATACAAGTCGTTTTTGAGCGCCATATCCGCATCAAAATTCTCAAAAAAGCTGGTTACGACTGGGCAAATGTTACGGTGCCATACTATATAAATGGTACAACCAAGGAAAAAGTGAGCAACATTAAAGCTTATACTTTTAACCTAGTAGACGGGAAAGAACAGAAAGTTAAGCTGGAGTCGAAGGATGTTTTTGATGAAAAACAATCAGAGTATAAACACCTGAAAAAGTTTTCGTTGCCCAATGTAAAGGAGGGCTCTGTGTTGGACATAAACTATACTATCTACTCAGACTTTGTTTATACAATGCGGGAATGGGAGTTTCAGCATTCCATTCCGGTTGTCTACAGTGAGTACAGGGCTCAGATACCTGAGTATTTTGACTACAAGTTCCTGATGCAAGGCTATTTGTCTGTAGACGATACCAAGCAAAGCAGCGCCATGGAAAACATAACCAAGGTACAGAACAATGAATACTATTGGATTATGAAAGATGTGCCAGCCCTAAAAGGCGAAAAGTACATTACCACTCTAAGTGATTATCAGTCAAAAATAGAATTTGAGCTAGAGCGGGTTAGATTTCCGAACGAGCCTGTGCGCGTAATGACTGGTAATTGGGACGATGTAACCAAGAAGCTGCTGGAGAACGAAGATTTTGGTATACAGCTAAAAAGGAACGGCTTCTTTAAAGAAACACTGGCAGCCCTGATGGCTAAGAACAAGGAGCCGGAGCAGCAGATGAATGCTATCTATGAATTGGTCAGAAAACGCATGACCTGGAATGGCAAGTATGGCATTTACACAAAAGACCCTATCCGCAAAGTATATGAGTCTGGAACCGGAAGTGTACCTGAAATTAACCTGCTTATGACATCTATGCTGTTAGAAGCAGGATTAGATGCCTCTCCGGTACTACTAAGCACTCGCGATAACGGGCAGTTGCGCCATGGCCCACCTATGCTTACCAAATTTAATTATGTAGTGACACATGTTAAAATTGGGGATAAAGAATATTTCCTGGATGCTACAGAACCGCTTCTACCTGCCGGTATGCTTCCGGTAAGATGCCTGAATGGTATGGGAAGACTGGTAAAGAAAACCGATCATCGTTGGGTAGATATTAAGCCTGCATCCAATTACATAAAGTTGTTTAGCGCAGACCTAGCTATCAATAATCAAGGTGATATAACCGGTACAGGAACAGAGTCGGCTGGTGGATACAATGCCCTATACATGCGCAAAACAATAAAAGAAGAGGGTGAAGACAAGTATATGGAAAAGCTGGCAAAAGAGGTGGGTAACCTGAAAGTTGGCAAGCCCAAGATTGAGAACCTTAATGAACTAGGCAACTCCTTAAACCTAACCTACAACCTTACTGCCGGGGGCAGTGGACAGGTAAACGATGTAATTTACTTAAACCCAATGATGGGTCACGGAGAGAAGGAGAATCCTTTTAAGCTAAAGGAACGCATGTATCCGGTAGACTTTGCAACTCCTATAGACGAAACATACATTTGCCGCTTTACACTACCAGAAGGCTACGAAATAGACGAAGCGCCTAAAAACATCGCTGTTAACTTACCTGAAGGGCATGGCCGCTTTATGTATCTCGTGGAAAGAGAAGGTAACCAGGTGCAGATTATGAGTAAGATCAACATTAACAAAGCAGTGTTTTACGCAACAGAGTATCCTTACCTAAAAGAGTTCTATAATCAAATTGTGGCCAAACATGCAGAGCAGCTTGTAATTAAAAAAGTTGCCACAGCAAGTAGATAATAGCTGCTTAAGCTCCGGGTCTGTCTTAATAAGACTTTATTATAAGATAGACCCAGAGCTTTTTTTCTAAATTTAAAATACCACAAAATGAGGCACATCTATACTCTGAAGATGCTTGTTGCCGGCTTTTTATACTTAGCGGCAGGCATAGTAACAGCAGAAGCCGAAGACAAACCAAATATTATCATCCGGTCTGAGGAGACTGTTTTTACAGTAAACGCTATAAACAACGCTACCACTACCGTTAAAACAAAAATAACTATACTTAACCCGAACGGTGACCATCGCGCCAAGCTTTATGTACCGTATGATAAACTGAGTAAGGTTAACACTATAAAAGGCACCCTTTACGATGCGAACGGCAAAAAAGTAAAACAGCTTAAGAATAGCGATATTAAGGATGTAAGTGCAGTGTCTAACAGCTCTTTGTTTGATGACAATAGAGTAAAAGTTGCTGATCTGATCCACATTACATATCCCTATACCGTAGAGTACGAGTACCAAACTACCTCAAAGAACATGATGTTCTATCCGATGTGGATACCACTGGACGAGGAGAACCTAAAGGTAGAATCGGCAAGTCTGCGTGTAGAAATGCCAAAAGGTATGAAGCTGCGTTATCACGAAAAAAATCTGGCTGCAAAAGTAAAACAGGAGGCTACCGCTACACATGATGTATACTTGTGGGAGGTAAAAGATTTGAATCCAGTACGTAAGGAGCCATCTGGAGCCGGGTTGGAAGAACTGGTGCCCATCGTACGCACAGCGCCTACTGAATTTGAAGTAGATGGCTATCAGGGCAATATGGATAGCTGGAAAAGCTATGGCCAGTTTATAGACAAATTAAACCAAGGCCGCGACGCGTTGCCTGCCGAGACAGTACTGAAACTGCAGAGCATGGTAGCAGGCGCTAAAACTCCGGAAGAGAAGATACAGAAAGTATATGAGTACCTGCAAGGCAAAACACGCTACGTTTCTATACAGCTAGGTATAGGTGGTTGGCAGCCTTTCGAGGCAAGCTTTGTTGATGCTAAAGGTTATGGCGATTGTAAAGCACTTACAAACTATACACAAGCAATGCTAAAGGCGGTGGGTGTTAACTCTTATCAGGCCCTGATACGTGCCGGCGATGATGAAGATGACATCCTGACTGATTTCCCCAGCAGTCAGTTTAACCACGTACTGCTGTATGTGCCAAATGGCGATAACGGCATCTGGTTGGAGTGCACCAGCCAGGATGTTGCAGCCGGGTACAATGGTAGCCACACAGGCAGCCGCCATGCTTTATTAGTTACCCCTGAAGGAGGCAAACTGATAAAAACCCCTGATTATGGTATTAATGAGAATGTGCAGCGCCGAACCATTAGCGTAAAACTCGACGATAAAGGCAATGGCAAAGCAATTGTATCAACGTTATACACAGGCCTGCAGCAGGAGTCGCGCAGCGATGTGATGCACCATTACAAGCCTGATGAGCAAAAGAAGTGGATCTATCAGCAAACTAAAATCCCGGCTTTCGAAATCACTAACTTCACGCTGGAGCAGAAGAAGGAGCGCTTGCCATCTGTTACTGAAAAACTGGAACTGGACCTGCGGCAGAGCGCCACTATTAGCGGAAAGCGTATGTTTTTAACGTTGAACCTGATGAACAAGTGGAGCTATGCCCCTGAGCCGCTCGAAAACCGCAAAACAAATGTCGTTCGCTCTATGGCCTTCCTGGATTTGGATACCATAACGTATGAGTTGCCAACAGGCTACACATTGGAGCATAAGCCACAGGATGCGGTACACAAGTCGGAGTTTGGCGAGTACAAAACAAGTATAAAAGTAGACGGCCAGAGAGTAACATACATTAGATCGCTTCAAATGGGCAAAGGCACTTACAGCAAAGACCTTTATCCAAAATATATAGAGTTTCTAAACCAGATCATTAAAGGGGATTCTCAGCAGGTAGTGTTTGTGAAGAATATCCCTTAGCCTCTGTTTTAAAGATATAAGACTGAATAACAGTCTTATGTAAATTTTTTGCAAAAGGCTGCGTCTTTTTCAGGATGGCTCCGTCATCAGGTTATAAATAAAAACCGGAAAGGAGACAAGCCATGAAAAGATTTCACGTTAATGTAAGAGTAAAAGAGTTGAATGAGTCGGTTGCTTTTTATACAGCCCTCTTTGGCACTACCCCAATTGTTCTGAAAGAAGACTACGCTAAGTGGATGCTGGAAGACCCGCGGATAAATTTTGCCATTTCTCTTCACCCTGATAATGCAGGTATAGAGCACTTAGGTATTCAGGCCGAGAGCGAAGAAGAATTAGCAGAAGTGTATGGCCGTTTAAAGAAGGCAAAAGGCGCTATCCGAGAAGAGGGAAAATGCACCTGCTGCTATGCTAAGTCGGAGAAATCGTGGATAACAGACCCGCAAGGCGTAGACTGGGAGGCGTTTTATACTTTCGGGGAGGCTACGGTATACGGAGAGGGTGCAAACGCTAAAGCTACAATAACAGAGACAGTATAAGCCATTTAGTACAAAATAAAACACATCAATAGCAGCGACGGCAGGTTGTTTATACTTGCTGTTGCTGCTATATTTATTTTATTTTCGTTTATTTAAGTATGGAAAACTGCTGCACCACCCCAAATAATGCTGGCAGGGCAGCCGATGATAGCTGTTCTGCAGTTGCCCCGGTGTTTCTGGCTTACGAGGCCCAACTAAAGGGATTTGTGCAAAAGCGCATACTGGATAAAGATGAAGCTAACGACATTCTGCAACAACTCTACCTGAAAGTATACAAAAACTGCGAGCAGCTGCAGGAGGTGAAGAATACAAAAGCATGGCTGTACCAGATAACGCGCAACGCCGTGTACGATTTTTTCAGGGAGAATAGCCGCCGTCAAAGTATAGCTGACTTGGAGCTTGCAGAAGGCGAGCTGCCAGAAGATACCCGGCATGATGTAGAAGCACTGGTAGAACCGCTTATTAACCTGCTACCTGCCGAGTATGCAGAGGCACTGCGCCTGAGTGAACTGGAAGAGATTAGCCAGAAAGAGATTGCGGAACGGTTGGGCATATCTTATTCGGGAGCTAAGTCGCGGGTACAACGTGGGCGTGAAAAGCTTAAAGCGCTGTTTCTGGAGTGCTGCCATCTGGAATTTAGCCATGACGGACAAGTAACAGGAGCAAGCGTAAAAGAAAGTTGTAAACCATTGAAGCATCTTAGCAAAGCGTAAGTCTGGTACAAAGCTAAATCTTCCTGCTTCAGGGTTCTTTATTCCTGTTTCATGCTATTGTCTGTTTCTCGATGGTTTAGTCTTAAGTAGTTTTGGGTATAAACTTAAAACTATGAAAATAAGATTGAACCTAAAGTATGTACTAGCTTTCCTGCTGCTAACAATGCTGGCCGGATTGTCGCATGAGATGGTACACCACGTAGCGGGTGCGGCTATCTGTGGCTGCTGGGGCTACAAAACCTTCAACTCCTTTGTACTTTGCTCTTCCTGCGATGGTAACCCCAACAGTTTTTGGGCAACCGTAGCCGGGCCTGCTTTTACCTTTGGGCTAATGTGGTTTGGCTGGTACAAACTGCGTAAGCCTGATAACAGGAACAGGCAGCTTGGCTTTGCACTCATTTTCGCCAACTTTCCTATTAACCGCATTATGTTTGCCTTTATGGGGTATAATGATGAGCAATGGGTAGCCAGGCAGCTATACGGAGATTCTCAGATCGCCTTTTGGATTACCATCATCCTAATCCTGATTTGTACTGTACCACCATTAACCGCCGCTTTTCTGCAAATCGAAAACCGCCGTCGCTGGCTATGGTTCCTGGGTTTCTTTACGCTTCCGTTTGTGTTCGTTATACTTTTCGCGGGCCTTTTCCTGGAAGAGTACCTGCTGCTGAAGCTTAAATTCCTGAGCGAGCCTATAGTTGGTATACCTTATTTACTGCTGCTCGTGGAGGTGCTATGCCTTTTGGGCTACAGCCTAACTAAAAAGTATCTCTATACCCCACCCGAGGTGGCTGTAACCGAAGCGCAACCACAGGTAGCAAGTATAAATTAGATTGCTGCTTCGCACTGTAAGTTTCCCATTTCAGCTATACTATGTCCGGCTTCAGATGTGCTTCTGTTCCGGAAAATGAGTCTCAGATTTACATTTGATTATTATTAACCACTCAAAATAAGACTATGAAAAAATTACTTGTTTACCTTCTGGCTTGCCTGCTGCCTGTTTTGGCGGCAGGTCAATCCAACCAGTCTAATGTAGGCAAACCAAAGATTCTGATTGTTGGAACCTATCACTTCGGCAATCCTGGGCTAGACGTTTTTAATCCAAAGTTCGACGACATGCTGGCAGAAAAGCGGCAGCGGGAGATTGAGCAGGTGCTGGAACTGCTTAAAATTTACAAGCCAACCAAGGTAGCCGTAGAGGCCTTTGCCACACCAAAAGTAGATTCAATAATACAGTTGAAGTATAAAGGTTATCTGGCTGGCACAACTCAGCTAACAGCTAACGAACGAGAGCAACTGGGCTTCAGATTGGCTAAGTTGATGGGACATCAGCAAGTATACTGTGTAGATGCTAATGCAGAATTTGATTTTGGGAAGGTAATGGCGTTTATGCAGCAAAACAACCAGCAGGATAAGCTGCAGGAGTTTATGGCACATGGGCAGCAAACAACAGAGCAAAAAAACCAGCAAATTGCCACGCTAACTCTGCCGGAGTTGCTCTACGATATAAATAAGCCAGAGAATATATTGGCGCACCACCAGCCATATTATATGGCCATGACCATAGGGAAAGGCACTAACTACGTTGGAGCTGATCTGGTGGCAGACTGGTACAAGCGTAACATCAGGATTTTTGCTAACTTGAACAGGATAGTTTCAGGACCTGAAGAACGCATAATTCTTATAATAGGTGCCGGTCATGTAAAATACCTGAGAGATTTAATAAAAGAGTCGCCGGATCTGGAATATGTGGAGGCGAATGATTATCTGAGGCCTGTGCAGGCAAAGAGAAAGCAACAAAACAAAAAATCATAATTATGTTGAATACCCGAAGGCTCCGGTTTATTAGCTCGCTGTTTATTGCAGCCTTGCTGTCGGTGATAGCGTTTGCAGCCAGTTACCTGGAGCCATCGGGGTTTAACGTATGGGTATTTCTGGCGCTTACCGCATTTCTGTTCCTGATCTGGGAATGGGCGGCCTGGGTTTCGAGTAAGCTGGACAAGACCGTTTTGTGGTCGGAGGGGCTGGGTAAACGATTATTTCTGCAGTTGTTTTATACTTGCCTCGGCGCCTTGGTAATTTGTAACATCCCGTATGGTATTTACAAATGGTACAGCATTACTTACCTAGAAAGACCCGGAAGCATAGGTTCGCTTGGGTATGTATTGCTGATGGTAAACGGCTTCATACTTTTTTTTGCCTTTCTGGTAACAGGTCTGCAATTGAGCTTATACTTTATGGAGAAGTGGAAAGACGCTAAAATAGAGGCAGAGCAGCTTCAGAAAGAAACGGCAAAGGCGCAGCTTGATGCCATCAGAAGCCAGATAGATCCGCACTTTCTTTTTAATAACTTCAATACACTTTACGGCCTGATACAGGAGTCGCCTAAGCTGGCAGGCGAATACCTACTGCAGCTGTCTGATATTTATCGTTACATCCTTCAGCACCGAGAACAAGAGGTAGTGCCGTTAAATGAAGAGGTAGAACTGGCGAAATCATACTTGTTCCTGCTGCAAAACCGCTATGGAAATGCACTATGTGTAGACTGGAACCTGAATGCAGATAATTCTTCCTTTTACCTGCCACCGCTTACGCTGCAAATGCTGCTGGAAAACGCCATCAAGCACAATAGCATAGAAGAGGAGGAGCCGTTGCGTATCTGGATAAGTATGGAGAGGGATGGTTATCTGGAAGTAAGCAATTCGGTAAAGAAACGCCACGACGTGCACTCTACAAAACTAGGCCTTCAGCAACTGCAGCAGCGCCTGAGCTACCTTACCGACAAAGCCATGCAGGTAACAGATGACTTGCAGTTGTTCAAAGTTAGTGTACCACTTCTAACGTTAAGCCGATGAAAGTACTGATAGTGGAAGATGAGCAGATAGCAGCACGTACCCTCCAGAACCTGATCCTAAAGCTTGAGCCGCAGGCAGAGATCATTGACATTATTCCCACAGTGAAGAAGACAACAGAATTTCTGCAGTCTAACCCAGATCTCGACCTGATTTTCTTTGATATACATTTAGCTGATGGCTCCGTGTTTAAAGTTTTTGAAGAGGTAATCCCACAGGCACCTGTGGTGTTTACCACAGCGTACGATGCTTACGCCGTTAAGGCTTTTGAGTTGAACAGCCTGGATTACCTGCTCAAGCCTATCCGAGCAGACAGGCTACAACAGACTCTGGTTCGTTTTAAGCAACAGCGGGAAACGTTTGCTGCACCAGTGCTGCATAAACTACAATCGGTACTGCAAGGCCTGCAGCAGCCACAAGAAAAGTATAAAAGCCGTTTTCTTGTAAAAGCCGGATCCAAGTTACTGCCCATAGAAGTAGAACAGGTAGCTTATTTTTACCGCGATGACGAAGTGGTACAGTTGATGACATTTGAAGGGAAGCGCTATTCTGTTAACTACAGCTTAGAGGAGCTTGACGGCACTCTAAACCCGACACAGTTTTTCCGGCTTAACCGCCAGACTATAGCCAACTTTCATGCCCTCGCCGAGATACACAGCTACTTTAAAGGAAAACTGAAGATAGAGCTAAAACCGGCGGCTACTCATGAAGTAATTGTGAGCCAAGAGCGCGCATCCGATTTTAAAGAGTGGCTGGAGGGAGAGCGACAAACGCTCTGATGGTCAGATCCTAGGCCTAGTCAAAACTTATACCTTAACTGCGCCTTCACATCCGACCTCCTTGAACCTTCTATGGTCTCTAAGCCTGAGCCAATGGTGTCCTGGTTGCGGTAGTGCGTAAGGCCATACTTTACCCAAACATCCATATTCCGGAAAAGGCTAAACTGAAGTAACGCATAAACCCTGGTGCCCTTTCCGCTGAAGGCAGGGATAGAAAAAGCATAAAGCACATCACGTTCATACACATACTGTCGGGTATCATAGCTATCGGTGTCGAAAATGGAATAGCGGGTGCTAAGGCGGACATTGCCAAAGTTAAAGTTAAAATCCTGGGCGATGAGGTAACCTGTTTGCTGCGGCGATTCCTGCTCATAACTGCTAAACTGAACCCTGGATTTTAAGGTAACTGTTTTAGTCGGAGCAAACTCATAATATAACAGGTAATTCCGTCGTAGCGTCTGCGCAACATAGTCTATACTTGTGGTGTTGTTGGCGGCGTTTAATCCTTTGCTTTCGGTGCGAAACTGCGCATACAAACTGCTCTGGCGGTTCGGTTTAAAGTATAAACGCACCAGATACTCATCGCCCTGTGAGGGGGCGTCTACCCGGTAGCGCAGCCACGGAAACCGGAAGCGGTCGTAGTAAGCCGTCAGTTCCCATTTGGCAAAAGGCTTTAGTTTGATGCCGGTGTATAAACCACGCTCATTAATGTTTCGGGTAGCCTCGCCAAACGCTCCGCCATAGAAAGTATGGAAATGGCGTGCATAGTTGCGGTACACCATCGCTAGCTCTACTTTATTGGATAAATTAGCGATAAAGCCATTGACGGTACCCATTCCACCGCTTTTGCTTACAGCCGTTTCACCGAACAGATACACGTTCTGCCAGGTATAGCTGTAGTTGGTGCCAATGTTATAGTTGCTGGTGCCTCCAAACTCAAAGCGCTGGTATGGTGCCCCTGCTTTTTGGACCGGAGAACTGTAGTGGGTGCCTATCGCGGTTAATCCTACCGTTAATGACCTGTCATCAGACAAGAAGTTAAGGTTACTACCATAAATCTGTTCCCGCACTTGATCCTTATTAGCCAACTCAGTTAGAGTACGATGGAAGCCTGTTGTCTGGAAGCCGGTAAAAAAGTCGCTGAATCGGCTTAGCGTGTCCTGCTGCGCCTGCACATTGGCATCTATCAGCTTGTTTGAGTAAAAGCCTGTTATATCTACTTTGCCCAAAGTATAGGTTATCGCTCCGCCTCTGAAAAAGGCATATTCCAGCACAGAACTATAAGGCCTTATGCCCAAGTTAGCCCTGCTCACAGTTGTAATTGTTTCGCTCCCTTTGCCCACACTGTAACCTGACGATAACAACAAACCTTGCCCGATCTGCAGTTGATAATCTCCGAGGGCTATAGTTTTAAACTTCCCTTTGTTGTAAAGCTGTAAGTGTGCTGAGTAGAAATCGAAGCCGTAGCGGTGTGTGGTGGGACTCCATGTAAACTCCTCTCCAGCGTCTTTCTCTGCTGTAATGCCCAGGCTGTAGTCGCGGGTGTGGCTTACGCGGTAGCGCATGTATAGCTTGTCCGGAGATCCTGCGTACCGGCTGCTAGCGCGTCCGTTGGTATCGAGGGGCATATAACCCCGGCGTTGCTGCAAGGTGCGCTCATAGCGAAGTATAAGCGCATTGTTGTCTTCACCGATCACCCGTTGCCACAATGGCCGCTGATCTGCGTTTAAGCCAGCATCATCTACATGTACAAAAGGCACCAGTTGGTAGATGGTAAGCAGATCAAAATCAGGTATGGCCTGTAGCTCATAAATACTCAGCAGTTTTCCGTTCTCAGCTGTATACTTAAAAAAGGAGGCGATCTGTGGGCGCGAAAGTATAAACAGTGAAGCTAATTCTTCTGGGGTGGTATGGTTCAGGTTAATAGGGCGCTGGTAGTATTGAAATAACGTTTCGTCAAAGTCCTCATAGGGAATATCGTCTTCTTCCTGTTGGGCAAACAGCTCCTGTACAAAAAGGTCAAAATCTATTTGCTGGCGTGGATACTCCTGCGCCTGCACATGGCGTATGGGTAAAATTATAAGCAGGCATAAAAGTAAAGTTCGCATCATAGGCCTCTACAGCTGCATCGGAAAAACAATATCTTGTGTAATACACGTACTACCACTACTATACATCACCTATAAATAGTTACATGGAGTTTTTCTATATCTTCTCGGCTATACTTGTTATTTCTGCAGTATTCGCCTATATCAACCAGAAGTACATCGGACTGCCCGGTGCTATTGGTTTGCTGCTGGCAGGTTTGCTCATCTCGCTTCTTGTGCAAGGTTTGGGAGAGGTTTCGCCAGCCTTTGAGGCTTCTGTGGAAGGGTGGCTTCGCGAAATAGACTTTTCGGAAGTACTACTGGAGTTTATGTTAAGTTTCCTGCTTTTTGCAGGTGCGCTGCACACCGATTTCGAGAAGCTGCGGCAGAGCAAGTGGCCTATACTTGTTTTTGCTACCATTGGGGTAATGATTTCGACTTTCGTAACGGGCACCGCTTTTTACTACTTGTTGCAGTTGCTCAATCAACCTATAGAGTACATCTACTGCCTGCTGTTTGGTGCCCTTATTTCACCTACCGACCCGATTGCGGTTCTAGGCATATTAAAGAAGGCCAACATACCCAAACAACTGGAGGTAAGTATAACTGGCGAATCACTTTTTAACGATGGGGTAGGCGTTGTGGTGTTTATTGCCCTGTTTCAGGTAGCTCAGCGTGGTGTAGAGAATATTTCTGGTAGTTTTATCGGGGAGCTGTTTCTGCTGGAGGTTGGCGGCGGCATTGGCCTGGGTTTGCTTATTGGCTATGTTGCTTTTTACTTTATGAGGCGCATCGATCACTACCAGACCGAAGTGCTGATATCCTTGGCTGTAGTTACAGGTGGGTACACTATCGCCCATTTATTTCATTTTTCCGGGCCACTTGCCATGGTTGCTGCCGGCCTGCTTATTGGTAACCAGGGTACACAATTGGCTATGAGCGAGATCACAGCAGATTACCTTACAAAGTTCTGGGAAATGGTGGATGAGGTACTGAACGCTATACTATTTGTACTAATTGGATTGGAACTGATGCTGATCCCGTTTCACAGCAACTATATTATTGTTGGGCTAATCGCGACGGTAATTGTGCTGGTGGTACGCTATATTGCCTTGGCCGTACCTTCTTATACATTGCGGCTAAACCGGGCATTTGCTCCTAACACGCTGCCTATCATGACGTGGGGTGGCCTACGGGGTGGTATCTCCATTGCACTGGCACTTTCCCTTACTACCGACATGCACCGTGAATTTATAGTTGCCATCACCTATACTGTTGTATTGATATCGCTTACACTACAAGGTTTAACTATAGAGCCTTTTATTAAGCGGCTTTCACAGAAAATGCACCCTTAAATTGCTTGCCTTTTAATAAATAAGTAAGATACCGATAGGTGATGGCTGTTGCCTAAAAGAGTGGTGTTGCCAAACGCATAATCTACTAGTAAGTGCCTGGCCTTGAAGCCTGCGCCAAAGGTAAACATGTTGGTAAGAGATGTAAAGCCGCTGCGTAAATAGAGTTTTTCTTCTAGCGCTTGGTACTCCAGCCCTGCTTTGAAGGTGGCATCATGGTCTATATTTTTTTCTGTTTCTGCGGTGATCAATAACTTTCGGTAAGGACGGTACGCTAGACCTGCTTTCATGATAGTTGGCAACCTTTCGTCTTCGAAAGCAGCTAGCTTAGCTTGGTTTACATTAGAAGCATAAGCGCCAAAGTATAACTCTGGTATCACCTCAGCCTGGCCACCCACAGATACTGCAGCTGCTTTCTGGCTCCCATAGCCTTCCACAGCAATTTGCCATACATCCAGCTTTGCTCCCAAACTAAACTGCCCCAACTTATGGGCAATACCAACTCCTAAGTGCTGCTGGCTATAAAGCTCATCCCCGAATCTGCTAAAGCTAACACCATATACCCCATACTTGATAGTGGGAAAAGCAGCTAGCAGGGCTACAGTACTCAGCTCCCGCATCCCAAATCTGTTTTCTGCATATACTCCTAACTGAGCCTGTTGTAAGCTTCCTATTCCTGCTACATTGTTGTGCAATGCCCACAGGTCGGGTAAGGTAACAGAAGCATTGCCTAAAGCTGCCGCACGGGCACCGAAAGGCGCATCAGTTTGCCCCAGAGCTGATGTTGAAATTATGCTCAAAAGCAATAATCTGAAAAAAGTATTAATATTTACAACCAACTGTAGATTATAACTTTACCAATATCAAGCTTATACGATCCTTCATATTTAAAGATTAAAATGGAGGTAATATTGATATTTTTAAACCTTTCTGACTAAACCCAATATTGTACCAGCCCTTGATGAATGTTTAAATACCTATTATGAACCATAAAATGAATAAAACAAAAGAAAGAATTTTTCTCTTAATATATTGTAATAATCATATTATTGAGCAAGTTTTTTATGTAAAAGAATAATAATTAAAAGAATCTAAGTTAGCACATTAAGAGGAGTGGAATTAGATAAAGATGGAGATTGAATAAGCAAACAAATTGTTGAATACTAAGTATTTATATCAGGCGATACACTTCTGTTGCTAAAGTGGCGAATCCCTTCAGGTATTCCTTGTTAGTTTGTAGCAGCAAAAGTCGTGCTGTCCAGTTTTATTTAATGTTCAACAAAAAAATACATCTCATGAAGAAAATTTTACTCCTGTGTTTTGTGTTGATGCTAGCTTTGTTACATCAAAGTATAGCTCAAGACAGACCCGTAACAGGTAAGGTGGTCGACGCGCAGTCTGACCAAGGCCTGCCTGGCGTTACTGTCGTTGTAAAAGGTACCTCGACAGGGATCACAACGGATGCTTTTGGTAATTTTTCAATTACAGTTCCTGAGACAAATCCAGTACTGGTGGTCTCATATATAGGATATACAAGACAAGAGGTGCCCGTTGGTGCTCAATCCAACATAACTGTACGATTGCAACAAGATAACCAACAACTAAGTGAGGTTGTGGTGCTAGGATACAGTGAGCAAACCAAGCAGAAACTGATAAGTTCTGTGTCTGTAGTTGAATCTCAGCAACTTGAAACTGTACCGCTTGCAGACGTTAACCAAATTATACAAGGTAGAGCTCCAGGTGTTCTGTCTACTGTAGGTAGTGGTCAGCCGGGTGCCGCAGCTAATATACGTATTCGCGGTACTGGATCAATTGATGCTGGTAGAGGACCATTGTATGTTATTGACGGTGTAATAATTGAATCTGGCGACTTTACAAGGAACACACCTACTGCAGACTTATTAAGCACCATTAGCCCAAGTGATATAGAAAGTATATCAATCTTGAAAGATGCAGCTGCCACAGCGCTTTATGGTTCAAGGGCAGCCAATGGTGTGGTGCTTATTTCTACTAAAAGAGGTAAAGCAGGGAAAACACAGTTTACACTTCGTACACAGTATGGCCAAACAATTCCTAACCATGGCGACTTTGATGTACTGAACTCGCAGCAGCTTACCGAATACGACAGAGAAGGACTTCGAAACTTAGGGTTGTCTGAAGCAACTGTCTTACGTCTGCGCCCAGATAGAGATGTTGATACTGATTGGATTGATGCTGCCTTTAGAAATGGTACTACCCAAAGCTATGACCTGTCTGCTGCAGGTGGTAACGAAAATTTAAGATTCTTCTTCTCTGGCGGTTACTTCAACCAAGAAGGTATCCTGATAGGTAGTGAGTTCAGCCGCTACTCAACCAGATTTAACCTCGATAACAATCCATCCAGCAGGTTTAGCTGGGGTGCTAACCTTAATATCTCTTATACAGACCAATTATCTGCATCACCAGGAAACCAGTTCAATAGTCCTTTGCTTGGTAGTTACACCATGTTGCCATGGGATAGAATTTCAGATCCTGTAACGGGAGAACTACTTGTCGGAAGAGAGTTTGAAAGTTTTACACAGGATAACTTTGTCCGCTCAACTGGACTTAACCCTACGGTTACAAACACATTAAGAGGTATAGGTAACGCCAGAGGTCGCTTCGAAATCATTCCGAATCAATTGAGCTATAAACTGGTGCTAGGAGTAGATTACACTGGTATAGACGAGGATGACTTCACTGATCCAACTACTCCGGATGGATTTGACTCTCAGGGTAGAAAGACCAACATATTTAGCCGGAACATTACACTTACCGCACAAAACCTGCTAAACTATGCTAAAACGTTTGGAGAGGCACATAATTTTACAGCACTTGTTGGTTATGAGGCGCAGCGGTTTGAGCGAGATGGTTTTGATGTATCGGGTACGGGATTTGCATCTGGCCGCCTTACAAACCTAGGAACTGCAGCAACTGCAGAGTCTATTGGTGGTACTGCTACAGATTATTACTTCCTGTCTTATCTAAGCCAGATTAATTACGACTACCAAAACAAGTACTTCTTTACAGGTAGCTTCCGCCGAGATGGTTCTTCCAGATTTGGTGCTAACAATAGATGGGCAAATTTTGGTGCTGTAGGTTTATCTTGGATTGTCACAAATGAGTCCTTTTTATCAGGAACTGATTTCCTGTCAAACTTAAAACTGAGACTGAGTTATGGTATCACTGGTAACGCAGACATTGGTAACTTCGCATCAAGAGGTTTATACTCTTTCACAGCTGCTTATAATGGTTTACCTGCTAGTTTACCATCACAACTCGAGAATGCTGACCTGACCTGGGAGAAAAACAGAACTTTTAACGCAGGGCTGGACTTCGGATTGTTTGAAAGAGTAAATGCCAGCGTAGACTACTATATCAGAAGCTCTGACGACCTGCTGTTACAAGTGCCAATTTCATCGACATCTGGTTTTACTACCTTTATTCAAAACGTAGGGGAGGTAGAGAACAAAGGTCTGGAAATTGTGATATCATCGCAGAACCTAACCGGAGGTTTTGCCTGGACAACAGACTTTAACATAGCAGGTAACCGCAATAAAGTTAAAAAACTTACTGGAGGGCAGGATATACCAAACGGAACGCAGGTTATCAGAGAAGGGGAGCCTATTCGCTCTTTCTACCTGAGAGACTATGAAGGTGTGGACCCTCAAACTGGTAGACCGCTTTGGAAAGACGGTGAAGGTGGAGTTACAGGTAGCTATAATGCGGCACCTAGAATGATTGTAGGAAACGCTGAACCGGACTTCTACGGTGGTTTAAACAATACATTTAAGTGGAAAGGTATTGAGTTATCAGCCTTTATCTACTTTATCGAAGGTAATGACATTTACAATCAAACCTCACAAATTTTGGACAGTGATGGCTTGAGATATGGTTTCAACCAATCTGATGTAGTGCTGGACCACTGGAGACAGCCAGGTGATATATCGATGCGTCCTTTCCCTATTGCCGGGTCTGGTAACAACAATGCACATGGCACCTCGACCAGGTACCTGGAAGACGGGTCCTATATAAGACTTAGAAACGTAGTATTATCCTACAATCTGCCAAAGCCATTTATCAGTAAGGCAGGCTTATCAAGTGTAAGAGTTTATTTGCAAGGCCAAAACCTTGTAACTATTACAGACTACACTGGATTTGACCCTGAGCTTGCAGAAAATGGTACAGAATTCTTCCGTTATCCAAACGGACGAATAGCCACATTTGGTGTAGATTTTGGATTCTAAGCAATTGATGAACTAAACATGAAGATTAACATGAAAAAGTATATATATTATGCCATACTAGCATCAGCACTCAGTATTGGTACGTCAGCTTGTCACGACAAGCTAGAAATAGAGCCACAGTTATCATTAAGTGATAAAGATGCACTTGGTACTATCGAGGACATTCGAACAGCGGTGCTTGGTATGTATGACGGAATGCAAAGTGTAAACTATTACGGTCGTGATTATATCGTGATTCCAGAAGTTGCTTCTGATAACATGGTTGTTGCGATCAGAAACTCGAACAGATATCTTGCCTTCAGGGACTTTAACTTTACAGTTAACAACGGTAATTTAGAGTCGTTCTGGAACGTTGCATATAGCGTTATTGCCCGTGCAAACAATATCATTGCCGCTATGGAGAATGTACAAGGCGGAAGTGAAGCAGAGCGTAATCAACTGTTAGGTGAGGCATATGCTGTTAGGGCCTTAGCTCATTTTGATCTTGTAAGGCTTTTTGCCCAGCCATATTTTAATGAAAATGGGGCAAAGCTAGGTGTCCCTATCGTTCTTAGAACTGAAATAGGTACTCCTCCGCGTGCTACTGTTGCTGAGGTTTACACACAGGTAATACAAGATTTAACAACTGCTCAAGGTCTGTTGAGTACTGATGCTGGCCTTATACCACAGCGAATGACCAAAGCCGCTGCTGCAGGACTACTATCAAGGGTTTATCTGTACCAAGGTAATAATGCGAAGGTAGTAGAGGCAGCAAATGATCCATCTTTGAATCGCTTTAGCTTGATTTCACAAAGCAACTATGTTCAATCATTTAGTACATATGGTTCTTCTGAGGCGATCTTCCAGTTGGCATTCGAGGCAGACGAAAACCGAGGCTCTGATAACTTAGGTAATATTTTCTTACCTACAGGCTATGGTGATGTACGCCCTACTGATGAAATCATAAACCTGTATCCAACGGGCGATGTCAGAAAAGGTGTTATAAGAACAGCAACAAAAGGTACAGAGACTGACCAGTTTGCATATAAATATCCTGGTTTAGCTGGAGTTCCGGGTTTGGGTGCTCCAATCATTCTGCGACTATCTGAGGTTATTCTAAATCGTGCAGAGGCTAATGCTAAGTTAGGTAATACTGCTGCTGCTATTCAGGACCTAAACAGAATCAGAACAAGGGCTGGACTTCCAGCTATTACACCTCCTCCGGGAGAATTGCTGGAAGAAATACTGATACAGCGAAGACTTGAATTGGCTTTTGAAGGACACAGATACTTTGATATCTTCCGATTAGGCAGGAACTTGGTTCGTTTAGGTGATGACTGCCCTGGTAAGACTAACTGTAACATACCATTTGGTAGTAATTTAATTGCTTTCCCAATACCGCAACGTGAAATTGAAGTGAATCCTAACATTGTTCAGAACCCTGGATTCTAATTGAAAAATAGTACAACAAAAAAGGCGCTGAAATTTTCCAGCGCCTTTTTTGTTTGTGCTTTATCAGAAGTTAGTCTCTTACTTTGATACTAACTTCAACATCTCCTTTTTCTTTCTTCACTTTAAACTGTTTGCTGCCATTGTCAAGCTTCTGCTGAGCCTCTTTTAAAGCAGCCTGCAGTAGCTCTTCCTGAGCAGATAAAGGCTTGGCATCAGTTTTGGCAGCGTCGCCAGCACCAGGGCTATCAGACTTCACAATTGTCATCTCGTTGATCAGGTTTTGAGCGCCTGCATACTTATCTACAATGAACAGCACGTAACGTGCATCCATGTTGATGGTGCGCTTGTAAGCCGGATCGTAAACAAGGTCACCAGTCATGGCTTCCCAGTTACCATCGAAGGCAAGACCGATTAATTCTCCTTTACCGTTTATAACCGGAGAACCTGAGTTGCCGCCTGTAATGTCGTTATCGGTGATGAAGTCAGTTACCAGTTCGCCTTTAGAATTGGCATACTGGCCATAATCTTTCGCCTGATACAGTTGCTTCAGCTTGGCAGGAACAACAAACTCTTCGTTGTTCGGATCTTCTTTGGCCATCACACCATCAAGTGTAGTATAGTAGTTGTACACCACACCATCCTGAGGGCTATAATCTTTAACAGCACCATAGCTCAGGCGCAGTGTAGAGTTAGCATCTGGGTAGAACACTTTGTCTGGGTGCATCTGGCGCAGGCCAGCCACGTACAGGCGGTTTGCTTTATCCAGCTTCGCATTGCTCTCTGCCAGTTTAGGAGATATGTTATTTTTGTAGTTTTCAATGATCGAGTTCACGATTGTGAAAGCAGGATCATTCTCTAGTTTCTTCTGTGTTGGGTTCTTCAGGAAGTCGCGCAGCTTCTGCTCTGTAGTTACCACAGAGTTGCTGTACACATTGTCAGCAAGCTTTTCGAAGTTGCCGTTATACTTCTTCACCATGCTCTTGAAAGCCTCTGGCTGCTGGTCTTTAGCAATGTCTTCGTAGTAGTACTTCATTAAAGCAGCGAACACTTTCTTATCAGCTGGCATGTAGTAGTCTTTGAAGAAGGCATCTACGCGCGGCTGCAGGTCTTCAGCAGCTTTCTTGGCGGCAGCCTCATTGTTAGACTTAAGCGCATTGTAAAGAGGCAGCAGACGGTAAGCCATCATCAGCGACTCAGTGCCAAGTATAGCCTCGTTCAGGTATACAGTGCCCATGTTATACTTCTCAATGTTGGTATAAGCATCAGCAATATCGCTCAGTACATTGCCGTAAGTAGCTTTGCGTGTAGCATCGGCATTAGCCCAGTTCTGGAACTTGTCTTCGTCTACCAGCTTGCCCTCAATGGTCTTCATACGTTTGATACCCTCGTTCTGACCGATAGAGTACTTGTAGTAGTTAGCTGTAGAAGCATACTTAGAGGCATACTTAATACGTGTAGCCGGATCTCTGTCCATCTCAGCTTTCCAAAGGTTCAGCTTGTCATTGCGCAGTTTAATACGCGATTTGTTTAGCTGGTTAACCTCCAGTTTCAGGCCATGAGACGTCATGAAACGCTTGGTACGGCCAGGGAAACCGAATACCATAGAGAAGTCACCCGGCTCTCTGTCGCCAATGTTGATTGGCAGGTGGTGCTTAGGCTTGTAAGGTACGTTCTTGTCTGAATAAGCGGCTGGTGAACCATCTGGAGCCATGTACACACGGAACATAGAGAAGTCACCAGTATGGCGAGGCCACATCCAGTTGTCGGTGTCGCCACCAAACTTACCTATAGAAGATGGAGGTGTACCTACCAGGCGTACGTCGTTGTAGCGGTTGTACACGAACAGGTAAAACTCATTACCGTTGAAAAAGTCGCGTACATACGTTACATACTTGCCGTTTTCAGAGGCCTCTTTGGCAATAGCCTGCATACGCTGGCTTACCAGTTTCTGGCGCTCCTGCTCAGAGGTATTGTTGTCGATGCCCTCCAGCACTTTACCTGTCACATCATCCATGTGGTGCAGGATGTCAACAAACAGGCCTTCGTTCGGAAGTTCCTGGTCTTTAGAAGTAGCCCAGAAGCCGTCTGTCAGGTAGTCGTGCTGTGGTGTAGAATGCGACTGGATGGCTCCGTAACCGCAGTGGTGGTTTGTAAGCAAAAGGCCTTCCGGAGAGATAAACTCGCCGGTACAGAAGCCACCGAACTGTACGATAGCGTCTTTAAGGCTGGAGTTGTTTACAGAATAGATTTCTTCGGCAGTAAGCTGCAAGCCCTGCTTCTGCATATCTGTGTAGTTCAGACGCTTGATAAGCATTGGCAACCACATACCCTCGTCTGCTTTGGCGGCAAAAGGCACGCTTAGCGAGACTAAAAGTACAAGTGAAAGGATTCTTTTTAGC
This sequence comes from Pontibacter cellulosilyticus, assembly GCF_014306105.1. Classification (GTDB taxonomy): domain Bacteria; phylum Bacteroidota; class Bacteroidia; order Cytophagales; family Hymenobacteraceae; genus Pontibacter; species Pontibacter cellulosilyticus. The sequence continues at coordinate 356,294 of NZ_JACRVF010000003.1, read as the reverse complement.
ATAAATGTTTGTTTAAATGAGTTAAACTGTCGCTAATTTAATAAAAAATTGCTTTACCTAACGTATGTTAGGCAACTTTAGATTTGCACAAAAACCTTACCATGACCTGGATTTTTAAGAAAATAATGCTGGCACTGATCTGGGTTTACCAACACCTGATATCGCCGCTTAAGCCTGCTACCTGCCGCTACACACCCACCTGCTCCACTTATGCGGTACAGGCTGTTAACAAGTATGGCCCTTTTAAAGGCGGCTGGATGGCGCTGAAGCGCATTGGCCGTTGCCACCCTTGGGGCGGCAGCGGATATGACCCAGTACAGTAAAGTGCCAAGCACTTTCCTGTAGGCTTTTTGTTGGAAGTTTTCGTGGAGATAGAGGTACTTTTGACGGTTTGTCTAAAAGTTCGGTGCCTTTGAGTCTGTGGCTTAAGGGTTTTTACAACAACGAACTTGGCCATAAGACAGCGAAGTTGGCTTAAAGGGTGTTTCCAATATATTATTCTTTGGCGATGCTACTATTGATTTTGACTAACAATGGTTGTATATCTCTTATATTCTCTAGGCAATCATCTTTCCATGGGAGCCTTACTAATAAAGTAATTACATATGATAAAAATCAAAGCCTGCAGAAGTGGGTTCTGCAGGCTCTGATTTTATAGATATTTATATCTTAAGCTTATTCCATTCTATTGCCATAATATCTATTGTACCTGGTGTTGTATTCGTCATTCGTAATAGAGCCATCGCGGTCAGAGTCCCATGTAGAGAATATGCCTTCACTGTATTCACGTTCATCCAGCATCTTGTCCTGGTTCTTATCCCAATCGCGGTAGTAGTTGTTTTTAGCGGCTCCAGTACGGAACTCGTTCTCATCTAGTTTATTGTCTTTGTTTGCATCCCAGTCGGCCCAGTTCTGGCCTTCCATGCCATAATCTCTGGATGCGGTGTTCCACTCATTCTCGTCCAGCATATTATCATCGTTTACATCCCAGGTGTCGTAATAGCTGCCGTAAAACTCGTTTTCATCCAGCATATTGTCGTCATTTTCGTCCCAACCTGCAAAACGGCCAGTTTCTGTAAATGATGTGTTAAAACGCTCATTATCCCAGTTATCCATTACCCCGGCATCATCTTCCATAGCCGTGGTCTCGTCCATTACTTCGGTATCTGTTTCGGCCTCTTCAACCCCACCGCAGGCTACCATGCCTACTACAAGTGTGCAGCTTAAACCAGTTCGCAACAGTTTCCAAATATTTAATTCATTTGTTTTCATAATTGTGTTTTTAAATCCTAAATCACTTTATGTTAATATTTTACGGTTTAGCCTATCATTAAGGTTTATTTAGTTCATAAAGTTAGTGAGCGTGCACAAAAGTTAGTGAAGGCCCCTTTTGATCGAATAAGGAACCAGGTGCCAATAATATTAAGTGTCTATGCAATGCTTTTTTGCTAAGTGATGCCTTAGTTAATATTAATGAGAAGTATTGTAAGATATAGGTTAACTTTAAAATGGAAATTTGAAAGTACTTGTGCCTAAAATATAGGGTGAAAGCTTTAGTAGTTTATATTTTGGTGTGGGCACAGCTTTATTTAAAGAAGTATAAATCGGTAATCGATACTATAAGTATAAAGGAACCTCAACAGCCATGATCAACAAAATCACAACCGTTTTCTTGAGTGCCACTGCCTTGGTTTTTACAGCCTGTACCAGCACACCGGAAGTTTCGGAAGCTGACAGAGCTGCTAATGCCGCCTATGTAGCAAGTATAAACGAGTGGCACAAAGAGCGGGAGGCAAGCCTGAAAAGCGAAGAAGGCTGGTTGGCGTTGGCGGGTCTGTTCTGGTTAAACGAGGGCAAAAACACCTTTGGCAGTGCAGAAATCAATGACTTTGTTTTCCCGGAGGGGAAGATTGCAGCAGAGGCTGGTGCGTTTATACTTTCAGGTGATGAGGTAAGGCTGGAGGTAAAAGACACAACAGCCATACTTGTAAACGAGGAGCTTGTAAAGCAGGCTGTAGTTTTCGGCCTTGAAATGCAGCAGGCGCCTGTTATGAAGTATGGCCCCCTGAGCTGGTTTGTGATAAAGCGCGGCGACAAGTATGGCGTCAGGCTGCGCGACTCGAAAAGCGAGGCCCGACAACATTTTAAAGGAATAGAACGCTACAATGTTACAGCTAACTGGAAATTAGAGGCTAAACTGGAGCCAAGCCCCTTCCCGAAACAGATCGCTATTACCAATGTACTGGGCCAAACTTCACAGGAAGCATCTCCGGGCACCCTTGTTTTTAAAGTTGATGGGCAGGAGCACCGCCTGGATGCACTAGCGGAGGGAAATAAGCTGTTTATCATCTTTGCAGATAAGACGAACAGAACCGAAACCTACGGCGCCGGCCGCTACCTTTATGCTGATAAGCCTGGCGCAGATGGCACAGTTATACTTGATTTTAACAGAGCCACTAACCCGCCCTGTGCCTTTGTGCCATACGCTACTTGCCCGCTACCTCCAAAGCAAAACTTTCTAACCATACCGGTACCTGCCGGCGAGAAAGCCTACAAAGCCGGGCATGAATAACAATCCTTAGTTGATACCTCTAAAATAAAGGGTAACTCAGGTGATATGAGAAAAAAGTTTGAATTTTATTCAGGTTCTGGCAACAGGAGGTAATAGGTTGTGATTCAAGGGATAGGGAGTGCTTAAGTATAGACCAGTTTTGCCAATTTAAGAGTCCAAGGCAGCAGCATCGGAACTATTTATATGTTGGGTTTGTAATATATAAGTGGCTATATATTGATATAGCTGTGTTCGAACCAAATATTTACCTATGATTGACACCTTAAAAGCTAATACCCTTTTTACTACAGAAATCCTTAACAACGCCATCAGTTACACGCAGTACCGCGAGATGATCGACAAGCTGCTTGCCGAAAACAAGACAACCGGAACAGACCACTCAGAAGCCATGGTAGATTACACCCGCATGAACATGCAGCGCATGCGGCGGGTTGAGAAAACCACGGTGCTGCAGGACGAACTGGTGCAGAAAATGCTGAGCCTGCAAACGCCTATGATCTGGGTTATACTTACAGAAGCATGGTGTGGCGATGCGGCGCAGAACATTCCGGCTATTGTTAAAATTGCAGATGCCTCGCCGGTTGTAGAAGTTAAGCTACTACTGCGCGATGAAAACCCCGATATAATGGATGCGTACCTGACCAACGGTGGACGCTCTATACCTAAGTTAATTGCTCTGCACTCCGAAACAAAGGAAGTGCTAGGTATCTGGGGACCACGACCTGAGGCAGCACAAAACCTTGTAATGGAGGCAAAACATAACAATATGCCTTTTAAAGAGATGGCAGAGAAACTGCATGGCTGGTATGCCAAAGACCGCAGCCGTACTCTGCAACAGGAGTTTGTACAGTTAATTCCGATGTGGGGTAAACTGGTAGCTCCTGAAGAGCAGTTGGTGGAGCGTTGTTCTTAAAAGATAAGCCAAAGTATAAAGCAAGAGAGGCGGCACCCAGGTGCCGCCTCTCTTACTTTATACTTGCTGCTTGCCAGTATAAGTATAAATTGCCTCTATTACTTTAAACTTAACTCCAGGATCTTGTCGCCTACCTCGAGTTGGTGCACCACATCCATTCCGTCTATCACTTTGGCAAAGATGGTATACTTGCCATCTAGGTGCGGAGCAGGAGAGTGGGTGATAAACCACTGGTTGCTTTCAGTGTCCTTGCCGGCAGAGGCCATGCCCACATAGCCCTCACGGTAGTGCAATGGTGCAAACTCTGATCGGATGGAGTAGTCGGAGCTTCCCCAGCCATCGCCGCGCTTGTCGCCGCCTTGCACCACAAAGTTTGGCACTACCCTGTGGAAATATAAATTATCGAAAAAGTTTTTCTGAGCCAGCTCCACAAAGTTAGCCACAGAGCCAGGGGCATCTTCTACAAACAGCTGCAGCACAATAGTGCCTTTGTCTGTTTTCAGGAGCACCTGCTGCCCCTCCGGAATTTTCTTCACCAAAGCCCAATCGATCGGGTGCGTGAATGGGTTCTCGGGGGTTATACTTTCTCTTTTGCCACCGAGGTAATCCAGTGTGCGCTGCAGTTCTATGTTGGTTTCCATGTCGCGGGGCAGCTGCAGTTTCTGCTGGGCCTGCGTTAAAAAGCTGTAGTCTTTGTACTGGCTGCGCAGGTTAAGCTTCGGGTCCCGGATGGCGGCCGCGGCCATGCCAACTAAAGCTACATCGCCAGAGCCAACTGCCCGCTTAAAAATGTCTGCAAAGTCAGCCTCCAGCCTTCGCGGAAAATCGCTTTGCTGGCGCATCGTAATAAGTGCATCCATGCCGGTAGTGGCTATGATCGGCTGCTCGGCTGCAAACATCTGTTCGGCTATGTAGCTGTAGTTTTCTATATCTCCGGAGAGCGCCTTTAACAAATATGCCTTTTCGTATGGGGTGCGGGCATTCTGATACTGTTGCTTGTAGCGGTTATTGAACAGGCTCCTGTTCTGAGGCTGGCTATTGCGCAGCATCACCCAGATTATGCCGCTTCGCACGCGTGCGTCCTGTATCTGGGGCAGTAGCTGCAGTAAAGGCTCTACTTCTATGCCCTTTGGGTTTGCCTGTATAAACTCAGCAGCAGCAACAGCAGTGTTTATGTTCTTATCCTGCAGGGCGGCAAATATGGCAGGTTTAATCTCGCTAAACTCTGACCCGCTCATGGCACGTATGGCGCTCAGTCTAACCCTGTAATCTGTGTCGCTTTGGGCAATGTTTGACAGGAACTGCGGTTTGTCGGAAGATTTTACTTTGCCAAGTGCCTGCGTTACCGCCATGCGTACTTCAGGGGCGGCATCGGAGGTGGCGGCAGTTAACAGGGGCTGTCGGTAAGGGGTTAGGTCAAGGCGGGGAGTGCGGGCCAGGAAATGGGCTGCCGCTAAACGCGCCTCGTATGGTCTGACAGATGACAGTAGTTTTACTGCTTGCTCTACTCCCTTCGGGGTGTACTGCTGACGCAGACCTGCTCTGTAGAGGCCCCATGCCTGCCCGGCCAAAGACGTTGGGTTAGTGGCGTTGTAGTTTGCCAGGTACTCTGCACCAGTCTGGGTTGCTAATTTTCCCAGTGCCTCCAGCAGCTCTGCCTGTACTTCTGGCTTACCCTCATGTGCCATATGGTTAATAATGCTGCTCTCGGATTTACTATGGCCGATTTGTCCTAAGGCATAGGCTGCGGCTTTTCGAACGGCTGTAGTTGTATCAGAAAGCAGAGCTAGCAAGTCAGACACAGCAAGCGTATCCTGCACCGAGGCAAAGGCAATTGCCGCCTCTGTGCGGTATTTTGGCTTATTGTGATGCAGAAATGGCAACAGTTCTGTTGTGTTCCGCTCGTCCTGCAAAGTATAAATCTGCTGTAAAGTTGTGTCTGAAAACTTGTTCACGGCAATTTCAGGGCTTTGCTGCGGTAGCTGCTGACACGCCGCCAAAGCCATAAAGACACCGGCTATAAGTATATGCTTTTTCATCTTAATTCTTTTGCACCTCAATATACTTAAAATCATTAACAGGTCCTGTTCTTTCAAAAGAAGCACCAATAGTTGGACTATGTTAAAACTTTACTATATTTAGTCTTTAGCTTATTTAAATGTAATGGCGATGGTTTGTTTTGTATTTTTCAAATATAGATTTATGCTTTCGCTAACCAGCGCAATAAATTTAATAAGCCAAAACTATCTTGTTAAAGAACTATAATTATTATGAATGATGTTTATAAACTTTCTGCGGTTTTATTTGTAAGTAATTAGTTATCAGTGCTAAACGTTGAGATTTAGTGATTGAAGATGTTATAGCTATATAACAAGCAATGCCGATCGATATTACCTTAATACGAATACATGTACATTAATCTTTTTCCGCAAAAACAGCTTATGCTCATGAAGAGGTATTTGCTGGGGGCTAGTATCTTTCTGTTTGCTGGTGGTGCTTATGCTTTATTCCGTGAGCTTTTTATTCAGGATGTGTTTCGGCTTGGCTGGGCAGTAAGCAGTATTTTGATTTTAGGTGCTGGTATGGTAGCATGGTTAATTGCCAACAATCGCCTTGCCACAAAAGATGCTTATTTCTCCATGACTCCTGAGCGGATAAAGTATAGGTTGGCCGTATTCTCTAGGGAAGTGCAGGTTAGCTGGCAAGATATTGATGCTTTAGAAATATCAGCGCATGCTGTTGTGTACCACCTGGTGTCCGGCGAAAGTATAACCATGCGTTTGGGTAACATACAGCAGCCGGAAGTAGTGCTGCATGTGTCCAGGAGCATTCATCTGGCAGCAATGGAAAAGGGCATCATGGTAAACGGAGTTCAGACCTCAAAACAAAATACCCTTGTATAGTAAGGTGCATTGTCTGTCCTTTCTGTCACATTTTTATACTTAACACATCTTTTGCTGGCATAGGAGCCTAAGCTTTGCCAAATTTGCAGCTTTATAAGCAAGATATGGCTGAGCAGATAAGGCGGATTTACGGATTGCAGTTTGGATTATTGTGCCTGAGCTCCTTCCTCTTCTTTGCCAGCTTCAATATGATCATACCGGAGCTTCCGGATTACCTTTCCAGTTTGGGAGGCGAAGAATACAAAGGCCTCATTATCTCTCTGTTCACACTAACAGCCGGTTTATCAAGACCATTTAGCGGGAAGCTTGCCGATAAAATAGGCCGCATACCTGTGATGATGGTGGGTGGCGCTATATGTATACTAACAGGTTTGCTTTACCCAGTTACGGGTTCTGTGGCGGCTTTTCTGCTGCTGCGGTTTGTACATGGCTTTTCTACGGGTTTTACTCCTACCGGTACATCTGCCTACGTTGCCGATGTAGTACCTGCAGAGAAGCGGGGAGAGGCAATGGGTTTGCTGGGGCTTGCAGGTAGTTTGGGCATGGCTGCCGGTCCGGCATTAGGCGGTGCTATTGCTAACCAGTTTTCTGTAAACACGATGTTCTATGCCTCTTCGGTAACGGCTTTCCTGTCGGTGGCAGTGCTGGTGCGCATGCACGAAACCGTAGATAACCCGCACCGCTTCCGGATGGGGTTGCTGCGAATATCTAGGCAGGAGCTATTTGAGCCGCGTGTTTGGGGGCCATCTTTTGTAATGCTTTTCTCCACGTTTGCCTTCGGAACCATACTTACCATCATCCCTGATTTTAGTGAGTACTTAGGCATCCGGAACAAAGGCCTTTTCTTTACCAGTTTTACAGTTTCTTCCCTGGCTATCCGTTTTCTGGCTGGCCGTGCTTCCGACAAGTATGGGCGCATTAATGTGCTGCGGGTAAGCACTGGGTTACTTGCACTGGCTATGGTGGCAGTAGGCCTTAGTACATCTGCTACACAACTGCTGCTGGCGGGTGTCGTGTTTGGTGTAGCCGTGGGTATGAACTCCCCAACCGTCTACGCCTGGACAATTGATCTGAGCCATGAAGCGCACCGTGGTCGGGCAATGGCAACTATGTACATCGCCCTGGAGGCAGGCATCGGTTTAGGTGCCCTCTGCTCGGGGTGGCTGTATAATAATGCATCAGCAAACTTTTCGCGCACATTTATGGTTGCGGCGGCCTGTAGTATGGTGGCTTTTCTGTACCTGATTCTCTTACCGAAAAAGCAGCTGGACCAGCCTAAGTTCTTGCAGAAATATATTCGCTAATATTGTACTATCAAGATATGGTAGTATATGTAAATTGTTGATTTTATATATTGTAAGGCTGTTTTTGTGTATTAAAAATTTCACTAAAAAAATAAAAAAATAATTAACCCTCGTAAATATCTGCCGTAAACACCCCCAAAGCAGTTCTTACAATTCCCCTCTTAATTACCTAAGCTTCAATAGCCTGTAATTCAAACACTTCCTGCCATTTGCGCAGCAGGTGAGTAATTGTGCCGAATGGTAAGGACTGGTAGTATGTAATAATATTTCTAAAGTGTGTGTATGGAAAAGTTTACTTTAAAATCCCTGTGTGTATTTGCGTTTAGCTTTGTGTTGTTGAGCTGTGAGAATGAAAGCGAAGCAACTTCACCGTTTACAGTAAGCGACAGTAAGAACTTCGGTACAGCTCCAGGTACTTGTGAAGTTATAGAATTTGATGGCTACAACCAGATAGAGACTGGAGCAGGTGCAATAACTACAGTGTATAGCGAAGGTACACCAGTGCGTGTATCTGCGCAGCTAAGATCAAACAAAGGTGATTATCAGAATACTAACGCAGCTATACTTTACAATACAAGCCAGCCTGACGCTAAAAACAAGAACTTTATCACTCCTAATAAAGAAGCTATCAGACCAATGGGCCATGTACTTACTGCCGGTAAGGTACACGGTAAATCCACCGCTATCTATAACCAGGGCAGCCGTGTAGAGATGGACTTCGCTGCTATGGGTAGCATAAATCTAAAGGCCATCCACGTGCTTGATATCACTGAAGATGAAGCCGACTCTAAGTTAGAGCTGCTTGATAAGAACGGTAGAGTAATCAAGACTTTTAAGTTGCCAGTTACAGGTGCCTACGGCGCCACCCGTCTGAATACAGGAGACACACCTGGCGTAGCTAAAATACGTGTTACTTTTGGCGGCGAAGGCAAAAGAGCAGGCTCTGGCGCTATTGATGTGATTGAGTTCTGCAGAAGCTAAAAATCTGTTTTTCACTACAGCCTGCTATTGTATAGGCAGGCTGTAGTGAAAATAAATTAGTAAAAAGTACATACTTTATTTAACTATTACAGTATAATAAAGTGCCCTAAGTCTGGTGATAAGTTGCCCGGCTTTTTTTTATACCACTAGTCTACTATAGGTTATCACCCTCCTATATCCGCGCAGCATCTCTGCTGCTGCACCTCACCCTTTGTTGATTTTACTTTATTACACCACTTCTGTGGTGTGTTCACACCTTGTTTAAAGGTGTTTTTGATGAATTCAATCTATTGTTTAACTATGAAAGCTATTAATTATGAACAAAACATTATCTAGAGTAGGTGCCTTATGCTTAGGTGCCTTAGTCTTTTTCGGTTGCCAGAAAGAAGAAGACATGCAGCCAATCACCGCTTCTGCCAGCCAGGATGCTACCCAAAACTGCTACACTATTGACTTCGAAAACTTTACAGCAAGCAATTTTCCTATTACACAGGTGTCAGGGCCATATGGCACAGTGGGTATAATGGCAATGAAGAGAGCAGAAGGTGTTACAAGTGACAATTATTCTAGTGAGAACGTGGCTAGAGTGTATGATGCACGTGTTCATACCGGAGATGACGGCCATGATTTAGGTGTGCCTGATGAATTAGGCAAAATGCTTATTGCAAACCACTATACACCTGCACAAGTTGCTGCAAACCCGTCTCTTGCCGGTCCAAATGATAATGCCTGGGGTGCTACTTTAAGGTTAGACTTTTCTGCAATAGCTCATCCAGTAACTTTAAACTCTATTCAGGTTGTTGATATTGACACTGATGATATGGAGAACGAGTCATACGTACGTGTGATCGACGCTAGTGGAAAAGTATATAATTTCCCACTTACTATGTACCCTAACGAAGGTAGTGTGCAAACAGTAACAATGAATGTAGCAAATGCTAAAACTCTGATCGTTGTGTTTGATGGAGCAAACAGATCTGTAGGATCTGGCGCTATTGACAACATCAACTTCTGCGTAAACATACCAGACCAGCCAACAGGCTGCACCAGAACTCAAGGCTATTGGAAAAACCACGCTACAGGTAAAAAAGCAAACCCAGCCTGGGGTAGCTTACATGATGATATGTTCTTTAACAGCGGTATGACTTACCTGCAAATTTTGAACGCTGCGCCTAAAGGAGGAGATGCTTATATCATCTTAGCACATCAGTATATAGCTGCCAAACTTAATGTTGCTGCGGGTGCATCAATGCCAGCCAATGTTCTAACGGTTTATAATAACGCTACAACATACTTTAATGGTGGTTCTAGCCCAAGCAGAAGTACATTAATTCAGTGGGCAGAAATTTTAGATGCTTACAATAACGGTAGAATGGGAGTGCCTCATTGTGACTAGTTTTAAGATTTAAACTCTGAAATAAGAGCGCCTGTGGCTTTGGCTACAGGCGCTCTTATTTTAGCTATGATCAGGCTAACTTAAGAAAACGCATCATAAACAACTTGAATTATTCTTTGTAGTATAAACATAACTTCGGTTTCAACTTTAACCTAATATGTTATCTGACAAAAGAGCTTTTATAGAACACTTGGCACATAGCCACCTGCAGGCTGCGCATGTAGTGCCCAAGTCAATAAGCTGTGCTTTTTTAGATGGTTTGCTTCAGTTACTGTTTCCTCCTCTTGCAGAGCAAGAGATTAAGTCACCGGATGAGGTAGCGCATCACCTCCATGTTTTGGAGTCGGATCTTGAATTTATACTTACAAAGTTAGAAGAGCGCCTGCCAGAGGCATCTGTGAGTATAGTAAATCAATTTTTTGATGCATTGCCAGAGGTTTATGAGCAACTTTTAGAGGATGCGCGTGCAATAGAAGCTGGTGACCCTGCTGCAGTAAGCACCGATGAAGTTATCCGCACTTATCCTGGCTTTTATGCGGTGGCTGTTTACCGGGTAGCTCATCTGCTATATGAGCTGCAGGTGCCTCTGTTGCCGCGTATATACTCCGAACATGCGCATACTAAAACCGGAACAGACATACATCCCGGGGCAAGTATAGGCAATGCGTTCTGTATTGATCATGGTACCGGTGTTGTGATAGGGGAGACAGCCATCATCGGGAACAACGTTAAAGTATACCAAGGGGTAACGTTAGGTGCTGCAAGTGTAGATAAGTCCATGGCAAACATAAAACGCCACCCAACTATAGAAGACAATGTAGTAATTTATGCAGGAGCCACCATATTGGGCGGTAGAACAGTGGTGGGCAAGCATAGCATAATTGGTGGTAATGTATGGCTAACAGAAAGTGTACCTGCTTACTCGCGGGTCTATCACCGTCCACAGATCAAGGTTAGTCAGGCACCAGACCCGGCATATCTTATAAACTTTTCAATTTAAACCTAAACAAACATGAAAGCAACCACAATACTTGGTACAATTGGTAATACACCGCATGTGCGCATCAACAGGATTCTCGGAGATAAAGCAGAAGTGTGGATGAAACTGGAGCGAAGCAACCCTGGCGGAAGCATTAAAGACAGGATAGCTTTAGCGATGATAGAAGATGCAGAGCGAAAAGGTATATTGAATAAGGAAAGTATAATTATAGAACCTACTTCAGGTAACACGGGAGTGGGACTGGCGATGGTTGCTGCGGTAAAAGGATATAAGTTAATATTGGTAATGCCTGAGTCGATGTCAATAGAGCGACGTAGGCTAATGGCTGCCTACGGAGCAAAGCTTGAACTTACCCCAAGAGAGAAGGGTATGAAAGGAGCCATAGAGAAAGCACAGGAGCTGGTGAACGAAAATGATAGTGCCTGGATGCCGATGCAGTTTGATAATGAGGCAAACGTTCAGATTCATATCGATACTACTGCACAGGAGATACTCGAAGATTTTCCGGATGGCCTGGATTATATGATAACTGGCGTAGGTACTGGAGGGCACATTACAGGAGTGGCTAAAGTGTTGAAGGGTCGCTTTCCAGATTTAAAGGTTTTTGCCGTGGAGCCGGCTGCATCTCCTGTGTTGAGCGGCGGGCAGCCTGGACCACATCCGCTACAAGGTATTGGAGCAGGTTTCATTCCAAGTATAATGGATACCACGTTGCTGGACGGTGTAATACAGGTAGAGCGTGATGAGGCTTTTGATTTTGCCCGACGTGCTGCACGTGAGGAGGGCCTTTTTATAGGGGTTTCATCCGGGGCATCTCTGGCAGCTGTCAGCAAAAAATTAGGAGAGGGAGTAACTGATGGCGCTAAGATATTAACCTTCTGCTACGATACAGGGGAACGCTACTTGTCTGTAGAGGACCTTTTTGTGTAGAAGGTGCAAATAAAAAAGGCAACCTAAGTGGTTGCCTTTTCTGTGGAGAATATCGGAGTCGAACCGATGACCTCTTGCATGCCATGCAAGCGCTCTAGCCAGCTGAGCTAATCCCCCTTACTGTGCTACAAAAATAGGTGAATTTTCTGAATTGCAAAAAAAGGAAGTGCAAAATGATATAAAAGAAAAAGGGGCTGCAATTGCAGCCCCTTTTTTATAGCTAAGATTTGACTTAGTTAAAGATATAACGCAGACCAAACTGCATATAATATGTTGATGAAATGCTACGGTTATCGCTAAACGTAGTTGTTACAGGCTCGCCACCGAAAGTAGCTAATCTGAAGGTTGGAACTGTTGTGCCGTTAGCGTTCAAAGAAGAAACGTTAGTAGGAGTCAGGATAGAGCTAGCATTTACAGTTCTAAAAACACCCCAATCGCTGTTGATGAAGTTGCCAACATTGAAGATGTCTACGCTGAACTGAAGTGTATTACGTTTGCCGCCAATGTTAGTGAAAACGTCCTGAAGAAGTTTGAAGTCAAACTGATTTCTCCATGGCATTAGGGCACCGTTACGCTCAGCATACTGGCCTTTTCTAGATCTCAAATAATCATCCTGCTCAATATAAGCGAAGAATAGATCGCTCTGCTCTTTTGCTGTATAAGTTTTGGCAGTAGCGCCAGAGCCAACAGTTAAAGGAACGAAAGTGATTTCAGAAGCATCTCTAGGAATGTAGATCAGGTCACCATTCTGGCCATCTCTGTTGAAGTCATTTGAATACACATAAGAGAATCTGCCTTGAGTTGAGCCTTCGTAGAACAAGGATACAGTAGTACCAAGGTGTCTGAAATATTCTTTACGGAAAGATAAAGAAGCAATTACTCTGTCTGGAACTACATAGCTAGCATGGCTTAGCTCAGGGAAATTGGCACCATTAATTGTTTGGTTACCGCCCCAAGCGCCAAGCGGCTGATCACCGCTACCATCGTACTGGTTTTTAGCAGCACTCTTTACGTAAGCAGCAGTTGCAGAAAGGCCATTGGCGAACTGCTTCTCTAACTTGGCAGTTACTGACCAATAGTGGCCCTCAGAGCCGTTGTCAAGAACAACTGTATTAAAGGCTTGTCCTCCGGCAGTGCCTCTTGCTACAGGAACAGAAGTATAGTTGTTCGCTTTAGTGGCTCTTGTTGCTGGGTTATAGAATCTGTCCTGAATGTTAGCAGGGTAAATCATTCTATTATCTGGATACCCTGCAATGTTAAGTGCAGTAGGGTCTACCAGGTTAGGGTTACGGAAGATAGCAGTGTTTAAGTCCTTGTTGTAAATACCTTCTAATGTACCCACTATACCAAAAGGAAGTTTTGCATCTACAGCAAAGCTTGTTTTCCAAGTCTGAGGCATTTTAAAGTTCTCGTCAATAACTGTCAGAGAGCTTGGCAGAGAAGTACCGGCAGTTGGAACTGTTTCAGGGCGATAAGCAGCTGGGTTTGGGTTAAACGGTCCAGGAGTTTCATACTTAGAAGGATCATTGATGTTCTTACGATCCGTCTCAAACTGCTGTGTAATCTGAAGCATACCAGCGTCACCAGCCTGGCTAACGATCCATACGAATGGAACCTTACCTGTGAAAATACCTGTACCACCGCGTAGCTGTACAGAACGGTCGCCTTTAACATCCCAGTTAAAGCCTGCTCTTGGAGAGAACATTAATGCTGATTTAGGAAGATTAGCTGTGTTAAGTTTCTCTCCACCAGCAAATGCTAAACCTGACACAAGTGGGTGCTCTTTCAGGGCCTCAGGATAAGTGGCATATTCTAAACGAAGACCACCAGTTACTTTAAGTCTTTCAGTTACGTTAACTTCATCCTGAGCATAAGCAGAGTACTGTGCAAACTTGAAAGTTGGGAAAGCTTGGGCAAAACCTGGCTCTAGCGAATATGTAATGCCAAAGTCAAGTGGCTTAACACCATTCACGAAGTCATCCCACGATCTGAAAGTATAGTAGCTGGTTGCAAAACGCTGGAATCCGTTCTTTGTCGTGTTAAAGTCAGCCTGTGCACCGAACGTGAAGTTGTGAGCACCTTTTATCCAAGTTAGGTTGTTTACGAAAGAGTACATCTCTACATCTCTCAGGTTGCCATAAGTGAATGGCTCGTAACCGAATGAAGTAAATGGCTGGCCATCTTTCAGGATATCAACAAACGGGAACGGAGAGCTGTCTGAGCTACGTGGGTCGTTCTGCTTTGTGTAAGTAGCACGGAATGTATTTGCAAGCATACCGCCTAAGTTAGAGTTTAACTCTGCTGCCAGTGAATAAAAGTTGGCCTCGTTGTAATAGTTAGAGTTTCTAAAGTGAAGCGCGTTGTTATTTGTACGGCCAAAACCATTAGAATAAGCTTGAAGCGGGCTTCTTGAAGAACTTACAAAGCTAGGGTCTTTACTCTCTACCTGGCTGTAACGGATGTTGAATCTGTGGTTGTTGGTAATGTTCCAGTCTAAGCGAGCTAAGAATTTTGTTTTATCGCTTACAAAGTCATATCCTTGGTAAGGACCAGTCTCATAACCATATGTGTTTCTCAGGTAGTTGCTGATGTTGTCAAGCTCACCCTCTGTCGGACGAGCTACATCTGGGTTGCTTGGGCCATAAGGTCTTGCTGCCGTAGCCGCCACTCTTGCCTGGCCTGGTCTTGTTTGCTCTTCTGTTTCACCGTTAATGAAGAAGAACAACTTATTCTTCAGGATCGGGCCACCTACTCTAAAGCCATACTGGTTAAACTGCATATCCTGCTTAGTGATAGTGAAGTCACCAACTTTGCTTCCCTGCTGATTCTCTGTTCTGTAGTAAGAATAAAGTGATCCCGAGAAATTGTTAGAGCCTGAACGAGTAATAGCGTTAACTGCACTACCGATAAAGCCAGACTGGCGAACATCGAACGGAGTAACGTTTACAGAAATTTCCTCAATCGCATCCAATGAAATTGGTGAACCACCAGCTGGAAGGTTGCTACCGATACCGAAGTTGTTGTTAAAATCGGCACCGTCTACTGTAATCTGGTTCTGGCGATAGTTACCACCACCAACCGATGAACCGTTTGCCTGTGGCGTAAGACGGGTGAAGTCGTTAAGGCTACGAGAAATAGTTGGTAGTGCCTGAATTTCTTGAATACCAACGTTTGTCACCGCACCACTTCTTTCAGCGTTCAGTAATTTGTCTTTTGTTCCAGAGATTACAACCTCTTTTAGTTCTGTTCCTGACTCGCTCAGAGACGCATTTAAAACAAATGGCTCAGCAAGCTTCAGGGTTACATTTTCAATTTTACTTGTCTGGAAGCCCAAGTAAGAAATGTTTATAGTATAAGGACCTCCAACACGCATGTTCACAATGTTGAAACGTCCGTCTACGTTTGTTGCGGTACCATACTGTGTACCTGATGGAGTGTGTACTGCAACAACTGTTGCGCCTGGCAATCCAGCGCCCTTAGAGTCTGTTACAATACCTGTCAAAGAAGAGGTTGTTACCCCTTGCGCCCAGCCGTACTGTGTACACAGTAGCATGGCTAGAGCCAGACATAATGCACTATAAATGTTTTTCATAAATGGGTTGATTGATTTTGGACGCAAATGTAATTTGAATTGTCCAAACTTCAAGCAAGGGGTATGTTAAATATTTATGAAGAGTATTTTTATAAATTGGTAGACAAATGAAAGTTAGCACTTGCTTTTAAAATCGATGTTTAAACTTCATATAAAGCATGTTACAACGTTAATAGTGCTTGATATAGTAAGTTGTATTCAGCTGTTATAACTCGATAAAGATGTTAGGTTAAAGTATTTGTTTTACCTCTGATTTATTGTAAAAGTACAATAAATAAATCATTCGTTGTTTGGTATAATATTGCTTTTGAGGTATGTTCTAATGAGGTGTAATCTGGGGCAATGTTAAATTAACATCATTTTTAACTCTATCAGTTGTTGATTAATGTTTTAACATAGTATATTCGCACCGAAAATCAACCAACCATTCATTAACAATTAAAAGATGAAGTACAATTTACTCAGTCTTGTGATGCTAGTGCTGTTTATCGGCTTAGCACCTACTGAACTGTTCGCCCAAGGTATGGTAAAGGGTAGAGTTGTAGACAATGCAACTAAAGAGCCTTTGCCAGGAGCAACAGTTATTCTTAAAGGAACTAACCAAGCTGTTCCTACTTCTGCTGATGGTACCTTTGCGTTGAAAGTAGAGGATGCAAATGCTTCTGCCCTACTTGTTAACTACATTGGGTACGTACAGAAGGAAGTTTCTTTCTCAGGTGTAAGCGGTGTTAAGAACCTTGGCACAATTGCTTTGTCTGCTAATGCAACCTCAATCAATGAGGTGATTGTGACTACAAACAGTATTGCAATCGACAGAGAAACACCAGTAGCAATGTCTACAATCACTAGTGAAATCATCACTGAGAAAGCATCAAACCAAGAGTTCCCTGAGCTATTGAAGTCTACACCAGGTGTGTATGCTACAAAGCAAGGTGGTGGTTTTGGTGACGCCCGTACTAACATCAGGGGTTTCCAGAGCCAAAACGTTGCTGTTTTGATCAATGGTGTGCCTGTAAATGACATGGAGAATGGTCGAGTATACTGGTCTAACTGGGCTGGTTTAACTGATGTTACTAAGTCTATGCAGGTACAGCGAGGTTTAGGTGCCTCAAAAGTTGCAGTGCCATCTATTGGTGGTACAATCAACATCCAGACGAAAACTATTGATGCAACTAAAGGTGGCTCTGTTTTCTACGGCATTGGTAACAACGGCTATAGCAAAGTTGCTTTTTCAGTAGCAAGCGGTCTTACTGAAGACGGATGGGCTGTTGCTGCTTCAGGTTCTAAAACTGAGGGCAATGGTTGGGCAGAAGGCTTACGGTTTGAAGGCTACAACTACTTTTTTAATGTTTCTAAGCTTATAAATGATAAGCATACTTTGTCTTTAACTGGTTTCGGTGCACCTCAATGGCACGGCCAGCGTCAGAGCAGACAAACTATTCTTGACTACAAAAACGCACCACAAGGAAGAAGATGGAATGCTGACTGGGGTGTATTAAATGGTGAAGTTGTAAACGTAGAGGATAACTTCTATCATAAGCCACAAGTTTCTTTAAATCACTACTGGACAATTGATCAATCGTCTTTCCTTTCTACAGCGGTTTATGCATCAATCGGTACAGGCGGCGGCGGCGGTTACGCTGGTAACGTTGCAGATTTCAGAACAGCAGGAAAATATTCTCCTTACGATCTTGATGCAGTTGTAGACTCTAACCTTGAGTCTCAGGACGGTAGAGCATTGGGTTATTTGAGAGCTTCTAGAAATGACCACAAATGGTATGGCGCTCTTTCTACTTATCAGAAAAGCTTGAGCAGCAAATTTGACCTTCTTGCTGGTTTAGATTTGCGTTACTATAAAGGAGAGCACTTTACAGAAGTGACAAATTTGCTTGGTGCTGATTATGTGCTGGATACAAGAGACAGAAATAATCCTGTAAACAGAGCAGAAGTGGGAGACAAGATCAGCTATAACAACGACGGTATTGTACTTTGGGAGGGCGGATTCCTGCAAGGTGAGTATAAGGCAGGACCTCTTTCTGCTTTCATCTCTTTGGCAGCTTCAAATACTTCTTATAAGCGTATTGATTACTTCAATTACCTGGATAGCGATCCACTGCAGGAAACTGACTTTGTTAACTTCTTCGGTTATCAGACAAAAGGTGGCGCCAACTATAACCTTACCGAGAACCACAATGTTTTTGCTAATTTAGGTTATTTTGAACGAGCACCTTTCTTCAATGCGGTGTTCCTTAATAACAAAAATGAGATCAACGAAAGAGCTGAGAACGAAAAAATTCTTAGCTATGAATTAGGCTATGGTTACAGATCTTCTGTATTAAGTGCGAACATTAACCTTTACAGAACAACTTGGGCAGATAGAGCCTTTATCAAATCAAGAAACGTTGGAGGGCAATTATATTATGCTAACCTCTTAGGTGTTGATGCTTTACACCAAGGTGTTGAGGTTGACTTCAACTATCAGCCTACCACTAAGCTTAAAATCACAGGTATGGCGTCTTTTGGTGACTGGACATGGCAAAACAACCTATCTGGTGTAACCATCTTTGATGAGGATCAAAACCCAGTGGATGAGATTGGTGCTATGTACATGAAAGGACTTAAAGTAGGTGATGCTGCTCAAACAACTGCTGCTTTTGGTATTAGCTACAAGTTACTTCAAGGGTTCAAAATTGGTGCAGATTACAATTACTACACAGATAACTTTGGCGATTTCGACCCAACCTCAGTTGGTGCACCGGGTTTAGCAGTATGGGAATTACCTTCATATTCATTAGTTGACCTGAATGCTTCTTACAACTTTGAACTTGGTGGCCTGAAAGCATCCATTTACGGAAATGTGAATAACCTGTTTGATACAGAGTACATCTCTGATGCACAGGCATCTTTCCACCCAGAGACAGGTGCAAGCACTGCTTTCAATTCTGCAGTATTCTTCGGTGTAGGCAGAACGTGGACAACTGGTTTAAAAATTAACTTCTAAAAAATACTTAGATGAAAAAGATATTTTATCTTCTTTCTTCCCTAATGCTGGTGTTTACTGCCTGTGACCCAATGGAAGATGTTTATGAAGAACTGGACAAGCAGTATCCTGATGTTTATACAAAAGATATGAACATCGAATTGGCAAAAAAGGATTACGAGTTGCTTAAAGGTAAGCCTGTTGCTAAAAATTATTACTTTGCTTCTGAGAAAGAAGCAGCAGAGTTGATTCCAACTATTCTTGACAAAAATTACCCGCAGATGGGCAACGGAACTTCTGTGACTGTAGCATTTAATAAGTTAGCTTTTGAGTTTAAAGGCAACAAAATCTCATCTTTTGCAATGTATACTGTAACTGATGAAGATTATAGTGCTATGGGGCATCGCTTTAGCAACTTTGACAGTTCAAACGAGATGATCGAGTTCCTAGAGTATAAATACCCGGATGCGGTAGAGAACATGAAGGTAATTCTTACCTTTGATTACTACACTGGTACTACCAATCGTGTAAGAGATGCATTCTACTTCCTGAATGGTGCGTGGAGAAACATCTACTTTGTAACTAACGATGACTATGCCTTAGTTGATCGCGGACGTTACGACAATTTCACTTCTGCTGACGACGATATGCTGCCAGTATTCTTTAACAAATTCTTGAGCGACAATATTATTGGCGCTGAGGCAGGCGATGTTGAATATGTGAGCTATGCATACTTTAGTGGTGGGAAAACCACTCATAAACTCTTTACTATGATTTATGATGGGACAAAGTGGAATGCTGTAACCGAAAATGTAACCACTCCTGCTGTGCTTGCTTTTGCGAAGAAAGATGGTGTTTGGAAACCAGATTTAACTGTTAGATATACACTTGCGGCTGCTGATTATCAGTGGATAGCATCAAATCCCGCATTAGGTACGGAAACTAACAGAACTAACCTGGCAAACTACGGTAACTTTTATCAAAGCAACCCAAATTCGAGCAACTACTGGAGTAATGAACAAATTGTAGCTGCTTTGGGAGCTTTGTTAAAGAACAAATATCCTAACTCTGAAGTTGGTCAGAAGTATCAGTTAACTTATGCTGCTTACAATAGCGGCAACATTACAGTTACTGTTACACTTGAGCTTCAATCTAATGGAAGTTACGCTGTTATCTAACTAACTATCAAGCTAAATAGTAAAAGCCTGCCGGTAGATAACCGGCAGGCTTTTTTTATGTACCTGTCAAAATATTTAGTTAAATATATATCTTAAACCTAATTGTCCCTGCCATCTGGAAGCAAATTGGGATATGTTATATGCCTGGTTGTTAGGGTTAAAAGTGAAAGTTGGCGCACCGGCTGAGTTAAACCCGGCAAAGCGTATTATCTCGTTTGCGCTGTTGCTTACGAAGTACTGGCGGCCCCAGTCTCTGTTTAGCAAGTTGCCTACATTAAAGATATCAAACGTTATCTGAAAGGTATGCTTCTGCTCTCCAACGTTAAGGTAGAAATCCTGAAGTACTCGAACGTCCCATTGATGTGTCCATGGCATACGAGCTCCATTGCGTTCAGCGTATTGGCCTCTGCGGTCATTCAGATAATCATCACTGGCAATAAAGGCATCTAAAGCAGCCCACTGCTCCGCAGGTGTAAAGGTTGTGCCGCTAGAGGTAAATGATACCAAGTTAATTTCATCTTGATTCCGAGGGACATAGAGAAGGTCATTGCCAAAGTTGCCATCGCGGTTTAAGTCACCGTCATATAAGTAAGTATAAGGCAGGCCAGACTGACCTTCGTAGAAAAGAGAAATGCCTGTCGCAAAGTTATTTCCCCAACGGAAGGTATAACCGCTGGTGGCAATAATTCTGTGGCGAATATCAAATCTTGAGTAAGAAAGCTGCGGATCATTCGGATTGTTTACTATCTGATTAAACTCATAGTTTGAAAGTGCTGTAGAGCTAGTGCCTGAGTTAACATCTTTCGATTCTCCGTAGGTATAAGCTACTGTGGTTTGAATTCCATTGGTAAAGTCTTTACGCAATTGGCCTGTAATGCTGTAGCGATAGCCTTCGTTGGTATTATCAAGTAAGATTACGTTGGTATAATCAGAGTTAATTCTGCGGTTTGAAGGGAAAAGCTCTCTATTGTCGGCACCTGGAAGCGTACCGGTAGGTGCTACAAGGTTCAGATCTCTATACACCACATCATTTAGCGTTTTAGAATATATACCTTCTAAGGTTGCAAACACTTCCCATGGTAAAGTGTAGTCGAAGGCCAGGTTGCTTCGCCATACCTGTGGTATCTTAAAATCATCGTTAATAACGTTTACTTCCACTGTTCTTACTGGCGGTCCGGCGGTTTGCTGTTGGTCAACGTCTGGAATAAACGTGCTAGGGTTACGAACATCTACAGTACCTAGGATGGTACCAGTGTTGATGAACTGGTTTGAAAGCCACACAAAAGGAACGCGTCCTGTAAAAATACCTGTACCACCGCGTATCTGAAAAGAGCGCTCATCGGTAGGTGTAAAGTTGAAACCTAAGCGTGGTGCCCAAAGCAGTTGTCCGCTTGGTGCTCTGTCTGTTTCAAGGCCAGGATAAATATTTCGGAAGTCGTTCTCCAGCTTAGTATTCTCAGCAGGTTTATCTGGGAAAACTGGCACGTCTAGGCGTATACCGAATGTTAATTTAAAACGCTCAGAGGCGGTGAACTCATCCTGAAAGTAAACGCCTAATTGCATGGCATCAAACTCTGCAGCCGGACGCTGTTCATCTGTCAGAGAGTAGGTGGCTCTTACGCGGTTTGGCCTGTTATTGAAAAAGTCGTTTAGGCTACGGAAGTCCCAGCGGCCATTCAGGTTGTTTATAAACAGGTTCCTGAAGCTAAAGAACTCGTTGTGTGTACCTATCGTAAGGTTATGCCGATCTATCAGATAGGAGAAGTTGTCTGTAATCTCAAAGATATCCTGATCTAACTCATTTGCTGTGGATGAGCGTTGAGAACCAAATTCGAAAGTACCTACAGGATCGGCAATAGTTACTTGCGGGAAAAGCTCTCCCTGTATTTCACGACTATCTCTTATGCGAGAGTAACCCATAATAAGGTTATTGGAGAAAGCATTGGATAAACGGCTGTTTAATTCCAGCACTGTGCTGTTAGTGGTACTGTTAAACTGATAGGCGTTATTGCCAAAGCGTACAAAACTTCTGCTCCTGGAGATGTTGTCGTCAAAAGCATCTACAAAGTTATGGCGCAATGTAAGCTGATGGTTATTTGTCACGTTCCAGTCGAAGCGGATGAAAAACTTATCGCTTTGGGTTTCTCTGTCCAAACCTCCAAACGCTCCTACGTCATAGCCATATTCTTCCTGCACAAAAGTTGCGAGTTGTTGGGCAGCGCTGAGCGGTATCTGCGATTCCGACGAACCAGGTGCAAAGCGAACAGGCTCTGTAATACGTGTGGCGTCATAGTTTGTGAAGAAGAATAACTTATCTTTAATAATCGGGCCACCTAAACGAATGCCATACTGGTAATTGCTAAACTCATCTGCTCTTTCTCTGGGGCCTTCTACCGCTTTGCCTATAGTGTTTTCGTTACGGCCAAAGCCATAAATAGACCCGGAGAAGGTATTAGTACCGGAACGAGTAACGGCATTTATACCGCCACCGGTAAAGTTGCCCAGCTTCACATCATAAGGTGCAACAACAACTTGGATTTCCTGTATCGCATCCAAAGATATAGGCTGTGTGCCCGCCTGTCCGCCTGGTGTACCACTGCCTGATAAGCCGAAAACGTCGTTGTTTACAGCGCCGTCTATGGTAATGTTATTAAAGCGGTTATTAGTGCCGGCTATGGAGTTGCCCGATGCCTGTGGTGTAAGTCTTGTGAAATCTTGCAGACTTCGGCTTAGCGTAGGCAGGTTTTCGAGCTGTTCACGAGACACGTTGGTAGCTGCACCTGTTCTATCCTGGTTAAAGATGTCGTTTCTTTCTCCTGTTATTTCTACTTCACCTAGCTGTCGGGCACTTTCAGCCAATGCAAAGTCGACACGGGCAGTTTTGCCCAGTGCAAGGCTTACACCCTCTGAGCGTTGTTCCTGATAGCCTATGTAAGAAGTAGTAACAATATAAGGACCGCCAACACGCATGTTCTGGATGTTGTAGTAACCTTCTGTGTTGGTAGTGGCTACATACTGTGTATTAGTCGGTGTGTGGATGGCGATTACAGTAGCGCCTGGTAGTGCGGTGCCACTCTGGTCTTTGACAGTACCGCTCAATGCGGCGGTGGTTGCTCCTTGTGCTAAAACCATCTGTACCTGAAGTATAAAGGCAAAGCATAGAAGTAAACTTTTGTAGAAAACTTTCATAGTACTTATTAACTAGTTGATTAACAATAGCTTTTACTAGCTTTTAAGTACGTATGTTATAGTTATCCTATGTTAAATTTTGGTTATAACATGAGATAACACCTTTACTCAGAAAAAGTGGGGGTTAACCTAGAAAACTGGTGGTCTCACTGCTTTGATGAAGATTTTCTGATAGTGGTCAGAAAACAGATTATTTTCAATTACACCCAAAGAAGTGGAGGCATGTATAAATTTTATTTCGTCATTACTGATTACTTCTGTCACCATTCCTACATGTGTAATGTCGCGGCTATTCTTGTTTGCGCCAAAGAAAACGAGATCACCCTCCTTAATATCTTTCACCCTTACCTCATTTCCATAGCGGCTTTGTTCGTCAGATGTGCGCGGAAGTATAACATCTATACTTTGGAAGGATGTACATAGCAAACCGGAGCAGTCCATGCCCACGCGGGTGGTGCCACCCCACCTGTAAGGTGTACCTGTGTAAGAGCGTGCTGTTTTGATGACAGTTGCCACCTGCTGGTCGAGGTTGTTTGAAACGCGTGTGCGGCTGGTGCGATCTTTTGAGGCCAGGGGGGCTGCTTTGCCGCCGTTTTTGGCTGCCAGCCTGCGGGCCTTGCGTTCTTGCCTTTTAGCCTCGGCAATTTCGCGGGCAGAGCGGTAGTCTTCGCCGCGCTTGCTAAAAGTTGGTTGTGAGGTTTGACAAGAAACCGCCAGAATAAGGAAAAAAATAAATAAGGCAGAAGTAGTAAACAGTGACCTCAAAGCGTATTATGAAAAAAGGGTGACTAAAATATAAGTTTATGCTAATTTACAGATTAGCTGTTCTATTTGAAAATGAAATTTAATAAACTAACTCCCGATGCAGTAGCAGCCCTTTCGGCTATCGTTGGCCCTGACCATGTTGTGCTGCCAGCCGATGCCGATAACATGTACCGCTACACCCACGACGAAACCGAAGACCTGCGTTACCAACCGGAGATAGTCCTTAAACCTGCAAACGCTGAAGAAATAAGCCATATTATGCAGTACTGCCATCAAAATTTTATTCCGGTTACCCCTCGTGGGGCTGGTACAGGTTTGAGCGGCGGAGCACTTGCTGTACATGAAGGAGTTATACTTTCAACAGAGCGATTAAACAGCATCGTAGAAATTGATGAACGCAACCTGCAGGCCACCGTGGAACCGGGGGTAATTACACAAGTTTTCCAGGAAGCCGTTATCCAGAAAGGACTCTTTTATCCTCCGGATCCCTCAAGCAGGGGCAGTTCTTTTTTAGGCGGCAACCTAAGCGAGAGCAGTGGCGGACCAAGAGCCGTGAAGTATGGCGTTACTAAAGATTATGTACTTAACGTGGAGGTGGTGATGCCTACCGGAGAAATAACCTGGACGGGTGCCAATGTGCTGAAGAATGCCACAGGCTATAACCTAACACAGCTAATGGTTGGCAGTGAGGGTACACTGGGCATTATCACGAAAATAGTTTTTAAGCTCATACCTTATCCGCCTCAGAACCTGGTTATGTTAGTGCCCTTCCGGAAAGAGGAGGAAGCCTGCGAAGCTGTCTATAAAATGTTTATGGCAGGCATTGTGCCTTCGGCGCTGGAGTTTATGGAACGCGATGCTATTGAATGGACAGCTAAGTATGTGAATATACAAGTGGATCTGCCGCAGGATATACAAGCACACCTGCTGATTGAGTTAGACGGGAAAGATAAGGACGTGCTTTTCCAGGAGGCAGAGCAGGTGTACCAAGTGCTGGATGCCTTTGATATTGGCGAAGTATTGGTGGCAGATACAGAAAAGCAGAAAGCCGACCTGTGGCATTTGCGCCGCAATGTGGGCCATGCGGTTAAAAGCAACTCCATTTACAAAGAAGAGGATACTGTAGTGCCGCGTGCCGAACTACCCAAACTGCTAAAAGGTGTAAAGGAGATAGGAGTAAAGTATAACTTCAAATCAGTTTGCTATGGGCATGCCGGCGACGGTAACCTGCATATCAACATCGTAAAAGGTAATATGTCGGATGATGACTGGAACAACAAACTTCCCGAGGGTATAAAAGAGATTTTCAGGCTATGCGTTTCGCTGGGAGGCACTATATCCGGGGAGCATGGCATCGGGTTGGTGCAACGGCCATACATTAGCATTGCGCTCAATGAGGTTCAATTACGCCTGATGAAAGGTATAAAGCAGCTTTTTGATCCGCATGGTATACTTAACCCGGGTAAGATATTTTAGGAAATGAACAGGCGCAGAGGTATACTTTGCGCCTGCTATACTATCAATATTGTTTTAAATATTCAGCTAATCCTGTTCATTACCCTCTGCTAAATTTTGGTCCAGGCCGCGCAGGTTCAGCCACGATCTCATTAGGTTCTTGTGTGTTTCTACAACTGGGGTTTCATCAGAATCCAGACTGGCAAGGGTGTTTTTGCTTTGTTGCTTTAAAGACAGCAGGCGTTCCTGGTCCTGGGTATTTTCTTTTTCTGTAGGGTAGGCTCTAAGTATAGCCTCTTTATAAGATTTGTTGGTTTTCATATTAAATTGGGTATTGTAAATAGTTTAGGTTTGGTGCAGTAATTCCTGTTTCTTTTCTTCTTCTTTTATAAAGTTGCTTACATAATTAGCTACTTCTTCGGCGTTGTCTTCAACTAAAAAGTGGCCACTGTCTTCAAAGTGGATAACATAGCATTCGTGGAAAAATTTTTTCCAGCGTTGTAGGGCCTCAATCTTTATCAGTTTATCGCGCTCTCCCCAAAGTATTAGTGTGGGAATATCCTGAATCTGTTTTCGCTGCTTCCAGAGTTCTTCATACCACTTTGTAACACCCACTAATTCACGTGCGCATGCAAGCTTCTTTACGCGCTGGTTGGGGCTGCCGAGTCCCTGAACATAATGCTCCTTAATAAGCTCTGGCACTTTTTCCTCTTCTTCGAAAAGCTCATTCACTAGCGTTTTGGCAGAAACGTTTAGCTTAGAGTGGAGGAACTTGCCCAATGGACCAACCAAGTACTTGCTTGTTTTCCCGAACGTCTGGTGTTTGGATAAGGACCAGGTCCAGGAATTAAGCATTACAATCCGTTTTACGTTGGCTGAGTGTTTTATTGCGTATGCAAAACCAATGGGAGCCCCAAAATCATGAACCAGCATCGTAATGTTTTTCAAATCAAGGTGGTCCATTAGCTGCTCGAAATTGGCAGCATGGGCACGAGGCTTATAGCTAAAGTCATCGGGTTTATCAGAGAGTCCAAAGCCAAGAAGGTCTAAAGCAATGCATCGATATTTTTTTCGTAAAATTTTTATGAGGTTGCGGTAAAGAAAAGACCACGCGGGAGTACCGTGTATCATCACAATAGGCGTACCTTCTCCCTCGTCTATATAATGCATTTTTCCAGCCTCTAGCTGAAGGTAATGTGATTTAAAAGGATACTCTTTCGTATCCAACCATTCTGGTTTCATAGAAAGTATAGGGTGTATTTACTTAACTATACTTTGATTGAGAAGGCAGGTTGTTAATTTTACCTAAATTAAGGTTGGCTGTATAATATATTTTGGCCGAAGTGTTCCTGAGTAAGGTTAACATATTTATCAGCCACTAAAAAACGATTATTTCTATGTGCGGATTAGCGGGAGTGTATGCCTTTACCCAAACAGGAAGCAGTGTCTTGGACCTGCTGCCTGCAGCAGCTGTTGCTATAGCACATCGGGGACCAGATGCGGAAGGGATTTTCAGGCACAAGCAAGTTGGCTTAGTACATTCTAGGCTGTCCGTTATAGCTCCGTCGGTTTTGGCTAACCAACCTTTTACCGAGGCTAACGGACGCTATACTATAATCTTGAATGGCGAAATCTTTAACTACCAAAAGCTAAAGCAGGTGCTAAATGAAAAAGGCGTTCATTTTACCACAGCATCTGATACAGAGGTGGTTTTGCAGCTCTACCTAAGAGAGGGGCAGGAATTTCTTAAAAAGCTTAGAGGTTTTTTTGCGTTGGCAATTTATGATGCTGCAGACAGCAGCCTTTTTATTGCCAGAGACAGATTTGGCGAAAAACCGCTTTTATACTATAAAGACGCAGAAAAATTTCTTTTTGGGTCTGAATTGGGGGCTCTGATCGCGTTGGGCGTTCCACGTGAATTAGATTATACTTCGCTGTATCAGTACCTGCAGCTTACCTACGTGCCGGCACCGGCAAGTATCCTGGCAGGCGTAAAGAAACTGTTGCCTGGGCACTCTTTGTACATTAAAAATGGTAGAGTGGTGACATCTGTCTGGTATCGCTTACCTTACGATGCTGTTAAAGCTTCTCAGAACCAACTGCCTTACAATCAGCAGCAGGTAAAGCTAAAGCAGTTACTTTATAAAGCAGTAGCTGACAGGTTGGTGTCAGATGTGCCTGTAGGAGCATTCCTAAGCGGGGGGATTGACTCTTCTATTGTAACAGCAATAGCATCGGAGCAGGTACCTGGCTTGCAAACGTTTTCTGTTGGTTTTCCAGATCACCCGTTCTTCGACGAAACAGCTTATGCACGCCTGGTAGCTAAAAAGTATAACACGAGGCATACTGAGGTGCTGTTAACAGCAAACGACCTGTATGATAACCTATTTGGGATGCTGGGAAGTATAAGCGAGCCATTTGCAGATTCCTCGGCACTGGCCGTATATGCACTAAGCCGCCATGTAGGTCAATCATTCAAAGTCTTTTTATCAGGGGATGGAGCCGATGAGCTTTTCGGAGGGTACAACAAGCACCTGGCAGAATTTAGAATGCTAAAAGGTGGTGTAGGAGCTACAGCCGTGAGTCAACTTGAATATTTATGGAAACTTCTGCCAAAATCTAGAAACTCTTTTGTGTCAAATAAGGTAAGACAACTACATCGTTTTGCAGAAGGCACAAGGCTTTCTCCGCAGGAGCGGTATTGGCACTGGGCTACTTGGCAGCACGAAAACGAAGCTATGCAGTTGCTGGAGCCGAACCTTCGCGCTGCTGCATCCAACAGGTTATACTTTGCCCGCAAAAGCCGTTTACTAGATTGCCTGAACAAAAACCACCACGACCTGAACAACGTATTGTGTGCCGATTGGCAGCTGGTGCTAGCCAATGACATGTTGCCTAAAATAGACTTGATGGGAATGGCTAATGGACTTGAAATTCGCAGTCCATACTTAGACCACAGACTGGTGAAATTTGCTTTTTCGTTACCAGCCAGTTCCAAAATTAATAAGGCAGGACAGAAGCGGATTTTAGTAGATGCCTTTAAGGAGATGCTGCCGCACGAGCTGTTGATAAGGCGGAAGAAAGGCTTTGAGGTGCCGCTGCAGGAATTTTTAGCGACAAAAGGGCAGGAACTCGTACAAGAGCTTTTATCTGACAATTTAATAAAAGCACAAGGGATATTTAACAGCGAAGAAGTAAAGCTGCTGCGAAACAGTATAACACAAAAGCAGGCAGGGACACATCAAACAAAACTTTGGAGCCTGTTGGTGTTTCAGTACTGGTGGCAAAAGTATATGGCGTAGATTTTGATAATTAGCGATAAATAAAATAATATTATTATAAAGGTTAAATTTGTAATCTTAACGAAAACTTTTACCTATGAGAATAGCTGTAGTTGGCACGGGATACGTGGGCCTGGTGACAGGCACCTGCTTTGCCGAGGTCGGGATAGACGTTACCTGCATTGACATTGACATAAAGAAGATAGAGAACCTGAAGAAGGGTGTGCTGCCGATCTACGAGCCGGGCCTGGAGGAGATGGTTCAGCGCAACGCTCAGAAAGAGCGCCTGACGTTCTCCAACGACCTGGCCTCCTCGATCCAGGGCTGCGGCTGCGAGGCCGCCTTCATCGCCGTGGGCACGCCCCCGGGCGAGGACGGCTCGGCCGACCTCAAGCACGTGCTGGCGGTGGCCCGCGCCATCGGCCAGCACATGACCGACTACATGGTGGTGGTGACCAAGAGCACCGTGCCGGTGGGCACTGCGCAGAAGGTGCGCACAGCGATCGAGGAGGAATTGGCTGCCCGCGGCGTGGACATCCCCTTCGACGTGGCCTCCAACCCGGAGTTCCTCAAAGAGGGCGCCGCCATCGAGGACTTTTTGAAGCCGGACCGCATTGTGGTGGGCGTGGCAAGTGAGCGCGCCGAGAAGGTGATGCGCAAGCTCTACAAGCCGTTTTTGATGAGCGGGCACCCGCTTATCTTCATGGACATCCCGTCCGCAGAGATGACCAAGTACGCGGCCAACGCCATGCTGGCCACCAAGATCAGCTTCATGAACGACATCGCCAACCTGTGCGAGATCATGGGCGCTGACGTGAACATGGTGCGCAAGGGCATCGGCTCGGACGCCAGGATCGGCAACAAGTTCATCTACCCGGGCATCGGCTACGGCGGCTCGTGCTTTCCCAAGGACGTGAAGGCCCTGATCAAGACGGCCGAGGAGAACGGCTACCAGATGCAGGTGCTCAAGTCGGTGGAGTCGGTGAACGAGAAGCAGAAGGAGGTGCTCTTCAACAAGATCATGGCCCACTTCTCGGGCGACGTGGCCGGCAGGACCTTTGCCCTGTGGGGGCTCTCGTTTAAGCCAAAGACGGACGACATGCGCGAGGCGCCCTCGCTGGTGATCATCGAGAAGCTGCTGGCGCAGGGGGCCAAGGTGAGGGCCTACGACCCGGTGGCCATGAAGGAGGCTGAGCACACGCTCGGCGACACGATCGAGTACGGCAAGGACGAGTACGAGGCCCTGATAGACGCCGACGCGCTGCTGCTGGTGACCGAGTGGCCCGAGTTCCGCTCCCCCAACTTCACGGTGGTGAGCAAGCTGATGAAGGAGAAGGTGGTCTTCGACGGCAGGAACATCTACGACGCGGCAGAGATGGCCGAGAAAGGCTTTGCCTACTACGGCATCGGCGTGAAACAGAATGTACAGCAGGAAAAAGCGGTAGTATAGATGACAAAGAAAAGAGTACTGATCACAGGTGGAGCTGGCTTCTTGGGTTCTCATTTGTGCGATAGATTTATAAATGAAGGGTACTATGTTATCGCCATGGATAACCTTATTACAGGTAATCTTGAGAATATCGAGCACCTGTTTAAACTGGAGAATTTCGAATTTTATCACCACGACGTATCTAAGTTTGTGCATGTACCGGGTGAGCTGGATTACATACTGCACTTCGCATCGCCAGCCAGTCCGATAGATTACCTGAAAATTCCGATCCAGACACTAAAAGTTGGATCTTTGGGTACTCATAACCTTTTAGGTTTAGCCAAGGCAAAAGGCGCACGGATGCTGATTGCTTCTACTTCCGAAGTATACGGTGACCCGCTGGTACATCCGCAGACCGAGGATTATTGGGGTAATGTGAATCCTGTAGGCCCACGTGGCTGCTATGATGAGGCGAAGCGTTTCCAAGAAGCGATGACAATGGCTTACCACATGCACCACGGGTTAGAAACTCGCATTGTGCGCATCTTTAACACGTATGGCCCACGCATGCGCCTGGATGATGGCCGTGTGTTGCCAGCTTTCCTGAGCCAGGCATTACGAGGCGAGCCACTAAGCATTTTCGGTGATGGCAGCCAGACACGCTCTTTCTGCTATGTGGATGATCTGGTAGAGGGAATTTACCGCCTGCTGCTGAGTGATTATCCTATGCCTGTGAACATTGGTAATCCTTCGGAAATTACGATAAAGCAGTTTGCAGAAGAGATTTG
Organism: Pontibacter cellulosilyticus; assembly: GCF_014306105.1. Lineage (GTDB taxonomy): Bacteria > Bacteroidota > Bacteroidia > Cytophagales > Hymenobacteraceae > Pontibacter > Pontibacter cellulosilyticus. The sequence goes on along the minus strand of NZ_JACRVF010000003.1, from coordinate 325,638 downwards.
CAAACTAACCGGCGTAGAGCTGAAGGTAGAGTACCAGCCGCTGCCAAAAGACGATCCGCAGAAACGCCAGCCAGACATCACTAAAGCAAAAGAGGTGCTGGGATGGGAGCCTCAGGTGGACCGTGCCGAGGGGTTAAAGAGGACATTAGAGTACTTTAAAGAAAAAATTCCTGCTACAACTCCGCAGGAAGTATAAAAATAGAAGAGGCCGCATTTTTTGCGGCCTCTTTTGTTATGGGGTATTACTTAAAAGTATATCACGTAGTCTTTCGCCACTTTTGCCATCAAACTTATACATCCACTCGGCTGTGAAACTGGCTTTGTTAGGCAGTTGCTGCTTGTGGATTTCTGTTATGTTTGATAGAATTTTCTGAAATTCTTCTATGTTGTATACTGGATAAGCTACACCTGCATCAATAAAGGATTTAAAGGCATCTACTTTGCCTGCAGGGTGGTTTTCGAAAACAACTACAGTAATGTGCTGGAGAGCCATCATTGGTAGCAGGTAAGTAGAGTTAAACCCAAATACAAGTCTGCACTCAGGTAATAACTTTGTTACTTGTCTATCATCTATCAAAGAAACATTGCTATAGTCTGTCCACAAATTCTCATCTCTGCTATTTTGCAAAGGGTGTAGCTTTACATGTATGTGAATGTTGTATTGCTGGCAATTATGGGCAAAAGCTTTTATAAACGCCTTGTAAGTAGCATAGTCCCAGCCAAGAATTTCCTGGCAGGCAAACCCTTGGTCAAAAAAAATGGCTTGATGCGGGTTTGGTACAATTGGCTTTATATAAGCCAGATGATCAAAAGTTGGAATACCTATAAAATATCTTAACTGATCTGCAGCTGGTTGATCGTGATAAGCATGGGCCTCGTAAGTTTTAGGGCTAAAAGCAATGTAGGCAGAAGGTAGTCGGAACGGTGACTTTATTTCACTAAAAGTTTCCCACAGCGTGCGGTTTTTCCGGATGTCCATGTATGCCTTAAAAAAAGTAGCTTCTGGTTTGCTAAGCTTTTTTTTAGACTGTAATAAAAAGAGACGAGTCTTTAATCTCGATGTGAATTGCTTAAGCTTTTTGAATCTACTCTTAGAAGCAACTGGAGATTTCCGCTCAATAAGATACTTCTCAATCCTGCTGCTTATACTTACATCCCGAAGTCCGTGATCCAGTACGTAAGTGGGAATACCCTTAGATTTACAGACCATATTAAGCAGAACATGGTAATAAGACTCTATAAAGAAAAATACTACCTTGTGTGGGTTGATTATGGCAAGTAAATTATCTGCATCTTTGAAATCGCCCCAAAATATTGCCCGACCATAAGTTTGGTAATAATTGTTTGATACCTCATCTTTAGAGGCGAATTCCAGAAAATAAAAGTCAAAGTGCTGCTTGCAGGCAGCAAACAAGTCAATGTAATCTGTTCTGTTAAAGTTGCCTATAATGAGTATGGTAGGGCGCTGTGGCATTTAAAGTTACTATATTTACTTTAATAAGCTATTTTACCTTCTTTTTAAGTACTGATGCAAGTGCATGTCTAAAACTATACTTCACGTTATAGAGTCTTTGGTTATTGGAGGCGCAGAAGTTCTGCTGGTAGAATCCTTAAAAGGCTTTACAGCAGAATACCGGCACGTGGTTGTGTATATGCGGCCTCCAGCGACATTGCTTTCGCAAGTTGTGGCAGATAAAATTTACTTTCTTGACTATAAAGTTAAGCGTAACATTGCTACATGCATCCTCAGGCTCCGTAAAATTATTAGAAATGAGGGGGTAAACTTAATTCATGCGCACCATTACTGGCCTACAGTTGTGTCAAGGCTGGCAAAACCAAACAACGTTCCGCTGCTGTTTACTGTTCACAGTCCATTAAGTGCTGATGCTTTTCAGTTAAACAGGCTTAGCCTATATCTAGAGAGGCTTACATATTCTAAGAGTCACCATCCTGTTTTTATATCGGAGGCAGTAAAAAGTGATTATAACAGATATGTGAGTGTGAAAGGGAGTAGCTCCGTAATCTTGAACTTTGCAGGCGACATCTTTTATGAACATCAGTATAAAAAAGAAAATTACACCAGCGACTCTCTACATCTGGTTGCAGTAGGAACTCTGAAAGCATCCAAAAATTATAGTTACTTACTGAAGGTATTCAGTCTTTTAAAAGACTATCCGGTTTATTTAGACATTGTAGGAGATGGCCCTTGCCTAGAGCAGATCAAAGAAGAACTGAAAGCACATGAGTTAGAGAATGTGGTGCTTAGGGGACTTGAAACCCAACCTTACAAGATACTGCGTAACTATGATGGGTTTATACTTGCTTCTACTTATGAGGGATTTGGTATTGCTGCTGTTGAGGCAATGGCTGTTGGGCTCCCATGCTTGCTTTCCGATATTGAGGCTCACAGAGAAGTAGCAGGAGACGCAGCGCTTTTCTTTGACTTGGCTTCGCCATCAGACTGCGCGGCAAAAACACTTGAACTGTTACAATCTCCTATACTTGGCCAAAAATTAAGTGAGAGAGCAAGGGAAAGAGCCTTGAAATATACGCGCAGTCGATACTTAGAACAGCTTAACAAGCTTTACAGGTTATACCTAAGCTAGCATAACATGAATATTCTATTAATATGTGGCTGGAAAGTTAATGATGTGCTGACAGTATCTACGCTGTTGCCACACCTGGAGGTGTTAGTAGAGCTAAGAAAGGTAAGTAGCATCGTATTACTGACTAATGAAGAAAGTAGTCCAACTATCAACTTAACAAGTTTGCAGCCTCAGATTTTAAGGAATAGTAAAGTAAAGTGGCTACCAAGAACATTTTCTAATACAACTCCATTCAAGTTAATTAACCAAGCTATTCACTTTACTCGCTCTGCCTCTGAGGTAAGCAAAATAATCAAGAATAATGGAATAGATGTTATAGTTGCACATGGCGCACCTGCCGGAGCTATAGCTTACAAAGTCTGGGAAGAGAGTAAAATACCCTTTTTTGTAAGTTTGTTTGAGCCACACGCAGACTATATGCTAGAGTCAGGGGTGTGGAGCAGGTATGGCCTTAAATATATTTTTCAGAAAAAGTGGGAGAAAAAGCAATTAACTGCTGCTGGCTTAATGCCCGTTACAGAAAACTATTCCCAAAAAATAATTGCTGATGGAGTGCGAGCTGACAAAGTATTCACTGTGCCTTGTTCTGTCCAGGCAAACATCTTCAGCTTTAACTCATCCAGCAGAGATAGCTTAAGGACTGAGTTGGGTTGGCGATATGAAGTAGTAGGCATCTATGTGGGCAAGTATGGTGGGTTGTACTTAGAAGAAGAAGCTTTCAGTATCTATAAATCATGCTTTAAACTGATTAGCAATTTTAGACTGGTTATACTTACACCCCAGCCTGAGCTGGAGGTATATGCCATGCTCGATGCTGCAAGTATAAACCGAGCACATGTATTGGTGAGGCAGGTGCCCCACAGCGAAGTTCCTTCATACTTGTCTGCCGCTGACTTTGCTTTTGCAACTTATAAAGCTGGTCCTTCAAAAAAAGCACTTTCGCCTGTCAAAATTGGTGAATACTGGGCAAACGGTTTGCCGGTGCTGCTAACTGAAGGTGTTGGAGATGACAGCGATATCATAAAACAGGAAGGAGGAGGGGCGCTGTTTAATTTGCAGCGGGAGAGAAGCGTAGAAGAGGCAATTCTGCAAATATTAGAAATCATCAAAGATCCAAAGCACCGACAGGAGATTCCAAAGTTAGCACACAAGTATAGATCGCCTGAAAAGCTGCGGGAGGCCTACGAATATTTCTTTGGAGCATCAGGTGGGGAGGCGAAAGTATGAATGTGCTATTTGTAGTTCCGTATCCTGTTGGTAAGGCTGCTTCTCAGAGGTTCAGGGTAGAGCAGTTTCTGCCATTGCTGCAGGACCAGGGTATAAAGTATAAAGTTGCGCCTTTTTGGGATAAGGCAACTTATACTATACTTTACCAGCAGGGGCATACGCTCCAAAAGATAGCCGGGACTTTGAATAGTTTTTTGAGTAGAATGGCATTACTGGCGCAGATCTTAAAGTATGACTATGTCTTTGTGCATCGTGAAGCTACTCCTGTTGGTCCGCCGTGGTGGGAATGGTTAGCTGCCAAAGTGTTTAAACAGAGGCTGATTTTTGATTTTGATGACGCTATTTGGCTGGAAAATACTTCGGATGAGAATAGGACGGCAGCAAAGTATAAGCAACTCAGCAAAACTTCCAAAATATGCGCCTGGAGCTATAGAGTAAGTGTCGGTAACAGCTTCTTAAAAAGCTATGCAGCCCAGTACAATCCACATGTAGTATACTTGCCCACCACAGTTGATCTTAAAAAGTATAACCGCATTAAAGACCAGGAAACGAATAAGGTGGTAATTGGCTGGACCGGCTCACACTCTACATTGCCCTACTTAAAGATCATAGAGCCTGTGCTACAGGAGTTGGAGCAACAGTATAGTTTCGAGTTTGTAGTGATAGCCGACAAAGCTCCAAACCTTCATATCCGCTCTCTCAGGTTTGTGCCCTGGCACGCTGAAACCGAGATCCAAGACCTATTGCAGTTCAATATCGGTGTGATGCCTTTGCCCGATACGGAGTGGGCCAAAGGGAAATGTGCGTTTAAAGCGCTGCAGTATATGGCGCTAGGCATTCCGGCCGTAGTTTCTGCTGTAGGGGCAAATACAGAAGCAGTGCCAAACGGAGAGGCAGGTTATACTTGTGCAACCGAGCAGGAGTGGTACAAATGCCTGGAGCAGTTGCTTCTTAATCCCTCACTGAGAAGAGAAATGGGAGCGGTTGGTAATGCCTGGGTTGCACAGAAGTATAGCTTAGCTGCACACAAGCAGTCGTTTCTGCGTCTCTTTACTTAGACTTCCTTGTTGTCTTACCTGCCTTTTTATTGTTTTTAAGGTATTCTTTTGCCTCTTTGTAGTTGGCAGACTTTTTATCCGTGGACTGCTGCAATACAATCGTATAGTACCGTTTTGCTGTTACTTTGTCGTTTTGCTGGTCAGCAATTCTTGCCAGGTTTAGGTAAGAATTTACAAAGTAACCAGACTCACGCTCATTGCTCATCTCAGCATACATGATAGCGTCCTGGTAATACTTTTTCGCCTTCTCGAAGTCGCGGTACTTATTCTGGTTAATGTAAGCCAAGATATAAGAGGCATAGCGGCCACTTACAGCTTCGTAGCCAGGCATGTTTTGGGCAAGTTTACCAAGAATATCTTCCGAGATGCGTTCTGCCCTAGTAAAATGGCCCTGTACAAACAGCAGGCGTGCGTAGAATCGTTGAAAATAAGCGTTATCAGGATATTTCAGAGCTAGGTCCTGTGAAATTTTAAGTGCCTCGTTTAAGTTACCTTCTTCGTTAGCGTAAATCTTCATTAGGAAGTTCTTAGATTCTGTTCCTGTATAAAATCCGGTATTAGCCACATAGCGCAACTGTTTTATACCGAGCCTTTTATCTCCGTTCGGGAAGAAGGCCAGTACAGGGCGTAGCATCGGGTATTCGTCGTGTATCCAGACAGCGTAGTAATTGAATAGTGCCTCACCAAACAAAAACTCGGGGCTAAGTCCGTTGCCGGCTTTGGCGCGCTCCATATACTCCAAAGAGCGTTTACTTGCTACTGTTGCTTTGCGCCAGTTGCTGCGTTCTGAGTGCAAGCGAGCCGTGAAACCGTAAGCTGCTGCTAAGAAAAAAGAAGCTTCAAAATCTTTCTCGTCCTGCTCATACATTTCCTCGGCCTTGTAAATGGCCGTGTCCATGTAAGCGAAGAAAAGGTCATCGTATTTTAAGGTTTGTATGTTAGTAGGTACAATCTTCCACCACTGGCTCAGGCCAAGCAGAAAGTATGGCAGCGGGTGCTCAGGGTAGCGGCGGCGAATAGACTTAAACTGCTTTTCAGCAATCTCATACTTAAAGTTGTACATATTGTCTACAGCACCTTCCAACTCATACTGCACATCCTTGTTCAGCAGCAGCATGCCTTTAACCCTAGTCGCCTCCGGTATTACCTCAATAGATCCAATAGTAACATGGCGCATGGCCGTGGTGTCGGTAGGCGGCGACTGGGCGAGTGCAAGCAATGATGAACTAAGCGCGAAGATTGTAAATAATAACTTCTTCATGTATTAAGTATGATTTTTCGGTGCTGCTATGCTATTCCTACTGTATTCTGCTGCAGGTTCTAAAAGTACAACAATAATATTAAATTTGAATTCCATAAAGGGAAATAACTTATGAGACTTTTAGAACAGCTTTGCAAAATACATGCTCCTTCAGGTAACGAAAAAGACCTTTCAGAATTTCTGCTAAACTACATCGATAAGCATAAAGTTCAATGGAAAGTGCAGCCAACTGTAATATCTGGCGAAAGCTTTCAGGATTGTATTTTGCTTATATTCGGAGAGCCCAGAACAGCCATCTTCGCACACATGGATTCTATCGGCTTTACAGTGCGCTATGGCAAACAATTGGTTAAAATCGGCGGCCCAAGTATAGAACCGGGCTACAAGCTTGTAGGCGAAGACAGCCAGGGCAAAATAGAGTGCACTCTTGATGTAAACGAGGAAGGCGGTGACATGCATTACGAATACCACCGGGAGATTGAGCGCGGTACAGAACTGGTATTTAAGTGTGATTTCAGGGAGACAGAAGAAACCGTACAAAGCTGCTACATGGATAACCGTTTGGGTATATGGAGTGCTTTGAAGGTGGCCGAGACGCTTGAGAACGGAATTATCGCCTTTAGCTGCTGGGAAGAACACGGCGGAGGTTCTGTAGCCTACCTGGCAAAGTATATCTACGAGAACTATGGCGTAAAACAAGGCATTGTGTCTGATATTACTTGGGTTACGGAAGGCGTGCATCCCGGCAAAGGTGTGGTAATCTCGATGCGTGACAGCCTCATCCCAAGACGATCTTACGTGCAGAAAATCATAAGTATAGCAAAAGAGTCTGGCATACCTTTCCAGTTGGAGGTAGAAGGAGCAGGAGGCAGCGATGCGAAAGAGTTGCAGCACAGCGCCTACCCTTGGGACTGGTGTTTTATTGGTGCGCCGGAAGATAATGTGCACACGCCTGATGAGATCGTACACAAGAAAGACATTGAAAGTATGGTAGCGCTTTATGAGGTGCTAATGCAGAAACTGTAGAAGTATATTTGCCTGCAGCAAAGGCCGGTCCTGAAAGGGACTGGCCTTTGTCATTTTTAGAGCTCCTGCTCCGGTAGTTGATGTAGAAGATGCTTAAGTAGTTAGCTTGCAATTGCTTCCTATTCCGTTATTTCGCTCACGAAAGGCATATAATATTTGGAAATGTCTATACAAACTCCTTTCTTTAATTGTTATATACCTATATTCTCTAACCTTAAAATAACTGAATGGAACCTATTCTTTACGCAATTCCTGCATTGGGACTTGCAGCCTTACTCTACACCTGGATAAGGTCTGCGTGGGTTGCAAAGCAGCCAGCTGGCAACGAGCGCATGAGCAGCATTGCACGCCACATCGCCGACGGCGCCATGGCTTTCTTAAAAGCAGAGTATAAAGTACTCGCTTATTTCGTAATAATCGCTTCTGTATTTCTCGCCTACCTTGGCTTTACCGGAGAAAAATCTCATCCGCTTATTGTGGGTGCTTTCATAGTTGGTGCAGTTTTCTCGGCTACAGCAGGCTTTATTGGGATGCGCATTGCCACTAAGGCCAACGTGCGCACCGCAGAGGCTGCGCGTACCAGCCTTTCCAAAGCGCTGAATGTTTCGTTTGCCGGTGGGTCGGTAATGGGTATGGGTGTGGCTGGTCTGGCAGTGCTTGGCCTTGGCTCTCTGTTCATACTTTTCTACTATATGTTTGTGCTCAGTGTTGGTGGCGATGTAAAAGGCGTGGAGATGGAAATTGCCCTGGAGGTGCTTACCGGTTTCTCGTTGGGTGCTGAAAGTATAGCCCTATTTGCGCGCGTTGGTGGCGGTATCTACACAAAAGCTGCCGACGTAGGCGCTGACCTGGTAGGTAAAGTAGAAGCCGGAATTCCGGAAGACGACCCTCGCAACCCTGCCACTATTGCCGATAACGTAGGTGATAACGTAGGTGACGTGGCTGGTATGGGTGCCGACTTATTTGGCTCTTATGTAGCAACTATTCTGGCAACGATGGTGCTTGGCCGTGAAGTGGAGGCAATAGATGACTTTGGCGGACTTTCTCCGATTATACTTCCGATGCTAACGGCTGGCCTAGGCATTGTTTTCTCGCTTATCGGAATGCTATTTGTGCGTGTAAGTGAGGGTGGTGATGTACAGGCGGCCCTTAACCGTGGCAACTGGATCTCAGTTATACTTACAGCGGTTGCTTCTTACTTTATAATACAGTGGCTGCTCCCTGAAAACCTGATACTCCGTAATTTTGAGTTTACAAACGACGGTGTATTTATGGCGGTAATTGTAGGCTTAGTAGTAGGCGCTCTAATGAGTATTATTACAGAGTACTACACAGCTATGGGCAAAAAGCCAGTTAACTCCATTGTGCAGCAGTCATCAACAGGCCATGCGACTAACATCATTGCCGGTCTGGCAGTGGGTATGCATTCTACGGTTATGCCGATCATAGTGCTGGCAGCGGGTATCGTACTATCTTATGCGGCGGCTGGTTTGTACGGTGTTGCTATTGCAGCCGCTGGTATGATGGCCACCACAGCGATGCAGCTGGCAATCGACGCTTTCGGACCAATTGCAGATAACGCTGGTGGTATCGCCGAAATGAGTGAATTACCAAAAGAGGTACGCGGCCGTACCGATATTCTGGATGCCGTGGGTAACACCACAGCGGCCACTGGTAAAGGCTTTGCTATCGCCTCTGCTGCTCTTACTTCCCTTGCACTTTTTGCCGCTTTCGTAGGTATAGCCGGTATCCCGACTATCGACTTGTACAAAGCCCCTGTTTTGGCTGGCTTGTTTATTGGTGCCATGATTCCGTTCATCTTCTCTGCCTTGGCTATCTCGGCGGTAGGTAGAGCTGCCATGGCAATGGTGCACGAGGTACGTCGTCAGTTTCGCGAGATTCCGGGCATTATGGAGGGCACAGGCCAGCCGGAGTATGAAAAGTGCGTGGCTATCTCTACAAAAGCAGCTATCCGCGAAATGATGTTGCCAGGTGCTATTGCTCTGATCGTTCCACTTGTAGTAGGCTTTGGCCTTAAAGGAGTGTTCCCCGACACCTCGTCTGCCGAAGTTCTAGGTGGCCTACTGGCTGGTGTAACTGTATCTGGTGTGCTAATGGCCATGTTCCAGTCTAACGCCGGTGGCGCCTGGGACAACGCTAAAAAATCTTTCGAGAAAGGTGTGATGATCAACGGTGTGATGGAGTATAAAGGCTCTGAGCCGCATAAAGCATCTGTAACCGGTGATACCGTTGGTGATCCGTTCAAAGATACTTCAGGCCCAAGTATGAACATCCTGATCAAGTTGATGTCTATCGTGTCTTTGGTAATTGCACCGCACATTGCCCTTGAACGGGAGCCTGCCATTCCAGAAGCGCCTATTGACCTGGATGTAATCAATATCGAAGACGAAAAGCTTTCTCCGGAAACCGGAAATGCTCAAATTAATTACGATAATACAGTGGTGCTTAGTCACATTGCTCAGAAATAGAAACTGATATTTCTTATAAATTACATAAGCCCAGCTCTTAAGTTGGGCTTATTTTTTATTTATACTTACCTTTGTTCAGGTACAAAACTTTTGCCCATGAACCCGAGAACTATACAGCTGCACGATTGTGAATTCAAATCCTACATATGTGAAGAGGAGATTATTGCCCGCATCACTATACTGGCAGAGCAGTTGGATCAGGATTATGCAAACAAGCAGCCGTTGTTCTTAGCCGTTTTAAATGGCTCTTTTATGTTTGCCGCGGATCTATTAAAGCGTGTAAGTATACCTTGCGAGGTGTCTTTTATCCGCTTGTCTTCTTACCAGGACACGACCAGCACAGGAAACGTTAAAGAGGTGCTGGGACTAACAGAGAATCTGGAGCACAGGCATGTAGTTGTGCTGGAGGATATTGTAGATACAGGCCACACCGTGCATAACCTGCTTGGCCAGTTACAGGACCGCCAGCCGGCTTCGGTGGAGGTAGCTACGTTGCTTATAAAACCTGACTGCCTGCAGCATCCACTGGATATAAAGTATTCTGCTATCTCTATTCCAAATGATTTTGTGGTAGGGTATGGGCTGGATTACAATGGACTTGGCCGCAATCTGCGTGATATTTATAAGATTGTGTCGTAACCCTTTTAGGGGCATACAACGTTAGCAGGGCTTTAGAAACGAGGGCTTTGCCATCATCAAAAATAGACTTACAACATTTTTATACTTACCTTTGTCTTTTATTTAGCTAGAAGATATGCTTAACATCGTATTGTTTGGTCCTCCAGGAGCCGGTAAAGGTACCCAGAGTCAGAAACTAATAGATAAATACAACCTGATACACCTTTCTACAGGCGATTTGCTTCGCTCTGAGATTGCAGCCGGTACCGCCCTTGGTCTGGAAGCTAAAAAGCTGATGGATAATGGTATACTAGTGCCGGACGAGGTAGTGATCGGAATGATCGAGAACAAAGTAAAGGAGCATCGCCATGCTGCCGGCTTTATTTTCGACGGTTTCCCGAGAACGGTACCTCAGGCGCAGGGCCTTGACAAACTGCTGCAGGACAATGGCACTGAGATTTCGTGCATGATCGCCCTGAAAGTGGATGATGAAGAGCTGACAAAACGCCTGTTGCTTCGTGGCCAAACTTCAGGTCGCCCTGACGATCAAAACGAAGAGCTGATCCGTAAGCGTGTGGAGGAGTACAACACTAAGACCCGACCTGTGGCAGACTATTATGCCGGCCAGGGTAAATTCTGTGCAGTAGACGGTATCGGTGAGATAGAAGAGATTTTCCAGGCGCTGTGCAAGCAGATCGATAGCCTGAAAGAAAAACAAGAAGAGAAGAAATAAGCATACTTACGCTTACCCCAATTGGCTCAAAGCAACTTTATAGATTACGTTAAGGTCTGTTCACGATCTGGTCACGGTGGCGGCGGCTCAGCGCACCTGCACCGCGACAAGCAGACGGCAAAAGGTGGCCCCGATGGGGGCGACGGAGGCCGTGGTGGGCATATCATACTTCGGGGTAACTCCCAACTCTGGACGCTACTGCACCTGCAGTATCGCAAGCATATAATTGCGGAAAACGGCCAGAACGGAGGGCCAAGCCACTCAACAGGGGCACAAGGCCACGACGAGGTGCTGGAGGTACCATTAGGCACCATAGCCAGAAACGCCGAAACCGGGGAGTTAATGTGCGAGATCACAGAAGACGGCCAGGAAATCATACTTACCCCAGGTGGCCGCGGCGGCCAGGGGAACGCACACTATAAATCTGCTACAAACCAGACACCGCGCTATGCCCAGCCAGGCGAGCCGGGTATTGAGGAGTGGGTGATCCTGGAGCTGAAACTGTTGGCTGATGTAGGTCTGGTGGGTTTCCCGAATGCGGGCAAGTCTACGTTGCTTTCAGTGGTATCGGCGGCAAAGCCTAAAATTGCGAATTACGCCTTTACAACGTTAGAGCCTAACCTAGGGGTGGTAGCCTACCGCGATTACCGTTCTTTTGTAATGGCGGATATTCCGGGTATCATAGAGGGTGCATCTGAAGGAAGAGGCCTTGGGCTACGCTTTCTGCGGCACATCGAACGGAACTCCATGCTGCTGTTTATGGTTTCTTGTGATAGTGCCGATATAGCCGAAGAATACAAAGTACTGTTAAACGAACTGGAAACATACAATCCGGAGCTGCTCGATAAAAAGCGTTTACTTGCCGTAACCAAATCCGATATGCTGGACGAGGAACTTGAAGAAGAGATGCGAAAGACGCTGCCCGAAGAGTTGCCAACTGTTTTCATTTCAAGTATAACAGGAAAGAATATTACACAACTGAAAGATATGATCTGGGAGGCGCTGAACAACTAAGCAAGCCCGGGTTTATTTATAGCACAGATCGGTAGGGGCTGCAAAGCTTGCTACCGATTTTTTTTGAAAGAGTGCATTAGCGAGTGAGTAAATGCGTCTCTTCCTTTTGTCATCCTGTAAAGGGTTTTGGTAAAAGGGGGGTTAAGCAATAACTACTAAGTATAAATTAATTTGATTATCACTCACTCAACCGCTCATTCACAATTAATTTGTGCCAACTTGGCACAAACAGCGAATTGGCAAGTTAATTGAAAAGACAGAATAGACTTAACAACCTAAACTTTTAAGGCATTATGTCAGAGAAAGACACTAAGAAAGCACAGGAGAACGAGGAACTGCAGGACCAGCCTGTCAACGCGGAAGCAAACGGACAGGAAGAAGAGCAGAATTCCGAAGAAACTAATGAATCCACTGATACTGCTCAGGAAGAAGATACAACAGCCATCCAACTGGCTGAAATGAAAGATAAATTTGTGCGCCTGATGGCTGAGTTTGAGAATTTCAGACGCAGAACAACCAAAGAGCGCCAAGATTTGCTAAAAACAGCTTCACAGGATGTGATGGTGGAGTTGCTGCCTGTGTTAGATGACATGGAGCGCGCGCGTCAGTCGATGGAGGCTACCAAAGATGTGGATGCCATGCTGCAGGGTCTGGAACTGGTGTTCCATAAATTAAAGCACGTAACGCAGCAAAAAGGCCTTAAGGCAATGCAAATTCATGCTGGCGAAGACTTTGACGCAGACATGCACGAAGCGGTAACACAGATTCCGGCTCCGTCTGAAGAATTGAAAGGCAAGATTGTTGATGTAATTGAAAAGGGTTATACTTTGAATGATAAGGTAATCCGTTTCGCAAAAGTTATAATTGGAGCGTAAGCAATGGCTAAGAGAGATTATTACGAGGTTTTAGGTGTAAGCAAGAGTGCAAGCCCAGAGGAGATAAAGAAGGCTTACCGTAAACTAGCCATCAAGTACCACCCGGACAAAAATCCCGACGACCACACAGCGGAAGAACGGTTTAAAGAAGCTGCTGAGGCTTACGAGGTACTAAGCGACCAGCAGAAGCGTCAGCGCTACGACCAGTTCGGCCATCAAGGCATGAATGGCGGCTTTGGCGGCGGTGGCATGAACATGGAGGATATCTTCTCGCAGTTCGGTGATATTTTTGGCGGCGGTGGCAGTCCGTTCGAGAGCTTCTTCGGAGGCGGACGTTCTGGCGGTGGCGGACGCCGTACCCGTAAAGGCTCTAACCTGCGCATCAAGCTAAAACTTAACCTGGAAGAAATCGCCAACGGCGTAGAGAAGAAGATAAAGGTTAAACGTTACGTAGCCTGCAGTACATGCGGTGGCAACGGTGCTAAAAACGGTACCGATATGCAAACCTGCGGTCAGTGCCAGGGTTCAGGCCAGGTGCGCAAAGTGGTAAACACCATGCTGGGCCAGATGGTGTCTACGGCAACATGCCCTACCTGTAACGGCGAGGGCCGCATTGTAACTAATAACTGCGAAGCGTGCCATGGCAGCGGCAGAGAGCTTCAGGAAGAAGTGATCAGCATTAATGTGCCAGCTGGCGTAATGGATGGCATGCAGCTTTCTATGGGTGGCAAAGGTAACGTGCCAGAACGTGGCGGAATACCAGGCGACTTGCTTATACAGATAGAGGAGGAGCAGCATCCAACCCTGAAGCGCGATGGCAATAACGTGATCTATGACCAGTACATCAGCTTTGTTGATGCTGCGCTGGGTGCCGAGATCGAAGTACCGACCATAACAGGCAAAGTAAAGATCAGCATTAAGCCAGGTACGCAAAGCGGAGAGATTTTCAGGCTGCGCGGGAAAGGCATCAAAGATATAAACGGCTACGGCACCGGCGATCAGTTGATCCACATTAACGTATGGACCCCGAAATCTCTGAGCAACGAGGAGCGTGCTGTGCTGGAAGGCCTGCGTGAGTCAAGAAACTTTGCTCCACACCCGGGTAAAAACGAAAAAGGCTTCTTTGAGAAAGTGAAGGATTACTTTCAGTAACAGAGGCTGATACTAAACAGAAGAGCCGCTTTTCCACGTGGAGAGCGGCTCTTCTGTTTTTATACTTCTTAATCCTTCATACTTTCTTATTGGTCCGGCGTATATGCAGCTTAGTCGATTATACATTGGCTATACCTTAGGAAAACTTGTCCTAAACATAGTATAAACCTATATTTGAGTACATCAAAAGCAATTCAACGTTGAGCATCCTGAAAATTGACGGCGTAACCAAGCGCTATAGCAACCATACTGCCCTCGATAACGTGAGCTTCGAGATTCCTACTGGCTGCATCTTTGGCTTACTGGGTCCGAATGGCGCCGGTAAAACCTCTCTGATTCGCATTATTACTCAGATAACCGGAGCTGATAGCGGCGAAGTATACTTTAAGGGGGAACGCCTGAAGCCTGCTCATATAAAAGACATTGGCTACTTGCCTGAAGAGCGCGGCCTTTACAAAAAGATGAAGGTAGGGGAGCAGTTACTGTACCTGGCGCAACTGAAAGGCCTAAGTAAAGACGAAGCCAAAACCAGGATAAAGGAGTGGATTGACAGGTTTGAGATTAAAGAGTGGATGGGCAAGCAGATCGAAGATCTATCTAAGGGGATGCAGCAGAAGGTGCAGTTTATTGCTACCGTTATGCACGAGCCAGCCCTGATCATACTTGATGAGCCTTTCTCTGGATTTGACCCAATCAACGCCAACCTGATAAAAGACGAGATACTGCGTTTGCGTGAGCGGGGTGCCACCATTATCTTCTCTACGCACCGCATGGAGTCGGTAGAGGAGCTTTGCGATTATATTGCTTTGATAAACCGTTCTCGGAAAGTGTTGGATGGCCCGGTAAAAGAAGTGAAGGATGCCTACAAAACCGATACATACCAGATAATAGGCAATGGCCATTTACTCGTTACCTCACCTGATTTTGAGGTGCTGGAGCAACATGAGAGCCATGGCATTTTCAGGGCCAATATTAAGCTACTTAACAATACCAAGCCCAATGATCTGCTGGCGTACCTGATTCCGCGGGTAGAGATACACTCTTTTATAGAGTTGGTGCCAAGTATAAACGATATCTTTATCAGAAAAGTAAAAGAAACCCACCATGCATAAAATCTGGCTAATAATTCAGCGTGAGTACCTGACACGAGTGCGTAAGAAAAGCTTCATCATCATGACGCTGCTTACCCCGCTGTTGCTGGCAGCCTTTATGATTGTGCCTGCCTGGTTGGTTACCATCTCCGATAGTGCCGAAACCGTAATGGTGCTGGACGAAAGTGGCCTGTTTGCCGATAAGTTGGAAGATAAAAAAGACCTGAAGTTCTTGCCGTTGGCCGGGACGCTGGACCAAGCTAAAACGGTGTACCGCGAAACAGACAATACTGCTTTGCTTTATATCCCAAGGGATTTTAGTATAAGTGAACCGGAGAAAGTAGTTATCTACTCTAAGAAGAGTGCCAGCTTGCAAACCAAAGTGCGCCTGGAGAATGCGCTGGAAAAAGAGGTGGAGAACCAGCGCTTTATTGCCTCTGGCATGGAACGTGAAACGCTCGAGAAAATAAAAGCAGACATTTCGCTGACAACCATCAACCTGAGTGATGAAGGTGAGAGAGACAGCAGTGTGGTGGCTAACTCCATAGCAGGTGTGGCAGGAGCCGTGATTATCTACTTCTTCATCTTTATGTATGGTGTGCAGATTATGCGCGGCGTGATAGAGGAGAAAACGAATCGCATTATTGAGGTGATTATTTCTTCGGTAAAGCCGTTCCAACTAATGATGGGTAAGGTAGTAGGTATAGCTGCCGTGGGACTCACGCAGTTCCTGCTCTGGATTGTTCTCTCGCTGATTGTAGTGGGAGGGGTGCAGTCAGCGTTTGGTGTGAAGCCGCCGCCAACGCCTTTAGAGCAAATGGCGAGCGGCCGAGAAGCTGCATTGGGAGAAGAAGTGGATGATGCCGATGCACAGGCACAGGAAGAAGACAGAGCAGCAAAAGTGGTCAGCGAAAGTATGGCAGCCATCTCTAACCTGAACTTTCCGCTTATACTTGGTAGTTTCCTGTTTTACTTTTTAGGAGGCTACCTGCTGTATGGCTCCCTATTCGGGGCCATAGGTGCAGCCGTAGACAACGAGACAGACACGCAGCAGTTCATGTTCCCGATTACGATCCCGCTGATCATCTCTTTTATCATGTCGTATACGTTGGTGCTCAAAAACCCTGACGGACCAGTTGCATTTTGGATGTCGATTATACCTTTAACCTCTCCGATTGTGATGATGGTGCGCGTGCCGTTTGGTGTACCTGCCTGGGAACTACTGCTTTCGATGGCGCTGCTGGTACTGGGTTTCGTCTTTACCACCTGGATAGCGGCCCGTATTTACCGCATTGGTATCCTGATGTACGGCAAAAAGATCAACTACAAAGAACTTTCGAAGTGGCTCTTCTACAGAGTATAGCTACAAGTATAAAGTATAAAAGCCGGTGCTCTGCAGTACCGGCTTTTTTGTATCTTGAAGTATAAAATCACGCTTAGATGAAAAACATATTACCTGCCCTTATTCTGTTTCTGATGATGACAGCACTTACAACATTTGCCCAGAATAAAGATAAGCCGGCTTACCAGCTATTCACAAAGAATGGCAAAAGTATAAAGTATAGCAAGATGCTGGATGAGTTGGAGGAGGCTGATGTGGTGTTGTTCGGGGAGCAGCACAATGATCCTATTGCGCACTGGCTGCAACTGGAATTGTCAAAAGACCTCCACAAAGAGCATAAGCAAAACTTAGCCTTGGGTGCCGAAATGTTTGAAGCCGATGTACAACTAGTGCTGAACGAGTACCTGGCTGGCGTAGTGCCAGAAAACAACTTTGAGCAGGAGTCACGCATCTGGACTAACTATAAGACTGATTACAAACCACTGGTGCGTTACGCCAAGGATAACAAGTTACCCTTTATTGCCACCAATGTGCCGCGCCGTTATGCAGCCACAGTTGCCGCCGGAAGTCTAACTGCTTTGGAGAATGTTTCTGCTGATGCAAAAAAGTATATCGCACCGCTGCCTATAAAGGTAGATATGGAGTTGCTGGGCTATAAAAATATGCTAGCCATGTTTGGAAGCAGTACACACGGCAATACTAAAAGCCAGAACATTGTGCAGGCACAGGCTCTGAAAGATGCTACCATGGCGCATTTTATACTTGGTCAGGTAAATGCAGGCAAAAAGGTGCTGCATTTCAATGGAGCCTACCACTCCGATAATTTTGAAGGAATAGGCTGGTATCTGAAACAAGGCAATCCTCAGCTTAAGACGTTTACCATCACCACAGTGCTGCAGGAGGACCTGGAAAAGCTGTCGGAGGAGCACAAAAATAAGGCAGACTTTATACTTGTAGTGCCGGCAAGTATGACGAGGACTTATTAGAAAGTTAGAAAAGTATTGAGGTAGAGAAGTATAAGTTTCTGTTTCAGACCTATTACTAGATTATACTTCTGGGGCGGGTATCTAGGGTGCGTGCGAGTCTCCAGGCTAGCTTCCTATAGTTGCCGGGTCCAACCACCCCTGCCCCTCCTTATCCAAGGAGGGGAGCTTTTATTTACTTTCTCTTCTGCCATCACAATAGTTGATGTTATATTCTTTGTCATCTTGGAGAGATCTTGGTAGATGGGAGGTTACGCAGAAGCTAAAGGCCATGTTAATTTGCAGAAGTAGTTCCAGAGCTCCCCTCCTTGGATAAGGAGGGGCAGGGGTGGTTGGACAAGTTGCTGCAGGCAATCCTGTTCATCCATTCATCCTGCTAATCCTGATCTAAAACAGCAAAGCCCGACTATATGCCGGGCTTTGCCTATCTAAAGAGAAAGAAGGTATCTTACTTATGCTGAGAAGGAGCTGCCACAGCCGCAGGTGCTTGTAGCCTGAGGGTTGTTGAAAACAAATCCACGGGCATTTAAACCATCCTGAAAATCAACCTGCATGCCAAGCACATACATCGCATGTTTCTTGTCCATGATCAGGTCAACGCCTTCCAAATGGAAGATTTCGTCAGAATCCTTCGCCTTATCGAAGCCCAACAGGTAAGACATACCAGAACAGCCACCGCCCTGCACACCAACGCGCAAACCGTATTCTGCTGGTACATTCTTCTCCTGCATTATATTTTTAACTTCAGCTAAAGCTCTTTCTGTTAGAGTAATAGGTGCAGTTTTTGTTTCTGTTGCCATAGTATAAGCTATTCATTATTTGTAGCCACAAACTTAAGCAATTCTTCTTAATTATGCTCGTGGCGAATCGTTCTAATAAGTTAACAGGTAAAGCGAATAAATGATTCATGGGTATTAGATTAATTTTTTGCGATATTTATAGCCAAACCAGAAAACAGAAATGCAAGAAGTAACCATACTTATCATAGAGCTTATCAAAATTGCGCTTCCGGCTATAATTGTGGCAGGAGCTATGTATTACCTTGTAAAGAAGCATTATGAGCGTGACTATAAGTTGCGTTTGCTGGACCTGCGCAAAAAGAACGCGGATACAGTATTGCCGATTAGACTGCAGGCCTATGAGCGTGTTGTGCTGCTGCTGGAGCGCATCACACCAAGCAACATGCTGCTACGCGTTGGTGCCGCCGGACAAACAGCTGCTGAGTACCACCGTTTGTTGTTGGCTGAGATCCGGAGCGAGTTTAACCACAATATGTCACAGCAGGTGTACATGACGGAGCAGGCATGGCAGCAGGTAAAACATGCCCGCGAGGAAGTAGTAAACCTGATCAACAAAACGTACAGGGAGCTGCCCGAAAATGCAAAAGGAACCGACCTGGCCAAAAAAATTCTGGAAACGATACTTGCTTCCGAAAGTGACCCGACTGCACGTGCCATCAGCTTTGTAAAGCAGGAGATAGGGCAGGTATTTTAAAATATGATCAAAATAAAAAAGGGGCCACAGCAAGTATAGTTGTGGCCCCTTTTTCTTTTAATGCTAGTATAGTATCCTGAACTTGATGGTGTGCGGTATTTTTCGTAGCTCGCTCACAACCTGCTTATCGTAAGCTTTATCAATATCAGTGATCACATATCCGATCTGCTCATTTGTTTTGAGGTACTGCCCAAGTATGTTCACCTCGTTTCGGGCTAAAGCATTGTTGATGTTGGCGAGCACTCCTGGTACGTTGGCATGTATGTGAATAAGGCGGTGTGCGTTATTAAGCTCAGGCAGCTGTATATTCGGGAAATTTACGCTTTGGTATGTGTTGCCGGTATTAATGTACTGCATGATCCGGGTGGGTACAAAGCGTGCAATGTTCTCCTGTGCTTCGGTGGTGCTGCCGCCAATGTGTGGGGTAAGTATCACATTAGCTAGGCCACGCAGTTCGTTTACAAATTCCTCATTGTTGCTGGCAGGCTCATAAGGGAAAACATCAACAGCTGCACCTGCCAACTTTCCAGACTTAAGCGCCTCTACCAGTGCCGGAATCTCTACTACATGTCCTCGGCTCAGGTTCAGGAAAACAGCGCCGGGCTTCATGGCGTCAAACTCTGCCTTACCAAATAAATTGGTGTTACTTGGGCTGCCATCCACGTGCAGTGTTACAAAGTCAGCTAATTGCAGCAGCTCTTGTAGGGTTTCGCATTTGCGGGCATTGCCCAATTGCAGCTTCTCCACTACATCGTAATAGTATACCTGCATGCCCATCGCCTCGGCCAGCACCGACAGCTGCGCACCAATGTTGCCATAGCCTACAATACCCAGTTTCTTATCGCGCACTTCTATACTTCCGGCGGCAGATTTATCCCATACGCCCTGGTGCATCTTCATACTTTTGTCGAAGATCCTACGGGATAGCATAATGATCTCACCCAACGCCAACTCTACCACACTTCGGGTATTGCTAAAAGGCGCGTTAAAAACAGTAATACCGGCTTTGAGGCAGGTGTCTAATGCTATTTGGTTAGTGCCGATGCAGAAAGCTCCGATGCTCATCAGGCGATTAGCGTGCTCCAGCACTTTGGCTGTTACCTGTGTTTTAGATCTGATACCAAGTATAGATACATCCTTCACCTGATTGCACAATTCCTCTTCATTTAAAGCGCCGGGTACAGTCTCTATCTGGTAGCCTTCCAGTTTAAACAGTTCAACAGCGTTTGGATGGATGCCCTCCAGCAGCAGTACCTTAATACGATTTTTAGGATAGGAAACAGCCATGGGCAGCTTGTTCTGGTACAGAAACTCTTCCAGCGTTGGAGCTACGTGTTCTGCCTTCTCCACTACCTTGTCGCGCACCACGTTTTCAGTGAAGGCATAGAACTTGTTGGCAAGTCCGGCTTCTTTTATTTCGTAGTCTGTGTAGCCATCTCCCAGCACGTACACATCACCACTCAGGCCCAACTGGTCCAGCAGCTTTATTTTGCCTTTATCCTGGCACAGCACATTGTCAGGGTCGTAGCCAATAATATTACCCTGCTCATCAAACTCAAACGTATTAGCATGCACGTTCTCCTCCTTTATGCCGTAGGCTGATACGATAGGAAGTATAAATTCCTTGAACCCGCTTGACACAATCAGGACTTGGTCAGCAAACTCTTCGAAGAAGGCTTTGTTGCGGTGAATAGAGTCTGATACCTTCTCCTGAAGTATAGCAATGAGCTCCTGCAGATGCTTTCGATTGGCTTTTAACAACTGTAGCCGTTTGGTGAGTCCTTCTGAGAATGAGCTGTTGCCATTCATAGCGCTATCCGTCAGTTCTTTAATCTGCTGCAGTATCTCCTCCTTGTTCTGCTCGTCGCGCAGCGAGATTTCTCCTAGTTCATCCAAGGCCTCTACTTTAGTAAAGGTGCTATCGAAATCAAGTATAAAGTATTTGTCTTTATTCATAGTGCGGATGCTATAGAGGATGTACAGGTACGGCAGCAGGAGCCTTATTAAATATAAGTATAAAAAATCCGGTTGCTTACGCAGCAACCGGATTTTAAGCAAACAGTCTGAAAATTAAAGTAATGCCAGCTGTTCGTCTATTATCTTCTGGTAAAACTCTTCATACTTAGGTACGATCTTCCCAATGTCAAAATCCTTGGCTCTTTCCAAGGCACTGGCTTTAAAGCGCGGCAGGTTGGCATCGTCAAGTATAGTAAGGGCATTCTGCACCATTTCGCCAACGGCACCCACTGGACTTGTGAAGCCTGTGACGCCATCGATATTAAGTTCTGGTATACCACCTGCGTTAGATGAGATAACCGGTACCTCACAGGCCATTGCCTCTAGGGCTGCCAATCCAAAGCTCTCTTTCTCTGATGGCATCAAAAACAGGTCGGCAATAGAAAGTACTTCTTCCACGGCGTCCAGCTTGCCCAGGAAACGCACATCGTTGCAGATTTGCAGTTCGCGGCACAGCTTTTCCATTTTAGGGCGCTCAGGGCCATCGCCTACCAGCAGCAGTTTACTTGGCATATTACGGCGTACTTCTGCAAAAATCTGGATTACATCCTCCACGCGCTTCACCGATCTGAAGTTAGAAGTATGCACTAACAGCTTTTCATCGTTGGGGCTGATAGCCATTCGGAAGTGCTCCTTTTTCTGGCGGCGGAATTTTTCGAGGTTAATGAAGTTCGGAATGACGGCGATGTCTTTCTCGATCTGAAAGTATTCATATGTCTCAGTACGCAGGCTATCCGAAACAGCTGTTACACCATCTGATTGGTTGATGCTGAACGTTACCACCGGCTCAAAAGAAGCATCTTTACCTACCAGCGTAATATCAGTGCCATGCAGGGTAGTAATAACCGGTATGTTGATGTCTTTAGTGCGCAGGATCTGCTTGGCCATATAAGCCGCCGATGCGTGCGGTATGGCATAGTGCACATGCAGCACATCAAGTTTCTCGAACTGTACGATGTCTACCATTTTGCTTGCCAGCGCCAGCTCGTATGGAGGGTACTGGAAAAGCGGGTAAGTAGGGATGTATACTTCGTGGTAGAACAGGTTCTCGTTAAAAATATCGAGGCGCGCAGGTTGGCTATAGGTGATAAAGTGAACTTTATGGCCCTTTAGAGCGAGTTCTTTACCTAGCTCTGTGGCTACCACCCCGCTACCACCGAAGGTAGGGTAACAAACTATTCCGATTCTCATAGTTGTGCTTGCTGTGTAAATAACAAGTGCAGCCAATATAAAGGGCTGCACCTGCTAAACTACATAATATCTTTTATGTTTTAGGAATTATCGCTTTATATATCACATCGTGTATACGTGTCCGGATGTTATAGGTAACCAGTTTATTGTTGCCTGCATCTGGGTATACTCTGTTTGACAGGAAGATGTAAATTAGGTTATTCTCAGGATCTACCCATGCGCCAGTACCTGTAAAACCAGTATGGCCAAAAGTACTCAGCGATGCCATACTTGAGGTCGGTCCTCCGCTTTCAGGTTCCGGCTTATCCCAGCCAAGGCCGCGGCGGCTGTTCTTAAATTGCTTTTTAGAGAACTCCGCCACCACAGGAGTATTAAAGAATTTATGGCCGCCATAGCTACCGTTCTGCAGGTTCATCTGCAAAAGTATAGCCAGGTCGTTAGCGTTGGAGAACAAGCCGGCATGGCCTGCCACACCACCCATCATAGCGGCTCCCTGGTCGTGCACGCTGCCCCACAGCAGGTTATGGCGGAAATACTTATCGTCTTCGGTAGGAGCTATCTTTTCCTGCGGATGCTTGAGCAGTGGCTTGTAGGTCATGGTGCTCAGGCCAAGCGGCGCATAGAAATTCTGGTCCATAAACTCGTCGAGTGGCTGGTTTAGCATACGCTCTGCCAAACGTTTCAGCACATAAAAATCAAGGTCGCTATACTTGTAATCGTAGCCTTTACCGTCTTTGCGCGGTGGTAGCATTCTGGTTTTCACTGTCCAGGCCCAAAGCGAGTCTTCCATACTTCTGATGGAGTAGAAGCCCGGCACTACCTCATTAGTATACACATCATTCTGGCGGCTGGCGTAGAACACCTTCTTCGTCTCTACTGATTTAAGCGTGGTCTGCCATGCAGGTAAGCCTGCCTGCAAACCGGCCTGGTGCGCCAGCACGTCACGGAGTACGATATTTTGTTTGTTCGTGCCTTTTAGCTCGGGCAGGTAAGTAGATACTTTCGCATCAAGGTTTATCTTGCCCTGGTCTTTCAGGAACATGATGGCCTGCAACGTAGCTGCTACTTTGGTAATAGAGGCTACATCGTAAACAGTGCTGGTGGTAACCGGCTTGGTCTTGTCGTAAGTATGGTAGCCGTAAGCTTTGTTAAAGATTACAGTACCGTCTTTTACCACAAGCACTTGTGCACCTGGTGTAGCGGCATAGGCAATGGCTTCGCGGGCAACGTTATCTATCTGAGCCAACACTTTAGAATCCATGCCCACGCTTTCGGGTACGCCATACTTTAAGCGGCCAAGTGTAGGAGTGGCAACGCCCATGCCCACTTTAAATTTAGGAGAAGCTGTAACAGGTAATTTGCCATTTGCCGCCCTTGCCCCAAATATTACTTGCGGCACCAGCGACTGCGCCACCGGGTTATCTTCGTAGCCGCAAAGCAGCCAATTGCTCTTTTCAAAGTGCTTTAAGCTGTAGGCATTTCCCATAACAGCCACAATCACCTTTTTATCAGTGCGCTCCTGCAGGTACTGTATAAATGCACGAGTACCCAAACCTATACCATAATCTTTGGCAGGTGTGGAGTTCATGTTATGTATACTTACTACCACTACGTTTTTATCCTGTAGCTTCGGAATGAGCCTTGCAAAAGCAGAATCCGGTGCAAAACGATCCGAGATGGCAAATTTTGTTACCGGAGCATAGTATCCCAGTGTTTCCTGAAACTTGTTAACCTCCGTAACGCCTATTGCCACCGAAGCAATATTCAGTGTATCCAGCGTACGGAAAGGCAGCAGGTTACTTTTGTTTTGTACTACCGTAACGGCATGGTTGTATAATTGCTCCTGTACCACATTGCTCACTGGTCTTTCCATTTCCTCCTGCAGGTTGTCTAGCGTAACGGGTTTTGGGTTGTTTAAACCAGCCCAGTATTTTGTGTGTAGTATTTTGCGCACATGATGGTCTACTTCAGCCTGTGTTAACTGGCCGGCAGCTATAGCGCCTTTAATTTTTCGGATAGCAACCGGTACATCTTCCGGAAACAGCAACACATCGTTGCCGGCCATCAGAGCCTTCAGGTCTACCTCTCCAGGCTTGTAGTATTTGCTTACGCCTTTCATGTTTAAGGCATCTGTAAACACCAAGCCTCTATACTTCATTTTCTCCTGAAGAAGGCCTGTAACAAGCGGCTTTGATAGGGTAGTGGCTAAATTTCGGGTGCTATCTATTTTAGGCATGTACAGGTGGGCTACCATCACGCCCATCACACCAGCTTCAAAAGATTTATGGAAAGGGTAAAGCTCCACTTCAGTCAGGCGCTTCATGTCGTGCGGCACAATAGGCAGTGCATGATGCGAATCTACATCCGTATCACCGTGCCCTGGGAAGTGCTTGGCAACAGCCACCACACCATGGTCCTGTAATCCTCTGATATAAGCTATGCCCCTGCGTGTTACTTCTTCTTTAGACTCACCGAAAGAGCGGTTACCGATTACAGGGTTTTTAGAATTTACGTTCACATCCAACACTGGCGAGAAGCTCACATTAACGCCCAGACGCTTCATCTTTAAAGCAATCTCACGGCCCATCAGGTACACATACTTCTCATCGCTCATCGCGCCTAAGGTCATCTGACGGGCAAACTGCATGGTGCTGTCCAGGCGCATACCCAAACCCCACTCAGCATCCATGGCTACAAGCATCGGCACCTTAGCCTGGCTCTGGAAACGGTTAGTGAGTTTTGCCTGGCGCATCGGACCACCCTGCATAAACATCACACCACCAATCCCATAACGGCTCACAAGTGTATCTATTTCGCGGAAGTGTTTTTCAGATTTATTCGAGTAGGCGGCTAC
This sequence comes from Pontibacter cellulosilyticus, assembly GCF_014306105.1. Classification (GTDB taxonomy): domain Bacteria; phylum Bacteroidota; class Bacteroidia; order Cytophagales; family Hymenobacteraceae; genus Pontibacter; species Pontibacter cellulosilyticus. The sequence continues at coordinate 300,608 of NZ_JACRVF010000003.1, read as the reverse complement.
CATAAACAGCTGTCCAATACGCTGTTCAGGGGAAAGAGAGATCATAACGCTATCGACCCAACTTTGTTCTTTGGTACTCACAACGATGCTGTCTGATGACTTTAAAGACATCAGCGGCCCCATACCAAGAAAAAGTATAATCAATAACCCTAAGCTAAAACTCTTCAACATCCGCACTACTATTTAATTAATTGGAACAAGTAAAAATTAAGCCTATTTTTGCAACAGACGATTCATAAAGACAGGCTACTAATCAGATGCATTGCCCTAGGCCAACGCTGATAGGAAAGAAAGGTGTTGAACCTAAATGCCGGCCTAAAGCTTTCGTGGCATCAAGAGTAGCTACCTATTATTGCTAACGCCACCAGCCCCATCACAGATACAGGAATTAGTTCTTTTTTAAGAATTAATCAATCATCGTACCTAATTAGCAATTTAAAGAACGTCTGATATGAATCAGTCTGTAAATTAGTAATAAATTTAATTCCGAATAAGTTCTGTTTTTACATTATTAAAAAAGCAAAAACTTTACCGGAATTAGTTAAACGGCTGATTTAGAGTATAAAAATATAGTAATTAAGAATACTTAACTACCAGATGCCCGATATCATACATTTATTGCCTGATTTCCTGGCTAACCAGATCGCCGCCGGCGAAGTGGTGCAGCGCCCTGCATCGGTTGTAAAAGAACTGCTGGAGAATGCGATAGATGCCAGAGCTACAAACATACAACTGATTGTAAAGGAGGCAGGCAAGCAGCTTATCCAACTGGTAGACAACGGCATTGGCATGTCTGAGACCGATGCTCGGATGTGCTTTGAGCGCCATGCTACTTCTAAAATCAGTACTACCGAAGATTTGTTCAGAATCCGGACAATGGGTTTCAGGGGAGAGGCGATGGCATCTATAGGTGCTGTAGCCCAGGTAGAGCTTAAAACGAAAACAAAAGATGCCGAAACCGGCACTAAGCTTTTAATCGAGGGTTCTGCGGTTGTGCTGCAGGAGCCGGTGGCCGCACCAGAGGGAACGTCTATTGCTGTTAAAAACCTTTTTTACAATGTGCCTGCGCGGCGCAACTTCCTGAAGACGAATGCAGTGGAGATGCGCCATATACTGGATGAGTTCCAAAGAGTGGCATTGGCTTACCCGGAAGTGGCTTTTAGCCTGTACCATAACGATGTGGAGGTGTTTAACCTGCCAGCCACTAAACTTAGCCAGCGAATAGTAGGAATACTGGGCAGCAACTATAAGGAGCAGATGGCCTACTGCGAAGAGGATACTTCTTTCCTGAGCGTAAAGGGCTATATTGGCAAACCAGAGCATGCAAAGAAAAGCCGTGGTGAGCAGTTCTTTTTTGTAAACAACCGGTTTGTAAAAAGCGGTTACCTGAACCATGCCGTGATGACAGCCTTTGAAGGGCTACTCCCTAAAGACAGCTATCCGTTTTACGTGCTTTTTATAGAGTTGGAGCCAGAGAAGATTGACATAAACGTACACCCAACCAAAACCGAAATCAAATTTGAAGACGAGAAAACGGTATATGCCATTGTGCACGCTGCCGTTAAAAAAGCATTAGGTGCCTACAACATTGCGCCGTCGTTGGATTTTGACGGTGATGTAAACTTTGCACCTTTGCAGCCAATACGCGTACAGGGCGGGTTTAATGAATTTGACACGGAAAGCCGCCCATCGTCGGGTGGAGGAGGCAGTACAGCTTTTCCGGGTTTTACGCCACCGGCATCAGCCAGAAGGGCAACCTCTAAAGGGTGGGAGCAGTTGTATGAGCCTCTGCGGCAACAGCCGGCACAGGAAGAAAGAGTTAGCTCAGCCACATCAGGAATGGGCCTGCTGGATGATGCGTTTGCTGCAGAATCGGTGGGAGCGGGCACAGCAAATAAGGCCATCCAAATCCATCAAAAGTATTTACTCGTGCAGGTTAAATCTGGTATGATGATCATAGACCAGCAGGCGGCCCAGGAGCGTATTCTTTACGAAAAGTATAGCAACTCATTACAAAAGAAAACAGGTGCCTCGCAGGCTTTGCTCTTCCCGCAGACCATAGAACTGTCGGCGGCTGATGCTATACTTGTAAAAGAGTTGGCTTCGGAGTTTAAAGCCATGGGATTTCAGTTTGAGGATTTCGGCGGTAACACCATCATACTTAATGGTATACCTGCCGATGTGCATGCCGCTAACGAGAAAGAACTGCTGGAGGAACTGGTAGAGCAGTATAAAAACAATTTAGCCACTTTAAAGCTTGATAAAAGCGAGAACCTTGCAAGGGCCATGGCCAAGCGCATGGCTTCGCGTTCTCTGGCACGTATGTCGGATTTGGAGATGAACTCACTTGTAGACAAGCTTTTCGCCTGCCAGGTGCCAAGCTATACTCCGGGAGGGCAAAAGACGTTGGTGATTATGGAACTGAGCCAGCTGCACGAACTCTTCCTGAAAGGGTAAGTAAATTGCTTGATTATTAATTTTTTTAATGTTGTTTCAGGAGTATAGCCTGAATTTACAACACAACTATTTATCTAAAGTATAAGCCTTAAGTATAAGCAGTTCATGGCTTATACTTTTTAACTGATACGCGCATGTTCAATATCACCCCTATGGTCAGGAATCTCCTGATCATCAACGTGGTCATTTTTATACTTCAGGACAGGCTGTTCCCAACAGGGCAGTTTGCCTTGTACCACTTTAGCTCCGAGTACTTTCAGCCGGTGCAGCTGTTTACGCACATGTTCCTGCATGGGGGCTGGGCACATGTATTCAGCAACATGTTCAGCTTGTTTATTTTCGGACCACTGCTGGAGCGGTTCTGGGGACCACAGCGGTTTCTGGCCTTTTACCTGATAACTGGTCTAGGTGCTAGTTTGCTTTACTCTGGTGTAAGGGCATATGAATTGAACGAGGTACGAGAAGATGCCTCGGCCTATATTGAAAGCCCAACCCCAATGGCTTTCTACAATTTTTTGGAGGATCATTTTGAGGGTAGGTACCAGCGACAGTTTGTAGTGGAGTACCGGCGCAACCCAGACAATCAAGCTTACATTGAAGAGAGCAAAAGCGCCGTAAAGGAAGTATACAACGAACTGGTGAATGTGCCGATGCTTGGAGCCTCCGGTGCTGTTTTCGGTATACTGATGGCTTTTGGTTTGCTGTTCCCGAACCTTGAGCTCATGCTGCTGTTCTTCCCGGTGCCTATAAAAGCAAAGTATTTTGTGCTGATGTATGGGGCCTTCGAGCTATACTCCGGGTTTAACCGCATGCCCGGCGATAACGTAGCTCACTTTGCGCACCTTGGCGGCATGCTGTTCGCGTATATACTTGTGAAGATGTGGCAACGCAGCGATTACCAGGATAACTTCTAACAAATAATGAGCATTTTTGAAGATATAAAGCACTCTTTTAAGCAGCAAAACAACACACTTAAACAGCTTATCCTGATTAACGTGATCGTGTTTGTGGTGCTGATCATAACGCGTACTATATTGGTGCTTACCGGTGGAGGCGGCGTATACAACACGTTGATGGAGTTTATTGCGCTTAACTCTGATCCGTTGGTGTTTATTACCCGCCCCTGGACGCTGATCTCCTACTTTTTTACTCATGAAGGTTTTCTGCACATCATTTTTAACCTGCTTAACCTATACTGGTTCGGGCAGTTAATTAGAGAGTACCTCGGCGAACGGAAACTTTTAAGCCTTTATATATTGGGTGGTATAGCCGGCGGTGTGTTGTACATGCTTAGCTATAACTTTATCCCATACTTTGCCGATAGAGCAGCCGCTTCGTTTATGATTGGTGCATCGGCTAGTGTGCTGGCTATTGTGGTGGCTGCGGCTACGCTGTTGCCAAACTATACTTTCAACCTGATCCTGATAGGGCCGATCCGCATTAAGTATATCGCTGCTTTCCTGGTGCTGCTGTCTATTTCAGGGGCTGTGGGAGATAATGCAGGAGGTAACATTGCACACTTGGGTGGCGCCTTTATTGGTTGGTTATTCGTAAAGCAGCTGCAGCGCGGCAACGACATGGGCCGACCTGTGTTAGCCGTAACCGACTTCTTTGCAAATTTGTTTAAGAGCAGGCCTAAACTTAAAGTAACCCATCGAACCACGAGTAGTACCTTTTCTAACGGCCGAAGTTCCGCTACTACCCAGCCAGGAGGCAAGCCGAGCCAGCACGAAATAGATCGCATACTTGATAAAATCTCCAGCTCAGGCTATGAGAGTTTGTCTAAGGAAGAAAAGCAGAAGCTGTTCCAGGCGAGTCAGAAGGAGTAGGGTAGACCTTGCAGTGTGCGCAGTTCCTGCGAGTGTCTGGAAAGAACTAAAAGCCATCTCTAATCAAGGTTGGCTTTTTTGTTTGGCAGTTACCGGATCCAACCACCCCTAACCCCTCCTTGTCCAAGGCGGGGAATTTATACTTACTGCTCCAACTACCATCAATATATTTAAAGCCATTCTTCCTCTTTGTCATCTTGTAAAGATCTTGTGTGAAGGGAGGTTAAAAGAAAACTACAGAACTAATACTTCTGCAAAAAGCAGGACCGAAAGTCCCCTTTTGAAGGGGGGTAGGGGGGTGATAATCGTATGCAGGAAATTCCCCGCATTAGACAAGGAGGGGTTAGGGGTGGTTGGACCTAGTACTGCAGACAATCCTAAAAATCAATCTAATTCCTTTAATCTATGGTCAAACAAAAAGCGGCGCTCCGTTTCCGAAGCGCCGCTTTCAAATCAATAAGTATACTTTAAGAATTAAGCTTTGGCAGCGTTGATGTTGTCAAGCGCGTCCATTACTTCTTTCACGTGACCGCGAGACGTCTCAAGCAATTGTTTCTCATCTTCGTTCAGGTCAAGTTCGATGATTCTTTCGATACCGTTCTTACCAAGTATAACTGGTACACCTAAGTATACGCCGTCAATACCGTACTCGCCTTCCAGTTTCATGCAAACTGGGAATACACGACGCTGGTCACGTACGATAGCCTCAACCATCTGAGCAGCAGCTGAACCCGGAGCATACCAGGCAGAAGTACCCATCAGTTTTACAAGCTCGCCACCACCGTTCTTAGTACGGTCAACAATAGCGTTCAATGTTTCTTCATCGATAAGCTCCGTAACCGGGATACCGCCAACTGTAGTGTAACGCGGAAGCGGAACCATTGTGTCGCCGTGGCCACCCATCAATACCGCCTGGATATCTTTTGGAGATACATTCAAGGCCTCAGCAAGGAAAGCTCTGTAACGTGCTGTATCCAGGATACCAGCCATACCCATTACTCTTGTGCGTGGAAGCTTAGAAGTAATGTGTGCAGCGTAAGTCATTACATCAAGTGGGTTAGAAACCACGATGATGATCGCATCCGGAGAGTGCTTAACAATGTTCTCAGTTACTGAAGTAACGATGCCCGCGTTGGTAGAAATAAGGTCGTCGCGGGTCATGCCTGGCTTACGTGGCAAACCAGATGTGATAACCACTACATCAGAACCTGCTGTTTTGCTGTAATCGTTAGTTACACCTACAGTGCGTGTGTCGTATAGGTTGATAGGGGCTTTCTGCCAGATATCAAGCGCTTTGCCCTCAGCAAAACCTTCTTTAATATCCACTAAAACTACTTCGTTCGCGATTTCGCGGTAAGCTAATACGTCAGCGCAGGTTGCACCTACGTTACCAGCTCCAACTACAGTTACTTTCATTATCGGATATGATTTATTTTGTTTGAGATTCAGTTAACTCCCGTAAAATTAGGAAAATCTATTATTAAAACCTTTGGTTTAGGACAAAAGACTATTAGACAAATGGCAAAAGATTTTTTATACATAATTTAGTCCTTTTTCTTTTGTCAAATCGTCCTTTTTCAAGAAGCCTAAGGCTTTGCCTGCACGCTTATCTCCACTACCCGCTCCGTCTTATCTGTTACTTTAAAGCGGTTATCCAGCCGCTGATTAACGATCCAGGCGATGGATTGGTCAGATACCAGTACTAGTGTTTGGGGCTTAAGGTTGGCCGGGATTTTCTTGTCTATCAGAAAATCGCTGATTTTTTTCTTGCCGTTCATGCCCAGCGGCACAAACCAGTCGCCTTCCTGCCAGTTGCGCAGCTTCAACGGAAACTTAAGCTGGTCAGCATCCAGTGCGGCTACGTGTGGTTTGATGTTCAGTTTATACTTATCGGCATCCACATATTTTATGCTGAAGTATAAATTGCCGGCTTCTACCTCAGTGTCTCCTTCGTTTATAAGTATACTTCCGAAGGTGCTCAGGTTGCGTGGCGTAATCACCAGTTGGTCCCGGTCTTTTACCAAGGTGTGAGTAGGGGAGTCGAATTGTTTGCCTGATATGCCCTCCAGTGCCTCTGCCAACTCCAGCACCACAGTGTAGCTAAAGTTGAACGGGCGCAGCAGCTCGTGCAGCACAACTGGCATGCCTGTGGCATTCTGCAGCGGCACTAGTGAGATGTACCATGCATTTTCGGCCTCTTTTATACTTTGCTCGCGCAGGTTCTGTATATAGGCTGCCACTATACTTTCAGCGTGGCTTACACGCTCGGCAGTTTGCTGCATGGTTTCCTCCAGGCTCGGGTTTATCTCCTTTAGTACCGGAATTACCTCAAGCCTTATTTTGTTACGCTGGTACTTGGTGGTCTCATTGGATACATCTTCGCGCCAGATCAGCTTAGAGGAGGTTACAAAGTCGTAGATATCGTCTTTGGTAACTGTGAGCATTGGGCGTATGATGTGGCCGTTTTTAGGTGGTATACCATGTAGCCCTGCAATGCCTGTGCCTCTGGTCAGGTGCAGCAATATGGTTTCGGTGAGGTCGTTACTATGGTGGGCAGTGGCAATGTAATCATATCCTTGCTGCTGGCGCACCTGCTCAAACCATTCGTAGCGCAATGTGCGGGCAGCCATCTGGATAGATATTTTTTCCTGCTCGGCAAAGGCACGTGTGTTAAAGTTTTCGGTAAAGAACGGCACATCGTATTGTTTGGCAAGCTTTTTGGCGAATAGTTGATCGGCCTCGGCGTCTTCAGCGCGTAGTCCGAAGTTGCAGTGTGCGATGGCAAAATCATACTTTAGCTGGTGCAGCACTTCGCAGAGCACTACCGAATCGATGCCGCCACTAACGGCTGCTAAAATTTTACTGTCGGGTTGGCAAAGATCTTGCGCTTGTATAAAACCTGAAACTTTCTGTAGCATAAAGCAGCGGCTGGTAAAAATTTTATAATTTTGAAGTATAAATTAGACGAAAGACTATTAGAGAGAGGACAAAAGAAATAGCTGTCCTTAATCAAATTGTCTTCTGTCCTTTGTCAGGAACTTTGATGAATTACACAAAAATACTGTTTTCTCTTGTCTTTACCCTGCTTTCGGTAGCGGTTTTCGGGCAGGAGCAATTAAAGCGGCAGCAACAGCCAAAACAGCAAACACAGCAGCCAAGGCAACAACAACCTAAACCTCAGACACAGGGCGATAGGGTAGAACTACAAGGGGCTGATTCTTTGGTAGGCGGCGTGTTTAACGGACAGCGTATCGACAAACTGATAGGAAATGTGAAGTTTAAGCAGCGTGACGCGCTCTTGTACGCCGATTCTGTTTACCAATATAAAGATCGTAATTTTTTAGAGGCTTTCGGGAACGTGCGGATACAGCAGGCAGATACCGTAACCATGCGCAGTGATAAGGCCACGTATGACGGCAATGCCAGAATTGCCAAGATGACGGGAAATGTAGTGATGCAGGACCCGCGCATGACGCTGACGACACCAAGTATGGATTACAACCTGAACGAGAAGACAGCTTATTACACAGAAGGTGGCGTGATCGTAGACCCAGAGAACAGGCTCGAAAGCCGCCGTGGCTCCTACGATACCCGTTCTAAGATGTATACTTTTCAGCAGGATGTAAAAGTAACGACCAAAGACTATAATATTACAGCTCAAAACCTGCGCTACAACACGCAAAGTAAAATAGTATACTTTCAAGGCCCAACCTTTATACGTGGCGAGCAGGGCGACCTGTATGCCGAAGAAGGTACCTATAATACACTAACTAAAGTCTCTAACTTCGGCCGCAATGCCTACATTCTTACAAAAGAGTACAGGCTGGGAGGCGATAAGCTATACTATGACCAGAACAAGGGTTATGGCTATGCAGAGAAAAACGTGTCGCTGCGCTCGCTCAAAGATGATGTAACTATAAGAGGGCAGATAGGCCGCTACTGGCGCGACAGGGGCGAGGCGAAAGTATACGGTAGTCCGGTAATGGAATCTATACTAGACAAAGATACCTTATACTTGTCTGCGGATACGCTTTACTCCAGGGAGGCCAAAGCCGGCAGAACGAAAAGTATGGTGTTCGCCTATCCTAACGTAAAAATCTTTAAATCGGACCTGCAGGGCAAAGCCGACTCGCTAAGCTACAACCGCACCGACTCTGTAATGCACCTGAACCGCAAGCCGGTGCTCTGGAGCGAAAGCAGCCAACTGGTTTCAGATACCATACATGTGCAGATGCGCAACAAGACCATCGACAGGATGTACATGTACAGCAATGCCTTTATCTCATCAGAAGATACGCTTAAAAACTACAACCAGGTAAAGGGCCGAAACATGGTGGCTTATTTTCAGGATGGCGATCTGCGGCGCGTTAATGTGAACGGCAATGGAGAAAGTTTATACTTTGCTTTGGAAGGAGACAGCACATTAACCGGCATGAACAAAGCTATCTGCAGTAACATGGTTTTAAAGTTCGGGGAAAATAAACTGAAGACAATCTCGTTCTTGGTGCAGCCGGATGCCAACTTTATTCCTCCTCATGAACTGCAGGAAGATTTGAGGCGCTTGGAAGGCTTTAGCTGGATGGCCGAACTGAGGCCAACAAAAAAGGATGTGTTTGCCACACGGATACCGGTAAAGGCTAAAGAGGCAACAAAGCCTAAGAAAACACCGGCAAACAAACCGGCCACCAAAAAGGCTGCAAAACCGCAGCCACTGAAAAAAAATAAATAAGTACGCTTAACTCAGGAAATTCTGCCCTGATATTTCAGTCTTGTAAATCACATAGATATTGTATAATTTTGCCCGTTCATGAAGAAAGGCTTTTTACATACCGTCGTAATAGTAGGCTTGTTGCTAGTTGTGTCCGGCTGCAGCAATTTTCAGAAGCTCTTGAAGAGCGACGACGTTGAAAAGAAATACAAAGCTGCCCTGGAGTACTACGAGAAAGAAGACTACTACCGCGCCAATCAGTTGCTGGAGCAGGTGTCGCCTCTTTTAACTGGTAGCGAACAGGCAGAGCAGGCTAAATTTTACCTCGCAGACACCTATTACGAAATGGGAGACTACCTGCTGGCCGATTTTCATTTCAAGACATTTTACCAGACATATCCGCGCAGCCCGCTGGCAGAGCAGGCTATGTATAATCAAGCACTTGCCCTGTACAATCAGTCGCCAAGCTTTGAGCAGGACCAGACTACAACGGTTACAGCCATTGAGGCCTTGCAGGAGTTTATGGTACGTTACCCAAGCAGCGATCGCGTAAAAGAAGCCAATGAGCTGATTGACGAGCTGCTGGTGAAGCTGGACAAGAAAGCATTCGATAATGCGCGTCTATACTACCAACTGCGTAATTGGAGATCTGCAGTGGTTGCACTCGATAATTTCCTGAAGGAGCACGCTTCGTCTCCATACAGCGAAGAGGCGGCTTTCCTAAAACTGGATGCACAGTACCGTTACGCGCTGGAAAGTATACCAAGCAAGCAGGAAGAGCGTTTGCAATTGGCAGCGGAGTACTATCAGAACTTTATTGATCAGTATCCTGACAGCAAGTTTACCCGTAATGCCCTGCAGGTGTATGAAGACACGCTGGCAAACCTTGAAAAGATCAAGAAATCAAATAATCAAGCACAAGCAAATTCTTAAGTATAAAATATATGGCATCAGTTCCATCATCTATCGTTACGCGCAACATGGCCGACTTTGCAGAGCAAACCGGCAACGTATACATGTCTGTGGCTATCATCTCTAAAAGAGCGAACCAGGTTGCAGTTAAGATAAAAGAAGAGTTGAACTCTAAGTTGGCTGAATTTGCAACTACTGTAGATAACCTGGAGGAAGTATTCGAGAACCGCGAGCAGATCGAGATCTCTAAATACTATGAGCGTTTACCAAAACCTACTAGCCTGGCTATCGAGGAGTTCCTGGAAGAGAAAGTTTACTTCCGTGCACCAGACGAGGAGACTTCAGAGGAAATTTCCCTGTAATACGGGCAAATGCTCCGGCATAAAAAGATCATATTAGGAGTTTGCGGAAGTATAGCTGCTTACAAAGCAGCCATACTGGTACGGCAACTCATAAAAGAAGAAGCAGAGGTACAGGTAATCCTGACTACTTCTGCTTCTGCCTTTATTACCCCTCTTACATTAGCTACGCTTTCCAAGAGGCCGGTATTTACAGAGTTCGTTAAAGACGACACCAGCGTTTGGACAAACCATGTGGACCTGGGGCTTTGGGCAGACGCTATGGTGGTGGCACCGGCAAGTGCCAATACCGTAGCCAAAATGGCTAATGGCTTTTGCGATAACCTGCTTTCAGCCACTTATCTGTCGGCACGATGCCCGGTTTTTGTAGCTCCGGCCATGGACCTGGATATGTACCAGCATCCGTCGGTGCAGGGCAACTTTACCAAATTGCGCGGCTACGGTAACCGTATTATCGAAGCCGGTTACGGTGAGCTGGCAAGCGGCTTGGTAGGGCAGGGGCGTATGGCAGAGCCAGAAGAGATTGTTCAAGTGCTTCAGAATTTCTTTGCAGGTGACCGAAAGATCGTTTAAAGGTAAAACAGTAGTATTAACAGCAGGCCCAACCTACGAGCCAATAGACCCGGTGCGTTTTATCGGGAACCACTCTACGGGTAAAATGGGTTATGCCTTGGCAGCCTGTTTTGCAGCGCGTGGTGCCAATGTGCAGTTAATTTCAGGTCCGGTAAGTATAAAAGCGGAACACCAAAGTATAAATGTAACATCTGTTACAACTGCAGACGAGATGTATGCCGCTGTAAAGCAGTTAGCTCTGGAGGCTGATATATTGGTATATGCTGCGGCAGTAGCCGATTACAAGCCTAAAGTGGTTGCCGATAAAAAGATTAAAAAAAGCGGCAACGAACTTACGATAGAACTTGTTAAGAACGTTGATATAGCGTCGGCTCTGGGTAAAGAGAAGAAAGAAGGACAGTTTTCGGTTGGTTTTGCTCTGGAAACACATAACGAAAGCGCCAATGCCCGTGAAAAGCTGCAGAAAAAGAACCTGGATATGATCGTGCTAAACTCATTGAACGATCCGGGAGCAGGCTTTAAGCACGACACGAACAAAGTAACGATTATAGAAAAAGACGCTACTACTGCTTTTGAGTTGAAACAAAAAACTGCGGTAGCCGAAGACATTGTAAACCTGATCTGGGAGCGAATAAATGGCTAAGAAAATACTTGTTTTGCTGATGTTTTGCCTGACAGCCTGGACTGCCAAAGCCCAGGAGCTGCAGTGCGATGTGGTAGTTAACAGCGAACAAGTACAGTACACCGACAAGCAATTGTTCACGGATATGCAAACACGCATCTTCGAGTTCATGAACAACCGCCGCTGGACAGAACAAGCCTACAGACCAGAAGAGCGTATTAAATGCCGCCTCCTTATCAACCTGACGGAGATGCCGGAGATTGGAGTGTTCAAGGCCAATGTGCAGGTAGTGTCGGTAAGACCGGCGTACGGCACAGGCTACGAGTCTACCCTTTTCTCTTTTATCGATAAAGACTGGACCTTCCAGTTTAACACTGCCCAGCCACTTGATTTTGCCGAGAACAGCTATACTTCCAATTTGTCATCTATGTTGGCGTTTTATGCCTTTATGATCATTGGCATAGACAACGATAGCTTTGGCCGTTTAGGAGGTGCATCTGCTTTTGATAAGGCAAGGGGCGTGCTTAACCTGGCTGCCTCACAAGGGCCCGGCTACCAGGGCTGGAAAGCTTTTGACAGCAACCGCAACCGTTATTGGCTCATAGATAACATGCAGGACCCGCAGTTCCTTCCGTTTCGTGAGGGGCTATACAACATGCACCGCAATGGGCTGGATATCATGATCGAAAATCCAGAAAAGGCGCGCCAATCTGTGCTGACTGCTCTGGAAAGTATACAGCGCCTGCAGCAGCAAAAGCCAAATTCAGCTGTGGTCCGCTCTTTCTTCGACGCTAAGGCCGACGAACTGGTGAACATGTTTAAGAATGCAGCGCCGGCACAAAAGCAGCAGGCATACGCCTTACTCTCCCAAACCGATCCTACCAACAACAGCAAGTACGAAGTTTTGCTAAAACGCTAAAATTTTTAGAATTCCAGTAAAAGGGTGTAACTTCACGGCAGCAGAACAACCTGCTTGATTTTATACTTTACACAATGGGCAAACGCCAGGTCCGCATCTTCCGGAAAGACTTAGAGAAACACCTGCCAGAGCTGGTGCAGCAACCTGCTGTACAAGTGGTGCTACGCAGCAAAGTAGTGTTAGCGGGCTCATTATCAAGTATAAATTCAGGTAAACTGCAGCTAAAGGATTTCAGATTTAATAAGCATGAGTTCCTGCCAGAGGAGGTAGAGGAAATCATCTACGATATAGAGGCTCCTTATTAAAGTATACTTCAGCCTATGTTTTCTCTGCTTTATAATCCGGAAGGGTTCTTTAAAGGAGGGAGGTTAAGCTAGTGATATTAGTAAAACAGACGCCTTCTAACCAACAGAGAATTTTATCATTACCTTGAGTGCAGAAGCAAAGTATAATTTATACTTCCACCACATCAAAAATTTTACAGAAATACCGAACTTTAGCATAGGCAAAAAGTCTTACATCTTATGTCTATAGTCTCGAGACTACTTATATGCTGATAGATCTTAAAATAAAGAATTACGCCCTGATCGAGAAGCTGGAGATGAACCCGTCTCCGGTGCTGAACATTATTACAGGCGAAACCGGTGCCGGTAAATCCATCATGCTGGGGGCTATTGGCTTACTGCTGGGCAACCGCGCCGACTCCAAGCTGCTGTTTGACCAGGAGCAGAAGTGTGTGATAGAAGGGGTGTTTGATATTTCGTCGTACAACCTGAAAGAGGTGTTTACTGCTGAGGACCTGGATTATGATGACCAGTGCATTCTGCGCCGTGAGATCAGCCCAAGCGGCAAGTCGCGCGCGTTTGTAAATGACACGCCTGTAACTTTGGATGTGATCCGTAAAATAGGGGAGAACCTGATGGACATCCACTCGCAGCACGACACGCTGCAGCTAGGTGATACCAGCTATCAGCTAAATATACTTGACGTGTATGCCGGCAATACCTCGCTGGATATTTATGCTGGAAACCTGTCTTACTTAAAAGACTATAACGACACCTATCGCAAGTATAAGAAACTGGAATCAGAGTACCGTAAGCTGGAAGACCAGCTGGCGCAGGCACAGAAAGAACTCGACTACCACACATTCCTGCTGAACGAACTGGAGGAGGCAAACCTGCAGGAGAACGAGCAGGAAGAACTGGAGAATGAACTGAAGCAGCTGGAAAACGCTGAAGATATTAAGGTAAAGCTAACGCAGGCCGTGCAGTACCTCACAGAGTCGGAATTCAACATCACATCAGCTTTAAAAGACACAGCACATCTGATCGGGCAGCTGGCGCAATTCTCTCCGAAGTATGACGAGTTACGCACTCGTACCGAGAGCTGCATGATTGAGCTGAACGATATTGCCGGTGAGTTGGAAGATGCAGAACGTAAGACAGAAGCAGACCCTGAGCGTACCGTAGAAGTGCAGGAACGCCTGAATATGATTTATACTTTACAGCGTAAGCACCAGGTGCAGTCTAATGCAGAGTTACTGGAGATACAGCGTGATCTGGAAGGGAAAGTTGGAAGCGTACTTAACTTAGATGCTGCCATTGCCAGCACTAAAAAAGCCATGGAAGAGGCAGAGAAGGAGGTTCTTGGCAAAGCAGCTATACTTTCTGAGCGTCGTAAGTCATCATTCGGCCAGTTTGAGCAGGAACTTTATACTTTGCTTGCTGAGCTTGGTATGCCAAATGCACGTATCGTTATCCAGCACGCTAATACAACACCGTCTGCTACAGGTACTGACGAGATAAGTATACTTTTCAGCGCTAACAAAGGCGCACAACCGCAGTCGCTGGTAAAAGCTGCTTCTGGTGGTGAGTTCTCCAGGTTGATGCTTAGTGTGAAGTACATGCTAGCTGATAAAACCGCCTTGCCAACCATCATTTTTGATGAGATTGACACGGGTATATCCGGAGAAGTGGCAGTTAAAGTGGGTAAGATGATGCAGCAGATGGCGCAGAAGCACCAGATCATTGCTATCTCGCACTTGCCACAAATTGCTGCACAGGGCAACGCGCATTACTTTGTCTACAAGCACGATACCGAAGACCGCACCATCAGCCGCATCAAAAAGCTGAACAAAGAAGAACGTGTAAACGAAATTGCACACATGATTGCTGGCGCTAACCCAAGCGCTAGTGCTTTTAAGAGTGCAAAGGAATTACTGTCGATGTAACTTGTAGAAAGTATAAAATAAACAGCCCTCTTCTATTTGGTAGGAGAGGGCTGTTTATTTTTTAAGATATCTGGTCCAACCACCCCTGCCCCTCCTTACCTAAGGAGGGGAGCCCCCTATTACTTCTGCTAAAGTATCGGCTCATAGCTATTGCTTAACCTCACTCTAAATAAAATTTTCTTATAACGACAAGAAGAAGAGCCGCAGCTATTGTGATAAGAGTTGAGACAGTGGTAGCAGAGTTCCCCTCCTTAGATAAGGAGGGGCAGGGGTGGTTGGACCATGTGCTGCAACACGTTCACCAGAATGTACTTGCCTCGCATCTTGAGTTATACTGAGTTATTGCTATATTGCCGGCTCAAATCTTTGAAAGTATAAAATAACGATACAGATATGTCTTATAATCTGCTTAAAGGAAAGAAAGGAATTATTTTCGGAGCACTGGACGAAAAATCTATTGCCTGGAAAGTTGCGAAGCGTGCCAAGGAAGAAGGTGCTGAGTTTGTACTGACTAATGCCCCGCTAGCTATGCGTATGGGCGAGATCAATAAACTGGCAGAAGAGTGCGAGGCGCAGATTATACCTGCCGATGCTACTTCTGTTGAAGATCTGGAAAACCTGTTCTCAAAGGCACAAGAAATCTTAGGCGGTAAAATTGACTTCGTGCTGCACTCTATCGGCATGAGTCCTAACATCCGTAAAGGCAAAACGTATGGCGACCTGAACTATGATTGGTTCCTGAAGACGCTGGACATCTCTGCGCTGTCTTTCCACAAGGTAATGCACGTGGCCGAGAAGCAGGATGCTATGAATGAGTGGGGCTCTATTGTTGCCCTTTCTTACATTGCAGCTCAGCGTGTATTCCCTGATTATACTGATATGTCGCAGGCAAAGGCGGTGCTGGAGTCTATTGCACGTAACTATGGCTACCGTTTGGGCCGTAGCAAAAAGATCAGAGTAAACACTATCTCTCAGTCACCAACTAAAACAACAGCTGGTACTGGTGTAGGTGGTTTCGACGCGTTCTACGACTATGCCGATAAGATGTCGCCGCTTGGCAACGCATCTGCAGAGGCATGTGCTGATTATACTATTACCCTTTTCTCAGACCTGACGCGTTACGTAACTATGCAGAACCTGATGCACGATGGCGGCTTCAGCAGCATGGGTATCTCTGAGGATATTGTAGATATGATCTCTAAATAAAATTTTAGCTTCAGATATTGAAGTACAACAAAAAGCCCCGGCTATACTTTAGCTGGGGCTTTTTGTTTATAATTAAATTGCTTAGCTACTCCTCCTCGCGGTGCACTGTGTTAATATCAAAGGCTGGCACACATACCGACCAATACTCTGTTTCTTCGTCGTAAGGATTGGAGTAACGCACACGGCTACCGGCTTTTATCAGAATTGTTTCACCAGCTTTTACCTCTACTTCCTCGCCGTCAATTTCAATTAGCTTCCTTCCTTTTATTACTATGGTTACCTCATCAAACTCTGGACTCTGGTGTGGTTCACCCCAGTGAGGCGGAGCAACCATGTGCGCTACGCTAAAGCCGCCTGTGCGGGTGGAGGCGTGGCCAAAATGTTCCTCTATCAACTTACCGTCGGTGGTAGGCACCTTAAACGGATTCGTTTGCTTAATATATTTCTTATTGCTCATTTCGTTTATTGTATTGGTTATTTTTTCTCTGGGCATTCGCCTTTGGTATAAGAGGTAACGCCAGCACGGTCTGCTTCGCAGCTGTTGCCGTAGGTTTTTCCGTCGCAACCGCACACGGGGTCGTACTGCATCGTGCAAATCTGCTCTGGGTTTATTTTGCTCTCGTCAATACAGGCTGCTCCGTTCTGGCCTGTCTTTGTGCAGGCGTTGCTCATAAGCAATGCTGCAAGCGGTAGTAAGGCAAAGATTTTCTTCATAGTGTTATGTGATTTCTATAACAGGATATTATACGGTAACGTACCGTTTTGTGCCGCCAACTAACCAAGTAGGGCTGCAACCGTATGATACTTGAAGCGCAAAAGTATCTAAATTATCTGAATTAGGCGTTTTCCCTGATAAGTTACTGATGATAAGCTGCGCCGATAAAACTATAACACTATATAAAACAGCGCATGGATAACATGAAGAATAACAACAGCAAAATTTTGATGGCAACACTTGCAGGCATCGGAGCCGGTGTTGCAGCCGGTATTTTGCTTGCGCCCAAAAACGGACAAGGAAACCGCGAAGATTTAATGCGTACGCTAACCAAAGCCGGGGACGATCTGAACACCACTGTTAAAAGCTGGACAGACAACCTGAAAAACAAAATGGCAAAAACCAATAGCCCACAAGACGAGCAGCTTGTAATGTATGGCTCTTGGGAAGATATTAAACGCCAGCTAAGCCAGAACTATGAAGAGCTCACAGAAGAAGACCTACATTACAGTGAAGGCAGAGAGAATGAATTGCTGAGCCGTCTGCAAACCCGACTAAATAAGACCAAAGACGAAGTGCTAAGGCTACTGGCTGACTTTAGAAGCTAGGCAGTGCGTAACTAACGACACTTAAAACCGGCTCTTCGAACATTTTTCGTACTTTTAATTAAAGTATAATAGTATTCTGTTGTATAGATATAACTTAATGCTGTTTACTGTCGTTATTAGTACACAATAAAATGTAAATACAAATTAATAAATTATAACAACTATGAAAGACAATAGCGGAAAAGTGCTTTTGGCCCTTTTAGCAGGTGCTAGTGCAGGTGTAATTGCAGGCTTGCTTATGGCTCCGGATACTGGCGAGGTTACTCGCGGCAGCGTAAAGAAATGGGCTGGTAAACTTAGCAAAGACCTGGAGAAAAACCTGCAGGCTGGCATGGATGAAATTAAGAACATGAGCGGTGGCGCATTTGGTAAGACAGGCGCTGGCAACACAGGTGGAAGCACCTCAGGTAAAACCGGTGACAATACAGGTTCTACTGGCGGTAGCACAACCAGCAGTGGCTCAGGCACATCAGGTGCTGGCAACACAGGCGGCACAGGTTCTACTGGCGGCAACGCTTAATAAAGTATAGATTACGTTTATAGAGGGTGTGTTCTGTGCTTATTGGCACTATAGCTGAGACTGTTGCATATACTGTGATAGTCTGCTGAGGCAGCTATACGATACGCCTGCGAATGCGCCTGCTGTTTTATTTCAGCAGGCGTTTTTGTTTTTTGGGGATCCTATTTTCAAACCTGTGAGAAGGTATCGCGTTATTAAATATTAAATAGATGTATACTAATAGCATACATTTTTAAGTTAACATATAAACAAAATAGAAATACAACTATGAGAACGAAAATGGAAAGCAGATCACTTGGAGAGGAAAGATCAACATATTCAACTAACGCTTCGGTGCGACAGATAAGACAACAAAACGCAGCAAATAAAAAAGAGAAGAGCAAAACATCAGGTGCTGTGGCACTTGGTTTGCTAGCCGGCGCGGCAGCCGGTGCAATTGCAGGAGTACTACTTGCTCCAGACAAAGGTACTATTACCCGCAAAAAGGTAGCTGACTCTGCCACTAAGTTTGGTGATCAGGTAAGCAAAAGCTATTCGGCTACCAAAGACAAGGTTAACTCTTGGACAGGCAAAAAAGAACCATACAAAAACCCTAACCTGAGTAAGAACCAGCCAGGCACAATGGGTAGCACAACCACTGGCACCTCTACTGGTAACAACAGTAATTGGGATGACCAGGAAGTGAACAGAATGATTAACGATGCCCGTAAAACACCGGGTTTGTAAGCTCTGAAGTATAAAAAGAAAGCGCCTGCTACATTGTAGCAGGCGCTTTCTTTTTATACTTAGTGCAGGAGATTAACCTACTTTTTCTTCTTCTTTCTTGTCTTGCTTCTCCGGCTTCATCTGCGGGAAGAACAACACATCCTGAATAGAATGGGAGTTGGTCATGATCATACTTAAACGATCTATGCCGATACCCAGACCAGCTGTTGGTGGCATACCGTACTCTAGGGCTCTCAGGAAGTCTTCGTCAAGTACCATGGCCTCTACGTCGCCGCGCTTGCCAAGCTCTAACTGCTCTTCAAAGCGGGCACGCTGATCAATAGGGTCATTCAGTTCAGAGAAGGCGTTACAAATCTCCTTGCCGTTACAGATAGCCTCAAAACGCTCAACCAATCCTGGCTTACTGCGGTGCTTCTTCGCCAGTGGGCTCATCTCTACAGGATAGTCTGTGATGAAAGTTGGCTGAATCAGGTATGGTTCGCAGGTCTCACCGAAGATCTCGTCGATCAGTTTACCTTTGCCCATCGATGCCTCTACATGGATACCAAGTTTCTGAGCGGTCTGGCGCAGTTCAGCCTCGTCCATTTCTGAAATGTCGATCTTAGTGAAATGCTCAATTGCTTCGAACATGGTATAGCGTTTCCATGGACGGGCAAAGTTGATTACGTTCTCACCAACCTGTACTTCTGTTTTACCGTGCAGGTCAAGAGCTACTTTCTCTACCATTTCCTCTACCAGGTCCATCATCCAGTTATAATCTTTGTAAGCTACGTATAGCTCTACTTGCGTAAATTCTGGGTTATGGAAACGGCTCATACCTTCATTGCGGAAGTCTTTTGCAAACTCGAATACACCGTCAAAACCACCCACGATCAGGCGCTTTAAGTATAGTTCGTTGGCAATACGCAGGTACAGCGTCATGTCCAGGGTATTGTGGTGCGTTTTAAACGGACGCGCCGCCGCACCACCGTACAAAGGCTGCAAAATTGGCGTTTCTACCTCCAGGTATCCTTTATTGCCCAAATACTGGCGCATTGAGTTTACAAGCTGCGTACGCTTTTTGAAAGTCTCACGCACGTTCGGGTTCACGATCAGGTCTACGTAACGCTGGCGATAACGGAGTTCAGGATCATTGAAGGCATCATACACGTGCTCCACGCCGTTCTCGTCTACCTCACGCTTCACAATTGGAAGCGGCTTTAGCGACTTGGCAAGTACAACAAGCTCAGTAACATGCACCGAAATCTCACCCACCTGCGTTACGAAAGCATAGCCTTTGATACCGATAAAGTCACCGATGTCGAGCATTTTCTTGAACACGGTGTTGTACATGTCCTTGTTCTCTCCAGGAGCAATATCATCTCGCGAAACATAGATCTGGATACGGCCAGTGCTATCCATCAGCTCCGCAAAAGAGGCTTTGCCCATAATACGACGGCTCATCAGGCGGCCCGCCAATGTTACGTTCTGGTAGTTATTTCCTTCCTTATCGAAATTTTCCTTTATCTCTTTGGCAGTAGCCGTAACTTCAAATGTTTCAGAGGGATATGGGTTAATACCCATTTTCTCCAGCTCTTCACGCTCATGGCGTCTGCGTAATTCCTGTTCGCTCAGTTGCATGCGATCTTATACTATAATTGACGTCTAAAAATCAAGCTGCAAAATTGCTAAATATTTGGCAGCTTTTAAAGACTTAATTGTTATTGTTGATTGCTATTCGTTGGATGGTGTAGTAAGTATAACACAGGAATTAAAGAGCTGTTAGAGTAGATTGAGAACTATCCTTACGGCGGCGGCGGCTATGAAGCTTGTACTGGTTATTCTTTAGCATAAAAAAGCTCCTGCAAGTATAAACCTACAGGAGCTTAAAGTATAAATAAGGAAAACTCTGTTATGCTGCCTGACCAAGTTGATACTCTTCGTCGCCGAAAAGTGGCTTGATATGCTTTTGCAGCCTTGCAGCAACAAAAGAATGCTGCAAGTATGTAGGCAGTTCTTTTATAAATGCCTCATACTGTTGTACGCCCATAGCCTGCGCCACATAGCTTTCGTGTATGCCATTTAGGTAGCTAACAATCTCTAGCAGCGACTCATGGAACAACTTAAAGTCAATATCGGCCAGCACAAAACGCTCAATCTCACGGTGAGAGGAGGATATGCGCAGCCGTGACAGCAAATCGAAAAGTGTAGTATAGCCTACGCGCCAGGTAAGTTGCTGCCAATGCTGCGGCCCAAACTTCTGCAATACCTCCCCGCTTTTGCTGCGGATGGCAGTGGCAGCATTTGCCTGTACCTGTTGTCTTACACTCTTTGCCTTCTGGCGGCGCGTGGTACGCAGAAACTGACCGATCTGTGCCTGAGCTTCCAGCTCTTTGCCTGCTATCTGTAAGCCAGGCTTATAGTGCGACAACGGCAAGCGATGTATGTTAAAGTCATCGTAGTGACCAGAGGCATAGAAGCCAATCGCTTTTGGATAAGCATTTTTTACCACCAATCTGCCAGCCTCTCGAAGTATAAGCGCCTCATTACTGGATTTAACGCCACGCGTGTGCAAGAATGCCTGCAAACCTGAGAATACAGTGTAATAAGCCTGCGGGAATGTCCAGTGGAGGGCATTGCGCATATAAGCTTCGTCGCCAAGAGCGGCAGTAGTGCGCATAGCATATTCAGTGCTCCAGGAGTTAAGCAGATAACGCTTTACTGTTTCAAGGTCTTGCTCAGTTAGCGCCTCCTGCGACTCTCTCAGAAAAGCCAGCTGCTCTATACCACTCGTTTCGCCGTGCTGAATATGGTAACTTATCGCAAAAATGTAGTTCAGAAACACCTGTGCAGGAATAGACTTTTGCCATTCCTTGTCCTGCTCTGCCGGTTCGGATTGGGTAAGCTGAAATACGTTGTTTTCTTCTTTCTCTTTCATGTCTAAATAACAAAAATCAGGCTTTTGTAGTTGCAGAATCAATAGAAAAATGCACGTATTTATAATTTGTAAATAATTGATTTACAGTGCTTTGTGATGTGATTTAAAAATTATTTATATTTAATACTTTAGTGTTTGTAAAGCTTTGAAAGTGAGCTTGTTGAGGTGCGTTTTTCTTATATGTTAAATGCGTATAAAAGTAACTTTAACAGATAAAGTAGATAAGTATAAATCTGTTGCTTTACCTGGCAAAACAACAGGTGTGAAATAAGAGTATGAAAGCAGGAACTGAAGTAGAAACGATGGAGCTATCATACATACTAAACGAGTTAGGAGAAGATCGGGAGCTATACTTTAATGCAGTTGCCCCGCCTATTTTACAAACCAGTAATTTTGCTGCCCGCTCTGTGGCAGATCTTAGGCACATGCTACAGCACGAGCCTGAGGCGCACCTGTATACCCGGGGCAATAATCCCACTGTAACCATACTGGAGAAAAAGATAGCAGCCCTTGAGGGGGCCGAGCATGCCATTGCTTTTGGTAGTGGCATTGCAGCAGTATCGGCGGCAGTGTTGTCTCAGGTAAACACAGGCGACCATGTTGTTTGTGTAAAAAAGCCTTACACCTGGACTAATACCCTAATGAAGCGGTTTCTGCCCAGGTTTGGCGTAGAGGTAACCATGGTGGATGGCACCGACCCGGAAAACTACCGAAACGCTATCAAGCTAAATACACGCCTGCTATACCTGGAAAGCCCTAACTCTTACACATTTGAGTTACAAGACATAGCGGCAGTAGTGGCCATTGCCAAAGAGCACAACTGCAAAACTATCATCGACAACAGCTTCGCTAGCCCTGTAAACCAAAACCCCATAGCCTTTGGGGTAGATTTAGTGGTGCATTCCTGTACTAAGTATATCGGTGGCCACTCCGATACAATGGGCGGCATTGTCTGTGGCTCACGTGAAACTATAAACAGGATATTTGAACGGGAGTACATGACGCTTGGAGCCATACTTTCGCCCCACGATGCCTGGTTGTTAATTAGAGGTTTGCGAACCTTACCAGTGAGAATGGAGCGTATTGCAGCCTCTACCAGCAAAGTTGTTGATTTTCTTGTGAAACATCCGAAGGTAGAGAAAGTACATTTCCCATTACTGTCGTCGCATCCACAGTACAATTTAGCGCAAAAACAATTGCGCAATAACACAGGACAGTTCTCTGTTTTACTGAAAACGGAAAACATTAAAAAAGTAGAAGCCTTCTGCGATCGGCTACAGCATTTCCTGATGGCAGCCTCCTGGGGTGGGCATGAATCTTTGATTTACCCCATCGCTGCTTCTTATACTGATCATGGTTTGAAACCTACGCTGCCTTTTAACCTGGTGCGTTTTTATATTGGGCTGGAAGATCCGGAGTATTTGATTAGGGATATAGAGCAAGCGCTGGAAGAAATTTAATGACTTTTGTATAGCTAAAGGTGCCATTTAATTAAGATAGACAAAAGCAGCAAAAAATTAATATATAGATTACATTAAATATTAAAAATCGGATTAGATTTGTAACACGATGTTAAGTGCTGATTATCTAAGCTGTTAGCTTTAGCATATCATCTGTCAGAGTATAAAAATCAACCAAATCTAATCTAAACTTTTATGATTAAACATTTACAAAAAACTGCTGCTCTTGCGCTGTTAGGTTTTGCTTTATTGGCAGGAAACGAAGCAAGTGCGCAGATTAATTTAACCAGCCTAACATATACTCAGAACTTTGATGGAATGGGGACTACTACACCAACCACCTTTCCAAATGGCTGGACAGCAGTTCGATATGCTGGTACCGGTGAACTAGGAGCTGTTCTTACGCCTGTTATAACTGATGGTTCAGCAAACTCAGGTGCAATATATAATGTAGGAACAACTGATGCTACAGACAGAGCATTTGGAAGTATAAGCTCAAATTCTACAAGTGTTAGGTTTGGAGCGGGTTTCACTAATGGAACAACAAGTACAATTGGAACGGTGCAGTTTGCCGCTACTATGGAGCAGTGGAGATCGGGTTCTAGTGCAACAGCAGATGAAATTTCGGCCTTCGAATATAGTTTTAATGCTACAGGAATAAACGATGCTAATGCAACCTGGACTGCATTGACGTCAATGGACTTAGTTGAGAAACTTAAGACCGTAACTGACAACACTGCAGTTAATGGAAATGATGCTGCTAACAAGACAAGTATATCTGGTACCATTTCAGGAATTACCTTAGCTCCTGGTTCAAATTTATGGATCAGATGGAGTGACCCAAATGATGGAGGTAGTGATGGACTATATGCTATTGATGATTTCACGTTGACTTTAACTGCTGCAACTACCACAGGCATCGCTGACGCTACTAAAGGTATGTTCAGCATTTATCCTAACCCAATGCAGAGCCAGAATGTAAGACTTTCTCTTCCTGGCCACATCGGCTCTCAGAAAGTTAGCCTTACTGTTTGGTCTGTAGAAGGCAAAGAGCTTTTCAAGGCAACTGGTTCTCAGGCACAGGTGCAGGAGTCGCTTAACAGCAAAATGGCTTCATTATCTAAAGGTATGTTCTTTGTGAATGTAACTGCTGGTAAAGAAGTATATCAGACTAAACTTCTGAAGAACTAACTATACTTAGTATAAATCCGGGAAGCCTGTCACTTCTAAGTGGCAGGCTTTTTTATTTTGAGGTATTTTAGTCGCAGTAGCGCTCACTTACATATAATCAAAATCTATAGCAGGTTTGGTAACAATAGATATATAAGTAGTTGTGATATTAAAAGATACTTTCTCAATTTATCTCGGTTTTATTGTAAATACCGAATACATAATGTTTTAGTAATCTCTTTTTAAGATTATATCATTAATATTGTATCAATTACAGTGCGGTTTTCTTAGTAATGCTTTGTACTTATTATTAACCCCACCGCTTTAGTAACAGAAAGTCAATCCTTTTTTATAGGTATCATGATAAAACCTTTACAGAAACTTACCTACTTTTTATTCATTGCTGTTTTTTTAAGTATAAGCCATTTTGGGCACGGGCAAAGCAACCCCGCTGCACAAACGCTGCCTTATACTACTGATTTCAGCAGTATGCAAAACACTACTATTTTACCAGCAGGAATAGCCGTGTGGCTAACAGCATACAGCAATTCAAAAGGAGCAGCTGAAACCTCTGTGCCATCTGCAAATGCGCCAATTGTGGCAACAGCCGAGAAACAATTAAGCGGATCAAGTGCCTACAATTATACATTAGGCAGTAATAATCGGCTTTACGTGCAGCTCACAAGTAATACAACAAACGGGTCCAATCAAATTGCAACGGCTGTTAATACCACAGGCAAAACCGGTATCAGGGTGTCCTACGACATTGAGTTGATCAGTAATCAGTCTCGCTCAGTAGGGGTAACGCTGCAATACAGAGTTGGCCAATCAGATAGCTGGACTACCGTTGCCGGTTCCGACTACAGTAGCGAAGGTGTTGCAACAGAGGAAGCAATCCGTTCTTTTGAAGTGACGCTTCCTGCTGAGGCTGAAAATAAATCCCTTGTGCAACTGCGCTGGATCACGTATGAAATTCTGGTTACCGGAGTAACAGGATCCAGAGACGGTATTGCGCTGGATAACCTGGTAGTTACAGATGCTGTAGCTACTCCAAACCCACTTACAACAAGTGTCGCCTCCTTAAACTTTGGCTCGATAGCAGCTGGTGAACAAAGCAATGTGTTGTCTTACACGCTTACGTCTAACAATCTATCAGGAAACGTTACCGTTACAGCGGCAAGTCCGTTCATGATCTCAGATATTGAAACCAGTGGTTTTATACAAAGCAAGACATTTTCTGGGGCTGAGCTGGCAAGCGGCAAAGTGCTGTATGTTAAAGTAAACACAGGCGCGGCAGGATTCTACGCAGGTTCCATTGTACACGCAGCGCCTAACATTGCCAATGTAAATGTTACGGTATCGGCAGATATTTATAGTGCGTATGTGCAGAGCTTTAATAATTGCACGGATGGAGCAAACCTGGTTGGCGGCTGGTCACATTATAGCGTAACCGGAGACCAAACCTGGGCCTGCACAACATTCGGTAAAGATGGCAACGGTGTACAAATAAGCGGCTATACAAGCTCCAGCAATGCAAACGAAGATTGGCTGATCTCTCCTAACATGGACTTCAGTGCGTTTAACATTCCGTTGCTGTCTGTAAACCACAGGACAAAATATTCCGGTAACGACCTTGTTGTAAAAGTGTCGACAAACTACAGTGGTACAGGTAATCCTGCTGCGGCAACTTGGGCAAACCTTGCAACCTTAACTGCAGACAATTCTGATGAATGGAAATTGCTTGAAAATTTAAGTCTTGCTGCCTACAAATCAGCGAACACCTACGTTGCTTTAGTTTATACTTCCACAACTTCTGCCTCGGCCCGTTGGACACTCGATAACTTTGCTGTACAGAACGTGGAGAGCTTTATTAGTACCAATCTTGCGACCTTGAGATTTGCCGAAACAGCAGTAGGAAGTGTGTCTGCTGCACAGCAGTTTACGTTCCAGGGTGGCGGCTTCACTGAAAATCTAATCGTTGCTGCCCCAACAAATTTTGAACTTTCAAAGGATGGTACAGCATTCACAACAGCCTTAACGTACACGCCTGCAGAGGCTGCTGCTAATAACACAGTCTATGTACGATTTAAGCCACTTACTGCTGTTGCGATGAACGAAGGTGCAGTAAGCTTTACCAGTGGCACCAGTCCGTCTATTACACGTGGCATACTTAAAGGTTCTTCTATTCTTAAATCAAAAACGCTTGATGTAGTTACCTGGAACATTGAGTGGTTTGGATCAACGAGTAACGGGCCATCGAATGAGGTGCTTCAGTACGAAAACGCTAAGCAAGTAATTTTAAACTTAAACGCTGATGTTATCGGTGTGCAAGAGATAGTGGACGAAAACAAATTACGCGCACTTGCAACAGAAATTGGGTATGGCTACGAAAGTATGACCATGTCATGGCAGGGAAGTTCGGAGCAGAAAGTTGCATTTTTGTACAAACCAGAAGTTGTTACAGTTAAGAAGGAGAAGGTGCTGCTCTCTAAACTGTATGAGGATATCAGAGCTGGTAGAACAACGCTAACTGGTTATCCTGTTAGTAGCTCCCTGTTCTGGGCGAGCGGTCGCCTACCTTATATGGTACAGTTTGAGGCAAACATTGATGGCGTAAAACAGCTGTATAACATTGTGAATTTCCATGCGAAAGCAAACACTACTAACCCAACTGAAGATTACAACAGGCGCGTATACGATGCACAGGTACTTAAAGACTCTTTGAATGCACAATATGCAAACGCTAACTTGATTATACTTGGCGATTATAATGATGATGTGGATGTGTCAGTGGTAGGTACAAATCAGCCGTCATCGTTCAATATGTTTGTTTCAGACAACAATTACAAAACCCTTACATACGATTTAAGTGTAGCCGGTGCATTTACGTACGAGTCGGGATCGCTGAAAAGCTTCTTGGACCATATGATCGTCTCTAATACTTTGGAGGATGAGTATATCGCAAATTCCATTATGATTGAATCGCAGTTGCTGGAAAGTATAGCAGATTTCAGATCTACCACTTCGGATCATTTGCCGGTTTCAGCACGTTTCTACATAAGCACCGACAACACTACCGGCATTGCCGATGCCACCAAAGGACAGTTCAAAGTATACCCTAACCCAACCAGCAGCTATGTGAACCTGGTGTTGCCAGAGAAAGCGACAAAGGGCAATATTAACCTGAGTGTTTGGTCTGTAGACGGCAGAAGAGTGTTCGAGACAACTGCTAACTTGCACTCAGCAAACCAGGACCTGAACAGAAAAATAAGTAACCTGGCTAAAGGAGTTTATGTGATTAAGATCAATGCTGGAAACGAAGTATACCAGACAAGACTAATGAAACAGTAAAATTTATTTACTGTATAAACAGAAGAGCCTGCAGGATTATACCCGGCAGGCTCTTCTGTTTTTTATAAGTATAAATCTCAAAGTATAGGCAAGGCGTTTTATTCTGAGCTTATACTTCGGAGCAGCCAAATTATACTTTGTTAGTATCCGGCTGCCTTATCATCACCGCGTGGATCCGCACCGCCTTCGAGTTTACCGTTTGGCAGCACAAGTATGGCGTCTACGCGGCCATAGGTGCCACGTTCCTGTAGTTTATAGCCTCTGTTCTGTAGTATAGCCCTTACCTCAGGTGTTATCGCTTTTGGCTCGTGCTGTATTTCATCAGGTAACCACTGGTGATGGAAGCGCGGCGCGGCCACGGCCTGCTGCATTGTCATGTTGTGCTCTATCACGTTTAGTATTGCTTGGTAAACTGATGTAATAATGGTAGAACCGCCTGGTGTACCCACAACCATAAAGAGCTTGCCGTCTTTTTCAACTATGGTGGGAGTCATGGAGCTGAGCATGCGCTTGCCCGGTGCAATCGCGTTTGCTTTGCCACCCACCAGGCCATACATATTCGGAGAGCCAGGCTTTACACTAAAATCATCCATCTCGTTATTAAGCAAAAAGCCGGCACCCTCTACCACCACTTTAGAGCCGTAGCTGCCGTTTAGTGTGGTGGTTACAGAGACTGCATTACCCGCAGCATCTACTATACTTAAATGGGTTGTTTGCTCCGATTCATAAACTGGCAGTGAACCCTCTTTTATTTCGTTAGAGGCAGTTGCACGGGCAAGGTCAACAGATTTCATTCTGTCTTTCAAATAGTCTTCATCCAGCAGTTGTTCAACAGGCACCTTCACAAAATCTGGGTCGCCGAGGTAAGCGGCACGATCTGCATAGGCGCGGCGTTCTGCTTCTACCATTAGCTGTATCGTTTCAGGGCTCTGCCAGCCATACTTGCTAAGGTTATAAGGCTCTACCATAGTTAGCAGTTGTAGCAAAGCTACACCTCCGCTGGAGGGCGGCCCCATCGAGATAACTTTATAGTCTTTATACTTGCCTGTGATGGGTTGACGCCATGCTGCAGTATAGTTCTCCAGGTCCTGATGGCTGATAATGCCGTTGCCGCGCTGCATTTCCTTTACGATAAGGTCTGCGGTTTCGCCTTTGTAAAACCCGTCGCGGCCATTGTCACGGATACGCTCCAGCGTGCGGGCAAGGTCTTTATGC
Organism: Pontibacter cellulosilyticus; assembly: GCF_014306105.1. Taxonomy (GTDB): domain Bacteria; phylum Bacteroidota; class Bacteroidia; order Cytophagales; family Hymenobacteraceae; genus Pontibacter; species Pontibacter cellulosilyticus. The sequence continues at coordinate 272,111 of NZ_JACRVF010000003.1, read as the reverse complement.
TTTAACTTGTCACCAGCTTTCCAGTTATTTTCATTTGTTAGGTAAGGGAGGTGTTTGTTATACTTGATAAAGCGCTCCCTGTTGCTGTTAAGGCCTGCGGCTTCTTTTTCAGTCAGTACCACACCGTTGCGGGCAAGCTCTATGGATGGTTGTACCAGTTCAGCCCATGGCAGCGAGCCAAACTTCTGGTGCGTCTCAAACATGCCGGCCACGCTGCCAGGCACTCCAGAGGCAAGGTGCCCTGATAGGCTCAGGTCTTCGATCACATTACCCTGTGCATCCTGGTACATTTTTTCAGTAGCAGCGGCAGGAGCCATTTCGCGGTAATCCAGGGTGCCTATACTTCCGTCTGCCTGCCGGTAAACCAGAAAGCCGCCTCCGCCAATATTGCCAGCTGCCGGAAAGGCTACTGCCAGTGCAAATTGCGTTGCGATGGCTGCATCAAAGGCGTTGCCTCCCTTTCTTAGTATTTCTACCCCAATGCGTGTGGCATCCGGGTGGGCCGACACTACCATGGCTTTATCAGCGGTGTAGCCACGCTGGCTAGTCTCTTTAAGTTGTGTCGTTCTGGTGCAGCTACTGAAAAGCGCAGGCAGTACAGCTATCAAAAGCAGCCATGCTTTTAGTACAGAGGCAGCTGCAGTATACTTTGCACAGTGGGTAATTCTTTTTGACATAGTATAAGATGAGGTTTAGAGAGGTAATATAAAAAAAGCGCCCGCTATGTTCAATATAGCGGGCGCTTTAAGTAGGAGTGTCTTATATTATTTAAGATCGTTCTGGATAATGGCTACAGCTTCTTCGATGTAAATATCTTTACGAAGGCTCTTCAGGAATTCCTTGTTACGGGCTACCTGCGCTGTGTCGTTTGCGATAAGCTTCAGATCCTGTGGCAAACGGCTTACATTTAACACCGGTACCTCTTTCTGCGCTTCTTCGTAACGTTTTGCTTCTGCTTCAGCCTTTTTCTCTTCTGCTAGATATTTCTCGAACTGCAATGAACGCACTGTGTTCTCTGACTGCTTTTTAAGGCGCTCACCACTCTCTTTTATCAGAGCGAATGATTTGTTTTGAGCAATTCTGTTCTTGCTGCTCGCCTGTACTTTCGAGATATTCAATTTGTTGTTCATCCAGGTTTTATAGCTAGCAGGAGTGATCTCATCAAAAGGAAGCGGGTAATCCTGCTCTTTCTCACCAAACTCCATGTAACTGTAAGCATCCGGAAGTATAACATCAGGGGTTACGCCACGCAACTGCGTTGTACCGCCGTTAATTCTATAGAACTTCTGAGTAGTCAGTTTTAATGCACCGAATGGCTTGTAGGCATTAAACTGTGCCGGCAGCGCTTCGTCTAGCTCAAAAAACTGCTGTACTGTACCTTTACCGTAAGTAGGGCTACCCACAATTACTGCACGCTTATAATCCTGCATGGCCGCTGCCAGAATCTCTGAGGCAGATGCACTGTTTGCATTTACAAGTATGGTGAGCGGGCCATCGTACTGTACTTTAGGGTCGCGGTCGTCTAAAACAATCGCTTTGCCTGATGCTGTCTTCACCTGAACAACCGGGCCTTTATCAATAAATAAACCGGCCATTTCTACAGCGTCGCCCAATGAGCCACCACCATTGTTTCGCAGGTCAAGTATTAAGCCTTTCATGCCGGCAGCTTTCAGTTTTTCAACCTCTGCCTTCACATCAGCGCCGCTGTTGCGGCCACCGTTGCGCTCAAAGTCAGCATAAAAACCAGGTAGTTTAATATAACCGATTTTCTCTTTGCCATCTATCAACGCAGACTGTGCATAAGTTTCTTCAAATACAATCACATCGCGGATGATAGGAACAACTTTGATCGTTCCATCAGGCTTTTTAACTGTTAAGCGTACTTCTGTGCCTTTTTTACCACGAATTAGCTGGATAGCATCATCGATGCGCATACCCATTACAATAACAGGTTCATCTTTGCCCTGTGCTACTTTCTGGATTACATCGCCTGGCTTCAGGTCTCCTTGCAGGTATGATGGGCTGCCTGGCACAATCTCGTTTACTTTGATATTGCCATCTACCTCAAGCAGCGATGCACCTATACCTTCCAGTCTTCCTGTAAAGTTAATGTCGAAATCAGACTTGGCCTTCGGAGGGAAGTACCCAGTGTGTGGATCGTACACATTGGCAACTGCATTAATAAAAGTGGCACGACGGTCTTCTTTATTAATCTTATTCAGGCGGTCGTACAGATCTTTGTAGTTCTTGGTAAGCTTTTCACGAGCCTCTTTCTCCATCTGCTCAAAAGTCTTTTTCTCAACTTTTTCGCCTTTGGCAAGTGCCTGCTCCTGGTCTTTCTGCATATCAGCCAAGCGTACCAAAGTCTGATACTTCAGCTGCTTGCGCCACTCTTCTTTCAGAGCTGCTCTATCTTTGGCGTAAGAAAGCTTCTTGCTCTCCAACTCAATGGCTTCGTCTGTGCCGAAGTCGAATGGCTTTGCAAGAATCTCTTTGTAATATCCTTCCGTTTCTTTAACACGCTGCTCTATAAGTGCGGCAGACATATCAAAGAACTCATAAGAGCCTTCGCGCAACTGATCGTCGATGGCGGTTTCATACTTGCGCAGCTGGGCTACATCAGAAGCTAGTAAAAACTTCTTATTGTAGTCTAACCTGTCTAAGTATAAGCCAAACGCCTTTTTAGAAAAAGAATCATCTATTTTCTCTGGGCGGTAGTGGCCCTGGTTCAGGCCCTGCAACAGTGCCTTAATCAGGATTTCGTTTTTGCCCTCAGGAACATCTGAAGTTCTATAAAGAATAAACGAACCTGTCAGTAACACAACTGCAAGTACCGAAACAATAATTTTTATTCTGGTTGTCAATGATAGCATCTAATTAAGTTAGTTGAACCCGGTTTAGTTTGTGCAAAAGTAATGCCGCACTCATGTTTGGCTTTATAAATTTTGCAGATATTAGAACGTAATGTAGTATTTATACAACTTAAATCATAAAACTGGCCACTGCTTTATACAGTCTTAGGTATTATCCAGATTAAGGCCTTATTTATCTATACGATACGATTGTTATATACAGTTATTATAACTATCCGCTGGTTTTTTTCGTTTCCGATTATAGAAACAAAAATTGAAAGCTATGAATAACAATCAAAAAGCAGTAGATGTTTTGCAGGAACTTAATCAATTTGTTAACGACAGAATTGAAGGCTATAAGCATGCCGCTAAACTCACAAAGGATCCTGCACATCAGTCTTATTATAACGATCTGGTTAACCAGAGTACAAAGTTCTCTAACGAGATAAACAGCACAATCAGCAGCCTGGGTGGTTCTACAGAAACTGGCACTACAGCTAAAGGTAAAATTTACCGTGGCTGGATGGATGTAAAAAATACAGTTACAGGCAGTGATGAAGAAGCGGTAATAGAATCTAACATATATGGCGAGGAATGGGCCCAGAAAGCTTATAATGATGCCTTGGATCATAAAGGCGAGTTACCACCAAACGTAGTACAGATGGTAGAGAAGCAGAAAAATGCCTCTATGGCTACTTGTGAGCGTCTGCGCCAGATGAAGCATGCTGCTGATTAAGTAGATGATATATGCTAGAAAGGGTTGCCCGGCCAGGGCAACCCTTTTTTTTTAAAATTGAAGTATACTTTGCAGCGCTCTCTAAAACTATAGCAATATGAAAAACATACTTTTTCTAGGAGACAGTTTAACAGCTGGATATGGGTTGCCTGCGGCACAAGCTTACCCAAGCCTTATACAGAGTAAGCTCAGCGAAGAAGGATATACCCGTTACAAGGTACTTAATGCCGGGCTAAGTGGCGATACCTCTTCAGGAGGCCTTTATAGGGTAGATAGATGGCTCTCGCAGCCAATAGATATTTTTGTGTTGGCTTTAGGAGCCAACGATGGACTGAGAGGTATACCTACCCGCGAAACATCTCAGAACCTGCAACAGATAATTGATAAAGTAAAATTGCATCACCCGGAAGCTAAAATCATACTTTCCGGGATGGAGATACCTGATATTGTGCCGGGGCGATACGCTGCTGAGTTCAGAAAACTGTTTAGAGAATTAGCCCTTAAGAACAACATTGCTTTTATTCCTTTTCTGCTGGAAGGAGTAGTGGGTATGCGGCACCTGAACTTACCCGATGGGGTACATCCCAATGCAGAGGGACATAAATTGTTAGCTAAGCACACATGGGATGTGCTTAAGGAAATGCTGGAAATATAAAAGCGAGACAAGTTGAACTGTCCCGCTTTTATACTTTTAGTTATTTATATCTTCAACGATTTGTTCAGAGATGCCGCCTTCCCGATTCTTAAGCTCCAGGTCATAGGCCGCAGCTTGTTCTAAATGTGCTCTGAGTTCTTTGGTTGTGTTGCGTAACCACAATGTATATGCTGTTCCGGATGCTTCGTCTACATCGTTCAGGGCTTTATCAAAGTCCTCCACTGCGTCTCGCTGCGCATCTTTTATTGTATCCCAAAGCTCCTCATCATACTTATAGTTTTTAGCTTCCACTTCCGCAATATCATCTATATGCTTTGTTTGACTATCCTCCATCTGCTGTGGTAGCGTTACACCATATGTCTGTGCCATTTCCTGAAGCTCGCTTTGCTTTGTATTTGCCCAATTCATCAGGTCCTGGCCATATGCTTTGGCGTTTTGCGTTTCACTTTTCTCAAGTGCCAGCCTGGCAAGTTCTTTTTGCAGCATAATGTAGCGCGCCACTGTCATCATATGCTCCTGGTGCTCTTCTGTTAGCATAGAGTCCGATGCGACTTCAGCTGTGTTTCCGCCAACTTCTTCCTTGTTTCCGGAATCACATGCACTAAAACTAAGGCTTAGGAAGAGACAAACAGCAGCTATCAAATATTTTTTCATAGTTCGGTATTTAAGATAAGGTTTATACCTGTTGCATACGAAACAACAGAAAATTGTTTGCCTTAGCGTTACAAGCGGTGCGTTGGAGAAGTGTTCTAAAATAAAAAGGACCTGCCTTAAAGTATAAGACAGGTCCTTTCTGTATGTTTAAGCAATTAAAGCTTAGTAGTAAATATGCTCACCTCTGTGCTTCTGGAAGTGCGTTTCAAAATAACGCGCATCCTCAGAAGAATGAGGTTTGAATCCAAGTACAATGTTACCTTCTTTAATGCCGGTCTCATATACTTTAGCGCGCTCTTCAGGTATACCTGCACCCACCAAGGCTCCAATCAGGCCACCTGTTAAACCACCAGCACCAGCGCCGGCCAAACCAGCCGCCAACGGGCCAGCTATTACTAATCCAAGTCCAGGTATGGCTACTGATGTACCGATAGCAGCAACGGCACCAACAATGGCGCCTAACGTACCACCGATCGCTGAACCAGCTCCTGTACCTTCCAGTGATTTGTTACCAAGCTCAGTATCACCGCGTTCATCGTCATCATCGCCGAAATGACGTTCGCGGGCTTTATCTGTCATTACAACGTTTATATCGTCTTTATCATATCCACGTGCGCGTAGTTCGTTGTAAGCGCGTTCTGCGCTCTCTCTGTCACGGAACATGGCAGTCATCATGCCTGAATTATCTCTTTTGTCCATCATAGCTTTTATTTAGTTTTATCAATTTGTGTATCATAGCAGCCAAAAACACTTTTTAGCTGTTGGTTTATAATAACGGTGTCATCACCTTTTAGTTACGCTCGCTTTACCGGTGCTGCAATAAGACAGTTAGTTTAAAGGGTTGATTCTGGTAAGCTAGGCAATTATTTCTGAGGTGGTGCAAGTACTCTGTCTATCACATGTACCACACCGTTAGATGCGTTTACATCAGCTGTAACTACAGTGGCATCGCCCACAGTTAAAATCTGACCTTTTCTGCGGGCAATCACCTCCTCTCCCTGGGCCGTCTTCATAGGCATGTTGTCGCGCATTTCTGCTGTTGTTATCTTATTGGGGAGGATGTGAGACTGCAGAAGGCGCCTAAGTTCTATCTTGTCGTCTGTCTTTTTCAGAGCTTCTACGGTTCCCGCTGGCAAAGCTGCGAATGCCTGGTTGGTAGGAGCAAAAACAGTATAGGGCGCGGGGCTTTCCAGTACTACCACCATATTTGCTGCTCTGATCAATTCCAGGAATGTAGACAGATTTGGGTTTTGCTGTATGAGCGCCACAATGCTTGACTCGCTGCCAATAGGGTTGTTAGCAGAAACATTAACGTCTGCCTTTTCTTCGGCTTCCATTTCAGTGTCTGCTTCCATAGCCTCCTTTGGCGGAGCATCTTCAGTCCGGATAGCTGTTTCTGTTTCAGTGCCCATGGCTGTGTCTGTGGTGCTGTCGGAACTGGCACAGCCAACTATGTTAAAAGCTCCGAAGCCAAGTATAAGGAGGATGTACGTTCTCTTTTTCATAGTATAGTTTTTGTGTGATACATAACCTGTTTCTGTTTCTACGGTAAAATGATGGAATACGAAGCATATAGAATAAAAAAAGCTCTCCGGCATAAGGGAGAGCTTTTTTGTTAAATGCTATATAACTTATTAACGCAAGTCACCTTCTCGGGCATCCTGACTTGGGATAATTACGCGGTCTACTACATGTAACATACCGTTAGATGCCTCTACGTTTGGTACAACTATCGTTGCGCCTGCGATTGATACATTGTTACCAGTTGTAGTTATTGGTAAGTAGCGGTTATCGGATAATGTAATTCGCTGAGTTGAGTTAAATTGAGTAGAAGCTACCTCTGAAGGCAGCACATGCGCCTGAAGTATGGCTGTTAACTTAGCTCTGTTTTCAGGTAACAAAAGCATTTCTAAATCTTGCTTCGATAGTTTGGAAAAGGCCTCGTTGGTAGGTGCGAACAGTGTAAAGTCTCCATCGCGCATCAGGTCGTCGTTTATACCTGCTGCCTCTGCCAGGTAAGCAAAAGTACTCAGGTTAGGGCTTTTCTTAGCCAGGTCCATCAAGTTGTACTGCTCGGTTTCATCTATACTCTCAAACATGTCGTTCAACTCCTCGGAGTTTGTAAGAGAAAGCGTAGCAAGAGGAATGGTAGCTACTGGTACAACAACTTCTGTTTCTACTACAACGCCTTCGGCATTGTCCATATCATCGGTTTCGCCACCCATAACTTGTGTTTCGCTCATTGTCGTTGCATCGTCCATAGCGGTTGTATCGTTCATCTCATCAGAGCTGGCACAACTGAACAGTGTTGTAGATGCGAATGCTATTGCTAAAAATTCTATCTTTTTCATAAATTCAAGTTTTAAGTTTAAAAAATAATTCACCGAATATTATTTATATCCGGACATAAGCGCTTGCTGTATTCTCCTTTTGGAAATACAGCAAGCTATAAGTTTTGAAGGGTGATTATTTTGTAGTGCCGGAGGTGGTTGTTATTACTCCATCTACTACATGGAGTACTCCGTTAGACGCCATGACATCTGGCTTTATTACGTTAGCCCCACCAACAGTTACTCCGCGCGCATTATCTACCTCAATGTTTATATACATATCTTCACCGGCTTTAATACGTTGATTATCCGTAAAGCGGGTTGAGGCAACTTCGTTTGGCAAGATGTGAAGCTGCAGCACTTTAATAAGTTCGGCTTTGTTCTCTGGCTTCATTAGCCTATCCAACTCAGCTCTTGGCATAGCGCTGAATGCCTCGTTAGTAGGTGCGAAAATGGTGAATTTCTTGTCAGGAGTGATAGCGCTGGCTATACCTGCGGCCTCTACCATGGCGGCAAAAGTTGAAAGGTTAGGGCTGGTCTTAGCTAAAGCAATCAAGTCATATTGCTTTGTGTCAGAAACGTTCTTAAACATTTCGTCATACTCCTCGGTGTTAGTAAGAGAAATATTACTGGCTGCCTCTGTTGTTTCCATCTCTGTTTCTCCAGCCATAGTCTGAGTCTCACTCATGGTGGTAGTCTCATCCATAGCTGTTGTTTCGCTGGAACTGGCACAGCCAAACAGCGAAAGTGATAAAACAGCTGCCGCAACAACCGGAGTTATAAATTTCTTTTTCATAGCTTTCGTTCTAGTTTAATATGCAGGTGTTTATAAACCCACACCCACTCTATTTAAACTGGAACAGTACGAAAAATGTTAACCTATATACATTCAGGGCTGAAGTGCACAGGTGCCAAGAAAAAGCTTTCGCTAAAAAAGAAACTGTGTTAACTGCTTAATTATAGACCTTCACTACAAAAACGTAGTCTTTTAGTTTTTTAAGCTGCTGTGGTCTTGTGTTACCTAAAAGTGAATTATGCTTAGGTAAAGACATTGGGGCCATGGTAGTGGAAGCCGGCAATTCGTGTATCATCTGAAGCAAATAGGCCGACTTAACAGCAAAGGCTGCGCCTTCCTGTCCGGCTTGCTTGCCGCTGATTACTCCAATAAGATTGCCTTTGTCATCTAACAACGGGCCACCGCTGTTGCCAGGGTTTAGCGGAATAGATATCTGGTAGGCGGTTGTGTCTCCTTCAAAACCCGATCCGGAACTCAGAGAGCCCTCGCCAAAAACAATGTCCTCGCGTGGATAGCCCAAAGTAAATACTTTCTCTCCCAGGTCAGACTCATTCGTTTTAAAAGTATAAGGTAGCTTGCCAAAACCCGAGAAGGCAGGATCAGAAATTTTAAGTATAGACAAATCGTGGATCTCGTCGCGGTATACTTCGCTTACTTTATACTTTAACCCGCTCTTGTTCTCGATCATGATAGAGTCGGCACCTTCTACTACGTGGGAGCTGGTAACTAAATATCCGTCAGCAGAGATAGCGAAGCCAGTGCCGCTAAAAGCAGCTGCACGTGGAATAGGCTTGCTGGCGTCGTTGATGCCATTGATAATGGCTGTCTGTGTTTTTTTGAGTCGCTCTACCTCGCGGCGTAGCTCTACGTAACGGGCTGTTTGCTGCTGCACTGGTGTTTTTAGCTGCTGTACGCTCCAAAGAGTTCCGAAAACTGATAGCATAGATACACTGGCGGCCACCGCAACAGTTTGCTTGTGGCGATTCCAGAATACTTTCCAGCCACTTGGTGTAGCTTCAATGGTTTCGGCTTCCATTTCGGTGTGGATGTTTTGCAGCTGTTGCTTTAGCGACTGGCGTTTGCCATACTTTTGCAGAGAGTTTAGTAGCTGCTTATGCTCACGCACTTGCTCGGACAGGCGCACATCGGTGTGCAACAGCGCTTCGAAAGCCTGCTGTTCTTCAATCGCCATCTCTCCGTTCAGGTAGCGTTCAATCTGTTCGTAAGCGCGGTACTCTAACATCTTCTTCTAAATTTGGCTACTGCCGATTAATATCTAAGCCAATTACTCAACACCCGGCTTATAGGCGGCAAAAAATATTTTCTTCAGGCGTTGCAGGCATTTATACTTTTGGTTCTTAGCGGTATCGGTGTTGGTATAGCCAAACTTCTCCGTAATCACCTGCATTGGCTGAGTATTTATGTAATAATCTTCTAACAACGAGCGGCAGGGTTCTCCGAGCTGCCCAAGGGCTTCTCCCATTATGCCGAACTGCTTTTCCTGCTCTTCATGCTGCTGCGTATCCTCCTCAACGGGCACAAAGTTGTCAGTGTCTTCCAGTTTGGTGGCATATCGCCCTTTTTCGGCCAGCCGCTTCAGCCAAAGCCTTCTGCAAACAGAGTACAGGTAGGTTTTGATCTGGCAGCTTAGTTCCAGACTGTTATCCCTGATCTTCTCATAGAACACAATAACGCCCTCCTGGTAAATGTCCTTGGCCTCGTCATCGGTTCCGCTGTTACTCAAAATAAAATGAGATATCATCGGAAAATAAAGTTTGTACAGATAAGCCAGCGCTCGTTCGTCATCGCGCCGGATGCCATCTATCACCGCCTCATCCGTCTCATACAAACTCTTCTTCATTCCAGTCAATTTTTAATACATTAAAGGCAGGATTGTAACCCACGAAAAATTTTTTTTTAATTTTTTTAAAAAGTTGGGTTACCTATCTGCGGTTTCGGTATGAAGTTCCAAAATCGAAACCAAAACACTTAATCACAAACACAAAATGAAAAATTTATTCACTTTCGCTATCGTAGCTCTTGCTCTTTCTTTCACAGCTTGCAACAACGAAGAAGCAACTACTGAAACTGAAGCAGTTGAGACTGAAGTTGTTGAAGAGACTCCAGTTGTTGAAGAGACTGTAGTAGAAGACACTACTGCTGTTGAGGCTGACACTACTGTTGCTCCAGTACAGTAATTAAAGCAAGAACTACAGCGAAAAGCTTATAGTTCGAAACACAAAGCGGGACCTCGTACAAAAGTGCGAGGTCCCGCTTTTTTGTTGCCCTTATCTACAAACAGCAGTTCCTCATAAAAAAGGCCAGCAACGCTGGCCTCTCTGTCTATCGTTTCTTTTTGCGGCGCTCCATTTCGCTCCTTATCAGCTGAAACTCGCGGCTGCTCTGCCCGGCAATGGCTGTATTCTCGTTTGCCCTGCGCAATAAGTAAGGCATTACTTCTTTTACCGGTCCGTAGGGTACATACTTGGCCACGTTATAGCCGGCATGTGCCAGGTTGTAAGAAAGGTTATCGCTCATGCCGTAAAGTTGCGCAAAGTACACGCGCGGGTCGTTAGGAGCAATATCATATTTGTCCATCAGCTCTATAAGTAAATAACAGCTGGCCTCGTTGTGGGTACCATTGCAGAAAGATATCCTGTCAATATTCTCCACGCAAAAGCGGAGGGCGTCATCAAATAGTTTGTCTGATGCTTCTTTAGTTGGGTTTATAGGGCTAGGGTAACCTTCTTGTTGTGCACGCTTACGTTCTTTTTCCATGTAGGCGCCGCGTACAAGTTTAGCACCAAGGTAATAACCGTTCTTTAAAGCGTTCTCGTGATCGCGCTGAAGCACATCAAGTCTGTCGTGGCGGTAAAGTTGGTAGGTATTGTAGATGTTGGCCTTCTCTTTATTGTAGAGCTCCATCATCTCGTAGGTCAGGTTATCGATCGTATCCTGTATCCAGCTTTCTTCTGCATCAATAAAAACGCGCACATCTCGCTGGTAGCAACGCTTGCAGATCTCATTCACCCTGTCGCGGCCACGTTCGTAGGCAGCACGCTCATTAACAGAAAGCTCCTGTCTTTTCTGTACCTTTTCCAGCAGCTTGATATCGATCAAACCTGTGATCTTGAACACCGCAAACGGAATGTTCTTGTTGCCATGTGCTTTCTCGATAGCGCGAAGCAGTTCATCACGAGTGGCATCAAAGCTTTTGTCGTTTCCCTCGCCCTCTACAGAGTAATCCAGAATGGTGCCTATATTATACTTGCTCAGCTCTTTAATGGCACGCTCTGATTCTTCGATGGTCTCGCCACCGCAGAAGTGATTAAAAATAGTAGGCTTGATGATAAAGTTTACCGGCAGGTGCAGGTTGATGGCTGTGTTTAAAAGGGTGCCGCCAAGTTTTACAAAGGAGTTACTGTTCATAGACTTAAACAGCAGGTACATTTTGTATAATTCAGCGTCGGATTTCGATGAAAAGGCTACGGCCGTATCATCGAAAGATACGTTGGTAATCGGGTTCATGTAATAATATTTTGCGCTGCAAAGATACTGCTTCGGGTATAGTTCACAACCATTTAAGGATTCAATTAGGCTTTATTTCAGCGAAAAACCAAACTAGAAACAGAAGTGCCTCATTTAATGTTCTGAACAAGGCCACCTAACTATAAATTTTACAGGAGCTGTTATTGCTGCTGCAAAGTATAAATAGTGGTCATTTGTCTCAACAAAGGTTAACTTTACGGCAATTAGCAACATTAGATGAAGTTTAATAATAAAGAGTCTTTTTTTACCAGGCTGCGTGCAGCAGAACAGGGGCCGCTTAAAATAGCCGGGCCTTGCAGTGCAGAAAGTGAAGCGCAGGTAATGCAAACAGCCCAGGCACTTGCAGGAAAGGTGCATTTATTCAGGGCAGGCATCTGGAAACCACGCTCAAGACCCAATACTTTTGAAGGCATTGGCTACAAAGGTTTGGAATGGTTGAGCCGTGTAAAGCAGGAGTTTGGTTTAAGTGTAACCACAGAAGTTGCCAATGCCAGGCACGTAGAGGAGGCATTAAAATATGGCATAGACGTACTGTGGATTGGGGCACGCACCACCGTAAATCCTTTTGCAGTGCAAGAGATTGCCGATGCCTTAAAAGGAGTGCAGGTGCCGGTGATGATCAAGAACCCTGTAAACCCGGATCTGGCGCTTTGGATCGGGGCTATTGAACGAATCTATAGTTCAGGAGTTACAGATCTGGCGGCCATACATCGCGGATTTTCGTCTTACCAAAAGTCGAAGTATAGAAATGCGCCGGTGTGGCAGATTCCAATAGAGTTGAAAGCGCAGTTCCAGAGCTTGCCAATTATTGTAGATCCGAGCCATATTGCCGGCAACCGCGACCTTATTTCCCAGGTGTCTCAGAAGGCCTTGGATTTAGGTTATGATGGCGTGATGATTGAGACGCACCCAGACCCGGACAATGCCCTAAGTGACTCTGAGCAGCAAGTAACACCAGCCAGGCTTGCAGAGATCTTTGAAAAGCTGCAGGTGCGCAAAACAAATTACGATGATGCAGAACTGGTAAACCGTGCCGAGGAATTGCGTTTACAGATAGATGCCGCTGACCATGATATTATTGCCGCATTAGCCAAACGCATGGCGCTGGTAGAGCAGATCGGTGAGTATAAAAAGCAGAACAACGTGCAAGTACTGCAACTGGAGCGCTGGAAAGAGATTTTCAGGAGCCGTGCCGATTGGGCCGAAGAAGCAGGAATCAACCCTGATTTTGTGGCTGAACTGTACAAGCTGATCCACGTTGAATCTATTCGTAAGCAAACTCAGATACTAAACGAGGAGTAATTAATTGCTGATGGTTAAATTGTTGATTGTTGTTTTGCAGCAAGAACGGCTTTTTAACTCCCATACTCTCTAACTCACTAACCCAGAATGACAGAAACCATACACATAGGGCAAAGCGCGCTACAGGAGCTGAAGGATTTTTTACAGAACCGTGCCTTTACCAAGGTAGCCGTGATGGTAGATGAAAACACCCTACACCATTGTTATCCACCAGTAAAACCATACTTGCCGGAGCACGACCTGATTCAGGTGCAAAGCGGCGAGGAGCATAAAACGCTGCAAACCTGCGAGTACATCTGGCAGCGCATGACGGAGCTGAGCCTGGACCGCTGGTCGGTGCTGGTAAACCTGGGTGGCGGTGTGATAGGGGATATGGGTGGCTTTTGTGCGGCTGTTTTTAAGCGTGGTTTATACTTTGTGCAGGTTCCTACAACACTGCTGGCGCAGGTAGATGCCAGTGTAGGTGGTAAAACCGGAATAGACTTTCATGGGCTCAAAAACCATATTGGCGTTTATCAGGAGCCACAGGCGGTGTTTATCAACCCTGCTTTTCTGCAAACGCTGCCGCCTCGCCAGCTAAAGTCAGGTTATGCCGAAATTATCAAGCACTGGCTCATTGCCGACAAAGAGGCTTTTCAGACGCAGCGGCATGTGGGGCTGTTTACAGAAGACTGGGAAGAGCTGATTCGCCATTCGGTAAGTATAAAATCGAAAGTGGTTGAAGCTGATCCATTGGAAGGCGGCTACCGTAAAGTGCTCAACTTTGGCCACACGGTTGGCCATGCCGTAGAAAGCTATCTGCTGGAGAAGCCGGAAAGGGCATTGCTACACGGTGAGGCTGTAGCAGTGGGTATGTTGTGCGAGGCATGGCTATCTGTATACCATAAGCTGCTGTCGCAGGAGGAGCTGGATAAGATAGAAACGTTTCTGATATCAATTTATAAGAAGGTATCGTTAACGGAGGCTGATATCCAAAGTATAGCTCAACTGGCCCTTCAAGATAAAAAAAATACGCGTACCACCATCAACTGCACATTGCTGAGCGGCATTGGCAAGGCAGTGTACGATCAGCCTGTAACGGTGCAGCAAATAGTTGAGTCGTTGCGTTACTATAGCTTATTATGAGTAAAAGTCTTACCCTGAGTCACCCTACAGGTGTTATCCATACAAGTATAAAATTACCTGCCTCTAAAAGTGAGGCGAACAGAGCTCTGATTATATCAGTGCTTTCTGGTTCGGCCGCTGAGCTACACAATTTATCCGAAGCCAACGATACGCAACTGCTGCAGCGTTTGCTGAACAGCGATTCTGAAACTATAGATGCTGAGGATGCTGGTACGGTTATGAGATTTTTAACTGCTTACTATGCTATCACAGGTCAGTCGAAAACGTTAGTAGGAACAGAACGCATGTGCCAGCGGCCTATAAAAGTGCTGGTAGATGCCCTGCGTGAGTTAGGGGCAAGTATAACTTATCTTGGCGAGGAGGGCTATCCTCCTTTGAAAATAGAAGCATTTAAAGGCAGCGGGAAAAAGCATTTAAAAGTACGCAGCGATATCAGCAGCCAGTATATTTCGGCTTTGCTGATGGTAGCGCCGCTTCTGCCGGAAGGCTTAGTGCTGGAGTTAGATGGTAAGATCGGCTCCAGGCCCTATATCAACATGACCCTCTCGCTGATGAAGCACTTTGGCGTAGAGGCTGCTTTCGAAGGAAATATCATCACTGTTCCGCACCAAAAGTACAAATCAGCCAGCTTTGAGGTAGAGTCAGACTGGTCGGCGGCAAGCTATTGGTATAGTATAGTGGCGCTGGCAAAAGAGGCTGATGTTACCTTGCTTGGGTTAAGAAAAGATTCTTTTCAGGGAGATAGCGCTGTAGCCGATATTATGGCGCATCTCGGTGTCTATACTTCTTTTACGGATAAAGGCATTCAGCTTACCAAGAAGCATTGCGAGAAGTTTCTGTCGTATGACTTTTCCGATTGCCCGGACCTGGCCCAGACTGTAGTAGCCTTAGGGGCAGCACTAGGTGTTAAGCTGGAGATAACCGGTCTGGAAAGCCTGCGGATAAAAGAAACTGATCGCATACAGGCACTGCAGATAGAGCTGTTAAGTATGGGCAGTAAGCTGGAAGAAATAACGCCGGGCGTGTTCAGAATGGAGCCTGGCATTATCTCTAAAGAGAAGTTTAATTTCCGTACCTACCAGGACCACCGTATGGCTATGGCTTTTGCTCCGCTGGCACTACTGGCTCCGACTCAAATACAGGAACCCACAGTTGTGCGTAAGTCGTATCCAGGGTTTTGGGAGGACCTGCAAAAGGCAGCATTTGAGATAAAGTATAACGATTAAAGCCCATGGAAGAACGGAAGCTGTACGGTGACGCCAGTCTTATAAATGAGCTCCTGAGCAACATGCAGCTGATGGAAGAAGCCGCTGGTGGGTTGGCAGCTGTTTACAGAGATTCCGGTTCCGGCAGGTTCTGGATGAAATACTATACTACTGCGGGTGAGCAAAGTACAGGAGGCTACGAACTGCTGATCAGGCTACCGCTTCCTACCACGGATGAGTTGATCACGGTTGCTATAATATCGCCTCATGAAGATGAGGCCGTGGCTGCCATTATGCGTTTGCTGGACGAAGAGGCGCTGGAGAAAAAAGACTTCCGGCACTTAGTTGTGGAGCGGCTGCAGGAGATGACAATAGAAAGTATAGACTCTTCTCAGAAAAAGCGCATAAGGCAAATTATAACACTCACCTCTTTAGCAGATCCAACAAACAAACGAGAAGTTAAAGGCAAAACAATTGAGCAACTACAACGCGATGCTGCCTACTATGAGGATGTATCGAAGAAGGCGCTGAAGCTGTTGGACAGGTTGTAATTTAAGCTTCCTGCCGAACCTCATCAATAACCTGCTGCAGATAAGCCGGAGCCTGCAACAGCCTGCTGCCGTACCAACTAAACATCTCGCCGTCCACTACTTTTATACTTGCCTGCGGGCAAATTTCCTGAAACTCCTGTATGTGCTTTTCTTTAAAAGGATAGGGCTCTGATGATAAAAGTATAAGCTGTGGGTTTGCCTGTTGCAGTTGCTCGGCTGTTATTTCGGGGTAGCGTGAGAGATGTCCAAACACATTGTCTAGTCCGCAGCGCTGCAGCATATGGTCTATAATGTTGTTGGTTCCTACGGCCATATAAGGCTTCCGCCAGATAAAGTAAGCTGTTTTTATACTTGGCTGCAGTGGCTTTAGCTGCTCAAAACCGGCTTTTATACTTTGTTCTAGCTCAGCGGCTTTTGCTTCGGTACCTGTTAGCTGCCCTACCTGCCTCAGCATCTCCAGCGCATCATCCAAAGTATAAATATCACTCATCCATACGTTATACTTTTGCTGTAGCTGCTCTATTCCCTCCTGGTAGTTTTCTTCTTTGTTGCCAATTATCAGGTCAGGTTGCAGTTGGTCAATTACATCAAACTTAAAATTCTTAGTGCCTCCAATCTTTGGTTTCTGCTTTACCTGCTCTTTAGGGTGAATGCAGAATTTAGTTACGCCTACTATTCTATCTCCCAAGCCAAGATCAAAGAGTAGCTCGGTTTGAGAAGGAACCAACGATAAGATGCGCTGTGGCAGTTGCTCCAGCACTAAGCTGTGGCCCATTTGATCTTTGGAGATGATAGGAAGGTTCATACTTCAAAGGTAAAGCTTTTAGAGTATGGCAGGAAATCAGTTTGGGCGGATGATGGCCGCATAATTTGGAAATAATGTTTACGTTTGCTTTAAATGTAAAACAAACAAATTCTAAAATGATCAGGAGGATACTCTTTATTACTTTGGCTCTTAGTGGATTAATGTCGTGCACAAATAATGTATACGACTTAGTAATAACAGATGCCAATGTGTTGGATGTGCGCTCAGGCGAGACAAGGCTGCAACACGTGTTTGTGAAAGACGGAAAAATTGCAGCTTTTTCACCTGCCAGCAAAAGGGTTACAACTAAAGATGCCACAAAAATTATAAAGGCAGATGGGCAACTTCTTACACCCGGATTGGTGGATGTGCACTTTCATACTTCAGAAATACTGGGCAAAAAACTTAGCGCCGATGCGGATTCTATAGCTCTATACAGGCATAAGTTCTCAGAATCATACTTGCCATATGGCGTAACAACTGTTCGCTCAGGTGGCGACAGTGAGCAATACATTCCAATGCTACAGAAATGGCAGGAGCAATCGCCTGCTCATCCCGATTTTCTGGCAGTTGGTGCAGCGCTTGTTTCAACTCCACAAGACCCCAGACCTGTTTATGCTGGCCATGTAGTTGTAAACAACCCGGAGGAGGCAAACGCTAAGATCGACCAATACCACAAACTTGGCTTTACAAATACAAAATTATACTGGCGCCTGCGCGAGCCTGAATTTGCAGCTGCTATAAGCAGAGCAAAAGAGTTGGGAATACAGCCTTTCGGTCATGTAGATTATAAGGTGCTGCCACTCGATAAAGCGATAGCACTGGGACTGAAGAATATTGAGCACGCTTATACTATAGGAGTAGCTGCCATCGATTCATCAAAGTATGAATATATAAACTCATGGGCTTTTGTAGATCATTACCCAAAGGCTATTAAAAATAATGTTGTAGATGGAAGTTTCTTTATTTCCAGGATGGAGCTGTTTAATCAGCTAGGGCCCGATCAACCACGAATGATGGAGCTGATACAGTTGCTAAAAGAAAACCAGGTTTCTGTAACGCCTACTATCCATTTATTTGCTCAGCGTTTCGGCCTGACATACTTTACCACACCGGCCAAACTCCCAGCCTATGACTACACAGAGTATCTGACAGCGGAGGAGAGAAATCGCTGCAGGCAAGGCTATGCAATCATGGGACAATACATCAAGCTTATGCACGAGGCAGGTGTACAGCTAAACCTTGGCACCGACTGGGACGACCCTGGTAAGGCTGCCTTGTCTGAAATGCTTGAGTTAAACGATATAGGTATTCCTATGGTAGATGTGTTTAAAATTGCTACACTAAATGGAGCTAAAGCTATAGGTAGGGCAGATACAATTGGTACAGTAGAAGTCGGTAAAAGAGCTAACTTAGTTTTGTTTTCGGCAAATCCTTTAGATAAATCTGAAAATCTGCTGAAGGCTAAAACTGTTATAAAAGACGGGGTAGTATATAGAGACTAGATTCTCTGTATTAAAAGCAAAAGCCTCACAAGCCAAATAGGCTGTGAGGCTTTTAAAGTATAAGTATAAATCTTAGCTCAGGTAGCGGAAGTCCTGCTTATCCTGAATCTTAAGTACAGTTTCGTAAATTAACTTGATCACATTGTCAACGTCGTCTTTGTGCACGGTTTCTACGGTAGTGTGCATGTACTTTAATGGCAACGAGATAAGTGCAGAGGCCACACCAGCATTGGAGTAAGCAAACGCATCAGTATCGGTACCTGTGGCACGCGACACAGCAGAACGCTGGAACGGTATCTCTTTTTCTTGGGCTGTACGGATAACCAGGTCGCGCACATTGTTCTGCACAGCAGGGCCATAGGCTATTACCGGACCTTTGCCGCAATGAATGTCTCCGCTGGTTTTCTTGTCGTACATCGGGGATTGCGTATCGTGGGTTACATCGGTGATGATGGCCACATCAGGGTTAATACGATGCGCGATCATCTCTGCACCACGTAAACCGATCTCCTCCTGCACCGCATTCACGATGTACAGGCCAAAAGGCAGCTCATTTTTGTTTTCTCTGATCATACGCGCTACCTCAGCTATCATAAAGCCGCCCACACGGTTATCAAGAGCACGACCAACGTAGTAGCGGTCGTTCATCACAGTAAACTCGTCCTCAAAAGTAGCTACGCAGCCAATATGTATACCCATGGCCTCCACTTCTTCGCGGTTGCTGGCACCACAGTCAAGGAACACAGTTTCAATGGTAGGGGCTTTGTCGTTTTCTACCTTACGTACGTGAATGGCTGGCCAGCCGAAAACTGCTTTTACAATACCTTTGGCAGTATAAATATTTACACGTTTTGACGGTGCGATCAAAGCATCAGAGCCGCCGTTTCGCTTCAGATAAATATAACCTTCTGGTGTAATGTAGTTCACAAACCAGCTGATCTCATCAGCATGTGCCTCTATTACTACTTTATACTCTGCCTGCGGGTTGATAACGCCCACTACAGTGCCATAAGTGTCAACAAAATGCTCGTCGATGTATGGTTTTATATACTCCAGCCACAGCTTCTGGCCTTCCGATTCAAATCCGGTAGGAGAGGAGTTGTTTAGGTACTTCTGTAAGAAATCGAAAGATTCTTGTCTCATGTTCAAGGTGAGGTTGTTTGGTTAGTGTTTAATCAAATGAGCCTGTGCTCTGGCAAATTAACCGGAGCACAGGCCATAGGTATAGTATATGTGTGTTTATAGCGGAATGTTTCCGTGTTTTTTGCGAGGTAAAGACACAGCCTTATTTTCCAGCATCTTAAATGCCTTAATCAGCTTGGAACGTGTCTCAGACGGAAGTATAACTTCATCAATGAATCCACGGTGCGCGGCACGGTAAGGAGTGGCAAATTTATCTTTATACTCCTGTACTTTTTCAGCCAGCTTCTCCGCAGGATTTTCTGATTCAGCGATTTCACGCTTGAAGATAATTTCAGCAGCGCCCTGTGCACCCATTACTGCAATTTCAGCGGTTGGCCAGGCAAAGTTCATGTCGGCACCAATGTGCTTGGAGTTCATTACGTCGTAAGCACCGCCATAGGCTTTACGTGTAATTACGGTGATGCGCGGTACAGTAGCCTCGCAGAAAGCATAAAGCAGCTTGGCACCGTTGGTGATAATGCCACGCCACTCTTGGTCTGTACCCGGCAGGAAGCCCGGTACATCCTCTAATACAAGCAAAGGCACGTTAAAGCTATCGCAGAAACGTACGAAACGGGCAGCTTTAGTGCTTGCATTGATGTCGAGTACACCGGCAAGTACAGCAGGCTGGTTGCCCACAATGCCTATACTTCTGCCACCCAAACGGGCAAAACCAACTACTATGTTATCGCCGAAGTTCTTGTGTACTTCAAAGAAAGTGTCCTCATCTATAATGCCCTCAATTACTTCACGGATATCGTAAGGCTGGTTCGGGTTTTCAGGAATGATCGTGTCCAGCACATTGCGTGTTTCGTCGGCTTTTGGCTCATAAGGCAATGATGGCGGAAGCTCTTCGCAGTTTTGAGGAATATAGCTTAACAGTTTTTTGATGTAGTTGATACATTCTACTTCATTGGCGCAGGAGAAGTGGGTAACACCGCTTTTTGTGCTGTGGGTGCTGGCACCGCCAAGCTCTTCAGAAGTAACTTCCTCGTGCGTTACTGTCTTTACTACGTTAGGGCCGGTTACG
This sequence comes from Pontibacter cellulosilyticus, assembly GCF_014306105.1. GTDB lineage: Bacteria > Bacteroidota > Bacteroidia > Cytophagales > Hymenobacteraceae > Pontibacter > Pontibacter cellulosilyticus. The sequence continues at coordinate 251,834 of NZ_JACRVF010000003.1, read as the reverse complement.
AACATGTAAGATGTGTTCTCCACCATCATGATAAAGTCGGTGATGGCAGGTGAATATACAGCGCCACCTGCGCATGGTCCCATAATAGCTGAGATCTGTGGAATTACGCCAGAAGCCAGCGTGTTGCGGTAGAAAATATCGGCATAGCCACCCAACGATACCACACCTTCCTGGATACGGGCACCACCTGAGTCATTCAGGCCAATAACCGGGGCACCATTCTTCATGGCAAGCTCCATTATCTTTACGATCTTCTCGGCGTGTGTCTCAGAAAGTGAGCCTCCCAGTACAGTAAAGTCCTGTGAGAAAACATAAACCAATCGGCCGTTAATTGTGCCATAACCGGTTACCACACCATCGCCCAGGAAGTACTGCTTGTCCAGGCCGAAGTCTTTGGAGCGGTGCATCACAAACTTGCCAATCTCTTCAAAAGAGCCTTCATCCATTAACAGGTGAATTCTCTCACGGGCTGTTAATTTTCCTTTTTTATGCTGTGCTGCTATTCGGTCTTCTCCGCCACCCAAAAGGGCTTCTGCGTTTTTACGCTCAAGTGTTGCTATTTGGGCTTCTCTGATTTCTCCGGCCATGTATATGTAGTATAACTATGTTAAGGATTCAAATAGATTAATTCTCAAATTTAAAAACTCTGCTCCTAAATCCGGTACTATTACAGCAATTTTTGAATATATAGTTTAGAGCAGATAAGAAAATAACACGGCAAATGTAGAATAGTTAGTGCTGAGGCTTTTAAAAAATAAAGGCTGCCTGAGACAGGCAGCCTTTATACTATGCTTTATTTGAGTTACTCTTTGTCTTTGGTCTTATCTGTTCCTGATGATTTAGTAGGCTCTGTTTCTTCCTCATCGGAGGCTGAAGAGGCTTTGCCTTTCTTGCCATTCGACTTGGCTGATGTGAAGCTAAGTTGCTCTTTGCCTTCTTCGTAGTCTACTTTTATCAAATCACCCTGATTCACCTCTGCTTTCAGGATCTCCTCAGCAATTGGATCTTCGATGTACTTCTGGATAGCACGGTTCAGCGGACGAGCACCATACTTCGGATCATAGCCTTTCTCGGCAACAAAGTCTTTGGCTTTAGCAGTAAGCTCGATCTTGTAACCAAGTCCTTCCACACGCTTGAACAGCTTGCCAAGAGAAAGCTCGATAATCTTGTGCATATCCTCACGGTTAAGCGAGTTAAACACGATCACGTCGTCCAGACGGTTCAGGAACTCAGGCGAGAACGTTTTCTTCAGCGCACTTGCAATAGTGCTCTTCATGATATCGTCTACGTTCTCCTGCTTGCTCTTCGACATGAAGCCGATACCGGCACCGAAGTCCTGCAAGTCACGGGCACCGATGTTGGATGTCATGATGATGATCGTGTTACGGAAGTCAACCTTACGGCCTAATCCGTCAGTAAGTATACCATCATCTAGCACCTGCAGTAACAGGTTGTATACATCCGGGTGCGCTTTCTCAATCTCATCCAGCAATACTACAGAGTATGGCTTACGACGGATCTTTTCAGTCAGCTGGCCACCTTCTTCGTAACCCACATATCCCGGAGGCGCTCCGACCAAGCGAGATACACTGAATTTCTCCATGTACTCACTCATGTCTATACGCACCAGCGCATCTTCCTTATCGAACAGGTACGTAGCCAATACTTTGGCAAGTTCTGTTTTACCTACACCAGTCGGGCCAAGGAACACAAATGAACCAATCGGCTTCTTCGGATCTTTCAAACCTACACGTGTACGCTGGATGGCTTTCACCAGCTGCGTAATCGCCTTGTCCTGACCAATCACTTTGCCTTTCAGCTCTTCGCCCATGTTCAGGAGCTTCACGCCCTCATTCTGAGCGATACGTTTTACCGGAATACCTGTCATCATGGCAATAACCTCTGCCACATTTTCCTCTTTTACGGTATAACGCTTCTTCTTCGTCTCTTCTTCCCAGTCACGCTTAGCCGTTTCAAGCTGATCGATGAGTTTTTTCTCTTTATCGCGCAGTTGAGCAGCCTCTTCATACTTCTGGCTCTTTACTACACGGTTTTTCTCCACTTTAATGTTCTCGATCTGCTCTTCAAGCTTCAGAATGTCATCCGGAACAATGATGTTGTTGATGTGCACACGCGCACCAGCCTCATCCAAAATATCGATGGCTTTGTCTGGAAGGAAGCGGTCACTCATGTAACGATCTGAAAGCTTAACGCAGGCCTCAATAGCCTTATCAGTATAGTTTACATGGTGGTGATCCTGGTACTTGTCCTTGATATTGTTCAATATCTCGATCGTCTCTTCCGGCGTAGTAGGGTCTACCATTACAATCTGGAAACGACGGGCAAGGGCACCATCTTTCTCGATGTACTGGCGGTACTCATCCAAAGTAGTGGCACCGATGCACTGAATCTCGCCACGGGCAAGCGCAGGCTTAAACATGTTAGAGGCATCCAAGGAGCCAGAGGCACCACCGGCACCCACAATCGTATGCAACTCGTCGATGAACAGGATCACGTCCGGAGACTTCTCCAATTCGTTCATCACGGCTTTCATACGCTCTTCAAACTGACCTCTATACTTAGTACCGGCAACCAGCGAAGCAAGATCCAAAGTAACCACACGTTTGTTAAACAACACACGGCTTACCTTTTTCTGGATAATACGCAAGGCCAAACCTTCGGCGATGGCTGTTTTACCAACACCTGGCTCACCTATAAGTATAGGGTTGTTCTTTTTGCGGCGGCTAAGTACCTGTGCCACACGCTCAATTTCTTTTTCACGGCCAACAATTGGATCCAGTTTATCATCTTCTGCCAGCTTTGTTAGGTCGCGGCCAAAGTTATCGAGCACCGGGGTGCGCGATTTTTCGCCTGGCTTTTTACTGCTGCTTGAGCGAGATGAAGAACTGCCCAAAAACTTGTCCGAATCATCTGTGTCGTCTGTATCAGACGATGCCAGTGGATTATTACTATGATAATCCAGGGAGTCTCTTATTGCTTCGTAGTTCACGTTGAATTTCGCTAAGATTTGTGAAGAAATGTTGTCTTCATCCCGCAGGATGGATAATAAGAGGTGTTCTGTACCAATGATATCACTCTTGAAGATCTTCGCCTCCAGGTATGTTATCTTCAGCACCTTCTCAGTCTGCTTGGTAAGCGGGATACTGCCGGTAATGTTGCTGCTTTGCGTCGCTGTATTTCGGGTAGCTTGTTCTAAAGCGTACTTTAACTCATCTATCGAAACGCCAAGCTTCTTAAGCAGAGCAATGGCTGTACCTTCTCCTTCCCGTATCATGCCCAGCACCAGGTGTTCAGTGCCAATATAGTCATGACCAAGACGGATAGCTTCCTCACGGCTGAGCGAGATAACCTCTTTCACTCGGTTTGAGAATTTAGCTTCCATGTATACTTTATATAATCTTAAAAAAGTCAAAAAATGTTAATTGGCTGAAGCTTACTTCGAACGCTACCTTTAAACAAGCTGTGCAGTATTAATGTTCAGTAATCACGAACCCCTACTGCAGATATGAAAGCGATGCTGGCCCTTGGGTAAACAACAAGTCAATTATACTTAGCTCTGGTACAAATTGTTTGCCAAATACTTGTGTATAGGGTTTTACGTGCAAATTGTCAGGATAGATTTTGGGATGAATCTTATTTCTTAAGTCCAACACGTTTTCCGGAGCCTGCTCACTGTAAAATGTAGTGTACCGGAGTGGCTTGTTCAGCTTCAGTAATTTAAAATAAAGCTGTAATAAATCAATGTTTAATTGGAATAAAAATTTTGGCTGCCTTTCATATACCTCCTTTATATAGTCACTATAAAATTCAAAATACGGGGCACGGCCATAAGCTGCCTGTATGGTTCGCCAATGCACGTTGTACCATTTCTGACTATAGTCAATCTCTATCTCGGTAATTTTCGTTTTGTCTTTACTGCTCCCTTTAAGCACTGGCACACTCAGCGGCTGCACACCCTGCGCCGTAAGTACGTGGCATCGGTTGCGGTAGCTTTGTTTTACATAATTTTCATGGGCCTCTAGCAGTACACCCTCCGAACTAAGAGCATGGTAGAAGAATGCGACAGGCGGATTATATAAGGTTTCGGTAAGTAGGAGCACTATAGGAATTAAGAGTTTTAAAGTATGATTTAAAAATTTTGGAATTTAAACCTGATTCTATTGGTGGCAGTCATTTATATATGCTAAATAATTTAAATTGTTTGAAGGAAAAAGCCTTTTTTGAATCAATGTTGCTGTAGTTGCTGCTTTCGCTTGATTTAAAACTAGTTATCAGCGGGTTGACATAAAACTAATTTTGGGTTAATAAACTTTCACTCCAGTTCCTATAGGTTATACCTCTGTGTAGCTTTATTAGTGCATGAAAAGAAGTATAAAAATACCTGCTTTGTATTATCCGCTTTGGCTGTTGATTAAGGGCATCGCTGCTTTGCCTTTGCCTATACTTTACAAGTTGGCAGACTTCTTATTCTGGCTAATGTACTATAGGTTGGGATATCAAAAAGAGGTAGTAATCCATAATCTGCGGATGGCTTTTGCTGAAAAAAATGAAGATGAACTTGAGGTTATTGCCAAAGAATTTTACCGTCAATTTGCAGATATAATGGTAGAAATTTTGCACTTAGGTGGCATGAGCCGATCAGAGATGCTGCGTAGGGTAATATTTACTAACCCAGAGTGTCTGTCTGATTATGTTAAAGCAGGTACGCCAGTACTTATTATGGGCTCGCATGTAGCTAATTGGGAGTGGAGCCTTTCGGCTGCTGCCGTAACATTCAATTTCCCGGTAGAGGGAGTATATAAGCCTCTGAACAATCTTTTCTTCGAGGAGTTTATTTTGCACACACGTAGCCGGCTGGGTGCACACCTGATAAAGATGAAAGATACGCTGCGCGAGTTTATAGCGAAGAAAAATGTGCCGCGCGTAGTGGCTTTATTATCTGATCAGGTTCCGCTGCACAGTAACTTTAATTTTTGGACACAATTCATGTATCAAAACACTCCTTTTTACATTGGCGCTGAAAAACTCTCTTTAAGATTTGGCTATCCTGTTCTGTTCCTCGATTTAAAACGCACAAGTCGTGGTAATTACGAAATCACCTTTGAACAGATTACTGATGGTAAAACGAACCCTGATGGGGTAACAGAAGACTATCCTATTACCCTAGTCTTCGCTCAAAAATTAGAAGCGGCCATCCGCCGCGCCCCCGCCGACTACCTCTGGACACACAAACGCTGGAAATAAAAGGCCACAGCCTGCGGCCAATTAGGAATTGCAAATATGGGGTATTGTATATTAAGGTTAGGTAAAACTAATTTCTAATTCCTGATTTTTAACACCGATAGATTGTACATTTGCAGCTGCTTATTTGCTGATGAATCAAAGTATAAAAATACCACCGCAATACTACCCGCTCTGGCTGCTACTGAAAGCCTTGTCTTTGCTGCCATTGCCTCTGCTGTACATCCTCTCCAACTTTTTATACTTTGTTGTGTACTATGTAATTGGTTATCGGAAGAAAGTAGTGCTGCAAAATCTGCGCAATGCCTTTCCGGCTACAGCCGATGCAGAGATACAGCAGATAGCCAAAGATTTTTACAAGCAGTTTATGGATGTTGTGGTAGAAATCCTAAAGCTGCACTCTATGGATGCTGCTGAAATGGAGCGCCGTATCGTTTTCTCAAACCAGGAGTTGCTTGATAATTTTGTACAACAAGGCAAAACGGTTATCACGATGGGCTCCCACTCCTGTAACTGGGAATGGGTGCTTTCAGCTGGTGCGGTGCAATTTGGTTTTCCGGCCTATGGCATTTATAAGCCTTTGAATAACCCGTTTTTTGAAGCTTTCATGCTGCAGACGCGAAGTCAACTAGGAGCAAAGCTCATTAAAATGAAAGATACCCTGCGTGACTTCGCTGCAAACCGACACCAGCCGCGTGTAGTAGCCATGCTGTCGGACCAGACGCCACTCAAGAGCGAAATCACCTTCTGGACAACTTTCTTGCACCAGGATACGCCTTTCTACGAAGGGGCTGAAAAGCTTGCTACTCGTTTTGGTTGCCCGGTGTTGTTCCTGGACGTGAAGCGTACCAGCCGGGGCCATTACACGCTTACCTTTGAGTTGATATCTGACGGAAATCCTGTAGATGCAACCGCGCCGGATAAGCCCTCGATCACTGAAATATTTGCCAGAAAGTTAGAAACATCCCTTCGCCGCAGTCCCGCCGATTACCTCTGGACGCACAAACGCTGGAAACATAGCCGCGAAGCGGCTGTTTCTAATATCTGAGTTACGGGTTGAAGATAAACTAAACTGGAAATGAGCTTTCTTAACAAAAGATATTAGGCAAAGCAATTCATAACTCAGAACTCGCGACTCAGAACTCCTATAGGTACTCCTCAATATCGCCAGCGCCTTCTCTTAACACCTCAAAATTGTTTGTTACATCCACTACGGTAGAGGCTTTGTTGTTGCCCGGGCCGCCGTCTATTACACAATCTACCAAGTTTCTGTACTTCTCATAGATAAGCTCCGGGTCGGTGCTGTATTCAATAACTTCGTCTTCGTCGCGGATGGAGGTGGAAAGAATAGGATTGCCTAGCTCTTTTACTAGCAGTAGCGCAATTCTATTGTCTGGCACACGAATCCCTACTGTTTTCTTTTTTCCGCCGGCATACTTAGGTACATGGCTGGTGGCATTAAGTACAAATGTAAAAGGGCCGGGAAGAGCCTTCTTCATCACTTTGTAAGTAGGAGTGTCTATTTTGGCATAGTCGGAAATGTGAGTTAGGTCGGAGCAGATAAAGGATAGGTTTACTTTTTCAGGTTTTACGCCTTTAATCTGGCACACCCGCTCAACTGCCCTATTGTTGTGAATGTCGCAGCCAATGCCATAAATGGTGTCTGTAGGATAGATAATCACGCCGCCGTTCCGCAGTATCTCAACCGCCTCCTGTATTTTTCGCTCTTGTGGATTATCGGGGTGTATTTGCAGAAATATAGCGTTGGCCATAGTTTTATGTTTATGAGGTAAAGTATAAAGTATGCATACTTGATTAGGCAGGTATGCGTTTCAGCTAAGCTACGCAGTAAAAGCGATCGCTGCCAATTTAAATTGAGCTAATAGGCAGCTGGAGCATTCGTTATTAGAGACATAAGTGTTATTTTTGCCGCTCAAACACGCTGAGGCCCGGAACCTAAAACAGATTTCTGACCTTTTACATGAACTATGGCTGATAATTTTAATACTACCACCAAAAGAAAGAGAAAAGAGAAGAGCAAATTAGTGCCCAGCCTTATTGTGCTTTTCCTTTTCCTGTTTGTGAGTTTCTCTTATTACGCGTACCAGATTGTGTACACGCCTAACGTAGACTCAAAAGACCGCGATACCTTTGTAACCATTCCAACAAATGCAACTTACGAGCAGGCGATGGATTCTGTGGAGGCATCCGGCGCTATCATCGATCACCTGTCGCTGCGCTTTATGGCCAAGCTGATGGATTATGACCAACTGGTGAAGCCAGGCCGTTATAAATTAGAACATGGCTGGGGTAACCGCCAACTGATCGGCGTGCTTCGTTCTGGCCAGCAAACCCCTGTAGACCTTACCTTTGCCAATATCCGCCTGCGAAGCCAGTTGGCAACCAAACTGGCAAACGAAATAGAAGCCAGCGAAGAAGAACTTGATAGCCTGCTGAATGATGAGGCCTACCTGGCATCGCTTGGGTTTGATACCACCACCATTGTAAGTATGTTTATTCCGAATACTTACCAGGTGTACTGGACTACTTCTGCTCCTAAGCTAATGGAGCGCATGAAGAAGGAGTACGATACCTTCTGGACGGCAGAGCGCAAGGCAAAGGCAGAACAGCTGGGGCTAAGCCAGAAAGAAGTAAGCACACTTGCTTCTATCGTACAGGCCGAAACCATCAAGAATGACGAAAAACCACGTGTGGCAGGTGTCTATTTGAATAGACTACAGAAGAACATGCTGCTGCAGGCTGACCCTACTGTGGTGTTTGCCGTGCGTGATTTCACAATCCGTCGTGTGCTTAATGCGCACCTGCGTCACCAGTCGCCTTACAATACCTACATCAACAAAGGCCTGCCTCCGGGGCCAATCAATGTGCCCACTATTTCAAGTATAGATGCAGTGCTAAACCCGGAGCAACACGATTACATTTACTTCTGTGCTAAGGAGGATTTCTCCGGGTACCATGCTTTTGCCCGAACAGAATCAGAGCACCAGGCAAATGCACGCCGTTTCCATGCCGCGCTTAACGCGCGTAAAATCATGAAGTAACATTAATTGGGCAAAAGACTTTTAGACAAAGGACAAAAAAAATCTAAATTTTTAAGTCCTTTGTCTTTTGTCATTAATCCTTTGTCAACAAAGCTATGTTCGAATCAGAAGTACAGATACGGGTGCGCTATGCCGAAACAGACCAGATGGGTTATGTTTACTATGGCAACTACGGAGCTTATTACGAAGTAGCGCGTACCGAGGTGTTCAGAAGGTTGGGTATTCACTACAAAGAGATGGAGGCCACCGGTACCATGATGCCTGTTCTGGAGCTGAAATGTAAATACCTGCGCCCCGCCAAGTATGATGATCTGCTTACGATAAAGCTACTGTTAAAGCATAAACCTAAAGGCTCTCGTATACTTTTTGAGTACGAAGTATACAACGAAGAGCAAACGCTTTTGAACATAGGAGAGACTACGATGGTTTTTGTAGATATGAAGACAGGAAAGCCAACTGCAGTGCCGGAACTGATTCATGAGAAACTGGACCCATACTTTAGTGCATGAGGCTTAACCAGCAATACCTGAAGCGCCGTAGAGCGTACCGCAAATTCATCGTTTTTTTAAAGCGATGGCGCTTTAACAATGGGCAGTCTTCGGTGTATGATGTAGTGGATGTGCTGATAGGAGAGTTGCGCCTCGACTCTGTTACAAAGCGTGCTTCCTACATGGCGTTTAATTTTACGCTGGCAATATTTCCTAGTCTCATCTTCCTGTTCACGCTTATCCCATACATTCCTAATATACTTTCTCTGGATCTAGGCCAAAGTATACTTGATTTTCTAGGCGATTTTATGCCGGAGGAGATGTATGCGGCAGCTTATACTACCATTGAAGATATTGTGAACAAGCCAAGAGGTGGTTTGCTGTCTTTTGGTTTCCTGTTTGCGCTGGTGCTGTCAACGAATGGCATTATGTCGCTGATGGATGCCTTTGACAAAAAGTACCATACTTTCTATAAGCGCAGCTATCTCAAAAAAAGGGTAATTGCCACAGCCTTAACAGTTGTGTTGTCGCTTATACTTTTCACGGCGGTGGCGGCCATCTTCTTTGGACAGTGGATACTGGATGTGCTGGTGTTTTATGAGGTGGTAACAGAAAGCTATACGTATACTTTAATTGTAATCCTGAAGTATGTAGCCATTATACTATTGTTCCTGCTGGCAACTTCTATAGTATACTATTTCGTGCCGGCCATCGAGGATAAATGGCCTTTCTTTTCGGCTGGCGCTGTGGTGGCTACAGGATTGATATTCCTGGTATCAATGATTTTCTCCAGCTACATCAGTGCGTTTGATACTTATAACAAGTTTTACGGGTCTATCGGGGCGCTTATTGGTTTGATGATCTGGCTAGACTTTGTTTCGATGATCCTTATACTTGGTTTCGAGATAAACGTGAGTATTGACACCGTTACTAAACGACTGGTGCGTGCCGGCGGCAGGGTAACCCATGTTACAGCCAAAGTATAAATTTTGTGTTGGCAGCGTGAGAGCATGTTGGTATTGCTAAAAATTTCAGCTTAAAACTCAGTGGTTTATACTTTAGAGCCTCAAACCGGTGAAAAATTTTCGCGTATAGTTTTGATAATTCGAGGCGGTACTATACTTTTGTACTCGAAATCGTTAGAGAGTTGGCGGAGTGGTCGAACGCGGCGGTCTTGAAAACCGTTGACTGTAACAGGTCCGGGGGTTCGAATCCCTCACTCTCTGCTGGTAGAAATACCAAGAGCTAAAAAGCCTGCAAAGAAATTTGCAGGCTTTTTGTTTTAAGGCGTGTGCCTTAGTGTGCTATACTTGTATTTAGCTACTCCGAAGGCGTTATTGCCAATTGGGTATGGCATTGTACCTGTTCTGCTTTTCTTACAATATCCCTGATTATTTCGTCTAGCTCGTGCGCCGAAGACTGTAGGTAATGGAGTATCTGGCTATTTTTTGCTTCTCCTGTTGGCGCAATGTCGAGTAAATTAACTAAACCCATCAGGCGGGCTAACGGAGCCCTTACCACATGAGACTGCATCCAGGCAATCTCCCGTAATTTTGTGTTTTGCTCTTCAATTGCCTGTATATGCTTTACACGCTCGCTCACATCTGTTGCCAATACCAACCGAACTTCTCTACCATCCAAGTCCAGCACACTGTTTTTAATGTCAACTACTATCACTTCTCCACTCTTTTTTGTGTGTCTTGTAATAGTCTGAAAGAACTCACCAGTACCTTTTGTGTTGCGCTGGATAGTCTCTAGTTGGGGCAGTTCCTCTTTGGGACGAATATCTTTAAGCGTTATGGACAGAAATTCTTCTCTGCTGTAGTTATAGTGCTTTATCGCCGCCTCGTTCACATCCAGAAAGCGTAAGGTTTCCGTATCGAATAGCCACATAGGGGTAGGGCTCAGGTTAAACAGGTCCCGGTATTTCTGCTCACTTCTTTCCAGGGCAAGTTCTGCAAGCTTACGCTCTGTAATATCCCTGAAGTTCAAGACTACCGCTGCAACAGCAGGCTCATGTAGCTGGTTATGTAAGTGTGTTTCTATCCATTTGAATCTTCCATCAGGCATACGGAAACGGTACTCTACTGTGAGTACAGCATTTGGATTATTATTTACTATCTGGCAAGCATTATTAATAGTCGGAAGGTCCTCCGGGTGAACTAGGTCTATTCTGAACTTACCTGATGTTTCGTTGGAGTGTAGTCCCAAAATTCTGATAGCTGCTGGGCTTCTCTCAACAATGCTACCATCTGCTGCCAAAAGTGCCAAGCCTTCTTCGCTGTTTTGGATAAGTGTTCTGAAGCGCTTTTCGCTTTGCCTGATCTTTTCTTCGGCTTGTTTAATGTTTGTAATATCCCTGGCAATACAGTATCCTATATTCTCACTCAAGTTCCAACGCGCAGACCAGGATAGGTGTACAATCCTGCCGCTTTTGTGTATATACCGGTTTTCATAGTTTATGAGGTCTTTGCCATTTCTGAAAAGTATACCATCAGCAATAGCCGTTTCTCTGTCTTCTTCATGAGCAAGCGAGATAGCCCTTACGCCTATTAACTCGCTGGGTGAGTAGCCTAGTATATCTGTAGATGCAGCATTAACAGTAACAAAACAGCCATTTTCGTCCAAGGTGCAGATCATGTCCAAGGAGAGGTTCATGATCTTCTGCAGTTGTTCTTCTCTTAATCTTAGCTGTAACTCAGCGGTTTCTTTTTTCTCACGGTCTTCGGCCTCGTTTAGAGCGCGCTGTATTTTTGTGGCTATCTGGTAAAGTTTATCTTTAAGCGCAAAGTCAGTTACGCCAAGCTTAATCAGGTCCACGGCTCTTTCTTCTCCCAGCGTACCTGATACAATGATAAAGGGTGTAGCAGGCATTATACTTTGCTTTATATGAAAGGCAGACAGTCCATCGAAGGATGGAAGGGAGTAATCGGAAAGTATAACGTTCGGCTGGAAACTAACTAAAGCCTTTTCAAATTCTTGTTTTGTCTGAACTACTTCTGTAGTATGGTTCAGGCTGCTTTTCTTCAGTTCGTAGAGTAATAGCTCAAGATCATTAGGATCGTGTTCCAGAATTAAAATCTTAACATTTGTTTCCATACTATGTGCGGTAGATGGTGAGGTTAGATAAAAGGTTTAGCCTTTAATAAGGTGGTTGATTAAGCTCCAGCCAATAGCGGGTTAAGTCAGATATGGCTTTAACAAAACCTTCAAAATCAACGGGCTTTACAAAATAGCTGTTGGCGCCTAACTGATAACTTTTAATAATGTCTCTGTCTTCTTTAGATGAGGTAAGTATAACAGTAGGGATTACTTTTGTGCGTTCATCCCACTTTATTCTTCTCAGTATCTCAATACCGTCTACTCGTGGCATTTTTAGATCAAGCAGAATAAGTTTTGGGATGTTCTGTATGTTTCTTGATTTAAAATCGCCTTGGCAGAAAATATAGTCCAGCGCTTCTTCTCCGCTAGTCATGTGCATCAGCGATGGGGCCGCCTTATTCTTTTTCAGGGCTCTGATAGTAAGTTCTGCCTCATCCACATTATCCTCCACCAGTAAAATGTCGATCTGATTTGTGTCCATAATGTTTTAGCTTACAGGTTTAGGTAAAGAAAAATAAAATGTTGCGCCTTTGTTAAGCTCTCCTTCGGCCCAAACCCTGCCACCATGCTTAACTATAACCCGCTGTACTATTGCCAGTCCAACGCCAGTGCCCTCAAAGTCCTGGTCGGAATGGAGGCGCTGAAACACACCAAACAATTTATGTGCGTAATCCATGTTAAAGCCGGTGCCGTTGTCTTTGATATAATAGATAATTTCGTCGTCGGTAGTGTAGGAGCTCACTTCTACCCGCGGATTTTCATTCTTTGAAGAGTATTTTACGGCGTTAGACACTAAATTGATGAAAACCTGGTTAAGTAAAGTATAATCTCCCTCTGCAGAAATCAGTTTTCCAATAACAAAGTTTACCCTGTGTTTGGCACTTGTTTCCGTTTCAGAAATAATCTGCTTAACCATTCCGGCAGTGTTAACAGTTGACTTAACCAGCTCCTTTCTTCCAAGTTTTGAGAATGCCAGCAGATCATCTATAAGCGTGCCCATCTTTTTAGCATTGTTCTGTATGATTTCCAGCAGCCGCCTCAGTTCATCATCCAAGTGGTCTTTATAATCTTCCCGAATAATGTTGGCGTAACCGTTTATGGCACGAAGCGGAGCGCGTAAGTCATGCGAAACAGAATAAGAAAAAGACTCTAGTTCTTTGTTTGTTATCTCCAATTGGGCCACGTTCCGCTTCAGGTCTGTGTTAAGCTGTTTTATCTCCCGTTCCGATTTTTTTTGCGCTGTAATGTTGCGTTCCGTAATAGCCACCGATTTCAGGTTGCTATCCGAATCGGTAAGCACCGAAGCGGCAAAAACAACATCTATCACCTCACCACATTTAGTTACTCGCTTCGTTTCTAAAGCCTGTATCTGGCTGCCTTCAAGTATACTTTCCACTATCTCCTGGGCTTCGCTCAGCAAAAAGTCAGGCACTAGGTTCCAGATCTTCATACCTAGCGCCTCTGCCTCCGAGAAACCGTAGATTTGCTCAGCACCTGTGTTCCATGAGATAATTTGCCCGTCAGGGCTGTGCAGGTAAATAGCGTCGTTAGACTGCTTTACTACGGTGGCCAAGTAACTTTTTATTTCCTCAACTTCTTTGGCCTCTGTAATGTCTCGTGCATTGGCAAACCACAAGCCGTTCTTGCTTACAATGTTCCAGTGCAACCACTTAATTCTTCTGTCTTTGTCGTATACTTTAGTCTCGAAAGATAAACTATCCGATACTTGTTTGCTTAACTTTTGCACCCGTTGCCCATAATCCTCTGTTAGGTACAGCAGCAACGAGGTGTCTTTCACCTCCTCGACCGTATAACCCAATAATGATTGTATAGCCTGGTTTACTTCTTCAAACTTTAATGTTTCGGGGTTGATGATGCAGATGATATCTGCAGAGTTGTTGATGAGTAAGGCAAACTTCTCAAGTGCAAGGTTATTCTCCAGTAGTTTTTTCTTCTGCAGGTGCAGTTCCAGCAGCACCGATACTTTTGCTTCTGTTAGTTCGCGGTTCAGGGGCTTGTATAGGTAATCAATGGCGCCTTCCTCAAAGCCCTTCATCATAAAGTGGTGCTCCTTCTTTTCCGCGGAGGCAAAAATAATTGGGATTTCTCTTGTCCTTTTGTTCGACTTCAGAATCTGGGCAACCTCAAAGCCGTCCATCTCAGGCATCTGCACATCCAGTATGATCAGGTCGATATCCTTATTCAGGACTGTTCTCAGCGCCTCATTTCCATTGGTTGCGCTAAGTATGCATCTACCAGGTTTGAACAACATTTGCTCCAGCGCAAAAATGTTATTTACCTTATCATCGACTATCAGAATATTAACTTTGTCTTTCTTTGGCATTTACTTCGGAGCCTCTGTCTGCCACATCACCTAAACTTCTGTATATAATAATTTTGAGTGTGTGCTATAGTGGGTTGATTCGTAACATCTGTTACACTTACATTAAATGTATTTACAATATACTGTTAATCAATTAATTGGCAAAGTGTGTAATTAAAAAAATATATAAAGTAGATTACTTATACTGTATATAATCCAAGTACAAAATTTTTAATGTGCTCCAATGAAAGAATATTTTGCACACAACCTGTGGCGATAGCAGCTTTAGGCATGGCCGGATATAGGGCATTGGCTGGGTCTTGTGCAATGGTGGTACCGTGCATCTTTCTTATGGTTCTAATGCCATTTGCCCCGTCTTGGTTTGCACCGGTAAGTATGATGGCCAGTAGTTTATCTTTGTATGTATAGGCAGCTGTTTCAAAAAGGACATCGATAGAAGGGCGACTGTAGTTTACGCGTTCGTCACAGGATAGTGAGAAAGTGCGGTCCTGTTCTATCAGAAGATGGTAATCCGGTGGAGCGAAGTATACAGTGCCACCTTTTATAATCTCCTTTTCATCGACTTGCTTTATGTGTATTTTACATTTCTGCGAAAGCACTTCCTCCAGCAAGGTACGTTCGTCTTTTGAGCGGTGCTGCACAATAATGATGGGCAGCGGAAAAGTAGCAGGCAAGGCCTCCAATATGGCAGTAAGAACATATAAGCCGCCTGCCGATGTGCCGATTACCACCGCCTCGTATTTCATGTTTTAGTTGCCGGTTTAATTTTCTTTCTATAGATTTTTTCTCTTTTGTCTATATCAGTAAATTCCTTTTGTTTGTCTGAAAAAAGCAGCGATTCTTTACTTCCAAGGGCAAGAAAGCCGAACGGGCTAAGGCTATCATAAAAAAGGTTGATTACTCTGTTCTGCAGCTTCTGGTTAAAGTAAATAAGTACGTTGCGGCAAAGTATAAGCTGAAACTCATTGAACGAGGAGTCAACAGCCAGGTTATGAATAGAGAACACGACGTTCTGTTTTAGCGATTTGTCTACCATAGCCGAATCATACTTGGCAGTATAATAGTCTGAAAAAGAGTTTTTGCCGCCTGCCTTCTGGTAGTTGGAAGTATAAGCTTTCATCAGGTCCATGCGGTAAATGCCATCTTTAGCTGTCTGTAATGCTCGCTGGTTTATATCAGTGGCATAAATTACAGAGCGGTCTAGCAAGCCTTCTTCTTTCAGCAGAATTGCCGTAGAGTATACTTCTTCCCCGGTAGAGCACCCAGCTATCCATATTTTGATAACTGGATAAGTAGCCAGGTGTTTTAGTACGTTTTCGCGCAGGCTCTTATAAAATGTGGGATCACGGAACATCTCTGTTACATTAACAGTAAATTCCAGCACAAACTGGGCAAAGGCATTCTCGTCTGTTAAAAGGCTTTTACTTAGTTCTTGTATGGAGTTAACCCGGTTGGTGCGCATATAATGCTGTACGCGCCGCGCCGCAGAGGCTTCTGCATACTCTGTAAAATCGTACCCGTAGTTATTCCGGATAGAGGTGAGCAGTTCCTGTAATTCGGCACTAGTTATCATGCATTATGTCTTTTTGCCTTTTTTGCGCCTAGGTGATAAAATCATTTTGCTAAGCCAAGGCAGTTTAACGAAAAGCATCTGGTAATGATACAATGCTACGATACTTGTTAGTGCGGAAGAGCTCATCAGCTCTACCCTGCAGTTCTTTCAGATTAACCGGTTTTGATATATGTATCAGTTCCTTTTACAGGAATTAACAGTTACGGCTATAATAGGGACAGCAGAAATAAAAGCACTTTACCTAATTTTGATGACTGCTTTTAAGCTATCCTGGTAAACTGTTTGGCATTTACTTGTATAGCCACACGCGCATCAGCGACAGCAGTTGTTCTATATTTACAGGCTTAGGCACATAATCAGACATACCAGCTTCCAGGCACTTTTCGCGGTCGCCTTTCATGGCTTTTGCTGTAAGCGCAATAACAGGCAACTTACTAAATTTGCTCATCTTCCTGATCTCCCGTGTGGTTTCATAGCCGTCCATCTCCGGCATCATCACGTCCATCAGTACTATATCTGTATCAGGCTGTTCCTGCAACATTCTAATAGCTTCCTTCCCGTTTTCAGCTGTAATGCAGCGCACTCCTTCTTCCTCCAGGGCATTTGTGAGCGAGTAGATATTGCGCATGTCATCATCCACGATCAAAATCTTTTTGTTATGCAGCACCTCATCAGTTCTGTGCAGTTTACGCAGTATCTGCTGTTTCTCTTTAGGTAGCTTCGATTCTACACTGTGCAAGAACAAAACTGTTTCATCCAATAGGCGCTCGGTAGAGTCAACGGTTTTAAGTACTACTGTATTGGCAAGCTTGTGTAGCTTGGAGGTCTCTTCTTTGGTAAGCTCTTTTCCGGTATAAACTATTATGGGTACTTTATAGAAGTCCTCATTTGCTTTGATTTTTTCGAGTAGGTCCATACCGCCCATGTCTGGAAGTCCCAGGTCAATAATTACGCAGTCGAACTTTTCTTTCTGCAGCATCTTGTAAGCTTCTTCTCCGGTATAGGCTGAGAACGATTTTACATCGCTGTTGCTTACCAGTTCTCTGATAGCCATGTTCTGTTGCTTATTATCTTCTACAACAAGCAACCTTTTCAACTTTCGGTTAATGAATTCTTCAATCCGGCCAAAAGATGCATCTAACTCGTTCTGTGTGATTGGTTTTTTGATGAAATCAAATGCGCCAAGTTCAAAGCCTTCGTTACGGCGATCGTAACCGGAAATTACCTGCACCGGTATGTGGCGAAGCTCCGGATCATTTTTAAGATGCCTGAGTACCTCGGCGCCATCCATCACAGGCAGTTTCATATCAAGTATAATGGCATCGGGGCTATGGTGCCTGGCGAGACTTAAGGCTATATTGCCCTGGTGTGCCAGTATGCCTCTATAGCCCTTCTCCCTAACAAAATTTAGCAAGATATCGGCAAACTGATCATCGTCTTCCACAATCAGGATAACTTTATCATTTTCTTTGATGGCATACCTGTCATCAGTTACATTTTCCTGTTGCTGCATGTAATCCTGAGGCTCCACATAGGGTGTTAGTATTCTCTCGGGTTTGGGCTTTACAGCTATCTCCTTCTCCGAATGTTCAGATAAGTTTGCATCAAAAGTATAAGGTAGGTATAGGGTAAAGGTACTTCCTTTTCCTGCCTCGCTCTCTAGCAGTATTTCTCCACCTAGGGCATTGGCTAACTCCCTGCTGATGGATAAGCCAAGGCCTGTACCGCCATACTTCCGTTTAGTAGATCCATCTGCTTGTTGAAATGCCTCAAAAATTACTGCCTGCTTATTCTCTGGAATACCGACACCCGTATCAGATACAGCAAAAGATATAACTTCAGGTAATGTGTGCAGCTTGTTGTTCCGCAACATACTAGGCGGTTTTACAGAGTATATATCTAATGTTACAGTGCCGCGCTTATCGGTAAACTTAAAGGCATTGGAAAGCAGGTTTCGCAGGATCTGCTCCAGTCGCTGCTTGTCTGTGGCAAAGGGTTGGACTATACTTTCTTCTCTTAGGTGTAGGTCGAAATTAACTCCCCGGTTAATAGCCACCTCTCTGAAAGTGGCTTGCAAGTTGCTGCTTATCTCATTTAGGTCAACAATGTCTATCTCCAGCTCTATTTTGCCCGACTCAACCTTCGATAGATCCAGGATCTCGTTGATCAGATTTAGCAGGTCTGTGCCGGAACTGTAAATATTTTTGGCAAACTCAACTTCTTTAGGCCCTAGCGCTTTTGTCTTGTTCTCGCCGAGCAGCTGCGACAGGATAAGTATGCTGTTTAGCGGGGTACGCAGTTCGTGCGACATGTTGGCCAGGAACTCAGACTTATACTTATTTGTAATTTCCAGTTCCTTTGCTTTTGTTTCGATCTCCATCTTGGCCACCTCGAGACTATTCTTTTGCTCTTCCAGTAGGTTAGCCTGCTCTTCAAGCTCTTCGTTTGTTTGCTGTAGCTCTTCCTGCTGCGCCTTCAACTCAGCTTCCGACTCCTCCAGCAGATTTGTCTTTTCCTGAAGCTCCTCGTTAGTCTGGCGCAGTTCTTCCTGCTGTGCCTCCAACTTTTCGGCCTGCCGCTGTGTTTCCTCAAGCAGTTCTTTTAGCATAGTTCTGGACTGCATGGAATTAAATGCAATGCCAATATTTTCGGCAACTGTGTCCAAGAACTCCATGTCATACTTCGAAAACTCGCTGGTGGTGCCAACCTCAATTACTCCTTTTACCTCTTCATCAAACAGAAACGGGTAGACAATTATATTTTTTGGGGATGTGTTGCCAAGCGCAGAATTTACCTTAATGTAATCGTTAGGTACCTGTCTTAATACAATTGGCTTTTTCTCCAGTGCAGCCTGACCAATAAGTCCTTCGCCATATTTTATAATGTCTTTATGGTAGTTAAAGGCATAGCTCCCAACAAGGCGCAAGTGCCCGTTCTCAGAAAGATAAATAGCTCCGATCTGGCCATTAAGGTAGGTTGTTATCTTTTTTACCACTTCCTGCGCCAGTTCCTGGATTTCCTGCTCGCCGTGCATCAGGTCGTTTAGCTCGCTGTTGCCAGTTAGCAGCCAGTTGCGTTTTTCGTTCTGGAAAGAAAGCTCCTGCAGGTTGTTTTTCATGTTTAGCAGCGAAGCGCCAAGTACATCTGATTCTCCTCTTACCCGAACCACAGGAGAGTAATCGCCGTGCCCTATAACATCTGCAGCCTCTGCATACTCTCTCGATACCTGGATCAGTTTATTAAATGAGCTTGCAAGGCTGCCAATTTCATCTTTAGAGTCCATAGACAACTGCAGGTCCAGGTTGCCTTGCGAAATCCTATCAGCTGCATCCTTTATCTGAAGTATAGAGCTTACGATGTAGGAGATAGTATAGTAGAGCAGCAGCGTGATGAGCAGCAGTGTAATAACGGCAACAACAATATTTTTTAGGAGCGCGCCATATATTTCCTGTAGTTGGTTTTCAGCTGTTTGCCGAATGGCTAATGCCGAATATGCCTCTACTTCTTTTAACGTGTTTAAATAGGCAACACCGTTTATCCACCATTCGTCCTCGGTGTACTGTAGCTGAGAGAGGGAAGGTGTATTGTAGACAGCATTCATTATTTGCTGTACTTTAAGTATAGGCTGTGTTTCTGACTGGTTATTGTAGAATTCTGCAATGTCATCGGAGGCATTTTTTTTGAAACTTTCGAGGCTTATCTCATGGCGTCCTTTGAGTGCGGCGAACTCTGCAAATCCATTTTCGTCGAAGCTGCCTCTAAGTAGTGCTTGCTTCAGGCTAGCACGCAGTTGGCCAAAATACTCTTTGCCGTATAGCAGAAATAAGTGGGCATTTAGGTGGTTTTTCACCTCAGGGCTTTTGGAGTATAGTGCTGTCTTGCTTATCTCATCTATAAGGGCTGTGTTGATATCTCCCAACGCATCGCGTACACTGTCTGGGTTAGCACTGCGCGTGTTTATTCGTCCTCTCAGGTCAGGTAGCTTATTTAGCTTATTCTGGGCTGTGGTAATTCCTGTATCTTGCCTCGTTAGCAGTTTCCTGAGTTCGAAAATAGCCTTGTCGGTTTGCTCGCGCTGCCTGAAGAGTTCGTCTTTTTCCTCTGTGCCTTCGCTCAAAATATACCCGAGCGAGTAACCACGTTCCTGCTGAATCTGGTGCAGCACATCCGAGATCGCCTCCGCTTTTAATACGTCGTCATACACTTGTTGCACCCGCTCTCTGCTTCTTATGCCATCGGCAACATCTACAGAAAGAAAGTAAAATAAAGCAACAAGCGGAATGAGGGTGACGAGTAATAGTTTGTTCTTGATGGAGATATCCCGGATGATGCTCATACTAACTTAGGTGATTGTAGGGTGCAGAAACAGGCTTAATATTTTGTGGCAATCGCGCGTAATAAAATGCCTTTAATGCAAAATACTCTATTTTTTCAATTTTGAAATTAATAAAGATGCAATTTTTGTATCAGAAGTATAAAGTAATGTCAGTTAAATACTTTGGCGCGGTGCTAGGATGTTTAATTTATAACTTGGTTGTAAAGCCGCGACTGTAGCGTCAGGAGCAGGTTAAGCTATACCGTGTGTAGAATATAACGGCAGAATTGATTGATACTTTTATGAGCTTTAGAAAAGACTTTAGAAAAGACTGATGAAGGTTTTCATCATAAGGCGCTTGCACAACACCCTGCTAAAGTATAAAAGCCGCTCCATTTTAGTGAAGCGGCTTTTATACTTTAAGTAATCTATACTGGTTGAGCCCATTGCGGCTAACCGTATTGCAATTTTATACTTGGGATAAAGCTGTTACTTATTGCATTCTGCTGTCAATCTCACAGGTTGTGTTAATGCCTCCACGCACATTGTATACCGTAGTAACTTTCAGGTAATCAGCGTCAGCTAAAATCTTGCGCAGGTCCTCAAACACATAAGCAGTAATGTCTTCCTGTGCCGAGCCGATATTTCTCCACGAAAGCAGGTAATATTTCAGGCTTTTAAGTTCAAGTATATGCGAGCCCGGAACATACTCTACACGAAGCGTACCAAAGTCCGGAAGGCCAGAGAATGGGCAAAGGGCAGAAAACTCACCAGCTTCTGTTTCATATACTACTACTTGCTTTGCTGTATGCTTGTAAGGCATGATATGAATGTCCTTCTGGCGGGTATCAGGAGAGAAAAATAAACCAAACTTACCGTCCGGCTTAATGCCATACTCAGCCATGTAATCAAGTGCACTGCTGGTATGTTCCAGCGCTTTCTTGTAAGTGTCCTTTAATTGTTCCTTAATATCAATTTGTTCTGTGTTGTTCATCACTTTTACTATGCATGATTTTTTGGTGCAACAAAGTTAGTACTTAATTGGTGCTATTTGTATAAATATATCGGCCTAAGGAATGAAAGTGTAATTACCAGAGTTATTTTATGAGTAACTTGCGGGGTTTATGGCGCAATCGCTTTTGCTGCTGAAATGCTTGCAATAGAGGGTTTAGCACTGCCTGAATACAGTTGAGTTTGGTTCTGGGACACAGAGGTGTTTGTTTGGCATTGTTGCCCCAGTATTAGTAAAGTTAAAATGAAAGTAGCCAAAAGATTTAGATGGGAAGGGGCGCACCGCTTACCCTGGCATACAGACGGATGCCAGAACCTGCACGGCCACTCGTACCAGATGTGGGTAGAGCTTAGCGGGCCAGCCGGTAAAAACGGGATGCTGATCGACTTCAAGGAAATCAAGAAAGTGCTGGCACCGCTGGTAAAAGCCTGGGATCACGGCGTGTTGGTTGCCGAGACAGATGCCGAACTGCTGCAGGCAATGGAGCTGTTAAAATCCAAGCATTATACATTGCCCTTCGATACCACTTCCGAAAACATTTGCCTGTACGTGATCGATTATCTTGGCCAGCATGCTTTTGATATAATGTTGCAATACAATATCGAAAGTGTATATGTGAAGCTGCAGGAAACAGAAACCTGCTATGCCGAACATGAGGTAAGTATAGCTGCGCTGCTGTCAGAGAGAGAAGAGAAACGTGTTGAAAGGGCAATAGCTCTATAACCTATCAGATATAAAACTACAAAAACCATTATGTCACTTATGACAGATACCGCTTTAGTTCTTTTTTCAGGAGGTCAGGATTCTACCACATGCCTGTTCTGGGCAAAGGAGCAGTTTAAAAATGTGGAAGCACTGGGCTTTAAGTATGGCCAAAAGCACGAGGTGGAGCTAAAGCAGGCACAGCTGATCGCTGAGAAAGCGCAGGTGCCTTTTAAGGTAATCGACATTAGCGGTATGCTGCAGGGGTCGGCCCTTACCGAGCATGACAAGGATATGTCGGCACCGCATGAGCTGAACGAAGAGCTGCCGGCCTCGTTTGTGCCGGGCAGGAACGCTGTTTTTCTTACCATCGCCATCAGTCATGCCTTTACCAGAAATATCACCGACATTGTAGGAGGTATGTGTCAGGCTGATTTCTCTGGCTATCCAGATTGCCGACGCGTGTTCATCGACTCGCTGCAGACAACAATGTCACTGGCATTGGACAAGGATGTAAGAATACATACGCCGCTTATGTACAAGAGCAAGGCAGAGGCATGGAAGCTTGCCCATGACTTGGGAGTGCTGGATATAGTGCGCGATATGTCGCATACAGACTACAACGGCGACCGCAGCACCTACAACGAGTGGGGCTACGGAAAGCTGGATAACCCGGCATCTATACTTAGAGCTAAGGGTTATGAAGAGGCAAAAGCAAAAGGCTGGTTAGGATAAGAAGAGGAGAATCAGAAGATGGAATTTAACGTTGTAAAAGAGACAACATACAGAGTAAAATCAGTTTGGAAAACACTACAGGGAGAGGGTTTGTTTGCAGGCCGTCCGGCTGTGTTTGTGCGCATGGTAGGCTGCAACCTGTGGTCTGGCTACGCAGACACACGAGAACGTGATGCCGCCCGCACTGGCGCTAACTGCCCGATGTGGTGCGACACTGATTTTACGAAAGAAGGTAGTAGAGCTTACACAGCGGCAGAGTTGGCTCAGGAAATGCGCAGTGTAGGCGGCGATGTAAGGTTTTGCGTTATAACAGGCGGCGAACCACTGCTGCACCTGAAGGCAGAATTAGTGGAGGCGCTGCACCAGGCAGGTTTCTTTATTGCTATCGAAACAAACGGTACTGTATCGCTGCAGGAAGCCTGCTGGAATGAAGAAGAGAATAGACTGGAGGCTCCTGATTGGATCGTGTGCAGCCCGAAGCTGCCGCAGGAACAGTTGACGCTGGAGTATTTTGATGAACTGAAGCTAGTGCTTCCAGATTACCATCCTGCAAAGTATAGTGATTTCGCACAGCGACAGCGCCTGAACGAAGTGCAGAATAACCAGTTGCCATTGCTGTGGCTACAGCCGGAAGACGGAGATAGACTGCATCAGGCCACGCAAATGGCTATTAATTACGCACTAGATAACCCTGAATGGCGTGTATCGGTGCAGACACATAAAATATTGAACGTAGAGTAAGCACACTCCACATCTCAAATAAAAGTATAAATCCCGAGAGTATGGATTTGCAAGGCTGGTGGACAAAAGACGAAGAAGGCTACATGGAGTTTGAGACCTCGCAGCTGCAACGGTTTTATGAGGCGGTTACTGAAAGTTACCACCGGGTATATAACAGCTTTTTGGATGAAAACGATGATGATGACGAGGCTTACTACAAGGCACTAGAAAGAGGGTATGAAATGGTAACAGACTATAAAACTATTGACGGAATTAGTCAGTTTGCTACCACTTATAATACACCAGAATACCTTGTTGATGTTTGGTATGGTGTAGATGAAGAAACAGGGAAGAAGGTATACAACAAAGGCTTTCTCCGCATCAACAGGAATTAATCATATACTCTATTAACTAACGACTAATTGTAATTGTAATCCGCCAGTGGCCTGGCTCCTTTATTTCGTACTCCATTCTGCTTTGTGCCGGCGCCGAGGTACCCATTGTGGCCGGAATTGAAAACTGTATACTCCCCTGAAATGGGTAAACAACATCGCGGTACCCTTTAACAATGCCTGTGTCTTGAATTGTGCCGCTGGAGCCTGCTATCATCACATCCTGAGGAGCAAAGCCACTTGTTGATATAATCTTGTATTCTACATGAGTTTGTTCTGAGTCAGCCACTTTACTAAAGGTAACACGGCCCATGTTCATACTACTAACAATGCTGTATCCTTTTTTCGAAGCTTTTCTTTTGTCGTAGTATTCAACATCTGGTGCGGCGATTACTGGAGGTGGGGGAGGTAGTATATTTCTTATTTCTTTCTTTTTACCAAGTAAATAGAAAGCAGATAACTGAAGCGCTATATTCTTCTTCCAGTTTTCCTGATCAATAACTTCTTTAAAGCTCTGGTTAAATCTAAAGCCCAAGCCTAGGCCAGTCTCTGTCTGATAGCCAAAGCCGCCTGCGAAACCTATATCCACTTTCTCTACTACTGAAAATAAATCACGTGCATGCTCGTGTTCCTGAGTTGAGCCATTGGTACTTGTTGTACGGGTTTCTGTGCGTTTGCCGTCTAACAAAAATGAGAACTGCGGCCCTGCCTCAAAGTATAGCCCTTTGGTACCTACCTTTGCCAGTATTGGTAAGTCTAAGTAGTTGATCTTGTTTTTTTCGTGGTACAGGATTGTGTCGCCAAATACGCCTTTGTTATTTCTTGCAATCTCGAAACTGTACCCTTTTTGAGAGTATATTAGTTCTGGCTGCAGGTAAAGCTTGTCTCCAATCTTATGCGCTAACACTATTCCTCCATGAAACTGTTTTAGCCAGTCATAGCTGCCTTTGGTAGTACTTATGCCATTAATCTTGCTCATACTCCCACCAAAACGCACTCCTGGCATACTCTGCGTAAAAGCATGTTTGATGCAACAAAGCAAAAGTAGCAACAGAAGTGTTTTCTTCATACTAACAGAAACTGTTATAAAACTTTAGAAAGATAAAGTTATATTAACAAGTTGCAATAGCATGAAAGCAGTTTTGAGTGAACAGCAGAAACTGCTATGTATAAGGTGTGTTTTCTTACTGCTGTTCAGCTTAAAAAAGCTGATAGATTAAATTCAGCAGGCCATAACCAGAGTACCAGCAGGCCTCCTATAAGTACGATGCCAAATAAAACGCCTACCCTGGCAAATACTTTGGAATTGCCCAAAACTCCAACCAGAACTCCCTTAAAAACTAAGTTAGATAAAGCGGCGACAAGTATAACTTTCCAGCCGTTTTGCATATCAAGGTTTCCGATGTTCATGAGGCGAGCCGTTGAAAGCGTAATCGCATCGACATCTGTAAGACCTGAAATAATGGCAACAATGAACAGTCCTTTGTTGCCTAATTGGTCTTTGGCAAAAGCTGTGGCAAGTATAACCAGAGCATACACAGCTCCAAAAACTAGTGCGGCTTTAAATTGAGCAGGGTTGCCTTGCTCAGGCATGGTGTCATGTACTTTTTTGCTGAACAGGTAGGTTATAAGCCCTACAATCAGCATAAGTATAAGTAAAGTAGCTAGAGGGGGAAGCACAACAGACGCCGTATCTGGGGCTACAACAGCAACTTCGGTGATAATGCGTGCAACTGAAACGAAAGTAGCAATAAAAATTACAGTGGCGGCAAGGCTCGTGCTTGTGTTGCTGTCTTTAGACCGGCGGGCATAACTTACAGTGGTAGCAGTGCTTGATATGAGGCCACCAAGTATACCTCCCAGTATTGTTCCGGCCCTGCCTCCGAATATTTTGTATGCAAAGTACCCCAAAAGGCTTATCCCCACGATCAACACTACCATCAACCAGATGTTATGCGGGTTTAGAACATCATAGGGGCCATAGGTTTCGTTTGGCAGTATCGGAAGTATGATCAGCAGTATAACTACGAATTGCATGATCGCTTTCAGGTCTTTTTCGCCAATGCGTTCTACAATGCGATGCAGCGTTTCTTTCAGGTGGAGGAGCACAGCTGTGGTGGCTCCGATGGCGATGGCAACTGTACCGTCTCCTAAAATAACATAGGCCCCTACTACAAACATAAGCAAGGCTGCAGCCTCTGTTGTTAAACCAGGATCGAAATGAGGATTCTTTCTTTTAAGGATATTCGCGATTGCAACAAGGGTAGCCACACTAAGTAACCCAGCTGCAAGTACCCAGCCGCCAATTGACTGGGAGAGGAGGGCTGCTACAGACCCGAAAAGTGTGAAAAGCGGAAAGGTGCGAATGCCTGCCAGCTCAGACTTCTCGTGCTGCCGTTGCAGCCCCACAAGTAGGCCAAGGCCAAGTGATATACCTAGTTTCTGGAAGAGCTCTGACTCCATAGATTATTTAAAGTAATCAGTTTATACTGCCTGAAACTATAAAAGTATAGCTATGGCTATACTTTTATACTTAGATGCTGTTATATGTGTGCAGCGGCTGCTATGGTGTAACCTCCTGCAAAAGGCTGCTGCTAAGTCTTTTTAGTTCTATTTCCGCGGTTTTTGCCTCATATTTAATGTCTATCAATCTGTTCTCTGCCAACAGCTGGTTACGCTGTGCTTCGCGGAGTTCAATAGCTGTAAGCAAGCCAAGCCTATACCGCTCTAAAGCAATGTCAGCGTTTTCCTGTGCCAGCTTCACATTCGTCTCTTCTAGTTCCAGTAACTTAATCCTGTTGGCATACTGGCTATAAGCCCTTGCAACTTCAGATTGTAGCCTGTTTTGTTCCCGTTGAAACTCCAGGTTACTAGTCTCTAGGGCAATGCGGGCATTTTGAGCCTGACGGTTAATGTTGAAGCCATTAAAAATCGGCAGGCTTACAGCAAGACCATAGTTATAGCCACGGTTTCTGTTAAACTGCGCCTGGAACTCGTTTAGCGGCTCAGCCTCCGAGCGTGAAAAGTTATAAGCGCTTATTACTCCTATCGTAGGAAAGCGGCTGGCTCTCATTGCTTTTACATCCAGGCTGGCAATGTCGCGGTTAAGTTGCAGGCGTTGCAGTAGCGGATTAGACGAAACCAAGCCGTTATCTACCTGGCTATAGTTTAGCGAGTGATCCACCTGAATAGAATCTATGGCGGAAAAAGCTATATTAGGCTCTCTACCCAATAGCTGGTTCAGGTTTATTTTAGCGTTTTGCAATGCTTCTTCCTGTCTTAGCAGCTCCGAGCGGTCGGCATTGTAATCTACTTGGGCACGCAGGATCTCTACCTTGGCGCTAACACCTACCTCGTACTGTGCCTGTGCCAGGTCTATGCGCTGCTGCGATATGGCTATCGCATCCTCCAACGCCTGAATTCTACGGCTCTGGCGCACTACCTCATAATATGCATCTGAGATATCGGCTACCGTGTTTTCTACTACCTGCCGGGTAAACAGCTTACCAGACTTTTCAAGAGCTCTTAGCCTGTCCAGTTCGATGAACATGCCCATACCATCGAAAATAGTCCAGTTGAGGTTTACACTGGAGTTGATATTATTGGAGCTGGCGCCGGTACGAATAACGGGTGGCCTTGCCTGAAATTCCTGCCTGGAGTTGTTTTCACTAAAAAGGCGCGTTGCACGAGCATCTACATTGGGCAGAAAGCCAGCATTGCCAAGCGTTACATTGTTTTCGGCTATATCTTCCTGCTTATCGGCAATCCGTATGTCATAGTTCTTTTCTAATCCAATACGAATCGCTTCCTGAAGCGTAAGTTGGTCCTGGCTGTACGAGGTGGCTGGTAAAAGCAGCGCTACTACGGTTAGTAGAAGCGCTGCTGTTTTTAATGGAGACATTAATTGTTTATCCAAGGTCGGTTCTTAAACAAAAGTTTTCTGTTTATACTTTATTTGATGTAGGCAGGCTCAGGTTGATGTGTGACTTTTGGTGCCTCCTCATCCTCCGCGTCGTCGTCGTCAGCCATGCGGGCTACGTTTGCCTCAGCAGATGAGAAGAAGGAGTAAACAGCCGGAATAACATAAAGTGTTAAGCCGGTTGCGAAAATAAGGCCACCCACTACAGCAATACCCATCGAAACTCTGCTTTCTGCACCTGCTCCCAAGGCCAGTGCAATTGGCAAGGTACCAAGTATAGTAGACATCGAGGTCATCAGGATTGGTCGGAAACGCTGTACAGCTGCATCGGTGGCTGCCTCAAGTTTTGTAAGCCCTGCCTCTTTGCGCTGATTGGCAAATTCCACTAATAGGATACCGTTCTTCGTTACAAGACCCACCAACATGATCATGCCAATCTGGCTAAAGATGTTAAGTGTTTCCCCAAAATACCAAATGCTGAGTAGTGCACCTGCCAAGGCAAGCGGTACGGTAAACATGATGATCACTGGATCGCGGAAGCTCTCAAACTGAGCTGAAAGCGCCAGATAAATCAGGCCTAGTGCAAGTATAAAGGCAAATAGTAAACTGCTGGAGCTCTCAGAAAAGTCACGGGACTGGCCTGCAAGTGAAGTCTGGTAGGTATCGTCTAGTACTTTATCGGCAATCGCATCCATGGCCTCAATACCGTGGCTGATTGTTTTACCTTTTGCAAGTGAGGCACTAAAAGTGGCAGAAGCAAAACGGTTAAAACGGTAAAGCTGCGGCGAAGCGCTTTCCTCACTAAGTTCAATCAGGTTATCTAACTGGATCAGTTGCCCTGCATTATTCTTAACATACAGACTGCGAAGGTCTATCGGGGCAGAGCGGTTCTCGCGGGCAACCTGGCCAATTACCTGGTATTGCTTGCCGTCTTTTATAAAATACCCGAAACGCTGCCCACTGAGGCCAGCCTGCAGTGTTTGAGCCACATCGCGCACACTAACACCCATGGCCTGCGCTTTTTCACGATTGATCTCTACGCGCAGTTCCGGTTTGTTGAACTTCAGGTTTACATCCACAAAGCCAAAAGTAGGGTCCTGACGGGCTAGGTCCATTATTTGAGGCACAATTTCGCGTAGCTTTGATCCGTCCGGAGACTGCACCACGAACTGCACTGGCTGACCGGCACCACGACCACCACCAAGGCCTTTATCGCCTGATGCAAACGCACGAGCTCCTGTCAGTTGGTTTGTTAATCTGCCAATTTCCTCTACAATCTCCTGCTGCGATTGGCTGCGCTTATCGGCATCAACCAATTTAACACGCAGGAAGCCGGAGTTGGAGCCACCGCCTGCAAAACCAGGAGATGTCATGGCCACCATGTTGTCTATACCTTTAATGGAATCGTTGACTAGCTGCGTCAGCTCTCCCATGTAATCGTCCATAAACTCGTAAGAGGCACCTTCTGGTCCGGTTACGCTGATACGCAGGCCATTACGGTCTTCGTCTGGAGCAAGCTCAGATGGTAAGGTAGTCATGAACAGGTAAATGGCGACTGCCGCTACTACTATTATCACAAAGGCCACCCAACGTACGCGCATAAAGCTTTCGAGGCTGCTGCGGTACCCGTTGGTAAGAGATGTAAAGAAGGGCTCTGTTTTACGGTAGAACCAGTTCGGCCTTTCGCGGTGCTTTAACATGCGCGAGCACATCATTGGCGTTAGCGTAAGCGATACGAAAGACGAGATGATTACAGAGCCAGCCACTACAATACCAAATTCACGGAAGAGGCGTCCGGTTATACCTTCCAGGAAGATTACCGGCATAAACACTGCTGCCAGAGCAACAGTAGTGGAGATAATGGCAAAGTATATTTCCTGCGAGCCTTTCTTGGCAGCTTTCATCGGCTGCTGGCCGGCCTCAATCCGGGCATAGATGTTCTCCAGCATTACAATGGCATCATCCACTACCAGACCAATAGCAAGCACGATACCCAGCAACGTCAGTACGTTAATAGAGAAATCCATCAGGTACATGATAAAGAAGGCACCGATGAGTGACACCGGAATAGCAACTACCGGAATTACTGTAGAACGCCAGTCGCGGAGGAACAGGAAGATGATGATAACCACCAGGCCAAAGGCAACGAAAATAGTTTCTTTTACCTCGGAAATAGAGGCTCTGATGTATTGCGTATTGTCAAAACCGATTACTACTTCCAGGTCTTCAGGCAAATCCTTTTTGATCTGCTCCAGGCGCACGTAAAACTCATCGGCGATCTCAACCTGGTTGGAACCTGGCTGCGGAATAAGCACCACACCCACCATTGGTATACCATCGCGGCGAAGTATAGATTTCTCGTTTTCAGGAGCAAGCTCCGCATGGCCGATGTCACTGAAACGTATCAGCCTGTCAGCATCCTCCCGCACGATAAGATTATTAAACTCCTCTGGCGTAGAAATTCGGCCCATCGTTCGAACCGAAAGTTCTGTAGTAGAGCCTTCTATTCTACCCGATGGCAGCTCCAGGTTCTGTCGCACCAGGGCATTCTGTACTTCAATTGGTGTAACGTTAAGGGCTGCAAGCTTGTCCGGGTCCAGCCACAGACGCATAGAATAGCGTTTCTCACCCCATATATCCACGGAGCTTACGCCAGGTATGGTTTGCAAACGTTCTTTGAACACGTCCTGGGCAATGGCAGAGATATCCAGCAACGAACGAGTCGGGCTTTTTATACCCACAAAAATAATAGGGTTGGCATCTGCATCGGCTTTAGACACAGTGGGAGGATCGGCATTATCAGGAAGCCTGCGTTGCGCACGGGCCACACGGTCACGAACGTCGTTGGCGGCGGCCTCCATGTCTACACCCAGGTTAAACTCTACGGTAATGTTGCTGCTACCCTCACGGCTGCTAGAGGTAAGCGTACGGATACCGGCAATACCGTTGATAGACTCCTCCAGCGGCTCTGTGATTTCAGATTCGATCGTTTCGGAGTTAGCACCGGTGTAGCTCGTTGATACGTTTACAATAGGTGGGTCTACACTGGGATACTCACGCACGCCCAGGAAGGAAATTCCAATGATACCGAACACAATAATCGTGATACTCATCACGATGGCCAGTACCGGGCGTTTTATACTTATGGATGATAAGCTTGCCATATATTAGTTTAGTATTCAGTAGTTGCAGTTTGTCTTTTGCTGATCTCTGCAAAAGTGCTTATCCTTTGCAGAGAGCGGGAGCAGCAGAACTGCGCATTTAATCTTCAATTGATACCCCAAAGCTCAGCAACGGGTGCAGCCTTAGAGAGATAGCTTATACTTTACACCAGAAGGCTACAAATATACTTGCTGGGATAAAACAGCAGTGAACCGTACTTGTTCTGTAAACGGGTCAGCTTTAGTCGCTTATTCTCCTGTTTTTACTTTCCTGATCGTCAGGTCGGCACCAGGCCGCGCCTGCAGCACACCAGACTGTATAACAGAATCACCGGGAGCAAGACCGTCCAGAATCTGGATAAAACGCTCAGAACGCTGTCCGATTTTTACCATTTGAGGTACAGCCTTACCGCCTTTGGCTAAGAATACCTTATGGCCTGTAGCCTCCGGTATAATTGCCTCTGTAGGGATAAGTATAGCTTCGTTTACTTCTTCCAGGCCAAGATTTACCTTAACAAAGGCACCCGGCTTCACTTCTTCATTTTTATTATCGTAAAGGGCGCGTACCTGCATGGTTCTGGTAGCAGGATCTATGATGGGTTGTGTGGCGTAAATGGTAGCCTCATATTCTTTAGGACTGCCTTCTGCGGTAAAGGTAATTTTGTCACCTTCTTTTATCTGCTGGCTATAGCGGCCCGGTACAGCGAATTCTATTTTTACCGGGCTGATGTCTACTATTTGTGCAATAGGCGAGGAGGCTGTTACGTAACTGCCCTCACTTACCTGGCGCAAACCAATAACACCATCAAAAGGAGCTCTTACATAAGCCTTGGCAAGAGAAGCTTTCAAGGCCTGTATATCGGCAGTGGCAGTTGCAAGCTGGTTGCTAACCTGGTCATACTCCTGTCTGCTGATGTAGTCTTTCTCCAGCAGTGTACGCTGGCGCTCTTCCATATCGCGGTAAAGCTTCTGATTAGACTGCAGCTTCTGCAGCTGCGCCTGCATTTCGGCAGCATTAACGGTAAACAGTAACTGGCCTTTGCGTACACGGCTGCCTTCCTGGAAATTTATGTTAGTTACACGACCTGCTACTTCGCTGCGCAGCTCTACCTCCTCATTCGGAAGCACGGTGCCTGTAGAGGCGATATTGTTCTGGTAGGCAGTGGGAGAGACCACAAAAACGTCTACAGCTACTTTCTGAGCCATCGGGCCACCACCCCCGCCGCCTGCTGCCGGTTTGTCCTCGCCTGCTAATAGTTTGGAGTAGAGCAGGTAGCCAACAGCTACAACGGCTACAAGTATAAGAATGGATTTAACAGGTTTGCTCATCTAAATTGTTTCAGAGTTTTATAGGTAATGTGTTATATTTACTAGTCCTGGAGTAATGCATCAGCTACAAGATCCCTTGTCTTAGACTAGGTAAACAAGAAAACGTTTAAAGTTACTTACAAGAAGGGTTAAACAAAAACAGTCGGGTTTAGTCCTCTACTAATAGGTAGTTTTGCCCGACAGACAACTACTTTCTGTGTTTAAACAGTTAGGAGAAGAAATTAGTCCCGCTATGAGCGAAAACAGTCAGAAGAAAAATTTTTTCCAGGATGTGTACGAAGTGGTGAAGCTGATACCGAAAGGCAGGGTTACCTCTTACGGTGCTATTGCCAGCTACCTGGGCTCCAAGGGCTCAGCGCGCATGGTTGGCTGGGCCCTGATCGCCTCGCACCCTATGACCCAAATTCCGGCGCACCGGGTAGTGAACCGGATAGGGATGCTGACGGGAAGCCAGCACTTTGATGCGCCCAATGCCATGCAGGAACGCCTGGAGCAGGACGGGGTAAAGGTGGAAAATAACCAGATAGTGGACTTTGAGAAACTATTCTGGGACCCGGCGAAGGAACTGATGTAGTACGTAAAGGTTGCAAAATTTGTCTCAGGAGTTCAAGTCGTACCTCTAAAACCGGATGCGGAAAGTGTGGATAGTATGGCCAGCGAAAACCCCGTAACCGTTCTGGATATTATTATGTACCGCGGTAGGCGAGTGTGAAAAGCTATCAATAGTAGCCTGTTTTGTTAGTGTTCTTACATAATGGTAATAGTCAGGGCTAGCCTGCGCTATGTTAAAGTATAAAAGTTTTCCTTTCCCAGGGTATCCGGTGCGTATCTTTAGCGGAACAGATTTTCCATCTATCAATTTATCGCTGAAAAAATAGAGCCAGCCTAGGCTGAACTCATGCTCGACAGGTGCCTCAAAGCTTATGCTTGTGTAGTGCTTGTAGACCTGGTTATTATAATAACTGGTATCATTGTAAAAGGCGCTAATAAAGTAATAGTTCTGCAAGTCGGGCACGTCATTCAGCACAAAGGTTAACTCTACTTCTCGTGAACCATCAGAAGTGTTAATTATTTTACCTTTGAGATAGCTAACAGCAGGCTTGGCGGGAGCAAATCCTGAGGCCTGAACTTCCGGGTAACCTGGCGCTGACACTTTGAGTGTGTAATGCTCAAGTTCTTTTGGCGTAGTTTCTTGAGCTTTGTACTTTCCGTTTCCTATATGAGGCAGGTTGTACAAAAATCTATCGCCCTGGTACACGCCAACCGTTGCGTGTTGTACCTGCTCGTAAGGCTTATTGGAGAGAGCACTCTGACTGCCACTAATATCAATGCTCCAGGTGCTGTCCGGGTTAAAGACGCCATTTACTACAAGGCGTTGCTTATGCTCAGGTAGTTCAAGTTCTATTACATTGGTACAGTTCCACAGCAAAAGTGCAGAACTAAACAACAGGCATAGGTTAAATGTGCTTTTTCTCATGATTGCAAGAACTAGAATTTGAAGCCATAACTAAAGGAAGGCAGAATCGGTAACAAGGAAGTTTGATATAAGTAGCGTGTTCGTGAAGAACTGCTACCATCGTTGCCAGTGCTCTCTCTGCTGTTTTCACTTAGCTGCAGGAAGTATGGGTTTTGTCGGTTGTAGGCATTGTACACTGATAAATTCCAGTAACGCTCTCCCCATTTTTTCTTTTTTGTGTGGGTTAGGCTCAGGTCCAGACGGTGATAAGAAGGCATGCGGTAGTTGTTCCGCTCTCCTACATGGTCCACGTTAGCGATGTAAGATGAACTTGAGCCAGGTGGGTCCTTATACTCGTTGTAAGCTTTATAGCGGGTCAGAGGCAGTGTTGTCATATAACCTGTCCGGTATATCCAGCTTCCTCCAATGCTCCACTTCTCATTGAACTGGTGGTTGATAACCACAGAGCCGCTATGCCGGCTGTCGTAGGTGTAAGGGTATTTCTGATTGAAGTTGATGCTATCCAACTGGCGCCACGACCAGGCCAGAGTATAGCTGACCCAACCTGTGGTTTTTCCTTGTCGCTTGCGCAGCATCCATTCAGAGCCGTAGGTCCATCCTCTGCCGCTAACTATTCGGGTTTCATAGGGCGGGGCAACAAAATTAGCAAAATTGGTTTTAGGCCCACTTCGCATAAAGTCCGTTATAAAATCCGCACCATCTTTGAATTCAGCTATATCCTTCATCTCTTTATAGTACAGATCGGATGTAAGCTCCAGTTGATCCTGCTTTAGTAGCGCAGCTGCACCTAAGGTGGCTTGCCACGAGCGCTGTGGCTTAACCTTATCGGTGGAAGGTGCCCATACATCGGTTGGAGTGCCCGTAGATGTATTGCTGAGGAGGTGCATGTACTGCGCCATGGTAGCAAAGGAGCCCCTGATGCTAAATCCTTTTGGAGATGTATAACCCAGGCCGAGGCGCGGCTGCAGCGACGTAAAGGTCCGGCCGTTAACAGTGAATCCTGAAAAATGTAGTCCCAGGATTGCCTGTAGACGCTCACTTAACTGAATTTGGTCATCTGCATAAGTATAAAACTCATGAGCTATTATTTTTGAAAAGGAATCTGATGTAAGCGTTAAGGTATCAGTCTGCAGTAGAACAGATTCCGGCCTGAAATTATGGTAGGTGTAGCTGGTTCCAAATCGTATTTTATGCCTGTTTGTGGCTGCAAAATCAAAATCAGCCTTGGCCCCCCAGTCTTTTATACTGGAGGAGTAGTTAGTTGTACGTGATGTAGTATTATCAACCTGCTTTCGCTCCACTTCGCTGACCTGTCTGAAGCTGTAGCGGCTGTGTATGAGGGTTATGTTGCTAAACAACCTGGGGCCGTAGACATGGTTCCAACGTAATGCGCCGGTAGTGTTGCCCCAACGCATATTAAACTTCTGTTCTTCACTCTCGGCTAACCGCTCAAAGGAATAGTTGTCATTAAATTTATCCTGGCCACCATACAGGCTCAGGTATATTCTGTCTTTAGCAGAGAAAGTATGGTTTACCTTTGCGTTTAGGTCTCCGAAGTTGTAGTGGGGTATTGATTCTCCGCTCATGGCTGCTGCTGCCATAGCAAGCAGATCGAGATAGGTACGGCGGCCTGCAATGAGAAAAGAAGTTTTATCATTTTTAATCGGGCCTTCCAGAAGTAGTTTAGAGGAGATAAGACCAACAGCGCCTTCGCCTGCAAAATGCTTATTATTACCTTCTTTCAGCTGCACATCTATCACTGAAGATAACCTGCCGCCATAAGGGGCAGGAAACCCGCCTTTAATCAGGTCCACATTTTTGATAGCATCAGGGTTGAAGACAGAAAAGGTGCCTAGCAAGTGCGATACATTGTATACAGGCACTCCATCAAGCAGAATCAGGTTCTGGTCGGGGCTGCCGCCACGTACGATGAGGTCAGAAGAACCTTCCCGGCCTTCCTGTACTCCAGGCATAAGCTGTAGCGCTTTAATGGCATCGGCCTCACCCATAAATCGGGGCAGCTGCTTTATCTCATGGCTGCGCATAGAGAGGCGGTTTGCCTGCTGCAGGTCAGTTATTTTTTCGGCAGTTACTGCTACCTCACTTAGCTGGTTTGCATTCGCCTGCAGTTTCCATATAATAACCGTATCCTGGGTAATAGGTGCAAGTTGTATTTGCAGTGGTGTATATCCTAAGTAGCGGATCTGTAGTTGTGGCTGCCCTGCGGTCGTCTGTAAGCTGTAAAAGCCATAAGCGTTACTGGAGGTTCCTGTTACACCCTCTGTTATGGTGGCGCCTGCCAGGGCCTCGCCAGAGGCTTCATCAATCACATATCCGCTGATAGTATACCACTCTTTCTCTTTTTTGCCAGGCAATTGCTTTGCCGGTTGAAGAATAATCTGGCCCCCGATCAGGCTATAGTTTGTATTAGTGCCGCGCAATAACTCATCCAGTACATGCCGCAACGGTCTTTGTCCGGTTTGCAGGTTTACCTTTTTTTGTACCGGCACTAAATTGCTGCTGTAGGAGAAGCTGATCTTATACTTTTCTGAAAGTTCTGCGAGTACCTCCTGAATGGTGGCATTACGCTGGTGTACCGTCACCCGTTGGTCCAGCACGGAAGTCTGAGCCAGTACAGAAAGGGCAAAGGCGAGCCACCCCACGCTGAAGCATAGTAAATGTTTACTCATTGGCTAATAAATCTGTTACGTTTGTTATTTGCAGCCTTGTCCGGTTAAGGAATAACCCTGCTTATCCTGCTCAATGTATTTTAACTGCATAGTTGCTGTCAATACCTGTAAAACCTCTTCAAGATCAGCCTGCTGAAAAGTGCCAGTAAAACGGCAGGTACCTAATGCACTATTCTTTAATTCTATTTCTGTGTCATAATATCGCTCCAAGACAGGCAGTATGTTCTTTAGCTCCTCATTTGCGAATTGAAGCTTACCTGTTTTCCAGGCCCATGCATTTTCTCCTGGAATCTCCTCTTTTCTTAACTCGTTGCTCAGAGTATTAAGTTGTACCGCAAATCCTGGTGTTACAATAACCTCTTTCTTCTGTTCCTTTAAGCTAAAAGCAACTTTTCCTGTTGCCACAGCCAATTCAACCAGCGGTTCATCCGGATAGGCACGCAAGTTAAAAGAGGTGCCTAGTACTTTTGTTTGTGCTTCATTTGAATGAATAATAAAAGGACGCTCTACATCACGTTTTACTTCAAAGAATGCTTCACCCTCTAACTGCACGTTCCGTTCATTTCTATCAAAATCCTTATCATAAATGAGCTTACTGCCTTTGTTTAGCCATACCTGGCTATTATCGGGTAATACAACTGCTATTCGCCTGTTACCTGACTCGACTACCTCCATACCAAAGTGCGGGAATAGAAAGTACTTAGCCAGCCACAATACGCCAATTAACAAAATGATAGAAGCAGCCACACGCCAAACATTCTGATAAATAGAGATTACTTTAGCAGGTTGCTTATCTACCAGCTGGCTTTTTACTTTTTTCCAGGCGGCCTCTACGTCTGTATCAGCTATCTCCGAAGGAGGTGTTAACTGCCAGAGGCGTTTTTGCGCCTGGTAATCGGCCTTATGCTCCGGCGACTCTGCTAACCAGTCTTCAAGTTTCTGTAACTCTGACGCACTGGCCTTACCGGCCAGTTGTCTAGTTACAATGTCCCAATATTTACCCTCCATATCTGATAGCGCTTGGTTTATAAAAGTTTGTTTCTAGCTTGGAGGCTTCCGCCAGGGGCACCTTATAGTTCGTGTTATTCATAGAGATGACAGGTGAGAATTTCTTTACCGCTACTCTCTCATGAAAAAAAATGAAAATAAATTTCAAATAGTGTTATGAACACGCTCAGGAGCACTTTCCGAAGTATGGCAAGCGCTTTTTTGATGTGATTGTCCACGGTGTTAGGGGAGATGTTAAGGAAATCCGCAATTTCCTTATGGCTCATTTCCTCATAACGGCTCAATAAAAATACTTTCTGGCACACAGGGGGCAAAGCTTCTATTGATTGTTGAATCTTTTGCTGGAGCTCCTGATCTAGCATTTCCTGCTCAATGCTGTTGCCGGCCTTAGGCTGAAACTCCAGGTACTTTGCATTTATTTCTAACCGGCGTTTCTGACTAGTAGTATAATTTAATGCCTTATTAATAACTGCGGTGTAGAGATAAGCTTCGGGAGTATCTATAAACTGACGCTCTGTGTTGTTCCAGAAGTTTACAAATACTTCCTGCACAAGGTCCTCCGCAGCAGCCATGTCATTTGTGATGCGGCAGGCCCGACTGCACAGCTTTTTATAATTACTCCGGAAGAGGCTTTCGTATGCTTTAAGTTTGTTCTGCTCGTCAGGCATAATGCCAGATTGATTATTGTATGAAGCATAAAAGTATAAAAATTAAAGATTTCCAAGCCTTACTTGCTCCTTGTTTTTGTTCATGTGATGTTACTTCCATATTTTGATTAATCTCATAGTATTTTCAGTTTTAGAACCCATAATCTACGGAAGCAATTTCTGAACAATTGAATAAGGTAACTATACAGGGATAATCATGTAGTATGACAAAGTATTTCTGCTATCGTTGCTTTATCTGTTTCGTATTAGCCAAATAGTGCCAAGGGAAGGATTATAAGAATTTTGAGAAACTGTTCTGGGACCCGGCAAAAGAATTGATCTAGATGCATAAAAACTGAACAGGCGCTACCATAATCAGCAGCGCCTGTCAGACTTAAATCAACCACCTTAACATTATCTAAATCACTTTCTGAAAGATCAGAAGAGGAGTACTATTTAAAAGTTATGTTGCTTTGCTGTGCCAGCAGTAACTCTACTTTTACCTGGAGCTCTTCCTCTACCTTAACCAGCCCTCCCAGTTTGTTGGGGGTAGCCAGTTCGTAATCAGAGAAGCTCAGGCAAAGGGTAGTGCTTAGTTTCTGCCCGGGTTGGTTACAGAAGCGGACACCGCGCAGCACCTGTGTTTTGCCTGCCAATTGCAGGCGTAAAGTGCCAATTAGTTGCTGTGTTTGTTGCGTTAGCTCTAGCACCTCTACCCGCACCAGCGGATGATTTCCTGCTTTAAGTGTGCGTTGGAAATCGCGGTTAAGCAGCAGGTTGCCACAACCAAAGTCTTTTACTGGTAGGCTTAGCACGAGGCGTTCACCTTTTAATGTCTGCTTATTTATGTATAAGGTGTCGCCAGACCTGTTGCCAGTGTAAGTGCAGTTAATGCTGCCCAGCGAGGTTGCTGCCTCCACTGTTATGCGTTCTCCCTGTACCACCAGGTAAGCTTCTTTCGCTTTACCGCCTGATAAGAGTGTCAGCATCGCCAACATTAACTGCACTAGTAACATCACTTTATACTTTAGCTTTTTTCAACTTAGAAGGAGATCGCACCTTCCAGCATTATACCATTGAACTCGCCGCCGTTGTAGATGTGGTTTGTAGGGAAGTTGTTATACTCCTGTTTTACATACTCTGCTTTGGCAAGGATATTCTTGGTTACAAACCAGCCTGCACCGAACGCTGTACGCTGAATGTTCACCTCTGTGCCTGTTCCGGCCATTGGTCCGCTTACTTTGTTGTAACGGCCACCTACGTAGAAGCTTTCTCTTGGTCCGAAGCGATACAGTAAGTCTGTGCCGATCTGATCCCAGGTTCTGTCTTCTTTTTCGTTGCCTGCCTTACCTTTAGCTCTTTCAAAGTTACCGAAGAACTCCAGGCCGCCGAATTTCACGAATGGGTTGATCACTACTGCTGTGATGTTGTCTGTCAGGCCAGGGTTAAAGCGACCAGATGTGAATTGAGCAGCAGTTGTAGCCTGTTCGTTTTCCAGTACCAGGTTGTATCTAGAGCCTGCTCTGTCGCCACCGTAAAGTGTGTTTCTTACAGAACTGTTGGTTGTATATACAGAGCTTGTCAGGCGCAGTCTTAGTTTGTCAGTCATGTAGTTATCATAACCGATCTTACCAACGTAAGAAGGAGCACGCTCACCTGGTTTTGTCAGGCCACCCTGTATCTCACCACCTGTAACACCAGCCACTGCTAAGAAGCCGCTCTTCTGGAATGTTACGTCTGCACCGATTTCAGTGGCAAAGGCATCCATGATGTAATTACCTACGAATGGGTTCTGTAATGCCTGAGCGTTATCTGATCTTCTGTAGTGTGCGTCGCCGTAGTTAACTTCCATGTGACCAACGCGAACTGTCAGGTTCTCCATCAGTTTATCAGCCATTGGGCTATTAAGGAAGGCCAGTTTGTCGATCTGCATGTAGCCGCCTTTTACCCAAGTTTCAGGGTGGTGCTTAGATGATAGATATAGAACAAGGTTCAGGCGAACACCGTCTGCCAGCAACACATCCATGTTCATGTTGGCTGTGGCTAGGTTAAAGCTCTTGCCAATTTCAATGAGCTTGTTCACGTTTTTCTCGTTGGCATCATACTTGGCTGTAGCTGTGTTGCTGTGCTCCAGGCCCTGGAACTGCTGCGCGAAGCTACCTCCAATTCTTACTTTGATGCCGTCGAAGGCCGTTGTATCCTTCTTGCTGGTTTCGAATACGTTAAGTCCGCGTTGATCGTAAGGTCTCCAATAAGGCAAATCACCTAATGTGACCTGAGCGCTGGCGCTAAGCTGGAGTCCAGCAAGCAAGCCAAGAGAAAGTAGAAGCTTTTTCATGATGTTGTTATGAATTAAGAAGTTTAAAATTCGCTTTAAATGATATTCTTACTTTATCTTCTGTTTTAACAGTGCCAAACATTGCTGTAGGAGGCGACACGTTAAAATCAGTCATTTTGAAAGAGGTGTCCCCTTTAATTTCAATCACATCGCCTTTTGCCATTGTTTGCACCTGGAATGTTACTGGCTTTGTAGTGCCGGCTATGGTAAGGTCTCCTGTTATCGTTGCCTTGTTGCCACCCAGATTTTTAAAAGAAGTAAGCTTGAAGTGGATATTGGGGTTTTTGTCTGCTTTTAGTGCCTTGTAAGCGATGTCATCCATTTGGCCTTTGCCGCTTTTAAGCGTGTTCACCTTCATGGTAACTTCGCCTAGCTTTATTGCCTCTATGCCCTGATCATCAACAGTTATTTCTGCTTTGCCACTTGCCGTGGTAGAAACCATTTCCCAGTCGTGTAAAGTAGATCCGCCGCTTACCTTAAGGTCTGGTTTCCCGGCCAGTTGGTATACACGCTGTGCGCTTACTGTAAGACTCATACAAAGCACGGCTGCCAGCACAAATGCGAAGCGTAAAATTTTAGGTATGTTCATGATTCCGGCTGCTTTAGTTGAATTATCTGTGACAAAGGTATTGGCCGAACGCAGCGGAAAGTATGAGCTTAATCACTACATTAAATGATGTTAGGCACTTATTGCAGAAGGGTGTGGCAGGCATCTACATAGCTACATTGTAGTGTTGCTGCATAGGGCAGAAATGCAGGAACCATAACACGCTTAGGAAGCGGATGAAGTATAGTTCTACAGAACCAGTATGTTGGCCTAATGACTTATGCTTTAACTCCTGCCGAAGATGGATAATGAATACACTGTGTTCGCCTGAACAGGTGCCTAAAGGCAAAAGGCTAAGTAGGGGAGAAATGAAAACGGCCAGAAGCTCTATTTCTGATTAGGCGATTTACTTTCTAGTATTTGTTTTAGTCGAAGCAGGTCTTTGTTGCTGGCCTTACGCATAGCAGAGGCTATAAAAGGAGCTAACACCTTTGAAAAACCGGAAGGTTGCCCTGCGTTTCTTAGCTTCATGTGGGTTTGATTATGCTCTACTGTTTCCCAGGCATAAGTAGTTTCCATCGGGAAAGGCCCATTGGCAGTGCGCATCACCAGTTTCTTATTAGGCACATATTCTGTGATTTCATAAGTATAGGCAAGGTCGCGCCCCAGGAACCGCGCCCTAAATGCTACCTGCGAGCCAAGCTGTAACGGTCTCTGTGTCATCCATTCCACAGACTTGATGTTAATATACCATTCCGGGGCATTATCTGGGTTGGAGGCGTACTTTGCAACCTGTTCCCTAGGGGCTTGGATAATGATTTCGGTGGTTACATCTACAGCCATTGGTGTTTAAGTGGAAGGTAAGTTCAGGTAGCGCCTGTTTAAAGTATAAACCTAGTAACCTACACTTATACTATCAAATCAGGTTAAGGAGTTTTAGTTAAAACACATCAAACTTCTTCTGTAACTAAGCTACAGATGAAGGTCCTGACAGTTTCAGGTTTGCATTGAAAGGTTTAGAAATAACTTAGTTACAGTATTCTATTTTTACATCAGGAGTGTCATCTGTCATGTTATTACCAGGGTAGATAGATAATACCCAGATGCCGTCTTCAACATATTCCACATGATCCCATGTATGTTGTCCGTTGTAAATAGAAGAATTGTAGTCCCAAGGAAGTACTAACTCCCATTTGTCTGATGCGTCTCTTTTGATGTAAAAGTTCTTGATGTAGCTATTTGCTGGCACGTATGAAAAAACATTAGAGATGCTGATTTGCGTGTACCAGGGATGTATCCACTTTAAGTCCTTTAGAATTACTTCTTTGTTTGCAGTGGTACAGTTAGGTTCAGCAACAGTGATCTTTACCGTATCAACCGCTGATAGATTGTAGAAATCAGTTACAGTCAACTCAAAATCATACACACCAACTTTTATAAGTCTGTCTACAAATTTATTAGGTTTGTTTTCAGTGCCGTAATTTATTACTTCTTGTAGAGAAGGGCCTTTAATCAATTTCCATTCATAAGTGACGATGCTGCCTGTACTGGCTTTTCCGTTTAAGGTATAAGTGCTAAAAGGAACAAAAATGGTTGTGTCGCTGCCAGCATGTGCAACTGGTGCTGTATGGTTAACAGGTGGTGTTGGTGGACCTGGAGGAGGTGGGGTAGGTGCAGTAGGCGGTGGAATAATTGGCTGATTAGGTTGAAGAGGACTAACATCTTCTTCTTTTGAGCAAGCTGCAAGTATCAGCAAGAAAATGAACACTGTCATTGTCAAGGAATGAAATCTTCTTTTCATGCTCCTTGGTATTAAAACTGAATAGACACATAAAGTGCATGCTTATAACTAGGTACAGATCATTATTCTTGATGTGTAACTCACCTGTAGGTCCATGTAAATTTATACGATCTTGCTAAAGGTAATCTTCCCTAATATCAAAGAACTTAGCAGAGCTATTAAATGCAGAGGTAGACTCATAAAATCACGCAGTTACCTAATGTTAAGTGTTGCCCTGAATATTCAACTAAAGCCGATTTAGCCCTATACTTTTATTGTTCAGCATACATATAAAATCTTTTAAGGCAATATGTTGTTAGTTTAGCAAAACGCTCGCATTGTGGAGGTACACTAGATAAAATCCGAAATATTCAGGATAGAATTATTAGTAACTGTAATAATATAGCTGTT
Source organism: Pontibacter cellulosilyticus (assembly GCF_014306105.1). Taxonomy (GTDB): domain Bacteria; phylum Bacteroidota; class Bacteroidia; order Cytophagales; family Hymenobacteraceae; genus Pontibacter; species Pontibacter cellulosilyticus. The sequence goes on along the minus strand of NZ_JACRVF010000003.1, from coordinate 208,820 downwards.
AGACCTGCAAAGCCTGTAGCTTAGGGTATAACTTAAGCTAATTGTCTAAAACTAAGTATAGGGCGCTAGCACACAGCATTATAAAATATAACTTTGTAGTATGGAGCTAAAGTTAAGTACAGCAAGAACACTGGAGCCGCAGGCCTGGAGCTTATCAGAGGTGCGTGATATTACGCAGAACCGCCTGATGCTGCACGTGCTGTTTTGGGCGGCTTATGTGACATTTTTTGGGTTGTTGTATGGTAGCTACATCGACGACTACTACAATGCCTTTATGATTGAGCTGGTAGAGTTGCCGTTTAAGATGGTGCTGGTATACTTTAACATGTATTACCTGATGCCGCGTTTCTTGCTGCAAAGACGTTACCTGGAATTTTTTGTGTACTTGCTCCTGCTGATGGGGGTAATTACAGCCATGCTGCAGTATGTGTTGATGCCTTTCCTGATACACCCGCTTTTCTGCCCCACTACCTGTACAAACGATAACCTTACCTTTTATCGCTTTATTAAGAATGGTGTTAACATTAGCTATGTTGTAGCCATTACAGCACTTATTGCCCTCTTAAAAAACTGGTACCGGCACCAGAAGGCCGCCCAAAACCTTACACAGGATAAACTGGAGGCTGAACTTAAAGTACTGAAGGCGCAGATTCATCCTCATTTTTTATTTAACACGCTAAACAGTCTGTATTCACTCACACTTAAAAAGTCAGATAATGCTCCGGAAGTGGTTTTGAAACTGTCTAGCCTGATGGATTATATGCTGTATGACGCTAATGCCGCTAAAGTGCCATTGGATAAAGAGCTGGCATACATCAAAAACTATGTAGCCCTAGAGCAAATGCGTTATGGTACCAGGGTAGATGTTCAGTTTACTGAATCCGGAGGTATAGCCGGTAAGCAGATTGCGCCTATGTTGCTGCTACCCTTTGTGGAGAATGCCTTTAAGCACGGTGTAACTACCGAAACAGAAAATGCCTGGGTGCGCATTGATCTAAAAGTAACCGGTAAGCAATTGGTGCTGCTCGTAGAGAACTGCAAATGTGGCGTAAAAGCCAGCACTAGCACGCGCGATATTGCGTCCGGCATCGGGCTTAAAAACCTGCAGCGCCGCCTGGAGCTCCTGTATGATGGCAAGTATGAATTGGAGATAGAGGATGAAGCAGACAGCTACTCAGCCAGGCTGGAAGTAACACTTGATTAGAAAAAGAGCTACGTACAAAGTATAAACAGGCCTTTAGTAAAACCAGCTCCTGTTAAACACGCAAAATAACAACCATGAAAATCAGATGTGTGATAGTAGATGATGAACCCCTAGCACTGGATGTGCTGGAGACGTTTATCGAAAGGGTAGATAACTTGGAACTGGTATGTCGCTGCAGCAACGCTTTGGAGGCCTATAACTGCCTGCAAAGCCATGAAGTGGACCTGCTGTTCCTGGATATACAAATGCCCAAACTCACAGGTATTGATTTTCTGAAATCACTGGCTAATCCGCCTAAGGTTATATTTACTACGGCTTACCGAGACTATGCTCTAGATGGGTACGAACTAAATGTAGTGGATTACTTGCTTAAACCTATCGCTTTTGAACGCTTTCTGAAAGCTGTCTCTAAAGTTACGGCTGCCGAGGCTCCTAAACCAGTAGCTGCTCCAACTCCTGCTGTTGCACCAGTTAACGCTACTACTTCCGGGCAGGATTACAAAGAAGCCTTTATTTACCTTAAGGCAGACAAGAAAATGGTGAAGGTGATGTTGGCAGATATCCTTTACATCGAAAGTCTGAAAGACTATATCCGCGTAAAAACGGAAAGTAAAGAGATTATATCATATCAAAAAATCTCTTTTCTGGAAGAGAAGCTACCAACTGATAAGTTTCTGCGTATCCACCGTTCTTTTATTGTAGCCTTGGATAAAATTCAGGCATTCTCAGCAACGGCCGTAGACATTGGTAAAACTGAGATTCCAATTGGTAGGTTCTATAAAAACGAGGTGCTGCAGATACTTAACCAGAATAACCTGCTGGAAGCCTGACGGCTTCAATTATAAATTAGAAATTAAAAATTGGCGTAAGTGTAATAGGGGCTGCAACATAATTCAAACTCTATTGCTTACAGAAAATTTATACTTTAATGTAAATGCAGTAAGATAAGACTGCTATTAACTCAAAGCAGTATTTTAAAGTATAGCATTCAACTAAGCCCACATTTCTAATTCATAATTTTTAATTTATAATCCCCTTGAACACCATCTCCAAAAAGAAGCACTTTTACCCGATCTCTAAGGGGCTGCGCAAGTACTTGCGCACTTACGACCGCGAAACACAACTACCTGTAATGTATGAGGACCTGCTGCATTACTCCGATGCATTCCCATATTACGATAAGCAAGGGCACGACACGCTGTGGGAGACGGTGATGTACGATCAGCAAGTGCAACAGGAACTAAACCGAGGCCTGACGATGATCTATGCCTTGCTAAAGACAGATGGCGACATGTCGGTGATGGAGCACTTGTACGTGTCCAGGATAGACTACTGCACCTTTGGCAACTCTAACCCTTTTAGGGTGCAGATCATGAACCAGCTTAACGACAACTACGACTACTTTTATGTAAAACGCGCTGACGCTTCGCGTATCTATGGGCTGGAGTTGGAGCATATACTTTCGCCGAGTCGCATTAACTATTTGGTAGAAGGCGACACGCTGATAGAGGAGCACATTGCAGGGATACCCGGCGATGCCTTCATCAAAGATTACGTGAACCGGAAAACCTCAAATAAGGTGCGTATTGCCAAGGAGTTTGTGAAGTTTAACGAGCGCTGCTTTATACGTTTGCTTGGGGATATGCGCTCCTACAATTATGTAGTGGATGTTACTCCCGATTTTGAAGACGAGCAGTACCGTGTTAGGCCAATCGACTTCGACCAGCAGTCTTATGAGGGTAAGAAAACCATGTACCTGCCGCAGTTCTTTAAAGATAATAACGTGATAGTGGAGCTAGTGCTGCAGTTGCTGAAACCCGATGTAGTAAAGCAGTACCAGAACGAGGAACGCACGCTTATGTTTCGCCGACTCAGGTCTGCGCGTTACCGGCTAAAAGACCTGATCGACTCTATGCGCCAGGACACTATTTCCACTCCCGAAAAAATAGACCAGCTTAGATGTGAACTCGCCGAACATCATCAATCAGATGAGTTCCTGAAGTGTAAGTGTATGGGTGAGCTTGTACGGCTCAACCTCAAAACCATACTTATTAAAGTGCCTAAAATAGCTGCAGGTAAAGTATAGATTTGGCGATATCGGTTTTAATTAAGGGCTAGGTTACTATTTTCAATGCAGTGAGATGATCTCATCTGCAGAGGCCAGGATCAGCTAAAGCAGCAGTAAGTAATAATTAGCTCCTGCAAGAATTATAGCTTCTCCAAATTAGTTCTGGTGCGTTCGCTGTTCTCTAAGTTGCCAGTGTTTACTGTGCTCGCAGGCTCAAACATCAGCACCTCTGCCTCTACAGGGGCTACAGGTTTATGTTCCACACCGCGCGGAATTACTATGCACTCACCTGGATTAAGCACTACCATTTTATCACGCAGGTGCATTTCAAATTGGCCGCTGATTACAAGGAAAAACTCATCTTCATGCTCATGGTGGTGCCACTCAAACTCGCCCTTAAACTTTGCGATCTTTACTTGTTGCCCGTTCAGTTCGCCGGCTATGCGTGGGTTCCAGTAGTCGTTTATCAAGCCGAATTTTTCTGCCAGGTTAATTTTTTCTATTGTTTGCATCTTTTAGTGACGAATATCAGTTAAATTTATTTGGACTTATTCTAAATAGCATGTAGCTTTGTATCAATAAAAGCAGGCAGCTATAGCTAAGTTAGGAGATAAGATGCAATCATCCATACAATTAACCGATATTTATACTTCTGAGACAGGAGCCGTTTACCAGTGTGATCGCCGAAACAGGCTTCTGGTTCATTTCGCAGGTGCGCTAGCGGTTTTAAAAGTAGATGCTTTTCTGCGTTTAAAAAATGCTGTAGATAGTATAGATCTTGAGCAAATGGCTGCCAGCACAGACAGGGCTTCTGATTTTGAGATAGTATCAGTGTGTGGATGCGACAAATGCTATGTGCTTACGCTGCCTCAGTTGTATGCCTTTAAAGAGTTGTTAGCCGAGGCTAAGTTCACGTTAGACCTTAACAGTATGCTGCACGAATGCCTTTGCACCCAAATCGTTTAAAATCGAAATTATATTACATAGTCTTTAAAGCACAGTGTAACCGCTGTGCTTTTTTATTTAGACTACTTCCATATTTGTGCCCTGGTTATGGGGATTACAACAATTCTGAGTATAATAGGTATGTAATAGGAGGCTCTTTGCGTAAGAGTCTTTTTGCAAAAACCAAACTACTCTAACCCAATGAAGGATTTACTTAGATTAAGAACCTCGCTTACTGAGGATATAGAAAGAGCCCTGAACGACCAGATTAAAATGGAGGCAGAGGCATCGGCCATGTATCTGGCAATGAGCAGCTGGTGCGACCGCAACGGCTTCGACTTTAGTGCCGGGTATTTCAAATATCAATCGGATGAGGAGCGGGAGCACATGCTGCGCCTGTTTAAGTACGTGTCGGATATGGGAGGGCGTGCAGTTTCTCCTGATGTAACCAACGTGCAGATTGAATTCGACTCTTTTAGAAGCGTTTTTGAGCAAGCACTGCAGCAGGAGATTGCAGTAACACAATCTTTTAACCGCATGGCAGATAAATGCCAGAAAGCAAAAGACTATGTTACTTTCACGTTTCTACAATGGTTCCTGAAAGAGCAGATCGAAGAAGAGTATGTGGCGCGCCGTGCCCTAGAACTATTTGAGATAATTGGTGAAGAAGGCACCGGGCACTACGAAATCGATAAACGTGTGCCTAAGATCAAATACGAAGATAAGTATGAGTAAGCTGCTGGCTAATTAATGCTTAAACAAAAAGCCTTTGGTAGAGAACCAAAGGCTTTTTGTTTCATTCTTGTGGTGCTGAATCAAGTTTTAGAATATGTGCATCGAAAGCCTGTTTGGCCTGCTGTTCTGTTACATGGTGCATCCAGTAGTTTTCAGGCTGAAAGCACATTACTGGAGCAAAGTCACAGCGGTCGGTGCAGTCAGTTTTAATTATTTCTACTTTCCCTTTTAAACCGGATTCTTTTATCAAAGAGCGCAGAGTTTTTCCGTTGTCTTTGCCGCCTTTCTTTTTGCACTTGCTGCCTGTGCACACATATATTACTTTATCCGGAGTGTTGAATGATTTACTCATGTTGGGGTATAGGTTCTAGTATAACCTTGTTTTAAGGACTGTTTAAAAGAGAACAAGCAAAATAACTAATGAAACAGTTAAACTGTTACAGTTACCTGAGTTTTGCTTTTAATCCACTCCTGTGCATCCATCAGGCTTTCAAAAACCTTCATTTCAAATGCACTCTCAACGCAGTTTGCCAGTTTTCTGGCTGCTTCATCGGCAAATGAGCCTTTGTTGGCTATGTGAGCATAAAATTTAAGACCGGCCGCTCTGGCTGATGGAATCCAATTTTCGCAAAGCCACTCTATAGAGTTTTCCCAAGGACCGACAAACTCGCTGTTATCTGTTATAGTGCTGGCACAGTTAGTCTCCTGTAACACCTCCAGAAAAGACGTTGCTCCTTGCATTATATTCTCTGAGGAAGCATATCCGATCCAATTGTTATAAATAAGGTTATTCTTACTGTCGAAGTTAATGGTAAGGAAAGTTTTACCAGTAGCACTCTTAAACTCTCTCATATTTTTCATAGCCCTCACACTGACTTACTATCAACTAAAACCTTAAAGAGTCAAACTTAGTTCTATCGGAGTAAAGAAATCAATATTAAAGGTTACATATATTAATCATTTTTTAGCTAAATATTTAAATATTTTTCGTTACTATTTATTTAAGTTGTTGATAATGATACAGTTGCTTGTAAATCAAAAGCCCCGTCATTTTCACAAATGATGGGGCTTTTGATTTGAGTACAGTAAAAAAAGTACTGTTAAGACGCCTGTCTTGGTTTTGGCAGTGGCTTGCGAGGTACTAGTTTATCACGCATTGCTGTATGGTAAACTATAGATGCTACGATAGTCGCTGCCTGCTTCAGGTCATCTGCCTGAAGACGCTCATAAGTATCCTGGTTAGTATGGTGCGTGCGGGTGTCATATTCTATCTCATCCTGAATAAACTGAAAACCAGGCAAACCTACCGCATCAAAAGCAAGGTGGTCGGTGCCTCCTGTGTTTCTGATGGTTACTGTTGTCGCTCCCAAGTCATGGAAAGGCGCCAGCCAGGCTTCCATCAAGGGTCTTACAGCATCATTGCCCTGCAAGTATACGCCACGGATTTTGCCAGTGCCGTTGTCAAGATTATAATAAGCAGATAGCTTTTCATGCTCTTTAGTTAGTTTCATGGTAGCAGGATCGCCGAAGTGCTGTTTAACATATCCCCTGGAGCCATGCAGTCCCTGCTCTTCGCCGCCCCACAATGCAATACGAATGGTGCGCTTTGGCTGTATGCCCATCGCCTGAAGTATACGAACTGCTTCCATCATCACGGCTACGCCCGCTGCATTGTCGGTTGCGCCGGTTGCTGCATGCCATGAGTCAATGTGGCCACCCAGCATAACAACTTCATCTTTCAGCTTTTTGTGAGTGCCCGGTATCTCGGCAATTATGTTGTAGCCTTTCAAGTTATCTGTATGGAATTTGGTCTTTGTTTCTACCTCTAGTTCTACAGGCTGCTTTGCCTCTAATAAGCGTACTAACCTGCCATAATCCTCTAAGCCCATTTCCAGTTCGGGCAGGGCAGGGGCAGCATCTTTGGCGTAAGGCGCTCCGTTGCTGGTGAAGTGGGTGCCATGTATACCGCCACGTGAGCTAAGTATAACAGCAGCGCCTTCTGCTTTAAAGAACTCAGCTGCTTTGTTGCGCAGCGCCATGCGTGCTCTATACTGGGCAATACGTTCTGGAGTCCAGCTGCTGTTGGTATTGCCGGTTGCTTCGGGGCTCATGGCCAGCTTCTCCAGGTCATCGTGTGAGTGGCGTTTGGCATCGGCCTCAAAGCTGGTTTTAGCCTCGCTGTCAAGTTTGGTAAGTATGATCTTGCCTGCCAGCTGACCTTTATACTTTTGCAGGTCTTCTTCTTTCTCTATCTCCACAAGTACAGCCTTTGCTTTTACAGGGCCGTTGGTACCGGGTGTCCAGGCTTTGGGTGTAGCGATCAGATGCTGGTAGTAAGGTGCCGTCATGGCGATGTAAGATTTCTCTATCTCCCAGCCCTTACCAAACTCACCCCACTCTTCCAGGTGCGCGTTCTTCAGGCCCCATTCTGTAAGCTTATTCTTTGCCCATTGGTTAGCTCTATCCAGACCCGGAGAGCCAGATAAGCGTGGTCCGGATACATCTGTCAGGTAAAAAGCTGTTTCCATTACCTGAGAATTTTTCAGGCCTTCCTGTTTAATGCGGTGCACTACATCAAGGTTTACAGGCTCCTGCTGGGCCTGCGCTACAAAGGCAAACTGCAGTGCAACAGCTGCTAAAAGTAGAGGTTTTTTAAACATAGTTTAGTTAGTATAAGTGGTTAATAATAGTCTTAAATAAGTTTAGCTTATTGTGAAATTATTTAGAGGCAGCGTTCAGGTTAATTAACTCTAAGGTGCCATCGTTGCTCTGCCTGTTAGTGAAATGTTTAACATTGCCGTCTATGCTTTGCAATCCTCCTTTGCCAGGCTCACCTTTTCTGCCACCACTACCGCCTTCCTGCAGAATGACAATGCTATTGCTGTTTCTGTTGGCATGGTTAAATACCGGAATAAACCCGTTTGTGCTATACATAAACATCAGATTGCCTCCGTTGCCGCCATTGCCACCTGCTGTTGCATCGGTGCCGTCAGTGCCAGGCTCGCCAGGTATAACAACTACAATTGTTTGTGGATTGCCATTGGCATCACGGATGGTCTTCGTCTCTTTTCTTTCCGGAATCCCTTTCTTACCGTTTTGCCCATTTATTCCGTTACCTCCAGTGCCGCCACTTGTGTCTATGGTTAATTTGCCAAGGCTCTCAAAGTTAAGTATAATACTCAGGCTGCCACCATTTTCGCCGTTTTCTCCCTGCTTTAGCTTCGTACCTCTTTTCCCATCTGCTCCTTTGGAAGATACCAGGCATTTATCCCCAATAAAAGCAACTTTGGCTTCCAGCGTACCGAATTTTTTAGGATCAAATTGAATCGTTGCCCTGTCTTGCATTACTAATGTATCCACCTTAAGCGTGTTGTCAGTTCCCACAAAGTAAGTTTTCTTTTCTGTGATCACGAGCTTAGATATGCGATCCTGAGCTGAGGCAGCTGTAACAATGCAGAGGCTAGTACAAATTGTAATTGCAGTAAGTAGTAAGTTGAGGGATGTTCTCATTTTTGGGTAGGATAGATGACTATTGCTTGGTGCCCTAAGTGTAAGTATAACAGTAGAAGTAACGCTTACTTGCTGTAAATCTATACTTTAAGATTAAGTAAAAAAACTTAAATATCCTATATTTATAGCATGTACTGCAGGATAAAGTTTGATGAAAAACAGAGCCTGCCCCAGACGTAATTTAAACCATATTACCTATCTTTAGTCTACAGATAAAACTAAAACTAATCTATACTTTACATGAACCTTACTAAAACCAGAACTGCAAAAAGGGTAGCATCCTCGTTGCTATACCTGCTGCTGTTGGGAGGTGCTGCACCGGTTGCTGTTGCGCAAAAAGTGCAGGATACCAACATTGGCTACCAGAAGCCCCCAAAGGCTATGGCCGATATCATCGAGGCGCCTGCCACGCCATCTGTAAGCCTGAGCGCCAAAGGCGATTGGATGCTGCTGCTGGAGAGCGCCGGCTACCCAAGTATAGAAGAGGTTTCGGCACCGGAGAGCCGCATTGCCGGACTTCGCATTAACCCTGCCACCAATGGGCAAAGCCGCGGTAACTACTACAATGGCTTAAAGCTGAAGCAGGTGAACGGTGGCCAGGAGTTCGATATCAAAGGCCTGCCAGCCAATGCACAGATTTCTTACGTTACCTGGTCGCCAGACGAGAAGCACATTGCCTTTACTAACACCATTGCCAATGGTATAGAGCTTTGGATAGCAGATTTAAGCACGAAGCAGGCGAAGAAGCTGACGAATGCTGTAGTGAACGACGCTTACAGCGGACGCCCTTTTGAGTGGGCATCTGACAGCAAATCGCTGCTGGTAAAGTTTATTGATGAAAAGCGCGGCGAAATGCCAAAGTATAGCTATGTGCCTGCCGGCCCGAACGTTCAGCAGAACATTGGCAAAGCAAGGCCGTCGCGTACATACCAGGATCTTCTGAAAAACCGCTACGATGAAGACCTGTTCGACTACTACATGGCTACCCAGTTAAAGATGGTAACACTGGACGGACAGCAGCAGCCAATCGGCAAAGCTGGTGTCATCAAGAGTGTTAGCATGTCGCCGGACGGCCAGTATTTGTTAGTTGAGACAATCCAAAAACCATACTCTTACCTGGTGCCTTCTTACTACTTCCCGTACAACGTAGAAGTATGGAACCGTGATGGTAAAGTAGTGAAAGAGCTTGCCAAACTGCCATTAGCTGAAGATATTCCGATTGCATTTGACGCCGTAGCCAAAGGCCCACGCAGCTACAACTGGCGCCCTGATAAAGGAGCAAGCTTATACTGGGCAGAGGCGCAGGACGGTGGCGATGCAAACAAAGAGGTAGCCGTTAGAGATAAGGTTTATACTTTGGATGCGCCGTTTGCTGCTAAACCAACTGAAATAGCCTCTACAAAATACCGCTACAGAGGTGTGCAGTGGGGCCAGAACAACATGGCAATCGTTAATGAGCGCTGGTGGAAAACCAGAGCAGAGCGTGCCAGCCTGATCGAGCCAAACAACCCAGCTAAAGCAGCTGTAGTGCTTATCGAACGTTCTTACGAGGATGGCTACAACGATCCGGGCTCGCCGGTTTATACTAAAAACCAGTATGGCCGCAACGTACTTTTAACAGATAAGAAAGGCCAGAACATTTATATGATCTCTGAGGGTGGTTCGCCGGAGGGTAACAGGCCTTTTGTAAGCGAGTTTAACCTGAAGAGCAAGAAAGGTAAAATCCTTTGGAGATCTGAGGCACCATATTATGAGCGTCCGGTGGACATCATTGATCTGAGCAGCAAGAAGGTCATCACCAGAAGAGAGTCTGAGAACGACCCGCCAAACTACTTCGTGCGCGACCTTAACAAAAAATCGCTGACGCAGGTAACGAAATTCCCGCACCCGACTCCGCAACTGGAAGGCGTGCAGAAGGAGATGCTGCAGTACGAGCGCAACGATGGCGTGAAGCTGACTGCCATTTTATACTTGCCAAAAGACTACAAAAAAGGTGACAAGCCACTTCCGATGCTGATGTGGGCTTACCCGCGTGAATTCAAAAACGCTGATGCCGCAGGCCAGGTGAAAAGCTCTCCTTACGAGTTTACGCGCATCAGCTCCGGATCTCCGTTGTTTTGGGTAACGCAGGGTTATGCTGTGCTTGACAGAACCGACATGCCAATTGTAGGCGAAGGCGATACCCAGCCAAACGACACATATAACGAGCAGCTGGTGGCAAGTGCTAAGGCCGCTATCGATAAAGTAGTAAGTATGGGTGTTGTTGATCCCAAGCGTATTGCAGTAGGCGGCCACTCCTACGGAGCCTTTATGACGGCTAACCTGCTGGCGCACTCCGATCTTTTTGCAGCCGGTATTGCGCGTAGCGGTGCCTACAACCGTACCTTAACGCCATTTGGTTTCCAGCAGGAAGAGCGTTCATACTGGGAGGCTCCGGAAGTATACTTCCAGATGTCGCCGTTCTCTTACGCTCATAAAGTGAAGACTCCAATTCTGCTTATCCACGGTGAGGCCGATAACAACTCCGGTACTTTCCCAATTCAGAGTGAGCGTTTCTACAATGCATTAAAAGGCCACGGCGCTACAACAAGACTAGTGTTCCTGCCAGCTGAATCGCATGGTTACAGAGGCAAAGAGTCTATCATGCACATGTTGTGGGAGATGGACCAGTGGTTGAATACTTACGTGAAGAACCGCCCTGTGCAATAGAAAATCATACTTTGTACTTTACAAAAGCCCCGGCTATACTTTAGCCGGGGCTTTTGCTTTTGGATCATGACTTACAGAATTAATGGATGGACAGGATTGCCTTCTGTACCTGGTCCAACCACCCCTGCCCCTCCTTATCCAAGGAGGGGAACTCTGGCATTACTCTATCAAAAATATTGCTCTGTAGATTCTGCTTAACCTCCCTTTCTGCCAAGTTCATTTACAGGACAACAAGGAAGACAAAAGCTATTGTGATGGCAGTTGAAAAAGTAAATAAAAGCTCCCCTCCTTGGATAAGGAGGGGCAGGGGTGGTTGGACTACGTTTTTTCAAATACTGCAATGCCAATTACAACTGGTAAACTCCACGTGCAGGGTCCTGCTGCAGTAGCTGGCTTAGCGCCTCGTATAGCTCCGGGTTTGACAGCCTGAAATCGTGAGGACGCTCGAAAAAGGACTCCACGCAAACAGCAAAGAACTCATGCTCATCATCGCAGGCCTGCTGCCTTAAAAAGCTTGCGGGTACCATGCTCATTTTGGCTATCTCTGTTTTTGCCAGCTTATCCCATGTTTGTAAATGCTGTCTGTCCAGAAAGCTGTGCTCGTTGTTTTGTATTACATTTTCTAGGTGCAGAGCATGTGCCATTTCGTGCAGACCCAGGTTTAAGCCATCGGTGTAGTTATCATATCCGCTCTCAAAATCCCGCCACGACAGCACAATAAGTCCGCGCATATTTACTTCGCCACAATGGTAGCGCTTAGATATAGTAGAGTAGTAGCGATCAGGATAAATAAGTATGGTTTTGAAATGTGACAAGTAAACAGGGCCCAAGCCAAAGGTTAGTTGTGTGGCGCAGGCTGCTATGCGAACTTTCATGGCCAGGGTTACCTCAAAACGCTCTCCGCGTGGCACAAAGTTTTTCTGAAGTATAAACTGAGCCAGCCGCTTCTCAAACTCCTTTTGCTGCGCTGCTGGCAGCGACAGATAATAGGCCGGTTGCTGCCGGCGCAGTTCGTGTATAAACGGCCTGAACCGCCACTGCCTTGCACTGTATCGTATGAGTTCAATTAAAGTATAAACTACTGCAACAGCTAACAGCGCCTGCCAGGGGCCTAGCTCTGCAAGAGCCAGTGACTTACCCGAATACCGGAAGCACAGCGGGGGTAACGTGAGAAAGGTAAAAGTAAAAAGGTCCAAGGAGCGTAGGTTTATACTTCCGAAAGATAAAACTTTTTAGCTGTAAGTCGTAAGCAGTGGAAAGTCTATAGTCCACTCTGCTTTTGTAAACCATAGCCACCTTGAAGCTAAGCATCATCATACCCACCCTGCACGAGGAAAATGCAATAGCAAGTTTAGTGGCCTACCTGCGGCAACATTCCAGCAACAGCACAGAAATTATTGTGGCAGATGGAGGTAGTGCCGATGCTACTTGCAGTGTAGCTACTGCTGCAGGGGCAACCGTCTTAAGCTGCAACTGCAGAGGCCGTGCCGCACAAATGAACCAGGGTGCACAGGCAGCTTCCGGAGATGTCTTATACTTCCTGCATGCCGATACTTTTCCACCGCCGCAATTTGAGCAAAGTATAAGTCAGGCTATCGGGCAAGGGGTAGGAAGCGGCTGTTTTCGTTTGAAGTTTGATGACATGCACTGGTTCCTGAGGCTGAATGCCTGGTTTACCCGCTTTGATCTGGATGCGATTCGTTTTGGAGACCAAAGTCTGTTTGTGAAGAAAGAAGTGTTTGCCCAGGCGGGTGGTTTTGATGAGCGGCTATACTTGCTGGAAGATCAGGAGATAATCAGCAGACTACGCCGCATGGCGCCTTTTAAAGTTTTGAGCAAGTATGTTACCACGTCTGCCAGAAAGTATAAACAGGTGGGTGTGTACTGGTTGCAGGGAGGCTACTTTCTGATTTATGGATTATACAGGTTAGGGCTCTCACAAAAGCAGCTGGTGCGGGTGTATAAATGGCTGGTGAAGGGGTAGTATGCTTTTAAGTGCAGTTGCGGCATCGTAACAACCGCTTTAGCAACATAGTATAACCTGAGATAGCTGGCAAGGTAAGTTGTCTTGTGTAAGTGCTTAGTTTATACCATACTTCCAACCATTCATACTACTGTATTATGAAACACATACATCTGTTTTCTTACACCGCACTGGTAGCGGGGTTTCTGCTGACAGGCTGCAGTTCCTCTACTACAACCGAGGATACTACTACCACCACGCAAACAGTAGAAGCCAACATGGGGCGTGGCCTTGAGCTGGCTAACCTCGATACCACTGTTAATCCCTGTACAGACTTTTATCAGTATGCCAATGGGGGATGGATAAAAAATAACCCTATTCCAGCATCAGAAAGTGCCTGGGGCTCATTTAACGAACTGGCTGATAAAAACAACGCTGTATTGCGTGAGATTCTGCGGGAGGCTTCTTCAAACACCACGGCACCCAAAGGCTCCGCTGCCCAGATGATAGGTGATTTCTATGCAGCAGGCATGGATTCTGTAGCCATTAACAAGGCGGGTATTTCGCCGATAAAGCCGGAGCTTGATAAAATAGCTGCCGTTAAAACAACCGACGATATGATAAAGACCGTTGCCGACCTGAAGACAAAAGGCGTGAGCGGATACTTTACGATGTATGTGTCTCAGGATGATAAAGAAAGCACCAAATATGCTTTGCAAGCATCGCAAGGCGGATTGGGGATGCCAGACAGAGACTATTACATTAAAACAGACGAACGCTCCAAAGGCATACGCACGGCTTACATGTCGCATCTGCAGAACATGTTTAAGTTAATGGGTGAGGATGAGGCCACTGCTCAGAAGAAAGCCAAGACTGTAATGGACATCGAAACGCGGCTTGCCAAAGCCTCCCGGGCACGCGTAGACCTGCGCGACCCATACGCCAACTACAACAAAATGACCATCCAGGAGTTTGCCAGCAAGAACCCTAACCTGAAAGTGAGCCAGCTGTTAACCGGTATGGGGGCACAGGCTGCAAAGGAGGTTATTATAGGCCAGCCAGATTTCTTTAAAGAGCTAAACAGCATGCTGAAGAGTGTGCCGGTTGAGGATTGGAAAACGTACACGCAATGGCATCTTGCCCGTACTGCAGCACCGTACTTAAGCCAGCAGTTCGTGCAGGAGAACTTTAACTTTTACGGCAAAGCGCTTGGCGGTGCAAAAGAGATGCAGCCACGCTGGAAACGTGTGCTAAGAGCTACGGATGCCGCTATGGGTGAGGCCCTGGGACAATTGTATGTACAGAAAAACTTCTCGCCGGAGGCTAAGAAGAAAGCAGTTGAAATGGTGAATAACCTTCAGGAGGCTTTTAAAGAGCACGTGCGTGAGCTGGACTGGATGAGCGAAGCAACAAAGCAGCAGGCTCTGCAAAAATTGGGTGCTTTTGCCGTTAAGATCGGTTACCCTGACAAGTGGAAAGACTACAAAGGACTGGAGGTAAACCGCGATTCGTATGTGGCCAATGTGATGCGCGCCAGCCAGTTTGCTTTCAAAGACAACATAGGCAAAATAGGAAAACCCATCGACCGCACTGAGTGGTTTATGTCGCCGCCAACAGTAAATGCTTACTACAATCCAAGTATGAACGAGATCGTTTTTCCGGCGGGTATTCTGCAGCCGCCTTTCTTCGATCCTAACGCCGACGATGCGGTAAACTACGGTGGCATGGGCGCTGTGATAGGGCACGAACTTACCCACGGCTTCGACGATCAGGGAGCCAAGTATGACTTTGAAGGTAACCTAAAAGACTGGTGGACCAAAGAAGACCTGGCAAAGTTTAATGAACGTGCAAACCTGGTGGCTGGCCAGTACGATCAGTATACTGTGTTAGATAACCTGCACGTGAACGGCCGCCTTACCTTAGGTGAAAACATTGCTGATATTGGTGGTCTTAACATCGCGTACACTGCGCTGCAAAAGGCGTTGGAAAAGAACAATCCAGGTAAAATAGCTGGTTTTACGCCAGAGCAGCGTTTCTTCCTGGCCTGGGCGCAGATCTGGCGTATCAATGCCCGCGACGAATACCTGAACCGCCAGATTTTAACGGACCCGCACTCGCCAGGCCGCTTCCGTACCAATGGGCCAGTATCTAACATGCCGGAGTTCTACAAAGCATTTGGCTGCGATCAGGGCGATCCAATGTTTAAGGCAGAGGCAAATAGGATTAATATCTGGTAAAGTATAGTAAGTATAAAAGGGAAGGGCTGCAGTTAACTGCAGCCCTTCCCTTTTATACTTACTATTCTACTTATTCGTCATCTTAACCGTGTGCTTCACCACCTGCCTTGGCCAGTCCTGAGAGTCTACAGGCTCTTCTGCAATTTTCTCCACTACATCCATACCTTCTATTACTTCTCCAAATACAGTGTATTCTGAATCCAAGCCAGGTTCACCACCAATTGTTTTATAGATCTCCTTTTGTTCAGGCGTATACTTCATGTTGTGCTGCTGCTCATAGCCTGCCAGCTGCCCAGCATCACGTGGCTCTCCCAACACAATGTAAAAGTTATGTGATGACGATTCCTTATCGGGGTTGCGTTCGTCACCGTATCGGGCCATTGCCAATGCCCCTTTTTTGTGGATGTACTTAGGATTGTACTCCTGCGGTACTTTGTAGTTCCCCATTTTCATGGTGCGGTTGTCTGAGTCGCCACCTTGTACGGCAAAGCCTTTAACTACACGGTAAAACTCGCCCTGATCGTAAAAACCAGCCTTTGTTAAACGCACAAAGTTTGCGCGGTGCAATGGTACATCCTTGTATAGGCGCACTTTAATATCGCCATGGCGGGTGCTGATAACAGCAATGCTGTCCTGGTGCTGCTCCCCATACTTGGTTAAGTCGTCTACAATTGTCTCAGAGGTAGATTTTGAGATGGCTAGTCCCTTGTCAGCTTCTTCAACTTCAGTGTCAGCAGCTTCTGTCTTATCCTGCGTACAAGCTGCTGTAAACAAAAGTGAGCCAGCTGCCAGCAATGCCGCAGAAACTTGCTTTATAAGTATGTTTTTGTTCATGCTTCGGTTATTGATGTATTACTAAACTACAAAATTTATTCTACCCATACTATTGGGGATACTTGTTCGCTACAAGGACTTTCGCATTACAAAGTCATTCATCCAATAGGGGCCAATGGCGATATCTTCCTGTTGGTGCACGTGGTAGCCGCAGCGTTCATAAAAGTCTTTAGCCTTATTGTAGCGGTTCACGTTCAGGTCTAGTATAGCGCCGCCTGCTTGTTTTACTTTTTTCTCTACGGCTTTAAGTAAATACCTGCCATAGCCTTTTCCCTGGCACTCGGGCAGCAAGTATATCTTGTTTAACTTGTACACTTTTTCTGGTGCGTATTTCACAGAGTACGAGGCAAATCCAACGGGTCTGCTGCCCTCATACATAATGAAGAATTGCTGTCCCTCCTGCATCTGCTGCAATAGCGCCTCCTTCGTATAAATCACATCAAACATATAATCTATCTGCTCCTGAGAAAGTATAGCACGATAGGTCGGGCTCCAGGTAGCCTCTGCAAGGTTTATCAAAACCGGGATGTCTTCAGTAGTAGCTTCTTTTATACTTGTGCTGATTTGCATGTGTACCTGCGTCATGTTCTGTTGCAAGATAAAAGCTGTGTTTATCAAAAGCCAATCACGGCTGCACTTTACGCTCTTGCCATAAATGTTAACTTTGTAAGCAAAGCGCTTGACCTAATTAAAAGAAAAATCATGAAAGCAATATATCTTGAGGCCATTGGCAAACCTTTTGTTCTGATAGACAAAGAAAAACCAGTAGCCGGACCCGGAGAGGCCATTGTGCAGGTAAAAGCTGCCGCCTTAAATCACCGCGACGTTTGGATACAGTATGGCCGTTACTTTACAAAAGAGTACCCAACTATACTTGGCTCCGACTGTGCCGGTATTGTAGCCGAGGTAGGGGAAGGAGTAGATAATATCTGGCTTGGGAAGGAAGTGATCGTAGACCCGTCTTCTGACTGGGGTGATAACCCGAGGGCACAGGGGCTGAATTTTAAAGTACTTGGCATGCCAGAAGATGGAGCTTTTGCAGAATATGTAAAAGTGCGGGCTGCCAACCTCTACGAAAAGCCAGAGCACCTTAGCTTTGAAGAAGCGGCGGCCCTGCCACTTGGAGGAGTTACTGCTTACCGTGCTATGTTTACCAAGTGCGGTTTACAAGAGGGAGACAGGGTGCTGATAACAGGTGCAGGAGGAGGAGTGGCTTTGTTTGCCATACAGTTTGCTGTAGCCGTAGGCGCCGAAGTGTGGGTAACATCAGGCTCCGACGAAAAAATAGGCCTAGCCATGGATTTAGGTGCCAAAGGCGGTGTTAATTACAAAAGCGAAAACTGGGGTAAAGAGCTAAAAGCTAAATCTGGTGGCTTTGATGTGATTGTTGACGGTGCAGCCGGAGAAGGATTCGTGCAACTGGTAAAGCTTACAAAACCTGGTGGTCGCATTGGTATGTATGGTGGCACAACAGGTATGATCGGGCAGCTAAACCCAGCCGAAATATTCTGGAAGCAGATTTCTATACATGGCAGCACCATGGGTACTGCCCAGGATTTTGCCGAAATGGTGCGGCTAGTGGACGAGAAAGGTATCAAGCCTGTAGTTGATATTGTATACCCACTAGAGAAAACAGAAGAAGCCATGCGCTACATGGAAGCTGGCAAGCAATTCGGCAAAATTGTAATAACTGTTAGCTAGACTGGTGAAGAAGGAAGCTTTACAGATTAGTATGATCTCTGCTCAGTAGTATAAAGCAATTACGAAGTATAAAAACGGCCGCTGCTAATTTAGCAGCGGCCGTTTCATTTAATTGTATAATCAATCCGGTTAGTTAACGCAACTAAGTCTGTGGTTTTACTGGTTTTGGTTTAGCAGGCTTAGCAAGAACGCGTACTGAAGCGCTGTTTCTTTATAACGCTCAAATCGACCGGATGCACCTCCGTGGCCTGCTTCTAGGTTGGTGTGCAGAAGTACTTTATTGTCATCCGTTTTCATGTTGCGGAGCTTGGCTACCCATTTGGCTGGTTCCCAATACTGTACCTGCGAGTCGTGGAGGCCAGTAGTTACCAATAGGTTAGGGTAGTCCTGTGCTTTAACGTTATCGTATGGCGAGTATGAAAGCATATAGTCATAAGATGCTTTGTCGGCAGGGTTACCCCATTCGTCAAACTCGCCGGTGGTAAGCGGTATACTTGTGTCTAGCATGGTGGTAACTACATCTACAAAAGGTACTGCTGCAATTACACCTTTATAAAGCTCCGGACGCATATTTATAACAGCACCCATCAGCAATCCTCCTGCGCTGCCACCCATGGCAAAAAGCTTGTTCGGGTTAGTATAACCTTGCTCAATCAGGAACTCAGAAGCATCTATAAAGTCAGTGAAAGTGTTTTTCTTCTTCATCATTTTACCCTCTTCATACCACTTTCTGCCCATTTCCTGGCCACCTCGAATGTGGGCAATAGCATACACAAAACCTCGGTCCAGCAGGCTTAGGCGTACAGAGCTAAAGCCTGGGTTAATGCTGTTACCGTAAGATCCGTAGCCATATAACAAGGTTGGGTTGCTGCCATCTAGGTTGGTACCTTTTCTGTATACCAGTGAGATAGGGATTTTTGTGCCATCGTCGGCTGTAGCGTAAATCCGTTTTGCTTCGTAGTTCTCCGGATTAAAGCTACCTACCACTTCTTCACGTTTTTTCAACTCCTGCTGTTTTGTCTCCATGTTATAGTCATACACTGAATTTGGCGTGGTAAGAGAGCTATACTGGTAGCGCAGTGTTTTGCTGTCAAAATCTGGATTGGTGCTTATGTAAGCGGTATAGGCTTCATCATTAAAGTCAATGTAGTAATCAACTTTCGGGTCGTTCCACTTCTTTACCCTGATCTGAGTAAGGCCGTTCTTACGCTCTTGCAGCGCCAGGTAGTCTTTGAAGATTTCGATGTCCTCAAGCAGTACATCCTCGCGGTGCGGTATAACTTCTTTCCAGTTGGCCTTGCCAGGCTTGCTTACCGGCGTTTGCATCAGTTTAAAGTTAGTAGCCCCGTCTTTGTTTGTCACAATGTAGAACTTATCGCCAAAGTGGTCAACGCTATACTCCAGGCCACGCTCGCGTGGCTGAATAACCTTAAACGTGCCGTTAGGGTTGCTGGCGTCTAAGTAGCGGTACTCATTTGAGAGTGTGGAGCCGGAGCCGATAATGATATACTTGTCGGACTTGGTTTTGAAGACAAACGTGCTAAAAGTTTCATCGGCTTCGTGGTATACTTCCTTATCCTGCGAGGCTGGAGTACCTAAAGTGTGCTTAAAGATTTTATAGGAGCGAAGCGACGGGTCTTTTACAGTATAGTAAACCGTCTTATTGTCATTGGCCCAAACAGCACTGCCGGTGGTGTTCGGAATTCTGTCTTTCAGCATCTGCCCGGTGCTAAGGTCTTTAAACCGGATTGTATACTTGCGGCGGCTAACAGTATCCTCGCCAAAAGCCAGCAGTTTATTGTTCGGGCTTACATTCATGCCTGCTGCGGCATAGTAGTTCAGTCCTTCTGCACGCTCGTTAGCATTAACCATTATCTCTTCTGGGGCAGTTAAGCTACCCTTTTTGCGAGCATAAATCGGATATTCTTTTCCGGCTTCGTAGCGGGTGTAGTACCAGTAGCCATCATCTTTAAACGGCACCGACTCGTCCTGTTGCTTTATTCGCCCAACAATTTCCTGGTAAAGTTTCTGCTGCAGGTCTTCAGTGCCAGCCATCATCTTTTTTGTGTAGGCATTCTCTGCCTCCAGATATGCGATTACCTCCGGGTCTTCCCGTTGGTTTAACCAATAGTAATTATCAATGCGGGTGTCTCCATGTACAGTTAACTCTTTCGGTACTTTTTTGGCAATAGGAGGCTGTGGTGTTGGAGGGGTTGCCGGCTCGGCAGCTGGTGCACTGGCTACCTGTTCTGATGTAGTAGTGCCTGTTGAGGTACTACTGCTTGTGGAGCAACTGCTGAAGATCCAGAGTGGTAAAGTGGCAAGTATAACTGCCGTAGGTCCAAAGTTCAGAGGTTTCTTCATATTACTTTATATGGAGTTAAGTTTACTAATATCAGAAGTGCAGGAGCCGATTAACAGGTAGAGGCTAACGCAGCAAATAAAAACAAAACAAAAGTTATGCATGCAGCATATTTATTTTTATTTTTGGTTCTCACCTTATCAACGACCTAATTTATGGCTACGCAAGAAGAATTTGAAAGTGCAGTTGAAAGATCAAAAACTTTAACTGAACGCCCTTCTAACGATGTACTGTTGCAATTATACGCACTATTTAAGCAAGCGACTGAAGGCGACGTGAATACAGAGCGTCCTGGCGGTTTCGACTTTAAGAACATTGCCAAGTGGGATGCCTGGAAAAAGCAGGAGGGCAAGAGCAAAGATGACGCCCGCGCAGAGTATGTAGAACTGGTAAACAGGCTGGCATCGTAATTTAAAATTCGTAGCAGAACCAAAAAGGCTTCTTCAGTAAATGAGGAAGCCTTTTTGGTTTTAAGTTTAACTTACAATCACATAATTAATTGAGGTAACTAATGTTTTATGGGAGTAAAGGTTGAGAAAATTTAACCATTTGTTAAAAAAATAATGATAAAAATTACATTTTATGTATTGAGGCCGTATAAGTGCTGTGTATTATAAACGCTTGCATTTCTCACCTCAAATCACATAATATGAAGAACTTTTATCTAATCAGGCTGCTGCTACTGCTGCTCATGATGGTGCCAATGGTGCTGTATGCCCAGACCACTGTGCGTGGAACAGTTACAGATGCAGGAAAAGGGATTCCCCTGCCAGGCGTAAGTGTTGTCGTAGTTGGAACTACACAGGGTACTACCACAGATGCTGAAGGCCGCTATAGTATACAACTACCAACGGCATCAGGTAAGCTTACCTTCTCTTACTTAGGTTTTGTCTCTCAGACAGTAGATGTAACACCTGCGGTTGATGTGCTTAACATTGAGTTAAAGGAGCGGCTAACCAACCTCAGCGAGGTTGTTATCACTGGATTGGCCACCACTGTAAAGCGAACCAACGCGGCAAATGCAGTATCATCACTTAATACACGCGAAATTACGGGTATTACTACACCTCAAACAGTTGATGGCGCGATAAGTGGTAAACTGGTAGGCGCTAACATTGTAGCAAACTCAGGTGCACCAGGTGGAGGTATGGCTATGAAGCTTCGGGGTATTACTTCAATTTTTGGCAATGCGCAGCCGCTGTTTGTAGTAGACGGTATCATTATCGATAACTCATCCATTTCAGCGGGTTTAAATGCTGTTACCAACGCTGCAGGTGGTGGAAGCTCTTCTAATCAGGACAATGCCTCTAACCGTATTGCCGACATCAACCCTGCAGATATAGAAAGCATAGAAGTACTGAAGGGTGCCTCCGCAGCGGCCATTTACGGGTCGCTTGCTTCTGCCGGTGTGGTAATAATTACCACAAAACGAGGCGCAGTAGGCAAAACACTAGTAGACTTCTCTCAGGATATAGGTATTACACGTATCGCCAATACACTTGGCATGCGCACTTATACAGAAGAAAGAGTAAGAAAATCTTTTGGAGCTGCAGCGGTGCCGCTTTTTCTGGAAGCACAACAACAGAACCGGTTTATTGATTATGAGGATGAACTGTACGGTAACACCGGTTTGCTGTTGAACTCAAGACTAAACGTAAGTGGTGGTACAGAGAAAACCCGCTTTTTTGTTGGTGGCCTAATTCAGGATGAAGAGGGAATTGTCGAGAAAACTGGTTATGAAAAAAAATCTATTCGTTTTAACCTAGACCACATTCTATCAGACCGGTTCGACTTTAGCCTTACTTCCAACTATATCAACTCAGAAAGTGATCGTGGACTAACAAATAATGATAATGCTGGTGTTTCTTTTGGTGTAGCATTATCCTCTACGCCTAGTTTTATAGACCTGCGCCCAAATGCGGATGGGGTATACCCTGAAAACCCTTTTGCAGGATCAAACTTTCTACAAACGCGTGATCTTATAACAAACAGAGAAGCTACAGATAGATTTCTTGGAGGTCTTACATTAAATACCCAGCTACAAAGAGGTGAAACGAGCAACACAAGACTCGTTATCCGCGGCGGGTTAGACTTCTACAACCTCCGAACAACTGCTATTTTCCCAAGTGTGCTGCAGTTCCAGATAAAGGGGCCATCGGCTACACAAGGAGCATCCATTCAGGGTAATGCTTTCAACTTAAATACAAACTATGCCGCGTTCATTGTAAACAATCTATCGCTTGCAGATAATAACCTCACGTTTACATCAACACTGGGCGCAACACGAGAGAATTTCAACCAGAACCAGATTCTGAACGTGGCAACCCGCCTAATAGGTGATCAAACTAATCTGGATCAGTCTGGCGCTGTAAGCGTTTCGCAAAACAGGTTGATCACCCGTAACAAGGGCTTATTCTTTCAGGAGGAGATAAACTACAGAGACCGCATTATTGCAACGGCAGGCTTACGCCTCGACAAATCGTCTGACAATGCTGATGTAAATGAGTTCCAGGCATTCCCGAAGGCATCATTAGCTGTTAACTTGGCAAACTTCGATTTCTGGCAAATGGAGGCGATCAATTTATTTAAATTGCGTGTAGCTTATGGTCAGTCTGGTGGTTTTCCGCCGTTTGGAGCAAAGTATACTTCATTTGTGCCATTTAACACCGGCGGCTTACCTGGTTTGATACCAGCTGTACAGCGAGGCAACGACGAGATAAAGCAGGAGCGCCAGAAAGAGTTGGAGGCTGGTTTAGACGTATCGCTTTGGGGTGATAAGATTATCTTTGAAGGAACTGTCTACAACAAAACTGTAACAGACCTGATTCTTTTCCAGAACGTTCCTGGCTCATCCGGATTTACAACTCGTGTAGTAAACGGTGGAGAGCTGCGCAACAGAGGAGTTGAACTTGCTCTAAACACAATTCCTTTTGAAACACCTTCTATTAAATGGAATTCTAGAATCAGCTACTGGCTTAACCGTTCCGAAATTACAGAGCTTAATGTTCCAGCCTTCCCGCTCGGTGCTTTCGGTACAACACTTGGTACCTTTTTTATAGAAGAGGGCGAATCTGCTACACAGATTAAAGGTATAAGAGGAGACCAGGGGGTAGTGAAACTCGGAGATGCCCAGCCTGACTTCCAGATGAACTTCCACAATTTTATCACAGTAAAGCAAAACCTTACTTTCTCATTCTTATTGCATTGGAAGAAGGGCGGAGACAACATCAACCTGACGGAACTGTTAACTGACTTAGGAGGCACATCACCTGACTTTGACGACGACGACGATGGTGATGGCGTTACTAATGCACAAGAGCGTATCAATGCGCTAGGAAACTCAGCTGAGCCTTTTGTGCAGGATGCTACTTACCTACGTTTGCGGGAAATAGGGTTATACTATGATCTGCCAGAGCCAGCAATCCGTAATATTTTTGGGTCTATTGTTCGAAACTTGAAGGTGGGTGTATCAGCAAATAACGTTTTTGTGATAACTGATTACCGTGGCTACGATCCGGAAGTATCCAATTTTGGAGCCAATGGCCTGTCAACTGGCGTGGATGTGACACCGTTCCCGGCATCCAGAAGAATGTTTTTCCACTTTATGATTGGCTTCTAACCTAACTAGACTCAGACATGAAAAATTATATAACAAAGTATAAGTTTGGCATTTGTGCCATAGCGCTTTCGCTTGTCTTTCCGTCCTGCGAAATAGAAGACATTCCTGATCCAAATAACCCAACCATAGAGTCGGTGCTGGAGAATGCAGGCATCCCATCTCTAAACAACTTGGTTACAGGTACAGAGGCAGCTATGCGTATCGATATTGGCACTTACTATGATGACGTGGGTGTAGTAGGGCGTGAGTACTATCGCTTTTCTGGCGCTGATCCGCGTTTTACCTCCGATCTGCTTGGTGCTGGCAATGCTGTGCTAGATAACAACACGTTTTACACCACGCGTCCATGGAACGCAAGGTATAGGGCGGTGAAAAACGCTAACATTCTGATAGCTTCTGCAAACAACACAAATCAAATCACTGAGCAGCAGAAGCAGGGCTACTTAGGATTCGCCAAAACAATAAAAGCACATCAGTTGCTCATGAACCTGACACTGATGAATGAGAATGGAATTCGGGTTAATGTAGATGACCCAGAAAATCTAGGGCCAGTTGTTGACAGGGCAGCAGCTCTAACAGCTATTGCCGGATTATTGGACGAGGCGCAGGCGCACTTACAGGGTGCCGGAGAAACTTTTCCATTCTCTTTATCTAGTGGCTATGAGGATTTGGTTAACACTGATCCTAAGGACCCTTTTGGGCCAGATGATTTCTTAGAGTTTAACCGTGCTCTTGCTGCTCGTGTTGCTGTGTATCGCGAAAACTTTAGTGGCGCACTGCAGGCACTTCAAGGATCATTTCTGGAGCTGAATACAAACTTCAACAAAGGAGTATATTATACTTTTAGTGATGCATCCGGGGATATTGTGAATCCGCTCTTTATTGGACGTAATGCTAAAGGAGAGTTGCGACTTGCTCATCCTAGCTTTGTAGCTGATGCTACTCCAGGTGACGATCGCCTGTCGAAGGTGGCTTTACGTGATGAGCCGGCAACACAGAGCGGCCTGACCAGCCGGTATGATATAACAGTATTTAGCTCCAACACTGATCCTGTGCCAATCATCAGGAACGAGGAGTTGATTCTGATTTATGCGGAGGCCAAGATACAGACAGGTGCATTGTTGGATGCTGTAAGTGCACTTAACATTATTCGCACAGGCCACGGACTGCTGCCTTACAGTGGATTGGTTACGAAAGATGCTCTGATTACAGAAATGCTCCGGCAGCGACGTTATTCACTGTTCTTTGAAGGCCATCGCTGGATTGATCTGCGCCGCTACAATAGGCTTGGCCAGCTGCCAATAGATCGCCCAGGAGATGATGTGTGGGTTAGTTTCCCGATTCCGTTTAACGAAGGAATATAATAATTTGGTAATATGGATTAAAAGAGGGGCTGAAAGGCCCCTCTTTTAGTTTGACTTCCAAGTATGGCCACACTCGTGGCACACAAACTTTTTACGATTCAGAAACGGCAACGGAAACCCTAGAAACAGGTAGCTGATAGAGAAGACCGTTTTATTAAACTTTTGCTGCTCCACATTATCAGATCCGCAGTTGGGGCATTTTGTGCTCTCCACGTGCTCTTGCATGGGTGGTGCCAGTTCAATGGTGTCATAATCAAAATCGGTATTGCCTTCCTGTATGCGGTTAAGTATGGCTTTGGCCTCCATCACATCTGTTTCAGGCACTTTTAGCTTTACCCCGCCAACTGCAGTTGCGTAAAAAGGGTGCACGCCTACTATGTTTTCATCGCCTAAAAAGCAAAGTATGCCTTCTGCTTCTAAGCGCCCTTTTAATATATGGGCCTCAGTTACATCGTTAAACGTGGCAATTGTTATCAGGCGCTCAGCCATACATGCAAAATTTATTTTTTAGGAGGCAAATCAAACGCCTCGGCTTCGTGCTCGAAGTGTCCTTTATGTGAGCCGTCGCAGAAAGGTTTGTTTTTAGACAAACCGCAACGACAGATAGAAACCAGTTCTCTTCCGCCAAGGCCATATACATTGCCATTTTTGTCAACTATTTCAAAATCTCCCTCTACGCGCAGAGAGCCGTTGTTATTTACAGTTAGTCTGGTTTTCGCCATTGGTATGTATGTTTTAGGTATATACAAATATAACGAAATAAAAGTATGTATGCAGCGGTGAACAGATCTGTACCATACAAAAAAGGCCAACCCCGAATAAATCCGGAGCTGGCCTAAACTAATGTTGCTGAATGTAAGCTTATTTGCTGTACACGTAAGTATAGGTTTCGCGTTTGCCGTTTGGCTTTACAACCGTCTGGCTAACAGGGTAACCTGCCTCATCATATGTATAAGAATAAGTATACTTGTATGTCTTTTTTGTGCCATGTACGGTTGTGCTGGCTGCAATCATGTTATTCGGGCTGCTTGCAGTGCCTGGCTCGGCAAACTCAAAGAATGGGTTCGGGTTTGTATCGTAAGAATAGGTTGTAGTTGAGAAAAGCTTGGCGGTGCCTTTATCATCTATAACATACTGCTGCTCCTGGGTGTAGTTTCCGTTCGGAAGAACCTCATACGTAGTATAAGATTTGGCTTTTCCTTTATCGCCTGTTCCTTCAAAAACAGACTTTTTCTCTAGTGTCTGATCTTCTTTGTAGCTGTAAGTAGCGTAAGAAGTATACTCTACGTTGCCGTTGTTGTAGTAAGTTGAAGTGGTTCTTGCAAGATTACCTTTATCTGAGTAAGCATACATTTGTACCGACAGTACCGCGTGGTTGGCGCCAGCGTGTGTTGTTACTTTGGTTAGTTTGCCTTTCGCATCTCGTTCAAACCTCTCATAAGTTTCCATTTCTCCGCTCTCTTTGTCGTAGTGGTTGACCTGGGTTACGGTTTGTCCTGCAAAATTGTAGGAAGTAACTTTTGATGAATCTGCTAATACTTGTGAGATAGTGTTTTGCTCAAACTCCGGCGTTACACTTTCCTGCTCACTCTTCTCACAAGAGCTTAGCGCTACCACACCGAATAAAAGCATGGCAGGTAAAAATCTGTTTTTCAATTTCATTTGGCTAAAAGTTGAAAAAGTTGAAAAAAATTAGACCGTTACGGCACCTGCTGCCGTTAGGTTTCAGTGAAAACGGAAGAAGCTGAAGAATAATTGCACTTTGTTAGATAATTTTTCTTTGGAGGGCAATGGCAGGGTATAATACTTATACTTTTAGATGTATTAAGTAATTGAAAATCAATGCTAATTATTGATGGTTGCTATCGCTAAAAATTTTAAAAATAATTTAGATCAAGCTTAAATATAGGATTAAATATATTTTTATGCTTGTGATAAAGCTAATTTAAACTTGCATTTTGGGCTATACTAAGCAACTCGTCTCCTGCGTCAATGTCGTGGCGGAGATGCTCGTTGAAGCTAACTTCTATGCGAAGTGCTTTAAGCCCTTGTACACCCTGCATTTCCTCCAACTCCAAACGTTCGATGTGCTTGCCAATGTATCCCTCAGACTGCAGAAACTCAATGTAACGTATATATTCATTTACTTCTTTTTGCTGTGTGTACACAATGGCTATTTTGTTTGGCTGCGTGAGGCGCTCTTCGGTTCCGCGCACAGTAGCTTTGTCCAGACGTTTTTTGATGATTTCGTAGCGGATATTATTAGCGCCTTCTACGTCAAACTTTTTCTCATCCAGCCTGAAACGGATCGAGATGGGATCGCTGTGCACAAGTATAAGCTGCGTTATCTCCAGCGGGAGCTTAAGGTTTGCCCGCAGGTTATGGATGCGCCGGGCTACTTCGCAGGTGAGCATAAGCTGCCACAAACGCATGTTTTTTAAGTAAATCGGTTGAAAGTTACCGTTGTTCAGTAGCGATGATCCGATGTAGATGTTATACTCCAGGCCATCGGTTTTATACTTTTCAAAGTAATGCGGAAAGATTTGCTGTGCCTTTTCCTCCTCTCGCTCCAGGAACGTAGAGATTGTTTCGTTGATCATGAACATACTTTCTTCGTATGCCCGCCTTTTATTATAAACCACTTTGTAAGGGTTGTTAATTGCGGTGCGGTATACTTGGATGGCACGTTCGGCGGCAGGGTTTTGCTTTGTGAAATGCTCAAACAGCGGCTCTATCTCTTCTCTCAAAAAACCAAGTATAATAGACTCCTCATCGGATGCAAGGTCCTGCACAATGTTTTGCGACAGCTTATCAATCTTAAAAATCAACTCATCGAGTATAGTAAGCGGCAAGTTGTCTTTTGCGGCAAGTATAACTTCTTTAGCCAGCACGAGTTGCTCCAGCAGGTCGCCTTGTATGGCCTTGTTGCGTTCTATTGCAGAGCCTCGTATGTCTGATGAGCCATAAAGTGGGTAAACGTCTCGGAACACGATAGGCTCTATTTCGGAGGTGGCATTGCGCTCCATTTTCTCTAGTAGGTTGATGGCGGCTTGCGTAAAGCGCCACTCTACAATAGGATGTATGGCTGTATACTTTTCTTTTATGATGTTCTGTATGCTGCTGCGCAACTCTTCCAAGCCACGATTCATGGCCAGGGCGAAGAGCGACAGAACCTCTTTCAAACGGATAGTGGAAAGCGCATTCAATTCACCGGGTATAGGCGAGGCCAGTTCCATCAAACCTATTATTCTGCCTTCGTACTCCAGTGGCGCTACAATAAGGTTGCGTACCCCATGTTCCAGCAAAAGATCTTCAATTTTAGTAGGCTCGGGCAGCACTTTCAGGTCTTCTACAATTACAGTGTGTCCTTTTTTAATAACGGGTTCGTAAATAGAGCCTTTTAGGTCTGCCAGTTTTAAGTCGGAGCCATGGGTAAGTACAAGGCCGTTCCAGATTTTGCGGGCATAGGTGGTGTCGAACTCACGCATGGCAGGGCAGGAGGCAAAACCGAGTTTAATGCCAGGCAACCCGAACAGCACCCTTAGCTTTTGCTGCAGTATATCAAAACCTTCCTCGGTTGCTACAGAGTCACGATCCAGCAACTCGTACCTTAGCGAGGATATCGTCTCCTCAATGGTAACATCTGTAAAGTCGTATATGGCGAATCCAGAAAACTCAAAGTTCTCTGGCGGTAGCTTTTGCATCCAGAGGTCCAGGTTGTTGTAGCGGTTAATCAGGAAGTTTATTTCCTGCGCCTTAAGCTTTTTAACTTCTCCTTTAGCCTTCACCTCCATAAACTTCAGGTCGATGGTAAGTTTATAGTGGCGGTCAAGGTTAGTAAATTTATCCTTTATGGTAAAAATAAAAGGCTCGTCGATGTAGAAGTTGGCGTTGTAAAACTTATCGAGTATGATTGTGTATGCCGACAGCGTAAGCCTGAAAAGCAGTGTTTTTTTATCAATGTTCAGTTTTTCGGAGTAATTGTTGCCGCCCAATAGCTTCAGCTCTTCCAGTTTTGGAGTGGCATAAAAGCTCTCAAAGTGGAACGGCGCCACTACTGCTTTTAAATCATTTTCCCAGAGTGCACCCGCAAAAATATCCTCCATCAACAAATCAACGGTGTCGATGTGCTTGTCTATGATCGAAACATCATGAATGGGGGAGATAAGGTCAGACTTCCGGCGGAGCATGCCGGCTAGTTCGCTTATCTTGGATGCATTGCAGTTAGGGTCACTTATTAATTTATCCTCCCAGTAGGCAATCAACGGCGACAGGCTTAGCGCAGATTCGAATGGGAATTCATCTACGCTAAGAATAATCTCATCATTATTGGTAATGGAAACAACTGTTTCGTGAAAACTGCCTTTATGTTGTCTGCTCATGGGCCTAGGTGCAAATTGCAGATTAAGGGTGCCTGCGTACTCTCTTGAATGTTATAAAAACGACACTTGTAAAAGTCTCTTATGCCTATTAACGAAAGTTTTAGCTAAAAGATAGTGCAATTTTGATTAAGCCTATGTTATGATTTGATTTCGCGCACTTTCAGAATAATCATACAAGAAATTCTTTTTAAGCCTGTAGTTAAAATATATCTTTGGCATAATATTTACTGTAATGGAGAGTTATACAGCAACCAATACAGCTTTGACTATGATCAGAAGTACGTTTACAAAATGGGCCTTTGCCATTGCGTTTTCCGTGATGGCTTTCGGTGCCCAGGCACAAGCAACCACTCAGTTAGAAAAAGACCTTGCCGCGTTCAGGAGCTGGATGCAGCATAAAGCTGGCCTTGCCGATAGTACCATTCGCAAAGAGTGGCCTACAGTAAAAAAGGAGTACAGGCAGCTTACGTATTCCCTGGACCAGAACACCCGAAAAATGTCGGATAAGTCGAGGGAGGAATATGGAGAAATGAAATCGCAGTACAAGGAGTGGGAAGAGCGTAATGAAACTCGCAAGCCTGTTGCCCTGGAAAGGGAAAAGCTGGAGCATTGGGAGAAGATCATGACCGCCACAACTCGCATTGCAAGTATAAAGCCTGCAAACCTGCGCGAAGCTTTTGAACTGGCCTTGACAGTTACCCGCGAGCACAGGCGCAGCTGGAGTCTAAGCGATTGGGAGTACGCCGAGTTTGTGGTAGGGGAGCTAAACACCCGTAAAACTGAGGTGCTGGAGAAGCTAAATAACGGCGATAAAATTAAAATTGCTGCGTTGCAGGTAGAGTTTGCCACCCTCAAAAAAAGCCGGGAAGCCAAAGACAGGTATCAGGAAATGCGTGAAGAGCAGCGTTAAAGTATAAAGTATAAAAAAATAGCCCCTGCAGTTTAGAAGCTGCAGGGGCTATTTTTTTAGATGGCATTTTGTCCTTTGGTGCCGCCAGACTGTTTTTCATTAGCGTTGCGGCCTTGGTCTGGGCTTTTATTCTGTTTCTGATCGGTTAAATGACGGTTTTCTTTAACATTGTTTTTATCCCTTGCCTCAGGCTTACTCTGCTTGTTTCGGTCTTGATTATGTCCTTTTGTCATAGCTTGTTTTCTTTTGGTTTGTACTATAAGCTTACGGCAAGCCTGCCTGTTAGTTAAAAAGTAAATGTGTGGGCAAGCTTTTTTGCACATTTCAGGATGTGGATAACTCTTGGGTATTTTAATCAAAACGGGGGGCTGCATCTAAGCAAAAAAAACTACTTTTGTAACCGGCTTTTACTAAAAACCTCAGATTATCATGCATATTGCAATTGTAGGCAACATTGGCGCTGGCAAAACCACCCTGGCCACCAAGCTGTCGCAACACTTTAAGTGGGATTTATACTTAGAGGCGGTTGAGAACAACCCGTACCTGAAAGACTTTTATGAAGATATGGAGCGCTGGTCTTTCCATCTGCAGGTCTTTTTCCTGAATAGCCGTTTTAACCAGGTACAGCAGATCAAGACAAATGGCCGCAGTGTAATCCAGGACCGCACTATCTACGAAGATGCACACATTTTTGCTAAAAACCTGCACCAATCCGGCTTAATGACCACCCGCGATTACGACAACTACTTTGCGTTATTTGAGTCGATGATTACCATGGTCAAGGCGCCAGACCTGATGATTTACCTGAAGGCGGATCTACCTAAACTGATAGGGCAGATTGAAAAGCGCAATCGCGATTATGAAAGCAGCATCAGCATAAACTACCTGCGCAATCTAAACGAGCACTACAATACCTGGATGAGTAACTACAATCAGGGCAAACTGCTGGTGATCGATGTAAATAACCTTGACTTTGTAGCTAACCCAGAAGATCTGGGCAGTATCATAGAGAAGGTGCAGGTAGAGCTATTCGGCCTGTTTTAAAGCATAAAATATTTTGTTTCGAAGAGGCAATGCACCGGATGCATTGCCTCTTTTGTTTTTAGACACACTCAAACATAACCTCACCTTACAACTACCCGTTATTTCACCTCAACATAAAAATCACTATATTCATACCTGCAACTAACCTATAAAACCATAATGAAAGGAAAGCACATACTGTTTGCCTCGGCTATAACGGCGGCCACTTTTGGCTGTACAAGCAAAACAACTGAAGGCGATACTGCTACCACGGCAGTAGAAGCAAGCGACAGCATGAAACAGAAGCTGGATATGTATACTACTGTTCGCCTGACGTCTGACCTGAGCCACTTGAGCGAGAATGAGCGCAAGATGATCCCCTTGCTGATAGAGGCCGGCGATATCATGAACGGACTTTTCTGGTATGAGGCATATGGTAAAAGAGACTCTCTGATGACTGCGCTTAACGACGATCAACTGAAGCGCTTTGTGCAGATAAACTATGGCCCTTGGGATAGATTAAACAACAACGAGCCTTTTGTGCCGGGTGTTGGACCAAAGCCAGATGCCGCTAATTTTTACCCTGCCGACATGACCAAAGAAGAGTTTGAGCAGGCTAACCTGAAAGATAAAACCAGCCAGTATACTTTCCTGCGCCGCGATGCCAATGGCAAACTGATCACAGTGCCTTACCATGTGCAGTTTAAAGACCAGGTTAAGCGCGTGTCAGATTTGTTAAAGCAGGCAGCTGCCCTTGCTGAGGAGCCGGGCCTTAAGAAATACCTGAACCTGCGTGCAGAGGCCGTGCTTACAGATAACTACCAGCCAAGCGACCTGGCCTGGATGGACATGAAGAACAACAAGATTGATGTGGTGATTGGACCGATAGAAACCTATGAGGATAAACTATTTGGTTACAAAGCGGCGCATGAGGCTTATGTACTAGTAAAAGATATGGAGTGGAGTCAGCGATTGGCAAAGTATGCTGCGTTTTTGCCGGAGTTGCAGCGTGGTTTACCTGTGCCTGCTAAGTTTAAAACCGAGACTCCGGGCACCGACTCCGACCTGAATGCTTACGATGTAGTTTACTATGCCGGCGATAGCAACGCAGGTAGTAAAACAATTGCCATTAACCTGCCAAACGACGAGGAAGTGCAGTTGAAAAAAGGAACGCGCCGTCTGCAATTGAAAAATGCCATGCGTGCCAAGTTCGATAAGATTATGGAGCCTATTGCGGATGAATTAATTGTGGAGGACCAGCAGAAGCACGTAACATTTGATGCCTTCTTTGCAAACACTATGTTCCACGAGGTAGCGCACGGTCTGGGTATCAAAAATACCGTCAATAACAAAGGCACTGTGCGTGAGGCTTTAAAAGAACATGCCTCTGCTCTGGAAGAAGGCAAAGCTGATATCCTGGGCTTATACATGATCACGCAACTGCAGGAGAAGGGTGAACTTGAAGGTGACTTGAAAGATTACTATACGACTTTCCTGGCTGGTATTTTCCGTTCGGTTCGTTTTGGAGCGGCTAGTGCACACGGCAAGGCCAACATGGTGCGCTTTAACTTCTTTAAAGAAAACGGTGCTTTTGAGCGCGACGAGCAGACAGGAAAGTATAGAGTGAATTACGAGAAGATGCGCGAAGCCATGAATAAGCTCTCTGAGAAGATACTTACCCTGCAAGGCGAAGGCGACTATGCCGGCGTAGGCAACCTACTAAACAACCAGGGGCAGGTGAGTCCGCAGTTGCAGGCTGACCTAGACAGGCTTTCCAAAGCAAACATACCTGTTGATATTGTATTTGAGCAGGGTGTGGATGTGCTTGGTTTGAAATAGTTCTTTTAAAATAAGCATCAAAAGCCCGGCCTTTATAGCCGGGTTTTTTTGTGCTGTGTGGCACTTGGATTTAATGTGTAATAATCGTGGTTAATTTTAAAAGTGTTGACAAATAGTGCTTTAGGCGTGATTTGTTGACTTTTTTAAAATTTGGCACGAGAGTTGAAATTGTACGATTGTCAGCAACCCCGAAAGAGAAAGGTAAAAAGGAAGGCTGACCGCACAATTTAATTTGAAGTGACATGAAAAGTAGTAAAACATTTATAGCTTATTTATTGGTGGTGGTTTTCTTGTTAGGGACAATAGCTGCCAGTGCACAGACAACAACCAGAAAACCGGTAAGCAAAACCGTAAAAGGCGGCGTAATTGGAGCCGTGGTAGGTGGTGTAGCCGGTGGATTTATTGGTAAGAAAAATAAGAACACTGCCGCTGGTGCCATTGTAGGTGCTGCCGTGGGTGGAGCCGCAGGCGCCGTTATTGGCCGCTATATGGATAAGCAGGCAGAGGAACTGCAGCGAGAATTAGCTAATGCAAAAGTAGAGCGCGTAGGAGAGGGCATAAAGATCACCTTCGACTCAGGCATTCTTTTCGATACCAATTCAGATAGACTCAGCTATACAGCGCAGAATAATATTGCGGAGCTTAGCAAAACCCTTAATAAGTATAAAGACACCAATGTGGTAGTAGAGGGTCACACTGATGCCAGAGGTACAGATGTTCATAACCAAAGCTTATCAGAGCGCAGGGCAAGTTCTGTATACCACCAGCTTACAGCTAACAGTGTAGTTGCAACACGTGTAACTGCACAAGGTTTTGGCGAATCGATGCCAGTGGCAAGTAATAGTACTGCAGCAGGTATGCAGCAGAACCGAAGAGTTGAGGTGGCTATCTTTGCTAATGAGAAGCTCAAGAAAGCTGCCGAAAAAGGACAGATATAACACAAGATCACTTGTTTATTAGTGAACTGGCTGTATCATTTTGGTGCAGCCAGTTTTTTTTTAGCGAAAGAAGCGATAACAGGCCATTTTTGGAGCAACAGCAGAAAAATAGCTGAACAAAAAGCTACGCTATGGAGTATGTTATCTTTGCTGAATCAGCTAGAAATCAATTGTTTAATCCTTGAAACTTATCATGAAAAGCTTTTTTGACTTTAACAGAAACAGTCCCGAAGAACGCCGGGAGCGCAACCAACTTTATCCCGAATTAGCCAGATTTCATATTGCCTTACGTGAAGAAATGAGTGAGGAAGAGTATCAGGCTTTTTATGCCTCTGAGCAGGAAGCCCTTAAACGCGCCAGACCTATGTTATACCAAACTTCAAGTAGATGGATATCAGTTTAATCACACATATCAAGTATTTAAACTAAAAGGGCAAACAAGCTAACTTGTTTGCCCTTTTAGTTCAGACTTAATTCGGCTGATACTCCAAAATATCCCCGGGTTGGCAATCAAGGGCTTCACAGATAGACTCTAAAGTAGAAAACCTAATTGCTTTGGCTTTACCTGTTTTTAGAATAGAGAGATTTGAAAGGGTAAGACCAACCTTTTCGGCCAGTTCTGATAGTGACATTTTCCTACGGGCCAGCATCACATCCAGGTTCACGACTATTGCCATTATATTGTCAGTTGCTCTGCTTCGTAAAGTTTATTCCCTTCCTCAAAAATTTCGGCAAGTATAAAGGCGCCTAACATAAACAGGACTGGCAAGTAGTTGATGTAAATTCCGATAAATGAACCAGTTTCTGTCTCAGCCCATCTAAAAGCAGTAAGTATAAAAATCAGGAAACAATAACGGCCTATTCTCCGAAGTGTGGTGCTGTTACTATTACGGAAAGTCTGTAACTCCCGCACCGATCTGATCAGCTTACTGATTTGCTGAAGGATGAATATCCAGATGATGAGTATTGCAACGGATTGTAAATAAAATAGATAAAGAGACAACTGGCTTATGTCCTGAAGAAACATAACCTTATCTTCTGCATTGCCTACATTAGTTGCAGTAGTAGAAGTAATAGTAAAGCTTGTAGTGTAAAGACTTGTAGTGTTACTATGCTCAAAACCAGACAATTTTACTGTACTGTATGCTTCCGGATTGATATGCCAGTGAATAAAAACAAAAGTTAACAGAGTAATAAAGGCTATGAGCAATATTCTGAATATGTTACTAACAGTCAGAGCAATTGTAAGTAGTTTGATCCTTTCCATCGATTTCTACATTAGTTTAGACAATTATAGAAATAGTTGGGTGATATGCAATGATTATTTATTGATTATCGATAAATAATTATTGATACTCTTGATGTGATTTATACTTGCTGAAGAACAAGTTCTGCACCTTCTTCTCCCACCAAAGAGCCAATAGCTACTCCCATTCCACCCATGCGCACAGCGCAGCTCACCCGCTCAGACACCTGTTCTACAATTGTTGTTTTCTGATTGCCTAAGCCCATAATGCCACTCCAGCGGTGCTCTACTTCAAAAGGAGTATCAGGAAGTATAACTGTGTGCAGGAGCTCTTCCAGTTTATGCTGCACCAGCTCAGTTAATCCAAGCTCAGTGGTTTCTTCTGTCTTAAAATCTAAATTGCGACCACCGCCAAACAAGACCCTGTTGCCAATGTTGCGGAAGTAGTAATAACCACAATCGTAGTGGAAGGTGCCTTTGAATTTTAGATTTTCTATAGGTTTGGTAATTAGTACCTGTGCCCGCGCCGGTACCACTGCCACATTAGGAAGTAACTTTTGGGCAAAACCATTGGTAGCTACCAGAGCAGCCTTTGCCTTTATATTTATACTTTGAGTGGTAGTGGCCGTAATGCCCGAGCCTTCGTCGTGAAGCTCCTGCACCTCCAGTCCGTTTAGCACAAGCACTCCCAAAGCCTGTACCTTCTGCGTGAGCGCCAGAATCATTTTGCCGGTGTCTATCTGGCCTTCGGCTGTGCTTAGCAGCAGGTGCGACAGGTTTTTAAAACCAAAGTCGCTTATTTTATGATCTGCCTGCTGAAAAGTATCCGCCTCACCGGTTATACTTTGAAGTTGCTTGTTAAAGTAGGGCAGTTTATCGAGGCAGGAAGTATAAAGTTCCTCCTGGGCATCCACAAACAATTCGTAGCCGCCCCAGCGGTGGTAGTCGATGGCAGTGTCGCCGAGGTTCTGGCGCAGGCGCTGCAGTCCTTTCCAGCGCCGTTCTACTAACCCAAAAACCTGATCTTCGGTGTGGTGGCTAAGATCATCGAGCAACTCAGAGGGGCTGCCAAAGCATGCAAAACCGGCATTTTTAGAACTTGCTCCCGTAGGAAGCAAGCCACGCTCTGCCACCAATATCTTTAGCTTGGGTTGTGCAGTTTTCAGATGCAGCGCTGCATTTAGGCCAACAATACCGCTGCCTACAATCAGTACATCAATGTTGCTAAAGTAGGTGTCTTTTTCCCAAAAACTGAGTTGCATAGGCTGCTTAATCGTCTTCGCGGGTGTATTCGTGTTTGTAGTTGCGGGCCGTTGCCTCGTCCAGCATTTCGAAGTGGGTGAGCATAGTTTCGCGTTCGCCGCTGTTCAGGCCACGCACAAACAGGCCTTCTGGTGTCTCATAAACAGAGTAGTTATGTCTGCCAAAAGGGTATAGGTTGTTACTCTTTAATGTAGTTGCATTTGTGAGATCTGCAGTCTCACCGCTGGTGGTGGTAACTATAAATTTATTCTTGTCCGTCATGAGTGCAATCTAGTAAAATTCGGCTTAAAACAGCACTAACTTCTTCGGCACGATGTATCACCATCAGGTGTTCTCCATCATTAATTTTGATAGTGTGTGCTTCATCTACAAAAGGAAGAACTTTATCTGCAGTGCCGTGGATCTGTATGAGCCCGGGAGACATGGCTTCTTGTTTCCAGTCGAGCAGCCTGGCCAGTGCCCAGCGTAAAAACTTCTCATCTATTCTAAAAAACACAGACTTCAGTAACCTTCTTTCATAAGGGGTTTGAGCTCCAAAGAAAAAAGGTGCAATAGGGTAGGTGTTCTGCATTACCTTAAATGGCACATACTTGTGCAGCAGTGCTTTCCCTGCCAACTTATAATACCAAGGCAATGCGTACCTGGTAGCCAGGCTAGATATGACAATGATTCGGATTGGTTTGATAATTTTGGCTAGTTCAATGGCTACCAACCCTCCAAACGAGAAACCAACAAGAATAGGGTTAGGATCTTCGATCTGTGGCAACAGGCGCTTTACATAGCTATCCAGTGGCTCATCAAAGCTTAATGGCTCCAGCCACTTTACCTGGTACTGCGCTATGTGGTCTGGCAGCTTCAGGAACTGAAACATGCGCCAGTCTGCCCCAAGCCCACTGATAAAGTATACTTTACTCATGGTATGCTTGTACGCAACGCGGGAGAAGGGTTTTTAAGAAAAAAGGAATCAGCTACTGCCATTTTGTGTACTATAGGATTGGCAGTAGCTGATGCTTAGTTGTTTGCTGCGATCTCGCTTCCCAGAAAGGCCAGGGCATCCTGCACCGTTTCCTGTGAGAGTTCCTCCATGGGGATATGGCCGGCACCGGCATATGTCTTTAACTCAGATCCTTTGATGTCTTTTAAGAAACGTGAGGAGTTATGAGCAGGAACCCACGCATCTGCCTCTCCCCAAAGTATAAGTGTGGGAGCTTTTACCTGAGTTAATTTGGCCAGGTTATCCTCATCCACTGTGTTCATTCGAAGTATAAATGCTTCGCGGTTACCTTCCCGTAGCAGCAGGTCGTGACTTAGGGTGATGGCCTCATCGGTTAGTCTACTGTCATCACCGTATACTTCCTTTAGGCTTTTCTCAACTATGAAACGTGGGGTAATATACTTCAATGATTCCTTTAGCAGGGGCGTCTGTGCCATCAGGAACGGCATGGAAATGCTTTTGTCGTTTGCGTTGGTTACTCCTGTAGGCGATACAAGTATAAGCTTTTGCACACGCTCCGGGTGCGAGGCTGCAAAGTCGTAAGCTATTTGCCCGCCCAGTGAGCTGCCGGCAATATGCGCCTTGTCAATACCCATCTCATCCATAAACTGCTGTACCAGCTCTGAGTAATAGGCAATAGAATAGGTATCGGTTTGGTTGCGGCCTGTTAAACCAAAGCCTGGCAGGTCGAGGCGCAGTACACGGTGTGTTTTGCTGAGCTCTTTTGTCCAGCCGTCCCAGGTGTTAAGCGAGGCAGCGGTGCCGTGTAGAAGTATAATAGGCGTACCCTGGCCTTCGTCGCGGTAGTGCAGGTTGGCCCCGGCTATACTTATAAACTTAGAGGCAGGGGTAGTATACTTTGTATTGAGTTCTTCAGCGGGAATGTCTTGCCGGATTTGAAGTGATGTAGCAGCAGCAATAGTAAGTACAGCGGCTAAAGCCACATGCTTTTTTCTGAATTTCATAGTTTTTAGTTTATGGGTAGCGGTAATTAAGATGCTAAAATAGGGATTATTAGCATACGTTGTGCAGGCGGCAAACAATTTTAAATAAAACTAATTTAGACTGCAGCCTTTAGACTTATTGCAGTGTCTTTCTGCTGATTATGAGCCTAAAAGCTCCAAAAATAGGTACCGTTGTTCATCCTTAGATGCAAGCAGTTCACGGACAAAATAAGGGTGTTTGTATAAAAAGGTAGTAATATAGACAACAGTACCTTGTATAACAAAGTACTATATAATATCTTTGTAACATCAATCAGTCATAAAAACATTAAAACTTACTACTATGAAAATTATCGTTTTGTTATTCGCCTTTTTATTCGGTTTTGGAGCCACTGTTAAAAAATCTGCTGACGACATGAAAAAGATGCAGCAGAGAACAGAGTTAAACGAATATAAATCTTACCCAAACCTGCTGCCAGAAGTGGAGATTGTTGCTGAGAAGCAGTAATCTGATAAACCAAGAATTAAAGTATATCCATTAGTCCAAAATAAAACCATGAAAATTATTGTTCTGTTATTCGCCGCATTTTTAGCCTTCGGACTTGCAACTAAAGAAACTGTAAGCGTAAAGGCAACTGAAAAAGAAATAGCCACTGCTAAGGTAGCCGAAGAAGTGGAGGCACCTGTTTTGAACGTTTTACTGGATACAGTAGAAATTGCAGTGAGCTCACAAGACGTGATCGCTGGCATCTAACAGCGATCACATTCTTGATCTTAACAGTAGGCGTAGGTGCCAAATATTGGTTTTAAAATCCTCCTGCACCCAGGTTGTTTGTAATTTTGTTGAGTACTATGATGCAGCACAACTTTCAGCCTCAGCCTAGTTCCGAACAGCGATAAGCTGGTTTCAGATATACTACAGTCACAGCACTGGCAGCCGATTATATGCCAGGCTCCCTTTGTGCTGCAGCATTCAAAGTTTCTGTTACTATTACCTCAGATGATGTACTTATCATAATTTCCTCTTTTGTCCTCTATTTTTCCGCGAGGGAAACACAGGGCAATTACGAGAACCCCAGAGGCTATACTACTCCACATAGCTGCGCCTTCTCCTGAACCAAGTATCCAGGGCGATGCAACAAGCCAGATGCCAAACAGGATAAAGATGTAACGCAGCGGGCGAGCCACCTCAGACATGGCAATAATGACGAATGTAATCATAAGCGCACCCGTTACATGGTGATTGTCTGCCATTGTGCCACTGTATTGCAGTAATGCCGGCGCCAGCATAAGCAAGGCGCCAATAGCCATAATAACAACCAGATTCCAAGGTGTGCGCAATAGGTCTTCAATAACAACTCTACCTGTATGTTCTAACAGTATTTCTGGACTTTTCTTCTCTTCAGTTTCACCGTCCATGGTGCCACCAAACCAAAGTGTTTTCCAGTAGGAAGTATTTCTGGCTTTTTTTTCATGTCGCATCAGTTGCAGGGTAGCAAGCACCTCATCAATAGTAAAAGGAATCATGATCAATGATATGGTAGCGCTTGTAAGGCAGAGGGTGCACCAGTAGCCTACAGATACTGGCTGGAGTATAACCAGTGTAATACTAACTACACCTAAGGGTATAATTAGAATACCGAAAATAATCACAACCCACGGCATGGTTCGCCAGCGGTGGGTGCCTCCTGCATAGGCAAAGACCACATCCATAATATAAGAGAAGGCTCCAAGCAAAGCATCCGACACAGGAAAAGACTCAGATACTTTAGAGGTTAAAACTTTCCGGGTGCCATCTCCAAAAAACGGGTCCCACACGGTGTCTATGTGTTCTAACTGAAAAGCTCCCATATAGCGTGCTACAAAAAAGCCGAGCCAGGCAAGAAACAGAACCGGTATCCGCTGGCTCCACGATGAGGGGTTATAGGACCAGCCTCCGGGTATGTTAGGGCCTGATTGGGCGAACAATTTTATGCCAGGCTGCCTGGGTATGATAATGCCGAAGGCTATAACAAGTGTTCCTATTAAATAGCCGCTCAATAAACCGGCAGTTTTCTCCGTCCAGAAAACCATGGGGGCAATATAAAGCCAAACACCAATAAAAACGATAGCCCACTGTGCCCAAAGTTTATAGGGTTTAAGCGCAAAGTAACTCAGGCCTATTAGCAGAAACCCAGATATAACATCGCTCCACACCATTGCCGGAACTTGGTAATCAGCGGTGGGAGGGTTAGCAATAAGCCAGAGGCCCAGCACTAATGTGCAGTAATACACCCAACCTGTTCTTTGGTGGTGCTCCTCGTGCTCTAGCTGCTTCTCCTGTGGGAACATCTCCTTCTTTACAAAGAAGAGATTGCTGAAAGTTAGGTCCATATTTTGCCGTACTTAGGTCTAATGTTCTGTTTAAGTAGAGTGTGAACCCTGCACAAAAAGCTCAGTCAGGCACTCTTCCTATATAGTTTAAACATTTACTACGTTAGCAGCATTTGTACGTTCTGCAAAGACCTTTAGCATAAGGCTGTGTAACAAAAAAGCCTGCAACTGGTGCTGCAGGCTTTTTTATGTTTTCGCTTATTGATTATGTCGCTACTTTGCGTGCCGCTTAAAATTGCTGCCGAAGAAATAGTATACAGGTATGCCCAAACCCACAATAATAAAGCCTGGCCAGGTATAATTAGGCTTGTAAATAAGCAGGATAACGCAGATTGCTGAAGCCAAGATAACGTACATGGCCGGAAGTATAGGATAGCCGAATGCTTTGTAAGGGCGGGGTAACTCTGGCCTGCGCACTCTCAGTACAAACACGCCTATAATGGTTAATATGTAAAAGAGCATTACAGCAAAAATTACATAGTCCAGCAGGTTGCCGTAGGTGCCGGAAAGGCAGAGCAGGCATGCCCAGATGCACTGCAGCCAAAGCGCAGCGGCAGGCACGCCGTTCTTGTTCAGGTGGCCCAGTTTCTCAAAAAATAGTCCGTCTTTGGCAATGGCATAGTATACACGCGCACCCGAAAGTATAGCGCCGTTGTTACAGCCAAACGTTGAGATCATGATAAGTATGGCAATAGCTATAGTTGCCTTATAACCGCCTATCACCTCTGCCACAGCTGTTGCCACACGATCATTGTCGGCGTAGGTAATACCAAGAGCCATTACATCTGTGCCGTTTGGGTCGCCGTTCATAGGCAGCACCAGCAGGTACACCAAGTTTATAAGCAAGTAAATGCCTGTAACCAACGCAGAGCCAATAACCATACTTAGTACAATGGTACGTTTTGGGTTCACGATCTCATCTCCGGAGAAGCCGATGTTATTCCAAGAGTCGGCAGAGAAAAGTGCACCCACCATGGCTATACCAGCTGCTGAGATCAGGGCCCAGCCGGCCGGAGGAATCAGTTCGGTGCCGGACGTTGATTGTGTAGTGCCCCAGAAGTTGGTGAAGTTAGCCTGGATAGCGGTTTCGTTTATGCCCAACAGGAAGCCAAAAAGTATAAGACCGAATAGCGCCACCAGTTTCGTGCTGCCAAAGATGTTCTGGATTAATTTTCCACTTTTGACACCCCTAGAGTTGATGTAGGTAAGGTATACGATACTAAGTATAGCTAGCAGTTGAACTGAAGTAAAATCAAAACCAGCAACACTTAATAGCACGTTACTTTCGCTGAACCACGGAAAGATAACCCCTGTAAAACGAGCAAAGGCTACGGCTACGGCTGCTATCACGCCAGTTTGTATTACCAGAAACAGTGTCCAGCCATACAGGAAGGCCACCATTTTGTTATAGGCTTCTTTTAAATATACATATTGCCCGCCCACCTTCGGAAACATGGAAGATAGTTCTCCATAGCTGATGGCACCCACAATAGTCAGGAACCCGGATATTACCCAAACCAGCAGCATATACCCCGGCGACACCATGGTGCGGGCAATATCAGCGGTCACGATAAAGATACCTGAGCCAATCATGCCGCCTGTTACAATCATGATGGCATCAAAGAGCTTTATCTCGCGCTTAAAACCAGTGTCAGTATTCTGTACTTCAGGTTCTGTTGCAGTATCTGTTTTTTGCATAAGTATAAGATGAGCAGCAAAAATAAGTCATTTTTGAGCCATTTTAAGAGAAAGACGCAAGCTTTTAGTGAGTGTTTAGCTGATACAAGCAGTAATTTACCCAATTTAAGATGTAGGCTCTGTGGTGTTTTTTTGTTCGCTGCAAGCCTCTAGCCAGGCTTTGGCGTTGCGACGGCTCAAAAAATTCTCCATCTGCAGATCAGGTATAATGCGAAGGTATAGATCTCTTGCTGAGAGTTTACTAAACATGTTGTAAGAGTACACATGGGCAAAACACTTTAAGCCAGCTTCCATTGCCTGGGGCAGCCACTCATACTCCAACCAATCGTTTGCATCCTGCCAGTCACCACTTGCCAGTGATTTGTCGTTCAGTAATTTCGTGTGAGGTTTCTTCCTGATCAGTTCCAGGTAAACTTTTGCCGCTGTTACTACATCATCGGCTGTGATATGCCCGAACCATTTGGCTTCGATATATTTCTTTTTATAGGTAAACATAAGAAATACATCGCCCTGTTCGTGCTTTAGCAGAACAGGATGCGGCCAAACAGCTACCAGATCACTATATTCACAAAAGTAAGTACTCATAAATCAACAATAAGTATGCGGTAAACAGGGAGGCTACCGATTGATTTCCATACTTATACGGTTAAAACGCAGGAATGTAAACCTGCATTGCGCCAATTTGTAGTAATATAGAAGATTGCCAGTAGCCCAACTGGAGGGAGTGATGTGGCTAATTCGTAAGCTGGAATCGCTTTGGCTGTTGGGTTGTGATTTACTGCGGCATTAATTTGTTGTTACCCGAAGTGCTTTGATATATCCCTGCACCGGCATTGACTCCATTACTTCCCCTTCAAACCAAGCTTCTACTTCTTGCCCTTCCCGTAATTGCTCCACCTTTAGTTCTTCACCATTCTGTGTTTCTATAAGTGTGTTTTTATCAATGCTAATGTTGGCTTCTGTATAGGTTGTTTTAATTCCATCAAGCGCCTTTACCAGCACTATCGCTTTCGATCCGTCAGACTTTCCGTTGGTC
Organism: Pontibacter cellulosilyticus; assembly: GCF_014306105.1. Taxonomy (GTDB): domain Bacteria; phylum Bacteroidota; class Bacteroidia; order Cytophagales; family Hymenobacteraceae; genus Pontibacter; species Pontibacter cellulosilyticus. Next base: position 164,923 of record NZ_JACRVF010000003.1, on the reverse strand, counting down.
TTTTTTATACTTGATATGTAGCCATGCACATCTGGTAAGGTGTCTGGCATGCGCTTGGGCTCACCGCCACGGCAGCTGGCTAATACAAGTATAAGTAGCGCAGAGAAAATAATTTGTACAGATTGTTTCACGTTTGTTCGTTTAAAGGTCGGTTTAGAAAGTCGTGTAATGGTTTTACTTGTCTATAGAGCGCCAACAGCCTCTCCGTAAAATCAGGGGCACATGCTTCTTCGTCTGTAAAGTAGTGCAGCACCTGGTAACCGTTACACTTGATCAAATCTATAGCCGGATGATCTTTACTATAGCCTTTTGGTGCCATTTTACGTTGCACGCCTCTTAAGTTGCCAAAGCTTTCTTTAAAATCTGGAGCGTTCAGTATGCTTTCCAGTTCTCCCGGGCAGTAGTCAATCTCCTCGCGTATCAGCTCTAGTTGTTTTGGCTGTGGCTGTCTCATGCCGCCTCCGGCTCTGCTGTTACCAGGCGATAGCACCAGCACATAATTGGCAAAAGGCGAATGACGGCCACCAGGAGAAATGCCTGCAGCAAAATGGTCTTTATACGGAGGCTCTCCCTTTTTGGAAAAATCATTTTTATTTATTCTGAAGATGCATTCCTTCGGAGTAACACGGTACAGGTCTTTGTCAAACAGGCGCAACTCTTCCAGCAAGTACGCTACTACTTTATAAAACTCATCTTTAGCTTTGGTATATTGCTCCCTGTTTCTGTCCATCCATTCTTTGCTGTTGTTTTGCTGCAGTTCGCGCAGGAAATCAAGAATCAGGCGTATATCCATAGCTGGTGCTCTTAGTGCTTTGGTGTTTTAGAGTATAACCAGATAGCACCAATAATCAAGACGATAACAAGTATAATGATGATTATAAGCGTCATTTTTTATAAGTCTGTTTTATAACTTGTACTAAAAAGAAGAGCCCATGTTGCACAGTAGTGGCAGCATGGGCTCTTCTTTTTTAAATATCGGTTAAGCTACACGCAGAATCGTATTGTCTTGGATGGCTTTGCGAATGCTGTGCTCAGAAACGTAGTGGGAAAGGAAGTCTCCTTTTCGGCTTACATTGGTGCGCGGCTCCTGCATTAGTACCACTTTGGCTCTTTTACCAACTGTAATCACACCAATACCACGTCGCTGGCATAATTTTAAAAAGTAAGACGCCAGGTTATTGTTTCTGAAAACAAGACTGCTGATGGAGAGGCCTAGCCATTGTTCATTTGACTGGTGCATTTTCAGTACATCCAGCAGGTTGTTAACTCGTCGCTTAAGGTAATATTTTAAAAGATAAGTGTGAAGAATAAAACCTGCCACAGCTGCTACACATGTCACTGCTAAGCCTACAATGCCTCCTTTAAACTGTACACTAGCGTAAACGCCGAGCATTAAAAGTAAGACTGGTGTTAAGAACCGCAGTTTATTTAATCCTTGCTTTTTGTAAGCTGTTAAAAGGTCTGTCAGTTTCTGAGAATTTTTGAAAGTGACAGTTGCCAGGAAAATAGTGTTGTCAGGATGCTTAAAAGTAAACATGCCTTCTACCTCTATACCTTGTTTATTTTTTTCCGATCGGCTAATGAGTACATTCTTAGCACCCTGCTGAGAAGTGTAGTACCCTTGAAGGTAATCGAATGCGAAGTCTTCTATCTTGCTTTCTTGAGGGTTAGGCATACCACATTAGCTTAAATAGTGTCTACGGAAATTTAGGAGGCAATATTTATTGGCTCATTCAGAACGTGTGAACACAACTGTTATTAAACCAATATGTTTATACGATAATAATCTGCTTTACCAGTACGTTATGTACTGTTTGCAGTACTACAAACATAAATACATATAGATATTAATCCTAATATATTCATGGATTTATTATACTATAAAATCGCTACTACAATCTACACCATCTAATGATATATCACCGTTACTTTAACTAAGTATAGCTTATACGAACTATTCAAATAAATAGATTTATTGTTGCGTCCAAGTACTGATGTGCTGTCTATCAGCCATAACATACTTTATGTCTGAAGGTGTCAGAAAGAAATTTATTTGCTCTATTAATTTTTATAGCTTTACATAGTACACTTTATCTTGCTCGTTTTCAAAGAAATTACAACACTATGAGAAACATTATCACAGGCTTGGGTCGCATATTTGTTGCGTTAAGCTTGTTAACCTACCTGCAGCCGCTGCAGGCACAAGCGCCAGTTAAACCATCGGCCGCTAAAATACTGCAGGACATCAAGAAACTGAACGTATTAGGTTCAGTGCTGTATGTGGCCGCGCATCCGGATGATGAGAACACCCGCCTGATTGCTCATATGGCTAATGAGAAGCTATATAACACTGGCTACCTCTCGGCCACACGTGGCGATGGAGGGCAAAACCTGATAGGACCGGAGATCAGCGAGAACCTGGGTATCATCCGCACACAGGAGTTGTTACAGGCCCGCCGCACCGACGGTGGCCGCCAGTTCTTTACCCGCGCCAACGACTTTGGTTACTCTAAAGACGCCAAAGAGACCTTTAACATCTGGGACAAAGAGCTGGTGCTGGCCGACATGGTGTGGGTTATCCGTAAATTCAGACCAGATGTGATGATCACACGCTTTCCGCCTGATGAGCGTGCCGGACATGGACAGCACGCAGCATCGGCTGTACTTGCAGAAGAGGCTTTTGAGGCAGCAGGCAATCCAAAGCGGTTTCCGGAGCAGTTAAAGTATGTGGAAGTATGGCAGCCAAAGCGCTTGCTATGGAATACCGGCGTTTGGTCTTTTGGGAGCCAGGCAGAGTTTGAAAAGTATGTAGACCAGCTGCTGAAAGTGGATGTGGGTGGTTATAATTCATTGCTTGGAAAATCTTACGGTGAGGTGGCCGCCGAGAGCCGCAGCATGCACAAAAGCCAAGGCTTCGGTGCATCAGGCAGCAGAGGCACTTCATTGGAGTACTTGCAGCACACCAAAGGCGAAAAAGCCAGTAAAGAATTATTTGAAGGTATAAATACTACATGGGCACGCGTGAAGGGTGGTGAAAAAGTAGAGAAGATCATCCAGAAAGCAATTGAGAGCTACAAGCCAGCAGAACCAGCTGCCGTGGTGCCTATACTTATCGAAGCCAAAAAAGAGCTTGCCAAACTACCGGACAGCTACTGGAAAAGAGTAAAGCTGGAGGAACTTCAGGATGTAATGCAACATGCTTTAGGTTTATACTTAGAGGCTACCGCTGCCGATTATTCTGCTGCCCCCGGTGAGCCGGTACAGGTACAGGTGGAGGTGATAAACAGATCTTCTGTGCCTGTGTCTCTGAAAAGTGTAGCTTATACTTTTGCCTCCAAAGACACTACACTAAACAAGCAGCTTCAAAACAACGATCCTGTAAAGTTTGGTAAAGTAGTTATGTTACCTGCCGCTACAGAGGCATCGCAGCCCTATTGGCTACGCAAGCCGGGTTCGCTAGGTATGTTTGCCGTTGCCGAACAGCAGTTAGTAGGAATGCCTGAAAATGCACCAGCTGCCCAGGTAGCTTTTAACTTGACAGTTGCCGGAGATCCGATTCAAGTAACAGTGCCGGTGGTTTATAAGCGCACTGACCCAGTAGAGGGCGAAGTATACCGCCCATTTGTAGTTACGCCCCCTGTGTTTGTGAACGTAGCTGAGAAAGTATACATGTTTGCCAACGGTGCGCCAAAGCAGGTGCAGGTGCGTGTAAAGTCTGGTAAAACAGATGTGAACGGTACTTTAAAGCTTGATGTACCGAAAGGCTGGAAAGTAGAGCCTGCTTCTGTGCCTTTTAACCTGAAAGCAAAAGGAGCTGAGCAAAACGTTGTGTTTACGGTGCACGCGCCGCAAAGTCAGCAGGAAGCAGCTTTAAAAGCTGTTGCCACTGTGGATGGCAAAAACTACACGCACGGACTGAACGAGATCAACTATAGCCACATACCTGCACAGGTTACTTTTCCAGAGGCAAGCGCTAAAATTGTGAAACTCGATCTGAAGAAGAAAGGACAGAAAGTAGCCTACCTGATGGGAGCAGGCGACGATGTGCCGATCAGTTTACAGCAGATCGGGTATGACGTAACTCTGCTGAAAGACGAAAATATGCGCCTGGACTACCTGCAGCAGTTCGATGCCATTATACTTGGCGTGCGTGCCTACAACACCGTAGATCGCCTGAAGCACCACCAGCCAACTTTGATGGAGTATGTGAAGAATGGCGGTAACCTGATTGTGCAGTACAATACCAACCATAGCCTGGTACTACAGAACGTAGGTCCTTATCCGCTCAAGCTTTCCCGCGACAGAGTAACCGTAGAAGATGCCGAAGTCCGTTTCCTAGAGCCAAACCACCCGGTACTGAACACTCCTAACAAGATCACTAAAAAAGACTTTGAGGGTTGGGTGCAGGAGCGTGGTTTATACTTCCCGAACGAGTGGAGCGAAGAGTATACGGCTATACTTTCGTCTAACGATCCGGGCGAGCCTGCGCGTAACGGTGGTTTGCTGGTGGCCAAGTATGGCAAAGGACACTATATTTACACTGGCTACTCCTGGTTTAGAGAGTTACCGGCTGGTGTGCCCGGTGCTTACCGCCTGTTTGCTAACATGATTTCTTTGGGAAAAGGAGAGCAGGCAGCCGGAGGCAAAGCACAGAATTCCGTTAATTAATTTTTTAGACAATACAGTATTGCGCAAAATACAAAGGACATGCTGCTAGAGCGTCCTTTGTATTTTGTCAACTAAACATTTGTCAAAAACACAACAACTATGAAAGACACTCACCCTGTCGACGAAGAAGCACCCATTTCGAAGCCCCCGTTTTTTAAAAGCTGGGCTGGCATGTATTGGCTCGTGCTGGGTAACCTTGCGTTCCTGATCATCCTGTTTTACACCCTTACTAAAATTTACGAATGAAGCCACTAGACTGGATCGTGCTGCTGGGCACACTGGGCTTTATCGTGATCTACGGAGTCTGGAAAACACGCGGCAGCAAAGACATAGAAGGCTACCTGAAAGGCGACAATAGCATGAAATGGTGGACTATAGGGTTGTCCATCATGGCTACACAAGCCAGTGCTATCACCTTCCTTTCTACGCCGGGGCAAGCATATGAAGACGGGATGCGCTTTGTGCAGTTTTACTTCGGACTGCCCATTGCGATGGTTATCATCTCTATCACAGTCATTCCTATTTTCTACAGGCTTAATGTATTTACAGCCTACGAATTCCTGGAGAGCCGCTTTGACTTGAAGACCCGTTCACTGGCAGCTTTGCTCTTCCTGATTCAGCGTGGACTGGCAGCTGGCATTACCATTTATGCTCCTGCCATTATACTTTCAACTATGTTAGGCTGGAGCCTTACAATTACTAACCTTGTTATTGGCGTACTGGTAATCTTTTACACGATGTCTGGGGGCACCAAGGCGGTAAGTGTAACGCAGAAGCAGCAAATGGCAGTGATGATGGGCGGGATGATTATTGCCGGTATTATGGTGGTGAGTTACCTGCCGGCTAATGTTAGTTTTGGTGATGCGGTGGAGGTTGCCGGTAAATTGGGCAAGATGAACGTGGTAGATTTCTCTTTTGATTGGGATGACCGCTACAACTTCTGGTCCGGGATGACAGGTGGCCTATTCCTGGCACTCTCATACTTTGGCACTGACCAAAGTCAGGTGGCGCGTTATTTAGGTGGAAAATCGATAGGAGAGAGCCGACTGGGCTTATTATTTAATGGCCTGCTCAAGATACCAATGCAGTTTCTGATCCTGTTTATCGGGGTAATGGTGTTTGTGTTCTACCAGTTTAACCAGCCGCCGGTGTTTTTCAATGAAGCAGCCAAAAGCAAAGTATATGGAACCGCTTACGAGGCAGAATTGCAGCAGCTGGAGGATAAGCATACAGCCCTTTTCGAGCAGAAGCAGCAGGCCGTGCAAAGTATGGTTACTGCGTTAAAAGCTGAGGACGATGCCGCTGTCACAACGGCACAGGCAAAGGTATCAGCATTAACAGCTGCCGGTAAAGAGGTGCGCGAAGAGGTGAAAGGCCTGATCAAAAAAGCCGCCCCTGACGCGGAGACGAAAGACACCGACTACGTCTTTATCTCTTTTGTGATGAAATACCTGCCTACTGGTCTGATCGGTTTGCTGCTAGCAGTAATTTTCTCTGCGGCTATGTCGTCAACAGCCTCCGAGTTAAACGCACTTGCCTCAACCACTGTCGTCGATATCTACAAACGCTCTGTAAAGCAGGATGGGGACGCTACACATTATCTTAATGCGTCAAAGCTATTTACCGTAGCTTGGGGCTTGATAGCCATACTTTTCGCTACATATGCGTCTTTGCTGGATAACTTGATCCAGGCAGTAAATATTATCGGCTCTATCTTCTACGGTACTATACTTGGTATCTTCCTGGTAGCATTTTATTTCAAGCGGATTAAGGGAAATGCCGTGTTCTTTGCGGCTATACTTGCTGAGGCGGTTGTACTATACTGCTACTACTTCACCGAAATTGCTTTCTTGTGGTTTAACGTGATTGGCTGTGTGTGCGTGATTGTATTTGGGTTCGTGCTGCAGGGGTTAATTGGAGAGAAACGAAGCTTAGATGTGTAGAGCTTGAGGGGTTAATAGGTTTGATTTGCGTTGCACTGTTTCTGCAGTACCGGGTCCAACCACCCCTTTATCCCCTCCTTATCTAAGGCGGGGAATTCTGCTGTTACTATTTGCGGAAGATTTAGCGCTATAGCAGTTGTTGAACATCCCCCTATGCCCCCTTCAAAGGGGGACTTTCGGCCTTTGTCTTAGCTGAAGTATAGTGTCATAGTCTTAGCTGTTATTTGGACAGTTAGCGACCTGTCCCTACAAGTCTTCACCTGTTGCATAAGCCTTTGGCCAAGAAGTGTCCATCCCAGTTTCTCTGTGGGGTTAAGGTCCCTCTTTAAAGAGCCGTCTTGTGAGATTAGTTGCCCGCTAGGGCAGCGCGTCAGCGCAGGAGGTAACACGGCGACGATGCAGAGGAACGAGGCCATGAGCGCACCAAAGCCTGAGGTAAAAGTATAGGCAAGTAGGACTGAGGATGAAAAGTAGCTAGATAGAAAAGCAGCGTATTCCAAAACTATGGAAGTAAACCAGCAACTAAGATTAGCAGGAGGTCAAATTCATTTACCGCGGCTTCTGCGCTGCAACAATATAAACCAAACTACCACCAGCCGACACATACTCTTCGTTCAATAACTTCTGCTTCATGGTAATCTTATTGTACAGCAATGTCTGCCAGTAAGCATCAAACTTCTCTTTGTTGCCGCCTCCTGCCATGTAGTAGTTCAGGTTGTCCTGGTAATCATAGCCCATGGCTTCGGTTTCAATCCATTGCAGCATCTGCTCTACGCGCAGCATCTTCTCCTGTGTGTCGTAAGGCGGAATGATAGCTAATGCTTTATCCGAGATCCATACTTTAATATCCTTCAGGCCTGCCTTCAGGAACAGATCAGGTACTACATCGCCAAGTGAGTTAAAACCTTCGCCGAGGTTCTTTTTGCCTTTTTCAATGCGCAGCTTTATCTCCAGAACATCCAGCATGCCATCTACATTAAAATCTGTTTCGCCATAGCGGTCGAACATGAGGTTGGGCACAAGGTTGTTCGGCTCCAGGGCCAACACCCAACCGCCGGGTTTAGTAACACGGATCATCTCCTGAATTACACGCTGCGGATTTTTCACGTGGATCAGCAGCGTCTGGCAAAGCGTTACATCGGCAATATTATCGGGTAAAGGTATGTCAGTAGCGTTACCTACTTTAAACTCATAGTTAATGTTGTTGCGGCCAAACTCACTTTGTGCCCGCTGCCTGGCGTCGGCAATGTGCCCCGGCTCGTAATCTACCCCGTACACCGTAGCACCAGCTGGCATGTACCGTGAAAACTTGAAGCCCATCATGCCTTTGCCGCAGCCAATGTCCACCAGCGTCTGGCAATAGTCGATATATAGGCGCTTGGCCAGCAGCTCCAGGTAATCCTCGTTCCACCAGTACTCCCGGGCCGGGCCCAGGTGCTCTTCTGAGTGCATTTTTTCTTCCAACAGATTCTATACTTTAGGTAAAAAAACAGAGCCTCCGAAGTATACCTCCGGAGGCTCTATTATACGGTAAAAGCAAAGGTAGCTTTATTTCATCTTTTTCCACTCGGCGATAGCCTTTTCATTCAGGCTAACATAGTCTGCGTTATTGGCAGCTTTAGCCATTTCCATAGACTTTTCGGCAGTTTTGATAGCTTCTTTATAGTTCTTCATTTTAGCCTCGATTTTAGCCTGAGCATGCAGATTCCAGAACTTAGGATCTTTTTCGTTCGCTTTTTTCATCCACTCATGCGCCTGCTTCAGATCGCGGTTTGTTTCGTAGTAGTAATTAGCTGCAGCAGCGTATAAACCTGGAGTTGCATTCGCATTTTTCATTACCTGCTGATCAATCTGGGCCATTACACGTGTGTCTACATCCGTTTTAACTGTGAAAGGCACGATAGTTTTGTCCCAAAGAATCTCTACATCCGCGGCATCTGCCTTCAGGTTCGTGAAGTTGATGGTAAACGACTCTGCCTTGCGCGGATTTTGCTGTGGCTTCACTTTAAAACGCAGTTGATCTTCTTCCTGCTTATATTCTGGTCCGCCATCACCCCAATGTTTGGTATTTTTATGGATGATAACCGTCCACTCATCTTTGTTTGGAATGGTGTATAGTGCGTATTCACCGGCAGGCACTTTGTTACCTTCAATGATAACGTCGTCAGAGAATTTAATTTTAGTAGAGGCGTTTGCACCTGTTCTCCAGATCTTGCCATAAGGCACCAGATCGCCGAAAATGGTACGACCTTTAACTGCAGGGCGGGAGTAGTCTACTGTAATAGTGCCTAAACCTACTGCCTGCTCCACTTTTTGGGCCGGACTCGGAGCTGGCATTTTAATGCCTTGTGCCTGCGTTGCGCCTGCTCCAAATAGCAGAGCCGCTGAAAGCATAAAACCTAATACTGTCTTTTTCATGATTGATAGTTTATTGTAGTATGTATAGTGATGTAATATTACACAATTCTTTAAATACCTGGCCAGCCTTCCACAGCCCAATAAATACATTTTCGACAAACTAAAAGCTGCGCCCTACACTTAACCCAAAGCGTGGCACCAGTGCCACACCAGGTGTTCGTACATTAGCCTCTGATGAGAGAAACGGTGTAAGAGCCACTCTAACCACCAAACCACCCTCCGGCCGCTGGTAGCGGAAACCGAGCCTGCCGAAGTACATATTTTGTAGCAGATCTGGATCGTCGGTAAATCTGCGCGTATAACCGAGGCCAAACTCAAAATGTTTTTCGCGGCGGCCAAATAAACCTATAGCTTCTACGGGTACTATGGGGTAAGTTGTAGTTTCCTCTGGCAAAAAGAAGAAGTTCGTACCAACTCCAATCCTGAGCCCGGTCTTAAACTCTGCCTGCTGGAAAAACAACCGCTCAAAATTGATGGAATAAGTGTCACCGTTGCCTGCTATTTCTAAATATGCCGCGTTCATGGCACTAAAGTTCTCTACGGTTCTGTACTGCGCAAAGAGCCTGTATGGTAGCAGTAACAGAGCAAAAAGCAGCAGGAGTAGGGTGCGGTGTCGGTGTTTCGGCATAGGTGCGTTGGTGCCAGCCCTTTGTAGAGACAGGCAGTTCTGGACAGCTTACGTAAAATATATGACAAAGTATATGGATAAAATGAAAAATCCTACCCCTGTAGTAGCGGTAGGATTTTATACTTTTGAAAGTAACCTATACTTAGGTTAGCTCGAACTGTAGCTTCAGTAAGTTAGCGTAAATTCCATCCGGGCTCATAGAAAGCAATTCGTGTGAGCCTTCTTCCACAATCTCGCCACCATCAATTACTAATATTTTGTCTACTTTACGAATGGTAGCCAGGCGGTGCGCAATCACAATAGTAGTACGGCCTTTCATCAGCTCGTCCATAGCCTGCTGCACCAGGTGCTCCGATTCAGAATCGAGGGAGCTGGTAGCTTCGTCAAGTATAAGTATGGCTGGGTTCTTAAGTATGGCTCTGGCAATAGCTACACGCTGGCGCTGGCCACCGGAAAGTTTAATGCCGCGTTCACCAACTAGTGTGTCAAACCCTTCCGGGAAGGACACAATGAAATCATAAGCATTTGCTTTGCGCGCTGCCTCCATAATTTCAGCCTCCGTGGCTTCAGGGCGGCCATAAGCAATGTTCTCGCGGATAGTGCCTCCAAACAACAGCACCTCCTGCGGCACCACGCCTATGTTGGCGCGCAGCGTAGTCAGATCCATGTTGCGGATATCTTTCCCGTCTACAGTAATGCCACCTCCGGTAACATCGTAGAAACGCATCAGCAGCTGTATGATAGTGGATTTACCGGAACCGCTTGGTCCAACCAAAGCCACTTTTTCGCCTGCTCTTACAGTAAAGTTAATATCGCGCAGCACCTGCACATCGGTGCGGGTAGGGTAGGAGAAGGCAACCTGATTATAGGCAATATCACCGTTCAGTCTTCTGATCTGGCTAAGTGCTTTGTGGCTCTTATCAGTTGGTTCTTCCTCTTCCTGCAGTATCTCCAGTATGCGCTCTGTAGCTCCCAATGCCGACTGTACTTTACCATACAAATCGCCCAGGCCACCAACAGATGCACCAATAAAGACAGTATACAAAACGAACGAAATCAGGCTACCAGGCTCGATATCACCGTTTGCTACCAGTGTAGCACCATACCAGATCACAAGTATAATACCTCCGAAAAGACCAACGATGATGAACGTAATAAAAGCACCACGGTAATAAGCTGCAGATAAGGCAGTTTTAACGGCCTTGCCCAACGTTGTTCTGTAGCGTGCCACCTCAAACATCTCATTGGTAAAAGCTTTCACGGTATTGATTGCCTGCAGCGTCTCTTCTACAATTACATTGGTGTTTGCCAGCTCGTCCTGCGTTTTCTTGGACAGGCCTTTAATCTTGCGGCCAAAAACCAGCGCCAGCGCCACCAGCACCGGGAAAGTAGCCAGCATAAACAGCGATAGCTTAATGGAGGTCCACATGATGATGGCTACACCTACAATAAGCGTGGTAGTCTGGCGGAAAAGCTCTGCCAGGGTAATAGACATGGCATCCTGCACCTGGGCTACATCAGTTGTAATGCGGCTGGTGATCTCGCCTACCCGTCTCTTTTCGTAAAAAGATACGGGTAACTGCACAAACTTGCTGTAAAGGTCGCGGCGAATATCGGCTACGGCATTTTCGCTTACCTGCGCAAAGAAGTATACTCTGAAAAAAGAGAAAATACCCTGTGCCAGTATGATCAGGAACAAGCCAATGGCGATCATGTTGATGTCTTCCATCAGGCCGCTGGCATTACCGGTAGAGGAGTCAAATAGCTTGCCCACCAGGTACGGGAAGGCCATGAAGGTGAGGCTCGAAAGCACTAGGAAAGCTAATCCGACAATAAATTTATACTTGTAAGGTAGAACGTAGCTAAATATCCGTAGGCCACGGCGAAAGCTTTCTTTCGTGATTTTCTTTCTGCCTTCTTTGTCCTGCTCTCCGTTTAGCCCGAATCCGCGTTTTGCCATTAATGAAACTCTGCTTAAATACTAGTTAGGCTGATTTTATACTTTTTTCAGCCCTATGGTGACGGGGATATAACAGCAATTGAGATAGAATAATGCCGCATTCCCGCAAAATCTTACAAAGGTAAGTATTATGGTGGATATTATAGAGATTAAGTACCTGCAACAGATTTGGGAATCATGTTTCTTTCTAAGCAGAGATAAGATTTATCTAAAAAGGAATTAAAATTATCGCAGAATAGGTTAAAGTAAGTAAGATAGCTACATTGCATTTGATATTGCTATCACAAGCTTAAAGGTATGTTTGCACGAGTAGAAAACGCCTTCGGGAAAGTTTATTACAAGATTGAGTTCAAGGAAGAGCTTAACATAATACAGGCTGAATGGTATGGCTTTACCACTAAGCAGGACTTGAAAAAAGCGCTTGTTGTTGGACTGCAGTTGCATGAGGAGACACGCTGTGCCTATAGGTTAAACGACAACACAGCTTTTTCAGGACCATGGGCAGATGCGGTTAGTTGGCTAGAAGAAGAGTGGTTGCCAAAAGCATACGAAGCCGGAATACGTTATTTAGCCCATATAGCACGCCCCAGTTCATTCGGAGAACTTGCCGGTGAAGCATTGCAAACGGGCAAAATTGGTGCTACCATCGAAGTAAAGATCTTTACCGAGAAAGAGGAGGCACTAAATTGGCTTAAGGCAAAGCAGGAACTAGCTAACGTATAGTTATACTTACCCCTCCTGATATCTTACACTTCATAACTTAAGGAGTTATTTCTGCGCTAACTCCAGTTCGCCTACCCGACCTTTAGACAAGGCCATCAAACCCGTAAAGGTCAGAAATCCATTTAGAATAAGCACCTCAAAACCGAATACATAACCCCAGAACCACTCTACTGAATTGTAACTGATGATGTAGGTGAGAATAGGAGCCGCTACACAAACAGCGGGTACAAACCTGTCGCGGATGGCGCGTTTGGTGTAGAGGCCAAAAGCGTAAAGACCCAACAGCGGGCCATAGGTATAGCCGGCTACCGTAAACATGGTACTGATCACGCTCTGAGAGTTGAGTACCTCAAATGCTATAACCACCAACACCATCACCAACGATACGCCGGCATGTGCCCAGTAACGCTGCTTCACCCTTTCATGCTCACTTTTCTCCCTGAAATTGAGAAAATCTACGCAGAAGGATGTGGTTAAAGCAGCCAGTGCCGAGTCGGCGGAGGCATAGGTGATGGCGATGATACCGAGTATAAACACAATACCCAGGAAAGCAGAAAAATGGTTTAGTGCCAGGTAGGGGTATACATCATCGGCTTTTACAGGTAACGTCATGCCGTTTGCCTCTGCATAAATGTATAGCAATGCGCCCAGTGTCAGGAAAAGAATATTTACAACCACCAGGATCACGTTAAACCAGAACATGTTTTTCTGGGCTTCGCCGATGTTCTTGCAGCTCAGGTTCTTCTGCATCATGTCCTGGTCCAGGCCTGTCATGGCGATGGTGATAAAGGCGCCTGAGAAGAACTGTTTCAGAAAATAATTACCAGCCTTCACATCCCATACAAACACCTGCGAATAGTTGCTTTCCGTAACCGTTGTCACCAAGCCCTGGAAGCTGTAGTTGAGGTGGTCAGAAATGAGCCAGATGGTAGTAATGACGGCAAGCAGCATGGCCATTGTTTGAAAAGTATCGGTCCAGATGATGGTTTTCATGCCACCCCTAAAAGTATAGACCCAGATCAGCAGCACAGTAATGATAACAGAAACAGAGAAGGGTACTCCCAAGTCATCAAAAACAGCTAACTGCAGCACCCCGGCCACCAGGAACAAACGAATAGAGGCCAGCAGTGTACGCGACAGCAGGAAAAACGCAGCTCCGGTTTTATAAGACCAGTAGCCAAAACGTTGCTCCAGGTAAGTATAAATAGATACCAGGTTCAGGCGGTAGTACAGCGGCATCAATACAGTAGCAATTACCAGGTAGCCCAGCAGATAGCCCAACACCATTTGCAGGTAGGTGAATCCAGTAGCTTTTACCATGCCGGGTATAGATATGAAAGTAACTCCCGACAACGTAGTACCGATCATGCCAAAGGCTACGATGTACCACGGCGACTTTCTGTTGGCCAGGAAAAAAGTGTCGGAATCGGTTTTGCGGCTAGTAAAGAAAGAGATAAGTATAAGCACGCAAAAGTAACCTGCAATTAAGCTAAGTATAAGGGTAGAAGACATAGCAAATGCTGTTCGTAAGTCTGAGCCTGTAGGTCAGGTGTGCAAAGATAGCAAAAGTATAGCTCCTGTTCTTTTGTGCTTACTGCAAGTCTTTCAATAGTAAAGGCTCTCCGATGGCTGGTAGCTTTAGCCCCTGCAAAACGCCGGCTGCTGCCAATTGCTGCACTACCCTCACTGGTTCGCTAGGTGGCTCATCCGATAGATCGAATGTGCCGTAGTGCATCGGGACAAAGGTGCCGCCGCGCAGGTAATTGTAGGCCCGCACGGCTTCGTGCGGGTTCAGGTGGCTCTTGGCCATCAGAAAAGAAGGCTTATAGGCACCAATCGGCATAATACACACATCCATCGGTCCGAGCAGGTCTGCAATCTCTTCAAAGTGCGGACCAATGGCTGTGTCGCCGGCAAAGTATAAGTTGAGTTCCGGAGTTTTAAGCACAAAGCTGCCCCACAGCATCTTATTCATATCGCTCAGGCCACGGCGGTGCCAGTGCATGGCAGGCATAAAGTATACTTCTACGGCACCTGGCACCAGGTCATACTTTTGGTACCAGCCAGCCTCCTGGTAAGGCAAATGGCGGCAGGTATTACGCAGAATTTTACCTACTTCCAGAGGGATCAGTGCTTTTAACTGCGGGTTGTGCTTAAAAATAGTTTTGATGGATTGCTGGTCCAGGTGATCGCGGTGTGCGTGAGAGAGCAGCATAAAGTCTATGTTGAGCAATTGCTCGGGCTGGCAGGGCAGTTCTGTTTTACGCTTTACCAACGGCAAACTGAACAGCACCGGGTCTATGATGAAGTTGATACCCTTCAGGCGCACAAAAAAGCTGGCATGCCCCAACCATACTACCATATCCTCTTTAGATGTGATGAAATCGCAGCCATGTTTTACAGAAGGTACATAATCATCCCGTTTTTTCTCCTCGCGCTGCGGATTCCGGGTAAGCTGCCACTTAAGCACTTTACTGAAGTCCGGGTAGTACAATTCATCCCCGTTGGCAAACTTGCCTTTAATGATCTTGTTGCCCCTGTAATCAGGTTTTATAGTCTCGAGGCGGTCGTTTTTATGGTGGCGGATATGGTTATTGTTCTGCTGCAAAATTTCTGTCGTTTTGATACTTTAACCGGAAATCAGGGAATTTGGTTAAGGGAACATGGTTTCTAGCAAGTATAAGAGCTTTTTGTATATAAAAAAAGCGCCTCTCCGTTGCTGGAGAGGCGCCTCTGTACTTTTATCTTATGTTAATATCCTACACCAAAGCGGCTTGGGCTGCCAAAACCGGGACCATAGAACGGCGAGGCAAACTGCGAAGCTCCATCAGTATAGCGAATGCCGCCTGTTACCGAAAAATGCTCTGTGATTTTATAAGTAGCTCTGAAATCGGCACCCATACGGCCTGGGCTGTATAGGTTATAATTTAAGCTATTGGCCGGCACGTTCGAGAAATCTTTCCAGATGTTGCCGCTAAGTATAAGCCTGTCGCTGGCAAGGTAATCTACACCAACGCTGGCAATGTAATGGCTGCTGCCGTTGTTGCGATACACTACCGTATTTCCCTCCGGACCAACCATGCTGCTGTTGTAAGGCATCACGTTGATGTATGAAAGGCTGGTGTTTACCCTAAAGCGGTTGCTCACCTGGTAACGAACAGATGGCTCGAGGTAAGTAGCACTGCCAAACCCGTTGCTAAAGCTGGCACCTGCCGATAAACCATAGCTAAGCTTCGGGCCTGTCCAGGCTGGTTTGGCATTTGCCTCAGCTTGTTGTACCACAGGTGTAGCTGTAGTAGCAGGCACCGGTACAGCGTCTATGCTCTGCTTGGTGTCCTGTGCTGCGGCCTGACCGGCCCAGAGCAGGCTAACTGCCAGTATGGTTCTAAGTATATTTTTCACGTGAAATCTCTGAAGTATAATTCTTTATACTAAGTTAAGGCACACTAAGTTCAAAAGCAAAAACGAAGGCTGCTATACTTTGTTGTCTCTGGGTTTACTGTGTCTTTGAGCCAAGCCAGGCAGTGCGGAAAGCCTGCATTTCTGGTGTTAGTTCTTTGCCTATACTTTCGTAAGGAACCAGCTCAAATGCCGGGTTCTCGTCCAGTACAATGCTTGTGTTGCGAGTCTGCCCGTGGCGAGTAAAGGTAACAGGCACAGTGTCGCCGGGCTTATGCTTCTCCAGCACTTTTTTCAGGTCTTTTTCTGATTTGAGCTTGTGGCTATCCATTGTCAGGATCACATCTCCACGGTTCAGACCAGCTTTGTAGGCTCCGGAGTTTACGAATGTGCTATTGCTGATTTTGGCTCCGCTCTTATCCTTCAGGTAATCCAGAGATACCATTTTAAGTGTGGCCTCACCTGGCTTTGCTTTTCTCAGATCCAGACCGGCTTTGGTTAACAGCGAGGCAAGTTCTGGCAGTTGGCTGCCATTAATGCTGTTACGGAAAAACTGATTAGCAAAGGCTTTGTCCCCTGATACTTCTGCTAATGTCTGCTCCAGGTCTGCCAAAGTATAAGGCTTTTCTGGTTGGCCATACTTGCGCCAAAGTGCCTGCATATAATCATCAAGGGTTTTGTTGTATTGCTGGCGTAGCGTCATGTCTAGGGCCAGACCAGTAACCAAGCCGTAAGTATAGTAAGAGATAAAGGTGTTGTGGCGGTTTACAGGGTCTACAGAGCGGGCCGCATCTACAAACGGTGCCTGCTGGCTCATCTCTACTAAACTATGATACTCACGTCCCGGCGACAGTAGCACATAATTCAGATCACCGGCCAGATCGGCAGCATACTTCTTTACATCATAAATACCGGATCGAGCCATCGTTAAGTCGCCGTAGTAGCTGGTAAAACCCTCTGCCAACCACAGCGCCTCACTCATGTTTGCCTCCTGAAAATCGAATGGCTCCAGGCTCTTAGGACGGATGCGCTCCACGTTCCAGGCATGGAAAAACTCATGCGATACTGTATTAAGCTGTGGCCCCATAGCCGTAGCCAGTGGGCGGGAGCTGGTAAGTATGGTAGAGTTGCGGTGTTCCATGCCATCGCCAACAGCTTGCGGCATATAGCAGCCAATAAAAGTATAGCGGCCAAAATCATAATCCGGCAGCTGGCCAAAAACAGCACGTTGCTCTGCGACTATTTGCTTCGTTTTATTTACATACTCCTGAAACTGCGGCTGGGTGCCAGTGTGGTGTAGCGCTACCTGTACCGTTTTCTGCTTGCCGTTGTCATTTACCGTCCACTCCGCAAAATCGAAGTTGCTCAGTTCTGTTGGGCTGTCCATCAGGTACTGGAAGTTAGGAGCAGAGTAGGTGGTGCCTTGCTCGTGCTTAAGCTGCGTAGCTACTTTCCAATTGCTATTTTGCGGCACATTGAAGTTTACAACAGCAGGTGCCTCTTCAAATCCTCTGGCATACATCAACGTAGCCGGGGCATTTAGATGGGCATGTGTTTCGTCGATACCGGCATAGGTGCCATCGGCATGGTCGGCAAATAAAGTATAGCTCACGGTAACGTTACCCTGCGGCTTTACCACATTCCACTGACTGGTGTTGGCTCTGTAGATCTGCAGTGGCTTACCCTGTGCATCGGTAGCGCGTACATTATACACGTTCTTAGCAAACTCATGAATGGCATAGCGGCCTGGAGAGCTTCTCGGCATCAGGACCTGTAGGGTATCGGTGTTAACGCCTGAGAAAGTAACCTGCACCTCCGCCTCATGGTGCACCGCATTCGGGAACGATAGCTTATAGTCTACTTTCTGCTGTGCAATTGCTTGCGTAGATGCCAGTCCAAGGGCCAGGCCAAGTATGGTTAGTTTTATCTTTTTCATTTAGGAGTTATATTCTGGATTTTAAATATAAGGATTGTGGAGGAGGGGAGCAAGGGAGGTGATTTATGATGATTGATTCTGCTGTCTTTCTTTCGAGCTGGCATCATTCCTAAATCTTAATAGCCTTTCGTTTGATCAAATACTATGGAACTTGCTGCTACTGCTGATAGCGAAGATCTAATCTCACTTCCTCTCAAACACTTTCGCCTGCACAAATCCGGCATAAAAGCTTTTAGTTGAGACCTCCTGCAATCCAAGTTGCTTAAAGTACACTCCATAATCAGGTAACTCTTTTGCTTCCACATCACTAACTGCACCAAAGAAAGTATACATCCCCCAAACCAAAACCTTTTGCCACCAACGCGCAGGCTGTTGCACAGGCCAGAAATCAGCGAATAACCATTGACCACCGGAAGCAAGAGCATCAGAAAGGCGTTGCATAAGTTGCTGCAGGCGCTGTGGCGGGAAGAGGTCAAGCAGAAAAGGGGTGATGATAACCTTAAATTCATCGTGGGGTAGTAAAGCAGCCTCTGTACCCAACCGGAACTCTACTTTGCAGGAGTGAGAAAAAGAGAGCTGGCTATACTTTGACTTTGCGTGATGGAGCATAGCAGGAGAGGCGTCTAAGTATAAAATGTCCAGCTGCTTACCTGTAAGTATAAGTTGCTGCAGTAACCAGCCGCTGCCTCCCCCGATGATGAGCACACGGCTTTTGTCAGGAACAAAAGGGAGTAAGTAAAGCTGGGCCTTTTGCAGGGAGCTGCCATATACCAGGCGAGCTAGCTTGTCATAAAACGGGGCTACCCGGTCAAAGCCGCTGTCAGGGAGTTTAGGCAAGTTTTCGTTGTTTTATCTGCGGTAAAGATAAAACTTATCGGTTGTTGTAATGGTCATCAAGTATACCCTGCAGCTTCTGAAAAATGTAATCTACCAATTGCTTCCGAACAGACTCGGTATTGCCTTTAAAAACCTCCCGGAATTCCTCAGCTTTGCCATCATAAAGTATAGAAACAAACATGGTACCTACTGGCTTCTCTGGGTTTTCGGAACCGCCTTCGCCGGCCAGGCCGGTTGTGGCTACACTGATGTCGGCATTCAGCAGTTTTTTCAGGCCCATGACCATTTCGTTTGTCACTTGCTGCGACTCTGCGGTGTACAACTCTAACGTATCCTTTTTTACACCTAATAGTTTCTGCTTTACTTCCGGCTGATACACGACTAAACTTCCCTTCAGCACATCGCTGCTACCCTTGGCCTTTACAAATTCTGAAGCAAGCAAGCCAGCTGTGCAACTTTCGGCAAAGGCCACCGTCAGTTCATTATCCTTCAGCTCCATCATCAGTTTAGTCAGCTCCGTTTGGTTCATAGTGTTGTTGGTTATACTCTTTGTGTGGTAACGTGCCTATCATACTTAAATATGCGGTGGCAGGTTTTAGCCAAGCGGGTATGCATCCAGCACAGAATATATTGGGTGAGGTGTGCCCAACTCCGACTGAAAGAGGGCAATAACATTTACATGCAACTCTAATGGCAGCTGAGAGGCAAAGTCAGGCAGATCTTTGGGGGCAGGCTTGTCTTTTCTGAACCTGGCTAAGGTAACGTGCGGTATAGGTTTCTTGGCAGGTGCCGCCTCTTCCGATAATTTCTCTGTGAGTTGCTGGCTGAGGTTCTCAAAAACCGGATCCTGTTCAAACCTGGCCCAGACTAGGCGGGGCTTGCGCTGAGTTGGGCCAGGTTCTGTTTGTGCAAATGTAAGCGTAAACGGCTGGTGCTGTCTGGCTACATCCTGTATCGTTTGCCTGATGCTTTCTAGTTGAGAGTGCGGCACGTTGCCAATAAAGTAGAGAGTAAGGTGCAGGTTTTGTTTAGGTATAACCCTAATGTGTGGGTGCTCGAAAACTGTGAGCTGCTCTTGCAGTGTGTCTTTAAGGGATTCGGGCAAAATAGCCGCAATAAACAACCTGATATTGTCTTTCATAGTTAAATACTTACATCTGGTTTAAGATTTACGTACCAGATGCAACATTGTAGAATCCTTTTTAGCCAAGAGGATAAAACTGATGCTATAACATATGATATCACGTGTTTATAAAAGATTAGTAGCAGCCTCGGCGCTGTTCACAGTTGAGCTTTTGATAGTATGGGCTTTGTTCCTGGTCTGCATTATTGTGTTTTTATACTTGAGCAGCGCAATATTATCAGGAGGTGAGTTGGGTATAGACCAGGCGGCATTTGCGTTTGCAAAAGATGTCTCTAGTCCGGCCTTTAGCAGTTTCATTGAATTTATTACTTTTTTTGCCTCACGCCATTTCTTAACACCGGCTGCGTTGTTGTTGGTGGGTTACTTTCTTTTTATCCGGAAGCACCGCTGGTATTCGCTAAAAGTGCCGGTGGTGGCGCTGGGTAGTATTACCTTAAATGTGGTGCTAAAGTACTTTTTCGACAGGCCTCGCCCTATGATGCCTTTGGTTGAAGCATCAGGGCTCAGTTTCCCGAGCGGGCACTCCATGGTGGCAGCCTCGTTTTATGGTTTGCTGATCTATCTGGTGTGGCATAACGTTAAAAATGTAGTCTGGCGCAACGCAATCATAGCCTTACTGGTGGTTTTTGTTTTCTTTATCGGGTTTAGCCGGATATACCTGCGGGTGCATTATGCTACCGATGTGATGGCTGGCTTTGCAGCGGGTTTCCTGTGGGTGGTGATTGGGATCGGTACCCTTCGGCGCATAGAGCGTATTTCCAAAAAGGAGATTGACCCGGTAGTGGAAGAAGAAACGCCAGCCTGAGGTAAATATTTTTCATTCAATATATTGCAGGATAAAAATTCCGCCGTATCTTTGTGATCCCAATGAACAAGGGTTAAAGGGTTTTGGGAATTCTTATTTAATTTAGTGACCAGCGCGCACGTGGCGGAACTGGTAGACGTGCAGGTCTCAGAAGCCTGTGCCTTCGGGCGTGGGAGTTCGACTCTCCCCGTGCGCACACTATCTTAACACAAAACGCCAGCTTCTCACGAGGCTGGCGTTTTGTGTTTTATTATATCAAGTCTGTTACTCCATCAGGCAGTGTCCACCACTGAAAAGCTCACCGCCTCTAATCAATTTACTTAGCAACCAGCTAGTATGGAGAATTAAACAGACCTACAGCCGGTCCGTAATTAAGACATAGTTGTCATGAAGCGGATCGTTCAAAAATTTATCAGCCTGCTGGCACTGCTTTCATTGGAGGTGATTGTGCTTTGGGCAGCGTTTATCGGTTGCCTGCTGCTCTTCCTGTTCATGGCTAATACAGTTTTTATAGAGCAGGACACAGCTCTGGACGTTGCGCTGTTTAAGTTTGCCGAAACTCATACCAACGAGCAAAATACACGCATCATGAAAGCTATCTCATACTTTGCGTCTGTAGAGTACCTGATGGTGGTGCCCCCGCTTTTTGTGCTTTTGTTTTCCTTTTACAAGGACCTGCGGTGGTACGGTTTAAAGATTCTGATTATCTCCTTTTCCAGTTCGGTGCTAAACCAGGGGATGAAGCACGTTTTTGAGCGGCCACGTCCAGAGATAGCCATGCTGCACCAGTCTGGCCTCAGCTTCCCAAGTGGCCATGCCATGATCGGTGGAGCTTTTTATGGCCTCCTTATTTACATAGTATGGCGCACAGTGGCTAACAAAGTATGGCGTTTTATCCTGGTAATATTGCTTACGGCACTAATCCTGCTGATTGGCTATAGTCGCATCTATCTTAGAGTACATTATGCTACCGATGTGCTGGCGGGTTACGCGATGGGTATACTCTGGCTGATGGCTTCGGTGTACCTCATGCGCCGCTTAGAGAAAATATATGTGGCTAAGTTTGAGCTACAGGCCTAGTTTATCTTAAAATCAATTTGCCCAGTAAGTATAGTTTTGCTCTGCCAAGCTGCATTTTAGCAATGTTATACTTTTATAGTAGCTGATTAGTAGCTATTTTTAAAAATGAGCCAGCGCTTACCAATTTAATACACGGAATTTACTGGCTGAAAACCTTTATCACTGCACATGCGACAACTTCTTAAAAGCATTTTATACTTACTGCCCGGCCTGGCAGTGGCCCTGCCTACTTTTGCACAACACCCCGATGATATACCGGCTATCCGCCAGAAGTTGGCTCAGGAACGCCAACTGGCAGCTAAACAGGTTAGTGCCGCCCCAGCCGCACAGGCAGAAAGGCTACTTGAACTGGGCCAATGGCAGCAAGCCAGCAGTGTGCTGAAGCAGGCAAAACCAACAGCTGCCATAAAGTTGGCGCAGGCAAAGCTGGCTATGCTTAACAATAATTTTAGTGCAGCAGAGAAACTGGTAGAGGAGGCATTAAAATATAATCAGAAAGCTTCGGACGCTTTGCTCCTTAAATCGAAGCTGCAGGTGCAGGCGTGGGAGCTGCCTGAGGCAAAGAAAACGGCACAACAGGTACTGCAGGCTGAGCCAAAGAACGAAGCGGCCGCACTGACCATTGGGCGAGTGCTGATGCTGCAGAAAAAGTATGGCGAGGCGCTGGAGTGGGCAAATAAAGTACAGGATTGGAATCCGAAAAATGCGCAGGCATACCTGCTGGAATCGGATGTGCACTTTTGGAACCAGAAGCCTGAACTGGCCGAGAAGCCACTGATTACCAGCCTCACCCTTGATCCGTTTAACCCCGATGCCCGCTTTAATTACGGCTATGCTATCTGGCGCCGTGTAGATGCCACGCAACTAGATGATATGGCTGCCCAATGGGAACTGGCGTTGGAGCTGAATCCGCTACATTATGTAACGCATTGGCACTGGGGCAATGGCCACACCAACCTCACCTATGCCGATTATGCCCAGCCTGAAGATGAAGAGGTGCGTAAGGCACTAGCTTCTGCAGATAAGCTGATATCGGAGAACAAGCTGCAGCAGGCTTTGGAGGAGATCGGGAAAGTACAGCAAAAGTATAAAAACTCTGTGCTGCCGCAGATGCTGCGCGGCTCTGCTTACTACATGGCTTTTGATATGGACCGCGCCACACGCCTCGACTCTGCACAGGCTATTTTCAGGCGAATCCTCCACAAAAAGAAACATTACGGTCCGGCGCACAATGCCTTGGCCGCTGTTATAAAGCAAAAACAGCTCCCTTACCTGCACAACTACGATTCGCTGCGGCATGTCATCAATACCACCGTTATCAAAGATCCGGTAAACTTTGCGAGGGTGTTTCCGGATGTGACGTATTACCCCGGCGATGAGGTGCAGAAGATGGTGTGGTCGCAGCTGTATGAGAGTATCGTATACTTCCCGTTCCTGTCTAAGCAGCGCGAAAAGTTCGTGATCCCGCCACTGCATGTAGACCTGACCATTGCCATGGGTTCGACATACTTCCGGCAGGCCACTACTTTCGATAACCGCCAATGGATGGATATACGTGGTGTAGGTAGCGGGGCAGCCGGTATCGAGTATGTGGTGCGCGGCTCCTACCTGGAGCGCAATGTGGTGCTGCATGAATATGTGCATTTGTTTCATGGGCGTGTGTTTACTGATGCCGAGAACCGCGCCGTGCGCCGCCTTTACAATAACGCCATGAAAGAGGGCCGTACTTTGGACTATTATTCTGCCAACAACGAGCATGAGTACTTGGCCCAAACTTACCCGGCATATTTCGAGCCTGTAAAAGTGCATCCGCTCAACCACAAGTCCATTAACACCACTGCCGATTTGAAGGCTAAAGATCCTGAGCTTTATACTTTTCTGGACCAACTGGTGCAGCGGCAGCGGGCATACCTGGCAGGCGATAAGCAGGCCATGGCCAGCAACTGGGCCGAAGTATACCTGAACCTGGCAGAGCAGGCGCAAAACAAAAAAGACTATACGCAGGCTACTGCTTTACTTGATACTGCCTTGGTGTGGGATGCAAAATATCAACCTGCCTTAATTGCCTATGCCGGTGTAAAGCAGGTGCAAAAAGAGTATGGTGCCGCGCAGGAATGGCTACAGAAGGCAAAACAGGTGAATGCAAACTATGCCCCGATCTATTTGGCAGAGGCAGATTTGCTGGAGGCGCAGCGAAGAGACGGGAAACTGAAGCAGCAGGAGGCAGTGCAAAGTCAGGTAGTGCTTTACAAAAAAGCACTTGAGCTGGAAGACGACCTGCTGATGCGTGCCTTGGGCAACCAGCGTTTCCGGGAGTTTTACTATAGCTATGGTATGGTGCCGGAAGCTATTGCCGTTTCAGAAGACTATGTAAAAGGTGCACCAACTGTGTCAACTTACCTGCGCGATCGCCGCGACGAGGCCCTTGCCTTTGCTAATTGGTTAAAAGGTACATCTGTGAAAGACGAGGAACCGGTACAAGCATTAGCCAAACTCGTAGCTCTAAAACCGCAAAATTATGAGCTGCGCAGGCAATATGCCGATGTGCTCGCCGCGCAGGGTAAGTATAAACTGGCCTATGAAACTTTAGAGGAGGCTCAGCGCATACTTAGTGCAGCCGGCACTCCACGCCCTGATTATATGGTGCGTATGGCTTATTATAAATTACAGCAACAGGACAAGCCTGGCGCCATGGCAACAGCGCAGCCGCTGCTGGATGGTAAATCCACCTTGAGAGGAGAACCATACTTGCTGGCTGGCCTTTATGCCGATCTGGGTTTTACAGCCAAAGCTGTAGAGATTATGAAAAAACAGCCTGAGCCGGTAACACAGCAGGAACTCGCACAGCAGCAATTTGCATGTATCCGAATTCTGGAGGCAAATGGAAAAACCAAAAAAGCAGTTAAAGCATATAGAACCGCTTTAATGCAGCATCCTTACCACTTGGAAATGCGCAACCGGTTAGCTGATCTGTTGCAGCAGGCAGGAAAAACAAACGAGGCAGCGGGTCTGTTTAAGTTTGGTTATAAACCCGTAACATTGTAATTATGTACCACAAACAAATTTCACTTTAACTAACCAACTACATTTATGAAATTAACTTTACTCCTGCGCGTGTGGGTGCTGCTGCTAATTTTGGGGACTGCAGCTTGCCGCAACATGCCAACTGGAAACGAAGGCGCAGTTGCTATCGCCAATGCCGCACCTGACGAGGCTGTAACCCAACCAACAACGGTGTATTTGGTGCGCCACGCTGAAAAAGATATCTCTAACCCATCAGACCAGGACCCTGGCTTAACAGCGGAAGGGGAAGCACGGGCTGAGGCACTTCGTTCAGAACTGGAGGGACTGAAAATTGATGCACTTTATGCCACGAAGTATAAACGCACTCAAAATACGCTAAAGCCAATGGCTACTGCACGTAATCTCGATGTCCAGATCTATGAAGCACATGATTTTAATGGATTGGGGCAAAAGATAAAAGAGCAGCATGCTGGAAAAACAGTAGTAGTGGCAGGCCATTCTAATACGATTCTTCCTATAGTTGAGGCCCTTGGAGGCAAACGCCCAATATCTGATATCTCTGATAGCCAATACGATTACCTGTTTAAAGTTGCAGTTGCCCCGGATGGCACCGCAACCGTAGAGACTAAGAAATTTGGAGCTGCTGTAAACTAACAGTAAGTATAAAGTATAGCATACTAAAAACAACAGCCCCTGCCAGCAACGGCAGGGGCTGTTGTTTTTAGTAGCGCTGACAAACCTATCCTTGAATTTTCGTAGTTAATTGTATAACTACAGAAATGAAATGCGCGCACTAACAGTAAAAGTACCAAACGGAAAAGGAGGGGAGGTAAAGAAGGAGGCAGAGAAGCTGGATGGCAAAAACCTAAGCGTTGAGCAGCTTAATTCGGGAGAATTGGTTAGGGTACATCTAAATAACAATACCGTAGATGAGTTTATCAGAAACATCAACCACATAGATGAGGCTGAGATTACACTTGTTCCGCGTGGGATCATTGCGCTTTACCCGCCCCAAGACGAAGCTCCGGACCAGGTAAGTGATGTTACCTATCGAAGCCCCTTTGAGGTGTTTATGGGCGGTCTGCAAAGCGTAGGGTCAAAATTCGGTTTAATGGGGTATGCCGTATCAGGAGGTATACTTGTCTGGATAGGGTTCTATACAAACACTGTCTTCCTGCTAGTGGCGGCCATGCTGGTGTCGCCGTTTGCGGGCCCTGCCATGAATGCAGCTTTGGCTGCTGCAGCAGGTAAAGGACAACTGCTATTGCAAAGTTTAGGCCGTTACGCACTGGCTATAGGGTTAAGCATACTTATCACATTTGTACTTTCTTTTTTAATTGGGCAGAAGCACGCCACAACGCTTATGGTAGATGTAAGCCATATATCGCAAATGGCTCTGCTGTTACCGCTAGTAGCAGGTTTCGCTGGCGGCATAAACTTAGTGCAGTCGGAGCGGGACAGTTTGGTGCCCGGTGCGGCCGTTGGCGTATTAGTGGCAGCTTCGCTGGCTCCGCCCACAGGCTTGGTTGGCATGGCCATGCATTTCGGTAACTGGCAGATGGTGCAAAGCGGTGTGTTTTTACTGGTACTACAACTAGCAGGCATCCAACTTTCTGCTGCACTAGTGTTCCGGTATATTGGTAAGGTTACGATCAAGGGTGCCCGCTTTGCCGATGGTAAAAAATACATTTACTGGGTATCTATGGGATTATCTGTTTTAGCGTTGGGCGTGTTGCTGTATTGGCAGTTTTACAAGCAGCCTAATCTGCAAAAAGGTAGTCTTGCCACATCTATCACTGAGACAATTCAGAACACTTTAAAAGAATATAAGGATATAGAGACAATCGAAGTGAGCTCGCGCTTTACAAGAGGTACGCTGCCAAACCTAAACCCGGTTATTTGTGAAATGTACCTCTATAACCGAAGCGATTCGCTTACAGATGAACAGGTAAAGCAGTTACTGAAGTATGAATTATTTAAACGCATAAAGGCAGAAAATTGGAATGCGGATCCTATGTTCGATATCATCATGCTAGACTATGTCGGAGAAAAGGACAAACCTTAACGTGTAACCACCATTGTGTTGGCTAGTTTATCGTGGAAAGTTCTACGCGAGATTGGGAAAATGCCGAAAATGAACCTTAGAATCACCAACACAACAGATATAGGCTTTGCAAAGTAGCGGATAGTAGCGCTTTTAAAGGAGGTGCGGTTTCCGGTAGTACTAGTAACCCTTAAGCCAAGCAGGTACTTACCCAGTGTGGCTTGGCAGGCGCAAATTTCCATACCTGCAAAGTATAGCCACCCCAGCGAGAAGTCGAGTATACGTTCCGGCTTAAACAGGTAAGCCTGTTCGTCGCTACTGTAGGTTAAATAATCAATAAGCCCTATGAGAGAGAGCAAAAGCAATAAATCAAGCGTAAACGCGATGATGCGTTTACTTAAATCGGCAAGCTCAACTTTCTTATCTGTCTGCGTATAAATTGCCTGCATATGGTATAGTTATAGAGTCCTTCGCACCTTCTTATACTTTCAAACCTCCGGTTGGTTGCACAAATCTGAAAGTATGTCTGCTATTTTTTAGCTGTGCATATTGTTGGTAAACAGATAGTTGTAAAGGGTGCTGTGGCTGAGAAGCTTGTGCTACTGTTTACTTATGAAAGGTGTTATAAAAAACGCCACCTGTTGTATGGCAGGTGGCGTTTAGCTGTAAATGCGAGAAGTATATCGATGCTAAGACTTTTTTGGGGCAGGAGTAAAGCGTTCTACTTTATTATTGTTTGGCTCCAAGGTCTTAAGATATTTGTAAATAGCGCGCAAATCTTCTTCCTTCATGCCAGAATACATTGTCCAGGGCATAACTGTGTTCATTTCTTCAGGAGATACTTTCTGGTTTGCTGCAGCAGTATTGTTGTATGCTTTAAAGCGTTGCACAAACATATCCTCTGACCATGTGCCTATGCCATTTTTTTGATCAGGGGTAATGTTAACAGAGCGCACCACGGCACCATTAGGAAACTTGAACTCAAAGCCACCGGCTAAATATTTCCCCTCTACTGGTTTGCCTTTGTCTTGTGGTGTGTGGCATTCGGCGCATCCTGCAATGGTTAGCAAGTACTTGCCCTGCAGTACCTCATTGGTGAGGGTGTTTGCATCTGTGTGAGCATCTTCTTTCAGCGGCATAGTTCTCATGATCAGGTTCATCGGGAAGTCAGGTTTTGCCTCCGGAATCTTATTTTTGATAGGCTTTAATGTACGGATGTAGGCGATAACAGCGTATGCATCCTGCTTAGACATTTGGTTATAGTAGTGGTAGGGCATTACCGGGAAAAGCGGGTCGCCGTTTTTGCTTACGCCTTTGGTCATTGCACGGTAAATTTCACCGTCTGTCCAATTGCCTAAACCTGTTTCTTTGTCTGAGGTAATATTTCTGGCGTAGAAAACACCCGGAAAACCTACAGCATGATCGAATACGTCACCGCCCTTGCCTTCTGTGCCTGGAATTGGTGGGCCAGCATACTTGCTCCAATCTCTGTTTGAGTGGCAATCTACACATACAGCCACGTGGTTTGCCAAGTACTCACCTCGCTCTACCAAGGCAGGAGTCTTGTTTATAGAAATGACAGGAGCGGCATCTACATTAGGAAAGGCGTACTGCATGTAAAGTACACCGGCGGCGGCAATAGCTACAATAGCGACTACTAAAATGCCGAAAATTTTCAGGGCTTTTTTCATAGATTATATTTCCTTTTAATGAATAATATTAAGAATAAATATGATTATTGTCAATAGTTATTCTTAGATGTGAGAATTATTTTTAGGGAGCAGGTGCTGCGGTAGAGTAGGTAGTATAAAAAAGGCCGCAGGCATATTGCCTGCGGCCTCTCAAAGTATAAATATCTGAGATCTCGCTTATTTAAAAGTCTCTTTGCTGTCTACTATCTTTACGTCTTTCACATTCAGCTTATAGTTAGCTATTTTATCATCTTCGGCTATTACTTCCTGTGGCAAGCCTTCTCTTACCAGGTTGGAGTAACTCATTGGCGAAGGCGTATTGTTTAGCAGCGCCTGTTTCAGTGGTTCTGCCTCGCTGTCGTCGGTTACAATGGTGATGAACATGTTCTCCGTTTGCCAATACTTCTTTACAGCATTATTTACCTCCTGCACCGTTAGGTTAGCCAACAGCCTGTCCAGTTCCTGAATGTAATCCTGCCGTCCGTAAAAACGTGAGTCCATCAGGTAGCCCAGTTGCTTCTCCTGTGTCTGGATGTATAGTTTGATGTAAGAGCGCAGAAACTTGCGTGTCAGCTCAAATTCTTCCTGCGTCATGCCGTTCTTAATTAGGTTGTCAACTTCTCTAACAGCCAGTCGGGTTGCGAAGTGAGCATGGCCTACGTCTATATCCTTTAACTCAGCATATTGCTTTTGCAGCCCCTCGGCAATTTGCACCGGCCTGATCCAGAGGGCAAAGTAGTTAGAGGTGCGCGGCACGCCGGGGTTTGGTAACTGAAAAGAGCCGCCGTTGTCGTACCACTCTATGTAAGAGTAGTCGCCGTAGTTCATGGAGCGGGTAGTGCGGATCTTGTCGTAAAGCTTACCATAGCTTTTGCGGTGTTCACCTAAAAAGGAGTTGGCTACCATCAGGGCGGCAAAGTCGTCGGCAGAGCGGGTTACAGGCATAGGCGCACCAGTAAAGATGGCAGAGCCCAGTGCGTCACTTTTCTTGATGATCTCCACCTGGATACCATTTGGCTTGTTAGGATTGCCAGCTTGCGGAATGTTCGGCTTTACATCAGAAAGCTGTGCCATGTCTGCTTTTAACTTGTTCAGGAAATCTGTGCTGTAGTTACCGGCTATGCCTATCAGCAGGTTATTTTTTGTAAAGTAGTTGCGCCAGTGGTTCTTAACATCCTCCAGGGTAATGTTCTGCACACTGGCTGTTTTGCCCTCTACCATGTGCTGGTAATTGGTGCCCCTGAACAGCAGGTCCTCCAGGGCTTTCTTGCTGTACTCTTCATCAGAAGATGCCCGGATTACCTGATCTACGAAGTTCAGTTGATTGGCCTTTACCCGCTTAAAGTCAGCTTCTGCGAATGCAGGATTCAGCATCAGACCCCGCACGATCGGGTAAAACTCGTTCAGAAAATCCTTGTGCACAGCGAAAGTGAACACGGTTACTTCTTTGTCTACATTGGTATAGTAATCTGCAGCCCACGGGAAGATCTTGTCCTTTATCTGCGAGACGGTCATATCCTTCGTGCCGCTTTCCGTGATCATACGTGCTGTGGCATAGGTCAGGCCCTCTTTGCCTGCCGGATCTACCATCGACCCGTTCTTGAACATCAGCTTGATGATGACTTTGTTCGACTCAGGCTGCTTTAGCTCCACTACTTTGTCCGGGCCAAAGGCCATGTTGGCGTCGTAGGCAGCAGGTGTTGTAGTTGTAGTTGCTGTTGCAGGAGCAGAGGTATCGGTGGTTGTTTGCTCTGATACCTGCGGCTGCTTGGCACACGCGACTGCCAGCAAGACAACAGGTAAGATATATGCAGTTAATTTTTTCATGTCTCTATACTTCTTGTTGAAAAACATTCCTTTGCAGCATTTTTACTTTACTGGCGCTTTGTCGGTAGGGGCAATGGAGCCTACTGTCATGGTTGCCGGGGTAAAATACTTCTTGGCTGCATTCATCAGGTCCTGCGCTGTAATGGAGTCGAACACGCCGTAGATGTTGTTAAGCGACTCCGGGTCTCCGGTGAGCCAGATAAAGCGGGCAAGGGAGTTGGCAATGGCGTCGGGGCTGTCCATGCTCATGGCAAAGCTGTAACGGATGCGGGATTTTGTATCAGCTATTTTCTGCGCGTCTATCGGTTTGGTTTTGGCCTCGTTCAGGGCTTTCATCATCTCATCCTTGACATACTGCATGTCTTCGGCCTTTAGTAAAGAAGCTGATACAGATATCAGGTTAGGATCGCGGGAGAACTGTGGGCCGCCGGCTATAAAGCGTGCCTTCTGTTCGTTTACCACCAGTTTGCGGTACAAGTCGGAGTTTTCGGCGAAAAGTATGGTAGAAAGTATACTTAGAGCAGGCAGGTCTTTGTCTTTATCAGAGAAGGCCGGGCCTTTAAAGTATAAGCTCAGGTATGGCGGAAAGCCTTGCTGCTGCACGTGCGCATAGCGTGTCTGTGTCTGCTTTGGCTCTGTGGGAATGTCAGGTTTGTAGGTGCCGCGCTTCCAGTCGCCGAAGTACTGCTGCGCCAGGTTGTTTACGCGCTCCGGAGTTACATCGCCTACTACCACAATGGTGGTATACTCAGGGCGGTAAAAGCGATCGAAGAATACGAGAGAATAGTCATACTGATTTGGCATATCTACCACGTCATCAAAAAAGCCCATGGTGGTATGCGAGTAGGTGTGTTTCTGGAACGCGGTGCTTACTACCTTCTCATACAGCTGCTGGTAAGGACTAGCCGAGTTCTTGGTGTACTCGCCCTTTACAGCGCCAGCTTCCGTTTTAAAGTCGTGCACGCTATACTTCAGGTTTTGGAAACGGTCAGCCTCTATCTCGAACATCTTGTCCAGCATCTCAGCGTTGCCAGTCATGTGGTACACGGTTCTGTCGATAGAGGTGTTGGCATTGGCTGCGGCACCCATGGCCTTCATAATATCGCCGTAGGCTTCTTTACTATACTTATCGGTGCCCCGGAACATCATGTGCTCAAAAAAGTGGGCAAAACCAGTCTTCCCTTTTTCTACCTCCTCTCTGGAGCCGGCGCGCACCACAATATAAAAGGCGGCAAGGCCCGGGCTGTTGTAAGGCACCGTTACCACATTAAGGCCGTTGGGCAGTTTTTTCTGGTGGATAGGGTAGGGAAGAATCTTTTCTTTCTGGCTGCTTTGCTGTGCTATTGCCTGTGAAATGGCAAAAACGAAGAGCAGCAGGAGTACTACTATTCTGTTTTTCATAAGCTGTCGTTTTTTAGATGTAGTGTACTGTTAAAAGGCAATTTTATATACATGAATTTACAAAAAACTACTGTTTCAGTCAAAATTAGGATTGAATAAGGGATTTACTGCTGCTAACCTAAGGTTTGTGTCGTTAAATGAGGTGGTATAAAAAGCAAATGCCCGGCTTCATCAGCAGGGCATTTTAACAGGAATTTTTTAATATTATAGTTAGGCTACTGTGCTTTTACGGCTGCCTGAGCTGATGGTAAAGGCATAACAGGCTCTGGCTTCAGCAAAGCGCGGAGGTATTCTTCCGTGTTTTTCAGACCTTGCTTTGACACCTGTTCCTCTACATAAGGTTTACCCCAAAGTATAAGTATGCGTCGTTCCAGCTCCTTAACAAAATCATCTGTTATAAAAATATCTGTAGTGGCTGATTTTCGTAAGTTTTCCAGAGGTGCCAGAAAAACAATACCGTCGTTTACGTCCTGCATCTGCATGCTGGAATGTGCTTTCTGCGACTGGTTTCCTTCAAATTTGGTCTGCCCAAAAGGGGTGTCTTTAATATCGAAACCTATAGGCTTATTTCCGTTGGCCTTAAAGGCTTGATCCCACTTGCCATTGTCTACTCTGCCCCAACCGATGTGGTAGCGCTCCAGGCCCTCCTGTGTTCTGGCAACACCTTCCATCTCTTTTTCTGTTTTTGGTATAGCCCGAAGTACTGCATTGTGTATCCTGATTGAACAGGTTTTACCCGGTTTATACTGAGTAAAAAAATCAGCACAGTTTTGCATGTACCGGCCATCTTTATCCTTTAACCCTTTATAAGCGTGGCGGGTGTTAGTCAGAAGTATACCCTTTTTACCTGAGTTGAAGTTGTTGAGATAATTCAGAATGGTAGTGTACATGGTGTAGTCATAGCTGTCTGTTGTTACCCTAAAGTTGTTCAGGTCTTCTTCATCATGTATAAGAGGCCAGTAGGTGGGGCTTCCCACTGCGATCACACGTACCCGGTCAGGCCTTGCCAATTTCTGGTTTATTTTATATACAGTCGTGAGCAGATCAACATAAGTTTGATAACTTTTGCTGAAACCACTCAGCTCATTTTGAAAGACAGGAGCTAACAGTTGCAGTTGTAACGTAGGTGCATTCAGAAATGCATCCAAGTGCTTTTGATTATTGATATTGAAAAGTTCTATAAAGATATAGTCAATATTCTGCCTGAAACCCTCATTTTTCAGCAGATCTTGGTAAAACAGGAAAGGCTCCAGAGCTACATGATTGGCATCATCAAAGATCAGGAGATCGTGCTGCTTTATTTTATCGAGGGCATACTCCTGCGGTGCTTTACCTTTTGTCTTTAGTGCATGATGGTAATCCTTAAGCTGAACCTGTTGAGCAGTGGCGACAAAAACGCTCAGGTAGAGGCACAAATAAATAATTGTAAATTTTTTCATAGGTGGTAATTTGTTGGCTATCAGCTTGCAAGATAAAATAATCTGCAAAGCTATAAAAAAGAAAGGCCGCAGTTTATTTAACTGCGGCCTTTCTTTTAATGAAAAGTATAAGCTTAAACTAGTTCAGCTTCTCTCTCTTCTGTTGCAGGAGTTTCTACTGCCAACTCAGGGTTAGTTGTATCTACCAGGCCAATTTCAGGAGTCGGGTTAAATTCACCCTCCCAGCGTGCTACTACGGCAGTTGCAAGGCAGTTACCGGTTACGTTTACAGAAGTACGGGCCATGTCCATCAGTTCATCAATACCAAGTATGGCAAACACTGGCCAAACAGGCAAATCGAAAGAGGCAACAGTGCCTAGAAGTATAACTAACGATGCACGCGGCACACCGGCAACACCTTTACTTGTCAGCATCAGGGTAAACACCATAACTAATTGTTGCTCCCAACTAAGCGGAATACCAGCCGCCTGCGCCACGAAAACAGAGGCAAGGGCTAAGTATAAAGTAGTACCATCCAGGTTAAAGCTATAGCCGGTTGGCATTACGAAGGCAACAATTTTACGCGGCACACCCAGTTTCTCCATTTCTTCCATAGCGCGTGGCAGGGCAGCCTCAGAGCTTGTTGTGGCAAAGGCAATTGAAACCGGACCAGAAATCGCCTGTAGGAAACGTTTGATTGGAACGCGTGCAATAAGGGCAACCGGAAGTAATACTAGAAGCACGAAGGCGATAAGCGCCACATAAAGGGTAGCAAGCAGTTGGAACAGATTTACAAGAATACCCAGACCCATATGACCCACTGTGTAAGCAATAGCAGCACCTACACCCACAGGCGCAAAGTACATAATGATGTTCGTGAACTTGAACATGGTTTCAGAAAGGCTCTCGCAGAAATCCAGCATCGGCTTGCGCTTTTTCTCTGTTACCATGGCAAGACCAATTGCAAACAGCACACTGAATACCACAATCTGCAGTACCTGTCCTTCGGCTATGGATTTAGCCACGTTCTCCGGGAACACGTGAAGTATAATATCAGAGGCA
Source organism: Pontibacter cellulosilyticus (assembly GCF_014306105.1). GTDB lineage: Bacteria > Bacteroidota > Bacteroidia > Cytophagales > Hymenobacteraceae > Pontibacter > Pontibacter cellulosilyticus. The sequence continues at coordinate 130,915 of NZ_JACRVF010000003.1, read as the reverse complement.
GATTGTTTGGCTACAGGGGCAATTTCATCGTTCACTTCGGCTAGGTTCATGCTGATGCCTTCGCCGGCTTTGCTAATGTTGATCGCAGCCAAACCAATGAATAGGGCAAGTGTTGTTACAATCTCAAAGTATACGATGGCTTTCCACCCCATACTTCCTACCTGCTTCAGGTTAGAATGGCCGGCAATACCTACCACCAGTGTGGCGAAAATAAGCGGCGCGATAATGGTCTTGATCATTTTCAGGAAGACCTTGCTGAGCACGTTCAGGTTCGTGGCAAAGCTTGGGAAGTCATATCCGATCTCAGCTCCCAACACCATACTTATCAGGATCCAGGTAGTAAGAGAGCGCTTTTGCACCCCGTACATCAACAGAACGCCTATGCCTGCCCAACGCACAGCCATCAGCAAATCAGCCGATAAAGAGATAATATTATACTGTTGCAGTACAGTAAGGATGGCCGCTATAGTAATGGTTACCAGCGTAGCCAGGGGTAAAAAAGATTTTTTCATAAAAAAACAGTATGGGCAGGGTGGCAAAGCTGCGACTGCCGGGTAAAGCGCTATTGTAGCCGGACCTTTCAGAGAGCATTGGTTAAACAAAACTGCCGTAGGTGCACACCTCTAATAACTTAGCAAATATAGGAGCAAAATGTACACTAGCAAATAGCTGCCATACCTATTCACAAACTAAATTTAATGGCTTAACCCGGCAGGCAAGGTGAGCAGCTAAAATTGTATTGTTTGGGTAGTTTTTCTGTGGCCAAACACGTATGCAAGTATAATTTACATTTGAGATGTATGCTAACATGGCACATAGAGGCGCTGCACCTGACACTAAAGTATAACACCAAGGTAGCGGGTTGCTCCGGTCAGGAGAGGATCAACTTTCTGGTGCAGGTGTCGGATGGTACATTAAACGGTTTTGGAGAGGCTGCTCCGCAACTCAGGTTCGGAGAAACGCCAGAGCTTTTGCTGCAGCAGTACAAGGTGCTGCTGATGGCGGGACTGGCGCAGGTAAAAGATATGGACGACCTGCTGCAACTGCTCCTGGAGCATCAGCCTGTCAGTTCGCTTCGCTTTGCCGTGGAGGCGGCTTACCTACACTACTTCTGCCAGGTGCACAGCATACCTGTAAACCAATTGCTGGGGCAACGCCCACCGCACCAGCAGCCTACCTGCATTTCGCTGCCGGCGATGGAGCCGGAGCAAGCCTTAACATTTATGCAGGAGCAGCGTGTAAACCGGTTTTGCTGCCTTAAATTAAGAGTTACACCAGATACCGACACAGAACTTGTAAACCAGGTGCTGCATACTTCAGAGCGGCCCCTAATGCTGGAGGGCAGCGAAAGCTGGAATGACCCCGATAAGCTTCTGTCTTTTCTTAAATCCCTGGACAGTGACCGCGTAGTTTCTATAGAGCAACCCATGCCTGCTTCTATGGGGTATGCTTATGCCCATATCAAAAACCAGACACCTATCCCCATTATTGCAGATGAATCCGTAACTGATGTAGCAGATTTTGAGCTACTGCGTGAGGAGTTTCATGGGGTAAACATTAAGTTGATGAAAGCCGGAGGTTACCTGAACGCGGTGCGCCTGCTGCGCCTTGCCCGCAAGTATGGCCTCATGACCATGATCGGATCGATGGTGGAAACCTCTTTGGGTATTTGGTGCGCCATGCAACTGAGCAGTGGCTTCGACTTTGCAAACCTGGACGGGTTCTTGATGTTAACCGAAGAACCCTTTAAGCTGGTAAAAGAGCAGAACGGCATCCTCTACCTCAAATAGCCACAGCAGCTTTTTGCCCGCAATTAAAACTAATCCTTATCTTTAGGGTTTGGTAATTATTTAAATTTTTGAAACTTTTTTAAATGAATTCTGTTGATGTGTTTGTACATTAAATGTATGTACATATATTTGCATCAGCATTATGATAGACTTTAATTCTATGAAGATTGAAGACGAGATAAAGCAGAAAGCTTTTAAAAGCGCGCACCAGAAGGCTTTTATCAATGTGGTGTATACCTCGGGATGGCTACAGCAGCAGCAGGCTGCATTTTTTAAGCCGTTCGGAGTTACGCTCCCGCAGTTTAATATCCTGCGCATTTTAAGAGGGCAGCATCCGGAGCCGGCAACAATTAGCCTCCTGATTGAGCGCATGTTGGATAAAACTTCTAATGCATCAAGAATAGTGGATAAGCTGGAGCTAAAAGGTTTGGTTACACGCAAGCAGTGCCCCGCCGACCGCAGAACAGTGGATGTACTTATCACTGACAAAGGGTTGGATTTGCTAAAGCAAATGGAAGGCAAAGAAGGCGGCGAAGTAACCGGCATTAAAAACCTTACTGAAGAGGAGGCTATGCAACTCAGCAATCTGCTGGATAAGGTCAGGGGATAACAATACAGAATTTAAATAATTACCATTATAATAGTAAAGTATAGATATGAAAAAGTTAGTAATTCTTGCATCATTGGCTTCAGCTGTAATGTTTGCGGCTACAGCTGGTACTACTCCAAAAGCTACTGCAACCACTGAGGTGGCTGCTCCTGCTAAGGCACGTACCTTTAAAGTTGACGTTGCGAAAAGCGACCTGAAGTGGCATGCTAAAAAAGTGACCGGTGAGCACATGGGTACTATCGGCCTGAAGAGCGGCCAGATGCTGATAGATGGCAATAAAGTAACTGGCGGTACTTTCGTGATCGACATGAACTCTATCGCTTGTACTGACATTAAAGACGCAGAGTACAATCAGAAGCTTGTAGGCCACCTGAAGTCTGACGATTTCTTCAGCGTAGAGAAGCATGGTACAGCTACTTTCAAGATCACAGGTGTTAAGCCAATAGCAAAAGCTGCTGCTGGCCAGCCAAACCATACTGTAACCGGCGACTTAACAATCAAAGGTATCACGAACCAGGTCAGCTTCCCGGCTACAATCACTGTTAAAAACGGTGTAGCGTCTGCTAAAGGTGATGTAACGATTAACCGCGCCAAGTATGACGTGCGTTACGGCTCTAACAGCTTCTTCGATAACCTGGGCGACAAAGCTATCTACGATGATTTTGTTGTAACACTTGATGTAACTGCAAAGCAGTAATAAAGAGAGCATAGCTCAGATATAAAGTATAAAAAGCCGCTGCAGGGTTAAACCTGTAGCGGCTTTTGTTTATTATTGGCACTGGCTTTTATACCTTTGGCCTTTACAGCTATTAAACCGATGAAACATCTAAAGACCCTGCTTTATACTTCGTTTATACTTGCCATACTTTTCCTGAGTGCCTGTGAAAAAAAGGAAACACCGGATACACAGCAGCTAGTGGACCAGGCTATTGCAGCGCATGGCGGACAGAATCTTGATAAAGCCGTTGTTACCTTTAAGTTTAGAGACAGACAGTACCGTGCACTCCGCGATCAGGGCGCTTACGTTTACAGCCGCACCTTCACCGACGACTCTACAGGCCAGCGCATGCACGATGTAATGAGCAACAGCGGCTTTAAGCGGACTGCCAATGATGTGGAGGTAGAACTGCCAGAGGAACGACAGCAGGCTTTCACTTCTTCTATAAACAGTGTGGTATACTTTGCGTTGCTGCCATACTTCCTGAACGATGCTGCTGTGCAAAAGGAGTATTTAGGAGAAGCAACCTTAAAGGGCGAGCCCTACCACAAAATTAAAGTTACGTTTGCCCAGGAAGGCGGCGGCGAAGACTATGAGGATGAATACGTGTATTGGTTCCATCAGAAAAACCACACCATGGATTACCTGGCCTACAGCTTTAAGGAAGAAGACGGTTCCAGAGGCACCCGCTTCCGGGAGGCTGTTAATCCAAGAAAAGTTGGAGACGTTCTGTTTCAGGATTACATCAACTATACTTCAAAAGAAAAATTCCCGCTGCAGAACTTCGATAAGGCTTTTGAGGCTGGCAAGCTGGAGAAAGTGTCGGAGATAAACCTGGAGGATGTGAAGGTTAGTAAGCTGTAGAATTCTGAATAGGCTACACCAGCAAGATATCTAATCTGTGGATCAATACTTACTCCACTTCGAACTCCTGTGGCAAAGTAACCGGCAATGGCTTTTTACGGCTATGCATCTGCTCTAAAAACTCATCCAGCTCAGATTTATACTCCAGATGGTAATCTTCGTGGAGGTTTTTGCGGATGAGCTGCATGGTGCGCAGCAGCAATCGGGCAGTGGCAGTATAAAAGCCTTTGTAGTAACTGTCGAACTGGCCGGTGAAGTTGCTGAAGATAAGGCGCAGCGTATAGAGGTGAAGGTCTACTTCTGCTTTCTGGTCTTTGGTGATGCGTTTAAAGCGGGCAATCTCTTTTATCGCTTTTCGCAGCGCCTTTGCCAAAGCTTTTGTAAGGCTGCGGCCGGTGGCGTGTATCAGCAATTCATGAATTTTATCAGCGCTTTGCTCATATACCTCTTCCAGCGTAACCTCTTCTAGTATTTCATAGGAAAGCAGATCGTAGAGCTCGGCATCGCGGCGGGCAGCTTTTAAGATGATGGCTTCTTTTTCTTTGTCGCTTAGCTTTTTAACTGCCTGGCGAAAGGCCGATGATACTGCGGGCATACGTTAGTCAGAAAGTTTTTGTAGATCCAGCAGGTCTTGCTGCCGGGCTGTAGCCTGTTTATTTTGTTTCAGGTCGTCGAGGCTGATAAAGTTAGCCATCGTATCACCAAACGGAATTACGGACTTTCTGTTCCAGCACGCACTAAACTCGACCCCGGCTAAGCCAGTAGCTACATCGATTCTGTTGGGAGGGTAACCAAACTGCACCACAATCTCAGGAGTAGTTAGGTCTTCCAGGTTTACGTCCTGTTCAGAGTAACCTATCTGCTTAAGGGCCTTAAGCACACTTTGTGCATTCTCCGGTGTGGGGTTTATCCAGACATCAATATCGCCTGTGTAGCGCGGGTAGCCGTAAAGCGCTACTGCAAATCCGCCTGCAACCATGTACTCTGCCTGGCAGGCATTTAACTCTTTAACGAAATCTTCAAAAATGTTTGTCAGCTCCATCTTTACTAGTAGTCTATACTGGTTTCGCAGCTGTTGCAGGGCAGCCAGACGGGCCGCCGGAGGCTGAGAAAGCCAATACGTATTATCAGTATTGCTGTCCGACAGTTGTTTTTTACTAACCGCTCTGCTTGCCGGGTGGGGCAGAGGGGAGCTTGCTTTTTTGTTCATGTCGATCCGTTTCTGAGGCTGTTAAAAAGCCTACGGTAAAAAGCAGCTAAAGGTATAAAGAGCCGCTCCGTTAAAGAGCGGCTCTCTGCAAAAGTATGAATTTTAAAGGTTTTCGTCAAAATACTGGGTCACTTTACGCATCAGGTGCACGCGGTCTTTGCCTCGTACATTGTGCGGATGGCCCGGGTAAACGAAGTAATCTAACAGTATTCCATTGTCTACAGCTGTCTTTATATACTGCAGGCTGTGCTGCCATACTACCACATCGTCTACAGTGCCATGGATCATCAGGAGCTTGCCCTTCAGGTTAGAAACATAGTTAAGCAGGCTGGCAGCTTTATAGCCTTCCGGGTTCTGCTCCGGCGTGTCCATGTAGCGTTCGGTGTACATTACCTCATAGAACTTCCAGTCGATAACCGGGCCGCCTGCTATGCCAACCTTAAACACGTCTGGCGTGCGCGTCATCAGGGAAGTGGTCATGAAGCCACCATAGCTCCAGCCATGCACGCCAAGGCGATTTGCATCTACGTAAGGCAATGATTTCAGGTATTCTACACCTTTCAGCTGGTCGGCCATTTCCGGTGTGCCCATCTGGCGGAACATGGCCTGCTCAAACGCAAGACCTCTGTTGCCGGAGCCGCGCGAGTCTAAAGTAAATACCACGTATCCTTTTTGTGCCATTAGATGCATCCAAAGGTTAGCACCTGCCAGCCAGCTATCCGTTACCAGCTGCACATGCGGTCCACCATATACATACACCACCACCGGGTATTTTTTGCTCTTGTCCATGTTCGGCGGTGTGATCATGCGGCCATAAAGCACCGTTCCGTCTTCTGCCTTAAGAGTAACTATACTTGTCTCGCCTAGTTTATAGGCTGTAAGCGGGTTCTTGGCAGTTAAAAGCGTTTGTGTTACTTTGCCGTCGTTGTTCAGTATCGCTATTTTGCGCGGAACATCACGGCTGCTAAAGTTGTCGATAATATAATTCCCATCAGGGCTGAGGTTGGCTATGTGCGTGCCTTTACCCTGCGACAGTTTTTTGCTTTTGCCGTTGTTGAGGTTTACGCTGTAAATATGGCGCTCCAGCGGGCTTTCGGCAGTGGAAGTATAGTATAGCTCATCACCTTTTTTGTTAAAGCCAAGTACTTCTGTAACCATCCAGTTGCCTTTGGTCAGCTGGCGGATTTGCTTGCCGTTGGTGTCGTACAAGTATAAATGGTCGAAGCCGGTGCGCTCGCTCACCCAAACAAACCTATTGTCTTTGCCCGGTGCAAAGTATAAACCGTGCTCCGGCTCCACATACTTCTCGTGCTTCTCCTCAAAAAGCGTTTTTACAAAGTTACCTGTAGCGGCATCGTACTGGTTCAGCTTCATGTGGTTCTGGTCACGGTTAAGCACAGCCACATACAGTTGCTTACCATCCGTGCTCCAGGTAATGTTTGTGAGATACTGCTCTGCCGGCTCGCCTGTTTTAAGGTAAGTGATGGCTTTGGTGTCGAGGTTGTAGATACCCACAGTTGCATGATGGCTTTTGCCTCCGGCCATCGGATATTTTATGGCATTTTGCTTTGCCGGAAGCGGGGCAACGTCTACCAAGGGGTAATCAGTTACCATGCCCTGGTCCATGCGATAAAAGGCCAGCTGCTTGCCGTTTGGCGACCAGAATGTACCTTTGGTAATGCCGAACTCTGAACGGTGCGCAGCCTGTCCGTATACCAATGCCACCGTGCCATCCGTAGAAACAGCCACATCTGGTGCACCCGGTGCAGACACATACAGATTATAATCTTTGGTGTAGGCTATGCGCTTTAAGGTTGGGTCCAGTTCCGTGTTTTCGGCAGCTGCATCATACTTTGTTACAGCCTCTGCTTTGCCAGTTTTCAGGTTGTAGTGGTAAACAGTGTACTGCGTGTTCAGTACCATGGTGTTGGCGTCAGCCCACTGTACCTGCGGAAAACTATTTAACTTTTTTGCGCCGGCACCTTCAAGTGCACTGCTTAGTTTGCTCAGGGCAAGCAGCTCGCTTTCTTTGCCTCCTGCTGCATTGCCGCGCATCAGCACCTGCTCGCCGTTGTTTTGCTTGATGTAAGTATAGTCGTCGGAGCCTACCATCCAGGTTAACTGGCGCAGGTTTTCCGGCTGAAGCGCCGGGTTAATGATGGCGTCTTCCATGGTCAGCATTTTGTCCTGGGCCTGTGCCTGCAGAGACGCAGCCACGAGCACGAACAAGAAAGCAAACCTTTTTAGTTGGTTAGATATGATCATTTAGCTTGAGGGTTTGAATATTAGCGTTTACAACATGCAAGAAAGCACGAATATGCTTAGATAGCAAAAAATGGGCCCTTTCAGCACCTGTGCCATCGCATTAACCACACCTGAATTACTTTACAATGTAAGGAATTATACCCCCTGCAGGATTGTTTATAATTATGCCTTTTGCAAGTAGAGGCACCGCCGGCAGAAACGGTTTATACTTAGGGTATTGCTTCGTTAAGTGCATTGTTTTACGTATTTTTGTGCTATGAATTGGGAGACAGATATTTTACATAAGGAAGATTTTGATGTTGCCTTACTGGAGGAAACGACAGACCTGCGCAACCTGGTAGTTTACAACGATGATGTGAACACGTTTGACCACGTGATCGAGACGTTGATTAAAGTATGCGGCCACACAGCAGAGCAGGCAGAGCAATGCACGATGCTTATTCACTATAAAGGTAAATGCACGGTTAAAGTAGGGTCTTTTGACGAGCTGAAAGGCATGTGCACCGCCTTGCACCAAAAAGAACTGTCGGCGGACATTGAATAGTTTAGGAGGTTAAATGAATTTTCCGTCGAAGTTAATTGAGAATGCCGTGGAAGAGCTGGCAAAGCTACCCGGCATAGGAAGAAAAACTGCGCTCCGTCTGGCACTGCACCTGCTCAAGGAAGAGTCGGAGGAAAGCTTCTCTCTGGCTGAGGCCATTGTGAAGATGCGCACTGAAGTAAAGCACTGCAAACAGTGCCATAACATTTCTGATACCGAGATCTGTAGTATTTGCGCTAACCCGCTCCGCGACAGAAGCCTGTTGTGCGTTGTTAGTGATATCCGTGATGTAATTGCAATTGAGAACACATCGCAGTATAAAGGTTTGTACCATGTACTAGGTGGCGTTATTTCCCCAATCGAGGGTATTGGCCCATCAGATTTGCACATAGACTCACTGCTGGAGCGCCTGCCTAATTCAGAGGTAAAGGAGCTATTGTTAGCCATCAGCCCAACTATGGAAGGCGATACCACTGCTTTTTACCTCACACGTAAGCTCCGCGACCACAATGTACGCATTACCACTATCGCACGCGGTGTGCCGGTAGGCGGAGAGTTGGAGTATACCGATGAAGTAACCCTTGGCCGAAGTATAGTAGAGCGTACTGTTTACGGCAAAGTATAAAGTATAAGCTAAGAAGCTTTTGAGAAAGGTGCAGTTGTAAGGCTGCACCTTTTTGTTTTCTGGTATACCGGGTCCACCACCCCTGGCCCCTCCTTATCCAAGGCGGGGAGCTTTTACTTACTACTCCTCCTTCCCTTCTTGTTGAAACCGTCCTTCTTTATTATTACCCTTTTAAGTAAAATAATATTAAAAGAGAGGTTAAGCAGTTGCCACAGAGCTTATACTTTGGAAGTATTAACAGCATTATTCCCCGCCTTGGATAAGGAGGGGCCAGGGGTGGTTGGACCCGGTACTGAGATTAAATCAACACTGGCTTTAGCCAACACTTTTACTCCATTCCCAACCCAAAACAAAGCTTCGGTTGTTTTTCTGGAAAGTCTGTGGCTTTATGAGTAAATTGCCGGCTTAATTACAACTACTTATGCACGAACTCGAAGAGGTAAATACCATACTTTCAGATAGAATCTCTGCTTTGTCGGAGTCACAGACTATTGCCATGGCCAAAAAAGCACGTGAGCTGGCGGCACAAGGGCATGATGTGATCAACCTGAGCTTTGGCGAACCTGATTTCCAGACGCCGCAATACATAAAAGATGCTGCCAAACAGGCTATTGATGAGGGCTTTACTTTTTACACACCGGTAGCTGGTTACCCAGAGCTACGCCAGGAGATCGCCAAGAAATTTAAGCGTGATAATAACCTGGACTTTGCTCCGGAGAACATTGTGGTATCAACTGGTGCCAAGCAAAGTATAGCCAATGCGGTGCTGTGCCTAGTAAATCCTGGAGATGAAGTAATTATTTTCTCGCCTTACTGGGTATCGTATGAGGAGATCGTGAAGTTGGCAGAAGGTACGCCGGTGCCATTGATGGGCCGCCTTGAGAACGACTACAAAGTAACAGCAGAGCAACTGGAGAAAGCGATCACGTCTAACACAAAGCTGATCATGTATTCTTCACCATGCAACCCGACAGGTGCTGTGTTCAGCAAAGAGGAGTTGGAAGAGATTGGTAAGGTGCTGGAGAAGCATCCAAACGTATATGTTATTGCTGATGAGATCTATGAGTACATCAACTTTGAAGGCAAGCATGCAAGTATAGCCAGCATCGAATCTGTTCGTGACAGAGTAATCACTATCAACGGATTTTCTAAAGGCTACGCTATGACGGGCTGGCGCGTTGGTTACCTGGCAGCGCACAAAGATATTGCCGCTGCCTGCGATAAAATGCAGAGCCAAATTACTTCCGGTACCTGCTCCATTGCCCAGAAAGCAGCTGCTGCTGCATTAAAAGGTGGCAATGAGTCTTCGCTGGAGATGGCAGAGGCATATCGTCGCCGTCGCAGCTTGGTGCTGGACCTGATGCAGGACATCCCGGGTTTTAAAACCTATGTGCCTTCTGGTGCCTTTTATATTTTCCCGGAAGTAAGCGCGTACTTCGGCAAGAGCTACGATGGCAAAGTGATCAACTCTGCACTTGACCTAAGCATGTTTATCCTGATGGATGCGCATGTGGCAGTAGTTAGCGGAGAGGCTTTCGGAGCTCCGCAGTGTATTCGTTTTTCTTATGCCACTTCCGATGAGAAATTGGTTGAGGCGCTACGCCGCATTAAAAACAGCCTGGCAAAACTTCAGTAATGAATCAGATCAATAATATAGAAGAACTGTTTTCTGCCTTTGATAAGCTTACAGTTCTGATAGTAGGGGATGTGATGATTGACTCCTATCTGTGGGGTAAATCTACACGCATTTCGCCGGAAGCACCTGTGCCGATTGTAAACGTTGTAAAGCGGGAAAAACGCCTGGGTGGCGCTGCCAACGTGGCGCTAAACATTCAGGCATTGGGAGCTACGCCGCTGCTTTGCTCTGTTATCGGCGACGACCAGGATGGTGCTGACTACATCCGGTTAATGGAAGATAAAGGACTTTCTACGGAAGGCATTGTACAGAGCCCGGAGCGGGTAACTACCATCAAGCACCGTATTATTGCAGGCGCACAGCAACTGCTGCGCGTTGACTCCGAGATAGAGCACAACCTGGTAGAGCACGAAGAACGCCATCTGGAAGAACGTTTTATACAGCTGTTGGAAAAGGCTGATGTAGTGATTTTTGAAGACTATGACAAAGGCGTATTCTCCGAAGCCAACATAAAACGCTTTATAGAACTGGCCAACGAGCAGAGTATCCCAAGTGTGGTAGATCCTAAAAAGAAGAACTTCTTAAGCTTTGTGGGTTGCACGCTTTTCAAACCAAACCTGAAAGAGCTGCGCGAAGGACTTAAAGTTGACTTCGCCGACGAAAACCTGCATGCTTTTGAAAGTGCCGTAGCTACTTTGCAGAAATCTTTGCAAACCGAGCAGGTATTGGTAACCCTTTCAGAAAGAGGTGTATTTATAGCCGACGGCAACGAAAAAACTTACATTGAAGCGCATCGCAGAGCCATTTCAGATGTGTCTGGTGCAGGAGATACGGTAATAAGTATAGCTGCACTGTGTATGGCGTTGGGTACATCTCCGCAGTTTCTGGCGGGCCTTAGCAACCTGGGCGGAGGCTTAGTGTGCGAACAAGTAGGGGTGGTACCAGTAGATAAAAAGCGCCTGTTTGAGGAGGCTAAACATATCCAGCTTTTCGAAAAGCATGAATACAGAAACGCTTAACCGCATACTTTACGGCAGTAAGCTAACAGCCTACGCCATTATGCGCCGCACTACCTATGTGATGGCGTTCCTGGCAGTAGGCCTGCTTATCTATGCCCACGGTGTGGTAGAAAGCCCAGTAAGGTTACATAACCTGTACTATGCCATCGATGGTATACTTGCCATCTTTGTTATTATCTACTTCCTGCGCATACTTTATGCTTTTGAGCGGGTAAAGTTCCTGAAACGCACCTGGTTTGAAGGGATGCTGATGGCCATTGTATTCATAAACCAGGTGGGTACCTACATGCTGGGTATACCTGTGGTGTACAATGTGTTCGAAAGTATAGGTATTCCGCTTTCTGTGGAGCTGTACCGGGTAATGGTATCGCTGTACATGCTGGTGCTGCTGATCGTAGAGTTGCTCGAAACAAGGGTGCACCTGAAGGCAGTACAGATCAAACCTTCCATCACGTTCCTGCTAAGCTTTGTCTTTCTTGTTTTGCTGGGTACAGGCCTTTTTATGCTACCCAAAATGACGAATGCGCCGGAGGGGATGCGTTTTATTGATGCCTTGTTCATGGCTACCAGCGCCTCCTGCGTAACCGGTCTTGCAGTTGTTGATCCGGGTACTTACTTCACGTTTGGCGGGCAGGTGGTGTTGCTGATGCTCATACAAATGGGTGGTTTGGGTATTCTAACCTTTGCCACGTTCTTTGCCTCGCTTATGCGCCAGGGAGTGGGAGTAAGGCAGCACGTAGCCATGCACGAGTTGCTGGAGAGTGAGTCGCTTTACTCTACAAAAGGCCTGCTTCAAAAGCTTATTTTCCTGACTTTTACCATAGAGGCTATCGGGGCTGCCGTTATTTTCGCATCCTGGGGGCCATCGGCAGAATTTCAGAATCTGGGCACAAAGCTGTTCTACTCAATTTTCCACTCCGTGTCTGCGTTCTGTAATGCCGGGTTCTCACTTTACCCGATGGGGCTTTATACAGAGCCGGTAAGATTCGCCTATGTGTTGCACCTGGTGGTGGCTATGCTTATCATCTTTGGGGGTATCGGTTTCCCTACCATACTGGATGTGCTGTCGCCGAAAGCTATGCGGGAACGCTTAAATGCTCCCTGGAAGAACTGGAAGATGCTTTCACGGATAACCATTTATACTTCTGCGGCTCTTATCTTTTTAGGTACAGTAGGCTTTTTCCTGTTGGAGTACTACAACACACTGTCTGAGTTAAACTTTGCGGAGGCACTGGTTACTTCATTCTTTCAATCCGTAACAACCCGAACAGCAGGTTTTAATAGTGTAGACATATCCGCACTTAATGTGCCTACGCTGCTGATGTTCATCTTCTTGATGTTTATAGGTGGCTCGCCGGGGTCAACAGCCGGTGGTATAAAAACGACAACGTTTACAGTTATACTTATCTCGGTGCTGGCCACCATCCGGAACAAGCGCAATATGGAAATTGGGCACCGCACTATTCCGCACTATGTGTCTTACAAGGCTTTCTCCATTTTCACGTTCGCGGCAGTGCTTAATATCTTCTTCATATTTGTGCTATCTATTACTGATGCGCAGTTTGATATTATGCGTCTTGCCTTTGAACAGGTGTCGGCATTTGCTACAGTTGGACTAAGTACAGGTATAACAGCAGGTTTGTCTGATGGAGGAAAGTCTGTTATTATCATGTCGATGTACATTGGTAGGGTAGGTACGCTAACCCTGGCCCTTGCACTTAGTACCAAAGCGCCATCTATTAACCATAGATATCCTGATACGCATCTGGCAGTGGGATAAAAGGTGTAAGTATAAAAAAGGAGGGCCTGCTAAAGTATAGCAGGCCCTCCTTTTTTATATGCAGCCGGTAAAAGCTATTTGTTCATGGTGTGGCTGTATTCCTTCACCGTCTGTACAAAGCATTTTACTTTTTCAGGGTCTGTGTCCGGGTAAACGCCGTGGCCCAGGTTGGCAATGTGGCGGTAAGGGCCAAACTCCTTTAGCATGTTTTTCGTCTCACGCTCAATGGTCTCGAACGAGCTGTAGAGCAGGCATGGGTCCATGTTGCCTTGCAGCGTTTTATTTGGTCCTACATCTTTGCGCGACTTTGCTATATCCATGTTCCAGTCAAGGCCAATGGTTTCGCAGTTGAGTTTGCTAAAGTCTTCCAGTGCAAAGAAAGCGCCTTTGGCAAACACCGTTACAGGCACTTCGTTAATAGCATCGCAAATCTCAGAGATGTAAGGCAAAGCAAACTCACGGTAATGCGCCGGAGAAAGTATACCTGCCCACGAGTCAAAAATCTGGATAAGATTGGCGCCTGCTTCTACCTGTGCTTTTAAGTAGGCAGTAGTAGTATCGGTTATCATGCGCAGCAACTGGTGTGCTAATGTTGGGTTGGTGTACAACATGCCACGCGCCTGCGAAAACGTTTTGGAGCCGCTGCCTTCTACCATGTAGGCAAGTATGGTCCAGGGTGCACCGGCAAAGCCAATTAGCGGCACACGTCCGTTTAGTGCTCTTTTAGTTACTTTAATAGCTTCCAGCACGTAGTTCAGATGCTCGTGCGGGTCGGCAACGCGCAGTTGCTTCAGATCTTCTTCGTTTCGAACAGTTTTTGGGAACAATGGTCCGCGTTTTTCAACCATCTCGTAAGTACAACCCATTGCCTCCGGCACCACCAGGATGTCAGAGAAAATAATGGCAGCGTCCACATCCAGAATATCCACTGGCTGAATGGTAACCTCTGCGGCCAGTTCAGGTGTTTCTACAAGCTCTTTAAAGCCACTCAGGCTGTTGCGTACTGCTCTGTACTCTGGTAAAATTCGCCCTGCCTGGCGCATTAGCCAAACCGGGGTGCGCTCTACCACCTCGCCTTTGGCAGCTCTGATAAGAAGATCGTTTTTTAATTGCATGGCGCAAAGATAAGACAAAATTGCCGATAGTCAGAAGATGATTGTTGTCATCAATAGTCTGGCTGAACGCTAGTAGCGGGTAGAAAGTTAGCTGTTAAGTAAAGAAAGTATGCCCGTAGAAATAAAGTTTACGCCAATAGAAAGCACGATAAAGCCCATGATACGCGACAAGGCCGACAGGCCGGACTTACCCATATACGACACCAACTGGTGAGAAAAAGTTAGGATAACAAAGGAGGCGGCGGCTACAAGTATAATAGCAAGTATAATGAGGCTTAAACCAGTATAGGAGAGGGTGCTGGAGTACATGCCTATACTTACCGCTATAGAGCCGGGTCCCGAGAGCATTGGCATGGCCAGTGGCGTAAACGAGATATCCTCTTTCTGCAGGCCCTCCCGCAGCACTCCCTTCGACATTCTTTTGCCGCGATGGGCCTTGCTGGTTAGCAACTCAAAACCTGCACGCATGATCATCAGACCACCTGCAATGCGAATATCCGATAACCTGATGCCAAAGAAGTTAAGCAAATACTGCCCGGCAAGGAAGAACACAGAGAGTATAAGTGCCATGTAAGGGCTTGTTCGTTGCGGCTGGCAGGGGAGCCGTCGTGGGTAAGGGTGAGAAAAACCGGCATTGCGCCAAAAGGGTTTACCACCGTAAAGAGCGCCGAGAAAGTGGCCAGTAAGATTTCCATAGTTTTATGCTGTACTCGCCGGCAAAAGTATAGCCTTACTGTTATCTGTGGGTTAAGCTGCTGTTGTGGATTGGTTAAATATGTCGTGAATAATTTGTAGGAACAGGTCGCGACCTGTCCTAATCGTGCATGAATCATTGTCCGAATCAGGATTTGCGGGATGGACCAGAATTTTCATGATTAACATGAATGTTATAGATATTCTGCCATATCAAAGGCCCTTACTTCTTTTACAGACCATAGCTCGGACAGGTCGCGACCTGTCCCTACGAAGGGTGATTATTCTTTTATTACCGCTCTGTAAAGAACAGTGCAAACAGGGCAGAGACGATGAAATTAACTCCAATGGAAAGCACTATAAAGCCCATAATTCTGGAGAGGGCTGCCAGGCCGGATTTACCCATATAGCGGGTAAGCTGGTGCGAGAAGCGCAGAATAATATAGCTTACGATTGCCAGCATAATGATCCCGATAAGTATAAAAACCATGTCGAGGTAAGACAGGGAAGTAGTAAACAATCCTATACTTATCGCAATGGCACCCGGACCAGAGAGCATGGGCATGGCAAGCGGCGTAAACGAAATGTCTTCTTTCTGCTGCCCTTCCTCTACTACTTCCGGGGATATTTTCTTTTTATTGGCGCCAGGCGTTAACAAGTCGAAACCTGCTCGCATGATCATCAGACCACCGGCAATACGTAGGTCGTGGATGCGGATGCCAAAGAAGTTGAGCACATACTGCCCTGCCAGAAAAAAAACTGCCAGAATTCCCACCATATATAGACATGCCTTCAGCGCCTGTTGGTTGCGGCTGGCTGGTGTATCGTCTTGGGTAAGAGTAAGAAACACCGGCATGGCCCCAAAGGGATTAACTACAGAGAACAGGGCAGAAAAAGTGGCAAGTATGATTTCCATGAAAGCGTTTGTGGTGAGCAAAGTATAGCCTTAAATATAGGTTTTAATAGATGTAAATCAAAAGCTTTGTTGCTAAAGCCGGGTTTTTGAAGCCGTTTTAAAGTATAATCCTTATTTTTGATGAACGATCACCTCAAACAAATCATACCTATGAAAGGAGAAGTAAAACTGGGCATACTAGGCGGAGGCCAGCTTGGCCGAATGCTGATGCAGGCCGGGCTTGATTTTAACCTTTACACCTTAGTGCTTGACCCCGATGAGAACGCACCCTGCAAAGACATCTGCAACGAGTTTTATGTGGGCAGTTTCCGCGACTTTGAAACGGTGTATGAGTTCGGGAAGAACTGCGATATCATTACGATTGAGATAGAGCACGTAAACGCCGATGCGCTGGAAAAACTGGAGCAGGAGGGGGTTAAAGTATATCCTGATGCCCAGACAGTACGAACCATCCAGGACAAAGGACTACAGAAAGAGTTCTACAAGAAACATAACATCCCTACCTCGGATTTCCTGATCTTAAAAGACAAGGCAGAACTGGAGGATAACCTGCACTTTTTACCCGCCTTTCAGAAATTGCGCCGAGAAGGCTATGATGGCCGAGGAGTAAAAAGATTGGGAGGTGTAGCAGATACGCTGGATGCTTTTGAAGAGCCTTCGGTGCTGGAGAAGCTGGTTACTTTTGAGAAGGAGATCTCGGTGATCGTGGCGCGTAATGAAAGCGGCGAGGTAACGGCTTTCCCGGTGGTGGAGCTGAGCTTTCATCCGGAGCACAACCTGGTAGATTCACTTTTTGCACCTGCCAATGTGCCTTACAAACTACAGCGCCTGGCCATTGAGATTGCCACTCGTGTAATCGAAAGCTTTAATATGGTGGGTATACTTGCCGTGGAGATGTTCCTGACAAAAGATGGACAGATACTGGTAAATGAAGTGGCGCCGCGTCCGCATAACAGTGGGCATCATACTATAAAGGCAAATTATACTTCGCAGTACGAGCAGCACCTGCGTGCTATACTTAACCTGCCCCTGGGCTCTACCGAAATTCAAAGCGCTGCCGTTATGCTGAACCTTTTAGGCGAGCCTGGCTACGACGGCGAGGCAAGGTATGAAGGCCTGCAGGAAGCCTTGGCTGTACCGGGAGTTTACATCCACCTGTACGGTAAAAAGTATACCCGCCCTGCCCGCAAAATGGGGCACATCACGGTGCTGGGTAAAGATGTAGAAGAGGCGCAGGAGCGTGCCGAACAAGTTAAAAACGTAATCAAAGTAAAAGCATAAATCATGGCCGATCAAACTTCAACGCAACCCTTAGTTGGCATCATCATGGGCAGCCAGTCCGACCTTAAAGTAATGGACGCTGCCGCCGAAGTTCTGGAGACTTTAGGCGTACCTTACGAGCTTACCATTGTCTCAGCGCACCGCACGCCGCACCGCATGTTCGAGTATGCTGAGAACGCCAAAAAGCGTGGCCTGAAAGTGATTATAGCCGGAGCCGGAGGCGCTGCGCATTTGCCGGGTATGGTGGCTTCTATCACTACTTTGCCTGTGATTGGCGTGCCGGTAAAATCGAGCAACTCTATCGATGGCTGGGATTCTGTGCTGTCTATACTTCAGATGCCGGGTGGTGTTCCTGTGGCTACTGTTGCTTTGGATGGTGCACTGAATGCTGGTATACTTGCTGCGCAGATAATTGGAACATCAAACGCTGCTGTAGCTGATAAACTGGATAAGTATAAAACCGGCCTGAAGGATAAGGTAATGCGCTCTGTGGAGGAGCTGAAAAGAGGGGACAGAGATCTGGACTAAGTATAGTAGTATAAAACAAACAGGGCCACCTAAAAAGTGGCCCTGTTTGTTTTAGCAGCATTAGAAATAAAAGCTGGCTCCAAATCTTGAGTTAGCTAAACTTAAGTCGAAATCTAAATTCTTTGCCTGCTCTGCCCCGTCCGGTAGTCTGCTGTCGTCCAGGCCATGGTTATAGTATAGAACACTTGTTTTAAGCTCAAGGCCAAACCGTGGCTTCAGGAAGTAAACCAGGCCCAGAGACGTTACCGCTCTCACAGAAAGTGCTTCATTTTTCGAATCACTGTAGCTTTTTGCAGTAGGAGTGCCAGAAGGGTTAGAATAACCTCCGGGGCTATAGTAATAAGATTCAGAATTACTTTTGGTTTCAGCAGCCTGAAAGTATAATCCTGCCTGTGCTTCGCCGAAAGCTGATAGTTTACTGGTTAAGGGATGGTAATACCGCACCTGCGGACCTAAAAACCATGTCTTTAGCTTAGTTTCGGCAGCGCTATAGAAATTAGTGTAGCCAGTGCCGCTATTAATTGGCGCAGACTTTTGGCCTGTCTCTATGGTGCCACGGGTATTCTCTGCCGCTAAACCCAAAGCCCATCGTTCCTTAAGCAGGTAGTTTATACTTGTACTTAGCTGCAAAGATGTGGACTTCGAAAACTGGTTTTCTTTATGGTAGCTGCCACCTGCACTTGCTGTAACAAAAAAGGATTTGCCAGTATCCTGTGCGCTGGCTTCTGCAAGTATAAAAGTGCAGCAGGCAAGTAGTATAAGTCGTTTCATAAAAAGGGTAGATATTTTGTTTACACTATGTTAGCTAATTCCAAGCAAACAAAAAAATCCCCTGCCGAAATCTCGACAGGGGATTTATACTTTATACTTAAAGCTTCAGCTTATTTATTGCCGTCTACTTCTTCGTAATCTACATCGGTTACGCCGCTATCATCAGCCTGCTGCTGACCACCTGGCTGGCCGTTGCCACCAGCTGCGCCTGCACCTGCATCAGCTCCCTGACCCTGTGTAGCGTTGTACATCTCCTGAGAGGCTGCACTCCATGCATTGTTCAGGTTCTCGATAGCTTTGTCGATACCAGCCACGTCTTTAGAACCGTGTGCAGTTTTAAGCTCAGTCAATGCATTCTCAATATTAGACTTGTTGCCTGCAGATAACTTATCGCCATACTCTTTCAGCTGCTTTTCAGTCTGGAAGATCATAGAGTCGGCTGTGTTCAGCTTCTCAATCTCCTCCTTCGCTTTCTTATCAGCTTCTGCATTAGCTTCTGCCTCCTGGCGCATCTTCTCAATTTCCTGCTCGCTCAGACCAGAAGAAGCCTCGATACGGATCTTCTGCTCTTTGCCTGTAGCCTTATCGCGTGCTGTTACATGCAAGATACCGTTGGCGTCGATGTCGAATGTTACCTCGATCTGAGGAACACCGCGTGGCGCTGGCGGAATATCTGACAAGTGGAAGCGGCCGATGGTACGGTTATCTTTCGCCATTGGGCGCTCACCCTGCAACACGTGGATCTCTACAGACGGCTGGTTGTCAGATGCCGTAGAGAAAGTCTCAGACTTTTTAGTAGGGATCGTTGTGTTAGACTCAATCAACTTAGTCATCACACCTCCCATAGTCTCGATACCAAGAGAAAGCGGCGTTACGTCAAGAAGAAGTACGTCTTTAACTTCACCTGTCAATACACCACCCTGAATCGCAGCACCTACTGCTACAACCTCATCCGGGTTAACACCTTTAGATGGCTTTTTGCCGAAGAACTTCTCAACTTCTTCCTGCACTTTAGGGATACGCGTAGAACCACCTACCAAGATCACCTCATCGATGTCTGAAGTAGAAAGGCCTGCATCCTGAAGCGCTTTCTTGCAAGGCTCCATAGAGCGACGGATCAAGTCGTCAGTCAGCTGCTCAAATTTAGAGCGAGTCAGTTTGCGCACTAAGTGCTTCGGAACACCGTCAACCGGCATTATGTATGGCAGGTTGATCTCTGTTTCGTTAGAAGAAGAAAGCTCGATCTTTGCTTTCTCAGCAGCTTCTTTCAAACGCTGCAGCGCCATTGGGTCTTTACGCAGGTCTACGCCTTCGTCGTTTTTAAACTCCTCTGCCAGCCAGTTAATGATCTTAGCGTCGAAGTCGTCACCACCAAGGTGCGTGTCACCATTCGTAGAAAGTACCTCAAACACACCATCGCCAAGCTCAAGTATGGAGATATCAAACGTACCACCGCCAAGGTCGAACACTGCGATCTTCTGATCTTTGTGCTTTTTATCCAAGCCATAAGCAAGTGCTGCTGCTGTTGGCTCGTTTATGATACGCTTCACCTCAAGGCCTGCAATCTGGCCGGCCTCTTTTGTAGCCTGACGCTGTGCGTCGTTAAAGTAAGCAGGTACGGTAATTACCGCCTCTGTTACTGTTGTACCCAGGTAATCTTCTGCAGTAGCCTTCATTTTCTGAAGTACCATAGCAGAGATCTCCTGTGGCGTATATTCTCTGTCGCCGATCTGAACACGCACGGTGTTATTGCTACCCTGCTGTACCTTGTAAGATACCTGCTTTGCCTCTTCGCTAACTTCGTTGTAGCTGTGGCCCATAAAGCGCTTGATAGAAGCAATTGTGTTCTGCGGGTTCGTTATCGCCTGACGTTTAGCCGGGTCACCTACTTTACGCTCGCCGTTTCCGTTATCCAGGAAAGCAACGATAGACGGAGTAGTTCTGCGGCCTTCGCTGTTTGGTATAACCACCGGCTCGTTACCTTCCATTACGGCAACGCAAGAGTTGGTTGTACCTAAGTCAATACCTATTATTTTTCCCATTCTATAGTTTTATTATATAGTTCCTCAATTCAATTTTTCTGTTGCCAGTAGTATAACAACCCTTGTGCCAAGGGTGAATCGTGCCATTTTTTATGTCATTCTGTCACAACACTGGTTCGTATACCCTGAGTTTGTCTGAATTACACCAGACGTTTACAGGGTAATGCGACATTATTACAAGGCAACATCTTGGGGTTTACTCTGAGCCAGGTAAGTGTGTTGCTATTAAGTGATGATGATATGGTGAAGGGCCTAAAATAAGGGGTGGCGGCTCAGGTGTAAAGTAGTTCAGTCTGAAAGCGGATTTGTTACATAACTAGTCATATCCATACTTCGAAGGGATGCTTCCTCAGGTTTCCTATTTATACCTACGCTACGTTTGGCCTTTTGTAGGGACAGGTCGTGACCTGTCCGAACGACGGCTTTAGCCACATAGCTATAGCAGTTACTAAACCTGAAATAGCATTGAAATCATTGAATAACCTGGGGAGTGATGTAGCAATGGCTGTTCATAGCCAAAACACGGACAGGTCGCGACCTGTCCCTACGAAATAATTTAAAAAATTTAATTATCTAACCAAAATTACGTTTACCTACCCTCCCAAGAAGGGAGTTTCGCATAATAGTAATGATTCCCCTCTTGGGAGGGGTAGGGGTGAGTTTACACCAACTGAAAACTATTCACGACAGGTTACAACAAAAAGAGGCAGCCATAACAGCTGCCTCTTCTCAATAGTTTAACCAAGTATAATTTATCCTCTGCTTCTTCTCTCAGGAGCTTTCAAGGTAAATTCCTGCGTCTTCTTAACGCCATTGCTTTCTACCTCCACGGTATACTTGCCCGGCTGCAGGTAAATTACCTTGTTATCGGCAGGAGCTACTTTTATACTTTCAGTACCTTCTTTTTTGCCTGTGTTCAGAGCGGTCTCATAAACTCTGGAATTAGCCTCATCTACAGACAGATTGTAGCTTACATAGTTCAAGCCTTTTTCGCTTTCGTCTTTAAACTCTTTCAGCACCTGGCCTTTGTCGGTTTTAATGCGGATGGTGGTGTTACCGGCTGCTGAGGTATAGAATGGCACTACCAGTTCCGGCTCCATCACCTCGCCCCAGGCACCCCACTTGCTGCCCCAACGATCACTGTAGTTAACAGGCTTAAAGGCAAATAGGTGCAGTTTCTCCTGCATCAGCTCTGGTGTAAGTTGCTGCAGGTGATCAACTGGCGCAATGTAGATGGAACGGCCATGAGTACCTACTACTAAGTCGTTCTCACGTGGGTGTACCACCACGTCGTGGACAGAAACAGCTGGCATGCCATTGCTCATGGCCATAAACGTTTTGCCTCTATCTAAAGAGAGGTATAAACCGTGATCGGTGCCCACATACAACAGGTTCGGATTCTTCGGATCTTCTTTTACCACGTTGATGGCTTCCATAGGAAGATTGCCGCCGATGCGCTCCCATTTCTTACCATTGTCTTCACTCACGTACAGGTATGGCGTAAAATCATCGTAGCGGTAGCCGTTAAGTGAAGCATAAACGCGGTCTTGCTTATGCGCCGAAGCTACAACAGTAGATACCCACAGGTTCTGCGGTAATTTATCAGAGATGCGCGTCCAGGTATAACCACCGTCCTTTGAATGCTGAATCACACCGTCATCAGAGCCAGTGTATAGCAACCCAAAACGCAGCGGCGACTCGTCTATACTTGTAAGGGTGCCGTAGCCTACATCACCTTTGCGGCCGCCGTTAGTCAGGTCACCAGACAAAGTTTCCATGTCCTCGCCCTTTTTCATGGAGCGGTGGAATTTGTTGGAGCCAAAGTATAAAATGTCCTGGTTGTGGCGGCTCAGGTGGATAGGAGATTCCCAGTTAAAGCGAAGTGGTGTCTCACCCAGTTTGTGTGTTGGTTTGATGAAAGTACGCTCGCCGGTTGCTTTGTTCAGGCGCGTATAGTTGCCGTATTGTGAACCATAGTACACAATGTTATTGTCGCGCCAGTCTACCTGCACCATCATGCCGTCGCCACCACCAATACGCTCGTACGGGTACTTTCCACGGCTTGTCCAGTCGAGGCTATACTTATAGTTGCTTGGTCCCATCCATGTGCCGTTGTCTTGTAAACCGCCATACACGTTGTAAGGCTTGGCCATATCCACGGCAACAGAGTAGAACTGACCTACCGATGGGTTGTTGGCGTAGAACCAGGTTTTGCCATCGTCATAGGTAATGTTGATACCGCCGTCGTTGCCGTTAATCAGGTAACCTGGTTTGTCAGGGCTTACCCATAGCGCCTGGTGGTCGGAGTGTACGTTCTCGCCTTCGATGTTGCGGAACGTTTTACCACCGTCGTCAGAAGTAAGCAATGGCACACCCAGAATATAGATCTTATCAGGATTTAACGGAGACACGCGCACCACACCAAAGTAGTAGCCGTAGCTGGAGTACATGTCGTTGATGAAGCTGTCGTGGGTTTTCTTCCAGGTTTTGCCGCCATCATCGGTGCGATATACTTCAGCGCCTTTCACCTCAGTGGCGTAACGCTCTGCAGTTGGATCGGTCAGGTAATCGTAAAGGGCTGCTGGTTTTAGCTCACCACTCTTTACCTGTGCCTTTAAGCTTTTGGCAGTGATTTCTCTCGGGAAACGGTTCTGGTCCAGGAATTCATTCAGGCTCTTGTCATCCAGTTTTAGGAAAGCCTCTGCTGTCATGCCTTTGAACAGATCGTTGTCGAGCATCTCCGGCTGATTCGCTTTTTTCTCGGCTGGCCGGCGGTCATAATTATCAACCAAGGCATAGATAATGTTCGGGTTGCCCGGGTACAGGCTCAGACCAATACGCCCCACATTCTCGTTGTCGGGGAAGCCGCTGCTGGCAGTACTAATATCCGTCCAAGTATTACCGCCGTCTGTAGATTTGTGAATGCCGGAAGACTTGCCGCCTTCTACAAAGTTCCAGGCGCGGCGCTCACGGTGCCAGAAGGCAGCATATACATTGTTAGGGTTTTTCGGGTCTACCTGCAAATCGATAGCGCCGGTGTTGTCGTCGATGTACAGCGTCTTCTTCCAGGTTTTGCCACCGTCGGTAGTTTTAAACACGCCGCGTTCTTTGTTTGGCGAGTATAGGTGGCCAAGTGCTGCTACCCACACAGTATTAGGATCAGTCGGGTGAATGAGAACTTTACCAATATGATGTGTATCATCAAGGCCCATATGCTGCCACGTTTTGCCCCCGTCGGTGCTCTTATAAACACCTACCCCTGAATAAGAAGAACGGCTGGAGTTACTCTCGCCGGTACCTATCCAGATGGTTTCATTATTGTTCCAGTCTACTGCAATATCGCCTATGGTCATCACGGCCTGCTCATCGAAAAGCGGCTCAAACGACTGTCCGTTATTGGTAGTTTTCCAGAGTCCGCCAGAGGCATAGGCAGCATAAAATACAGTCGGGTCTTTAGGCGAAACTTCCAGGTCAGTGATGCGGCCACTCATTACGGTTGGGCCAACGTTGCGAAGCTTTAAGTTAGAGGCTAAGGAAGCCTGCTCCAGTTGCTGCCTCTTCTGTTGAGCCTGCAGCCTTTCACTGGCGGGTGTAGCATTAGGTTGCTTTGATGACGATTTCTGCGCCTGCACAGCACATCCCGAAAGGGCAATCAACATCGCAACCGAAAGTATACGTTTTTGCATGGTAGGGTTTAGATCAGTTTGTGTGTCTAAATCTAAGGATTTGTGCGTGAATTTGGAAGGGGAGAGGCAAGTTTACAGTTAGAATGATATTGACTGGTAATGCAGACGCTGTTATGATTGGCTCGATTCCTGCTAATTGGTAATAGTAATAGTAGTTGGTTTGCTATGACAATAACATATGATGAATAATATTTCGCTTATGAAACAAAGGTTCTATACTTTGTTCTTGCTTGTGCCGCTTTTCTTGTTTGGATGCAAAGAAGATACACCGGCGCCAGCCATAGATACAGATCATACCTACACTTATCTTGCCCTCGGGGATTCTTATACTATCGGTGAAAGTGTGGCTGAGGCAGATCGTTGGGGTGTATTGTTAGCGGGCCTTTTGCGTGAAAGTGGAGTAGATGTTGGGAATCCTTATACCATTGCCCGTACCGGCTGGACTACCTCAGAACTTAGCAGTGCCATCAGAAAGGAAGGGCTGAAACAGCAATTCGATTTGGTATCGTTAATGATTGGTGTGAATAATCAGTACAGGAAGCAAAGTATAAGCACCTACCGCTCCGAGTTCAGAGAACTGTTGCAGACATCAATTAGTCTGGCTAAAGGAGATCCTTCAAATGTTATTGTGCTATCTATACCTAACTGGGCTGCAACGCCATATGGCAGCAATTTTAATAGAGAGCAGATAACTGAAGAAATTGCGGCTTTTAATGCGGTAGCCGCCGATGAAGCACAGAAGGCAGATGTTACTTTTGTTAACATCACATCCTTTTCTGAGAAAGCAGCAGAAGATAGAAGCTTGGTAGCTAGTGATGGACTGCACTACTCCGGAAAGATGCACCTGGAATGGGCAAAGCTAGCTTTTCCAGAGGCACAAAATGCATTGAAATAGAAAAACAGCAGAGGTTTGTTAACTGATAGTTTTCAAGCCTCTGCTGTTTTAACTTAAATCTAATCCTCCTCACTCAACTCAAAAATCTCCTCCACCGGCTTCTTAAATAGGCGCGCAATCTTAAGAGCGAGTACCGTAGAGGGTACATACTTGTTGGCCTCCATGGCGTTAATAGTCTGCCGGCTTACCCCTATTTCTTTTGCCAGATCTTCCTGGGTAAGGCTGTGAATGGCGCGTTCTACCTTTATGCTGTTCTTCATGCTACGGCCCTCGCTGATTTGTAAAGTATGAAATTGAAGCGTATCAGGAAGATAAACAGCAGCGTGAACATGTTAAAGATCATAATCTGGTAAAAGCCCGAGCCGTAAATGAAGAGAATGGAGAACAGCAGGAAGCCATAGTTGATGTAGGTGGCCCACAGCAAAGATTCCAGCCTGATCTGCGCGATATACTCGTCCTCGTCTTTCTCTTTAGAAAAAGCTGCTAGCAAACCGCCCACTATGGCAGCAATGCCTACTAGTTCATCAAACACATTGTTTTCTACCAGCGCCATCACTTTATTGGCCTCAAACAGACCTCCATCATAAATAGCAAATACAGTAGCATTCCACTCAAAAGGAGCGTAGTCGAGGAGTGTAATTAGCAAGCCAAGTATAACGGCCGGCACGAAAAGGATCCACCCGATCATCTTAAAACGGTGCGGAAAAAGGAAACGGTTTTTCATAGTTTTATTTTGTGCTAATGTTCGATACAAATGTAAAGAATATTTTACATATGTCAAGTGTTTTTTACATGATGTAAAATAAATTTTACTGTGATGTGTGAAAATGTGAGTGAACAAGCCATAATAACTTGTGAAAGAGGCTATAGCAGTAGAAAAGAAGAGATTAGAGAAGCCTAGAAGTTTGCCCGCAAAGTGAGCACCACATTACGCCCCGGCGCACTAATACCTGATGCAAACACACGGTAAAACCTGTCGGTGATGTTTTCGAGGGCGGCTTGCAGCTGTAGGTGAGGGGTAAGCTGGTAAGCTGCACGTAAGTTCAACGTGTACCAGCTTGGCATGCCATGCGGTGTGGCATATTTTATATTGTCTTCGCCACTTGGGTTATAATCTTCCAGCTCTTTAGCACCATTGTAAAGTATAAATGCCTCTGCTCGTAGTCGCTTTAATTGTAAGTTTATACTTGTGCGGCCAAAGAGCGGGGGCACATGGTCCAGCGGAATGTCACCTTCGCTTTGCTTTATTCTGCCATAGGTATAGTTAAGCGAAGAGCTCAGGCTAAGGGCTTCGGTAACATCGGCTTTCAGGCTGGCGCTGTAGCCGTAGAGGTAAGCCTTGCCGGCATTTACATTAGCTGTCACCAGACTCAGCTGTCCATTATACTCAATAGAATCCTGTCCGTTAAATAGCACCGGCTGAGTAGTGATGGCGTCGCGGTACCAGGTGTAGTAGCCAACCAGTTCCAGGTGCAGGCGCTCTTTAATACTTTTAGAGGCACTTGCTTCGAGGTTGTAAGTATACTCCGGCTTCAGGTCAGGATTTGGTACGATCACATTTCCGGGAGTAGAGTCGAATACTTTGCTCAGGTCATCTACATTTGGTGCCCGGAAGCCTGTAGAGCCTAGTGCTGTAAATCGCCAGCCATTGCCCGGCAACATAACCATACCGGCATTGCCCGAAAGTGCATGGTTTCTTTGCTGCAGCTCATCCGCTAAAAATGGGAAAAACGTTTTGTCTTCAAACTCCGCATCCAGACCAACATAGCTATAGCGCAGGCCATGGCTCAGGATCAACCATGGTTTTACATCCCAAGTGTGGGTAAAGTAGGCGGCGCCACTGTGCATACTGGAACCTGCATCGGGGTATCGGGTCGACTGTAGCTTTATGGCGCCTGATACAATGTTTTCTTCGGTAGCTATAGAGTTTACATCGTTGTATGTAGCCTCTATACCGTACTGCAGTCGGTGCTGGTTTATACCTTTGCTAAGGTCGGCATTTAAGCTGTATACCTGTACCTGCTCTGTTTGGTGCGACAAGTTGTTTTTGCCGAAGCGGCGGTTATGGCGACTCTCTTCCAGCCTTTGGTAAGCAGTTACCAGTTTAGCTTCATCATAAAGAGAGGTTTTTCTAGAAAGCCCCAAAGCATAAGCTGTCAATAAACGCTCCTGCGGTCCATAATACCAATCTGCAAATTTCAGTTTACTTCCAGAATATTCTGTTAGCCTGTCGTAGCGCGGCACATCGGTGCTGGTGCTCAGTTGCAGGTTTAAAGTATGGCTTATGTTTGTAGTTGGTTTATACAGCACCTTTTGCAGCACATCAAACTGGGTATAACCTGTTGGTCGTTGGACGTTCGGGTTTGAATTCAACAGCATGGTGTCGCGGCCGGCTATTCTGTCAGCATAGAAATTTCGGATGCCCAAGTCGCCGTATTCACTCTTGCGGTTCTTGCCCTGCCTTAAGTTTCCAAAATCAGAAACGGTTATACTTGTCAGACTTCCCCACTTTTTACGGCCATAGTTTAGCTGGGCATGAATCGTTTTCTCGTCTGGAGCTGTAGCGTAACGTGTAAAGGCGCTGCCTTTGATCAGCTTGTTATCATCAGTTGCCAGTTGAGGCTGCAACGTATGGAAGTGCAGCACACCACCCAGCGCATCAGATCCGTAAACTACAGAGCTGGGGCCAAACACTACCTCGGCACGATCGAGCATGCTGTTGTCTAGCGTTATGATATTCTGCAGATGTCCGCCACGGTAAATGGCGTTGTTCATGCGCACCCCATCTACCACCAGCAGTACTTTATTTGCCTCAAAGCCGCGTATGATGGGGCTGCCGCCTCCCATCTGGCTTTTCTGCACCAGCACTTTACCTGTTTGCTGCACCACATCGGCAGTAGTAGGCTGACTCAAAAACTCCAGCTCTCTGCGGCTTAGCACCTCAACCTGCTGTGGCACAAGTTGCTGTTGTTGCGTGAACCTGCCCGCCGACACCACCACTTCGTTCAGGTTATAGCTTTGCTGCGTTAGCGCTATCACAAAGTTTAAATCCTGTAGCTGTTTCAGGCTGAGTGTGCGGGGCTGATATCCCACATAAGTAAAGTTAAGCGGAGAAGTGCCGGTTAAACTGCCGTTCAGTTCCGCCAGCCCTTTTTCATTTGTAACAACAGACTTGTCTGTAGCCGAAATAACAACGCCTGTTAATGGCTGTAGCGTTGTTTTGTCAACTACTTTTATTTGTTGCGCCAGGCAAAAGTGGCATATGATCAGGAGCAGGAAAAACAGCCCCGGTACTTTATTCATTTGTGTTAGTTGCTTTTGAGTTTGCGGATTCGCTTCGGGTAGAACCAAAGCGTAGCACCGGTAACGGTAAGTATAAGCAGCCCCAGGCCAAGCAGATTCATACTTACCAGTTTAAACAGGTCGCTGATAATGGAGCCGTCGTGGATCTTTTCTATCCAGTCGGAGTGGCGTTGGGCAACCGATAAAACTTTTCCCGAACTACCGTCTAACTGCACTTCCCAATAGCCTTCGCTAAAAAGCACTTTTACCATGCCTTTCTCAGGTCGGGCCTCAATCCTGTCGATAGGGTTGTCTTTTATACTTTGGGCAGAGTCGAGGCCGGCATAGGCTGCGGCGGCCAGATCAGCCATCGAAACCCACTGGCTTAAGTCAGGCGTTTGTCCTTCTATGAGCGGGGGCTGCAGCAGGTCTACATCTTTCTTCCAGCCTAAAAGTATGCCTGTTATACTACTGATCAGCACAAACAGCCCAATTACTAAGCCTACATAGCGGTGATACACCCGGTACTCGCGCAGGGTGCCGCTAAGCTTGTTAACTTTTTGTTTCGTGTGGGGCTGCATTTTCTGGTTTTTGCCGTTTTCCGACTTACAAGTTCATACAATAGGGTGAGTTTTCCAATTTAAGTCAGACTTGAGGATGCATTTAAAGTTTAAAAGGCAGGAGCAAATTTTTGCCATGCAACCTTTTTCAGGTTTTGCGGCTCTTCTGTTTGAAACCGTACAAATGCTGCCTACAAAACTATGACAAACTACCTGTACCCGCTGCTTTTGATGCTTCTGCTGTGGCAATGCAACAAGTATGAATTTGATGACTTTACTACAGAAGCTCAAATGGGTGAGACGTTTACCGTGGAGCTTGGAAAGCGGGTAAACATTACCGGCGAGAATGGCAAAACCCTTACCTTGTATCTACATTCTGTAACCGACTCCCGTTGTCCTGCTGATGCCATCTGTGCCTGGCTTGGTAACGCGAATGTAATACTTAAGGCATCCAGCGGAACAGAGATAGAAAAGCAGGTGCAAATGTGTATCGGCGATTGCCGTCCGGAGCCTGCTCGAAGCAAACATACTTTGGATGTAGAAGTAGGAGGCACCCGCTACAACATCACATTAAAAGAAGTACTGCCTTACCCCACAACAAAGAGAAGCGGAGAAAAAACCGCTGTAAAGCTGCTGGTGAAGTACCAATAACAGCTATTATCCGTTACTTTGGCTGATATTTCCATTAGTGCGGATTAAAGATCATGAGAAAGCTGTTGTTTATACTTGCTGTTGTAGTCCTGCTTCTGGGGTGCAAACAGAACGTGTCGTTGCCCAACGCTTTATACTTTGGCGATGAGCTGAAATTGTTGCCTGAGGTGCCGGTGCAGGTAATTGCCAAAAGATCGTCTGGCGCAGAAGGTGATCCGGTTGTAATAAAGGTTGCAAGTATAAACGACTCCCGCTGCCCTACTGGTGTTTCGTGTATGTGGGCCGGAAAAGCTGATGTGGCCCTTAGCCTTGGGACGAAAAACGGCGAGACGGTAAACCTGAACTTATGCCTGGGCCAATGTGCAAACAAGACCTTCAACGAGACGGATTCCAGTACTATCACCCTTGACGGAATAAAGTATAAACTTGTCCTATTGCAAATAAATCCTTATCCTACTACCGAGAATGCAACACAGCAGAAGACTGTAGTTGTGAAAGTGGAAGAAGCAATTTAAACATTATGAACCCCACACCTATGAAGGCAATACTATTTGCGTTACTATCTGTTTTTACCCTTACACTAGCCCAAGCTCAGGACATAAACCTTTCTGGTACAGTAAAGGCAGAGGCTAGCGGGCAAAACTTATCTTATGTAAACATCGGCATCCGCAAGAAGAACATCGGCACAGCCTCAGACGAACAAGGCAGGTTTATACTTAAGCTACCACAGCAGCACCTGCAGGATACGCTCACATTTTCTGCTATTGGCTATCAGCAGCTGTCGGTGCCGGTGCGGGAGTTAGTAAAGAAAAAGCCGCTACAGATTAAACTCAGCGAAAAGACAATGGCTTTGCAGGAGGTGGTGGTCAAAAGCCACAAAATGAAGATTAGAAAGCTTGGCGTTACCGGGCGCTTGCCTGGAGTTTGGGGTGTGCCTGACAAAAAGGAGTCGAAAGATGTTTTCGAATTTGCGAATTTTATAGAAGTAAAGAACAAGCCGGCAGAGGTTCTCTCAGCTCACTTTTACCTGGCTAGTACAGTGCTGGACTCAGCTATTTTCCGCATTAACTTTTATAAAAATAATAGCGGATCTCCTGGAGAGAGACTGGTGGAGAAAAATATAATACAGAAGGTTTCAACGAAAGATGGCTGGCTAACTTTAGATCTGACAAAGTATGATTTGTACCTGACGGAGGATTTCTTTATAGGAGTTGAGTATTTGCCAGAGCAAGATGAACATAGACAAGCTATTGCACTAGGAGGGAAGATAGGTGGCAGCGTTTTTTCCAAGCAATCCAGCTTTGGCGAATGGAAGAAAATATCTGGTGTAAGCCTATCGAGTTATGTAACTGCGCGGCAGTAGAAGGAAATAAAATTGATACTTTGAAGTATAAGTTATTGGTGGAAAACCAACAAGGGCAATAGAACAAAAAGCCCCTGCTACTCATGTGGCAGGGGCTTTTTACTTATTAGTTCTTCCGGCTACTCCTTTACCGATGAAGTCGGATTGGCATCAGTCTTTTTCTCGTCTTTCTTCTTCACACTAATAAAGTCCACGCCCTGCTGCTGAATCATCTTGTTAAGTGCCGGAACATCCTGCTCCTTCACTTTCTTCAGTTCATTCAACTGCGCATCGATCTGGGCTGTTACCTCTTTCTTAAAGGCATAGGCCTGATCGGTTGGACGGAAATCTCCGGTGCTTACTTGGCCCACTAGGTTCGCCAGTTTGTTATTCAGGCGGATAGGGAAGTTAAGCGGATCCTGGCCACTGCTGTTTTTTGTCTGGTACAGCGTCTCCTCAATCTTTGTGATCTTCTTCTCAATCGCGTTAGCTGATTCTAAAATGGCTTTGTAGTCGCTGCCCTGGCTCTTCAGGTTTCCGGTCAAAGTCTTCAGCTGCCCACGCATCGTGCGGATGTCTTTTATCGCATCGTGTGTTTCAGTCAGCTTGTCGCGTACATCCATCAGGAACGTGAACTGCGCCTTCAGGTCTTCCGGGTTAGCTTTGGTGCGAGGATCTGGAAGTATGGCAAAGGTAGTTTCCTGGCTTTCTTTGTTTACCGTTAGCTTTGCTTTATAATTACCAGGTATGGCTTTCGGACCTTGCGTGCCACCACCCCAGATAATCATGCCATCAAAGCGGCTAGCCTCCGGGTAGCGCATATCCCACACAAAGCGGTTCATACCCTTCTTCACCTCCAGCTTCTCGTTGCGCTCTTTGGCGTTGCTGGCATAGCTGCGGATCAGTTTACCGTTCTCATCCATGATCTCCATCTTCACAACTGTAGCAGAATCCGGAGCCATTGGCAGGTAATAGTGCACCATTACACCACCCGGATGGTTCTGGCCTGCGGTTTTAGAGTTGCCACGGCTGCCTCCGTCCATTTTGTAAGCGTCCAGTGGCTTATACAGGTGGAATTTACTGTTGGCTATACCAGAGTTCATGCTGTGCAATGGCGTAATGTCATCAATCAACCAAAAACCACGGCCCTGTGTAGAAGCGATCAGGTTGTCGTTTTTGATGGTCATGTCGGTGATCGGCACGATAGGCAGATTCAACTGGAATGGCTGCCAGCTGTCTCCGTCGTTGAACGAAATGTACATGCCATACTCTGTACCAGCGTAAAGCAAGCCCGGACGCTTCTGGTCGGCACGCACTACGCGGGTAAAGTGGTTCTCCGGAATACCATCGGTGATCTTAGTCCAGGTTTTGCCATAGTCGGTGGTCTTGTATAGGTATGGCCTGAAATCGCCTGACTTATACATGGTAGCTGCCACGTAAGCGCCGCCTTTAATGGTTGGGTGTGGGTCGATGCTGTTGATCATGATCCACTCAGGCATTTTCTTAGGTGTTACGTTTGTCCAGTTCTTGCCATTGTCGCGCGTTACATGTATTAATCCATCATCAGAACCTGTCCAGATCACACCTGGCTCTATAGCAGACTCGTTAATGGCGAAGATAGTGCTGTAGTACTCCACGCTGGTGTTGTCTTTTGTGATCGGACCACCAGACGGACCTAATTTAGTAGAGTCGTTGCGCGTCAGATCTGGAGAGATAGTTTCCCAAGACTGGCCTTCGTTATGGGTAACGTGCACGTGGTTAGACGTGGTGTAAAGTTTCTTAGGATCGTTTGGCGAGAAGAGAATCGGGAAGTTCCACTGGAATCTATACTTCATGCCCTCCGCACCATGGCCCATCGGGTTGTCCGGCCACACGTTTATCACGCGTTCCTGGTTATTGCTGTGGTTTACTCGTGACAGAAAGCCGCCATAGTTACCGCCATACACAATTTCTGGATTTGTTGGATCTACTGCCAGGTGTGCACTTTCTGAGCCAGCTGTCGTTTCCCAATCATCTTCTGTGATGGCATATCCGTCAGAACGATGCGAAATACGAACAGTAGAGTTGTCCTGCTGCGCACCGTAAATGCGATAAGGGAAATGGTTATCTGTAGTTACACGGTAGAACTGAGCTGTGTTTTGGTTATGATAGGTGCTCCAGTTCATGCCACCGTCTGTGGTTACCTGTGCACCACCGTCGTCGGCTATGATCATACGCGATGGATCCTCTGGTGCGATCCAAAGGTCATGGTGGTCGCCGTGTGGAGCATTGCTGCTCTCAAAGGTACGACCTCCGTCTTTAGAACGATGGTACGACACGTTCAGAACATAAACCACGTCCTCATCTTTCGGGTCAGCATACACGCGGGTATAGTACCAGGCACGCTGGCGCAGGTTTCTATCATCGTTTACTTTTTTCCAGGTAAGACCGCTGTCGTCGGAGCGGAAAAGGCCGCCTTCTTCAGCCTCTACCATGGCATAAACTCTTTCAGAATTAACCGGCGAAACAGCTACGCCTATGATGCCCAATGTACCCTTTGGCAAGCCTTGGTTTTTAGAGATCTCTTTCCAGGTGTCGCCACCGTCTGTACTTTTCCAGATACCTGAACCTGGTCCGCCAGAAGATAGGCTATACGGCGTACGGCGCACATTCCAGGTAGTGGCATACAGGTTGCGGCTATTATTCGGGTCGATGATCAGATCGACAGCGCCGGCGTCTTTATTTGCAAACAGCACGCGCTTCCATGTTTTACCGCCGTCTATACTTTTATACACGCCACGCTCCTCATGCGACTTGTATAAGTCGCCCATCACGGCCACGTATACTATATCCGGGTTTTTAGGATGGATACGGATGCGGCCAATGTGCTTAGAGTCTTTTAGTCCAATGTGCTGCCATGTTTTACCGGCATCCACCGATTTCCAGACACCATGCCCTGAGGATACATTGCCACGCACAGTTTTCTCGCCTTCACCTACATAAATCACATTTGGATCAGCTTCGCTAACCGCAACGGCTCCAATAGAGCCACCAAAAGTGCCATCTGAAATATTATCCCAGGTAGAGCCGCCATCGGTGGTGCGCCAAACACCGCCACCGGTTGCTCCGAAGTAGTATAGGTTAGGCTTACCCGGTACACCAGTCGCAGTAGCCGAACGACCACCACGGTAAGGACCGATACTGCGCCAGGTTATGCCATCATATAGTTTAGGATCAACGGCTGCAGGAGCGTCTTTTTGTTTGCTGCTGCGCGTTTTCTGCTTCTGTGCTATGGTTTCTGGCGATGCCACAGTCATAGCTAGCAGTAAACAGGCAACAGAGCCGGTTCTGCGCAAAGTTTTATTCATGAGTAGTGTTGTAAGGTTAGTTTGTTTAGGTTTTAACCTATGATTTAGGAAAAATCAGGAATAAAAGCAAGCCAGATCAGGATTTACAGGATTTTGGGATGGACAGGATTGCCTTTGAGGCTGAATATCTTATACTTGAAATAAAGGATAAGCCACAAAGATCTCGCGGTGTCTATATGACCCGCGAGCATCTGGCTGTTTCTTCGTAGCTACAGCTTATCTACCCTAGACGCTCGCAGGAGCTGCGCACGCTGCGAGGTCTTTAGTAAAAGGAAAGAGACGCAAAATATTGCATCTCTACATGATGCTTATAAATTCTAATCTCTGAAGGCAATCCTGTTTATCCTAAAATCCTGTAAATCCTGATCCTAGTCGAGGTGTTTTTTAATAAAGTCTACGGCAAGTTTATGGGCCTCCTCGGCGTATTCTTTGTTATACTTCGGGTTACTTGGATTAGCAAAGGCATGCACGGCGTCATACATTTTTACCGTTAGCTTTCTGTCGGCTTTATCCATATTCTGCTTAAACTCCTCTACTACTTGCGGTGTAATAGAATTATCCTGGCTGGCGAAGATGCCTAGTACTGGTGCGTCCAGTTTTTTCAGATTCTCAACGTTCTGCTCCGGCATGCCATAGTACATGACTATCGCCTCGGCCTTGTCGCCGGCAAGTATACCAGCCTGTAACGACCAGGCACCGCCAAAACACCAGCCAACGGTAGCAATGTCAGCGTCTTTTCCGGCATAGGCAATGGCTCCGTTGATGATGGCTTTGGCACGATCGGTTTTTACAGCCTGCATGTATTCGGCTGCTTTCTCACGCTCTGTTGCCACTTTACCATCATACAGATCCAGGGCAATCACGTTCACGTTGCCAAGTTCCTGAGCAAAACGCTCCGCTTCTTTTCTGATGTAGTCGTTCAGGCCCCACCACTCATGAAACACGAACAGGTATTCGTCAGTCTTTTTCGGAGCTTTTATCTCGTAGGCAGTTGCTGTTTTACCGTCAGGGGTTTTGTAGGTGATGGTCTTTCCCTTTTTGTTCTCCAACGTGAATGGCAACGGGTTTTCGTGCTTCTCTCTGAAAGATTCGTCGTTACCCAACATAGCAAATTTTATAGTAGCTTCTGTCGTTTCTGCTGCATCGGCGGCAGGCTTTACGCAGCACGACGTTTTAGTTTGTGCCTTTGCTGCTACAACTATAAGCAGACAGAGTGCAACGGTGTAAATCAGACTTTTCATAGCATAGCTTTGCTTTAAATGGTGAAGAGTTATACTTGTGTACGCTGCTGCGGCTTCTCCTGCACTTTCTGCCGTGGCTTGGCACGACGCTTATCTTTGCGTTTTATATAAACTGCTGATGGGCCCTTATCGTCTTCTTTCCGGATTGTGAACACATCTTTGTACGCCTTGATAAGCTGTAGCAGCTGGTTATAGCCAAAAGTACGGGGGTCGAAACTAGGGTCCAGTTGGCGCAGGTTTGTACCCATAGCGCCCAGATGTGCCCAGCCATCCTCATCTGAGGCCATAACAAAAGCTTCTTTTAGCAAGGGCAACGGGTTAGGTTTGGCTTGGCTGCCGCCTTCAGGCCCCTTTTCAGCTTCTTCAATTTTGCGCTCGTCAATGTCATCGGTAAGGTTTTCGGTAAAGATGAACACGTTGCAGGCATTAACGAAGGGTTTGGGTGTTTTGCGCTGGCCAATTCCCATTACAAAAATGCCAGCCTCTCTAATTCGTGTTGCCAATCGGGTATAGTCGCTGTCGGAGGATACGATGCAAAAGCCATCCACCAGTTCGCTGTGCAGCAGATCCATGGCATCTATGATCAGGGCGCTGTCAGTAGCATTTTTGCCGACGGTATAGCGGAACTGCTGAATAGGCTGTATCGCGTGGTTGTTCAGGCAATCTTTCCAGCCGTTCATTTGAGGGGTGGTCCAGTCGCCGTAAATTCTGCGAATAGTAGGCGGGCCATATTTGCCCACCTCGGCTAAAAGTTTTACAATAAGGCTGGGTTGGGCGTTGTCTCCGTCTATCAGCACGGCCATGCGCGACGGTTTACGTTCTCGTGTAGTGTATTTCATGTATAAAAGGTTGCTTGTTGCTGCGATTTCGCAGCGCACCCATAATTGGTGCAATACAGTTTATACTTCTATTCTTGTCAGAGGTTATATTGGCAGTCATTTATACTTTATCACAAAATGCCTATCTTACCGTAACAGAGCTACAAACAGAATTATATGATCCGAATAAAAAAGACTTTACTTATGCTGAGTTCAGCCTTTGCGGTAGCCACAGGTACCGCCCAAAGCCAGGCGCAGGTGTTTAAGGCCGAAGAGCCGCTGGCGCATACTTACTCTATTGTTGCCCGTGATCCTAAAACCGGAGAAATGGCCGTCGGCGTGCAAAGTCATTGGTTTTCGGTGGGCACTGCGGTGCCTTGGGTAGAGGCTGGTGTAGGCGTGGTAGCTACCCAATCGTTTGTGAATAAATCTTATGGGCCATTAGGTTTACAGCTTTTAAAAGAAGGTAAAACTGCTGAGGAGGCGCTGGCCATACTTTTAGCTAAGGACGAGGCCCGTGAGGTGCGTCAGGTTTCTATACTTGATTCCAAAGGTAACGTGGCAACACATACGGGTAAACAATGCATCCGCTATGCCGGGCATATTACAGGTAAGAACTTCTCTGTGCAGGCCAACATGATGCTGACCGACAAAGTATGGCCTGCCATGGCAAAGGCTTTCGAGAGAAGTGAAGGGCAGCCGCTGGCTGAGCGTGTGCTGATAGCTATGCAGGCAGCAGAGCAAGAGGGAGGCGATATCCGTGGTAAACAGTCTGCAGCGCTGGTAGTGGTAAAAGGGCAGAGGTCTGAACAGCCATGGGATGATAAGATCATTGACTTACGTGTAGACGATCATGAAAAACCGCTCGATGAACTGGCGCGACTGCTAAAAGTACACCGTGCCTACGAGCACATGAACAACGGTGATTTGGCTATCGAAAAGGGGCAGATGCAAAAAGCTATGGAAGAGTATGGCAAAGCCGAAGCCATGTTTCCGGAAAACCTGGAGATGAAGTACTGGCACGCTATAGGTTTAGCCAGCAGCGGCCAGGTAGATGCGGCTGCCAAGATTCTGCGCGAAGTATACCGCAAAGATGATAACTGGCGGGAGTTAACCGCGAGGTTACCAGAAGTTGGCTTGCTGAATGTTAGCAAGAAGGATCTGGAGAAGTTGCTGAAAGCGAAGTAAAGTATAGGAGGCAGATGTTGTGAAGCATCTGCCTTTTTTGTGGCTGTAGCTGGTGTTGTTACTATAGTAAGCGTTGTTTCCGCTATTTTAAGTAGCAAGCTCTTTTCCTCAGTCTTACTTGCTATATTGTTTCACCTCTTGCTTTGGTGCCCTCAAGGCCGCGTGGCCTCGTTTCTCTGCATCGCCGCTGTGTTTCCTCCTGCGCTGACGCGCTGCCCTCCGGGCACCGGATCTACTTTAAAGAGGGCCCTACCCCCACAGAGATACTGGAATCAACACTTCTTCGCTTCTGCCTTTGCTATGGAAGTACAAATGGAAAACTTAGTTCGGAGCAACGACTTTTGAAAGGTGCATTTTACGACGCTCCACTGTCCGAGCGTTCAGCGAGTTTGGAGCGTCTTGATTCTTTTGCTTACTTTTCTCATCAAGGAGAAAAGCAAGGCCCAGCCGGCGAGGCGGAAAGCTAGCTAAGAGCAAACAAGTTTCTTAAAAAGAGAAGGTGTGGGTTTGATGACTATACTTTTTCTAGACATTGAGGGTAATTATACTAAGTCCTACAAAACAGCAGAGGAACCCTACCATATATTTCCATGTTCAAACCCCGAGCGAGTAATCCAAAAATTCTTATCTTGAAGCACCTAAACTAAACTACTAAACTCAAACCTAACAATGCTAACGAAAAAAGCCTTACGAAATGCGGTAGTGGCAGCTACGGCGCTGGTTACCATGCCGGCTATGGCGCAGCAGAACTATAAAGCCGACTCCACCACGATCAAAAACATCTACGACAACGCCCTCACCAGCTACGAAAGCTACGAGAACCTGCGTTACCTTACCAAGAACATTGGTGGTCGTTTAAGTGGATCTCCACAGGCAGCTGCCGCAGTAGAGTGGAGCCGCCAGGTAATGGAGAAAATGGGCCTCGACAGGGTATACCTGCAAGAAGTAATGGTGCCGCATTGGGTGCGTGGCGACAATGAAGTTGGCCGCATTATCAATTCTAAATTAGTAGGGACTGCTGATGTAAATATCTGTGCCCTAGGTAGCTCGGTAGGTACCGGCGAGAATGGCCTGAGTGCTGAAGTAGTAGAAGTGAAAAGCTTTGAGGAACTGGAGAAGCTGGGTAAGAAGAAAGTACAGGGTAAGATCGTTTTCTTCAACCGCCCTTTTGATAACACGCATGTAATTACAGGCGCCGCTTACGGCGGTGCTGTGGATCAGCGTGGCGGTGGTCCGGTGTCAGCTGCCAAGCTTGGTGCAGTTGGCGTGCTGGTGCGTTCTATGACCAACGACTTCCAGGATGTGCCGCACACAGGAAATACCCGTTATCAGGATGATGTAACCAAGATTCCTGCAGCAGCTATCAGCACAAACGGAGCAGAGCAATTAAGTAAATTACTCAAGAATGATCCGAACCTGAAGTTCTACATGCGCATGACCTGCGAAACATTGCCGGACGTGCTTTCTTACAATGTGATTGGTGAGATAAAAGGAACAGAAAAGCCTGATGAGATTATCGTGGTAGGTGGTCACCTGGACTCGTGGGATCTAGGTGAAGGTGCGCACGACGACGGTACAGGCTGTGTGCAATCGATTGAGGTGCTGCGTTTGTTCAAAGAGATGGGCATAAAACCGAAGCGTACAATTCGTGCCGTGATGTTCATGAACGAGGAGAACGGCCTGCGTGGTGGACGTAAGTATGCTGAAGAGGCCAAAACAAAAGGGGAGAAGCACATTGCGGCTATCGAGTCAGATGCTGGTGGATTTACACCACGCGGTTTCGGCATTGACGGCAACGACGGGCAATATGCACAGGTGCTAACATGGAAACCTTTGCTGGCACCTTACGGCCTGCACGACTTAACCCGTGGTGGCGGTGGTGCCGATATCGGTCCATTGAAAGGCCAGGGTACAGTAGCCCTAATTGGTTTCCGCCCGGACTCACAGCGTTACTTTGATTATCACCATACTGTAATAGACACCTTTGAGCAGGTAAACCGCCGCGAAATGCAGCTTGGTGCCGCCTCTATGGCATCACTGGTGTACCTGATCTCAGAGTATGGCTTGAATGGCAACGGAGCTAAGGCGTTTAAATAAAATCTCATGGCGCGAGCGTCTTCGCTCGTGACTAGCTATAGTATGGGCCTCTGGCCCAGTTGGGTTTCAAATCCGACACTATAAGTAAGACATGGGTTACAAACCCAAGCCAGCAAAATGTATAAAACAGCAAGGGCCACTTGAAGAAGTGGCCCTTGCTGTTTTATTTTTATCTTGTTTCTACGGCAGTAGCAAAGAACTATCACCATAACTCAAAAACCTGTAATCATTCTCCATGGCATGCTGGTATACTTTGCGCCAGTTCTCCCCAATCAAAGCTGAAACCAACAATAGTAGCGTACTCTCAGGCTGATGGAAGTTGGTAACCAAACCGTTGCATATTCTAAATGTATACCCCGGCGCTATGATGATCTGGGTGCTGGCATGCAGGTAATCAGTATTCTGCTGCTCCATATACTTCAGCAGCGCAGTTAGTACTTCTTCAGCAGTTGGCAACTCTGTACTTTCGTATGCTTGCCATTGTGTTACGTGCAGCTCCTGTACAGGTAGGTTTGGTTGCTGCCATACTTTAAAACCTAACCAGTAAAGACTTTCAAGAGAACGCATACTTG
The DNA here is from genome assembly GCF_014306105.1 of Pontibacter cellulosilyticus. Classification (GTDB taxonomy): domain Bacteria; phylum Bacteroidota; class Bacteroidia; order Cytophagales; family Hymenobacteraceae; genus Pontibacter; species Pontibacter cellulosilyticus. The sequence continues at coordinate 90,832 of NZ_JACRVF010000003.1, read as the reverse complement.
TAGTGCCCACAGGTATAACTGGATTACCTAGATGCTGTAGCAACTTCTCTAAGAAAGCCTTTGAGATAAACAGCTGCTCTGCGTGCATTTCATGGGCTTCCATGGTGTCGGCTTTCACTGGCTTGAAGGTGCCGGCTCCTACGTGCAGTGTCAGGTAAGCGGTATCTATACTTTGCAGCTTTAGTTGCTCCATCACCCTGTCCGTAAAATGCAGACCTGCTGTTGGTACAGCAACGGCGCCTTGCTGATTCGCATAAATCGTTTGGTAGCGGGTATGGTCTTCAGCAGTCAACTCACGGTTAAGGTAAGGAGGCAAAGGCAGCTTACCACACTGCTCCAGCACCTCTGCAAAAGTTAAGTCTGCAGGCGTCCAAGTGAAGCGGATAAGAAAATGGCCTTCCTGCTGTGCCTCACGCTCCGCCTGCAGTTCGCCACCTTCAAACTGTAGCTTTACAGGGCCTCTTTTCCAGCGCTTATTATTACCTACCAGACATTTCCAGGTGCTGCTGCCGGTTTGCTGCATAGCTAGCTGAACCTCGCGGTGTGGGGCCACAGGCTCCAAGCAAAATATCTCCACAATCCCGCCCGTTTCTTTCTGCATCAGCAGCCTTGCCTGAACGACTTTGGTATCGTTAAACACGAGTAAAGTATGAGATGGCAGCAGCTGCGGCAGGTCAGTAAAAGTATGATCTGAGATCTGGCCCTGGTGGTACTGCAACAATTTAGACTGGTCGCGCTCGGGCAGCGGAAATTTAGCAATGCGTTCGTCTGGCAGCTCGTACACAAAATCTTTGATGGCCAGCTTCTTTGGATCGGTCATGGTAAAACGGTTAATCGTAGTGCAAAGGTAGCGCATAAACGCTTTGCAGCACAACTATACTTACCAGATCCATTTCGGACAAAGCACTTTCTGTTTATTGTTCAGCTTGAGCCCCACTACTACTTCATGGCTATTGGCGCTTACCCTGTTCAGGTCTGATGTGGTGATGTCGTAGGAATAGCTGACGTCGAGCATATGGTTGAGGTAAAAACCGACTGTTCCGGTAAGGGCATCGTTGTGGCGGTAGGAGGTGCCAAGCCAGAAACGGTCACCGTAGATTACTTTTGCATTTGCATCCACCATCGAAAGACCATTTTCAGCTGTTTTCACCATCACAGAAGGAGTAACAGTTATCAGTTCTGATGCTCTTATCCTGATGCCGCCTGTTGCATAATAGTGCTGCTGAAGTGCTGCGGAAGGCTCTGCACCGGGATTTTCTTTTCCGCCCCTCAAAAGTTGCATCCCCGAAAATCCCACATAAAAGTTCGAGCTGTAAATCCAGAAGCCTACTCCTAGGTCAGCTTTATTCATGTGCCCTGCATCACCAGCAAGAAAAGGATCTTCAGGGGTTAGAACATCTAATGCTTTCCTGTTTAGCCGTAGCTGCTTAAAACCTGCTGTTACACCCGCCGACATGTTCAGGTTTTTGGTCAGGGGCAGATGGTAAGCATAGCTCATACTTAATGAAAATGTGTTCAGGAGTCCTGCTTTATCTACCTGGGCAATGGCTCCTATTCCGTGGTGGGGCTTTATGTAAAAACGATTATTCTTATTAGCACCTGAGCCTTTGCCAGCACTTCCATTACGCAGGCTATAACGTTTCGTGTTTCTGTCGTTTTTGTTGATGGAGGAATGCAGGCTAGTGTAGAAACTGGTAGGGGCACCTTCCAACCCAACCCATTGGGTGCGGTAACTGGTACGCAGGTCAATATAATTTTCGATGCCAGCCACTGCAGGATTTAACAGAAAGTTGTTCTGGGTGTACTGTGTGTGCTGCGGCAACTGCTGGGCACTAACTGTACCGAAAAGTAGAAGCAGGAAGAATAAAGTATAAATTGATTTCATAGGCTGTTACTTTATCAGGGTTATACTTCCTGAGATCGGTTCTTCCTCCATTCCCAGATCAATAACATAGTAGTAAGCAGCCATAGGCAGAGGTTTACCGTTGTGCATGCCGTTCCATGGCTCCTGGTAACCTTTGGAATCGTAGATCAGGTTGCCCCAGCGAGTAAACACTTTTACTTTACAGTTGGGGTAATATTCTATGTTCCGGATATGCCAGGTATCATTCACGTTGTCGCCGTTTAGGGTAATGGCGTTGGTGGGTTCTATGCGAGGCAGCACAGTAATAGTTACTTCATCAGTAGACACGCAGCCATACTCCGATGTTACGGTTACTTTATAAGTTGTCGTTTCCCGGGGGCTGGCCACGGGGGTTGCTATGTTCGGATCTGATAAACCAGCTGCCGGAGACCATGAAAATTTAGTGCCGCCTGTTGCTCTCAGTTCGGTTTGCTTGCCCTGAATAATGGTCTTGTCCTTGCCGGCATCAGCAGCGGGAGGCGCTACCGTGGCTGTTACCTTTACTCTTGGGGAGCAGGCACAACCGTTGCTGTTAACCGTTTGCACATAATAGTCCTTACTTGCAGCCAGTGCAGGTGTTGTGTAAGAGCTGCCTGTGTGTAGTAGATCACCGCCTGTTGGCTGGTCGTACCACTCCAGTTTATAGCTCGAAACAGGTGTGCTTGCCGTAATTGTTGCGGTCTCGTTAGGGCATACAGTGGCGCCTCTGGCAAGCGGAATATCAGGTAGCGGATCTACAGTAGCAAGTATAACATTGCTAATGCTCTCGCAGGGTGCCGACCCTACGACTCTCCGGAACCAGGTCTTTTGTGTTAAAGGTCCTGAGGTATACGTCGCGCCGGTGTTGTTGCCTGGAGCAGTGGCAAACCCTGCGGTAGCACTGGTGGTGCTGTACTCCCAGCGATAGGTATAAGTGCCGGTGCCGCCCTTTGGCTGATTGCCTGCCAGTGGTTTAGTTGTTTTGTCATAGCAGACCAGTTGGCTTTCGCTAATGATGTTCTCTGTAACTACTGGCACAACTGTAATCTTTACAGCCTGGCTTGGTACAGCAGGACAGGGGTCAGAAATAGCCACTCTTCTGTACCAGGTTGTTTGGGTGAGGGCGCCAGGCTGATATTGCGGCTGATTATTTGTTCCGGGGGCAGGTTTAAAGCCGCTGCTCTCACTCTCGTGGCTGTACTCCCAGCGATAAGTATAAGTGCCGTTTCCGCCGCTTGGGTTCTGGCCTGTAAGTATGGCAGGTGCAGTGTTGGTACAAATAGTCTGAGCTCCCGACACTACGTTGTTACTGATCAATTCATTAACTGTGACCTTGACTGCCTCGCTTATACTTTCGGTGCAAAGGCCGGAGGTAACTTTTCTTCTGTACCAGGTTGTTTGCGTAAGTGCCGGAGGGCTGTAGTGCTGTGCGTTGTTTGCTCCCGGTGCAGGGGTAAAGCTGTTGCTTGCGCCGGCGGTACTCATCTCCCAGGTATAAACATAAGGCGCGTTGCCTCCCGCCGGTAAACTGCCGGTTAGCCTGATGGGGGATTCGCCAGTACAGATGGTTTGGCCTGCAGATGCCGTATTGTTTGTGATGTTGTATTGCTTTGTCTTTATCTCGACTATCTCTGTTCTGGTAACATTGTTGCCGCAGGTAGGAGACACCACCTTAAACTCGATCTGGTAACTGGGTTGTTTTATAGTTTCGCAGGTTATCTGCCAGGTAAAAGGAGAAGTAATCGTGCCAACGCCAGTTCTGGAATCAAACGTTATACCCTGAGAGCTCAGATCAAAGCCCTTGCCCTGTGCTGAGATGATTACCTCTTCGTTATCAGGGTCGCGTCCGGTTACATCAAACGTTAGCACATCACCGGCATCTACTGTATACACTGTTTTGTTTGTGGAAAAGCTAAGCCCCGGTGGTTTGTCTGGCATCGGTTCCACCACCATACTTAGGCGCAGGGTATCAGTTTTGGGCAAGCCACATCCATTGTCGCCATTGTCACTCACGATCAGGTCAAGCAGGTAAGTTTGTCCTTTAGTGTCAAAGCACCTGTCCAGGCACAGCGACGCTTCCAGTACTTTTTCTCCGCCTGCCGTGTTCACCATGCCGGTTGTTACGCCTTTAAAGCTGAAGTAGTTATTGTTAAAGTTAACTGGCTTTGTTGTTAGCCGTAGCGTCTCGTCTTTATCGGGATCTGTAAAGTATACTTTAATGCAGCGTGAGCTTGTGGGAGTGATGCGGATCAGTTCTCCCTCTTTATAGGTTTTAGCCGCGCCATCTGTGATAGCCGATACAATAGGATCTTCATTCTTTCGGCAGGCCTTCACCAGCAATTGAAAGTCACGTCGTACTTCTCCGATCTTTACTCCGTTTCTGTACTCCTGGCAGCGTACGCCAAACACAAATAAACCTGTATGGGCTGGTTTCACGGTTAGCCTGCCGGTCTTTTCATCAATCGTAACTGCCGGGTCACCTTGTATCTGCTGGTCTTTAGAGTATCCGGACAGCCAACTTATTTCCTGGTAGGGGCCGCTGGTTGGGGGCGGAATAATGCTGGTGGGGGAGCTGTTTCCGTTTAGGGGAGTAACCAGGTCATAAACCAGTTGGTCTCCGTCGGCATCGGTGCTCCCGAAGTTATAGTAAAACAATTCGTCAACACAGGCATAGTCGTTAGGTGGCGGCGAAAGCTTTGGAGAGGAGTTTCTGAAAGCGTTGCCGTTTTTTACTACTGCCGGAAACTCCATGTAAAATGTGGTACCGGCAGAACCCGGCTCTGATATGTTTGTAACGGTGTTGTTACGGCAGCAGCGTTCCCATACAGCATAGTATCCGGCAGCGTTGGTGTAAATAGCTGGGTCCAGGAAAACATCTTCATAGTATAGCATCACCGTTGTTTTAATATCGCTGGTGGTACAGCCTACGTTGGTGTAGTTCATCGCAGACTCTGACCTGAAGGGTAGCCTTATGCTGGTGATAAAACTATTAGTCCCTTTCTCAAAAATATTGACATTTACGGCCATGTCTCTTGCTCCGGGACTGCCGTTTACCTGGTCGAAGTATAAATTAAAGAACAGCCTATAGTTGTTATCGGAAATATGGCGTAGCTCAAACTCCCCACCAACTATGTGAGTGGCAGACGCTGTGAAGCACAAAAAGAAAGGTAATAACAGCAGTAAAAAACGTTTTGCCATTTTATTGCAGCTAAGTATAAGCTAACACCACCCCGAGATAAGAGCAGAGGTTTACCCGAAAATTTTCTTATACTGCTTTGGCTGTTTTAAGATGCTATTTTTATAACTATTATTCTTAAAATTTATACTTTATTGTGTGGGTTTAGAGGGGAAGTATAGGCTGAGGATAATCAGCCAAGTATAAAATGGTACTGTTTATGCTGCTCTAAAATAAATTTAACTAAGCTCTCAGTTAGATTGAAAAGTCTTTCTCTTAAGATGTTTGCAGTGGAGATATGCCGATGAAGAAAGAAACGCTACCTGCTTCTTTCCTCGTTTTCCTCCTCCAGGTCGTCGAGTTCCAGCTGAAGGGCGTTTACAGAAATCTGGATCTCGCGCAGGGCAAGTGCCAGCGAGAACATGAGCAAAACCATACTTAAACCGAACAGGTATTTACCAGCGGTGCTGTAGCCGGCAAAAAGTATAAACATACAGGCTACGCAGCCAAAAATGCTGCTGATGCCAAAGGCCTGCATGTTACGGATAAGTATAAGCCGTGTGCGCAGGTTCTTGATTTGACCGTACACCAAGTGGCTGTGTGTAGAGGCGTAGCGTTGTTTAAGGCTGCGGATAAGGTTTGCCAGCGCAATAAAGCGGTTGGTGTATGCTAGCAACAAAAGCGATATGGCAGGAAACAAAAGGGCTGGGGTGGTCAGCGTAATTTCCATACTTCTCTTGTCTGGGTTGGCGTTAAAGGTTCTTTAGAAATTCCTCGTCTAGTGGCTCGTTATCATCATCATCGCCGTGATCTTTCGCATCCCAGTCTACTTCAGGCAGCAGCTCAAGTCCTTCAAAAATCAGCTCGTCCAGTTCCTCTTTGCTGGCTGCATCCAGGGTGCGCTCAAACATGCCAAGTATATATTCACGCTGCTCGTTCACAAATATTTCGTGGTACAGGTGGTCAAATTTACCGATCTGCTTCTGAACGATCTTGTCAATCTCACGCGTGTTCTTAGCCTTTAGCGCACTGTCTAAAACCTCAAGTGCCTCATGGCTCTTTTCATTTTCGGACAACCGGATAAAAGCTTTTACAAAGGCAATGGCCACACCTAAACGCAGGCGCTCAAACCTGAAGTTTAACTCCTCGGTTGGCTTGCCTCCTTTTACCTGAGCGTCTCTGTAAGCTCTTTCAAACTGCTGGTAAGCATTGGCTGCGCCTTCTTCATAAACTGCAGGCTTGTCTGTATCAAAAGCCAACTCTAACAGCATTTCAAAGCTTTTAGCACTCATAGGTTTATACTTTATCTGATGTTGATGCTGCAAAGGTAATGGTTTATACTTTCTAACACTATTAACAGTTGGCGAGTATAAAAAGCAAAAGCCGGAGCATCTGCCCCGGCCTCTGTACTAGCTTTCATAATTGGTAATAGGAACTAGGGTAAAGGTAATGTCATAAGTATAAGTTAGGGTTTACCACATAAACTGCGGGCAAATTACTTTTCTGCGGTTGTTCAGCTTTATTCCCAGCACCACTTCGTGCGTGCCCACCGTTGCCTGCTTTAAATTGGATGTAGCCATTTCGTAAGCGTAGCTCAGGTCCAGCAGGTAATTCAGGTTAACACCGGCCATGGCAGCCCAGGAATCTGTGTGGCGATACGTTACGCCGCCCCATACTTGCTGGTTGTACAGCGCACGCAGGTTCACGTCTATGGCCGGGGCAGAGGTGGTGGTGGCTTTCACCATTACCGAAGGTACCAGCGCCAGATCCTCGCTTGGCTGGAAACGCAGACCGGCAGTCGTATAAAAGTGCGGTTGCAAACTCAGGTTAGGTTCATCGCCCTGAATATCTGACCCGCTCTTTACCAGTTGTGCCCCCGAAATACCGATGTAAAAGTCCGGCGTATACAACCACATTCCCAGGCCCAGGTCCAGCTTTGTGGAGTTAAGCTTCGCGGTGGTTGTCAGGTAAGGATCATTCGGATCATTCGGGTTTGCCTCTACTGTATTTACACTGTACTGCGTTAAGCCTGCCGAAATACCACTTGATAGGGTAAAGTAATTCGTCAGTGGCAGATGGTAGGAATAGCTTCCGTTCAGGGTAGAGGCTTTCAATAGTCCGGCCTTGTCTACTTGAATAACAGCACCCACACCGTGGTGCGGCATGGTTTTTTTGTAGCTGCTTCTTTTCGAAAAGCCGTAGGTGTTTGGTTTCCTGGCCTTCGGCGAACCACTGCTCTGCTTGCCTAGCGGTGCATGTATCGTAGTATAAAACGTTTGTGGCGCTCCCTCTATGCCTACCCACTGGCTGCGGAAGCTGCTGCGCAGGTCGGCATAGCTTTCTATGCCGCCTACTGCAGGGTTTGTAAGGTAATTATTAAGCACATACTGTGTGTGCTGCGGTTTCTGTTGCGCCAGCGTTTGTCCAACTGCGGCGATAACAACCAAGGCTATTGCTAAAACTCTTTTCATCTCTGGCGATTATTTTACAATTGTTACACTTCCTGAAATTGGTGCAGACGTGGCGTCTAACTTGATGATGTAGTAATAAGCTCCCACTGGCAGCGCATTACCGTTCTTGGTGCCATTCCATGCCTCCGGATATCCTTTGGACTGGAACACCTGCTCACCCCAGCGGGTGTAGATCTCAACCGTGGCGTTAGGGTAGTTCTCGATGCCTTTGATGTCAAACTTATCGTTGTACCCGTCGGCGTTTGGCGTAATCACGTTGGTGATGATGATTTTTGGAAGCACCGTTACCGTTACCTGCTTTGTAACCACGCAGCCTTCGCGGGTAGTTACCTCCACCACATAAGTAGTAGTTTTGGCAGGCTTGGCTACCGGAGTAGAGATGTTCGGATCAGACAAACCTTCAGCCGGTGACCACTTGTAGGCAGCACCGCCTGTTGCACTTAACTGCACTGTTTTGCCTTCGATAATGGTCAGGTCATCAGACACTGTTACCTGCGGACCTACAACATCTACTTTTGCCACCTGGCGCTTGCTCACACAACCGCTGCTGCTAACTGCCTGCACCCAGAAGGATGTGGTTGAGTTAAGTACTGGCGTAGTATAAGCGTTGCCAACAAATACCAGTGTACCACCCTGAGCTGCATCATACCACTCTACTGTTAAGCCGGCCATTGCAGTAGCTGTAAGCGTGGTGCTCACGCCTGGGCAAATGGCAGCAGAAGTTACAGTAGGAGCAGTAGGAGAGAACACAACCTCAATCTTGATTGGTGTGCTTATACTTTCGGTACAAGGTCCTCCTGCTTTTACTTTTCTTCTGAACCAGGTTGTTTTCGTAAAGTCCTCAGTTGGTGCGTAGCCCTGGCCTGTTGCGCCGGAGATGTCTGTAAAGTTTGCACCATCTGCACTGCGCTGCCACTGGTAAGTATAAGCTCCGGAGCCACCGTCAGGCTGTGAGCCAAACAAGGCTGCGGCTTTGCTGCCGGTACATACTGTCTGGCTGCTGCTGATCGTGTTGTTCGTGATTGGCTGGTCTACCAGTACCTGAACCGCACGACGTGTGCTGCTGATGCATCCGTTGCCGTTTGTAGCCTCCACATAATAAGTAGTATTGGCAGAAAGGGCAGGTGTTACAAAGGAGATTCCCGAAGCCAATGCACTTCCGCCAGAGGCAACATTGTACCAACGGTACGTGATGTTCTCGGCTGTAGAAGACGGGTTAAGCACCTTCAGGGTAGCAGAGGTTCCTACACATACGCGCTGGTTGTCTGCAACTGGTGTGGCCGGTAGAGGGATCACTGTCACTTTCACGGCATTGCTCACTGTTTCGCTGCAAGGCCCTGCGGCACGTGCTACTCTTCTGAACCAGGTATCTGTAGTTAATACTCCCGGTGCATAATCCTGAGCGTAGGCTCCTACTATACTTACAAAGTTCACACCGTCTGTGCTGTTTTCCCACTGGTAAGTGATAGTTGCAGTGGTGCCACCGTTAGGCATCGAGCCGCTCAGGCGAGCAGGTGTTGTTGCGCTGCAGATTGTCTGGCTGGCGCTGATGGTGTTGTTTGTAAGTGGAGTCGTGATGTTTACAGTTACTACTTCTACATCGCTGGCGCAGGCCGGTGTGGTAGTAGTGTTTGCCACCACATGGAACGTTGCTTTAGATGATAGCGGAACTGTAGTATAAGTAGTACCGGTGTGCAGGAACGTGCCATTTACATCGTACCACTTGTACACCATAGCGCCATCCGGTGCTGTAATGCTTAGTGTAGCGCTGGCGCCTGCACAAACCGTAGCATCATTTACTACCGGTGTGCCTGGCTTGCCGGTTACGCGTACATCCACCTGCTTTCTGGTAGCGCTGGCGCATCCTGCTGTGTTCACCGCCTCTACGAAGTATGATTTGCCGGAGTACAACGCATCTGTAGAAGTATAAGAGATGCCAGAGCCAATCAGGTTAGTACCGGCTGCATCGTTATACCAGCGGTATTCCAATGTAGGATCTGGGTTCTTCACGAACAGGGTTACTCGTTCGCCGGCACAGATGGCTGCATTCTCTACCGCTGGCGTGCCTGGTAGCTGCGATACGCTTACTACCACTGCTTTACGGGTAGGGCTGGCGCAACCTGTTGCTGTCATGGCCTCTACATAGTATGTAGCGCTGGCAGTTAATCCGCTTACAGCATACTTGTTTCCTGTTGCCAATAGCTTGCCTGCACTGTCGAACCATCTGTATGTAAGATTAACATCCGGCTGGTTCACGCTTAGCTCTACTAATTGTCCGGCACAAATTGCCTTGTTGGAGGCAAGCGGCTCTGCTGGCAACTGCGTTACAGAAACATTTACGGCTTCTCTCGGGCTTACACAACCTGCTGCATTTACAGCCTCTACAAAGTATGTTCTGTCAGATGTAAGTGCTCCTGTTTCCAGTGTAGGCTGTGCTGAAAGCGGTGTGCCTCCTGTCGCAGCGCTGTACCATCTGTAGGTCAGGGCTGCGTCTGGTTGCTTCACGCTTAGAGTAGCTGCACCTCCGGCACAAACAAACGCGTCATCAGCCTCAGGCATTGTTGGTAGTGCCGTTACAGACACATTTACCATCTTACGCTGGCTGGCGCAGGCCTGAGCAGTGTTTGTATAAGCCTCTACAAAGTATACCGTATTGGCTGTAAGATTCTGCGTTGTGAACGACGAGCTGTTGGCTACCAAAGCGCCACTTGCATCGAACCAGCGGTAATTCAGTTTTGTATCCGGGTTTGTAACGCTAAGTGTTGTGTTTCCACCGGCACATACCATCTTGTCTGCGGCCTGAGGCGTGGCAGGAAGTGGTGTTACATAAATTGTTACTGCTTTGCGAGGGCTGATACAACCATTCGCGTTCATCGCCTCTACATAGTATGTTTTGTCTGCTGTCAGGCCATCAACTGCAAAAGACTCTCCGGTAGCGATGCTGTTACCACCTGTTGCTGTTTCAAACCATCGGTAAGTATAAGTAGACTCCACAGAGCTTACGCGCAGGTTAGCCTGCGCACCGGCGCAGATCGTTACGTTGCTGGCTGCTGGCGTAAGTGGCAGGGCAATGGTCGTTACCTTTACCACGTTGCTGTAATGCGCAGCACAGGTGCTTCCTTCTACTGTTACTTTTCTTCTGAACCAGGTTGTCACGTTAAGGGCAGTCGGTTGGTAATCTCTGCCGGTGGCGTTGGTTATACTTGTAAAGTTAGTGCCGTCTTCGCTGCTCTCCCACTGAAACTGGATGTTGCCATTCGTGTTACCCGGCTGGCTTCCTCCTAATCTGCTTGGTGTTCCGCTGCTGCAAATGGTCTGGTCTGCAGAGATGCTGTTGTTCGTGATCTGCTGCGTAACCGATACTGTTACGACTGCACGCGCAGGGTTTACACATCCCGAAGCAGTAGATGCCACTACATAATAAATAGCATCGTTGGTTAGGGTTGCTGTCGTTAGGGTAGTGCCTGTAGCAAGTAAGGTTTCGTTGTCATCGTACCACTTATACACTGCCGAAGGCGAGGCGTTTTTAACAAACAAGGTGGTGCTGCCGCCGGTGCAAATCGTTGTGTTATCTACAACCGGAGTAGCTGGCAGGGTTGTCACGTTTACATTTACCGCCTCCCGCGGGCTAACGCAGGCAGGTGAAGTTTGAGTAACTGCCTCTACATAGAAAGTAGTGCTTGCCGTCTGTGCATCTGTTGTATAAGAGATGCCTGTTGCCAATGGTGCTCCTGTTCTGTCGTACCAGCGATACACTACTGTGCCGTCTGGTGATGCAACGGCCATTGTTACGCGCTCTCCATAGCATACTGTGTAGTCTGGCACAGATGGCTGTGCAGGCTGCGGTGTAACAGTAATTGCTACCGCTCTGCGTGCCGGGCTGGCACAGCCGTTTGCCGATACTGCCTCCAGGTAATATGTTCTGTTAGAAGTAAGGGTGCCAGTTGTAAATGAAGTGCCGTTAGCTACCGGTGCTCCGCCTGTTGCTACTGTGTACCAGTTGTAGGTAATACCCGGCTCCACCGTTTTAACAGAAAGCGTTGCTGTTGTAGCTGCACATATTGTTACATCATCGGCAGTAGGCACGGCAGGCAGCGCTGTTACATTTACTGCAACTGCTTTGCGGCTGCTCACACAAGCCGAAGCGCCTCCTGTAACTGCTTCTACATAATAAGTAGCGTTAGCAGAAAGGGCAGGAGTAGTGAACGAGGTGCCTGTGGCAACCAGTGTTCCGCCGCTGTTGTACCATCTGTAAGTATAGCTTAGCATCGGAGCAGTAACAGCAAGCGTAGCTGTCTGGCCGGCGCATATTGTTTTGTCTGTAGCTTCTGGCGTTTCAGGAGTAGCTGTTACCGTTACCGTGATGGCTTTTCTCGGGCTGGTGCAGCCAGTGCCGCTTACGGCCTCTACATAATAGGTAGCCGTGTTCTCCAGTGCAACGGTAGTATAACTGTCGCCAGTTGCCAGGCTGCTTCCACCAGATGCCGAAGTATACCAGCGGTAAATGAAGGCTGCGTTAGGAGAGGCAACGCTCAATGTTGCAGTGGCTCCCTGGCAAACAGTAGCATTGTTCGCTGCTGGCATAGCCGGTAGTGGAGATACTATTACCTGTACAACATTACTGATTTGCTCCGGACATGAACTGGCTGCTTTTACTTTTCTGCGGAACCAAGTAGTGGTTGTTAAGCTGCCAGGAGTGTAGTTTTGTGCTGTAGCGCTGGCAATGGCAGTAAAGTTGGTACCGTCCTCGCTGCGCTCCCACTGGAAAGTATAACCGCCTCCGCCACCAGTTGGCACAGAGCCTGCAAGTGCAGTAGGTGTAGTGCCACTGCAGATAGTCTGGTTAGCTGTAATGCTGTTATTGCTGATGCCAGGAGTTACTGTTACAGTTACCGTTCGGCGCGACGGGCTGGTGCAGACAGTAGCTGTATTGCTTACTGCTTCCAGGTAATATGTAGCGCTGTTGATAAGTGTATTTGTAGTATAAGATAATCCTGTGCCAACCAGTGTGCTGCCGGCGTACCAGCGGTAGGTCAGGCTAGGGCTTGGATTCTTTACCCAAAGTGTTGCGGCATCGCCTGCACAAATTGTTGCATTGTCAGCCTCCGGAGTTGCCGGAAGTGGCGTAACGTCTACCGTAACCGTTGCTCTTGACGCACTGGCACAACCATTGGCTGTAACTGCTTCTAAGTAATATGTCGTGGTCTGGTCAAGAGATCCGATGGTGTAGGTGTTGCCTGTGGCAAGCAATGTTCCGCCGGCAGCCTCAGTATACCATCTGTAAGTGAGGGCAGGGTCTGCGTCTGTTACGGTAAGTTCGGCCGGAGCACCTGCACAAATAGCCAGGTTATCAGCAGCCGGCGTGGCAGGCAACGGTGTCACCGTCACTGCAACCGCCGTACGCGTGCTCACACAACCTGTAGCAGAAACAGCTTCCACATAATAGGTGCTGGCAGATGTTAAAGCAGGTGTAGTGTATGTAGTGCCAGTTCTGATCGGTGTTCCGCCTGTTGCAGCAGTATACCATTTGTAAACAAGCGCTGCATCTGGTGTCTGAACTGCCAGTTCGGCTGTTGATCCGGCACAGGCTGTAACACCTGGTGCTGTTGGTGCCGTTGGCTGCGGATTCACTGTAACTACTACTGTCTTTCTAGGGCTGGTGCAAACCGGGTTGGTGGTGTTGGATGCCTCTAGGAAGTAAGTAGTGCTCGCGTTCAGGAAATCAGTTGTGTAGGTAGTTCCGGTTGCCAGTAGTGTGCCATTCGAAGCAAACCATCTGTATGTCAGACCTGGATCCGGAGACGCTACGGTAAGTGTGGTTCTCTCACCGGCACAGATCGCTTTGTCACTGGCCTGTGGCATTTCTGGCAGCGGACGTACGGTAACAGCTATTGGTCTTCTGCTGCTCACGCAACCAGCAGTGTTGGTTGCTTCTACATAAAAGGTGGTATTTGCTGTAACAGTGCCCGTCGCAAAAGAGGTGCCGCTTGCCAGTGGGCTTCCGCCTGTAGCTGCTGCATACCATTTGTAAGTTAAAGATGCATCAGGCGATGACACATTAAGTGTGGCGCTCTCTCCGTAGCAAACCGTAGCCGCATTGGCATTTGGTGTTGCAGGAAGCGAAGAAACAGTAACTTTTACAGCGTTACTGGTGTGTTCAGGGCAAGTACTGTTTCCTTTAACTTTTCTTCTGTACCAGGTAGAAATTGTTAAAGCTCCCGGAGTGTAATCCTGATTTGTAGCGCCGGCTATACTTGTAAAGGTCACGCCATCTTCGCTGCGCTCCCACTGGTAAGTATAACTGCCTCCACCGCCAGCTGGCAATGCGCCGGAAATTTGGGCAGGCGTAATGCCGCTACAAATGCTCTGGTCAGCTGTAATGCTGTTGTTACTGATACCAGGAGTTACCGTTACGGTTACCGCTTTGCGCGATGGGCTTACACAGGCTGTGGCTGTGTTTGTAACGGCTTCCAGGTAATAAGTAGCGCTGCTTGTAAGGGTATTAGTAGTGTAAGATACTCCGGTAGCCAACAGCGAAGTACCGTCGTACCAGCGGTAAGTCATACCCGGGTTAGGGTTGATAACCCAAAGCGTGGTTCTATCGCCGGCACAGATAGTTACATTTTCTGCATCCGGAGTAGCCGGTAAAGATGTAACGCTTACTGTTACGGCTGCTCTTGACGGGCTAACACAACCGCCTGACGTAACTGCTTCCAGGTAGTATGTTGTTGTGGCGCTTACAGAGCTTATGGTGTAGTTGGTGCCGGTTGCAAGCAGTGTGCCACCTGCAGCTGCTGTATACCATCTGTAAGTATAGCCTGGATCAGCATTTCTGACATTTAATTCTGCCGGTGCTCCTTCGCAAACAGCAACATTGTCTGCAGCAGGTGTGGCTGGCAGTGGAGTAACATTAACAACAGCCTCTACTCTTGAGCTGGCGCAACCTGTTCCAGAAACTGCTTCCACGTAATAAGTGCTGCCCGAAGTAAGGGTAGGTGTAGTATAAGTGGTGCCGGTAGCAACTGGTGTACCTCCTGTAGCTACAGTATACCATCTGTAAGTCAAAGTAGCATCCGGAGACTGAACAGCCAGCGCTGCTGTAGCGCCTGCGCAGGTAGTTGCGTCCGGTACAATCGGTGCTGTTGGCTGAGGGTTTACGGTTACAACTACTGTTTTGCGTGGGCTTGTACATACAGGATTGGTCGTGTTAGACGCCTCCAAATAGTATGTTGTGCTCGCACTCAGGAAATCTGTGTTGTACGTGGTCCCTGTGGCTAATAGTGTTCCGTTCGTATTATACCATCTGTAAGTCAGTGTCGGATCCGGAGATGTAACAGACAGGGTAGTTTTCTGGCCGGCGCAAATTGTTTTGTCGCTGGCAAGTGGCATGTCTGGTAATGGCCTTACCGACACAAGGATGGCTTTTCTGGAACTCACGCAGCCTGTGCCGCTGGTAGCGTCAACATAATAGGTGGTGTTGGCAGCTACAGCACTGGTTGTAAACGTAACGCCTGTAGCCAATGCGCTTCCTCCTGTTGCAGCAGTATACCACTTGTAAGTTAAAGACGCATCCGGAGAAAGTATGGCTAGTGTAGCATTCTCACCAGCACATACCGTTACATTGTTAGCAGCTGGTGTAGCCGGAAGTGGCGCCACTGTTACTTTAACCGGCGAGCTCACATGCTCAGGGCAGGTGCTGTTGCCTTTTACTTTTCTTCTGTACCAGGTGGTGATCGTAAGTGCTCCCGGTGCATAGTCTTGGTTAACGGCGCCTGCAATGTTTGTAAAGTTAACGCCATCCTCACTGCGCTCCCACTGGTAAGTATAATCTCCGCCGCCTCCGTTTGGCAATGTGCCGGGCAGTCTTGCCGGTGTGCTTCCACTACAAATAGTCTGGGTGCCACTTACCGTATTGTTAGATATTGTTGGTATTACAGTAACAGTAACCATTCTGCGCGATGGGCTGGCGCAGGCAGTAGTAGTATTCGAAACAGCTTCTACAAAGTATGAGGTGCTGCTTGTAAGTACATCGGTAGTATAAGAGATGCCGGTAGTAAGCAAATTGCTTCCGTCGTACCACTTATAAGTAACTGTAGGGTCTGGGTTGTTGATGAACAAGGTTGCCATATCGCCGGCGCAAATAGTTGCATTGCCTGCCTCAGGTATGGCTGGTAGGGGCGTAACATCTATGTAAACAGCTCTTCTGCTTGGGCTCGTGCAGCCTTGAGCAGTTTCAGCCTCTACATATACCGTTGTGCTGGCTGATAACGCACCTGTAGTATAGCTTGTGCCGGTAGCTAATAATGTGCCGTTTGCAGGTGCACTGTACCATTTGTAATTCAGGGTTGCATCAGGGCCAAGCACTGTTAAGGTTGCAGTGCTTCCTGCGCATATAGCTGTGTTATCGGCCTGCGGTGTGTTTGGCAGTGGCGTCACATTTACTGTCACCTGGCGGCGGGTTGGGTTCACACAGCCTTCCGCCGAAACAGCCTCTACATAGTAAGTTCTGCTGGATGTAAGTGTCTCAGTAGTATAAGTTGTTCCTATTCTGAAAGGCGTCCCTGCTGTTGCCACCAAATACCACTTGTAGGTAACATTTGCATCTGGAGAAACAACGCTGAGGGTCGTACTGGTATTGGTACAGATGGTAGTGCTGTTTACAACAGGTACTGTAGGTAAAGGGTTAACTGTAACTCTGATAATATTACTTTCTTCTTCAGGGCAAGGGCCTGAGCCTCTAACTTTTCTGCGATACCAAGTGGTGGTTGTTAAAGCGCCAGGTGCATAATCCTTTCCAGTGCCTGACGTGAGGGCTGTGAAGAAAGTACCATCCTCGCTGCGCTCCCATTGGTAAGTGTAACCTCCGCTACCGCCCACTGGCAATGAGCCTGTCAAGCTTACTGGAGTAGCACCGTTACAAATCTGCTGTTCTCCTGAGATAGTATTGTTAGTGATCGGTGCAGAGATGGTAACTTCCACGGATGTTCTGGAGCTGGCGCATCCTGGCGATGCTTTTGTTACGGCCTCTACATGATAAGTAGCATTGGCGCTTAACGGAGGTGTAGTATAGCTGGTGCCGCTTGCAACAAGGGTGTTGCTCTCATCAAACCAGCGGTAAAATAGGTTAGGGTCAGTTACTTTAACAACCAGTGTAGCACTGCTGCCCTGGCACACAAGTGCAGGGTCTACAACCGGTTTCTGCGGTAATGGTAACACTGTAACATCAACAGGGCTGCGCGTTGTAATACAGCCATCGGCAGTTAAAGCATCTACATAGTATGTTTTGCCAGATGTTAAGGCCACTGTAGTATAAGAGGTGCCTGTACCAAGTATAGGACTTCCGGCAGCTACATCGTACCAGCGGTAAGTGAAGCCCTCTTCGGGGTTAGTGATAACAAGTGTTGCCTGCGTGCCTGTACAAATAGACGGAGGCACAATGTTTATGGAAACAGGAAGTGGTGTAACTGTTATTTTTACAGCGTTACTGATGATCTCAGGGCATGGGCTGGATGTTCTTACCTTTCTGCGGTACCAGGTAGTAGTTTGCAGCGCCGGCGGAGCATAATCAGGTGCATTAGCGCCTGGTATATCAGTAAAGAAAGTACCATCTTCGCTTCGCTGCCACTGGTAAATGTAACCTCCTACGCCGCTAGAGCTGCCTCCTCCGCTAGGAATAGAGCCTATCAGCTTAGAAGGAGTGCCACCGCTACAAATTGCCTGTCCGGCAGTAATACTGTTGTTAGTTACAGCCTGCGTTACAATTACTTTTACTTCGGTTCGTGTAGTATTAAAGCAATTGGTGGCCGAAGTAGTAGATGCTTCCACCCAATAAGATCTGTCTGCAGTAAGAGTTGGTGTTACATAGCTTGTACCCGAACCAACCACTGTTGTAGATGTAGCAGATGCGTACCACCTGTAAACCACAGATGCATCAGGATTTTCCACCCTTAAGGTTGCCTGGTTACCCGAGCATATACTTACATTGCTTGCAACAGGTGTGGCAGGCGGGGTATTAACTGTAATCTTTACAACGTTCGACTCCACTGCGCAACCATCCCGGTAGGCTACTCTTTTAAACCAGGTAGTTTGGTTCAGGGCAGGAGACTGGTAATCTTTATCGCGACCAGTGGCGATAGGGGTGAAGTCTGTTAATGAGTTAGTTGTGCTATGGTACCATTGGTAGGTTATAGAGCCTGCTGTTGGTGCAGCACCGGTAAGCATGGCAGGAATTACGCCAGCGCATATTTCCTGATCGCTTCCAATGCTTTGCGCGCCACCTACAATGGAAGAGGCAAAGGCTGTAGCTTCAGTTCTGGTTGCGCTAACGCAGCCGCTTTGTGTAACGGCCTCTACATATAGTGTAACATTTGCGCTGAGGTTGCCGGTAGTGTATGATGTTCCCCATACTACTGGCGTGCCGCCTGTTGGTGTGGTATACCACCTGTAAATTAACTCATCCCTGGCGTCCTGCACCCAAAGAGTAGCTTTACTGCCCTGGCAGGCATACACATCCTCCACAAGCGGAGCATCAGGTAAGCCCTCAACTACTATGCTTTGAGTTGCTACTTCGGACACATTGCCGCAGGTGCTGGTAGCAGTAACAGTAACGGTATAGGTTCCTGCATTCGGAAAGTTAATAATAGGGTTTGCAACTGTTGCGGTTACTATCCCATTAACTTTCCAGGAATATGAATTTATAGTCCCGCCGTTTGCTGTATATGTCGGCTTATGATTTATACTGTTGGTACTAAACTCAACAGTGGTTGGTCCACAGTACTGCACACTGGATTTACCAGCTGGAAAAGAAACGGACGGTGCTACACATTGGGCAACTGCCTGTGGCATCGCTATCCCAATAAAAAATGCAGCAAAAAAGATAAAGGGTAAAAGTATTCTCATAAGCACGTTGTTTTCAACAAAATCTGATGCCGGAAAAAAGGTATTAAGAAAAAATAAAGTTCAAATCAGCTGTTAAAAATTTTTATTAAAGTATATAACTATTCAAAGAGTTAAATTGTGAGTTTAGACTTTGATTGTTAAAGTTATAATTAAAATAAGCTTTGTATATTTTTGGATAATGATTTGTAAATGCCTTAGCAATATTGCAAAAATTATAACACAGCCAAATCTGCAAATCGGTGTAAATTAGTATATAATACCTTTTATACCAGGAGACTTTGGTAAATATAGTAACATGTGTTTATGCGATAATTATTTGTATTATTTATATATTAATAATTGTTATTAGTTTTACTATGTCTTATAGCTTAAATAAAAGAGGGTAAGTGAGGTAATTGAATGATTTTAATGTGGCTATAGAATGACCTTGAGATGGGGTGCTTTATTGTGCAAAAAATGATGCAAAGAAAAAGCCCAGGCTATCAGCCTGGGCTCCATTAATAGACTTATATTTTAAATTAGCTTTAATTATGTGCGTCCTCAGCACGGGCAGAACTGCCACTAATTATCTGGCCAAAAAAGATACTGTTTAAGAACAGTTTATTGGTGCCATACCAGAATGCCCTGAAGTTTGGATTATCTGGCATTGCAATAACTTTACCTGCACCTACTGCCGAAACATCGACAGCGGCAGAGTTCTTTACCTGCTGCAAATTAGGCTTAGATATATAACCTGCCATTAAGGGATTAGAAGTATACATGACCGGGTTAGCATATGGGCTCTTAGAGCGCTCTAAGAACAGGGTGTTGCTTCTGAAGATTGGCATCTGTGCATCAGTGTAACCATAAGCCAGTGGGTGTGTCAAATCTAATTTGGTCTCGAAAATGGCACCGCCAATAACCTGTGCACCAGCTTCGTTGCTCATGTCTGCATAAGGTTTTTGTGGAGAGGTGCCGTTTCCACTCTTCTTAATGGTAATATTGCCAATGCCATTATCGGCTAACCATCTAACGGCATCTCCCATTCCTACTACAGTGCCACCTTGCTGTACCCAACTGCGCATCCTGTCTTTGGAGATATTGTTGTAGTTGCCGTCTGCCATTACAATCACGTTATACTTGTTCAGTCCGATGCGGTTAAACCTGTCGGTAGTAACAAGAGTAGGCTTCATATTGAATCTTTCGTCTAATAGGTGCCATGCCTCTCCGACATCATTGCTGTTTACGCCATCACCAATCAACATCAGGATCTTCGGCTGCTGCAGACTTGTCATCATCGGGCTGCCAAGCTTTATACCTTGTGGTGTAAAGCCGGTGGCCATAGCGTGGATCTGTAATGCATTTGCGCTAGCAACCTGTTGTAATATCTTGTGTAGTTCGTCGGCATTTACCGGCTGACCTGTTACAGGTATAAGTATAGTGCCATAGTCGAACTGCTTACCATTGCCTGTTGTAAACTTGTCGGTTGCAACTCTGGTTACTATGCCTCGCTCCATCAGGGTGTTAAGTGCACGTGGGGCGTAATAGCCATGCCATTCAAACACATAGGCATAGTTACTTTTTTCTCCAACAATCTCACCTTTCGGGAAAGTAACATTTTCTACCTTTTGGCCCAGTTGGTTGCTCTTAAAGTTTTTGCTTGAAAGAGCCTCATGATCCAAGTCAAAAGCCAGCGGGAAAGTCCAGGCAGAGATGTCGTAGAAAAGGCTGTCCTGAAACTTGGTGCGCTTTTCAAACATCCCTTCGATTAGTTTATACTGCGGCTGCTCGGTAGGCACGATATAAGCATTCTCAGGGGTGTAAGTTGTGTTTCCTATTTTGAAGGACTCCTTAGGTCTGTATACTTCAATCTGGTGCTGCTTGATAATCTCTGCTAAGTGATAAGCTCTTGCTTTGTCTTGTTCAGACCCGAACACATAAGCTTTTACCGGAGCTTTTTTAGAATCATTGTAGGCTTCTTTGTAGAAATCTCTCTGGTGGGCAAGCAGTTCTTCGCGCATAGCCTGTGCTGCCTCTAAAGTAGAGAGGGTAGTGGTAAACTGGTTGCGGATAGTGAAAGGGAAAGAAAGTACACCGTTCACGCTCTCTTGTGCATGGCCCCTGGAACTTGCCTGCTCAAAAAGTATACCCACCGAACCGTTTACATCTGGGTAAGTAGAGCCTTTGCCATAGTAAAAGTCGTCGTAGCTTTCTTCGGTATAGTAAAACGATCCGATCTTGTCCAAAGCCTTCGCGTGATAGGTGCCGATCTTCTGTGTTAACTTAAAGCCATTCTCCGGCGACAGCGGGTGGTTGCGGCTTGGTATGCCTGGCTGGAAGAAAAATGTAGCGTTAGTGCCCATCTCGTGGTGGTCTGTCAATACATTTGGCTTCCACTCATGAAACTTAGCCAGTCTGCCTCTTGACTCAGGGTGCTGCAACGGTAGCCAGTCACGGTTAAGATCGAACCAGTAGTGGTTTGTTCTGCCACGTGGCCATGCCTCCTCAAACTCAGCGCTGTTGCTGTCGGTGATAAGGTTTTTACTTCGGTGTGAATTTACCCAACTGGCAAAACGATTCAAGCCATCAGGATTAATAGAAGGGTCAATAAGTATAACCGTTTCTTTTAAAAGTTTTTCAATCTCTGGTCCTTGGGCTGCAGCCAGGTGGTAAACTGACAACAACGAAGCATTGCTTCCACTTGGCTCATTACCATGTACACTATATCCCATCCATACTACAGCCGGCATGTCTTTGATGTTAAGGCTACCGGACTCTGAAGGATTAGTCAGTTTTTTATGGTTAGCCTTTATGGCCTCTATGTTCTTATGGTTTTCCGGTGAGGTTACAGTAAGCAAGTATAGCGGACGGTTTTCGTGGGTGCGGCCATACTCTGTAATCGTAATCCTGTCAGAAAGCTGTGCCATCTGGCGCATGTACATAGCCAATTGGTCGTGGCTCACATGCCATTCGCCAACATTATAGCCAAGTATTTCTTTGGGGGTGGGTACGGCCTTGTTATACTGTACACTTTGAGGTAGGTAGTATGAAAGCTCCGTTTGTTGGGCAGTTGCCAGTTGGCTAAGGCCAAGCATAGCAGCAACCGCAAACGCTTTAAAGTTTTTCATGCAAGTAGTTTAGTTAGTTAGGTTAGAATAGTTGCTATTGCAATTTACCGTTTTGCGAAGGTTTTTCAAATATTCTGGAGTAGATTAAGAAAGTGACGCTACTAAATTGCTAAAACTGCAAGCTCTTTGGCTATTGCTCCTGTAAATGGCTATATTTTGACTCAAGTAAATCCCAGCTTTATGCAATTCTGCTGTTTTACTATTAATGATCTGATAATATATAATCAATATGCAATGAAAAAAGCATTAGCTCTCCTTCTGCTAACCACTGCTGTTGGCTTAGCTGACATGCCGGCTGCGGCACAAGCCAAGAAAAAGGCAGCCAAAGCAGTTGCCGCTCAGGATTCTGTATTTTATGTAGATGCCAGCGCTAACTTGCCGGAGAAGGCAGTATCGGGTCCGGGTATGGATGTGGAGGCTGCCGACCTGAACAAAGATGGATTCTTGGATATTGTGATCGCAAATGAGTATGCTCCGAACTTGGTTATGTTTGGTGATGGCAAAGGAGGCTTTAGGCAAGTGCCTCAGGAGCAACTCCCATTCATCGTGCTAGATAGCGAAGACATCGCCATTGCCGATCTAGACGGAGATGGTGATTTAGATATTGTGTTTGCTACAGAAGACCACACGGTGCATGAGCTCTGGTTTAACAACGGTAGCGGAGCTTTTGAAATGCGTCACAACCTTGTGTTGAACAGCGTAAGCAATGCTGTACTGGTAAAGGATGTTAATAGTGACGGAAAACCGGATCTGTTATTCGGAAATGCTGCAGCAAAGGATACTCCAGGTCAAAACTACCTATATATCAATAACGGCGACGGCACTTTTAAAAATGAAACGTCACAGCGTCTGCCTCAACTGCTGGACATAACCCAGGATTTGAAACTAGCTGATATTGATAAGGATGGTGATGATGATCTGCTTGTCGGAAATGAAGATGGTAACAGGGTGTTGATCAATGATGGCAGAGGCTTCTTTAAAGATGAATCTGCATCGCGATTGCCTGCCAGTACCGCAGAAGAAACCCGGAAGGTAACACTAGCCGATGTTGACGGAGACGGCGACCTGGATCTATACTTTGCCAATGTGGCTTTCAGGCCTGGTAAGCAAAAGCAAAACAGGTTGCTTATTAATAATGGCAAAGGAGTGTTTACTGATGATACCAATAAGCGTCTTCCTGTTTCGGAAGAACATACTATGGAAGGAGCGTTTGTAGATGTAGATGGTGACAAGGACCTGGATCTGATTACTGTAGATATTTTTAAGAACAGACCGGTGAGGGCCTACCTGAACAATGGCAAAGGAGTATTTACAGAACGCACAAGCTACATTCTGCCGCCGAACCTGGATCTTGAAGGCATAGGTATAAAAGTTGCTGATTTTAATAGCGATGGTCTGAAGGATTTATACTTTGTAAACCGCGGAGCCAAAGATAGATTGCTGTTAAGAAAGAAGAAGTAGTTAAAACAGCACAGCCCTACAAATTTGTGGGGCTGTGCTGTTTTAGGGGATTCTCCTTTATCCCTTTTAAGGACTAGCACCTATCCTAACTAAATTTTGGAACAGCCTAATAGCTACAGGTTTAACGATTTGGCATAAGGCTATATCCTTTCTATACATTCTGTTGCTCGCCTTTTCATCGCAGCCTCCTGAGTTCCGCCTGTCATTACATCATCTGAATAAGCCTGAGTAAAGCAGTCTTAGCGGCATATGTGGGTTAATACATTCAAATATTTACTGCAGTATTAGAAAACTAAATCAGCATACTTTTAAATCATCTATTAAAAGAAAAATTAAATTTTTTTGATGATATGCTAGTGCAATTTCTGATGCATTAATCTTGTGCTATATTGTTTTTAGGTACTTTTTTAATTAAAAGTGTATGGTGAGACATTGAATAGTATACAATAGACTTATTCTTTTTAAATATATCATGTAACATTTTTAATATTATAGTGTAAATAAACTTTGAAAGGTCCTATTAATATTAGAAATGAACAATATATATTAAATATGATATAAGTTTACGCCAAAGACAAAGTAATTGTATTTCAGCAAGTAGTTTAAATTGATTCATATTTAAACCTGCAGCCTTAAAGTTCCTGCAATAAATTGTTTAAAGACAATTTATCCTTTTTTAAAGTATGATTTAGTGCTCTTGAAAGCGCAAAAATCATATTCTCAGCCATTCTATGCTCTTTTGTAAAGCAAATATAGCTTTTGTTATATATGATGTGGTAAAAATTTAAGATCCAAAACCATCTATTAGCCCCAAACCTTTAACCCCTAATTTATGAAAAAGAATTTTACACAATTGATTGCTGGAGCGCACCTGGCACGGTACTATGAGGTATCAGTTGTTAGTCTACTCCTGCTATTTTTTATGCTGCTGGCCAATGTAGCGATGGCGCAAGTTGTAACAAGTATGACACCAACTTGTACTACAGTTGGTCAAACAAATTACAAAGTAACTATCAATGGGTCAGGATTTATTATAAGTACAGGTAACCAAGTAGAAGCTAGACTCAATGGAGATCTGCTGAATACTAGTTTGGTAGAGAGAACCTCACAAAACTCCATCTCTATAAATATTCCTGATAATTATTTCAGTGTGCAAGGCTCAATTTTAGTTGAGGTTGCAAACAGAGAAAATGGTTCATATAACTGGCAAAACGCAGGAACTGTAACGGTGCTTCAAACTCCATTACAGGCTCCTTCAACTACTTCTAATTCTCGTTGTGGTGCTGGGAGTGTGCAGCTTTCTGCTTCTGGAGCTCCAGTAGGAGGAAGCTACAGGTGGTACGCAGTGGCATCTGGAGGATCTCCAATAAGTGGCGCTACAGGCGCAACTTATACTACACCATCTTTGGCATCTACTACTACATACTACGTATCTACCGTATTTGGGAATTGCGAGAGTAGTAGATCAGTCGTAACTGCAACTATAATTACTCCTCCAGATTTACCAGCAATAACTAATGGCTCTACGTGTGGTCCTGGTTCAGTTACATTGTATGCTCATTTTGGTAATGGTGGCAACGCAATTTTATGGTATACATCTGCTACAGGAGGTAGTGCATTTGCATCTGGTTTAACTTATGAAACGCCTATTTTAAATCAGACAGTTACTTACTATGTAGCTAGCTACAATACTGTTACTCTGTGTGAGAGTGCACGAGTTCCAATTTCTGCTACTGTTTACTCAGTTCCTTCTGCCACTGTTTCAGCCTCAGGGACGACCACGTTTTGCCAAGGCGGGGAGGTGACGCTGACGGCCAACGCCACGCCGGCGGGTGGTAGCTATACTTATCAGTGGTACAACGGCACCTCTAAAATAGATAACGCCACAGGTTCCACCTATCGGGCTACCTCTAGCGGCAACTATAACGTAGTGGTGACTAACACAATTGGCAACTGCGCCGGTGCCCCTTCGACATCGATGTCCGTTACGGTTAACCCAATCCCTAGTACGCCAATTTTGGTGGGCGCCGCCGTATGCAACCAAGGGGCGGTGACGCTAAGCGGAACGGTTGGCGCCAACGGTACGGAAGTGAGATGGTACGCTGCTGCCTCGGGTGGTTCCCATTTAGCCACTGGCAACAGTTACACCACGCCAAGCCTTAGCTCAACCACCACCTACTACGCCGCTAGCTACAACACAAGCACCATGTGCGAGAGTGTACGCGTACCGGTGACAGCGACAGTGAACCCGCTACCTTCAGTGAGCATCACCACAAATCTAGCAGCGGCCTACTGTACCTCTGATACAAAGGTTCCACTAACAGGTAGCCCTTCAGGCGGTGTCTTCCGTATTTTAAACAGTTCCGGTACAGAAGTGGTAACAAGTATTACAGAACTTAATCCAAGTGTTCTGGCTGCAGGAAGCTACACAGTGGAATATAGTTACACAGACGAAAATTCCTGCACAAACAAGGCAAGCAAAGTTGTAAATATAAAACAGCAGCCTACTGTATCGCTTACAGGCAATTCATCAATCTGCTTAAACCAGAGCACTACCTTATCCGCAAGTGGCGCTGATAGTTACGTATGGTCACCGGCCACAGGGTTAAGCGCAACTTCTGGAGCAAGTGTAACAGCAAACCCAACTACAACTACAACTTACACTGTTGTGGGAACAACTAATGGTTGCCAGTCAGAGCCTAAAACTGTAACAGTAACTGTTAATCCGCTTCCAGATGTAACTATTACACCTACAGGCCCAACAGAGTTCTGTGATGGTAATTATGTAGATCTTGTTACAAATTTTGTCTCAGGATACACTTATAAATGGTTTAACGCCAATGATAATTCTACTGTAGGTACTACTAGCACATTCCGCGCAGTAGATACAGGCAGTTATTATGTAGTTATTACTACAGATAAAGGCTGTGCTTTAACATCAAAGACTGTATCTGTGATAGTTGCTAAATTACCCAATGAGGCTACTATCACCGCTGGAACTACAACTTTCTGCCAAGGAGGAACTGTGCAAATTAGTGCAAACTCTGCACCTTCAGGTCAAACATATGAGTATATGTGGGAGTTTAGCCCCACAAACACTGAGGCTGGCTTTACTCTAATACCTGAAGTTCCAGTAACTTCAAATACATACGTTGCAAATACTTCCGGTTATTATCGCGTGAAAGTAAAAGATGTAACTGAGGGTAATATTAGTGATTGTTTCAAAACATCTCAGCCGATCCAAGTAACTGTACTGCCGCAGCCAACTGCAGATATAACCTCAAGCCCTGAAACACAGTGCCAGGTTGCTAGTGGCTATAATGTTTTTACAGTTACAGGTACATACTCAGGAGGCACAGGAAGTTGGAGTGCTACAAACGGATTTACGGTTACCGGAACTACTCAAAGCACTGTAAATGGAATCACCACTTCAACTGCTACCATTACGGGTCCTGCTTCATTCTCCGGTACAACAAGCGTTACACTTCTAACAACTAATGGTGCCCCGTCTTGTAATGCTGCAAGTGAGTCTATTACACTTACAGTGCAACCGTTAATTGCAGGGAATAACATTTCAGGCACTTCTAAGTACTGCCAAAATGCAACTGCAACTGCATTGAGCTCTGGCACCATCAGCGGGGGTAACGGTAGTTATACTTATAAATGGGAGCAGAGTGCTGATAATTCCACTTGGGGTTTAGCATCAGGTACTAATAACCAAGCTAGTTATACTCCTTCCACTTTAACAGGTGGCATAATGTACTACAGACGTATAGTTAACTCTGGCGAGTGTACTAATATAAGTGCAGCATTTGCTGTAACGGTTACGCCAAGTATTACAACAAATTCGATTGCAGGAACGCAAAACTACTGTCAGGGTGCGGAAGCAACAGCATTAGGTGGTGCAGTTGCTGGTGGTACAGGAGCTTACTCTTACCAGTGGCAGAGCAGCTCAAGTGCAACAGGAACTTTCTCCGATATTAATGGGGCAACAGATGATAAGTATATGCCGTCTACAGCTACTGCAGGTACAGTATACTACAGACGTTTAATTACTTCCGGGGAGTGCTCAAACAATACTAGTAATGTGTTAGGTGTTACAGTAACGCCCGCAATTACAGCCAACAGCATCTCAGGTACTAC
Source organism: Pontibacter cellulosilyticus (assembly GCF_014306105.1). Lineage (GTDB taxonomy): Bacteria > Bacteroidota > Bacteroidia > Cytophagales > Hymenobacteraceae > Pontibacter > Pontibacter cellulosilyticus. Next base: position 63,694 of record NZ_JACRVF010000003.1, on the reverse strand, counting down.
TACTTACTGCCAGGGTGCGATAGCATCTGCACTAGATGGTACTGTAACGGGAGGAATTACTGCAAAATCATACCAGTGGCAGCAAAGCCCTAATGGCACAGACCAATGGGTGAATGCAGGTGGAACAAGTACTCAGTCAAGTTATGTGCCATCTACAGGTACTATTGGTACCATGTATTACCGCCGCATAGTAACTTCTGAGAACTGCTCAAGCACAAGTAATGCGTTAGCTGTTACAGTTAATTCTGTGATTGCAGGTAACCAGATAGCTGGTACCCAAATAGTTTGCTCAGGAGGGGCTGTAGCACCACTAGGACAGGCAAGCGGCACTAGCCTAAGTGGTGGAAGTACGCCATACACCTACCAGTGGCAAAGCAGTAGCTCTGAAATTGGCACTTATGCTAATGTAACAGGGGGAACTGGGGCTAATAGTGCCTCCTATACACCACCAACCACTACTGTTACTACCACTACAACAATCTACTACAGGCGCGTTGTGAGTGGTGGAGGGTGCTCAAATGCAAGTGCGGCAGTGGCTGTTACAGTAACACCAGTAATCAGCAATAACACAATTTCTGGTACACAGACTATATGCTCTGGTAGCATACCAACTCAGCTTACAGGTAGTGCCCCGGCAGGCGGGACGGGCTCTTATACATACTTGTGGCAGCAAAGCACCAATAACTCAACATGGACTACAGCAGCAGGGCCAAATCCAAACAACCTGCAGAATTACCAACCAGGAGCCTTAACAACTACAACTTACTTTAGAAGAGTAGTAAGTTCAGGTACTTGTATCAATCTTCCCTCTGCTTCCATTACTGTTACCGTTAATCCAAATCCTGTCATCAACAGCATTACTCTAGGAAACGACAGCGACAGCGACGGAGATGGTAAGTTTGCTAATGTATACTCAGGACAAGGTATAATAAATCTGGGAAGTAATCCAACAGGAGGTACTTTTAGAATAGATGGAGTAGTTAAGACATCCTTTGATGCTTGTGCCTTACTTGGATCGGCAGCAGAAAAGACTGTAACAATTACTTATACCCTCACTTCTGGATCAAATCCACAATGCTCGACTGTTTTAAGTAAAACAGTAACCATAAAACGCTCTACTTACAGAGCTGTAGTTACTGCAGATCCACATCCGTTTTGCCGCGGTGTACAAGTTACTTATACAACTACTATCTACAGAGATCTTGAAGAAGGAGACATTATATATCCATATTTAGTAGATGCAAATGGCCAGCCTATTTATTCTAACGGAACTGCAGTGCCAACAGGGGCTTCTAGTTTCCCTGAGCCAAATATGAACTATCCTTTCCCAGGTTCAGATACACCAGATCCAAACGATGATACGCCACAGGCTGTAAAAAATCTTGCATATAGATTCTTCCAGCCTAAGGTGATGAAAGACCTGAGCGCAAAGATAGTAAGCCGTGATGCTGCTACTTATCAGTGGGGTAAAAACCACGATGTAGAAAGAAAGAATGACCTATACTTCACAACTGATGCGGGTTTGTCTTCTCAGGACTACTACCATGTATATGTAAACTTAACACAATGTGGTACAGTTTTGCCAACAATCCAGTCAAACAGGATGTACAGCGCTGAACTACCAGGTTATTCTGCCACACTAGCAGTAGCTCCAAATCCTATATGCAGTAATGGTTCTGTAACACTTACGGCAAATCTTAACAATGCTTTTGATTGGTTGAAAGCAAATACAAAAGTTGAGTTTGTGCTCTCGAGAGGAGATGTGTTGTTAGGGCCTGCTCAGGATTTTGTAAAGGACAAGTATACTTACACACTTACAACAGATGCGGCGGCAGCTGGCGGATTTGTTGATGGAGATCAGGTGTACCTGCGTTTTATTACAGACATTGAGCGGAATCAATCTGTTAAGAAGTGTGCAAATAACAACAGATCTAATAATGTAACTATTAATGTTGTTGTGCCACAAACATTAACAGGCGGAGGCGCATACTGTGAAGGTGGCGCAGGCGTGCCTGTAGGCTTAGCTAATTCACAATCAGGAGTTTCATATCAACTACTCTTTGGTGGAAATCCAGTAGGGTCACCGGTTGCGGGTACAGGTGGTGCCATCAGCTTCGGGAACCAGACTGTGGCAGGAACTTATAGCATCAGGCCTACTACAGCAAGCGGCAGCACCTGCTCAGTATTTGGTTTGATTACAGTTTATGTTACTGCATTGCCACAACTTATGACAGTTTCAGGTGGTGGTGAGTATTGCGCCGGAGGAACAGGTAAGTCTATTAAATTGAGCAGTTCGCAAACTGGAGTTAGCTATCAACTACAGCGTACAGTAAACAGTTTAACCTCAAACGTAGGAAGCCCAATTTCTGGTACAGGAGGAGAGATTACTTTCCCACTGCAAACACTAGCTGGTACTTATACTGTAAGAGCAACGACAGTGAGTGGCACAAACATAGCAAGTTGCCCTAGGGATATGACTGGAAATGCGGTGGTAACTGTAAATCCACTACCGATGGTTGCAGTCAATAACCCGACTACTTGCGAAACAACTCCTGTTTTAGTATCCGCGAGTGTATCTTCGGGCACTGGCCCTTACACCTATAGCTGGCAAGTTCCTAGCACATGGCGTGGATCAAATGGGGAAACTAACCCTGGCAATGTTGCTAGCTTTATGACAAATGTAGCTGGTAACTACACCGTGACAGTTACCGATAGCAAAGTTTGCTCAAGCGTATCTGCCACAAGTGCCGTAACTGTAACTCCTCTTACCACACTCATAGATCCTTTATTAATTGTTACTTGGAATTCTAGCATGACTAAGTGGGATGTTACAATTGACCGCAGTAAATATAGTGCAGATGCATTTGGGACAAATCCTGAGTATATATGGTCTAGACGTACTACAGGAGATTGGATAGAAGTGAAAAGAGGTAAAGAGGACTTTTATACAGAGCAAAATCCTTCAGAAAAACCAGAGATTCAAGTAGAAATACTGAATAGTGTTAGTTGTATAAGGTACTTTATCAATAACACAGACGTTAAGCCATTCCCAGTAGAGATCATCTACCTAAATGCTCAAAAGCAAGGCAACGAAGTGGTACTGGAATGGGCTACGGCGATGGAGCGTGACAACGAGGGCTTCGAAGTACAGGTGTCGGAAGATGGCCAGAACTACAGAAAACTAGACTTTGTGGCGACGAAAAACGGTAATTCGAGCCAGAAGCAGGTCTACAAGTATGTTGACAAGGAGAATGGTAAGCACGGTACACGCTACTACAGACTGAAGCAAATGGACCACAGCGGACAGGTAGAGTACTTTGGTCCGAAGGCGGTTGAGTTTGGCAGCGTTACGAATAAGATTGTTGTTTATCCTAACCCATTTGTGAACAAAATAGAGATGAACATTGACGCGGAGCAGGATGGGGAGATGGAAATAGTTCTGTCGAACTCTGTAGGCAAGCAGTTGATTCACAAAACGATTATGGTTGAGAAGGGTGTGAACTCAGAGCAACTGATACTTGAATCTAACCTGCCGCAGGGTGTATACTTTGTGACAACCAGAATGGGAAGTGTAACCAACCATTTCAAACTATTAAAACAATAAAATAAGCTAATTAGGGTTTAAAGCTGAAAGAGCCAGGTATTTTACCTGGCTCTTTTGCTTTATAGAGTTACCTACATCTGCTAGTTGATATAAAGGATTAAAATCCATCCCTCTTAGGAGGGTAATATACAGCTATAGCACCTTTACCTTTAAGCTGGTTGGCTGCTGCAGTGAGTGGTATACTTTGTGCGTAGCTTTAATAAAATCCTCTTCGTTGGCTTTAAAGATATTGTCCACGTACTTCTGAGGGTTTCTGTCTACTAGCGGGAACCAGGTGCTTTGTATCTGAACCATGATGCGGTGGCCCTTCTTGAAAGTATACAGCACATCCTGGAGTTCCACGTTTACCGGCGTTACCTGGTTTGGTGTGAACGGCTCGGGCTTTTCAAAACTGTTACGGAAGCGGCCACGGAAAACTTCGCTGCGTACCATCGCCTGATAGCCTCCCATTGGTTTTTTAGGCTGATGAGCTGTGGCACTTGCTGTATCAGGGTAAACGTCAATCAGCTTTACAACCCAGTCGGCGTCGGTGCCGGTGGTGGCAACTTTTAGCTGGGCCAGAATCTCACCGGCAAGGGTAATGTCCTCTGTCAGCACGTCTGTTTGGAAGGTAAGCACATCAGGGCGGCGGCTGGCAAAACGCTGATCGTCGGTCATGTATTCACGCGTCATGCCGGTAGCAACAGCCTCTGTGAATGGAACCGGTTTGCTTGGATCACTGATAAATTCTGAAGAAGTGGGCTCGCTGGCAGTTGGTGCAGTAAAGCTCATTTTGCCGTTTGCATGCAAGTATAACGTACGCTCCTGCGCTTGTTTTGGCGGCCATACTTCAAACTCGCGCCATTTGTTGTTGCCACCTTCAAACATGATGGCCTCCGGTAGTTTTACCTCTGTCTTAGCGTCTTCTTTTAGGTAGTGGTTAAAGAATCTGGCTTCTACTTCCTGCTGGTACCAAGGCGAGTTCTTCTGCCCAAAAGACACGTTGCCAAGGCTAGAGCCATCAGTGCGAGCCCAGCCTCCATGTACCCAAGGGCCCATTACGATCAAGTTAGTCAGCTTTGGGTTATTCTTTTCAATGGTCTGGTAGATCTTCAATGGGCCGTACAGGTCTTCTGCATCGTACCATCCACCAACAGTCATTACAGCTGTGCCTTTCAGGTTTTTAAGGTGAGGTAGTATGTTGCGGTCTTGCCAAAATTTATCGTAGTTCGGGTGCTCCACCATGTCGTTCCAGAAGGCAACCTGGTTCTTGTAGTACTTCTCGTTTGCATTCTTTAGTGGCCCCATACGCAGGAAAAACTCGTAGCCATCCGGCGTGCCGTGGTCGAAGCGTGGGTTACGTTTGGTGGTTGGCTCCGGGCGTGGCAAACCAAAGCTAGCTAGAAAATTAAAGGCGTGTGGAAGGAACGTGGCGCCGTTGTGGTGAAAGTCATCCCAGAACCAATCGGCGATAGGCGCCTGTGGCGATACTGCTTTAAGTGCCGGGTGGTTGCTCATGAGACCGGCAGCTGCATAAAAGCCAGGGTAGGAGATCCCCCATTGCCCCACGCGTCCGTTGTCGTTGTCTAGTTTCTTGATTAGCCAGTCTACAGTATCATAAGTATCGGTGCTTTCGTCGGTATCTTTCTTACCTTTTTTGTTGGCAACATGTGGCGTCATGTTCACGAACTCACCCTCCGACATATAGGTGCCGCGCACATCTTGGTACACAAAAATGTAGCCGTCACGCATAAGTGTAGTGCTTGGTCCGAGGCTGGTTTTGTATCCCTCACCATAAGGACCAACAGAATAAGGCGTACGGTTCATCAGAATCGGGTACTTTTTGCTGTTGTCTTTTGGTGAGTAAACTACTGTGAATAGCTTTTTACCGTCACGCATTGGTATCTGGTACTCTGCTTTTTCGTAGTTCTGCCGGATGTACAGCGAGTCCTGGTTAACAGCCTGTGCTATACTTGCCGAAGCACTGAAGCAGAAAGCTATCAGCAGCAAAGGCCAGCGGAGCAGTTTAGTATAGGTTTGCATAGGTTTGTGGTTGTGTTTAAGGTTTAGCCTTGAATATATGCAGATTCTATAATATCTGCAGATGCTCAAGCCCTTCAATTTCTGATTGGTCTTATGTTAAGGTATAATTCCTTAAAATATTGATTACCAAACAGGATTAAACACAAACTCAGCTGCTTAACACTAATTAGAAAGCAGGGCAGCAATAAAAAGGGTTGTACAACTACCGCAGGTGGCGCATGATAGCGTATGGGAAGGGAGCCCAGATAGCAGTTTTCACTTTCATAGCCTTCAGGCCATGGTTAACCCAGTTGTTGCAATTTTTGAACAGGTAAAATTTACCGTGTGCCTCGTAAAAGGTATCGTTGTGGGAGTAGCCGGAATTACTGATGTGCATGTAATTGCCGTTCTTTTTCTGGAAGGATTTGTTGATGTAGGTGATTAAGTTTTTGTATTGTGCTGGTGATATAAGTATAGGCCGCTGGTGCCTGTTCGGCTCCAACCTGTTCTTGATATACTCCAGGTGCATGGCTGTACGTGTGGGCCAAAATGCCGCCGACATGGCCACGCCTGGTTTTAAGTCTCCCCATTTAGGAGTTTCCATGTAAAAGCGTCTGTCGCCCCAGCCAAAAGCGAGATAGGAATAAGTACTGTCTACGTTGCCAAAGTGGTGCAGCGGTACTTTGGTGCGCCAGTCAATGTAAGGAGTTACTACTGGGACTATAATATCAGTGTGTACCCCGTTAGAAGTCACATACACCTCTATAGAGTCAGGCTCGGTTGTTTGAGCAAAGCTGCTGTTAACAGGAAAGCTGCTAAGGATAAATCCTGCCGCAAAAAACAGCACAACAAAGTCGGCCAGAAATGTGACAATCTTACCTAAAATGCGGAGTAAATAAATTAAAATCTGCTGCATATTTTCTAATACGTGCAGAGAAGGATAAGTATAAAAAACAAAACCCGGAGCAAAGCCCCGGGTCTGAATGTAAGTTTAGTTAATTTAGTTTCTGAAGTATAATGCCATTTTGAGCCAGGCAATAAAGGCTGATGAATACTGATCATGAATCGTTTGTTTATTAAGTATGAAAGCGCGGGTACTCCTGATCAGCTACCTAATCTATGCATAGTACAGTTAATTTGAGATGTACATACATTTAAAGTAGGTTCGTGAATGCAAAAGTACGCGTTTTTTTCTTTTTATCTGCATGCATACCGAAAAAAACAGCAAACATGCGTGATCTCTTGACCCTTTACTTTGCATGTAGCTTCTATGGCTGAATCACGTATACTTGTCAAATTCAACAATTATCTCCAGATTGTATTTCTATTCTTCAAAAACAGCAATATGATACAAACCATGAAGCGATTTTTCGCTTTAGCCTTTGTGCTGCTAAGTATGCAGGCTGCTTTGGCGCAGCAAGCTATTAAAACACCCGAGCAGTTTCTAGGCTATAAGTTAGGCAAACAGTTTACAACACACGCCCGCATTGTAGACTATGTAAGCTACTTGGCAGCGCAGGCGCCAAACCGCATGAAACTGCAGGAGTATGGTCGCACCTACGAAGGCCGACCACTGTTGCTGGCTTATATAGCCTCCGAAGAAAACCTGCCAAGGCTGGAGCAGATCCGGGAAAATAACCTACGTTTGGCAGGCGTTCAAAACGGGCAGGTACAAGGCAGCCAGCCGGCCATAGTATGGCTAAGTTACAACATACATGGTAATGAATCGGTAAGCTCAGAGGCTGTGATGCAGGTATTGTATGACCTTGTAAACCCAAGCAATGCGCAGACAAAGCAGTGGCTACAGAACGCTGTGGTTATACTTGATCCTTGCGTAAATCCTGACGGCCGTGAACGTTATGTGCAGTGGTATAAGCAAGCATCAAACCAAGGTGGCAACGCATCTCCTTATGCTTGGGAGCACTGGGAGCCGTGGCCAGGTGGCAGACCAAACCACTACTATTTTGACCTGAACCGCGACTGGGCCTGGCAGACACAGATCGAGTCGAAGCAGCGCCTGAAGGAGTATAACAGCTGGTTGCCGCAGGTGCACGCCGATTTTCACGAGATGGGGCCTGAGTCGCCATACTACTTCTCGCCGGCAGCCAAGCCGTTTCATGAAAGTATAACACCGTGGCAGCGCCAGTTCCAGAACACCATCGGAGACTACAACCGCCAGTACTTTGACAAAAACAACTGGCTTTACTTTACCCGCGAAAACTTCGACCTGTTTTACCCAAGCTATGGCGATACGTGGCCTACCTTTAATGGTGCTATCGGCATGACATATGAACAAGGTGGTTCAGGCCGGGCAGGTTTAGCCTATAAAAAACAAGACGGCGATACGCTTACACTGGTTGATAGAATTGCACATCATGTTACTGCCAGCGAGGCTACTATTAAGGCCACCTCTGAGAAAGCAGATCAGCTAAAGCAAGAGTTCAGAAAGTACCATGAAAATAACTTGAACAAACCAGCAGGTGACTATAAAGCATTTGTGATTAAGAATGACAGTAGAAGTGCCGGCAACATAAAAGCACTGACAACTTACCTCGATAATCAAGGCATAAAGTATGGCTATGTTGGTAAAAACACTTCTGCAAAGGGCTTTAACTACAGTACCGGCAAAGACGAAAGTATAAAATTAGGCCAGAACGACTTGGTAGTGAGTATGTATCAGCCAAAGTCTACTTTGGTAAAGGTACTGTTTGAGCCAAGAGCAAACCTTGAGGACTCCCTTACTTATGATATTACTTCGTGGGCATTGCCTTATGCATATGGAGTGCAGGCTTATGCAGTTAAAAACAAAGTTGATGTAAGCAACAACAAGCCGGCTGCAGCATCTGCACAAAGTATAAATATTGCCAAACCATACGCCTATCTGGCCCGCTGGAACAGCCTGAACGACTTACGATTTCTGACGGAGCTGATGAAGCAGGACGTGAAGGTGCGCATGGCCGAGAAAGCATTCGAAACCGAGGGACAAAAGTATGAAGCAGGCACATTGATTATTACCCGTACCGGCAACGAAAGGCTTAGTGATAAGCTGGATGCTACCGTGCGCGAGTTGGCTGCAAAGTATGATGTTACCCTGAGTGCCACCGGCACAGGCTTTGTAAGCAGCGGTGCCGATTTTGGCTCAGGCAGTGTGCGTTACCTTAAAATGCCAAAAGTAGCGGTTATGTCCGGAGAGGGTGTGTCGCCTTATGGTTTCGGGGAAGTATGGCATTACTTTGAGCAGCAGATTGGTTACCCGGTTACAGTACTGAATACCTCATACTTTAGCAATGTGCCGCTGCACGAGTTTGATGTGCTCATCTTACCAACTGGTAACTACAGCAAAGTGCTCGACGAGAAAACGCTGGAGCAGGTAAAGACTTGGGTACGTGGCGGCGGTAAATTAATTGCCATGGAGAGTGCTGCTGGTTTCTTAGCCGGTAAAAAAGACTTTAACCTGAAGAAGAAGGATGCTAAAGAAGAAGAGGGTAAGGATAAAAAAGACAAAAAGGAAAAAGAGGACCCTTATGCCAATCTACGCACCTACGCCGACCGTGAGCGTGAAGCACTGCGCGAAGAAGTGCAGGGCAGCGTGTTCCGGGTAGATCTGGATAAAACTCACCCGCTTGCCTTTGGTTACGGCGACTCATACTTTGCCTTGGTGCGATCATCGGATACTTTCCAGTTTTTAGAGGAAGGCTGGAATGTGGGTGTGCTGAAAAAGAATAACTATGCCACTGGTTTTGTAGGTGCTGATATCAAACAGAAACTACAGGATGCGCTTATACTTGGCACCCAGAACATGGGCAGAGGGCAAGTAGTTTACCTGGCCGACAACCCGCTGTTCAGAGGGTTCTGGCAGAGCGGTAAATTGCTGTTTGGCAATGCCGTATTTGTTGTAGGGCAGTAGAAAACGTATAGCTAAAAGCGCCGCAGCCACTCAGGTTGCGGCGCTTTTGTTTTTGTTAAGTATTAGCTAATCAAAATGTATTACCTTCGCGGTATAATAACCAAAGTATAAAATGGCTACGATCATAACTTACCCAACCACCGATGAGTACAGCGGCTATGTTGGTAACTACATAAATGAGGCAAAAGCAGAGGATTTAATTGAGGGACTTACTGCCAGCTACTCCTACATTGCCGGCTTAATGCAGGGCCTGACGGAAGAACAGCTACTACACCGCTATGCCCCTGAGAAATGGAGTATTAAAGAACTGCTGGTGCACATGCTCGATGCAGAGCGTATTTTCTCTTACCGCGCCCTCCGCTTTGCCCGCCAGGACAAGACGGAACTGCCAGGTTTTGATGAGAATAAGTATGTTGCACCATCTAAAGCTGACAGCCGTGACATCAATTCTATACTTGCTGAGTACACAGCGGTAAGAACTGCTTCGATTGAACTGTTTAAAAGCTTTGACGAGGAGGCCTTGAGCCAGAAAGGTGTTGCCAGCGGTTTAGAAATAAGCGTTCGTGCTATCGGCTATACTATACTTGGCCATGAAATCCATCACCTCAGAATCATGCGTGAGCGTTATTTAGCATAACGTATAGACACTTATTTAGAGAGGCTGCTATAACAGATTTTGTTATAGCAGCCTTTTTGTTTCTGCTCTTGTTTTGTAGGAACGGGTCTCGACCTGTCCGAAGAATGACTTAGACTGTGAAACTTGTAGTGAAGCTAAAGCAAAGGCTAAAGGTGCCCCTTAAAGGGGGTAGGGGGATGACAATCGTTACGAGATCCCATTTTGCTTTTCTGCAGTGCCTGTTCCAACCACCCTTACCCCTCCTTATCTAAGGCGGGGAATTTGGTACTGCTATTTGCAAAGGTACAGGTATCGTATGTTAGAAGCAGAGGGCAAGGGTAATGTAAAGTGGCAAGGGTGGTTTAACCTTGTGCCGCAAAAACAAGATACCCAAACACTAATAGCTGTACTATATATCTATAAAGTCTTATCTTTAAAACCTATACCTGCAAATATACTTCTACCCTATGCACCTGTCCCGCAGAAACATTGGTTTGCTACTGGCTCCTGTGGCAGCTATAATTGTCTGGTACCTTGCCGTAGGTTTGCCTTTCGAGGCGCGGGTGGTGGCTGCCATTATGATTTTCTGCCTGGTGTTTTGGATGACAGAGGTAATTCCACTTTCCATGACGGCGTTTCTGGGGGTGCTATTGGCAGTGATGGTAGGAGTAGCCGAGATCGAGACAGCTTTTCAGAACCTGGGCCATCCGATTATTCTGCTCTTTATCGGTAGCTTTCTACTGGCCCGCTCCATGACGCGCCACGGCCTTGACAAGCGCATTGCCTTGTTTATACTATCGCAGCCATACTTTCAGAAAAGCCTGTTCCGGTTATTCCTCGGGTTTTCGCTGGTGTCTTTTGTGCTCTCGATGTGGGTGAGTAATTCGGTAACGGTAGCTATGCTATTGCCGCTTACTTTAGGTGTTACGCAACTGGTTTGCCGCCAGGAGGAGGGAAGTGATTCAGCCGCTGTGTATTTTTTGTTAGGAATTGCTTACAGCGCCTCTATTGGTGGTATTAGCACTATTATAGGCTCCCCGCCGAATCTTATAGGTGTAAATTACTTAGCTCAGCAAGGGGTACGCATCGATTTTCTGCAATGGATGCTGATGGCTTTGCCTGTTTCACTTACTATGTATGGAGCCATGTTGCTATATATGTATTACTACCTGAGCAAAAGCGGGTACAAAAAGCAATTGGTTAAAGACTATGTTGAGAGAGAGGCTAGTAAAAAAGAGCGGTTGAAAAAAGGAGAATTGGTAACCATGGGAGTGTTTGTGCTTGCCGTTATACTTTGGCTTGCACCAGGTTTTCTGAACCTGCTCGGCTTTGAAGAAGCCTATACTTTTATGAGTACCTATTTCGCTGAAAGCACTGTGGCTGTACTGGCGGCACTGCTACTGTTCCTTATTCCACCTGGTCAGGAGAACAAGGGATTAGGCACTATAACCTCCGATGATTTAGCTAAAATCGATTGGGATACTATCCTGCTTTTTGGGGGAGGTATGGCACTTGGGCAATTAGTTGTGTCTTCTGGTCTGGCAGATATGATTGGCAGAGGCATTACTATCATAATAGATCCAACACAGCAATTGATGCTCATATTTATACTAGTGTTGCTGGTGCTGTTCTTAACAGAGGTAAGCTCTAATACAGCCATCGCCATCACATTCGTACCTATTATTATAGGTGTGCTACTGGAGATAAACATGCCTTTGCTCTATCCGGTGCTGGGTGTTGTAATTGCCTGTAGCTTTGCCTTTATGCTGCCAGTGGCTACTCCTCCTAACGCTATCGTGTACGGCAGCAAACAAGTGCCTATTGCCACGATGGTGAAGACTGGCTTTGTGCTGAATATACTTGGTGCCTTCCTCATCACAGTTTTCGTGGCTTTATACCTTGCGCTCTAATAAGGAAGTTTTGGTTTTATGCTTATATTCGGAAGTATAAACTAAATAAATGAAAAGGACATATATTAGAATGGCACTGGCTAGTGTCTGCTTTCTATTTGCAGGGCTTAAGCTAAAAGAACTGCTTCAAGGGCCAGGTAATTATGCATGGCAGGACCTTTTTAAAGTTGGTGCCTTTGTTGTGCTAGGCCTGTTTTACATTTACCTGATCTGGAAGGAGAAAAGTAATCCTTCATCCTAAATCTTAACTATACCCTTTATGCAAAACCGTCGACCTTATAGAATAGTGATGACCGTAGTATGCTTTGTGTTTGCAGCACTTAACGGTTATAGAATCTTACAAGGGAATTACAGTGGGATGGATGTGTTCCTGTTGGTTGTTTTCTTGGCATTCGGACTGATTTACCTGTTCATCCTGCTACGCAAAAAGAACGATGCCTAAAGGGAAATTATAGAAAAGGAAAAACCTGAAAGCCTATATTATCTTGGTAGATTAATCAGACTTTCAGGTTTTCAACTTTTAGCCAAAGGTATTTATTTATACGGCAACGGTTTGGACGTGGTTGTTAATTTTGCGAAAAAAATGAGTAAAAATTTTTCGCAGACTGAATTTGCTCTGCTTTCTCCTCGTAAACAACAGCTTTAAAGGCTTCAGAGCCCATATTCACTGTTTTATACTTGGTAGCATCTGTCCAGAGCAAATCGCCGGCTCTAACTTTTATCTCTTCCGTTTTACCTTCCGAAGTGGTTATCTTCAGTGTGCCACTTGTAGCAGCATAAGCTTTCTGGCCCGGGTGCGCATGCACATCTGCAAATTGGCCTGGTTTCAGCTCAATTTCCCAGAGCCGCATACTGTTGTTATCCAGTAGTTGTGAAAAGCTCTGTCCAGTGTTTTTAGAGGCACAACCGTCTCCGGGGTCGCCTGCCCAGGCTGTTACGGTTAATAGAGTGAATGATAAGATGGCGGCAGATTTCAATAAATTCTTCATAGTGGTTTTTGAATTAGGATTGGGTTTTGATATTTGGTAGTAGTGTGTAAAACCAGCAGCTAAGCAGGTGAGATGATAGCTGCGCTGGTAACGTGGTTGTATAATTAATACGCCTTTAATAGGTGTGGTATTGCATCGAGCCAAGTATTCTTAGTAACATTTAACTTTTCTTTAACCGTTCCTTAACACAAGTATGCTTTTTATACTTGTTATGATTAAAAGATGCATTACAGCTGTGGCTAGTTGCTTCGGCTTATGTTAAAAAAGTGTTAAACTTACACACGCACCATAGGGCCAGCCCAATAGCAGGTAGAATAAGACAAAAGAAGTAAGGGGAAGGCTAAACGGGATCTACGTCGGCAACAATCCGCACGTCTTTAAAATCGGGGAGAAGCTTTAGGTTAAATATTGCCTGGGCAATCTGGCCTTTGGCAGATCGCAGGTTGGTGGTTTCACGGGGCAACTTGATGTGCACCTCCTGCAGAAACAGGTTACGTATTTTAAAGATATACGGCACCTCGGGCCCCAGCACCTGCTGTTTCCCAAGCCTGTCGGTCAGGTCTTTGGCCAATACGATGGCTGCATTTTCGGAAGTGCGTTCATCCACATGCTTCACGGTAACCTTTATCATCCGCACAAAAGGAGGGTAGCCAAAGCGCAAACGCTCCTCAATTTCGTGCTCGTACAGGCTTAAATAATCATTGCTGCGCACTTTCCTGAAGATTGGCTGCAGCGGATCGCGCGTCTGAATAATAACTGCACCCGGCTTTTCTTTACGGCCAGCACGCCCACTTACCTGTACAAACAGCTGGTACGCGCGCTCATGCGCTCTGAAATCGGGGAAGTTGATAATCGTATCGGCATTAAGTATACCCACAAGACTCACGTGCTCAAAGTCGAGGCCTTTAGTTACCATCTGCGTGCCCACCAGCACATTGGTCTTGCCTGTTTCAAAGTCAGCGATTATCTGCTGATAGCTGTTCTTCTTCTTGGTGGTGTCTAAGTCCATACGCTGCACATCGGCGCTTGGCAGCATCAGCTTTAACTCGTCTTCTACCTTCTCTGTACCGAAGCCCATACTTTTAAGGGTAGTGGCGCCGCAGGCAGGGCAGTCGTGGGGCATGCGTTCGTGGTAGCCGCAATAGTGGCAGCGAAGCTCGTTATTATACTTGTGGTACGATAAGCTTACCGCGCAGTGCTTGCACTTGGGTATCCAGCTGCACTCATCGCAGCTGATGAAGGGTGCGTAGCCGCGCCGGTTCTGGAAAAGTATAACCTGCTCTTTCCGGTTAAGCCGCTCCTCAATAGCTGTTAAAAGCTTGCCTGAGAAATGGCTGTGCATATTTTTACGGTGCTGCTCTTCGCGTGTGTTTACCAGCTCAATTTCAGGGAGCTGCGCCTCTCCGAAGCGTTTATGCATCTCCACTAGTCCCCAGCGGCCGGTTTTGCAGTTGTAATAGGTCTCTACTGACGGAGTGGCTGAACCAAGCAACGTTTTAGCACCCTGCAAATGTGCCATCATCAAGGCTGTTTCGCGTGCGTTGTATCGTGGAGCCGGGTCGTACTGCTTGTAGCTTGCCTCATGCTCCTCATCAATTATGATCAGAGAAAGATCGTGGAAGGGCAGGAATACAGAAGACCGCACACCTACCACCACCTGGAAACGACCAGAAAGTATACCCTGCCATACTTCGGCACGCTCGTTATCAGAAAATTTAGAGTGGTATACCCCTAGCTTTTCACCAAAAACCTTCATCAGGCGCTGCACGATCTGGGCAGTAAGGGCAATCTCAGGCAACAAGTATAACACCTGGCCTCCGCCGTCTAGGGCATGTTTGATCAGGTCGATGTATACTTCTGTTTTACCACTACCTGTAACTCCATGTAGCAGCACAGTATCTTTCTCCTTGAACAGCCCCAGAATCTCATCCTTCGCCTTTGCCTGGTGTTCAGACAGCGTCATAGGCAGTAATTTGGCCTGATGCTCCACGGGAAACCTTGATACCACCTGGTCAAACTGCTCTAAAACGCCTTTTTTTATCAGCGTGTTAATAGACGAGGCCGACAGGTGAGGGGAGTTGGTCAGTTCGCTTTTCTCGATGCCTTTGAAGTTCAGGTGGATGTCCTGGTGCACCGGCACTTTCTGCAGGTAATTCAGCAGCACATCGAGTTGCTTGGGCTGTGGTGCCAGTTGGTTAAACAACTCTTCCAGCATGCCCTCGTCCTGCACAAAATGCTCGGAAATACGCAACTTCTTCACCACCTTCGGCGAGAACTTGTCGCTTACCTGCTCATATATAATGATCGCCTCCTTCTGGATAAGCGACTTGATAAACTTGTGGTAGCTTTTGATCTGCAGCAGGTTGCCTATATCGGTAAAAGTAAGTGCCTGGTTGTGCTGCAGTGCATAGATGATCTTCTCTTCCTGTGGGGCAAGTATAAGCTCGTCTTCTTCTGGGTTATAGTGCGGGTGCAGCTGAATGCGTGATTCGCTGCTGAGTTTAAGAGCAGACGGAAGGGCAGCATTAATTACCTCACCAAGGGTGCACATGTAGTAATCCGCAATCCACTTGAACAGCTTTAACTGCGGTGTGGTGATGATCGGTTTATCATCGAGTACGTCCAGAATATACTTTGCCTGGTAGTCTGCCGGAGCATTCTGATGGATCTCGGCTACAATGCAACTTAGCACCTTCTTTGCACCGAACTGTACAATTACCCGCGCTCCTACCATCACCTCGTCGTTCATCTCGAACGGGATGCGGTAAGTATAAAGCTTCGGCAAAGGCAGCGGCAGAATTACGTCAGCGAAAAACGTGACACGCTCCACAGCCTGCTCCGGCGGGTAATTAAAATTTAGTAGCTCTGACAAAGGGTGTTAGTATAGATGCTTCTGCAAAGGTCGTAAAAAAGGAGGTAAATGCTAAATGCTTGGTTGCCGAATTGCAGACATCCTGGAACGCAACATAACTAAGGCACTGCTAATGGTACAGAACGTGTAAAATGCAGTTTTATGGTTTATTTGCAGAAAATCAGCCACATTTGCTCTACATAGGACTCTGGTATGACCACATTGCTTGTAAATAAAGCTACAGCTTTTGAAAGTGTAAGGCCGCTACTGCATAGTATAGCTTATAAAATGACAGCCTCTGTTGCCGACAGCGAAGATATTCTGCAGGATGTACTGGAAAAATGGCTGCACCAGGAGGCTGCAGTAATTAACAGTAAAGCATATTTGGCAAAGGCCGTGGCCAATACAGCACTCAATTATCTTAAGAAGCGGAAACAAGAGCAGGATAATTACTTCGGACTCTGGTTGCCAGAGCCACTTACCACTCCCCAAAAAGAGGGCTATACTGTTACCGACGAGCAACTGGATTACGGCTTTATGCTTTTAATGGAAAAGCTTTCGCCACTGGAAAGAGGAGTATACCTGCTTCGCGAGAGCTTTGGTACGCCTTACGATGAATTAGCTGATAGCTTTGGAATAAAGCAGGACCATTGCCGCCAGTTATACCACAGAGCAAAAGAAAAGCTGTCTGCATCTAAACGCCACCATGTGGATCCGGCGCGGAAAAAGAAGATACTAAACTTATTCGAGGAGGCCTGCCTGTCCGGCAATCTAACCACACTGATTGAGCAGTTAAGAGAAGATGTGGTTTTTTACTCAGATGGAGGAGGCAAAGTGCCTGCCGCAGTTAATAACATCCATGGCAAGAAAAACGCATCTAAGTTCCTGAAAGGCATTTATAGCAAGAATGGCATCAGGGCAGTTTTCAAATTCGCCTACCTGAACAATTCACCTGCTGCTGTAGTGTTTATCAATGGTAAACCAGATACCATTGCTATTCTGGCAGCAGACGCAGGCGGAATAAGCGAAATGTATTTTGTGCGGAATCCGGATAAAATTCAGCATTTACATACTTTTTTGTAAAATTTTCTTCATTCGTTGTCACAAAACCAAAAGGCTGTTGTCATAGAGGTAAAAATCTAACTCTATGAAAACCAAAATCACTATTACCATTGCCAGAGTACTTTTGGGGGCTATCTTCGCCTTCGCCGGGATTAACGGATTTTTGCTGCTAATTGGGATTGAGCCTTTAGGTGCTACTTCTGTACATGTGCCTTTCATGCAGGTGCTTGTTTCCACGCCTTATGTTATTATTCCATTAAAAGCTGCAGAGCTAACAGCCGGAATCCTGCTGCTTATTAATAGGTTTGTGCCAATGGCTTTGCTGATACTTGTGCCGATAGGCTGTAACATCTTTCTTTTCCATCTTTTTGCAGACCAAAGCCTTTTGCTGAACGGTTTTATCGTGCTGGGCCTGCTAAGTATACTGCTATACCACTACAGAGGCCACTACAGCCAGCTTCTTGTTTACAGAACTGACAATGTGCTTCGGTAACCTGTCAGAGAGCAGGAAATTTCTCACTTTCCTGTTTTCCTCTGACCTGCTCTAAGGCCTCTGCCGCGGTATGTACGGGGAATTTACAGGTTTTGTCCTGGCAAACATAAACGGTTGTTTTACCCTGTATAGCCACTCTGTGCTCTAGCAGTGGCAGGTCGCTTATATCTTGTGTACCAGCTAGTATAACGTTAGGCAGGTAAAATGAGCTTAGCTCGGCGCGCATTTCCGGGGCCTCTGGTCCTACAATGGCTATCTCGGTTGGGTGAGCCAGTTTATAATAATATAGTATAGCCCAGTTGCTAAGGTGGCTGGGCTCTTTAATTATCAGCTCATTTACTTTTGCCAACATACTATCAGACAGTTCTTCGTATTGCTGCTCATCAAAATATTGCCCCAGCAGGTGCAGGTTGATGGCCATCACAGAGTTTGAGGATGGAATTACATTGTCTATGATCTCTTTTTTGCGCGCTATCAGCTTTTGGGAAGATTTATCGGTAAAATAAAACAAACCCTCAGCCTCGTCAAAGAAGTTGTTCAAAGTATAAACTGTCAGCTCTTTTGCCTTTTGCAGCCACTTTTCTTCAAAGGTAACTTCATACAAGCGTATCAAGGCTGAGGTAAGTAAGGCATAGTCCTCCAGGAAAGCGTCTATACTTGCTTTGCCATTCTTATAACTGTGATAGAGTCTTCCGTCTTTGCACAGGTTCTTAAGTATAAACTCCGCGTTCTGGATAGCCAGCTTCAGAAAATGCTTGTTACCGAAAGTATAATAGGCATCTGCGAGCCCCTTTAGCATCAGGGCGTTCCAGGAGCAGAGGATTTTGTCGTCTAAAGCAGGCCGCACACGAGTGGACCGTACTTCCATTATTCTCTCTTTCCAATTCTGAACCATATCCTGCAGCACCTCCAGTTCCAGTTCGTTCTCTTCGGCAAATGCTTCGTCGCTGATGCGGCGGTACAGAATGTTGCGGCCATGCTCAAAATTACCTGCTGCCGTGGCATGGTAGTATTTTGAAAACAGTGGCTCTTCAGATCCGAACAACTGGTGTAGTTCATTCTTCGTGAACGTATAAAATTTGCCTTCTTCTCCTTCGCTGTCTGCATCCAGGGACGAGTAGAAGCCTCCTTCTGGGCTCTTCAGCTCACGCTCCACAAAGGCAATGGTTTCGTAAACAACATCATGGTAAAGTGTTTCACGTGTAGCCTGGTAAGCCTCCGCATAAAGTGATACAAGCTGACCATTGTCGTACAGCATCTTTTCGAAGTGCGGTACCAGCCACTCTTCGTCTACTGAGTAGCGGGCAAATCCACCGCCAACCTGGTCGTTGATACCACCATAGGCCATCTGCTGCAATGTTAAGTGCAGGTGCTTTAAAGCTTGTTCGTTTTGGGAATGATGGATGTAGCGCAGCAACCACAGGTAGTTGCTAGGCATCGGGAACTTGGGGGCAGGAGAGAGGCCGCCGTGCTTTTTGTCGAAGCGTGAGCTGAAGGTGTAGTACATCTGCTTCAGTTCCTCTTCCTGCACCTGCAGCTCATGCTGCTTTAAGCCGTACACTTCGAGTTCGCTGCGGTTAAGGTGTTCGGCAAATTGCTCTGCCGAGGTATCCAGCTCCTGTCGGTTTTGGGTAAAGGCCGTCGCAATGTTGCGTAGCAGGGTTAGCCACTGCTGTGGCGGGAAATAAGTGCCTCCATAAAATGGCTTTGCATCCGGGTTCAGGAAAACGTTCAGGGGCCAGCCGCCTTGTAAGCCCATTGCCTGTAGAGCATCCATATAAACAGCATCCACATCGGGCCGCTCTTCGCGGTCTACTTTTATGCAAACGAAGTGCTGGTTCATCACCTCAGCTATTTTTTCGCTCTCAAAAGACTGATGCTCCATTACGTGGCACCAATGGCAGGCGGCATAGCCTATACTTACAAGTATGGGTTTATCTTCCTGCTTGGCACGATTCAGCGCATCTTCTCCCCACGGATACCAGTCTACAGGGTTGTAAGCATGCTGCAGCAGATAAGGGCTACTTTCGTCTAAAAGTCGGTTTGCTTTCTTTGTCTTTGCCATACACGTACCATTTAACCTGAACAGGGCTATTATTAGTTACGGGCAGTAAGAGCAAAAGTATTAGCCAGAAAGGCAGTAAAAGGTATAAGTATGGCTTCTAGCGTGTCAAAGTTTGCTGATGCAGGGCGTGTTGCTCTGCGGCAACATCAATTTTATACTTGTCTGCGATGTGCTGCAGCTGCGTGGCTGTGCTCTTCAAAAAAGCCTGATGTGCCTCCGACTCCGGGTAAAATGGCTTATGGGAAAGCGCGCGCGCAATCTTTTCCCACTCCACAGTAAACTGCTGGAATGACTCATTATAATATGCCTTCACAAATTTCTCCCAGATATAATTCTCAGCCAGCGAAGTTGGGTGCAGCATATCATCTTTATAGTAACGGTAGTCGCGCAGATCATCCATCATAACCTCGTAGGCAGGAAAGTACAGTACATCCGGGTTGTTCTCCTGTAGGTAATGGCAGAGCAGGCGCAGCTCGGATTTGCTCACGCTGTTCATTTGCAGGGTTTCTTTTACATGGCGCACCGGGCTTACCGTTAACAGCACTTTTAGCCCTGGGTTTATACTTTTAAGCAATGCCAGTGTTTCCTCAAAGTATACTTTGGTCTCTTCGAGGTTAAGAAGCACGCGGTTAAAGTTCTTAGCTGGTAATTTATGGCAATTGGCCACCACCTCGCTTGTTTGCACCAACTCATATGCTACTGCCGTGCCGAGGGTAATAATCAGGAGTGATGACTGCTGCAGGTGTTGTTTTGTAGTCTGCAGGCGCTCATGAATCTGCGAAAGGAGTTGGTCTTTGTCAGGGGAGGAGACAGAGGAGTGCAGGTCATACGCATGCCAGATCTTGTTGTGGTGCACCAGGTGTTGCTCAAAATCATACTCTCTGCCAAGTGCCGCATTTAAGAGCCTGCACACCGAAACCGGGTTAAAAATGGTGCCAAAGGGGTTAACCAGCACATCTACTTTGTTTTGCTGTAGTTTGCTCCCGATCACTTCTGCAAAGCAGGAACCAATAGTTACTACCTTATCCTCTAAGGCCAGGTCAAGTCCGGATTTGGGTACAACTACTTCTGTGCGAAACATAATGCAAGTATAAGTATGGCTGAGTATTAATGTGAAGCCCTGTCTGAAAACATATACTTCCAGTTGATGGTTCGTGTAGCTTCAGTCCCCAATAAGTATACTTTGGGCTACAGGAATCAGTACCTAAGGTACAAAAAAAAGCGTTCTGCCTACAGGCAGAACGCTTTTTTCTAATATTAGAACTATTATTTATTTAACTATAACTTATTCAATTTTAGTTACTTTTGCCTGTGTATATGTTTCTCCTGTTCCAAAACTTGATGCGACACCAAGGCCAATATTTAGTCTTTCGGCTCCACATCTTTGCTGAATTTCAAATGTTGTAGGGGTATTAATTATTATTTCACCTTGAATAATAGAAATTGCTATACTTGGTGATGTAGGATTTGATAAGGTGGTACTCCCGTACATTACATCCATATTCGTTTCGATAGCTTTTATTTTAGCTTGTGACAAAGATGCAGCATAAGTGGGTGCAGTAACTTCAATAAAATAACGACCAGGCTGTAGCGTAAACCTATTGTTGGCTAGTGATATAAAACTTGTCTCACCACCTAAGGTGTTTAGAACACGAGTGTTCCATACGTAGCCAACGCATGATCCTCCATGTACTCCAGACGGGCGCTCATCTCTTAGAAAAGCTATTTTAGTAGATCCCGCCGGCCCTTCTGGTCCTGCCGGTCCTGTGGCTCCTGTTTCACCCGCTGGTCCCGCTGGTCCCGCCGGTCCTGCCGGTCCTGTGGCTCCTGTTTCACCCGCCGGTCCCGCTGGTCCTGTGGCTCCTGTTTCACCCGCTGGTCCCGCTGGTCCTGCCGGTCCTGTGGCTCCTGTTTCACCCGCCGGTCCCGCCGGTCCTGGAGTTCCACTACTTTCTGCATACAAAGCGTACGGAACGCTCATAAGCTGACTTGTTCCTACAATTGTATAAGTTTTACCTTTCGTTAAAGTAGTTTCTGTTCTTATAAAATAAGGGCCTGTTTTCCAGTCGATAGCTGCAAACTCTCCCTTTGTGGTTATACCTTTGCCTATTTCTATTGAGATCAAACCATTAGCATCTGTATTTGTATTTTGAGTTTCTTCGTAAACAACTACACCGTTCGATGATCCTTGTAATACACTTATTCGCATATTTACTGAAGAATTACTAATTAATGCATTGTCTGAATTTCTAATTATAGCTTGATAACTCAACATCTGAGGAACCTGAGCATAGACGCTCACAGCGAGCAGAATCGCTGAAAAGAGTGTAAAGAGTTTTTTCATATATTATTTTTCGTTTACAATTTTTAGGGTCTTGATATGCTCATCTTTATTGAAAACTTTTAAATAATAGTTTCCTCGCTGTAATTCGTCTGTTGAGATGGTTACTTTTGAAGCAACTAAAGGTGTACGCCTTACTATAAGACTGCCTTGTGAGCTATAAATAGCATAGCTTATATCTTCATAGGAATCACTATCTATGTGGAGCACAAAAAAATCTGTTGATGGATTTGGGTAAGCAGTAATAGTGCTTCCTTTGTCTTTCCTGCCTTTTGATATAATAATTATTTGTGGTTGCTGTATACCCGTAGTAATTGTTAATTCATCATTACTGTTTATAGTATAAAATATCTGACCATATGAGTAGCTAATAGTAATAGCTTTATCATCATCACTTGCTGTGCCACCAGAAGTAACAGGCGAACTTTGCGCGAGCACTGTATTTCCCCAAGTAGCAAGAGAAATGAATACAGTAGTACAAATCAATTTTATCATAAAGTAACTGTATTGTATTTATTTGGTTTTTAATTTACTATATCTAATGTTGTTGGGACATTGAGTAGACAATTACTTAGCGAAATGAGTTAAAGTTTCATGTGACTATAACTATATTTGAATAAAATATAAAAATACTCAAAAAGGATTAGGGGTAATTTACTTGGAGAATAAATGAACTAACGGTGGGAGAGTGTATGCCCTAACTTTAAAAGGAAATATAATGGGCTAATTGGTAAGAGATCAAACTATAAACAACTTCGATCAATCTGAAAATAACTGAGGCTATTAAAGGAAAGGATCTTAGAGTGAAGGCAAAAAAAAGCGTTCTGCCTGTAGGGCAGAACGCTTTGGTAGTAGTCTTTTTAATCTGCTTATTCAGCAACCACGTTAAATTTAACCTGGTGCTTCACTTCTTTGTGCAGGTTAAGCGTTGCAGTATATTCACCTGCAGACTTCACATCCTGATCAAAAGAAATACGCTTACGGTCTACATCAAACCCTTTTGCCTTAAGGGCATCAGAAACCTGAAGTGTTGTAACAGAACCGAATATCTTGCCAGACTCACCAACTTTAGCAGGAATCTCAAGAGTTAGGTCACCGATACTGTTAGCCAGCTCCTGTGCGTCGTTCTGGATTTTCTCAGCTTTGTGAGCAGCCTGACGGATGTTCTCAGCAACAACCTTCTTGTTAGATGTGCTAGCGATAACCGCTAAACCCTGTGGGATAAGGTAGTTACGGCCATATCCTGGCTTAACTGTTACTGTATCGTTTTTGTAGCCTAGGCCTTTAACGTCATCTTTAAGTATTACTTCCATCGTTTGCCCTCCTTATTTTAAAGAATCTGTTACATAAGGTAAAATAGCAAGGTGTCTTGCTCTGGCAACCGCCTGAGATACTTTGCGCTGGAATTTCAGGCTAGTACCTGTAAGTCTTCTTGGAAGAATCTTACCCTGCTCGTTTACAAACTTAAGCAGGAAGTTACCGTCTTTGTAGTCGATATACTTAATTCCGCTCTTCTTGAAACGGCAGTATTTCTGACGGTTTTCTTGTTTGTGTACTCTTTCGTTAACTAAGCTCATTACCCTTTAACCTCCTCTTTTTTAGCTTGTGATTTGAACTCTCCGTTTCTTCTGCGCTCGTTGTAAGCAACTGCGTGCTTGTCAAGTACAGTAGTCAAGAAACGAACAACTTTTTCGTCACGGCGGTAAGTCAGCTCAAGTGCGTCCACAATGCTCGGAGTTGCTTTGAACTCGATCAGGTGGTAGAAACCTGTAGACTTCTTCTGGATTGGATAAGCCAGTTTGCGAAGACCCCAGTTTTCTTCGTGGATAATGTCGGCGCCATTTTCCTTAAGCACCTGTCTGAACTTCTCGACCGTTTCTTGCATCTGAACGTCGTTCAACAACGGCGTCAGAATGAAGACAGTTTCGTAATTTCTCAATTCCATTCGGTTCGATATATAATTTTGAATTTAAGGCTGCAAATATAGAAGGAAAGAATTTGAATAGCAAATGAAAGTCCTCATTAAAAGTTAATGTGGGGTAACTGCGGGTAGAGCTGCTACAATAATAAGATGAAGACAAAGTATAATCCTACACCTATATATTATAAGGAGTGTGGCCCCAAGCTAAACTAAAAAATAGTCAAACAATCCTATGAATTGTTTGGTTGTAAGAATGACCGATTCTGGGCTAACAGGATGTGTAAAACTGTGGCTGGCAAATACCCTAAAAGTATGGTAAAGCGAAGTCTTTAGTGCAATTTTGCAAAGTCAATTCTATTTAAAATAATTCTAAATAAAAGGCCTTTGCAATTAAATGGACAAGGTTTTGGCAGATTGCGGGGTATGGGGTGTACAACAGTCCAAAAATACACTTATTCTATTTGATTAATGGAATTCGCATAGTAGATTTGTGCCCGTAAAGTAAATTCACCATTATACTAAACACACACAAGTGATCTTGGCTATGATTAGCTGTATAATTAAAACTAAATCCAAAGTCTTTTTTGCCTTCTTGTTTGCGTTGGTAGTTTCTTTTGGCGCTTTTGCCCAAGAGCAAGCTGCTGAGCAGGCTGACGTGGCAGCAAAAGGAGTAGTGCCCGGTGCTACAGAAGGTGCAACTACTAGTGCAACACCAGCAGGTGATCCTGCCGTGATTGATGCTGGAGAAGCCCTGTTCAAAAACAATTGCGTTGTTTGTCACTCAGCTGGTTCTGATGTTATTGTAGGCCCTGGTCTGCAAGGTGTAACAGAGAGAAGAAATGAAGCTTGGTTGATCAAGTGGATTAAAAACTCTCAGGCACTTATTCAGGCAGGCGATAAAGATGCGGTTGCTATCTACAACGAGTACAATAAGCAGGCAATGCCTTCTTTTGCTCTTAGCGATGATGAGGTAAAGTCTATTCTTGCCTATATCAAATCAGGTAAAGGCGTTGTTTCTGCTCCGGTAGCTGGTCCTGAGGATGCGGTTGCAGGTGAGAACGTTGGAACTGATGCGATTGGAGCAGTAGGAGGCTATCTTGACATTGTGCTTGTGGTGCTTATCGTTGTGTTGATCGTTCTAGTGGTGACACTTTTACTGATCACATCTCTTTTAAAGAACTACCTAAACAAGACACGTACGCTGGATGAGTACGATAATGAAATCGTAAACCAGCGTTTCGACTTCTCTAAGATCTACAAGTCAAATGCTGTTCGCACACTTGTTGTGTTGATCTTTGTGGTGGTACTTCTGGATCTCACTATAGATAAAGTTATGGGTATCGGTATTCAGGAAGGGTACCAGCCAAAGCAGCCTATTGCTTTCTCGCATAAACTGCACGCAGGTGAGCACCAAATCAACTGTAACTACTGCCACACTACAGTATATGAAAGCAAGAGTGCAAGTATTCCTTCAGCGAATATTTGTATGAACTGCCACAGCCAAATCAAAACAGAGTCTCCTGAGATTCAGAAAATTTACAAGGCAATTGAGCGTAACAGGCCAATCGAGTGGGTGCGCATTCACAACCTGCCTGACCTGGCATACTTTAACCACTCACAGCATACACAAGTTGGTGGTGTAGAGTGCCAGACCTGCCACGGACCAATTGAGGAAATGGATGTTGTTTACCAGTATTCTCCATTAACAATGGGCTGGTGTATCGACTGCCACCGCGAAACTCCGCTTAACACAGAAGGCAACGAGTACTACGATAAGCTTGTAGAGCTGCACGAAGCTTCTTCTGCTGGCGCATTTACGGTGTCGTCGAATGGTGGTACAGAGTGTTCTAAGTGCCACTATTAATCAATATCATTTCAATTAGTATTCGAGTTTTCTAGATATAATATGCAAGACAGAATAAAATACTGGAAAGGAATTGAGGAGTTAAATAACACTCCTGAGTTCGCTAAACATGCTCATAACGAGTTTCCAGAATTCCTGCCACTAGACGAAGCGAAAGGTGAAGGTTCGACTTCGAACGGCAAAACGCAGCGCCGTGACTTCTTAAAGCTTCTTGGCTTTAGTATGGCTGCAGTATCTTTGGCTTCGTGCGAGGCCCCGGTAAGAAAAGCTATACCTTACTTAAACAAACCGGTAGATGTAGAGCCAGGTGTAGCTAACTGGTATGCTTCTACCTACTACCTGAACGGTGACTATAATAGCATTCTTGTTAAAACGCGTGAGGGTAGACCGATTAAAATTGAGCCAAACCCTTCTTCATCTGTAACGCCTTACGGAACAAGCTCAAGAGCACAGGCTTCTGTATTAGGTGTTTATGACAATAACCGTCTTCGTTTCCCGCTAATCAAAGGCAAAGAGGCGAAATGGGAAGAAGTAGATAAGCAGATTGCTTCTCGTTTAGCGTCTGTAAACGGTAAGGTTGCTATAGTTTCTTCAACTATCATTAGCCCATCTACCAAGCAGTTGATCGATGAGTTCGGTGCACGTTTCGGTAACTTCGAACACGTAGTATATGATGCAAACTCTGCATCAGCATTACTTGCTGCAAACGGTGGTGTTTTCCCTGGCTACGATTTCAGCAAAGCTAACGTCATTGTAAGCATTGGTGCTGACTTTTTAGGTACATGGGGTGCTCCAGTTCCTTTTGCTAAGCAGTACATCCAAAATAGAAAAATTGACGCCGATAACCCGGAGATGTCTCGTCACTACCAGTTCGAAACAATACTTTCGATGACGGGTGGTAATGCTGACGTTCGAGTGCCTATCAAGCCTTCTGAAGAAGCGGCAGTAGTTACAGCTATTTATAACGCAATAACTGGTGGCGGTTCTACTTCAGCTAAGATCGGTGACGGTAAAGCTTTGGCAGCAGCTATCAGAGACCTGCAAGCTAACAGAGGCAAAGCATTGGTGGTATCAGGCTCAAACGATCCTGCTGTACAGGCAATGGTTGCTTCTATAAACAGAGCACTAGGTGCTGAAGGTACAACAATTGATTCTGCTTCTCCATATTTTGTAAAGCAGGGTAATGATGCACAGATGATTCGTCTTATCAATGAGATGAACGCTGGATCTGTAGGTGCTATATTCTTTTATAACTCAAACCCTGCATACGATCATCCGCTTGCGGAGAAAGTAATAGCTGGTTTGAAGAAAGTAGCGCTTAAAGTATCTTTTGCAGAAAGAGTAGACGAAACAGCTGTTCTTGCTGATTTTGTTACGCCTGATAACCACTACCTGGAGTCTTGGAATGATTTCGAGCCGAAGAGAGGTTTCCTGAGCATTTCTCAGCCGGTAATCAGCCCTATCTTCACAACCCGCCAGATGCAGGACAGCTTGTTGAAGTGGAGTGGTAACAGCACAAACTTCTACGAGTACATCCGCAATAACTGGAGAAAAGTAGCTACCGGTGACTTTAACAAGTTCTGGGAGAAAGCTGTGCATGACGGCGTTCTGGAGAATGGCTCAAGCATGCTGAAAGTTGCTCCTTCTACAGTTGCGGTATCTACAACTGTAAGAAATATAAAACCAGCCGGCATTGAGGCTGTACTATACGAGAAAGTAGGTATAGGTTCTGGTTCTGAGGCGAACAACCCATGGTTACAGGAACTTCCTGATCCAATTTCTAAAGCTACCTGGGGTAACTACGTAGCGATGCCGATCGCAATGGCAAAAGAAATGGAAGTGGTGCAAGGAGATGTACTTGCAGTTACACTGCCAACAGGTCAGACATTTGAACTTCCAGCGCTAATACAACCTGGACAGGCTAATGGTACTGTAGCTATCGCAATGGGTTATGGTCGCAGTCTGGAAGCAGGTCCGGTAGCAAATGGCCTTGGCGCTAATGCTTTCCAAATTGCTAATGTAATTGATAATACAGTAGCGTATAGCAGCCCGGTTTCTTTAAAGAAAACAGGTGCTACTTCTCCAATTGCTCAGACACAGACTCACCATACTATCATGGACCGTCTGGTTGTTCAGGAGAATACGCTGACAAATTATAAAGCTAACCCTAAAGAGGTTACGGAATACATCCGTATTGCTACGCACGAAGGCCCTGCAAAGCCAGCTGCAATTTCTCTATGGGATGATTACGAGTACAAAAACCACCACTGGGGTATGGTTATCGACCTTAACTCATGTATTGGTTGCGGTTCTTGTACCATTAGCTGTAACGTAGAAAACAACATACCTGTAGTTGGTAAGGCGGAAGTTCTTAACCGTCGCGAAATGCACTGGATGCGTATCGACAGATATTACAGCGCAGTTGAGCACGAGGAAAAGGATTATGCTACGATGGAAAATCCTGCTGAAAACCCTTCAGTTATTTTCCAGCCAATGCTTTGCCAGCACTGTAACCACGCTCCTTGCGAAACAGTTTGCCCTGTTGCCGCTACAATGCACAGTTCTGAAGGTATCAACCAAATGGTTTACAACCGTTGCGTAGGTACACGTTACTGCGCTAATAACTGCCCTTACAAAGTACGTCGCTTCAACTGGTTTGCTTATGCAAACAACGAGAAGTTCAACTTTAACGAGCCAATGAACAATGATCTTGGTAAGATGGTGTTGAACCCAGATGTAACTGTACGCGGTAGAGGTGTGATGGAGAAGTGCTCATTCTGCGTTCAGCGTGTGCAGCTAGGTAAACTAGAGGCGAAACGTGAAAACAGAAGACCGAAAGATGGTGAAATTGTAACAGCTTGTGCGCAGTCATGCCCAACTGAAGCAATCATCTTCGGAGACATGAAGGATCCGGAAAGCCGTATTTCAAGAGTTCTTGCTCGTCAGAAAGGTGAGCGTGCATTCCACGTACTGGAGGAGCTAAACGTTCAGCCAAACGTAACTTACCTGACAAAAATTAGAAACTTAGCTTAAAAATAAAATTTCTATAGCGCTATGCAGCACGTATCTCCGATAAGAGAGCCTCTAGTAACGGGGGGGAAAACATACCACGACATCACCAATGATGTCTGCAGACAAGTGGAGGCCAAGCCCAACGCACGTTGGGCAGCTGCCCTTGCTGTATCGTTAGTTGGCTTAGCTATATTTATTTACTCCTGCTATCGTACGCTTTGGTACGGTATCGGTGAGTGGGGATTGAATAAAACAGTAGGCTGGGCCTGGGATATTACCAACTTCGTATGGTGGGTAGGTATCGGTCACGCAGGTACACTGATCTCAGCAATCCTTTTACTATTCCGCCAGAAGTGGAGAACTTCTATTAACCGCGCAGCTGAGGCGATGACGATCTTCGCCGTAATTTGCGCCGCGATGTTCCCGGTACTACACATGGGACGTCCTTGGTTAGCTTACTGGGTACTTCCGTTGCCAAACACGTTCGGTTCGCTTTGGGTTAACTTTAACTCACCGCTTCTTTGGGACGTATTTGCCATCTCAACGTACTTCTCTGTTTCTTTAGTATTCTGGTACATCGGTCTTATTCCTGACTTTGCTACCATCCGAGACAGAGCAACAGGCCCAATCGCAAGAAGAGCTTATTCAGTTTTATCATTTGGCTGGACTGGTTCTGCTAAAGCTTGGTCACGTTACGAGACAGTATCATTGATTCTTGCTGGTCTTGCAACGCCACTGGTACTTTCTGTACACACCATCGTATCTTTTGACTTTGCAACGTCAGTAATTCCGGGATGGCACACCACGATCTTCCCTCCATACTTCGTTGCCGGTGCGATCTTCTCAGGTTTCGCAATGGTGTTAACCCTGATGATCATTACCAGAAAGACTTTCCACCTGGAGCACTATATTACACTAGAGCACGTGGAGTCGATGAACAAGGTAATTATCCTGACAGGATCTATTGTAGGTATCGCTTATACTACAGAGTTCTTCATCGCTTGGTATTCAGGTGTAGAGTATGAGCAGTATGCGTTCATCAATCGTGCTTTCGGTCCTTACTGGTGGGCATACTGGTCGATGATGACATGTAACGTAATTACGCCTCAGCTATTCTGGTTCAGAAAGATCAGAAGAAGCTTAACAGCGACGTTCATCATCTCCATCTTTGTGAACATCGGTATGTGGTTCGAGCGTTTCGTAATTATCGTAACATCGCTTCACAGAGATTACCTTCCATCATCATGGGCCATGTTCTCTCCAACTATGATTGATATTGGAGTTTATGTTGGTACAATCGGTTTGTTCTTCACACTTTTCTTCTTATTCGCTAAGTTTTTCCCAGTGGTTAACATGGCAGAAGTTAAGGCTATCCTTAAGTCATCTTCAGGAGTGAAGCACCATCCGCATAAAACCATGCACGGAACTGAAAAAGAATTGAATACTAATCCACATCACAGCAATGAATAAAAAGTTTGTTCTAGGTATTTATGATGATGAAGATGTGCTGTTATCAGCCATCGAAAACATCCGCGCTGCCGGTACTAAGATTTACGATGTATTTTCACCTTATCCAGTACACGGAATTGATGATGTATTAGGTATCAAGCGCTCAAGACTTCCAATTGTCGCTTTCTTCTGCGGCTTATTTGGAACATCATTCGCACTTTGGATGCAAATCTGGATGCTAGGATTCGACTGGCCGATGATCATTGGTGGTAAGCCGCACATTGCACTTCCATCATTCATCCCAGTAACGTTCGAGCTTACTGTATTATGTGCAGCCTTCGGTATGGTAATAACTTTCTTTATAGTGAGTAAGCTTAAGCCATCACTTCGTGTAAATGTTTTCGATAAACGCTCTACAGACGACAAGTTTGTAATGGCAATCGAAATAAAAGAAGGTGTTACTGATTTGTCTGCTTTAAATAACCTGCTTCGCTCTAACGGTGCAATCGAAGTTAATGAGAAGGAGGTAATAAAATAATGAAAAGAATATCTAAAATAGGTTTTAGAGCCTCAGCTATACTTTTCTCATCTGCATTGGTAGTAGCCTGCAGTAATGAGCAAGATCCAGGATTAGAGTATGCACCAGATATGTACCACTCTGTTCCTCTTGATCCATATTCACAAATAAAAGAAAACAAGTATAACCCAGGCGGTATGAACATGCGCCAACCTGCTGCTGGTACAGTAGCCCGCGGTAAAGAGGGATACAATCTTTATTTGTCGAAAGATGATGCTGAAACTGCAGGTGTTGAGTTAACAAACCCATTACAGCGCACTACAGCTAACCTTGAAGAAGGAAAAGTACTTTATACGCGCTTTTGCGCTCCATGCCACGGTGAGCAAGGAGATGGACAAGGATTAGTAGGGCAGAAGTTTAAAGGAGTTCCATCTTATACTGCAGGTCGTGTAGCAACTCTTCCTGCTGGTCATATATTCCATGTAATAACAAATGGTAGAGGCCGCATGATGCCACATGGCTCTCAGGTTGATCCAACTGAACGCTGGAAAATTGTGATGTATGTACAGCAGCTTCAGAAAGGAGAAACAGCAACAGCTGTAGACGCTGATTCTGAAGTTAGAGATGAGGCTGGTGGTGAGTCTATAACTGACAATCCTGTAACTGGTACGCCAGCAGGAACACCAACGAAAGAAACACCTAAAAATTAAGTCTAAGGCATAATTATTAAAAGATAATGACAGAAGAAAGACTCATCATTTCCAGAAAAACAAACAATAAGTTTTTCTTAATGATAGCTATAGGTGTTGTATTGCTTATAGCAGGGATAATCTTTATGGCCTTAGGCGGAGGAGCTGATCACGGTGAAGGACACGGTGAGGCTACCGCAGCTGGTCATGAAGCAGCTTCATGGGCTAAAAGACTATTTGTAAACCTATGGTTGAATAACGTATACTTTACAGGTATTGCCCTTATTGGTACATTCTTCGTAGCAGTGCAATATGTAGCTTACGCAGGATGGTCTGTATTGATCAAAAGAATTCCGGAAGCACTGAGCTATTATCTGCCAATTGGTGCAGTAGTAATGCTAGTTGTTTTCCTATTCGGTGGACATGATATATTTCACTGGACACATGAATATTTATATGATGTAAATGATCCACGTTACGACCCAATTATTGCAGGTAAGTCAGGATACCTAAACTTCTGGTTCTTCCTGATCAGAATGGTTGTATTCTTTGCGTTGTGGATTCTTTTCTTTAACTGGTTAAGAAGAACTTCTATCAATGAAGACATCCACGGTGGAACATCCTATTACCACAAGAGCATCAGAATTTCAGCGATATTCCTGGTAATCTTCGGTGTATCATCTTCGATGTCAGCATGGGACTGGGTATTATCAATTGATACACACTGGTTCTCTACCATGTTCGGTTGGTATGTATTTGCGAGCTGGTTTGTATCAGGTCTTGCTGCTACAACATTAACAGTAATCATTCTTAAGCAGAATGGTTACCTGAAGCATGTTAATTCAAACCACCTGCACGACTTAGGAAAATTTGTATTTGCCTTCTCTATCTTCTGGACTTACATCTGGTTCTCTCAGTTCGTTCTTATATGGTATGCAAACATACCTGAGGAATCGATCTATTTCTTAGAGCGTCTGAGCGGAAGCGATGGGAAGTATACTTGGATATTTTTCTTTAACCTTTTGATAAACTTTGCATTCCCTTTCCTTGTTCTAATGACAAGAGATGCAAAGCGCCAGATGATCATGCTAAAGATTGTAACTATAGCCATCTTAATTGGTCATTGGTTTGATTTCTACCTAATGATGATGCCTGGAACACTTCGGGGTGACGCTGGTTTAGGATTTATAGAAATTGGTACTGCTCTGGTATTTCTGGGTGTGTTCCTGTTAACTTTCACGAAGGGATTGACAAAAGCTTCGCTGGTTCCGGTAAACCACCCGTTCCTCGAAGAAAGTGTTCACCATCATGTTTAGAGACTATACTAAAAGCGTTATATAATGATTACGTTCGCCATAGGTTTATCCATAGTTTTATTATTCGTTGTCCTGTTCTTATTGTTCAGGATAGGTACGCTAGCCTCTATCTTCAGGGGTTCATCACAGCGTGCTGTTGGTACAACGAGAACCAGCAACCGCGTTAACAGTACATTGTTCCTGTTATTCCTAATAGGAGGTGGGGCCGCCTTTGCGTGGTCATTCGCCGATTCATGGGACACCATGAACTTACCATTAGCCTCTGTTCATGGTGAGTGGACAGATGACTTGTTCTGGACAACAATGGTTGTTATCGGAATAGTGTTTGTTATTACACAGGTTCTTTTATTCATCTATTCTTTCAAATATCAGCACCAAGACGACAAGCGTGCTTACTACTATCCGCACAACAACAAGCTAGAGATAGTTTGGACGATGATACCGGCAGTGGTAATGGCTTTATTAGTATTTGGTGGCTGGAAAACCTGGACTAAAATTACAAGTGCAGCTCCAGAGGATGCTGTTGTAATTGAGGTAATGGGTAAGCAGTTTAACTGGATGGTTCGTTACCCTGGAGCGGATGGCGAACTTGGAGTTGCAAAGCACACGCTGATTACGGCAACAAACGAGTTTGGTGTTGACTTTAGTGATCCTGCTGCCATGGACGACTTCATGCCAATGGAAATTCACGTGCCAAAAGGCCAGCCTGTACTTTTCAAGATCCGATCTCGCGATGTGATCCACAGTGTGTTCCTACCTCACTTCAGAGTTAAGATGGATGCTGTGCCAGGTATGCCAACAAAGTTCTGGTTTGTACCTACAAAAACTACTGACGAAATGCGCAGCGAAACAGGTAACCCTGATTTCAAATATGAGCTTGCTTGTACTGAGATTTGCGGCCGTGGCCACTTTGCGATGCGCTACATCTTGATAGTTGACGAGCCTGAAGATTACCAGGCTTGGTTAGCAAAGCAGACTCCTTTTGCAGTGCAAAACCCTGAGGTAGCAGCAAAATTCTCTTCTACTAGTGAGCAAGCAGTTGCAGCTAACAAGACAGAGAAAGCTGAAGAGGTAAAATCAGAATTATAGCATTTAAATACTTTTAAAATGTCTAGTACAGATATATCTATTCATCCAGATGTACATCATGCACACGAAGAGCATGATCACCATCACGATCAGAACTTCCTAGAGAAGTACATCTTTAGCCAAGACCATAAAGTAATTGCTAAGCAGTTTTTGTTTGCAGGTATTTTCTGGGCTTTTGTTGGAGGTTTCCTTTCTATACTTTTCCGTCTACAGTTAGGTTGGCCAGAAGCTACCTTTACTTTCCTGGAGCCAATTTTGGGAGGATGGATTGAGAACGGCAAACTGAACCCAGAGTTTTACCTCGCTATGGTGACTATGCATGGTACGATCATGGTGTTCTTTGTACTAACAGCCGGTCTAAGCGGTACATTCGCTAACTTCTTGATTCCGCTACAGATTGGAGCAAGAGACATGGCCTCTGGATTCATGAACATGCTTTCGTTCTGGGTGTTCTTCCTGTCAAGCGTAGTTATGTTTATGTCTCTGTTCCTGGATACAGGCCCTGCAGGAGGCGGTTGGACGGTTTACCCTCCATTAAGTGCATTACCACAGGCAATTCAGGGTTCAGGTACAGGTATGACGATGTGGTTGATTTCAATGGCTCTTTTCATTGTATCACAGCTGTTGGCAGGTGTTAACTACATTACCACCATCATCAACCTGAGAACAAAAGGAATGTCTATGACGAAGCTTCCGCTTACTGTTTGGGCATTATTCTTCACAGCTATACTTGGTTTGCTTTCATTCCCGGTATTGTTCTCAGCAGCTCTACTATTGATCTTTGACAGAAGCTTCGGAACCAGCTTCTACTTGTCTGATATCTACATCGCTGGTGAGGCTCTAACTAATACAGGTGGTAGCCCAATCCTGTTCCAGCACTTGTTCTGGTTCTTAGGTCACCCGGAGGTATACATTGTAATTCTTCCTGCTTTTGGACTAGTTTCTGAAGTAATCGCTACTAACTCTCGTAAGCCAATCTTTGGTTACAGAGCGATGATTGGATCTATGATCGGTATTGCTATCCTTTCTTTCGTAGTATGGGCGCACCACATGTTCGTAACAGGTATGAACCCATTCTTGGGATCTGTGTTCATGTTCCTGACGTTGATTATTGCGGTACCCTCTGCGGTTAAAGTGTTTAACTGGATTGCGACACTATGGAGAGGTAACATCAGATTCTCTACAGGTATGTTGTTTGCCATTGGCTTCGTATCCCTGTTCATTTCTGGTGGTCTTACTGGTATTATACTTGGTAACTCAGCTCTAGACATTCAGCTGCACGATACATACTTTGTAGTGGCTCACTTCCACCTTGTAATGGGTGCTGCGGCTTTCTTTGGTATGTTCTGCGGTGTTTACCACTGGTTCCCCAAGATGTTCGGTCGTATGATGGATGAGAAGCTTGGTTCTGTTCACTTCTGGATGACCTTCATTTCTGTTTATCTGGTATTCATGCCAATGCACTACATCGGTATAGCTGGTTTCCCAAGAAGATATTACAACTGGACAGGCTTTGAGACATTCAATATCTTCACTGATATGAATACGTTCATCAGCTTAGCCGCAATCATCGGTTTCTCTGCGCAGTTTATCTTCTTATTTAACTTTATCTACAGCATCTTTAAAGGCCGTAGAGCTACGCAAAATCCGTGGCATGCTAACACCCTTGAGTGGACAACTCCTGTATTACCTGGACATGGCAACTGGCCGGGTGAGATACCTACAGTTTACAGATGGCCTTATGATTACAGCAAGCCAGGTGCATCTGAGGACTTTATTCCACAAAACGTACCTTTCTCACAGACGCAGTCATCAAACCTGCCAAGCGAGAGAGATTTAGAATAACAATTAATGGTTAATAAATCTTTTCATAAAAGGTTTAAAACTATAGGAGTACTTACAGTTATTGCTGTATACTTTCTAATATTAGTCGGAGGAATCGTTCGTAGTACTGGTTCAGGTATGGGTTGCCCAGACTGGCCAAAGTGCTTCGGCAGTTGGGTTCCTCCGACTGATGTTAGTCAATTACCAGAAAACTACCTAGAGGTATACAAACAGAAGCGAATAGAAAAGAACCAGAAGCTTGCTGGATTTCTCGACAAAGTAGGTTTTGAAGAGGTCTCAGCTTCTATTTTCTCGCATCCGAGCCAGTACATAGAAACAGAATTCAATGTAACGAAGACTTGGATCGAATACCTGAATCGCTTAGTTGGTGTGCTGATAGGTTTTTTTATTTTCCTAACTGTACTTTACGCTATACCATACCTAAAAACGGATAAGACAATCTTTTATCTTGCATTAGGTAGTTTTATACTAGTAGGAATTCAGGGCTGGTTAGGTTCTATCGTAGTATCAACAAATCTATTACCTGTTACAGTTACAATACACATGGCACTGGCATTAGTGCTGGTAGCTTTGTTACAATACGCTGTTACAAGACCAAATAGAGAAGCCTTAGAGGGTAGGGTTAC
The DNA here is from genome assembly GCF_014306105.1 of Pontibacter cellulosilyticus. Classification (GTDB taxonomy): domain Bacteria; phylum Bacteroidota; class Bacteroidia; order Cytophagales; family Hymenobacteraceae; genus Pontibacter; species Pontibacter cellulosilyticus. The sequence goes on along the minus strand of NZ_JACRVF010000003.1, from coordinate 27,527 downwards.
CTACAGCGGTAGGATCAGTTTATACCTTTGGTTAATTGCCGGAGTTACATTTATTCAGATTCTGATTGGTACGCAAGTACGCGAGGAGGTGGATCAGGTAGCTTTTGCAATGAGTGGAGCAGGACGCGAAAGTTGGGTAGAGCAGTTAAGTACATCATTTTATGTACACCGCTCTTTCTCAATACTTATACTTGCGTTGCACCTGTACCTGGCTTACATGCTGTATAAGTTGAAGGATCGAACGCTGAACACATTAACCAGCACGATGCTATTGCTGGTAGGGATAGAAATAGTGATAGGTGTAGTTTTAGCATACTTTGCAATTCCTGCATTTTTACAGCCTCTCCACCTAACCTTTGCGGCACTACTTTTTGGAGTGCAGTTTCAATTACTGTTAGTTTATTATTATGCCTCTAAAAAGGCAGCACATAAAACAATAGCTGTATCTAAGTAATGAGTATCCATACGACAGATTCGCTTGCGTTCCCAATAATTATGGCACAAAAAGCATCAGCATACTTTAAGCTTTTGAAATTCAGACTGAGCTTTACAGTTGCTTTCTCGAGTGCAATAGGTTACATACTAGGTTATCCAGGTGCTTCTTTTCTAAACATTGCTATGGTGATGCTAGGAGGTTTACTGGTTACTGGTTCTGCTAACATTATAAACCAAATCCTTGAAAAGGATTTGGATAAGGTGATGAAAAGAACTGCAAAGCGCCCGTTGCCGACGGGGCAGCTAAGTATAAGTGAGGCTGTTGTTTTCTGCATTGTGATAGGTGTGGCAGGTGTGAGTTTGCTAGGGCTATACTTCAACTGGCTGGCAGCTGCTCTGTCACTATTGTCGCTGGTACTGTATGGCTTTATCTACACGCCGCTTAAGCGAATAAACCCGATCTGTGTTTTTGTAGGTGCTATACCAGGAGCGATGCCACCCCTAATAGGTTGGGTAGCAGCCTCAGGTTCTATAGATATAGAGGCAGTTATACTTTTTGGAATTCAATTCTTCTGGCAGTTCCCGCACTTTTGGGCAATTGCCTGGGTGTTGGACGACGATTATAAAAAGGCTGGATTTAAAATGCTGCCCACTGCTGGAGGAAAAGACTTGAAAACAGCAGTACAGATTATGATCTACACGCTCATGCTAATCCCATTGAGCCTGCTACCATTGCAGTTTGGCATGACCGGTACTACCTCTGCGATGATAGCAGTAGTATGCGGAGTTCTTTTTTTGGCTCAAACATTTTACCTCATGCGCACTTGTACAAAGAAAGCTGCTATGAATATTATGTTTGGCTCATTTTTATATCTGCCTATTGTGCAGATAGCTTTTGTATTAGATAAAGTATAATCTATGATCATGGTTGATAATAGAATAGAAAGTAATCCAACATCATCAGGCGTACACCCATTAAAGTTTTCGCTCTGGTTGATTATTATAAGTATTATTATGATGTTTGCAGCTTTTACGAGTGCATACATTGTAAGAAGAGAAGAGGGTAACTGGCTAGAGTTTGAGTTGCCGACAATACTGTTGATTAATACAGTTATTATCGTTCTGAGCAGTGTTACGATGCAGTGGGCATATGTATCTGCAAAGAAGGATAACCTTAGTTCTATTAAGTTAGGATTGATATTAACTTCAGTTTTGGGTGCGGCTTTCTTGATTGGCCAGTGGAATGGATGGGCAGAGCTTGTACAGAACAACATATATTTTGGCGGCTCCACAAGTAACCCGTCTGGCTCATTTTTGTATGTATTAACAGGAGTTCACGGATTTCACCTAATTACAGGACTTGTATTTGTTCTGATTACTCTTGTGAGTAGCTTAAAGTATAAAGTTCACTCTAAGAATTTGCTACGCATACAGCTGTGTACTGTATATTGGCACTTTTTAGGCGGACTTTGGCTATATTTGTATATATTCTTAAGAATTAATCACTAAACACATTTTTTTCAATACATAAACTATGTCTACTTCAACTACGCTGGAAGCACCTAAAAAAGGTACATGGGACGGTGGGAATGAGCCGTTAAAGGCGAGCTACGGAAAACTGATGATGTGGTTTTTCCTGCTTTCTGATGCATTTACGTTCGGTGCGTTTCTAATCGTTTACGGTCTTTCGCGCCATAAGCACTTGCCTTATACTGGTGAGCCGGAAGCATTTACGTTTTCAACAGAGTACTGGCCAATTCCTGAGAAAGTTTTCAACGCTTTCCCTGGTTTACATGGCATGGACCTGCCACTTGCATTCGTAGCTTTGATGACTATGATACTTATTCTTAGCTCGGTAACAATGGTACTTGCTGTTGAAGCCGGTCACAGAATGGATAAAAACGATGTGCAGAAGTGGTTACTTTGGACAATTCTTTTTGGTGCTACATTCTTAGGATGCCAGGCATGGGAGTGGGCTCACTTTATTTCTGGTACTGATGAAGGCATGTTGTTAGCAGATGGTACACGCGTATTTGGTGCTAACTTAACCATAAACCAGTACGGACCGCCGTTGTTCGCTGATTTGTTCTTTTTCATTACTGGTTTCCACGGTACGCACGTATTCTCAGGAGTTGTACTACTTATTATGATCTTCATCAACACAGTAAATGGAGTATATCATAATCGTGGGCATTACGAAATGGTGGAAAAAGTTGGTTTATACTGGCACTTTGTAGACCTTGTTTGGGTATTCGTATTTACCTTCTTCTACCTAATCTAATCGAATTTAAGTATAAAATAACTGTAAAAGGAACCGGTAGCAATACCGGCTAAAACAGAAGAAAATATGGCAACGCATCACGATCACGATCTTCCTGTAGGTGAAATTCCAAAGCCACAGACAAAGGCTATCTGGAAGACTTTTATCATACTAGTAGTAGTTACAGCAATAGAGTTTGCTTTCGCTTTCGCAATGGATGCGGGCACAGCTCGTAACGCAATCTTTATCATTCTTACCATAGTAAAAGCTTTCTATATTGTGGCAGAGTTTATGCACTTGAAGCATGAAACTAAAGCCCTTATATGGTGCATTATACTTCCGATGGCACTAGTTGCCTGGTTAATGGTGGCTTTGATTTCAGAGGGTAGCTATTACTTCGAATCAATTACCAATTATTTTAATTAGCAGTATTTACAATGAGTAATATAAAGGCACTGGTATTAGGTCTCCTACTACTAGTGCCTATTTTCGTTTTTATATTTATCACTACCTTCGGAGAGCACCACTTCTCATTGAGAACATACTTTCCGGTAGTTGATGATGCTGGTGAGGTAGTATATGATGCTAAAGGCGATACTATTTTCCGTAGAATACCTGACTTCACACTTACCACTCAGGAAGGAGAGACCTTTGAAAAGTCGGAGGAACTAAAGGATGATATCTATGTGGTAGACTTCTTCTTTGCCACCTGCCCTGGTATTTGTAAGAAAATGTCGTCGCAGCTAACGCGCGTACAGGAAGCTTACAGAGACAATCCCAATATTAAACTTGTTTCGATCACTGTAAATCCGGAGCATGATTCTGCGGCAGTTCTGAAAAACTACGCTGATCAATATAATGCTAATCCGGAGAAATGGTACTTTTTAACAGGCCCACGCGAGAAGATCTATAGCTTAGCTTCTGAGGCATTCTTTCTGCCAGTGCAGCAGGTGCCTGGGCAGCAGGAGTTTATTCACAGCGAGAAGTTTATGCTGGTAGACAAGGAGCAGCGTGTGCGAGGAATTTATGATGGAACAGATTATGAAGATGTAGATCGTCTTGTAATCGAAATAAATGTGTTACTGGATGAATACAGTAAAAGAAAATAGCGAGCTTACCTCTGCGCGCGACAGAAAATTCCTGACGCTGATCGCAGTACTATCTGTAGCTATACCTATTGTGGTGGCTATACTTTTCTTCATGCCAAAATCAGGCGAAGCCAATGTAGATGTTTCTTTCCTGCCTGCTTTTCATGCTATACTTAATTCTTGTACAGCAATTGCTCTGGTAGTAGGTTATTATCATATCAAGCGAAATAACACAAAGGCGCACCGTGCTGCCATGTTGGTAGCTTTTGGCTTGTCTGCTGTTTTCCTGGTGTCGTATGTTACCTACCACTTTTTAGGTGAGCGTACGATATACGGTGAAGAGGGCGCATTAAAGTATATTTATTACTTCATTCTGCTTACACATATTGTACTGGCGATTGTAATTGTGCCGTTGGTGTTATTGTCGGTATACTTTGGTATAACAAATCAACTATCCAGACATCGCCGCATCTCAAGATGGACATTCCCGATCTGGCTTTATGTAGCTGTCACGGGTGTGTTAGTATATTTGTTGATTTCGCCCTACTATACTTGAAACCAGTAAGCGACCATAACTGTTAAACCAGTAAGCGACCATAACTGTTAAATTAGTGATGAAGCGTAAACTAAATAAAATATTTGCCATTATGGCTCTGGTGCTTTCATTTGCACTGTTCTCATCAGAAGCTTATAGCCAGTGTGCTATGTGCCGCGCAACTGTAGAGTCTAATGTTGGTACAGGTAGCAAAAAGGCCGAGTCAGAAGTTGGCTCCGGACTTAATACGGGTATACTTTACCTAATGGTTGTTCCTTATTTGCTTATCGGTACCGTTGGCTTTTTATGGTACAAGAGCAATAAGAAAAAGAAGAGTGGCGGAGCCTAAACAATTAGGCGCAATTCTTGCATGCAAATGCCCACGGTGCAGGCAGGGTGAGGTGTTTACCCATGCTGCCTTTAACCTACGCAAGTTCGACCACATGCATAAGACTTGCCCTGTTTGTAATTTATACTACGAAACAGAAGTAGGCCTTTTCTGGGGATCTATGTACATCAGCTATGGCTTGTCGGTGGGTATAGTTGTGGTAGTAGGTGTTTTACTTTACTTCCTGGCAAATGATCCTCCTACTTGGGTATACTTAAGCGCTGTAGCAACGATCGTATTGTTTACAACGCCGCTGCTTTTCAGGTATGCACGCATTCTGATGCTGTACTTTTTTGCCGGTGTAAAGTATAAACCCACTTATAGCAAACGCTAAATACAACGTGAATTTATAGGGGTTATCTTGCGTTTTACTTAAATTCGTAGATAAACACAATATTGTGAACCAGAAGGTAACGCCCTTAATCCTGCTAATTCTAACGCTGCTTTGCTTTGCTGCAATGGCGGCGCTTCATTTTAATACTCCATCTTTTGGTAGAGTTGTCAGTGCTACTGATCAATTGTCAGAAGTGGCTTTGCGTACGCAGAAATGTATAGATGAGGCGAAGCAAGAAGGTATCCAGATAGGTAATTACCTCGAGTCTGACAGCCTTTCCTTTTCACGGCTTTTAAATAAGTCACACTATCCAACCTTCGTTTACAAGAATAATAATTTGGTGTTTTGGTCAGACCATACTATGGTACCTGATCTGGATATTACCCAAACAATAAAACGTATTACAACAGTACGTAGTAAACACGGTGTATTTATAGTTGTGCCCTTTCAGGCAAATGAATATGATGTTAACGTATGTGTGCCTGTAACAACAAGCATTGACTTCAATGCAAATAACGGCGGCAAAAGAGCTCTTCTACATAAGATGGATGCTAAAGTAGAGCTAGACCGAAATCAGAAATTGCCAGCCGTTTACACTGCAGATAAAAAGTTTTTATTCGCATTAGATTTCGGAAAAGAGCAGAAGCAGACAGATCGTGATATTCTGGAGCTGTCTTTGCTGCTAGTAGGGGCAGTACTATTCATAATATTTGCTAGTACGCTTGCACGTAATATGATAAGGCGAGGGCAACATAACAAAGGAGTAATTACTTTTCTGGTGCTACTGCTGTTGTTCAGGTTAACCCTGCTGCTGCTAGATCTTCCTTTCTCTGTTACAGAAGTTGAGCTTTTTGATCCTAAACTGTACGCCGCCTCTTTCTGGTCTCCGTCGATAGGAGATTTGGCGTTGAATATGTTGCTGCTAATGGTAGTGGCAGGAGCAGGAGTATACTTATTTAGGCAGAACAATATTTTGTCTCAGCTCAAAACTGTGCCTGCGAATAAAGTGTACCAGTATCTTTTTGGCTGTATTATCATTTTCTACCTTTTACTAGCTGTACTTTACCAATTTTATCATGGCCTATACTATAACTCCCCATTGGTGCTGGATGTAACACAGTCGCTGGAGTTTTCAAAGTATAAATTGATTATCTATGGCGTGATGGTTATCCATACTATTGCGATTGCGTTATTTACATATATTCTTAGTACAATTGTGTCGGTGCTGCTGCAAAGAGTAAGCTATTTATGGCCTTATAAAGTACTGGTCTTACTTACAATCCTACTGCTGACACTTACAGCTGCATTCAAGCTCCATTTTTACGCGGCTATACTTGTAGGCACCTTTTTCTGGCTTATTGTTACCGTTGCTGCGCAGAACTCTAAAGCGATCAGTTTACCTTACAGAACTTACCTGTTCTTTTTTCTGATTCTGGTAGTGAGTGCTGTGATAGGAGCATTTGCATTGTTTGATCATTACCAAGATGAAGTAAAGATTTACAAACAGCAGTTTGCTTCTAATTTGCTGCAGGATAACGATGTACTTGGAGAATATCTACTTGAAGAAGTATCCGGTAAAATATCAAAAGATGTGCTTATTCAGTCTAAGCTGAAGGGCCCATATATTGATGCCGGCTTTATCAAAAGGAAAATATCAAAACAATATTTGCAGGAGTACTTTGATAAGTATGAGACGGATGTGCTTTTGTTTGATAGCGAAGGACAGACCTTAGAGACTGCCGATACAACTGCAGCTACGTTGCAGGAACTGCTTCAGAAGTATAATACACCAGAGACACAGACTGAGCGAGCCAATTTGTTTCTGGTGAAAGACCCAAGCAGGTATAATGCCCGCACATATTATAAAGTGATTACCGTACCCCTGAGCGAAAACCTGAAAGGTACTATTGTACTCCAGTTAAACCTGAAGCGCTTGTTACCACACAGTCTGGTACCAGAACTGTTAAGCGGCCAGAAGTATGACCAGCCTTTCAGGATAGATATGCTTAGCTATGCCATTTATGAAAACAATAAGCTAAGCTATAGCGAAGGAGAGTATGATTATGCCACCCACTTTGATGCGGTGCATATTAGCCATTCTGAGTTTTATCATGATGGACATAACCAGGGAGACTATCATCATTTTGGTGTTCCGGCTGGCAAGGATAAGGTGCTTGTAGTAACTAACGAGAAGTATAGTGCCAGTGAAATTCTGTCAAATTTTTCGTTCCTCTTCCTGATATTTGTCGCTGGGTGTGTATTTCTTGTCCTCTTAGGATTATTATTCAGACGCAGGTATGTGCGTGAGTTTAGACCCAATTTCAGTACTAAGATACAGGTATTTCTTAACTTCGGTATTCTGCTGCCTTTGTTGCTGGTAAGTATAGCTATTGCCAGTTTGGTTACGGCATCTTACAAAAAAGACTTGATGACAACCTATGAGCAACGTGGTAAAGCGATACAGGAGAACCTGAACGAACTGATAGGTACAGGCATCATGGACAGCAGGAGCGAACTGCAGCAGCGTATTTCAGAAATTGCCTCTATATCAGAAACCGACATTAATCTCTATGACCGCAATGGCCAACTGATAACGACAAGCCAACCGCTGATATTTGAAACAGGATTGTTGTCTAAATTAGTTAATCCGCATGCCTATGCAGCTATATCGGAGCGGCAGGCGCTGCGAGTACTAGTTAATGAGCAGACGGGTAGCCTTACATTTAATGCAGTTTACCTTCCGCTTCGGGTTAATAACGATCCTGCTATGCTATCTGGCTTTGTAGGAATTCCATTTTTTGATTCTGAAAAAGAACTCGACCTGAAGCTGATCGAGCTGATGACTACGACCATGAACATCTTTACCGTGATGTTTATCATGTTTATGGTGCTTACCTTCTTCGCATCCAGGGCGCTGACTGTTCCGCTGCGCATGCTGGCCGATAAGCTAAAACGTACTTCGCTTACAGGTAAAAACGAAATGCTTGCTTACAAGGGGGCAGATGAAATCGGGATGCTGGTGAACGAGTACAACCGCATGCTACTTACGCTGGAGCAAAACAAAGAGGAGCTGGCGATGCAGGAGAAGGAGGCAGCATGGCGTGAAATGGCAAGGCAGGTGGCGCATGAGATTAAAAACCCGCTTACGCCTATGAAGCTTTCGCTGCAGTACCTACAGAAAGCTATCTCGGAGAAGAAACCGAACACAGAGCAACTGATAGAGAAAATATCACATACGCTGATCACACAGATAAACATCCTGAGCGATATAGCCACTTCCTTCTCCAGTTTTACCACCATGCCGGAACCGAAGCAGGAACGCATTGATGTGGCTGCTGCACTGCGTAAGTCGGCAGACCTGCACAACGATCCTGCCTCAGCCATAGTGGAAACTAACATCAATGATGAGGCGGCGATTGTAGTAGCCGATGAAAACCTGATGGTACGTACGTTCAACAACCTACTGTTAAATGCTATTCAGGCTGTGCCAGCTACTCGTAAGCCTCACATCAAAATAGTTTTAGCAAAAGAGGCAGACCAAAAGGTATTAATCTCTATCAAAGACAATGGAAGTGGAATTCCGGAGGAGATTAAAGGGAAGGTGTTTATACCGAATTTTAGTACCAAGTATACAGGATCTGGTATTGGCCTGGCTGTGGCTAAAAAAGGAATAGAGAACGCTGGTGGCCAGATTTGGTTTGAGACGGAAGAGGGGAGTGGCACAACGTTTTACATTTCTTTACCACTGGCCGAAGTATGAGGGTAAGAGGACTGTACTTGCTGTTGCTGCTGTTCTGGCTTAGCTTTCCGCTGGTAGCCCAAACCTCCTTTAGCAACCAGCGCTGCAAGTGGCTGCCGGTAACGCAGGAGGCTTTTATACTTGATTCGCTTACTATTGATCCTGCCACCGTTTCGCTGGTGCACCCGCTGAAAGAGCAATTTGCATTCGACTACAATTACAATACCCAGGAGTTCCGATTTACAAGTTATCCAGCACCGGATTCTGTTCTAATTGATAGGTTCGGTACTATGGTTCCGGCGCCTGATTCTGTACTTGTGTGTTTTAGGGTAATGCCGCTAAACCTGACAAAGCCAGCCTTCAAACGCGACATTACCAAACTGGATTTGAACCCTTTCCAGAGAGATGTTTACCAGGAGGATATCAGCACAAAAGAGGAGATCTTCAGGACGCCGGGGCTGAACAAAACCGGTAGTATCTCGCGCGGCATCTCGTTTGGTAACACCCAGAACGTGTTTGTGAATTCTGCACTTAACCTGCAGTTAGACGGTAAACTTACTGATGATATAAGTATAACCGCTGCCATCACAGACCAAAATATTCCTTTTCAGCCGGAGGGCAACACACAGCAGTTACAGGAGTTTGACAAAGTATACATCACCCTTAACCATAAACAATGGCAGTTAACTGCTGGTGATGTGGTGCTGCAAAACAAGCCATCCTACTTTTTGCAGTACTATAAAAATGTTCAGGGTGGTGCGTTCGAAACTATTTTCGGAAAAACGCCGGAGCGGCAGGGGGTAACAGCAGTGGCAGCCTCGGTGTCGAAGGGTAAGTTTGCCTCGCAGCAGATAGATGCCATCGAAGGGGTATTGGGGCCTTACCGATTGCGGGGGCCAAACAATGAGCGTTTTATTATTGTGCTGGCAAACTCTGAGCGCGTGTTTTTGGATGGTCGGTTGCTGGTGCGTGGCTATGACTATGATTATGTAATAGATTATAACCAGGCTGAGATCACCTTTACCACCCGTCACGTTATTACCCGTAATACCCGCATTAGGGTAGATTTTGAATACTCGGATCAGAACTACAGCCGTGGAATTTATACGTTGAACCATTACCAGAACCTGGGCAAGCTGAAAGTATATGGTAACTACTACAACGAATCCGATAACCCAAATAACCTAATAAACCTAGACCTGCAGGATGAACAGAAGAGGCTGCTGGCAAGTATAGGCGATAACCTTGAGCAGGCTGTAACTCCCGGTGCAGACAGTGTGGCTTTTGATCCAAGTCAGGTACTCTATGCTAAACGCGATACGACCTTTAACAACGGCCAAAGTATGGCTACCATCTACGTGTACAGCACCAATCCCGAAGAGGCTTTCTACAATGTGCGCTTTACCGAAGTAGGGGCAAACCAAGGAGATTATGTAGTAGCTACAGATGCTGTGAATGGAAGAGTATATCGTTGGGTTGCGCCTGTAAATGGGATGTCGCGGGGTAACTATGCACCGGTGCGGGTACTGCCCACGCCTCGTAAAAAGCAGCTCATGACCTTTGGCGGAAACTACGAAATCCAGAAAGGTATAAATGTGTTTGCCGAGGGGGCCGTGTCAGAGAATGACCTCAACCGCTTTTCCGATATTGACTCCAGAGATGACAAGGGCAAAGCTGTGCGTGCAGGCTATACGGTTCAGGAAAAGGAGTTTGAATGGTTAGGCAAGTATAAACTGAACAGTACCTTGAACTATGAGTATACGGATCAGCACTTTAACCCCATTGACCGTTACCGCCCTATAGAATTTGACCGTGACTGGAGCCTGCCTCTGAACCCTGCTAAAACTGAAGATCACATTCTGAATTTCTCGGTTGGTGTAACGCAGGATCTGGTAAATTTCTTTAACTACCGCATCAGCCGCCGCCACCGCGACGACCAGCTGGACGGGGTGCAGCATTACCTCGATGCCTGGAAAAAGCTGGGGCGCCTGGAGCTTCGAAACAACTTCTTTATCCTAAACAGCGAGCAACAGGAGCGGGAGTCAGAGTGGTACCGTGGAGATGTGGGCCTAAAGTATAACTTTGGCAAAGTTGCTCCGGGTTATATTTACCGTTTTGATAAGAATAAATTAACGGCGCTTGGCACAGACTCTGTAACAGGATCTGCCATGTATTTTGATGAGCATGTGGTGTACTTAGAGACAGCTGATACAGCACGCACACGTTTCAGGCTAGACTATAGCCATCGCAAGGATCTGCGACCAACCGGAACAGGGGAGCTCGGCTTACCAGAAATTGGGCAAACGTACAACGCCATACTTCAGACTATTCTTGGCCCTGAAAGTGATTTGGCTGTGCAGGCTACATACCGTAAGTTGGACTTAGAGGCTAACAAAGATGAAGAGACGGTGCAGTCGCGTGTAGATTGGAATGCTGGATTTCTGGATGGTACTTTCAGGTCGGAGTTGAGCTATTCAGTGGGTACAGGCCGGGAACTGAAGCGGATATTTATATTCAGGGAAACATTGCCAGGGCAGGGCACGCACTACCTGCGCGAGGGCGGCAACCCTAATGACCTCAACGATTACCTGGAGGCGCAAACCATAGATCAGCAGCGTTACATTAAAATATTCCTGCCGACAGATGAGTATGTAAATGCCTACATTAATCGCTTTACGTATCGCTTAAATACTAGTACTCCACGTAGCTGGCGCAGCCAAAAAGGAATAAAAGGATTTGCATCAAAGTTTTCGATGCTCAGCTTTGTAAGTATAGACAAGAAAACAACCGATAGCGACCTGAGTACCCGCTTTAACCCTTTTAGTCAGGATTTTGAAGATGAATTTCTGATCTCGATGGCGAAGTCGTTACGAAATACTTTGTACTATAATAGGAGCAATCCGCAGTATGGGGTAGAGTATACGGTACAGCAAAATCAGCAGAAGTCTTTGCTAGCCAATGGTACCGAAACGCGCAATGTTGGTAGCCACCAACTGGTAGGTAGGTTAAACCTGAATGAGGTGCTGAGTACGCAGCTAAGGGCAGTGCAGGCTGTACGCGAAAGTCAATCCAACTTTTTGGAGTCGAAGAATTTCCGAATTCTATCACAGGAGTTAACACCAGAGCTCTCGTACCAGCCGAACACACGCCTAAGGTTTACTGGCAACTACCAGTTTGCTTTACGAGAGAATGAGTTTGCTCCTACGGATGATGAACAGGAGGCAACTTTTAATGAGTTGGGACTGGAGGCAAAGCTAAGCCAGGTTGGCAAACGCACAGTTACAGGCAACTTCCGCTTCGTGAATATAAAGTATGATAGTGAAGTGAACTCTTACATAGGTTATGAAATCCTGAATGCGCTTCGCCCCGGTAATAACCTTACCTGGTCATTTAATGTGCAGCAGCGCCTGAGTAACGGCCTGAATATTTCCCTTAACTACGACGGACGTAAAGCCAATGGAATAGGGGCGGTACATACCGGCAGAACGCAGGTGTCGGTACTCTTCTAGACCGGTGATTAAGAGGGTTTTAAAGATTTAGATAGATTTCTTCTGTATTGATTGATTGATTGATTGATTGATTGATTGATTGATTGATTGATTGATTGCGATGGAGTTGAATTATAGTTGATACTTTGGGGTTGAGTTGTTTTATACAACATTTGACTTGTGGTAAAACATGTATAAAATTTCTCAGGCAGCAGATTTACAGGTGATAGATCAAAAGGTCAGAAGCCATAAGTATGCTGATATTACCTCTAAGGTTATTGGATCCTCAATGGAGGCTCACCGCATCTTGAAGAATGGCTTTCAGGAGGTGATCTACCAGCGTGCCTTGGAGAAAGAAATGCTACTACAGGGACTGCATGTGCAACGGGAGTATGAAATGCCCATCTTTTACAAGGGAGAAAAGGTTGGAGGCAGAAGAGTTGATTTTCTAGTAGAAGGAGTTATACCAGTAGAAATTAAAGCTATTGCTAAATTGGAGGATGTACACCTGGCACAAGCAGTAAATTACCTTGAAGCTTACAACCTTGAAATTGGCCTACTCTTAAACTTTGGCTCGAAAAGTCTCGAGTTTAGAAGACTCATCAACCCAAAGTATAAATCTTAAAAATCTTATCTTCTGAATCAACATTTTTTAAGCATAAAGGGAATCAATTATAATCATTGAAATCCCCTTAATCACCGGTCATGGTTTGATTTTAGCTATTTTCTCGCTTGCTGGCAAATACATTGGCAACGCAGCAGAGCCATACCACGGGTAAAGCTCCACATCAAAAATCTTAGCCTTAACCGCCGGATCTGTTTCTACTAACTTTTGAGCTTCTTCTACAGTCTTTACATCTAGTATAAAAATGCCACGGTAGTTTTTGTCGTTCTTGCCAAGTGGGCCAGCCACTACAAGTTTTCCCTCTTTTGCCAGCCTGCCGATATTCTCCATATGTCCACGGAAATACGCGTTTAGCTTTTCCTTGTCGGTAGTGGTATTGCTGCCAGTCTTAAGTATAGCAAGCACGTACGATTTCATGCCGTAATCATCTGCACCCAGCGAGTCGGCCAATGCTTTATCATAAGTTGGATTCTGGACTTGAGCATTGGCAGCAAAACCAATAAAGAGGGCGAGGAATACAGCAGAAAGGAATTTCATACTCTTGGAGTTGATTATTGGATTTATGATATGTAGGTAAAAAGAATGCTGAACTACAAACTCATTCATAATTCAGCATTCATAAATCAAGATTAATAGTACTTCCCCGGAATCAGGTAATTCTGCACATAATCCTTAACACCCTCTTCCAAAGTATAAAAGGGTCTGTCGTAACCAATAGAACGTAAGTTGCTCATGTTAGCCTCCGTAAAGTATTGATAATTGTCGCGCAGGTTCTCCGGAGTGTCCATGAAATCAATTTCTGGTGTTACACCCATGGCTTCAAAGGTATTAAGTGCCAGCGCCATAAACGTACGCGCCTTGCCGGAGCCCAAGTTATAGATACCGGAGTTTTTGCGGTGGCGCATCAGGAACATACATACTTCCACCACATCCTTCACATACACAAAATCACGCATCTGCTCACCGTCGGCAAAATCAGGGTGGTGCGAACGGAACAACTTCATGCTACCTTTTTCCTTAATCTGGTTATAGGCATGGAAAATAACCGAAGCCATTTTGCCTTTGTGGTACTCGTTAGGGCCATACACATTAAAGAACTTGAGGCCAGCCCAGAAGAATGGCTTCGCTGTTTGCTGCAGTGCCCAGATATCGAAGTCGTTTTTAGACTCGCCGTAAGGATTCAGCGGTTTCAGTAGCGGAATAGTAGCTTCGTCATCATCATAGCCTAAAGTGCCGGAACCATACGTTGCCGCCGAAGAGGCATATACCAACGGAATCTGGTACTCGCAGCAGGCATTCCATACTTTCTTGGAGTAGTTCAGGTTCAGCAGGTCGAACACATCTTTGTTAAACTCGGTGGTGTCGGTGCGGGCACCCAGATGGAAAATAAACTCTACCTCTTCGTAATTCTCATCCAGCCACTCAAAAAAGCCGTCGCGGTCTACGTATTCTTTTATGTTTTTGCCTTTTAAGTTGCTTTCTTTTTTAACGACTGAAAAGTTGTCTACTACCACTATGTCGTTAAAGTTGGCTTGGTTTAGCCTGCTTACAAGGCAGCTGGCAATAAAGCCCGCCGCGCCGGTTACTACTATCATAGGTTTATAATTAAGCCTGTATCGAAATTTGCGCTAAATTTACGAAAATAAACCACGCAACCTTGGCAACACACCTCTATACTTTGGCGCAATACACAAAGCTTTCCCTTCTAAAGTATACCATACTTTGTTTTGCTGCCCTTGCACTTTCTGTACTAAACGGTTGTGGTGGCGACAGCCCCAAAGGTACAGCAACAGAAAAGATCATACTTGAAGATGATCTGGGTAGAAAGCTGGAGCTAAATGGGCAGCCGAAACGAGTGTTCTCCCTGGCCTCCTCCATGACGGAGATGCTGTATGCTATACTTGATACCAGCACCATTATTGCCAGAACACCAAACGACGACTATCCGGCAGCTGTTTATACCAAACCCGTAGTAAACAACTACCCGGTAGACTATGAACAGATATTGCTACTAAAGCCGGACCTGATCTTTACTGTGGAAGGCATTACCCCGCTAGATGTGGCAGAAAGGCTGAAAGAACTGGGTGTGCCGGTATACTACCAGAAGTACAGAACCGTAGAGGATGTTTTTACTGGTATGGAGGACATCGGCAAAATAATGGGTCGGGAACAGCAGGCTACACAACTGGCAGACTCGTTGCGGAAAGAGGTGGCAAGCATAGCCCGGAAGTATAAAAATGTAGCACAGCCGCAGCAGGTGCTGGCCATAACTTGGAAAGACCCGATATACGTGTACGGACAGAATACCATCTTCTCAGATAAACTCAAAATCTTAGGTGCGGAGAATGCTGTAAAAGAAGTATTTGAGCAGCCTTACCCGGCGCTTACCCGTGAATATATCCTTAAACTTAACCCTGATGTGTTGCTGGGCGGCTCTAAAGAGAAGCTGGAAAAAGAGTTTTTTAACCTGTACCCGGAGCTTCGTAAAGTAAAGGCTTACCAGAATAACCGCATCTACGACCCAACCGATAACCTGCAATCCAGGCCGGGGCCGCGGGTGGTAGAGTCGCTAAGGGAGCTGGAGGGCTTTTTGTATCCATGATGGGGCGCGGCTTGTACTTTGTAGTAGCGCTGCTGCTAATTGTAGTCGTGTTGGGCCTGGGACTGCAGGTGGGGTCTTTCGAGGCCAATGCCACCACTATCTGGGATGCCTTCTTTAACTATAACCCTGACAACACCACACATTTTGCCATACTACATCTGCGTTTGCCGCGCCTGATATTGGCTCTTGTTGTAGGAGCTTCATTGGCCTTTTGCGGTTACTTGATGCAGGCCATGGTAAACAACGGCCTTGCAGACCCATACTTGCTAGGCACGGCTTCAGGCGCATCGTTGGGTGCGGTTATCGTTTTCTTTGGCTTTGTGCCGATAAGTATGGCTGGTTTATACTTGCCCTCGGTGTTTGCTTTTGCCGGAGCCTTTTTGGTTACGCTGGTGGTGGTTATACTTGGCTACCGTAAGCGGCAGCTCATTCCAAGCCAAATGCTTTTAGCCGGTATTGCCCTAAGTTCTCTCTGTACAGCTATGGTAGGCATGCTCACTTTTCTATCAGACTCCGAAGGTAAACTAAAATCAGTGATCTTCTGGTCGATGGGGAGTTTTGAGCGGGCAACATGGCAGTTGGTGGCGTACCCGGCTGTTACCATAGTGCTGGCCTTGCTGTTTTTCCTTTTTTATCAGAAACAACTAAACGTACTTTTGCTCGGCTCGGAACGGGCACAGGCACTAGGGGTAAAAGTAGCTCGTACGCGTTGGGTGATCATGGGTGTGGTGTCGGTGGTTACAGGTTTTGCGGTGGCTACCTCAGGTCCTGTTGGGTTTGTAGGGTTGATCATCCCGCATGTTACCCGTGCCGTGATGGGAGCAACAGGTCGTGGTAACTTACTTTTCTGTGCTTTTGTGGGTGGTTTCTTTATGCTGCTTTGCGATTTGCTGTCGCGTGTAATTTATCCGCCTGCAGGTCTGCCAATTGGAATCATAACTTCATTCTTTGGTGTTCCTTTCTTTGTATATTTGCTGTTCAAAAAGAATTACAATTTTAGAGGTTAAATGATTTACGTAAGCAGGTTAGAGCACTTTAATGCAGCCCACAAGCTGTATAACCCGAATTGGTCGCTGGCGAAGAATAAAGAAGTGTTCGGCCCTTGTGCCAACGTTAACTGGCATGGCCATAACTTTGAACTTATCACTACTGTTAAAGGCAAGCCAGACCCGGATACGGGTTTTGTAATTGACCTGAAACAGCTGAGTACCCTTATCCGTGAGCATATCATCAAAAAGGTAGACCACAAAAACCTGAACATGGATGTGCCTTTTATGGAGGGCAAAATGGCCAGCACCGAAAACCTGACCATCGAGTTCTGGAAAATCCTGGAGCCACGTATCTCTGAAATTACCGGAGGCAGAGCAAAATTACACAGCCTGAAACTATACGAAACGCCAAGAAACTACGTAGAGTATTTCGGTGAGGAATAGTCCCTCAGTTTACAATCCCAATTTTTATTATTACCCATACAGGTAGCTCAGAACGGACTGCATGAAATATTACATTATAGCTGGGGAGCGATCCGGTGACTTACATGCCTCAAACTTAATAAAGCAGCTGCGCCTGCAGGATCCCAACGCGGAGATACGCGGTTGGGGCGGCGACATGATGCAGGCAGCTGGAATGGATCTGGTACGCCACTACCAGGAGATGGCTTTTATGGGTTTTGCCGAAGTTTTCAAGAGCCTGCGCAAAATTCTGGGTTTCCTGAAAGAGTGTAAAGCTGATATTAGAGCTTGGCAACCCGATGTAGTGATACTGGTAGACTATGCTGGGTTTAATATGCGCATCGCCAAATTTGCCAAGAAGCAGAACCTAAAGGTATTCTACTACATTTCTCCAAAGATCTGGGCCTGGAACCAGGGACGCGTGCATAAGATTAAAAAGGTGGTGGATCGCATGTTCGTGATTATGCCTTTTGAGGAGGAGTTCTACGGCCGCTTCGATTACAAGGTAGATTATGTAGGCAACCCAGTGAGTGATTCAGTTACAGACCACGTAACTGTCTCTGATTTCAGGGCAAAGAACAGGATATACCACAACAAACCGATCATTGCCATACTTCCGGGTAGCCGCAAACAGGAGATAGAGAACATGCTGGACGTGATGCTAAGTGTGCTACCTTCCTTCCGTGATTACCAGTTTATTGTAGCAGGCGTCTCAAACTTCTCTAAAGAATATTACGAGCAGTACAATAAAGACCCAAACATCAAGATCGTTTACGACCAGACCTACGACCTGCTGGCGCACTCAAAAGCAGCCTTGGTAACATCTGGTACAGCTACTTTAGAGACTGCCCTATTTAACGTGCCGCAGGTGGTATGCTATAAAACCAGCGCTATTTCATACTTTATTGGTAAAATGGTGATTAAGGTGCCTTACATTTCACTCGTAAACCTGATTGCGGATAAATCAGTGGTTACTGAGCTAATTCAGGATGACTTTACACCGAAGAAGATTGTGGCAGAGCTGAAGCAGATTCTTTTTGATAAGTACTTCCTGAAAAAGCAACTGGATGGATATGACGTTGTGCGTAAGAAGATAGGTAACTTCCGTACTGCCGAGCGTGCCGCTGAGTTAATGGTAGGGTATCTGAAGGAGGAAATGGTTAGAGTATAGACTTTATACTTTATACTTTGCACCAGTACAACTGACTTCACTGACGCCATAATTGGTTAAAGATTCTTTAAAAGTATAAAAAGCAGAAGCCCCGGCTAAATTATTAGCCGGGGCTTCTGCTTTTTATACTTTATGTCAAAACTAAGCTACCTTAAGCTGCTTTAGCGTTGATTTTTCAAATTTCTCACGGGCATATTCTCCGGTAATTACCAATTCCTTAGTGCCTTCTTCAGACGGCAGCTCAAACATGGCGTCTGTCATGATACCTTCGCAGATAGAGCGCAGGCCACGGGCACCAAGTTTATACTCCGATGCTTTCTCTACGATATAATCCAACGCGCTTTCGTCGAAGCTAAGGTTGATGTTTTCCATCTCGAACAGGCGCTTGTACTGCTTCACGATAGAGTTCTTAGGCTCCAGTAATATGAGTCGAAGTGTTTCCTTATCTAATGGGTTTAAGTGTGTAGTTACTGGTAGTCGGCCGATAAGTTCTGGTATCAGACCAAAGTTTTTCAGATCCTGTGCTGTGATATACTTCAGGAAGTTTTCGTTCTCTTCTGTATCATCCAATTTAGACTTAGAGAATCCGATAGGACGGGTATTCAAGCGGTTCTTGATCAATCTGTCAATACCCACAAAGGCGCCACCACAAATAAACAGGATGTTCTCTGTGTTTACCGTGATCATTTTCTGCTCCGGGTGCTTGCGGCCACCTTGCGGCGGAACGTTTACTACAGTACCCTCTAACAGTTTAAGCAATGCCTGCTGCACACCCTCGCCACTCACGTCGCGGGTAATAGATGGGTTATCGCTCTTACGGGCAATCTTGTCAATCTCGTCGATGTAAACAATGCCACGCTCTGCTGCCTCTACGTTATAGTCAGCTGCCTGTAGCAATCTCGTAAGTATACTTTCTACGTCTTCGCCTACATAACCAGCTTCTGTCAATACAGTGGCATCGGCAATACAAAAAGGCACCTGGAGTATACCAGCCATCATACGCGCCAGGTAAGTTTTACCAGTACCGGTTTCACCCACCATAATGATGTTAGACTTTTCAATCACCACATCGTCGTTCTCCGTTGGCTGCATCAGGCGCTTGTAGTGGTTGTAAACTGCCACCGACATTACCTTTTTCGCTTCGTCTTGCCCAACCACAAACTGGTCAAGGTAAGTCTTCATCTCTTTCGGCTTCATCAGGTTGAACTTCGGAGTACGGCTGTTTGCACGTATCTTATTCTCCTCATTTAAAATCTGTTGAGCCTGTCCAATACAACGGTCACAGATGTGCGCGTTTATACCGGAAATCATCACCGATACATCCTTCTTATTTTTCCCGCAAAAAGAGCAAGTTATTTCAGCCATACGAAACGATTGATCCAAAAAAGTCCAGCCCCGGGTCTCGGAGCTAAACAAAGGTACAAAATTGGAAATTTATACTTGCATAAATATCATAATGCAAATATTACTATTGTCACAAAAAAATGGTTTAAATACTAAAATTTATATTCTTAAAATTGACTATAAGTTATTGTATATCAGATATATGTGTGAAATCGATATCCACACATGCCTGTTGATAATTTTTTAAAAATTTTAGCATTAGACACGGCTTCTGCACCTAAATTATACTTAAAAGTGGGCTATATAGTTAAACAAAAACCCGCCACAGGTTTTCTGAGGCGGGTTTTGATAATGTTGTAAGACTTTAGATTTACGCTTTTTTGCGAGTTAATACCTCGTCAATCAAGCCGTATTCCTTGGCTTCTTCTGCACGCATCCAGTAGTCACGGTCAGAGTTATCATAAACTTCTTGGTAGGTTTTACCTGAGTGCTGTGCCAGAATCTCATATAGCTCCTTCTTCAGTTTCAGGATCTCACGGGCTGTGATCTCGATATCGGATGCCTGGCCTTGTGCACCACCCATTGGCTGGTGAATCATTACGCGGGCATGTGGTAGGGCAGAGCGTTTGTTTGGCGCACCGCCAGCTAGTAGCACAGCACCCATAGAGGCAGCTAGACCAGTACAGATAGTAGCCACATCTGGGCTCACATACTGCATAGTGTCATAGATACCAAGGCCTGCATACACCGAGCCACCTGGGCTGTTAATGTACAGCAGGATATCTTTCTTCGCATCTGCCGACTCCAGGAACAGCAGCTGAGCCGTGATAATATTGGCAATGAAGTCGTCTACTTGTGTGCCCAGGAAAATAATGCGGTCCATGATCAGGCGTGAGAATACGTCAATCTCACGGAAGTTAGTTGGCCTTTCCTCAATTACAGAACGGGTCATACTTTCGATGGTATGCATAGCCCTGCCTTCTACGTGATTGATATATTGATCTACGCCCAGGCCGCTCATGCCCTGGCCTTTAACAGCAAATTTGCGGAACTCGTCTTTGTTAAACATCATATTGTTTAGGTTTACGGTTTACTCAAAAATAAAAAAAGGTCCTTAAAAAAGGACCTTTTTTTAAATATAGTTTATAAGTCGTTCTTATTCAAACGACATGTTTCTGAAGTCCTCAGCAGTAACTGTCTTTTCAACAACAGTTAATTGTTCTTTAAGTTTAGCTAGCACCTTCTCGGCTAGTAATTGCTCGTACTCGTTAATGTAGTTACGGCCATTGTCCTGCTGCAGATACTGGTTTGCATAGTTGTTCATGCTCTCCATTAGTTCTTCAGGAACCTCTGGCATGTTAAACTGTGCAAGCATTTTCTCCTTTGTACTGTTTACAACTTCTTCGTTGCTTACTTTCAGCTCGTTCTCCTCTACAACCTTGTTCTTGATCATAGACCACTTCAGCTCACGAACATACTTATCGAAGTTCTCATCGATCTGCTCGGCAGTCAATTTGCCTTCGTTCGTAACCTGGATCCAACGCTTAAAGAACTCAGTTGGAAGCTCTACATTAACGTTATCAACTAGTGTATCGATGATGTTGCGATACAACAGGTTGTCAGCCTCACGCTCATAGTTCTCCTTGATGGTCTCGCGGATCTTAGCGTCAAACTCTTCTTCTGTTTTTACTTCGTCTTTACCGAAAAGCTTATCGAAAAGTTCTTGGTTAAGCTCAGCAGACTCAGTACGGTTAATCTTGTCTACAGTAAACTCAAACTCACCATTCAGGTCAGCTACTACCTCTTTGCTTAAGCCAGTAACGTGTGCCAGTGCAGCGTTGTCATCACCGAAAGCCTTACGGATATCGAACTTGATAACATCACCTGCCTTAACGCCTACAAACTGCTCTTTGCCTTCAACTACACGGGTAGTAGGGATAAGTGTTTTAGACTGGAACTCGCCGTCTACCTGCTTCAGCTCACCAGAAATAAAGTCACCTTCTTCAGATGTCTCAGGATTTACTGTTTTGCCAAACTGGCGCTTCAGGTTTTCGTAAGCCTCGTCAATTGTTTTCTGGTCAACCTCGATAGCGTAACCCTCTACGCTTTTATCCAACGGAAGGTTAAAATCAGGAAGTAAACCAACTGCATACGTAAACTCGAAATCTTTCTGGTTGTCCCAGTCAATCTCAGCCTGGTTAGGCTCAGGAAGCGGCTCACCTAAAAGTTTTACATCGTTTTCTTTGATGTACTTAGAGATTTCCTGCTGCAAAAGCTGGTTGATCTGCTCTACCAGGATGCTCTTGCCATACATTTTCTTTACAAGACCGGCAGGCACTTTACCAGGTCTAAAACCCTTTATCTGTGCTTTTTTGCTGTACTCTTTAACCTGCTGATCTACCTTTGGAGCGTAATCGGCCTCTTCCAGTACCACCTTCAGTTGCGCGTTGGTGCTGTCGGTTTGGTTTAATGTAATATTCAAGGCTTTATAATTTTTGTTTTTGAAATATCTACTAAAAACAAACCCCCAACATGGCTGTTGAGGGTTTATGTTTTGTGCGGATGGAGGGACTCGAACCCCCATGCCTCGCAGCGCTAGATCCTAAGTCTAGTGCGTCTACCAATTTCGCCACATCCGCTTGAAGTGTGCTTGTTTGTTATTGTGATGCAAAGGTAAACAAGGAATTTTAAACTGCAATACCCGCTCCAAAATTTTTTCAAATATTTTTTAATGGAGATATGTAGTCGCTATCGTACTACCTTTAACACAGGAGGTTATTGATTGCAGCACAGAATCAATTATATTTGAAATATATTTGAAACTTATAAAGCCACTACCCACTTATACTTATAGTAAGCTATTGGCTGCATTAAAAGCTAAGTGCTTATTCTAGAATTGCATATGGTTACAACAATTGATCCGGAAGCAGAACGCAAAGAGATCTTAAGGTATTACAGAAAGCTGTTGAGGTATGCGAAGCCCTTTTTAAAGGACAACGATGCCAAGATAATTAAGAAAGCTTTTAATACTTCTGTGGAGGCGCACAAAGACATGCGTCGCAAGTCCGGAGAACCTTATATATACCACCC
The DNA here is from genome assembly GCF_014306105.1 of Pontibacter cellulosilyticus. Lineage (GTDB taxonomy): Bacteria > Bacteroidota > Bacteroidia > Cytophagales > Hymenobacteraceae > Pontibacter > Pontibacter cellulosilyticus. The sequence continues at coordinate 4,977 of NZ_JACRVF010000003.1, read as the reverse complement.
GCTTGCCGTAGCTCAGATTGCCGTTGAGGAAATTGGCTTGGGTACTACTTCTATCGTTGCCGCGCTTCTACACGATGTGGTGGAAGACACCGACATGGAGATTGCGGATGTGGAGCGTGAGTTCGGTCCAAGTGTGGCGCGTATTATCGAAGGCCTTACCAAAATCTCAGGCGTATTCGATTATGGCTCGTCGCAACAGGCAGAGAACTTCCGTAAAATGCTGCTTACCCTCAGCGACGATGTTCGGGTTATACTTATTAAACTGGCTGACCGCTTGCATAACATGCGTACGCTGGACAGTATGCCACGCCACAAGCAGCTGAAGATTGCCTCTGAAACTATGTACCTGTACGCGCCGCTGGCACACCGCCTGGGCTTGTACGCTATAAAGTCAGAGTTGGAAGACTTATACCTGAAGTATACCGATACTGATACGTATAAGGACATCTCCAACAAAATTCGCCAGACACGCAGTGCTCGTAATAAGTTTATCAAAGACTTTATATCACCGATAGAGGAGGAGCTGCGCAAGTATGGCTTTAAGTTCAATATCAAAGGCAGACCAAAGTCTATTTACTCTATCCTTAAAAAGATAAAGAAACAGAACATCACCTTTGATGAGATTTACGATCTGTTTGCTATACGGATTACACTTGACGTGCCGCTGGAGAATGAGAAAGCAGCATGCTGGCAGGTATACTCTATTATAACAGACTTCTATCAGCCAAACCCTGACCGCTTGCGCGACTGGGTGAACACGCCTAAAGCCAATGGCTACGAATCGCTCCATACTACTGTTATGAGTAAATCCGGGCAGTGGGTAGAGGTGCAGATACGTACCAAGCGAATGGACGAGATTGCGGAGCGCGGTTACGCGGCCCACTGGAAGTATAAAACCGACAGTTCGCAGGGTGGTGAGTCCGGACTTGAAGTATGGATTAACAAGGTGCGCGACATGCTGGAGAACAACACGGCCAACGCCCTGGAATTTATGGACGAGTTCCGTAAAAACCTTTTTGTGGAGGAGGTGTTTGTGTTTACGCCTAAAGGTGAGCTGATCATACTTCCGGATAAAGCCACTGCCCTTGATTTTGCTTTTGAGATCCATAGCCAGATTGGTTTGCAGTGCTTGGGGGCTAAAGTGAATCAGAAACTGGTGCCGCTAAGCTATAAATTAAAGAACGGAGACCAGGTAGAGATTCTGACATCGCAAAAGCAGAAGCCAAACGAAGAGTGGCTGCAGTATGTAGTTACATCCAAGGCCCGCTCCAGAATAAAGGAGTCGCTGCGCGAAGAACGGAAAAACCGTGCTGAGCAAGGCAAAGCCATGTTGGACCGCCGCCTTGAGCAGCTGCATGTGCAGGATACGCAAGCTAATATGAATAAGCTCATGGCTTTCTTTAATGTGCCATCACTGCAGGACCTGCACTATAGAATAGCCACTGGCCATATTGATATCAAAAATATTAAAGAGGTTATCTTTACAGCCACGGCCGAGAAAGGCTCTTCTATGCTTGATCTGAAGTCCTTTGATAAGGAAGTACAGAAGATCAGGGGCGTGAACTCTGATATGTTGGTGATCGGGGAGACCACTTCTAATATAGAGTATAAAGTAGCAACATGCTGTAACCCTATTCCGGGCGATGATGTGTTTGGCTTCCAGACCGAGGATGATGGTATAGAGATACACCGCACCAACTGCCAGCGTGGCATTGAGCTGATGTCGAACTACGGTAACCGCATCATCAAAGCAAAATGGACAGATCAGAAGGAGCTGGCATTTTTGGCAGGTATCCGCATTAAAGGTACAGACCGGGTTGGCTTGGTAAACGACCTGACAAAGATTATCTCAACAAGTTTAAGAGTGAACATGCGCTCCATTACCATAGATTCTCATGATGGCATTTTCGAAGGGAATATTATGGTGTTTGTAAATGACACCAGCCACCTAGAGAAACTTATTCAGCGCATGGGTAAAGTGAACGGTGTGCTTACAGTAGAACGTTTTGACTAAAAGCTGTACACCTTATAATAGTAAGAACAGAAATGGCATTAGATCATATCAAATTTGAAGAGGTAAAGAAAATCTTTACCGCATACTTAGAGAGCAAAGGCCTGCGTAAAACACCAGAGCGTTATGCTATACTCGAGGAGATCTACTCCCGTGACGGCCACTTTGACGTGGAGTCTCTCTATATAAGTATGAAAAACAAAAACTACCAGGTTAGCCGCGCTACAGTTTATAATACATTAGACCTCTTGGTAGAGAACGACCTGGTAAGCAAGCACCAGTTTGGCCGTAACCTGGCGCAGTACGAAAAGTCATATGGTTACCGTCAGCACGACCACGTTATCTGCACCGAGTGCCACAAGGTGGTAGAGTTTTGTGATCCGCGCGTGCACCAGATCCAGACGATGGTGGGTGAACTGTTAAATTTTCATATCTTGCATCATTCCCTAAATCTATACGGTATTTGCGGCGATTGCCGCGCCAAAAAAGCTACAGAAGAGAAGCAACATGAAGTATCAGGCAGAGCTGAAGGATGACATTTTATTTATAAGGCTGGAAGGTGACCTGGTAGCAGGTACCGACACTCAGCAAATGATAGAGAATGTTGATAAGGAGCAGGATGGAAAAGTGCTGCTTTGTGCCGTAGATTTGTCTAATGTTCGCTTCATGGATAGTAGCGGTATGGGAGTGCTAGTATCTCTTTTAACCAAATTTAGAAACCGCGGCGGCGAACTTGTGCTCATCAAGCCGTCTAATCATATCCGTAAGCTGCTTATCGTTACAAAGCTAAACGCGATTTTTACTATCGCAGAAAACGATAACTTTGCGGCTCAATTCTTAAAGGAATCAATATACTAAAACCATAATGGCAGTTGATATATTAATAGGTCTGCAGTGGGGCGACGAAGGAAAAGGAAAAATCGTCGACGTACTGGCACCGACCTATGACATTGTTGCCCGTTTCCAGGGCGGACCAAACGCAGGTCATACATTAGAGTTTGAAGGTACCAAGCACGTACTACACCAAATTCCCTCAGGCATCTTTCATCCACATATCAAAAACATCATCGGCAATGGCGTAGTGTTAGACCCTATCGTGTTTCGCACCGAAATGCAGAAGCTAACAGATAGAGGCGTTGACGCAGCCAAGAACTTATTCATCTCTAAAAAAGCATCACTCATCCTGCCATCTCACAGAATACTCGACAGAGTTTCAGAAGAAGCACTGGGAAGCGGTAAGATCGGTTCTACATTAAAAGGCATTGGCCCAACTTATCAGGATAAAATAGGTCGTGTAGGTTTACGTGTTGGAGATATTCTGGCAGATGATTTCCAGGAGAGATATAACAAATTAGTAGAGCGCCATAGAAAGACAGTTGAGTTTTATGGTCAGCAGCTGGAACTGGGTGAGCAGGAGCAGGCATTCTTTGATGCTGTAAATTACCTGAAGTCATTAAACCTGGTTGACAGCGAATACATGATCAACGAGGCTTTGAAGAACGGAAAGCGTATACTTGCCGAGGGGGCGCAAGGATCATTGTTAGATATAGACTTTGGTACTTATCCTTTTGTTACTTCATCTACAACACTTGTGGCCGGTGCTTGCACGGGTTTAGGTGTAGCTCCAAGACATATAGGCGAAGTATACGGTATTTTTAAAGCATACTGTACGCGTGTGGGCAGCGGACCATTCCCAACAGAACTTCTTGATGAAGTAGGGGAGGAGATAAGACAAGCCGGTAGAGAGTTCGGATCAACAACAGGTCGTCCGCGCCGTTGCGGTTGGGTTGACCTGCCAAGCCTGAAATACTCTATCATGCTGAATGGCGTAACGCAGCTCAACATGATGAAAGCTGATGTATTGACAGAGTTCGATACTATACATATATGTACACATTACAAGCTGCCTTCTGGAGAGATAACAGATAAGGTTCCTCATTCACTGGAGGAAGGAAGTGTAAAGCCAATTTATACAGAGCTGCCAGGCTGGAAAGTTGATCTGAACCAAATAGATTCTGTAGAAGAGCTTCCGGAAGCCTTTAAAAACTACCTCGTATTTGTAGAAGAGCATCTGCAGGTACCTATTACTATAGTGTCGGTAGGACCAGACAGAAAAAGCACTTTAAAGAGAGATGCAATGAATGTAGCCTAATAGCTATACATATAAATCAGAAAGCCCGGCCCACAGTGCCGGGCTTTTTGCTTTAGGAAGGAGTTAGAAGCATTGTTTAAAAAAAGTGTTCAGGCGGTGAACTTTTCACCACTTGGAAATGGTTATGACTCTGCGCCCGTTCCCAATGGGGGGGCGGCCTCGGACGGAGGCAGGAGGCGTTTAAAATTTTGCGGCTCATTTTCTGTCACTTAGGCATCAGGTGAGGAAAACTTTCAAGCAGGGTGTTGCAACTCAAAAAACTGTTGTTACCTTTGCATCCCGGTTCGGCAGGGACGGGGCTTGAGACTGAAAGGGTAAGTGCTTGAAAAGGCGGCCTGGCTGCTTTGAGAGCGGTTTTCCACCGGGAAGCGGCCGAAAAAAAACTTGAAATAAAGTTTGCGGTTTCCGAAACTCTTCCTACCTTTGCATCCCGGTTCTGAACGAGAGGCGGACGGCAGAGAAAGGCCGAAAAAAAAGTTGAAAAAAGATTGCTGCGGATAGGGAAATGTTTCCTACCTTTGCAGCCCGCTTCGGAAGGAAGTTCCGGAGGGGGGAGAGAAAAAAAAGATTGAAAAAAGTTTTGGTGGTTTGATGAAAACTTCCGAACTTTGCACCCCGCAAACGAGTGGGCTTAGAAAAATAAGAAACGGCAGCAGTGGTTGCCACAGGGTAAAGACAACAGGTTTTTACACAAGTTCTTTGAGAGATTGCAAGAGACAGATAGCATAATTAAGTAAGGAAATTGATTCGCCCTTCCTTTCGGGGAGGGCAGCAAGAGGCCGGGATCTGACAGACACATTGATGGTGTAATAGC